>NZ_OZ241836.1:0-3037168 GCF_965202595.1 Candidatus Poriferisocius sp.
AGCGTGGTCATCGCGATCGACACGGGGTTCGACTCAGCGAACTGCGAGTCTTCGAAGAGGCAGTCGAAGATCGGAATGGTAACCGCGTGCTGGGCCACCATCTCGGCGGCCTGGTCTTCGGTCAAGTGATCTCCCACAACAGATCGCATCGCCTGCACGAAGGCCCTGAACGCATCATCGGTCTCGGGTCTCGCCAGCTCCGCGTCAACCCTTTTGCGTACTTGCTCGCAGACCTTGGCCGCCTTCTCGCCCCATGACGGCCACATCTGGCGGTCACCGCAGCGGTCGACCAGCTTGGAGGCGATCCTCTCGTTGAGCAGGAACCGAAGCTGCTCCACGCTGCCGTACAGGTCGTCAATAGGATGGTCGGTGCTGCGATCCAGCAGCGAGATGTGCTCGGAGTTGCGGGCCGCGTCGATGTGATTGACCCACATGTCCATGCGAGCGTCGTGGGCGCGCAAGGCACGCACCACATCCCACACAACCGCAAAGTCGGAGCCTTCCAGAACGTCGGTGTCGGTGACACCCTTGCCCTCGGGCACCACGACCGGGATCACTATGTAGCCCTTCTTCTTGCCCGGAGCGTTTCGCATTACCCGGCCCACGGCCTGCACTATGTCGATCTTCGACTTTCGGGGCTCCAGGAACAGGATCGCATCAAGGGCGGGAACGTCCACCCCCTCGGTGAGCACCCGAGCGTTGGAGATCACGCGGCAGACACCCGGCTCGGGCTCGCTGCGCAAGCGGTCAAGCTGTGCTGTTCGGGCGACTGCCGGCGTTGATCCGTCCACATGCCGGACGGACAGTTCAAGCAGCTTGGCTGTGTCTACACCTTCTGCGGGGGGGGGGGGGCTTCGTCAGCCACGTATTCCCACAGCCCGGCTGTCTCGCTCGAGGGCCCCGCGATCGCTTTGGAGAGCTTGACCGTGTTGGTGAAGGCAATGGCGGTATGGAGATGTCCCTTGCCGCCGCCCTTAGTGACCTCTGCTATCTGGCCCGTAAGCCGGTGGGGCGAGACACCCTTGGTGTTGGGGTCGGCCAGGGCATCCCAGCAGCCGAGGAGTTTGACGGCATCCTCCTTGGTGACGATGTGGCGGCGGCCGCTGGCGCTGTTGATCGCGGCCAGGCGGTTGTTCATCCCCGCAGTCAACTGCGACTCGGAATGGGCCACGATCAACACCTCGTAGTCCGACAGCAGCTCGCGATCCACCGCGTCGGAGAACGACATCTCATACAGCAGCGGTCCGTAAAGTTCCTCGTCATCCATCGAATAGACATCGCTGTCCTTGGTGGCAGCACGCGCCCTCGCGGCGGCTGTGAAAATGCGCTGGGTAGCCGTCATGAACAGCCTGAACTGCGCAGGCACTTGCTGCTCGTCGTGGATGAGCCGGAATGCCGATTTCTCGTCCGTGGACGGCTGGTCAACTCCGCTAGTGCGATGCGCCTCGTCGCATATCACAAGGTCAAAAGTGAAGTCGGACGGCAGAGCCTCGGACAGCACCGGCAGCGACTGGTAGGTGCTGAACACGACTCGCATCTTGTTGCCGGCCGGTCTTGCGAGCGCCTCAGCGATCTGCTCACGGTCGGTCGAGACGGGCATTGACAGTTCGGCCAGGTCTCGGGCGGTGTCGCCGCCGTCTTCGGCGCGGTGTCCCGTGGTCTTGTCGGAACATACGCCCAGGTAGGTGTGGCCGATATTGCGGTGGCCTGCCCACTCGCGCATCGTCTGACCCATGAGCGCAATGGAGGGCACCAAATACAGCACCGTGCCGGCTTGGCCGGCGTTCTCCTCTGCGGCCCACATAGCCACCAGCGATTTGCCCGTGCCGCAGGGCATCACCAGGCGGCCCCTGCTGTGGGATTGGTAACCCTTGGCGATGGCATCCAAAGCGTCACGCTGATCCCGCCGGGGCCGGTGCCGCTCACGATGATCGAACTCGAGGTCGTCGGGCCTGTCCAGAAAGTCCAGCCAGCGCACGGGCCACGAACTCAGCTTTACGGCATCGAGCACCTCACAGCGTGGCGATGCCTTATGCACCTTGGTCCAGCCGGCTGTCGACAGGTCCGAGGTGACCACCAGGATGCGGCTGGCGAAGTGCTCAGTGCCCGAAGCCGCTAAGAACGAGTCAACATCGCTTGTCGGCACCTGATGGCCCGCAGCGAAGTTCTTGCACTGGATGGCGCACAGTCCGCCGCCATAGGCATCGGTCTGGCGGGCCACGAGATCGATTCCGATGTCCGCCCCGTAGCCCAACTCGGCACGTTCGGGCCAGTCCGCCCACAACCACACCTTCTCGAAGCGAGCGGGGCCGTACTCGTAGGGATGCGCCTCGAAGGCCTGGCGCATCAGCCGCTCGAAGTTGCGGCCTCGGCCGAAAAGCGAGTCGGCCTCGCTGCGCAATTCCTCAAGCGCCGCGTAGAAATCGCTGTTCTCCAACGTGACCGTGCTCACCGGCAGGTCATTTTATCACGACTCGGTGGGTTGGGGAACGAGGTTCCAATGGTAGACAACTCCAGCCAATATCTATAATTATCAAATATTTCTAATTATTATTTTGTATTTTTTAGCAATTTTAGTTGATGTTGTCACTGGTACTGGTAAACTGGTAGGTATGAAATTTGATGCTCTGATTAGGGATGGGTCCGGTTCGGGTGGGCCGGCCGTTGTGGCGGAGGGGTCCGGTTCGGATGTGTTTGTTGAAGTAGCGGATGTGATGGGGTTGAGTGATGCTGATTTGGATGCTCGTCTGCGGTTGATCGGTGATGCTCGGAACCGTCTGGACGGGTTTTTGGCTGAGGCGGTGGCTGAGAAGAAGCGGCGCACCAGCGCTTTTGACACTACCGATGTGTTGCGTAGGGGGTTGCGCCAGTCGGGTCGTAATGCTCAGCGCATCATGCGCGACGCAGAACAGCTAGAAGCCTTACCAACCACCCGCGAAGCGCTGACCGATAGCCGGATCACTTCTGAGCATGCCCGCATCCTGGGTAACGCTGTGAAGGCCCGGGCCGTTGGATGAGCCCAAGATGGTAGCCGCAGCCGAAACCCAGAGTCCCGAACAGTTTCGGCGCACGGTGCGTGCCCATCAAGACGAGTTGTCGGGTGATGATGGTTCTGAACGGTTGGAGCGTCAGCGAAACGCTCGTACTGCGTCTTTTAGCGAGCAGGACGATGGTATGTGGTGCTTGTACGCCTTGTTCGATCCGATAACAGGGCAGCGCATCCGAGCCGCACTCAACCATAAGACCGACATGGCCTGGTACTCCACCAACGGTCGCGAACGCGAAAAAACTCGCCATCGCCGGGCCGATGCCATTGCTGAGTTGTTGACCCGCACCACCCAAACCGTCGGTGGCGCTGATGGGGAAATTGGAGTTGTTGAGTGTCCTCAACCAACCAGCTTGTTGATCCTGGCCGATTACGACATTATTGATCAGAAGCTGGGTCGGCCTCGCCTTTCGGACGGTAGCCCGCTGCCGCAAGCCGAGTTCCGCAAGCTGGCGTGTGACGCTGAGATACTTACCGGTATTTTCAACAGTGAGCTTGAGTGCTTGTCGCTGGGTCGCCAGCGTCACCCCAGCCCGCAGCTCAAAGCCACCCTCATAGCTCGCGACCATGGGTGCATCGGGTGTGCAAAACAGCCCGAATGGTGCGTGATTCACCACATAGACCATTGGCAACACGGTGGTCCCACCCAGGCGGACAACCTGGTTCTCGTCTGCCATGACTGCCACCACAAAGTTCACCACCGGGATTGGAGCGTCGAAAAACACCCCGACACCTGCCGCCACTACCTGCGACCACCCTGGCAACAACCACCCAAGCCCACCGGCGGGGACTGTGGCTAGCGGTTCGTAGCCGGGCGCGTGCGACCACCCTGGCAACAACCACCCAAGCCCACCGGTACCACCGCCAGGAACCGATCCCGCAACCCCGATTCGGAACGGTTGTTGCTGCGACCGATCCGATGCCACCCCCCAATCCCAACCCAACGCAACTGAACCGACCCCAAACCGATGACGCCTGTGTCGCCTCGGCCCAGCCCGGCATCGGGTTGGATCAAGCTCTTGTCACAGGCATCAGTAGCATTATTGACACCATGGCGAACGCCTGGGGTGACCGGAGGCCAAACTAAACGAAATGTATACGATTCACGCCACCAAGAAGTTGCTCGATCGGGTGAAGCAGCCGGTTTCGTCGCCGGTGTCCGAGCCGTCCACGGTGTTGGGGAACTGGTACGCAACTGCGATTTTCTGGAAGCCCCAGCAAGCGGCGCTTTTTATGAACGAGAGAGCGCTGCTGCCCGTGCTCTTGCCGCTGGCACCGGCGGTGTCGCTGGCCGATCGGTTTCCCGACCAACTCGGGCTGGTGCTGGAGGTTCTGGGAATGCCGGTTGATTTCGTGTCGCGAGAAGTGGGGGCGATGGGCGAGGTGGCATACGCCAAGACGGTCAACCGGAGCCTGCTTACGAGCTTGTCTGCATTTGCCCAACATGCGGATCGCCAACGCGACCTCGAGGCAGAAGGCGATTTTGTGGCGCTGTCAGCGCGCCTCTCCCGAATGCCGTGCGGCCCCCTCTATGAGGGCCAGTTTTCCCCCGACCGTGAGCTTGCGTCTGCTGTGTTCGAGTCATTGGACTGGTGAACAGCCCGGGGGATGGCCAGCCTCACCGGTGATCGCGACTTCCGCGTGGACGGCAGGAAGGGTTGGCGATGCTGCGCCTGCCGCCAGCCCCACCGGTGATCGCTACAGGTGGGCTTGTGAGCGGCACCGAAGGCTCCGACATGAAAAGCCGGGTTATTTTCACCATGGGTGGTGGCGGTCGGAGGAGGCCGCCCAGAGCGGATTTGGCACGATAAAAAAATTAGCGTGTCAAACATAGAGGTTGATGGCACGCTAAGCCGGAAGCGAGAAGAGCTATGGGCAGATACGTTTCTCAGATTTGGCACGGCAACCCGCACGCTCTGCGGGCACGCGACCGCCGTGGGGGCCGCTTCGATGCTTACGTTCCTCATCAACTCGCCGGTTGGGATCCGCTTCTGGCAGCCGACGTTGCCGGGTTCATTGCTGAGGCTGAGCGCACCTTGGTCGACACGTCGCACCGGCTAAAGCCGGGTACGGGCGGTGACATCTGCTTTTGGGCTGAGTCGCTTGGATCGTCACGCATTGAAGGGGTTGCGCCAAGCCCTAAGCAGGTCGTGCGTGCCCTTGCGACGCGGCATCACACCGGTCTTGACCCGGCCCGGGGAGCTGTGGCCGAGGTGATCGGCAACATAGCTGCCACATCCCAAGCCCAGCAGATGCTGTCCCAGCGACAGGAGATCGACGTGCGCACACTGCTTGTCGCGCATCGTGTGCTGATGGATGCGTCACCTTCACCTCACCTGGGTGGGGTTGTGCGGTTGGAGCAGAACTGGGTTGGTGGCAATGACTGGCATCCGCTGGACGGCGACTTCGTGCCGCCCCCGCCTGATATGTGCCAGCCGCTGTTGGCGGATCTGGTGAACTACCTGCGCAGCGAGGACCACTCTCCGCTGCTCCAAGCAGCGGTTGCTCATGCACAGTTCGAAACGATACATCCCTTCGGTGATGGCAACGGTCGTGCTGGTCGGGCCGTGCTGTATGGGGTGCTCAAGCAGCGCTGCGCAGCCAACGGCATGATGCCGCCCATCAGTCTGGCCTTGTCGGGCAATCGTGGTGCCTACCTCGACTCGCTTGCGGAGTTCCAGACTTACGTTGGGGCGGCGCACGATCCAGGCCGTTCCGCCGCCCTGGTTCGTTGGTTGGAAGTGCTGGCAACGGCGGTGCATCAGTCCAGCGTGGCGGTGGTGGGCTACCAGAAAGCAATCGAGGTTCTTCAACGGCATTGGCGAGCTGCTGTTGGTGGTCGTAGGGGCCGCTCGGCAATCTCGGCAATCATCGACCACCTTCCCACGAACCCATCGGTAACGGCCAAGACGCTGTCGGAGGCAACTGGGTTCTCCGAGAGGCGCTGCGCAGACGCGCTCCGTCGCCTCAAAGCAGTAGGCGTAGTGAAGGATCGAACTGTTGGGCCGTCGCTGCGGGTCTACGAGGCAGACAAGATATTCGACGTTTTCGCAGTGATGTCATCGACCGTTTGTGATCCCAAGTCCTCTGATCGCGAGTACGCGCCAGTGCTTGCATGCCCCATGTTGCCGGTGCCGGGTCTCACGGCTCGGCCATGATGGTCGGCTAGTTCGGTTGCTGAGCGGCTACGGCCTGGTCGGCTAGTTCGGTTGCTGAGCGGCTACGGCCTGATCGGCTAGTTCGGTTGCTTAGCGGCTGCGGCCTGGTCGGCTAGTTCGGTTGCTTAGCAGATACAACCTGATCGACCAGGGTCTGGCGCAGGACTTTGCCGATCTCGTTGCGGGGCAGGGTGCCCAGGATCTCGAAGGCCACCGGCACCTTGTAGGGGGCCAGGTGCTGGCGGCAGAGCTGCTCTAGGTCGTCGCGAGCCAAGGGGGAGCTGGTGGTGGCCGGTACTACGAAGGCCCAGGGGGTTTCACCCAGGCGGGGGTCGGGAACTCCCACCACCGCGGTGTCGGCCACCGATTCGGACAGCAGTAGAACCTCCTCGACCTCGGCGGGGAACACCTTCAAGCCGCCCCGGTTGATCATGTCCGACTCCCGGCCCTCGATCCACAAAAAGCCGTCCTCGTCGAGGCGGGCGATGTCACCGGTGCGCAAGAAGCCGTCGTCGAGCCGGTCGCCGAACCGTCCGTTGGGGTCCAACCCGGCGGTGTAGGCGGTGCGGGCCCACAAATCGCCCTGCTTTCCGAGCCGCAGCTCCACCCCGCGGTAGGGCCGCCCGACCGCTCCCAGCTTCTCGGGGTGTTCGCGAAAGTCCCGAGCGGTCCAGCCCACGATCTCGCCCCCCAGTTCGGTTTGCCCGTACCCGTTCAGCACCATCACCCCGAACCGTTGGTGGAACCGGCGAGCTTGCCGGGGTGAGAGCGGGGCGGTGATGGAGCGGACGATGCGCAGCGGGTCGAGGCTGTGGATGCCGGGCTCGTCATTGAGCATGGCGATGGCCGCCGGGGGCAGCACGGTGGATGCCACCCCGTAGTGGCTCACCACCCGGGCGTATTCCAGAGCGTTGAAGCTGGGCATCAGCAGCACCGGGCTGGCGGTGCGCACCGCGAACACCACGTTGTAGATGCCCGCCCACAGCGAGGTGGACACCGGGATCACATGGGGTGTTTCGGGGCGGTGGGTTATGGGGCGGTCCCGGCGAGCGGTGGCGATGATCGTGTCCATGAGCCGGAGCACCGCGTCCTCGTGAAGCTCGACGGGCTTGGGCCGTCCGGTGGTCCCCGAGGTGAACGACACGGTGGCAACCCCTGGTTGATAAGGGCTGACTGCGGTGGCGCGACGCTCGGCGACCGACCAGTTCAGGTCGCTTGCGGCGACTATGCGGGTGGTCGGGGCCGCCACTCGGTCGAGCTGCTCGGGCCGGCCGATCACCGCCGCGGGATTAACTTCGGCGAGCTGGTGGGCAATTTCGGTATCGGAGAGGCGGGGGTTGACCGGCACGTACACCCCGCCGGCTGCCCACGTGCCGAAGAAGGCGGCAACTACGCCGGCACTGGGAGGTAGTAGGCAGGCCACCGCGGTTCGGGGGGCCACGCCGGCTTCGACCAGAGTGGCGGCCAGCCGCTGGGTTCCGGCCACCAGATCGAAGTAGCCGGTAACGTGGTCGCCCTCGGGCCGGGCGACGATCACCCCGGGGGTGTCCGGCTGGGCCGGCAGCTCCGGTGCCAGCAAGAGCGAGGCAAAGCCCATAGTGCCCCGAGGATAATTGCTGTGGTGACGGTTGAATGGCTGGGTGCTGGCAGGTGATGTTGCAGGTGATGGTATGGGTGATAGTTGCTGGGTGCTGGCAGGTGATGGTGCGTGTGATAGTTGCTGGGTGCTGGCAGGTGATGATGTCGCTGATGGGGTTTACGCTCTGGGGATGGCGCAAGAAAGTCTGAGCCGGGCCGAGTTGATCCACCGGTCGGGGATAGCTCCCGAGCAGGTGGACTTGGCCATAGACGCTGGATTGCTGATCCCCGACCGCCAGGGCCTGTTCGGGCAGGACGCGGTCACCATGCTTCAGGCGGCAGCCGTCATCATCGCCGCGGGGGTGAGCGTGGATGATCTGGCCCGGCTGGCTGTCCGTCACGCCCGCAACGTCGAGGAGGTGGTGGACGAGTCGGTGGATCTGTTCCTGTCGGCCATGGGATCGCAAGGCTCGGAGGGCATCAACCTGAAGGAACTGGTCCCGCTGGTGGAGGCGCTGGTGCCCCACGTGGTGACGCTGGTGGGTGAGCACTTCCGTCGGACCCTGCTGAGCCGGGCCGCGGCCCGGCTGGTGGAGAAGGGGCAATGATGCCCCTTGAGGCGTTCGCCGAGTGGGCAGGAGGCGATCGGGTGTTCTGGTGCCCCCCCGGCGATGATGCCATGGCCGGGCTGGGGGTGGCCCGAGCGGTGGAGGTGGATGGTCCCTGGCGGTTCGATGTTGCCGCCACCGCGGCTGCTGATCTGCTTGGTGATCGGGATATCGCGTTCGCCGGTTTCAGTTTCGCCGACCAGGAGGGCACGGGGGCGTGGGCGGGGTATCCCAGCGGGTGGCTGGCGGTGCCGGAACGGGTGGTGCGGGGACCGGTGGCGGCTGACTCCGGTTGCCGGTCTGTTGATGGGCTGCGGGTGCAGGATGGGTCGCGAGCATCCTACCGGGATGCGGTGAAACGGGCTG
This sequence comes from Candidatus Poriferisocius sp., assembly GCF_965202595.1. GTDB lineage: Bacteria > Actinomycetota > Acidimicrobiia > Acidimicrobiales > Bin134 > Poriferisocius. The sequence continues at coordinate 8,757 of NZ_OZ241836.1, forward strand.
CGGAGGCTATAGAGGCCGGGGAGCTGGCCAAGGTGGTGGTGGCTCGTGAGGTGGAGGCAGGTGGCGCTATCGAACCAGCCGTTGTGCTGGCCCGGTTGGCGAGCCGGTTCGAGTCCTGCACGGTGTTCGGTTTTGGCCGGGGAAGGTCATGCTTCGTGGGGGCGACACCGGAGATACTGGTGGAGCTGCACGGCGATCTGGTTACCACCACCGCAGTTGCCGGCACCGCTCCTCGGGGGGCGACCCCGGTTGAGGATGCCATCAATGTCGAGCAACTGGTATCCGATCCCAAGGAGCAGGCCGAGCACCGCTACGTGGTGGACTACCTGCGGACCCGGCTGGCGCTGGCCGGTGTGGAGTTGGATCCCACCGGTGAGCCCCGGGCGCTGACCCTGCCCGGCATCCATCACCTCAGTACCACCGTCACCGGGAGGATTGCCCCCCGGCCGGGCCTGGCCCTGCGGTTGGCCGGTGCACTTCACCCCTCACCGGCGGTGGGAGGAACCCCGAGCCTGTTTGCCCAGCGGTGGATCGCCGACCACGAGGGGATCGACCGAGGATGGTATGCCGGCCCGGTGGGTTGGATCGACCACCGGGGTTGCGGCTCGTTCTATGTGGCCCTGCGCTCGGCTTTGGTCGGCCCGGAGGGGCTCCGGCTGTTCGCCGGTGCGGGCATCGTGGCCGGTTCCGATCCCGAACAGGAGCTGATCGAGACTGATATCAAACTGGCTGCCATTTTGGATGTGGTTACGTGAGCGATCTGGCTTACAAGTTGGCTGCCATTTTGGATGTGGTTACGTGAGCGATCTGGTCAAAAGGCCGAGCTGGTGAGCGATCTGGCTTACAGGGCAACCATGCGGTTCTGGGCCGAGCTGGTTGCTTGCGGGGTGACCGATGTGGTGGTGTCGCCCGGGTCCCGATCCACCCCGCTGGCGGTTGCCGCCCGTAACCAGGCCGGGTTGCGGATCACCGTTCAGATGGATGAGCGGGTGGGGGGGTTCTGCGCTCTGGGCATGGCCAAGGCATCGGGCCGGCCGGTGGCGCTGGTGTGTACATCGGGCACCGCTGCCGCCAACTACCTGCCCGCGGTGGTGGAGGCCCACCACGCGGGGGTGCCGCTGATCGTATGCACCGCCGACCGCCCTCCCGAGCTGCGAGATGCCGGGGCCGGCCAAACCATCGACCAGGTGAAGCTCTACGGCAACCACACCCGCTGGTACGCCGAGATCCCCTGCGATCTTGACCAGCCCGATTATTTCGCCCGGCTGGCGGTGCGGGCAGCCACCATGGCTTTGGCCGGCCCCGATCCCGGGCCGGTGCACCTGAACTGGCCGTTTCGCAAGCCGCTGGAACCGCTGGGGCCGATTCCCCAGGTTGAGCCAGCACTGGGGCGACCGGTTGTGCCGGTGCGGCCTTTGCTCGAGTTGGAGGTTGAGAAGGTGAGCGGGCTGGCCGGTCGGCGGGGGTTGATGGTGGTCGGGGCCCTAAATGTGGACGATGCCGGCGCGGCGACCATCGTGGAGTTCGCCGGGGCTGCCGGTTGGCCGGTGGTGGCCGATGCCGGGTCGCAGCTCCGGGGGCGGGGGCTGCCGGTGCTGGACGGTGCCGAGTGGGTGCTGGGTCGTGCTGAGCTCAATCCCGATGTTTTGGTGCGAATCGGGGGGCCGCCCAGCAACCAGGCGGTCATCGACTTTGTGGAATCGTGCGGTGCCGCCCACCGGTTGCTGGTGGACCCCCGCCGCCGGTGGGAGGATCCGTCGTTCGGGTGGACAGCGGTGCTGGCTTCCGATCCGGTGAGGCTGCTGGGCGCGGCCACCGAGCGGATGATCCCGGTTGACCCATCCTGGGTGAGGGCCTGGGTCGAAGCGGCTGATGAGGCTTGGGGCCGGGTGGAATCGGTGCTGGGGGGCGGTGATCTGCTGGGCGACGGTGATCTGCTGGGGGGCGGTGATCTGCTGGAACCCCTGCTGCTGGCCACCATGTTGCGAGCGCTGCCACCCGAGGTGGCGTTGTACGTTTCCAGCAGCATGCCGGTGCGGGATGCGACATCGTTCTGGCCGCCCGGTGCCCCGCCGCGACGGGTTCTGGTGAACCGGGGGGCCAACGGTATCGATGGGATGGTGTCGTCGGCGCTGGGGGCGGCCCTGGCGCTGGGCCGCCCGGTGACCGCGCTGGTGGGCGATATCGCCCTGCTGCACGACATCGGCGGCTTGCTCGCCGCGTCCCGCTCCGGTGCCGACCTCACCCTGGTGGTGCCCAACAACAATGGTGGGGGCATTTTCTCGCTGCTGCCGGTGGCCGGGGGTGGTCCCCAAGTTCATTTCGAGGAGCTGTTCCACACCCCCCATGGCGTGGACTTGCAAGCCCTGGCGGTAGGGGTGGGTGCCGCCTACCGTCGCGTTGAAAACGTCGATGAGCTGGCCGGGGCCGTGGACGGGGTCACCGGAGTGACTCTTGTTGAGGTCCCGATCGATCACGGTGCCGCCATGAGCCAGCGCCGGCAACTGGCCGGCTTGTGGGAAGTTACTACTTCGCCCACGTCATCGGGCCCACCACACCATCCGGTACAACTGGCCGGCTGGCAGGGATGAGCGAAACGACCACCGTGGTTCTGCACGGGTTCACCGGGTCGGCCTCGGCCATGGTGCCGCTTACCAGCCGCCTGCCCCAGCCGGTGCTGGCTGTGGATTTGCCCGGCCACGGGTCGGGGCCGATCTCCGATGATCCGGCCGATTACACCATGGCCGCCGCTGTGGCCGCGGTGGTAACGGCGGTCACCGATCGGGAGCGGTTCGCCCTGGTGGGCTACTCGATGGGTGGACGGGTCGCTCTCCATCTTGCTGTGGCTCACCCCGACCGGGTTGCGGCGCTGGCCGTTATCGGGGCCCGGGGCGGGATCGACGATCCGGTCGAGCGGGCTCGACGCATTGCCGCCGACGAGGCGCTGGCCGCCCAAATCGAGACGAGAGGTATCGAGTGGTTCACCGACCACTGGGGCGACCTCCCCCTGTTCGCTTCCCAGCGCCACCGGTTGCCCGCGGCCCAGCGGGCGGCACTGCGGGCCCAGCGGTTGGCCTGTGACCCCGGCGGTCTGGCCCGCAGCCTGCGGGGAATGGGAGCGGGAGCGGTCGATCCCATCGGCGGTCGCTTGGGGGAGTTGTCGATGCCCTGTACCCTCATTGCCGGTGCCGACGACACCAAGTTCGCGGCCATTGCCCGGGCCATGGCCGCCGTGATCCCCCGTGCCGATGTTTACCTGGTGCCCGATGCCGGCCACGCCGCTCACTTGGAAGCCCCCGATGCCACGGCCACTGCGGTCGCCGCGGTAACCCAAGCTGGTTTTGCGCCTCGTGTACCACTTGCCTGATATTGATGCCCCGGCCGCTGCGGTCGCCGCGGTAACCCAAGGCCAAGCCGGCACATTTCGTGCTACCGCAGCCCCGATGCTGCGGCCACTGCGGCCACTGCGGCCACTGCGGCCACTGCGGTAATCCGATGCAGGTGGAGCTGAGCGATATAGCCCTGGAGCTACGCCATCCGGTGATGACCAGCCGGGGAATTATCACCCAAAGAGATGGGATACGGGTGGCGGTAACCGGCGACGGATGCACCGGTTGGGGGGAGGCCATGCCCCTGCCGGGGTGGCCCGGTGCCGATCTGCCGGCGGCCCGGCGGGCGCTAGCCGCGTGGGCGGCCGATCCCGACCCCCAGAACCTGCCTCCCGAGCGGTTCGCCCGGGCTGCTGTCGAGTTGGCCCTGCTGGATTGGGAGGCCCGTCGCCGGGGTTGTACCCAGGCCGAGGTGCTGGCCGCCGGTGGGGCGGTGGCCGAATCGGTGGGGTTGAACGCCCTGGTGCGAGATCCCAAAGAGGCCGCCGCGGCGGTGGCGGCCGGCTTCGACACGGTCAAACTTAAGGTGGGCACAGCTTGCGTGGAGGACGACCTGGCCATGGTCGGGGCGGTGCGGGAAGCCACCGGCGGGGCTGCTCGCTTGCGGCTGGATGCCAACGGGGCCTGGACGATGACTCAAGCGGTTGCCGTGCTGGCCCGGCTGGAGCAGTACGGCATCGAGTACGTGGAGGAGCCGGTGGCGGGGCTGACCGCCCTGTCCCGGGTGGCCGAGCGCTCTCCGGTGCCGGTGGCGGCCGACGAGAGTTTGGGTTTTGCCGGTATTCCGGTGGCGGCCGACGAGAGTTTGGGTTTTGCCGGTATTCCGGTGGCGGCCGACGAGAGTTTGGGTTTTGCCGCTACCTCGGTGCCCGAATCGATCCCGGTGTTGGTGATCAAGCCCATGGCGTTGGGTGGTCCCCGAACGGCGCATGCCGCCGCTTGTCGCTGGATCCAGCAGGGGCGCAAAGTTGTGATAACCAACTACCTGGACTCCGCCATCGGCCAGCACGCCGCCCTGAGCGTGGCCGCCGCCCTGCCCGGCCCTCGCCAGGTCCACGGCACCATCACCCCCGCCCTGTTCACCCGCGACACCACCGACCTTCCAGCCGTAACCACCGGCCACGTTTTTTTGATGTGTTGATGCGCACAACAGTGGATTTGCCGGACGACATTCATGCCATGGCCCATGAACTTGCCCATCAGCAGAAGAAGACGATGAGCGAGGTGCTGACCGAGTTCATCCGGTTGGGCATCACCTCGCAGAGCGCGGCCCATGCTGTTCCATCGGGTTTGATATCGGGTTTGCCGACGGTCAGGCTCGGCCGACCGATCACATCCGAGGATGTGCGCTTGCTGGAGGAGATGCCGAGCTGAGCGATTGGGGCTGTTTGGTTAGGGGTCGAGGATCACGGTGTCGGTGTTGGCATCTATGATGATGCGGCGGGCCAGGGGCTGGTCGAGGGTGATGGTGGCGGTGTGCTGGCGGCCGGAGCGCCGGCAGTCCTCGGTCGTGACCAGGGCGTATATGGCGAGCTTGATCTGGGTGATGCCGTAGTCGATCTGGGCATCGCTGAAGTCCTCGCATTCGGTGCCCCAGTAGCGGACGGTGAGGGTGCGGTCATCGCCGGCCAACTCCACGTTATTGATGATGCGGATCTCCCGGGGCGGGCCCTGGGGGAGTTCCCTGGTCCTGGTGGTGCATCCCGCGGTCAGCAGAACCAATACCGCCGTCACCAGCACGGCGGTTCCGCGGATCAGGTGGCACCGGCGATGATCCGGTGCACGAGTCGGCTCCACGCTTCAAATCATGGCACCAGAATGCACGGGACTGGGGCCTCTGTCAGTGGGACTGCCGGTAGTCGTGTCTCATGGAGCGCGACTGCACGGGACTGGGGGTGGGGCAATACGGTCGGGTTGTGGGACTCCGGCGTTCGCAGTTGGTGGTGGTTTGGCTGATCGGCGCGGCGGCCATCCTGCCCAATGCCTCCATAGCCCCGGCCATCCCCGACATTGCCGACGCGTTCGGGATATCCGACCAGACCTCGGTGTTCATACTGATGACCGCCCATGCCCCCGGCCTGGTTATGGCCTCGGTCATCGGGGTGGCTGCCGACCGTTACGGGCGGCGGCGGGTGGCGGTGCCCTGCTTGCTGGTTTTCGGCCTCGGCGGGTTGGCCATCATGGCGTCGGACAGCCTGCTTGAGCTGCTGGTGTTCCGGTTCGTCCAGGGGCTGGGATCGGCCGGGTTCTTGAGCCTGGCCCTGGTCATCATCGGCGACCATTACCGGGGAACCGAACGCATCCGGGTGGTTGGTCAGAACTCGCTGTCGATCACCCTGGCGGTGGCGGTGCTGCCCGCCGCCGGGGGTTTGCTCACCGAGCTGTTCGGGTGGCGGGGGCCGTTCGCCATGCACGCGGCCACCCTTGTGCTGGCCGGCTGCGCCGCCAGGCTGCTTCCCCCGGACCGGACTCGCACCATCATTCCGCTGCGCCACCAGCTCCGCGAGGCTCGCCCCCACCTGTTGCAACCCGAGGTGGGAGTGCTTTTGCTGGTGGGACCGTTCACCTTCCTGATCTTCTTCGCCGTTGGGATCACCACCATGCCGATCCATCTCGAGAACGCGTTCGGCGCTTCCGCTGGGGTACGGGGTTTGATCCAAGCCATGCCGGCGGTGTCGGCCGGCCTGGTGGCGCTGAGCATGGGCCGCATCGCCGGCCGCTATTCCACCTCGAAGGTCGTGCGAGCCGGCTACGCGGGGTTCTTGATCTGCCTGATGGGTATGGCGGTCTCGCCCTCGTTGGCGGTGATAATCGCCCCGGTGCTCCTGCTCGGAGCCGCCGACCAGTTGGTGGTGGTGCCGCTGCAAAGCCGAGCGGCTTCGCTGGCCCCCGACGAGCATCGGGCGGTGATGGTGGCCGCCTGGGGCACCGCCATTCGCATCGGCCAGGTCAGCGGACCTCCGGCAGTGGCCGGGCTGCTGGCCGTGGGCGATACCCGCTTCGTGTTCTGGATCGCAGCCGCCCTGTCGGCCGTGCTGCTGGTTCTGATCACCATGGTGGACAAGCTGCTCGACCGCGATCCCCGCTTCAAAGCAGGTTCTTAGGGCTCGGTGCCCTTTAGACACTCCAAAGCAGGTTCTTAGGGCTCGGTGCCTGTGAGACACTCCAAAGCAGGTTCGTGAATGCAGGTTCGCAGGGCTCGGTATCGAGGTGGGTTGCTCCGGGGTATGGGTTAATCGCATTCCTGGTTGCCGGTGGGCAGAACCAGATCGATCAGGTAGTCGTCCACCACTTCGTCCACGCACCGGCTGCGGCCGTAGCTGAGGTGGCCCTTGCCGTTGTAGGTCAACAGGGTTCCGTGTTCCAGCATCTCGGCCACCGCCGCTGCCCATTCGTAGGGGGTGGCGTTGTCGCCCCGGTTGCCTAGCACCAGCACCGATGGGGTGTCGGGGGCCCGGATCGGCCCGCCCGGGAGTGGGTCGGTTTCGGGCCAGTGCAGGCAGGGTAGGGCCGACTGGATTGCGGATCGGCCGAAATCACCCGCCACCTCCCCGAACCTGACCATGGCATCCTGCAAGTCGTCACGGGTCAGTGGCCCGCTGTCGGCGCAACCGATGCTCACGAAGGAACCCGAATCGGAACCCTCCAGGTACCACATCGCCATGTCGTTCAACATTTCTCCGTCGCCTCGCAGAGCCGAGGCCAAACCTCTGTAGAAAGACGACCACAAATAGGGATCGTAAGCAGCCGTGGTTAGGGCCAGCTCAACTTCGGCCGGGCCAACCAGCACATCACCGTTGGAGTCGCGCAGGGGAGTGACCTCCACCTGGGCCATCAAATTTTCGTAGGCCGTTTCGGGGTCGCCCGGAACCGGGCAGTCCGAATCCCGGCGGCAGGTGTCGAAAAGGTCGGCAATCACCCGGGCGAAGCCCCGCAACTGCCCGACTCCCATCTCGATGGGCTCCAAAGTGGGGTCGGTTGGACCGTCGAGCACTATGGCTCTGAGATTGGTGCCATACCGATCGGCGTACAGCAGACCCAGTTGGGCCCCGTAGCTGAAGCCGAAGTAGCTGATCGTCTCCTCACCCAGAGCCTGCCGGATGGAGTCCATGTCGGCCACGGTATGGGTCGTGCCGATCAACCCGGCGTACTTCCCCAGGCCCTCCAGGCACGCCTCGGCTGCTGTTCGGGCGGCCTCGTCCAGCGCGGACTGTTCCTGCGGTGAGTCGGGTAGGGGATCGACGAGCATGAACCGGTTGGTTTCGTCGCTGCAACCGTGCGGGACGCTGCCCATGACCCCTCGGGGGTTCCATCCCACCACGTCGAATCTCTCCAGCAGCCGGCGGGAGAGACCGGCGTTGTAGTCCAGGAAGCTGTTCATGTCCCCGCCCGGGCCACCGGGGTTCACCAGCAGCACACCGATCCGCTGCTCCCGATCCCGGGCGGGCAGCATACCCAGCTCCAGGGTCACGGTACCGGCATCGGGGTTCCGGTGATCGGCGGGCACCTCGAGGGAAGCGCACAGGTACATCTCACCGCAATCCTGGAACCGCAATGATCCCGATTCGACTTGCTCCTGCCCCCCGGTTCCGGGTTGGGAGGGTTCGACACCGGGTTCTGAGGAAGTAATGGGTTCGGATGGTCCGGTGGCCGGTTGGGGGGAGGTGGCCGGTTCGGGGGAGGTGGTGGGTTGGGGGGAGGTGGCCGGTTCGGGGGAGGTGGTGGGTTGGGGGGAGGTGGTGGGTTGGGCCGGAGTCTGGGCCGATGGGCTGGGCCCCGGTGCCGATCCCGAACCCTGCGTCGTCGGATCGTTCCCGCAGGCCGACACCAGCAGGGCCACGGTGATCAGGCATCCGGCCAATCCGGTCCCGAAACGTCGATGCGGGTTCACACCGGGTGTTCGGCATCGACCGGGGTGGTGGCATCCGGCCAATCCGGTCCCGAAACGTCGATGCGGGTTCACACCGGGTGTTCGGCATCGACCGGGGTGGTGACATCCGGCCAATCCGGTCCCGAAACGTCGATTCGGGTGATTCATCGGGCCGCTAGCGTCCGGTGGCCGAGCGGAAGGCATCCACCACTGGGGCCAGGTAATCGTGGGCGGCGGCGGAGTCCTCGGGTATGGGCAGGTGCGCCCGGAAGTCGGTGACCCCGGCATCAGCCAGCGGAGGCACTTGGCCCATGGTGGCGGCGAGATCCACTCCGTCGGCGGTGCGCACCACCGGGAGGGTGCCCACCACCCCTATGCCGGCGGGATCACGATCGAACCCGGCTACCACCTCCCGCATCCTGGCAATGTTATCAGCCATGTCACCCCCCATGTCGTCGCCCCAGGGGATCCAACCGGCCCCGAACCGGGCCAGCCGGCGCATGGCCCGGGGGTTGAGCGTTCCGCTCACCCAGATGGGCACCCCGCCGGGCTGTGATGGCTGGGGTTGCATGTGGATGCGCGAGAACGTGAGGTGGTCGTCGTCGAAGTCGGTGGGGCAGGATGCCCAAAGTGCCTGGCAAACCGCCAGGGTGTGGTCGAGCAGCTCGCCCCTGTCGGCGAAGCTGAGCCCTGCGGCCTCGTACTCCTCGGCCTGCCATCCCACGCCCACACCGAGGTCCACCCGGCCGCCGGTGAGCACATCCAGGGTGGCCAGCGACTTGGCCAGGATCACCGGGCGGCGCAGGGCGGCCAGGAGGATGTTGTTGCCCAGCCGGATGTTGCTGGTTATGCCCCCCAACAGGGTGAGGACGGTGGTGGGCTCCAGCCAGTGGCCATCGGGACCGGTGGGCTGGCGACCGCCGGCCATGCCCCCCAACTCGGGCCGGCCGTAGGCTTCCAACTGCTCGCCGAACACCACGTGGTCGCTCACCACCAGCTTGTCCACACCGGCGGCATCGGCGGCCCGGGCCAAGTCCAGCATCTGCTGCCAACCCCCCGGACCGGGATCGGTGGCGGCGAAAGTACGGAGTTGGATGGAAAGCAGCGGGGTCATGGCTCCTTGCTTAGCCGATCATGATGACAAATTGCGCAGCGATAGGATGGGGCTTTCATTCATACATCACCCCGGTGGGGTAAGGAGTCTTAGTAGTGGGAGAGTTCGTAAGGATAGAAACCGGTGAAGCAGAAGGTGTTGCCACCTTGCGGCTGGACCGGCCCAAGGTGAATGCCCTCAACTCGCAGGTTGTGGCCGAGTTGCACCGGGCAGCCGATGAGCTGGCCGGCCGAGGCGACATCCGCTCGGTGGTGGTCTGGGGGGGCCCGAAGGTGTTCGCCGCCGGAGCCGACATCACCGAGTTCTCCGGGGCGAAAGCCGATGAGGCCCGAAAGCTGAGCCAGAACATGAACGGTGCCCTGCGGGCGCTGGAGCAGTTGCCCCAGATCACCGTCTGCGCCATCAACGGCTACGCCCTTGGTGGGGGGTGCGAGCTGGCCATGGCGGCCGAGTTCCGGCTGGTGGGCGAGAGCGCGGTGCTGGGCCAACCCGAGATGCTGCTGGGGATCATCCCCGGCGGGGGCGGTACTCAACGACTGAGTCGCCTGGTGGGGATCACCAGGGCCAAGGAGTTGATCTACACCGGGCGAACCGTGAAGGCCGAAGAGTCGGTGGCCATCGGCTTGGCCTCTGCGGTTCACCCCGACGGTGAGGTGTACGAAAAGGCGGTGGATATGGCCGCCCGTTACGCCGCCGGGCCCGCCGCGCTGACCATGGCCAAAAAAGCCATCCTCGACGGTTATACCCTGCCGCTCGACGAGGCTCTGGCGGTGGAGGTGGAGGCCTTTGCCGCCTCATTCGACACCGAGGACGCCCAAACCGGCGTGGCCAGCTTTCTCGACAGCGGTCCTGGCAAGGCGGTGTTCGCCGGCCGTTGAGCGGCGGGGCCGGCTGGTGGGTCGGCTGGTGCATTCTCCCCGGGGCTCGTGGGGCCGTAGCGGTTCCACAGCCAGCCGGTGACCGCACCGACCAGTATCATCACCCCCCCGATCAGGGCCATGTCCATGAGGCGACCGTTCAGGTCTCCCACCAGGGCCTCGTGGATGGCCTGGGCCGCCCGGACGGTGTCGGTTTTGTCGATCAGCACGGCCAGCAGCGCCCGGGTGCCGTAGATTCCCACCCCCAAAAGGCCGGCCATGGCCACGATGCCGGCACCGGTGCTCCACAGCACCCGGGGTCTCGACGGTGACAGCAGCAGGGCCACGATGCCGCACAGCAGGATCAAGGTAATTGTGGAGGAACGCCGGTCCTGGAGCTGACCCAAGAACTCCCAGAACCGGTCTCCGGATTCGGCGCGCCGCAGCACGGTCACCGTTCCCGCGCCGGCCGGGGGCGTGACACCACTCAGAAAGGCCAGCTCGTCACGGGTGACGATCTCCGCCAGTGCCTGGTTGAAGATGGGTGCCAGATCGACTTCGACGCTTCTGGCTTGGGGATTGGCCACTGCGGTGCCCCCCACCACGGCCAGGACATCGCTGTGAGCCTGCCGCACCGCCCGTTCCAGCAATTGGTCGTTGGCCTCGTCGGTGAGCAGGCTCCCGACCACCGCCTGGACCTCGTCCCGGATCGCCTGCTGGACACCGGCCGAGCCCGCCGGGGTGACCGGAAGATCCGCCATCTCCTCTGCGCCGGAGACGAAGGCAGCGGCCACAACACTGTGGACGTTCTCGTTGTCGAATATGCCGTCGAGTTCCTCTGTGAAGCGATTCTCGTCGAACAACACCAGGTTGGCGTAGGTGGTCAGCGCGGAGAACCCCGAACCCAGCACCACGATGAGCAGCAACAGCAGGGACACGGCCTCGCGCACCGTTCTGGAGGTGACGCTGCGCCATGAGCGCACGAACTGCTGGAAGTAGTCCTCCACCGTAACCAGTCTGCCCGCCTGCCGACCGGCGTTGGCGCAATCTATTCGAACAGTGGGCCGACCGGCGTTGGCGCAACCTATTCGAACAGTGGGCCGACCGAGGATACCTGGTACTTCTGGAGGTCCATTCCGGTCAAACCCAGATCTCCGATGGTGGCACCGAACGATGCCATGTGGGGAGCCTTGAAGTGCTCAGCCAGAGCTTCTTCGCTCTCCCAGCACTCAAAAATGCGTATCCTGCCCGGTTCCTGCACCGAGAAGCAGTAGTCCAGGTTGCCGCCTTCAGCCCGGGATGCGGTGGCCATTTCCCCTGCTGCGGCCATGAACGCCTCGGTGTTCTCGGGGGGCAGGTTTGCTGTGCCGGCTATGACGATCATGGTGCCTCCTCGGTGGGCTCATTGACCAGCATAGATTAGCCACGCAGATGTTGGCCGACGAGAACGTCGGCAAGGAGATGGGCCCGGTCCCCCACGATCTGCGCCGGAGTGGGCGGGTATCGCCGTGAGCCCGCCAACAAGAGATGAGTGGGGGTCGGTCACCTAGAGTGGCGGGGAGATGCTGCCGTTCGATCCCATCAGCGAGGCCCGGCGCAACTGGCAAGCCCATGATTGGCGAGCCGTTGACGCCATGTCGGCGGCCACATCCATCACCCGGGCCAACCAGCTCGTGATCGGGCGCATCAACGAAGCCCTCGCCCCGTTCGACCTGACCTTTTCCCGGTTCGAGGCTCTGGCCCTTTTGCACTTCTCCCGCCGGGGCTCGCTACCGCTGGGCAAGATGGGTGACCGGTTGATGATCCATCCCACCAGCGTTACCAACGCCATCGACCGTCTGGAGCGCGACGGGTTGGTTCGACGGATACCCCACAGCGTCGACCGCCGCACCGTTCTGGCGGAGATAACCGATGAGGGTCGTCGAGTGGTGATCAAGGCCGCTGACGCCTTGGCCGATATCGAGTTCGGTCTGGCCGGTCTGTCGCCCAGAACCATCAGAGTGCTGGACGATGCCATAGGCAAGCTCCGCCGGGATGCGGGGGACTTCGGTGGGTGAGCAGATGACCGGCTTGGACATCCGCCCGCTTACATCGGACATCGGTGCCGAGATCATCGGGGTGGATCTGCGTGATGAGCTCGACGACGCGGTGGTGGGCACCATCCGCCGGGCGCTGCTGGACCACCTGGTTGTGTTCTTCCGCGACCAGGACATCACCCCCGACCAGCACCTGGCCTTCGCCGGGCGGTTCGGTTCCATCAACGTGGCCCCCTTCGGCCCCAAGCTGGAGACCCACCCGGCCATCACCGTGCTCGATCAGATCGCTCCGGTGGGAGGGTTGGCCGCCCGCTGGCACAGCGACAACACCTACATGCCCAACCCGCCGCTGGGTTCGATCCTTAGAGCGGTGGAGCTGCCCGACATCGGGGGTGATACCTGCTTCGCCAACATGTACCGGGCCTACGAGGAGCTTTCCGGGCCGATGCGGTTGTTAGTCGACGGGCTGGAGGCGGCCCATGACCTCACCTATACCCTCACCCGGGCCATTGATGAGGGGCTGGCCCGCGAGCACCTGGACACCATGCGGGCTCAGTACCCGGAGCTGATCCGGCCAGTGGTGCGGATCCATCCCGAGACCGGGCGCAAGGCCCTGTTCGTGAACAGCAACTTCACCACCCGCCTGGTGGGGCTGACCGAGGCCGAGAACGACTCGTTGCTACCGTTGCTGCTGAATCACGTGCGCTCCCCCGATTTCCAGTGCCGCTTCCGCTGGGCCACCAATTCCATCGCCTTCTGGGACAACCGCTCCGTCCAGCACTACGCCGTCCCCGACTACACCCAGCGCCGTGTCATGCACCGGGTGACGATTGACGAGGGTGACTGATGGTGGGGGATTGATGGTCGGGGCTGGGGCCGGACCGGTTAGACCGTGAACGCGCCGTCGATGTCGAGCTTTTGACCGCTGATGTAGTTGGCGGTGTCGGAGGCGAGGAAGCAGGCGGCTTCGGCGATGTCGATTGCCTTGCCGAAGCGCCCCAGCGGGATGTTGGCGCGAGCCACCTCCAGGGCCCGGTCGTCCAAATCACCCTCGGCCATGAGCCGGGCGGCCATTCCGTCTTCGAGCATGCCCGGTCCTACACAGTTGGCCCGTACCCCGAAGCGCCCCTCCTCCACCGCCACCGCTCGCATGAGCGACTCCACCGCGCCCTTGGGGATGGATGACAGGGAGTCCCGCTTGGGGAACACCGTGGTGGCCGCCGTGGTTATGTAAACGATGTTGCCCTCCGAGGCCCGCAAGTGGGGCAGCGTGGCGACGGTCAGGTTGAACGCCCCGATGACATCGGCCTCTATCTGGCGGGCGAACAGGTCGGGGTCGGTCTGCGACAGGTAAATCTGGGGGACGTGGGGTCCGGCTGCGCTCACCACGGTGTGGAGCCCGCCCAGCACCTCGGCGGCTTCGGCGGCGAACTCCCGTATCGCTCTGGGATCGTCCAGGGCCGGGTTCCCCGAATGGGCCTCGATGCCAAAAGCCGCTAGGGATGCCGCCACTGCCTCGGCCGCTTCGGCGTTGGACCGGTAGGTGAACGCCACCGGGCTGCCCCGCCGGGCCAGCAGCTCGCAAACGGCGGCACCGATACCGCCGCTGCCCCCCGTGACCAGCGCCCCACCGTCCCGACCGGAGAAATCATCCCTCAAGGGTACTGACACCGCCGAGGATGGTTCTGCTCCTGCATAATGAATCAAAGGTAGGCGCTCATCTGCGACATAACCCGCATCGTGTGATTCTCGCGGGTGTTGGTTCCAGGGGCCTCAGGGGGCATCGTGTGATTCTCGCGGGTGTTGGTTCCAGGTGACATCTATGGGCAGGTGTTCGTGGCGGCGGACGAACATGCTGTTCTCCCACCGGGGTGGATCGTCGGTGGCCAGCGAGAACCAGCGGCTCTGGTGCAGCAGTGCTTTCAGCGAGCACGAGGCCTCGAGGCGGGCCAGCGGGGCACCCACGCAATGGTGGATACCCCGACCGAAGGCCAGGTGGCTGCGGGGGATGCGACGGTTCAGCACCACCTGGTCGGGCCGGTCGTGCTCTGCCGGGTCGCGATTGGCAGAGGACCACAGCAAGAAGACGGTTGTACCGGCCCTGAGACCGACTCCCCCCAACTCGCAGTCGCGCCTCACCTGGCGGTAGTGGCCCCGGAACGGCGACTCCAACCGCAGTGCCTCCTCCATGAAGGGTTCGATCAGACCGGGATCGGCTCTAACCTGCTCCTGGAGCTCCGGATCCTCGGCCAGCATTCGCACCGCATTGCCGATCAGCGAAGCGGTGGATTCACCTCCCGCACCGAGCAGGATCACCAGCGTGCCGATGGCATCGGCCACCTCCAGATCGCCATCGGCCACAGCCCGGGCGCACACCCCGACCAGGTCATCGTTTCGGGAGCCATCGGCCTCGAGGAGCTTGGTGGTCAGGTAAGCCCCGGCCTCGCCCGCCTCCTCGGCCAGCGCGGCCATGGTCTCGGGTGGGTGGACTCCAGCCAGCAGTTGGCCGCCGTGCAGGGCCCACCGCATCACCTGGGGCCAGTCCTCGTCGGGCAGGCCGATCAGCTTCCCGATGACCCGGGCGGGCACGGGATGGGCCACGGTGCCGGCCCACTCCACCCGGGTTCCCCGGGATCGGGCGTCGGCCAGGTGCTCCGCGAGGATGGATTCGATGTCTGAACGCATCCCCTCCATGCGACGAGCCACCAGTTCGGGGAAAACAACGCTGCGGTGCTTGGTGTGCTCGGGCGGATCGGCGGTGGCCAGGGTGGTGGTGCCCCCGCCGAGATGGTCGGTACGGAATAGAACCGGTGAGCCGTTGTGACCGGTGGCCACCAGCACATCGAGGTGGTTGGAGAAGTCGTCGACCCGGCGGAGCGCCTCCACGATCAACTCATGGGTTGCCACCAGGGCCAGGTCGAGGCCCGGCACCCGCCACACCGGATGCTCCCGGCGGAGCTGCTCGTAGAACGGGTAGGGATCGGCCCAGACCGCCGGATCGATGACCGTCCGGGCATTCAACACGGCGACCGAGGACACGGCAGCGTTCATAGCAAATACCTAGGGGCTCTTGTCAAAAGGCTCCGGTTTTTGGCATAGCCCCAGCACGCTTTGCCAGAAAGCTACCGGGCGGTGGAGCCTTCCCAGCTCCAACCTTTGGTAGTGTTACAACTAGCTTTTTTCAGGGTAGTTTTTGAATTGCAGTTCGTGGTCGAAGCGGGTTCTAACGGTTTCAATTTCTTGGGTGGTACGGGTGCTGTTCCAACCCAGTAGCTCGGCCATGCGTGCGGCTGCCGGGGTGAGGAGAGCCTCGCGCTCGGCGGGGGTGTACCAGGCGGCTCGGGTGCGGCGATAGATGAGGTCCTCCAGGGTGAGTGCACCGTCCACCATCACCGCCCATTCGATCTCGCCGGTCGCCACCCGCCCGCCGGGAACGACCGGTTGCGATCCCCTGGCCAGCACCTGACTGGTCTCGTCGCCGTAGAGCCGTACCAGGCGATCAGCCATCGGTCTCGCCACACCGGTGGTGGTAGCCACCGAAGCGGCATGATCGTCGAGGTTCGATGCCAGGTTACCGCCGGGAAGCGGTTCGGGCCCCGGGCTCGGCCCCAGTCTTAGCCCCAGCCGATCGGCCACGAAGTCGAGCACCGTCATGGCCATGATCCGAAAACCGGTGAGCTTGCCGCCGGCGACGGTTATCATGCCGCCGGTTCCCACCCATACCTCTTCCTTCCTGGAGATCTCCTGGGCCTTCTTACCCTTCTGGGCCACCAGCGGGCGCACACCGGACCACGCCGCCACCACGTCGTCGAAACCCAGGGGCTCGACATCGAAATAGCGTTCGAGCGGGCGCAGCAGGTACTCCACATCGGCGGGCTCGATCTCGGGCCAGAGGAACTGGTCGCCGTGGTAGGTGGTGTCGGTGGTGCCGATAGCCACGGTGTCGCCCCGGGGAAGCAGGAAAATGGTGCGCTTATCGGGAGTGCTCACGACCATGAGATTCCTCACCGGTAGCCGGGCCGCGTCCACCACCACGTGGATGCCCTTGGAGGGGTGCAGTCGATTGACGGCGATTTTCTGCTCGAAACCGGCCAGGTGCTCAACCCACGGCCCGGTGGCGTTGACCACCGCGCCGCCCCGGATCTCCACCCGCTCGCCGGTAACCTCACAGGTGGCTATAACCCCGCCGATCCGGTCGCCCTCCCAGATCACCCCCACCACCGGGAGCCGGCCGGCTACCTGCGCTCCGGCCGCCACCGCGTCGCGCAGCACGGCCAGCACCAGTCGGGCATCGTCGGTCATGTACTCCCGGTAGGCACAGGCCCACGGGAACTCGTCCCGGCGGAGTCGGGGTTCGCATTCACCCAGAGCGTCCCGGTCCCAGATGAGGTGGCGGTCGGCATCATCCACCGCCCCGAGCTTCTCGTAGGTGCCGATCCCGGCTCGGAACTTCATCAAGCTGGCCCGACTCCCGGCCGGCACCACCATCCAGCAGGGCTCGGCCAGGTGGGGGGCCATTTGATGAACGGCCCGGCGTTCGGGAGCGGTCTCGCGCACCAGGCCGATGTCACCCATGGCCAGGTAACGCAGCCCGCCGTGGATCAGCTTCGAGGAGCGCGACGACGTGCCGGCCGCGAAGTCGTTACCCTCCACCAGCGCCACCCGCAGCCCTCGCCGGGCTCCGTCGCGAGCCACTCCGGCCCCGGTGATGCCCCCTCCGACCACGACCAGATCGAACCGTTCGCCCTCCAACCCGGCGAGCAGGCCAGACCTCGAGGCCGATGACAGCGACGGCGGGGGGCAGGGTTCGGACACAGAGAAGTAATTGATACTACCGGCCACTCAAGCGGGTTTTTCGTGTTGGTCGTCGATGCCGAATTTCGGGTTGGGTGTCAAACCCCTGGCCCCGCGCCGGTAACCCCTATGGGCTTATAGTTGGGGCCATGCCGCAACGGTCGCACTCCATCGAGCTGGAGGTGGAGGTTCCGGGAACCGCTCAGCAGGTGTGGAGGGCGGTGGCCACCGGGCCGGGCATCTCCTCGTGGTACGTGCCCCACACGGTGGAGGAACGGGCCGGGGGAGCAGCCATGGCCTCGTTCGGGCCGGGACCGGAGATGCAGGTTCCCGGGCGGGTGGCGGTGTGGGAGCCGCCCCGGCGGGTGTGTTTCGACGGTGGTGAGGGAGCCGGCGGGCTGGCCTTCGAGTGGACGGTGGAGCCCCGGGGTGGCGATAGGTGTGGGGTGCGGCTGGTCAACACCGGCTTCGGTACCGGCGGGGAGTGGGATGCCCAGTACGACGGCATGGTCGAGGGCTGGGGGATGTTCCTGCTCAACCTCCGTTTGCACATGGAGCACTTTGTGGGCCAAACCGCCACATCGATGCTCCCCACCGCCATGGGGCCCGGCTCGCGCCATGAGATTTGGGCCGCGCTGACCGCGGCGCTGGGAATCCCGCCGGCCCCAGGCATCGGTGAGCGGATCGAGACCCGAGCGGCTGGTGTCACCGCTGTTGGAGGCACGGTGGTGGACACTGCCCCTCAGCGGATCGCCCTGCTGCTGGATAGCCCGGCGGCGGGCACCGGTTTCGTGACTGTGGAGGCCTACGGTGAGCAATCCGGGGCCTCGGTCTGGCTCTACCTGTACGGGGATGTCGGGGTCGGGGTTGCCGAGCGGGACGGGCCCCTCTGGCAGGATTGGCTGGACGAGGTTGTAGGGGGTGCCTGAGGATGATATGCCAGCACCCCGTGGATCGATTTTCCCGAGGTTGTAGGGGTCACTTGAGAATGAACATGCCGGCACGACCGCTATGGCTCCTGCTGGGATAGCCGATCTCGAGGAGGGTTTGAGGAGGGGTATGGAGTCACTGGTTGGGCGCAGGATTCTAGTGGTGGGGGCCTCGTCGGGATTGGGCCGGGCCACCGCCATCGAATGCAGCCGCCACGGTGCGGAGGTGGTGTTCTCGGCCCGGCGCCGGGATGTACTCGAAGCAGCGGTGACCGATGCCGGAGCCGGCCACGCGGTGGTCATTGATGTGCTGGATCCGTCCAGTATCGAGCGGGGGGTGGCCGAGGCGGTAGGGGTGCTCGGCGGGCTCGATGGTGTTATCTACACCTCGGGCATGTCACCCATGGCACCAATGGCCGAGTTGACCCCAAACGACTGGCAGGCGGTCTTTGGGGTCAACACGTTCGGGCCGAACCTGGTCATAAGCACCGCCCTGCCCCACCTCAGTGAGGACGCGGTGGTGGTCACGGTATCGTCGGATTCGTCGGAGCAGCCCCGCCATTCGCTGGTCCCCTACGCCGCATCCAAGCGAGCTCTGGAGGCCACCATGGATGGATGGCGTACCGAGATACTGGGGAACCGGCGGTTCGTCACCGTGATCCTCGGGCCCACCATGCCCACCGAGTTCGCCAATTCCTTCACCCCCGAGGCTTTCGAAGCGGCCATCGCTCACTGGCAGCGTCAGGGCCTTCGTACCGGGATAATGCAGGCCGAAGAGGTAGCCCACGGCCTGACCGCTTGCCTGGCCGCGCTGTACGCCGCCCCCACCTTTGGTATCGAGTCGCTTCTGCTGCGGGCCCCCGAACCCGAGATGCCCAACGAATACTCCACCCTCGAGGATTCCCCCACCTGAAACCTGAAGCAAGCTCCAGCCGGGCATCTGGGGCAATCACTGATATGGATTGGCGAGTTGTGTAATATCGCTCCATGTCGTTCTCGAAAGTACTGGAAGATATTCGCTTTTCACCAGAACCGCCCAACGAAGAAGCAGCCAAGTTCAAGATCATTGCTCCAATCTTGCAGAACTTGGGGTGGGACATTTATGGGCCGCAGGTGCTGTATGAACACTCTGTTGGTAAACAGCGAGGTGGAGGTCGAGTTGATATCGCCCTCAAGGGGGCTCGCAGGTTGGTTGCTATAATCGAAGCAAAGGCACCGGGGTCTGACCTCAGCAACCATGTGGCCCAGGTATTGGGCTATGCATTCCATGAGGGTGTGGAGATTTGCGCGCTAACCAATGGCTTGGAGTGGTGGCTATATTTGCCTCGGGAGGGGGGCGATCCCGAAGAGCGTCGCTTCATGGTTTTGAGCATTGCTGATGACCCCGTTGATAGGCTAGCCGATGACTTGGAGACCTTTCTCAGCAAGACTGCCCTAGAGTCAGGTGATGCAGTTTCAAAAGCCAAGCAAGTGCTGAAGGCGGAGCATGAGAGGGTTCTGCTTGGTCAGAGGATCCCAGATATATGGCTTAAGATGGTTAAGCAACCAGACGAGGAGTTGCTGGAGATTATAAGTAAGAGGGTCTACAATGAGATAGGCTTGCGTCCGACTAGAGAGCAAGTAATTGATGTGTTGCATGACCGACCAGTGAGGAAAAGACCTGTCAAAAGCGATCTACCTAAAGCTATTTCCAAACCAGATTCGACTAGGGCACAAAAAAGGCGTACTCCTCAACAGACAAGTCTGCCCACCTCAATGATATTATTTGGTGTAAGCTACACCATACATAGACATGCCAAAAGCTTTGCTACTCTTGTTGAAGTACTGTATGAACGAGATCAGGCTTCTTTCGGGAAGTTGTTGGATTTAGGTCGAGGTAAGCGCCCATATGTATCACAAGATGCAAGCGAGCTCATTCGGGCAAAAAGGGTAGGAACATCAGATTATTTTGTTGAAGTCAACCTTAGTGGAGCAGATATCTGGCGGCGGGCTAGACTGTTCATGAATCACTTGGGCTACAAGGAAACTGATCTACAACTCTTATACGACTAACCGTCACTTTTAGGGCGGCGGAGGTCGTACTAAATGTCGAAGATCTGGCACCATTCGGGGCGGTCGTGGCCGTCGTATCTGGAGTTGGCCCAAAAGACGGTGGCTGAGATCATTACCGCCGCAACGAGGATGGCGGCGATGATCGCCCGGTGACCATTCGAGATACTGGCAAACATCATCAGGTGCAGGAGTCAACCATGGCGAGGATAAAGCCACCAATTATGACGGCAAAGATGATGATCCCCCAGAAGGCCACTGTCCCAAATATGATCGTTCCCAGGCAGCCCATAGTGGTTTTGCCGACCGGCCCCAGTTTTTCCCATTCCTCATCATCCATCATTGAACATGACCCTCATCGAAGCAGCGTTGCCGTTCGGCAATAGTCAGGTCGGCCCCGACATGGAAGTCACCGGGGGCGGCGTTTTGCCAGGCCCGGCATCGGTCATCGAGGGTAAGGTTAGTCGAAGGGGTTGAGGCTTCGTGTAAAGTACCCACCATGACCGACCATCTCGGATGGATACCTAATGTCCGCCTCCTAGTCGGAGTCATCACTGCTTCGATCCTCGCGACGGCTTGGGCCGTACCATCATGCGGCGGTGACAACCCCACCTCGACCCCTGACACTTCAACTACCTCGACCCCTCGGCCAATAACCCCCCGAACCCCCGCCCCTCCGGCCCGCCCTGCCTATTGTCGCCATTACGACGCTTGGGACGCTGCCGAATCCTTATCACGCCAGATTGAGGCTCGGAACGGTGACGACATGAGTGTTTGGCCCGACCGTGACCGCCAGGCATGGTTCGACGCGATGGATGATCGGACCGCTGCCGCCAACCGGATGTGGGATGCCGTACCGTCCACCCTCGGCGGCCAATCCGGGCCAACCTGGGATGATGTACGCGGTGAATGCCGATGAGCGCTGAGGAAAAACTGAACAAGGCGGCCAATACCCTGATGGGTCTCGGATGTGCCCTGACGATAGGCATACCCGTCATCATCATCTTAATTGTCATCATTATCGCGGTGTTCGACTCACTCTTCGGCTAGCTAGGGCCGATCTAACGGGGTTTTTACCCAAACGCGGCCTACACCTAGACATCAAGGCCCTGCACCTGGATCGCGGCTACGAGGTCTGTGTGGGGGTGGGGGTTTGAGTCGGTGTCGGCCTTTGGGGTCGGTTGTGAGGGTGTGGCCGTGTTTGTGTATTTTGGTGTGGCAGTTCGGGCAGAGTAGTACGAGGTTGTCGATGTTGGTGGTTCCGCCTTGTTCCCACGACAAGATGTGGTGAACTTCACAAGCAGTGGCCCTAAGCCGGCAGCCCACGCAGTGTTGGTCTCTGGTGTGTAGGCCCAGTTTTTGGGTTTGGGAGGCTGCTCGTTGTTTGCGGCCCAGGTATAGGGGCATCTCGTTGGAGTTGAAGATGGCTGGTACCACCCCGGCGTCGCAAGCTATGTGGCGTAGTTCGTCGACGCTGATGGGAGTGCCGTCGATGAGGCTGGCATTTTTGAGTTGGCCTTTGAGGGTGTCGTAGTCAACTTTGACCAAAAGGGTGGTGGCCTGCGGTGCCGGGTCGGTTTGGTTGTCACCGGCTGGGGTGGCAGTGCTGGGGGTTTGGGTTATGAGGTTCACCAGCGCGTCGGCGTAGCGTTGCTTGTGGGTGCGGTCGCGGCCCGCTTGGAAGTCGTCGCGGAACATGCGAGCGCATAGATCATCCAGAGCGGTTTTGACTCGCTCACCGGAGATGCTGTCGAGTTCGGCGCGAAGGATGACCATGTCGTCGTCACCGTTGAACACCGCAGCCTTGCGGCGGCGACGCTGGCGTTCACAACGAGTGGGGGCTTCGCCGCTGCGGCGTAGGTCTTCTTTGTGCAACACGGTTTTTTTGAACTCGTCCAAGTCCTGGAGTATCGCCAAACCGATTATCTCCACCTCCTGGGCGGAAGAAAAAGACACTCGCTGGTTCGACTCACCAATCAAGCGGGCGTGATCCACTGACACCAAACCTTCAGCGGTGGCATCCAACGTAGCCGCCAAGCCTTTGAGCAACCAAGTGCTTTTGGCTTGGCGGCGAGCTGCGTATCGGCCTCTACCGAACTGCCCACACACATTTTCAACTGAATCATTGCCCTCCAACTCACCCAACCGAACCAGCATCTCAGCTACAAGGCCCTCCAACTTGCGACGAGTACGATCAGCATTAAGAATCAACTGCACCAACTCGCTGGAATCCATACTGGAATAATCAACACCGGCACAGCAAGGGCGACTACAACAACTCTGGATTGCTTCATGTTGGGTTGTTTTGTTTAGGTTTTTGTGTTGGCTGGTGGGTTCAACTGCCATACCTACAAGTCTACCAACCCCGGTGACACTTACCCTCCAGATTCACCACATAAAGCAAAAATAATGGGAATAATATATTTGAGGGTGCGCGAATAGGCAGGATGTAGTCCGGTGTGTTGGTTGAATTGTTGGGATCGGGTTGCGGTCCTGCTTCCTATCCGCACGTGCTCTTAGACTGCGCTGGCACCCTCAAAACCCCAAGTAAGGGGAGTACATCAACCCAAGTATGCAATTCCCTAACTTTTCGGGGGGCGGGGTATGAATGGGCTGGTTTGACGGATGTACTTGTCGTATCCGGGTCGGTTCTTTTTCAGGCTGCGCTCCAGCATGGGCACACCGGACACCCGGAGCAGGAGCGAGGTGATCACTGCTGGGCCGATCAGGCCCACGATGCCGATGGGGGTGGAGGCGGCCACCAGCCCCATTCCCCACCAGGCAGTGGCATCGCCGAAGTAGTTGGGGTGGCGGCTGTAGCGCCACAGCCCCTGATCCATCACCCTGCCGGCGTTGGCAGGGTCGGCCTTGAACCGGGTGAGTTGCCAGTCGCCGATGGTCTCGAACCCGAAGCCGATCAGGAACACCACCGCGCCGGCAACCCACAGCCCGACCCAGCCCCGGTCGGCTTCCCCGATGCCGAGCTGGAGGGGGAGCGACACCACCCACATGACCACCCCCTGCAAGGCGAAGACGCGCACCAGGCTGGTGATCCAGAATCGGTTACCGCCCCCGCGGCGCATGGCCTGGTAGCGGAAGTCCTCCCCCTTGCCGATGTTGCGTATCGCCAGATGGATGGCCAGGCGCAGTCCCCAAGCCGTGGCCATGGCTACCAGCAGCGCGGCGCGCACCCCGTGCCCGCCGGCAACCAGCCAGCTCGCCCAGGCCACCACCACGAACCCGAAGCCCCAAAGGATGTCCACGATGCTGGCATCTCGAATCGCCACGCTGATCGCCCAAACCACGAGCATCATTCCCGCGATCACCGCTGCGGCAACCCAGAGGACCATCACCGGTCATTGTAGGTCGCTCGGTGCCGGTATTGAGCGGTGGTTGCCCCGATCCCCTCACATGGAGCGGGAAGGGTCCATTGCGGTGGGGGCGGCTCGGGCCATGGAGTCCTGGTGGAACACTGCCACCAGTTGGCCTTCGACGGTGAACACCTCGCCCTGACCGTAGACCCGGCCGTTGGCGGCCTTGGTGGCGCGGAGCTGGATCAGCAGCCACCGGGACACGTCGAGACGGTCGAGGAAGTGGATGGTGTGGGCGATAACCCCGGTGGACAGGGTGCGATGGGCATCCTCGATACGGACGGCATCGCGATGGGGGCGCATGGCCAGCCCGATGATGCTGCCGCAGGTGGCCCAGCCGGCGATGCCCTGGTTGGCCGCTTGAGGTCCCGCTCCCGGTTCGTAGCGGTGCCAGGCCCGCTCAACCGGTACCCCATCGATCTCCGGCTCGCCGGGTACCGGGCGCCACTCGGCGCCGGGGAAGATGAACGCGAAACCGGGGTCCAACCCACCGGCGGCGGGCACGCCGGGCATGACCGGTTGGTGACGCATTAGATCGTCATCCACCGTGTTCATCAGGATCATGGCCCGGCTCAGCAGCTTGCCCTCCTGGTAGGCGGTCACCGTGTCGCTGGCCCAGGTGCGACCCGCCTGCATGGATTCGACCTCCACCTGGATCGGCCGGGTATGGGTGCCCGCCCGGGCGAAGATGGCGTGAACCGAGCGGATGTCCTTGACACCGCCACTACTTTGGTCGGACGCCATCATCATCTGGGCCATGAGCTGCCCGCTGAACACCACATCACGCCCCTCGGCCGACCCCGCCGGCTGGGTGACCCGGTACCGCTGCTCCCCGATCTCGACCAGCTCCAAAAGCTCGGGCAAATCGCTCATTTTTCCGGATCGCTCATTCGTTCATGCCGAACATGGCCGGGTTGTTCATTCGTTCATGCCGAACATTGCTGGATCGCTCATTCGTTCATGCCGAACATGGCCGGATCGAACTCCATCATGCCTGCCATTACCTTTACGAACGGGTCATCCCAGCTATCCACCAGCGAGGCACTGGTGTGCCCCTGATCCACCAGAAGGTTGATCCCGTTGATGCCGCTGGCCGCGTCGCTGCTCAAGAACAGAAGCGTGTCGCCCATCTGCTCGGGAACCAGGGTGGGCACATCGGCGGCCTCCCGGTAACCGGCCCCGAATCCGAGCCACACGTCCGCGTTGGCCCGGGCCAGAGGGGTGTCGGTGGGGCCGGGCATGATGGAGTTGATGCGGATACCCTTTTGCAGGAAGGGGAAAGCCTGGCTGGCCACGTACCCGTTGATCACCTGCTTGCTGAACATGTAGCTGTCGGTGCCCTCGTGCTCGTCGATCCACGCTGCGGCGGTATCCCAGTCGGGAGTGGCCAGGAAGTCCTTGACCGTATCGAGGTTGTCCATCCAACCCATTCCGGCGGCCGAGGAGATGAACGCCACCGAGCTGCCCCGTCCCAGCTTGCCCATCCTGATCAACCCCTCGACCAGATGGCGTTGCGACGTGAAGTTGATCAGCATCAGGTTGGGGGTGCCGTCGGCCACCCCCGCGCAGGCCAGCACCGCGTGTATCGGTTCCTCGATGGCCTCTATGGCGGTGTCCACGCTGGGCTGCGAGCTCAGATCGACCTTGATCGACCGGGCGCATTCGTAAGCCACGTCGGCCACGTCCAGCACGATGGTCTCAGCCCCCAGCCCGGCTGCCTTCTGGGCCGCGGCTGCCCCCATGCCGGTGGCACCACCCACGATCAACACCCGCTTGCCCTCGTAGTTGACCAGATCAGCCATTGCCTGCCCCCTTGTTGGTTACCGGTTGATCAAGTGAAACAGCCCAAACCGTAGCTTGAGGATCCCCACCAAGCGCAGGTCAAGCGCAGCGGAGCGAGGGCTTGGCTGTCGAGTGCTCCCGTTTGGCCGGCTTGAGGACCCCCGCCAAATGCATTGGGAGGCCAAGCGCGTTGGGATGAGGGGGACGGTGAAATGACCCTGACCGACGCGATCTGGGGTCGTGGCATCAGAGTAAGCAGCGGGGCCAACGCCGCTCGAGATGCTTATCTCATGCTCGTGTTCCAGCGGGTGTGGCTCGAGTAACCAGCGGGGCCAACGCCAACGCCGCTCGAGGCCCGCTGATCGACCACGAGGCGCTGAGGTTGAGCACACCCCCGGCGTGGTCACCAAGCGGCAAGGGGGCACCGTTCATGTTCTCTGGGTAGGATGACCGGGCGGTTGCACCCCAGCTTTGGGCCGGATCAGATGAGGACATTCCCATGGACGAGTTGAAATACATCGATTACGAGGTGGCCGGCGCGGTGGCCACCATCACCCTGGCCCGGCCGGAGAAGGCCAATGCCCAGAACGAGCGGATGCTGGACGAGTTGCACGACCGCTTTCTGGCCGCCGAGTACGACGATGAGGTGAGGGTCATCGTGTTGCGGGCCCAGGGCCGGCATTTCTCCGCGGGCCACGACCTGGGCGGCAATACCGATGCCGATCCCGATGCGGTTTCGTTGAGCGAGCCCGACGGGCGCTGGCACCTGAACAGGATTTACCGGTGGGAAGCCCGCAAGTACCTCGGATACTCCTGGCACTGGCGCAACATTCCCAAGCCCACCATCGGGGCCATACAGGGCAAGGCCATTGCCGGTGCCCTCAACCTGATCTGGCCGCTCGACCTGCTGGTGGTGGCCGACGACGTGGAGTTCTCCGACCCGGTCGTGCTGATGGCCATCGGCGGGGTTGAGTACCACGGCCACACCTGGGAGCTGGGTGCTCGCCGGGCCAAGGATCTTCTGTTCACCCAGCGCACTCTGGGGGCCGAGGAGGCCCTCCAGATCGGGCTGGCTCGGGAGGTGGTGCCCCAGGACGAGCTGTGGGACCGCACCCAGGAGCTGGCCGAGCAGATCGCGGCCAACAACGCGTTCGGTCTGGCCCAGGCCAAGCGGGCGGTGAACCAGACCCTCGACGTGCAGGGCTACTACTCGGCTCTCCAGTCGGTGTTCGACGTCCACACCGTCGGCCATGGAAACGCCATCAGCATCAGCGGCTATCCCATACTGATGCGGCTCGACGAGATGAAGCAGAACCTGAAGAAGCAATAGTACGAAGCAGCAACAAAGCAATAGATAACAGAGCAACAGATAGATAGAGCGGCAATGGATCGGTTGGCAGCATGACCACCGACTACAACGCCATCTTCAAGGCTTACGACATCCGGGGCACCGTTGGGGATCAGCTCGATGCCGATGGTGCTCGGGCCATCGGTGGGGCTTTCGCCCGGTTCGTAGCGGTGCCGGGGATTTCGGCAGTGCTGGTCGGGCGGGACATGAGGCCCGAGGGGGAGGAACTGGCCGCCGCCTTCAGCGATGGGGTGATGGACCATGGCCTCGATGTGGTGGACGTGGGGCTGTGCGCTACCGACATGCTCTATTACGCCTCGGGGAGCCTCGGTCTGCCCGGTGCGGTGTTCACCGCCTCCCACAACCCGGCCGGTTACAACGGGATCAAGATGTGCGGTCCCGGCGCCGCACCGATCAGCTCCGACACCGGGCTTGTGGCCATCAAGGCCATGGCCGTGGCCGGCCCCGATCCGGCCCCGATCAGGGGTGATCGCACCCGCCGGGATGTGCTGGACGGCTACGTCACCCACGTGCGCTCGTTCGTGAACCTGGATTCACTGGTGCCGCTGCGGGTGGTGGCCGATACCGCCAACGGCATGGGCGGCCTGGTGGTGCCTGCGGTGTTCGACGGTTTGCCCTTCGTGCTCGACCACCTCTTTCCCGAACTGGATGGCACCTTCCCCAACCATCCGGCCGACCCTCTCCGGCCCGAGAACCAGCGGGATCTGCGGAACCGGGTGCTGGCCACCGGTGCCGATGTCGGGATGGCCTTCGACGGCGATGCCGATCGCATGTTTCTGGTGGATGAGAACGCCCGACCGGTTTCGGGGTCGCTGACCACCGCCATCATCGCCCGCTCTATCCTGGAGCGCGATCCCGGCGCGGTGGTCATCCACAATCTGATCTGTTCCCGGGCCGTGCCCGAGGTGATCGCCGAGGGGGGTGGTACCGCGGTGCGCACTCGGGTGGGCCATTCCTTCATCAAGCAGGCCATGGCCGAAACCGGTGCGGTGTTCGGGGGTGAGCACTCGGGTCACTACTACTTCCGGGACAACTACCGGGCCGACAGCGGGCTGATCGCGGCCCTGGTGGTGCTGGAGGCCCTGAGCCACCATCGGGCAGGTTTATCCGATCTGGTGTCGGGCCTGGAGCGCTACGCCGCCTCGGGCGAACTCAACACGGCGGTAGAGGATGCTCCGGCGGTGATCCAGCGGGTGGCTGCCGCCTATCCCGATGCCATCCAGGACCGCCTGGATGGGCTTACGGTGAATATGGGTGATTGGTGGTTCAACCTGCGCCCCTCCAACACAGAGCCCCTTTTGCGACTGAACCTCGAGGCCTCCACCCCGGAAGAGGTTCAGCACCGGGTGGCTGAGGTACAGGCCCTCATGACCTGAGGCGGACATCTCCTCTCGAAAGTCGGTGGTGGTTAGGGCCAGGGGCTGGTAGGGTGGGTGGACCACCACGACAGCAAGAGAATGGGGAGGGCGATGGCAGCAGACCTGATAGGCGAAATCATTGTCGGGGTAGCGGTCCTTATTGTTGGCAGCGGGATCGCCATGCTGCTCAGGTCAAACTTCGCCAGCCTGCGAAGAGACAATTCTGATCTCCGGTCGGAGATGAACAGCAGGTTTGCGGATCTCCGGTCGGATATGAACAGCAGGTTCGTTGCTCAGGACAGCAGGTTTGCGGATCTCCGGTCGGATATGAACAGCAGGTTTGATGCTCAGGACAAGAGGTTTGATGCTCAGGACAGCAGGTTTGATGCTCAGGACAAGAGGTTTGATGCTCAGGACAGCAGGTTTGACGATCTCCGGTCGGATATGAACAGCAGGTTTGATGCTCAGGACAAGAGGTTTGATGCTCAGGACAGCAGGTTTGACGATCTCCGGTCGGATATGAACAGCAGGTTCATTGCTCAGGACAAGAGGTTCGACACTGTGGAAAAGAAAATCGACAAACAGAGCGAACAAATCAGTGAGATGGCTAAGGATGTTGTTCTTTTGGTGGATCGCGTTGGTGTCAGAGACCGCCTGGCTGAGAGGTACCCCAACATTGGCAGTCAACCGGAAGAAGCTGAAAGGCAAGTAGAAGCCGGAGTCTGAGAGCCCTCCACCGTCTGTGTTTTGTTGGGGTTAGGGGCTGGTGTTCAGGGTGATGAGGGTTACTTTGGGTTCGATGTCGGTGGTGGGTTGGTTCCAGCGTAGTCCTATGGCGCCGAAGCGGTGGCCGTCGGTGTACATCCAGTTGCCGAAGCCGGGGTTGGTGTGGGCCACCACGATGCGTACCGATCCGTCGGGTTCGTAGTGGGCGGTGTGTTTGTTGATGGTGACCGGTAGGTGGCGGTAGTCGAGGCTTTCCATCCAGCGGTTGTCCACCTGGAAGTTCCAGTAGAAGCATTCCGGTGGGGTGAACTCGATGAGCAGGCCCTCGTTTTCGGCCAGGTCGTAGGCACCGTGGCGAAAGATCTGGTTCGGGTCGCCCCATGCGCCCCGTTTGGGTTTGACGTTGAGGGTGAGTTGGTTGCGGGCATGCGTCCCGAGGTCGTCCACCCAGCCGGAGAAGGTCGTTGCCGTGCCCGATACCGATGCCACCGCCGACGCCAGGACCTTGGCCACCTTGTCGGCCGACAGCGGGGGTGGCAGCTCGTCGTGGTCCAAACACTCAATGCTCACCGTGGCCGGTGTCTCCCGAACCCGATCCAAATAGAACTGCCGAACGGCGATGATGGTGGGTTCGGGTGCGGTTTCCAGCCAGACATCGCCTCTTCGGGTGGGGCCGACATGAATCTCGTAGTTGCCGTCACCGTCCAGGATCAGATCGTGGCCGTGGATGAAGCCGGCTCGCCCCAGACGGTCCTGGCCGGCACCGTAGTTGCCGGTGAAGGCTGAGAACGAGAGGTAGTGGATCGTCCCCCGGTTCCCGGTGATGCGGTAGTGGAGCCGCCCGTCCACCGATCCCGACATGTATTGGGCATCGGGGTTGTCGGAGCCGATCTTCACCTGGTCGGGCATGGTGGTTATGACCGGGAAGCGCCCGCTGCCCGTCTCGAAGCCGCTGTAGAGCCCGCCCCGAAGCAGGCGGCAGAGAAACCGGTAGCCCTCGATCCGGTCCAGGTCGCAGGTGGACCGCTCCTGCACCAATGCTCCGGCGGCCTTCAGCGCGTCGCAGAACTCATCCCATGCCTGCCCGGAAATCACCTTGGCGGCAGCGTCGCTGGTGCTCATGGTTGTGGATCCGGCTTCAAGGCTTTGCTGACTCATCTCACCATTTAATCGAAGATGAGCGGAGGCTGCATGGGATCAGAGCGCCAGCCGGAGGGCTTCCGGGTCGCTGCCCACGTTGAACTTCACCCCCTGGGCTCCCACTCTCTCGATCCAACCGGCGGACTCGGTGTGGAGCGGGTGACGAGAATCGAACTCGCGTCATCAGCTTGGGAAGCTGGGGTTCTACCACTGAACTACACCCGCAGGTGACCACCACAGTAGTCAGGTCGCCACCGCGGTTGCCCACTGTTTGCTGGATATGTGGTGAGTCGCCGGCAAGCTCTGCGGGTTCGTTGGGCGCAGTTCGAGTAATCGGCATTGAACAGCACTATTGTTCCGGCTTGCGGAACAGCATTCCGCAACGAAGCGAGCCGGGAGGAGAACTCGTGCCTGATGTAGTCGGTTACCGCCATCTGGGAGCAGCTAGCTACCAGCCGACACCCGGGGAGGAGAACTCGTGCCTGATGTAGTTGGTTACCGGGCCAAGATCGGGGTCATCGTGCCCTCGACCAACACCGTGGTCGAGCACGACTTCGCCCGGGTGCGGCCCCCCGGGGTCACTTTTCACAGCGGGCGCTTTCTGGTCGAGGCCCCCGATCTGAGCAGCGACGAGGCCTTCTTGCATTTCCTGGACCTCATCCGCAAGACCATCCCCACCGCGGTGCGCGACATAATGACCTGCAAGCCCGACCACATTCTCATGGGGATGTCGGCGGAAACCTTCTGGGGTGGCAAGGAGGGCAACGCCGCGTTCTCGGCCCGGGTTCGGGAAATCACCGGTGACATTGCCATGACCTCGGGAGCGGCGGCCTGCAACGCGGCGCTCGAGAGGCTGGGGGTGTCGCGTATCGCCTGCCTCACCCCGTACCAGCCGGCAGCCGACCAGCAGGTCTACGGCTACTTCACCGAATGCGGGTTCGACGTGAAGCGGGTTCACGGCTTGCGCTGCGAGTCGGCCACTTCCATTGCCGATGTGACCCCCGAGACCCTGGTGACGCAGCTAAAGGCCCTCGACGGCAACGACATCGATGCCATCGTGCAGTGCGGAACCAACCTGTCGATGGTGGAGGTGGCCGATCAGGCCGAACGCTGGCTGGGTAAGCCGGTGCTGGCCATCAACGCCATCTGCCTGTGGCACGCGCTGCGAACCCTGGATATTGACGACCAATTTGTTGGCCATGGAATGATGCTGCGCGAGTTCTGATTCATGCCGCCCCTGGGCTTTTACAAAAAGATACCGGTACTGGTTGTGTGCATGATGCTGCGCGAGTTCTGATTCATGCCGCCTCAGGTTGTGGTTGTCGGGGCCGGTCCGGTGGGGTGTGTGGCTGGTGCCATGCTGGCCGCCGGCGGCATCGAGGTGACCCTTCTGGAGGCGGCCCCGGAACTTCCTCGACAGTTGCGGGCATCAACCTTTCACCCCGCCACGCTTGATTTGCTCGACCATTTGGGCGTGGTCGACGAGATGATCCGGCGGGGTTTGGTGGCCCCTCGTTTTGCCTACCGGGATAGGAATCATGGGGTGGTGGCGGAGTTCGATCTCGGGACGCTGGCCGACATCACCAATTACCCGTTCCGGCTCCAGTGCGAGCAGTACAAGCTGTGCGAGATCATGCTGGAGCGGCTTGGTCGGATGGACAACGTCACTGTCAGGTTCGGCACCGAAGTCACCGGGGCAACCGATCGGGGCGATACCGCCTCGGCTTTGCTGGCCTCGGGTGAGACGCTGGTGGCCGACGCGGTGGTAGCGGCTGACGGTGCCGGCAGCGCGGTGAGAAAATCGCTGGGTTTGGGGTTTGACGGCATGACCTATCAGGACCGTTACCTGGTGCTGTCAACACCGTTCGAGATGGCCGACCACCTCGACGGCCTGGCTTATGTCAACTACATCTCCGATCCCGAGGAGTGGTTGGTGTTGCTCCGAACGGTTGACCTCTGGCGGGCGCTGTTCCCGGTCGGCGATGATGAGACCGATGCCGAGGCCCTCGGCGACCGGAGTGTGCAGGGGAGGCTCAACGGGATCGTCGCCCGAAACGAACCCTACGAGGTGATCCATCGGACGATTTACCGGGTGCACCAGCGGGTGGCCGACCGCTTTCTGGTCGGTCGGGTGGTGCTAATGGGCGACGCCGCCCACATCAACAACCCGTTGGGCGGCATGGGCATGAACGGGGGCATCCACGATGCGGTGCTGCTGGGGGCATCCTTGGCCGCAGTGTTACGGGGTGACATCGACGCGGATCGGCTCGACCGCCACGCCGAGTTCCGCCGAACCATGGCCATCGACTATGTGAGAAGGCACACCCACCAGAATGCCCGGAGCCTGGCCGCTCCCGACGGAGCAGCCCGGCAGCGGGCCCTCGACCAAATGGCGGCCCGGGCCGCCGATCCCGAGGAGGCTCGAGCCTACATGCTCCAGGCCAGCATGATCGACGCGGTCACCCCGATGCGAGAAGAGCTCGAGGAGCTGGGCGTGAATCCGCGTGGCCCGTAAGTGTTTCGTTGACCGGAACGCTGTTTCGCTCTAGTGTGGACTTCGGGCAGCAAGCAAGGGAGACTTGGTGCCAGGATGAACTGGGACGGTAAGTCCCGGGGCGTTCATTTCCAGTTCTTGATTTTCAATAGAGGGGGATCCAATGTTGATTCGCAATCTGATCGTGGCGGTTGCCACCGTCGCTCTGGCCGGTTTCTTGATCGCTCCGCTTGCGGTAGCCGATCACGGTGAGGGGCACAACGGGGAGACGCTGGAGCTGTCGAAGATCGAGGGCATCGTCGACGGTGAGGTTGTAACCGTTACGCTCACCAGTTGGCTGCCGGGCAAAACCGCCACGATCGTCACCTGCTTCAATTATCCGGTGGCGGGCCCCACCGATTGCGAGCTGAGCAACTACGGTCAGCACACTGTCGATATAGACGATGACGGAACCGCGACCTACGATTATCCGGTAGCAGTGGTGCCCGGCCGGTGCGATGAGACCACGCAATGCTTCATTGTGGCCGGCGATGGCATCGGGGCCGAAGCTAACTCTGCCGCCCAGTTGGTCTCCTTTGCCGCCGCATCGGAGCCCGAGCCTGAGCCGACCGAGGAGATGGTGGCTACGCCTGAGCCGACTGAGGAGGTGACACCGACACCTACGCCTGAGCCCACCGAGGAGGTGGTGGCGATGCCTGAGCCGACTGAGGAGGTGGTGGCGATGCCTGAGCCGACTGAGGAGGTGGTGGCGATGCCTGAGCCGACTGAGGAGGTGGTGGCGATGCCTGAGCCGACTGAGGAGATGACGGCGATGCCTGAGCCCACCGAGGAGATGGATGATGACGGCGGCAGCTCGGTATGGGTCTGGCTGCTTCCGGTCATCATCGTCGTTGCGGTAGTTGCGGCCGGCTTGGCCGTATGGCGCGTCCGCCGCAGGGGCGCCACCGCTTGATGTGACCAGCCATCGAAACGCGGCCTCGCCGGGCCGGACCACCGGAGAACTGCTCGTCGAGGACATGACCGAGGCCGAGCATGATCGGGCCAGGCGGGTCGAATCGGTGCTGGCTGCCCTGGCCGACCGAGCTGCTGAGGCTGATCGATTGGGGGAGTTCCCCCTGGAGCATGTTCGAACGATCTCTGAGGCAGGTTTGC
The DNA here is from genome assembly GCF_965202595.1 of Candidatus Poriferisocius sp. Lineage (GTDB taxonomy): Bacteria > Actinomycetota > Acidimicrobiia > Acidimicrobiales > Bin134 > Poriferisocius. Next base: position 42,187 of record NZ_OZ241836.1, read on the forward strand.
TGGGGCTCACGGTGCCGGTGGTTTACGGGGGCCTGGGCGGTGGGTTGCGCGACTTGGCGGCGGCTACCTTCGCCATGGCCACTGCCTGCCCGTCAACCTCGCTGGCTTACTTCTTCCAGTGCAGCGGATCGTCTCGCGGGCTGCTGCCTCTGGCGGCCATCGATGCCGGCTTGTTTTCCGACGACGAAGTGCCCGCAGTGCGGGCGTTTGGCGAGAAGGTGCTGCGCCGCATGGGCATCGAGGGACGGTGGGTGGCCAACTTCGCCAGCGAGTCGGTGCGCACCAAGAACGCGGCGGTCACCATCGCCACCGAGGCGTCGCGTACCACTGGGGGATGGCTTGTGAATGGGGTCAAGTCGTTCGGATGTGCCACCGGGGTGGCTGACGATTACCTCGTCACCGCCAAGCTCGACACCGGTGACACCGCAGAGTTCTTGGCCGTGTTCCTGATTCCCCGGGACACTCCGGGGGTTAGCGAGCGAACCAAGTGGGACGCTATAGGCATGCGGGCCACCGCCACTCACGGCATAGTGCTGGAGAACGCTTTCGTGCCCGACGAGAATGCGCTGACCGTGCCGGCAGTGTTCGTCAAGATGACCCAGGTGAGCCGGGGTAGCTTCGTCGGCAACCAGGTGGCGCTGTCTTCGGTTTACGTAGGCGCAGCCCAGGCGGTCTACGACTTCGCTTTGCGTTTTCTGACCACTACCACTTATCACGGCACCGACGAACCCATAGGCGGCAGCGATGTGAACCGCCAGCTTGTGGGCAAAATGCGGGCTCACCTGGACACCGCCTACTTGTGGGCTCGTCGCCAGATTCGCCTCGAAACATCGAACCCCGAGATCCTCCCCAAGGACGATGTGGTGGCCAATTGGCGGATTGCCAAGGGGGAGATCGCCGACAACTGCTTCCAGGTGGCGGTGCATGCACTCAAAGCCTGCGGTACGGGCAACACCGGGATGGAAGGGATGGTTTCTCGGGGGCTGCGTGACCTGTCTATGGGCTTGGTTCAGGGGTTTCCTGCCGAGCGAGGTCGCCTCGAGGCGGCTGCTTACCACGTATTCGGAAAAGAAGGCGACCAGTTCGGAACTACCGGATCCAAAACCGGGGGTGGGGAATGAACCGGTTGTGGTTGCGCCCCTGTGCAATGACATCAGCGATTGGCATTATCACTACCGGGGGTGGGCAATGAACCGGTTGTGGTTGCGCCCCTGGTTCTTTCCGGGGTTGGGGGCGTTTTTGTACCTGACCGGGATGAACGACGAACTGCTGCACCGGATCGGTAACTGGTGGCTGGATTTCGGGCGGTGGGTGCAAACCGCAGTGGTGCTGGTGGTGCTGGTGCTGATCGCCTACTTCGTGCTGGACCGGTTCAACCGCCGCCGCTCTGCCTATCGCACGGCCATTCAGTCCGCTGGTATCAATGATCCGAACCCAATGAGAGGTGTCCAATGATCTCTGCTGACATCGCCCGCCGTCGCCCGAAATCGGGCATTTTCCGGCTTGCCGGGCTGTTTTTGGCTATCGCAATGGTTGTCGCCGCCTGCTCGCAGTCAACCGGTGAGGATCAAGCCGACCCGGCTGCCACCCCCGCCACCCAGGCCACTCCCGCCGAGCAGCCTGCGCCTAGCGACGAGACCGGTAACGGTGAACCCGATGGCGGTGAACCGGATGCGGGCGACCCCGATGCGGGTGAACCCGATACGGGCGGGACCGGTAATGGTGAACCCGGCGCGGCCTCCGGGGGCCTGGTGCCCGCTGGGCCCGACACCCCCGGGGTGAGCGACGACAAGGTGACCATCTCGTTCATTGTCACCGACACCTCGGCGGTGGCGGCCGCGTTCGGGTGGGAAACCCCCGATGAAGGCGACCGCAAGGCTCAGATCGAAGCCCTGATCGATCATTTCAACGCCGAAGGTGGCTTTGCCGGCCGCCAGATAGATGCCAAGGTCACCGTGTTCAACGCCATCACCGACGGTCCGGTGGCCGAAGAAGCCCTTTGCAACGCCATAACCCAGGACGACAAGGCCTTCGCGGTGGTCATGACCGGGCAGTTGCAGGAAAACGCCCGACCCTGCTACAAGAACGCCAACACTCTTATGCTCGATGCCACGCTTTATCCGGTGGATAACGTGGGGTTCGAGGAGTTGGCCCCCTACTACTGGTCGCCGCTGCTTCCCTCCTACGACGATCTGGTGGGCGGGCTCGCCGCCGGGCTCATAGCCGACAACTGGTTCGATGGAGCCACGCTGGGGGTTATCGCCATCGACTCCGAACTCAACAAGCGGGTCTACGAGCAGCAGTTCTCCCCCCGGTTGGACGCTGCCGGTGTGGAGGTGGCCTCCTACAACACGATAGACCCAACCGATGCCACCTCGTTCAACAACGACCAGCTCCAAGCCATCATCAATTTCAAGGAAGCGGGAGTGGACAAGGTGGTGGCCATTGGCGGATCGCGGTTGGTGTCGTGGTTCATCGAAACCAGCATCACCCAGAACTACGCGCCCGCTTACGCCGTTACCAGCTACGACGCTCCCGAGTTCAACGTGTTCAACTTTCCCGAGATGATGCCGGGGGCGAGCGGTATCAGCGTGCTGCCCGGATATGACGTGGAGGACGACCAGTACCCGTTTCCCGCCAACCCCGCCGAGCAGGAATGTGCCGGCATCTTCAGCGGTGCCGGGCTGGAGTTCACCGAGCGGGCCAACATCCGCACCGGGCTGATCTTCTGCGATGCTCTTCGCCTGCTGGCGGCTGCTTCCCCGCACCTGTCCGAAGTGAGCGCCCAGGGGGTGAGCGAGGCGGTTTGGAGCCTGGGTGACGATTTCCAGCCCGCATCGGTGTACGGGGTGGAGTTCACCGAGGGCAGCTACGCCGGCGGAAAGGTGTACCGGCTTTTCCGGTTCGATGCCGAATGCGAGTGCATGACCCTGATCAGCGGCCCCAAGAACTTCGGCGAGTAAATCGACCGGAACCGAACCTATGGACAGCGAGATCGAGGGGTGTCCGGGTGATCCTCGCCTGTTGATCGCCGTCTCGTGGCAGGGGGCGGCCCTGGCCTCGCCGCTGCCGGTTCTGCTGTTCAGGCGGGGCGAGATAGCCGGCAACCTCGACCGGGTGGGCACGCTAACAGGTGAGGTTGCCCTGCTGGGAGCGGTTGCCGTGGTGGCCGCACTGGTTGTCCCCCGGTTGCGCGACAAGCTACCGGCGGGGGTGACGCTGCTGCTCGGTGGGTTGCTGGCCTCGGCCGGCCTGGGCCTGATGGCGTGGACGGTGGAGTTACCCCTGTTCACCGGGGGCGGGGTGCTGCTCGCGGTGGGGGCAGCACCCTTCCTGGTAACCCACCGGGTTCTTCTGGCCACCGATGTGCGCCCCGCCGACCGGTTTCGCACGCTGTCGTTGTACTGGGCGGCAGTAGCGGCCGGAGCGTCGTGGCCCCTGCTGGTTGGTGCCCTCACTCCGGTGGCCTACGGCACGGTGCTGTGGATCAGCGCGGCGATCATGCTGGTCGGAGTGCTGCTGGTGGGACCTCACGCCCTGGTTCACGACGAGGACCAGGAGGTGGAGGACACCGTCGCCCGAACCGATGCGCCCTGGGCCCGCCGATCCTACGCAGCCGCCTTCGCGGTGGGTGCGGTGGTGATCGGCGGGGCCGATGCCGCCCAGTCGCTCCTCCTGGGGGAATGGCAACGCAGCGCGGCCCAGAACGCCGCGGTGCTGGGGGCAGGGGCGGGGGCCGGGGCCCTGATCAGCTTGCTGGGGCCGTGGTACCACCGGTTGCACCGGCTCACCGGTAGTCGCCGGGCCGATGCCATCGGAACCCAGCTTGTGGTGGCCGGCATCCTGGTGTTCTTGGGGGGCTTGTCGTTCACCTACATCGGGCTGGTGGTGTGCTGGCTGGTGGCCGGCGGTGCCGTTGCCATGGCCGCTGCCGGGTTGGATGCCGCCGTGTTCGCCGGGCTGGCCCCCGCCGTGCGGCGGGCAGTGGCTGCTCGCCAAGTTCTCTGGGTGGGCCTCGGCGGGCTGGCGGTATCGCTGGTCAACGCCCACCTCATCGGGGCGTGGTCGGACCAGTGGAAGATCGGGTGGATGGGGCTGGTGCTGGTGGGCGTGGGCGGGGCGGTGCGCCGGTTCGCCACCCCGGCTCGTGCGGCCCACGCAGCCGTGACCGAGGCTCGGGCAACCAGCGTGCCTCGCCGGGTTCATGCCCGTGACCAGGGCCCGCTGCTGCTGGTCGAGCAGGTATCGGTGGCCTACGGACCGGTTCAGGTGCTGTTCGATGTCGAACTCCGAGTGGAGGAGGGGGCGGTGGTCGCCCTTTTGGGCACCAACGGCGCGGGCAAGACCACTTTGCTGCGAGCAATATCAGGGCTTGAGCCAACCACGGGTGGCCGCATCCTGTACACCGGCTTGGACATAACCAAAACCCGCCCCACCTGGCGGGTCGGCATGGGGCTTCATCAGATTGTCGGGGGCGAGGCGGTGGTCGGTCCCCTCACCGTGGCCGACAACCTTCGCCTCTTCGGTTACGGCACCCACCGTTCCCGCCGTGACCAGGTGATCGCCGAGGCCTACGAGTTGTTCCCCCGCCTGGCCGAACGGTCGAACCAGCGGGCGGCCACCCTGTCGGGCGGCGAGAAGCAGATGCTCTCGCTGGCCAAGGCCATCATCAAGCCCCCCCACCTTTTGCTGATCGACGAGTTCTCGCTCGGCCTGGCCCCGACGGTGATTGCCGACCTGCTTCCGGTGGTTCGCCGCATTGCCGACCGGGGCGCAGCGGTGCTGCTGGTGGAGCAGTCGGTCAACATTGCGCTGTCAGTCGCCGACCACGCCTACGTGATGGAGAAGGGTGAGATCGGCTACTCGGGCCCGGCCGAGCAGCTCCGGGCCCAACCCGACTTGTTGCAGGCCGCCTATCTCGAAGGCTTGGCCCTGGCCCTGCGTGACCACGGCGATCTCGCTGGTGATCCCCCGCCCGGTGGGGTGCGGCCCGGTGACCCCCTGTCCGGTGGGGTGCGGTGATGGGGTCTTTTGATGTCTCGGGCCCTTTGCTGCTACTGGGCACGATCTTCGGTACGGGCTACGCCTTGCTGGGCATAGGTCTGGTGCTGGCCTACCGGTCGAGCGGATTCATCAACTTCGCCCATGGCTCAATCGGCCTGGTGGCCGCGGCGATGATGTCGGTGGTGGTCAACGACTACGGGGTGCCCTACTGGCTGGGCTTCATCGGGGCGCTCATCGTGGCGGCGCTCATAGCCGCCGGCATCGAGGCCTTCGTGGTTCGCAAGCTGGCCGCGGCCCCCAAAGTGCTGTCGATGGTGGCCACCCTGGGGGCAGCCGAGGCCTTGTTGCTGCTGGCGTTGTCCTTCTCCAAGGGGGGCTTGGGCGGCGGAAGTTTCCCCCAGCCATCGGGATTCCCCCAGTTCGACCTCACCGTGTTCGTGTCGCCGTCGGCAACGGCGCTGTTGTGCTTGTCGCCGGTTGTGGTGGTGGGGCTCTACCTGTTTCTCCAGCGGAGCCGGTTCGGCCTGGCCATCCGGGGGGCGGCGGCCAATCCCGACTCGGCCACCCTGGCCGGCGTGGATCCCCGCTACATGGCCATGCTGTCGTGGGCGCTGGCCGGGGCCATAGCGGCATTCGCGGCCATGCTCATCATCCCCAACCAGCCCACGGTCACCCCTGACGGCCTCGGCCCCGATTTCATCATCCGGGGGTTGGCGGTAGCGGCGCTGGCCCGATTCGCCAACCTTCCCGTGGCCCTCGTGGCCGGTTTGGGGATCGGGGTGGGCGAGCAGATCCTGGCAACCAACCCCGAGGCCACCGGATGGTTCGAGGTGGCCCTCTTCCTGCTCATCGGTGTGGGGGTGGCCTTGCGGGTGCGCTCCGACAGGGAGCCGGCGGAGCGTTGGTCCAGCTTGGCACCCGCAAGCCGACTGCCCGACTCGTACCGCAACATCTGGCTGATCCGGAACTTCGGCTGGGTGGTGGGGGGTGCAGGGGCCCTGGTAGCGGCGCTGGTTCCCCTGGGGATCAGCAACCGTTCGGCGTTCGTGCTGTCCACCGTGGTTGCTTTTGCCACCATTGGCATCTCGGTGAGTTTTCTGACCGGTTTGGCCGGTCAACTCTCACTGGGGCAGGTGGCCTTTGCCGCCATCGGCGCGGTGGTCGGGGTGCGGGTGGCCACCAGCACCGGGAGCCTGCTGCTGGGCCTTTTGTGCGGTGGAGCGGTGGGGGCGGCGGTGTCGGTCGGTGTGGGGCTGCCCGCGCTGCGCGTGCAGGGCCTGCTGCTGGCCATCGCCACCCTGGCCTTTGCCCTGGCCACTTTCAGTTGGTTGCTTCGCCAGGACTGGGCATTCGGCGCCGGCCTGCCTTCGCGCCCGGCGAGCGTGCTCGGCATTGGCCTCACCACCTCGCGACAGTTCTATTTCGTGGCGCTGGCTATGTTCGTTGCCGTTCTGGCCATTGCCAGCTTGCTGCGGCGCTCCTCGTTCGGGCGTTCGCTGGTGGCAGTGCGGGACAACGAGGCCGCGGCCCGGGTGTTGCAGATCGCTCCCCGGCGCTTGCTGTTGCAGGCCTATGCCTTCGCCGGGTTCGTGGCCGGAATCGGGGGGGTGGTGCTGGCCATGAGCAACACCTTTGTCAGCCGCAGCATCTTCACTCCCAGCGACAGCATCAACGTGGTGTCGGTGGCCGTCATCGGCGGTTTGTCGGAGCTGACCGGACCCCTTTTCGGCGCGGCCTACTTGATAGGCATCCCCGGGTTCTTCGATCTCGAACTGTCGGCTCTGGCTGGTCTGAACGCGGCGTGGCTGATTTTGATCCTGGAGCAGCCTCGGGGCCTCCACGGGCTGCTGGCCACCACCCGCCGCAATCTCATCGATCTGATTGCCCGGCTCCGTGGTATCGACCCCGGAACAGCCCGCAACGAGGCCACCCTGCCCGAAACAGGCCCGTCATCGACGGTGGGCGCGGGTGCGGTGGGCGATCAGGCTCGGGCGGGTGATGGGGCGGGTGCGGTTTCCGGGCAGGCTCGGGCGGGCGCTGGCGTGGCGCTGGAGGTTCGGGGGCTTACCAAGCGGTTTGGTGGGCTGGTGGCTGTGGGTGACGTGTCGTTCAGCGTCAGCCCCGGTGAGACGCTGGGGTTGATCGGCCCCAACGGTGCCGGCAAGACCACCTTGTTCGAGATGATCAGTGGCTATTTGCGGCCGGATGCGGGCACGGTGGTCTTCGACGGCACCGATATAACCCGCATGCCCCCGGAGACCCGCAGCCGCCGGGGCTTGGTGCGTTCCTTCCAGAATGCTTCGCTGTTTTCCACCATGACACCCCGGGACATCGTTTTTCTGGCCATCCAGCGGGCAAGGGGACATCGCTTCGTGGTGGGGGGGTCGCGGGCCGAGCACCGGCTCGAGGACGAGGCATCGGAGACGCTGGCCGCCTTCGGTTTGGGCCGGCTGGCCGACCAGCCCGTCAGCCTGCTGTCCACCGGCACCCGCCGCATCGTCGAGCTGGCCGCCAACGTCTCGCTGCGCCCCCGCCTGCTTTTGATGGACGAGCCGTCGGCCGGTATAGCCCAGGCCGAAACGGAGGCTCTGGGTGAGGTGATCACCCGTATCCGCGATACCTACCGCATCACGCTGGTGGTGATCGAGCACGACATGCCCCTGCTGAGTTCCATCTGCGACCGCATGATTGCCCTGGAGGTGGGATCGGTCATTGCCAGGGGAGCTCCTCACGAGGTGCAGACCGACCCTGCGGTGGTACGGAGCTACCTGGGCGGCGATCCTGCCGCCATTGCCCGCAGCGGCTCCATCGCCGGCCTCTGACCCCGGCTTCGCGGCGCTTCATCGCCGGCCTCTGACCCCGGCTTCGCGGCGCTTGGTGTTGTGGTGATCCCGGTTTCGCGGCGCTCCGCGAAGCTTCACGCCCCCTTGATGGTGGCGAACAGATCACGTTTTCGGAACGCAGCGGTCATGAACCGGGCGATGGCCTTGCGGCGGGTCAGCCACGCCACTCGGGCCCCGGATTTGTCGGTGGCCAGAATGTGATCGGCCAGCCAGGGGGTAACCGTATGGACCTCGTCGCCCAGGATGTTGAAGATCTTCTTGGACTTCTCCCACTCCTCTGAAGTGAGGTCGTAATCGCCGATGAGCAGGTCGGTCACGACGATGCCCGGCGAGACGATGCAGACCTGTACCGGGGTGTCGGCAGTGTCCTTGAGCAGGGCTTTTCGCAGGTAGCGCACCGCTCGTTTCGTGGCCCCGTAGGCGACCATGCCGGGCTGGCTGGCACCATCGGAGCCGAACCCCTCGGTGTTCCAGACCTGGCCGTGACCTTGTTGCACCATGTTGGCTATGGCCGTCTTGCTGGCCAGCAGCGCACCGGTCAGGTTGGTTTCCACCACCTCGGCCAGGGCGGTGTCGCTCTGCTCCCACAACGGCTTGCGCTCGATGCTCACCCCCGCGTTGTTGATCCACACATCAATGCCGCCGAATGCCCCCGCGGCATGGTCCCACAACCCCTGGAGTTGCTGAGGATCGGTGATGTCGCAGGGGGCACCGCAGACCTTGGAGGTGCCGTAGTACTGACTCAGTTCGGCCACTGCGGCCTCAACGGCGCTGGCCGAGCGCCCGCTTACGGCTACCCGGCATTGACGCTTGAGGAACTCACGGGCCAACCCGTTGCCGATCCCCCTTGTGCTGCCAGTGATGACGATGCTCTTGGCCATGGTTCGGCCCCTTTCTCGAATGCTACTACCGGTGCGGTTAATCATCGCTCAGCATCGATCCCAACGGTTCACCGCCGGGTGCTCGACAAGCTGCTCCATCTGGCTCACCGACCCTCGACCCAGGCTGGCGGCGATGAAGCAGGAGATGAGGTTGCCGAGCAGTTCCCGGGTGGCCGGTTCGGCGTTGACCGGATCGGGTTCCAGGTAGGAGCGGCCACTGGTGGTGTCCACCGGCCAGCAGATGGCGAAGTGGCCGGTACCTTTGAGCTCGACCAGCCACGAATCTCCCCGGCGGCGCCCGATGGCCTCCTTGAAGGTTCGGTGGATGGGATCATGCGCACCGCCATCATCGCCGGTGGGGTTGTTGCCGGCGGCGTTATCGCTGGTGGGGTTGTTGCCGGTGGGGTTATCGCTGGTGCGGTAGCGGTCGCGGCTGGCGGCGATCACCCCGTCACCGGTCCCGCCGGTCAGCAGTATTGGCACCTTGGCCGGCACCGCCAGAACGGCACCTTCTCCATGCCCCAGATCAACCGCGGTCATGGTATGGGCGGCATAGGTGAAGACGGCCCGCAACCCCGGTACCCACTCGGGGTCACTATTGTGCAGCGCCACCGTGCCCCCGGCCGAATGGCCGCCAACCACCACCCGGTCGAGGTCCAGCATTCCGGTCACCGGGGTGTTGCCAGCAGCCGGAGCCGGATGGGCGAGCGGAGCCAGATGGGCCAGAAGCGGGCCGAGAGCAGTGGATGATGGGCGGGTGCCGATGGTGTCGGGGGTCAGGGCGGACAGGTCGATGCCGGGAGTTATGCCCTGACCCGCGGGCCCCAGCGAGCCGATGATCGCGTAGGTAATCAAGCACAGCCCGTCAGCCACCAGTCGATGAGCCAGCCAGCGGTAACCGTCGGGAGCGACGTTGATGCCGGGCATCATGATCACCACCGGCCAGGGAGCCTCGGCTTCGAGGGCCGGAACCTGCCCGGTGAGGCGAGCCTCCCCGATCCGCCGGTCGTCGCCGGGATAGTAGAGCGTGGCCAAAGCGGCATCCTCGCCGGTGTCGAAGGCGAAGTGCCATCCTCGAACGATCATGCTGCGGCCTCGGTGGTCATTGGTTCCGCTCAGGGGAACGCAGTTTCATTATGCCGCACCACACTCTAGGATTACCGGGGTGAGTGACACCAAGAATTACGGCCCGCCCTCGCTCCGGCCCTACCAGTGCTTCATGGGGCAATGGGAGGGGCTGTGCAAGAGCTTCAGCCCCGGGGGAGAGTTCCTCGAATCCAGCGCGGTGCACATGGATGTGTACTGGATCGACCATCAGGTCTGGCACCTCCACGAGCACTTCGAGTGTCTCTACGGAGTGGGCGAGACCGTATTCGACACCCCGATCCAAGTCGAGGGCAAGCGGTGTTTTGCCGACAGCGAGCAGATCAGCCTCGAAGGCACCGAGCTCACCCCCTACAACTACGTGTTCACCATAGACAGCCGGGTGAGCAACAACATCGTCTACAACAACCACTACTTTCTCGACCCCGACACCCGCCGCATCATCACCCACAAGGTGCGCGACGGGCGCACCAACCTGTTCCAGATCCAGGATTTCGCCCGGGTGCGGCGGCCATGATCGTCCAGAGCGCGGTCGGCGGGGTGCGGCGGCCATGATCGTCCAGAGCGCGGTCGGCGGGGTGCGGCGGCCATGATCGTCCAGAGCGCGGCCAACGGGGTTGGCGATGCTTCGCACTTCGTGATCGCCATGCACCAGCACACTTCGTTCGCCGGAGCCCTGGCTGCCAATTTCGGTAACGATGAGTTCTCCGGCCTCGAGCCGGCCGAGCCCATGCGGTTCGTGGTCGAGCACCACGACCAGGGTTGGGCCGATCTTGACGCGGCGGCCCTCCAGGATCCGGACACCGGACTTCCCTACAACCTGACGGCCACCCCGCTGCCCCAGATCGTGGCCACTTCGGCGGCATCGCCGGCGTTCAACGAGGCCCACCACCCGTTCAGCGGCATCATCTCGTCGATGCATACCTACGGCTTGTACCGGGGCCGGTACGGGCTGAGCGACAAGATCTTTCTCGACCTCATCCCCGAGGATCTGCGCCCCGAGGTGGATGCCATGCTGGAGGCCGAGGAGAGCCGCCAGCGCCGCCTTCAGGGGGATCTGGCGGCGATTGATCCCGATCACGCAACCGATGAGCACCTGTTCCACGCCTACAAGCAACTCCAGTTCTTCGACACGCTCTCGCTGTACTTCCACCTGGCACCCCAGGGCGAGCGGGGCGATTCGGTGTTCCCCAACGTGCCCCGATCGGTGGGCGAGGATGTGTCGGTATCAGTGGTCGAGCATCCCGACGGGGTTTACGGGCTGGATCCGTACCCGTTCGCCACCGATGGCCTCGAGCTGGTCACCGAGGGCCGCTACCTGACCCCCCAGCCTTCCGGTACCGATCTCAGCGCTGTCCTGGCCGCAACGCCGGTGGCCACCCAGACGGTTCGCCTCATAGACGCCACAGAGAGGTGAGCGGGCGGGCCTTTTCCCGGGGTGTGGGGGAGTCTGTTAGCGCAGTTTCCGACGGTTTGGGGTTGGGCAGGTGAGCGGGCGGGCCTTCTCCCGGGGTGTGGGGGAGTGGGTCGGGTCGGCCGAGGTCTACGATGCCGGCGGGCGTTTTGCCGGTACCGGGCGCGATGTCCGGTCGGTGCAGGCCGACGACCGGGCCGGGCGGGTGACGGTCGAGGTCACATTCGACGGGCCGTTCTCGCTGTCGGGGGTCTACACCATCGCCGATCACGGTTCGCATCGGGTTTACGAGGGTCCCCTCAACGTCGGCTTCGCCGAAGCGCTGGGGGATGGCCTGGTGGCGGCTCACAACTACTGGCCGGATTTGGGACTCTCGCAGCGGTTCTTCCTGATGGTGCTGCCCGACGGCACCCGGCAGTTGTCGCTGGCTCTGCTGAGCCGGGGCGAGCGGCTTTGCTGGACGGTCGTGGGTGAATACCAGCGCCGGCCCGATCCAGCTACCACCACGCCACTGACAGCGGAGCCTGCCGCGGAGCCTTCGGGGGACGACCCCGCTGGTGGTCGGGGACAACCACTGCTGCTGAGGTCGGGCTGCTGGTCGGGCCGGTTGCAGCACCTCGACACCGCTCTCGAACCGGCTGGCACGGTCGATCATGTTGAGACGGTGGCCGCCGATCCGGTCGCCAATGATGGCCGCTCGTTTGCGATAGAGCTTTCGGGGCTGGGCTTTGCCGGCGATGCGTCGTTCACCCTCATGGCGGATGGCACTGAGATATGGACCCCGGCGGGCGAGGTGGTGGGTAGCGCGATGCTCAGCGGTGGTCGGGGCTTGAGCGGGCAGTTCCACCACACCGCAGACGGGTTGAGAATGTGGCGGCGCGAGGTGGCCTCACGGGACGGAACCATGAAGGCGGTGCTTTACCTGTGGTACCGGGGCGAGCAATGCCTCGGCGCGGTTTACGGAACCTTGGCTTTCGATCCGGCGTGAGCAGAGCAGAGGTGGCAGCGAGGGCTCGAACAGCGAGGTCTCGAACAAGGTGAGTGGTGATGACAGCTTTGGGGGGGCTTGGCTGGTTAGCGAGTACGTCTATGACCCGGATGGCACCTATCGGGGTTCGGTGGCCCAGCGCCGCGAGGTTGTGCAGATAGCGGAGGGCCACCTGCGGGTTACCCAACTATGCGAGCCTGCGGCCGAGTTGGCAGGCCACCCCATGGCTGGGTTCGCCGGGGAGTGGGTCTTCGAGCTCGAGGTTGCCGGTACCCAGCGTCGCTATCTGGGTCCCGACGTTGTGGGTCTCGGCATCGAATGGCAACCCGGGGCCATGACCGGGCAGGGCTTGTGGCCCCGGTTCGGGTACGAATTCGAGTCCTACAGCGTGCTGGTCGCCCCCGACCGCCAACTCACCGGCGGGTTCTTCTCGCGGGCCGGCCGGTCGGTGGCCGACATCGTGGGAGTGGCGGTTCCGGAATCCTCAGGCATTGCCCCCCGGCTGGACCTGATGGCACCCGCACCCGATCCGGGCGACCGGTGGCATCTGCACCGCGAAGTTGGCCCGATGCTGGTGGCAGTTGCCTGGCCCTCGCCGTCACAGCGCCGCCGCCTGTGGGCAATCAGCGACCGGCTGGGAGCTACCGGAACTGTGCTCACCGAGTTCCTGGATGATGGTGAACGTTCCGTCTCGGTAGTTGTGGGATGAGCGGTCGGGCCTCGGGGCGAATCGGTCCCGGCGATCGCCGGTTCAACCGCAGGCTCAGCGCGGTCTACGAATCTGGTGACCAGGTGAGGGGGCCGAAGACAATTTCGGTCATCCGGTCACCGGAGTAGAGCTTCCAGGCAACCGCCATGGTGTAGCTGCGATCAAGCAGGAACTCCCGCCCCTTGATCTTGAACGCTTCGCTCACATGGTGCTGGGAGGTGTACAGCGCCCGCCCGTAGGCGATGGAATTGCCCCACAGGTCGGGGCCGTCATAGGTGTAGCGGTTGCCGCTGGACCGGGTTCGGGTAAAGGTCAGCGACCGGTTGATGGTTCCAGAAAGTTCCAACCTGTGGTTGGCGCGCACCAGGTCCAGCGGATCGTGGCGGAGGCGCACGCTGACCGGGCCCCGGCGTTGCTGATCGGCACCGAACACCTCGCACTCCCCGGTCCATTCACCCCCGGTGCGGTCGGGCACGGTGTGGGGCCACGCGCCCAGCTCACGCTCGGTGTCTATATGAGCATCAATCCATGCTTTGGTCTCGGGGTTGGTTTCATAGTCGTGGGCGTTGAGATACACCCCGTTGAACACCGCGAAGATGGTGGGTCCCTCGTACAGCAGCGATGAGTACACCTGGGTGACGCCGTCGGGCAGTATCTGGTTCATGGTGTTGAGGTCGGCTCGCCAGCCCGGGGCGTAGTAGTGCGAGTCCACCAGCGACCCGTAGGGATGGCCGGCACCGTAGAAGTCGGGACCTTGGTAGATGCGGTCGTTCCCCCGGTCATCCACGCCGAACTCGAAGTCCCGGATCTCGAAACGGTTGCGCAGCGGCCCGCTGTTCATGAAGTTGCATTGCATCCAGTAGGTGACCTTGCCGTCACCGAACACGCTGGCCCGGCTGACCTTGTTGAAACCGGTGTGGCTGCCATCGGCATCGAACACCGACGGCAAGCCGTACCACTCGCCGGTGATGCGTTGCTGCCACTCCGAGGCTTCGGTGTTGTTCGTTTCACCGGTGATGCGTTGCTGCCACTCCGAGGTTTCGGTGTTGTTCATGGGGGTATTGCTCATGGGGGTCTCCCTTCTAGTCCCGAGCCGCTGTTTTGAGGCTGGCGCGAATGCCGGCGCTGACCTCGGGGCCGAGCAGTTGATCCACCCTGGCCCACACCGGGTCAACCTGGGGGTTGAAGATGGCTTCCCGGTTCCGGGTGTCGCGCCGTTGCCGGTCGTGGGGGGTTGTGCCCTCAACCACCTCATCGGGCACGCCGGCATCCACCAACCTCAACCACTGATCGCGATAGGCGGCCACCGCCCCGAACACCTCCCGAAAAGCGGTTTCGTCGGCGCGGTGGGCCAGCATCCAGGCCGACATGAGCTGCCATTGCCGGGGTGACAAGTGAGCCGGGGTCAGCCCCTGAATCTCTTGGGTAGTGCCATGCACCTCGGTGAGCGGGCCGTAGCAGTGGTCGATGTATGTCAGGTTGGCACCGGGATCCAAGCGGGGGATCAGGTCCAGGTGAAAGGCGTAGTGGGGACCGGCTAGCACGGAATCCACCGTGAAATGAGGCACCGGGCTGGTTGCCGGCGTGAAGGCGAAGCACATGTGGCTGTCCAGGCCGAAGGCTTCGACTGTCATGCCCACATACACCAGGGCAGCCACGTCGTCGCGGGCCAGCACCCGGTGAGTGCCCACCGGGCTACCGTCGATTGCCGAGACCAGCGGTGCGCACAGGGTTTCCTGCAATCCCAGGCGGGATTCGATGGCCTGAACCGTGCCCAGGCAGAGCTCTGCGGCCAGGCTCATGGGGGTCGGGGGCCGTTCGGCCATAGCAGCGCTCATGGTTGCGGTTCCGACGGTGCCTGCCGGCCCGCCGCCTCGGTGACCGGGGCCGCCTCGGTCACCGTGGTTGGGGTCCGCCCGGCCATGGCCTCGCTCACGGTGGGGAACACCCAGGCGTTGGTTAGTTCGGGGTCGGCGGCGCGCCCCGGCGATGGGATCACAGCCGCGGATCTCCTGGTCTCGTCTTCAGGCCGGGCCTCCAGGCTCCAGCCCTTGTCGAGCTGTTCTTTGCGCCAGCGCCGATACGCCAATTGAATCGAGTCCGACTTGACATGCAGCTCGGCCGAGAGGTCGAACGGCAGGAGTTCGGGCCGCTGACCCTCAACGCTGGGTTTATCCTCCCGGAAGATCTTGATGGTTCTCTGGATCGAATTCTTGTCGGCCCATCCACCGGTGAAGAAAGTTCGCAACATGCAGAACTTGGATACGGTGGTGTCCTCATCACGGGGCACGGCTGCGGTGAAGATGCGGATCTCGCCCATGGGCAGGCGCACGATCAGCATCGAGACGTTGGGGGGGTAGAACCCGGTGGTGGTGCTGACCGGCGGGCGCTCCTTCTTGGAGATGAACCTCCACAAACCTGACGGGCGGGGAGGTTCCAGATCCACGGTGGCGGTTACCGATACCAGGTGGCCGTCCTGGCGCTGCTCCTGGAGGTCGAAGTCCTTGATCTCGGGTTCATCGGCGTTGCCGAAGGATCCCGAATGCACGAACGGCGTGTGGGCGATGTCCACGGCGTTCTCCAGCACCCGGTCGTAGTTGGCGTCCCAGGTGAAGTCTCCGGTGACCGCCCGGTAGCCCGCCGCTTTGACCTCGGTGTGCTCCTCGAGGCCGTCCAGCTCGGGCATCGGGGGGCGCTGATCGGGGGGAAGGTCGCCCAGGAACACCCACACGAACCCGTAACGTTCAACGCAGGGATAGGTGTCTACACGGGCTTTTTTGGGGATGGGCGAACCGGCACGGTTAGCGGGAATCTCCACGCAGGCTCCGTCGGGGCCATAGCGCCACCCGTGGTACGGGCACTGTACGCAGTTGCCCACCACCACGCCGCCGGCCAGCGATCCGCCCCGGTGAACGCACAGGTCGGATTGAGCGTTGACGGTACCGTCCGGGCTGCGCCACAGCACCAGGTCGTGGCCATGCACGCGGGCCGGCACCGGCTCGCCGGCGATGTTGTGACCGAACTCTACGGCGTACCAATGGTTGGTGATGAACATGAAAATGACCTCTCGTTGAGAACTCAGGTTGGTCGGGGCATTGATTCGTTTTTCGGGTGTCGGGTTGGCTGGGGCATTGATTCGTTTTTCGGGTGTCGGGTTGGCTGGGGCATTGATTCGTTTTTCGGGTGTCAATTTGGTCGGGGAAGGATCCGGTCACCGCCCCAGAGGGCCCGCACCAGGCGGTCGGTCATCTCCGGGCCGAAGAACCGCTCGCCCATCACGTTGGCCGGATCCCGTTCGGCGATGTTACGCCTCCGGGTGAGGTCATCGGCCGCCAACCGCTCCCGTCGCTCGAGCGGTACGGTCTCGGCTTCGTCCACCCATTGCAGCCATCGATCCACCCGCCGGTGAGCCAACTCGCTCACCTGGTTCAGCCGGGCCTCGTCGTGAGTGCGACCGGGGGTGGTGAAGCAGATGGCCACCTCGCTCAGGGCCTGGCGGACATAAAGCGCCTTGGAGGTGAACGGGGCCAGCCCCTCGTCGGCCCGCAGCTCCAGGAACTCCTCGTTGAGCGGTCCCCAGTACCTGTCCAGCGCCTCGGTGTCCACCATGAGGTCGGAGCGGGGGTTGAAGTCGATGTAGAACCAGAGGTCGGGCAGGGTTCCCCAGGCGATACCCAGATGGGGCACGGAGATGTGGGGCCCCAGCCACGCGGTCACATGCATGTTGGTGAACCCCAGCGGTGGGTTGCCGATCCAGGAGTGAACGAGCCAATCCATCTCGGGACCGGAGTAGCCGGCCAGCCTTCCCGCCGGGTACTCGGCTTCACCCCGGTAGGACTCCAAGTTTTCGGTGCTGGGATCGCGGGTCAACTCGAAGCGGGCCTCGATCTTGACCATGATTTCCTGGGTGATGGACCACAACCGAGCGAACGTCTCGGTGGCATCGGTCGGGCCCCGTTCGTCGAATATGTCCTGGACACCCTTCAGCGTCTCGCGCATGAGTGCTCCCCCGGGTTCGGTCAGACTGATGGGGACGGTTCGCCCTTCAGCGTCTCGCTCATGGGTGTTCCGTTACCATCGGTGGCAAGTTGTTCCGGTAAGCGGAACATTGTTTCATTACTATTGACAGTAGGGCTGAGCCAGCCCGAGTGTCAACCGACTTTGAGGAGCAGAGGCAAACATGAGCCGAACCACGCTCTATGTACCCGGCGACCGACCCGATCTCTTTGACAAGGCCCTGGCCTCGGGGGCGGATGCCATTATCTGCGATCTCGAGGACTCGGTGCCCGAAGCGGCCAAAGCGGCTGCTCGGGTGGCAGTGGATCGCTGGCTCCGGGCCAACTCCGGGGCCCCGGCCTGGGTGCGGGTCAACAACCGTCCCGATCTGTTGGATGCCGATGCCGCTCTGGCGCGGTCGCTGATGGCCGGCGAAGTGAGTTTTGCCGGCGTGGTCGTGCCCAAGGCCGATCCGGCGGCCTGCGGGACCGACTTCGGCAACTGCCCGGTGATGGCGCTCATCGAGTCGGCGGTGGGGGTGGCTCAGATATACGAGATTGCCGCGGTTCCGCAAGTGGTGCGGCTGGCGGTGGGCGAGGCTGATCTGGCTGCGGACATGGGCATGATGCCGTCGGCCGACGCGCTGGAAATGTGGCCGATCCGTACCCGGGTGGTGGTGGCATCGGTGGGAGCCGGTCTCGACGCGCCGTGCGGGCCGGTACCCATCGACCTGGACGATGAGGCGGGATTGGTGACGAGCAGCGAGTCGTTGCGCCGCCACGGGTTCGGGGGCCGGTCGGTGATCCATCCCCGGCAAGTAGCGGCGGTGAACGCGGCCTTCACCCCTTCCGATGATGAGATCGCCTGGGCCGAGGCGGTGATGGCGGCGTTGGAGGAGGCGGCCGCGGCCGGCCGAGCGGTTGCGGTGATTGATGGGAAGTTCATCGACGCCGCGGTGATGCGCCGAGCCCGAGCCGTGCTCAGCCGGGTGATCCGGCTGGGGCTGTGAGTCTCTGGATGGTGGTTGATGGGGGCGGGGAAAGCAACGTGCTCAGCCGGGTGATCCAGCCGGAGTCGTGAGCACGGCGGCTGCTTGCCAGGGTCGCCCGCCCACGAGGTCGGTGTTTTTCGACACCTCCCGGTTCACGGCTCGGCCGGGATGCATCGTCGCCACCAGCAGCTTGTCGCCGGGTGCGGCCCGAGTGATGACCGGGGTGTTGATGGTGCCGTCGTAGGGAGTCGATCGGTTGGGGTTCCAGAGCGAGTCCGCCGGAGGGTCAATCAGCATGGTGGCCGCGGGCGAACCGGGGGGCCCGCAGGCCACCAGGCTTATCCGGTTCTCGGCGGCCCGCTCGACCAGGGCCAGATCACATTCCCAGTTGGCTTCGGGCTGCCAGCACACCACCACCATGTGGGCTCCGGCGATGGCGGCCAGGCGCACGGTTTCGGGATACCGGTGGTCGTCCCCGACAATTACCGCCAAGTCGCCGAAGGGGGTGCGGTACAAGCCCACCGAGTCGCCCAGCCGGGTGGCAGTTCGATGGCGGTCGCTCCGGTGGATCTGCACCTGCTCGTGGACGGCACCGGTGGCCGACCACACCTGGCCGATGTGCTGGGCATCCCGCAGCACGGTGGTTATCACCAGCACACCGGGGGGGACATCATCCGGCACCGGTGTCAACTCCGGAAGCACCACCAATTTGGCTCCGACATCTATGGCGTCGTGCACCAGCTCCGGATTGGAGTGGGCACCGGGTACGCACCCGGCCACCACTTCTGAGGTCGAGGCGGGGGCCGGCCGGATGGTGTGGGGCCGGGCCAGAGGACCGTACACCTCGGGTCGCCGCCGCTGGAGCCTGCCGGGGACGCTGCGGGATAGGTCGAGGTCGGCCACCACCACCGCCTCCCCCGTTCGGGGGCCGATGGCCATGACCGTGCCATCCGGGGCCGTTATCTGGCTCTCCCCGGCCCCTTCCAGCGCCTCGGGGGGCACGCCGAGCGCCTTGCTGAACTCGGGTACCCGTTCGGGGGGCAGCAGCGGGCCGACCTTGTTCGCCGCGGCCACGAACACCCCGTTCTCAACGGCTCGCACAGGGATGTGCAGGGCTGCCTCATCGAGGGCAAACGAGTTGAGGCTGTTCAACAGCAGCCGAGCCCCCCGCACCGCAAATGTTCGGGGTACCTCGAAGGTCACGCCATCCATGCATGCGTACAGCCCCACCGGGCCGAATACGGTGCCGGCCACCGGGCTTGCCCCGGCCCCGGCGCATAGATGG
The DNA here is from genome assembly GCF_965202595.1 of Candidatus Poriferisocius sp. GTDB lineage: Bacteria > Actinomycetota > Acidimicrobiia > Acidimicrobiales > Bin134 > Poriferisocius. The sequence continues at coordinate 61,402 of NZ_OZ241836.1, forward strand.
GCTCGTTCGTTTCCCATGAGCATCTGCTTGTCCGCGGTGGCGATGGCTCGGCCCTCGGGGTCGAACAGAACACTGGTCAGGGTGACCTGCCCATCGGCACGAGGCACGGTCACGGCCAGGGCGGTGTAGATGCCGTGTTCGGCGGTTCGTCGGGCCAGCGCCCCCAGCCAGGGTCCGTCGAGGGCCACCGCCACGGATCGGCAGTGGGTGCTGCCTTCGTACAGCGAGATGTGGTTGCAGAACTCGGGCATCACCACCACTTGAGCTCCCTGAGCCGCAGCTTTGTCGAGCATCCGCAAGCAGGTGTCCAGGTTCTTGTCCAGATCAGTACCCGTTGCCAACTGCACTGCCGCTACCCGGACCCGATCCTCCACTGCCTTGCCCTTAGATTGGACCGGTTGGGGGTTGGGCTCCGAGCTTTGTTGACAGCTCTCGGGTGATTTCCACTGCTTTGACTTTAGGTTGGGGGTTGGGCTCCGAGCTTTGTTGACAGCTCTCGGGTGATTTCCACTGCTTTGACTTTAGGTTGGGGGTTGGGCTCCGAGCTTTGTTGACAGCTCTCGGGTGATTTCCACCACGGCGGCGGCCGAGTGGGCGATCTTGTCACGGAAGCGTTCGATGGGTCCGCAGACGCTGATGACCCCTACCGGCCGGTGGTTGTGGTCGAGAATGGGCGCAGCCACCGAGCCGGCATCGTGCTGGCGCTCACCCAGCGATACGGCGAAGCCCTGCCGGCGGATGCTTTGCAGCTCGGTGCGCAGTTCTTCGGCAGACACGATGGTGGACTCCGTCATGGCGTCGAGCGGGTTCTCGGCCAGGTATAGATCGAGCTCCCCCTCGTCCAGCCAGGCCAGGAATGCCTTGGACGACGCGCCGGCGTGAAGGGGGAACGATCCGCCTATGGGCACGGTCATCTTGACCTCGCGAGGAGGGGTTACCTGGGCCACGTATACCCGGCGGTTGCCGTGACGCACCGACAGGGTGGCGGTCTCGCCGGTCTCGGTGCTGAGCCGTTGCATTCCATCCCGGGCCAGGCTTCTGAGGTCGAGTTGATCCCGGTAGGCTGCGGCCAGCTCCAGCACTGCCGGGCCCAGCGAGTACCGGCGGCTATCGGGATCGATGGCCAGCAGGTTGCGGGCCCGCAACGAGGTGAGTATCCGGTGGATGACCGCCTTGGATGCCCCCAGCTCCCTGGATATCTCGGTTACTCCCAGAGTGCCCGACGAGTCGGCAAACAGAAACAGAACGTCAACGGCCCGGTCGATGGCTGCCACGCTCCGCCCTGCTTCGGTCGTTGGAGAGGTCACGCTCCGCCCTGCTTCGGTCATTGAGCTTGCCTTTTCTCCTGCTGCGCTCAAGGACGGCAATTTTATCGCATACCTGTTGCCCATGGTTGCCAACAACCATCCCGATAAGGAACACTGGGAACAATGTTCCCCTGGGCGAAACACTGTTCCACGTGACCGGACCCCTGGCCGACCTCAAGGTCATCGACGCTTCCACCGTACTGGCCGGGCCGATGATCGGCCAGATAATGGCCGACTTCGGTGCCGAGGTCATCAAGATCGAACACCCCCAGAGGGGCGACAGCCTGCGGGGTCATGGCGCTCAGAAGGACGGCCACGGACTCTGGTGGAAGATCGTGGGGCGCAACAAGCGTTGTGTGGGCCTGAACCTTGGCCATCCCGAGGGGGCCGAGGTGTTCCGGACTCTCGCAGCCACCGCCGACGTGGTGATCGAGAACTTTCGGCCGGGCACCCTGGAACGGTGGGGCTTGGGTTGGGAGACGCTGTCCGACCTGAATCCGCGACTCGTGCTCTGCCGGGTGACCGGCTTCGGCCAGCGCGGCCCCTATGCCCGAAGACCGGCGTTCGGCACCCTGATCGAGGCCATGAGCGGTTTTGCCCACATGACCGGTGAACCCGACCGGCCGCCGACGCTGCCCCCGTTCGGTTTGGCCGACAGCATTGCCGGCATAAGCGGGGTGGCCGCGGTGATGATGGCCCTCCACCACCGGAATGCCACCGGCCAGGGTCAGGTGGTGGACTTGTCGATCCTGGAGCCGCTGGTTGCTGTCCTTGGCCCCCACGTAATCAACTGGGACCAGACCGGCCAGATCGCTCGACGCTCGGGCAACCGCTCGCTCAACAACGCTCCCCGCAACATCTATCTCACTGCCGATGGCCGCTGGGTGGCGGTGTCCAGCAGCGCCGATTCGGTGGCTCGCCGCACCATGGAGCTGGTCGAAAGGAGCGATATTGCGGCCGAGCCCTGGTTCGCCACCGGGGTGGGGCGGGCTGAGCATGCCGACGAGATCGACGCGGCCCTGGCGGCATGGATAGGCGAGCGTTCGCTGTCCGAGGTGGTCGAGGAGTTTGCCGCCGCCGAGGTGGCGCTGGCCCCGGTGTACGATGTGGAGCAGTACGTGGATGACCCCCAGGTGCAGGCTCGAGAAGCCGTCGTGGTGGTGGACGATCCCGATCTCGGGCCGATCAGAATGCAGAACGTCCTGTTCGGTCTGTCGTCAACCCCGGGATCCATCCGGCACCCCGGCCGCCCCCTGGGCGCGGACACCGATGAAGTGCTGGTCGAGGCGGGCGTGAGCGAGGAGCGGCTGGAGGAGTTGCGTGCCAAGCAGGTGGTGGCATGAGCGGGGCTGTTGGCACCGTGGCCGGGGGCTTGATCGATTTGGTGGAGCGGGCCACGGTGTACGACCTCGGTCGCCCGTTGCGAAACGGCATGGCTCAGTCGCCCAACCACCCCATGTTTCGCCACTGCCTGGATCGTCGCCACGGTGACATGACCCGCGCCGACGGCGGTTCGGCCGCTGCCGATCTGCTGGTCACCGGCTGTCATGTGGGGACTCATGTGGATGCTTTGGCCCATGTGAGTCACCAGGGGCAGCTTTACGGGGGAGTGGATGCCCTCGAAGCGCAGTCCGCCGGGGGCTTTGCCGTACTGGGTATTCAGGACCTCATGCCGTTCGTTGGCCGGGGTGTGATGCTGGACATACCCGGCCTGCTCGGGTCGGAGATGTGTGCTGGAGGCCACGAGATCACCGTTACCGAGTTGGAGGGTGCCGTCGCCCGTCAGGGCACCCCGGTGCGATCGGGTGACGCGGTGCTGGTTCGCAGCGGGTGGGGAGCGCACTTCGGCGACCCCGAGCGCTACCGGGGGGTGACCACCGGCGTGCCCGGTGTGGGAGAAGCCGGTGCCCGCTGGTTGGCCGAGCAGGGAGCGGCCTTGGTCGGGGCCGACACGCTGGCGTTCGAGTGCCTTCCTGGCGGTCAGGGTCACGCCCTGCTGCCCGCCCATAGGGTGCTGCTGGTGGAGCGGGGGATCAACATCATCGAGACGATGGACCTGGATGGTCTGGCTGGAGCCGGGGTGTACGAGTTCGTGTTCGTGCTGTCCCACCTGAACATAGTTGGGGCCACCGGTGCTCCCGCTCGACCGCTGGCCATCGCATGAGCTCGTTGTTGGCACCGCCCTTTGGCCATTGCATGAGCCCTTTGTTGGCACCATGAACCCCATCTTGGCCCAGCTCGCAAAACTGGCCCACGGGCCGGTGCCCGATGCCGTTCGGCATGGGATTCCGGTCCGGATCATCGACATCGTGGGCATCGCGGTAAGGGCTGCTCGGATGGACACCTCCCGGGCGGTGATCGGGTTCGCCACCGACCAGTGCACTGCCGCCCAGGCCACGGCCATTGGGGCCTCGGATGCCATGGCCGCGACCGAGGCCGCGTTCGTCAACGGGGTTCTGGCCCATTCGCTGGATTACGACGACACCCACCTGCCCTCCATCCTCCATCCCAGCGCGTCGGTGGTTCCGGCCTCGCTGGCGGTTGCGGAATGGCGAGGGGTTGCAGGTGCCGCGCTGGTCGATGCCGTGGCGGTGGGCCTGGAGGTAGCCGTGCGCCTGGGTATGGGCGGTTACGACCATCAAGCCCGCCAGTCGGTGTATTTCGAGCGGGGCCAGCACGCCACCTCCATATGCGGGACGGTGGGATCGGCGGCCGCGGCCGCCCGGCTGCTGGGGGCCGATACCGATGGCATCGCTCACGCCATGAGCATCGCTTGCAGCATGGCCAGCGGGATCATCGAGGCCAACCGGGCGGGGGGCACCGTCAAGCGGCTCCACTGCGGTTGGGCCGCCCGGGCCGGGGTAACCGCCGCCCAGCTCGCAGCCCGGGGCATTACCGGTCCGGCGACGGCAGTCGAAGGTCGATTCGGGCTGTTTCGAGCCTTTCTCGGTGACCAAGCCGACCTCGGCGCAGTCATCAGCGATTTGGGGGACCGCTGGGAGGCCGAGAACATATTTTACAAGCCGTATCCGGCCAACCATTTCACCCACACCGGCATCGACGCCGCCATTGCCTTGCGCCATCGCGGCCTTCGCCTCGGGGACATCGACTCCGTGATCCTGGAGGTGGCCCCGCCGACCGTCCGTACCATTGGCGAACCCATCGAGGCCAAGCGGTTGCCCGAAACCGGGTATCAGGCCCAGTTCAGCGGGCCGTACACCGTGGTGGCCGGGCTTGTTGGGGGTGAGGGCCTGGGGGTTGGCCTGGAGGATTTCCGCGATGCCCTGGTGCACGCTCCCGAACGCCGGGAGTTGATGGCCCGGGTGGACGTGGTTGGTGATCCCGGTTTCATGGACATATACCCGTTTCAATTCCCGTCCCGGCTTACGGTCACTACAGTCACCGGTCACACCCTGGTCTCAGAAGTACTGGCCAATCGGGGCAGCCCCGACAGGCCCCTTTCCACTGAAGAGCTAACCACCAAGTACATCGACAACACCGCCGGTCTGGTGGCCGAAGAGGTGGTACACCGGACTCACGACGCTCTGTGCGGTCTGCTCACCGCCCCCTCCATTGCCGGCCTGCTGGCTCCCCTGACCACCCTGGCCCGAACCGGAGAACATCCATGACCGAGACCGTCCCCCAACATGGTACCGAGACCGTTCCCCAACCCGCCATCGAGGCTTCCACCCCTCCCGACTTTGTTGTCGCCGGGGCCGTGGTTGTCCGCCCCGACGCCGGTATCGCCGAGAAGTTGGACATCGCCATCACCGGCGGCAAGGTGAGCCAACTGGCTGCTGGGTTAGCGGCCTCGGCCCCTGCCGGCACCGAGGTTTTCGACGCCTCGGGCCTGGTGGCTTTTCCAGGATCGGTGGATGCTCATACCCACATGGGCATCTACAACCCGCTGGACGAGGACGCTGTGAGCGAGAGCCGGGCCGCGGCCCAGGGCGGCACCACCACGGTGCTCAACTACATGCGCACCGGACAGTACTACCTCAACCAAGGTGGCCCCTACGCCGAGTTCTTCCCCGAGGTGCTGCGCCGGATGGATGGCCACTGCCATGTTGATTACGGCTTTCACCTGGCCCCCATGGAAGCGGCCCATATCGACGAGATTCCCATGCTGGTTACCGAGCACGGCGTGACCTCGTTCAAGATCTTCATGTTCTACGGCGGCCACGGGCTTCACGGGGCCAGCGACGATCAGGCCCGCTTTTTGATGACCCCCGCCGGCGAGCGCTACGACTACGCCCACTTCGAGTTCGTCATGCGAGGTATTGCCGAGGTCCGCCGGGCCCATCCCGAGTTGGCCGCTACTTTGTCGCTGTCGTTGCACTGCGAGTCGGCCGAGATAATGACCGCCTACACCAGGATGGTCGAGGCCGAGGGTCGCCTGAGCGGTTTGGCCGCCTACTCGGCATCCCGGCCCCCGCACTCGGAGGGACTGGCGGTGACCATCGCCTCGTATCTGGCCCACGAGACCGACGTGGTCAACATCAACCTGCTTCATCTGTCCTCGGCCAAGGCCATGGACGCGGCCCTGCGCATGAGCAGGTGCTTCGAGAACGTGAACTTCCGCCGGGAGGTCACCATCGGGCACCTGCTGGTGGATATCGAGACCTCGGGTGATCCGTGGGGCAAGGTCAACCCGCCGATCCGACCCCGCCATGACGTTGAGGCCCTGTGGGAGCACGTTCTGGCCGGCGATGTGGATTGGGTGGTGAGCGACCACGCCTGCTGTAGGGCAGAGGCCAAGGTTTCCGCGTCGCGCCCCGATGACATCTGGCTGGCCAAGAGCGGTTTCGGCGGCACCGAGTACCTGCTGAACGGGCTGTATTCCGAGGGCACCAAGCGGGGCCTGGGGCTGGTGGACATTGCTCGCCTGCTGTCGTGGAACCCGGCGCGGCGCTACGGTTTGGGCACCAAGGGAACCATCGGGGTTGGCTACGATGCCGACATCGCCCTGCTCGATCCGGCGATCAGCCATGTCGTTCGGGCCGGCGAGTCGGAGTCCAGCCAGGGCTACTCCCCCTTCGAGGGTCAGGAACTCACGGGCAGGGTCAGCCACGTATGGTTGCGGGGTAGGCGCATCCTGGACGGCGGCAAGGTGGTGGGCGACCCCCTCGGCCAGTACCAGAAACGGCCGACATGAGATCGGCCGGCTTCTTTTTCGGGGATTATTCAGCGGGGTTGGGGGAATCCCCCGGCTCTGGCCACCAGGCTGGGCACACCGTGACCGAGTTGGGTTTCCAGCCACCTGCTGGTCTCGATCAGGGTGTCCAGATCCAGCCCGGTGTCGTAGCCCATCTCGTGAACGAGGTAAACCGCATCCTCGGTGGCCACGTTGCCGGTGGCCTTGGGGGCGAACGGGCAGCCGCCCACCCCACCGAGGCTGGTGTCGAACACCCGCACGCCGGTATCGATGGCCGCGGCGATGTTGGCCAGCGCCGTGTTGCGGGTGTTGTGGAAGTGCCCTCGCTGCGCAACCCCGGGGGCCCGCTCGGCTGCGCCCGCGAACAGGGCGGCCACCTGGTTGGGAACCCCCACCCCGATGGTGTCGGCCAGAGCCAACTCGTCGGGCTGCGTCTCGGCCAATTGCGAGACGATGTCGAGCACCCTGGCGGCATCCACCCGACCCTCATAGGGGCAACCGCAAACCGCCGACACGGTGATCGCCGTTTTGATCCCGGCCTCTCGGGCGGCAGCGCTGATGTCGCGCCACCGCTGTATCGACTCGGCTACCGTGGCTCGCTGGTTGGCCTGGGAGAACGTCTCGGTGGCCACCACCACACCGCAAACCTCGTCCACGCCGGCGTTGATGGCCCGCTCGACCCCCCTCTGGTTGAGGGCCAGGGCGCTGTAGCTCACCCCGCCGGGCCGGGGTACGCGGCCCATTACCTCGTCACCGTCGGCCATCTTGGGTACGGCTTTGGGGCTGACGAAGCTGGTGGCCTCGATGCGGGTGTGGCCGGCGGCAATCAGCCGCTCGATGAGTTCGACCTTCTGCGGGGTGCTGAGGTCGGCGGGATCGGCCTGCAACCCGTCGCGAGGGGCCACTTCCACGATCTGAACATTTTTGGACACGACAGTGCCAACACTACCGGCAAGGGCAAGGAGAGAACATGACAGGAGCGCTCACCGATATCCGGGTGATCGAGATGGGAACGCTGCTGGCCGGGCCGTTCTGCGGCCAGCAGTTGGCCGACCACGGGGCCGAGGTCATCAAGATCGAACCTCCGGTGACCGGCGACCCCATGAGGGCTTGGGGCCAGGAGAAGTCCGATGGCAAATCGTTGTGGTGGCCGGTGGTCGGCCGGGGCAAGAAGTCGGTCACCATCAACCTGCGCGAGCCTGCCGGTCAGGACCTGGTGCGGCGTCTGGTCGCCGGTGCCGACGTGCTGCTGGAGAACTTCCGGCCCGGCACCCTCGAGAAGTGGGGTCTGGCCCCCGAAGAGCTCCGGGCCCTGAACCCCCGGTTGATCGTCACCCGGGTGTCGGGCTACGGCCAGACCGGTCCTTACGCCGCTCAACCCGGCTTCGGGGCCATCGGCGAGGCTCTGGGCGGCATCCGTTACACAACCGGCGACCCCGGGAGCTTGCCCAGCCGCACCGGCATAAGCATCGGCGACACCCTGACCGCCATGTTCGCCACCATCGGCACCCTGGGGGCCATCCATGCCCGGCAGCGCACCGGCCAGGGCCAGGTGGTGGATGCTGCGCTTTACGAGTCGGTGCTAGCGGTCATGGAGTCGTTGCTGACCGAGTACCACGTGGCCGGATTCATTCGGGAACGCACCGGTTCGATCATTCCCAACATTGCGCCGGCCAACGCCTACCCCACTCGTGACGGGAACCTGCACTTGATCTCGGGCAACCAGGACACCGTTTGGCGCCGGCTGGCCGAGGCGATGGGCCGCCCGGAGCTGGGCACCGACCCCCGTTATGCCACCCACCATGCCCGGGGCGACAACCAGCTCGAGCTGGACGAGTTGATCGCCCAATGGACGGCCACCCTCGACACCGCGGAGTTGCACCGGTTGTTGAACGAGCACAGCGTTCCCAACGGTCAGATGTATCGCGCGCCCGAGATGCTGCTTGACGACCATTTTGCGGCCCGCGAGGCCATTGCCTGGGTGGACAGCCCGGATTTCGGTGCCATACCCATGCAAAACGTGGTGCCCAAGCTGTCGGGCACACCAGGGTCGATCAACTGGTCGGGTCCAATGCTGGGGGAGCACAACGATGAGGTATTGGGCGGGATCCTTGGACTGGACACCGATTCACTCGAACAGCTTCGATCCCGCGGGATCATCGGCTGATTTTGGGGGTGTTTTATGACTGACCACGAGCTGAAACATCGGCTGATGCCCGGGTATCGGTTGATTTTGGGGGTGCTGCATGACTGACCACGAACTGAGCGAGGACTACCGCCGGGCCGGTTTCAATAACCGCCTGGGGTTCGGATCGCGACCTGCGCTGGTGGTTATCGACTTCTGCCGGGCCTATCTAGACCCGGAATCACCACTTTATGCCGGAGTGGAGGATGCTCGGGCCTCTTGCTTGCGGGTTCTGGCCGCGGCTCGCAGGGCCGGTATACCGGTGATGCACACCAGGGTGGAGTTTCAGCCCGGGGGGGCCGACGGCGGGGTATTCTTCCGCAAGGTCGGTGCCCTGGAGTGCTTTGTGAGAGGCAATCCACTGGGTGAGTACGGCGAGGGTCTCGAACCGGCCGAGGGCGAGGTTGTGGTGACAAAGCAGTATGCCTCGGGGTTCTTCGGCACCTCCCTGGCCCCCACGCTCACATCTCTGGGCGTGGACACGGTGATCCACACCGGGGTATCCACCAGCGGTTGCGTTCGGGCCACCGCCGTGGATGCCTGCCAGCATGGTTTCATCCCCATCGTGGTGCGCGATGCCTGCGGAGATCGGGATCGGCAGGTCCACGAGGCCAACCTGTTCGATCTTGACGCCAAATACGCCGATGTGGTGTCCGAGCGGGAAGTACTCAACCGCCTGGCGGGTTAGTTCCCAAAGGCCACAGCCCGAATCAGGTCGGGCCATAACCCCGTTTCAGCGGAAAAGCCTACCTATACCCCGGCCTGTCGCTCTTCCGACCAGCCGGCGGGCGACGCGCTTGCCCATCTTGCCTTTCTTGGCCGCGTTGATGTCGCCCAGCAGTCGAGCCAACTGGTAAAGAAAGCCACGAGTTTGGTTGATGCTCATGCCATCCAATGCTAGCGGGCCGGGGTGACACCAGGTCCGGTGCCGTAAGCTGTTGACCATGGCGACTCTGCCCCAATCCACCTTGCCCGATGCCAACCTGCCCCATGCCACGTTCACCCGGATGGACGAGTCCACCGCTCAGGATTGGGTGGCAACCCGGCCTGCTCACGACCATACGGCTCGAGGGCTGGCCGACCGGGTGTTGAAGGAGCTGCGAGATCTGGCCGCCGGACCCCAGGCCTTTGCGGTAGACCGGCTGGTGCACAGTCTCCAGACGGCTCACCGAGCCGAGAGGGCGGGACGGGATGACGAGTACCTGGTGTGCGCACTGGTCCATGACATCGGCGATCTGATGACTCCCCGAAACCACCCCGACCTGGCTGCGGCCATTCTCAAACCGTTCGTGTCCGAGGCCAACCTGTGGATGGTGCAGATGCACGGCGTTTTCCAGGGCTACTACTTCTGGCATCACGTGGGCCTGGACCGCAACAGCCGCGATGCCTATGCCGGTCACCCCCATTACGACCGCTGTGCCGAGTTCTGCGCCGAATACGACATGCCCGCGTTCGATCCGGCTTATCCCACACCCACCCTGGAGCACTACGAGCCGCTGGTGCGCAATTTTTTCGCCCCGACCCCGTGATCCTCTCCGACCGAACCATCCGATCAGAACTCGAGTCGGGTCGTATAGAGATCGACCCGCTGGACGATGGTGCGATCCAGCCGTCATCGGTGGATCTGCGCATCGACCGCCACTTCCGGGTGTTTCGCAACCATACCGAGGGGTGCATAGATGTCAGGAAGAACATGGATACCCTCACCGAGCCGGTATCCATCGAGACCGACGGCGTTTTTGTTCTTCACCCCGGCGAGTTCGTGCTGGGCTCCACGCTGGAGAGGGTGCGGGTACCCAACAACCTGGTGGCCCGGCTGGAGGGCAAGTCCTCGCTGGGTCGCCTCGGGCTCTTGATCCACTCCACTGCCGGATTCGTCGATGCCGGGTGGAACGGCCGGCTCACCCTGGAGCTGTCCAATGTGGCTACCCTGCCCATCACCCTTTACGCCGGGATGAGGATCGGCCAGATCTCCTTCATCCGCATGACCACCCCCGCCGACAACCCCTACGGTTCCGCCGAGGCCGGCTCCAAGTACCAGGACCAAACCGGCCCCGCCCCCTCCCGCTACTGGAAGAACTGGTAGCTGCACATACTCCCGCCCCCTGCTCTTTCCCGAAGTGGGGCGCAAATGGGTGGTTGGTTGTTATGGGGGTATGAGGGCAAGGGTTATTGAGCCTTCCACTACGGCGGCGGCGACGGGGATGAGTTCTTGATTGGTGACGGCGATGGTCACTGCGTGGTCGGCGGTGTTGGTGATCACTGCGGCTCGGGCCACGGTGAGCGTGGCCTGGCGTTTAGAGCCCGACTCATCGGGGATGGGCAGGGTCACCAGCACGTCCACCCGGTCGCCGGGGGCCAGCGGGGGCAGGGCGGTGTGGCCGGGAACCGCTACCTCGATCCGGCCGGTTAGGGGTAATCCTCCCAGCCGAGGTCCGGTCACCACGTCGCCGGGGTAAAGGGGAGCCGAGGTCATCTCGTCGCCGGTCAGTTCGGCCAGCGCGCCGGCGGGCAGGCTGAGGGCCGGGTATCGGCGGATCTCGGTGTTCTGCTCGCTCAGCGGCCGGCCGGCCTCAATGGGTTGGGTGGCCACCACCACCGGGGTCAAAGCGCCCAACGAGGAGTTGCCCCGGGCCAGCCCCGCCACGATTGCCACCACCAATCCGGTGATTGCCGCAGCCACGGCCACCACCAGCCAGTAGCTGCGCCTCCCACCCGTAATTCGGGCCAGTAAAGAGCCCCGCCAGGTTAGAGGGGTTTCTGGAGATTGGTCCGAGCCCCGCCAGGTTGGAGGGGTTTCTGGAGATTGGTCCGAGCCCCGCCAGGTTGGAGGGGCTTCTGGAGATGGGTCCACAACCGCTGTCCTGCATCATCTCCGCCGGGGGGGAAGCAACCCCCACCATAGCGGCGGGCAGCGACGGTGAGCAGCAAATATTCACAAATATCCGGGGAAATCCGGTTATGGGGCCCGAAATACCCGGGAATATCGGGTTATGGAGGGCCCGGTGGCTCAGCTTGGCGGCAGGGGTGGTTCGATGCCGTTGGTTCGGTCGCAGCAGCCGGGAAGGTTGTTGCCCACTGCCCGGATGGCTCCGAGCAACACGGCCCGCATCCGGTCGAGGTTCTCGGCGAAGAACGCGAACACCTCGTCATGGGTGACCGGCTTCGAGTGGGGATCGTCCTCCAGGCCGGCATCGTAGTCGGTGACCAGGGCGGCGGTGGCGTAGCAGATGCCCAACTCGGCGGCCAGGGCGGCTTCGGGGTACTGGGTCATGCCCACCACGTCCCAGCCGTTTTGCCGGAACCAGCGGGACTCGGCCCGGGTGGAGAAGCGGGGGCCGGAGATAACCACCACGGTTCCCCCGTCGTGGGTTGTCATGTCCTGGGCCCGGGCCGCATCCAGCAGAGCCCCCCGGAGTCTTTCGCAGTAGGGGTCGGCCAGCGAGACATGGTTGGTGACGGTATCGAAGTAGGTGTCGGCCCGGCCCGAGGTGCGGTCGACGAGCTGATCGCACACCACCACGTCGCCCGGAGCCAGCTCGGGGCGCAGCGAGCCGCAGGCGCAGGGGCCGAGGATGGCCCTTACCCCGGCCTGGCGCAGGGCCCACAGGTTGGCCCGGTAGTTGACCCGGTGGGCGGGGTAGCGGTGGCCCGGCCCGTGACGGGGCAGAAAAGCCACCTCGATGCCGTCAACCGTGCCGATGCTCAGCGGCCCTGAAGGGGGTCCGAAAGTCTCGTCACCGGGAACCTCGACGGCATCCTCCAGCAGGGAGTAGAGCCCGGTTCCGCCGATGACACCGATCTCGGGCATGTCGGATACCAGCCCGTGTGCTAGTCCGTGGAGCCCGAGGCGGATTTTGCCGGCTCACCCCCGGAGGCCTGGTTGTCCCCGCTGCTGCGGTCCCGATCGGCGGGTTTTGCCGGCTCACCACCGGAGGGTTCCGTCGAGGTTTTGCCGGATTCGCCGGTGCCGGATTTCTCGTGACCGTTGGGCGAACCGGTGGTGGCGGGCGACTTGGTTCCGGAGCGGCTGTCGTTGCGGTAGAAACCGTCGCCCTTGAAAGTGATACTGGGCACGCTGAACACCTTGGACACCCGACCCTTGCCGGGCTGGGTGCAGGCCGGGGGGCTGGCGATGGAGCCGGCTTCGGGGCAATGCACGAGAGAGTCCTCGGAGAAGGATTGGATCACCTCGAAGCGGGCATTGCAGGTTTGGCAACTGTAGTCGTAGGTGGGCACGATCAGGCAGGATACGTGGCAGCAAGGATTTCTGGCTATCCGGCAGATCACCCATTCGGTTGTTGCCGGCATCAGGCAATTTCTGCCCGTGCGGGAGGGCGCACGGGCTCGCCCATCCCGAGGGTGGTTTCGGTTTACTACGATAAGAAACGTGGACTGGGAATGGCTCCTGGTACTGGGCGGGTACGCATTGGGCACCTTTCCCAGCGCTCTGCTGGTGGGCCGGTACACGGGCCACGACCCGACCCGGGAGGGATCCAACAACCCGGGGGCCAGCAACACTTACCGGGTGGCCGGCCGGTGGCCGGCGGCGTGGGTGCTGGTTAGCGATGTGGGCAAGGGGGTTGTCGCCGCCGGTTTGGGCCTGACATTGGGAGGCCGGCTCTTGGCGGTGGCCTGCGGGGTCGCGGCGGTGGTCGGCCACATTGTGCCCCTGGGTCGTTACCGCCAGGGGGGCAAGGGGGTTGCCACCTTTGGAGGGATGCTGCTGATGCTCACCCCGCTGGTGGGGGTCATCCTCATCGGTGTTTGGGCAACGGTGCTGGTGGTGACCAGAAGGGCGAGTGGGGCCTCGCTGGGGGCGGTGTTGGCCGCACCGGCGGCGGTGGCCATCCAGGGGTGGTCGGCACCGGAGGTCGGGGTGGTGATCGGCTGCGCGGTGGTGGTTGTCGTTCGCCATTATGAGAACATTCGCCGCATATGGCGCAGAGAAGAACCGGCGATCTGGTCGTGATCCCAGCCCGACCCGGTTCTGTTACCAACAGGGTGGTCTTGTGATCCCGCTGGCTGAAGCACAAGAGAATGTTTTGGCAAGGTGCAGTGTGCTCGAGCCGGCGGTTGTGGGAATTGGCGAGGCCAGAGGTCTGGTTACCACCGGGACGGTGACCGCCCCCGAGCCGGTGCCCCACTTCGACAACACGGCCATGGACGGTTTCGCGGTGCGGTCGGTGGATGTGGTTGATGCTCCGGTAGCCCTTACCATCGTGGGCACGGTGGCCGCGGGCCCGGTTCCCGATATAACTGTCGGGGCCGGACAGGCCGCTCGCATCATGACCGGAGCGGCCATCCCCCCCGGATCGGACGCGGTGATAATGGTGGAACTCACCGAGGTCGGTTCCGACGGCACCCGGGTTACGGTGACCCGCCCGGTGCCCGCCGGAAACCATATTCGCCGAGCCGGTGAGGATCTGGTGGTGGGCCAGACCGTTTTCGGACCGGGAGAGGTGCTCACCCCTGGACACCTGGGGGTGCTCACCAGCTTGGGCATCTACCAGGTGAGGGTGCGTCCCCGAGCCCGGGTGGGGGTCATGTCCACCGGCAGTGAGTTGATCGAGGGGCCGCAGGCGCTGGAGGTGGGTCAGATTCGCGACTCCAATCGGCATACGTTGCTGGCCCTGCTGGCGGAGGCCGGGTGCGAACCGGTGGACCTGGGGTGCCTGGCCGATGACGAGGACGAGATCGCCGCCGGTATCGGGGCCGGGGTGGAGGCGTGCGATGCCCTTTTGACCTCGGGCGGTGTGAGCATGGGTGATTACGACTACGTGAAGAAGGTGCTCGACGAGATCGGGGACATGACCTGGATGCAGGTGGCCATCAAACCGGCCAAACCCCTGGCTTTCGGCCTGGTGAAGGGGGTTCCGGTATTCGGGCTACCGGGCAACCCGGTGTCGTCCATGGTTTCCTTCGAGCTGTTCGCCCGACCCGGTTTGCGCAGGATGATGGGGCACCCCCCCGATGCCTGGCACCGCCGGCCGGTGACGGGTCGGGCCGCCGAGCCGCTCCGCCGCCGGGCCGATGGCAAGACTCATTTCGCCCGGGTGCGGGTTGAGTATGCCGGCGGCGAGTACCTGGCCAGGTCCGCCGGCGGCCAGGGGTCGCACCAGCTCTCGGCCATGGCTGCTGCTGACGCTCTGGCGGTGCTGCCCGACGGCGACGGACTCGATGGGGGCGATCCGGTCGAGTTGCTGATCCTGCGCTAGGTGTAACATTGGGAAGGGAATTATATATTTGGGTTGACGCACCCATTCTTACCTGGGGTTTTGTAAGTTGCAACATGGACATAAGCCAGTATTTTCAACCCAGATATGTAATTCCCCAAACATGACACCAAACCCAACCCCACCTAACCTATCTGCGCGCGCTCTTGGTGTAGATGGTTTGGGCGGGTTGCCAGTGGTGGAGTCTGCGGGGCATTGAGGTCTTCGATGATGGCGAGGTGTACCGGGCCGATGTTGAGGTTGGTGCTTTTGGGTAGCCAGCGTCGGGGTGTGGTGTTGTTTTGTTCGTTGGTGGGTCGTTGCCAGGGGGATCGGGGTTCGTAGAAGTATATCTGTATGCCCAGGTTGTGTTCGATGTTGGCCCATTTGGCCATTTCTGTTCCTTGGTCCCAGGTCAGGGTTTTGACCAATTCGGCGGGTTGGCGTTTGAGTGCGGCGGTGACGGCTTTGGCGGTGTTGTGGGTGTCGTAACCATCGGGTAGTGGTACTACCAGGGTGTGGCGGCTGGTGCGCTCCACCAGGGTCGGAAAGCTCCACCGGTGACCCTCGACCGGCCCGACCCCTGGGCGCACGCTACCGGGGTGGCCCCTGTATCTTTGCCACCGCTGCTAGCTGTAACTCTTATGGAGGTTGTTGATGGTTCGGTTGGGTGAGTCTGTGATGCCATTGTGGTGGTTGTAAATTATCTCGGTGGTGGGGGAAAATATTGATCAGAATTATTTTTATATTTCGGGTGGGTATTGTCACCCTTGCTGATAGTATTGTGGGTATGAAGTTCGACCCCAGTGTTTCCGAACCTGAGACCAATTCTGCTGGCAGTGACGGTGCTGGTGGTGGGGATGTTTTGCGGTTGGAGTTGGTTGATTTGGAGGGGATGGACTCCAAGAGTTTGTTCAATTTGATGTTTGATATCCTCGCTACCCGCCACATACTCGATGGGTACATGACCGAAGCGTTGAATCGTTACGGTGATCTTGTGGGTGAGGGCGAACTGCGGGCTCTTTGCCTTCAGTTCGGTATGGGCCGTTACCTGGCCAACCGCGAAGCCCGCACCGCCGGCGCCCTACGGGAGTTGCCGGCCACGGTGGATGCGGTCAAAGCCGGCGGGTTCTCCATAGATCATGCCCGCTTGTTGGGGGAGTCCCATGGTCGGGTGCCTTTGAACCGGGCCCAAGAAGACGACCTGATCGACAAGGCCAAAACCGAGGACCTGGACCGGTTCAGGAAAACCCTGGCCCGCCAGGAGGACGACCGGCGCGGCACCGATGAGGAGTCGCGGCTCGATCAGCAGCGCCGCCGTCGCAAGGCTGCGGTGTTCAACGGTGATGACGACATGGTGGTGCTGCACGCCGAGTTGGACCGGGTGACCGGTGAGCGGGTCAAAACCGCTCTCGACGGCATGTGTGATCGCCTGTTTCGCGACGACTCCAAAAATGGTAACGACCGCACCCCTCAACAGCGCGCAGCCGACGCGCTGGTCGCGCTGATCACCCAAACCCCTGGTAAGAACCCCAAAACCACCGATGGCACCTGTGGTGGTCATGTGGGGGTGCAGCCGACGACGCTTTTGGTGAAGGTTGATTACGACTTGCTCACCGGCCAGCTCAAAAACGCCGGGCTCATGGACGACACCCCCATTTCGATGGACGAGTTGCGCCTCATCGCCTGTGACGCAGCGTTGGTGCCGGCCATTTTCACCGCCGAAGGAATACCCCTATACCTGGGTCGCAAGCAACGGAAGGCTCCACCGGTGATCGCGACAGGTCGGCCATGATGGTCGATCAGAAACATTGGCGAATCACCGGTGGAGGTGTTCCAGTATGGCACAGAGGTTGTGTGCGGGCGAGCGTGCCCGCATCGAGACTATGGTTGGGATGGGGGTGGGGACAGCTGAGATGGCCCGCCGGTTGGGCAGGAGCCGCTCCGCGGTGTGGCGGGAGTTGCGGCGCAACGGGGGTGGTTCGGTGTATCGGGCCGATGCGGCCCAAGCCGTTGCCGATGTGCGGGCTTTGAGGCCTCGCCCATCCAAGTTGGCCACAGATCCGGTGTTGGCCGACGCGGTGGCCGAGTTGTTGGCGCTTCGTTGGTCCCCTCATGCGATCTCAGAATCTCTCCGCAAACAAGGGCTGCGGGTGTGCGCAGAAACCATCTACCGGGCGTGTTACGACCCCAGCGGACGCAGCGGCCTAGCAGCCGATAGCTGGAAACTGCTGGTGCGCCGTCGCCGGCGGCGCAAACCCCGAAGCCGTTGTGAGCAGGCGAAACGCTCCGTGCTGGGTGATTTCCGGCCCATAGCGCAGCGCCCCGCAATAGTCGACACCCGAGCCGAGGCGGGCCACTGGGAAGGTGATCTGATAATCGGTGCGAACAACCAATCAGCCGTAGCCACCCTGGTGGAGCGCACCAGCCGCCACACCCTGGTAGTGCCTTTATGTGATGGTTACGACGCCCGAAACACCGCCAAAGCCGTCACCGCCGCACTCAAACGCCAACCCGCCGAAATGGTCAAAACCCTGACCTGGGACCAAGGAACAGAAATGGCCAAATGGGCCGACATCGAAAAAACCCTCAACATACAGGTCTATTTCTGCGAACCCCGATCCCCCTGGCAACGACCCACCAACGAACAAAACAACGCCACACTCAGACGCTGGCTACCCAAAAGCACCAACCTCAACATCGGCCCGGTACGCCTCGCCATCATCGAAGACCTCATCAACACCATGCCCCGCAGAATCCACCAATGGCAACCCGCCCAAACCATCTACACTAAACTCTGTCGCGATCACCAATAGAGCCTACCAACGCTCCGCCACCCAAAAGCAAAAACTCGCCCTCTACGCCCGAGACAAACACTGCGTAAACTGCGGGCTAAGAGCCACCGCCTGCGATGTTCACCACATCAAACCCTGGGAACACGGCGGCAAAACCAACATCAACAACCTCGTCCTGCTCTGCCCCACCTGCCACACCCAAACCCACAAACACCAACCCCAACCACCCCCCACCCGACGATTCAAACAGCCCATCTACAGCAACGTCCTACTCAGCACATAACCAACCAACGCAACCAACCCATCACAACCACCGGCAAAACCTACCAACCCCAACCAAAGGGAATTACATACCTGGGTTGAAAATACTGGCTTATGTCCATGTTGTAACTTACAAAACCCCAGGTCAGAATGGGTGCGTCAACCCAAATATATAATTCCCTTAACATTCGTAGAGGTTGTTGGCGCGTGATGCGGGTGTGCCGCGGGTGGCGGGTTGGGGCAGAATGGAGAGGTGCGTGCGCCGCTGATGGATGGGTTCGGTCGGGTGCACCGGGATCTCCGCATCTCGGTGACCGACCGCTGCAACTTTCGCTGCACGTACTGCATGCCCGCCGAGGGGTTGGACTGGCTGCCCCGGGAGGATTTGCTCTCGTTCGAGGAGATCGAGCGGATCGCAGCGCTGATGGTCAACAGGTTCGGTATCGACAGCATTCGGCTGACCGGCGGGGAACCCACGGTACGGGCCAACCTACCGGTGCTGGTCCAGAAGCTGGCCGCGCTGGACGTGGATCTGGCCCTGACAACCAATGGGGCCACCCTGGGACTGCTGGCCGGCAAACTGGTGGCCGCCGGGCTGAGGCGTATCAACATCTCGCTGGACTCCCTTCGCCCCGACCGCTTCCACCGGCTCACCCGCCGGGACGACCTCGACCGGGTACTGGACGGGATCGATGCCGCGGTGGCTGCCGGCCTGGACCCGGTGAAGATCAACGCGGTGATGATGCGGGGCATCAACGACGACGAGATCGTGGACTTCGCTCGGTTCGGCCGGGAGCGGGGGGTGGAGGTTCGGTTCATCGAGTTCATGCCCCTGGATGCCGATCTGTCGTGGAGCAACGACAAGGTGGTGACCCGGGACGAGATCGTGGCCACGGTGGCGGGGGCGTTCCCGCTGGTCCCGGTGGAGCGCTCGCACTCGCCGGCCGCGGTGTGGCACTACGCCGACGGCCGGGGATCGTTCGGGGTCATCGCCAGCGTCACCGATGCCTTCTGTGGCAGTTGTGATCGGGTACGACTCACCGCCGAGGGCATGTTCCGCAACTGCTTGTTCGCGGTGGACGAGCACGATCTGCGGAGCTTGTTGCGTTCGGGGGCCGGAGACGACCGGATAGCCGCTGCCATCTCGGCGGCGGTGAGAGACAAGTGGGCCGGGCACGCCATCAACCAGGTGCACTTCATTCGCCCCAACCGCTCGATGTCGCAGATCGGGGGTTGAGGGTGGTTCGGGGGCTTGGTTGGGGTTGGACGTGGTGGTCACGAAGGATCGGGGGTTGAGGGTGGTTCGGGGGTTGAGGGTGCTTCGGGGGCTTGGTTGGGGTTGGACGTGGTGGTCACGAAGGATCGGGGGTTGAGGGTGGTTGATGTCGGATTTACTCACATGGATTCCCTGGGTCGGGCTCGCATGGTGGACATCACCCCCAAGGAGCCATCCCACCGCCGAGCCATTGCCCGGGCCAAGGTGTTCATGAGCGCCGATACCGCTTCGGCGGTGGCCAGGGGGGCCATCGCCAAGGGAGATGTGCTGGCCGTGGCCCGTGTGGCGGGCATCCAGGCGGCCAAGCGCACTGCCGAGCTGATCCCGCTCTGTCACTCACTCACGGTGGGGGCGGTGATGGTCAACTTTCGGATCGAGGACACCTACATCGAGGTCGAGACCGAGGTGGAAACCGTGGATCGCACGGGGGTGGAGATGGAAGCCCTCACAGCCTGTTCGGTGGCCGCGCTGACCGTCTACGACATGTGCAAGTCCCGGGATCGGGAGATGGTCATAGGCGAGATTGCCCTGTGGGAGAAATCGGGGGGACGCTCCGGCCACTACCGCCGGTCGGGGGATCCCGGAGTTTCCCACGACGACTGACCACCTATTCGGTGGAGCTATTTTGGTCGAGGGTTGGGGCCGAGTGGCACGGGTGGACTTTTTGTAGTACAACTGTAACAAGTGTTACGTCACTGCAACTTCCGCCAGCAGGTGGTAACAAAGCATTCCGTCCCTTCCCCCGAGTGTCCCAAGCGCGACCATCCACCGGTTGGTGACTTGTCGCGGCTTACAATTTCGCTTGCAAGGGAAACCTGAGATTGGTTACGTCCGTGGTTCTCATGATTTTGGCCGCCGCATGGGCCGCCTTTTTGATTCCGCCCCTTATCCGTCGAGCGCGCCACGGCCAGCTTTGGGGTAGGCGCAGAACCCGACGGGGTTCGCTCCGGGGTTTGGGTGCTCCTGTCCGGTCGATAAATCCCCGTCTGGCCGAGCGGGGGGCCCTGGCCGCTCCGGTGGTGGCCCTTCGGCCTTATGCTGCGGTGCCCCCATCGTTGTACGCTTCTTCGATGGCATCGACTCAAACTCGAATCATGCCCCGCTCCTCGATTGCAGCTCGCCGCCGCCGGCGCACGATCCTGGTCACGCTCATTATCGGGGCGCTGGTCTCGTTCGTGCTTGCGATTTACTGGGGTGGTTTTGCTCTCGTGGCCCATCTGGTGATCGATGCCATGTTGCTGGCCTACGCCATGCTGCTGGTGCAGTACCAGCGGACCCATGAGGAGCGACTCCGGTCGGTTGATGTAGGGGCCCCGGCATCCCAGCCACGACGCGCCGCCTCCGGCGGGCACGGCTGATCCGGCTGCCCCCAAGATTGCCGGCCGGGCTGATCCTTTCCCCCGGCTGATCCGGCTGTTTCCACGATTGCGGGTCCGGCCGATTTCAAGCTCTGATCGGGAGTGGGCCACTGGTAGGGTGGGTCGGGTACCCGGGGCTGTAGCTCAGTTGGCTAGAGCGCCTCGTTCGCAACGAGGAGGCCGGCGGTTCGAGTCCGCTCAGCTCCACTGAGGCTTGCGTTCTTTCAGTGCTGGTTGCGGGGTTTGTTGCTTGCCCCGTCTCGGTTCTGGTGCTGGGGTTTGTTGCTTGCGCCCTTTCGGTTCTGGTGCTGGGGTTTGTTGCTTGCGCCGTCTCGGTTCTGGTGCTGGGGTTTGTTGCTTGCGCCGTCTCGGTTCTGGTGCTGGGGTTTGTTGCTTGCGCCCTTTCGGTTCTGGTCTTGGTGCCGGCGTTTTTCGCTAGCGTGTTGTGGCTATGCCTGGGGATTCCCATGAGGCTTTGGAGAGGTTCGTTCGCACGCGGTTGGGTGACGTGAGCGGGTTGCGGGTGATGGGTGAGGCTCGGGCCACCGGGGGGCAGTCGAGGGAGAACTGGCCTTTTGACGTGTGGTGGCAGGACGGGAACCGGTCGTGTCATCGCCGCTTGTTCTTGCGGCGTGATCCGGTCGGGAGCGTGCTGGAGACTGATCGGCGGGTGGAGTACGAGGTGTTGCGGCGGTTGCGCGACCAGCCGGTGCGATCTCCCGAGGTGGTATGGCTGGATGCCGACGGATCGGAGCTGGGCCGCCCGTCCTTGGTGATGACCCGTTACGACGGCATCAACGATCACTTCGTTCTGGAGGGAGGCCGGAGCGGGTTCGACGAGAACACCCGAGTGGGTATCGCCTCCCAGATGGTTGACCTGATGGTCGAGATTCATGGCTTGGACTGGCAAAGCGCCGGGTTGGATCGCGTGCTGGCGGTGCCGAACGACCCCGCGGCGGCGGCCATCGACGAGTGGGCCTCGGTCATCGAGCGCCAGTCTTTGGAACCCCAGCCGGTGCTGGCCCTGGTGGAGCGATGGCTGCGCCTGAACCAACCTTCACCGGGGGAAATCACCCTGGTTCACGGCGATATCAAGCCGGGTAATGTGCTGCTGGACGGCGACCGGGTGCAGGTGCTGCTGGATTGGGAGACCGCCCACCTGGGTGATCCGACCGAGGATGTGGGATGGGTGACCAACCCCATCCGCCGCCGGGAGCACTTGATCCCCGGGCGGTGGGAGGCGGATGACTTGGTTTCGGCCTACGAGGCCCGCACCGGCAGGACTGTGGATCGGGCCGCGCTGCGGTTCTGGCAGGTGCTGGCCAACTACAAGCTGGCAGCCATCACCTTGACCGGGGTGCGGAGCTTTTGCGAGGGCCGCAGCCATCGGGTGTGGGCCAATACCGGGCGCCTGGCCGAGGTTCTGCTGGCCCAAACCGAAAGGGAGCAGTAATGAGGCTTATTTTGTGTGGGCGGGTTGTTGTATGAGACCTACTTTGAGTGAGCAGATCGAGGGTGCTCGCCGGGTGCTGGTGGATCTGGCCGGGCCCGAGGTATCCGATCCGTTCATCCGTGAGCAGATTACCCACGCTGCCGCGGCCCTGGAGCACGCGGCGGGTCGCTGGTCCCAAGTGCTGCCCGACCTGGTGGCCGATGTCAGGGCCCTGGAGGAGTTGCTGGGCATCCAACCAGCGGTGCTGGCCGAGGCAGTGCCGGGAGTTCCCGATCTGGCCGGTGCCGAGGAGTACCACCGGGAGCTGCGGGCCTGGCTTGTTGATGAGATCATGGTTGCAACCGACGCAACCGAGTGCTCCCCCGCGGTGCGGGCCTACCTGTCCGACTCCGTGGAAAGGCTGAGGTAACCATGCTTGGACCCATGGACGACACCCTGTGGCACCAGATTCCCGAACCGTTCGAGCACGCCGGTACTTCCGACCCCCGGTTCTTCGACCGCTACTGGTTCGCTGTCTACGACCCTGCCGGGCAGGGGGCCATGCAGTTCACCATGGGTTCGTACAGCAACATGAACGTGCTGGATGGTGGGGTGGTGATGGTTCGGGGCGGCACCCAGCACAACCTGAGGGCATCCAGAGCGCTGCGCCCCCGCCTTGAACCCGATGTCGGCCCGATGCGGGTGGAGCCCACGGTCCCGCTGGAGGAGCTACGGTTGATCCTGGCTCCCGGTGCCCATTCCATGGCCTGCGATCTGGTGTGGCGGGCCGAACTGGCCCCCGAAGTTGAAAAGCCCCACATGGAGCGGGAGCGAGGCCGGGTGACCCAGCACTACCAGCGGTTCAACCAGGTGGGGGTGGTGGACGGCTGGATCTCGGTGGGTGGTGAGCGTCTGGGGGTAAAAAGTTGGTGGGGTTGCCGGGATCATTCCTGGGGGGTGCGCCCGCAGATGGGTATCCCCGAGCCGGTCACCGGCCCACCCCGCCGGCCCGGCGAGGCCGGCACGCTGTTCTACTTCCTGTTTTTCTCCACCAACCGGCGGGCTGGTCATGTGCAGATCATGGAGCGGGGGGCCGAGCGGGTCTACCTCACCGGGTTGATCCGGGACCGGGACTCCCCAGATGCCGATTGTAGTGTAACCGGAGCCGATCTGTCCTTGGAGTTCTTTGCCGGCACTCGGCGATTCTCGTCGGCCGAAATGGAGGTGAGCCTGGACGGCGGCCGCTCGCTGCGGCTCCACTCGGTGCCACTGGGCTCGGCGGTGGCCATGGCCGGGCTGGGCTACAGCGGTGGTTGGAACGACGGGCTGGGCCTTGGGGTGTACCGGGGTGAGCAGCACATCGAGCACGAGACCTGGGACATCAGCCACCCCGCCGATGTGGTTCCCGCCGCCGGCGAGAGGTTCACCCCGCTGCACCGGATAGCTCCGGTAGCCGTGACCACCGGTGAAAGCGGCGAGATCGGTACCGGCAGCCTCACCTTGATCGCCAACGGCCACCTCCCCCAGTACGGTTTGCCCTAGAGGTGCGCGGCTGCCCCCGGCGAGACCACAAGGGGTCAGGGGGCGTCGGGGAGGTTGGTGAAACTGGGGTCGGTGGGAGTCGGTTCTTGGGGGTCAGGGGGTGTCGGGGAGGTTGGTGAAGCCCCGGCCGTCGGCTCGCCGGTACCAACCCTGGGCGGTCATGGTGCCGCCGTCCACAGGAATGGTCTGGCCGGTCATGAAGCGGGACTGATCGGAGGCCAAAAACAGGGCCACCTCGGCAAAATCCTCGGGGTTGCCGAAGCGGCGCAGGGGGATCCACCGCTGGGCGTGCTCAATGGGGCGTCCCCTCAGCATCTGGTCCAGGGGGGTTTGCAGGGTGACGGCCATGTCCGGGGCGATGCAGTTGACCCTGATGTCGTGTTCGGCCATCTCCAGGGCCAGGCAGCGGGTGAACGCCGACACCGCAGCGTTGGCCGCCGAGTACACCGCCATGCGAGCAATGCCCCGCATGGCCTCCACCGTGGACACGTTCACGATGGTGCCTCCACCCCCGTCAATCATGGTGGGTAAAAATGCGTGGGTGCAGCGCAGCACGTGGCGGAAGGTGATGTCGATCTGGGCGTTCCAGTCGGCCTCGGTGGTGCGGAGAAACAGGCCCGCGCCGGGGCGGTAGTCGCCCACGTTGTTGACCAGCGCATCCACCCGACCATTGCCGAAGTCCACCGCGGCTCGATGGAACTCGGCAACGACCGCGGCATCGGTTATGTCGCCCACCACCGCCACCGCCCTCCCTCCGGCATCGGTTATGTCGCTCACCGCGGTCGTGGCCAGGTCGGGGTCGATGTCGTTGATTACCACCGCGGCCCCGGCCTCGGCGAACAGCCGGGAGATTCCGCCCCCGATTCCCCCGCCCCCGCCGGTAACGGCTGCGATCCTGCCTTCCAATGGTGTTGCGCTCGGCATGAGAAGTTTCTAGTCCATCCCGCACTCCCGTGTACCTCTATACGCTGGGTTCATGGGCTAATGGCGGGGGCGGCGGGCTCGATCCAGGTCCTGGTCGGCGAGTTCTCCGGCCAGTTCCAGGTACCGGCGCAGCCTTCCGGGGTCAACGTTGCCGGCCACCGCGCAACCTGGCTGTCCCTGGTGCCAGCAATCCTCGGAGAATCGACACTGGTGATCGAGGGCGTCGATCTCGGCATAGGCGGCGGCCAGACCCTCCCATGCATCCCACGGTCCCACCATGCGGATACCGGGTGTGTCCACCAGCGATCCCTCCCCGGGCAGTGGGATGA
This sequence comes from Candidatus Poriferisocius sp., assembly GCF_965202595.1. Lineage (GTDB taxonomy): Bacteria > Actinomycetota > Acidimicrobiia > Acidimicrobiales > Bin134 > Poriferisocius. Next base: position 86,181 of record NZ_OZ241836.1, read on the forward strand.
GCCGTCGGGCGATGGTGGTGTGACGGCCCCTGGCATCACCGGACCGCACCTTTTGGGTAGCTTGAACCTCGGTACCCATCAGCGCGTTGACCAGGGTGGATTTGCCCACTCCCGAAGGGCCCAGAAGGGCCAGGGTGCGGTTTTTCTCCGTCATGGCGGCCACTTCACGGAGGCCTTCGCCCGGCAACGCCGCGGTGATTACCACCTTCGCTCCCGGGGCCAGGTCAGAAACCTTCCGGGCATCCTTTTCGGGGTTCCGGCAAAGGTCGGCTTTGGCCAGGATGATCGCCACTGCGGCTCCCGACTGCCAGGCCACCACGCAGAAGCGTTCCAGTTGGGCCGGGTTTATCCGCCGGTCCAGCCCGTGCACCACCGCCACCACATCGGCATTGGCCACCAGGTGCTGGGGCCGGGCCAGCTCGGCCGGGTCTCGCCTCACCACCAGTGTCCGGCGTTCCAGCACCTGTTCCACTGCGGGGCTGGCCTCGGGGCCGGGAACGATGGTCACCCAGTCGCCGGTCACCGGGGCCACATCCCCCTGGGCTCGTTGGGAGTCCGACGACACCCTGATCCGACCGTCGTCGGTCATCACCTCGCATTCGCCCCGGTCCACCTGCACCACCCGCCCCAACCGGCCGGCCAGAGCCCGGGCTGATTCCCGCCGCTGCTGGTCTGCGCCTATGGCCTTCAGGAGTACCATTCGAGTCTCATGCTCGGCCCCAAAGGGTTTACCAAAAGAGGATGCGGAGCGAGCTTGGGGTCAGTTCGCAGGGATTCATAGGCGAGCTTGGGGTCAGGTCGCAGGGATTCATAATAGCCTCGCGCTCGAGCAAGTCCGGTTGGAATTGCCAGACTGAACGGGTCGGAAGCGATTCGGTATGTAGCATTGGGCCAGAACTGCTGGATAGCGGCATCCGGGGTCTAGCGATCGGAGTGCGGATATGAGCGAACCGCAACTACCAGAACCAGTCGAGCGGGCACCAGGTATCACTCGGCTCCACGCCATCTCCGCCGGGGTCGTGAGTGCCGGCAGCGCGCTGGGATTGGGTGAGATCCTATCCGGGTTGAGCCGCAAGATCCCCTCGCTGGTCGTCGCGGTGGCCGATGTGGTTGTCGACAACACCCCGGGTGCCATTGCTCGCTGGTCCATCCGGCAACTGGGCAGCAACCAGAAGCCGGCACTGGTGTGGGGAATCATCGTGGTGTCGATCCTGCTGGGCGCTTTGCTGGGTTGGGCCTCCCAAAAGCGCCGGTGGGTGGCACCCGCCGGGTTGCTGGTGTTCGGCGTGATCGGTGGGTGGGCGGCGGCCCATAACCCCTTGAGCAGCGACGGTTTGGGATGGATGTCGGGCTTGCTGTCGGGAGCCTTCGGCATTGTGGTTTTCCTGGGCCTCTACGCGCTGGCCCTGTCCTCCCGGCCGGTGGATGAGCCCGAGGAGGCCGAGGCCCGTCCGGTACCGATGGTCGGTCGGGGCCGGTTCGACGACCGGCGTCGCTTCGTCGGGGCGGTGGGCATAATGGCGGGGGCCTCGCTGGCCGGTGGCCTGCTCGGGCGATGGCTGCGACGGCGCGACACCGTGGAAGGGGCCCGCCAGGGGTTTGCCGCTCAAGCTCTCCAGGGGCGTACCATCGCCACCCCGACCCCCCGACCCACTCCAACAGCACTGCTGGTGCCCACGGATCAGCAGGCATCACTCGGCCCCGCCCCGAACTCGCTCGGCCCCCCCACCAGTTCAACGGTAGAGGCCACGCCTGCGGCTACAAATGATCCCACGGCTGATCCGACTGCTCAGGCCACGGCTACGCCCACGGTTGATCCGACTGCTCAGGCCACGGCTACGCCCACGGTTGATCCGACTGCTCAGGCCACGGCTGAGGTTACGGTTGATCCGACTGCTCAGGCTACGGCTACGCCCACGGCTGATCCCACCGCTCAGCCTGTGGCTACCCCTGATCCGACTGCTCAGGCTACGGCTACGCCCACGGCTGATCCCACCGCTCAGCCCACGCCTTCAGCCACTCCTGACCCCACGGCGCGGGCAACCCCCGATCCCACCGCTCAGCCCACTCCCCAAGCGACTCCCTCGGTCACGGCTGAGCCGGCGAGCAGTGCCAACTTCAACCATGTCAACGGGATCGCGCCGCGCATCACCCCCAACAAGGACTTTTACCTTATAGACACTGCTATATCAGATCCCCAGGTGGACCCGAACGATTGGTCGCTGCGGATTCACGGTATGGTGGATCGAGAGGTGGAGTTGGGCTACGAGGAGTTGCTGGATCTCGGCCTGGTGCAACATGAGGTGACCCTGGCTTGCGTGTCCAACCGGGTGGGTGGCGGCCTGGTTGGCAACGCCGTCTGGGTCGGGGTTCCCCTGTCCACGGTGTTGAACCAGGCTGGGCCCCGTCCCGGAGCCACCCAGATCGTGGGTCGTTCGGTGGATCGGTGGACTGCCGGCTTTCCCACCGAAGTGGCGTTCGACGGCCGCCCCGCGCTGGTGGCCGTTCAGATGAACGGGGAACCGCTACCCATCTCCCACGGCTTCCCGGCCCGGCTCGTGGTGGCCGGTATCTATGGCTACGTCTCGGCCACCAAGTGGCTGTCCGAGATCGAGCTCACCACCTGGGATGGTTTCGACGCTTACTGGATTCCCCGGGGCTGGTCCAAGAAGGGACCGATCAAAACCCAGTCCCGTATAGATGTGCCTCGCAAGGACTCGACCATCAATCCAGGGCCGACCGCGGTGGCCGGGGTGGCCTGGGCTCCCACCCGGGCCATAGAAGGAGTGGAGGTACAGTTGAATGACGATCCCTGGGTGCCGGCCCAACTCAGCCGCGAGACCACGGTCAACTCCTGGCGGCAGTGGATGGTTACTTGGAACGCCATCCCCGGAACCCACCGCATAAGGGTGCGAGCCACCGACGGCACCGGTTACACCCAAACCTCCGAAGTCAGCCCCCCAGCACCCGACGGGGCCACCGGCTGGCACACCATCCAGGTGAAGGTGAACCAAGCCTGACCGTTGCCCGTTCGATTACGCCCGTGATCGCGACGGATCGGAATTATATATCCGGGTTGAAAAAGCTGGGCTTAGAGCGTGTGGATAGGTGATGGTTCATCTGTTGTTGTGTTGGTCTGGCGTTGGTGTTGGGTGGTTAGTCAACGACAGTTACGTGGCCACCGCGCAACGCGGCCTGTACCTCAACATTGAGACTTTGCGCCTGGATCGCGGCTATGAAGGCTGTGTGGGGGTTTGACCCGTTCACCGGTATATCCGCGCGCGCTCTTAGACTGCGCTGGCACCCTCAAAACCCCAAGTAAGGGGAGTACATCAACCCAAGTATGTAATTCCCCAAACTATGGTCACCCTAGTCTAAGTGGAGTGGCCTGTGATTTGGTGCAGACGAGTCATGTAGCGTCGTCTGATGCCGTCGTAGTCGGGTTCGCTGCCTTCGACTTTTCCACCGGGGGGCTTAGCTGACGGCGATTGGCTTGCCGGGGCCCCGTGGTCTGGCTGGCGGGCTTGGGTGGACTCCTAGGCGGGTCAGCATGGCTTGATGGGCTTGCGTGCCGGTGGCGAGCAGGAAGGTGTCGAGCGGTAGGCTCCCGATTCCGGACTCGGCCTCGCGGGCATGGAACACTGCGCTCTGGGGGGCCACGAGGTAGCTGTTGCCGCGAAAACTCGGGTACCGCCCGATCAGGGCGCTGAGGCCCCGGCGGCTGTGGTTCGGTGACGAGGCGATCTCGAACGCCAGCGGCGCTCGGGGGTCGTCGTAGATGAGGTCAACCTCGTGGTTGCCGTCGCGCCAGTGATGCAGCCGCACGCCGGCGTGCACGGCCAGGGTGTTGAGCGAAGCCGCGGCGAGGTTCTCCAGCAGCTCCCCCCGCTCGTCGGGATCCGACAGGGGGGCCACGCCCCGGTGCAGCGCGGCGTTGCGCACTGCGCCGTCGGTGAAATAGAGCTTGCGGCCCCGCCGCTGCACGCTGGGCTCGGCACCGGAGTAGTTGGTGAGCGTGAACACCAGGTAGGCCTGCTCCAAGTAGGAGAGGTAGCGATCCAGCGTCGGCTGGGCGATGCCCAACTCCTGGCTCAACTTCTGGGGCGACAGAATCCCCGTGACCTGACCCGCAAGCACGTACAGAAGGCGTTCGAGCATCAACGGGTTCTCAACCTGGGACGCTTGGGGGATGTCCTTGTAGACGCAGCGCTCCACGACATCGCCGCGAAGGACCCGTTGAGACTCCAAGACTTGGTTCGCGAGGTCGGGGTCTGGATCGTCGCGAGAGGTGATCCTGGTAAGCAGTTCGGGGAACCCGCCGATGAACATCAGCAGCGTTCGGTAGGTCTCCAGTTGCCGGGCGGCTCGGCTGCCCGCCCGCAGCGAGTCGAGCGTTTCGGCCAGCGTGTCGCCGGGCCGAAAAGTCTCATCCTCAACCTGATCGGGTGATGTTTGGCTCCGAGATGGCGTGTCGCCGGGCCGAGGTTCAAGTGGAACAGCCGCCAGGCTGAGGAACTCCTCGAGGCGGCAGGGCAGCAAGTGGTGCTCCTCCCAGCGCCCCACCCCGCTCTCGGGCCGCTGCTTACGCAGCACGGTGGTGCTGCTGGAGGTGGCTGCGATTCGCACCGGCCAGTTCTCATCGTGGAAGGTCTTGAGCCACAGGTCCCAATCGCCGGAGTACACGATCTCGTCCAGCATCAGATACACAGGGGCGTCGTGGCTGGCTTCCTGCGCGATTATCAGGTACCTCACCAGATCACCGAGGTTGAACTGGAGCAGCAGCGGGTGATCCATTCGTAGCCACCAGATCTGATCGGAGGCGATTCCAGCACCCATCAGGTGTCGGACGGTCTGGTACAGCACGGTCGTCTTGCCCACACGGCGCGGCCCGAGGATCACCTGATGCCTGCGGGGTTCGTTGTGGACGAGCCGCTCCCAAAGCACGGGGGCCAAGGATCGCTCCGTGGGTGGTGCGAGGGCCTCGGGGACGGTGCCGGACTGATGCCAGGGGTTCTGCTCGTCGAGGGTCCTCCGGTAGTCCTCGGGGCGAAACTGCCAGTCAACCATCGTGTCCAGCCTCCAGTGTTGCTTATATTGTGATTAGCATATTTTAAAAATATGCTAATCACAAAACTACATACTTTCCCACGAGGATTCGTTCCTTGGTTGCGTTCATGGTGCCTATCAAACCCTGCTCGCCGGTACAGTTCCGGTGAATGGATTTTGATCTCACCCCGGCTGAGAGGGATTTTCGTGATGAGGTGCGGACTTGGCTGGAGGAGCATCTGGTGGGGGAGTTCGCCGGGTTGCGGGGCCGGGGCGGGACGGGTCAGGAGGACATTCCGGTTGCCCAGCAGATCGCCTGGGAGCGTGAGCTGGCCGGTGGTGGCTGGTTGGGCATCGATTTTCCCTCCCACCTGGGTGGCCGGGAATGCAGCCTTTCCGAGCAGGTGCTGTTCCACCAGACTTATGTGGAGGCTCGGGCTCCGGGGAGGTTGCCCAACATGGGGGTCACGCTTCTGGGACCAACCTTGGTGGCCTACGGATCACCCGAGCAGCAGCAGCGCTTCGTGCCCGCCATCCTGGCCGCCGACCAGTTCTGGTGCCAGGGCTACTCCGAGCCCAATGCCGGGTCCGACCTGGCCAATGTGGCCACCAAAGCGGTGCTCGACGGTGACCGCTGGGTGATCACCGGCCAGAAGATCTGGACATCGCTGGCCCAGTACTCCGACTGGTGCTTCGTGGTCTGCCGCACCGACCCCGACTCCGTTCGCCATGGCGGGCTCTCCTACCTGCTGGTGCCGATGGACCAGCCCGGCATCGAGATCCGACCCATCGTGCAGATCACCGGGGGTACCGAGTTCAACGAGGTCTTCTTCGACGCCGCGGTGACCGATGCCGATCTGGTGGTGGGCCGGCCGGGACAGGGTTGGGAGGTGGCCATGGGCACGCTGGCCTTCGAGCGGGGCGCGTCCACCCTGGGCCAGCAGACCTACTTTCGCCAGGAGTTCGACGGGTTGCTGGCCGAGGCTCGGGCCGGGGGCACAGCCGGCGACCCGGTGATCCGCCAGGAGCTGGCCCGAACCTACGCCGAGCTGGAGATAATGCGGTACAACAACCTGCGGATGCTGACCGCGGTGGATTCCGGCGGGGTGCCGGGGCCGGAAATGTCCATCGGCAAGCTGGTGTGGTCCAACTGGCACCGGTCGCTGGGTGAGCTGATGATGAGGGTGCGGGGAGCAGCCGCGCTGGTGGCGGAGGGAGGCGAGGGAGAGGCGGGCGCAGCCGCGGCGGAGGCAGGCGAGGGAGAGGCGGGTGCAGCCGCGGCGGAGGCGGGCGAGGGTGGGGGCGAGGGGTACTCGTTGGACTCGTGGCAGCGGACCTTTCTCTACAGCCGGGCCCACACCATCTACGCCGGATCCAACGAGATCCAGCGCAACATCATCGGTGAGCGGGTTCTGGGTCTACCCCGGGAACCGCGATGATTGCTCTACACTGCCACCGTCGCACAATGAGGAGACGGCATGGCTGAGGCATACATCATCGACGCGGTTCGCACCCCGGTGGGGCGGCGGGGCGGCAGCCTTTCCGGGGTTCACCCGGCCGATCTGGGGTCCCACCCCATTGTCGGGCTACTCGACCGTACCGGTGTCGATCCGGCGGCGGTGGACGACGTGATGTACGGCTGCGTGGATGCCCTCGGCCCCCAGGCCGGTGACATCGCCCGCACCGCCTGGCTGGCCGCGGGGTTGCCCGAGCACGTACCCGGCACCACCATCGACCGCCAGTGCGGATCGGCCCAGCAGGCCGTCCACTTCGCGGCCCAGGCGGTGATGGCCGGGGTCAACGACATGGTGGTGGCGGGCGGGGTTCAGAACATGAGCATGATCCCCATCGGGTCGGCCATGGTTGTGGCCGAACATGTGGGGGTCACCGATCCCGACCCGTTCACCGGATCCACCGGCTGGGTGGATCGCTACGGCACCCAGGAGGTGTCGCAGTTCCGGGGTGCGGAGATGATCGCCGAGCGCTGGAACATCAGCCGACAGGACATGGAGATGTTCGCTCTGGCCAGCCACGAGCGGGCGGCGGTGGCCACCGATGAGGGCCGTTTCGACAACGAGATCCTACCGCTGGCCGGTTTGGAGGCCGACGAGGGCATCCGCCGAGGCACCACCCTGGAGAAGATGGCCGAACTGGCCCCGCTGGCTGAGGGCGGCCGGCTCACCGCTGCGGTGTCCAGCCAGATCTCGGACGCGGCCTGCGCCCTGCTGATCTGCGGCGAGCGGGCGGTGGCCGATCACAACCTGCGGCCCCGGGCCCGCTTTCACCACATGTCGGTGCGCGGGGCCGACCCGATCCTCATGCTCACCGGCCCCATCCCCGCCACCGAGTATGCACTGGCCCGCACCGGCATGACCATCGACGACATCGACCTGTTCGAGTGCAACGAGGCGTTTGCCTCGGTGGTGCTGGCCTGGATGGCCGAGCATCACGTGCCTCACGAGAAGGTGAACGTGAACGGCGGGGCCATTGCCCTGGGTCACCCCCTGGGGGCCACCGGTGCCCGACTCATGACCACGCTATTGAACGAGTTGGAGCGCACCGGTGGCCGCTACGGCATGCAAACCATGTGCGAGGGCGGCGGCCAGGCCAACGTCACCATCATCGAGCGCCTGTAAGCACTGGGTAACCGGTAAGCACTGGGCTGGCCCGGGTGGAGAAGCCCAGTGGGAGGTTCAAACTATTGGGTCCACTTAACTTTTCTGGCCCCCGACCACCCGCAGCCGTGTGCGTAGACATTGGCCTTGTACTTAGCACCGGCAGTGAGGCCTGTGACCGTTACCATCAGGGCGGTTCCCTGGTAGGCCATTCCAGTGTCGCTACCGGCGCTGGGGTTGTAAGTGTTATTCTTTACCTCTTCACCAGTGGTGCGGTTGTATAAACGCACGGCATAGATACCGTCATGGCCGCACTGCCCGCCGTAGCGAGGAGTTGCTGGTGCGGCCCATGTCAAGGTTGCACTGGTGCCGCTATCGCTTACGGTTAGGTTTCTAACCCGGCGAGGTGTTCTCCGTACGGCCTCGTTTCCAGCGTCGGGGTCGCTGCCGGAGTTGGAGGCGTTGGTGGTGACTTTTACCTTAGCCGCAGCAGAATAGACCTTGCAGGCACTGCCGTGATCCGCGGCATAAACTTCAACCTGGTAAGAGGTGTTAGGAGTGAGGCCACCCATCGCGTACGACCTAGTGGAGGAACCAAGCTGACCGGTTACCGCTACCTCTCCTTCATCTGCATCAGTCTCCTCCTTGAACCTGACGAAGAAGCCTTGAGCGGAGCAACTCTGGCTTTGTTCGTACTGCCATGAGATGGTGACTTCGGTGTCGCCGGCGGTGGCGGTCACGTTGGTAACAGGTGGGGGAGTTTGGAGTTGGGCCGCGGCTGGGGTTGTTGCCGTGTAGGCCAGCCCTGCTGCGATCAGGCCCGCAGCCAGCAGTAACCGGCTGATGGTGAATCGTGGGATGAACAGCGGGAGATGGAACATTGTGGCCTCCGTGGGTCCGGTTCAATGGATAGATTAGCTGGGGGGGGGGGGGTCATTGCAACCCCCTGGCAGGATAAAACCAGGTTTTTTGTTCAGTGTTGGATGCGGTCTATCAGGCCCCAGGAGAGTGCGGTGGTTGCGTCGATTTCGCGGTTGGTGAGAGCAAGATAGCACAGTCGCTGGCGGCCGATTCGGCGGGCGAGGCTGACGGTGCCGCCCGCGCCCGGCACCAAACCCATGGCCACCTCGGGGAGGCGGAAGGTGGTGCTTGGGTGGGCTATCACATCGTGGGCGTAGGCCGGCAGCTCCACCCCTGCCCCCACGCAGGTGCCGTGAACCAACACTCGGGTTTTGGCGGCCAGGCGGTCGAGCCAGAAGGCGGCGCTGCGCACCGAGCGGATGCGATGAGCGGTAGCGGGGTCGGGTGTGGTTCCGAACTCGGCCAGATCGCCGCCGGAACAGAATGTGGGTCCGGCCCCGTCGAGCACGATTCCGTCCAGGCCGGGGTCGGCCCATGCGGCTCGGAGTTGCTCGACCAGGCCATCGCGCATCTCGGCGCTGAAAGCGTTGTGACGCTGGGGGCGGTTCAGGGTCAATCGCAGGGTGGAGCCGGTCCTTTCGGCAACCACTGGGGGTGGCGGGTCGGCAGGTCCGGTCTTTTCGGCAACCACTGCGGGTGGTGGGTCGGAAAGGGAGGTTCGTTGGGCCGGCACGGGCCGCGCAGGAGGGTTGGATGGCTGCCGCTGGGGTTGGGTGGTGAGCCAGTCCCGAAACATGGGGCCCGACTGAAGGGTGGAGTAGGCCAGCGATTCGGCTACCAGCCCGTCGACGGTGGGGAGGTTCTCGCCGAGGCGGAGAAGCTGGACCAGGGTCACCGCCGCCGCTGGTGACGCGGCTGCGGCTGTGGTTATTCGATCCAGCTCCTGGGTCGGAACAGCCGCGGGCCCGGTGAGATCGTCCGGGCTCAGCACCATGTCGAAGCACTCCCTCAGATCAGCCGGCTCGGGGGCATCAGCGATGTCGATACCCCTGGGCAGGGACAGGGCGATAATCGCGGGGATGTTCCCGATCAGATCGGCCAAACCGGTGGGTGTTGGCTGGGTCAGGTCGGCGGCGGTTGGCTCCACGAGGATCATCGGGCAGCTTGCCAGCCCCAGATCCTCGCCGGCGTAGGGTTGGGACAGCAGCGCCCGCGCCTCAGCCAGGCCGGATACCAGTACCGGTGAGCTCATCGCGCCAGGTCCAGCTCATGCGTTATCGCTTTTCGTGTCCGGTCACCTATGTACCGGTGAGCTCATCGCGCAGGATCCGGCGCAGGAGCTTGCCGGTCTCGTTGTAGGGCAGCTCGTCGCGCAGCTCTATGCGATCGGGGGTGCGGGACGACCGCATCCGGGTCTTCACGAAATTCTGGAGTTCGGCGATGTCCACCGTCTGGCCCGTGGCGGGCACCACCACCGCGGCCACCGCCTCGCCCCACTGCTCGTCGGGCACGCCGACCGCGGCGGCATCCACAACCGATGGGTGGCTCAAAAGCACATCCTCTATCTCACCGGGGGAGATGTTCTCGCCACCCCTAACGATGATGTCGTCCATGCGGCCCTCCACGTACAGGTAACCGCCGGCATCCATTGATCCACCGTCGCTGGTCGGGAACCAGCCCTCGGGAGTAACCCGGGAGTCCCGGCCCAGGTACTCGCCCGACACCTGCTCGCCCCTTACCCAGATCTCGCCGGAGGTGCCGGGGGCCACCGGGTTACCCTCATCATCGCGGATGGTTACCTCGATGGCCGGCAGGGGCCGCCCGGCCGAGCCCAGGCGGGCCCGAACCGCCGGATCATCGGAGGCGTGGGCCTCGCGGTGCTCATCGGGGCCCAGCACAGCCACGGTGGAACTGGTTTCGGTGAGGCCGTAGGCGTTGACAAAGTTGGTGCTGGGCAGCAGGTCGAGGGCTCGGTAGATGACCGGAGCCGGCATCCTGCCCCCCCCGTAGGACAGCGCCCGCAGCGAGGGGAGCCCGCCACCGACCTTCTCCAGGTGCTCGACGATGCGGGCCAGCATGGTGGGAACGACCATGGCGTGGGTGACGTTCTCGGTGCGAACCAGGTTCACCCAGCCTGCGGGGTCGAAGTTGGGGAGCTGCACGATACGGCGCCCGGCGTAAACCGAACTCAAGATGGCGGCAATGCCGGCCACATGGTACGGGGGCACCGATACCAGCGTGGCCTCGTCCTCGGTTGCGCCCATGAACTCCACCGAGCCGATGATGTACGACACCAGGTGCTTGTGGCGCAGCACCGCAGCTTTGGGTGCACCGGTGGTGCCGCTGGTGTAGAGCAGGATGGCGATCTCGTCGGGGTCGTTGCCCCAGTCGCTATCCCCAGAGTCGCCTCCGGTTCCGGCCCACTGGGTCAAGAAGTCGGGTCGGGCAACGGCTCGCACCCCCTCGACATCACCGATGGTGGTGAGGGCGTCGGGGTTGCACACCGTTACCGACGGGGCGACCTCGGCGGCCAGGTTGCGCAGTTCGGCCCCGGTCAGCCGGTAGTTGAGGGGGACGAACGGCACCCCGGCCCAGGCCGATCCGAACAGGGCGATGGGGAGGGCCTCGCTGCTGGTGTCAACCATGCTGACCCGATCTATGCCCGCCTCGCGGAAACGGGCCGCGGTCGCACCGGCCCGGTGGAAGAGCTGATCGTAGGTGAGCCCCGTACCCAATGACCCGATGGCGGTTCGCTCCGCGAAACCACCCGATGCCATCTCCAAAAGCATCATCAGGTTCATGTTGCCGTTCCCAGCAGTCGGGCCGTTACTAGGGTTGCCGTTCCCAGCAGTCGGGCCGTTATTAGGGTTGCGGTTCCCAGCAGTCGGGCCGTTATTAAGGTTGCCATCCCCAGGGAAAGCCGGCAGGTGCCTACGGTCCAGCGGTCAGTCGGAAGCCGGGAGGGGTTTGGCCTCTTTCAGGCCGAGGGGCGTGCCGCCCAGCGCTAGAGAACCGTCCCCCGGTTTGGTGCACAGCACCTCGAGCGTTTCATCCTCATTCACGTAACGCTTGCCCAGCGCGGTGCCCCCGGCGGCATCCCCCGCAACCTCGCCGTTACGTTCAGCACTGGATGGGTCGGCCATCGGCGCGCCACCACAAGTGATTTCCACGTTGCCGCTGGGTGCCTTGACAACGATGAGCTCGGTGTCGCAAACCGAACTCTTGAGGCGGCTACCCGGTTTCAGGTTCATTCCTACCTCCTGAGAGATACCCATTGATCTTTTCCCATCAACCACCAAAGGTACAAACTGCGGTTGTGATGCAGCCATCTGCCCATGATCAAAATTCGGCTGTAGTTGTGATGCAGCCATCTGCCCATGATCAAAATTCGGCTGTAGTTGTGATGCAGCCATCTGCCCGTGATCAGGATCCGGCAGCGTTGGTGAAGGTGCCCCCCGGTAGCGGCCGTCACCCGGCGCTGGTTTGGGCCGCATCCGGGCTGATGAGCCTGACCGGACCCGAGCACGGCCCCCCGGTACCGGCTTCGGGCCGCTGGGTGGAGCGGCTCGATGATGTGGTGCAGGAGATTGCTCGGTTGCGCGGAGCCCCTTTGAGGGCGAGCGCGGCCGGCTTTCTGGGAGAGCGGGTGGCGCTGGCGGGCCATCGGCGGCAGGGGTCGCTATCGGTTGGGGGGGCGTGCCGGATGGTGGCGGCATCCGACGGGGTGCTGGCGGTGTCGCTGCCCCGCACCAGCGACTCCGAGGCGGTTCCGGCCTGGCTCGAGCTTCACTCCGCCGGCACAGCCGATGTTTGGTCGGCGGTGGCGGCAGGGGCCAGAGAGCGAACGGTGGCAGAACTGGTGGAGCGGGCCGCTTGGCTGGGGTTGGCGGTTGGGCCGGCCACCAGGCCTGCGCCCCCAGCCGAACCCTGCTCGTTCGTGGCGGCAGGGCCGGCAGCTTCGGGCCGCAACCTCGTGTTGGACCTGAGCTCGCTGTGGGCCGGGCCCCTGTGCGCATCGCTTCTGGGTGGTTTCGGGCTGGAGGTGTTGAAGGTTGAGTGCCCCGGCCGCCCCGATGGGGCCCGATACGGCTCGCCCCCGTTCTACGAGCTGCTCAACCGGGACAAGCGCGAGGCGGTCATCGACCTGGGGTCGGAGTCCGGCCACCGCCGGTTCTTGGACCTGTGTCGGCAATCGGCGGTGGTGGTGGACGGGTTGCGCCCCAGGGTATGGGCCAACTGGGGTATCGACCGCCTGCGGGTGGCCAGGGACTGCGGGTTGGTGTGGGTCTCGATCACCGCTCACGGTGACAACCGGGCCGGATTCGGTGACGATGCTGCGGTGAGCGGGGGACTTTGGCTGCCGGATCCCGCCGGTGGGCTTCCCTGGTTCGTGGCCGATGCTGCCGCCGATCCCGTGGCCGGTCTTGTGGCCTGCCGGGCTGCGGCCTCGGCCCTGGTGGCGGGCCGGGCCGGGATGATCGAAGTGGCCATGAGCCGGGCGGTGAGCTGGGTGCGGGCCGGCGACGATCTAAGCGTGGACGGTGCCGAGGTGTTCCGCCGGGGCGACCATTGGGTGGTGCGAGCGGGCGACGATGAGCAGGAGGTTACCGAACCAACCGGTCCTGCCTAAGCAAAGTGATCGCCTGCGGGGATGAGGGCCGGAATCCTTGTCCCAGAAGGCACGGGGTGGGGGCCTGCCTACGCAAAGTGATCGCCTGCGGGGATGAGGGCCGGAATCCTTGTCCCAGAAGGCACGGGGTGGGGGCCTGCCTACGCAAAGTGATCGCCTGCGGGGATGAGGGCCGGAATCCTTGTCCCAGAAGGCACGGGGTGGGGGCCTGCCTAAGCAAAGTGATCGCCTGCGGGAATGAGGGTAGGTTGAAGCGGTGTTCGCGAAGCAGAACCGCGGTTCGCACCACCACGGGGAGGGGCACCATCGCAACGTGACCCGGGGGGGTTACCGGGCCGCGGTATTCGGTGTGAGCGATGGGCTGGTGTCCAACGTGGCCCTCATTCTGGGGGTGGCAGGAGCCAGCTCGGGCCAAGAACTCGTGCGCATAGCCGGTATAGCCGGTCTCATCGCCGGAGCGGTGTCCATGGCCGCCGGCGAGTACATCTCGATGCAGGCTCAAAGGGAGTTGCTGGAACGGGAGCTGGAGATGGAACGCCGGGAGCACGCCCGCAATCCCGAGCATGAGGTGCAAGAACTGGCCGAAATATACGAGTCGAGGGGGATGTCCCCACAGGCAGCCCAGGAGATGGCCGCCAACATCATGGAGGAGCCGGAGAGGGCACTGGAGGTGCACGCCAGAGAGGAGATGGGCATCGACCCCAACGAGTTGGGCAATCCTGTGGTAGCGGCCGCCTCTTCGTTCTTCTCGTTTGCCTTCGGGGCGATTCTTCCTCTGCTGCCCTGGTTCTTTGCCGGCGGCAACAGCGCCATCGTGGTTTCGATCCTGCTTGGGGTGGTTGGTGCGGTGCTGGTGGGCAGCGCTCTGGCTCTGGCCACCGGTCGCTCGGTTGTGAGGGGCTCACTCCGCCAACTGGCGATAACCGCCGGGGCTGCGGCCATCACCTTCGGGATCGGCTCCGCTGTGGGGGTGGGGGTATGAGCACTCCCGCCATCTCCTCGAGGTGGACGCTGGGAGGTGACGGCGGTTCCAGCCGGCCCATCTGGGATCAAGGTCGGGTGTTGGACCCGTCCAGCGTGCTGCTCACCGAAAAGGTGGCCGTGGTCACCGGTGGGGCTCGGGGGATCGGCGCGGCCTCTGCGGTTGCCCTGGCCCGGTTCGGGGCCGACCTGGCCATCTGCGACCGGGAGGCCGACGACATGGCCGCCACCGCCGCCACGGTGTCCGAGCTGGGTCGAAGGTGCCTGACCGGGCTGTTCGACGTGCGCGATCTTGAGGCCCGGGAGGCGTGGCTGGCCGAGGTGGCCGAGACCTACGGGCGGGTGGATGTGCTGGTGAACAATGCCGGGGGTACGTTCAACGCCCCGTTCGCCGACATCAGCCTGAAGGGGGAGGCCGCGCTCATAGCCGAGAACTTCACCCAGGTCACCGGGTTCATCCGAGGATGCGTACCGCTCATGGCCGGGGGCGGGTCGATCATCAACGTCACCTCCATCGAGGCCCATCGCGCCGGTCCCGGTTTCTCCATCTACTCGGCCATGAAGGCGGCCCAGGCCAACCTGGCCAAGACCCTCTCCCTGGAGCTGGCCCCGGCCGGCATCAGGGTCAACTGCATCGCCCCCGATGTGATCCCCACCGAGGGCGAGGGGTTGCTCGGGGCCGAAGCCATCGACAAGGTGCCCGAGCTGGCGTCCCAACCCTGGCCCGAGACGGGCTCGGTTCACGACTGCGCCGCCGCGGTGGTGTACCTGGCCGGGGACATGTCCCGGTTCGTGACCGGCTCCACCATCCACATCGACGGGGGCAACCTGGCCGCGGCCGGGTGGAAACGCCGAACCTGACCAGCAGGGGTTATACAAACAACATGGACATAACAACATGGACATAACAACATGGACATAACAACATGGGCATAACAACATGGGCATAACAACATGGACATAACAACATGGGCATAACAACATGGACATAGACGTTGATCGGGTGACCGAGCTGGCCGGGGACATCGCCACTCATATGGCGGGAGCCACCACCATGGCCATGGTCCACATTGGTGATGAGCTGGGTTTGTACCGGGCGATGGCGGGGGCGGGACCGATGACCGCGGCGATGCTGGCCCAAGCGGTCAATTGCCATCCCCGTTTGGTGACGGAATGGCTACGCCAGCAGGCCGCCGTCGGGCTGGTCGAGCTTCACGGCGAGGAGCGGGGTGATTTTCCCGGTGAGGGCGAGGGGGGCGATCATCATCCGCCTGGCCGGGGGCTGGTGAATCTCCCCGGCGGCGGCGAGGAGGAGGTCTTGTTCGAGTTGTCCGACGAGGCCGCCGTGGTGCTGGCCTGGGAAGTGAGCCCCGCGTTCTTGGCCGGCGGCATCGGAATGTTCCGGTCGATGTTCGCCGACATGGACGACATACTGGAGGCCTTCCGCGGCGACGGAGCTTTGGCCTGGGGCGATCACCACCCCTGCCTGTTCACTTCCACCGCCCGGTTCTTCCGCCCCCAGTACGAGGCCTATCTGGCCAACGAGTGGATTCCGGCGGCCGACGGGATTCACAGCAAGCTTCAGGCCGGAGCGGCGGCGGCCGATGTGGGGTGCGGCTGCGGTGACTCCGTGCAGATCCTGGCTTCGGCCTACCCCCTGTCCCGCTTCACCGGCATCGATTTTCACGGCCCGTCCATCGACCGGGCCATCGAGCTGGCGGCGGCAGCCGGGCTGGACAACGCCTCCTTCGAGGTGGCCGACTCCAAGGGCTATCGCGGCCCTTACGATGTGATCTTCTTTCTGGACTGCCTGCACGACATGGGCGACCCGGTGGGGGCGGCGGCCCACGCTCGCAGCCAACTGACCGAGGGCGGCTCGGTGCTGGTGGTGGAGCCGTTCGCGCTGGATGGTCATACCCGCAACCTGGCCGAGAATCCCATGGCTGCCACCTCCTACGGGGCCTCGGCGGTGTTCTGTACCCCGTGCTCGCTGGCCCAGCCCGTGGGCCTGGGGTTGGGAGCCCAGGCCGGCGAGTCGGCCATGCGGGCGGTGTTCACCGAAGCCGGCTACTCCCGCTTCGAGCGGGTCACCGAAACCAGATCCAACATCGTCTACCAGGCTCGCCCCTGATTGCGGGGTTTATGTCACCCTGGTGGCCCGCTCGGAGGGCTCTGGGTCGGCTCGCCCCTAAGGGGGAGGAGGGGGAGAGGTCATGTTTTCGGGTCGCAGTTGCAGATCTGTAGCCGGTAAACTTCCACGCTGCTGCCCCGTTCGTCTAGAGGCCTAGGACGCCAGATTCTCAATCTGGTAACACGGGTTCGAATCCCGTACGGGGTGCCATACTCCTTTTGCTTGCCGTGTTGTTGCTTTCGGGTGGCCTTTAGCCGGGCTCGAATCCCGTGCGGGGTGTCATTATGCGCATAGCTTGTCCCGGTATGGATACTGTGCCGGGGGAGTTGGCGGGCAAGGTGGCGCTGGTAACCGGGGCTGCTCGGGGTTTGGGGGCCGAGGTGGTTCGGCGCATGGTGGTCGCCGGTGCTCGGGTGACCGCCGCCGACAGGCGGGTTGAGGACGGAACCGCAATTGCGGTCGCGGCCGGTGCCCGCTTCTTCGAGTTGGATGTCACCGATGCTGAGCAGTGGCGGGCCGCAGTGGATAGCGCGGCCGGTACCGGCGACGGTGGGAAGCTGGACATCCTGGTCAACAACGCGGGCATCATCCGGGTGGCTCCCATCCTGCAATGCGAGCCCGCCGAGTTCCGCAAGGTGGTCGAAACCAATCTGGTGGGAACTTTCCTGGGTATTCGAGCGGCAGCACCGCTGATGGCCGCCGGTGGGGGAGGATCCATCATCAACCTGTGCTCCCCCGGGGGATTCGAGGGCACGGTGGGGATGCCGGCCTACACCTCCTCGAAATGGGGCATCCGGGGGCTGACCCGCACGGCCGCACTCGAGCTGGCCGATTCCGGTATAAGGGTCAACACTGTGGTACCCGGTCCGATGCGGACGGCCATGACCCGCCGCCGGGGATGGGACGACGAGGATTATGCCCGCCATTACGGGGCCACCGTGCCGTTGCGGCGCATGGCCGAGTTCGGGGAGGTGGCGGATCTGGTGATCTGGCTGGCCTCCGACCGGGCCTCCTACTGCACCGGTGGGGATTACGCGGCCGACGGCGGTTTGGGGGCGGGCAAACCGGCGGTCGTCCCCCCGGACCAGATGTAGCTTCCATGAGGGTGGTGAGCAAGGGGTTGAGGTGACCGGCGCGGCCTGCGCCCATGGGGGTTTCGGGGCCTGGGGCGACCGGCGCGGCGGGGAGGATCACAAAACTGGTGGCTGTCAATGTGCCAAGAGCACCAACCGGGGGCGTACAATGATAGCCCTGTGCAAGCAACCATCTACTTGGGACAGCCATGGGTCGAGGATCAGAGAGTTTCCAGAAACGGCAACGGGAAAAGAACAAGAAAGAGCGGGCCGCGGCCAAGCAGGCCCGCCGCCAGGGCAAGGCCGAAGACCCGTTTGAGCAGGAGGAACCCCTGCCGAGCGGACGGTCGGAAGCCGACCTGTACGAGGATTTCCGCCTGCTGAGCGAGAAGTACCAGTCCGGCGGGATGGACGAGGAAACCTACGAGCTGCGCCGAGCCGAGATATTCGAGCAACTCGGCCTTGAGGTCCACTGACCCCAGCAGCGAGCGCAGGTGGCTGGGTGTCCACCTGTGTTGTGGTGGCCCGGTTTTTGTGGCTTTTCGTGTTGAAGCTGGGAGGGTTAGCCGGGATCACCAACCGCAGCGGTAGCCATACGCGCTTGTCCATTGGGAGGTGCCATCCGCGTTGATGGCGCGAACGCGGAACCAGTGCCAGTCAGACCAGCCAGTCGAGTCGGGTGCGACTCCGGTGCGGATGAACTCGGTTCCGGTGACTGTGATGGTGGTTCCGGCTCCGTTGCCAACCCAGTGTTCAACTTGGTAGCTGGTCGCGTTGCTGACCTTGTTCCAGGTGACGCTCATGGAGTTCTCGGTGTGGCGGCAGGCGATGGTCGGCTGGTTAGGCGCTGGGAGTCCTTTGAGGATGCAGGTGACGTACTCGTAGGGGTCTTGCTGAATCGGTTCACTTGAGCTGTAGTAATCCCGTCTTGTGGCTGTTATGTTGCTTATTGTAATTGTGTAGCAGTGGTCGCTATCGATAGGTGGATCCTGCAAGTTTGAGTTTGTATCGCCATTAATTGCCCATACAAGTGCCTTAAATGGCTGATTGTTCCAGATTATCTCGGTCGGTACAGTGCCGTTATCGTCCGTGACTGTAACTGTGGCTGAGGAATAATCATATATCATACCTTTCTCTGGTAATTTGAAATGCCACCTTCCCCAGTTAGTGTTTGCCGGTATGTAGCCAGGTGGAGGCCAAGCTACGAACCCTCTGGGCTGCTTAATCTCAAATGAGTCATACCATATATCATGGACAAATAAAGCGTTACTGCTGTGTTTGTGTTCACCACCTGTGTGTTGGGGAGGGACATCACCAGTGCCCATGTTTCTAACACGAGGATCGAGTATCCACTGTCGATGCCCGACAGCCAAGTTAGTGCTTCCTGGGTCTTGCATGTAACCGTCAATGGATGGCAGGCCGTATACTCCTAAGAACAGGTTGCTGCTGGCTCCTCGGGCACCGTCCTCGGTGTAGCAAGTCCATTCAGGACCAGGATTGTGGGACAGGTTGTGGTTAGCGCTCATTATCAAGGCTGCTGCTTGAGCTAGTTGTGAATACCGTTGATTCTCGGTGACAGGGTTGAGCCCGGCCATCCCTCGATACCAATTGACCCGCTGGATCACACTGTCGCGAAATTGTTGGCTGGTGGTGCCAGCAACACAAGCGTCCACATTTCCACTGAATTCAGGGTCGGGCTCAACCCTTTGAAAGTCAGCAATTGTTCTGGCTATTACTTCAGCTCGGTTCCAGGTGTCGAACCCCGGACCTTGCCCACTACCGCGGTTACCAACCAGCGGTGCCGACGCTTCGTTGCGGATTCCAAAGCTGTCGAGAGCCACTCCTGCCGGTACTCGCACCACAACTTCGCCTACGGTCCACGGCTCTACCAAAACTTCGTACCGGTTGCCAGCACCAGAAAATTGAGATACCCAACCGTTGGCAACCGCAATATCGCTTTTCTCGAATCCAGTAACCGGCCGGATAAAAGCTATCATCGTTCTAAAACTACCCTCAATTAACTCATCCACCGAAAAAGGTGTTACTTCAACAGCAAGGGGCCCAACCGGGGTTACTGTGGTTGAGGGTGTTTCGGGGCCGGGTCCGGCTTGGTTAAGTGCTCGTATTTCGAATAGGTAGGGTTCGCTATTTTTGAGGTTGGTTACGGTGTGGGTAAAGACATAGGCTCCGCCTGGTATTGTCTGCCAAGCGCTATATTGTTGGCCGGGTGTTTGGAATCGGTATTGCCAGCCCCTTATGGGCAAACCTCCATCACCACCAGCCTCCCACACCAACGTAACCTGACCATCACCTGCTTCCGCGACCAAACCAGCCGGTGCTTCCGGCACCGTGGTGGAAGCAACTTTGTCACTATTGGAACCGGCCTCATCGTTAGCGGAAGCCAACCGGAGGGTGAGTGGGGAGCTGACCAGCCAGCGCCTGCTGGGGGCGTCGGGAGGGAAGTAGCGGTTTTGGGGCAGCAGGCGGTCACCCCATGGGCCATCCGGCTGGGCTGGCTGGAGGGCAAACTCAATCCTGCCGTTGGCCAGCTTGCGGGCAACGATCCGGGCTGTTGCGGCTCCTACGGTGAGTGGGGAGCTGACCAGCCAGCGCCCGGTGGGGGCGTCGGGAGGGAAGTAGCGGTTTTGGGGCAGCAGGCGGTCACCCCATGGGCCATCCGGCTGGGTTGGCTGGAGGGCGAACTCAATCCTGCTGTCAGCCAGTTTGCGGGCAACGATCCGCACCTGAACCGTGCTGTCATCGCTGGTGGTGGAATCCTGCGCAACGGCTGGGGAGGGGGCGATTACGGTGAATTGAATGACTGACAATGTGACCATGCAGATCGAAAGCAAAACTGAACGTTTCATATTCGGTTGCTCCGGTCGTGGATGGGGCGGCTGGTGGCCATGCCTAGCATGCATGACAGTCCGGCTGATTGGAGCCCGCCGGATCCGCCGGCCACCAGGATCACGAAGTAGTCGGGGGCGGGGACAATGGGTATGCGGTCGTTGTGGATGGTCACTCCCATCTCTTCGAGCACTTCCCTGGTTGCTTGGTGGCGGTACGGGGGGTAGAAGTCCAGCGGTACCCGAGCCTCGGCGAACAGGTGTTCCCGCAACTCCTGCTTGGTGGGCATCAGCCCCGCCACCATCTCGGCGATCACCGGGCTCATCACCAGCACGGTGTTGAACGGGTTGGGGGCGTCGTGGCCGCCGCACGGCCCGCTGGTTGCCAGCCCGTGGGTGACATGGTGCAGCACCTGGTCGGGCTCGTGGTGCATGTCGGTAATGGGCCACATCCCGTTTACGGCCAGCACGGTAACCACATCGTCGCCGGCTCGGAATCCAGCCTCGGTGTGGTAGGGCGGCCACGGGGATGCCTCCTCGTTCTCGGCCACGCACAGCGAGGTGGCTTTGCCGGGCCAGCCCAGCGGGGCCTTGTCCACCTCTCCGGGGACAGCCCCCCCGATGTTCACCAGGGCCAGCCTCATGGCCCGCCCCACGGTGGCGTTGGTGCGAGATCCCGGCCCGAAGCACCCGGCGCCGTAGTTGAAGCCCAACCGGTTGCGGACCGGTCCGTTGACCACCAGCATCGGCCCCACCGGGTTGGTGGTGGTCTGGATACCGTGGGCGTTCATCTGCGGGTCGCAGAAGGCGTCGATGGCGGCGATCAGAACCGGCATCACCTCGGGAGCGCATCCGGCCATCACCGCGTTGGTTGCGATCTTCTCCACCGTGGCCGGCGCGTTCAGCGGGGGGATCCGGCCCACCACGTGATGGCCGGGTAGCCCGGAGGCGGCCACCGCGTCAGCCACCCTCCCAGGAGTGGGGGGCACCACCGGCAGCCCGTCGGTCATGCCTCGCTCCCGCAGGTAAGCCTCAACGGCACCGGCTCCGCCTTGAATGGTGACTCTATTCACCGGGTGATCGCTCTGGTTCATGCCGCTACACCCTCGATGGTGGCCCTAATCACCGGGTTGGGCCACCAGGGCGGCCACGATGGCGGCCATTCGGGATGCGATGTCGGTTCTGATCTCGGCCTCGGGCCACTCGTCGTAGCCCGCCGGCAACACGATCAGGGGTTGGTTGCCCACCCGCAGCCCCCGGGCGGTGGCCTCGGCCAGGCCCCGGAACTGCTCGGTCACCAAACCGACGGCCGGGGTACCCAGCTTCTCCAGGGTGCTGCTGGCGTGGATACACCACGCCGTGCACGAGCCTCAATTGCCCAGCCCGCTGATGACGGCATCGACCTCGGCGTGGAATGCCTCCATCTCCTGGTGGTAGCGCTCGGGATCGGCACCGTGCATGGGGCCGGCGGTCGTCACCACCACCTCGGCCGCCCCGGCTCGCTCCACCAGCAACCGGGCCAGCTCGTCGGCCAAGATGGCCATGGAGCGCCACATGTTGTTGTCGATGATGCCCACCACCGATCCGGCCAGCGACTCCCGCCGGGCGGCCAGCGGCTCGAACGGTTCGTTCATCTCGCCGCCGGGCAGCAGGATCGTGATGGTACCCCCGGGCTCTTCATCCGGTGTCTCCGGTGGTGCCTCCGGTGGTGTCTCGAGGGCGGGGTCCGCCGGCGGTTCCGTGATCGTGTCCAGGGCCACGAGCTTACTTTACGCCGAAGAACTAATGTGATGAGATGCGCACCATCACCCGACCCCGCTCCCCGGTAGTTATCGAGCAGGCGCTGGATGATCCCGAGGTGCTGCTGGGGGTGCTGGAGCGGCAGTCGCCCCACCCGATGACCTTGGCCGGGGCCGAGTTCGCCGAGAGCCGGGCCTCTCTTCGGGCCGGGGCCGCGACCGGCAACGTGCCCCCGTTCGTCGAGGTGGTCGAAGGTGAACCCCGGATCCCGCCGGTGTTCCGCACCACATGGGGCATCGACGGTAAGCCGGTGGTCGGAGCGAGCACCATAGTTTTCAACCCCCGGTTCTTCCACGCCGCCCAGCGGCTCTACGACGCCGAAGTGGTGCGCCCCTACTTCACCTATGTGAACATCAACGCTCCCAGCGGCCAGTATGCCCGCCACACCGACATCCCGGCTTTCAGGGGCGTGAGCCGGGAGCGCTATCCCACCTGGTTGCTCAACTGCATGCTGCACTCGGGGTGCTTCGACCGCTGGCGGGTGCGGATCGCCACGGCGGTGTCCTGGTACTACAGGGGAACCGGTGGGGAGTTCACCTACTGGCCCGAGGGTTGGGACGGTGACCCCGTGACGGTGGACCCCCCCTACAACTATGGCGTGATGGGTGACAACGATTTCATGCCCCACCGGGTGGAGTCCATCGGTGCCGAGGCCGACCACGCCAATTACGGCTTCGATGCCACCATCACGCTGACCCCCGACCGGGACTGGGTGATCGAGGAGCCCGGGCATGAGCCGGTGCGTCATGGTTTCAACGATGTGAGGGTGTCGCTGTCGTGGAAGGCCTTCGTGTTCTCCGACGCTGCTGAGGCCAGGATTCATGACAGCCACCGTGATGATCTTGACGAGTCCACCGTGGTCACGCTGCTGGCCGAGGACTGTGCCCGGCGAGGGGTGATCGTGCCCGACGAAACCGATGCTTTGCACCATCCCGAGTTCGGGTCGCGGGTTCGGAGCGTCTACCTGCCTTCTGAACTACGGTTTTGACCGTCTGACCATAGGAGACCATAGGAGGTGGTTTGATGCCTGGTGAGCGCCGACCCTTGAGGAATGTCCTGGGGCCACTTCTGGCTGTGTTCTGCGCCCTGGCGCTGGTGGCATCGGCCTGCGGAGGGGGCAACGACGATGACGGTGGCGACACGGTTGTCGGTACTACCCAGCCAACCCCCGCCGGTTCTGGCGATGCCGGCTCTGGCGATGGCGGCGGTTCTGGCGATGCCGGCGATGGCGATGGCGGGTCCGGAGATGATGATGTCAGTTCTGGTGATGCCGGCTCCGGCGACGATAACGGCTCTGAGGCCGGCAGCAGTTCGGGGAGCGATGGTGGTGCTTCTGATGGAACGGCCGGCGAGTCCCCGGTATTGGCCGAGCCGGTCTACGGCGGTACGATGGTGTTCGGCCTCGAGGCCGAGACCACCAACGGGCTGAACCCGGTGAACGCTCAGGCCGCGGTGTCGGGCCACATCCTGTTCCGCGCTCTGTACGAGACGCTGACCATCGAGGGGACCGGCGGAGAGGCTCTGCCGCTACTTCTGGAGAGCTTCACCCCCAACGACGACTTCACCGAATGGGTTCTGACCCTTCGACCGGGCATCACCTTCCACGACGGGTCACCGGCCGATGCGGCTGCGCTGAAACGCCACTTCGAGGAATTGCAGAAGGGCACCCTGACCGGTATCGCGATGGGTGATCTGGATATCGACACCATAGAGGAAGTGGACGGCTTGAGCGTGAGGCTCATCCTGAACCGGCCCCAGGCCACCCTTCCCAACTACCTGACCTCCCATCTCGGATACTTCGGGGCCCCATCCATGTACGACCTGGGTGCCGAAGGCAGCGCTCGCAACCCCATCGGCACCGGCCCGTTCATGCTGGATGAGTGGATCCCCAACGAGATCACCCGCATGGTGCGCAACCCCAACTACTGGCGTACCGATGCGCAGGGCCGGCAACTCCCCTATCTGGATGCCATCGAGTTCCGCCCCATTCCCGATACCGACGGCCGGTTCGCGGCCCTGCGGGCTGGTGACCTCGACGCCAGCAGCGTGAACACCGGCCTGCGCATCGACGACTACAACGAGCAGTTCAAGACGTTCTGGGAGCCGGATCAGTACTCCGAACCCTCATACCTCATGTTGAACAACTCGGTACCCCCGCTTGACAACGTGGAGTTCCGCCGGGCGCTGGCCCAGTGCACCGATCGCCAAACCTTCAATGATCTTCGCTGGGATGGGCAGGTGCCGGCAACTGGCCCCTTCGCCCCCGGCACTCCCGGGTATCTCGAAGACGCCGGTTTCCCCGCCCACGATCCCGATGCCGGGCGAGCCACCATCTCCAGGCTTGGTGTCACCGGCGTGGAGATCGGTACCACCAACGACTCGTCCAACCTCTTCAGCACCGAGTTGATCGCCTCCATGTGGGGTGATTGCGGGCTGGATGTGTCCATCACCCAGGTTGATCAGGCGGAGCTGATAACCAACGCGGTGGTTGGCCGGTTCACCGCGTTCTTGTGGCGCAACCATCCCAGCTACGACCTGACCGCGGAGCGGATCTGGTGGCACAGCCGCTTCGGGCAGGGCATCGCGCTGAACTTCGGTCGCATCAACAACCCCCGGGTCGATGCCGCTCTGGATGAGGCCCGGGAAACCAGTGATCTCGACCGGCGCCGGGAGCTGGCCGAGGAGGTCAATCGGGCCTTCGCCGAGGAGGTCAACAACATCTGGTTCTACTACTCCAACTGGTTGGTGGCCACCCAGGACAACGTGCACGGCATCGACACTTTGACGCTGCCCGGGGGCGGGGAGCACGAGAAGGTTTTCAACGGCAGGGTTTTCTTGGGTGAGGCCTGGATCGAACAGTAGCGGGCGGCTCCGACTCCGACTACGGGGTTGACCAGGGGGCAGGACACCGGTGCTCCGGTTCATGGGGGTGCGATTGGCCCAGCTTGCAGTGGTCGTGCTGGTGGTCACGCTGCTGTTCTACTGGATGTTGAACCTGCTCCCCGGCAATCCCTGCGTGGCCGCAACGGGCGGGGCGGCCACCCCGGAACGGATCGCCGAGTGCGAGCAGGATCGCAACCTCGACGACCCGGTGATCGTGCAATGGGCCAAATGGGGTGGGGATGTGCTCACCGGCGACTTCGGGAAGTCGTACCTGGATGGGCGCAGCTTCGGCGAGGCCATCTCCAACTCGTTGCCCCGCACGTTGCTGCTGATGGCCTATTCCCAGCTTCTGGCCCTGGGGGTGGCCATTCCCCTGGGGGTTTGGTCGGGATACCGCCAGGGCAGCGTGGGCGACAAGATCACCAGCGGCGGCGCGTTCGCGTTGCTGTCCACCCCGGTTTTCGTGCTCGGGCTGGTGTTGATGCTGGTGTTCGCGGTCAAGCTGGACTGGTTCGACCTGAGTGGCTACCGGCCGATCTCCGAGGGGGTGGTCGCGCATTTCAAGGTGATGTTCCTGCCCTCGGTGACCCTGGCGGCTGGGTTGATGCCCGTATACCTGAGATTGCTGCGCACCGATGTGATCGGCACGCTGCAAGAGGATTTCGTGGGAACCGCTCGGGCCAAGGGCCTGCCGGTGCGTCACGTGCTGCTTCACCATGTGCTGCGCCCGTCGAGCTTCACGCTGCTGACCATCTTCGGCATCCAGGCTGCTCAGGCCGTGAACGGGGCCATCGTGGTGGAGTTCCTGTTCGACCTGGACGGGGTCGGATCGTTGCTGGTGACCTGGGTGGCCGCCCGTGAGTTTCTGCTGGTTCAGACCCTGGTGGCGCTGATCGCCGCGGTGTTCGTGACCGTGACCACGATGGTGGACCTGCTCTACTCCGTGCTCGATCCCCGGGTGCGGCGAAAATGACCGGCTCAGGGCGGCTCTGCGGGCGCTCTATCGTGCTCGATCCCCGGGTGCGGCGAAAATGACCAGGATCGGCACCAAGCAAGTCGCGGGGTCGATGCCCGAGGTTGTGGTTCGCAAGCGCCGCCATCACGTGGCCCTGGTTCTATCGCTGGTTTGGTTGGCCCTGGTGCTGGCCGGTGCGGTGTTGGTTCCCTGGCTGGGATTTCTGGAGGATCCCCAGCGCCCCCTGGCCGGCTGTCCCGAAGAGGGGCCGTCGTGGTCGCATTGGTTCGGCACCGACCAGCTCGGCCGGGACATGTTCGCCCGTTCGGTTTGGGGTAGCCGGCTGTCGCTGTCCATCGCCGGCCCGGCGGTGGGGATAGGGATCGTGGTGGGAAGCGTGCTGGGGATCGCCGCCGGATACTTCGGCAAATGGATCGACCTCGCCGTCAGCAGCCTGGTCAACGTCGCGCTGGCTCTGCCGGCGTTGCTTTTCGCCCTGTTCATCGTCACCATGCTGGGCCAGAGCTACAT
Source organism: Candidatus Poriferisocius sp. (assembly GCF_965202595.1). Classification (GTDB taxonomy): domain Bacteria; phylum Actinomycetota; class Acidimicrobiia; order Acidimicrobiales; family Bin134; genus Poriferisocius. Next base: position 112,533 of record NZ_OZ241836.1, read on the forward strand.
GAAGGTGACCATAGCCGTGACCATCCTGACGATCCCGCCCATAGCTCGCATCGCCCGGGCCCAGGCGCTGCGGTTCGCTGCTCAGGAGTTCGTGACCGTGGCCGGCATAATGGGAGCCCGATGGCCCCGGGTGCTGTTCCGGGAGATACTTCCCAACGTGGTGCCGGCGCTGGTTTCCATCGCTTTTCTGGCCATGGGGATCGTGATAATCGCCGAGGGCAGCCTCTCCTTCATCGGGGTGAGCGTGGGCTCGCCCAGCATCACCTGGGGCAACATCTTGGCCGCGGGGCGAGGCAGGCTCGAAGAATCCCCCCACATCGCTCTGACCACGGGTGCTGTGATGTTCTGCACGCTTTTGGCATTGAACTTCGTGGGCGATGAGCTGCTGAAGCGCCTCGACGTGCGCGAAGCCCGCATCTGAATTTGCTGAATCCGCGGTCATTGTGCGGCTGATGAATCCGTTGAATTTGCGGTAATTGTTGCGGCTGATGAATCCGCGGTCACGGTTGTTTTAGTTGGCTATTGCTGTTGCTGCCCTGCTGATCTTGATTCTTGTTGCCTCTCGGTGGGGTCCATGCGGCGGATCTCCACCGAGGCGTTCACATCGGGGGTGCACGGTCCGGAATAAACCCCCCGCAGGGGAGGAACATCGTCGTAATCCCGGCCGTGGCCGATCTTCACGTGCCGGCGGCCCACCGGCATCCGGTTGGTGGGATCGAACGCCAGCCAGCCCGAGCCGGGTACGGCCGCTTCGAACCAGGCATGGGTCTGCACCCTGACCAGGTCGCCGTCGATGCTGCCGGTACGGTCATCGCTTGAGAACAGGTAGCCGGACACGTAGCGGGCCGGTATGCCAACGCTGCGGCACAGGGTTACCGCCAGATGGGCGTAGTCCTGGCAGACACCAACCCCCTGGGCCAAGATGTCGGTGATGGGTTGGCCGATCTCGGTGGTTCCGGGACGGTAGTCCAACCGATCCCCTACAAAGTCGTGCAGCGCGGTAACCGCCCCCACTACGTCCAACCCTTTGGTCCCTTTGGTCCCGGTCAACTTGCGGGCCTCATCGGCCAGGGTTCGATCCCATTGAGTATGGCGGGTGGGTTTCAGGAACTCATCGTGCTGGTTGAGGAAATCCTGATCGGCCAGCAACTCCATCGGGGTAGAAGCGGGAGCAGAGGCGGGCAAGGGGGCCGGATCCTGGGTTTCGACCGAGGCCTCGGCGGTCACTTCCAGCACGGTGTGGGGTTCGGTGACACCGAACTGATCCACCCGGGTGCCCCAGTAGTCGGTGAACGGCAGCATCCGGGCCGCCGGTTCGACGGTAATCCTGTAGTTCAGCAGTTGCTGGCGCTCCCCGGTGACCGGGCAGGCCCGCATCTCGTTCTGGGATTCCCGCACCGGGGTGTCGAACGTGAACACCGTGCGGTAGCAGATGTCCAATCTCACAACGGCCCCCCCGGTTTGATCGGAGCTCCCTGTTTGATCGGAGCTCCCGGTTTGATCGCCTGGGCGTGGAGGTCGAGAGCCTCGCCCTTGCGGAAGAAATGACCACCGACCAGTTCGGCCACCTCCCGCACCCCGGCTTCAATGGCGGTCAGATGGCTGGGCAGGTCGGCCACCATGTCGGCGAAATCGGCATACTCCAGTTCGGATCGGAGCTGTCCCAGCCGGCGGAGCGGCGGGGGTTTCTCGTGGGGCACCAGGGCTGCTACCTGGTTCTCGCTCACCAGCAGGCAATGGAGCACCGACCGGGGGAACAGCTCGTTCACCAGCAGGAACCGGGCCACATCAGCCCCCAGGGGCGACGATTGACCGGCCCGCTGGTAAGCCTCCAGCGCCGATACCGACCGGAGGGTGAGAGCCATCTCGTCGTAGGAGGATCCGTCCAGCTCGGGGTATCGGACGCTGACCAGCCGGCAGGTCATCAATGCCCGCTCCAGCATCTGACCCAGCACCAGGAAGCGGTAGCTCTCGTCCTGGGACATGGAGGAGCTGATCACGCCGGTCATCGTCTGGCAGTTGGCCTGGATGAGGTCGAGGGTGGGGAACGGATCGTTATCCATGGCCACCGAGAAGTCGTCCCGGCGAAGCCGCAGGTGGAATTGGTTTATCTGCTCCCACAGCTCCGACGGGATCTGGTCACGCAGCGTTCGGAAGTTCTCCCGGGCGCAACCGACGCAGAACACGACCGATCCGGCCAGCGCCGGCGACGTCACCAGGCGGGTGGCCTCGGCCTGCACATCTATGCCCAGCCCCGCCTCGCTGCGCAGCATCGGCGGTGACATTGCCAGTTGCTCGGCCATGGACTGCACATCCTCGGTGGGGGCCGGCTCTTCCAGGCGAAGGGTGCGGGTCAGGTTTTGCATCCGGTCGATGGCCTGGGCCGGACTCTCCGCCACGGTGCTCAGCAGCGTGGCTCGCACCATCCGGGCGGTGTCCTCAGCCCGCTCCAGGTAGCGGCCGGCCCAAAACATGTCCTCGGCGTGCCGGGCCAGCATCAGTTCGGGGCTTTCTGGTGGGGTTTGCCGGTTGTTGGGTTCGTTGTGCGGTTGGGTGGGGCCGGCATCAGTTCGGGGCTTTCTGGTGGGGTTTGCCGGTCGTTGGGTTAGTTATCCGGTTGGGCCGGGCCGGCATCAGCTCGGGGCTTCCACGGGCTTGTTGGAGTCGTCCAGAACCCAGGTGTCCTTCGAGCCACCCCCCTGGGAACTGTTGACGATGAGAGATCCCTCTCGCAGGGCGACCCTGGTGAGCCCGCCGGGAATCACCTCCACCTGCTCGCCGCTCAGCACGAAGGGTCGCAGATCTATGTGGCGGGGCGCGAATCCGTCCCCGGCCCAGGCCGGTAGGCGGGACAGGTTCACCACCTCCTGGGCGATCCAGTTGCGCGGATCACTCATGATCTTCTCCTTGACCTCATCGAGCTGAGCCTCGGTGGCCTTGGGCCCGATCACGATGCCGTATCCCCCCGACTCGGCCACCGGCTTTATCACCAGCTCGCCCAGCCGCTCCAGCACCTCGGCCCTTTGCTCCGGTTCCCACAGCAGGTAGGTGGTGACGTTCGGGATTATCGGATCCTCACCCAGGTAGTAGCGGATCATGTCGGGTACGTAGGCGTAGACCGCCTTGTCGTCGCCCACCCCGTTGCCCACCGAGTTGGCGATGGATACCTGCCCCGCCCGGACCGCGGCCATCAGACCGGGCACTCCCAGGGTGGACAGGGGGTTGAACACCACCGGGTCCAGGAAGGAGTCGTCGATGCGGCGGTAGATGATATCCACCCGCTCAAGACCCCGGGTGGTGCGCATGGCCACCATATGGTTGTCCACCACCAGGTCGCGCCCCTCCACCAGCTCCACCCCCATGCTCCGGGCCAGAAAGGCGTGCTCGAAGTAGGCCGAGTTGAAGATGCCCGGGGTGAGTACCACCACGGTGGGGTCGTTGCCGCTGGCCGGCGGGGCTATGGAGCGCAGGGCTCTCAGCAGCGAGCGCCCGTAGTGGTTGACCGAACGCACCGCCAGATCGGAGAAGGCGGCGGGTAGCAGCTTGGTCATGGCGGCCCGGTTCTCGAGCACGTAGGAGATGCCGCTGGGGTTGCGCAGGTTGTCCTCCAGTATCCGGTAGCCCCCGTTGGTGCCGCGAACCAGGTCGATACCGGCCACCAGGCAGCGGGCTCCCCGCGCCACCTGCACGTTCATTGCCTCCCGCTCGAAGCCGGTGGAGGAGGTGATCAGGTGCCGGGGGACGATGCCGTCGTGGATCACGGCCTGCTCCCCGGTATATATGTCGTCGAGGAACCGGTTGAGGGCGGTGACCCTCTGGATCAGGCCCCGCTCGATGATGGACCACTCGCCGGCTTCGATGATCCGGGGGTACAAGTCCATGGGCCAGGCCCGCTCGGTGCCTTCCTCGCCCCCGTAAACCGTGAATGTGATCCCCCGGCGCAGGAATGACTCGTTGCCCCGCTCCTCGAGGGCCTTCACCTGCGCCGACGTCAGCCGGTCGAACCATTCCTGCACCGGCCGGTAGTGGTTCCGGATGTGCCCCTGCTGGTCCACGGCCTCGTCAAAAAATCCGGCAGCACCGGGAAAGGCCGCGCCATCGTTGGCCATGGTCGGCATTATAGGTTCTCGACAGGTTCTCGGAATCAATGCCGCGGGTTCATCGGCGTTGTTGCTTTACCGAGTCGAAGTGGGGGTTCATCGGCGTTGTTGCTTTACCGAGTCGAAGTGGGGGTTCATCGGCGTTGTTGCTTTACCGAGTCGAAGTGGGGTCGGGCTGGCCGGATTTGAACCGGCGACCCCCTGCTCCCAAAGCAGGTGCGCTGACCAAACTGCGCCACAGCCCGTAACCAGGTCAAGGTTACTGGGCCCCGCTGGGCGGGGGGAAGATTGTTTTCGGGGGGCTGGTGGGGCCCAGACCGGTCAGGATAGGGACAGGGCCTGGCCCACCCGGTCGAGGGCCTCCTCCTCGGATACGTTCAGCGAGAAGCTCAGCTCCGATACCAACACGTTGCGGGCCTTGTTGAACAGGCTCTTCTCGCCGGCCGACAGGCCCTTGTTCTGATCCCGCAGGGCGAGGTTTCTCACCACCTCGGCCACCTGGTAGACATCGCCCGACTTGAGTTTCTCCTGGTGGTTCTTGAAACGGCGGCTCCAGTTGGCCGGTTCTCGCACGTCCCGCTTTCGGAGCACCTCGAACAGGTCCTCCACGTCCTCGGTGGAGATGGGCCATCGCATCCCCACCTCCTCGGCCTTGTCCACGGGCACCGACAGCACCATCTCACCGTGAGCCATGCGCAGAACCAGGTATTCGGTCTTCTCCCCGAACACCTCTTTCATCTCCTTCTTGACGACGGTTGCCGCTCCATGGTGAGGGTAGACAACCTTGTCACCTTTCTTGAACGTCATTTCACTCCGCAGTGGACTCTAGGAACTCATGAAAGAATGCCACGACCGGCTGCGGTGGCGCATCTTGGCCCCAACTTTCAGGTCGCCTTCGAGCTTGGCCCGCAGGAGCCGCCGGCTGCGGTTGTGCATCCTGGCGGTGATTCGCAGGACCAATGATCAATATCAGCCTTGTGCTGTTTTGGCCTTGCGTGTCTGAGACGGTTGAGAACCCCGGGCCGGCAGGCAAGGATGGGTAAGGATGGCTTCGCTTCGTACCGAGATAACAGCTCACCCCAGAACCGGAACCGCTTCACAACGAGATGGGTAAGGATGGCTTCGCTTCGTACCGAGATAACAGCTCACCCCAGAACCGGAACCGCTTCACAACGAGATGGGTAAGGATGGCTTCGCTTCGTACCGAGATAACCGAGATCGTGACCGGGTTGGGAATGCTGGGCCTGGCTTCGGTGGATGAGGCGCTGGCCACCCGACCGGCGCAAATGGTGGGGGTGGGCGACCGTCACTACGACAAGCTTATCGCCGCTCGGGCCGCTGGCGAGCACGGGTTGCAGTTCGATGAGGCCTGGGCCAATGGGGTGGCCTTCGCCGCCGCCGATGAGGGGTTGCGGGATCGGGTGCCGCGGCGGGTGGAGTGGAAGGGTCCGCACCAGGCTCCCGCCTACGAGCAGGTACCGGCCGATCTGCGGGTGGATCATGTTTATCTGGTGAGTTGCAAGTACGGGTCGAGGCTGCTCCACAACGTGTCGCCGGCTCACCTGTTCGAGCGCCTGCTGGCGGTGCGGCAGGTCGACAAGCCCGGCAATTGGTACGCCCGAGTGGCTCCGAACGAGTATCAGGCTCTCTACCGGGCCGCTCGGGAGCATCTGGTCGGCCAGGGCGCTGGTGAAGGTCGGGGCGGCGGGCATGGGCTGGGCGCTGGTGAGGGTCGGGGCGGCGGGGATCGTGGGCATGGCCAGGGCGCTGGGTTCGAAGATCTGCCGCCCACGGTTACCGACTTGGACACCGACCTGTACAAGCGGCTTAAGGAGCCCTTCTCCCGGCGATGGCCCGATTCGCTCGTAGAGCCGGCTCGCTGGTTCTCGGTGGCGGTGTCGCAGGCCTCCGCCGAGCGTTGGTTGGCGGCGCTGGGGAGTCGGGCGACCCGGAGGGAAGAGGCGTTGTGGCGCCTGTTGCGGCTCCAGCCGGCACCCTATTTCGTGCTGGGCACCGACCACCGCCGCCGGCCGGTGCGCTACCGGGTGGGCACCCCCTGGGACTTCCGCCGGCAGTACGAGTTCAAGTCGTTCGACGTATGGCCGGAGGCCAGAGTGCAGCCTGTGGTGTGCTGGCGGGCCGACCTGATTGTCCGGGCCACCGGCACACCGGTGCATGTTGACGGCCATGTGGAGGTGCGCTGGAGCCATGGCCGCTTCCAGGGCTCGCCCGAGGCCAAGGTATACCTCAAAACCGCCCACCTGGAGACTCCGGGATACACCGAGCTGTCGTAGGGGTGTTCCCTCCCCGGTGTTTGTATCCCGTACCCCTGCCCCACACTGCCTCACCGAATGAAGAGCAAATCGCTTCCAGGAGCAATTCGCAGGCTATAATATGGGCCAAATTAACTCAACTTAGCCCCAACCCAGCCTTGGTACGGGCTGAGCACCCCAACCCAGGGAATATATTATGAGAGCATTTGAAGATAGGCTGCATAGGCTTTGGGAACAATTGCGGGGCAAGAAACCTCATATGCCTCATTTTCTGTCAGAGGTATACTTGGATGGGCTTCGGGGGATAAATGATCTTCGGATAGAGTTCGAGTATCCTGTGAGCGTTATTGCTGGGAGCAATGCAACAGGCAAGTCCACTATCCTATTTGCCGCAGCATGTGCCTACAAGGTGCCTGATGCTAAGCCTAAAGATTTCGTACCTTCCACCTTCTTTCCTGACTATCGTCCAAAGTCAGGAAGCCTCAGAGATGCTAGAGACGAAGTAGCTATTGTATTTCAATACAAAACTCCTGAAGGGCATCGTTCAATGCAGTGGGGGCGCAAGAACAGTTGGGGCCGTAGTTATATGGGCCGCAGAGGAGCTACCCAACCAGAGCGTAATGTCTATTTGAGAACATTGAGTGATTTGAGAGACCCTTCTGGTGTAAGCGGTGTCCTGAGCTTGTCAAGGCTTACTTCTCCACCTCAGCAAACAGCATTAACAGCTTCACAGATTAACTTTGCACAACAGTTACTACCTATGCAATACAATCAAGTATTCAATCTTTCTAGCGGTGAAAAAAGCTTATTGTTTGCAACCCTTCAGGGAGGAACAGAATACTCCGAATTGCATATGTCTTCTGGAGAACGGTCCATTCTTAGACTTTCGCAAGAGATCGCACAGCTAGAGGGAGCTCTTGTTCTAATTGACGAAGTTGAAGCAGGTCTTCACCCAGAACTCCAACAGCTTCTGATGCTACAGATACAGCAGCTTGCTCTTAGAAATAGTTTACAGGTAATTGTAACCTCACACAGCCCAGTTATTTTAGATTCTGTTCCTTCATCTGGTCGCATATTCCTGTCACGTAACGATGACGGGGATGTAATAGTGCAGCCACCCTATAAAGATATTATACAGGATGCCCTGTACGGTCGTTCTGTTGAGCAACTCAACATTCTTTGTGAGGATGATATTGCTGAAAGTATTCTCTACGGTATATTAGATTATATGATAACGAGAGGTCAAGTTAGATTGGATGCTATTCGGATTGGTAGAGATACAGGTGCAGATGAGTTTCCAACACATGCTAGGGCTTTGGGAAAGTTTGGCCCAGTAAAGAACTTTGTATTTATATTGGACGGTGACAAGGAAGATAGTAATATAGCAGACAAGATAATTGATTATACAAAGAATGAGCAAGGTGTCCTATATCTGCCAGGCAAAACTTTTCCCGAATCATGGGTGTGGAATAGGCTATCTGAATTTGATAGTATTTTTGGGATAACTAGGGCTATGCTGGCTGATAAAATACGTGGACTTGATGCACTTTACGACCCAGCTTCGGACTCACCGTCGGAAAAAGTAAAGTTCAAGTTGCGTGGTCTTGCTGACGAACTAAACCGCAAAGATGTCGAAATTTGCCGTGAAGTAGCTAAATTGGAGGCAGGAAGGGTAGGTAGCGACATTCAACCTTTGGTGGAGAAACTTACTGATATTCTTATTGATTGGCGCTCCCCGTAGTTGAACTGTAAAGGCGGGTTGCGGCTCAGGCGCTGATGGTCATGGGATAGCCGGTTTCGTCCACCTCGTCCTGGCCAAGACTCAAGGAAGTGCCGGTGGCCAGGCGGCGGGCGGTCCAGGCGGCGGCCGCCGCGTCCAGCAGGTCGTCGATGGCTGCGCCGGGCGGCGATGGGTGGGCGGCGGCTTCGAGGTTGGAGAACTGGGGGTTCAGTACGGCCCGGCGCTCGTCTCGTCCCTGCGGTTGGCGCTTGGACATCTCCATGGGTCGACCGGCCAGCACCGCCAGGCTGGTTTCGGGATGCACCTCGGCCGCCCTGGGTCGGGCCGGGGGCATCAGGTCGGCTGGGTTGAGTGAGGCTCGCACCTCCCGCACCTTGGCCAGCAGGTTGAACGCCTGGATGGACAGGCCTCGACCGGTGCTCATCCGGCTCAGGTGGTTGGCCTCCTCATGGTTGGTGGCACCGAGGGTGGCCAATGGTGGGGTCCAGAACAGCGACGACCGCCGGGGACCGAGCAGATCGCGGGCCTCCATGTCGGATTGCCGTAGTTCGGTGGCGGGTAGTCCGATGGGCATGTCCACCCCCAGAACCACCAGCTCCAGGGCTCGGGCTTCGGCCCACACCCCGGCAAACGATGTCTTCACCGAGAACGCCACCGGTGAGTCCGCACCGATGCCGGTTATGGCCATGACCCACCCACCCCGGGCTGCATCCACTCCCGCAACCAGTGTTTGCTCAGCGCTGGGTTTCAAATTGCTTATTTTTCAACTAGCAGCCAGTGGCGGATTTGAGGACTCGGCAGGCTTGTTCCATGCGGGTGGGTTCGAGTTGGGCAATCCGCCGGCGAAACGCCTCTCGAGGCAGGGTGTAAATGGTGTCGAAGTTGACGACGCAATCGGTGGGTACGCCGTCGCCCACGGTCAAGGCGAGTTCGGAGGTTACCCCCCTAACGGTTCGAGTGAGCGCGGCAACCACCACCGCCCCGATGCGGTCGGCAACGGGATCGCGGGTGAGCACCAACACCGGCCGGTCGCCTCCCGGGGAGCTTGCGAACCAGATATCACCCCGCTGCATCGGCCCAATCCGACCAGTCCTCCGCAGGCTCCCAATGCTGCCCGGCGGCCAGGCAAAGCTCTTCGGCAGCGAGGGGCATCGCCCGGTACACCTCAGCATCATGTTCAGCCTCGATTGCGTCGGCGTAACGACGCAGCGCCTCACGGATCATCTGCGAAAGGGCTATCCCTAGAGACTCCGCCACCTTCTGGATTCTTTCGGCTTCTGCGGGATCGACTCGGAAGCTGAGCATTGTCATACAAGTATAATACTACGTATGACATGTTGCGTGGCACTGCATGCTCGGAAGCGGGCAACCAGAACATCCACCAGCGGCTGACCTACCCACCCCGGGCTGCGTTCGCTCCCATGAGCTGTGTTTTGTTTGCTCAGCGCACTCGCCGGGGGACTGGCCCATCCCGCGGGTGATGGCTGCATCCACTCCCGCAACCAGTGTTTGCTCAGCGCTGGGTTTCAAAGCCGACCTCGAACATGGTGGGCCAGCGCTTGCCGGTTATCAGGAACGTGGCGGTGTCGGGTCGGTAGGCGATGCCGTTCAGCACGTCGTTGTTGTCGGTGCCGGCCGGGTGGGGGTTGATTATGGCTGACATGTCAGCCTCGGCGGCGACCGTGCCGCTGCCGGGATCGATAACCACGATTAGGTCGGTTAGCCAGACGTTGGCCCACACGTAGTCGCCCACACACTCCAACTCGTTGAGCCGATCCACCGGCTGCCCATCGGCATCGGTCACCCGGACCGAACCCAGCACCTCGAACGTTTCGGGATGCCGGAAGGTGAGCGTGCTCGATCCGTTGCTCATCACCAGCCGGGTACCGTCGTGGCACAAACCCCAGCCCTCACCGGCGTAGGTGAAGCCGCCCTCGGGATCCAGCGTGTCCCGGTCATAAACCCCGGCAACGCCCGCCTGCCAGGTGAGCCAGACGAGCCGGTCGTCCACGAGGGCCAAACCTTCACCGAAGTACTGAGGATCGCCAGCCGTCTCTCGCAGAACTCGCCCGGTGGACAAGTCCACTGTGCGCAGCACCGACTGCCCCCGCAGGCCGGTGCTCTCGTACACCAGACCGTCGTGCCACAAAAGCCCCTGGGTGAACGCCGTGGTGTCGTGGGGGTAGGTGGCGATAACCCGCCAAGCCAACTCTCCCGACCAGGATGGCTCTGGTGTTGGCGAAATGGTGGGGGTGGGTTCGGGTGTTGGTTTTGGGGTTGGTTGTGTGGTGGGTTCTTGTGTTGGTGGTTCGGGTTTAGTGGGGGTGGGTTCGGGGGTGGAGGCTTGCGGTGTGGGGGTGGGTTCGGGGGTGGAGGCTTGCGGTGTGGGGGTGGGTTCGGGGGTGGAGGCTTGCGGTGTGGGGGTGGGTTCGGGAGTGGCGGTGGTGGCTTCGGGAGTGGAGGCAGTGGCTTCGGGAGTGGAGGCAGTGGGCAACTGATCGGCGGTGGACTCGGTGGGTAGAGGTTGGACGCTGGGCTCGGTTGCCGGTGGTTCGGTTGTGGTTGTAATGGTTGGTGTTGCCGGTTCGGTTGTGGTTGTAATGGTTGGTGTTGCCGGTGGTTCGGTTGTGGTTGGTGTCGCGGTTTCGGTGGTGGTCGGCGCGCCGCGGCCACAGGTCGTCAGCAGAGCGATCGCGGCCAGCAGCCCGATTGCGATCAGAAAAGATCGCATGGGGCTACTTGATGGCTATGGGGTTGATGGGTGATCCCACAGCACCGGGGATGTTGAGCGGCGGGGCTACCAGCATGAACTCGTAGCGACCATCGTCGGCGCAGTCGGCCGCCAGCTCGTCGAGCACCCAGAACTCCCCCAGAGGCAAACCCCTGTCCACCAATGCACCGCAATGGACGGGGTAACGGCGAGCCTCGGGGTCCTCGGGCACCAGCACCTCGACACCGATGGTGTCGGCGGCCACTGCGGACACGTCATTGCGGTCGCACCAGGTGAGCGCATCCACTCCCAATCCCGGTGAACCGCCGAAGTACGCCTCTTGCTGGCCGGGGGTGAAGTTCGGATCCCACCGGGCCAGGTAGCCGGTGCGGATCAGTGCAATGTCACCGGATTCCACCGAGGTGCCCTGCGAGCGGATGCAGCGATCCAGCATCTCCGAGTCGATAACCGTGGCCGGCGCAAGCTCATCCAGCCCTTCGCTGCGGGGCAGGTCGAGCAGCACTCCCCGACCCACGAAGCTCTCCCGATGGTTCTCGATCCCCAGCACCGAAGCCCCGCCGTATGCTGTGATGTTGCCCGCCCAGTAGCCGTTGTACATCGTGTCCCGATACATGACGTGGCCGAAGCCGTCCCACTGGGTGGAGCCCTGGAGGGGCATCTGGAGCATGTCGTCGTTCCATTGGAAGTCGGGGTCGTCTTGGTTGTAGGGGGAGCCCACCACCTGGTCGGAGCCTGCCATCAAGAACCAGTGCAGCGGTGCCGGGCGGGTGTGAAAACGAGGGCCGCCGGCATCGATGGGCAGGGCCAGCGAGAAAACCCTGCCGGATCGCACCAGGGAGGCGGCCCGGATTCGCTGTTCGGGATTGATGAGGTTCTGGGTGCCGAGCTGGTCGTGCTCGCCCCACCGCCCCCAGTTGTTGGGCCCTTCGGGAACGTAGCCCCCCACGATCTTGCCCTCACCGTCCACCGTGTAGTCGGGGGCCGACCAGTGCTTGGCGTAGCGGGCGTAGCCGTCTCTACCCATTTGATTCGCCTCCTCGATTGCCGGGCTAGTGCCCGCAGGCTAGTTCCCTTGGGCTCCCCTTGTTGCCCCATCCGAGCCCCACCCGCCCGGAAGTGGTCATCGGATTACGTGGCCTCATCGGGTTGGTGACCGTGCGATACTGGCTGGTGTGACATTCCGGGTCGATGTGCCGCCGCAACTTTTGAGGTGGGCACGCGAACGGTCCGGCATCGACGAGGCGACCTGGACGGCGCGGTTTCCTCAGTATGACAAATGGCTGGCGGGCGATCCGGCACCAACATTCAAGCAACTCAACGACTTCGCACGTAGGACATACACTCCGATCGGCTACTTCTTTCTGGAGGAGCCACCTGACGAGACCTTGCCCATCTCTGATTTTCGTACCATTGGTGATCGACCCATTTCCCAAATGGTGTCCGCGAACCTCCTGGACACGCTGTATCGCTGCCAGTCTCGCCAAGAATGGTATCGAGAAAACCAAATTCTGAATGACGAGTCCCCTCTGGCCTTCGTTGGAAGCGCCACGATCGCGACTCCACCTAAGCAGGTCGCTGACGAGATGAGGGAACTTCTGAACTGGGGAAGGGACTCCCGCAAGAGACTTAGTAGTTGGAGCGCCGCGCTTGCGCTCCTCCGTGATAACGCTGAGGCCATTGGCGTACTGGTCATGATCAGCGGCATTGTCGGATCGAACACCCACCGAAAGCTTGATCCCGAGATGTTTCGAGGTTTCGCTCTTTCGGATCCGTATGCCCCACTTGTCTTTGTAAACAGTGCCGATTCTAAGACCGCACAGATTTTTACGCTCGCCCATGAACTAGCACATATTTGGCTCGGCTCTTCTGCACTATCCGATATGGATCCGGAATCGACGCGAAACTTTGGCGTTGAGCGCTGGTGCAATCAAGTTGCCGCCGAATTTTTGGTTCCCATGGATGAATTCGCCGCAGTCTACAAGAGACAGGTTGACATACGCGAGCAGCTCCAGCCGCTAGCAAAGCATTTCCGCGTATCCACACAGGTTATTCTTGGCCGCATACGCGAAATCGGAGTAATGACGTGGGAAGAGTTCATGTCTGAACTTGAGTACGAGCGTCGGCGAATAGCTCAGAGCCCATCGAAGCAAAGTTTGGGTGGTAATTATCACAATACTAAGCCAGTGCAGGTCAGCAAACGTTTTGCCCGTGAATTGATTGCTAGCACGCTTGAAGGCCGAACACTATACACCGAGGCCTTTTATTTGCTTGAGGTAAGGAAGACATCTACACTCCATAGCCTTGGCAAGAAACTGGGAGTTTTGTAGTGGCATATCTACTTGACACGGATGTGTTCATTCGAGCAAAGAACGACCACTATGGACTTGACTTCTGTCCGGCATTTTGGGACTGGCTTAAGATTACTAATGCAGCAGGTGTTGTTTACAGCGTTGATGCTGTCTACAAAGAGTTGATGACGGGTAAAGACAATTTGTCTGACTGGGTAGAAGCACACAAACGTCTCTTTATCATTACCTCTTCAAGGGAACTACTGGGGGTTCGCTCAGTCAATCAGTGGGCGCAGAAGTCGCAGAACTATGATATGGCAGCCAAAAATAAGTTCGCTTCCAAAGCTGACTCGTTCCTGGTCGGGCATGCGCTCGCAGGTGGACATACAGTGGTCACTCATGAACGTCCAGGCCAGAGCCGCAAGAAAATCAAGATTCCAGACGCTGCGATGGCCCACAAAATATCCGGGGCTTATATATGTGACTAGCCAAACTACTGTTGACCTGGGGAATTGGGCCACAGAGAAAGTGTCGCTTGTGTTGGTATAATAGTAAATATGGAGAATAATAAATCCTCGGGTAAAGGGCCGGGACGGTCGGGCAGGAAAGGCATTTCCTTGCCTCAATTTTTTCGACTCTTTCCCGACGATCAAAGTGCAGAAGCTTTTATAGAAGCGGCGCGGTGGCCGAACGGTGTGGCCTGTCCACGATGCCAAAGTGAACGGATCAGTCGTATAAGAACCCGCCAGCCGATGCCCTTTCGGTGTAAGGACTGCCGTAAGCATTTCTCAGTGAAGACCGGCACGGTGATGGCCGACTCAAAGCTCTCCTGCCAGACATGGTTGTTAGCCGTGTATTTGTTCAACACCGGGTTGAAAGGTGTGTCTAGTATGAAGTTGCATCGTGATCTTGGGGTGACGCAGAAAACGGCGTGGCATTTGGCGCACCGGATTCGTGAGGGGATGAAGGTTGACGATTTCCTGTTTGTCGGCCCGGTGGAGGCCGATGAGACCTATGTGGGCGGGCTGGAGCGCAACAAGCACCAGCACAAACGGATGAAAGCAGCAGGCGGCCCATCGGGGAAGGCTATCGTCGCCGGTGTGAGGGAGCGGACAACGGGTCGAGTTGCTGCCGGTGTGGTGGCTGACACCAAAGCTGCTACCTTGACCGCCGTGGTCACCGACCACACTGAGAGGGAATCTGTGGTGTTCACCGACGAGGCCCCCGGCTACCTGCCGTTGAACAGGGCCGGGTACAAGCACCACGCCGTTACGCATTCGACAGGTCGCTGGGTTGATGGGATGGCCCACACGAATGGGCTGGAATCCTTTTGGGCGTTGCTCAAGCGCGGCTATCAGGGCACCTACCACCACATATCGCCTGAACATCTCCACCGCTACATCGCTGAGTTCCAGCACAGGCACAACGAGCGTCCCAAGAACACGATTCAGCAAATGGCGGATGCGTTCTCCATGATGGAGGACAAACTACTAACCTATGACCGTCTAACCGCCGAGGGGGTCCAAGCGAATGCAGCCTGACTATCCCACAGAGGAAGAACTAGCGGATACGCTCCGAGCCGTGCTCATCATGCCACCCGACGCTGTGGACACAACCGATTTGGAGGATAGCGTCTAATGCGGAAATTATATACAAAGCTAACCACATCTGTTTTGACCAGGGCTTTTCTCTCTAACCAGTCAAAAAAATCCCAGGCCAGATGTAGTTTGGCTAGTCACATATATAAGCCCCAAATATCCTGCATAGATCCGTTCCAGATGCTGAGAAATATGGGGGCACACTTTGTGCTTTGATGTTAATCAACTTCAGGGGTTGTAAACCGATGAACGCCAGCCCCCAATCGTCTCGGCCTATTTCAGCCGCCTCCTAGATTGCTGGGTTTGTGCCCGCAGGCTAGTTTCGCCCGTCTATTTTTTGGCCTGTTTGGTTCCCGCTTGCTTGTTTGGGTGGGCTGGTGGTTTGGTTCAGCATTTTTGGGTTGGTGTTGGAGGGTTGCGTAGGATTGGTCGTAGCAGTAAGCGATCGTGTTTGTGGGGTTTGTTTTTGGTGGTGGGTTTGGGGGGTTGTTGCCAGGGTGGTCGTAGGTAGTAGCGGCGGGTGTCGGGGTGTTTTTCGACTGTCCAGTCGCGGTGGTGGACTTTGTGGTGGCAGTCCTGGCAGATGGTTACGAGGTTGTCAGCCTGGGTGGGCCCGCCGTGGTCCCAGTGTTTGATGTGGTGGCTGACGCACCATTCGGGTTGTTTGGCACACCCGATGCACCCCTGGTCGCGGGCTATGAGGGTGGCTTTGAGCTGGGGGCTGGGATGGCGCTGGCGACCCAGCGACAAGCACTGGAGGTCACTGTTGAAGATGCCGGTGAGTATCTCGGCGTCGCAAGCCAGCTTGCGGAACTCCTCGGCAGGTAGCGGGGTGCCATCGGAGAGGCGGGGCCTACCGAGTTTTTGATCGACCACATCGTAATCAGCCAGGATCAACAAACTGGTCGGCTGGGAACACTCAACAGCCCCACCGTCGCCGCCGGTGTTTTGGATGTTGCGGGTCAACAGCTCAGCGATGGCATCAGCTCGCCGGTGACGGGCCGTCTGGCGTTCACGACCGTTGCTGGCATACCAAGCCATATCGGTCTTATGATTCAAAGCGGCTCGGATGCGTTGCCCGGTGATGGGGTCGAAAAGGGCATGTAGGCACCACATGCCATCGTCTTGTTCGGTGAAAGACGCGGTGCGAGCTTTTTGCTGACGCTCAAGACGCTTGGAACCGTCATCGTCGGATAGTTCGTCTTGGTGTTCGCGCACCGTGCGGCGAAGCTGCTCAGGAGTTTGAGTTTCCGCAGCAGCCACCATCTCCTGTTCATCCATCGGCCCGGCCTTAGCCGCGTTCCCCAAAATACGGGCGTGCTCAGAAGTGATACGACTACCGAGCAACGCTTCGCGAGCAGCAGGTAACGCTTCCAACTGCTCAGCATCGCGGATCACGCTACGCGCCTTGCGCCCCGACTGGCGCAACCCCCTACGCAGGGTGTCAGCAGTGTCAAAAGCACTACTACGCCGCTTCTTCTCAGCCACCGCCTCAACCAAAAACCCATCCAAACGATTATGAGCATCACCAATCAACCGCAACCGAGCATCCAAACCAGCATCATTCAACCCGGCAACATCCACCCCATCCACATGCACACCCGAACCAGGCCCATTTTCTGCGATGGCCTGCCCACCCAAACCCGAACCGGACCCACCTGCCACAGCAGCCGACCCACCCGAACCGATGTTATCCCTGGTCAGAGCCTCAAACCTCATACCTACCAGTCTACCGGACACCAGTGACAGCATCGTTCGACCCCAAGCCTGCTAACGTTTTCGCTCAAGTGCCCCCCCTAACAAGTGTCCCCCGAAGGAGCCTATGAACGTTAGCGCCCACCGTCAGATCACCGACTTCATCTGGGGTATCTGTAATCTGTTGCGTGGGCCTTACAAGCGCAACGAGTACCGAAAGGTCATTTTGCCGTTGACGGTGCTGCGGCGCTTCGATTGCGTGCTTGCCCCTACCAAGCAGGCGGTGCTTGATGCTGATGCCGGATCTGAGGGTCAGGTCGGCAGCGTCCGGGACGCGCTGTTGAAGCAGGCATCGGGATATACCTTCTACAACACATCGCGCCTGGACTTCGGGCGGTTGCTGGACGATGCGGACAACCTCGCGGCGAACCTTGTTGCGTACATTGAGGCGTTCTCGGACAACGTCCGTGAGATCATGCGCTGTTTCGGCTTTGCGGTCCAGATCGAGCGCATGGCCGAGAAGGAACTGCTGTTTCAGGTCGTCAAGGAGTTCGCGGGGGTGGACCTGTCGCCCGGCCGTGTGGACAACATGCAGATGGGTTACATCTTCGAGGAGTTGATCCGCATCGGTGCTGAGCAGGCCAATGAGGAGGCCGGGGAGCACTTCACACCCCGCGAGGTGATCCGGCTCATGGTGAGCTTGCTGCTGTCGCCAGAACCCGACCTGGGCAAGGGGCACGTGGTCAAGACGATCTATGATCCGGCCTGCGGTACGGGTGGGATGCTGTCGGTGGCCGAGGACTACCTGCGCGAGCACAACCGGGACTCAAGGCCACACCTGTACGGCCAGGACTTCAACGACGAGGCGTGGGCGGTGTGTAAGTCTGACATGTTGATCAAGGGCCATGATGCCGATGGGATCATCCTGGGCGACTCCTTCACCGAGGACGGCCACGAATCCTGGACTTTTGACTACATGCTGGCCAACCCGCCCTTCGGGGTGGAGTGGAAGCAGCAGAAGCGCTTCATTGAAAGCGAGCGCAGAACCCTCGGTTGGGACGGCCGTTTCGGTGCGGGTACCCCGCGCATCAACGATGGGGCGCTGCTGTTTCTTCAACATATGCTCTCCAAGATGACACCCGTTGATTCCACTGCGGGGGGGGGGGGGGCTGGGTGCTGGTGGCAGCCGCATTGCCATCGTGTTCAACGGATCGCCGCTGTTCACCGGTGGTGCCGGAAGCGGAGAGAGCGAGATCAGGCGCTGGATCATCGAGAGCGACTGGCTCGAGGCCATCGTGGCGCTGCCAGACCAGCTCTTCTACAACACCGGGATCTCCACCTACATCTGGGTTCTCACGAACCGCAAGGAACCTCACCGCGCCGGCAAGGTTCAGCTCATCGACGGGCGGCAATTCTTCACCAAGATGCGCAAGAGCCTCGGCAACAAGCGCAACGAGCTTTCGCAGGCTCAGATCGATGACCTCACCCGGATCCACGGCAACTTCACCGATGGCGAGACCCGCGACCTAACCGACGAAGATCCGGTTACCCATCAGCCCCGCACCCGGCCCCGGGTGGTCAGCAAGATCTTCGACAATAACGATTTCGGTTATCGCCGGATTACCGTTGAGCGCCCGCTACGGTTGAACTTTGCCGCCGCCCCGGATCGCATCGTCCGGCTCGAAGATGAAAAGGCATTTCAGAAGCTCGCCAAGAGCAGCAAGCGCCCCGGTCCCGTCCACGACTCCGAGGTTGCCCAGGGCCGGTTCCGCCAGCAGCAACTCCGCGACTTGCTGGAGCGACTGGCACAGGAAAAGGTCACCGACAATCGCGAGATTTTCCTGGCCAAGCTGGAGCGGCAAGCCCGAGCCTCGGAAATACGCCTCTCCGCAGCCGAACGCAAAGCGGTGCTTGCCGCGCTGGGTGAACGCGATCCGCAGGCCGATATTTGCTACGACCAGGCAGGCCAACCAGAACCCGATCCGGAACTGCGCGACACCGAAACCGTGCCGCTTCACCAAGACATCGAGGATTACATGGCGAGCGAAGTTCTGCCCCATGCCCCCGATGCTTGGATAGACCACACCAAGACGAAGATCGGCTACGAGATCCCCTTCAACAGACACTTCTACGTATATGAACCGCCGCGCCCACTAGATGAGATAGACCGCGACTTGCAAGCGCTAGAGCAAGAGATAATCGGGCTACTGGCGGAAATTACGTGATGAGGTATCCATACCCAAATTATCGCGACAGCAGCGTTGAGTGGCTTGGCCAGGTTCCTGAGCATTGGAAGGAGTGCCAACTTCGTAATTTGTTGAGTGAGCCTCTCGAATATGGCGCTAGTGAAGCGGCAAGAATTGATGACCCTGGTTTTCCTCGCTATGTGCGTATCACGGATATTGACGAAATGGGATTTTTGAAACCAGAAACGTTCCGTTCCTTGCCTACAGAGATCGCGGCACCCTTTCTATTGAGAGAAGGTGACTTGCTTCTAGCGGGTAGCGGGTCTGTTGGTAAGGCCTTCTTGTATCGAGATGAGTATGGTCCATGTGCCTATGCAAGTTACTTGATACGTGCGAGGTTCGATAAACAATTGGCATGTGCCCCCTTTATGAAATACTTCACCGCATCTAAGGTGTATTGGCAATGGATAGAGGCGACGGCAATTCAGGCTACTATCCAAAATGTTAGTGCAGGTCGCTATGCGGCGATGAAATTGGCAGTACCTCCTCTCGAAGAGCAGCGAGCTATTTCTGCATATCTTGACCAAGAGACGGGTAAGGTTGATGTGTTGGTGGAGAAGAAGCGGTTGCTGTTGGAGCGGCTGGCGGAGTACCGCACGGCTCTGATCACTCGGGCGGTGACTCGCGGTCTGCCGCCCCAGGCTGCTCGTGCTGCTGGACTTGATCCGTCGCCATTTCTCAAGCCGTCAGGTGTGGATTGGCTAGGTGACATCCCCGAGCACTGGGAAGTGAAGCGGTTGGCCCATTCCGTTAGAAGATCGGATGTTCGGATTGAGCCCGAGGAGGCGCAGGGGGTCCCCTTTGTCGGGCTTGAGCATGTTTCGTCGTGGACGGGACACCTTTTGCCGCTTGATGATGGGTGGGCATCGGAGAGTCTGAGCAACTCGTTCAGGGATGGCGATGTGCTTTTCGCGAAATTGCGTCCGTATCTCGCTAAGGCGTTTCTTGCTGACTTTGACGGACTGTGTTCGACTGAGTTCTTGGTGTTGGAGGCTGTCGATCATTTGCCTGAGTACCTGTTGTATCTGTTGCTTACAGATGGGTTTGTGTCCATAGTTGACTCATCTACATATGGCGCGAAAATGCCACGGGCAAGCTGGGATTTCGTGTGTGGTGTCCATGTTCCGGTGCCGCCGGTGGGGGAGCAGCGGGCTATTACTGCGTTTCTTGATAAGCGCACTGAGCGGATCGACCGGCTTTGCTCTCGGGTTGAGGAGGCGATTGAGCGGTTGCATGAGTACCGGACTGCGCTGGTGACCGCAGCCGTCACCGGCAAGATCGATGTTCGCGAAGAGGTGAAGGCCGAGGCCAGAGGCATCAGCCGATGACAGATCAGAGGACGGAGCACGCATTCGAGTCGGCAGTCACCTCGATGCTGGCAGAGGGCGGCTGGCGGACCGGCGACCGGGCCGAGTGGGACGTTGAGCGGGCGCTGTTCCCCGAACGCGTGATTGCCTTCGTCAAGGCTACTCAGCCTGAGTTGTGGGCAGAGCTGGTGCAGTTTCATGGCGATACCCTGGCTGAGTCGCTGATGGAACAGTTGGTGCGCGAGCTTGACACCAAGGGAACCCTGGCGGTGTTGCGTCACGGGTTCCGTTTCTGGGGCAAGACGCTGAGGCTGGCGTACTTCCGGCCTGCGCACGGCTTGAACCCCGATGCGATGGCACGGTTCGAGCGCAACGAGTTGACCGTCACCCGCCAGGCGCAGTGCCATCCGGGCAAGGGTGACACGGTGGATATGTTGCTCGCGCTCAACGGGCTGCCGGTGGCGACCTGCGAACTCAAGAACCCGATGACCGGTCAGAGTTGGCGCAACGCAGCGGAGCAGTACCGGCGTGATCGCGACCCCGATGCGCCGCTGTTCCGGTTCACCAAGCGCGCCCTCGTGCATTTCGCGGCTGATTGCGACGAGGTACACATGACGACGCGCCTTTCCAAGAACAAAACCCGGTTCCTGCCGTTCAACCGGGGCAGCGCGCCGGGCGAAATCCGCTGCGGGGCCGGCAACCCGCACCATCCGTCGGGGTACCGCAGCGGCTACTTCTGGCAGGAAGTGCTTCAGCGTGAGCGCTTCCTGGACATTGTCGGCTCGTACATCTTTGTTGAGACCCGCACCGAGAAGGTCTACCGCAACGGGGGCGCACGCAACGAGACCCGCAAGACGCTCGTGTTCCCCCGCTATCACCAGCTCGACGCGGTGACCAAGCTCATCGACACCGCCCGCGCTGACGGGCCCGGACGCAACTACCTGATCCAGCATTCCGCGGGTAGCGGCAAGACCAACAGCATCTCGTGGTTGTCGCACCGCTTGTCGAGCCTGCACACCGCCGAGGACGAGAAGGTCTTCGACTGCGTGGTGGTGATCACCGACAGGCGGGTGCTGGATCAGCAGTTGCAGGAGGCGGTCTACCAGATCGAGCACGCCCAGGGTGTGGTCAAGGCCATCGACCAGGATTCCGGCCAGCTCGCCGAGGCCCTGGTGGATGGCACCAAGATTGTGATCACCACGCTGCAAAAGTTCCCGTTCGTGATGCAGCGGCTGCTGGCGATGGCCGTCTCGGAGGGCGATACTCCTACCGCAACGCAGGCCCAGCAGGCCGAACGGTGGCGGGAGCGGATCGCTCAGCGGAACTACGCGGTGATTGTGGATGAGGCACACTCCAGCCAGAGCGGCGAGAGCGCCGGCGAGATGAAGGCGGTGCTCGGAGCGCGCTCCCAAGCGGCCCGAGCCCAGGCCGGTGCCGATGGCGGCGACTGGGAGGACAGCCTCAACGCGGTGGTGGAATCACGCCGCGCCCAGCCCAACCTGTCGTTCTTCGCGTTCACGGCCACGCCCAAGGCAAAGACCATCGAGCTGTTCGGCACCCCTGGTGCTTCGGGCCGGCCCGAGCCGTTCCATGTCTACAGCATGCGCCAAGCCATCGAGGAGGAGTTCATCCTCGACGTGTTGGGCAACTACACCGACTACAACACCTACTTCAGGCTGCTGAGCCAGGCCGAGGGCGACCAGGACTTCCCCAAGCGGCGCACATCCCGGGAGCTGGTGAAGTTCATGCACCTGCACCCGCACAACCTCGACCAGAAGACGGAGGTGATCGTCGAGCACTTCCGCAACCAGATCCGCCGCCGCATCGGCGGCAAGGCCAAGGCGATGGTGGTCACCTCATCCCGGTTGCACGCAGTGCGCTACATGCAAGCCTTCCAGCGATACATCACCGAGCGCGGCTACACCGACATCCACCCCCTGGTTGCGTTCAGCGGCACCGTGACCGATCCCGACACCGGCGAGGAGTTCACCGAGCCGTCGATGAACATCGACACCGTTTCGGGCAAGACGATCAGCGAGGCCGCGCTGGCGGGCCGCTTCGATTCGCCCGACTACCAGATCCTGCTCGTGGCCGAGAAGTATCAGACGGGCTTCGACCAGCCGCTGTTGCAGGCGATGTATGTCGACAAGCGGCTTGATGGCGTGCAGGCCGTGCAGACGCTGTCGAGGCTCAACCGCATCGCTGCGGGCAAGTCCCCACCGTTCGTGCTGGACTTCGTCAACGATCCTGAGGACATTCGAGCCGCCTTCGAGCCCTACTACGACCAGACCCAACTCCAGGATCGCTCCGACCCCTACCAGCTCGACAGGCTCGGGCACGAGCTCGACATGGCTCGGGTCTACTACCGCAGCGAGGTCGAGGAGTTCATCAGGGTTTTCTACCGCCCGTCCCGCGAGCAGCGACCCGGCGACCACGCCCAGCTCGAGGCTGCGCTTCAGCCTGCGTGTGACCGCTTCGATGCGCTCGACGACGACCGGCAGAGCGAGTTCCGCGACCGGCTCAGCGCCTATGTGAGCCTCTATGCGTTTTTGAGCCAGATCATCCCCTACGCCGATGGCGAACTCGAGCGCCTCTACGCGTTCGGCAAGGCGCTGCTACCGCGCCTGCGTCCTGACCGCGAGGCTGTGCACCTGGCCGACGACATCGAGCTCGAGTACTACCGGCTGGAGCTGGTTTCGTCGGGCCATATCAGCCTCGGCGAGGATGACGACACCACGGTCAAGCCACCCACAGAGGTAGGCACCGGCAACCCCGAGGAACCGACCGCTCCGCTGTGGGAGATAATCGAGCGTCTCAACGACCGCTTCGGCACCAACTTCACCGAGTCGGAGCGCCTGTTCTTCCAGCAGATCCAGCACGATGCCATCAACAGCGAGGACATCCGCCGCACAGCCTTGGCCAACCCGTTCGACAAGTTCAGCCTCAGCATCCGCCCGAGGCTCAAAGGACTGCTGATCGAGCGCATGGCCGGAAACGACGCGCTCGTGACCCGAACCGTCAGCGACACCGAGTTCCAAGAGATCGTCTACAACTGCCTTCTGGAGTCCATCTTCGAGGCCATTACAACCGAACGCCACCAGCCCGACCGCCTGCCGGTCTGAAGACCCACCAGGTCGGGGAAGCCGTCAACGGGTCTGCCCGCCCGTCGGGAGGTCGCCATCGCCTCTTGGTGGTCGCGATGGGTTTTGAGGGGAGTACTTGCGGCGGGGGGGGGGGGGGGGTGATAGATACTATTTGGCGTGTTTGTTCGTTTTTGGCTGGGGCTTTGGGGTTCTGGTCGTTTTGGAAAAGGTGGTTTTGTGATGGCTGACCGGTTTGCTTCTGGGTGGGGGTTGCCTCGGTTTGGGGGACATCTGGTTTTGGTGGTGTTGTCGCTGCTGGTGGCGGGAGTGGCTGTGGTGGTGCCGGCGGCGGGCGCTGCGGACATTGCCAATGTTTCGGTGGACGCGCCGGTCGATCCGGACGCCGTGGCCCGCGAGGGGGGTGTGTCGCTGTCGTGGAAGCGCGGTGCTGAGCCGCGCAAGGGTTCGGGCTGTGCTACGTCGAGCTATGAGGTGTACGTGTATGACCGTTCGGGGGACACGGTCGCGCAGCGCGGCGTGGCGTATCCGGGCAGCGCCCTGGAGCTGGACCTGCCCGCCGGCGGCAAGTACAAGGCGCAGGTGTACGCGTATTCGAAGGAATGCAATCGGTGGGGTGCCGACGCGAAGGTCAAGTTCAAGACCGCTGCCGAGCAGGCGCAGCGTATGGGCGAGCCCCAGGGTCAGGCTCAAGGCGGCACAAGTACCGGTTCGGTGACTGCGACTCCGACACCCACCCCTACCCCCGCGCCGACTCCCACCCCCGCCGCGACTCCCGCGCCGACTCCCACCCCCGCCGCGACCCCCGCGCCGACTCCCACCCCTACCCCCGCGCCGACTGCGACCCCGGTGCCTGCGGTGTTGACGGTGTCGGTGGCTGACGCGGGTGTTGATGAGGGCGATAGCGACCGTGCGAGCCTCACGTTCACGGTTTCGCTGAGCGGTTCGCCGAGCCATGACGTGTCGGTGTTGGCATCCGCGGTGTCACCCAAAGGTCAGGCTACTGCGACGCGCTCCAAGAACAGCCCGGACCGCGACTACATCGGCTTCGCCAAGCAGAGCGTCGTATTTCCGGCCGGCGCAGCAGGGGCTCAGCTCACCCAGACCGTCACCGTCCAGGTGATCGGTGACACCACGGCGGAACCGGACGAGACGCTGATCCTGCGACTCAAGAGCCTGCGAACCTCAGACGGTCGGGTTGTGCTCGACGGCGGCCAAGACTCGCTCGAGGCCACCGGCACCATCCGCAACGACGACACCGAGGCCTACGGTGCCAGCACCAAAGACCCGGAACCCGCCAAGGAACCCGCCAAGTACGTGTCGGTGGCGGCCGGGTCGGACCATACGTGCGGGTTGCTCATGGACGGCACCATCACCTGCTGGGGCTCCAGGAGCGTCTCCTATTGGTCGGAGCAGTCGCAGAGCTGGGAAGTTGCCGGCTTGGATGCGCCTTCAGGCACATTTACGGCAATATCTGCTAGCGGGTCCCACACATGCGCGTTGCGCACCAGCGGTGCTGTCGTCTGTTGGGGAAGCAACAAATACGGCGAGACGAATGCACCTTCAGGCACGTTCACCGCCGTTTCCGCTGGCATCAGCCACTCGTGTGGGTTGCGCGCCGATGGTGGCATCACGTGTTGGGGAATCGACAAATACGGACTGTTGAGTCCGCCTTCAGGCACGTTCACCGCCGTTTCCGCTGGTCACCTGTACTCGTGCGGGTTACGACCCAACAACACTGTCGTGTGCTGGGGAGGAAGCCCTTATTTGGAGGTGACCGATCCGCCTGCCGGCCAGTTCACAGCGGTATCAGCAAGTGACTCGTATGCCTGCGGGTTACGCGCTAGCGGCACCATTGCGTGCTGGGGAGACAACGGGCAGCAGCACTCAAAAGGTCGGGTTGAGGAGGCTCCTTCAGGCACGTTCACCGCCGTTGCCGCCGGTGTGTCTCATGCGTGCGGTGTGAGATCTGACGGCGACATCGAGTGCTGGGGGAGCGAAGTTCATGGCGTATCGGATTCCCGCTCAGGTCCATTTACTGCTGTCGTAACCGGCGGATCGCATTCGTGCGGGTTGCGCACTGACGGCAGCATAGATTGCTGGGGCAACAACACTGCGGGGAAGGCGCGCCCACCTGGAAGCGAGCCCGATGACCCTCCGGAGAATCGCTTTACTGCAACATCGGCCGGTTATCTTCATTCGTGCGGGTTGCGCACCGACGGCTCCATTGCCTGCTGGGGTTCCGACTACAAGGGCCAGATCAGCAACATCCCGACCGGCAATTTCACGGCAGTGGATTCCGCGTATGAGTATTCGTGCGGGTTGCGCAGCGACGGCACGGTCACATGCTGGGGTACCAACCAGTACGGCATCGAGGATGAGCCGGCTGGCCAGTTCAAGGCAATTGCTGCTGGCATGACTCATGTGTGCGGGTTGCGCCCGAGCGGCACCATCGCGTGTTGGGGCAGCCGCTTCGGCGGTGAGCAGGATAAGCCGTCAGGCAAGTTTACGGCGGTGTCTGCCGGGGACGACTTCTCGTGCGCGGTGGGCACGAATGGCAGGATCACCTGCTGGGGAGATTTTGCCGTGAAGTCTCCCGCCGGACAGTTCACCGCTGTGTCGGCTGGCTGGGATCATGCTTGCGGGCTACGCGTTGACGGCACCGTTGCCTGCTGGGCACAACATCAGTACGTAGGCAGCGCGTTCGGCAATCTTGATCCCCCGGACGGCGCATTCACCGCTATCTCTGCCGGCGAATCTCATTCGTGTGGGCTGCGTACCGACGGTAGCGTCGAATGCTGGGGTGGCAAGAGCACGCATCCGCGCTTCCAGCACGACCAGACGGTCGAGCCGGAAGGCGAGTTCACCATGGTGTCGGCAGGTTCGAGGCATACATGCGCAGTGCGTACCGACAAGATCATCGTATGCTGGGGTGCCAACGACGGACTACAGTCGACACCCCCGGTGCCCCCCAAACCCGCCGAGTAACCCAAACCCCGAGCGCGTGCTGACCAGCGCTGTCAGTGGTTGAGCAGGGTTCTCACGATTGAGGACACCTCAGAACTGGTATTGGAGTCCACGGTTCCCAGCCTGTGCATGGGTTGCCCTCAGCTTCGGACCCGCTCTAGTGCGGACACATAGTGCGTAGTGCGGACACATAGTGCGTAGTGCGGACATGTAATGCGTAGTGCGGACACATAGTGCGTAGTGCGGACATGTAATGCGTAGTGCGGACACATAGTGCGAGCACACTGGTACAGTGTGAGCGCGTCGACGAGATGCACGCGGGAGACCGCGACGAGCTGCGGCACCTGGCGGCGGATATCCAATCCATCACCAAGGTGCGCTCACTTCCATTGGCCCTCGTCGGCGCCGGGCTGTCCGAAATGTCCTACACAGTGCTGGAGGACAAGAAGATGACCTTCTTCCACCGGTGTCTCAGGAACCCGATGCCGCCCATCGCCTTCGCTGATGCTTGGCGATGCCTTCGGCTAACGGTCAAGGAGGCTGGGGGAGTCATCCACAACGATGCCCTGGATCTGATGGCCTCAGCGGCCGCCGACAGCCTGCCGTACCGCCTCCAGAGTATTGGACATCATGCCTGGACACTGTCTGGTGCCCCGGACACCGAGATCGACAAGGACTCGGCATCCATGGCCGTGCAGCGAGCCGATGCCGACATCGCCGAGAAGATCGTCGTTCCCATGTGGCACGACCTCAGCGAGACCGACCAGTCTTACTTGGCGGCGCTCGCAGCGTGTGGCGGCGAGGCCATCCCCGCCGAGATCGCCAAGCGGTTGCAAGGACGCTCGAACCGGAGCCTGGCCCGTTCGGAACGGCGTCTTGCTGCCGTTGGCCATGTCCGCAGAACCAGCAGGGCGACCATCGCTCAAGCGGGCGTGCTGACAACCGAGGCTGTGGTGGCTGTCGCCGCTCGCGAGGCTGAGTACGAGATTCGCGCCACCGGTCTTTCCCCGCAGGCAGCCCGCCGCCAGAGGTGCAATGCCGAGATGCCCCGGGCCAAGGCAAGATGCGTTCTGCCCCGAGGTCACAGCGGAGGTCACCGATCCCGCATCTAGCCGCCTTACGCAGCCCAGCCCAGCCCAGCCCAGCCACGCACACAGCCGAGGTCACAGCGGAGGTCACCGATCCCGCATCTAGCCGGGCACCGGTGCTCGGTTGTTTGATCAGCGCTGTCAGTGGTTGAGCAGGGTTCTCACGATTGAGGACACCTCAGAACTGGTATTGGAGTCCACGGTTCCCAGCCTGTGCAGGAGGCGCTGTTTGCTGATGGAGCGGAGAAGTTCGCATTGGATGTAGCTGGTGTGTCGTAGACCGGTTTGAGCAGTGGCGGGGACCTCCACGTGTAGCGACAGCTCACGGAAGGTTGTGGTGAGGGGCACCACGAAAGCGACAGGAAAGCTCGCGCCGAAGAACTCGGGTGGGCCGAGGACAAGGGCGGGCCGCTTTGTGGCGGGCTCACCCGCATACGGTTTGCCGAAGTCAACGAGCCACAATTCGTCAATCGAGGCCATCGGTCACATGGGACGACTCCGCTTCGGTGTGGTAGCCGGCCCAAGCTTCGGGATCATTCCGCAGGGCGGTGAACTCTTCTTGCACTCGAAGGCCGAACCGTATGCGCCTGAGGGCTTCGGCGGCCTGGCGAACGGTCTCGGTGAGGCTATCGCCCGCGTCGGTGCTCATCTCTAGCAGGCGGGCATGAGTGTCGCGGTCCACGCGAATGGTTGTCGTGTTCATGCCGCTGACATTAGCCTGGCGTATACAAATTATCTACAATGTTCGCACCACGAATCGGTGGGATCGTCGTAAGTAGCCACCGGAAAATGGGGGATGACACACTGGTCTGGTGGATTTCTCCGTGCCGGAGCAGGAGCAGGCGGTTGCCGATCTGAGCCGCCGGATCCTGGGTGACCTGTCCACCCCGGAGCGGCACAAGCAGCTTGAGGCCGATGGGGTTGCTCAAGATGATCAAACCTGGAGGGCGCTGAGCGAAGCCGGGTTGGCCGGAGTCTCGTTGCCCGAGAGCTGCGGCGGGGGTGGTCTGGGGTTTCTGGCTGCCTGCCTGGTGCTGGAGGAGATCGGCCGGACCACCGCCAGGGTGCCGTTTCTGGCCCCGGTGGCGGCGATGGCGGTGGCCGAGTTCGACCCCCAGAATGCTTTGCTGGCGGAAATGGCCGGCGGGTCGGTGCTGGTATCGCCCGCTCTGGTGGAACCGGGCCGTGACCCCGCCGATCCGGCTACTGCGGCCGCCGAGGCCAGTGGCGGGGCCTGGCTGGTGAATGGCACCAAGCAGATGGTTCCGTTTGCCGACCGGGCCGGCTACTTTCTGGTTCCCGCATCGGTGGGGGATGGTGCCGGCCTGTTTCTGGTGGACAGCTCCGCCTCCTCGGTCGAGGTGGTACCCCAGCAGACCACATCGGGGCTCGTCGAGGGCAGGGTGGTGCTGGTCGATGCGCCCGCCCAGAGGTTGGGTGAGGGTTCCGAGCCGGTGGACTGGCTGGCGCAGAGATGCGTTACCGCGCTGTGCGCGGTGGCGGTGGGGGTGGTTGGTGAGGCTCTGCGGCTGACTGCGGCCTACACCAGCGAGCGGGAGCAGTTCGGCCGTCCCATCGCCACTTTCCAGGCGGTTGGTCAGCGGGTGGGTGATGCCTACATAGACACCGAGGCGATCCGGCTCACCACCCTGCAAGCATGCTGTCGGCTCGACCAGGGGTTGGAGGCGGCCACCGAAGTGGCGGTGGCCAAGTACTGGGTGGCCGATGGGGGTCGGCGGGTGGCCGATGCCGCCCAGCATCTTCACGGCGGGATGGGGGTGGATCGTGACTACCCGCTGTGGCGCTACTACGTGTGGGCCAAGCACCTGGAGCTGGCCCTGGGTGGAGCCACCGCCCAACTGCTGCGTATCGGCGACGCCCTGGCCGCGGGCAAAATCTGAGGGCGTGTTGTGATGAGCAATAGCGGGCACAATCTGAGAGCGTGTTGTGATGAGCAATAGCGGGTTGGAGGTTCGTGCCACCGATGGCCCGTCGTTTCCGGTGCTGGTGCGGGCGCTCAATGGCTATGGCCATGCTGCTCGCCGCATACGACCCCGCTACGGGCAACTGAGCACCGACACCCTGGTGCAAAAAGCTCAGGAGTCGGCCGGGCTGGAGGATTTCGGTCACAGCAGTTGGCGGGAGGGGTTCGAAATTCTGGTGGATTCGATCAATTCCGAGGGCAACTTGAGCCAACTGGGCCGGCTGATTCTGGGTGGCATTATTCAATCCACGCTGGAGATGCGGTTGCGGGTGCTGGATTGGGCCTCAAAGCACCCGCAAGTGGCCCAGGAGAAGATTGAGGCCCCAATTGTTGTTACCGGTATGCCCCGCACCGGCACCACCTTGCTCAGCAACCTTTTGGACCTCGACCCGCAGAACCGGTCGGTTCTGGCTTGGGAGGCCGGCGCGGTGGCCCCACCGCCCACCCTGTCGAATCATCGGGAGGATCCTCGCATTGCCGCCTCTGTCAAGGGTTCGGGCCGGTTGGCGAAGCTGGCGCCCAGCGTGCAGGCCATGCATCCGATGGCTGCCACCTTGCCCACCGAGTGTGTGTCTCTTCTGGGCGGTGAGTTCAAATCCGTCCATTTCGAGACCCAGGGCACATTCACTTCTTACGGCACCTGGTTCGAGAGCTGCGACATGGTTCCGGCCTACGAATTTCACCGGCTGTGCTTGCAGGTGTTGCAATCCACCATTCCCACCGAGCGGTGGGCGCTGAAGACACCGGGGCATCTTTGGCACCTGGATGCGCTCCATGCCGTTTACCCCGATGCTCGGGTGGTGTGGACCCACCGGGATCCGCTCAAGGTGGTCGGCTCGGTGGCCAGCCTCAACTCAACGCTTCATGCCACCAACACCGAAAAGGTGGACTTCTTCTCGGTGGGTCGCAACTGGAAGGACAAGTGCTTGCACGCGGTGACAGTGGGCACCGAGTTTCGGCAGCGGAGGGAATCAAACGACACCGAGTTCCGGCAGCGGAGGGAATCAAACGACACCGAGTTCCGGCAGCGGCTGTCATCAAACGACACTGTGTTCGACTTGCAGTACGCCGAGTTGATGGACGACCCGGTGGGTTCGGTGGAGCGCATGTATCAGCATTTCGACATGGAGTTGAGCGATCTGGGGCGGCGGCGGATGGCTGCATGGATGCTGGAGAACCCTCAGGATCGCTACGGCCGTCACCGCTACACGCTGGACCAATTCGGGCTGAACCCCGATGCGGTGAGCCAGGAATTCGGTGACTACATCACCCGCTACCAGGTTCCCCCCGAAGGCCGGTAGTTCCCCACGTACATGGTTTGCAGTTTCCAGTCCTCAGGGCCAGTGGAGTCCGGGGTAGGGGTCGGGATTTTGAACGGCCCACTGATGCAGGCGGCGGGCAAGGTTGTGGCCCAATGTACCCTTTCGGGAATAGTCGGTTTGTCAATCAGCCACCTCAATGCGACAGCAAGGTCTCGCGTTGTTCAATCCGGTGACGGATCTGCTCAGCGGCCTGCTCGTCCGCTTTGATTCGAGCGTCGATTTCCTCTGGGAAGGTGCAATAGAAATCTGCTGCCACTTGTACCAGGGAGACCGGCAATTCGAGTTCTTTTGCGAGGCTGTCAATGCGGGCCATGCCCTTGCCGGGCCACTGTCGCAAATCACGGATCACTTCCCAGACATCGGGCCCACCCACCAGCGTGGCTCGCCTACCTGTGGGCCCGGGCCGGTAAACTACGTCGGGAAACTGGCGGGTTTTTAGCCCCTCGTCGAGCAGCGTGCTTACCAGTGAAGTAGTTGATACGGACACGGCCTGGCTCTCGGCATCAAGGCGCTCCAAGAGTTCATGGTTCAAGCGAAATGATGTGGGACGGGACATCTTTCACCCCTTGGTGTCCATTTCTTTCCCACCTGCGAGTAGTAAAACTACACTACATCTGACTACGAAGTAGTACAAATCTTTTGCACGGCGTAGCCTGCTTCAGAGGTGGGGGAGCACCTCGGATTCGAACAGGCGGAGGTTTTCCCAGGCCAGGGCGGGGTCGAGGCCACCCATTAGGGGGTGGAACATCACCGCTTCCATCTCGCCCATCCCCCTGATCATCTCGATGGCCTCGGCCGGGGTGAGCAACTGGTGCATACCCATGGCCCGCAGCGCATCGGCGTCGCTCACCGGTTCATAGCCCGTGGCAGCCCCCGATTCGGCGGCCCACCGCCCGTAGGCGTTCATCTCGTGCAGGGCGTGGGGGGCGACCTTGGCCCAGGTGGTGTTGGGATCGTGGGTGATGTGCAGGTATCCGACCCCGCCGGAGGTGGCCGGTCCGGGATCGGGCCGGCCCTGTTTGATCACCTCGTCGCGGTAGTGATCCCAGAACTCGGGCATGGTGGGCAGGAACCCGTCGGCGATTCGGGCCGCCCGGCGGGCCGCCTTCTCGCCGCTGCCCCCCAGCCAGATCATGGGTCGGGGTTTCTGGTAGGGGGTGGGGGTGACCCGCACCCTGCGACCCCGGAACTCGAACGCTTCGCCGGTCCAAGCGGCCTTGAGGGTTTCCACCATCTCCTCGGTGAGGGCCACCCGATCCCGCATCCGCCGGCCGAACATGTCGAACTCCGATGGCACGTAGCCGGCGGCCACCACCACGCTGATGCGGCCCTTGCTGATGCGATCCAGCACGGCCAGGTCCTCGGCCACTCGCAGCGGGTCGTGCATGGGGGCGATCAGCGCGGCCAGCATGATGTGGATGTTCTCGGTGCGAGCGGCGATGGCCGACGCCAACGCCACCAGCGACGGCAGGTAACCATCGTCCGATCCGTGGTGCTCGGACAGCGTCACTGAAACGAAGCCCAATCGCTCCGCCCACTCCACCTGCTCGATGGCGGCGTGGTACAGCTCGTCCACCGGCACCGGGCAGATGTCGGGGCACCTGAAGTCGTAACGGATGTTCAAAAGCGCCATGGTCGTGCCTTCTACCCCTTTAGTTCTTGGCCAGCCCGGGTATCACGTGCTTGCCCATCCCTTCAGTTCTTCCGGAACTCGGGTATCACGTGCTTGCCCATCCCTTCAGTTCTTCCGGAACTCGGGGATCACGTGCTTGCCCATGAGCTCGATGGACGTCATCACATCCTCGTGGGCCATCTTGTACGGGTTGAGCAGGCAGAACAGCAGGTCGCAGCCCACCGCCTCGTAGCGTTTGGCGACCTCGATGCACCGGTCGGGGTCGCCCACCACCGCAGCCCCCGAGTCCCAGATGTAATCCATCGTGAGGAGACCCATCAGGCCCTCGTCACGGTTCTTGGCGGCATCGCCGGTGTACTGGTAGGAGCCGAGCTCGGCCACCTCCAGCTCGGCCAGGTAGTCGGCCACCGAGGCGATCAGCCCCCCACCGTACTTGGGGTACCAGACGAACGATTCCTCGGAGGCGGCCCGGGCCTTCTCGTTGGATTCGTTGCAGTGGACCATGGTGAAGGTGGCGGCCCGCTCGTTGCGGAACAGCCCCACCGGCTCGGTGCAGTCGGCCTGGCCCTTGCGGTAGGTCTCGATCCGCTCGGCCAGATCCTCGGGCGGCGAGCCCACGGTGAACGAGCACAGCCCGATGCCCCGCTTGCCGATCTCGTAGTGACCGGGCACCGAGCTGGTGGCTCCCCAGATGGGCGGGTGGGGATCCTGGCGAGGCTTGGGCAGCACCCGGCGCTTGGGCATCGACCAGTACTTGCCCTCGAACTCGTACTCGTCGTTGGTCCAGCACCCCACAATGTGCCGCAGGGCCTCGTCCCACTGGGCCCGGGTCTCGTTGGGGTGGATGTTGAAACCCTCCAGCTCGGCCCGGGTGGACGAGCGGCCGGTGCCGAACTCCACCCGACCGTTGCTGATCAGGTCGAGCACCGCCACCGACTCCGCAGTGCGCACCGGATGGTTGTAGGGCTTGGGCAGAAGCCGGACCCCGTATCCCAGCCGCATGTTCTCGGTTTTGGCTGCGATGTGGCCGTAGAGCACCTCGGGGTTGGAGCAGTGGGAGTACTCCTCCAGAAAGTGGTGTTCCACCGTCCAGAAGGAGTGGAATCCCATCCTGTCGCCCAGCACCGCCTGCTCGATGGTGTGCTGGTAGGCGTTGTACTCGCTGTCACGATTCCAGGGCCGAGCCACCGGGATCTCGTAGAACATCGCGAACTCCATGCCGTTCTCCTCGGGTTGGGTCTGGGGCGGTGGTGCTGCCGGCAAATATGCTAAACGGTGCGGCTTCCGGTTTGCGCATCCGGCTCGGTTGGGGTGCGGGTTGGGCAGTGGTGCCGGACCCGCCATTCGCAGTTCCGGTTTGCGCATCCGGCTCGGTTGGGGTGCGGGTTGGGCAGTGGTGCCGGACCCGCCATTCGCAGTTCCGGTTTGCGCATCCGGCTCGGTTAGGGTGCGGATCATGGCACTTGATTCGGTGGCCCAAGCCGTCATGGAGATGATGGAACAGAACGGGGTGAGCTTCGATGGCATCACCTCGATGACCGCCGGGGAGCTGCGCAACCGCATGCAACTCGGTGAGATGCCGGTGGAGGAGGTGGCCCGCACCGAGGACCGCACGATTCCCGGAGCCGATGGCACCGAGCTGCCGATCAGGATCTACTGGCCCGAGATCACCGAGGAGCTGCTTGGCGTGGTGGTGTTCTTCCACGGCGGGGGCTGGGTGATCGGCGGCATCGATAGCCACGATGGTCAGGTGCGTGAGATGGCGAACCGCACCGGGGCGGTGTACGTGTCGGTGGACTACCGGCTGGCCCCCGAAGCCCGGTTTCCGGCCGCGGCCGAGGATTGCTACGCGGCCACGCAGTGGGTGGCCGGCAACGCCGCCTCCTTGGGGGTCGATGCCCATCGCCTGGGGGTGGCCGGGGACAGCGCCGGGGGCAACCTGGCCGCAGTGGTGGCGCAGATGTCCCGCGACCGGGGTGGGCCCGCCATCGCCCACCAGCTTCTCGTCTACCCCTGCTGCGACATGGACACCAGCGCCTGGCCATCGCAGACCGAGAACGGTTCCGGCTACTTCCTGACCAGGGAGGCAATGGAATGGTTCTACGACCAGTATGCCGATGCCGCCGACCGTGAGAATCCCTATGCCTCCCCGATCAAAGCCACCGACCTGGCCGGTTTACCACCGGCCTGCGTGATTACCGCCGAATACGATCCGTTGCGTGACGAGGGCGAGGCCTATGGTCACCGCCTCCAGCAAGCAGGGGTGGCGTGTGAGATACACCGCTACAGCGGCATGTTCCACGGTTTCTTCGGCATGACCCTGGGCATACCCAAAGCAATGGAAGCGCAGGAAACCGCCGCAGCCGCGGTACGAGCCGGGCTGTCGCCATAATCAAACCGCGGTTGAAGGGGTCAGCCCGGTGCTCTTGTGCATCAGACCGTTGTGTCAGTGCAGAGCTTGCTCATCCCCTTGACCAAAGGAGCCTGACTCAGAGTCGGCATCACCAGCATCCCGCATCTGTCACCGGGTTGGAGTAAAGTTGTTGTAGGTCGCAGCTTCGTATCAAGCTGCTCAAGCATCCACCATAGTCATAGTGCGAGGTAAGGCATGGCATCGTTGTCAATGGGAGTCGACCGGAGATTGCCATTTACCATCCGTAGAGGAGAGGATATGGCTTCTGACAATGGTGATGATCAAATTTGGTCGGTGTACCGCGGTGATGTGATTGACACCTACGCGAACTGGCCCTCCCCATCAATCATTGTCTCTGATGGTGCTTATGGAGTAGGAGGGTTTCCTGGCGACCCGCGGACCCCTGACGACTTGGCAGATTGGTACGCCCCCCATATTGAAGCCTGGTCAAAGCATGCTCTGCCGTCATCCACATTGTGGTTTTGGAATACGGAAATAGGCTGGGCTACTGTGCATCCGGTTCTTTCCGACTATGGTTGGGAATATGTTCAGACCATTGTGTGGGACAAAGGCATTGGACACATAGCGGGCAATGTGAATGGTGATACAATCCGCCGATTTCCGGTGGTGTCCGAGGTTTGTGTGTTCTATCGGCGACGTCTAGAGTTTCCAACCCGAAATGGCGTAATGTCAGCTCGAGAATGGCTGAGATATGAATGGCAGCGGGCAGGATTGCCCTTGAATAGGGCAAATGAGGCATGTGGAGTAGCCAACGCTGCTACTCGCAAGTATCTCACCCAGGACTGGCTCTGGTATTTTCCTCCACCGGAGATGATGGAGCGGTTAGTAAGGTATGCAAATAAACATGGAATTACTAATGGTATACCTTACTACTCACTCAATGGTATTTCGCCAATTACTACTGATGAATGGGCTAAACTGAGAGATAAATGGCATCACGCTTATGGTCTCACAAATGTGTGGTCAACACCACCCCTCAATGGGCAAGAGCGGTACAAGGGGAACGGTATACGTTCGGCACCTCGAGTGTATAAGCCCGGTCGCAATGCTGCGGTTCATCTCAATCAAAAGCCACTGGAGTTCATGCACCGAATTATCAATGCTGCCACAGAACCTGGAGAAGTAGTTTGGGAGCCTTTTGGTGGATTATGTACCGCAGTAGTGGCTGCAGTTGAGACCGGTCGCCGTGGTTTTGCTGCTGAAAACGTGGAGCATTTTGCGGAGCTGGCCATTGATCGCCTAAACTACATTGTTCCTGGCTCGCGCTGCAAGGTTAGTGAGCAACAGAGCAATACAATCAGCAACGATGTCGGTTCCTGAGCCACCCTCACTAAACTTAGGCGATCCTCGAACTGAGCTTCGAGACCGAGTTCAAGATGCTTTATTAGCTCTTCCCAGTTATTTTGATTCCGCCACTAACATTGAAGGGTTGGCTGCCACAGATCTGTTTTCCCTCAATACCGTGCTGGGTGCGACTATTGAGGTGCAAGTGGTGCAGACGCTCAATCGGATGCGTGATGTCTGGGATCCCAACGACGAGTGGACTTTGTACCAGTTCTATCGGCAGGCACAGACATTTCCCGATGTGTTATTCAAACGTAGGAATAACACAGGTGGATATGATATTGCCCTAGGAGTTGAGCTGAAGGGCTGGTATATGCTGGCTAAGGAGCGCGAACCTAGCTTTCGATACTGTGTAACCCCGGGTGCCTGTTCAGATTGGGATCTTCTTGTGGTGATACCCTGGTATCTTTCCAACGTACTTTCCGGTGTTCCTAGGGTTTCCACTCCGACTTGTTGGTCGGCTAAATATATTGCTGAATATAGGAATTATTGGTGGAGCCATATTCGTAAG
Source organism: Candidatus Poriferisocius sp. (assembly GCF_965202595.1). Taxonomy (GTDB): domain Bacteria; phylum Actinomycetota; class Acidimicrobiia; order Acidimicrobiales; family Bin134; genus Poriferisocius. Next base: position 148,896 of record NZ_OZ241836.1, read on the forward strand.
ACTGGACAAGACTCCTCAATTGAGTCACCTTCGGAAGTTTTTCCTTATATGGGCCGAGATAATACATCCGATAAACCGGTAAAAGACGGAGGTGGTAACTTTGGACGAATAGCTCGCACTGGGATAATGGATGATTGGATTCAAGAAGTCTTGGCAGAGCCGCTAGCAGGAATACCTGCTGAAGCTTGGATTGATTTCTTGAAGCGACATGAGTCTATGTAGATATTTCTAGCTTTTCACAGCGAAGCGGAGATTATGATACTTAACTTTACTCTGAACCAATCTTTGGTACCGGCCCGCCCCATAGGTTGGGTGGAGCTTCAAATGGTACTAGTGTAAGTATGCTGCCTGTTTTCGGTTGGATAGCAACATATATGGATTCTGTATCAACCTCATACATGGCCATACTAACGTTATCATTTGCTGTTATCCAGGGTCCATCCAAGCTAGTGGTTTTACTCAGTCGAAGAATAGCGCTGACACCCCAAAGCTCATCTTCCACATACACTTTCCGGTGGTCTTCAATCGTGAATTGAACATCACCGACCACGACCTCAATATCGCTACTTGCCCGAATTGTTCTATCAATTGAGGTTATATCAAGTGTTTCAGTGGATTGCGATCCGGTGTTGGCACGGTTATCACTAACATGTACAGGCTGGTCACTGGATGGAAAGAGCGCACCGTTAGTTGAATCCAACAGGGTACCGCCTGACAATAACAAAGAAGCACCCGCGAATGCAATGCCAGTAGCAGCCAACACTACCCAAATTGATTTCATAACCTGGTGTTTACTTTTACCGGCTCATGGCGATGTCGGCGGGGTGGATGGGGATGCGGGGCAGATCCAGGCCGGTGGCGGTTCGCACGGCGGCGGCCACGGCGGCTGAGGACGAGATGGTGGGTGGCTCGCCTATGCCCTTGGCACCGTAGGGGGCACCGGGCTCGGGCTCTTCCACGAAGGCGGCGATGGTTACCGGGGGCATGTCCAGGGTGGTGGGGATCACGTAGTCGGTGAACGAGGCGTTGCGCACCAGACCGTTCTCGAGCACGATCTCCTCCATCAGCGCCAGCCCCAAGCCCTGGGCGATCCCGCCTTCTACCTGACCCACGGCCTGGGTGGGGTTGAGGATGCGCCCCACGTCCTGGGCGGTGGTGATGTCCCGCACCCGCACCAGGCCCAGGTCGGGATCCACATCGGCGATAACCCGGTGGGCGGCGCAGGCGAACGACACGTGGGCGTTGCCCTGCCCGTTCTCATCCAGTTCCTCGGTGGGGGCGTGGTGAAACTCCGCCTCGGCCTCATAGCCCGATCCGGCGGTTATCTGGGCGAGCGACGCTTCTCGCCGGCCGTCGAGCGTTGCCACCAGGCCGTCCCGCAGAACCAAGCCCTCCACCGGAACCCCCCAGCCGGCGGCCACTTCGGCCAGGATGTGGTTGCGCACCTTGCGGCAGGCGGCCTGCACCGCCCCGCCCGACATCCAGGTCTGGCGGCTGGCCGATGTGGACCCCGCGGAACCGATGGTGGCGGTCTGGGCCGGGGCCAGGATCACCTCGGTTACCCCCAACTCGGTACGGGCGATCTGCTGGGCCAGCGTGACGAATCCCTGCCCCACCTCGGCGCAGGCGCAGGTGATGGTGGCCACCCCGCCGGACACCCGGCAGGCGGCCGTTGAGTAGTCGTCGAAGCCCTCGGAGAACATGAGGTTCTTGAAGCCCACCGCGAAGCCCGTTCCCCGCACGATGTCGGTCGGGTTGGTGGTGCGACCCGAGCCTCCCGGCAGATCCCGGCATTCGTCGGTCACGGGTATTTCCGGGATTGGGGCCTGGCTGCACCGGCGGATCACCTCGGCCACCGGCAGCGTGCCGGTTATTTCCTGGCCGGTTATCAAACGGTCTCCCGGCCCCAGAGCGTTGAGCAGCCGCAACTCCACCGGGTCCATGGCCAGCGCGGCGGCCAGCTTGTCCATCTGCGACTCGTGGCCGAAGCAGGTTTGCACCGCCCCGAAGCCCCGCATGGCACCGCACGGCGGGTTGTTGGTGCGCACCGCCAAGCCCACGACATGGGCGGCGGGCACCTTGTAGGGGCCGGCGGCGAAGCAGGTGGCGTTGGCAATCACCGCCGACGACGAGGATGCGTAGGCCCCGCCGTCGAGCACCACCTTGGCCTCAACCTTCACCAGCCGCCCGTGATGGTCGGCGTGGTGGCGGTACCACATCTTGGCCGGGTGACGATGCACATGGCCGAGGAACGACTCGTCACGGCTGTAGACCATCTTTACCGGCTTGCCGGTGTGCAGGGCCAGCAGGCACAGGTGAACTTGCAGGGAGAGGTCCTCGCGGGCCCCGAACGCCCCGCCCACCCCGGCCAGGGTTATGCGCACCCGCTCCTCGGCGATGGCCAGGCAGGCCGCGATCTGTTCCCGATCCACATGCATCCACTGGGTGGACACGAACAGCTCCACCCCGCCGTCGTCATCGGGCAGGGCCATCCCCGATTCGGGACCCATGAAGGCCTGGTCCTGCATGCCCACCTCGTAGAAGCCCTCCACTACCACATCACCGGAGCGGCCCAGGTCGCCGTGGCGGATGGTCATTTCACGGATGACGTTGCCGTCGGGGTGGATGGGGGCGGCCCCGGGGGCAGCCTCGGGATCGGTCAGGGGATCGGTCACCCGGTAATCCACCTCGATGGCCTCGGCAGCCCGCCGGGCGATGTCGGGATGGTCGGCGGCCACCAGGGCCACCGGCTCACCCATGTAACGGACCTGCCCATCGGCCAGCACCGGCTGATCGGCGTGTTCCAACCCGTAGTTGAGGCGGCCGGGCACATCATCGGCCAAAAGCACGGCGTGGACCCCGGCCATGGCCAGGGCCGGTCCGATGTCGATGCCGGTGATCCGGGCCGAGGCGTGGGGTGAGCGCAAGGTGTGGCCCCACAAGAAGTCGTCGGCCCACAGATCGGAGGAGAAGGCGAATCGGCCCTGCACCTTCGGCCCCCCGTCGGGGCGGGGTGCATCCGCCCCCACCCCCGCCGAACCCGCTCGGGTGGCAGTCCCCACCCCGGCTTCGGTAGCGGTGTTGGAGAGTTGCGTGGTCATTGCCCGCCCCGCCTTCGCGAGGCTGCTTCGTGCACCGCGGCGATGATCCTGCCGTACCCCGTACAGCGGCAGAGGTTGCCCGACAGCGCCTCGCGCACATCGCCATCGCTGGGTTCGGGGTTGGCCTCCAGCAGATCATGAACCGCCACGATCAGCCCCGGGGTGCAAAAGCCACACTGCACCGCCCCCGCGTCCACGAACGCCTCCTGCACCGCCGACAAGCCGTCCCGGCCGTCAATTGTGGTGATCTCGCTATCCGCAGCGGTGGCACCCAGCCCCTCCACCGTGGTGATCTCGCGATCCGCAGCGGTGGCGGCCAGCACCAGGCACGAGCAGGTCAGCACCCCGTCCACCAGCACCGCGCAGGATCCGCATTCCCCCTCGGTGCAGGCGTTCTTGGTGCCGGTGAGACCCAGTCGCTCCCGCAGCACGAACAGCAGGCTCTCCGCCACATCGGGGTCGGTGACCTCGTGTTCGATTCCGTTGACGTTGAGGAAGTAGGGCTCAGGCATTGTCGTGTTCGATTCCGTTGACGTTGAGGAAGTAGGGCTCAGGCATTGTCGTGTTCGATTCCGTTGACGTTGAGGAAGTAGGGCTCAGGCATTGTCGTGTTCGATTCCGTTGACGTTGAGGAAGTAGGGCTCAGGCATTGTCGTTCCCGTTCATTCTGGTGCCTCCGGTTGTCGGGGAGAAGGCTCGCTCGAGGGCTCGGGTGGCAAGCACCCCCACGGCGTGATGCCGGTAGGCCGCGCTGGCCCGGTGATCGTCGATGGGCGAGGCTGCGGCCGCCACCCGCCGCCCGAACTCGGCCGCCAGTGCATCGTCGGGTGCGGTCCCGCCGTCCCAGTCGATGCGGTCGGCCACCCACGCTTCGGCATCCCGGGCCCGGGGGATGCCGGCGGCAACCGCCCCCATGGCGCAGCGCACCGTGCGGGCGTCGTGGTCGGCCACCAGGGCCACGCTGGCGATGGAGATGACCATGGCGTTGCGGGGGCCTATCTTCAGGAACTCCTGGTGCCCCCTGGGGCGGTCGAGCTCGGCCCGCACGATCAGCTCTCCCGGGGCCAGGACGGTTTGCTTCACCCCGATCACGAACTCGTCGAGGCTCAGCCGACGCTCCCCACCTGGACCGGTCACCACGATGCGGGCATCGAGAGCGGCCAGCACCGGCAGCGTGTCGCTCGCCGGAGAGGCGGTGGCCAGGTTGCCGCCCAGGGTTCCGGCGTTGCGGATGGGGGGCGAGCCCACGGTGCGGGCGGCCTGGGCCAGCGCGGGAGCGGCTTCGACCAGCATCGGATCGGTGAGCATCTCGGTGTAGGTGACCCCGCTGCCCACCGCCACCCGGTGTTCAAATACCTGCCACCGGCGCAGCTCGGGCACCCGGCTCACCCCCACCACCCGGTGCAGGCGGCGCAGCCCCCGGTTGATCTGCACCATCAGATCGGTGCCCCCGGCCAGCACCATGGCATCGGGATGATCGGCCAGCGCCCCCCGGGCCTCATCCAGGCTCCGGGCCACGATCACGTTGGGTTCAGGTTTCCCCATCGGGTGCTCCTTCAAAGCCGGGCCTCGTCCAGGCTCCGGGCCACGATCACGTTGGGTTCAGGTTTCCCCATCGGGTGCTCCTTCAAAGCCGGGCCTCGTCCAAGCTCCGGGCCACGATCACATCGCTCATCGCTGCGCCTGCAATTGTTGAGTACTCACAACGGGTAAAATCTAGGCGCGAGAAGGCGGTAAGTGGTGAGAGGGTCAACGATTACCGGAATCAGTATTGACGGTGAGGCCCTGGTCGAACGCTTGGCTGCTCTGGCCTCGGTCGGGGCGATCGGGGACACCGACGGTGCCTGCCGCCTGGCTCTGACCGGCGAGGATCGTGACGGGCGCAATCTGGTGGTGGCCTGGATGCACGATCTGGGCATGGATGTGAGCATCGACGGCATCGGCAACGTGGTGGGCACGCTGGCCGGGGCCGAGCCCGGTCCGGCGGTCATGTGCGGCAGCCACATCGACACGGTGCGCACCGGCGGGCGTTACGACGGCAACCTCGGCGTGCTGGCCGGGCTCGAGGTGGTCGAGGCGGTGCAGCGCTCGGGCATCATCACCCGGTGGCCCCTCGCGGTGGGATTCTTCACCGGTGAGGAGGGCTCCCGGTTCGCCCCCGACATGCTGGGAAGCCTGGTTTACACCGGTGGGCTTGCTCTGGAGGAGGCGCTGGACATCGTCGGCACCGACGGGGCGGTGGTGGGTGAGGAACTGGAGCGGATCGGCTACCGGGGCTCGGCACCGTGCCCGTCGCCACCGCCCCGCGCCTTTGTGGAACTGCACATAGAGCAGGGTCCGATCCTTTTCGCCGAGAGCATCCAGATCGGGGTGGTGACCGGGGTGCAGGGCATAAGTTGGAGCGAGATCACCGTGGCCGGGCAGTCCAACCACGCCGGAACCACTCCGATGGCCATGCGCCGTGACGCCGGTTTGGCTGCGGCCCGTGTCGCGGCGTTCGTGCACGACCTGGCCGGGGAGTTCGGCCCCCCGCAGGTTGCCACCGTGGGGCGGCTGGAGCTGCATCCCAATCTGGTGAACGTAGTGGCCTCGGATGCCGTTTTGACCGTGGACCTGCGCAACACCGACGAGGCACTTCTCCTGGAGGCCGAAGCACGCCTGGCCGCCTTTCTGGAGGATCTGGCCGCCGGCACCGGTACCGGCATCACCACCCGGCGGCTGGCCCGGTTCGCTCCGGTGGAGTTCGACCCCGAGATGGTGGCCCGGGTGGAGCGGGTGGCCGGTGAGCTGGGCCTGAGCCATCGCCGGTTGTGCTCGGGGGCAGGTCACGATGCCCAGATGTTTGCCCCGGTGTGCCCCACCGCCATGGTGTTCGTCCCCTCCTGGGAGGGCATCAGCCACAACCCGGCCGAGCACACCGAGCCCGAGCACCTGGAGGCAGGAGCCAACGTTTTGCTCCGGGTGATGCTGGAGCTGGCCGAAGTGGTCGAGGTTCGATCTTGAGGGGGAAAGCCCGGGAGTTGGAGGTTCGATCTTGATGCTGGAGCTGGCCGAAGTGGTGGAGGTTCGATCTTGAGGGGGAAAGCCCGGGAGTTGGTCGTGGGGGCGGCGCAACTGGGGCCCATAGCCCGCCACGAAACCCGCACCGAGGTGGTGGAGCGGCTGCTGGCCCTGTTGCACCGGGGCCACGAGCAGGGCTGCGAGCTGGTGGTTTACCCCGAGCTGGCGCTCACAACGTTCTTTCCCCGCTGGTGGATAGAGGATCCGCGCGAGCTGGACGGCTTCTACGAGACCGAGATGCCCTCGCCCGAGGTGGCTCCGCTGTTCGCCACCGCCGCCCGCCTGGGCATCGGCTTTTGCCTGGGCTACGCCGAGCTCACCCCCGACGGCCACCGCTACAACACCTACCTGCTCGTGGACGGCCGCGGTAACGAGGTGGCCAAGTATCGCAAGGTTCACATACCGGGCCACGAGCGCCACGAGCCGCAGCGCCCGTTCCAGCACCTGGAGCGGGCCTATTTCGAGCCGGGCCCGGAAACCTTCGGCACTTGGAGCGCTTTCAGGGGTGAGATCGGCCTAGCTCTGTGCAACGACCGGCGCTGGCCCGAGACTTATAGGGTGATGGGTCTGGCCGATGTCGAGATGATCCTGATCGGCTACAACACCCCCATTCACTACTTCCCCGACCCCACCCAGGATCCCCTGGCCGGATTCCACAATCATCTGGTGATGCAGGCCGGCGCGTACCAGAACGGAACGTTCGTGGTGGGTGTGGCCAAGGGGGGCATGGAGGAGGGGGTACGGAGCCTGGCGGAGAGCTGCATCATCGCCCCTTCGGGGGAGATACTGGCCCAGGCAAGCACCGAGAGCGATGAGCTTGTGAGCGCGACCTGCGACTTGAATTGGTGCGTCGCTTACAAAAAAACGCTTTTCGACTTCGCTCGCTACCGCCGCCCGGAGATGTACCAGGCCATAACCCGCCGCCAAGAGGTGCGATAATCCAACGTCACCTCTTGGTTGAACGTTGTGTTACAGCCCATAACCCGCCGCCAAGAGGTGCGATAATCCAATTGGAGGTGGATAGCCATGGCCAGGCTTACCGTCAACGGTGCAGTGGTGAATGTGGACGACGGCCACGAACACCTGCTGGCCGCGCTGCGCGACGAGTTGGGGCTCATGTCCCCCAAGGACGGGTGCTCGCCCAGCGGCCAGTGCGGCTGCTGCGCGGTGCTGGTGGACGGTCGGGCCCGGGTGGCGTGCCAGACCTCGCTGGGCAGGGCGGCCGGGTCCGAGGTGGTGACCCTGGAGGGGGTGGACCCAACCGAGCGGGACCGCATGGCCGATGTGTTCGCGGCCTGCGGTGCCCTCCAATGTGGATTCTGCACCCCCGGCATTCTCATCCGCACCAAGTCGCTGGTGGATCGCAAGGGATCGGAGCTGACCCGCCAGGAGGCTGCCCGGCATCTGGGCGGGCACCTGTGCCGATGCACCGGTTACACCAAGATATTGGATGCGGTGGAGGCGCTGGCCGCGGGTGAGACACCCCCGGCCCTGGTCCCCGGCGGGGTGGGCAGCCGGGGCATCAAGTACGAGGCTCGGGAGCTGGCTCTGGGCGACCGGAGCTACATCGACGACATGAGGCCCGAGGGCCTGCTGCACGCCGCCCTGCACCTGGCTGAGCATGCCCGGGCCGGAGTGGTGGCCATCGACACCTCGGCGGCCGAGGCCATCGACGGTGTGGTGGCCGTGTTCACCGCCGATGACGTGCCCGGCGAGCTGCGGGTGGGCATCATTCACAAGGACTGGCCGGTGTTCATCCCCGAGGGGGGCCGCACCTCCTACTTGGGCGACGTTCTGGCGCTGGTGGTGGCCGAGGACAGGCCCACCGCCCGGCGGGCTGCGCAGTCGATCCGGGTGGAATACGAGGTTCACACCCCGGTAACGAACCCGCTTGCCGCCCTGGCAGAAGGCGCAGAGGACGCGGTGTGGCAGCTCGACGGCAACGTCTTGTCGCGCTCGGCATACGCCCGGGGCGACGTGGACGGTGCGTTGGCGGCCAGCGCCCACACCGTTCACGAAGTGTTCCGGACCCAGCGCATCGAGCACGCCTTCCTGGAGCCCGAGTCCACCCTGGTGGTGCCCACCGGTGACGGCGGCCTGCACGTTTACTCCGGTGGTCAGGGAGTGTGGGACGACCGTGACCAGATCGCATCGGTGCTGGCTGTGAACCCGCAACAGGTCACGGTTGAGCTGGTGAGCAACGGGGGTGCGTTCGGCGGCAAGGAGGACATGGCCAACCAGGCCCAGACCGCGCTGGCGGCCTGGCTGCTGGGTCGCCCGGTGTTGTGCACGCTGTCGCGGGAGGAGTCGCTGCTCATGCACCCCAAGCGCCACCCCATCCGCATTGAGGCCTGGGCCGGTTGCGACGCCGCCGGCAGGCTCACCGCCCTGCGGGCCCGCATGGTGGGCGACTCGGGTCCCTACGCCTCGGTGGGCATGAAGGTGCTGGAGCGGGCCGCGGGTCACGCCAGCGGCCCCTACTCGGTGCCCAACATCGATGTCGAGGCGGTGGCCGTTCGCACCAACAACCCGGTGTGCGGCGCGTTCCGGGGTTTCGGGGCCAACCAGGCCCAGTTCGCCATGGAGGGGATCATCGACCGGCTGGCCGAGGCGGCCGGCCTGGACGGTTGGGAGATGCGGTCTCGCAACGTGGTGACCCCTGGGGCGATCTGGGGGCCGGGCCAGATAATGGACGAAGGGTCGCTGGGGGCACGGGCCTGCCTGGAGGCGATCAAACCGGCTTGGGACGAGGCTCGGGCGGCCGGTGGGGCGGTGGGCCTGGGTTTGGGTCTGAAGAACTCGGGCCTGGGTAACGGGTTCAAGGAGGTCGCCCGGGCGGTGGTGCGTCTCGACGACGACTTCCACCGGGGGGGCGGTGTGGAGGTGCGTCACTGCTGGACCGAGATGGGCCAGGGCATCCACACCGTGGTTCAGCAGGTGGTGGTGACCGAGTTGGGGGTGAGTGCCGAGCGCGTGCGGGTGGTGGTGGACACCACCAGGGAGCTGGGAGCCGGCCAGACCACCGGCAGCCGGGGCACGCTGATGGGGGCCGGATCGGTGGCCGATGCCTGCCGGGCCGCGCTCGGTGATGGTTGCCGGCCCGGGGTGGACTACTGCGGCGAGTACCGGGTGGACTGGACCAACTCGCTGAACGACGGGGTGGAGAACCCCATAATCCACTCCACATTCGGTTACGCCGCCCAGTTGGTGGTGCTCGACGGCGAGGGCAAAGTTGAAAGGGTGGTGGCCGCCCACGATGTTGGCAAGGCGGTGAATCCGCTGCTGTGCGAGGGTCAGATCGAGGGGGCGGTTCACATGGGTCTCGGGTACGCCCTCAGCGAGGACTTCCCCGCCGACGCGCATGGCCGACCCACCAACATGACCCTCAAGTCGCTGGGAATCCTGCGGCCCAAGGACATGCCGCCGGTGGACGTGATCCTGGTCGAGGCCCCCCAGCCCGATGCTCCCTACGGCATCAAGGGGGTGGGCGAGATTGGTCTGGTTCCCACCGCCGGCGCAGTGGCGGCCGCGCTGCGGGCCCACAGCGGAACGTGGCCCAACCAACTGCCCATGGGTAAGTGAGCCACCCCCGAAGCCGATGAGCGAACCGTCGGATGTTGTCCCGAAGCCGATGAGCGAACCGTCGGATGTCGTCTCGAAGCCGATGAGCGAACCGTCGGATACCATGGACGGGTTGAATGTCACTCCGGGGTTGGTGTGTGCCCACCACCACCTTTACTCGTCCTTGGCCCGGGGGATGCCTGCCCCGGCGCGAGCACCGAACGGTTTCACCGAGGTGCTGGAGCTGATCTGGTGGCGGCTCGACCGTGCGCTCGACCTCGACATGATCGAGTGGTCGGCCAAGCTGGGGGCTCTGGAGGCTCTGGAGGCCGGATGCACGGCCATCCTCGACCACCACGAGTCGCCCAACGCCATCGAGGGTTCGCTGGAGGTGATTGCCGGTGCCTGCGCCGAGGTGGGGGTGAGGGTGAGCTGCTCCTACGGGGTGACCGACCGTCACGGTGCCGACGGTGCCCGCCGGGGTCTGGCCGAGAACGAGCGGTTCCTGCGAGCCGGGGGTCGGGGAATGGTGGGAGTGCACGCCGCGTTCACCTGCACCGACGCCACGCTGGAGGCGGCCGCCGGGCTGGCCGCCGATCTGGGCACCGGCGTACACATCCACGTGGCCGAGGGTCCGGTGGACACCCCGGCCGCTCACCGGCTGGAGCGCTGGAGCGCAGACGACTGGTTGCTGGTTCATGGGGTGCATCTGCCCGATGATCACCGGCTGGCCGGCACCGTGGTGCACAACCCCCGCTCGAACATGAACAATGCGGTGGGTTACGCCCGCCCCACCCGGTTCGCCAACCCGGTGGCGCTGGGCACCGACGGTATCGGTGCTGACATGCTCGAGGAGTTCCGGGTGGCCTATGCCCGCAACCGGGAGCACGACATCACCGCCACCCCCGAGATCGCCTGGGAATGGCTGGCCCAGGGTTGGGAGCTGTTTCCCGAGGCCCGGGCCGATGTGGTCCGCTGGTCTTACGAGCCGGTCGCCCCCTGGCACCTGGCCTTCACCACCGGAGTGCGGGCGGTGGATGTGGTGGCCGGCGGCGAAACCGTGCTGGTCGGGGGAGTACCCACCCGGGTCGATCCACATGAGGTCCGGGCCCGGGCCGCCGAGGCCGCCGGCCGCTTGTTCACCCGCTTGGAGGAGATCGACCCATGAGTGCTTACCCGGTGGCCCTCTACCTTCAGGATGCCCATCCCCTGACCGATGCCATCGACTATGTCCGCTACGCCGAGCAGCGGGGGTTCGATGCGGTGTGGCAGGCCGACTCACGGCTGGTTCGGGAGGCCACCGTGCCCATGGCCGCGTTCGCGGCCACCACCCAAAGCATAAGGGTGGGCAGCGGTGTGCTCGATCTGTGGACCCGCAACCCGGCCCGGCTGGCCGCCACGTTCTCCACCCTGGACGACCTGGCCCCGGGGCGCATCCTGTGCGGGTTGGGGGCGTGGTGGGAGCCGCTGGCCACCAAGGTCGGGGTTGACCGTCGCCGGCCCCTTCAGGCCATGCGGGAGGTGGTGACGGTGGTTCGGGCGCTTTTGGCCGACGAGAACGTGACTTTCGCCGGAGACTACGTGCAACTCGACGGGGTGGAGCTCGACTACGTGCATCAGCCTCGCCGCCCCAAGCAGGTACCCATCTACATCGGGGCCACCGGCATGAGAATGATGGAGTTGACCGGGGAGATCGCCGACGGCGTGGTGCTCAACTACCTGGTGTCGCCCGATTACAACCGCCGAGCCATGGATGCCCTGGCCGAAGGCGCGGCCCGGGCGGGGCGATCGGTGGACGATCTGGACCGCCCCCAGCTCGTGGTGTGTTCCCTGGCCGATGACCGGGCCGAGGCCCTGGACGCGGCCCGCCTGCTGGTCACCCAGTACCTGGGCCAGCAGCCCCACATCATGGCGGCCTCCGGCGTACCCGAATCGCTGCTGGAGGAGGTCAACGCCCGGATCACCTGGCCGGCTACCCGCCGGCAGGTGGAGGCAGCCTCCACCGTGGTGCCCGACGAGGTGGTGCAGATGCTGTGCGCAGCGGGTACCACCGAGGAGTGCCGGGCCAAGGTGGACGAATACGTGGCCAGCGGAGCCACCTGCCCCATTCTCTATCCCCTCGGCCCCGATGTAAGGGCCATGATCGATGCCTTCTCGCCGCTACTAGCCTGAACGATATGAACAAGGGCCATAAGTGGTGGTCGTGGCTGGGGGAGCCGGGTCCATGAGCAACCGGGAGCAGTGGCAGCCCTGGCTGGAGGAGCTGGACCGGCGGCGGGTTGGGGGGGCCGCAATGGGGGGGCCGGAGCGGGTGCACAAGTACATGCACTCCCGGGGCAAGCTGGATGTTCGCCAGCGCATCGACCGGTTGTTCGATGAGGGCACGTTCCGGGAGATCGGCCCGCTGGTGGGCACCCTGGAGGGCATCGCGGCCGACGGGTTCGTGTGCGGCTACGGCCGGATTGATGGTCGACCGGTGCTGGCCGGTGCCGAGGACTTCACCGTGCTGGGCGGGTCGATCGGCGCCGGCAATACCGCCAAGCGCTACCGGATAGCCGAGCTGGCTGCCCAGGAGGGTATCCCGCTGGTCACGATGCTGGAGGGAGCGGGCCACCGGCTCACCGACACCGGGGGCAGCCGCTCGCCCGGCGACCTTCAGGCCTACGCCGACCTCAGCGGAAAGGTGCCCATGGTGTGCCTGGTCATGGGCGCCTCGGCCGGCCACGGTGCCCTGGCTGCACCCCTCAGCGACTTCGTGATAATGACCTCGTATGCCTCGATGTTCACCGGCGGCCCCCCGCTGGTGAAAGCAGCCACCGGTGAGGAGGTGACCAAGGAGGAGTTGGGGGGTGCCGATGTCTGCACCCGTATTGCCGGTTCGGCCCACAACGAGGCCCCCGACGATGAGATCGCCATCGACATGGCTCGCCGCTACCTGTCGTACTTTCCCTCCCGGGCCGGCGATCCCTCGCCCCGCCGTTCCGGCCCCGACACCGGGCCCCGGTGGGTGGAGGAACTGCTCGATGTGATCCCTCCCAACGATCGCCGCCCCTACGACATGCGTGAGGTGATCGAGCTGATCGTGGATCGGGACAGCTTCTTTGAGATCCAGCCCGCCTACGGCCCGGCCATCATCGTCGGTTTGGCCCATTTCGGTGGTCGCCCCGCCATGATCGTGGCCAATAATCCCTCACACCTGGCCGGGTCGGTGGACTCGGCTGCCGCCATCAAGGCCACCGATTTTCTGGAGCTGATTGGCAACTACGACCATCCGGTGGTGTTTCTGGCCGACAACCCTGGGGTCATGGCCGGCACCAGAGCCGAACGGGAGGGCATCCTGAAATGGGGCGGCAAGATGTACAAGGCCGAGCGCCGCCTGACCAATCCCAAGATCGAGATCACCATGCGCAAGGCGTTCGGTTTCGGCTCGGTGGTGATGGCCCAGAACCCGTTCGACAACCAGACCCAGTCGTTCGCTCTGCCCAGCGTGAACATGGCGGCCATGCCGGCTGAGCCCGGCGGTCGCTCGGCCAAACTCGACCCCGAGACCCAGGCCCAGGTGGAGCGCGATCAGCGGTCCGGCCCCTACCGCCTCGCCGGGCGGTTGGGAACCGACGACGTGATCGACCCCCGGGACATGCGCAACGCCATCCTCGATGCCCTAACCCTGGCCGAAAACCGCTAACCAAGCAACCACTGGCCCCTCCAGGGGGTATATCCAGTGGCTCTACGGCCCTCTTAACTGACTGTTATCTAGTATCTATAAATAGCACTTCGAGGTTGGTGAGTTGGCTGAGTTCGGCTGGTATCGGTCCCGTAATCTGGTTGCCTTCTAGCCACAGTTCTGTGAGGTTGGTGAGTTTGCCTAGTTCTTTTGGTATGGTGCCCTTAAGCTGGTTGCTCCACAGTGATAGTATTTCGAGGTTGGTGAGTTGGCCTAGTTCTTTTGGTATTGGTCCCGAAAGCTCGTTGTTTGATAGCCATAAACCTTCGAGGTTGGTGAGTTGGCCTAGTTCTTTTGGTATGGTTCCCGTAAGCTGATTGAACGATAGATCTAGGTATATGAGGTTGGTGAGTTGGCTGAGTTCAGTCGGTATGGTGCCCTTAAGCTGATTACTCCATAGCCATAGACCTGTGAGGTTGGTGAGTTGGCCTAGTTTTTTTGGTATGGTTCCCGTAAGCTGATTGAACGATAGATCTAGGGATGTGAGGTTGGTGAGTTGGCTGAGTTCAGTTGGTATGGTGCCCGTAAGCTGATTACCCCACAGTGATAGCAGTTCGAGGTTGGTGAGTTTTCCTAGTTCTTTTGGTATGGGTCCCGAAAGTTTATTGAAAGGTAGGTATATATGGGTTATTTTGTTTTTGTGGTTGGTGGTTATGCCGTGCCAGGTGTTTAGTGGTTTGTTGGTGAGCCAGTTTTGGTTGTTGGTCCAGTTGTCTCCGTTGGTGGAGTGGTAAAGTTTGGTAAGAACTTCTCGAGCTGTGGTTGGGTTTGTGGTTTTTAGGGTGAGTGGGGAGCTGGTTAGCCAGCGTCCGGTGGGGGCGTTGGTGGGGAAGTAGCGGGTTTGGGGTAGTAGGCGGTTGCTCCAGGTGTTGTTGGGTTGGGCTGTTTGGAGGGCGAATTCGATTTTGCCGTTGGTCAGCTTGCGGGCGGTGATGCGGGTGGTTGTGGTTTTTAGGGTGAGTGGGGAGCTGGTTAGCCAGCGTCCGGTGGGGGCGTTGGTGGGGAAGTAGCGGGTTTGGGGTAGTAGGCGGTTGCTCCAGGTGTTGTTGGGTTGGGCTGTTTGGAGGGCGAATTCGATTTTGCCGTTGGTCAGCTTGCGGGCCGCGATCCGTACCTGAGCTGGGCTGTCAGCGCTGGAAGAGTTCTGCGCTATTGCTGGGGAAGGGGCGATTGCCGTGGGTGCGGCGAGGGATAATGCGACCACGCAGACGCACACCAATCGCTTCCACATAACGGGGGGGGGGTGAACCTTGGAATTGCTTTGTACCTGCACTTTCAGTCCTCTTCCTTCTAGCTGGTAACACAAGAGGAGGCAACCATACAACATTTTTGACCGGGCTCTACGTCCGTTCCAGCCCGGTGCCGGGTGTTGCCGGTTAGTCCCAGAGGCGGCGGGCTCGGTGGGCGAGATCAGTATGGGCCTGGGCTAGATCGCAACCGAGCAGTTGGCTGTCCTGTATCACGGGGCGGCCACCGACATAGAGGTGGCGGACCCGGCGGTCGGGGCCCAGCACCAAACCGGCAAGAGGGTCGACCACATCGGCGATGTCGTCACCGGGCCACACCGCGAGGTCGGCGGTCATGCCCGGTTCGATGCGGCCCAGATTGCCGGCCACCCCCAAACAGCGTGCCCCGCCGGTGGTGCCCAGGCGGAGGGCATCGGCGGGCATGAAAGCGTCGGCGGCCATGGCCCGCAGCCTGGCGGCATAGAGCGATTGGCGCAGCTCGGGGAACAGGCCCCCCACCTCGTTGGACGCCACCCCGTCCACCCCCAGGCCGACGGGCACGCCAGCGGCCTCCAGGTCGGTCACACGGCATGTGCCGGCGGCCAGCCGGGCATTGGACGACGGGCAGTGGGCCACCCCCACCCCGGCGGCACCCAGCCGAGCAATCTCGGCATCGTTGATCCAGATGCCATGGGCCAACCACACGTCGTCGCCCACCCATCCCCACCGGTCGAGCTGCTCCACGGGCCGGAGTCCGAATCGCTTCAGGCAGTGATCCTGCTCGTCGATGGTTTCGCACAAGTGGGTGTGGAGCCGAAGCCCGTGCCGGCGGGCCAGGGCCGCCGATGCCTCCATCAGCTCGGAACTGACCGAGAACGGGCTGCACGGTGCCACCACGACATGGACCATGCTGCCGTCGTGGTGGCGGGCGATGATCCGCTCGGTGGAGGCCATGATGGCATCCAGGTCTTCCACCACATGGTCGGGGGGTAAGCCGCCCTTCGACTGGCCCAGATCCATCGAGCCCCGACCCAGGTGCAGGCGTATGCCCACGGCGGCGGCGGCCTCGACAATGGCGTCGAACACGGCATCGTCACCGTGGGGTACCAGATAGTGATGGTCGGCTGCCGAGGTGCAACCGGTGGTGGCCAACTCGCCCAGCCCGACCAGGGCGGCAGCGGCCACATCCTCCACCGAAAGTTTGCCCCACACCGGGTACAACTCCACCAGCCAGCCGAACAGGTCGCAGCCCACCGCCCGACCCCGAGTCATCCATTGATACAGATGATGGTGGGTGTTGGCCAGCCCGGCGGTGACGATGTCGCCATCCACGTTGACCACGGCATCACCGGGCCGAGGCTCGATGGTGCCCGTCTGGATGATGGTGTCACCGGCGATGGCGATGTCTCCAGGCCATCGAGCTCCCCTCAACACGGTTCGGGGGTTCATTGCTGGGCCCCGGTGAATGCAATGGGTGGTTGGGTTCGGGGGTTCATTGCTGGGCCCCGGTGAATATCACGGCGGGGGTGGTGGTGGTTGGGGGGTTGTCGCTGAGCAGCCCGGCCAGGCCGGCCGAGCCGGTGGGGCTGACGTTGATTCCGGTGGCGGCCCGGGCCAGGTCACAGACCTCGGTCACCAGCGACTCCGGGACCACCACCGGCCGGCCTCCGGTGGCGGCCATGGCCTCGGTAACTGAGGCCCAGTCGTAGGTCTCGTCGTCGAGGATACCGGTGGCCGCGGAGATGGGGGTCGGCGTCCACGGCCACATAACGGTCGGGCGCTGCCGCCGGGCCTCTTCCAACCCGCCCAGCTCGATGGTGCGCTCCCAGGCCCGGGCCAGGGGTGCGCACCCTTCGGCCTGCACCGCCATCAGCGCGGCCCGGATATGGGCCGCGGCCAATCCCTGGGCCACCGATGCGGCCAGCGCGCCCCCACCCACTTGTATGTACACCCGGTCGATGCCCGGGGCCTGCTCGGCCAACTCGTAGCCCAGTGTCCGGCCCCCGTCGATGGTGTAGCCGTTGTCCGGCCCCTGGCATCCGAAGGGAACGGCCCCGCGGCGGACCGCATCTCGGAACTTATGGTAGGAGGGGTCGCCCACCCCGTTACCGGCCCGGGGGCAGAACTCGACCACCGCGTCCAGCTCCCGCAGCCGGGCCACCGTTGCGGCCTCGGCCTCGGCGGGTACGAACACCGTTATTGGCCATCGTTCGGCGGCCGCCACCACTGCGGCCGCCACCGCGGCGTTACCGCAGGAGGCTATGGCCAATCTGGGTCGACTCGACCGCTTCCCACCCCAACCGCCCCGCCGCTCGCGCACCAGCAGGTGCAGCATCAGCCCGAACGTGTGGCGGGCCTTGTGCGTTCCCGACACGTTGCTGGTCTCGTTCTTAACGGTTATGCGGCGCGATGTGTCGCCGGCCCCGGTGCTACCCGTAACTGGGTAGTTGATCGAGAACTCCGCGCAGGGGGTTACCTCGAAGCCGTGACCGTCCACGCCGGCCACCGCGGCATCCAGCCGACTCACCGTGTCCACGAACCAGGAGTCCTCGCCGGCCTCGGCCCACGACCTCAGCATCCGGCGGTAGCGCACGAACGGTTGACAACTGCTGGTGTCCACCGACCACTCCGGCAAGGGCAGCCCCAGAACATGATCGCCGTCATCGTCATCTCGCCGGGGGCAGGCCCAGTCATCGGCACCGGCGATGGTGCCGCACGAGCAGGTCAACCCGGTGATCACATCACCCCGACCCGGGCGTTGAAGTCGGTGATCACATCACCCCGACCCGGGCGTTGAAGTCACGGATCAGCTCGTCCCATATTGGTACCAGATCCCTGAGGGCCAGCCAGAAGGACTGGTCCCGGCGGGCATCGAAATGAGCGAGATCCACTCCCTGCTGTTCCACCCAGGTGAAGTATCCCAGGTTGAACACCCGGTCGCGGTCGCGGTCGCCGAGTCTCAACAGATGGTCGGTGTCGGGGTCGGTGAGCCACCGGTCGGCCACCGCGGCGGCGTCGCTCGCCCCGAATTCGCCCCCGAAGGTGGAGGCGATGGTCTTGGCCCGCTCCGAGCCGTACAGCGCGGCCCCGTCGGTGGCCACGGTCACGATCACATCATCGGGACCGCAGCCCAGGGCCCGGGCCGTTCTGGCCGAGGCCAGCAGGTTGCAGATGGAGGACAACCCCAGATCGTCCAGATGGTCGATCACGTCCTCGCCCACCCCCCGCCGGGCCAGCAGCGCCCGCCCCTCGGGGGACGAGAACATAACCCCCAGCTCGTCGGTGGCCCGGTCGGACACCGCCACCACCACGTCGGTGTTGGTCACGTTGTGGATCAGCGGCACGTGCTTGTCACCGATGCCCTGAATGTTGTGCTCGCCGTAACCGTTGTACAGCAGCGTGGGGCATTCCAACGCCTCCACCACCGCGATGGCCGAACCGTGCCGCTCCTTGAGGGGGTCACCTGCTCCCAGGGTGCCGGCCGAGCCCGACGCGGCCACGAATCCGGCCAGCCGGGCCTGAGGGTGTGCGGTCCTGTAATGCTCCAGCACTCGCTCCACGGCACCGGCGGTGGCGGTCACGTGGCCCAGGTGGTTGCCGTACTCGCAGAACTGGTTGAGGATCACGTTGGTCTCATCGGCGGCCAGCGCGGCGCAGGCATCGTAAATCTCCTTCACGTTGCTCTCCGAGCCGGGGGTGCGGATCACGTCGGAGGGGTCAGATGTCCACCGCTCCAGCCACTCGAATCGCTCCGCCGACATGCCCTCGGGCAGAACCGCCACCCCCCGGCAGCCCATTATCCGGGAGATGGCAATACCCCCCCGGGCGTAGTTGCCGGTGGACGGCCACACCGCCCGGTTCCGGGTGGGGTCGAACTGCCCGGTCACCAGCCGGGGGGCCAGGCAGCAGTAGGCGGCCAGCACCTTGTGGGCCCCGATCATCGGGAACCGGTTGCCCAAGAGCATGATGATGGGGGTTTCCACTCCCGACAGCGCTGGGGGGACAACCACGTGCTCGGGAACGGCGGCCCGGCCTGCCCGGGATGCATCGTTGAACCAGTTGACCCGCCACAGGTTGGCGGCATCGGCGGCATCGGGATCAACCCCGGCGAGCGCCCCGCCAATGGCCGCGCCAATGGCCGGCGGGTCGGCCAGCTCGGCGAAGGTCGGTAGCCGGATGCCGACCTGGCGGCATCGCTCCACGGCCCGGTCGCGGGCGGTGGTGCTTATCACCTCGGTTTCCAAGCCGAACCCCCTGGGGGTGGTGGCGGGAGTGGTGGCAAATGTGGTCACGGCGGAACCTGTTGAATCCAAATTGAAACACGGTGTTAACCGAGTTGGTGGGAATATGTCGTCAACACAGGCTACTCTTTCGCAACTGGCTCTTTGAGCCGAATCCAAGGAGGGTAGATGTCCAAAAAATTGCTACTGAAGCTCGTCACGGTTGTGGTGGCGCTGACGCTGGTTGCCCTGGGGTGCGGCAACGATGATGATGCAGGGGCACCGGAGCCGACATCCGAACCCACATCGCAAGAAACAACGCCAGCCCCCGAGGCCGAGCCTCCTGAGGCTGAACCTACCGAGGTCGAGATGCCATCCGAACCAGCCGGCGATGACGACCCGCCCTACTACGATGTCGGCAGCGATTTCGTTGCCGCCTTCGTATACGTGGGGCCGGTTGGTGATGCCGGTTGGACCTGGGCCCACGACCAGGGCCGCCAGTTTGCGGAGGATCAAACCGGTGCCACCACCCTGTTCGTCGAGAACGTAGCCGAGAACGCCGAGGATTTCCGATCGGTGGCCGTTGACTTCATCGAGAACGAGGGAGCAGACATCATCTTCGCCACCTCCTTCGGCTACATGGACACGATGGCGGAGCTGGCCGAGGAGTACCCGGACGTGGTGTTCGAGCACGCCAGCGGCTACAAAAAGAACGACACCAACTTCGGCAACTACTTCGGGCGCATGTACCAGCCCCGGTACCTGTCGGGTATGGCCGCCGGGGCCATGACCGAAAGCGACAAGATCGGCTACGTGGCCGCTTTCCCGATTCCCGAAGTGTTGTGAGGCATAAACGCCTTCACGCTGGGGGCCCAGAGGACCAACCCCGATGTGGAGGTGCACGTCAACTGGACGTTAACCTGGTTCGACCCCGCGATTGAGCGCGACACCGCTTTGGCCCTGCTTGCTGATGGTGCCGATGTGATCGCCATGCACCAGGACACCCCCGCTTCAGGTATCGCGGCCCAGGAGAAGGAAGCTCGCTGGGTGTCGTACAACTCCGACATGAGCTCTTTCGCCCCCAATGCGTTCATCACCGCACCGGTGTGGGATTGGGGCCCGTACTACACCCGTATCATCGCCGCAGTAGCGAACGGGACATACGAGCCCGCGGCCTACTGGGGAGGCATGGAAGACGAGATAGTCGGTTTGGCCCCTCCGGCCGACGACGTTCCCGAAGAGGTCGTAAACGAGATGCTCGAGGTGGCGAAGCAGCTCGAGGACGGTTCGTGGGATGTGTTCACCGGCGAGATCAAGGATCAGGATGGCAACGTGGTGGTAGCCGAGGGCGAGACCATGGAGGACGGGGCCATGCTGGAGATGGACTTCTTCGTCGAAGGCGTGGTGGGCAACCCCTCGTCGTGACCTAGAGCCCACAGAACCGTTCGTCCGGCGCGGTGGTGTCCTCGCCTGAACCACCAGAACGCTTGGCTAGCCCACCAGAAGACGGCTCGCCTTCGGCGGGGGCATCTTCTGGTGCTCAACATGCGGTCTGGCTCCGGGGAATTGAGAAACAGTTCCCCGGAGTGACCGCTTGCGCCGGGGCCGACCTGCGGGTGCGTCCCGGCACCATTCACGCGCTGCTGGGCGAGAACGGTGCCGGCAAGACCACCATGGTGAACGTGCTCGCCGGCGTTTACCTTCCCGATGCCGGTGAGGTGTGGGTTGACGGCAAGCGGTGCTATTTCCGCTCCCCCGCCGATGCCATCGCCGCCGGAGTGGGGATGGTTTACCAGGAGTTCAGGCTGGTTCCCACCCTGACGGTGTCCGAGAACATCGTATTGGGGGCTGCCTCCCGGATGCTTCGCAAATCGGAGATCGAGGATCGCGTGTCCGAGCTTTCTGCGACCTACGGCCTGGTTGTCGACCCCACCCGGCCGGTGTGGCAGCTCTCGATGGGGGAGCGCCAGCGGGTGGAAATCCTCAAGGCCTTGTGGCGGGACGCCTCGGTGTTAGTGCTGGACGAACCCACTGCGGTGCTGACCCCCAATGAAGCCGCCGAACTGGGAGCGACATTGCGGGGAATGGCTGAGGAGGGTCGCTCGGTCATATACATCAGCCACAAGCTGGATCAGGTGGTGGCCTTCTGCGACGAGGCCACGATATTGCGCCGGGGCAAGTCCGTGGCCACCGTGGAGGACTTGCTGGACGTGGACTTGGCGGCGTTGGCCGCAATGATGGTGGGAGAGTCCCAGTCGGCCCCGGCGGATCGCCCTCCCAGCGGCGAGCCGGGCCAGGAGGTTCTCTCGTTGCAGGGCGTAAGCGCTCTCAATGATCGCGGCCTGCCGGCGCTGGGTGGCATAGATCTGTCGGTTCATGCCGGGGAGATGGTGGGCATCGTCGGTGTTTCCGGCAATGGCCAGAAGGAGCTGGCGGAGGTCATAGCCGGGCTACGAAGACCCAAGGAGGGCCGGGTCCGGCTGGGGGGTCGGGACGCGACCACGGCATCACCTGCCGAACGTTACGGCCTGGGCCTTGCCTACGTGCCCGAGGATCGCCTGGGGGTGGGCTTGGCCACCAAGATGTCGGTGGTGGACAACTCCATAGTCAGGTCTTACCGGTCGCAGCGCCGGGGGGTGTTTCTGGCCATGTCCAAATGCATCAAGTTTTGCCGGGACCTGGTCGAAAGGTTCGGGGTCAAAGTGGGTCGGTTGAACGATCCGGTAGCGGGATTGTCGGGAGGCAATCTCCAGCGATTGCTGCTGGGGCGGGAACTCGCCGAGTCGCCCGCAGTTCTGGTGGCGGCCCAACCCACGCGGGGGTTGGATGTGCAGGGGGTGGCCGCAGTCCACGGGCATCTGGTGGAGCAGCGCTCCGCCGGGGTGGGAGTGCTCCTGATCTCCGAGGACCTGGACGAACTGCTGACCCTGTCCGACCGGTTGCTGGTGATGTTCGAGGGTCGGATAATGGGCGAGTACACCCCCGATGTCACCCCCAGAACCATCCTGGGCGAGGCCATGGCCGGGCGGCCCCCCAGTATGAAGCTACCGAAATGATCCGTCCCGTTCTCGTTATGAAGCTACCGAAATGATCCGTCCCGTTCTCATGCGGCGCGAGCGGGTGGTGCCCGCCACCCAGGCGCTGGGTTTTGTCGCCGGAATCTTGATGGCGCTGGTGCTGGGGGCGATCCTGCTTCTGATCTCGGACCAGAGCCCGCTCAAGGTTTACGAGCGGATGTTCGACTCGGCGTTCCTGGGCACCGACTCGCTGTCGCGCACGCTGGAGCGGGCAACCCCGCTGGCCCTGACGGGCCTGGCGGTGGCGGTGGCAGGTTCGATGGGGCTGTGGAACATCGGGGCCGAAGGCCAGATGATGGCCGGAGCCACGGTCGCGACCGGCGTGGCCATGGTGGCCGACGGGCTCTCGGGTCCTGTGCTGCTGGCTCTCATGCTGGTTTCGGGCATAGCCGGTGGCCTGGTCCTGGCGTTGGGCCCGGCGCTGGCCCGGTCGCAGCTCGGGGTTAGCGAGATAATCACCACGTTGATGCTGGTCTACGTGGCCATTCGACTAGTGGAGTGGTTGCAGACGGGTCCGTGGAAAGACCCGAACTCGTTCGGATTCGCCCAGATCGAGCCGGTGCCCGCGCAGGCCTCGCTACCGGGCCTGTTCGGGCGGGTTCACATCGGAGTGCTCATAGCCCTGGGGCTTTTGGTGTTCTTCTCGCTGGCCGTGTCCCGCACCTCATGGGGCTACGAGCTGCGCCTGGCCGGATCATCAGCCGAAACCGCCCGCTATGCCGGTATATCCCTGCGCCGCAAGGTGCTGACCGCGCTGCTCATGTCGGGCGGTATAGCCGGCCTGGCTGGGGCGGTGCAGCTCACCGGGTCGGCTACCCGGCTGAACCCGGACTTGTCGAACGGTTACGGCTTTGCCGGGATCATCGTGGCTGCTCTGGCCCTCATGCGGCCATCGGGGGTGGCAGTGGTGGCCTTCGTGTTCGGAGCGGTGCAGGTGGGCGGCCAGAGCATCCAGACCTTGGGGGTCAGCTCGGCCATATCCGACATCTTGCAGGCCATGATCCTGTTCGGAGCTCTGGTGTCGGTGGTGTTCTTCAACTACCGGATCCGCTGGGCCAGGGGGGCTGCTCATGTCTGAGGCGGTTCTGATCGGGCTGTTCGTGGCCACCGTGCAGTTCGGCTGGGCCAGGGGGGCTGCTCATGTCTGAGGCGGTTCTGATCGGGTTGTTCGTGGCCACGGTGCAGTTCGGCTGGGCCAGGGGGGTTGCTCATGTCTGAGGCGGTTCTGATCGGGTTGTTCGTGGCCACGGTGCAGTTCGGCTGGGCCAGGGGGGTTGCTCATGTCTGAGGCGGTTCTGATCGGGTTGTTCGTGGCCACGGTGCAGTTCGGCACGCTGGTGTTTCTGGCTGCGCTGGGTGAGCTGATCGCCGAGCGGGCCGGGGTGCTGAACCTCGGGGTCGAGGGGATGATGGCGATGGGGGCGGTTAGCGGGTTCATGGTCGGGCTGGAGACCGGCAGCCCCTGGGTGGCGTTCTTTGCCGCCGCCGGGGTCGGTGCTCTGGTGGGGGGACTCCACGCGCTGGTGAGCGTGGTGCTGGGGGCCGATCAGGTGGTGTCGGGCTTGGCTCTGACCATTGGCGGTCTGGGTTTGTCGGCCTACGTGGGTCGCAACGTGGTGGGCGAGCCACCCAAGACCCAGTTCACCGACCTGGGAATCCCCGGGTTGGCCGATATCCGCTGGATTGGCGACATCTTCTTCGACCAGCCGCCGGTGGT
Source organism: Candidatus Poriferisocius sp. (assembly GCF_965202595.1). Classification (GTDB taxonomy): domain Bacteria; phylum Actinomycetota; class Acidimicrobiia; order Acidimicrobiales; family Bin134; genus Poriferisocius. The sequence continues at coordinate 172,582 of NZ_OZ241836.1, forward strand.
GTACCTGGCGATGGTGCTGGGGCCGGCCGTCTGGTTCGTGCTGACCCGCACCCGGCTGGGGTTGGCCCTGCGGTCGGTGGGCGAATCGGCTCCCACCACCGATGCTGCGGGCCACTCGGTGATGGCCCTGCGGGTGGGGGCGGTCATGGTCGGGGGTGGGTTCGCCGGGGCGGCCGGGGCCTTCCTGTCGCTGTACATGGCCCCGGGCTGGAGCGAGAGAATGGTGGCCGGACGGGGTTGGATCGCGGTGGCCCTGGTGATCTTCGGGGCTTGGAGGCCGGGAAGGTTGGCCGCTGGTGCGCTGCTGTTCGGTTTCACGCTGGCGCTTCAGCCTCGGTTGCAGACCTTCGACATAAGCATCCTGGGGGTTGAGGTCAGCCGGATCTCACCGGCGTTGCTGGGTATTCTGCCGTTCGTGCTCACCGTGGTGGTGCTGGTCATCATAAGCTGGCGCGCCCGCCACCGCCCCTCCCCGGCCCCGTCTGCTCTGGGCATCGCCTACCGCCGAGAAGAGCGCTGAGTCGGCCGGCCCCGGCAGGCAGTGGCGCTCTGGTGGTTCGATCCCCCGGAATGGCCCGATCCCCCGGAATGGCCCGATCCCCCGGAATGGCCCGATCCCCCGGAATTGTCGGGTTCCCCGGCTCCGGCGGGCAGTAGGGTGCCACGATGGCAGTGAGCAACCCGTTCGTTTCAGCGCGCCCGTTTCTGCCCTATTTCGTGGTCAGCGGTTCGCTGTCGATGGGTTACGGGTCGGTTTTCACCCTGCTGGCCGAGTTCCGGGAGAGGTTCGGGTTCAGCGAGACCGAACTGGGGTTTATCGCCGGGGTCGGCTTCTTTGCCGGGGTCATCGCCCAAGTGGGCCTGGCTCGCTTCGCCGATAGGGGGCATGCCCGGTTGCTGGTTCACTCCGGGGTTATCGTGGCCATCGTCTCGATGGTCGGCATGGCAGTGGCCGATCAGGCCTGGCAGTTCATGGCGGCCCGCTTCTTCCTCGGGGCCGGCAGCGGGGCGGTGGGTCCGGCCATTCGCCGCATTCTCATCACCCGGGATCCGCCCAACATGGGCAGCAACCTGGGGGCGATGGGAGCCTTCGACGTCAGCGGTTTCGTGCTCGGACCATTGGTGGCCGGGGTGCTTGCCGAGCTAATCGGGTTGCGGGCCCCGTTCCTGTTCCTGGCGGCGCTCTATGTCGCGGTTTACGTGTGGGCGCTGAGACTGGACCTGTCGGCCGATGACATGACCCGGGCCCCGATTTCCGTGCTGCGGATGCTGGCCATCAAACCGTTACTGGCCGGGGTGCTGGCCGGGTTGGCCTTCTACACCACGATCGGGGTGTTCGAGGCCTCGTGGGCGATCCTGCTCGACGACTTGGGGGCGGGCACCCTGCTCATCGCGATCTCGATCAGCCTGTTCGCCATTCCCATGATCCCCCTGGCTCCCCTGGGCGGCAGCTACGCCCACCGTCGGGGTCCGATCCGTGTCATGGCGGTCACGATCATGGGTGCGGTGGCCTGCATGCTGGTGTACGGCTATGTGGAGTTGGTCTGGGTGCTCGTCGCGGTGTCGGCGGTTCACGCCATGTTCGACGCGTTCACCATGCCCGCCGGGCAGCTAACCGTGGCCCTATCGGTACCCGCCGAGCAGGCTGCGGCGGCCCAGGGGCTTTACGGGGCGGTGGGCCTGGTTGTCGCCGGGGTGGCCGCGGTCTTCGCCGGGATAATCTACGACGTTTGGGGTCCTGAGGTTCTGTTCACCAGTTCGTCGGTGGTCATGGTGGTGGCCCTGTCCGGAGCCGTGGCCCTGGGTCGAGAGCTTCCGGGCCAACCCAGCCGTAGCCGTCGCTAGCCCGGGCTGAGGGTGACCGGTAGGCGATTTTACCCTGCGGGCCGATACCGCCTTGGTCTCGTCGCTAGCCCGGGCTGAGGGTGACTGGTAGGCCCGACTGGAGCACCATGCCGGTGAGGGGGTCCACATCGGATCCGGCGGTTGTGAGGGTGCAGACATTGGGGTCGGCCCATCCGTGGGGTATGGACACCGCTCCGGGGGCGATCTCGTCGCTGGTTCTGGCCTTGCCCACCAGCTCGCCGTGGGCGCTGCGCACCCGCACCGGTTGACCGTCGGCGATCCCGTGGTCGGGGTGGATGAGCACCTCGGGCCCCACCCCACCCAGGTCGCGGAGCTGCCCGTTCATGGTTCGCATCTGGCGGCGGGGTACCAGTACCAGGGGTTCGGGGTCGTCGAGGTCGGTCAATTGCGCTACCAGGGGCTCGGGGGCCAGTCGCCAGCGGCGGTTGGGCAAAACCCGGTTCAGTACCCAACCGTGAACCGGGGCGGTGATGTCCACTATCCCCCGGCGGGCCCCCAGCACGGTGGCGGTGTCGCGGCGGCCCCGCCCGGCGATCAGCGCCAGCAGGTCCTCGTCGGTGGTGGTTTCGGGGTCGATCCCCCGGGGCAGCACCCCCACCCCCATGCGCTGGCCCAACTCGGCGAATGCTCGCCACATCAGCTTGCGGTCGGCTCCGGGGGGAACCACCGCCGGGGTGTACTGGGTGGCGACCTGCGGCTGGTAGGCATCCAGCATCCACGGAATGTCGGCCCGCTCCAGTTGGCCGGCGACCGGCAGCAGGTGGGTGGCTGCCCCGGTGGTGTCGGTCTCCACCACATCGGCAATGGCCAGCACATCCAGGCCGGCCAGCGCGGCCCGGGTACGGTCCCGGTCGGGAAAGGCGATCAGCGGGTTGCCGCCCACCACCAGCAGCGCCCGAACGTTGCCGGCCTCGATCTCGCTCACCAGCGCGGCGCATGGGTATTCGCCGAACCGGCGGGGCAGTTCGGGGCGGCTGGCCGGGCCGGGTTCGGGGTGGCCATCGGAGGTCTGCCAGTTTCGGGTGTCGAGCTGCATCAGGTAGCCGGGGTTGAACCACATTCCGCCGGGGCGGTCGTAGGAACCGGTGACGATGGCCAGGGCCCACAGCAACCATTCGGTCACGTTGGCGTGGCGACCCATGGAAACACCGGTACCCGAAAGCACCGCCAGCCGTCCCGCGGTGCGCACCGCATCCAGCAGCTCGATCAGGTCGTCACCGTCCACCCCGGTACCTGCGACGGCTCGCTCCAGGGTGAACGGGGCCACCGCTTCGGCCAGCTCGTCGGTGCCGGTGGCGTGGCTGTCCAGGTAGTCCCGGTCGGCCCCGCTTTGCAGGATCTCTCGCACCAGCCAGCCCAAAATCAGATGGTCGGTACCGGGCCGGGGGGCCAGGTGGCGGTCGGCGATCCGGGCCGTTTCGGTGCGGCGGGGGTCGATCACCCACACCGGACCCCGCTCTTGTTGGGCCCGCAGCCGCCGCACCGGGTCGGCCAACCCGTTGCCATGGCCGTGGGACACCACCGGGTTGGTGCCCACCAGCACGAGCAGCCGGGCGGCTTGCTGGTCCCAAATCGGGGTCAGCCCCGACCAGCCGCCCATGAGTTCGGCCACCAGCGGGCGCATGGGCGTGTCGATGGTGGTGGCGGTGTACTTCTGGCGGGATCCAATGGCGGTGAGGAATCGTTCGGCGGCCCGGCGACCGTTGGTGTCGTAGGCCGAACCGCTGGCCAGGTACATGGCCACCGCGTCGGGCCCGCTCTCGTCGATGATCGCCACCAGGCGGCCGGCCAGGTCGTCCAGGCACCGGTCCCAGCTTGTGTCCCGCCCGTCGAGCCGGGGGTGGTCGAGCCGCTGGGGATGGTGGTGCCACTCGGCCAGGGCCCGGCCCTTCGGGCAGGTGTAGCCCCGGGACAGGGGGTGGGCTTGATCGCCCCGCACCCTGAGCACCCGGTTGCCGTCAACGGTGACGGTGATGCCACACATGGCGGTGCAGATGCGGCAAAAGGAGTGAGTCTCCTCGGGTTGGCCCTCAGGGGGTTTATCTTCAGGCCAGGCCGCGGGCACGGAGTGGCTCTCCTCGGGTTGGTTCTCAGGGGGTTTATCTTCAGGCCAGGCCGCGGGCACGGTGCGGGTCTTTTCGGGTTCGCCCTCAGGCCAGGCCGCGGGCACGGTCGAGACTCCAGGGGGATGAGGGGTCGGGGCCACGGTTGTGGGCGATCTCGGCCATGATGCCCTCCCGCCGGGCCAGGGCCACCATGCTCTCCAGGCGGCCGGTGTAGGTGGTGGGCTGGCTGAGCATCCAAACGATGCCCTCGGCGGCCACCGCGGTGCTGACCCAGGTGGAGTGATCGGCATCGGGGGAGTTCATCATGAAGCCCTCGCTGGCCACCGCGGTGTCAATGCGAAAGCAGTTCACCGCTATCTTGTCGCCGGCCAAGATCGCCGCGCTGGACACCGTCAGGTGCTCCAACGCAATCTTGGACATGCCGTAGGCCATCATCGGGGAGTAGAAGGCCAGCGCAGCAGCCGACGATACGTTGACGATCCTCCCGTTGCGGTCGGCCAGGTGGGGGCGGCAAAGCCGGGTGGCCAGCAGCGGGGCGGTGGTGTTGATGGCGAAGGTCAGCTCGTAGCGTTTGAGTTCCAGGTCGAGGTCGCCGGCGAAGGTAACCGCAGCGTTGTTGACCAGGGCATCAATGCCCCCGAAGTGGGCCATCACGGTGTTGACCATGGCTTCGATCCGGTCGGGTTTGGACAGGTCGCAGGGCACGGCCAAACCCTCGCCCCCGGCGGCGTTGACGGCCCGGGCGGTCTCGTCCACCGTGCCGGGGAGCTTCAACCGGGTGGCATCGGTGGCCCGGGCCACGCAGGCCACCGCGGCTCCCTGCTCGCCCAACCGGATCGCCGTCGCCCGACCCACCCCCCGGCTGGCCCCGGTAACTATCACCACCCGGTTCTTGAACGGTTGTGCTTCTCGCATCCGACCTTCTCTATTTGTCGTGACCACTCTCTATATATATTGCTCTCTATATATATTGCTCTCTATATATGGCATTCAAACTGCCATTTTACTGGCGTGTGAACTGCCAGTAAAATGGCATGTGCTGCTAAGCTGCTTCCAAGGCAGTAGGGGCAGCGATTGGAGATACTACCCAAAGTGTCGGATGAGATTACTCCTGAGGGGTACTTGCCGAGGATTGTGGACGGCGAGATGCGCATGGCTTTGAGGACGATGCCTGCTGTGGTGGTGGAAGGTCCTCGGGCGTGTGGCAAGACCTGGACCGGGAGGCGGTTTGCCGGCAGCGCCGTGTTCTTGGATGAGAGGGCGAGTGCTGCTTTGGCCTCGGGTATGGATCCAGCGTTGATTCTGGACGGGGATGCGCCGCGGCTGCTGGACGAGTGGCAGCTTGCGCCGGGAGTGTGGAATCCCATGCGGCGAGCATGCGATGCCCGGGATCGGAAGGGCCAGTTCATCTTGACCGGTTCTGCCGACCCACCCGACGATGTGACCCGGCATTCCGGGGCTGGGCGGATAATACGGGTTCGTATGCGCCCGATGAGCCTCTACGAGAGTGGGGAGTCCGGTGGTTCCGTCTCGCTTGGGGGGCTGCTGGATGGCCAGGAGTGTGCTGGGGATCACACCGAACTCACGTTGGGTGATGTGTTGGCGCTGGCGGTTCGGGGTGGATGGCCCCAGATGCTGGATGTTGACCTGGCTGTGGCTGCCACCGCGGCTAGTGCCTACCTGGGCGAGATCAGCAGGACGGATGTGTCGAGGGTGGATGGTGTCGACCGTGACCCGGTGCGGGTGGGCCGGTTGCTGGTTTCGTTGGCCCGTAACGTCGCCACCGAGGTAAAACGCACGACGCTGGCAGCCGATACCGCCGCACCGGGTGAACCACCGCTGGAGCGCCGCACCGTAGCTGGATACATGGACGCGCTGTCCCGACTTTTCGTGATCGAGCAGGTGCCGGCCTGGCGGCCTCATTTGGCCTCTCGCGCCCAGGCCCGCAAGGCCCCGAAGCTCAGCTTGGTTGATCCGTCGCTCACCGCGTCGGCTCTGGGCGCCGGGGTGGACTCGCTGCTTGGGGACCTGAGCCTCGCGGGCCGCCTGTTCGAGTCGATGGTGATACGCGATTTGCTGGTTTATGCCCAGGCCAACCAGTTGTCGCTATCTCACTACCGTGACAGCGACAACCTGGAAGTTGACCTGATCGTCGAGCATCGCGACGGAAGGTGGGCGGCGATAGAGGTGAAGCTCGGCGGAAGCAAAGCCATCGACAAGGGTGCTGAGGCTCTGCTCCGGTTGCGGGCCAAGCTCGACCGCGACAAAACCGGTGAGCCGGCCCGGTTGCTCATCGTGACCGCAGGGGGCTATGCCTACGAACGTCCCGACGGGGTGTGCGTAGCCTCGATTACCTCCCTCGGCCCGTAACTTATCGGCTATTCGCATCGGGCTATTCGCGTTGTGATGTGCTGAGGAGGACGTTGCTGTAGGTGGGTTTTGGGGTCCATGGGGTGGGGGGTGGTTGGGGTTGGTGTTTGTGGGTTTGGGTGTGGCAGGTGGGGCAGAGTAGGACGAGGTTGTTGATGCTGGTTCTGCCGCCGTGTTCCCAGGGCTTGATGTGGTGCACATCACAAGCAGTAGCTCTCAGCCCGCAATTGACGCAGTGTTTGTCACGGGCATAGAGAGCAAGTTTTTGAGCTCGGGTGGCGGAGCGTTGCTTACGACCCAAATACAGGGGCACACCCTCGGCGGTGAAGATGGCCGGTATTAGGGCTGCGTCGCAAGCGATGCGGCGCAGTTCGTCTAGGTCGATGGGGGTGTCGTCTATGAGCCCAGCGTTTTTGAGCTGGCCGGTGAGCAGGTCGTAGTCAACCTTCACCAAAAGCGTGGTGGGCTGCACCGCCACGTCACCACCATGATCACCGCAGGTGCCACTGGCGGTTTTGGGGTTCTTGTGGGGGGTCTGGGTGATCAAAGCAGCGAGCGCGTCGGCGGCTCTCTGCTGGTGGGTGCGGTCGCTGCCAGTTTTGGAGTCGTCGCGGAACATGCGATCACACATGCCATCGAGCGCGGTTTTGACCCGCTCACCGGTCACCCGGTCCAACTCGGCGTGCAGCACCACCATGCCGTCATCACCATTGAACACCGCAGCCTTGCGACGGCGGCGCTGCTGATCGTGTTGCGACTCCCCATCGGAGCCGCGCCGATCATCCTCCTGGCGGGCCAAAGTTTTCCTGAACCGGTCCAGGTCTTCGGTTTTGGCTTTGTCAATCAAGTCTTCTTCCTGGGCTGGGTTCAAAGGCACCCGGCCGTGGGACTCCCCCAGCAAGCGGGCATGATCTATCGAGAACCCGCCGGCTTTGACCGCGTCCACGGTGGCGGGTAGTTCTCGCAGCGATCCGGCGGTGCGGGCTTGGCGGTTGGCCAGGTAGCGGCCCATTCCGAACTGGAGGCAAAGAGCCCGCACCTCGCCCTCGCCCAAAAGATCACCGTAACGGTTCAACACCTCGGTCATGTACCCGTCCAGTGTGCAACGGGCTGCGTTGATCTCGAACAGCAAATCGAACAAACCCTTGGAATCCATGCCATCTAAATCAACCATCTCCAACCGCAAAACATCCCCACCATCAGCATCGTTGCTGCCGGCAGTGTTAGCATCAGAATTGCTTTCATGTTCGGAAACACTGGGGTCGAACTTCATACCCTCAATACTATCAGGCAGGGTGACAATACCCACCCAAAATTCAAAATATTCCTGAAAAATATTTTGAAAGACAGATGTATTATTGTTGGGTCAGCAAGCTCCATCAGGGGATAGGTGATGCTTCGGGCTGCCCTCTCGATCCACTTCACAAATTAGCGAAAAGCCAATTTTTGTGGTATAGCTAGAAAGAGGAGGATTCACGGATTCATGTTGAGGAGAGGATTTGGAGTTCCCACCGTCTGGTGGAAGAGGTTTGTGTGTGTCTGTGTGGCCGCATTGTCCTTCGCGGGGCTCACAACGATCGCGCCTTCCTCGGTAGTAGCACAGGATTCGACAGGCTTCAGCGATGAGAGCACGATGCAGGTGCGGATTGTTGCCCGCAAGCTGGCCGGTGGCAGGATCGAGTTCGCTCTCCAACCCGCCCAACCCGGGGGTACATGGGGCAACCGTCTACTACCCCAAACCCGCTATTTCCCTCCCGATGCCCGAATTGACCGTTGGCTGGTCAGCTCCCCGCTGTCCGTAGAAACCGCAACGGTGCGGATCGTTGCTCGCAAGCTGGGCAGCGGCAGGATTGAGTTCGCTCTTCAGCCGGCTGATGCCGATGGTTCGTGGGGTGATCGTCTACTGCCTCGAACCCGCTATTTTCCTCCCGATGCCCGAATTGATCGCTGGCTGGTCAGCTCCCCACTCGAAGTCCAGTCCGCACCGCTGGTAATTCCCATATATCCCTATATAACTCCTATATATTCCGGTCACATCCCTGGACCTGAGTTTTGTGCGGAGTTTTCTTTGGGTGGGGCCCGGTTGTTTGCTGGGGACAGTGACGGTGATGGTGTAGCCGATGTATGCGCGCTGCCTTACACCCGCCGCGAAGCCATAGCCCGCCACAATGCGGTAGTTACTTTAGCGAACCTTTAGGGGCTTATATATGTGACTAGCCAAACTACTGTTGACCTGGGGAATTGGGCCACAGAGAAAGTGTCGCTTGTGTTGGTATAATAGTAAATATGGAGAATAATAAATCCTCGGGTAAAGGGCCGGGACGGTCGGGCAGGAAAGGCATTTCCTTGCCTCAATTTTTTCGACTCTTTCCCGACGATCAAAGTGCAGAAGCTTTTATAGAAGCGGCGCGGTGGCCGAACGGTGTGGCCTGTCCACGATGCCAAAGTGAACGGATCAGTCGTATAAGAACCCGCCAGCCGATGCCCTTTCGGTGTAAGGACTGCCGTAAGCATTTCTCAGTGAAGACCGGCACGGTGATGGCCGACTCAAAGCTCTCCTGCCAGACATGGTTGTTAGCCGTGTATTTGTTCAACACCGGGTTGAAAGGTGTGTCTAGTATGAAGTTGCATCGTGATCTTGGGGTGACGCAGAAAACGGCGTGGCATTTGGCGCACCGGATTCGTGAGGGGATGAAGGTTGACGATTTCCTGTTTGTCGGCCCGGTGGAGGCCGATGAGACCTATGTGGGCGGGCTGGAGCGCAACAAGCACCAGCACAAACGGATGAAAGCAGCAGGCGGCCCATCGGGGAAGGCTATCGTCGCCGGTGTGAGGGAGCGGACAACGGGTCGGGTTGCTGCCGGTGTGGTGGCTGACACCAAAGCTGCTACCTTGACCGCCGTGGTCACCGACCACACTGAGAGGGAGTCTGTGGTGTTCACCGACGAGGCCCCCGGCTACCTGCCGTTGAACAGGGCCGGGTACAAGCACCACGCCGTTACGCATTCGACAGGTCGCTGGGTTGATGGGATGGCCCACACGAATGGGCTGGAATCCTTTTGGGCGTTGCTCAAGCGCGGCTATCAGGGCACCTACCACCACATATCGCCTGAACATCTCCACCGCTACATCGCTGAGTTCCAGCACAGGCACAACGAGCGTCCCAAGAACACGATTCAGCAAATGGCGGATGCGTTCTCCATGATGGAGGACAAACTACTAACCTATGACCGTCTAACCGCCGAGGGGGTCCAAGCGAATGCAGCCTGACTATCCCACAGAGGAAGAACTAGCGGATACGCTCCGAGCCGTGCTCATCATGCCACCCGACGCTGTGGACACAACCGATTTGGAGGATAGCGTCTAATGCGGAAATTATATACAAAGCTAACCACATCTGTTTTGACCAGGGCTTTTCTCTCTAACCAGTCAAAAAAATCCCAGGCCAGATGTAGTTTGGCTAGTCACATATATAAGCCCCAACCTTTACCCCTATCTGTACCGCCAGCTAGTCAAGGCCGCGTGCGCCACCCAGCCCAATGGTGAGGCTTGTGGGGGTGACAACCTCACGCTGCCAGGTTTCCCACCACTCAACGACGGAGGCCCCTATTACTCCGGGACCATAACCGGCCCCTTTTGGTGCGCTAACCGTTCTCTGGGTGGGCCCACCACCTACCCACTGGATAGTGACGGTGACGGGGTGGCCGATATCTGTTCACTGCCCTACACTCGTCGCGAGGCCATAGCCCGCCAACAAGCTGGCGACACCCTTGCCGCTACATATAGTGACGAGTACAGCACCATCCTCACCCAAGAATGCCGTCGTCTCGGCGAAATAAATTACGGTGATGACCCCTCAGACTTTGCCGCCGACATATGCAACAATGATAACCAAATTACAGAGCCTCCAGAGGCCCCTAAGGGATTGGTTGCAGAGGTTGGTGATGGGCAGGTCACCTTGAGGTGGGATGCTGGTGGTGAGGTGAGTTATCTTATCACTGGTTGGGAATATCGAGTTAAAGTAGCAAACCAAAAATATAGTGAGTGGACTGCAATTGCAGGCGGTGCTGGTGTTTCTAATTACACAGTGGCAGGTCTGCAAAACGGAGTGTCGCACAAGTTCGAGGTGCGAGCAGTCAACCAGGCCGGAGTTGGGCCTGCTGCGGAAACTGAGCCGTTGACACCTTGTGGAGGACAAGCACCATGTGTGGCAAAATATACCGTGCCGGTCTATTTTTGTGCTCCTGCTGGCCGGTACTCGCAATCTAATATGGAGAGCATAGTTGCTGAGCTGGATACTCATGTCCACAGGTTCTACGACCGGGAGTCGTCTGGATTGGTTGATGTCAGACTGACCTTGAATGGTATTGTATCTCCCGACATAAACTGGAATACATTGTTTGATAGTCTTTTTTACAATGAACGATCTGGGCTCTCGAAATGTGAACTTGAAACCATAAATGCTGCTGGTGGTGACACTCAGGTACTTGTTCTTATAAGTATGCAAAATCGTACTTTAGGTGGATGGGCACGCTATAATATCGGGCCAGCGGTGGTGACACTGGATGCTTGGGGCGGTCCTGGACATGGTGGTTTCCATCAAACTGTTGCCCACGAACTGGGGCATTCCCTGTTTGGCTTAGGCCATACTGATGACGAAGAGATAAGGGTAGTTGACTGCTCGGAGGTTGAATGGTCGTTGATGAACTCGTACAGTGACTGCGTAGATAATATCAGTGGACACGATAAGCTAGACTACTATCGGATAACCTGTTTGCAACGTCAGCAGCTCGGTTGGCCATGTACTGCCCCTACTCCTGCTGTTGCTGGCGATATACCTCGATCGTATGGACAATGGAGATCCTATGAATCCACTAACTTTATACAGGAAGGTGTTAGAGCTAAAACTATTCGGCAGGACATTCCCGGCAACCCCGATGATGCAGTTTTGTATGTTGCTTGTGATTACAGTGATACCAAAGCTGAATGGAGGTTATTTCTCTCTATCCGCTGGGGTGGGACAGCTTTTTATGCTCCAGGATACAGCGATGACTTCACCATGAGTATTCGCTTCTCTGATAGGTCGTTGCTTGAAGTAGCAGCTACTGAGTCAGATAATAACTATTTTTCTGCAATCCCATCCTGGAATCCCGATGCTCGCCAAGTCGCCCGGGAAATAATAGGGGCTTATATATGTGACTAGCCAAACTACTGTTGACCTGGGGAATTGGGCCACAGAGAAAGTGTCGCTTGTGTTGGTATAATAGTAAATATGGAGAATAATAAATCCTCGGGTAAAGGGCCGGGACGGTCGGGCAGGAAAGGCATTTCCTTGCCTCAATTTTTTCGACTCTTTCCCGACGATCAAAGTGCAGAAGCTTTTATAGAAGCGGCGCGGTGGCCGAACGGTGTGGCCTGTCCACGATGCCAAAGTGAACGGATCAGTCGTATAAGAACCCGCCAGCCGATGCCCTTTCGGTGTAAGGACTGCCGTAAGCATTTCTCAGTGAAGACCGGCACGGTGATGGCCGACTCAAAGCTCTCCTGCCAGACATGGTTGTTAGCCGTGTATTTGTTCAACACCGGGTTGAAAGGTGTGTCTAGTATGAAGTTGCATCGTGATCTTGGGGTGACGCAGAAAACGGCGTGGCATTTGGCGCACCGGATTCGTGAGGGGATGAAGGTTGACGATTTCCTGTTTGTCGGCCCGGTGGAGGCCGATGAGACCTATGTGGGCGGGCTGGAGCGCAACAAGCACCAGCACAAACGGATGAAAGCAGCAGGCGGCCCATCGGGGAAGGCTATCGTCGCCGGTGTGAGGGAGCGGACAACGGGTCGGGTTGCTGCCGGTGTGGTGGCTGACACCAAAGCTGCTACCTTGACCGCCGTGGTCACCGACCACACTGAGAGGGAGTCTGTGGTGTTCACCGACGAGGCCCCCGGCTACCTGCCGTTGAACAGGGCCGGGTACAAGCACCACGCCGTTACGCATTCGACAGGTCGCTGGGTTGATGGGATGGCCCACACGAATGGGCTGGAATCCTTTTGGGCGTTGCTCAAGCGCGGCTATCAGGGCACCTACCACCACATATCGCCTGAACATCTCCACCGCTACATCGCTGAGTTCCAGCACAGGCACAACGAGCGTCCCAAGAACACGATTCAGCAAATGGCGGATGCGTTCTCCATGATGGAGGACAAACTACTAACCTATGACCGTCTAACCGCCGAGGGGGTCCAAGCGAATGCAGCCTGACTATCCCACAGAGGAAGAACTAGCGGATACGCTCCGAGCCGTGCTCATCATGCCACCCGACGCTGTGGACACAACCGATTTGGAGGATAGCGTCTAATGCGGAAATTATATACAAAGCTAACCACATCTGTTTTGACCAGGGCTTTTCTCTCTAACCAGTCAAAAAAATCCCAGGCCAGATGTAGTTTGGCTAGTCACATATATAAGCCCCAAATAATAAGCAAGGATGGGCAGGATGTGACCTGGTTTGCCCGTGATTCGCAGGGAAGATTGTTCCAGGCAACATTCAATACTACAGGGGCGGCAGTTGCAGTTCAGTCAGTGCTGAACTTTTGTGACTCTCAAGAATAGATCAGATAACACTGTTTCTATTTCCCACAATTGTTCTGCACTTTGCTTATCGTCAAAGGATAATCAAAAACAATACGATGCCAGCAACACGGGAGACTATCCAAAGCGCTGCTACCAGTAATAGCAAGCGCACTTTGTCTGATCGGTTGGGCGAGATACCCCACCTAAAATACATGAGGCAACCAAGGAAGATTTCCTGGGCAATCAAGATCAAACTAAGCAATATAGATATGATGAAAAGTAACGGTAGGCTTGTTTGAGTATAGAATTTGCGAATAGATTTATTCAGTTTCTCCTTTTCTTGTTTGGTGAACTTTAGCCATACTAGATAACATATAGTGGATATTGGAATGCATCCAAATATAAGGTATAGGTAGCCAAGGCTTGCAGTTGAACTTTCTGAATGGGCTATACCTATGCTTAATATAAGAACTGCCAGTAGGTGATATAGCCCAAATATGATCAATAATCTCCTACTCATCTGGATGAGCGATGATATTACCATGGCTGGGGATGCCATTATTACAAGGAATATCATCCTTTGAGGTATGAAACCACCCCAAACACCTGCCCGATGCATTTCAAACTCGCCGGCAACTATGCCAACTACTGTGAAGGCATACAGGACCCAGAGCCTATTTAGTAGTGATACTGGTTTCTTCAGAGACATCAGAAAAGCCATGTGCCTAAACTTCTAGCACCAATGTATAATTTTGATGCCTCAGAGTAACACTTTGGTTTATGAATAGTTGATCTTTTACTACAGTCATATTTCATATCATTATACATTATGTTATCACAGGTTAGCCGATTCATATTTGCATAGTTGAGCCTCTTCGAATGTCCTAGGTCATAGCAGTAATCGTGTCCCTTACAAGCTTGACGAAAATCATATATAACTCCAATTCCCCATATGTTTAAACGGTCAGGTATGGGAAGTGGTTCACCACACCCTCCATCGGCTTTACCAACTCTCCAAAGACTGAAATGCTTGATCCATTTTGGATAATATCCTCGAGCCACTATATCTCTGTATTCAGGGCACCTTTGTCCATTGAGATACTGCTTTGCAGTTCCTAGTTTGGTCACCTGAGATTGTGAGTTGCATCGGAAAGTGTGGTATTCCGGGTCTGCGACAACTGGCCATGCAGTAACATTGCTGGTATCCACTGTAATCCTTATATCTGTTTTGGTAATGGTTTGAGTAATTGGTACCTGTTGCCCATTTGCATCAAGCGCCCAAGGTTCTGCAATCGATCCGATTACTAGATCTTCCTTGTTGACAAAAATTGCACCTCCATTCTCTAGAGTAAGCACTGATATATTCTGATCAAGTTTCAATTTAACAGTGTGCGAAGTTGGTGCATGAACGCTTTCCAGCACTATCATCATCCTGTAACCGCGACCTCCCTCCAGACCTTGTACTAGCCAGCGCGAATTGTCATCAACCCCTAGGCCAACTAGCCCAATGGCACCAACCTCTTCTTGCTTACCTTCCAATACAAATGTGACACCACAACCAGAGTCCAACTTCCCACCAACTATAGCAGGAGCGGTGTTGTCGGATTGGTTCAACAATTCAGTATGCTGCTTCAAGATATTCAGTGCTGGATCGGTGTATGTTACCTGTTCCGAGGTTTGTCCTACAACACCGTCTGGATTTGTGGGCACACTACCCACCAGCTCTGACGGTGTAGTTTCGCTCGTACCACCATCGAACGCTGTTCCCACGCTGCCGCATCTGGATGGCACTGCCGAGTCGGGTTCCACCGGAGCCGCAGAAGCGATCGAACCGGCTGACGGAGCCATCAGGCAAAGGACGACAACCCCGATCGGTGCAACCCTGGCCTGTTTCAACATCCTTAGTACTTTCACGGTACCTCCCTTAGCTCTCGATTTGACCACCATGCCATGGTGGCTGAAGTGTGGCTGACGCTCACCTCAACCTCATTGTAACGGGCAGGTATCGCGAACGAGTCGAAAATCCTTTTCAAAAAGTGACAACTTTTTTGTCACTTTTTGAAAAGACAGGGGTGGTATATGAGGCTGCATGGGGGGTGGGATTGTCGCTGCTTCCCTGCTGGGCCATCCTGTCACTGGTGGGGTTTGGCGGCTAGTGTCGCTGCTGGCTGCTAAGGTGCCGACCTTGTGGATCGCTTCCTGATCGACCGGAATCCCGTCAACTGGGCAGCACCGGAGGGGTTTCCGCCGGCGCTGACCCCGGCGGGTGCGTTCTTCCAGGATGTGTCCAACGGGTTGGAGGTGGTGCTGGTTCGGGCCTCCAGCAAGCCCACCGCCGCCGATATGCGCAGGGGCTGGTTCAAACGCCGGGAAAGGCGGCCCAGCCCGGTGCTGCTGGTGGCGTTCTATCCCGGCGGCGATGGTGAACTGGTGACGTTGTGCGGTCCGGTGGGCGAGCAGCCGGTGGTGCATTACGGCATCGAGGTAACCCAGGCCGAGCGTTTGGCCGATGTTGCGCTGAGCGAACCCAGCCATCATGCCGCCACCCGGTTCTTGCTGGCGGCCCTGCCCGAGCTCGACTCCCCGTTCCCCGGGCTGCGCAACCTGGGTCTGTTGGCCACCCAGGAGTTGAAGGCGGGGGTGCCTCAGCGACCGGACTGGGACGAGGCCCGAAGGAAGGCTCAGCCGTTGCTGGCCCGGCGGGCTCGCCGGCTGGTCGAGGGACTGGGGTTCCAGATCGAGCCCCTGGTCAGCAACGCCTCGAAATTGATCGTGAACGGTCGTGACCGTGCGGTTGCGGTGTTCTGCGAGGATGACGAGCCCTTCGAGGCCCCGTCCCGCCGGTTCGACACATCACCGGTGTCACGAGCCCTGGCTCTGGCCGACCGGGAGAACATCGATTGGGTCATACTCACCCGAGCCTCCGAGATACGCCTCTACAGCTCGAAAACCAGCAAGAGTGTGGGGGGGAAGGGCCGAGCCGAAACCTTTGTCGAGGTGAACCTGACGCTTTTGCCCCGCGACCTGGCCGGATACCTGCAACTGCTGTTCTCCGCCGAGGCCCTGGCCGATGGGGGCACCCTGGACGAGATATTGAACAAGTCGAGGGACTTTGCCGCCGACCTGGCGGTTAGGTTGCAAGAGCGGGTGTATCGCAAGACGGTTCCCGCGCTGGCCAACGCAGTGGCTGCCCGGCTTTCGCCAGGACACCCTGGGGGTGAGCAGGTTTTGGGTGAGGGTGATCTGAGCAATGCTGGTAGGCAGGTGTTGAGCGAGGACGACCTGAATCATGCTTACGAGCAAGTGATGGTGATCCTGTTCCGGTTGCTATTCGTGGCCTATGCCGAGGACAAGGATCTTCTGCCGTACCGCACCAACGATGAATACGCCAAGAACTCCCTGTCGCAGCAGGCTCGCCATCTGGCCGAGCAATCACGCCATGGCCCCATCGGCTACGACCGGCACGAAACCGGCTTGTGGGATCGCGTGAGCAGGCTCTGGCAGGCGGTCAACGAGGGCAACGCCGTTTGGGGGGTGCCCGCCTACAACGGCGGCCTCTTCAGCGCCGACCCCGCGGCCAGCCGGTCGGGGGCGGCCATAAGCAGGCTCACCCTGACCGATGCCGAGTTCGGCCCCGCTCTGGAGGCGGTGCTGGTGGACGAGGGGCCCGAGGGTGTGGGGCCGGTGGATTTTCGCTCGCTGTCGGTGCGGGAGTTCGGCACCATCTACGAGGGTTTGCTGGAGTCGAGGCTGTCGGTGGCCCAGGACGACCTGACCATCAAAACCATCAAGGGCGATGAGCAGTACGTGCCCGCCGCGGGCGACGACGAGGTGGAGGTGGAAGTTGGCTCGGTGTACTTCCACAACTCCTCCGGCGCTCGCAAGGCCACCGGTTCGTACTTCACCAAGCCGTTTGCGGTCGAGCACCTGCTGGATCACGCTCTGGAACCGGCGCTGGATGACCACATTGCCCGGCTGGAGGAGCTGCGACTTCAAAATGATGATGCCGGCGTGGCCGAGGCTTTCTTCGACTTTCGCTGCGCCGACATCGCCATGGGCTCGGCCCACTTCCTGGTGGCGGCGGTGGATCGCATCGAGGCCCGGTTGTCGGCCTGGCTCACCCTCAACCGAGCTCCTGCCATCACCGAGGAGTTGAAGCGGTTGCGCCGAGCTGCGGTCGATGCTCTGGGCGACTTGGCCGACGGGGTGGAGATCGAAACCAGCTCGCTGCTGCGCCGCCAGGTGGCCCGCCACTGCGTGTACGGCATAGACAAGATACCGGTGGCGGTGGAGTTGGCCCGGTTGTCGATCTGGATTCACACCTTCGTTCCCGGTCTGCCCCTGTCTTTCCTCGATCACAACCTGGTACGCGGGGATTGCCTCACCGGAGTGGCCTCGATTGACGATGCCGCCGCCGCGCTGATGCCGAAACAGAAAAAAGCCGGTGAAGCCGGTTACACACCATCGCTGTTCGCCCGGCAATTGGAGCAATTGCTGGAAGGATGCGGCGAGCACCTGGCCAAGCTGGGACGGCTCAACGATGCCAACAAGGCCGAGATCGATGCCGCCCGGCAAGCCAACGAGGCCGCCCGCCAAGCAGCCGCACCGGCCTCCGCGGTGTTCAACGTGGTAACCGCGGTGCGGGCCGGGGCCATCCAAATCCCCAAAGAGTTCGACTTCACCCCCGAGAAGGTGGCCGCGCTGGATGCTACCTCCAAGGTTCAGGCTGAGGTACAAAGGTTCATCCCAGTGCACTATCCAGCCGTCTGGCCCGAAGTATTTGCCCGGGGCGAACGCAGCGGCTTCGACTGCCTCCTGGGCAACCCCCCGTGGGAGAAGGTTGTGGTGGATCGCAAGGTGTGGTGGGGGATGCATTTGCCCGGTGTACGTTCTTTGCCGACGGCTCGCATGCGGATGGAAATTGATACCCTGGAAGCGCGGCGTCCCGATCTGGCCGAGGTGTTTGAGGAAGAGAAGGAGCGAGCCGAAGCGTTTAAGAAACTGCTGCGGGCCACGTTTCCCAAGTTGGGCTCGGGCCAGACCGACCTGTACAAGGCGTTCTCTTGGGCCAACCTCGGACTTTGCCGCTTGGGGGGCCGCATCGGAAACGTGCTGCCCCGCACGGCGGTAGCCGACGCGGGCATGGCTAACTGGCGCAACGAAGTGCTTGGGGTACCAAAGGGTACCAAAGGGTACCAAAGGGTACCAAAGGGTACCAAAGGGTACCAAAGGGTACCAGCAACAATCTCCTAGTCTACCTCTCACTGGCGACCCTTATCAACCACAAGGGCTGGGTGTTCGACGGGGTTCATCACTCCTACACGGTGGCGCTGGTGTCGGTCACTCGGTGCTCTCAGTTGCCACCTGCCTCAACACCAAGCAGTGGGGATTCGATGGGGTGGATGGCCGATACACCTTCGCCCTTGTCACCGCGCGCAGACGGAACCCCAGAAGCGAGCCCTGGAGGTGGCTTTGAGGGCGACCCTGACGAGGCATGCGTAGCCATATATCCCGGCCCGGCCGGCTCGCTGGCTCATTTTTGCGAGTTGGTAGACGGCAAACCTGAGTTGATTCCGGTTTCTGAGTTTGTTAGATGGTCGAGTACTGCGGCGTTTCCCCTAGTGCCCTCTCGCCCGGCATTTCGGGTATGGCGCAAAATAAAGCAAAACCCGCGTTTTGATGGTGCCGATCTTCCGTCAGAACGCGCTGAAGATCTCTCTCTCTCTCTCTCTCTCGAAAGTTCCGGCGGTGGAGACTTCGACCGATCCAGGGAGACTTCAACACAACCATCGACCGGCACCGGTTCCGCGGAGACGATGGAAAATCCGTCCGGTCGCAGAGTTTCATGCCACCCACGACCGGGATCGATTCGTGAACGACGATGGGGTTTCCGCCCGGTCCGCGAGTTCGATGCCACCCGTGACAGGGGCTGGTTCGTGAACGACGATGGTGGGAAAGCTCAGGCTGAAGCTGATTGCCTGACTCTGGTTACGGTTTGGCCGGTGTACAAAGGTGAGTCGTTTGACTTATGGCAACCCGATACCAGTAAGTTCTACGACAGTGCTGATGTCGAGAGCGTTGTAGCCCATCTTCAGACCAAGCGGCTGGCACAATCAAAAACTCGGCGGTCGGCGTTTGCCCAACAAGACGAGGCAACCATCAACGATTCCACCACCCTGCCCTGCCTCCACCCTCGTATTGCTTTCCGTGACGTAACCAACCCGACCAACACGCGCACAATTGTTGTTGCTTTGGTGCCCGGCAATCGGGTGATCGTGCATTCGGCTCCATACTTGCTGCTGGTTGAGGGCACCGTGGTCGACGAGGCTTACGTTTTGGGGGTGCTGTGTTCGATGATCTGCGATTGGCAAGCTCGGCGCACGGTGGAACTGCACATCACGTTTGAGCAGCTCAACGCGCTGTCCATTCCCGATCCAGGGGCTGGGCATCCGGTTCGGGATCGGGTGGCGAACATTGCCGGGCGGCTGGCTGCCACCGACGAGCGCTTTGACCAATGGGCCGCTCAAGTGGGGGTGCCGGTGGGGTCGGTCACCGACGAGGCAACCAAACAAGACCTCCTCGCCGAACTGGACGCTTGCGTGGCCCACCTTTATGGCCTCGACGAAGCCGACTTGGGTGTGATCTACGACACTTTCAGCCGCACCGTTGACTATTCCGACCGCCACGCCGCAGTAATCGACCACTTTAGGAGGATTTTATGACCGACGGACGGGTGAAATGCCTTGACGGGAGCCTGGTGTATGTGCACCAAGATGCCGAGACCGTGGAGGTTGTAGTTAGGGGGTACAAAGTCACCATGACCCTGGAAGCAGCTTCTCAGCTCAGCCAGCTCTTGGTGCCTGATCGGCAAGCGCCAAAGCAACCCGCACCCTCAAAGACCTCAGAGTCAAGACCCCTCAAAAGGGCAGCACCAACAAGGGTAAGCCGGTCGCGTGGCAGTATCGCTGAACTGCTTGCCGAGGGGCTTTTACCACCGCTCAGCATTTTGATGGCATACCATCAAGGCAAAGATTACGAAGCGTTGGTGACCGACGAGGGAAGATTGATAGTGGACGATAAGGAGTTCGATACCCCATCGGCCGCTGCTATGTATGCGTTGGGTCGTCAATCTTGGAACGGCTGGACGTTTTGGCATTTCGACGGGATACCTATATCCAACCTCCGGTGGAGACTGCGGGCCAAACACTTTACGAATGATCAATCTGATATTTCTGATTCATACCGAAATGAAAAGCAGAGTGTCATAAATCGGTGGATGGAGTGGGCTTTGAAGCGAGGTTTCAATCCTGGAAACAGAGATGAAGACACAGTTGAGAGATTCCTCAACGAATGGGAGTACTCCCCGAGCACGCTGAATAGTTACCGCCGGCATCTCAACGAGTGGTTTGACATTTACGACCCGATAACATGAAACCGGCGCAGGCAAGCCGGCCGAACCCCACCTCAAGCGGGGTGGAAAAACCCGAGCTGGCGGTAAACCGGCATGAGCACACGGTGGCTGGGGCGCTCAATGGGTTCATAAACCACGCCACCACCGGGTTCGTGGGTGGGGCGGGGGTGGACATTGCCACCGCTTACTTCAATGTGGGGGGCTACTCGCTGCTGGCCGATGCGCTGGATGGGGCCACCGGGGTGCGGTTGCTGCTGGGGGCCGAACCCACCCAGCCCGAAAACCGCCGGCGGCACCTGCAAGTCGAACCGGTGCAACCGGAGCGGGCCGAAAGAAATCGGCTGCGTGCGGCCCTGGATGGCCACGAGCAGAACCTGCGCATCGAGCGCGACCACTTGGGTTTTACCGTTGAGGCCGATGCATCGGCTCGCAGGCTGGTGGGGTGGTTGCGGTCGGGGCGGGTGGAGGTGCGGCGGCTGGAGGGGCGGTTCCTGCACGGCAAGGCCTTCTTGGTGGGCGACCGCTCCCACGGGGTGGTGGCCGGGTCGTCCAACTTCACCTACGCCGGGCTGGCCACCAACCTCGAGTTGAACCTGGGCAACTACTCGCCCCATGTGGTGGGCCAGGTGCAGGACTGGTTCGACGAGCTATGGGCCGAGGCGGAGGAGTACGACCTGGCCGCCCTGTTCGAGGTCCGCTTCGAGCCCCACGCCCCGCAGCTCATCTACCTGCGGATGCTGTGGGAACTCTACGCCGGCGAGATCCGAGACGAGGCCGAAGCCGAAGGCCACCCCAATGTTCACCTCACCAAGTTCCAGGACGATGGCGTGTGGCGGGCTCGGCGCATACTGGAAGAGCATCACGGGGTGCTCATTGCCGATGAGGTTGGCCTGGGCAAGACGTTCCTGGCCGGAAGGCTGATAGAGGAGGCAGCCCTGGAGCGTCGCCAGCGGGTGCTGGTGATCGCCCCGGCCACGTTGCGGGACGGGCCGTGGCGGGCGTTCAGGACCGAGCACAACCTGCCCATGGAGCTGCGGTCGTATGAGGATATGGCGGGCGACCGGCGGCTGAACCCCGAACACGCCGATGCCTGCAAGCTGGAGGCCGAGATCAACGACTACGCCCTGGTGGTGATCGACGAGGCTCACAACCTGCGCAACCCCGCCACCCAGCGGGCCGAGGCCTTGCGCCGCCTGCTGGCCGATCCGCACCCCAAGAAGCTGGTGATGCTCACCGCCACTCCGGTGAACAACAGCCTGTGGGACCTTTACCACCTGCTGGGCTACTTCCTTCGCAACGATGCGACTTTTGCCGACGCGGGCATCCGCTCGCTGCGCGATCACTTCGCCCAGGCCATGGCCTACAACCCCGACGACCTCACCCCCGAGCACCTGTTCGATGTGCTGGACGCGGTGGTGGTGCGCCGCACACGATCGTTCGTCAAGCGCTACTACTCCAGCGACACGATCCGGGTGGAGGGCAAGGACACGCTGGTGGAGTTTCCCACTCCCAGGGTGAGGAAGGTCACCTACGATATTGACGAGGTGATGCCCGGCTTCTTCGCTCGCTTCGCCCATGCCCTCGACCCCCAGGCCGGCTCGGAGGAGGTTGAATCCGGATCCGGCGATGTCGAGCCTGGCTCGGAGGATGCTGAATCCGAATCCGATGCCGAATCCGAAGATCCCGGCACTCTCACCCTGGCCCGGTACGCGCCGTCGCAGTACCGGATCGACCAGGAGGCCGAAGCCTACGAGACGCAGCTCGCCGGCCTGCTGCGGTCGGGGTTGCTGAAGCGCTTCGAGTCTTCCCCCCACGCTTTTGCGGAAACCTGCGAGCGGATGGCCAGGAGCCACGACGCGTTCCTGACGCTGCTGGAACAGGGTCGGGTGGTCACCGGCGAGGTGCTGGCCGATTGGATTGCCGCCGATTCCGACGAGTTCGACAGCGAGCAGTCCGACACCCACCGGGGCGGCGTGATGGGCCCGACCGAGGATGCCGGCAACTACGACCGGGAGCGCCTGCGAGCCCATGTGGACCGGGATCGGGTTCTGCTGCGGGAGTTTGCCGCCGAGGCTCGCAAGGTCAGCCGAGCGGACGACCCCAACCTGGCCGTGCTGGTGGAGGAGTTGGCCGACATTGCCGCTGAGGCCGAGAGGCAGGGCATCGGAGAAGGCAACACCCGGGATCGGCGCAAGGTGCTGATCTTCAGCTACTTCACCGACACCGTGGAGTGGATCTTCGAGCACCTCGAGCGGGTGGTGGACACCGATGAGCGCTTGGCCGCCTACCGGGGTCGCGTTGCCTGCATCACGGGGGCCTCCCGCACCGCAAGCCACGAGAGGGAGAAGGTGCTGTTCGGGTTCGCCCCCCGCACCACCCAGGCCCCCGGCGATTTCAACGATGATCTCTACGACATTGTGGTTACCACCGATGTTCTGGCCGAGGGGGTGAACCTCCAGCAGGCCCGTCACATCATCAACTACGACCTGCCCTGGAACCCGATGAGGTTGGTGCAACGCCATGGTCGTATCGACCGCATCGGCTCCAGTCACTCCGAGGTGTTCCTTCGTTGCGTGTTTCCCGACAGCCGCCTCGATGATCTGCTGGGGTTGGAGGAGCGGCTGCACCGCAAGATCGCCCAGGCGGCGGCCAGCGTGGGGGTGGGCGAGGTGCTGCCCGATCAAGCCGCCCGGGCCGACATCAACTTTACCGAGACCCGCGAGGAGATCGAGCGCATCCGCAACGAGGATGCCTCCCTGTTCGAGCGGGGCAGCACCAGCCGGGGTGCGCTGTCGGGTGAGGAGTTCCGCCAGGAATTGCGGGCCGCGTTCGAGGATTCCGGCCTGGCCGAACGGATCGAATCCTTGCCGTGGGGTTCGGGGTCGGGCATGGTCGCCGGCGCTCCGGGCTGCCGGCCGGGCTATGTGTTCTGCGCCCGGGTGGGGGATCATCCCAAGCCGCAGTTCCGCTTCGTGCCCACCGGCACCCATGCCGACCAGGACATATTGAGTGAGACGCTGGCCTGCCTGGATGCTGCTCGGCCCCCTGAAGGTTTCGACACGGCCCGCCGGTTTGACGATGCCACCCTGGCCGGAGCGTTCGCAGCCTGGGACGAGGCCCGGGCCGACATCGTAGCGAGGTGGAACCATCTGGCCGACAAGGCCAACCTGGAACCCACGGTTGCGCCCCGCCTGCATCGGGTGGCCGAGGTGCTGCGACAGCATCCACCACCAGGCATCAACCAGGAGGACATCGACAGGGCCATCGACACCATCCGCGCCCCCTACCCCGAACGCACCATCCGCACGCTCCATGCGGCGATCACCACTATCGACGATCCGAAACAGCAGGCGCAGAACATCCTGAGCGTGATCAAAACCCTCGGACTCCAACCCTACGAAGCCCCCCAACCCCTGCCCGAGATCGCCCCCGAGGACGTGAACCTGGTCGCCTGGATGGCCCTAGCCGGCTAAGCCCCCTCCCCTTACTGCCGACGGGTGGCCCTGGTTCGCCCACCGCCCCCGGAAGGGGCGCGGCTGCAACTGTCGCACCCGCGGCCTACCATGGGTGACATGGGTTTCGCCTACAACGCCAACAAGTTTGTCGAGATGGTGCTACATGTCGCTGACCTGCTGAAAGAGGACAGATATGGAGGGGCTACGAAGCTCAACAAGGTGCTGTTCTTTGTGGAGTTCGAGCACCTGCGCCGTCACCACCAGGTCATCTCCGGGTGCGAGTTCCAGAAGCTTCCTCATGGACCAGCACCTCGCCAGTTGAAACCGGTGCGTGATCAACTGATCGAGTCCGGAGAAGCTAAGTTGGTCCAAGAGGAATTTCTTGACAAGACACTAGACAGACTGATACCCCTGCGATCCGCGAACCTCGCATTGTTCAGCAAAGATGAAATGCAGACCATTTCGGAGGTGGTAGACAGTCTCAAAGGTATAACCACGGCTGGGGTAAGCGAACTCTCTCACCAGGAGCCGGGTTGGCAGCTCGCTGAGGAAGGAGAGACCATCCCTTACTCTGCTGCATTTTTTAACTGCCCACAGGTCCGAACTCCGACCACTGATCGACTATTGGATTCGGTGGCTAAACGGTACGGGCTCGTGGCGGATAAGTGACCCTCGAAGTTGTTATTAGCGATCTTGTTGCCACCAAGATCGCATTCCTGTATGGCTCAGAAGGGTTCGCTGGCCATTGCCAAACCGATCCGGTTAGTGCAGAGGCGGGCTTGAGCCAGGCGTCTGGCCCAGTCGGGTCTCATCGGGATGCCCTGTTCGCTGGTTGCTTGTTCGATTATGCCGGTGGCCAGGTCCACTATCCGCTGAGCACACCGGGCAAGATTGCTGGCAATTTCCTCGGTGGGGTGCTGCCATTCCTCAGCTTCGCTGGGGTAGTTGGACAACATGTGGTAATCCACGATGATGTTCTGGGTGGGCAGGGTGATGGGGCGGAGGAGCTCTGCCGCGGCATCTCGGTACCGGGGTTCAACCAGTTTGACCAGATCGTGGAGCTGGTGCGTCTTGTAGTCCCAGCCTCGGTACAGATCTTCGGAGGGGGTGGTGCTGGTGGCGTGGATGATGGACTTCAATCCGTGTTCCACGGCATCGTGAGCCTGACCACACAGTTTCCAGAGCCGCCCTTCGGTGGCTTCGTGCAAGTCGGCCGGGTCTCCCGATGATCGAAGCTGCTTCTCGCGCCCGGTTCCGGTGTACAGGAGCTCAACCACGTCGAGCGAGTTGATCGCATGGTTCAAAGTGTTGACTGCTTCGGCCATGTCCATGTCGGCCAGCCCGATTGCCTTGTTCCAGTCAACGCTCACCGGCGGACGATCCAGCAAGGTTACAGCGCCATCGGCAAAGACCCTCTCGAAAGTGGTCAGCATCCTGGTTGTGCGGTGGCACCATTCCGGCCGGTCGGTGACGAAAACATTGGCCCGCCGACCCGAGACTCTCTCGGCTTTCTGCCGTAGCTCAGCGGCTGTGGACCTACGGGTGGAGTAATCACCCAAGTCGTCGAAGATCGCCACCAGGTCGATGTCGCTCCCCGGGGTTTGCTGGTCACGGGAGACCGAACCGTGCAGCAGCACACATCCCGCCCCGGCATCGGCCAGCACCGCCGCGGCCCGTTGGGCATCCGCCAAACCGGGTAAGGATTGGGAAGCAGCCGCCATAACCGCACTCTACCGGGGGAAGGCTTACCGGCGGGTTGGATTCAAAGCTGGGGTGGGGCGAGAACCGGCGGGTTGGATTCAAAGCTGGGGCGGGGCGAGAACCGGCGGGTTGGATTCAAAGCCGGGGCGGGGGGAGAACCAGCGGCCCGGAGCGGGGTTGGGCAACGCTCCGGGCCGGGTGGTGGTCGGGACCGGCGTCGATCCGGTGACCTTCCGCTTTTCAGGCGGACGCTCTTCCGACTGAGCTACCCGACCGTGTTCTGTTGTGCGGTCCCGACGGGATTTGAACCCGCGACCTCCGGCTTGACAGGCCGGCGTGCACTCCAAACTGCACCACGGGACCATATTGTGCTGCCCCTGGAGGCAGGTTTGCTGCGCTGCCCTGGAGGGCGGTCGCCCACAGGCAAGGGCCTGCAAAGTGTAGCACCCCCAACGGGATTCGAACCCGTGTTACCGCCTTGAAAGGGCGGCGTCCTAGGCCGCTGGACGATGGGGGCTCTCGACCTGCTGAGACCGACACACGATAGCAGCCATTGTCGGTGGTTATCCCATCGAATAACGGCTAGCATCAGTGGCACAGGTACCGAGTAGCCGCAACAGGGGAGGCAAGGGCTTGGAGCACGAGATCTGGCGCTGGCTTTGGACAGGCACGGCGGTGGTGTTCTCGCTGGCCGAGGTCATAACCGCCGGCTTCTACCTGCTCCCCTTCGGTATCGGAGCAGCGGCCGCCGCGGTGCTGGCCTGGGTGGGTGCCCACATCTTGTTGCAGTGGCTGGCGTTCTTGGTTGGCAGCGTGGCCAGCTTTATCTACCTGCGCCGGTTCGTGAGGCAACAGAACGAAGGGGAGCAGCCCCGAGTGGGTGCCAACCGGCTCATCGATGCCTCCGGCAAGATCATCGAGCAGGTGGATGAGCACGCCGAGACCGGTAGGGTTCGGATAGGGGGCGAGGAGTGGTTGGCCTCCGCTTCCGAGGTGATTGAAATCGACACCAGGGTGAGGGTCACCGAAGTCCGCGGCACCCGCCTGGTGGTTGTCCCCTTCCCCCGAGAGCAAGAATCCGGGAACCCGGAAACCAAAGAAAGCTAGGTATTCAGCCATGGAAGCTGTCATAGCCCTGTTCGTGATCCTCGTGGTCGTGGGGATCGTCATTGCCGCGCTGGGTCTTCGCATCATCCGCCCCTACGAGAAGGGGCTGATCGAGATGCTGGGGCGCTACCAGCGCACGGTGGACTCCGGCCTGCGCTGGATCCTCCCGTTCGTCAAGCGCCTCAACAAGGTGGATATGCGGGAGCGGGTCATCGACGTGCCCCCCCAGGAGGTCATCACCAAGGACAACGTGGTGGTCACGGTGGACGCGGTGATCTTCTTCGAGGCCACCGACCCGGTGAAGCTCAAGTACAACGTGGGCAACTTCCAGCTCGCGGTCACCAAGCTGGCCCAGACCAACTTGAGGAATGTGATCGGTGATCTCGACCTGGACGCTGCGCTCACCTCCCGGGAGCTCATCAACGGCAAGCTGCGTGAGATTCTCGATGATGCCACCGACAAGTGGGGCACCCGGGTGGTTCGGGTGGAGATCCAGCGCATCGATCCCCCGCCCGACGTGACCGAAGCCATGCACCGCCAGATGAAGGCCGAGCGGGATCGCCGGGCCGTCGTGACCGAGGCCGAGGGTGACAAGCGGTCGGCCATCCTGCGTTCCGAGGGTCTCAAGGAGAGCCAGATCCTGGAGGCCGAGGGCGAGGCCGAAGCTCTCAAGCGGGTAGCCGATGGTGAGCGCTACCAGCGGGAGACCGTGGCCCTGGGCGAGGCCAATGCCATCGAAAGGGTTTTCGGGGCCATCCACACCGGCGATCCCACCCCCGATCTGATCGCCATCCGTTACCTGGAAGCCCTGAGGTACGTGGCCGATGGCAACGCCACCAAGATCTTTTTGCCCCTCGACACCAGCGGCCTGACCAACGCCATGGCCTCGCTCTCCGAGATCGCCCGAGCCGGCCAGGGCGATCCCGCTTCCCGACCGGCCGAGGAGTAGTCGGGAGCCTCATCCCCCGGCGGTATCGGCCTCTCGCCGCTTCCCGACCGGCGGAGGAGTAGTCGGCGGTCAGGGGGGTTACAGGTCGGAGGCCGATGCCTCCACCAGGTTTTCCAGCAGCCAGCCCAGGTAGTAGTAGGCCGATAGGGCCACCGATTCCGGGGTTTTATCCTCGGGGTCGGGCAACTCTGATGCGTCGTCAAGTTCGTCGGCCTCGCCGACCTCCAGGCGGGTGCCCAGCACCAGCCGGATATCGTTGACCGTTCCTATCCACGCCGCCAACTGCTCCCGGTTGATAACGGTGGCCTCGGCCAGCTCTCCCACGGTGTCCAGCCGGGCCAGTCGCTTCGACACCAGCTCATCGCGCACCAGCGCCCGGTAGTCGGCCTCGGCCTCGGGATCGTCGGGCCGAGCGGTGGGAAATAGCCGGATCAGCGTTTCATGGTCGGGGTTGCCGGCCAGCATGGCCCGCAGTTGGGGGACAACGGTGGTAACCATCGCTCTCTCGTTCTTGGACAGGTTCAGGCGGTAGGTACCGTCCCCGTTGGCCTTCACCGGCCGTCGTGCCATCAGTCGTCCCGCTGTTTTACTGGCCGTGGTGGTGCCATCAGTCGTCCCGCTGTTTTACTGGCCGTGGTGGTGCCATCAGTCGTCCCGTTCCATGGTGGCCCACAGGCCGTGTTCGTGCAGGCGGAAAACGTCCATCTCCGCTCTCTCCCGGGGGCCGTCGGAAACAACCGCCCGACCCTTGTGGTGAACATCCAGCATGAGCTGGGTGGCTTTCTCCTTGCTGTAGCCGAACAGCTTCTGGAACACGAAGGTTACGTAAGACATCAGGTTTATGGGATCGTTCCACACGATCACCTTCCACGGCCGGTCGGGACGCACATCAATATCGCTGGTGGGCCTGAGTACCTCCGAAGGGGCAGTCTCAACCGGTGCCGCGGGTGTCATGCCGGTACTACCCGGGTTGCGTAGCCGCCATCGGTGGCAGCATCGGTGGAAGCATCGGTGGTCGCTCTCATGGTGAGCCAGAAGAACACAGTGGCAATCCACAGTAGAGCAGCGCCGGCAATGTGTGCTCCCACCAGCAAAACCGGTACGCCGGTGAAGTACTGCACGTATCCGATCAACCCCTGGGCCAGGGCCACCCCCAGCACTGCCCGCCCCCAGAACTGGGTCCGTTCGGGGGCTTGCCGTTTGTGCAGCCACCACACCAGTGCGGCCAGAACCACCAGCAGCACCACCACCGAGGTGCCATGAACCCGGGCCACGTCCCGCACCGCCACGTCGATCCGCTCGGCATCCTCGTCACCGCCGTGGGGGCCGGCCCCGGTGACGATGGTTCCGGTCACGATCACCACCGAGGTAACGGCCACGACACCATTGCTCAGCCACCGGCGGTTGCCCAGCCACCGGCGGTTGCTCAGCCACCGGCGGTTGCCCAACCACTGGCGGTTGCTCAGCCACTGGCGGCGGGATCGGGGCGGGTTCGGTGGTGGATTCTCGGCGCAGGCTCGCCAGTACAGCACCGCGGCGTTCCACAGCAGCACCATCGACAGCAGGAAGTGGCCGATCACCAGAACGGGGGGCAACTCGTACAGCACGACCAGGCCGCCCAGCACGATCTGGGCCAGAACCCCGGCCACCAAGCCCCACGACAGCCACACCAGATCCGACCGCCGCGGCACCCGCCAGTGGGAGCCCAGCACGGTGGCGATGACGATGGCCGACACCAGCCCGGTGATGAGCCGGTTGATGAACTCGATCATGGCGTGGACTTCCAGGGGAGCCACGAGCTGGTCGTTGTCGCACGCCGGCCAGTCGGGGCAGCCCAGCCCCGATCCGGTGAGCCGGACTGCGCCCCCGCTCACAATGATTAACGTCAAGAGGGCGAGCGCCCCGATGGCGATCCTGCGGTAGGCAGCGGGATGAACTCGGGGCCGGATCACGTCTCGAATTGTAAAGGTCACCGGTGACAGGCGGTCATCTACCTCGAATTGTAAAGGTCACCGATGGCAGGCGGTCATCTACCTTGGCCTGGTGTCCGTGGAAACCGTACTCTGGGTGGGTCATGGGTCCTGCCCGCCTGCCCACAGGTAGCCGTACACGAACCGCCGCGCCGAACTCCGGTAGCCATACACGAACCGCCGCGCCGAACTCCGGTACAGGGATCGGCCCGGCCCGCTCCTTCCCCCGCTCCCGCCAACGGGTGAGCCCGCCCCGCCCCTCCCCCCGCCAACGGGCCCGCCAGTGGGTAAGCACGGCCCGGGCCTACGTGGCGCTCACCAAGCCCCGCATCATCGAGTTGCTGCTGGTGACCACCGTGCCAACCATGGTGGTGGCCGAACAGGGCATCCCCCCGGTGTGGCTCATGGTCGCCACCATTGCCGGGGGAACGCTGGCCGCGGGTGGGGCCAACGCCATCAACATGTACTTCGACCGCGACATCGACCGGCTGATGGAGCGGACCAAGAACCGACCCCTGGTGACCGGAGCGGTTGCTCCCCGCCGAGCCCTGGTTTTCGCCCTGGTCCTGGAGGGGGCGGCCTTTGCCTGGCTTTGGGGGTTCGTGAACCTGCTCAGCGCGGTGCTGGCCGTCTCGGCCACTGCTTTCTACGTGTTCGTGTACACGCTGTGGCTCAAGCGCACCTCCTCCCGCAACATCATCATTGGGGGAGCGGCGGGAGCCGTGCCGGTTCTGGTGGGTTGGGCCGCGGTCACCAACAGCCTGGATTGGGCACCGCTGGTGCTGTTCGGCCTCATCTTCTACTGGACCCCGCCCCATTTCTGGGCTCTGGCCATCCGCTACCGGGACGATTACCGGGCCGCCGGCGTGCCCATGCTGCCGGCAGTGGCCAGCACCCGCACCACCGCGGTGCGAATCCTCGGCTACACCGTGATCTTGGGGGCGCTGTCGGTGCTGTTCAGCGCGGTGGCCGAGATGGGGTGGGTGTACCTGGCCACCGCAGTGGTTCTGGGTGCCGTTTTCCTGCTTCTGGCCGTGCAGGTGCTGCGCACCCAGAAGGCCGCGGCGGCGATGCGCCTGTTCTCCTACTCCATCACCTACATAACCCTGCTGTTCGGGGCCATGGTGGTGGATCAGGTGGTTCGCACCGGTGTTTGATGCGAGATATGGCCGGGGCGATGTGCGATGGTTGGGTTTGATGCCCAGGTTCGATGCGATGGTTGGGTTTGATGCGAGATATGGCCGGGGCGATGTGCGATGGTTGGGTTTGATGCCCAGGTTCGATGCGATGGTTGGGTTTGATGCGAGATACGGCCGGGGCGATGTATAAGGTTCCGTCCCGAACCTGCCTTCGTGGAGCACGATGACCCTCACCGAGACGAGGCCTGAAACCGAAGCGCCTGAAACCGAAGCGCCTGAAACCGAAGCGGTTGCGGCAGGCGGCGATTCTGGGCTGTTGCCCCAGCCGCCGCCCGCCGGCTGGACCCCGCCCACCGGTTTGGCCGGCATCCTCAGCACCGGAGACCACCGGGTCATCGGTCGGCTCTACGTGGTGTTCTCCCTGCTGCTTTGCGGTTTGGCCCTCACCCTCGGCATCCTGCTCGGCATCGAGCAGGCCGACATCGACGGGGGGTTCGGGGTCTTCGGCGATGCCAACGAGCTGTTCCAGGTTTTCGGCCTCTACCGCACCACGCTGATCCTGTGCGGGCTGGTGCCGCTGTTCTTGGGCCTGGCCACCGTGATCGTGCCCCGCCAGCTCGGTGCCTCCTCGGTGGCCTTCCCCCGGGCCGCGGCCGCCGCCTTCTGGACCTGGCTGGTGGGGGCCGTAACCCACATCGTGGCCACCTTCGCTTACGGCGGCCTGGGCTCGCTCGGGGCCGGTGCGGCCCGCGTCCAGTCGGTGGAACTCACCGTGCTGTCGCTGGGGGTTATCGGTATCGGCCTGCTGGCCGGAGCCGGGGTGGTGTTCACCACCGTGGTCACCCAGCGCCCCGCCGGGATGGATCTCCTGCAAGTGCCCGCCTTCTCGTGGTCGATGCTGGTGGCCACCGGGGTGTGGCTGTTCTCCCTGCCGGTACTGCTGGCCAACCTGGTCATCTCCTGGGTGGATATGCGGGGTACCGGGGCCGAGGGTTTCGGAACCGGAGACGCTCCCTTCCAGCAGGTGGCCTGGGCGTTCGATGCTCCCCAGGTGTACGCCTGGACCATTCCGGCGCTGGGCATCGTGGCTGAGGTGTTCACCGCCGCCCACCGCAGCCGTCCCAGGATGTTCGAACCCATGGCGGTCATAGTGGGGGTCTTCGGCTTCCTGTCCTTCGGGGCCTGGGCCCAGAGCTTCTTCGACAGTCCCGATCCCCGGGCCACCGATGCCCATGTCGTCACCGACGAGGTGCTGTTCACCGCTTTCGGCCTGGGCATCGCCCTGGTGGTGCTGGCCTATGGCGGGTGGCTGGCCTACAACGCCGTTGCCTCCGGGCAGCGCCCCCGGATTTCCCCGCAGTTCGCCCTGGTGACATCGGCGGTGGTGTTGCTGACAGCGGCGGTGGTGGCCGGCGTGCTGCGGGTGGCCGAGCCCGCGTTGGGCGTACTGCGGGAGGCCGACGGGGACATCTGGCGGGGGTTCTTCGATGCCATGGACGACCTGGGGGGCTCCAGCCTGGTTACCGGCATGATGAACTTCGCGGTGCTGGCCGGTCTTCTGGCCGCAGTGGGAGGGCTATACCACTGGGGGCCCCGGATGCTGGACCGGCCCCTGAACGCTCCCCTGGGGTTCCTGTCGGTGGTGCCCCTGGCCGGTGGGGCCATCCTGGTGGGGCTCACCGATGTGCTCAGTGGCTTTTTCGATCAGCCGGCCGAGCCCTACGGGGTGGGCAACCCACCCTACGGCCCCCGATCCTTCGACCGTATCGATGCTCTGGGCTTCGTGGAGTTCCTGAACGTGATCGGGCTCATCGGTTATATCGCCGTTCTGGGCGGTTTGGTGCTGGTGGTGCTGAACCTGGTTCGCAGCCTGGCCGGACCCGAAGTGGGGGTCGCTGCCGACCGGGGGGTGGAGGTCTGATGGCCGACATCGCGGTCGGGACCCCACTCGCTGCTCCGCTGCCCCGCCAGCGCACCCTGCTGGTGGGTACGGTGTTCGCCACCGCGGCCTCGCTCATGTACTTCGCCACCCTGCTGGGGGTGTACCTGAGGGAGCGGGCCGACGCTATGGCCTCCGGTGCCGACTGGATCCCGTCCAGTGCCGACATCCAACTGGCCCCCCCCACGGTGGCGGCGTGGACCATGCTCATGTCGGTGGTCACCATGCAGTGGGCGGTCTATTCCATTGCTCGGGACGACCGTCCCCACGCCATCCTGGCCACCGGGCTGACAACCCTGTTCGGTTTGGCGGTGGTCATCCAGACATCATTCCAGTACACCCAGATGGGTTTGGTGGCCGACGAGTCGGTCGCCGCCGTACTGATCTACACCATTTCGGGGTCGCATCTGGGCATGATCGCCATCGGCCTTTTGTTCATGTTCCTCATGGCCTTCCGGGCGCTGGGGGGCCAGTACAGCAGCCGCCAGACCGATGGTTTCGTGGCTGCCTCCATCTACTGGTACGCCGTAGTATTCGTCCATGTCGTCATCTGGACGGCGATCTTCGTGTTGAAGTAGGCCCGCCGTGCTGACCCCCGGATTTCGACTGTTCTTCGGTTTCTTCTTCGCGGCGGTGGCCGCCGCTGCCGTCTACGGTGTGGCCAGCGGCAGCGCGGGGGAGACCGAGTACTTCGCGGTGCTCAACGTCGAGACCTGGGTTGGGGTGCTCAGCCTGGGCTACAAGGGCGGCATCGGCGACCACGTCGGGTATGCGGTGTTGATGGGCTTCGCGGTGCTGTCCGCACTGGTGGCCCTGTTCCTGGTCGTGTTCCGTGACACCGATGCCGAGTCGGTGGGCGAGTTGATGGACGGCGGGCAGATCCCCCAAACCCAGAACGACCTGGAGGCCAACTACTGGCCGGCGGTGTCCGCTCTCGGGGTGGGGGCCATGATCGTGGGTTTGGTTACCCATCCCACAATCTTCGTCATAGGGCTGGTGATCGTCGGGGCGGCCATCTTCGAGTGGATGCTGGCCGCGTGGGCCGATAGAGCCACCGCCGATCCTGCCATCAACCGCAACCTGCGCAACCGCATCATGCGTCCCATCGAGTATCCCGTCACCGCCGCGCTCGGGGTGGCCGTTCTGGTGCTGGCCCTTTCCCGGGTGCTGCTGACCGTCTCCAAGTTCAGCGCGGTCATTGTGGCCGGTGCGGTGGCCACCGTGATCTTTTTCATCGCAGTGGCGTTTGCGATGGCCCCCCGGATCAGCCGGTCGGTAATCGTCGGCACGGTGGCCCTCATCTGCGTGGGAGTCCTGGTGGCCGGGGTTATCACCGCGGCCATGGGGTCACGCGATTTCCACCCTTTCCACCACGAGTCCCCCGCATCCGAGCACGGGGAGTCCCCGCTCGACCATGGGGAGGCAAAGTGATGGTCCCCACACCATCCAGGGCATCCAGGGGCGGTGTCCGGTGAGCAGCAGGCTCAAGTCGATGGGCGGTGTCCGGTGAGCAGCCGGCTCAAGAAGCTGGTCTGGCTGTCTAGCCTGTTGCTGGTGGCCGGTACTGCGGCCCTGATCGTGATCAGCATCGTGGTTACCGATGACCACCCGCTGTCCACCCTCTCGCCCTCCGGCCGCCAGGGTCGGGACATCGCCCAGCTCATCAATCCCATATTCGTGGTGGCCGGCGTGGTGTTCTTCCTTATCCAGGGGGCGGTGCTGGCGCTGTGGTGGCGTTACCGGGTGTCGGGCTCCGACACCGGTGACGGCGAGCACGGCTACTACGAGGACGAGGAGTTCCCCGAGCAGGTCCACGGCAACAACCGCGTGGAGGTGGCCTGGACCATCGTGCCGACCGTTCTGCTCGCGGTCATCTCGGTGTTCACCCTGGTGGCCCTGTTCGCCCTCGACGATGTGGAGGCCTCGGGAGAGGACATGGTGGTAACGGTGATCGGCCAGCAGTGGTGGTGGGAGTACCAGTACCACTTGGACGGTGACACCACCACCCCGCCCGATTTCGTGACCGCCAACGAGCTGGTCATCCCCGTCGGGGTGGACGTGCCCCTCGACATCAAGTCCCGGGACGTGATCCACTCCTTTTGGATTCCCAAGCTCAACGGCAAGAAGGACGCGGTTCCCGGCCGTTCCCACGACTGGGTTATCCAAGCCGATAAACCGGGCCGCTTCCGGGGCCAGTGCACCGAGTTCTGCGGCCTGTCCCACGGCTACATGAAGATGGTGGCCGTGGCCCTGGTTCCCGATGAGTTCGAGGAGTGGAAGGCCAACCAGATGACCCCGGCCGAGGATCCCCGCCAGAGCACGGTGCCGGGGGTGGCCGCGGGCTGGGAGGTGTTCGGCCAGCAGTGCGCCAACTGCCACGTGATCACCGGGGTCACCTCGCCGGCCAACCGGGGCGGCGAGAGCACCACGCCCGATGGCTGGGACATCTACGGCGAGTTCAACGGTGGTGATGCCGGCACCTACACCGACGAGTTGATCGCCGGGGCCGCTCCCAACCTGACCCACCTGATGACCCGGGGGACGTTCGCCGGGTCGATGTTCGACCTCTACCTGGATGCCGGCGACCACGTTCCCTACCTGGATCTGCCCACCGGAGCCACGCTCAACCGGGGCGAACTGGAGGCCTGGATATACAACGCCCCCGAGCGCAAGCCCGCCGATGCCGAAAACCTCCGGGGCATGCCCGCCCGCACCAGCCTCAGCCCCCAAGACATAGACAATGTCGTTGCCTTCCTGTCCACCCTCGACTGATTGTGATCGTGCCGATGGCTGCCACCCGCAAATCGCATAACGTTGATCGGAAGAACCGGTGACGGTCACCGACCGGAGGGTCACTCCCGGCGGGGAGACCCTCGCGCTGCCGGCGGGTCCCGCGGTTGCCCACCGTCCCCTCGGGGTGTTCTCCCGGCCCCGGGGCAGCGAGGGGTGGCAGAGCTGGCTGTTCACCGTGGACCACAAGCGCATCGGCATCATGTACGGTGCTGCCGCCCTGTTCTTCTTCCTGGTGGGCGGGGCCGAGGCCCTATTCATCCGCTTGCAGTTGGCCACCCCCAACGGCTCGGTCATCGGGGCCGGCACCTACAACGGCGTGTTCACCATGCACGGCGTGACGATGGTGTTCCTGGTGATAATGCCCATGGCTGCGGCCTTCGCCAACTACCTGCTCCCCCTCCAGGTGGGGGCCCGGGACGTGGCCTTCCCCCGCCTCAACGCCTTCAGCTTCTGGTGCTTTCTGGCCGGTGGGGTGCTGCTCACCTCCTCGATCTTCATCGGCGGCTGGTTCCAGAACGCCCCCGATGGTGGCTGGTTCAACTATGCCCCCAACAGCGGACTTCCCTTCTCACCCTCCAAGGGCATCGATTTCTACGCCGTCGGCCTTCAGATAACCGGCATCGCCTCGCTGGTCAGTTCCATCAACCTGATCGTCACCGTGTTGAACATGCGCACGCGGGGCATGAGCTTCTTCCGGATGCCGGTGCTCACCTGGATGCTGCTCATCACCCAGTTCCTGTTGCTGTTCGCCCTGCCGGTGATCACCGTGGCCCTGTTCCTTTTGATGTTCGACCGGTTGTGGGGCGCGAACTTCTTCAACGTGGCCGCGGGGGCCGACCCGCTGCTGTGGCAGCACCTGTTCTGGATATTCGGCCATCCCGAGGTGTACATCCTGATCCTGCCCGCCTTCGGGATCGTGTCGGAGATCATCCCCACCTTCTCCCGCAAACCCATCTTCGGCTACCACTTCATGGTTGCTTCCGGCATCGCCATCGGCTTCATGGGCTGGGGGGTGTGGGCCCACCACATGTTCACCTCGGGGGTCGGCCCGCTGTCGGTGGCTGCGTTCTCGGTGTCCACCATGTTCATAGCCGTACCCACCGGGGTAAAGATCCTCAACTGGCTGGCCACCATGTACCGGGGCCGGATCCGGTTCACCACCCCGATGCTTTACGCCGTCGGCGTGGTATCCATGTTCACCATCGGCGGGTTGTCGGGGGTCACCCACTCCATCGCACCGTCCGACACCCAGCAGACCGACACCTACTACATCGTGGCCCACTTCCACTACGTGATCTTCGGCGGGGCTCTGCTCGGGCTGTTCGGGGGCTTCTACTTCTGGTGGCCCAAGGCGTTCGGCTACAAGCTCAGCGAGGCTTGGGGCAAGGCCAGCTTCTGGGTGATGCTCATAGGCTTCAACTTCACGTTCGGTCCCATGCACATCCTCGGACTCCAGGGTATGTCCCGGCGTATCGCCACCTACCGGGCCGATGAGGGTTTCACCCTGTGGAACGCGGTGGCCACGGTGGGGGCGTTCGTGATCGCCATCGGTGTGGCCATGTTCTTGTGGAACGTGTACGCCAGCACCCGGAACTGGCGGCGAGCCGGCCGGCCCGATGTGGGTCCCGACCCGTGGGACGCCCGGGGCCTGGAATGGATGACCGCCTCGCCGGTGCCCGAGCACAACTTCGACCGGGAGATCACCGTGGAGAGCCAGGACGAGTTCTGGCACCGCAAGTACGGTGTGGATGAGAACCACCGGGTGGTCAGGGTCGCATCCGCGGCCGACATCGCCCACGACGGCAGCAACACCAATGTGCACCTGCCCTCCCCGTCGTACTGGCCGATCGTGCTGAGCGGGGGCATCCTGCTGGTGGGTTACGGCATCATCTACAACCTGTGGCTGGCCGCCGCCGGGCTCGTGCTGCTGGTGGGGGCCATTTACGGCTGGATCCTGGAGCCCGCCGACGATCCCGATGCCGGCGACCACCATGACCACGACGAGGGTGGTGGCAACCACCTCGAACCCGAGGAGGCAGTGACCGTTGGTTGAAACCATGACTGCGGATCCAACGATCACCGGGGTTGACGATCCCGCCGAGGGGCACCGCGACGAGACCGTCGGCCCCCTCACCGAGGAGCACCCCCACGAGGGGCACCACACCAGCACCGGTCTCTCCAACGAGAAGCTGGCCATGTGGGTGTTTCTGGGGTCGGAGTGCCTGCTGTTCGGCGGGTTGCTCTCCACCTACATGTTCAACAAGGGGCGTATCGGCCCCGACGACATCGGCCCCGACGACGTGTTCGACATCCCGTTCACTTCGGTCAGCTCGTTCGTGCTCCTGATGAGTTCGCTGACCATGGTGTTCGCGGTGTCGGCCATCGCCCGGGGGGATATCCGGGGCAATCGCATCTGGTTGGCCACCACCGCCGCGTTGGGAGCCATCTTCGTGGCCGGGCAGGTGTACGAGTTCACCGACTTCTACGAGCATGGCCTCGGCTTCACCACCAACCTGTTCGGATCCTCCTTCTATACGCTGACCGGTTTCCACGGAGCTCACGTAACCATCGGCATCATCATGCTCATGTCGCTTTTGGTGATGTCGTTTCGGGGCAACCTCTCCCAGGATCGGGCCGAGAAGGTGGAGATCATCGGCCTGTACTGGCACTTCGTCGATGTCGTCTGGATCGTGCTCTTCACGGTCGTGTACCTCTTCCCCCAATAGGACCCGCCATGGCCACCGTTATTCCTGAGTCCTCCGGCGACCACGCCACCGTTATTCCTGAGTCCTCCGGCGACCACGCCACCGTTGTTCCTGAGTCCTCCGGCGACCACGCCACCGTTGTTCCCGAATCCTCCGGCGACCATGCATCGGGTGGCGGTCACGCCCATCCCAGCGACTGGCTCTATGTCAAGGTGGCCATCGCCCTGGCGCTTCTCACCGCCTTCGAGGTGTTCACCTACTTCGAGACCGTGCACGGGTGGGGTGACACCGCCATCATCGTGATGCTCGTGGCCATGATGCTGCTCAAGTTCTTCCTGGTGGTGGCCTTCTTCATGCACCTGAAGTTCGATGCCCCCATCTTCTGGAAGCTGTTCGTTTTCGGCCTGATACTGGCCATGGCGGTATACATGGTGATGCTCACCGCGTTCCGCTTCTGGTAGACGGGCGGCAACCCCCGTGGTCCTCGCGGCCAACAGCGATATCTGGCGGTACCAACCCCATGTCGAGGTCTGGATCATCCTGCTGGCCGGGGTGGCCATGGCCGGGTACGCCCATCGGGTCATCGCCCCCAAGGCGGCTCCCCCGGGCCAGGCCCCGTTCACCCGCCGCCATTTCTGGGCCTTCGCCGGGGCGCTGGTGCTGCTGTGGGTGGCCGGGGACTGGCCGATGCACGACATCTCCGAGGAGTACCTTTACTCGGTTCACATGGTCCAGCACCTGATCCTCACCCTGGTGGTGCCCCCGCTGCTGTGGTTGGCGATGCCCGAGTGGCTGGCCCGGCTGATGCTCAGCGGTGACGGCAGCGTCGGAGTGTGGGTGCGGCGGCTGGCCCGGCCGGTGGCGGCCGGGGTCCTGTTCAACTTCATGGTGGCGGTGAGCCACATACCCTGGGTGGTGAACACCTCGGTGGAAAGCGGCGCTTTGCACTACTTCGTGCACCTGCTGCTGCTGGCCTCGGCGCTGGTGATGTGGTTGCCGGTGTGCGGCCCCATCCCCGAACTGCGGATGGGTTCCCCCGGTCGGATGATCTACCTGTTCCTGATGTCGGTGGTACCCACCGTTCCCGGAGCGTTCCTGACCTTCGCCCAGGGCGCGGTCTACAGCGCCTACGACCACCAGGTTAGGCTGTGGGGCATCGGAGTGCAGGCCGACCAGCAGGCCGCCGGTCTCATCATGAAGCTGGTGGGCGGCATGTACCTGTGGACGTGGATCGGGGTTCTGTTCTTCCGCTGGGCCGGTGCCCAGCAAAGGGCCGATATCCGGATGCGCCGGGTGACCCCCGGTCGAGTTGCTGCCTCCCCGGTCGGTTCCCGTGTCTCCAACGGTTCTCGTGTCTCCAACGGCTCCCGATGATTGATCTTCGCCTGGTGCGCAGCGACTTCGGTGCGGTGCGGGATGCGCTGGCCCGCCGGGGGATCGACCTTTCCGAGCTCCACCAGGTGGCTGCCCTCGATGAGCGTCACCGCGATCTCACCACCCGGCGGGATGCTGCTCGCCACCGGGTCAGGGAGCTCTCCCAGCAGGTCGGCCGGCTGAAGCGGGAGGGCCACAGCCGCGAGGCCGATACCGTGGCGGCCGAGAGCCGCGATTGGGGTGAGCAGCAGAAGGATCTGGCGGCCGAGAGCCGCGAGCATGGTGAGCAGCAGAAGGATCTGGCGGCCGAGGCCGACACCGTGGCGGCCGAGATTCACGGCTTGCTGCTGCGCATTC
The DNA here is from genome assembly GCF_965202595.1 of Candidatus Poriferisocius sp. Classification (GTDB taxonomy): domain Bacteria; phylum Actinomycetota; class Acidimicrobiia; order Acidimicrobiales; family Bin134; genus Poriferisocius. Next base: position 212,352 of record NZ_OZ241836.1, read on the forward strand.
CCAACCTGCCTGCTCAAGATGCGCCCGATGGGGCCGGCGAAACCCACAACCCGATCCTGCGGGTGGAGAACTTCGAGCCCGACTCCTACGGCGAGCACCAGCGGTTGCCCCACTGGGAGTTCGCGGTCGAGGCCGGCTGGTTGGACATGGAGCGGGCGGCCAAGCTGTCGGGTTCGATGTTCGCCATGCTCCGGGGTCCGGGGGCAGCCCTGGCCCGGGCCATGGTCCAGTTCGGGCTCGACCGCAACGCCGACCTCTACGAGGAGGTCCGCCCCCCCACCCTGGTTCACAGCCAGGTCATGGTGAGCACCGGCCAGCTTCCCAAGTTCGCCGACGATGCCTACTTCCTGGAACGGGATGATCTCTGGGTAATCCCCACCGCCGAAGTGCCGCTCACCTCGCTGGCCTCCGGCGAGGTTTTGGATGAGGCCGAGCTGCCCAAGAGGATGATGGCCCACACCTCCTGCTACCGCCGGGAAGCCGGGGCCGCCGGTCGCGACACCCGGGGGTTGTTGCGGGTTCACGAGTTCGACAAGGTGGAGATCCTGGCCTACGCCACCCCCGAGCAGGCTCCAGCGGTACACGCCGAGATTCTGGAGCGGGCCGAGGCCGCGGTGGCCGAGCTCGGTCTCGCTTACCGGATCGTGGACATCTGCACCGGTGATCTGGGCCAGGCCCACCACCGGTCGTGGGACGTGGAGGTTTACGCCCCCGGTGCCGACCAGTGGTTGGAGGTGTCGTCGGTCTCCTGGTACTCCGACTACCAGGCCCGCCGGGCCAACCTGCGCTACCGCCCCGAGGGGGGCAAGGGCACCCGCATCCTGCACACCCTAAACGGCTCGGCCCTGGCCGTCCCCCGGGTATGGGCCGCCCTGGTGGAAACCCATCGCCAACCCGATGGCTCGGTGGCTGTGCCCGAAGTGCTACGTCCCTACCTGGGACGCAGCACCCTCGGATGATGGGGTGGTTGTTGATTCCCGGTCGCGCCGGGGTCGTAAGCGCACCCAGAGCACCAGGGCCACGATCACCGCGGCCAGCACTTCCCAGAACACCGGCCAGCGCCAGGGATCGGTGAACCAATGGCCCACCCGCTCGGGGATGCCGGCGACGGTTCGCAGGATCGGCAGCACCAGCAGGTTGCCCCGGTACTGAATCGCCTCGGAAAGGGCGTATCCCGCGGCCACCACCACCTGAGCGGCGAGGTGCCAGGGTTGGGGAATGCTATGGCGCAGGAATCGGAGCAGGGCGACCAGCAGCAAGATGGCGATGGCCAAACCGAAGCGGGTGCCGCCCACATCCACTATCCAGCTCTCCAGGCGGGTGGATACCAGGGTGGAGGCCTGCGCCAGCGGGTTGTTGGCGTCGATGTCGTCCTGGAGCAGAACCTGCACCTCCCACCAGCCGTAGAACCCCAGAACCACTCCGGCCACCACCAGGAAACCTCCGGAGATGCGGTTGATATGGGGTAGCAGCCGGCGCATATGGGTGGTGATTCCTGATCGCCCCAGCGCCACTGTGATTGTCAAGAGCGTGATAACCAGCCCCATGCCCAGGGCGTAGGCCAAGAATCGCAGGGTGCCCTCCCACCAGCCGTCGGCGCTGAACGAGCCGCTGACGCTGCCGAAGAACACCGGGCTGGCGCATCCCAGCGACACCACGGCGTAGGACACCCCGAACAGGAACATGGAGGTCAACCCGCGGCTGTCGCCTCCCCTGGAGAGGCGGGGGATGGACAACTTGGGTTCGAAACCGGACAGCATGGCGATGCCCAGAACCACCATGAGGCCGCTGACCACCAGCGTGATCCACGGCCCCCGGTCGGCGATGGTGGAGGTGGCGATGAGCGACGAGGTGAGCGCGCCGATGACACCGAAGAAGGCCACGAACCCGGCGGTGAGGGTGAGCCCCACCAGCAATCCTCGCAGGATGTTGCGCCCCGAATCGGTGCTGTGGTCGGCAGTGTGGGTAACCGCAGTAGACCCCGCATTGCCTCGCAGGATGTTGCGCCCCGAATCGGTGCTGCGGGTGGGGTTGCCGATACCCAGGAAGTAGGCCAGGTAGGCCGGCAGCATGGCGAACCCGCAGGGGTTTACCGCGGCAACCAGTCCGGCTCCGAAGGGAACCGCCAGCTCGACCTCGAACATGATCGGAAGGTTACGGCATTAGATGGGTGTCATCAGGTGGGTGTTGATGTGGCGGGTGATCTGATCGGTGGTCAGGCCGCCGGTGTGCTGGTAGGCGATCTCGCCGGCGGTGGTGATGAACAAGGTGGTGGGCATGCCCAGAATCTCGAAGGCGTTACCTATGGCGGCTCCGGGGTCCAAGCCGGTGGCGTAGGTAACCCCGGTGTCAGCCACGATCTCTTGGGCCCGGGTCCGGGTGTCGTTGGCGGCCAGGCCGACGAATGCAACATCGGGGCGCTGCTGGTGAACCGCCTCCAGGGCGGGCATTTCCGCCTTGCAGGGAGCACACCAGGATGCGAAGAAGTTGAGCACGACCGGGCGGTCCAGAAAGGCTCCTACCGTGGCCGTGCCTCCGTCGAGCAATTCGAACTCCATATCGGCGGGGGAGCCATCGTCGCCGGCCCCCGAAGCGCAGGAGCCGGCGACCATGACGATGAGCATGGCCGTGGCTGGTGCCACCAAGCGGTACCACCCGGCCATCAGGCGGAGCGGAGCCGGTCGCGCAGGTGTTCGGGCACCGGCACCTGGAGGAACTCGTCCTCGGGCCGGAGCACCTTGGCCGGCCGGCCCCGCCGCCGCTTGCTGGTCAGCACCTTGCCGTTGCGGAACAGTTGACCACCCCACACTCCCCACGGCTCGCGCCGGGTGATGGCACCCTCCAAGCACTGGGCCATCACCGGGCACCGGGCGCAGATGGCCTTGGCCTGCGAGATGTGCTGGAGTTCGTCGGAGAAGAAAATCTCCCCCAGTGAGGCGTCGTCGGTGCGGCATGCGGCATCGAGCCTCCAGGGTGCGTTCTCGAAAAGCAGCGCCTCCATGGACTTCTCCTTTCGGGGCGGTGGGATTGTTCGTCCCCATCGGTTGGGATGGGGGCGGTCGTAAATTGAAAAAGCCGCCGGATTGTTCCGGCGGCCTGGAGGAAATTTGATCCTTGTAGGTGCTCTACGTGGATCCTCCCCGAGACCTGATGCCGGTAGTCTTGTGACCGAACGTTCCCGGTGTGGGGTTGATGGCCCAGAAATACTGGCTGACACGGGCTATTTCAGGCATTGCTACGCGCGCGTCGCGGCTGGAGCAGCCGGTAGCGAGGAAGCTCTTGCTGAACATGCCCAATACTCAACAGCCTATGAGCCGCGATGTCAACTCATTTCCCGATCTGGTTGTGCCGGTCGGCCTGGTTTGCCCGATCAACTCATTTCCCGATCGGCCTGGTTTGCCCGGTTTGCGCGATCGGTCTGATCTGGTTGTGCCGGTTCGAGCTCGAAGGTCACCAGGCCATCGGGGGTGATGTCCCTGTGGGCCTCGCCGATCACGTTCAGATGCACGAGATGGGCGAAGGTCTCGCTGGCGGCCATGTCACCCCAGGCCCGTTCGCTGAACAGCACTCGCATGTAGTCCTCGACCGTGGCGCGGCCCAGCCGGGAGCCGGCCTGGCGCAGCACATCCAGACGTTCGTGATGGTGCATGCAGATGTCGTCGGCCCTGGCCCCGATATCGGTGAACGGGTGCCCGTGGGCCGGCAGGGCCACGGTGGTGCTCCCCAGGGTATTCATCCGCTGCAAGGAGTCGAAGAACTCGGCCAGCGAGTCCTGGGTGTCGCTGCGCTTGTCGCTGCGGGTGTCGCTGCGCCCGGCAATATGGGGGGTGATGGTGGGCAGCACGTGGTCGCCGGAGAACACCACCCCGTGAGCGGGGTCGTAGAGGCACAGGTGATCGCCGGTGTGGCCCGGAGTATGGAGCGCCACCCACTCCCGCCGGGCCAGGCGGATCATCTGACTGTCAACCACCGTCACGGTGGGGGTGGGGGTCCGGAACCAGCGGGCGTTGAAGTTGCCCATCCTGCGGAATCGCTGGATCTGTTCCCGGCGGGGCGGCGTTCGTCGGGTGCCCCAGGGGGTGGGTCGGCGGAAGGTCTCCTCGATTCGCTCCAGGATCTCCTCCTCCGACGCGCCGTCCTCGGCATCATGGGTTTCCGCGGCCTCCTCGCTATCCCACAGCGGGGCGAAGCTCTCGTGGGTCAAGATATCGGCCCCGGACTCCTCCCTCAGCCGCTCGGCCCCCCCGAAATGGTCGAAGTGGGAGTGGGTGATGATGGCGGTGTGGACATCGCCGATCTTGTAACCGGCCCGGTTCAGCCGGTCGACCAGGGCGTTCCAGGAGTCGGGGCCCGGTAGGCCGGGATCTACCACCGCCACCCCCCGCTCATCCTCCATGATGTAGCAGTTGACATGGCCCAGACCCGGCAGGTCCACCGGCAGCATTGTGCGCAAAACCCCGGGTGCTACCTCGGCGATGTCGGTGGTGGCCTCCTCCTGCTCCTGCTTGCGGGGTTTGCCGGTCATTGGCTGGTTCCTGCCTGTTCCTGCTTTTGAGGTTCGCCCGTTCCCGTTTGGGGGCGTAAAAAGTTGTCGCGGTAGTGGCGCAGCTCGGTCAGGCTCTCGCGGATGTCATCCAGGGCCCGATGGCCCTTGGCTTTTTTGGGGGCTCCCCGGTAAGCCGGCGGGTTCCACCGGCGGGCCAGCTCTTTGACGGTGGAGACATCTATTGAGCGATAGTGCAGGAAGTTCTCCACATCGGGAAGCTGGGCGGCCAGGAAGCGGCGGTCCACGCCGATGGAGTTGCCGCACAGCGGGACGGAGCGGGGTTTAGCTATGTGCATCTTGAAAAAGGCCAGGGTCATCTCACCGGCGGCTTCCAGGCTGAGTGTTGACGTTGTGATCTCCTCCAGTAGACCGCTTTTGGTGTGCATTTCCGCCACCACTGGCTCCATGGATGCCAGAACTTCCGGGGGGGCCGACACCACCAGGTCGGGTCCTTCCGCCACCAGCTCCAGGTTGTCGTCGGTGATCAGGCTGGCGATCTCCACGATCACGTCGCGGGTCGGGTCCAACCCTGTCATCTCCAGGTCGATCCATGCCAGCATCCCGGGTTGACCCTAGAGCCTGGCCGGAGCCGAACCTGAGTCGGCGGGATTTAGCTAACCTCACCGCCGTGTTGGAGATACCCATTGTTCGCAGCAATCCCGATCTGCCTCTTCCCCGCTACGCCAACGAGGGCGATGCCGGTGCCGACCTGGTGGCTTGTGAGGATGTGGAGTTGGCCCCGGGTGGGGGCCGGGGCCTCGTGCCCACCGGAACGTTCATTGCCATTCCCGAGGGCTACGCCGGGTTCGTGCAGCCCCGAAGCGGTCTGGCCCTGCGTCACGGCGTTACCTGCTTGAACACTCCGGGGCTGATCGATTCCGGCTACCGGGGGGAGCTGAGGGTTCTGCTGGTCAACACCGATCCGACCGAGCCGTTCACCGTCCGCCGCGGCGAGCGGATCGCCCAGCTCGTGCTGCAAAAAGTGGAGCAGGCCAGCTTTGTCGAGGTGGAGGAACTGCCCCCGTCGTCACGAGGTTCGGGCGGGTTCGGTTCCACCGGCCGTTGAGGTTGTGGTTTTTGCGGGTGCAGGCGTTGAGGTTGTGGTTTTTGCGGTTGCGACTGTTGAGGTTGGTTGCGGGATGCAACCTGTGGTTTTCTGAAGCCAGAGGCGATGCCGGTCCGGGTCCAACTTCCATGAGTCCACCCGTAATCCGACCGTGGCCTCGAACCAGTCGATCCTGCCGGGGCGGATCGGGAAGTTGGGTTCAGGGTTGATCCGGGCCTGGATGGTCATGATCCCGGCCTTGCCCCGATAGCTGAGGGTAATCGAGTCGCCGCTCCGCTCCGGATCCAGCAGCAGCACCATCGTTGCCTCCATGACCAGGCTCAGGTCGGATACCTCACCGGTAGCGAATCCCAGCAGTCGAGCAATGTGGGTGGCCGGGGTGCGAGCCATGGTGCTGTACTCGGGGGCCGCAGGCAACCGGACTCGCACGTCACCGTTCACGGTTTTGAGTTTGCCACCTTTGTTGGGGGTTGTGGCGGGTTTTTTGTGGGGGGTACTTGCGCGGGGGGGGGGGGGGGTGTGTGAGAGTGTAGTGGAGTAGTTATTCGTTTTGGCTGGGGCTTTGGGGTTCTGGTCGTTTCAGGAAAGGGTGGCTTCGTGATGGTTGACCGGTTTGGTTTCGGTTGGGTGGGGTTGCGCCGGTTTGGTGGGCCTCTGGTTGTTTTGGTGTTGTTGGGGTCGGTGTTGGTTTCGGTGGGGGGTGTGGTTGCGCAGGGGGGTGTGCCGGCGTATCCGTTGTCGCCGAAGGTGGAGGTGTTGGGTGGTGGTCAGGTTCGGTTGTCGTGGGAATCACCGGGGTCGGGTGAGGTGCGTTATGAGTACATGTTTTCGCAATCGACTGATGCTGGGACCACGTGGGTTCCGCCGGTGGACAGGGTGGTGGATACTTCTACGGGGTTAGCGCCTGTTTCGGGGGATCGTAGTGGGGTTGTGTGGCGGCCGGTGCCCGGGGGTGGGGGTGCTCGGTCGGTGGTGGTGTCGGGTTTGACGGTTGGTAGCAGGTACCGGTTCTGGGTGCGGGCGGTGAACGCTGCGGGAGCGGGCAAAATTCGGGGTATTGGTCGGTCGGATGGGTATTTGATGTCTGGTGTTGCGCCGGTGCCGGCGGCTTTGCGGGCGGTTCCTGGGGATTCCCAGGTGGAGTTGAAGTGGACCAAGGCTCGGGGTGAGGTGGTGGGGTCGGGGTTTGCTACTATTTTGCGGTACGAGTACGCGATCAAACAAGGTGATGGGGGTTGGTCGGCGTGGTCGCCGATACCGGATTTGATTTCGAACAATGCGGTTGTGGCGGCTGAGGATCGCGAGTCGTTCACGGTCACGGGTTTGACCAACGATGTTGGGTATTCGTTCCGGGTGCGGGCGGTCAACAAGCATGGCAACGGTGCCACCGGTATGGTGGGGCCGGTGGTGGTAGCAGGCGTGCCGGGGGCTCCTCGTGGGTTTGTGGTGATGCCGGGGGATAAGTCGGCGTTGTTGTCGTGGCAGCCGCCGGGGGTGGTTGGCTCGCCGATAACGGGTTGGGAAGTCCGGTGGACGAGTTCGGGTTACAGCGATCTGGGTAGCGCGGCGTGGCAGAGGGTTCCTGGTGGGGCCGGGGCCAGGTCTTATTATGTGAGTGGTTTGGATAATACCAAGAGTCATTTGTTTGAGGTGCGGGCTGTCAACGCGTTGGGTGGGGGTTTGGGGGCGCGTTCCGGGTTCGTGTATTTGGGTGCGCTGCTGGAGGTGCCTGGTGGGTTTAAGACGAGGAAGGTGATGGAGTCGTCGGTGACATTGGGGTGGGACCAGCCGGCTAATTTAGTTAGTGGTGGTGGTAGTGAGGGGTTTCGGCGTTATGAGTATTCGGTGTGGGCTGGTGATGGTGATTGGGGTGGTTGGGTGGCGATACCGGGTGACTACGCGACTAGTTCGTTCACGGTTCCGGGTTTGATGGCGGGCACCGGGTACCGGTTCAGGTTGCGGGCGGTGAATAGTGTGGGTGCGGGTGCGGTGGCTGAGACGGGTGTTGTTTATCCGGGTACGGTGCCGCCGGCGCCGGCGGTGGTTGCGGAGGTGGTGTCGGATTACACTATAGGGTTGCATCAGGTGGTTTTGTCGTGGACGGGTTCCGATGGTGGTTCCCCGGTGACGAAGTGGCAGTTGAAACATGCGACAACGGTGGACGGGTTGACCAGCGCGTCGTGGCATGATTTGTGTGATAACACAGCGGGGGCGGATCCGACCTGTGGGGGGTTGTTGACGGTGACGCTGCCCAGGAATCGGACTTTTGATTACAAGAATGCAACTAGCTGTTTGGTTGTGTTGTGTGTGGGGAGTTTGAAGGTGGGGGATCATTATTTCGTGTTGCGGGCGCAGAATGCCAGGGGTGTGGGTTTGGAGTCTGGGGTTGTGAGGGTGAATATCGCCAAGGGTGTTCCCTCTATGGCGACGACGGCGGTTTTGAGGGGTTATACTGATGATCCCCGCACCAATGGTCGCCCTCACATGGGGGTAAGCTCTCCTGTGAGTTATCTTCATGGTGGTAAGCGTTTGCGGTTTGAGTATTCGTGGAAGGTCGGTGATGGGCCGTGGAGTGGATGGGCTACTCAACAGGGTAGCTTGAGTAGAGCTACCGAGACTTTCGATGAGGTCACTTTCCGGGTTGGGGAGACTTACACGTTCAGGACCCGGACGGTGTCTGATTTGGGGGCGGGTTATGCGGTCGAGTCGGAACCGTTTGTGTTCGGGGCTCCGCCTTTGCCCGGTGCTGATGGTTGGACGGGTTTTGCTTTGACGCGTCCGGAAGTGTTGGCGGTGCCGGGTAATGGTCAGGTGAAGTTGAACATCGTCCGACCCAAAGCGACGCTTGTAAGACGTGCTGATGGGTTTGTGGTTGGTTATGAGAATGCTTTCACCGATACCGATGGTACTTATGATGACACGGTTTGGGAGTATTCGTATCGTCCCGCCGGGGGTGAGTGGTCGCCGTGGGCGGTGTCCAATACGGGTCAAAGGTTCGCTGATCGGGCTGGGAACAGCGCCGATGTGGCTGGCGATGGGATCACGGTGTCGGGTTTGCGCAATGGGGTGGCTTATGAGTTCCGGGTTAGGGCGCTGAACCGGCACGGTACCGGTTGGTTGGTGGGTCCGGTGTTGTATTCCAACGGTGCCGGTTTGTACAACAAAGCCGGCGATGTTTACCCCGACAGGGTAGCCATACCAGGTGTGGCACCCCCCGCCCCCGCAGGGTTGACGGCTGTTGGTGGTGATGGTCAGGTAACGCTGTCGTGGATGTCGGTGGGTTCGGGGGGTCCGCCGATCATCCGCTGGGAGTACATAAAACAGGAACGAACCGCGGGTAGTACAACGTTCGGTGATTGGGATGGAAATTGGACTCCGGTTCCGGGTTCGGGGCCGTCTACGACTTCGGCGGTGATAAAGGGTTTGACCAACGGCTCGACGTACCGGTTCCGCCTGCGGGCGGTGAACGCTTTGATGGCCTTCGACAGCGAGGGTGTTTTGGAGACTGTGACTACCTCTGTCAACAAGGGTGCGCAGGCGCAGTCGTTGCCGGTTACCCCTGGCAATACGCCCACTGCGCCTCGCCAGGTGCGGGTGGTGCCCGGTGATGGTGAGGTGAGGGTCTCTTTGTTGGCCCCGCAGAGTGGTTCTACGGTTTTGGGTTACGAGGTTCGGACGCGTCGCAGCGGTAGCAGCAGTTTTGATGCGTGGCAATCGCTGGGAGCTCGCATCACCCCACCGGCCCGCCATTTGGCCGAATCAGTTGGTGTGCCGGTGCGGGGTTTGGTCAATGGGTTGGCCTATGACTTTGAGGTGCGGGCGGTGAACCAGTTCGGTGCCGGCCCCGCCGCAGGCGTGGTCGGCCCGGTAACACCAGTGGGCGCACCGACAGGCGGTTCGCTGCGAGCGGTTGCTGGTGATGGGCAGGTTTCGTTGTCGTGGGCTGCGGTGAACACGGGGGGTTCTGTGGTTACGGGTTGGCAGTACCGCATGAAAACCGATGGTGGGGGTTACGGTTCATGGACCGATGTCACCGGTGGAGCAGCAGCGCGCAGCCTGGTGGTGGATGGTTTGGGCAATGGGCGGGCCTATGCGTTTCAGGTGCGAGCCATAACCACCGATGTTCAGGTGATTGGGGCGGCGTTCGAGTCCACCCCGGTCACCCCCTCAGCGGTGCCCCCCGCCCCCACAGTGAAAGCCACCGCTGCCAACACGATGCTTACTTTGAACTGGACCGCTGTTGATGGTGGGGCGGTGGGGGAGTCGTCGTGGGCTGCTGCGGTTACCGGGTGGCAGTACCGGATGAAAACCGGCACCGCTGGTTACGGGGCTTGGGTTGATGTGCCTGCCGCTACCACCACCCGCGACATCGATGGTCTCACCAACGGTGTTGCCTACACCTTTGAGGTCCGAGCGCTGAACAGGATTGGTGCTGGTACTGCCGTTACCGCCACGGCGACACCGGCGACGGTGCCTGATGCGCCGGCCGTTACCACCACGGCTGGTGACAAGACAGTGACAGTGAACTGGACACCGGGTGGTGATGGGGGTTCTGTGGTGACGGGTTGGCAGTTGCGCACCGGCGATGCCGAGTGGGCCAACTACCCTGCGGGCACCACTTCGGTGCCGGTTCAGAATCTGACCAATGGCACTACCTACACCTTTCAGGTCAGAGCCCAAAACGATATGGGCAACGGTGCTGTTGGGGTTGCTACTGCAACCCCTGCTACCACTCCCGCTGCACCCACGGTTACTACCATGCCTGGAGACGGCACCGTGACTTTGTCGTGAACACCGGGCACCGATGGGGGTTCGGTGGTGACGGGTTGGCATTTGCGGGTTGATGATGGTGAGTGGGTGGATTTGACCGGGATGGGTTTGGGCGCTGATGCCACCTCGGTGCCGGTACCCAACCTGGTCAATGGCACCAGCTACACCTTCCACATACGAGCCCAAAACGCAATGGGTGCCGGTGCTGTGGCCTCGGTGTCGGCGACACCTGCTGCGGTACCGGCTGCTCCCAGCGTCACAGCGACGGCCACCGATGGGACCGTCACCGTCACTTGGATGGCGGGTGCCGATGGTGGTTCTGTGGTGACGGGTTGGCAGTGGCGCACACGGGTCGGGAGCGCCGGTTTCGGTGAGTGGGCCGATGTCGGTGCGGCCACGATGAGCACGGTCATAACCGGTACTAATACTGGTACCGGTCCGGTGACCTATACCTTTGAGGTGCGGGCCGTCAACGCAGTCGGTGCCGGTCCCGCGGGCACATCGTCCACCGTCACCTCCGGCGACGATGCTCCTGGTGGTGATACCCCCAGCGATGAGGTTTATTACTCCGGTCCGGTCACCGGTCCGAGTTTTTGTGCGGAGTTCTCTTTGGGTGGGGCCCGCTTGTTCGCTTTGGACAGCGATGGTGACGGGGTGGCCGACACCTGCTCTTTGCCGTATACCCGGCGTGAGGCGATAGCCCGGAACAACGCGGTGATTACCCTGGCCAACCGGTATCCCGATTTGTACCGCCGACTCGTCAACGCCGAATGCGCCAACCAACCCGGTAGCGGGGCTTGTGGGGGTGATGAGTTGGCTGTGCCGGGGTTCCCGCCGCCCAATGACGGGGGCGCCTACTACTCGGGGACCATCACCGGCCCCTCCTACTGCGCCAACCGCTCTTTGGGTGGGCCCACCACCTACCCGTTGGACAGCGATGGTGACGGTGTGGCCGATGTCTGCTCGTTGCCCTACACGCGGCGTGAGGCCATAGCCCGCCAAAAAGCCGGCGACACCCTGGCTGCCACCTACCGCGACGAGTACAGGGCCGCCCTTGCTGAGGAGTGCCGCCGCCTGGGTCGCGGCAACTATGGCGACAGCGTTGCCGATCTGAACAACGACATCTGCAACAACTAGCCAACCAACCTCCACCGGCCCCTGCCGGGTAACCCGCCGGGGTAACCTGGTTTGGTGCTTCGTGTTGGCCTGATCGGCTGTGGTGCCATCGGATCGGTGGTGGCTCGGGAACTCTCGGCCGGAGCAGTTGGTGGGGTGGGGTTGACCGCGGTTTTGGATCCGGTCACTCAGCACCCGCTCAAGGTGGGTGATCTGGGTTCGCTGCTCTCCCTGTCGGATGTGGTGGTGGAGGCCGCCGGCCACGCCGCGCTCCGGGAGAACGGGGTGGCGGTGAGGGAGTCGGGTACCGATCTGCTGGTGGTGAGCATCGGTGCGTTGGCCGATGAGGATCTTGAGGCCGAGTTGCGAGGAGCCGGGGGCGGTCACCTGTTCTTGAGTACCGGTGCCATCGGGGGCTTGGACATCCTGCGGGCGGCCATGCTCCTGGGGCCATTGGAGGAAGTGTTCATCACCAGCACCAAGCCTGCGGTGGCGCTGAGCCGGCCGTGGATGGATGCAGCCATGCGGGATGCTCTGGCCAGTGGGTCCGAGCCGGTCGAGGTGTTCAGCGGCACGGCCCGTGAGGCTTGTGGCCGCTTTCCCGAATCGGCCAACGTGACCGCCACCCTGGCGCTGGCCACCGTCGGTTTCGACCGGGTGCGGGTGCGCATAGTGGGCGACCCGGCAGTCACCGGAGTGCGTCATACCGTGGGCGCGGCGGGTGGGGCCGGCAGGTACGAGCTGTCGTTCGAGAACGCCGCTTCCCCCGGCAACCCTCGAACCAGCGCGGTCACCGCGTACTCGGTGCTTCGAGCCCTCGGCGACATTCGCCGCCCCGAGGTTTCATTTCTCTGAGCCACCGCCGGCGCGCTTTGTACCAAGTTCGCTACCAGGCTCGCCCCGGTATCAAAATCCAGTGGTTGCCGGTTTGATAAGGTGAGCCTGATCACAGTCGTTTTATTGACTGCTCCCCCATGGGGTAGCGGCTGAGGAGGGGCCTTGCCTGGAATCGACCTTGAAACCCAATTTGTTTTCAACACCTTCGCGTTCTTGATCTGGGGAGCACTGGTCATGTGGATGTGCGCGGGCTTCACGATGCTGGAGTCCGGGGCAGTGCGCACCAAGAACGCCTCCATGATCTGCCTGAAGAACATAGGCGTATATTCCATTGCCGGATTGGCCTACTTCTTCATCGGCTACAACCTCATGTACGTGGATGTCGGCGACCTGATCGGCTCGTTGGAGTTTCTCTACAAGTCCAGCTCCGATGAGATCGCATTGCTGGGTGGCTCGGAGAGTGCAGTGGCCGATGTGGTGGATACGGGATATTCCAAGATGTCGTACTGGTTCTTCCAGATGGTTTTTGTAGCCACCACCGCCTCCATCGTCTCGGGTGCCATCGCGGAGCGGATCAAGTTGTGGTCGTTCTTCTTGTTCACCTTGATCCTGACCGCGTTCATCTACCCGATTGTGGGTTCGTGGACCTGGGGCGGAGGATGGCTTGCTGAGGAGGGCTTCTATGACTTCGCCGGCTCATCCATAGTTCACGGCACCGGTGGTTGGGCCGCCCTGGCCGGCGTGATCGTGGTGGGGCCGCGGCTCGGCAAATTCAAGCGCGACGGCAGCGTGAAGGCCACCCCCCCCTCCAACGTTTTGGTGGTAACCCTGGGGGTGTTCATCCTGTGGTTCGGGTGGTTCGGCTTCAACGGTGGCTCCCAGCTTGCCCTGGGGAGCGCGTCCGACGCGGTGGCCATCAGCAACATACTGGTCAACACCAACCTGGCCGCGGCTGCGGGGGTTATCGCCGCCCTCTCCCTCTCGCGGCGCCTGCTTGGTCGCACCGACCTGTTTGCCGGTCTGAACGGGGCAATCGCCGGGCTGGTGGCGATCACTGCGAGCCCGGAAATGGTCAACCACTGGTGGGCCGTTGTCATCGGCGCGGTTGGTGGGTTGCTGTGCACCATGGGCATCAAGCTCTTGGAGAAGCTCAAGCTGGACGATGTGGTTGGCGCGGTTCCTGCCCACCTCATCTCCGGCATCTGGGGCACCTTGGCGGTTACCATCAATGGCGACATCGGGGCCCGGTTCCACATACAGCTTCTGGGCATCGTTTCCATTGGGGCGTTCGTGTTCGTGGTTTCGTTCTTGGTGTGGAAGGTCTTGGATGTCCTGCTCGGGCTGCGGGTGTCACCCGAAGTCGAGCGCATGGGCCAAGATGTCGGGGAGCTCGGCCTCGAGGCCTACCCCGAGTTCGTGCTCATGCCCGAACCGTTCGACGAGTAGCCCCTGGGTGGAAGACCGAAGCCTGGGTGGAAGGCTGAATCCTGGGTGGAAAACCGAAGCTACCGGCCGGTAGGGCCGAGGCTCAGGTGCAGGGCTCAACCGGAGCCACGGTGGGGAGCCGGCCGGCTCTCATGGAGGTAACCGTGGTGCCGTTGGTTTCGAAGATTACCCGGTACTCGGCATCGGCCTCGTCAACGGGAACGTACTGGATCGAGTTGCCGTTGCCGTCAGGGTAAGGAGTTTTCAGCAGTCGAGCCCCGAACAGCTCATCCAGTTCGGCCTCGGTTTTGCCCACTCCGGCTCCCGATCGGGTGGTGATGGTGGCGTTGGTTATGTCCACTCGCTCGATGGTGTTGTTGTGCACCGTGAACACCACGCCCGAAGGTCCGTTGGCGGGGGCGACCAGGTAACAGGCACCCTCCTGGTCCCCCGTCCATTGGGTGGAGACGGCCTCGGCCGCGCTCTGCGGGGTCATGCCGAAGTAGAGCCCGCCGAGGCCCACGGTGCTGAGCTTTGACGAGCTACCGAAGGCCGGCTGGCTCAGGTCGATGGGCTCAGGCCGCTCCAACGGTTCTGGCGTTGCCTCGGGAATCGGTGTGGGCTCCTCGACCGGGGTGGGGGTGGGTTCCTCAATTGGGGCGGGGGTGGGTTCCTGCTCGTCGGGATCCTCGCCGGCCGGAGTTTGATCCACCGGTTCGGGGGTGGTCGCCGGTTCGGGTGCCTCCTCGGTACTGGTAGCGGTAGGGGTGGGCTCCTCCGCCGAGTCGTTGCCATCGCTGCCGCAGGCCATAAGCACGATAACCAGAAAAGCGAACAAAGCAATCGAACGACGCATAACTTCATCGTAGTAGCTGGAGTGACATGTACGTGAGTAGGCCGCTTGGGACTCGAACAGGATGCCTTAGCGGTAGGCCGCTTGGGACTCGAGTGGAGCGCTTGAGAAGTAGGCCGCCTGGGACTCGAACCCAGCACCTTGAGATTAAAAGTCTCCTGCTCTACCTGATGAGCTAGCGGCCCATCGTTACTGTATCGCCCCAGTGCGGTGATGGAATCGGTAATATGACCGGGGTGGAAACCTGGGAGTCACTTTTGGGTGAGGTGGAGGGCGAAATTGTCGATGTGGAGGCGGTGCTTGCCGACCTGGACGACCTGGATGCCCTGCACAACCGGGTTCGGGCCGCGGAGGACGATGGGAGCATCGACCACCGCCCCGTTCTGAAGAACTGCGCCGCCCGGCTTCACAGCAGGTCCGACACCGGAACCTGAACATCCACGCCGTCGAGGGGGTGCACCCGTTCGCCGGCCACCAGCGAACCGGGGTGAGCCGTCACCCACCGGCCGCTCATGTTCGGAACCCGCCCGTTGGCGCAACCCAGGTGGGCTTCCAGGCAGTGGATAACCCCACCGTGGGTGACCACGATTGCCGACCGGGGGCCGATCACGGTGGCCAGCCGCCCGAGGCCGGCCATGATCCGAGCTGACAGGGCTTCGTCATCCTCCCAGCCCGGCGGTCGCCGACCGGTTTCCAGGTATCCGGGGTAGCGCTCTTCTATCTGGTTCCGGGTCAGCCCGGAGAACTCCCGGACATCTCGTTCGATCAATTCGGGGACCAGGATTGGCGGATCGCAGCCCCACGCCTGGGCGATGATCGCCGCGCTGGCGCGGGCCCGTTGCAGGGTGGATGTTGCCACCATGCCGGTCGGTTCGAGACGGGCGGCCGCCTCGGTTGCCTGCTGCCGGCCGAGGTCCGACAGCGGGGGATCGGCTTGACCCTGCCAGCGCCGCATGGCGTTCCAGGTTGACTGCCCGTGCCGGAGCAAAAGAAGGCGAGCCACGCTATCCACGGTAGTGCCCGCCGCTCCGGGGTGACTCGACCAGGCCGGGGATTGGATTGCTCCGGGGCCACTTGACCAGGCCAGGGGATTCGACCCGGTTGGGTGTTATGCCCAGGCCGGGGGATTCGACCCGGTGGGGTCCCGGTGGGGTATTGCCGTAAACTTGGGCTCATGGCCACGTTGCGGCTGTTTGCTCAGATCAGGGAAGCGGTGGGTACTGGGCGTGACGAGGTTCCGGGGGCCACCGTCAACCAGGTGCTGGCCGCGGCGGTTGATCGCTACGGCCCGGCGTTTGCCGAGCAGCTTCAGATTTGCCGGGTATGGCTGAACGGCCAACCCGTCACCGGCTCCGAGCCAGTGAGCGATGGCGATGAGGTGGCTGTGCTGCCCCCTGTCTCGGGTGGGTAACCTGATCCCATGACCCGGCGGGTGGCGATCTTGTCCCTGCATACCTCCCCCCTGTCCCAACCCGGTGAGGGTGACAGCGGGGGCATGAACGTGTATGTCCGGGAGATGGCGGCGGCGCTGGCCCACTCCGGCAACGAGTGCCGGGTGTATGTGCGCCGCGGGCGCGGCGGCCAGGCCGATGAGGTGCCCATCGAGCCGGGGGTGACCGTGGTTCATGTGGACGCCGGGTCCCCCGATCTGGGCAAGGAGGAGCTTCACGAGGTGGTGGACCGGTTCGCCGATGGCGTGCTGGCCGATTTGCAGCGGCAGGGAGATCCCGATGTGATCCATGCCAATTACTGGCTGTCCGGTGTGGCCGGTCACCGGATCAAGCACGCGCTGGAGGTACCTCTGGCCGTGACGTTCCACACGCTGGCCCGGGTGAAATCGGCTACCGGCGACGCTGAGTCCGAGCGCCGGGCCCGGGCCGAGACCGAGGTGATCGGTTGCGCCGATGTGGTTATAGCCTCCTGCGAGCCGGAGGCTCAGCAACTGCGGAGTTTCTACGACGCCCCGCCCGAGCGGATCGAACTGGCCGCCCCCGGAGTTGAGCATGCCCTGTTCTCGCCCGGTGATCGGGAGGGTGCTCGTAGAGCCCTCGGCCTGGGTAGCGGCCCGGTGCTGCTGTTCGTCGGCCGGATCCAGCCGCTGAAACGACCCCTTGTCGCGGTGGAGACCATGGCCTGCCTGGCCCGTGAGGATGCTCGGCTGCTCATTGTGGGAGGCCCCAGCGGCCCGGAGGGCAACAACGAGTACCAGCGTCTGCGGGGCCGCATCCAGGCCCTGGGTTTGGAGGATCGGGTGACGTTGGTGCCCCCCTGCCCCCACCACTGGCTGTCCACTTACTACCGGGCCGCAGATGTAGTGCTGGTTCCCAGCCGGAGCGAGTCGTTCGGGTTGGTGGCTCTGGAGGCCGCGGCCTGCGGAACCCCGGTGGTGGCTGCCCCCGTCGGCGGCCTGCGCGCGGTGGTTGACGACGGTCGCACCGGTTTTCTCGTGGACGAGGCTGTGCCCGAAAACTTCGCCAACCGGGTGGCCGCGCTGGTGGACAACCCGCTGCTGGCGGCGGAGATGGCCATGAACGCGGCCGAGCGAGCCCGATCCTTCTCCTGGGCCGCCATGGCTCGGTCGTTGGGGGCCGTCTACCGAAGGGTCGAGTCCCGAGTACCCGTCTATTGCCAGTGATTTATTGCCAATGACGCGGCCTGGTGGTGTTGATCTGTGGGGTTGTCGATGACGCGGCCTGGTGGTGTTGATGTGTGGGGTTGTCGATGACGCGGCCTGGTGGTGTTGATGTGTGGGGTTGTCGATGACGCGGCCTGGTGGTGATACCGGCGGCAATTTGGCGCTGACGGTTGAGGAGTTGGCTGCGCTGGGGTCGGCCATCGACGCGTGGCTGGACGATCAGCTCCGAACCAATCCGACCGTGTTGACGGTGGACCGGGGGGAACCCGGCCGGCACCGCTGGTACGTGCGGATGGTGGGGGAGGAGAAGGCGGTGTCAACCGTGTGGTTCACTCTCGGCCAACGCCAGTTGCACTGCGAGTGCTACTTCATGCCCGCCCCCGAGGAGAACGAGGGCCAACTGTACGAGTACCTGCTGCGCCGCAATCGTGATCTGGCCGGGTTGCGGTTCGCCATCGGTGTCGAGGATGCCGTGTTCCTGGTTACCGAGTTGCCGGTCCACGCGGTGACCGAGGCCGAGATGGATCGCATTCTGGGTTCGTTCTACGCCTACGTGGAGAGGTGGTTCCGTCCCTGCATGCGCATCGGCTACGAGTCACGGTTCAACCCTTAACATCTTTAGTTGATTTTCATGTATTTTCAGTATACAATGATTATTCCTGGCCGGTGGGGGGATCGGGGAAGTCCTCCTGCCGGCCACTGTTACGGCTTGGGGATTTTTAAGTCCTGGTGATGAGGCCGCCCGCCTGCTATAGCAGTGAGGTGGCACTTCGGCTGCAATTGATTGGTGGCGGCCGCATGGGTGAGGCTCTGCTCGGTGGCTTGCTGGCCGGCGGGTGGGCACAGCCCGGCGAGCTGGCGGTGGTGGAACCGATCCCGGCCCGGCGAGCGGAGTTGGCGGGGCGGTTCCCTGGCCTGACCGTGGCCGAGCAGCCGATTGATGGGGTTGAGGATGTGGTTTTGGCGGTCAAACCGGATGATGCCGCCGGCGCGGCCACCCGTCTCCGGGAGGCCGGTGTCACCAGGGTGCTCAGCATCGTGGCCGGGGTCACAACTGCGGCTCTGGAGGCGGTTTGGGATGGCGGGGTCACCACTGCGGCTCTGGTGGGGGTTTGGGATGGCGAAGTCAGGGTTGTTCGAGCCATGCCCAACACACCGGCGCTGATCGGCACCGGGGCGGCGGCAATTGCTCCGGGGCGAGGGGCCACCGATGAAGACCTGGCGTGGGCCACCACCATCCTTGAGGCGGTGGGCACGGTGGCGGTGTGTGACGAGTCGATGCTGGACGCTGTCACCGGGCTCTCGGGTTCGGGGCCGGCTTACGTGTTCTGGTTGGCTGAGACCTTGATGGCCGCGGGGGTGAAGGTCGGCCTTCCCGAGGCCATGGCTGATGCCCTCACCCGCCAGACCATTCTGGGGGCGGCCAAGCTGCTGGTGGAGTCCGGCGAGGCCCCTGCCGACCTGCGGGCCGCGGTGACCTCTCCGGGCGGCACCACCGCTCGGGGAATCGCTGAACTGGAGGATCGCCGGGCCGGAGCGGCTTTCGTGGCCGCGGTGACCGCTGCCACCGAGCGTAGCCGGGAGCTGGGTAAATCCTGATCCTTGGGGCACTTGTGTCCTTGGGGCATTTGTGGAGGCGGGGGTGGATATTGATATTTGGGGTATTTGAGGGGACTGGGTGGCACCCGGTCGGCCACTCGGCATAAGGTGATCGCCCTACCGCGGAGTTGAGGGGTATTTTGGTATGGCAAAGCCTGAAGGACGGGAGCGACTCATGACCGTGGCCGAGGTTGCCACTCTCATGAGAGTTTCGACGATGACGGTTTACCGGCTTATCAACGCGGGGGACCTTCCCTCCGTTCGGATTGGCAAGTCGTACCGATTGCGGGAGAGCGATGTGGATCACTACCTGGCCAGCCGCTACACCCAGGCTGGTTGAGGGCGTGGATCGCTACCTGGTCGGCCGGTACTCCTGGGCCGGTTTGTACCGCCTCGGTTGATACCGCCTCGGGGCACTGGCGCAGCCTTGCGCTACGACACCGTCTCGTTCTTGTCCGATTACGGGCTGGGTGATGAATTCGTCGGGGTGGTGAAGTCGGTCATCCGGTCTCTGGCTCCCGAGGTGGTGGTGGTGGACATCACCCATGACATTGCTCCTCACGATGTCAGGGCCGGGGGCCTGGCCCTGGCTCGCAGCGCCCAGTACCTGGTACCCGGGGTGGTGCTGGCCGTGGTCGATCCCGGAGTGGGGGGCAAGCGGCGGGCCGTGGCGGTGGAAGTGGGAGGCGGAACCTCGGTGCTGGTCGGCCCCGACAACGGCCTGCTGGCCCCGGCGGTGGCCATGGTCGGGGGAGCGACCCGAGTGGTGGAGCTGACCGCCGAGAAATACCACCTTCGCTCTCCCGGCCCTACATTCGCGGGCCGCGACGTGTTCGCTCCGGTGGCCGCCCACCTGTGTTCGGGGGTCGGGCTCGAAGACGTGGGCACGCCGATCCCTATGCACTCCCTGACTCCGGGAGTCGTGCCGGTGAGCCGTACCGGCGGCGACCGGATCGATGCCGAGGTGCTTTGGATCGATCGATTCGGGAACTTGCAGCTCAACCTCGACCCCTCCGACATCGACCCTATGGGTGATGTGCTGAGGATCACCGCGGGCGGTGTGGGTCGCAACGCCCGCCGGGTCAACTGCTTCAGCGATGTGAGCACTGGTGATCTGGGGATACTGGTAGACTCCTACGGGTTGGCGGCCGTTGCGGTCAACCGAGGTTCGGCAGCGATGGAGTTGAACTGCAAGGAGGGTGACTCCATCATCGTCGAATCGGGGGAGTCCGCTTTGGCCACCCCGGTGCAACTTCAACCCAGACCCCCGGAGGTGCCGGCATGAGACCGGGAACCACCATCGCTATCGCCGTGCCATGAGACCGGGAACCACCATCGTCATCGCCGTGCCATGAGACCGGGAACCACCATCGTCATCGCTGTTTTGCTGCTGGCCATCCTGGTGGCGGCGGCGGTCCAATTGTTCGTGCTGGCTCGCTGATCGGTATTACCGGTTGACCGTTATGCCCATCGAGGAAGCCCTCTACCCGGTGAACCTGCGGATCAGGGGTTACCGTTGCCTGGTGGTGGGGGGAGGCCAAGTGGCACTGGCCAAAACCGAAGGGCTGCTGGAAGCCGGGGCGAGGGTGGACGTGATCGCCCCCGATCCGGTTCCCGATCTGGAGAACCGCGAGCGGGTTACCGTTCACCGCCGCCGTTACCGCTCCGGGGACGTGGTTGGTTACCGCCTCGTGGTGGCGGCCACCGGCAACCGGGAGATCAACGCTCAGGTGTACCGCGATGGCGAGTCGTCCGGGGTGTGGGTGAACAGCGCCGATGACCCCGAGAACTGCTCGTTCACCCTCCCCAGCAAGATGCGCCGGGGGCCGATCATGGTTACCTGCTCCACCGGCGGCCACAGCCCGGCCCTGTCCCGCTGGCTCCGCCGCCGTTTTGAGGAAGAGATCGGACCCGAGTACGAGACGCTGCTGGGTCTGCTCAGCGAGGCCCGGGAGCGGTTCCGGGCCGCGGGCGTGTCCACCGAGGACCTGGCTTGGCAACAGGCACTGGATTCGGGGATGCTGGAGATGATCCGCTCCGGTGAAACCCGACGAGCACGAGACATCGTCGACCGCCTGGTCGATAACCCCGGATGAACCAGTGTCAGTACTTGCCATAGGCCTCAACCATCGAACAGCGCCCCTCGGCCTGCTGGAGCAGATGACCATTGACGAGTCCCACCAACCCAAGGCGCTGACCGACCTGATGGGGAGGGAGAACATATCCGAGGCGGTTGTGCTCTCCACCTGCAACCGCATCGAGGTTTACGCTTTTGCCGAGACCTTTCACGGGGCGTTCCAGAATGTGCGGGACTTTTTGTCCGAGACCGCTCATGTGCCCCCTGAGCGGTTCAGCGATGCTCTCTACGTCCACTACGAGGCCGATGCCGTGTCGCACCTGTTCGCGGTGACCAGCGGTTTGGATTCCGCGGTACTGGGCGAGCATGAGATTCAGGGTCAGGTGAGGAACGCATGGGAGGCAGCCCGGCTGGAGGGCACCTGCGGCACCACTCTGAATGCCCTGTTCCGTCATGCGGTGGAGGTTGGTAAGCGGGCCCGCTCCGAGACCGGCATCTCCCATCACATCACCTCGGTGTCCCACGCGGCCGTGGCTCTGGCCGGCGAGCGGCTGGGCGGGTTGGTCGGCCGTCGCATGATGGTGCTGGGAGCCGGGGACATGGGCGGGGGAATGGCCGCCGGCCTGGCCAACAGTGGGGTTGGAGAGGTTGTGGTGGCCAACCGCACCGCCGACCGGGCCGCGGAGCTGGCCCGCCGGGTGGGAGGCCGGTCGGTGGGTCTCGACGAGTTGGCCGCCGAGCTGGTGGCAGTGGATGTGCTTTTGACCTCCACCGGTGCGTCCTCGATGATTCTGGAGCACTGTGATGTGGCCGGGATCATGGCCCGGCGGGGACACCGCCCGCTGCTGATCGTGGATGTGGCCGTACCCCGGGACGTGGATCCGACCGCGGGCAACCTGGACGGGGTAACCCTGCTGGACATGGACGACCTGCGGGCCTTCGCCGACCGGGGCCTTCAGGAGCGTCGGGCCGAATCGGAACGGGTGCGAAACATCATCGGCCACGAGGTGAACCGCTACATGGATTACAGCTCGGCTCGGGAGGCGGCCCCCCTGGTAGCCGCGCTCCGGTCCCGGGCCGAGATCCTGCGCCGGGAGGAGCTGGATCGTCATGGCGGCGGGTTGTCGCCGGCCGAGCGGGAAGCAGCCGAGGCCGCCACCAGAAGGGTGGTGAACAAACTCCTGCACGAGCCCACCGTCAGGCTCAAGCAGGCTGCGGGGTCGCCGCGAGGTGATCGGTTGGCCGAAGCCCTACGGGATCTTTTCGATCTCTGATCCAATGCTGCGCGCCGCCACCCGAGGCAGCGCCTTGGCCCGCTGGCAAGCAGCCCACGTAGCCGATCTGCTGGGCGATGCCATCGACGTTCAACTGCTTGTTGTGACCACAACCGGCGACCGGCGAGCCGGCGAGCCCATATCGTCCATCGGCGGCAAGGGGGTGTTCGTCAAGGAGGTGCAGGCCGCGGTGCTGGACGGGCGGGCCGACCTGGCCGTCCACTCGGCCAAGGACCTGCCCGCCACCACCCCCGATGGTCTGGTGGTGGCTGCGGTGCCCCCCCGGGCCGATCCTCGGGACGCGCTGGTGGGCAGCCGGTTGGACGACCTTCCCCCCAAAGGGTTGGTGGCCACCGGCTCGGCCCGCCGCCGGGTTCAGCTCCGCCGGCTCCGCCCCGATCTGCGGTTCGCCGAGTTGCGGGGCAACATTGACACCCGGCTGGCCAAGGTGCCCGACTACCACGCAGTGATCATGGCCAAAGCCGCCCTGGACCGGCTGGGCGAGCATCCGAGCGTTGTGGCGGCGCTGGGTCGGCGGGGCGAGCAACCGAGCGTTGTGGCCGCCCTGGAGCGGCTGGGCGAGCAACCGAACGTTGTGGATGTGTTGGGTCGGCGGCGCGAGCAGCCGGCCATCGTGGATGTGTTGGACTGCGAGGTTATGGTTCCTCAGGTGGGTCAAGGGGCCCTGGCGGTGGAGTGCCGGGAGGGCGATGATCGGGTCCGCTCCCTTCTGGCCGCCATCGAGGATCCAATGGCCCGGCGAGCGGTGGACGCCGAGCGGGCCTTTCTGTCCACCCTGGGCGGTGATTGCACCTTGCCCGCGGGAGCCCACGCCCGGATACTCGACAACCGGGTGGTGATGCGGGCCGTGCTGGCCGGCGGTGTGGACGGCCGCTGCCACACCATGGTTGACGAGGGCAGCGACGGTGAATCCCTGGGCCAAGACTTGGCCCGCCGGTTGCTTGCCGCGGCCCGATGACCGTTTATCCACGATGGCAGGGTTGATGGGCATGGCGTTGAACACTCGCCGGTTGCTTGCTGCGGCCCGATGACCGTTTATCCACGATGGCAGGGTTGATGGGCATGGCGTTGAACACTCGCCGGTTGCTTGCTGCGGCCCGATGACCGTTTATCCACGATGGCAGGGTTGATGGGCATGGCGTTGAACACCCGCCGGTTGCTTGCTGCGGCCCGATGACCGTTTACCTGGTTGGTGCCGGGCCGGGCGATCCCGACCTTTTGACCCTGAGGGGGGC
Source organism: Candidatus Poriferisocius sp. (assembly GCF_965202595.1). Taxonomy (GTDB): domain Bacteria; phylum Actinomycetota; class Acidimicrobiia; order Acidimicrobiales; family Bin134; genus Poriferisocius. The sequence goes on from NZ_OZ241836.1 coordinate 235,806, forward strand.
CGAGGTGTTGGCCGGTGCCGATGTGGTTGTGTACGACCGGCTCTCGGCCCCCTCGCTGCTGGATTTGGTTCCCGATGGGGCCGAGCGCGTATCAGTGGGCAAAACCCCCGGCGGTCCCCGCACTTCGCAGGAGGACATCAACGCCCTGTTGGTGGATCGGGGCCGAGCCGGCCGGCAAGTGGTGCGGCTCAAGGGGGGCGACCCTTTCGTGTTTGCTCGCGGTGGCGAGGAGGCCGCGGCGCTGGCTGCCGCGGGGGTTGCCTTTGAGATCGTGCCCGGTGTTACTGCCGCGGTGGCCGTTCCCGCCTATGCCGGGATCCCCGTGACCATGCGCTACTCCTCCACCTCCCTAACCGTGGTTACCGGTCACGAGGATCCGGCCAAGGGTGATGTGTCGGGTGATGGGGAGGATCCGGCCAAAAGCGATGTGTCGGGTGATGGGGAGGACCTGGCCAAAAATGATGGGTCGGTCAATTGGGAAGCGGTGGCTGCTTTGGGGGGCACGGTTGTGGTGCTCATGGGGGCGGCTCGCTGCCGCGCCATCTGCGATCGGCTCATAGCGGCGGGCTTGGCCGCCGACACCCCGGCGGCTGCCGTTCAGTGGGGCACTCGCCCGGACCAGCGCACGCTACGAGCCACGGTGGGGACTCTGGCCGGTTTGAGCCCCGAACCGCCGAGCACCATTGTGATCGGCGAGGTGGCAGCGGTGGATCTGGCCTGGTTCGAGAACCGGCCGCTGTTCGGGCGGCGCATCGTGGTGACCCGAGCCCAACCTCGGGCCTCGGCCCTGGCCGCTGAGCTGCGGCGGCGGGGAGCGGAAACCGTGGAGTTGCCGACCATCGCCTTCGAACCTCCCGACGACCTCGACCTCATGGCCCGGGCCGCGGCTCAGGTCGGTGGCTACGACTGGGTTGTGTTCACCTCGCCCACCGGGGTGGCCCGGTTCCTGGAGCAGCTTCGAGATGCTCGCGACCTGGGCGGGGTGCAGGTGGCAGCCATCGGGCCGGGGACGGCGGCCGCGCTGGCCGAGCGCAACGTCATTGCCGATCTGGTTCCGGGCCGGTTCGTGGCCGAGGCTCTGCTGGAGGCCATGCCCCGCGGGCCGGGACGGGTGCTCATCCCCCGAGCCGAGACCGCCCGCGACGTGCTGCCCGAGGGTTTGGCCGCCGCGGGTTGGGATGTGGATGTGGTTCCCGTGTACCGCACGGTGGCCCCGCCCCCCGATCCCACCGCCCCCGCCCGGCTGGCCGGGGCCGAGGTCATCACCTTCACCTCGTCCTCCACGGTGACCAACTTCGTGGATATCCACGGCACCGGCGGGGTGCCCCCGGTGGTGGCCACCATTGGGCCGATTACCACCGCCACTGCCCGCAACCGGGGCCTGGAGGTAGCAGTGGAGGCCACCGAGCACACCATCGCCGGTTTGGTGGCCGCTCTGGAGGATTTCTTCACCCGCTGAGAGGCGGCGGTTCCACCGGGGGCATTCGGATTTCTTCGCCCGCTGAGATCCAATGGCTTTTCCCGCTCCTCACCGGGGGCGCTCGGATTTCTTTGCCCGCTGATATCCAACCTTTCCGGGGCTTGCTCGCTGGTTGGCTGGGCCGATTTGAGTTCTAGGATCAGCCGGTATGGCCACCAACCGGGATTTGTTCGAGCGGGCGCAGAGGGTCATTCCCGGGGGGGTCAACTCGCCGGTGCGCTCGTTCCGGTCGGTGGGGGGGACTCCCTACTTCGTGGCCCGGGCCGAGGGACCCTATGTGTGGGATGTGGAGGGGAACCGCTACATCGACTACGTGCAGAGCTATGGCCCCGGCATTTTGGGCCATACCCATCCGGCGGTGACCGCGGCGATCGCCGAAGCGGCCGCGGGCGGTACCAGCTACGGGGCCCCCACCGAGCGCGAGGTGGTGCTGGCCGAGCTGCTGTGCGACCGGGTTCCCGGTTTGGCATGGACAAGGCTCACTTGCAGCGGTACCGAGGCGGCCATGGCTGCCGTCAGGCTGGCCCGGGGGGCAACCGGTCGCAGCAAGATCATCAAATTCGCCGGCTGCTACCACGGTCACAGCGACGCTCTTTTGGCGGCGGGGGGCAGCGGGGTGGCCAATCAGGGACTGGCCGGCTCGGCCGGGGTGACTCCCGGGGCGGTGGCCGACACCGTGGTGGCTCCTTACAACGAGATTCCCGAGATGGATGCCGAGGTGGCCGCAGTGCTGGTGGAACCGGTGGCGGCCAACATGGGGGTGGTGGCTCCGGCCCCCGGCTTTCTGGAGGGTTTGCGGGCGGCCTGTGACCGATCCGGGGCCCTCCTGGTGTTCGATGAGGTGATAACCGGTTTCCGGCTGGCCCCCGGGGGGGCCACCGAGTGGTTCGGGGTCATCCCCGACCTGTGGTGCTTTGGCAAGGTGGTGGGGGGCGGCCTGCCCATCGGCGTTTTCGGGGGGCGATCCGAGCTGATGGACCACCTGGCCCCACTGGGTGGGGTGTACCAGGCCGGGACTCTGTCGGGGAACCCGCTGGCCACCGCGGCCGGTCTGGCCACGCTCGAGCTTTTGACCCCCGATGCCTACCGCACACTGGCCGGCACCGCCGCTCGGCTGGCCACTGGACTGGTGGCCGCTGCTGCTGCCGCCGGCGTGGCCTGCACGGTGCCCCGGGTGGGGTCGCTGCTCGGCCTGTTCTTCTGCGAGGAACCCCCCTCGAACTTCGATCAGGCTCGGGCCGCCGCCGAGAACGGCATTTACCCCCGAGTGTTCCATGCCCTCCTGGATGCCGGCGTGTCGTTCGCCCCCGGCCCCTACGAGGCCCTGTTTCCAAGCCTGGCCCACACCGGTTCTCACTTAGATGCCACTGTTGAGGCTTTCGCGGCTGCTTTGTAGATGTACTCGGCTGTTTTGGGGTTGTCGGGATCCATGAGGTTGGCCATGATGCGCAGGGCCCACTCCATGATCGGCCGGGATTGCATGCCGATCCGGGTTAGTTCCCGCAGCAGCGCCGGTTTGCCGATGAGCCGGGCAAACAGGCGGGCCACCCGAAAGTAATCCCCGTAGCATTCGTCCAGCAGGTTCGGGTACCGCCAGATCACCCCGCCGTCACCGGTGGCCAGGGCCTCGGCCACCAGATCGGCGGCCATCCGACCCGTCTCGTAGGCGTAGTCGATGCCCTCACCGTTGAACGGGTTGACCGACCCGGCCGCGTCCCCCACCACCAGGTGGTTGGGCCCCACCTTGGGGTTGACCGACCCGGCCATGGGCAGGCGCCCCCCCACCGGGTCCATCAGCGGCCGGTTGGGGTCGATCTCCCAGTGGGCGGGCAGGGTGGCCGCGAACTCCCGCATCAAGTGGGAGGTGTTGACCGAGGTGTAGTCACGAAACGTGGACAGCAGACCCACGCCCACGTTCACGCTCCCGTCGCCCACGGGGAAGATCCAGCCGTATCCCGGCAGTGAATTGCCGTTGCGGTCCCGCACATCCAGGGCGCTCTCGATCCAGGGGGTGTCGTGGAGCGGGCTCTCGAAGTATGTGCGGATGGCCATGCCCTGGGGGTAGGTCCGGTCCCGGGCCGTTCCCAGGGCCCGGCCGAACCGGGAGTTGGCCCCGTCGGCGACCACCACATAGCGGGCCCGTACCCGGTCGGTGCCGCCCGTTATGGTGTTCTTCACCTCGACCCCGTCCAGCAGCCCGTTGACCAGCAGCGGTCGGGTGGCTTCAACCCCGAGCCGGAGTTCGGCCCCCCCGGCTACCGCGTGGTCGGCCACCAGTTGGTCGAGCTCCCGCCTCCGCACCACATAGCCGTAGTCGGGGAATACCGGGTGGCGGGGCCAGGCCAATTCCATGGTCCGGCCATGGGCCACCGCCCGCAAACCCCGGTAACGGTGGTAGCGGATCATCCGGTGACCCAAACCCATGTCGTTCAGCGCCTTTACCGCCCGGGGGGTGAGTCCATCGCCGCACGTTTTGTCACGGGGGAACTGCTTGCGCTCCACCACCACCACGTCCAGCCCGTGCCGGGCCGCCCAGTAGGCCGTGGCGGCTCCGGCCGGGCCACCGCCGACGACCAGAAGGTCGCGGGAAGTGGTCAGTTCTCCCCCAGAAGGTCGCGGGAAGTGGTCAGTTCTCCCCGATCCCGGCCCCGGCGAGTAGGTTGCGCAGCGTGCTGGGGAAGACCTGCCCGATCTCGAAGTCCTCCGGTAATGTTGCTCCGGCATCGAACAGCTCCTCCAGTTCGACCAGGTCGGCTTCCGAGGCTCCGCCGAGTTCGGCCCGCTCGAAGTAGGTAACCGCCAGTATCTCCCGGGCGCTCAGCTTGTCGCCGAAAGCGGGCATGCCGTTGGCGGCACCCACCGACAGATCACCGCCGTCGCCGTAGGGGGTGCCGGGTTCGGGCGGTGAGCCGTTGATCACCCAGATGACGTGGTCCTCCCAGTCGTTGAATGTTCGAATCACGTCGCCGTTGCTCAGCGCGGGGCCGACCCCACCTCCGCCCTCGGCCCCGTGGCAGCCGGCGCACCCGCCGTCGTTCTCGTAGACCTCGCGACCCAGGGCAACTATCTCGCTGTCCTGCTCCGGCGACTCCAGGGTACCGGCGAAGATGATGGCCCAGAACGGCAGGAAGATCAGCACCGGTACCGCCCATACCGGGATCTTCTTGCGGGTCAGTGCGGCTTTGACCCAGGGCTTGATGGGTTCGGGTTGAGGCTTGGGATCCGGCTTCAGTTCGGGCAGTTCGGGTAGGGAGGGAGCCGTTGCCGCCGGGGTTCGGGTTTGGGCTACGGCGGGAGCGGCGGTGGTTTCCGAGGGGGGAACCGATGCGGCCGGTTCGCCGTCAACGGTCGCGCCGAGAGCCTTGCGGCGATCCTTCGATCGTTGCAGCAGATGCTCGGGTACCTCGGTCAACGCTCCTCCGGTGTGCCTCCCGGCCGGCAGATCAGCCGACCCGGTGACACATTAGGCCCGCCCGGTGCCGGCGGCCCAACTATTCATCCCCCAAGTATTCATCCCTCAAGTATTCATCCCCCAAGTATTCATCCCCCAACTATTCATGGCGTTCATAACCAACTGTTGCGGGGTCGCCTGGGCAAGGGGCATGGTTGGCGGGCACTTTGATGTGTAGTAGCGCGTGGCGCGGCTACTACTATCTTTGGCAACCGCACCCTTGAGGGGAGGAACGTGGCCGCCAAGAGGCCCATAGACAACGCTGTCACCAATTTCTACAAGGCCATGGGGGCGGTTTTTGCCCTGTTCATGGCCCTGTGGGCCTTTATTGCCGTTCACCAGTACGACGAGGGTCTGGGGGCTCCGTATTTCAATGTGGCCTTCACCGCCAGCTCGGTGGTGGCGGTTCTGGGTACGGTGGCCTTCCTGGAGTACGCCCGCCGCCGGCCGGTGGGGGCCTATCACACCTGGGGCGAGGCCATGCTGGCGGCAGCGGCGGTGTTCTTCCTGCTGTTCTGGGTCTACGGCGTGGTGCCCCATCAGTGGCTGGTGTACGCCGACAGCGAGCTGGGCTGGCGCAAGGACCGTCTCATCGAGGGCTACCATGTGGGTGGTCAGGGCATCATTGCCTGGGCTCTGCCGTTCGACCTTCCCTACCTGGTGCTGCGAGATGTTGTGGCGGTGCTGATCTACGGCGTGGGTCTGGCCGGGAACGTGGCCGGTTGGATGGTGTGGCAGAACCGGGGCAAGACCGCCCCGGTGGAGGTGGAGAAGTCCGAGTACGGGCGACCGATCGTGAAAAAGGGGGTAACGGTCTGATGGCCGACGGCGATACCAACCCCCCCGAACCGGGGGTCAGTGAGCAGGAGTACGAGAAGTTCGACACGCTGTGGACGACGATTGCCAACGCCAACCCCCCCATGCCGGAGTTCCGGGACGACTACGTGCTGGTTGAGGTGGACAACGAGTACCTCCAGAGCCAGGTGAAGCCCAAGCAGTTCATCCACATCGATCAGTCCGAATGCATCATGTGCGAGGGTTGTGTGGACATCTGCCCGTGGAAGTGCATTCACATGGTGACCCCGGATGCGGTGGACATGGCGGTGGGGGCCGAGCAGCCCGGTGTGGACCCCAGCGACCATGTGATCTTCACCATCGACGAGGATGCCTGTACCCGCTGCGCCCTGTGTGTGGATCGGTGCCCCACCGGTGTGATTACCCTGGGCCGGCTGGGCGATCCGGGGGGAGACGGCGACCCCCACCAGCGTATGACCAGCTACGGCTACGGCTACGGGATGAGATTGGCCTAGAACTAGGCCCGGACGAACGCAACAGGACACGGGGAGAAACGTGGCAAAACAGCCCAGACCACCGGCGAGCGAGCGGGCCAAGCAGGCCGTCAGCGGCATGCTGAGCGATGTTCAGGGGTCGCAGGCCTGGTCGTCCATATTCCGTCCGGGTTCCATCTTCAGGAAGGGCTACAGCGACAGCCCCCGGAACCGCAGCTACGTCATCATGAACAGCGTGCTCTACCACCTTCATCCGGTGAAGGTGAAGCGTCACGCGGTGAAGGTCAGCTACACCTTGTGCCTGGGCGGCCTCAGCTTCTTCCTGTTCATCCTGCTCACGGTGACCGGTATCTTCTTGATGTTCTTCTACCGGCCCACCGCCGCCCAGGCCTGGGACGACATCTACAACCTCCAGACCTCGGTCACCTTCGGGCTTCTGGTGCGGAACATGCACCGGTGGGCCGCGCACCTCATGGTGATAACCGTGTTTTTGCACATGGCCCGGGTTTTCTACCACGGGGCCTACAAGCCGCCCCGGGAGTTCAACTGGGTCATAGGGGTCATCCTTTTGACCCTCACCCTGCTGCTGTCGTTCACCGGCTACCTGCTTCCCTGGGACCAGTTGGCCCTGTGGGCGGTGACGGTGGGAACCAACATGATGGGCTTCACCCCGGTATTCGGCGATCAAGTGCGCTTCGTGCTGCTCGGCGGGGTGGAGATCGGCACTGACACCTTGCTGCGATGGTATGTGTTGCACGTGCTGATGTTGCCCTTCGTGATCGTCATTTTCATGGCTATCCACTTCTGGCGAGTTAGAAAGGACGGAGGTATTTCCGGGCCCCTCTAAGGAGCGATGCCACCACGCCGCTCCGGCCCCACCCCAAAGCCCATGGCCGAAGTTCCCGAACATCTCCTGAAGCGGGCCCAGCAGGCTCGCGAGCGCGCCGAGGCCCAGCAGGGCAGTGCCGGTTCCGACGCGCCCGGTTCCGACGCGCCCGGTTCTGCCGATGCCCCGTCCGGGGAATCCTCGGGTGGTCCCCGGATTCCCGATCACCTGCTGGACCGGTCCCGGTCGGCTCGCGAGCAGGCCGCCTCCGGGGGGTCCGGGGGGTTGGCCCCCGCACCGGCCACCGGTGCCGCCACCGCAGTGGCCGCCGCCCCGGCGGTGGCTCAGCCGGCGGCCACCGGACCGGGAGGCGGTACCCAGCGGTTGCTCACCGTGGTCAAGTCGGGCTCGATCCAAGATGTCAAGGCCATGCCCGCCGACAAGGTCCATGTCTGGCCCCACCTGCTGGTGGTGGAGTTCGTGGCTGCGCTGGTCTTCACCGCCTTCACCTTGATCTTCTCGATCTTCGTGAACGCCCCGCTGCTGGAGCTGGCCAACTTCAACGAGACCCCCAACCCGTCCAAGGCCCCCTGGTACTTCCTCGGCCTTCAGGAGCTGCTCACCATGTTCCACCCGATGGTGGCCGGGGTGACCATTCCCGGAATCGGGTTGTTCCTGCTGATTTTGGCCCCCTACATCGACCGCAATCCCAGCAAGCGACCCGAGGATCGCAAGTTCGCCATCTCGATCATGACCATTCACCTGATGTTCTGGGCCACGCTGGTTCTCATCGGCTCGTTCTTCCGGGGCCCCGGCTTCAACTTCGTCTTCCCGTGGGAAGCCGGTCTCTTCTTCGATCTCTAGGAATTGCCCGTGGGTATTGCACTCTCCATCGCCATACCGATCATCGTGGTGGCCGCCGCGATCATGCTGGTGGCCGCGGCCCGCCGCCGGGAGACCATGGCCGCCGAGGGGCACCTGAACCGGGAGACCCGCCGCCGGGATCGCGGCCGGGTGGCCGTCGACGGCGAACCCGTTGCCGGCCCCACCGGCCGGGAGGTGGAGAGGGCCGCGGTGGTGGCTCGCCAATCCGCCGGCACCGAGGTGGTGGAGGCGGTGGATGCGTCGGTCGAGGAGTGGACCCCGCCCCATCCCGAGATGGTCGGGGTGAGCCGCCGCCAGTTCCTGAATCGCAGCACGGTGGCCATGATGGGTTTTGGCCTCAGTGGTTTCGGTGCCGCTTGCATAGCCTTCTTGTGGCCGCCGTTCGTCACCGGTTTCGGTGCCGACGTGAACGTGGGCCTGGTGGACGATGTGAAGTCCCGCATCAAGGATGAGAACGGTTTCCTTTATATTCCCGAGGGTCGCGCCTGGGTGACGGAGTACCCGCAAGCCGCCTTGCAGAAGGCGCAGAACGTGTACAGCGCTCCGGAGTTGGCGGGGATCGAGTCCGGGCTGATTGCCTTGTTCCAGAAGTGCCCCCATCTGGGGTGCCGGGTGCCGTCGTGTTTGACCTCGCAGTGGTTCGAGTGCCCGTGCCACGGATCCCGCTACAACCAGGTGGGCGAGAAGCGGGGTGGGCCCGCTCCCCGGGGCATGGACAGGTTCGCCATGTCGGTCAACTCCAAGGGGGAGTTCATCATCCGCACCGGCACCATTATCCAGGGGCCCCCCATCGGGGTGAACACCACCGGCCAGGAGCCCGAGGGGCCGAGCTGTCTTGGGGGAGCATCGCACTGATGTTCGAGTATCCCCGCCGATTCGATGCTCCAACCTGGTGGGGGCCGAGCTGTCTTGGGGGAGCATCGCACTGATGCCCCTGCTTGCCGCTTCTACCCAGCGCAATCTGGGCATGGCCATCGCGGTTGTCGCCATTGTTGGCTTTGCCATCTACCTCATCTACAACGTGTTGTGGGCGGGTCGGGAGGAGAGGGGATCGGAGCTGGAGCTGGCCCCCAACCGCAAGCCCTACATGAACGATCAGGAGCTGGAGACCAGAAGGTTGGACCTGGCCCTGGCCGGGGGGCTGGCAACCCTGGTCATCATCGGCGTGGCCCTGCCCCTGTACTGGTTGGGGGAGCCGGGCCGCCAGCAGGGCTACGTGGAGGACTCCCGGAGGCAGTTCACCAGCCGGGGGGGCGAGATGTTCGAGGAGCAATGCTCGGACTGTCACGGCGGCGGCGGTTTGGGTGGCTCCACCGCCACGACGATCGTGGACGACAGCGGCAATTTCGTGACCCCGGTCCAGTGGGAGGTTCCCGCGCTCACCACCACGCTGTACCGCTTCTCCGAGGACGAGGTGCGTCACATCCTCAATTACGGCCGCCCCCCCACCCCCATGCAAGCGTGGGGGGCACCCGGCGGAGGTCCTTTGACCACCCAGCAGGTTGACGAGCTCATCCAGTACATTCAGAGCATCCAGCTCTCCCCCGAGGAGGTGGAGCAAGAAGTGCTGGACGGCCTCATCCTTCAAGTTCGCGGGGACGTGTTGGAGGCCAACCCCGAGCTGGGGGCGCGATTGGCCGAGGCCAACGATGCGGTGAGGCAGGCGGGGGCCGACGAGGCCGCGGCCGAGGCTGCCGCCCGCAACCTGGCCGCGGTCGAGCAGGAGATTCGCGAGACCAGCGAGCAGTACATACGTGATCTGCCCGGGGTGGATGGGGCATCGGCGGCCCGGGGGGAGCTGCTGTTCAACAACGGGGTTTACGGCTGCGCCCGCTGCCACACCCCGAGGGACTCGTGGCGGTTCACCGTACCCGAGGAAGCGCCCGGGGAGGATCCGAAGACCTACGAACAGGGTTCCCCCGAGGAGGCCGAGGTCGTCGCCCGGTTGGGGTCGCTGATCCCCGAGCGGGAACCCGGCGGGGGTGCGTTCGGCCCCAACCTCACCAACGGGTCCACCAAGCGCCAGTTCGACACCGCCGGTGACCATGCCGGCTTCGTCGCCGAGGGTTCCCAGGAGGGGAAGGCTTTCGGCAACTTCGGCCAGGGCGACGGTGGGGGTCAGATGCCGGCCTTTGGTGTTTGCGTGGGTGACCGGGACTCGGGTGAGCGCAGCCCGATCCACGGTTTCTGCACCTTGACCGACGGCAGTCCCCGACCCGGGATGTTGACCCCCGAACAAATCGACGACATCGTGGCTTACGAGCGGGGGTTGTAGGCAAGCATGGGAGAATTGTTCAGCTTCATTCCGGCCCCGTACCTGGCTTACGAGTGGGGGTTGTAGGCAAGCATGGGCTCGGTTATTTCCTTGCTGGTTGCACCCGCAGCCATCTCGTTCGACAACGAGGTGCGCGGCCTGCTGGTGGTGTTGCTGGGCTCGGCCATCCTCATGGGATCGGTGTGGCTCATCGTGTCCACCAACACCGGCTTTCGCCTGGGGTCCCTCATCGCCATATCGGCCATATTCGGGTGGACGGCCATCATGTCGTTGATCTGGGCCCTCTACGGCATCGGCCTCCAGGGAGCCCGCCCCACCTGGGAGGTCCAGGCCATCCATATCGGCAACCCATCGGTGACGGCCAATGAGGCCAACCCCCCTCCCGGGATTCTGGATGACCTGCCCAACCCGGTGACCTGCGACCGGCTCGGCGATCAGGACTGCCTGCCCCGGGCCATCGAAATCGTCAGGACCCTGGGTAGCAGCGAGGTGCGGGCCGAGTTGGACTCCATTGATGGTGAGACCATCAGGGCCGAGGTCTCCGCATTCCACGCCGCTCTGGCCGGCAACGACTCCCGCAAGCTCACCGGGGCCGAACTCGAGGCCGACATCGAGCGCCTGATCGACCAGCAGCGCATCCGCAACGAGGATCTGACCCTGAGCGAGTTGAAGGGCATCGCTCCCGGGTTGATCGACGAGGCCCAGAGCCGAGGCTGGCTGGAGCTGGGCGACTGGAATCTGGAGGCCACCCAGGCCGCCGGGGAGGCCATAACCGAGGCCGGCGACTACCTGACCCAGGCCGATCTGGGATTCGGGCCCACCGATGACCAGAGCAACAGCTTCGTGGTGCTGGATGCCTTCCAGCAGGGTGGCAAACCTCCACGGCTGAGCGATGGGGTTTGGGAGCGGGTCAGCAACAAGGTGATCACCAGCGCCATGCCCCGCCATCCCACCAACTACACGGTGGTGCAGGTGCAGCGGTCGCTGTACAAGCCGACCGTGGCTGGCCAGGCCCCTCCCCCCGTCGAGGTGGATACCGGCGAGCCGGTCATCTCGGTGCTTTTACGCCGCAACCTGGGCCGTTTCCGCCTACCCGGCATTTTGGTGGCCATAGGTTCCGGGTTGCTGTTTTTGGCATCCCTGCTGATGCTCCACACCCGCGACCTGGAGGTTCGCCGCCGCTTGGAGGGCGGGAGCGCGGCCCCGTGATCGACCGGGGGTAGATCGCGATGACCGGCCAGTACCTGCCGATCCTCGCCCTCGGGGTGCTGGCCGTGTTGTTTGCCGCCCTCAGCTTCGGTGCATCCCGCCTGCTGGCTCCCCGGCGGCAGACCCGGGCCAAGCTGGCTCCCTACGAGTGCGGGGTCGCCGAGAGCGGTGATGTCCCGGAGCGGTTCGGGGTGCGGTTCTTTCTCATCGCCATGATCTTCATAGTCTTCGACATCGAGATCATCTTCTTGTACCCCTGGGCGGTGTCCTACCGGGGGTTGGGTCTGTTCGGCCTGGTGGCCATGGGGGTGTTCGCCCTGGTGGTGTTCGAGTCCTTCGTCTATCTCATAGGCAACGGGGCTCTGGACTGGGGGCCGGCGCGGTCCTCGTGGCGGCGCGACCCCCGGGTGTTGGCCCACCGCACCAGCGACACCACCATCCGCCGGGTTGGTTTGGACGGTCGCGGTTCTGCGGGTGGGGTTGGTTTGGATGGTCGCGGTTCTGCGGGTGGGGTTGGTTTGGATGGTCGCGGTTCTGCGGGGGAGGCGGCGTGAAGTTGCCGCTTCTGGGCGATTCCGAGGCCATCGCCGGCCGGGGCCTGGAGGGATTGGACCACAATTTTTTGACCGGCAGGATCGAGGATCTGGTCAAGTGGTCCCGGGCCCGAAGCTGCTGGCCCGCCACCTTCGGCTTGGCTTGCTGCGCCATAGAGATGATGGCCACCGGTGGGGCCCACTACGACCTGGCCCGTTACGGCATGGAGGTGTTCAGAGCCTCTCCCCGCCAGGCCGATCTGATGATCGTGGCCGGCCGCGTCTCGCAGAAGATGGCTCCCATACTGCGCCGCATATACGACCAGATGATGGAGCCCAAGTGGGTGATCTCCATGGGGGTATGCGCTTCCAGCGGCGGCATGTTCAACAACTACGCCATCGTGCAGGGGGTGGATCAGATCGTGCCGGTGGATGTGTACGCCCCCGGCTGCCCGCCCGGCCCGGAGACGCTCATGCACGCCATCTTGACCCTCCACGACAAGATCCTCAGCGGGGAGATCACCCGCCGCCGGGATCAAACCGGGGCTGGGGCCAACCTGACGGTGAGCGAGAGCGGGGGGCCCGGTACCACGGGGGGTGCCAAAGGTAGTACCACGGGTGTGGTTATTCGCGCATGAGCGATTCGGTGCTGCATGTGCCTCGTGAGCAGCTCATCGAAACGGTGAGCCGCTTGCGGGATGGTGGCTACGTGATGGTTTTGGACGTGACCGCGGTGGACTACCTTCAGCATCCGGGCCGCGACGACCTGCCCCCCGAGGTGACCGCCGAGCGGTTCGAGGTGGTGGTCACCCTCATCTCCCACGCCGAGTTGGCCCGGATCAGGCTGCGGGTGCAGGTGCCCGCCGAGGATCCCACCGTGCCCACCCTGTTCGACCTCTTTCCCGGTACCGAGGCCCTGGAGCGGGAGGTGGCCGACATGTTCGGCATAGTTTTCGAGGGCCATCCCGATCCCACCCGCATCCTTATGCCCCCCGACTGGGACGGTCACCCGCTGCGCAAGGACTTCTCGGTCGGTCGCATACCGGTTCAGTTCAAGGCAACCCGATGAGCGCCAGCGCTCCCGGTGCTGTGGTTGATGCCGGTGCTGCCGGTGCCGGTGCTGTGATTGATGCCGGTGCTGCCGCCCCTGGCACCGTGGTTGATGCCGGTGCTGCCGGTGCCGCGGACACGGCCGAAGCCGTTTGCCGGCGGGAGGGTAGCGCGGTGCTCAGGATCGGTGAGGACGACGGTGAGCGTTTGGAGGCCGAGGCCGGCACCAGCGCCACCAGCATGGTCATGAACATGGGGCCCCAGCATCCCAGTACCCACGGTGTGCTGCGGCTCATGCTGGAGATGGATGGGGAGACCGTGATGCGGTCCAAGCCGGTCATCGGCTACCTCCACACCGGTATGGAGAAGACCGCCGAAACCCTCACCTACCTCCAGGGCCCCACCAACGTCACCCGCATGGATTACGCCTCGCCGCTGTTCAGCGAGCTGGCCTTCTCGATGGCCACCGAGGCGTTGCTGGGCCTGGAACTGCCCCCCCGAGCCGTATGGATCAGGATGCTCATGTGCGAGTTGAACCGCATCAGCTCGCACCTGCTGTTCCAGGCCACCAACGGCATGGACATCGGGGCGGTGTCGATGATGCTGTACGGCTGGCGGGAGCGGGAGGAGGTTCTCCGGCTGCTGGAGAAGATCACCGGGCTGCGGATGAACCACAACTACATCCGGCCCGGCGGGGTGGCTGCTGACCTTCCCGATGGCTGGCGGGACGGCGTGCTTTCCCTGATCGACACCCTGCCCGCCCGGCTCGACGAGTTCGACACCCTGCTCACCGGCCAGCCCATCTACCGGCAAAGGTTGCAGGGCGTGGGGGTGATCAACCCCGCCGAGTGCCTGGCCCTGGGGGTGACCGGGCCCATCCTGCGCTCCACCGGCTACGCCTGGGACCTGCGGCGCGACATGCCCTATCTGGCCTATGACCAGGTGGATTTCGACGTGGTGGTGGGCACCTACGGGGACTGCTTCGACCGCTACGCCATCCGGTTGAACGAGATAAGGGAATCGATTCGCATAGTGGCTCAGATCCTCGACCGGATGCCCGCCGGTGACTACCGGGTACAGGACAAGAAGGTCACCCCGCCGCCCCGGGCCCGTATTGATGAGTCGATGGAGGCCCTCATCCACCACTTCAAGATCTTCACCGAGGGGTTCAAGGTGCCGGCCGGTGAGGTGTATGCCGCCGTGGAATCCCCCCGGGGCGAGCTGGGCTGTTACATGGTGTCCGATGGCTCGGCGGTGCCCTACCGCATGCACATCCGCGGCCCCAGCTTCGTGAACCTGCAAACCCTGCCTCACCTGATGCGGGGGGGCCTGGTGGCCGACGCGGTGGCCATCATCTCCTCGGTGGATCCCATTATGGGAGAGGTGGACCGGTAGCCATGGCCCGCCTGAACGCGGCCAACCTGCCGGTGGCCCGGGAGATAATCAGCCGGTACCCGGTTGCCCGGTCGGCGCTCATCCCACTTCTTCACCTGGCCCAGGAGCAGGACGGCTACGTCACCGAGGAGGCCATGGTCCACATTGCCGAGTTGGTGGGGGTCACCCCGGCCGAGGTCATGGGCACGGGCAGCTTTTACGAGATGCTCAAGCGGGCTCCGGTGGGTGATTACGTGGTCAACATATGTCACGGCATCTCCTGCCACCTGCTCGGCGCGGCCGATCTGATCCATCACGCCGAGGCCACCCTGGGGGTGAAGCCCGGCGGGACCACCGGCGACGGCAGGATCACCCTGGAAGCGGTTGAGTGCATCGCCGCCTGCACCGAGGCCCCCTGCTTGCAGGTGAACTACCGGTACCGCAACCGGGTCACCCCCGAAGCCTTCGACCGGTTGGTGGCCGAACTGCGGGCCGGTACCTCCGGGGTTGCCCCCCATGGCAAGCTGGCCAATGTCCGCCAGCACGTGAGCAATGACCGCCGGGCCGGGGTGTCACCCCCCGATGGCCAGGGCGAGCCCGCCTGGATGGCCCGCAACCCCTCCGACAATGTGGATGGTTCCAACAACGGGGGTGTTTCGTGATGGTGGTGGATGGGGGTGTGCGGATTGTTACGTCCCGCTTCGATGTGTCCGACGGGCACACAATGGCTGGCTATCAGCGTACTGGGGGGTATGAAGGGTTGCGGCGGGCGCTGGGGATGACCCCGGAGCAGGTCCACGACGAGGTTCGTGCCGCCAGCCTGCTGGGCCGGGGCGGGGCCGGGTTCCCCGCCGGGGTCAAGTGGGGGTTCTGCCCGCCCGGGGTCTGGCCCCGCTACCTGGTGGTGAACGGTGACGAGTCGGAACCCGGCACCTACAAGGATCGCCTCCTCATGGAGCGTGACCCCCACCAGCTCATCGAGGGTTGCCTGATCGCCTGCTACGCCCTCGGCCTCTCCCAGTGCTTCCTGTACGTGCGGGGCGAGATGGCCCATGCCCAGGAGCGGCTGGCCGCCGCTCTCAACGAGGCCTACGAGGCCGGGTACGTGGGCCGCAACGTGCTCGGTGCCGGCGACTTCTCGGTGGACATCACCCTGCACTGGGGGGCCGGGGCCTACATCGTGGGGGAGGAGACCGCCCTGATCGAGAGCCTGGAGGGCAAGCGGGGTATGCCCCGATTGAAACCGCCCTACTTCCCGGCTTCCATAGGTCTCTACGGCAAACCCACCATCGTCAACAACGTGGAAACCCTGTCCAACCTGCCGTGGATCTTGGCCAAAGGGGGAGCGGCCTTCGCCGCGATGGGGGCGGACGGCTCCACCGGTACCCGGGTGTTCGCAGTGTCGGGCCACGTGGTTTCCCCCGGCGTGTTCGAGGTTCCCTTCGGCACCACCACATTTCGCGACATCATCTTCGATCCCCGGTACGCCGGTGGCCTCCACCCCGGCCGTACCCTCAAGACGTTCATCCCCGGCGGGGCGTCGGCTCCCTGGTTCTTCGAGGAGCACCTTGACTTGCCCCTGGAGAAGACCACGGTGGACAAGGCCGGCTCGATGCTCGGCTCGGGAGCCATCGTGGTCATGGACGACACCACCGACGTGGTGAGGGCCTGCCACAACGTGGTGCGCTTCTTCGCCCGGGAATCCTGCGGCAAGTGCACCCCGTGCCGGGAAGGCACCTCGTGGATGGAGAAGATCCTCAGCCGCATCCTGGACGGTCAGGGCCGACCCGATGACCTGGAACTACTGATCGACGTGGGCGACAACATCAGCCCGGGCGGGCACTGGCCCCCCCGCCAGACCACCATATGCCCGCTGGGCCCATCGGCGGTCTCACCAATCGCCTCCGCGCTGGGCCGGTTCCGCGACGAGTTCGAGGCCTACCTGCCCGCTGATGCTGTTGTGCCCGCTGACGCTGTTGTGCCGGCTGACGCTGTGATGCCCGCTGACGCTGTTGTGCCGGCTGATGCTGTGATGCCGGCCACTTCGGTGACCATAACTGCGAGTTCGGGAGCGGCACCGTGAACCGGCCGGAAACCGTGGTCAACATCACCGTCAACAACCGGTCGGTGCAAGCCACCCCCGGAGAGTGGGTGATTGCCGCTGCCGAACGGGCCGGGGTGTACATCCCCCACTTTTGCTACCACCCCCGCATGAACTCGGTGGGCATGTGCCGCATGTGCATCGTGGACATCGACACCGGGCGCGGCCCCGCCCTGCAACCCTCCTGCATGGTGCCGGTCAGCGAGGGAATGGTGGTGGACACCACCTCCGAGCAGACCCGCAAGGCTCAGGAGGGGGTGCTGGAGTTCCTGCTGTTGAACCACCCGCTGGACTGCCCGGTGTGCGACAAGGGCGGCGAGTGCCCCCTCCAGGACCAAACCATGTCCCACGGCCCCGGCGAGAGCCGCTTGGTGGAGGAGAAGCGCCATTTCGAGAAGCCCATCCCGGTGAACGATCTGGTTTATCTGGACCGGGAGCGCTGCATCCTCTGCGATCGCTGCACCCGGTTTGCCGATGAGGTGGCTGGGGACCCGCTCATCACGTTCCAGGATCGGGGGGATCGGACTCAGGTCAACACCTTCCCCAATCTGCCCTTCTCCTCGTACTTCAGCGGCAACACCGTGCAGATCTGCCCGGTGGGGGCCCTCACCGCTCGACCCTACCGGTTCAAGGCCCGCCCCTGGGACCTCACCGAGGTGGAGTCCACCTTCCCCAACCCCATGGGTGATCGGGTGGTGGTGCAGGCCTCTCGCGACCAGGTGCTGCGCTACCAGGGAGTGGACAGCGACGCGGTCAACTGGGGGTGGCTCACCGACAAGGATCGGTTCGCATTCGAAGCTCTTGATCGGGGGCCACGGCTGACGGTGCCGCTGGTTCGGGGCTCCTCGATGAGTGGCTCCGACCCCGGCGGCCAGGAGCTGGTGGAGTCCTCCTGGCATCAAGCCCTCAACCGGGCCGCGGAGGCCATCCGGGCTGCGGTGGCCGACCGGGGTCCGGGGTCGGTGGCGATACTGGGTGGGGCCCGCTCGACCAACGAGGACCAGTACGCCTGGGCTCGCCTGGCCAAGGGGGTTATCGGCACCGACCATGTTGACGCTCAGCTCGACGACGGCCTGCCCGCCGATGTCGTGCTCGGCCTGCCTCGGGCCACCATCAATCGGGCCTGCACCCCCGGCGGCACCGTGATCTTGATGGCACCCGATCCCAAGGAGGAACAAGGCACCCTCTACCTGCGGCTCCGCCACGCCGTGACCAACGACGGCGTGCAGCTCATCGAGCTGACCCCCCGAGCCACCGGTTTGAGCCATCTCGCCGCCCACCGGCTGCACCACCGCCCCGGTGAGGTTGCCGCGGTGGCGGCGGCCCTGGTGGGCGGCGATATCGATGTCGGACCCGCCGGTGAGATCGGCGGGGTTCCCGGTCCGGTGCTGGCCGCTGCGGCGGCCGGGCTGGTGGCCCGAGCCGATCAACCCATAACCGTGATCCTGGGTCGCCCTTCGCTGGCCGAGTCGGCCGCCCCTACGGTGGAGGCCGCCGCCGAACTGTCCAAGCTGGCCCGGCTGCTCGCCGCGGGCGGGCGACCCGGCATGAGTTTCCTGCCCGTACTGCACCGGGGCAACGTGTTCGGCGCGCTCGACATGGGTCTGGCTCCCGGTCTGCTGCCGGGCCGGGTGTCCCGGGCCGATGGTGGCTCGGCGGTGGCCGAGTTTTGGGGTTCGTTACCGGCGGACCCGGGCGCTGGGGCCGGCATCGCCACCGGCGCTGCCACCGGCGCTGGGGCTGGTGCTGTCACCGGCGCTGCCACCGGCGCTGCCACCGGCGCTGGGGCCGGCGGGATCCTGGAAGCGGCCGCAGGGGGACGAATCGAGGTGCTGATCCTTTTGGGGGCCGATCCTTTGGGCGACGTTCCCAACGCCAAGCTGGCCGAGACCGCTCTGGCCGGGGTGGGCACCATCATTGCCTCCGACTTGTTCCTGAACCCCTCCGCGGCCCGGGCCGACATCGTTTTCCCGGTCACGGCGTTCGGTGAGCATCGGGGTACCCACACCAACCTGGAGGGTCGGATCACCCGGCAGCGCCAGATTGTCACCCCTCCGGGTACGGCCCGGACCAACTGGTCCATCGCCACCGATCTGGCTCGGTTGCTGGGCACCGATTTCGGGTTTGCCGACCCCGAGGCGGTGTGGTCCGAGATCACCCGGGTGGCCCCGTCGCACCGGGACCTGACCCTGGAGGCCGTGGAAGCCGAAACCGATGGCGTGGTGGTTGCCGGTAGCTCCATCGTGTTCACCCCGCCCGGCGAACCGGTGCCGGTACCCCCGGCCGATGCCTACGGCCTGCGGTTGGTGTCGTCGCGCCGCATGTACGACCGGGGCACGCTGCTTCAGCACTCCCCCTCCCTGGCCGGTTTGGCTCCCACGGCGGTGCTGGCCGTGAACCCCTCCGACTTTCAGGGTGTCGGGGTGGATCCCGGTACCGAGGTTCAGGTCGTCTCCCCGGTCGGTGAGATGACCGTGCCGCTGGTGGTCGACCCCGGTGTGCCCCGAGGGACCGCAGCTTTTGGCTACAACCACCCCGACCGCGATGTACGAGAACTCATCGACCCGGCCGCGGTGGTTACCGATGTGAGGATTCAGACCCGATGACGGCTGACCCGGCTGCGGTGGTTACCGATGTGAGGATCCGGACCCGATGAACGTCGCCCCGGCGCTTTTGGGTCCGACCGTGTTCGGCCTCGACCCGCTCTACATCGGGGGGGTGGGCCTGGCCGAGGTTCTCATCACCCTGCTCAAGGTGGGGGTGGCTTTTGCTCTTCTGCTGATGGCGGTCATGCTGATGATCTGGTTCGAACGCAAGTTGATCGGCGACATGCAGAACCGTATCGGGCCTGCGCTGGCCGGGCCGTTCGGCATCTTCCAGACCCTGGCCGACGGGATCAAGCTGTTCTTCAAGGAGGACCTGATCCCCGACCGCTCCGACCGGTTGGTGTTCAAGCTGGCCCCCTACCTGTCGCTGGTGCCTGCCTTTTTGGTGTTCGCCGTGATCCCCGTGGGCGGCGATTTCAGCGGTGGCAACGGGCGGGTCAGCCTGTTCGGTCACGAGACCTTCCTCCAGGTGTCCGACCCGCCGGTGGGCATCCTGCTGGTGCTGGCCATGTCGTCGGTGGCCGTTTACGGGGTGATGCTGGCCGGGTGGTCGTCGGGCTCCAAGTATCCCCTGCTGGCGTCGGTGCGGGCCTCGGCCCAGATGGTTTCCTACGAGGCCGCACTGGGTTTGTCGCTGGCCGCGGTGCTGCTGAAATCGGGCAGCCTGTCCACCCACCTGATCGTTTCCGAGCAGTCGGTGTGGAACTGGAACCTGTGGGTTACATGGGTGGTGCCCATGGTCGTCTTCTTGATCGCTGCCACCGCCGAACTGAACCGGCCCCCCTTCGACCTGGTGGAGGCCGAGCAGGAGCTGGTCGGCGGCTTCCACACCGAGTACAGCTCCATCCGGTTCGCCCTGTTCTACCTGGCCGAGTTCATGAACACCATCACGATGTCGGCCATCGTGGTGACCCTGTTCCTGGGCGGGCCCAACGGTCCCGACTTCACCTCGGTGGGCTGGCTGTCGGGGTTGCTGTGGTTCTTGGGCAAGCTGCTGATCCTGCTGTTCACCTTTGTGTGGTTGCGGGCCACCCTGCCCCGCTTCCGCTACGACCAGCTCATGGACCTGGGTTGGAAATTGCTCATCCCCCTGTCGCTGGGGTGGCTGCTGGTGCTGGCCTCCTACGACGTGGCCGGGGATCGGGGCTGGAACCGCTTCGCCACCGTGCTGGCGGTGATGGCGGTGATGGCCGCTCTGGCCGGGTTGTTGAGCCTGGCCCTGCGAAATGCCCGCCGCCACCGGGAGTTGGATCCCCAAGGTGGTTTTGCCTGATGGGATACCTTGAGTTCACCCGATGGTGGCTGGATCCCCAAGGTGGTTTTGCCTGATGGGATACCTTCAGGGCTTTGCCGTCACCCTTCGCAAGTTGTTCAAGGGCACCGAGACCGGTCGGGTGGTCACCAGCCAGTACCCCGACGAGAAGCGTCCCAAACCCGAGCGCTTCCACGGCCGCCACGTGCTGAACCGCTACGAGGACGGCATGGAGAAGTGCATCGGGTGCGAGCTGTGCGCCGGGGTCTGCCCGGCCCGGTGCATTTATGTTCGGGGGGCCGACAACCAGCCCGATGATCCGGTTTCGCCCGGCGAGCGATACGGCTATGTCTACGAGATCAACTACCTGCGGTGCATCCACTGCGACCTGTGCGTGGAGGCCTGCCCCACCGAGGCCATAACCGAGTCGAAACTGTTCGAGTTCTCGTTCACCGACCGGGCCGATGCCATCTACACCAAGGACGAGCTGGTGGTGGATGACGATGGCCGCCCCCAGCAGCTTCCCTGGGAACACTGGAATCCCGGTGACGATCAGCACACCTCGGCCTGGGTCCGGGCCACATCCCCCTCGGGGCGGGCCGACTACGAGGGTCGGGTGGCCTGGTCGGGCGAGCTGGGCTACGGCATCCGCGCCCCCGAGCGGGGTCAGTCGGCCGGCGACGAGTCCCCCGCCGATTATGACCAGGAAGATCTTGGCGGGGGTCACCACTGATGGAGACAGCGGTTCGCAAAGCCCATGGCGGGGGTCACCACTGATGGAGACCGCTGTGTTCATCGTGTGCGCGGCCATCGTTTTGGCCGGGGCGCTGGGGGTGGTGCTGTCCCGCAACCCGGTTCATGCTGCGCTGAGCCTGGTGGGAACCCTGTTCGGCGTGGCCGTTCTTTTCCTCAACCTCGAGGCCCACTTCCTGGCCGCAGTTCAGATCATCGTCTACGCCGGTGCCATCGTGGTGCTGTTCCTGTTCGTGATCATGCTGCTGGGCGTGGATCGGCTGGAGGACCTGTCGGTGGAGCCCATCACCGGCCAGCGAGCCTTGGCCGCGCTGGTGGGGGTGGGCACCTTCGGGCTGCTCGTGGCCTTCCTGCTGGCCGGCGATGTGAGCGTCATCAACCCCCCGGACACGGCGGCGGAGATCACCGGGCAATCCTCCAACCTGCGCCGGATCGCCGATGTGCTGTTCACCGACTACGTCTACGCATTCGAGGCCACCGCGGCCCTGCTCACCATCTCGGTGGTGGGAGCGGTGGTCATGTCCCGCCGCATGACCCGAGATGGTGGAGCCCAAGAAAATGCCGGTGAAGACTGATGGTCACCGCATTCTGGTATGTCCGTTGCCGGCCACCGCGGGGGCTGCGACCGGCCCCCGGTGAAGACTGATGGTCACCGCATCCTGGTATCTGGTGCTGGCTGGCGCGCTGTTCACCATCGGGGCGGTGGGCCTGCTGGTGCGGCGGAACCCGCTGATCATGTTCATGTGCGTGGAGCTGATGCTCAACGCGGTCAACCTCACCTTCATCACCTTCGGGCGGGAGCTGAATGACATCGGGGGGCAGGTGTCGGTGTTCTTCGTGCTGGTGGTGGCCGCGGCCGAGGTGGTGGTGGGTCTGGCCATCGTGGTGGCCATCAAGCGCCACCAACCCCGGGCCACCGCCGACGACCTTGCGGCCCTGAAGGGTTAGTGGGTACATGAGCATGCTCGTGGATGCTGAAGGGTTAGTGGGTACATGAGCACCCTCGTGGATGCTGAAGGGTTAGTGGGTACATGAGCACGCTCGTGGATCTGGTGTGGCTGATCCCCGCCTTCCCGCTGGCCGGGGTTCTGATCCTCGTGGTTTCGGGGCGCAGGCTGGGCGAACCCCGGGCCGGCTGGCTGGCCACCGCCATGATGGGCGGATCGTTCGTGACCACGCTGCTGGTGTTCATCGGGCTCCTGGGCCACGACGGTGAGGAGCGTCAAAAGGTGCTCACCCTGTTCGAGTGGGTACCCGCGGGGCGGCTGGCGGTGGACATCGGCTTTCTGGCCGACCCGCTGGCCATCACCATGGCCTTGTTCGTGACCGGGGTCGGAGCTCTCATCCACCTTTACTCCATCGGCTACATGCACGGCGACGAGGGGTTCTCCCGGTTCTTCGTGTACCTCAACCTGTTCGCCTTCTCCATGCTCATGCTGGTGCTGGGCGACAACCTCCTGCTCACCTTCCTGGGCTGGGAGGGGGTGGGGGCCTGCTCCTACCTGCTCATCTCGTTCTGGTTCACCGACGAAACCAACGCCACCGCGGGCAAGAAGGCGTTCGTCACCAACCGGGTGGGCGACTGGGGCTTCTTGGTGGCCATGTTCCTGGCGTTCTTGACCTTCGGGTCGCTCCAGTACGGCGAGATCTTCTACGACCTGGAGTCCAACGGGGTGGCCGCTGGCACCGCGTCGGCCATCGTGGTGCTGCTGCTGGTGGGCGCGGCCGGCAAATCAGCCCAGTTCCCGCTGCACATCTGGCTGCCCGATGCCATGGCCGGCCCCACCCCGGTGTCGGCGCTCATTCACGCCGCCACCATGGTCACCGCCGGGGTTTACCTGCTGATCCGCATGAACCCGATCATTGCCGAGGCCCACGGGTGGGTGCCCGACCTGATCATGTGGTTGGGTCTGGGGACCGCGCTGATGGCCGCCACCATCGCGGTGGCCCAGAACGACATCAAGAAGGTGCTGGCCTACTCCACGGTCAGCCAGCTCGGGTTCATGTTCGTGGCGGTGGGGTCGGGGGCCTACGTGGCCGCCATCTTCCACATGGTAACCCACGCCTTTTTCAAGGCCCTCCTGTTCCTGGGGGCCGGGTCGGTGATCCACGCCATGCACGGCGATCAGGATCTTCGCCGCTACGGCGGTCTGGCCCGATTTCTGCCCGTTACCTCGATGACCTTCGTGGCCGGCTGGCTGGCCATTGCCGGCGTTCCCCCGTTCTCCGGTTTCTGGTCCAAGGACGAGATCCTGGTTTACGCCTATGGCGAGAACAAGCTGCTGTGGCTGCTGCTGCTGGTGACCGCGGTGCTCACCGCCTTCTACATGACCCGGCTGGTGCTCATGACGTTCTTCGGCCCCCGCCGCTGGGCGGGCGAAGCAGCCGATCCCCACGAGTCGCCGTGGACGATGACCGCTCCCCTGGTGGTTCTGGCCGCCCTGGCCGTGGTGGCCGGGGTGGTGAACCTGCCGTTTGCCTCCAGCACCCACTTCTTGGGGAACTGGCTGGATCCGGCCTTTTTCGGCAATGCCTCTCACCTGAGCCTCGGCGGGGGCACCAAATGGGTGCTGGCCGC
Source organism: Candidatus Poriferisocius sp. (assembly GCF_965202595.1). GTDB lineage: Bacteria > Actinomycetota > Acidimicrobiia > Acidimicrobiales > Bin134 > Poriferisocius. Next base: position 259,468 of record NZ_OZ241836.1, read on the forward strand.
CGTTGCCATCGTGGGCAGCCTTCTGGGAGTCTCGGCCGGGGCCGCGGTGTACGCCCGGCGCCGGGTGGATCCGGCTCGCCTCGAGCACCCCTTCCTGGCCCGGGCCTGGCGCATCGATGAGCTGGTCACCGCCTTCATGGGTGGTCCCGGCCGCCGGGCGTTCGAGCGCACCACCCGGTTTGATGAGCAGGTGGTGGACGGCGCGGTCAACGCCACCGGCGCTTTGATCCGCCGGGCCGGAACCAAACTGCGGGTGTCGCAAACCGGCCTGGTGCGCAGTTACGCCCTGGGTATCGCCGCCGGGGCAGTGGCACTTTTGGCCTGGTTCCTGTCGCGGGCGGGGTTGTGATGTTCCGTAGCCGATCATCTGGCCCATTCCGGCAACTTTTGGCCTGGTTCCTGTCGCGGGCGGGGTTGTGATGGACGGATCCAGCATTTTGGCGGCCATAATCTTTTTGCCCCTGGTGGGTGCGGTTGCCCTCGCGCTGGTGGCCCCGTCCCGCTCGACGGTGCTCAAACCGGTGGCAGTGGCCACCTCGTCGGCCACCGGGGCCCTCACCCTCTGGCTGATGGCCGCCTTCGACAGCGGTGACAGCGGCTTCCAGTTCACCCAGGTGGCCGGGTGGATCGATTCGGCCGGCATCTCCTGGCATGTGGGGGTGGACGGCATCTCGCTGTTCCTGGTCGTGCTCACCGGGGTGCTGTTCCCCATTGCCATCGTGGCCTGTGACCCACCCCATAACGCCAAGGCCTACTACGTCTGGCTGCTGGTGCTGGAGACCGGCTGCCTCGGGGTGTTCCTGGCGCTGGATCTGGTGCTGTTCTTCCTGTTCTTCGAGATCGTGCTGGTGCCGATGTACTTCCTCATCGGCTCCTGGGGTCACGACAACCGCCGCTACGCCGCCACCAAGTTCTTCCTCTTCACCATGCTGGGCTCGGCCCTGATGCTGGTGGGAATGCTCACCCTGGCTCTGCTCACCGCCCACCACACCGGCAACGCCGTCACGTTCAACGTCGTAGAGCTGGCCCAAAGCGCCGGTGAGCTGCCCACCATCACCGCCCGCTGGGTGTTCCTGTCGTTCGTTTTGGCCTTTGCGGTGAAGGTTCCCATGTTCCCGGTGCATACCTGGTTGCCCGATGCCCACACCGAGGCCCCCACCGCCGGCTCGGTGATCCTGGCCGGGGTCATGCTCAAGCTGGGTACCTACGGTCTGGTCCGTTTCGGCCTGTACCTGTTTCCCGAGGCCACCCGCTACTTCGCTCCGCTCATGTTCACCCTGGGGGTGATCGGCATCCTCTACGGCGCGGTGGTGGCCACCATGCAGCGTGACCTGAAGCGCCTGGTGGCCTACTCATCGGTGGCCCACCTCGGTTTCATCGTGCTGGGCATATTCGCCCTCAACACCGAGGGACTGGAGGGCGGCCTGCTCCAGATGGTCAACCACGGGCTGTCCACCGGGGCGTTGTTCCTGCTGGTGGGGTTCATCTACGAGCGTCGCCACACCCGCCGGATCTCCGAGCTGGTGGGTCTGCAAAAGGCCGCCCCGGTTCTGGCCGCGGTGTTCACCGTGGTGATGCTGTCGTCGGTGGGGCTCCCCGGGCTCAACGGCTTCGTCGGCGAGTTCCTCATCCTGACCGGGGCGTTCGTGGCTCACCGCTGGTGGGCGGTGGTGGCCACCGCCGGGGTGATTCTGGCCGCGCTCTACCTGTTGTGGGCCTACCAGAGGGTGTTTCACGGCACCCCCGACGGCAAGAACGCGTCCACGCCCGACCTCACATGGCAGGAGAAGCTGGTGATGCTGCCGCTGGTGGGCCTCATCGTGTTCTTGGGGGTGTACCCCAAACCGGTGATAGAGAGGATGGAACCAGCGGTGAACGCCCTGATCGAGCACATGGAACGGGTCGAGGGGTTCGAGTCGCCCACGGTGGGTGATCGACCCGGCGGCAGCTTCGAGGAGCTGCGCGACCTCCGGGTGGATCACGATGACACCGGGGAGGGTCACCACTGATGCTCCCGATGCCGGCCCAGGTGGTTTCCCCCGACACCCCCGACATCGAGTGGTTGGCCCTGACCCCCCATCTGGTGATGGCTGGGGCCGCGGTGGTGCTGCTGACCATCGTTTCGGTGGCCGGCCGCCGGCTGCCGGGTTGGTTCGCGGCGGCGTGGACGGTGGCGGCCGGGGTGGCGGTGCTGATCACCGCCGTGCCGGTATGGCTGCGGGTACACGACCAGGGGCCGTCCTCGGCGGTGGCGGGAGCCATTGGCGTGGACAAGTTCTCGGTGTTCTTGATCGTGCTGCTGGCCGGGGTTGTGGTGCTGGCCGCCCTGGTGGCCGATGGCTTCCTGCGCCGGGAGAGTCTGGATGGTCCCGCCTTCTATGCATTGTTGATGTTGTCGGCGGCCGGGGGCATGACCATGGCCTCGGGCAACGACCTGATCGTGCTGTTCCTGGGGCTGGAGATCCTGTCGCTGGCGGTTTACGTCCTGGTGGCCATGCACCTGCGCCGATCCGAATCCCAGGAGGCGGGCATAAAGTACTTCGTGCTGGGAGCGTTCGCGTCGGCGTTCTTGCTGTACGGAATTGCCCTGGTTTACGGGGCCACCGGGTCGACCAACCTGGTGGACATCCAGGAGTCGGTGACGGGCCAACCCGGTAGTGACGGCGCGCTGCTGATGGCCGGGCTGGCCATGCTGCTGGTGGGGTTCGGCTTCAAAGTGGCTGCGGTGCCGTTCCACGCCTGGACCCCCGATGTGTACCAGGGGGCACCGTCACCGGTGGTGTCGTACATGGCCGCCGGGGTGAAAGCGGCCGGGTTTGCCGCCCTGACCCGGGTGTTCGTGGCTGCCTTCGGGGCGCAGGCCGGGGACTGGAAGCCGGTGATCCTCGGCCTGGCCGTGGCCAGTCTGGCCGTGGGATCGCTGCTGGCCATCGTGCAGGCCGACGTGAAGCGAATCCTGGCCTACTCCTCGATCAGCCACGCCGGTTTCATCCTCGTGGGGGTGCAGTCCGCCACCGACGCCGGGACGGCTGCGGTGCTGTTCTATCTGGCGGCCTACGCGGCCATGGCCCTGGGCAGCTTCGCGGTGGTGACCCTGGTCAGCGCCCCCGGCGACGAGGGGGTCAGCATTGGTGATCTGCGGGGCCTGGCCGCCCGCCGCCCGGTGCTCGCCGGTGCCTTCACCCTGCTGCTGCTGTCGCAGGCCGGCATACCGTTCACTGCCGGCTTCTGGGCCAAGTTCGAGGTTATCGCCGCCGCCGTGGATGCTCGATCCTTCTGGCTGGCGGTGATAGCCATGCTGGCCGCGGTGGTAGCGGCGTTCCTGTACCTGCGGATCGTGGTGTCCATGTACCTGGAGGCTCCCGACCCCGATGCCCCCCGCATCAGCATCCCCCGCGGCCCCGCCCTGGCCATCGCCATCGTGGTGCTGTTCACGGTGGTTATAGGTGTCTACCCCGAGCCCCTCACCAACCTGGCCGGCGACGCACTGCCCATCATCATGGACTAGTTGACAACTTCAACACTGTTATAAAATTTGAAAAATACACTGTTCAAGTAAGTGACTTCTTCTGAAATACTGTCACAATTTTTTCAAATTACTACTGTAGTTGAGTTTACCAATATAGGACTCCATGAAATCCCAATCCGGTAATCCGGGTTTTATTACAGGCAAAGGTATCCGTGATCGTTCCAAGCGGGCTTTCACAAGGGCATATCCGTAGTTGTAGGTGCCCTTGTGAGCGAAATCCATCACAGTCACTAGAAAGATGCCAATACCTGCGCTCATTCTCTCGTGCCTGATAATGTTTACCTTGTTACCCTTCAAGAACTCATCTGGCTGATAGAAGGCCACTACTCCCTCTGCTCCTATCGTTATACAGTTCCCCTCATAGGATGTGTCATGCCTACCGAAGCCGTCCACCCCGTTGTTAGACGCGGTACGCGTGATGTACGGCAGGCTGCCTTCAATAAGCTCTCTCTTATCGGTGTAAGGTCCAAGGGTAACAGCGAACGTTTCTCCGATATTGAAATACTCCCATTCCCTGTCAGTGAGCCGAAGATCAGATTCAGATATGGGTTGTGAATGTACGGCGTTAAGCTTACCCTGAGAAAACATAGCTCCTGTGAGTAATCTCAAAGAATACTGGAAGTCTTCCTGTGTCAACTGCCGGTAATCTCGCGTAATACAGGCCTCTGCGCACCACTCATCAGCTGGGTTAAGCTCTCTCATTTCACTGAAATATGGGACTTCATCTCTGTTGAGGAAATGCCTTACCCACTGATCTCGAATGGAAGGCCACTTGTTGTCCGGATCTACTCGACCCTTGTGCATCTCCACCACATAGCCGTCATCTTTGGCAAGTGCCAGCCAGACTTTTTTACCTTTTGGATGTGGGCGATGGGCTATAATCACCATGACGCAGGTAACAGCGCTAGCTTTGGAGTTAAAAAACAGTTGATTTGGCATGGACAACACTGCTTCCAGCGTGTGTTTTTTCATCAACTTTGACTTGAAGTTGATGATCTTGTCACTTGTGGATAGAGCTGACTGCATGGGAATGATGGCAATACAGATGCCTCCATCACCTAAAATATCAAGGTTATTGAGTACAAACTCCCACTCTTCTTTGTCGTGTCTTTTGTTCGATTTATATGGAGGGTTGAGCATTCCTACAGTGGGCCGTTTAATTTTCATTCTTGCAATAATATCGGTATCGAAACAACTTGCTTGCTCTATATTGGATTTGCCATCTTGATGTATAAACATGTTGGAGACAGCCAGTGGAAAAATGTCAGCCTGTAGTTCAACTCCGAAAAGCTGGCTGTTCTTTATACGGGTTTCTAGTTCTTCCGATCCCTTAGCATCTGTAATCATACGTTTCATAGCGCTGATCAGGAATCCCCCAGTACCTGCACAATTATCGTAGACTATGGAGGACTTATTCACCTGGGCTAGATCTGCAAATAACTCGGTTATATGCGGTGGTGTAAGAACTATACCCAGGCCCTTATCCTTGTTGGCATATCTCAGGAACTCAACGTACAGTTCGCCTAGGACATCCCGGTATTCATGGTTTTTGATGAAGGAGTTTATTTCGCTATCTATCTGCTGTACTAACTCTCTCAGTTCCCCATCCTTTTGAATCAAAGCTGTCTCGTGTTCAATGAATGAGAACTTCTGTTCCAGCAATCTAAGTTTTTCCTCATCCAAGTCGGCCTTCAACTCTGCTAGGACTCGTTTCTGAATATCCTTTGCCAATTCTACCGAGTCGTTTTCCGCGCCATATGATCTTTTGAAGGACGGATTCTCCAAAGCTATTAGTATAGCACTTATCAAGAGTGCTCTGTTGCTTTCAGCGACTTTGTTTCTATGTAAACGCTCATTCAATATACGAAGAAAACTCTTCAAAGAATCGTAGTCTTGCCTGTACTTATCAGGATTATTGTAGTAGCCCCGAATATAATCTGACGGAGAAAGCAAAGTTTCATCAAATATTGGAGTCGGGCACGCAACTCCTTTGAGGTGTAGAAAATGGGAAATTCTGGCATCTGTGTGAGTTTCTCCACTGATACCTATACAAATCACGTCGAATTCTTTTGATAGGTAAGACGAGTAATGCATGGCACCATCAACCGCAAATTCGATGGGACGGTCCCGGTCAGGACTCTCATGTTTGTTCCGGTCAGCCTTGCACTCGATCACGATTAAAAGATCGGGTTCGTCTTTCAAAGTAACCAGGAACTCGGGATAACCTCGTCCTGCCCCTCCTTTCGATGCCGATGCCAGCAGTTTTTCGATTCGGCGGTGCTTGGATTTTTGCTCTTCCACTTCTACCTGGTCGGCGTACTGCCTGAAGTGGGATCGAACTATTTCCTCTGTGTTTCTCTCGTTAGGCACTGTTCGTTACTGGCTTCCTTGAGAGCGGTCGACCGGAGCACTCCATTTCACTTTCTCCATGAGCACATAGTACAGGTGGTGCGTGACAATTTGTGTGATCTAACCCGCTGCGTCCAGCCGGTACACGGTGCCGTCGAAGCTCAGCGCGTACAGCTCCCCACCGGCATCCTCACCGAATGAGACCAGGGAGACGGGTGGGACGGAGACCCCCAGTTCGATCCGGGTGAACATCCCCTGGTCGTCAACGCTCAGCCCCCACAGGTGGCCGGCGCAGTAGTCCCCGAACACGTAGGTTCCCACCAGGTCGGGAATGGCCGATCCCCGGTAGACATGGCCGCCGGTGATCGAGCAGCCGTCCTCATGGCTGTACACGTGGATGGGTGGCACCAGGTCATCGGGGGTTGCGGTGCCGGAGAACCGCTCGTTTCCCTCGAACAGCGGCCACCCCAGGTTGGTCCCCGGCTCCCAGCCGTCGCCGGCCGCCAGCCTGTGAATCTCTTCCCACTCGTTCTGCCCGACATCGGCGATCCACAGGTCGCCGGTGGTCCGGTCGAATGAGAACCGCCATGGGTTGCGGGCCCCGTAGGCCCAGATCTCGGGGCGGGCCCCGCCATCGGTGAAGGGGTTGCCGGGGGGAATGGTGTAGCCGGTTCCACCGCCGGCTTCGGGGTCGATGCGGATCATGGCCCCCAGAACCGAGTTCAGGTTCTGGCCGTGTCCGAAGGTGTCGTTGGCCCCACCCCCGTCCCCTAATCCGATCCAGAGGTGGCCGTCGGGTCCGAAGACCAGGTGGCCGCCGTTGTGGTTGCAAGCCGGTTGGGTCACGTCCAGCACCCTCCGGCCCCCATCCTCCAGAACCCGTTGCCCGGCCATGGGATACTCCACAACCTGGTTGTTGCCCTCCAGGTCGGTGTAGTGGGCGTAGAGTTTCGATCCGTCGGGGGAGAAGGCGATGCCCAGCAGTCCCATTTCGCATCTATTGGTGGTCAGATCGCCGATGTCCAGCACCGTTAGGGGAGGCTCATCACCGCCGGCGGCCAGGAGCCACACCTGCCCGCCACGGGAGGCCACGTAAAGATCGCCCGGATCGCCGGTGCCCGGCCGGGCAACCAGGGCAATAGGTTCGGTCAGCGACACCACCGGGGCCAGCATCAGCAATGGCGCATTGGGTTGGTTGGGGTCGTTGGGTGTTGGCGGATTGGGTTGGTTGGGGTCGTTGGGTGTTGGCGGATTGGGTTGGTCGGGGGTTGCTGGTTGTGTTGGCTGCTGGGGTGGGGTTGATGTTGGGGTTGGTTCTGGGGGTTGGTTGGTGGTTGCTGGTTGTGTTGGCTGCGGGCGTGGGGTCGCATTGGTGGTTTCGGGGTCTCCGATACCTTCGTCGTTACCGCCCCCGCAGGCACCGGCCACCAGGCATACCCCGGCGATGACCACCACCATTTGGCCCCGGGAGTTCGCGATCAAGTTCGCAGCAAGCCGGCTCGCTGACCGCAACCTGATGTGAGTAAGCATTCGGATCAGGAAGCTCGCGATCAAGTTCGCAGGGGTCTCATCAACCCCTCCTGTACCACCGAGGCCACCAGATCACCGCTGCGGGTCCAGGCCGTACCCCAGGCCAAACCTCGGGCGTTGGATGCCGAATTCGACACTTGATCCAGAAAGATCCAGTCGTTCATGCTCAGCGGCCGGTGGAACCACATGGCGTGGTCCAAGCTGGCCATCTGCATGTCCACATCGTTGCCCTGCACCGGGTGGGGGCGGGTGGCGGTGTCCAGAACCGTCAGGTCGCTGGCGTAGGTGAACATGCAGGTGTGCAGTACCGGGTCGTCGGGTAGGGTGCCGGTCGCCCGCAACCACACCTGAAGCCGGGGTTCCCGGCTCTCGGATCGTTTCGCCGGCGACCCGGTCGCATAGCGCAGCTCGATCGGGCGTTTCATCCGGCCCTGGTCATCCACCGGGAAACCGGGCCATACGAAAGGTTCCAGCTCCTCGGGATCGGGTATCCCGGTGGGGAAGTGGGTTTGGTGTTCGAAGCCGTCCTCCCGGCTCTGGAAGGAGGCCGACATGGCGAAGATGGGTTTGCCGTGCTGGATGGTGGTCACCCTGCGGGTGGTGAACGAGCGGCCGTCCCGCACCCGCTCCACCAGGTACACCAGGGGAGCCATAACATCGCCGGGACGGATGAAGTAGGCGTGAAGGCTGTGGACCGCCCGGCTCTCCACGGTGCGAGCTGCGGCCACCAGGGCCTGGCCGGCTACTTGACCGCCGAACACCCGCTGGCGGTCCTCTGTGGGGCTGACCCCCCGGAAGATGTCCTTCTCGATGGGTTCCAGATCCAGTAGCTCGACCAGATCATCCACCTCCGACTGCATGACCGGCTCATTCTACCGCCTTGAACCCGTGGCTGATGCATCTATCTGAAAATGTCCACGTCTAACGGCCAAATAATCGGCTACCCACAAGTTCATGTCTGTAACAAACTCGTCAAACCACTCTGGTGGCATCTCATATGCTTTCTGTTTCCCTCTGGAAGTGTCCGTTTTCTACTCTAATGCATCAACATTTTTTAGAAGGGTAGGCGGTTGTTATAAGAAGCTTTGATTAACCGATTCTCAGCAGCAGTGAAATAGGCTTGGTCCAATTCAGCACCTAGGAAGCGTCGTTTCAGGTTTAGCGCTGCTACACCAGTTGATCCGACACCCATAAATGGATCATAAACAAGATCACCTTCTAGGGTGGCCAAATTTATTATATGTTCCAACACACGTACTGGTTTCTGCGTTGGGTGTTTAGGGTCTTTCAATCGTTCCCTGCCCATGCAGATAGGAGTTTCAATAAAGTTGTGCATATCAGACTGTTTCCCGAAGTTCCAGGTATGCCCTTTGTTCCACACACAAATAATTAGTTCACATGAGTTGAGAAATCCTGCTTTTCTGATCTTGGGTGCAGGGTTAGTTTTGTGCCAGACCATAAACTGAAACGTGTCAAACTCTGGGTCGAAAGCGTCATGCCACTGTCCCAACAAGTTATAACTAGTGAAGGCAAAAATGTTTCCAGTTGGTTTCAAAATGCGTGTGAATTCATGTAACCACTTGGCTGGTATGAACTCTTCTCTATCCCATTCTGCTAGATCATTGTTGAGATCAGAACGCCAGTTAAATTTCATGTTGCCAGTCGAATATGGGCTGAGATTGTATGGAGGGTCTGTGAGGATAAGGTCAACGGTGTGGTCAGGTATTGTTTTGATGTGCTCAGCGCTGTCAGCCCACACTGTTTCATATTCCATATTATTCTCCCAAGTAGGTGTTTCGTATAGAGTCTAAAGCTAGTCGGATATAGTGTGCACTGTCCCTGTATGCTTTCAATACCCATTCATAACCGTTGTCTGATTGGCACACAAAGTTCCAAAAGTCTTGACCTATCAATAGTTCTTCGTCTGCAAAAAATTGTCGTACTCTTTCTTGTGCCCACGGTTGGCCTTCTCCAAATCTGTTATAGGCAGTAGCGAAGAAAGTACGGACTGTGGCATCCTCGGAAAGCTGATTGGTCAGTATCGTATATTGTTCCATAATAGCTTCTTTTTCAGAGCGTGCCTTCTTGTTGTCCAGGTCACCGCCTATCTTTAGTTCTATCAGGTAGTGTTTGTTAGCTGCTCTGTCAATCAGATAATAGTCAGACCCGTGCTGTTTTATGATAGGTGAACCTTTTACTGATTTGTGCAGCTTTCTGTAGTCAGATAGAGATGGTGTTGCCCGTCGGCTTTTATAACTTTCTAATATCGCAGCGATGGTCGATATTTGATCTTCACTTATAAAGCCAGATATATTATTGTGAACCTCAAACGAGAGTTCTGCAATTTGGATTGCTAGTTTTTCTAACATGTTGCCTAGCGAACTGTCTAGTGATCGAACTAAAGCAGTATAGTATCGTATTTCCGGCCCTAAAGCTTCAATAAAAATATTGTGTATTTTCATGTTTATCACGCCATTAGGGTTGTTTACTTCACTTTCGTGGCGCAGCTTAAACCCTTCCGCGTATGCCATCACACAGCCGCGTACAAGCGTTTCAACTGCCAGTTGCTTGGGTGTGTTGTCGTGCGTCATGCGGCCCCTGTTTCCAATTTTCATTGCTGGTATTGTGTCAGACAGGAGTGACAGTTTTGCATTTTACCTGGTCAGATGTGATTTTGTTCATATTTGGTATAAACCTATAATAGGCCGAGCGGAGTAAGTCAAGAAGAAATACGCTGGGACAATCCTGGACCGCCCGGCCCTCCACGGTACGAGCCGCGGCCACCAGGGCCTGGCCGGCCACTTGACCGCCGAACACCCGCTGGCGCACCAGCGTCGGCGCCGGGTGGTGGGGTGGGGCTGGCTTCGCCTACCCTCGGTTCAGGGGGTCTGGGCTACGCTTTCCTTCTCCCATGTCGCTTCTTGTTTCGGCCCGCGCCCACTTGGTGGACTACAGGCACCGCCTGCTGCGTTACGGCGGGGCATCGGCGGTGGGGGTGGTGTTGGGGCAGACCATCCTGCGAGTGTGCTACGACCTGCTGGGATGGTCGGCGTTGGTGGCCAACCTGGTGGCGTTCCTTATAGCCAACATCCCCGTGTACCACCTGAACCGGTCATGGGTGTGGGACCGATCGGGTCCCAGTAGCTGGAGGCGCGAGGTGCTGCCCTTCTGGCTGGTTTCCTTCGCGGGGCTGGCCCTGTCGTCGCTTGCCGTGGGTTTGATCGACCGGGTGACCGGCAACGGCTGGTTGATCACCGTGGCATCGGTGGGGGCGTTCGGCACGGTATGGCTGGTGAAGTACGCGGTGTGCGACCAGTACCTGTTCGGCCCCCCAGGCCAAAGCGGCGACCATGACGGTCCCAATCGGGAGATGGCAGGGGATCACAACGATCCCAATCGGGAGATGGCTGGGGATCACGACAGCTCCAATCGGGGAATGGCTGGGGATCACGACAGCTCCAACCGGGGGATGGCAGGGGATCACAACAGCTCCAATCGGGGAATGGCAGGCGATGGAGCCCGACCGGCGGGCGTTCGCTGAGGCCGCCCGGGGTTTCATGCCCCCCGACGAGGGGTTGGCTCTGAACCGGGCCGCGTGCGGCCTGGGCGTGGATGGGCCGCTTTTGGAGGTGGGCAGCTATTGCGGCAAGTCCTCGGTCTATTTGGGTGATGCCGCCCAGTCCCAGGGGCGGCTGCTTTTCGCTCTGGATCATCACCGGGGATCGGAGGAGAACCAGCCCGGTTGGGAGTGGCACGAGCCCGACCTGGTGGACCCCGAGGTGGGCCTGATCGACACCCTGCCCCATTTCCGCCGCACTGTTAACCGGGCCGGGCTGGAGCCGTGGGTGGTGGCGGTGGTGGGTGACTCGGTGACCATCGCCCGGAACTGGTCCACCCCGCTGGCCTTTCTGTTCATCGACGGCGGTCACGGCCCCGAGCCGGCCCACGCCGACTACGAGAACTGGGTGCCCCACGTGGCCATCGGGGGCCGGTTGGCCATCCACGATGTGTTTCCCGATCCCGCCGACGGTGGCCGCCCGCCCTACGAGATCTACTGCCGGGCCATGGACTCGGGAGCGTTCACCGAACTGGCCGCCACCGGCTCGCTGCGGATACTCACCCGCCACGCCCCCGGAATCTGACCGGGTTCGAGGGATGAACCTCCCAGGCCGGTCCCAGACTTCAACCCAACGCCTTTAGTGCACAGTGCCGAGCCAGTGGTTGGCCGGGTTCGTTACGGTGACAGGCGTACCTGGTTATCCGCTTGTGGCCCGGTTCGTTACGGTGATGGGGTGGACAATGAGGAGAGGCTGGCATCGGGCGAGGCGTGGAGGGAGTTCTGCGAACGGCTCAAAGCGTCGGGTGACCGCCTGCTGGGCCCTGACTTCCCCGGCGGGGCGAGGGAGCGAGCCGAGGGGTACCGCCACCTGAGCCGGCTTCTCATGCAGGGGTTGCTGGAGCAGGTGGAGATGAGCGATCGGGACTTTCCGGTCATGTACCGTCACAACGACGACATCATGCGTTGGGGTGGGCCCAACGTGGACAACACCTACTGGCGGGCTCCTGTCAGCGCTCAACACACCTACCGGGTCACCGGTTGGCTGCCACCGGGGGCGCTGTTCGTGATTCAGAGCGCCCACGGTGAGATGCACCAGAACCGGCCGGGCATATGCGCCGAGCGTTCCAACGACGACTTCGCCGTGGACCCCGATGGCAGCTTCACCTTCGTGGTCAGCTCCGCTCCTCATGACGGCAACTGGCTTCCCATCGACGAGGATACCGATCGCATCTCCATACGGGAGTACAACGTTGAATGGGGTGCTGCCCAACCGGGCCGGTTCTTCATCGAGCGGGTGGGCAATGAGGGTGGGCATCCCGCACCCCTGAATCCTGCCGGTTTCGTCGGTGCCCTGGACCGAGCCATGACCTGGGCCGACGACGCTCTGGTGTTCTGGAACCGGTGGATGGATCAAAGCCGCGGATCCGCGCCGCCCAACGTGTTCTACGGCCCGCGCTCGGTACCGGGCGGGGCCGCCGCCATCGGCTACGGCGGTTGTTCCTACCAGTTGGCTCCCGACGAGGCCATGATCGTGACCTGCGACATACCCCAGGCCCGGTACTGGTCGTTCATGATCTACAGCTACGCCTGGTTCGAGTCGCTGGACTTCGCCAACCGCACGGTCAGCCTGAACAACGCCCAGATTGCCACCGACCCCGACGGCCGTTTCCGGCTGGTGGTGGCCCACACAGACCCCGGTGTGCAGAATTGGCTCGATACCGAGGCCCGCCCCGAAGCCCTAATTTCCTTCCGCTGGGTGCAAAGCACCACCATGCCCACTCCCGAGGCCCAGGTAGTCCCCTTCTCCCAGCTAGGCCAATATCTACCCGATTTCATCACCCGAACCACCCCCGCCCAACGCATCGACCAAATAAACCTCCGTCGCCACTCCCGAGCCCTCCGCTTCCGCTGCTAATCCTATAGTTGTTCTCTGAGCACTCGAAGAAGGCGGTCATGCTCTGTATCCAAAAGTTCCTTTTGTGCTTCAAATTCTTCCAGTGCCTCAAAAAACTCTTTAACCATCTCTCTCTGGTTATCAATGGGTATAACTGGAATGGGAATACATTCAATATGTTTTTTGTAAATGTGAGGCTGCCCTGTCCCTTGTTGTCTACTGTAAATTTCATTTTGGCGGCTTTTTACGCAAGCATAAAGGTATCCAGTTAGAAATTTAAATTCATCCCTACTATATACTACAATACTATCTGATGCCCATATAGGCCCACTGTGCCACCAAACATAGCATGAGTAGGCACCGCTCTTGCTTATAGTAAAGCAATTTCCGCGGTGTGTAAAATTTTTGTGGTTGTACGGACTGGACCCACCGCCAGCAATAACAGGTATATTTCCTGGGAGTATCTCCTGCTTTGTGATTGATTTCCCATTCTCTAAATAAGCAACATTTTTTAGTAATACATAGTCGACACTTTCAGGAACAGGCCATAGTGAATTGGTTAGTGCAGCAAACACGTTTTTCATGTTACGGGTTTTGACGACAGAGACTGAGCGATTCATATCCTCAGGAATCGGGTCAGGTTCATCCTGGTATGATAACTGCCATACTTCCTCCTTCTGACAAAGAGTTGAAACACCGTAGCAAACAGGCTTCATCAGCGTCCTTCGCATCACTGTCAACCAGGCGAATCTCACCCCTGCTGAGACTTTGGGAAAATGGAATGTTGGAGAAGACAACTTGGAATTTGTTCTCTGGAGGGTTGTTTATGCTGTTAATTTGAGTCACACCTGAGTGGCCATCTCCGAACAGAATCATATTCATTTTCGCTATTCGTGCGTTGCTAGTTATTTCTTGCCCAAATATGGTTTTGGTTTGAAGAATCTCTATATCCCGAGGTGACCTCCCAGCTTTGAAGCTAAGGTGTTTGTATGATTCTACTAGAAATCCACCTGTGCCACAGAAGAGATCGAATACTGTCTGCCTAAACTCTGGATCAACAAGTTTTACCATAAATCGGACAATATGTCTGGGTGTGAAGTATTCACCAAGGTCATTCTGAATGGTTGTACGCTGAATAAAATGCTCAAATGCAACTCCTTTTATGTCTTCATCAACACTTGACAAACTTAAAGGGTTCAATTCTAATATAATTTTCTTTAGTACTTTTCCATCCTTAATTTTGGTTTCAGAAATAACCTCACTAGCACCGTATCGACATCTGCGACAGTTACCCCTGAACCACAAAACACCAGGTCAGAAGGGGTGTCTTTAGCGCCGTACATAAGTCGTGTTCTGGTCAGATCAAGTCAACACCCGATGAGCAAGCGAGTTTGGCGACCCCGGCGCTCCCTTGAACACGGGGGGAAGGGTTAGCCGATGGTGATTAGTTCGGGTAGGGATTGGTGGTTGGAAAAGATGGTGGCGGCGGGGGAGCCTCCGGCTAGGGCGTCGGCGGCCAGGATGACGGCGGCGGCGGTGTAGGTGGAGCGCTCGGCGGCGGGGAAGTGGGTTCGCTCGGGGTGGACCATGCCGGTGAAGTAGGAGCCGTCGTCGGCCCGCAGATCCTGCACCCATTCGAACATCTCGGTAGCGATGTCCCGCCGGCCCACGCCCAGGTGGGCGATGATGCACTCGCAGGTTTCCGCTGCGGTGACCCACGGTCGGTCCGAAACGCAGCGCACCCCGTGGCCGTCCATCACGAACTGGTCGAAGCGGGAGGCCAGCATGCTCCGACCGGCCTGCCCGGTGACCACCCCGGACAGAACCGGGTAGTACCAGTCCATGGCCCAGCGGTGCTTGGGCGCAAAAGCACCGGGCTGGGTACGGATCACATCGGCCAACCGGGCGGCACTCAACTCCCAGTCGGGGCGCTCGTGGCCCAGCTCCTCACCAATGGCGATGGCCGCCCTCAGGCTGTGACAGATACTGGACGATCCGGTCAGAAGGGCGAACGACCACGGCGTGCCGTCGGCGTGGCGGGCCCAGCGGATCTCCCCCCGGGGCAGTTGCAGATCGAGCACGAAATCCACCGCCGGTTCCACCACCGTCCACATCGTCTCCAAGAAGCCCCGATCGCCGGTACACAGGTAGTGGTGCCACACCCCGGTGGCCACGTAGCCCACGCAGTTGGCATCCAGCTTGTCCTGTTCCACGCCGTCGGCCAGGTAGTACTGGTGCCAGGCTCCGTCGGACCGCTGGTTGTCCACCAGCCACTGGTAGGCCCGCTCGGCCTCGGCCCGAAACCCCATAACCATGAGAGCCATGGCCGCCTCCACGTGGTTCCACGGATCGGCATGACCGCCGGGGAACCAGGGGATCATCCCGCTGGGCAGTTGCCAGGCGGCAATGCTGCTCGCGGTCAACTCCAGTTCGGCTGAAGACAGAACCCCGGCCACCTGAGGGACAAAAAGCCCTGCCTCTTTATGGTTATGGGGTTCAGGCGGCGACACTCTTGGCCTCCTTCAAATGGCTGGAACCTGATTTCCGGCTGTAAAGCACCAGGCTCTTGCCCAGGACCGGACTCAGAACCCGGTCAGCAATTCGGGTAATTCTGGGTTGGTCAACAATATCCCATTCCAGGAGTCGGCGGTAAGCCGCAACCAGCCGGTGGTTATCGTTGTTCGGACCCACCGCGCACCGCAACCACCAGTAGGGGCTGTGCAGCCCATGAGCGTGGTGGCTGGAGAACGGGGTGAGGCCGGCGCACCGGAGCCGACCGCGGAGCTGTCCGTGCCGGTAGATGCGCACGTGGCCGCCCACCGCTCGGGGGGCGTGGTACTCGTCCGACAGGGCCCAGCAGATCTTCTCGGGTAGCCAGGTGGGTACGGTCACGGCCAGGACCCCGCCGGGTCGCAGCACCCGGGCCAGCTCGGTCAGGGCCTGCTCGTCGGAGTGCACGTGCTCGAGCACCTCCGAGGCGATGATCCGGTCGAATACCCGGTCGGCAAAAGGTAGGCGGGTGGCATCGCCCCGGACGGTTTGGCAGGTTCCGCGGTACCGCTCGCCGGCCTCCGACATGGCGGCAAAGGTGGCCCTCACCTGGGCCAGCTCTGTCGATGCCAGATCGCAGGCCACCACGTGCGCCCCCAATCGAGCAGCCTCATAGGCGTGGCGCCCGAAACCGCACCCCAGATCCAGGAGCTGCTCGCCGGGTTTCAACCCCAGCCGGTTGTAGTCAACGGTCAGCACCTGCTGTCCAGCAGTACCCGGTAGTGCTCCGCTGGGGAGGAGGGCCGTATTCTCACCGTCACGCGTGCCATTCGTTGAGCAGTACCCGGTAGTGCTCCGCTGGGGATGCGGTTTGGGTTCTCACCGTCACGCGTGCCATTCGTTGAGCAGTACCCGGTAGTGCTCAACGGTCTTTTCCGCAGTGTGGTGCCAACTCCAGCGGCTCCTCACCCGTTCCCGCCCGGCTTGGCCTATCCGAGCGGCCATGGCCGGATTGTCCAGAATCCGAACGAGCGCCCCGGCCAATGCCTCGCTGTCTGCGGGGGGCACCAGCAGGCAGGTCTCGCCGCTGGTGCCGGCCACCTCGGGCAGCGCCCCGCCGGTGGTGGCCACCAGCGGTGTGGCGCTGGACATGGTTTCGATGGCCGGCAGCGAGAACCCCTCGTACAGCGAGGGCACCACTGCCACTGAGCTGGTGGCGTACAGCTCCACAATGCGGTCATCGGGCACCCCCGACACGAACTCCACCACCTCGCCCAGTCCCAGGCTGTTGATGGTGGAGGAGGATGCACCCCCCTCGCGGGGTTTTCCGATCACGATCAGCCGCACATCCCGCTCGGTGCGCAACTTGGCCACCGCCTCCAGCAGGTAGCGCAGGCCCTTCATGGGCACATCCGCGCTGGCGGTGGTGATGATCTGCCCCGGCCGGCGGTCCACGCCGGGAAGCGGGCGGAACAGCTCGGTATCCACCCCCACCGGTACCACATGCATCCGGCCATGGGGTACCCGCTGGTCCCGGGCTATGTCGTCGAGGGACGACTCCGACACGGTGATGATGCGCCGCAAGCGGCGGGCCACCCGGGCCTGCATCCGGATGAAGGAGTACCAGCGTCGCTTGCCGAAACGATCCATCATCCCCCGGGCGTGCTCGAGCTCCAGTTGGCGGTCCACGGTGATGGGATGGTGGATGGTGGCCAGTACCGGTAGCCCGTCCCGCTCCATGCCCAAAAGCCCGTAGCCCAATGACTGGTTGTCGTGCACGATATCGAATTCCCCGGCTCGGGAGCGCAGTGCCTGCCAGGCCCGGAGCGAGAAGGCCAGCGGTTCGGAGAAGGCTCCGGTCATGAACGAGCCCACCTCGGCGGCATCGGCCCACGATTTGATCTCCCAGAATCCGGGTAACCGGCCCGGGTAGGCATCGTTGAAGATATCCAGGCTGGGAAGCCGGTGAAGCGGTACCCGAGGGTCCAGAACCGGGTAGGGCTGCCCGCTCAGCACCTCCACGTGGTGCCCCAGATCGGTCAGCGCCCGACTCAGGTGATGGACGTACACGCCCTGGCCCCCGCAATGGGGTTTGCCCCGGTACGAAAGCAGGGCAATCCTGAGGGATCGATCCTCCGGGGCCATGACCTACAAGGTTCTCGGAATCAGGTTGGTTGGGTCAAATATCAGTTGTTGAGGGGTTTGGTGGAGCAGGTGGGCAAGGTTCTCGGAATCAGGTTGGTTGGGTCAAATATCAGGCTTTGGGGGTTTGGGGGTTATGGTTCGCGAGCGGAAAGCCCAGGCGGCAACCCCGATTGCCAGGGCCAGGGCAACCATGGGCCAGGGGCCGGCTCGGGTGGCGAGGGTTTGGCCGGTCCGCAGCTCGACGGGAGCTTGGATCACTGCTTGTTCGGAAACGCCGGTGCGCTGGTAAACGTTTCCGCCGGGGTCCACGAACGCGCTGAAACCGGTTGGAGATGCCTGCGCCACCCACCGCCCCGTCTCCAGGGCCCGCAACCGGGAGCTGGCAACCTGCTGGGTCTGCACGATGGTGAGCCAGTAGCTGGACCCGTTGGTGGGGTTCAACAGCACCTCACCACCGTTGCCGATGGCATCCCGAGCCCGATCCTCGAAGAAGACCTCCCAGCTTATTGATACCCCCAGGCGACCCGCGGGGGTGTCCAGCACCGCGGGGGCGTTCCCCCGCCGCATGTCCTGGGCCGGTAGGTAGTCGGGGGCCAGCGGCTCGATGAGCCACCGCAGCGGCACGTACTCCCCGAACGGCACCAGCCGCACCTTGTCGTAGCGGCCCGCCGGGGTTCCCTCAGGGGTGAACACCGCAACGAAGTTGGCTCCTGCGCCGCCGGGCAGGTCTTCGATCACCCCGGCCACCAGGGTGGTGTTCAGTTCCTGGGCCAGCTCGGCCAACCGTTGCTGCTGGGGGCTGGCGGCGAACAGGCCCTGCACGTCCACCACGTCCTCGGGCCACACCACCAGATCCACCGGTGGTTGCACCAGTTGGCTGGCTTCCCAGTGCCGTTCGAACACCACGGCCGGGTCGGTGTTCGCGGCTCGGGTCCGCTGGGGTCCTCCCCCCTGCACCAGGGCCACGTCGATGGTGCCGAGCGCCGAACCCTGGGGGGCTACCGCGGCCCAGCCCCAGAATCCCACCACCACCACCGCCAGAACCAGTGCGGTCTGCCAATGGCGGTGCAAAGCTGCGGCCACAACCATGGCCACCGCTACCGCCACCCCCACCAGTAGCAACGGGCCCAGCACCCGAACGGTGATGGCCCATGGGCTGTCCACCTGGCTCATGGGCAGGGTGGACAGTGGCACCCCGCCGAAGGGCCACCGCCACCGTATCGCTCCGGCCAGCACGAACAGGCCGGGCAGGGCAACCCACCGGCCGATCCCCGGTGGGCAAGCCACCCCCACCGAGCCGTAAAGAATCGAGAACACCACGCCAACGGCCAGGTAACCGGGAAGGGTGAAATCGACCATCCACAATGTGGAGGGAAACAACCAGCCGGCCCCGAATCCCAACCCCCGCCAGGCCCGGGCCCATAAGGGTTGATCGGCCAGCAGGCGCTCCAGAACCACCAGCGCCACCAGCGCGAGGGGCCACCATCCCCAGGGTGGCATCGACAGGGCAACCAGTCCCCCAGCCCCCAAGGAGCCCACCGCCGGCACCCCGCTGGTGCGAGCCCAAAGCCCGGGTGCGAAGTTCACTGGTATCTCATTGCCACGGGCATCTCATCGCCACTGGCATCTCATCGCCGCGGGTATCTCATCGCCAAAGGATGCACCAGGTGCCGGCTACCGGGGGCCCGGGGCACCATTTGTGGCGGCAAGGGCTGCCTGGCGACCCTGATGGATGCAGGCCGGGATGCCCAATCCTCGGGCCCACGCCCCGGTGACCTGTACCCAGGGCGCGTCTTTGGACAACGCTTGTTCGATGGTGGTCACCAACTCCAGGTGGCCGGGGAAATACTGCGGCAGGGAGTGCTCCCAGCGGCTGATGCGCACATGCTGGGGCGTGGCGTTCAGCCCCATCGTCGTTTCCAAGTCCGACATCACCACCCCCAGCAGGGCCTCGTCGCTCAGGTACAGCAGCTCGTTGTCGCCGTACCGGCCCAGGGACACTCTCATTATCACGGTGTTCGGCGATGCCAGGTGGGCCCACTTGCTTGAGGCCCATGAGCAGGCGGTGATGCTGAGGCCCTCCACGGCCGGTACCAGAAAACCCGATCCGGCCAGGGGGTGTTTCACGGCGCGAGCGTCGAAAGCCAGGGTCACCAGCACCACCGAGGCGTATCGGATGCTTCCCAGCAGCCCGGCCGCTGTCTCGGACAGGGGGGCCACCAGACGGCCGGCCCTCGCGGCGGGCACGGTGATGATCACCCGGTCAGCATCCAGGTGGTTCAAATCGGAAACCGGGGATGACAGCCGCAGCCGGTCGCCCAGCCGGTCGCCCAGTTCTTTGGCCAATCCACCCAGGCCGCCGGGAAGGGTGTAGAACACCGGAGCGCCGGGATCGGCCCCGGGGGAGGCGACCAGCCGCCTCAGCCATCGCACCAGACTGGGGCCGTGGGCGGCGGCCTCGGCCAGTCGAGGCACCGCAGCCTGCACGCTCAAATTGTCCATGGACGAAGCGTTGATGCCCCCGATCAGCGGGTCCACCAGCCGTTCGGCCACCTCGTCGCCCAACCTCCGCCGCACCAGCCCGCCCACCGATTCGTCGCCGACCAGTGCCGGCCCGTCCAGATCGGGCTCCTGGCGGGCTCGGGCCACCCCCGGCGCAGATATGATTCCCGAGGCGGCCAGGGAGTCGAAATCCAGCGGAACCCCCAGCACGTTGGGTTGGGGCAGCTCCCGCAGCGCCCCCCGGGAATACACGAACGCGGCCCGCTGCGTGGGTGACACCAGGTTTGCATCCAGGCCCAGCTCGCGGCACAGCCCCAACGCCCCCGGCACTCGGGCCAGAAACGCATCGGGCCCCTCATCCACCGGCCGGCCTGCCAACTCGGAGGTAAGGATCCGCCCCCCGGCCCGGTCGGCCGCCTCGTACACCACCACCTCGGCTCCGGCCTTGACCGCCTCGTATCCAGCGGCCAGGCCGGTGATGCCCGCCCCCACCACGGCTACCTTCATGGGTGCGACCTCATGGGATGGCTGGGCAGCGCCGCGACCTCATGGGTGTGATTTCATGGGCCGGGGTGCGAATTCATGGGGCTGCTTGGTAGCCGTGTACCAGCTCGACCACTTGCTCCAGCACCTCGGGGTTGGTCTCGGGCAAAACACCGTGGCCCAGGTTGAACACGTGCCCCGGCCGGCCGGCGTTGCGATCCAACACGTCGGTCACCTGCTCGGCCACCACCGGCCACGGAGCCAGCACCACCGCCGGATCCAGGTTGCCCTGCACCGCTGTTTCGGGTCCCAGACGCTTTCGAGCGTCGTCCAGGGGAACTCGCCAGTCCACTCCCACCACATCGGCCCCGGCTTCGGCCAGCAACTCCAGGAACTCACCGGTCCCAACCCCGAAGTGGATGCCCGGGGCCCTCGAATCCCTGTGGCGGTCCTTCAGCTCGGAGAACACCCGTTGGCTGGCCGGCAGCACGAAACGGCGGTACTGGTCGGGGGCCAGGGTTCCGGCCCAGGAGTCGAATAGTTGGAATGCGGAGGCTCCGGCATCGAGTTGCGAGCCGATGGAGGCTATGGCCAGATCGGCCAGACGGTCCATCAGCTCCGCCCACAAGTGGGGATCGCGGTACATCAATGTCTTGGTGAGGGCGTGAGTTCGAGACGGCCCTCCTTCCACCAGGTAGGACGCCATGGTGAACGGTGCCCCTGCGAAGGCGATCAGCGGCACGTCCAGCTCGGCCACCAGGTTGCGCACCGTCTCCAGCACGTAGCCGGTATCGGCCTCGGGGTCCAGCGGTGGCAGGCGATTCAGGTCGCGGGCCTCCCGGAAGGGCTGCTCCACCACCGGCCCCACACCGGGAACGATGTCCACCCCGAACCCCACGGCGTGGGCCGGAACCACGATGTCGGAGTACAGGATGGCGGCGTCCACCCCGTACCGGCGTACCGGCTGGAGGGTCATCTCGGTGGCCAGCTCCGGGCGGGCTATGACCTCCAGCATGGAACCTTCTCCCCGGAGGGCCCGGTACTCGGGCAGCGATCGCCCGGCCTGGCGCATGAACCACACCGGTACCCGCTTCACCGGCAGGCCTCGACAAGCCCGCAGGAAGGCATCGTTGGCAGGAGCGGTCCCGGTGGCCACGCCCAAACCGTACCGACCGCCGGAGCTTGCGCTGCCATCGTCACCGGAGCCGGTAATCCCCCAAAGCCGGTAATCTGCTACTGCCGGTAATCCCCCACCGCCGGTACCATTGTGTGGGTGCGTCGGTCCATTGATGACTATCCCTTCGATCCAGCCGATCTCCCGCCGGGCGATGGTGACGAGTTCGCGCCGGTTTCGTGGGCGGTGGCAGTTGCCGACGACTATGACGATGCCGCGGCCCGGGTGGTGCTCACCGTGGAGGAGGTGGGCCGGGCCGGTTATGGGCTGGTGTTTCATCTGCCCCCTCACCTCGCCCGCCGACTCCGGGTTGCCATCGGTGACGCGCTCAAGGAGATCGGCGAGCCGGTGGATTCCTGAATCCTGGATCGGGGTGGATTTCTGATTCCTGGAGCCGGGCGCTTCTTGAATCCTGGATCGGGGTAGTACACTCAAATGTCTGCCAGTTTTGAACCGAGTCCGAGGAGCCCCGATTCATCCCGATCACACTGCGGAGCAGGCATACATAGCTCGGGCTCATCAAGCCCTTGAATCAGCCCGGCTGAGAGCTTTGTCGCTGAAAGGCATGGTGGAGGTGGGCACGGGCGGTACCCATCAAGCCCGCTACGAGCGGGAGATCATATGGGACTCCATCAGCAATCGCCTGAGCGCCTTGGACATCGGTGACTCCTCGCTGGTGTTCGGCCGGCTGGACTGGACCGAGGAGGGGGGCGGCGACCGGTTCTACGTAGGTCGGGTGGCGGTGTGGGACGACGACCAGGAGCCAATCACCATCGACTGGCGGGCCCCGGCCGCCGAGGCCTTCTACCGGGCCACCGGCGGCGAGCCCATGGGTTTGTCCCGCCGCCGCCACTTCATCACCCGGGGCCGGGAGCTGCTGGGAGTGGAGGACGAGAGCTTCGGTGCCCGCAATGGGGGTGGCCCTCTTCCCCTGGTGGGGGAGGCCACGTTGCGGGCCGGTTTGGAGGCCGGGCGTACCGGGCGGCTGGCCGATGCCGTCGCCACCATCCAGGCCGAGCAGGATGCCATCATCCGCTCCCGGTTGCCCGGTGTGCTCGTAGTGCAGGGTGGCCCCGGAACCGGCAAGACGGTGGCCGCCCTCCACCGGGCCGCCTACCTGCTGTATACGCATCGCTTTCCTCTCGAGGGTCAGGGGATGCTGGTACTCGGCCCCAATCGCTTGTTCCTGACCTACATAGAGCAGGTGCTGCCGTCGCTGGGTGAGGCCGGCGTGGAGGTGGCGATGCTGGCCGATCTGCTGCCCGGCACCCGGATCAAGGGACTCGACAACCCTCGGGTGTCGCGGATCAAGGGTGATCTGCGCATGGTCCCGGTGTTGCGCCGGGCTCGCCGGGACCGCCAGCGGCCGCTGCGCGCCGATCTGGTGGTGCCCCTCGGCCTCCGGCGACTCCGGCTCACCGTGGATCAGAGCGCCGGGATAATCGACCAGGCTCGCCGGCGGTTCCGCACCCACAACCGGGCCCGCTCGTTCGTCGAGCAGCAGGTTTACCAGCTCCTGGCCGCCAGCGGGTCGCGCCCCGGTGTCCCGGACCTCGACGGTGAGGCGGCGCGCGAGCAGCTTCACGGCAGCCTCCATCTGCGGGAGGCTCTGGAGTGGATGTGGCCGGTGCTCACCCCCGCCCATTTCCTTCACGATTTGTTCGGGGCCCCGAGCCTGCTTCGCTCGGCAGCGGGCCCGGTGCTGGCCCCGGATGAGGTTGACCTGCTTCATCGCCCCCGGGCTGCCCACGCCTCCCGGGTGGTGTGGACGGCCGAGGACGCCCCACTGCTGGACGAGGCTCTGGCCCTGCTGGGACCCCGCCCCAGCCACCGCCGGGCCGATTCGGTCCGCACCTACGGCCACATAGTGGTGGACGAGGCCCAGGACCTGTCACCCATGCAGCTCAGGATGATCAGCCGGCGATCGCTGAACGGGTCCATGACCGTGGTGGGCGACATTGCCCAAGCCACCTCCGCCTGGGGTCACGACTCCTGGAGCAGCGTGGTTGAGCACCTGCCCGGCCGCATTGAGCCCCGATTCGCGGAGTTGACCATCGGCTATCGCCTAACCGAGCCGATAATGGCGGTGGCCGCTCGGGTGCTGGATGCCGCGGTGCCCGGCCTCGCCCCACCCCGGTCCGTCCGTACCGGGGGCCTTGCTCCTAGATTCGTAACCGTTACCAACCCTCACCCCCCGAATGGTAACCGCGATTATCAGGGGCTTCCTTCCCGATTCGTAACCATGGCCAACCAGCAGAGCCTTACCGGTAACGGTGAGTGGGGCGAAACCGGTGTCACCGGTAATGGTGAGTGGGGCGAAACCGGTGTCACCGGTAATGGTGAGTGGGGCGAAACCGGTGTCACCGGTAATGGTGAGTGGGGCGAAACCAGCCTTGCCGGTTTGGTGGCGGCGGTTGTTCGAGAGGTTCAAGGTGAGCTGGGCGCGCTGGTCAACGGGAATCTGGCGGTAATCGCCCACACCTCGATGGTCGAAGCCATCTCCGGGGCATTGGCTGGTGCCGGGGTGGACCACGGTTTGGTTTATGAACGGGGCCTGGAGTTCCGGGTGACCGTGGTTCCGGTGGAGCTGGTCAAGGGTCTGGAGGTGGACATCGCTGTGGTGGTGGAACCGGCTGATATTTGCGAGAAGCTCCCCATGGGGATGCGGGCCCTGTACGTGGCCGTGACCCGAGCCACCCAGCGCCTGGTTGTGGTGCACTCCCGCCCGCTGCCCGAACCCCTGCCGGCCGGGGCGGTGTGACTGATGGCCCACGACCCTCACAACCTCAGCGAGTCGATGGTTGGCTTCCTTCGGGATCGCCACCTGGCGTCTCTAACCATCCTTCGCCCCAACGGCACCCCTCACGTGACCCCGGTGGGGTTCACCTGGGATCCCGCCACCGCCACCGCCAGGGTCATCACCTGGGCCGGGGCCCGCAAGGTACACCTGCTGGAGGCGACCGGTGGTGGTAGGGCTGTGCTGTGCCAGGTGGACGGGGGTCGATGGGTGACCCTCGAGGGTTGGGCCACCGTAACCGCCGATCCCCGGCAGTGCGCCCACGCCGTAGCCCGCTACGCCGAGCGCTACCGCCCGCCCAAGGACCGGGGGGCAGACCGGAGGGCCATCCTTATTTCAGTTGACTCGGTGCTCGGGAGGGCGTAATGACACCCAAGGGAATTGGCCTCGCCACTGATGTGCAGGAGTACATGGTGGCCCATGGGGCGGGTATCGACCCCGTGGCCCGGGAACTGATCGAGGTCACCGTCGGGTTGGGTGGTGTTTCCCGGATGCAGATCGCTCCCGAGCAGGCCGGCTTCATGACCCTGCTCACCCGCCTGCTGGGGGTGCGGTTCGCGGTGGAGGTGGGTACGTTCACCGGCTTTTCGGCCCTGTCGATTGCTCGGGGGCTCGCCCCCGGTGGGAAGTTGCTGTGCTGTGACGTGAGCGAGGAGTGGGTGAACATCGGCCGGCCATTCTGGCATCGGGCAGGGGTGGCCGATCGGATCGAGGTTGTCATCGCCCCCGCGACCCAGACCCTGGCCGGTTTGCCCCCAGATCCATCCATAGACCTGGCCTTCATCGATGCCGACAAGGGCTCCTACCGGATCTACTACGAGGAAATCCTCCGCCGGCTGAGCCCCCGAGGCATCATCCTGGTGGACAACGTGCTGTGGGGCGGCCGGGTGGCCGATCCCGATGCCGATCTTGACTTGGACCAGAACCTGGCGGCCATCCGCGCTTTCAACCGATTCGTGGTGGCCGACCCACGCACCACTCAGGTGATGCTCCCCGTAGCCGATGGCCTCACCTTGATTACCCACTCGGGTTCTTAGGGGGGGGCAAGGGCGAGCTCGGTTGGGCTTTGTAAGGGGTACTTGCGCGCGGGGGGGTGTGTGAGAGTGTAGTGGGGTAGTTGTTCGTTTTGGCTGGGGCTTTGGGGTTCTGGTCGTTTCAGGAAAGGGTGGGTAGGCTTTGTGATGGTTGAGCGGTTTGGTTTCGGTTGGGTGGCGTTGCGCCGGTTTGGTGGGCCTCTGGTTTTGTTGGGGTTGTTGGGGTCGGTGTTGGTTTGGGTGGGGGGTGTGGGTGCGCAGAGTGTGCCGAACACTCCGTCGTCGCCGCAGGTGGTGGTGTTGGGTGGTGGTGCGGTGCGGTTGTCGTGGGGGCCGCCGCCGGCCACTGTGGGGGTTGTGGGTTATGAGTATGTGTTTTCGCGGTCGACCGATGGTGGAACCAATTGGGTTCCACCATCGGACAGGGTGAAGGATACTTCTACGGGGTTGGCACCTACTTCGGGGGATCGTAGTGGGGTTGTGTGGCGGCCGGTGCCCGGTGGTGGGGCTGCTCGGTCGGTGGTGGTGTCGGGTTTGACGGTTGGCAGCCGCTACCAGTTCTGGGTGCGAGCGGTGAACGCCGCGGGAGCGGGTCAGATTGTGAGTATGAGTCCGGGGGATGGGGATTTGGTGTCTGATGTTGCGCCGGTGCCGGGGGGTTTGCGGGCGGTTCCTGGGGATTCCCAGGTGGAGTTGAAGTGGACCAAGGCTGACGGTGCGGTGGCGGGGTCGGGGTTTGCTGATATTTTGCGGTACGAGTACGCGATCAAACAGGGTGATGGGGGTTGGTCGGCGTGGTCGTCGATGCCGGATTTGATTAGGGGGAGTTCGGTTGTGGCGTCTGGGGATCGTGATTCGTTCGTGGTTTCGGGTTTGACCAACGATGTTGGGTATTCGTTCAGGGTGCGGGCGGTTAACAAGCATGGTGCTGGTGCTTTCGGTGTGGTGGGGCCGGTGGTGGTGGGGGGAGCGCCGGGTGCTCCCCGTAACTTTGTGGTGATGCCGGGGGATAAGTCGGCGTTGTTGTCGTGGCAGCCGCCGGGGGTGGTTGGCTCGCCGGTAACGGGTTGGGAAGTCCGGTGGTCGGACGGTAATTACGGCACTTTGGCGGAAGCTGGTTGGAACCGGGTTCCTGGTGGGGCCGGGGCTAGGTCTTATTACGTGACTGGTTTGGATAATAACCAGAGTTATTTGTTCGAGGTGCGGGCCGTCAACGCGTTGGGTGGGGGTTTGGGGGCGCGTTCTGGGTTCGTGTATTTGGGTGCGCTGCTGGGGGCACCTCGTGATTTGAAGACACCGACGGTGACGGAGTCGTCGGTAACGTTGGACTGGCGCCGGCCGGCTAATTTCTCTAGTAGTGGTGATACTGCGGGGTTTAGGCGTTATGAGTATTCGTTGCGGGCTGGTGATGGTGATTGGGGTGGTTGGGTGGTGATACCGGGTGGCTACACGACTACAGAGTTTGAGGTTCGGGGTTTGACGGCGGGCACCGGGTATCGGTTCCGGTTGCGGGCGGTGAATGTTGTTGGTGGTGGTGCGGTGGCTGAGACGGGGGTTGTTTATCCGGGTACGGTGCCGTTGGCACCGGCGGTGGTTGCGGAGGTGGTGTCGGATTACACGATAGGGTTGCATCAGGTGATTTTGTCGTGGACGGGTTCCAATGGGGGTTCCCCGGTAATAAAGTGGCAACTGAAGCGGGCGACAACGGTGGATGGGTTGACCAGCGCGGTGTGGCATGATTTGTGTGATAACACAGAGGGGGCGGATCCGGGGTGCGGGGGGTTGTCGACGGTGATGTTTCCCAGGTATCGAACCTTTGATTACCAGAATGCAACTGGCTGTTTTGTTGGGTTGTGTGTGGGGGGTTTGGTTGTGGGGGATCATTTTTTTGTGTTGCGGGCGGAGAATGCCAGGGGTGTGGGTTTGGAGTCAGAGGTGGTGAGGGTGAACATCGCCAGGGGTGTCCCCTCGATGGCAAGGACGGCGGTTTTGAGGGGTTATACAGGTGATCCCCGCACCGATGGTCGCCCTCATATGGGGGTAAACTCTCCTGCGAGTTATCTTCATGGTGGTACGCGTTTGCGGTTTGAGTGGTCGTGGAAGGTGGGTGGTGGGCCGTGGGGTGGATGGGTTACTCAACAGGGTAGCTTGACCGGTGCTACTGAGCTTTTTGATGAGATGACTTTCCGGGTTGGGGAGACTTACACGTTCAGGACCCGGACGGTGTCTGATTTGGGGGTGGGTTATGCGGTCGAGTCGGAACCGTTTATTTTCGGGGCCCCACCGTTGCCGGGCGCTGCGGCCTGGGAAGCCTTCCCCCACGATCGTCCGGAGGTGTTGGCGGTGCCGGGTAATGGTCAGGTGAAGTTGAACATCGTTAAACCCAAAGATAGGTTTGTAAGGCGCGGTGGTGGTTTTGTAATTGGTTATGAGAATGCTTTTGTTGATACCGATGGTACTTATGATGGCACGGTTTGGGAGTATTCGTATCGCCCCGTAGGGGGTGAGTGGTCGCCGTGGGCGGTGTCCAATACGGGTGAGCGGTTCGCTGATCGGGCTGCGAACAGCGCCGATGTGGCTGGTGATGGGATTGTGGTGTCGGGTTTGCGTAATGGGGTGGCTTATGAGTTCCGGGTTAGGGCGCGGAACCGGCACGGTACCGGTTGGTTGGTGGGTCCGGTGTTGTATTCCAACGGTGCTGGTTTGTACAACAAAGCCGGCGATGTCATACCCGACAAGGTGGCCATACCGGGTGTGGCACCCCCCGCCCCGGCAGGGTTGACTGCTTCGGGTGGTGATAGCCAGGTGACGTTGTCGTGGACATCGGTGGGTTCTGGGGGTCCGCCGATCATCCGTTGGGAGTACCGTCAACAGAGCCGAGCCGCGGGTGTTAACAATTTTGAGGATTGGGGCGATTGGACAACGGTTCCCGGTTCGGGGCCGTTGACGACTTCGGCGGTGATAAAGGGTTTGACCAACGGCACGACGTACCGGTTCCGTTTGCGGGCGGTGAACGCTTTGATGGCCTTCGACAGCGAGGGTGTTTTGGAGACTGTGACTACCGATGTCAACAAGGGTGCGCAGGCGCAGTCGTTGGCGGTCACCCCCGGCAATACGCCCACCGCGCCCCGCCAGGTGGCAGTGGTGCCCGGTGATCGTGAGGTGAGGGTCTCTTTGTTGGCCCCGGTGTCTGGTTCTGCGGTTCTGGCCTATGAGGTTCGGATGCGCCGCACCGGTCAAGGCACCTTTGATGCGTGGGAATCGTTGGGAGCTCGTATCACCCCACCGGCCCGCCATTTGGCCGAGTCGGTTGGTGTGCCGGTACGGGGCCTGGTCAACGGGGTGGCCTATGACTTCGAGGTGAGAGCGGTGAACCAGTTCGGCGCCGGCCCCGCCGCCGGCGTGGTCGGCCCGATAACGCCGGTGGGTGCCCCCGCTGGCGGTTCGCTGCAAGCCACCGCCGGTGATGGGCAGGTCACGCTGTCATGGGCAGAACCGAACACGGGGGGTTCTGTGGTTACGGGTTGGCAGTACCGCATGAAAACCGATGGTGGGGGTTACGGTTCATGGACTGCGGCCACCGGGGGTGCCGCGGCCCGGGGTCTGGTGGTGGATGGTTTGGCCAACGGGCGGGCTTATACGTTCCAGGTGCGAGCCATAACCACCAATGTTCAGGTGATTGGGGCGGCGTTCGAGTCCGAGCCGGTCACCCCCTCCGCAGTACCTCCCGCGCCGACGGTGAAAGTCACCGCGGGCAACATGATGGTCACTTTGAACTGGAGCGCTGGTGATGGCGGTGCGGTCGGTGAATCCAATTGGGCTGCTGTGGTTACTGGTTGGCAGTACCGGATGAAAACCGGCACCGCTGGTTACGGGGCTTGGTCTGATGTGCCTGCCGCTACCACCACCCGCGAGGTTGATGGTCTGGTCAATGGTGTTGCTTACATCTTTGAGGTCAGGGCCCGGAACAGGATTGGCTCCAGCACCGTGGCTATCGCCACGGCGACGCCGGCGGCGGTGCCCGCCGCGCCCACGGTGACCACAACGGCTGGTGACAAGATGGTGACGGTGAGCTGGACGGCTGGTGATAACGGGGGTTCTGCGGTGACGGGTTGGCAGTTGCGCACCGGCACCGACCAGTGGGTTAGCTATCCTGCTGGTACCACCTCGGTGCCGGTTCAGAATCTCGCCAACGGCACCACCTACACCTTCCAGGTTCGAGCCCAAAACGCTATGGGGGCTGGTGCTGTTGGGGTTGACACGGCGATGCCGGCCACGGTGCCCGCTGCGCCCACGGTTGCCACGACCTCAGGTGACGGCACGGTGACTTTGTCGTGGACACCGGGCACCGATGGGGGTTCTGCGGTGACGGGTTGGCACCTGCGGGTTGATGATGGCCAGTGGCAGGATTTGGCTGGGATGGGTTTGGGGGCTGATGCCACTTCGGTGCCGGTACCCAACCTGACTAATGGCACCAGCTACGCGTTCCACCTGAGGGCCCGGAACGCGATGGGTGCTGGTGCTGTGGCTTCGGTGTCGGCGATGCCTGCTGCGGTACCGGCTGCTCCCAGTGTCACAGCGACGGCTACCGATGGCACTATCACCGTTACTTGGGTGGCGGGTGCCGATGGTGGTTCTGTGGTGACGGGTTGGCAGTGGCGTACCCGGGTCGGGAGTGCTGGTTTCGGCGAGTGGGCTGATGTTGGTGCGGTCACGATGAGCACGGTCATATCCGGTACTAATACTGGTACCGGTCCGGTGGCTTACACCTTTGAGGTGCGAGCCGTAAATGCCATCGGTGCCGGTCCCGCGGGTACCTCGCCCACGGTCACCCCTGGGGAGGATGCTCCTGGTGGTGATACCCCCAGTGATCAGGTTTATTACTCCGGTCCGGTCACCGGTCCGAGTTTTTGTGCGGAGTTCTCTTTGGGTGGGGTCCGCTTGTTCGCTTTGGACAGCGATGGTGATGGGGTGGCCGATATTTGCTCGCTGCCCTACACGCGCCGTGAGGCCATAGCCCGGCAAAACGCGGTGATAACCCTGGCCAACCGGTATCCCGACCTGTATAGCCGGCTCGTGAACGCCGAGTGCGCCAACCAGCCCGGCAGCGAGGCTTGCGGCGGTGAAGAGTTGGCTGCACCCGGGTTCCCGCCGCCCAATGACGGGGGCGCCTATTACTCGGGGACCATCACCGGCCCTTCCTGGTGCGCCAACCGCTCCCTGGGAGGGCCAACCACCTACCCGCTCGACAGCGATGGTGACGGGGTGGCCGATGTCTGCTCGCTGCCCTACACCCGCCGTGAGGCGATAGCCCGCCAAAAAGCCGGCGACACCCTGGCCGCCACTTACCGCGACGAGTACAGAGCCGCGCTCGCTGAGGAGTGCCGCCGCCTGGGCCGCGGCAACTACGGCGACAGCGTTGCCGACCTCAACAACGACATCTGCAACAACTAACCCACCCCCACCCAATTTCTCCCCGCCGGGGGAAGATGTCCCACTGGTCCTCGGCCGGTTCCCAGTTGCCAACCGGCGGACTGGATGATTTGCCGGCGGACGAACTCCTTGGCTGCCAGGATTGCGTTCATGGGCTCGGTTCCTGAGGCCAAACCGGCTGCTACTGCGGCTGAGAAGGTGCAGCCCGTGCCGTGGTCGTTGGCGGTGTCGATCGTCTCTCCCGATATTTCGGTCCAGGTGCCCTTGTGGAGCACCCGGTCGGTGGCAGTGGCCTCCCCGGTTATCACCAACCAGCCGGGGTTAACCAGCCCGGGATCGGATGGCTCGACCAGCCCGCCCACTTCCTCGAGCACTCTTGCCTCCCGGGAATTGGGAGTGGCCACCATGGCGTGCTTCAGCAGCTCCAGGTAAAGGACCTCGGCCCCCGGGTCCAGAAGTCGGGCCCCGGTGGACGAAACCATTACCGGATCCACCACCAGGTTGGGTAGTTGGCCGGCCGCGGCGTAGTCGCCTATCACGGCGATGATGTCCCGGTTGGCCAGCATCCCGGTCTTCACCCCGGCCACCGGCAGATCGCCCAGTACCGAGTCGAGCTGGCGGGCCACGAAGTCGGCCGGGATGGGGTGCACCCCCTGCACCCCCGTGGTGTTCTGGGCGGTCACCGCAGTGATGACCGCGGTTCCGTGCACTCCCAAGGCTGCGAAGGTGGCCAGGTCGGCGGCCACCCCCGCGCCGCCGGAAGCGTCCGATCCCGCCACGGTGAGCGCTACCGGGGGGTTCATTGCCTGCTTTGGTTAGGAGCAATCGCGGCGGGGTTCCCGATGACCAGCTCGATTACTGCGAGTGTCCAATTGCTAGGTCGGGACACCCAGGCGGCGGCGTTTCGGGCACTCATCCCGAATGCCATTCGTCCAGCAGGGCGGCGATGGTCTCGTCCGGGTCGGGGCTTCGGGCCACCGCCCCCTGCACCGCTATCCCGGCCGCACCGGCATCCCGGCAGGCGGCCACCCGTCCCAGGTCAACTCCTCCCAGGGCATAGACCGGCACATGGGCCTGACGGGCAATCCGGCGCAACCCGGCCAGCCCCAGCGGTGGCCCGTAACCCGGCTTAGACTCGGTCTCGAAAACGGGGGAGATGGTCACGTAGCTTGCTCTCTCGAACTCGGCTTGGCGCACATCTCCCAATCCGTGGCACGACCGACCGATTATGCCCGGGTAATTTCCCGGGTGGCGATCCGATCCCGCCAGATGCACCCCGTCGGCCACCGGGTCGATCATTGATGCCAGGATGAGGCAGCCGGTGTGCTCGCTGATCAGCCGGGCCAGATCGCGCCGGTTGCGCGGTGGTAGGCCCTTGGCTCGGAGTATCACCGCCGGCGCTTTCACCACCCCGTCGGTGAGTACCAGCAGCTCGGAGTCCAGTACCCGCTTCTGGCCGTAAGGCCGGTGAAGGTCAGAACTCGGCACGACCCTGGTCGGAGGTCGAGGCTTGGGCACCGAAGCGCTTGGGTATTCGCCCGGCCCGCCGGGCCCGCCGGCCGGCATCCACGGCCAGCTTCATGGCGGCGGCCATCTGCTCGGGGTTGCGGGCTCGGGTGATGGCTGATGCCACCATCACCGCGTCGCAGCCCAGTTCCAGGGCCAGGGCGGCATCGGAGGCGGTACCGATGCCCGCGTCCAGTACCACCGGCACCGATGCCTGCTCCACGATCATCTCGATATTGTGGGGGTTGCAAATTCCCAGTCCCGATCCGATGGGGGCCCCCAGCGGCATGACCGAGGCGCATCCCAGGTCCTCCAGCCGGCGGGCCAGAACCGGGTCATCGTTGGTGTAGGCCATGACGGTGAAGCCGTCGTCCACCAGGGTTTCGGCGGCGGCCACCAGCTCTATGCCCTCGGGCATCAGGGTGATGTCGTCGGCTATAACCTCCAGCTTCACCCAACCGATGTCGAATGCCTCTCGCGCCAGGCGGGCGGTCAGCACCGCGTCAGCCGCAGTGTGGCAACCGGCGGTGTTGGGCAGAACCTCCAGGCCCAGCCGGTCGATCACCTCCAGCACCGAGCCGCCGGCGGTGGGCGACACCCGGCGCAGAGCCACCGTTACCAGCTCGCATCCCGACGCGACCAGCGCCCGCTCCATGACGGCCAGGTTGGGTGCCCCCCCGGTGCCGGTGATCAGCCGGCTGGTGAGGTTCCGCCCGCCCACTGTCCACGAGTCGCTCACTTATCCCCCCTGGGCCGCTTCCAGGATCTCGACCCGGTCGCCGTCGGCCAGCAGGGCCTCCCCCCACCGGCTGCGAGGAACCACCACCCGGTTCACCGCGACCGCCACCCCTCTCCGGGTGGGGGCCAGAACTCCCACCGTGCAGCCTTCGGGCAGCTCCCGGGCCTCACCGTTGATCACCACGATCATTGGCTGGCGAAGCGGTTGGGGCTGAACGGGGACAGGTCCAGGGGCGGATCGTGACCCTGCACGAGCGCGGACACCGCCGCCGCGGTGATCGGTGCAGTGAGGATGCCGTTACGGTAGTGCCCGCTGGCGTACACGATGCCGTCGTCGCCCATCCCGATGATGGGGGCGTTGTCGGGTGTGCCGGGACGCAGCCCGGCCCACGTTTCCACCAGGTCGATCTCGCTCAACGCCGGTAGCAGGGCAATGGCGTCCCGGAGCAGCTCGTGAACACCGCCCGCCGTCACCCGGGTGTCGAATCCCTGCTCCTCCTGGGTGGCTCCCACCACTATCTCGCCGTCGCTGCGGGGTATCACGTACACGCTCGACCCTCTCACCACGCCCTTTACCGGTAGCCGCATCAGCCCCTCCGGGCCGTTCAGGCGCAGGATCTGCCCCTTGATGGGCCGGATCGGCAGGCTCAGCAGCTTGCCGGTCCACGCCCCGGCGGCCACCACCACCTGCCCGCAGGTCATCACCCGGGGGTTGCCGGTTATCACCTGGTTGCTGGTCATCACTTGGTTGCCGGTCATCACTTGGCCACCAGTTACCACCTGGTTGCCGGTTATCTCGGTGGCCGCTGCCGGTATGGTGGGCACTCGCTTCAACAGCTCAACGATCACCCGGCGGGGGTTCACCTGGTGATCGATTGGCGAGTACACCCCGCCCCGCACCCCGGGGGCCAGCAGGGGCTCCCGGCTGCGGCATTCCCGGCTGTGGAGACGCTCCACCGGCAGGTCCTCCCGTTCGTGGAGGTCGCTCAGGTTGTCGAGCACAGCCTTGTCGCCGGCATCGTAGGCGACCATCAGCATCCCGTTGTGCCGGTAGTCCACCGCAGTGGTTCCCAGGGCCTCGGCAAATGCCGGCCAGGCCCGGCTGGCGGCCAGGTTCAGCCGTAGGATGTGGCTCTCTTGCCAGCAAGCCTCGTGGATGGGGGCCAGCATTCCCGCGGCGGCGTGGCTCGCCCCGGTGCCGGGAGCGGGGTCGATCACCACCACCTCGGCACCGTCGCGCCTGAGCTGCCAGGCAACCGCCAAACCGATTATGCCGCCACCGACCACTATCACGTCGGGGGTTCCCGTTGGCTCGGGGGTTCCTACCAGTTCTGGGGCTGGCATATCAGTCACCGAGAGCCTCCAGCAACTCCGCGGTGGCAGCGGCCGGATCATTGGCTTGAGCCACCGCGCCGATCACGGCCACACCGTGGGCCCCGGCATCCAGAAGCTCGGGGATTCGGGCGGCGGTGACCCCCGCTATGGCGATCACCGGGATGTCAACCGCGGTGGCCACCTTCTCCACCCCGGCCGGGCCCAGAGGCGGGGGCAACCCCGTTTTGGAGGTGCTGGCGTACACCGGACCAACCCCCACGTAGGAGGCTCCGCCGTGCTGGAGGCAAAGGGCGGTACCGGGGTCCCGGGCGGTGCCTCCCACCAGCGCTTCGGGCCCGAGCAATCGTCGCAATTCCGCCACCGGCAGGTCGTCGGCCCCGCCATGGACCCCGCCGGCCCCCGCGGCCAGGGCGATGTCGGCCCGGTCGTTCACGATCACCACGGCATCGAACTGGCGGGCCGCGGCCACAATCCTTCGGCACTCCGCGAGAACGGCGGCATCGGTTGCTTGCTTGATGCGAACCTGCACCGCCGGCGCACCACCGCTCAGGGCGGCTCGGGCCAGGGCTGTGCAACCGGCGATCACGTGAAGCCTGGGGACCATCAATCCCTGCTAGCCGGCCAAGTAGATGTCGGAACCCTTTTGCCGGAACTCTCCGGCCTTGGACTTCAGCCCCAGCTCGATGGCTACCGACTCGTCCACCCCCCTGCTGGCGGCGAAGTCCCTGACATCCTGGGTGATTTTCATGGAGCAGAACTTGGGGCCGCACATGGAGCAGAAGTGGGCGGTCTTGGCCGGTTCGGCCGGCAGGGTCTCGTCGTGGTAGCTGAGCGCCGTCTCGGGGTCGAGCGACAGATTGAACTGGTCGGTCCAGCGGAACTCGAACCGGGCCTTGGACAGGGCATCGTCCCACGCCTGCGCTCCCGGATGGGCCTTGGCCACATCGGCGGCATGGGCCGCGATCTTGTAGGCGATCACCCCGGCCTTGACATCGGCCCGGTTGGGTAGCCCCAGGTGTTCCTTGGGGGTCACGTAGCAGAGCATGGCCGTGCCGTACCAACCGATGTTGGCCGCGCCGATGGCTGAGGTTATGTGGTCATAACCGGGAGCCACGTCGGTGGTCAGCGGGCCCAAAGTGTAGAAGGGGGCATCCTGGCACCACTCCCGCTCCAGCGTGACGTTCTCCTTGATCTTGTCGAGAGGAACGTGGCCAGGCCCCTCGATCATCACCTGCACATCGTGGGCCCAGGCCCGTTCGGTCAGCTCCCCGAGAGTTTTCAGCTCGGCCATTTGCGCGGTGTCGTTGGCGTCGGCGATTGATCCCGGCCTGAGCCCGTCGCCCAGCGAGAAGGCCACGTCGTAGGCCGCGAAGATCTCGCACAGCTCCTCGAAATGGGTGTACAGGAAGTTCTCCTGATGGTGGGCCAGGCACCAGGCGGCCAGTATGGAACCGCCCCGGCTGACGATACCGGTTGTGCGCTCAGCGGTGAGGGGCACGTACCGCAGGAGCACCCCGGCGTGGACGGTCATGTAGTCCACGCCCTGCTCGGCCTGCTCGATCACCGTGTCCCGGTAGATCTCCCAGGTGAGTTCCTCGGGGTGCCCGTTGGTCTTCTCCAGGGCCTGGTATATGGGTACGGTGCCGATGGGAACCGGCGAATTGCGAATGATCCACTCCCTGGTGGTGTGGATGTCGGAACCGGTGGACAGGTCCATGACGGTATCGGCCCCCCACCGGGTGGCCCAGGTCAACTTCTCCACCTCCTCGGCAACCGACGATGTCACCGCCGAGTTGCCGATGTTGGCGTTGACCTTGGTCAAGAACTTGCGCCCGATAATCATCGGCTCCGATTCGGGGTGGTTGACGTTGGCCGGGATTATGGCCCGCCCTCGGGCCACCTCGGCCCGCACCACCTCGGCATCGAGCCGCTCCCGAGTGGAGACGAACTCCATCTCCGGGGTGATATCGCCCCGGCGGGCATAAGCCATCTGGGTAACTGCTCGACTCTTGGCCCGGCGGACGGGGTGCCGCCCGCTCCGAAACGGGTCCGAGGATCGGCTGGTGCGCACCGCCCGGCGGCCGTCGTCTCGCGGGTCAGCCGGCCGGCCCTCGATCTCGATGGTGTCATCCCGCTCGGTTATCCACCCGAGCCGCAGGGGGGGCAAGCCGGCATCGGGATTCGACCCGGGGCCGCTGGTGTCGTACAGCAGGAACGGGGGTTCCGGAGCGGTGAGGTTGACTTGGGTGAACGGCACCCGCACATCGGGTCGGGAACCGGTCACGTAGACCTTTTCCCGGGCCGGGGCGCTACCGTTGCTCTTCGCGGTCATCCTCAGCTCCCTTCGCCGGCGTTATCCGGTGCAGGTTCGGCGGTCGGTGCCGGCGGACACCCTCTCAGCCCGACGATCCTCGAGCTCCCGCGTGGTCGTTGCCCATTATAGAGGTTGAAGTTGGGATGGGGGTTACCCTGAAGCGGGCGCGAGACCCGGCGGCTGGATCTCTAAAACATCCAACTGGCCTTCAAGGTGGGGGTTACTCTGAAGTGTGCGCGAGACCCGGCAATGGCAGGCGCTGGTCGAGCATCAGCGGGCTCTCGAATCGATCCATCTGCGAGACCTGTTCGCTGCCGATCCCACCCGGGGGCCGCGGCTGACCGTCGAAACCGACGATTTGCTCCTGGACTTCTCCAAGAACCGCCTGATCGCGCCAACCTTGGATCTGCTGGCCGACCTCGCCGACCGGGCCGGGTTGCGAGATCGCATCGAGGCTCTGTTCAGCGGTGAGGCGGTCAACGTGACCGAGGGTCGGGCGGCGAGGCATGTGGTTCTGCGACATCCCGAGCCACCCCCCGAGGTTCGCCGGGAGCTGGATCGCATGGCCGCGTTCGTGCGGTGGGTTCGCGAGGGGCCGTGGCAGGCGGTTGTCAACATCGGCATTGGTGGATCCGACCTGGGACCGGCCATGGCCACCGCGGCCCTGGAAGCCTTCGCCACCGGCTCTCCCGAGGTGCGGTTCCTCTCGAATGTGGATGGTGCCCACTTCCTTTCGGTAACCCGCGATCTGGATCCGGCGCGCACCTTGTTCATCGTGTCCTCCAAGACGTTC
Source organism: Candidatus Poriferisocius sp. (assembly GCF_965202595.1). Taxonomy (GTDB): domain Bacteria; phylum Actinomycetota; class Acidimicrobiia; order Acidimicrobiales; family Bin134; genus Poriferisocius. The sequence goes on from NZ_OZ241836.1 coordinate 297,073, forward strand.
ACCACCGTCGAGACCATGACCAATGCTCGCACCGCGTTGGCTTGGGTGGGTGCGGCCCTGGGTTCTCAGGCTGCCCGGAAGCAGGTGGCTGCGGTCACCGCCAACCCCGCTGAGGCCGCCCGGATGGGGGTGGCACCCGAGGCCACCTTCAGTCTGTGGGACTGGGTAGGCGGTCGGTATTCCTGGTGCTCAGCGGTGGGCCTCAGCCTGATGGTGGCCATAGGTCCCGATGCTTTTGCCGAGATGCTGGGCGGTGCTCACTGGATGGACGAGCACTTCCGTTCCGCTCCCTGGCCGGCCAACCTTCCTGCGCTTCTGGGGCTGATCGGGGTGTGGCACCGCAACTTCTGGGGTCACGCCACCTGCGCCGTGCTGCCCTACTCCCAGGAGTTGCACCGCTTTCCGGCCTACATCCAGCAGCTCGACATGGAGAGTTCGGGCAAGTCGGTCGGTGGGGACGGCAGCCCGACCGAGTTCGACACCGGGCCGGTGGTTTGGGGCGGGGCCGGCACCAACGGCCAGCACGCCTTTCACCAGTTGCTGCACCAGGGCACCACGGTGGTGCCAGTGGAGTTCATCGGCTTCTGCAGGCCCAACCACCACCCGATCCAGCACCAGGATCTGCTTGAACACCAGCGCAGGCTCGCCTTCGACCATCAGGATCTGCTGGTGGCCAACATGTTCGCCCAGGCCGAGGCTCTGGCTTTCGGCTCGAGTGATGCCGGCGAGTCTCACCGGAGCTTTGCCGGCAACCGCCCCAGCTCGATCCTTCTGGCCGACCGACTCACGCCCCGAACGCTCGGGATGTTGATGGCCCTGTACGAGCACAAGGTGTTCACCCAGGCCACGATCTGGGGCGTCAATCCCTTCGACCAGTGGGGCGTGGAGTTGGGCAAGCGAATAGCCGCCCAACTCGTGGGGGAGTTGACCGCTCCGGCCGGCAACGAGGGTGGGGCAGGCGAAGGCAAGAGCGGCCCCAACCGGCACCTTGTGGATCGCTACCGCTCCCGCCGCGGTTACCCAAGGGCCCGCCACTGTGGGGATTAGGTCCAAGCGCTGCTCACCAAACCCGGGGCAATTCCGGGCTGGTCAGGCTCTGTAAATGTGAACATTTTTGGCGTGTGTGGCTAGAGCTTGTAGGTCTTTGATGTCGCTGGTGAGCACAGCCCCACCAGGTTCGGCAAGGGCAACGACGATGGCATCCACAACGGATCCTCGGCGGGCAAGCGTCCTTAGCGTACCGGCACGGCGGGCGAGATGCTCCGGAAGTTGCTCGGCGATTTCGCATGTCTTGAGGAAGCGGTTGATGTTGGCATCACTGCGTTGATGCCCGCTTGTCGACTCGGTGAGTACTACCGACGGCACCACTGGTGGCCATAGGCCATCCCGCTTGAGAGTGGCAATCAGCGCTAGGGAGTCCTGGTGTTGGCGTGCAAGGCGGCTGACAGCACCCGAGTCAAGAACAATCACACAATTTAAGCTCGCCCTGCCGAAGCAGAGCGGGCATCGTTGGCTTGAATTCGCCGTGACAGCGCTTCAGCTTTGGCAACAGCCTCATCGGTCGGCGTGCCCACCTCATCAATGAGTTCAGCGAGATAGCGGTCGGTCTCCTCAAGGAGTGCTTGACGGCGCAACTCGGCCCGAACGGCATCTCGAAGAAGCTCAGAGGGCGATAGCTCACGAGCTTTGACAGCATCATGGAGTTCATCGGGTAGGTATACCTGCATTCGTGGCATACGCCTACTATACACACTACAAACATTGGGCCCACCTGAAATGTCAAGCATTGTCGGATGGTGTTCCCCACAGCACCTGTGGTTACTCGGGTTCACTGGTGGGCGATAGCGTCCAGAACGTTGAGGCGTCCGGCCCTTCGGGCAGGAAATGATGCTGCCACCAGCCCGGCCAGTGCGGCACCCGCCAGGTAGATCAACAGAATGGTCCAGGGCACGGCGAACACCGAGATGAAGCTGCTGGGAATGACCTGCACTGCGGCCCAGGCGAACAGAACCCCAACAACCGTGCCCAAAAGCCCGCCGAAGGTGGACACGATGGCACCCTCCCAGCGGATCATGCGCCGGGTCTGCCGCCGGGTCATGCCCACCGCCCGCAAGAGGCCCAGCTCGCGGGTTCTCTCGAACACCGAGAGCGCCAGAGTGTTGGCTATACCCATCAGGGCGATCACCAGCGAGATGCCCAGGAAGACGTTCACCAGCATCAGGAAATTGTCGATCTGGCTCTCTTGATTTTCCAGGAACTCGGCTTGGTCACGTATCTCGAGCTGGGGGTATTCGGCGGTCACCGATTCCAGGGCGGCCCTGGCTTGTTGGGCGGTGAACCCGGGGGCGGTAACCGCAGAGAGGAACTGGTCCTGGCTCGAGGAGAGGTAGGTGTCCCAGTCGCGGTTGTCGATCACCCACGGGCTTCCCAGGATGGTGTCGTCGGCGAACAGCGCAACCACTTCGAAGTTGGCCCGGCGGCCGCCCACGAACTCCAACTCCACCCGGTCACCAACTTGGATGCCCCGTTCGGTGGCCTCGTCCTCCAGCACGACTATGTCGCCGGAGCCCGCCCCCGCCAGGGATCCGGCCACGATGTCGGGGTCGAGGTGGCTGTTGAACACGTCCAGGTCGGTGGAGAAAAGCGTGTGCTCATCGCCGTCGGTGGGGGTGCGAACCGACCCTTCACGGGCTCGATACGAAACCACCGACTCCAACTCGGCTCGCTCGGACATGGCTTGGGCCGCTGCCGGGCTGAACGCGGCGAACTCGTTGTTGCAGTTACCCACGCAGATGAGCCAGTCGGCGCTTACGGAGTCGTCCAGGGTGTCGCTGAGGGTCTGCTTGAACGACTGGCCGAGCACGGTCACCATCGACACCAGGGCCAGCCCGATCATCAGCGCGGAAGCAGTGCTGGAGGTGCGTCCGGGGTTGCGGGCGGCGTTGAGCCGCGACAGGTTCCCGCTGATCCCGAACACCCTGGCGGGAAGGCCACCCAGAAGTAGCGCAACCGGGCCGGCGAAGGTGGGGCTCAGCAGGTTCATGCCCAAAAACACCGACAGGGCTCCCATCCCCAGCAGAGCCAAGGTGTTGCCCGTGGATAGGTCCACCAGGATGGCCAGTGTCAGCAGCGCCACTCCCAGCACGAGCACGCCCACCCGGCCGGCGAACGGGTGCAATCGAACCCCTCCCGTGTACATGAGTATCGGGCCTGCCAGGCCGGTGAGCACGATGAGCCCCGTTGATGGAAAGGAGATTCCCAAGGCCACCACCGCCACAGCCGCAGCAATGAGCAAGCCCCCCAACCAGGGAGCACGGTGAACCTCCGAAGCGCTCAGGCGGGCATCTTCGGCCAGCGCGGCCATCGGTACCACCCGCCGGGCCTTCAGGGCCGGCCAGATGGCCGAGACAAGGGTAACGCCCACACCTATGGCGAAGGCCGCTATGACCGTGCGGGAGCCGACCACGATTGGCGCATCGGGCAGGTCGAGACCGATAGCGTTGAAAATGGCTCGGAGCATCACGGCCAGCCCCACGCCGCCAACCAATCCCAGGCCGGTGGACACCAGGCCCACCACGATCGCCTCGCCAACAACGGTCTGGGATATCTGGCGCCCGCTGGCTCCGAGCGCCCGAAGCAAACCCAATTCCCGGATGCGCTGGCCGATGATGATGGTGAAGGTGTTGTAGATGATGAACGCCGACACCACCAGGATCACGATGGCGAAACCCAGCAGGAAGTTCTGGAAGAAGCCGATGACCTCGCCGAACTCGTCGGTCTGCTCCTCCACCAGCATCTCGTTGGGCACCACTTCCAGGTTGTTCACCCCCTGGGCGGCAAGCGCGGCGGTTATGCTCGCTGCCGTCGTTTCCTTGGAGGCACCGGGTTCCAGCCGGATGTCGATGCTGTCGAAACCCCTGTTGCCGTGCAGCACCTTTTGGGCGGTTTCCCGGTCCCAAGCCGAGATTTGTGCCCCTACGGTGGCGTTCTCGCTCGTGCCGAACCGGAAGTACCCCACCAGCGTGAAGGCTTGGGTGCCGGTGGGGGTGGAGATGCGGTAGCGCTCCCCGATTTCAAAGCCGTTCTCGCGGGCGGTGTCGGCATCCAGGGCGAACTCATCGGGCCCTCTGGGGGGGCGGCTCATGCCGTCGGGCCACACCGTCAACTGGCTGAGCTGCGAGTCGTCGGGCCAACTCACCCCCATCTGGGGCGGGCCGAAGCTATCCAACGATTCCCCGTCGGCCTTTATGGGAACGACGTTGATCTCGAAGACACCCCCCTCGGCGGCTGCAACCCCGTCCACGGACCTCACCACCTCCTCCAGCGCCGGATCTACCAGGGGTGCGTCCAGGGTGCGGTCACCGAACTCCACCTGGGAACGCACCGAAAGGTCCACCCCCTCGAAGATGTCCTGCGAAAGATCATCAAATGTGGATCGCAAGCCGTCGGTGGTGATGAACACGCCTACGGTGAATGACACGCCGATCACCACAGCAAGGGTGGTGAGCACGAACCGGATGCGGGCACCGGCGATGCTCTTGAGGGCGTAGCGGACGAGTATCATGGAAGCGGTCGCCCAGGTGAGGCAACAGGCCCGGAGGTCAGGCACCCGGCCATCAGTCGCCGAGGTCTTTCATGTAATCCAGCACCCGATCGGCGCTGGGGTCAACCAGTTCACCGTGAATGGCACCATCCACCAGAAACACTGCCCGGTCGGCGTGGGAGGCCGCCATCGGATCGTGGGTGACCATAACGATTGTTTGGCCCAGGCTGTCCACCGCCCGGCGCATGAACTCGAGAATCTCGGAACCGGTGCGGGAGTCCAAGTTTCCGGTGGGTTCGTCGGCGAAGATGATCTCGGGCTTGCCGACCAGGGCCCGGGACACCGCCACCCGCTGCTGCTGCCCACCCGACAGCTCGCTGGGGCGGTGAGAGAGGCGGTCGCCCAAACCAACCGCGGTGATCACTGTCTCGAACCAGCCGTTGTCGGGCTGGCGACCGGCCAGGTTGATCGGCAGGGTGATGTTCTCCCTCGCCGAAAGGGTGGGCACCAGGTTGTAGGCCTGAAACACGAAACCCACCCGGTTGCGGCGCAGCAACGTGAGTTCCCTGTCGTTCAGCGTGCCCAGATCGGTGTCGCCGATGAGTACTTGGCCCTCGGTGAGGTTGTCCAGCGCCGCCATGCAATGCATGAGGGTGGACTTCCCCGAGCCGGAAGGCCCCATGATGGCGGTGAAGCGTCCCTGCTCGAAACCGATGTTCAGGCCGTTCAGCGCCCGCACTTCGGTATCTCCCCGGCCGTAGATCTTGGTGGCTGCCACCGCTTGAGCAGCAAGGTTCGTTCCGTTGTTCAAGGTTCCTCCGGGGTCGTTGCTCTCTGGGATGACCGGCTGCGATGGGGCGAAGGCAACCAGCGCTCGTAGCGCAAGCCGGTGAATCAGGATGTCAGGATAACGTCAGGGTTGAGCAACCACACGCAGGTACGGTTTTTGCTCGTCCCAGCCGCCGGGAAACAGTTCGGCGGCTTCTTCCTTGGACAGAGCGGGCACGATGATCACGTCGTCACCCTGTTGCCAGTTCACCGGGGTGGCCACCTTCTTGGCTGCGGTGAGCTGCAACGAGTCGATAACCCGCAGCACCTCGTCGAAGTTCCGCCCGGTGCTGGCTGGATAGGTGATGGTGAGCTTGACCGCGTTGTCGGGACCGATCACGAACACCGAGCGCACGGTCATGGTGTCGCTGGCGTTGGGATGGATCATGTCGTACAGGTCGGCCACGGTGCGGTCGGGGTCGCCGATCATGGGAAAGTTCGGGCGGATACCCTGAGTGTCCTCGATGTCCTGTGACCAGGCGATGTGATCCTCCACCGAGTCGCAGGACAGGCCGATGACCTTGACGTTGCGGCGGGCGAACTCATCGGCCAGCTTGGCGGTGTAGCCCAGCTCGGTGGTGCAGACCGGGGTGAAGTCCTTGGGATGGGAGAAGAGCACCGCCCAGGAGTCACCTTTCCACTCGTGGAAGGAGATGGTCCCCTCCGAGGTGTCAGCAGTGAAATCGGGGGCGGTGTCACCCAGTCGAATAGCCATGTCAGGTTCCTTGCTCAGCTCGGCTGCGGACCAACGGTGCCAGTCTTGTTCAGCGAGCAGGTTTGGGCCAAACCAGTTGCGGCTTCCTGCCCCACCAATTCTGCTCGGGCCATCCCTTTTGGATTCTTCGGCTCTCCCGTTATTCCTGCCCGGCGTTCCCAACAGCATCGGGAGCATCGGGGGGCTCGTTCTCAGAGGTTCCACGGGTGCTGATACGGGTGCTGACGCGGCGGAGGAGGTACCGGAGGCGACCGCCCTCCAGGTCGTCGGTGGAGTCTTCGGGGGAACCCATGGCTGCTTTCAGCACATGTTCGGGCTGATCCTCCAGGTTGAGGATGGGGGCCGGATCCTCTCCAATTATGAGCGGGATTTCGCGGTCGTCCCCGTCCTCGGCCGGATTCTCGGTTTCGATCAGAGCGGCTTCCAGTGCGGCGCGGATCTCCTCCAGTTCGAACTCGGTGGTGGTCAAAACCGCTCGCAGGCTGCCGGTGGGATTCTCGGAGAACTGTCGCAGCCGCTCGATCCACTCGTCCCGGTACTGAATGTAGATGAGGTGCTGGCGGCGGGCGGTTTCGTAGTCACTCCTGACCACTGCGAACACGGTTGCCTCTCCGGCAACGTGCATCGCGCTCAGTTCGGCCCGCATTACCGGGGAGGGATGGCCGGCTATGGCCTCCCGCATCCTGGGGGCCAGCTCCTCGTACCCGACCATGAGCTTGTCGCGGTTCTCCAAGTCGATCCGGAGGCCCGAGGCGTTGATCCTGCCCAGCACCTTCTGGTGGTTCTCGATCCAGGCCGACACGGTCAGCTCATGGAGCCGGTGCCATCCCGCCAGATCTTCGGGACCGGTCCGGGAGGTATCAACCCCGAAAGGGGCGGCCGCCGCGGCATCATCATCGACGAGCTCGGGTTCCGGCTTGGCGCGTTCCGAGCTGGTTCCGCCATCGAGGTGATCCTCACCGGCGGGGGAACCGGCATTGTCGTTCGATCCGTCGGCCCTGATGCTCGGAATCTTCGGTTCAACCTCGGGAATCGGGCCGGGAAAAATGTCCCACGGTGCCCGTTTCCTGCGGGTGGCGAAGGCAACCGCGCCGACCAGCAGGCCGCAACCCAGGATGATAAGCGCCGGAATCGCAAGCCCAGCGTTCACGACTCGCCGGGCGCGCTGGTGGCCAGAACGCGTACTTGGGCGGTCGGGGCCGGGGTTGTGGCTGTGCGCCGGCGGCACGCCCAGCAGGTGTCGCGCGCCGTTCCCCACCAGGTGACATCGCACTGGTGGCACCACATTGTGGACTTTCGCCGGGAGAGGAAGGTACGAGCCAGAACCGCCATGCTGCCCACACTAGGAGCACAGCCCACCACAATTGTGGATATTTCAAACGGGATGTGGATATTTCAAATGGGAGTTAACGGTTGGCTATGAATCGGGGTCTTCCTCATCGGCGGGGATGATGAGCGGTTGGCCCACCTGGAGCAGGCTGGCCATGGTTAGGTTGTTGGCCGCCAGCAATTCCGGCAAAGGCTTGTCGTACTTGACGGCAATTTCCGACAGGGTTTCGCCCGCAACCACGATGTGGGTTCGATCGCCCGGCCGAACGGTGCCATCGCGGTTCAGCACCACCGGCACGTCTTGGGGTATCTCGACTTGCTGGCCGATGCTCAAAAGGTTGGGATTGTCAAAATCGTTCACCAAGATGATCCCGGCGAGGCTGGTACCGAATTCGGCCGCGATGCTGGCCAGTGTGTCCCCCTCCTTCACCACATAGATGAACGCCTCCGGTGTGGAAGTGGGTGTGGGGGTGGGGGGTGGGGTGGGTAGTGCCACCTCGACGGTGGGGCTGCCCGCCTCATCGGGGTCAAGACCCAGCGGGCGATCTTCGGAGGAGGTTCCCCCGCCCCCGCAGGCTGCTCCCAGAACAGCTATGAGCAGCATCATCGCTACCATTAGTGACCGGCGCACAGCGACACCTCCTTGACAGCCAGTTTCTACCCACCTTAGGGGCTGCGCCCTCCAACGTGAAAAAGGGGACCTTCCGGTGTGGCCGGATGTCACGCCTCCAGTGCTGCGCCCTCGAATGCTGGAAAAAGGGGGACCTTCCGGCGCTCGGGCGGGCGCGCTCGAGCGGTACGTGCGAGACTCGGACTTATGAGCGCAGACATCGTTATTCGCGGGGGAGTTGTGGTGGACGGCTCCGGCCGGCCGGGGACAGAGGCCGACATAGCCATAACCGGGGATCGCATCAGCGGGATCGGGAAGGGGCTGTCGGGCCGGACGGAACTGGATGCCGGCGGCCAGGTGGTGGCCCCGGGCTTCATCGACATCCACACCCACTACGATGCCCAGGTTTTCTGGGATCCCGAACTCTCGCCCTCGTGCTACCACGGGGTGACCTCGGTGATCGCCGGTAACTGTGGTTTCTCCATAGCCCCCACCCGATCGGAGCATCGGGGGCTCATCGCCCGCACGCTGGAGAACGTCGAGGACATGAACGTGGACAGCCTGGCCGAGGGCATTCCCTGGGACTTCGAGACGTTCCCCGAGTACCTGGACTCCATCTCCCGCCGGGGCACATCCCTCAACTTCGGGGCTTACATAGGTCACACCGCCCTGAGGTTGTTCACCATCGGCGATGAGGCCTATGAGCGGGCCGCCACCGATGAGGAAGTGGCCGGCATGGTAAAGGTGGTGGCCGAGGCTGTCGACGCGGGAGCAGCCGGTTTGGCCACCAGCTTCGCCATGACCCACCGGGGCGCTGACGGGCTGCCCGTTCCCAGCCGGTTCTCGACCCGGGAGGAGTTCGAGGCGCTCATAGGAGTGCTCGGCCGGAAGCGCCGGGGTGTGGTATCGGTGGCCCCGGGCCAGCCGGTGGGCATCGACGACCTCTACACGTTGCAGCCTCGGGTGGGCGTGCCGTTCACCTACGGTGCGCTTTTGACCTTCCCCAATGGTCACCATGTGCAGAGCGCGGCCCGTAACCGGGATGCCTGGGCTGAGGGGATCCAGGTATGGCCCCAGGTAACCCCCCGCCCGCTCACTTTCCAGATGATGATGAGCGATCCGTTCACCCTCAATGTGAACCCCGAGTTCGCCGCGCTGATGAGCCAGGATCGTGACACCCGGCTGAAGGCTTACGACGACCAGGACTGGCGCAACCGGACGGCCGAGGCCTTTGAGCACCAGCGGGCCATGAAGCCCCGATGGGATACGTTCCGCATTGCCGAGACGGCCTCGCGCCCCGAGCTGATCGGCCGGAGACTCACCGACGTGGCTTCCGAGCTGGGGGTTCGTCCCCTGGATGTGCTGCTCGACACCGCAGTGGCCGACGATCTCACCACCCGGATCAGTTGCGTCATCGCCAATGATGATCCCGAGGGTGTTGCCCTGCTGTTGCAGCAGGACGGCTGCACGCTGGGACTGTCCGATGCCGGAGCCCATGTGGGCCAGCTTTGTGACGCTCCCCAAGCCACCGACTTTTTGGGCAACTGGGTGCGCGACCGCGAACTCATGCCCATGGAGAAGGCGATCAGGAAGCTATCCGCGGTGCAGGCCGACCTGTTCAACCTGGTGGACCGGGGCTACCTCCGGGAGGGGGCGTATGCCGATGTGGTTGTGTTCGATCCCGACACGGTGGCTCCGGGTCCGCTGCGCCGGGTGCGGGACTTTCCTGCCAACGCCGAACGGTTGACCGCGGATGCTCCCACCGGTATCACCCATGTGCTGGTCAACGGCACCCCCATCCGCCGTGATGGCGAGGTGGACCGAAGCGGTGTGGACACCCATCCCGGGGATATTTTGCGCCCCTCCGCCCGCTGATCTGGGACCGGTAAATGATGAATGGGGTGCGCCCTTTCGCCCGCTGATCTGGGACCGGTAAATGATGAATGGGGTGCGCCCTTTCGCCGGCTGAGCGCCCCCTATCGGGCAATCGGGCCGAGACCCTCTGGCGCGACTCCCGATCATCGGCCTAGGGTGTTGGGGTAGGCATGAGCGACAGCGTGGTCGTTCCCACATGATGACGAGGAGATCGCCATGGGGGAGAACAGGGACTGGCGTATGGACATAAGCCGTGCCGGGGCCGACCTGCACGAGCTGCTGTCTACAGGTATGCCCGCCGACGAATCCGGGGAGTGGATGCGGTGCTTGGAGGAAAAGCTCGGTCAGCTCAGCCGGGCCCTCATCGGTTTCCGCGCCGACTGTGCCCACGGGCTGTACGACGAATGCATCGAGCTGGCCCCTCGGTTGGTGTCCCAGGTGAACAAGCTCCGGGCCGAGCAGGCCCAGATTCAAACATCGGTGCGGGAGCATCTCGACCGGTTGCAGTCCCAGCGGCCCGGCCCTGGTTTGTGCCGGTCGATGACCGAGTTGGTACACCGGGTTGATCAACTCAGCCACAACGCGGTGGACTTGGTGTACAGCGCCTATGACACCGACCTCGGTGGTCCTGGCTGATATTTCTTCGATTTCAGCTTTATCCTGTAGTGGGTGAGTGATCTGCTGGTGGTGGTTCTGGCTGATATTTCTTCGATTTCAGCTTTATCCTGTAGTGGGTGAGTGATCTGCTGTCGGTCGAGGCTCCGGCCGGATTTGTCGATGCCGTGGATGGGGTGCGCATAACACCGGTGGACGAGGTGGGGTTGGAACAGCGGGCTGCGTTGCTGTGCACCCGATCGGTCAAGGCTGCGTCCAAGGCGGCGATGCTGGATTTGACCATCCAGGTCATGGACCTGACCACCCTGGAGGGCGCTGATACTCCCGGTCGGGTCCGGGCACTGTGTTCCCGGGCCCGCCGTCCCGATACCACCGACGGGTCGGCACCCCCGGTGGCCGCCGTTTGCGTGTACCCAGAGATGGTACCGGAGGCGGCGACGGCACTGGCCGGCAGCCCGGTGGCGGTGGCCAGCGTGGCCGGCGGCTTCCCCGCCGGCTTGTCCCCCCTGCAATCCCGCCTGGCCGAGATCGCCTGGGCAGTGGCTGCCGGGGCCGACGAGGTGGACATCGTGCTCAACCGCTCGGCGTTTCTCTCCGGGTGCTACCAGAAGGTTTACGACGAGATCGTCTCGGCCAAGCAGGCCAGCGGAGCGGCCCACCTGAAGGTGATTCTCGAGACCGGGGAGCTGGGGGCCTACGATCAGATCAGGCGGGCATCCATGCTGGCCATGGCGGCGGGGGCCGACTTCATCAAGACCTCAACCGGCAAGCTGGGCATCTCGGCCACTCCGGCCACCGCTCTGTGCATGGCCGAGGCCATTCGGGACATGGCCGAGCAAACCGGTCGTACCGTAGGGCTGAAGCTGGCCGGGGGTATCCGCACTGCCAAGCAGGCCTGGCACTATCTGGTGATTGTGGGGGAGACGTTGGGACCGGCGTGGCTCACCCCGGAGCGTTTCCGGCTGGGAGCATCCAGCCTGCTCAACGATGTGCTCATGCAACGAGCCAAGCAGCGCGACGGCCGCTACCAGCGACGAGAGGATTTCAGCGTTGACTGATTGTCGGTTGCCCGGTGGTGGGGTTTTGCGGACTGATGGTCGGTTGCCCGGTACCGGGGCTTTTGCAGAAAGGTTCTGGCTTTGACCGGTAGCTCGATCCCGGGCAACGAGATTCAGAGGACCACAAACCTCGGCCTCGACTACGAGCCCGCCCCCGAGTCGGTAGCTCCAGTGCGCATCGCACCGCAATATGGCCTGTTCGTGGGGGGTGAGATGGTCGAGCCGGTATCCGGGCAGTTCGCTCCCACCGTCAACCCCGCTACCGGGAAGCCTCTGGCCCAGGTCGGCGTGGCCGGTTCCGCCGATGTGGAGCGGGCGGTGGTCGCAGCCCGTGCCGCCTGGGAGGGGGGCTGGTGCGACCTGCCCGGTGCCGAGAGGGCCAAGTACCTCTATCGGGTGGCCCGCCTGTTGCAGGAGCGGTCCCGGGAGTTCGCCGTTTTGGAGACGATGGACGGGGGTAAGCCCATCCGGGAATCCCGAGACCTGGATGTTCCCCTCGCCGCGGCTCACTTCTTTTACCACGCCGGATGGGCCGACAAGCTCGACTATGCCTTCAGCGGTCGCCGGGCCGTGCCGGTGGGAGTGGTCGCCCAGGTCATCCCCTGGAACTTCCCGTTGCTGATGGCCGCTTGGAAGCTGGCACCGGCGCTGGCCTGCGGCAACACCGTGGTTCTGAAACCGGCACCCACCACCCCACTTACTGCGCTGTTGCTGGCTGAGGTGCTCCGCGATGCCGAGCTTCCCCCCGGTGTGGTCAACATCGTGACCGGTGACGACGCTGCTGGGGCCGCGCTGGTTGCCCATCCCGGCGTGGACAAGGTTGCTTTCACCGGATCCACCGAGGTGGGTCGGGCCATCGGTGCGGCAGCCGCCGGCACCGGCAAGCGTCTCACGCTGGAACTGGGGGGCAAGGCGGCCAACATCGTGTTCGACGATGCGGCGTTGGACCAGGTGACCGAGGGCATCATCAATGGGATCTACTTCAACGGTGGTCAGGTGTGCTGTGCCGGATCCCGCCTGCTGGTGCAGGAGACCGTGGTGGACACCGTGGTGGGCAAGCTCCGGCAGCGCATGGACACCTTGCGGGTGGGTGACCCGCTGGACAAGAACACCGATATCGGAGCTATCAACTCCCAGGTTCAGCTCGATCGCATCCAGGAGCTGGTGGCTTGCGGGATTGCCGAGGGAGCCGACCTGTACACCCCCCGGATTGCTTTGCCCGATCAGGGGTTATTCCATCTCCCGGCACTGTTCACCAATGTATCCACTGCCCACCGCATCGCCCGGGAGGAGATCTTCGGGCCAGTGCTGTCGGTTCTGACCTTCCGTACCGCCGAGGAAGCTGTGGCCAAGGCCAACAACACCCCCTACGGGCTGTCGGCCGGGATCTGGACCGAGAAAGGATCGCGCGTCATGTGGATGGCCGACCGCATGCAGGCCGGTGTTGTGTGGGCCAACACCTTCAACCGGTTCGACCCCTCCAGCCCTTTCGGTGGTTACCGGGAGAGTGGCTACGGCCGTGAGGGAGGCAGAGTCGGTTTGTTGCCCTATGTGGAGTTGGTGGCGTGATGGTGGCGGCCCGTGTCGGTTTGTTGCCCTATGTGGAGTTGGTGGCGTGATGGTGGCGGCCCGTGTCGGTTTGTTGCCCTATGTGGAGTTGGTGGCGTGATGGTGGCGGCCCGTGTCGGTTTGTTGCCCTATGTGGAGTTGGTGGCGTGATGGTGGCGGCCCGTGTCGGTTTGTTGCCCTATGTGGAGTTGGTGGTGTGATGGTGGCGGCCCGTGTCGGTTTGTTGCCCTATGTGGAGTTGGTGGCGTGAGTGCACATGGAGGATCGGGGGAGTTGAGCGGGCGGTTGCCGGTCAACAAGACCTACAAGCAGTTCATCGGTGGGGTTTTCGAGCGCTCCGAGTCGGGGCGTTCCTATCCGGTGGTCGGAGCCGGGGGCCGGCTTTTGGCTCACGCGGTTTTGGGATCACGCAAGGATATTCGGGAGGCGGTGGCCGCCGCCTGCTCGGCTCAGGGGGGCTGGGCCGGACGCACCGCCTACAACCGGGGGCAGATCCTCTACCGGGTAGCTGAGGTGATGGAGTCTCGCCGGGCCGAGTTCTCCGCTGAGGTGCTTCGGGCCGGTCATGGGACCTCGGAGGAGGCTGCCGCCCGGGAAACATCCGTGGCCATCGACCGCTGGGTGTGGTATGCGGGCTGGGCCGACAAGTTTTCCACCGTCCTGGGTGGAGTCAACCCGGTGGCCGGGCCTTACTTCAACCTCAGCATGCCCGAACCCACCGGCGTGGTGGGGATCGTGGCCCCCAACGAGCCGCCCCTGCTGCCGCTGGTGTCCCGGTTGGCTCCGGCGATTGTGTCGGGCAACACTGCGGTGGTGTTGGCCTCGGAGCTTTGCCCTCTGGTTGCCGTCACCCTGGCGGAAACGTTGGCGCTCAGCGATGTTCCCCCTGGGGTGGTCAACATCTGCACCGGGTGTCACCAAGAGCTGGTTCCCCCGCTGGCCGATCATGGTGCGGTGGATGCGCTGGACATAACCGGTTGCGATCCCGAACTGGCCAGCGATGCGGCTCGCCGGGCCGCGGCCACCATCACCAGGGTGGTGAGTGCTTCAGCCGCTGAGCGCCTATGGGCTGATGAGGCCGCCCAGAGCCCCTACCTCATCGACGCGTTCTGTGAGATCAAAACTGTATGGCACCCCAAGGGAAGATGAGCATCGGCCCCTTTGTGCTCGGTGTCGACCTTGACGGGGTGTGCGCCCAACACACCGTGGCTTTCCGCAAGGTTGTTGCCCTGGAGAAAAATGTTCCCGAGGAATCACTGACCCTGAGCTGCGGTTGGGGTTTCGAGGAGTGGGGTTTCGAGGAGGGGGACTTCGAGAAGTACCACCGGCAGGCGGTGGTGGAGCATAGGATGCTGGCAAACATGCCGGCGATGCCCGGCGCATCCCGGTCGCTGTGGCGGTTGTCGGAAGCGGGGGTATGGATTCGCATCATCACTCACAGGCTGTACACCAACTGGGATCACGCCATAGCGGCCGGTGATACCGCCCAGTGGCTGGATTGGGCCAAGATTCCCTACCGGGACCTGTGTTTTGTGGGTGGGAAAACCGCGGTTGATGCCCATGTCTATATAGAGGATGCCCCCCACAACATCGAAGCGCTGCGCGAGGATGGGCGGAAAGTGATTGTGTTCGACCAACCCTACAACCGGGAGTTGGATCCGCCTCGGGCCCACGACTGGGAAGAAGTGGAGCACATGCTCTCAACCGAACTGGCTGCCCATCAGGGGGCCGTGCAGCACCAGTTGCCAGGTTTCGATCCCGGTACCTACCGCCTCGGCGGTCATACTTCCTGAGAAACGCCCTCCTTTCGGATCGGCTGCTCCCCGCGGGCTATCAGGCCCTTGTTCATTTCTTTGATGATGCCGATGAGCCCTTCGTGCAGGGTTTTGTGCAGCCGCTCAAACTGCTCGTCGGTCTCCCGCCGGTAGCTGGCAAACTGCTTTTGGGTTTCCAGGCGTTGGGCAGCAATTTGTTCTCGACTTTCCAGGCGGTAGCTGGTGATTTGTTCTTGGATGTCCTCTCGAAAGCTGGCGATTTGTTCTTGGCTTTCCAGGCGGTAGGCGGTGATTTGTTTTTGGGTTTCTTCCCGGTAGCTGGTGATTTGTTCTTGGATGTCCTCTCGAAAGCTGGCGATTTGTTCTTGGCTTTCCAGGCGGTGGGCGGCGATTTGTTTTTGGGTTTCTTGTTGGTGGGCGGTGATTTGTTTTTGGGTTTCTTGTTGGTGGGCGGTGATTTGTTTTTGGGTTTCTTGTTGGTGGGCGGTGATTTGTTCCTGGCTTTCCAGGCGGTGAGCGGTGATTTGTTTTTGGGTTTCTTCCCGGTAGCTGGCGATTTGTTCTTGGCTTTCCAGGCGGTGGGCGGTGATTTGTTTTTGGGTTTCTTGTTGGTGGGCGGCGGTTTGCTCCTGGGTTTCCAGGCGGTGGGTGGCGAAGCCGTCGATGACTTTGTCAATTTTGGCGTTCAGGGTATGAAAGTCGGAGCGCTGGCTGCGCCACAGTGCCAAGAACATTGTGAGTAGCCCAGCCCCGACGGCCCCGATGACCGAACTGAGGATTGCTATGTCCACGGTTTGTCCCTCTGGTTGGGGGTGGATCGTTGGGGGAAGAGCCCTATCATAGTAGCTGCTCTCAGCCCAGCCGTCAATTTCTTACCCAAATAAAATCTATCTCAGCATCTTTCAGCTATTTTCAATCTTGAGATGGATTCATATCAGGCCAGTCGATCCCGGTTCTGGTCGGCCAGCCAGGAGGGTAGTTGGCGGATGTCGGCCAGCTCGGTCCAGTTGGAGTGGGGGGAGATGATGCTGTGCTCCAGATCCCAGGTGATGTGGTAGGGAATGTGAACGGCCTGACCGCCCAGGGCGATCACCGGCTCTATGTCGGAGCGCACCGAATTGCCCACCATAACGAATTGGTCGAGGGCGATGTCGTGGCGGTTCAGTACTCGAGTGTAGGTGGCTTCGTCCTTCTCGGCCACGATCTCGACCGTGTCGAAGCAGCCTGCCAGCCCCGAAGCCGCGATCTTGGTTTCCTGGTTCCACAGATCGCCCTTGGTGATGAGCACCAGCCGGTAGCGGCTCTCAAGCTCCGAGATGGTTTCGGCCACGCCGTCCAGCAACTCCACCGGGTGGGCGTACATTTCCTTGGCCCAGCCCACGATGGTGTGGATCTCCTCAGCGGTGATCCGACCCCCGGTGGCCTCGATAGCGGTCTCGATCATTGAGAGCACGAATCCCTTGATCCCGTATCCGAAGACGGCCACGTTCTGGCGTTCCAGAGCGATAAGCCTCTCATGCACATCCGCATCGGGCAGGTAGCGGCCCACGAGGCGGCACATCCGGTCCTCGTAATCGGCGAAGATCGGCTCGTTGTGCCACAGGGTGTCATCCGCGTCCAGCCCCACGGTGTCTATCACGGCAGGGGGACCCTGGGTTCGGTCATTGGTTTCACAGCGCGAGGGGACCGTAGGCCGGTTTGATGATCTTATTGATGATCTCCAGCCGCTCGTCAAAGGGGATGAACGCGCTTTTCATGGCGTTGATGGTGAGCCATCGGATATCGGCCCAGCCGAAACCGAACTCATCCACCAGTTGCATCACCTCGCTGGTCATCGAGGTTGCGCTCATGAGGCGGTTGTCGGTGTTCACGGTTACCCGGAAACGCAGGTCGCTCAGCAATTTGATGGGGTGCTCGGCAATGGACGGCACCGCCCCGGTGTGGACGTTGGAGGTGGGACACAACTCCAGCGGGATGCGCCGATCCCGCACGTAAGCAGCCAGCCGCCCCAGTTCGGGGAGGCCGCCGGGTTCCATCCGGATGTCGTCCACAACCCTCACACCGTGGCCCAAGCGCTCGGTACCGCAATACTGAACCGCCTCCCAGATCGACTCGGGGCCGTATGCCTCGCCGGCGTGGATGGTGAAGTGGAAGTTCTCCCGCTGGATCAGGTGGAAGGCATCCAAGTGACGGCTGGGGGGATGGCCGGCCTCGGCCCCCGCGATGTCGAAGCCCACCACCCCACGGTCGCGGTGGCGGACGGCAAGTTCGGCGATCTCCAGCGATCGAGCGGCGGTTCGCATAGCGGTTAGCAGCGTGGCGACACGGATGGTGCGTCCACTGCTGCCCGCTGTGAAACCGGCCACTACTGCCTCTACCACTTCGTCCAGGCTCAGCCCGGCCTCGGTGTGCAGCTCGGGAGCGAACCGGACCTCGGCGTAGACCACGCCGTCGTCGTCCAGATCCTCAGCGCACTCGGCCGCCACCCGTTCGAGGGCGTCGCGGGTCTGCATGACCCCCACGGTGTGGGCAAAGGTCTCCAAGTAGAGGGTTAGATCGAGGCGGTTCGCCCCCCGGACCATCCAGCGGGCCAACTCACCGGGATCGCTGGTGGGTAGGCGGCGGTAGCCGTTCTCTCTTGCCAACTCCACAACCGTTTCCGGGCGCAGGCCGCCATCCAGGTGGTCGTGCAGCAGGACCTTGGGGGCATTCCGTGCCGCTTCGGCGGTGGGGCGTATCACCGGTCCAAGCCTATGGGGCTATCGAAGCTAATGGTTGCAATAGCTATGGAAGAGCTAGAGCCACGCCTCTGACTTGGTGAAGCCTCGGGGTCTGGTTGCAATAGCTATGGAAGTCGCGGTTTACAAGATTCTGGCTGTACAGTGGATGGAAGTCGCGGTCTACACGATTCTGGCTGTTACCAGTTGCCGGCGCGATGGGGTGGTTTCGCTGATGGTCAGGGCCGACGACAGGGCTTCGTGGGCGGCGGCCAGGCGGGAAGGGTTGTCGGTGTGGAGTTCGGCGATCACCTCACCGGCAGCCACCCTGTCACCGCAAACTCGGCGCAAACGCACCCCGGCCACCGCCGACACACCGTCCTCCTTATGAACCCGGCCCGCCCCCAAACGCCACGCAGCCACCCCGACGGCCAAAGCGTCGATGCGGTCGATCACCCCACCGGTCGGTGACTTCCAGTGGTCCACCACCGGGGCGATGGGCAGGGGGGCCTCGGGGTTACCACCTTGAGCGGTCACCATGGCCTGCCAAGTATCCATGGCCCGACCCGAGGCCAGCACCTCGGTGGGATCGGTGTCCAGATCGGCCAAGCTGATCATTTCTTGGGCCAGTGCCAGGGTCACCTCCACCAGATCGGCCGGGCCACCCCCGGCCAGCGTTTCGACTGCCTCGGTCACTTCGAGGGCGTTGCCCGCGGTCCGTCCCAATGGCTGGTCCATATCGGTGATCAACGCCACCGTGTCCACCCCGTGGCTACGACCCAGTTCGACCATGGTTCGCGCCAGCATCTCGCCCTCGGCCGGGTCGGGCAAGAACGCCCCGGAGCCGAACTTCACGTCCAGTACCAGGCCGGAAGTGCCCTCGGCGATCTTCTTGGACATGATGGAGGCAGCGATAAGCGGAATCGATGCCACTGTCCCGGTCACGTCTCGCAGCGCATAGAGAATCCGATCTGCCGGAACCAGGTCGGCAGTAGCCGCGGTGATCACCGCACCCACCTCGTGGAGTTGGGCCAGGAACTGTTCATGGTTCAACTCGGCCCGCCAGCCCGAGATGGCCTCCATCTTGTCCAGCGTGCCCCCGGTGTGGCCCAAACCCCGCCCCGAGAGTTGAGGCACGGCGGCACCGCAGGCCGCCATCAGCGGGCACAATACCAGTGACACCTTGTCACCCACCCCGCCGGTGGAGTGCTTGTCCACAGTGGGTCGCTCCAGACTCGACAGGTCGAGCCGGTGTCCGCTGCCGATCATGGCCGCCGTCCACGCGGCCAACTCCCGGCCGGTCATGCCCCGCCATACGATAGCCATGAGCAGCGCGGCGGCCTGCTCCGCGGGTATGCGCCCTGCGGTGATGCCGCTGATGAACCAATCGATCTGCTCTCCACCCAGCTCGTGGCCATCCCGCTTGGCAATGATGAGATCGACTGCGTTCATGGGAGGTGTTCGGGACCGAACGCACCGGGGATGAGATCGACTGCGTTCATGGGAGGTGTTCGGGACCGAACGCACCGGGCAGCAGGTCGCCCACGGTTTTGGTCTCGTTGATCCGGCATCTTTCGCCCCCCGCCTCGTAAAGGATCTGGCGGCAACGTCCGCACGGGGTGAGCGGGTGGCCGTCGCCGTCGGTGACCGCCACGGCCACCAGCAACCCACCGCCGGTACGGTGCAGGTCGCCCACCAGGGCGCACTCGGCGCACAGGCCGAGCCCGTAGGAGGCGTTCTCCACGTTGCATCCTGTCACCACCCGGCCGTCGCCGGTAAGCCCTGCGGCTCCCACCTTCAGGTTCGAGTACGGGGCGTATGCCCGTGACGCGGCTTGACGAGCGGCGGCCCACAGCTCGTTCCACGAGATCGCCTGTTCTGGGCTCATTTGGTATCTCGCGGCATTTTCAACGGTATCGCCCAAGCAGGTGGCTGCACGAGATCGCCTGTTCTGGGCTCATTTGGTATCTCGCCCTCTACTGCTTCGGTTTCTTCTAACCGCTGCGCCGGTATACCGGAATGTCTTCTAACCGCTGCGCCGGAATGATTGGCCCGCTGCTGCCGGCGGGATCGACCGCCCGACCGCACCGGCCACTACCACCAGCGTTACGATGAATGGTAGTGATTGCAGGAACTCGCTGGGTATCCCGAATCCTTTCACTTCCACATCCAGGAACTGGATGCGACTTCCCAACGCCCGGGAGAACCCGAACAGCAGCGCCCCACCGAATGCCCCCCACGGTGTCCACTTGCCAAAGATCAGAGCTGCCAGAGCGATGAACCCGGCGGCGTTGGTCATGTTGTCCTCGAACCGTGATTGCTGCTCCATCGAGAACCATGCTCCGGCCAGCCCGGCGATCAGCCCTCCCAGGATTACCGATTGGTAGCGAATGCGCACCACATCCACCCCCAGCGTTTCGGCGGCCCGGGGGTTCTCCCCGCAGGAACGCACACGAAGCCCCCAGGGGGTGCGGAACATCACCACCCAGGTGCCCAGCACCACCAGGTACATCATCCAGTAGATGGGACGGCCACGGAAAAGCTGATCGCCAACCACGGGGATGGACGACAGCAGCGGAAGGCTGAATTCGGAGGTTCCCACACCGGTGGTGATTCCGCTTTTGACAATCACCTCCGAACGCAGGAACCCGGTAAGGCCCAGAGCGAACAAGTTTATCACCACACCCGACACGATCTGGTTGACGTTGAAGCGGATGCAAAGAACCGCGTGCAGCGTGGCCACCAGGCCTCCTGCCAGCACCGCAATCAGGATCGAGAACCACAGCCAGCCGGTGGAATGGGCACTTCCGATTGTAACGTAGGTCATGTAGCCGATGCCTGCGGCTGCCAGCATGGTTCCTTCGATGCCGATGTTGATGATCCCCGAGCGTTCCGACCACAAACCGGTGGTGGCACCCAGCGCGTAAGGCGTTGCTAGCACCAACGATGTGAAGAGCAAATTGGTGATGTTCGTGCTGCGAGTCTCGGAGAGCGCCAGGCTCAGCACCAGCATCAGGGGCACAAGTGATATGGCGCTCATGATCCGGGCCAGGCCTGCCCACCGCCGGATCCCGTGCGGAGCGAAGCTCAAAATTGTGGTGACCAAGTGCAGAATACCGATGGCAACAACCCAGGTGGGGGGGTGGAAACCGATTCCCACTGGATCGGGGGGAGGTTCGAGATTGAATCGCCGGCTGGTGCCCGATATCGCCGGAGCCACCCCGGCGATCAGGGCCACCCCCAAGAGACCGAATACCAGCCCGGTAATGGTATGGCGATCCAATCCGGACCGCTCAGCGGTAGGGTTTGGCCGGGGGGTTCCATTGGTGGCGCTCACACTTCTGTCCGCGCTGTTCAGGCCAGTTTTTGGGTTTGGCCGGGGGGTTCCATTGGTGGCGCTCACACCTGCTCCCCCGAGGATGTGGTTCCGAACGGGCTGTGGCTGATCTCGCGCACCCGGAAGAGGTAGCGCACGATGGCATCGGCCGCTACGAATAGCAGCACCATCGCCTGGATTATCCGGACCACGTCAATTGAAACGTCAGCTTCCTGCTGCATCAGCGGCGCACCCGACAGCATCGAACCCCATAGCAGGGCAGCCGCGATTATGGCAATAGGGTTGGTGCGGGCCAGCAGGGCGATGGCGATGCCGTCGAAGCCCATCAGGGCGAACGTGCCCGGTTGGAAGTGCCCGGTGGTGCCCGAAACCTCCGAGGCTGCCGCCAGTCCGGCGAACGCTCCCGATGCTGCCATCGAGATCGCGATCACTCGGTTCACGTTGATGCCCGCGTAGTGGGAAGCGTGGGGATTCAGCCCAACAGTGATTACCTCGAACCCGAAGTTGGTGCGTTTCAGCGCGAACGCCACCACGAAGCACACCCCTACCAGCACGATGAGGCCCGTGTGAAGTTCCGGCTGGCTGCTCACCGATTCGGGCAGCAAGCCGGGCAAAACAGCGGTGTCGGATATCTGCTCTGTGCGGGGAACGCTGCTGTCGATGTCGCGCAGCACCACTGGATCGCGGGAGTTCACCATCCAGCGAATCACGTAAAGTACCAGGTAGTTGAGCATGATGGTGCTGATAACCTCGTGTGCGCCGGTCTTGGTTCGTAACACCCCGGGAATGCCCCCCCAGATGGCACCTCCCAGCGTGCCCGCAACCAGAATCACGGGTATTGCCAAGATGCCCGGCAGGTCGTACATCCAGGACATCGCCCCCACCCAGGCCGCAGTGATCCCGCCGGCCAGTAGCTGCCCTTCAGCACCGATGTTGAACAGCCCAGCTCGGAAAGCGAAAGCCAGGGCCAGTGCCGATCCGATGAACGGTACCGACTTGGCTACCGAACTGGCGATCTGGCTACGCCCGCCAACCATGCCCTGCAAGAGGGCCCAGTAAGCGGTGAAAGGGTTGATGCCGATGATGGAAATGAGCACCCCGCCGACCACGAACGATAAAAGGATGGCGCATAGCGAAACGTACAGAGGTTGAAGGCGCCACGCCTCTGTGAGCAGGTGGTGCACCTGGGCGCTCGCCCTCCCGAAACCAGCGTTCCCGCTTTTGGGCTTGCTCAATGCTGGTCCTTCGCCGTGCCGGTGGCCATGAGCAACCCGAGTTCTTCCCGCCTGGCCTCGGCCGCGTTCACCGTTCCCACCAGTTTGCCCCGGTAGAGCACGCCTATACGGTCGGAGAGCGACATGATCTCGTCCAACTCGGCCGATACCAGCAGTATCGCGGCCCCCCGGTCGCGCAGGTTGATGATCTTGCGGTGGATGAACTCGATGGAGCCCACGTCCAACCCGCGGGTGGGTTGGGAAACCACCAGCGCCCGGGGTTGGCTCGAAAGCTCGCGAGCCACGATCACCTTCTGCTGGTTACCGCCCGAAAGCGTGCTAACGGGTACTTTGATGCCGGGGGTGCGAACATCGTATTGCGCCACCAGATCTTCGGCTTCAGCTTCTACAGCCGCGGTGTTGCGGACACCGTGTCGGGAGAACTTGGCGCGGTGGTAGTGGTTCAGCACCAAGTTGTCGGCCACGGAGTGCTGGGCCACCACCCCGTGCTTGCTGCGATTCTCCGGAATGTGGGCCACCCCCAGGTTGTTGATCCTGCGGGGTGTCCAACCGGTTGTGTCCTGGCCGAGTATCTCCACCCGCCCTCCGGTTGCTGGTCGCATGCCGCAAATGACCTCCACCAACTCCCGCTGGCCGTTGCCCTGCACCCCGGCGACTCCAAATATCTCCCCAGCTTTCAGATCCATGTCCAAGCCGGCAACCGTTTCCACGCCCCTGTCGTCGTTGGCACGCAGACCGTGCACCTGGATTACCGGTTCCCCAGGATCGGCCTCGGTTTTTTCCACCTGGAACACCACATCTCTACCCACCATCAGGTTGGCCAGTGACTGTTGCGTGGCCCCTTCGACGGTGGTTCTGCCCACCACCCTTCCGGCTCTGAGCACGGTTATGCGATCAGCCACAGCCAGCACCTCGCGCAGCTTGTGGGTGATGAAGATGATGGATTTACCCTGGCCGGTGAGGGATGCCATCACCTCGAAGAAGTCGTCCACCTCGCCGGGCGTGAGCACCGCAGTGGGCTCGTCGAGGATCAATATGTCGGCGTCGCGAAACAGGGCCTTGACCAGCTCTACCCGCTGTTGCTCACCCACCGACAGTTCGCCCACGGTTGCGTCGGGGTCTACGGCCAACCCGTAACGCTCGG
This sequence comes from Candidatus Poriferisocius sp., assembly GCF_965202595.1. Classification (GTDB taxonomy): domain Bacteria; phylum Actinomycetota; class Acidimicrobiia; order Acidimicrobiales; family Bin134; genus Poriferisocius. The sequence goes on from NZ_OZ241836.1 coordinate 320,423, forward strand.
CCAGAGTCGCGATTCGGTTGCGGGCGGAATCCAGATCCAGGAAGGTCCCCTTCCGCCTGGTCACCTCGTTGCCCAAGATGATGTTCTCGGCCACGGTGAACACGGGTATGAGTTGAAAGTGCTGATGCACCATACCGATGCCCCTGGCGATGGCATCGCCGGAGTTGTCGAGTTGCACGGACTCCCCGCGCACGCGGATGGTGCCTCGATCGGGCCGGTATAGCCCGAACACCATGTTTACCAGGGTGCTCTTTCCCGCACCGTTCTCACCCAGGAGGCAGTGGATCTCGCCCTCGTTGAGGGTGAGGCTCACGTCCTCATTGGCGATTACCCCTGGGAAGGTTTTGGTGATGCCCTCCACCTCCAACACCGGGCTGGGTACAGCCTTGCTTGCCTGAGCCATGCCCGACCCAGATTACGGCACCGGTGGCCGGAGGGTCGCAAAATATAGTTACTATTCCCACGCCAGCCGCCACATTTACCAGTCCGTTTGCTGGATCCTGGTGGATCTGGATTTACCAGTCCGTTTGCTGGATCCTGGTGGATCTGGATTTACCAGTCCGTTTGCTGGATCCTGGTGGATCTGGATTTACCAGTCCATTTGCTGGATCCGGTGGCTTCAGTCGCAGGCGGAGTTTTCGCCCAGGAACAGGCCGTCTATCCCGCACACTCCGGTGGTGAGGCTGCCGTCGGCAAGGCCGGCCCGAACCCTCTCCACGGTTGCGGCGGCCTCGGCGCTCACCGCGGCATCGTGGAAGGGGGCGTAGGTGATTCCCAGGTTCTCAGCCGTCAGCACGTAGGAGCCTCCGGCAAAGGTGCCCTGGATGACGGCTGCGATATTGCGGAATACCGAGAGGTCCACCCGCTTTATGGCTGAGCTGGCCAGGTATTCCGAGCCCGGAGCTGTTCCGCCGTTGAAGGTGGTGTAGTACTCGTCCTGGTCCACACCGATGCCCCAAGCCCCGGCCTCGGCCGCGGCCTTCACGCCACCTGATCCAGTGGGGCCACCAGCGCCGAAGATCACGTCTGCACCTTCGCCGATGAACTGCTGAGCATCCGAAGCACCCTTGGCCGGGTCGGTGAAGCTCTCGTTGTACACCGACAGCACCTGGATGTCGGGATTGATGTGCTCGGCACCGGCCTTGTAACCGTTGACGAACTTCACCACCGGGGGAACGCTCTCGAGTCCTCCTATCACACCGACCACGCCGGTTTCGCTGAGCGAGGCCGCCAGGGCTCCAGCAATGAAACCTCCCTCGTGCTCGTTGAACAACACACCCAGGTAGTTGTCGGGATACTCCATCTGGAACTGGTCGATACCTATGTAGTGGATGTCGGGGTTATCCTCGGCCGCCTCAAGGGTGTGGCTGGCGAGCAGGAACCCCACGGTGATCAGCACGTCGGGGTCCTGGAGGGCCGAGGTTGTCAGGTTGGCATCGTAGTCGGCCTCGGACGCGGTCTCGATAACGCTGGAGTCCTCGATGCCGAAACACTCGGTGGCAGCAATCATGCCCTCGTAGGCGAATTGATTGAAAGTGCCGTCGTCCACCTTTCCGATGTCGGTGACCATGTTCACCCGGAAATCGGCAGGAGCCTGGATTCCGCCCCAGGCCTCACACTCCTCCTCCAGGGTGATTAGAGCTTCTGAAGGCATCTTGGGTGCGGGCATGGCGGTCGCTTCGGACATCTCGGTTGCCTCGGGCATGGCGGTCGCTTCGGGCATCTCGGTTGCCTCGGGCATGGCGGTTGCTTCGGGCATATCGGGTGCCGAGTCGTCGTCGTTGCCGCAGTTAGCAGCCACCAAGACCAACGCCAGCCCCAAAGCAAGCAGCGACCACAATTTCTTGTGCATCATGGACCCCTCCGTCTAATGCGAATCGGTTAAGTGCTACCAGGCTAGCCCGGGCCAGCGACAATCCGGGTGTCGGGCGAGTAGGTCAAATTCGCAACATGCCGAAGGAACAGGGCCCACCACGGTTCCGCCTGGGTATCATGACAGCGGAAGCGTTGCTGATAGGAGGATCGCATGGCTACGCCTGTTCATACCGGTCAGGGTCGTACCGATCGGGAGATCCTGGGTCGTGCCGAGGTCAATGACGTTGACACCATCATTGATATCTCCCGGGCGAACTGCGACACCACTTCGGTGATTCATGCGGTGAGGGACAGCAGCGACGCCCTGTTCACCTGGGACTACGCCAAGGGGGCCCGCCCCCAGTTGGATCGTCTCTACGAGAAGGCCAAGACATCGCAATGGAATGCCCAAACCGATCTGGATTGGTCCATCGAGGTGGATCCGTACGAGGCTTTTTCGATCTTCTCCGAGAACGGGTCCGAGTCCGAGTTCGAGCGGGATGAGGATCTGCCCACCGCCAACTGGGGTGAGGATGAGTGGCGGGAGTTCTCCCTGGAGTCGTTCAAGTGGCGGATGAGTCAGTTCCTCCACGGCGAGCAGGGGGCCCTGCTGTGCACGGCCAAGATCGTTGAGACCGTTCCGTGGATCGATGCCAAGTACTACGCCGCCACCCAGGTGGTGGACGAGGCTCGTCACGTGGAGGTGTTCGGCAAGTACATCGACACCAAACTGGGTGATTCCTATCCCATCAACGCCCATCTCAAGCTGCTGCTCGACGACATCATAAGTGACAGCCGGTGGGACATGACCTATCTGGGTATGCAGATCATGGTCGAGGGTTTGGCCCTAGCCGCTTTCGGGTTCATGCACCAGCTCACCCCCGAGCCGCTGCTCAAGAAGCTCCTCCGATACGTGATGGCCGACGAGGCCCGCCATGTGGCCTTCGGCGTGCTCAGCCTCAAGGAGTACTACGCCGAACTGTCCCTGACCGAGTTGCGGGAGCGTCAGGAGTTTGCCTTCGAGGCAGCGGTGCGGATGCGCGACCGGTTCATCCAGCAGGAGGTTTGGGAGCGCATGGGTGTGCCGGTTCGGCCCATGGTGCAGAACTTCCTGTCGTTGCCCCCCGAGCAGAAGCCGTTCCAGAACATCCTGTTCTCCAAGATCGTACCCAACTGCAAGAAGCTGGGTTTGCTGGATGCCGGTGATGCCTGGCTCCGTCGCCGGTTCGAGGACATCCACGTCATCCAGTTCGAGGACTGGGTGGACACCGGTGAGGAATACGAGGAGTTCCAGGTCGAACCGGTTGCGGTCTAGCGGTTACCCCGCGAACCGTGGAGGAACCTAGGTTTGATGCGGTGGCGATTGCGGGCCACCAACCGGTAGAGCGGGCGAGCGAGTGGGCTGATCGGTTTCAGGGTCAGCAGCCGGCCCAGTAGGGGCCACGGTCCGCTCATGGCCCTCAGCGCCTCGCCTATGCATAGGTGCTCGTCGGCCCGGGTGCCGTCGGGGCCTATCCACCACGCCGAGCGGGCCACGTCCTCGGTGGTGAGGCCGAGAGCCTCCAGGTCGGCCTGCTGCGCCGGGATGATCCGATTCCGACCGCTCAGCCGGCGTTCCACCCAGTGTGCGGTTGCCGTGCAAAACCCGCAGTTGCCGTCGTAGACCAGCAGGCCCGCGGCCCCAGCCTGACCTGGGTAACCATGGGGCTGATCTGCGTCGCTTGCTGGTGCCGGCGGTGATGGGCCCGGGTTAGCTGTTTCGCCCGGTGTTGGGCTTGCGCTCGGGTTAGCTGTTTCGCCCGGTGTTGATGCGTCGGGGTTAGCTGTTTCGCCCGGTGTTGGGCTTGCGCCCATGATTGGCCTTCTTGCGTCGTGCTCGGGCTTTGCGTTTTTGGGTGCGCTTCGACATTCAGACCTCCGCGTCTTTAATCATGCTACCGGTTGCCATTAGCTTGGGCGATCCGTGGAGCGCTTCGGGTTCGTCGGTTTGCCTAATGCCGGCAAGTCTTCCCTGTACAACGCCTTGGTCGGCTCGGATGTGCTGGCCGCTCCCTACGCTTTTGCCACCACCAGTTCCAACACCGGGGTGGCCAGGGTGGTGGACCCCCGCCTAGACGCGCTGGCCGACCTGAGTGGTTCCCGCACGGTTACCCCGGCCAGCGTGCAGTTCACCGATATAGGGGGTCTGGTGGAGGGAGCCAGCCGGGGTGAGGGTTTGGGTAACCGTTTCTTGGCCGGCATCCGGGAGGTGGATGCTGTGGTATTCGTGCTCCGAGCCTTTGCCAACCCCGATGTGGCCGGCCCCACCGACCCGTTGGAACACCTGAGGGTGCTGGAAATCGAGTTGACGCTGGCCGACTTGGAGACCGTGGAGAACCGGCTGGTCAAGCTGCGCAAGGCTGCGGTCCACGACCGATCCCGGGCAGCGGAGGTGACCGCCCTGGAAGCAGCCGGCACCATCCTGGATGGAGGCACACCGCTGTATCGCTCCGACCTCACCGCCGGGCAGCAGGCTGATCTGCGGGAGAGCTTCTTGCTCACCAACCGCCCGGTTCTGGTGGTGGTCAACATCGGTGAGGATCAACTGGACCGTGCCGATGCCTTGATCGAGCCGGTGGTCGCCGAACTGGGTAGCCGGGCCGAGGTGATGGCCGTGTGCGTGCAACTGGAGGCCGAGGCGGTTCAACTCCCCGCCGATGATCGGTCCGAGCTGCTCGAGGGCTTGGGTTTGGGTGAGGGGGCATTGGGCCGGTTCACCCATGCCGCCTACAACCTGCTGGGATTGCGGACCTTCTTCACCACCGGGGACAAGGAAACCCGGGCCTGGACCTTTCGCCAGGGGGCGAATGCTCCCGAAGCCGCGGGGCGAATCCACACCGACTTCCAGCGGGGGTTCATCCGGGCCGACGTGATTGGTTGGAAACAACTACTGGAATCGGGCAGTTGGGCCAGGGCCAGGGACCAGGGACTTGTCCGTACCGAGGGTCGCGACTATCTGGTGGCCGATGGCGATGTGATGGAGATCCGTTTCAACGTTTGAGATGTGATGGAGATTCGTTTCAATATTTGAGTAGTGGGCAGATTGTTCTTGCCCGAAGGCCGCTGGAGTTGGAAAATCAACCTCATGGCGTGGCTGGTCTGTGAGGATCGGGTGCTGGCCACGGTGGAGGTAGCCACCGGTTGGTGGGAACGGGCCCGGGGGTTGCTGGGCCGTGACGGGTCCGACGACGTGGTGTTGCTGCTGCGACCGGCCTGCTCGGTCCACACTCTGGGGATGCGCTTCCCCATTGATGTGGCTCACCTGGACCGGAATCTGGTTGTACTGAGAGTGGTGACCATGGGCTGTCACCGGATCGGCCTGCCGGTGTGGCGAGCCCGGGCGGTTCTCGAGGCCAAGGCCGGCTCGTTCGCCCGCTGGGGTCTGAAACCGGGTGACCGCCTGGAAGTGCGGCAAACTATGGGGGACAAGAGAGGGTAACCGAGCCGGGGAGGGAAAATGGTCGGAAAGCTGGTGCTGGTGGCCACCCCCATCGGGAATCTGGGCGACCTGTCTCCCCGGGCGGTGGAGGTACTGGCCGGTGCCGATGTGGTGGCGTGCGAGGACACCCGTCGCACCGGGCGCCTGCTGGCCCATGCCGGGATCCGTTCCCCCCGCTTGATGGTGGTGAACGAGCACACCGAGGCCACCGGCGCGGCAGAGATAGCCAACCTGGTGGTCGACGGCAGCACCGTGGCCCTGGTCAGTGACGCCGGCACCCCGGCGGTATCCGATCCGGGGGCCAGAGTGGTGAACGCCGTCCTTGCCGCTGGCGGCGATGTGGAAGCCGTCCCCGGCCCGTCGGCTGCTCTGGCCGCTCTGGTGGTGAGCGGGTTGCCCACCGGTCGGTTCTGCTTCGAGGGGTTCCTCCCCCGCCGGGGTAGCCCCCGAACCTCCCGCATCCGGGCGCTCGCCCAGGAGCCCCGCACCATGGTTCTGTTCGAAGCTCCCCATCGCCTGGCCCGAACCCTGGAAGATCTGGCCTCGGCGTTGGGCGGGGATCGGGAAGTGGCCGTCGTGCGCGAGCAGACCAAGCTGTACGAGGATGTCTGGCGGGGCACCCTGGCCGGGGCCGCGGCTCGGGCCGATCACACCGAAGCTCGGGGTGAGCATGTACTGGTGGTGGGCGGCTGCCCCGATCCTTCCCCCCCTCCGGTGTCTCAGCTCAAGGCGGCTGTCGATGAGAAGCTGGCTGGCGGAATGTCCCGGCGGGATGCTGCGGCCGCGGTGGCGGCCGATCTCGGGGTGTCCCGCCGATCCGTTTACCAGCTCGCCATACTAGAATCCGGGGACGATCCGTCCTGCTGCTGAAGGAGTTGCCATGAGTGCCACTAAGCCCATTCCCGACGATTACCCCCGCGTCACGCCCTACTTGTGCGTGGATGGTGCAGAAGCAGCCATCGACTTTCTGGTGACGGTGTTCGGGGCCAAGGAGCGCATGAGAATGCCAATGCCCGGTGGCAAGATCGGCCACGCCGAGGTGATGATCGGTGACGGGCTGGTGATGCTGTCCGACGAGTACCCCGAGATGGGGGTACTCGGCCCGAAGTCGGTCGGGGGCACCGCCGTCACCATCAGCGTTTACGTTGAGGACTCCGATGCCACCTTCGCCCGGGCGGTTGAAGCCGGTGCCACCGTCGAGCAACCGGTGGAGACGCACTTCTACGGGGATCGTGCCGGCCAGTTCATCGACCCCTTCGGCCACCGCTGGAACGTAACCACCCACGTGGAGGACGTGGCTGCCGACGAGCTGGACCGCCGCCGGGTTGAGATGTTCGGGGGCTGACGGCTCGTACCCCGTCCCATTCCGGTCAGGATGGGAACACCATGGGCAGTAGGGTGAACCGGTCAGGATGGGAACACCGTGGGCAGTAGGGTGAAACAGTGTCGCGTTATTACCTGACCACCCCGATCTTCTACGTCAACGACGCTCCTCATATTGGCCACGCCTACACGGTTCTGAACGGGGATGCCGTAACCCGCTGGCATCGGCTTCTGGGTGACGATGTCTACTACCTGACCGGTACCGACGAGCACGGGCTGAAGGTGCAGCGGGCGGCCGAGGCCAACGGCTTGTCACCCCTGGAGCAGGCCGACCGCACCAGCCGGCGCTTCCGGGAGGCATGGAAGGAGCTCGGGGTGGCCAACGACGAGTTCATCCGGACCACCGAGCTGCGCCACTACCGCTCGGTCCAGACGCTCATGCAGCGGGCTTACGACAACGGCCATATCTACTCGGCGGTGTACGACGGTTGGTACTCGGTGTCCGATGAGGCCTACGTCCCGGAGGACGAGGTTTCCGAGGCGGATATCGAGTCGGGCCGGGTGGAGAGGATGACCGAGGAGAATTATTTCTTCAAGCTCTCCGCGTTCGAGGACCGGCTCCTGGAGTGGTTCGAGGCCGAACCCCGGAACATCACACCCGAGGGTTATCGCAACGAGGCCCTGGGCATCATCCGGGGTGGTCTGCGGGACATTTCCGTAACCCGCACATCCATCGACTGGGGCATTCCGGTGCCCTGGGCCGAGGGTCATGTGTTCTACGTGTGGTACGACGCGCTAACCAACTACGCCACTGCCGTGGGATATGGTGCCGACCAGGAGCGGTTCTCCACGTGGTGGCCCTCGGTCCGCCACCTCATCGGCAAGGACATCTTGCGTTTCCACTGCGTGTACTGGCCGGCCATGCTCATGGCTGCCGGAGTTGACCACATGCCCCGCTGTCATGTTCACGGTTGGCTCTTGGTGGGCGGGGCCAAGATGTCCAAGTCGGCTTTCAACCAGATCTCCCCGGCCGATCTGGTCGACGACTTCGGCGTGGACGGTTTTCGCTACTCCCTGCTGCGGGATGCCCCGTTCGGTCCCGACAGCGAGGTTAGCCACGAGGCCCTCCAGCACCGCTACAACACCGACCTGGCCAACAACTTCGGCAATCTGCTGCAAAGGGCGGTCACACTGGTCCACAGCAAGTGCGGCGGGGTCGGCCCGGCCCCCGATCCCGACCATCCTCTGGCCGATGTGGCGGCCAGGGTGTACGCCGATGCCGCTGCTGCCTGGGATCGGTTCCAACCCTCGGTGGCCCTGGAAGCCACCTGGCGTCTCATACGTGACACCAACGAGTACCTCCAGGCCACCGAGCCGTGGAAGATGGATCCCGGCCCCCTGGTGGGCAAGGTTTTGGGCAACGCCCTGGAAGCCCTTCGCATTGTGTGCGTGCTGGCCTGCCCGGCCATACCCGCTTCCTGCCAAACGGCATGGGATCGCCTGGGTCTGGCCGGATCCCCCCTCGACCAGCGGCTGCCCGGGGCGGCGGTGTGGGGTCAGTACCCCGGCGGCCTGACCGTGACCGCGGGCGATCCACTGTTCCCCCGCCTCAAGGGCTGAGAGCGAAGGTTGGTTGAGGGTGCGTTGGACCGATAACCACTGCCACTTGGAACAGGACATGCTGGAGGACACCGTGGCGCAGGCCTCGGCGGCTGGAGTGCATCGCCTTGTCGATGTGGGCACCGACGCGGCCACCTCGGCTGCCGCAGTGGCCAAGGCAAATGCTTGCCATCGGGTATGGGCCACGGTGGGAGTACACCCCCATGAGGCTCACCACGGGACCGGTGGTATCGACGATCTGCTGGGTTCGGACCGGGTGGTGGCGGTGGGGGAGTGCGGGTTGGACTACCACTACAACCACTCACCGCCCCCGGTCCAGCGAGCAGTGTTCGCGGCTCAGATCGAGATGGCCCATTGCCACCGGCTACCGCTGGTGATCCACACCCGAAAAGCGTGGGACGACACCTTCGCCATCCTGGACGAAAGCGGGGTGCCCGAGCGCGTGGTGTTCCACTGCTTCACCGGCGGACTCGACGAGGCTCGAGCCGCTCTGGACCGGGGGGCGTTCCTGTCGTTCAGCGGAATCGTGAGCTTTCCCTCGGCCGATGAAGTGCGGGCCGCGGCCGAGCTGTGCCCCCCGGATCGCCTGCTGGTGGAAACCGACTCGCCTTACCTGACCCCCGTACCGCTGCGGGGCAGGACCAACACGCCGGCTTATCTTCCCCTGGTGGGGGAGGTACTGGCTCGGGTTCGTGACCTGGACCTCGAATCGGTGGCCCGGCTCACATGGGACAACGCAACTGCCCTCTATCAGTTCGATTCCTGACCGTGGCTTCTCCTGCCCGAACTTCGACTCTGGCCCGCCTGGCTCTTTGATTCCTGACCGTGGCTTCTCCTGCCCGAACTTCGACTCTGGCCCGCCTGGCTCTATTGCTGGTAGCCATGGCCATGTTGGTGGTGCTGGCGGTTCAAACAAACCGTGATCACCCGCCGGCAACTGCCACAACGGTTCATGTTGTGGCCGGGCTGTGATCGATCAGGTGTTCGCCGGGTGCGGTGGGCAAGCAAGGTTCCCATTGGGGCCGGGCTGTGACCCTTACCCGTAGCCAGGTTCTGGATCTGCTGAACCGTTACGAGGTAACTCCCAGCAGGGCCATGGGCCAGAACTTTGTCGTTGATCCCAACACCATCGACGCGATGGTTCGGGCCGCGGAACTGACGCCCGGGCACTCGGTGGTGGAGATCGGCCCCGGGCTGGGGTCGCTCACCCGAGCACTGGCGGTCGAGGCCGACCAGGTGCTGGCCATCGAGGCCGATCGCCGGCTGCTGGCCCCACTGGCGGAAACCGCCGACCTTGCCAACGTGGAAATCCTCTACGCCGATGCCACTGCCGGCGACTGGCGAACCCGGCTGGGTTCCAGCGATAGGCGGTGGGCGCTGGTGGCCAACCTGCCCTACAACATTTCCGTACCGCTGATCCTGGACCTGCTGGAGCACGAGCCGCGCATCGGGGCATTCACCGTCATGGTGCAAAAGGAGGTGGCTGAGCGGCTGGTGGCCCCGGTGGGGACCAAGGCCTACGGTATTCCCACCCTCAAGGTGGCCTACTGGAGCGAGGCTCGGATCGTGCGCCCGGTTCCTGCTTCGGTGTTCCACCCCCGGCCCCGGGTGTCATCGGCCGTGGTCCGCCTTGCCCGCCGGCCCGCACCGGCAGTGGATGCCGACCCCGACCGCCTGTTCACCCTGATTCGTACCGCCTTCGGTCGGCGCCGCCAGATGCTGCGCCGCTCCCTGGCCACCCACGTACATCCCGATCATTTCACCCGGGCAGCCATCGACCCCACCCACCGCCCCGAGCAGCTCACCCTGGCGGACTGGTCCCGACTTGCTTTTGCCGCCCTATTGCCGCAACCACCGGACCCCAAGCATGAGGACAACATAGGGTAGCCCTGTACCAATATGTGTATGTGTGTGGTATGATTAGTACATGAGTGGTACATATGCGTTGTCTGTGGGAGATAGGGGCAGGATGGTCATCCCAGCAGAATTGCGAGACAGCGAGGGCCTCGTTGAGGGAACTCTGCTGATTTTGCTGTCCACACCTGGAGGGTTGGTTCTGTTGACCCGCAGTTAACTCCTGTCCCGGGTACGAAACGAACTCCAAGGATTGAATCTGGTCGAAGAGCTTCTTGCCGAACGGCGACGCTTGGCCGACCAAGAGGACGCAGTTTGAGCTCGGTGCTGGACGCATCGGCACTTTTGGCATACCTGCAAGGCGAGGAGGGTGCCGATGCGGTCGAAGCAGCACTCCTTGCCGGCTCAATATGCGGGGCTGCCAATTGGTCGGAGGTTGCTCAGCGGATTCTGGGTGCCGGGAAGGATTGGGAAATCGTCCTGGGGCTGCTGCTCAGCTACAACATCCAGGTTGAGCCGCTTACGAGAGACGATGCCGAGTGGGCGGCACGGCGTTGGCAGCGGGGAGAAGGTCTCTCGCTGGCAGACAGGCTTTGCTTGGCGCTCGCCGAGCGGGTTGATTCAGAGGTACTGACCGCGGACAAGGCCTGGGGGGAGCAGGGCAGGATCAGGCAAGTAAGGTCTGGGGCGAGCAGGGCAAAGTCAGGCGGGTAAGGTCTGGGGCGAGCAAGGCAGGATCAGGCGGATAAGGTGACTGTTCTGGCCGCGGCGGCCAAGCTCACGCTGTCGCTTCGCATCACCGGGGTGCGAGCCGACGGCTACCACCTCATCGATGCCGAGATGGTCACCCTCGATCTGGCCGACACCCTCGAGGTTGAGCCCGCGGCCACCACATCCATTGCCGGCGGGGGGGACATCGACCCCGGAGACAACCTCATCGCCCGGGCGCTGATGCTGATGGGACGCACCGCCCGAGTCACGGTGACCAAGCGGATCCCCCCCGGTGCGGGGTTGGGCGGCGGGTCGGCCGATGCCGCCGCCGTCTTGCGCTGGGCCGGCTGCACCGATGTCGAGGGATCGGCTCAACTGGGTGCCGATGTTCCCTTCTGCCTGGTGGGGGGGCGGGCTCGGGTCAGGGGTATCGGCGAGCTCGTCCAACCGCTCGATCACATTCCCAGAACCCTCACCCTGCTCATACCCCCGTTCGGTTGCTCCACCCCCGCGGTGTACCGCCGCTGGGACGAGATGGGCGGCCCCGAGGGGGCCAGCGGTAACGACCTGGAGCTCGCGGCGTTGGAGGTGGAGCCCCGCATGGAACGGTATCGCCAAGCGCTGGAGCGGGCCACCGGCCAAACCGCACGGCTGGCCGGCAGCGGTTCCACATGGTTCGTGGAGGGCGCGTTCCCCGGAGACGACCGGATGGTGGTTCGCACCGTACCCGCCCCGCCCCACCCGGCCTGAAGGCCAGTGGAGGGTTACCTCTGGATGGGCTACTTCCCGCGGGCTCGCCGCTGGAAACGAGTGCGCTTCAGCATCTTCTTGTGCTTCTTCTTGCGCATCCGCTTGCGGCGTTTCTTTATCAACGATCCCATGGTGGGGCCACGCTAGCCTGCTGAGGCCATACTGCGACAACCTTGATAAGAGTTACGCTCACCTGCTCTCGTTGCCAGGATGTCAGGGACATAGACTGGCCCACATGTCCAACCCGAGCGCAAGGCTCAACTCTAGCAGTGCCCGCAACGCAGCATCAACGGAGCGAGTCGGTGGTAGCCAGGGCCGGTATCGGGAGCTTGATGACTCTGGCGTAGGCGATTCGCAAGGCTCTAAGGCCGAGTATCCCAGCTGTCCCCCGCGGGTGAGGCCTCTGGGACGGATGCCGGTTGCCATACCCAACGACATGGAGGACCGGTCACTGCCCAAGGCCGCCGGGCTAGTGAGGCTTCCCGCCCATGTCGCGTGGAGCCCACCCTATGAGTACGACCTTGCCGACCGTCGCGACCTTCGCTGTGCCTACGCAAGGGTGATGACCGAGGGCCTTGAGGCGGATGTGCGCCACTACATCGACCTCGACATCCTTGTGGACATATGGGATGAGCTGTACCTTTCGCCACACGTTCGTAAGCGTTGGAACAACTGGCTCGCCGAGCGCGGCTTGATCAGCTAGCCAAAAGTGCTCACCGAATTGCAACACAGAGTTCGGCACATCATTGCTGAACTTCCCGAGTGTGGAGTGTTCGCTCTTGCCGGAGGTGCGGCACTCATCGTGAATAGCATGACCAATCGACCCACAGCCGATCTCGATTTTTTCACAGCTTACCCGCAACAAGTCAACGAATTATTGGAGGCCGCCCGGGTTGCGCTTGAGGCTGACGGCCTGAGGGTCACGACCCTTTCGGAAGGTCCGACATTCGCACGGCTGCGAGTTGACTCCGACGTAGAGACCACCTACTTAGACTTGGCCTCTGACTACCGGCTCATGCCAGCACTCACCACAGATGAGGGTGCCGTGTTGGCCGCAGCCGAGTTGGCAGCAGACAAGGTTCTTGCCCTGGTCGCCCGTGCTGAGGTCCGCGATTATATTGACTTCGAGGGCCTTGCTGCTCGCTTCACCCTTGACAAGATCTGTGAACTAGCTGCTACGTGTAGGTAGGTGTAACCCATCCGGGGACGGTTTTTCGCACCCCGGGGTTTGACGTTTTCCCGGCCGGGGATCCTCCATCGTTGCTCTGGACACACCCATCTGAGCAGCCACATGAGCCTGAACCGTCAACGCCGGTTCCCCCTGTGAACCGGTTCCTGAAGCTACCCAGTGGCTATTCCGGTGGAGAAACCCCCCAACCGCTCCCTGCGATAACCGCAACGTTCGCTTCTAGCTGATGCTGTAGCCTGTGGGCGGTGCCTGATGCTTTTCTGCAAGCTGCCGACTGCCTGCTCACTTGCCTCGGGGCCACCAGGTAGCCTGTGGGCGGTGCCTGATGCTTTTCTGCAAGGCCCCCTTGGCGAGTAGTTCAAGTGGCAGAACGCCTGGCTTTGGACCAGGAGGTTGCAGGTTCGAGTCCTGCCTCGCCAGCCGCGCTAGAAAGAGTCCATGATGGCGGTATGCGTTTTTGCTGCGGGTCGGCCTTGCTGATCCGGGGAGTCCATGATGGCGGTATGCGTTTTTGCCGGGGGTCGGCCTTGCTGACCATGGAACCCCGTGACGGCTGATTCGCTGCCCCTGTCCGCGGTGGTTATGGCCGCGGGCCGGGGGGCTCGCATGCGTTCGGGGCGACCCAAGCCCCTGCACGATCTGTGCGGTCGGGCCATGCTGCTGCATGTGCTCGATGCTCTGGTCGCGCTGGATCCCCGCCGTGTTGCGGTTGTGGTGGGCTACGGCGCGGAGGATGTGACCAAGCACGTGACCCAGGAGGCCCTTGACCTGCGGATCGATTTTGTCGAGCAGCCGGTTCAGCGAGGTACGGCTGACGCGGCTGCTCTGGGACTCACCGCTTTGGACAGCGACGTTGACGATGAGGATGTGCTGGTACTGTCGGCCGACATGCCCCTCATCAGGGGGGGAACATTGCGGGGGTTGGTGGCCCAGCATCGGGTATCGGGCTCGGCGGCCACCGTGGCTACCGGGGACGAGCACAGCGCCGGCATCTACTGCTTCCGCCGCAGCTTGCTGTCCCCCGCGCTTCGCCGGGTTAATGCCGGTGACTCCGGTCGCGAGCACGACTTGGGCGATGCCGTTTCGGTGCTCACCTCGGCCGGTCACCCTGCGGGATGCCATTCCATCGACGGGGTTGAGGCGCAGGGGGTGGACGACCGGGAGCAACTGGCCTTTGCCGAGGCGGAGATGCGTCAGCGCATAAACCGCAACTGGATGGTATCCGGGGTACGCATCATGGCCTCCCACAGCGCCTACATTGACGTGAGCGTGGAACTGGCCCCCGATGTTGTGATCCATCCCGGAGTCGTGCTCAGAGGTAGAACCATGGTGGGGGAAGGTGCGATCATCGGCCCCCATACCCATCTGGTGGATTGTGTCGTTGGTCCCCGAGCCGTGGTGGAGGCGGTTTCGGCCACCGATGCCGAGATCGGGGCCGATGCCCGGGTGGGTGCCTACATAACTCTGGAACCCGGGGCCCGGATTCCCCCCGCCTCGACAGGAGGAAGCTGAACACCATGGAACTTGTCACCAAGAAGAAGCTGGTGATCGTCTCGGGCCGGGCCAACGAGGGCCTGGCCACCGAGATTGCCGAGGTTCTCGGAGAGCAGATGGTCGAGCCCAACCTCTCCGACTTCGCCAACGGGGAGATCCATTGCCGGTTCGAGGCCTCGGTACGGGGCACCGACGTTTTCATCGTCCAGAGTCACACCGCCCACGGCGACTTCACCATCAACGACGCGGTGATGGAACACCTCATCATGGTGGATGCCGCTCGGCGGGCCTCGGCCAAGCGCATCACTGCGGTTTGCCCATTCTTCGGCTACGCCCGCCAGGATCGCAAGGCCGAGGGGCGCGAGCCCATCACCGCCAAGCTCATGGCCAACGCCTTTCGGGCATCGGGGGCCGACCGGATGTTGAGCGTGGATCTCCACTCCGGGCAGATTCAGGGGTTCTTCGATGGGCCCTGGGACCACCTGACCGCGATGCCCGTGCTCACCGACTACCTGAGAGGCATCGGCGATGATCTGGTGATCGTGTCACCCGATGCCGGCCGGGTGAAGGTGGCCGAGCGCTACACCAACGAGCTGGGAGCGGACCTGGCCATAGTCCACAAGCGGCGGTCCCGTAACACCAAGAACGCGGTGGAGGCCAAGGAGGTGGTGGGCGACGTGAAGGGCCGCGCCTGCGTGCTCATCGACGACATGATCGACACCGGGGGCACCATCGTGGCTGCGGCCGACGCGCTGGCGGCCCGGGGTGCGGCCACGATTCACGCTGCCACCACCCATGGGGTTTTCTCCGGCCCGGCCATCGACCGGCTGAAGAACTCGGTGATCTCCAAGGTGGTGATCACCAACACCCTGCCCCTTTCGTCCGACAAGCAGATCGACAAGATCGAGGTGCTGTCGGTGGCCAGCATCATCGCAGCCGCCATTGATGCGGTCTTCGAGGACACCTCCGTATCCGAGATATTCGGCGGCAAGAACCTCTCCTAGCCTTTTTGGGTTGTGGCTGTGGTTCTTCTCCTAGCCGTTTTGGGTTGTGGCCCGGTTGTGGAAAGTTGCTTCTGTGGTTCTTCTCCTAGCCGTTTCGAGTGAAGGCTCGGTAGGATTGCTGGCTGCGCTATGGCCGAGCTGATCTTGAAGACCAATGCCCCGCGCGAGCTGGGTACTCGCTCGTCTCGCCGCTTACGCCGCGGTGGGCAGATTCCTGGCGTGGTGTACGGCCTGGGGCAGGAATCGGTCCCCGTCGCGGTTGATGCCCGCGAGCTGCGGTCAGCACTGACCACCGAGGCCGGTCTCAACGCCCTGCTCACCCTGGATATGGACGGTACCCGCCAGCTCGGCCTGGTCAAGGATTTGCAGCACCACCCGGTGCGCAATGAGGTCATCCATGTGGATTTCATCCGGGTGGATGCCGATGTCGAGGTGGAGGTGGATGTGCGGGTCGTGCTGGTGGGCGACGCCTCCGGTGTGACCAACGAGGACGGGGTGGTGGATCAAGCCGCGTTCAGCGTCCGGGTGCTGGCCAAACCTCAGTCCATTCCCAACGAGCTGTCGATCGACATCAGCGAAATGGTCATGGGCAGCACGTTGAGAACCGGCGACATCCAGTTGCCCGATGGGGTGCAGTTGGCCGGCGATCCCGAGGATCTGGTGGCCAGCACCTCGATGGCCATCGAGGAGCGGATTGAGGACGAGGTCGTGGACGAGCCGGGAGTCGAGGGCGAGCCGGTGGCTGCCGAGGAATCCGCCGACGATACCAACGCCTCAGCCTCCGGCGACTGAGCTGGTCGGCGCTGGTCGCCGTGCCTTTTCGCTGGCCTCCCGCCAAAAAGCACACCGGTACCCCTGCCGATCTGGTGGTGGTGGGGTTGGGCAATCCCGGTGATCGCTATGTGGGAACCCGCCACAACGTGGGGGCCGAGGTGGTGCTGCTGCTGGCCGATCGCCACGGTGAGCGTTTGCGCAAGAGTCGGGAGGCGGCGTTGACCGCCGAGTTCAGGGTGGATGATCGTCGGGTGGTTCTGGCCTTCCCCCAAACCTTTATGAACCGCTCCGGCGAGGCCGCCCGATCGCTGGTAAGCCGCTGGAGCATGGACGACCGCCTGGACCGCTTCGTGGTGGTTCACGACGAGCTGGATCTATCTCCCGGGCGGATCAAGTTGAAGTGCGGTGGTGGGCTGGCCGGGCACAACGGTCTTTCGTCCATCAAAGCCCACCTTCGCACCGCTGATTTCACCCGCATTCGCATCGGGGTGGGCAAGCCCCCCAACTCCTCGGCCGGGGCGGACTATGTGCTGAAACGACCGGGTCGAGCCGATCGCGAGGCGTTGGACGGCGCGGTGGAGCGGGCCGCCGAGGCGGCATTGGCCTTGCTCGACAGCCCCCTCGACGCGGTTATGAACAGGTTCAACTGATGGGGGCAGGTTCAACCATGAACAGGTTCAACTGATGGGGGCAGGTTCAACCATGAACAGGTTCAACTGATGTCGGTGGTTCAACCATGAACAGGTTCAACTGATGTCGGTGGTTCAACCATGAACAGGTTCAACTGATGTCGGTGGTTCAACCATGAACAGGTTCAACTCGTGAAAGCAGCCGGTATCTCCGCTTTTGATCCTGATACTGGCGAGGCCGGATCGGGACTGATGGGCCTGGGCCGGCTCCTGGCATCGGAGCCGGCAGTGGTCAGCGTGCTCGGACGCCGCAACGCCTCGCTGGCGGTGGCCGAGCCGGGCCAGGCTGCGGTGCTGGCTGCTGTCGCCGAGCTGAACGACCGCCGCCCCATACTGGTGGCCACCCCTACCAGCACCGATGCCGAGCGTCTGGTTGCCGATCTATCGGTGATGCTGGACGGTGGTGCTGCGCTGTTCCCCGCGTGGGAGACCCTGCCGTTCGAGCGGGTCAGCCCCGGGGTGGAGACCATGGGTCGCCGCTGCCAAGCCATCTGGCAGCTTGGCGATCAAGCCCGGTGCCCGCCGGTGCTGGTGGCCCCCATCCGGGCTCTGCTTCAGCGTCCAGTGCCCGATGCCGATGATGTTGCTCCGATCACCGTGGTCCAGGGCGACCGCATCGACCTGAGCCGGCTCATCGCCGAATTGTCGGCCCGGGGTTATCGCCGCGATGTGCAGGTGGAGCACCGGGGGGTGTTCGCGGTGCGGGGCTCCATCGTGGATGTGTTTCCCTCCACGGCCGACGACCCGGTACGTATCGACTTGTGGGGCGACGAAGTGGATCGGTTGGCGGAGTTCTCGGTGGTCGATCAGCGTTCCACCGGCTCGGTGGACGAGGTGGAGATTTTCCCCGCCCGGGAGGTAAGACCCTCCCCGGCCCTCCGGTCGGTTGCGCACCAGCTCGTTGCCTCCCGCCCCTGGGGTCGTGAGCAGTGGGAGCGATTGGCCGAGGGTCAGTTCTTCGACGGCATGGAGTCGTGGTTGCCGTGGCTGACCGATGCCGACCGGATTATCACCGATTGCCTCGGTCCCGAAGCCCTGGTGGTGCTGCTCGAGCCCGGGCGGTTGCGGAGCCGGGCCGACGACATCGCAGCCGAGGAGGCCGACCTGGCCGGTGCGCTGGCCCAAACCTGGGGGGCGACCGGCGAGGAGTTCCCCCGCCTGCATGCCGGTTACGACCGCTTGCTGGCCGCCTGCCCGTCACCGGTATGGACCATGACCGCCGCCCCGGCTGAGCCGTCCAACCCGGTGGTGGCCGTCGGGGGTTGGCCCTCGACCATCGGTGATCCCTCCGCTCCGGTTGACCGGGTTGCCCGCCTGCTGGCCGAAGGGTACCGGGTGGTGGTGGCGGCCGACGGGATCGGATCCGTCGGCCGGGTCACCGCCCTGCTGCGTGACCATGGTGTGGATCTCCCGGTCGTCGCCCCCGGGGGTTCGTCCGTTTCGGGGGGTATCGATTCCGGGGGTTCGTCTGTTCCGGGGGGTATCGATTCCGGGGGTTCGTCCCTTCCGGGGGGCTGCGTGGTGGTTGCTCCCGTTCAACGGGGTTTCGTGCTGCCCGAGTGCCGCCTGGCTGTGCTGAGCGAGGCCGATCTCACCGGTCGCCGCCGGGCCCACCGGCGCAGCCGCCCCCGGCAGTCGTCGGCTCGAGCCCTGGACGACCTGGCTGCGGGGGATTACGTGGTTCACCGCCGCCACGGCGTGGGCCGCTACAACGGCATGGTGAGCAGGGCCGTTGCCGGGGTGAGCCGTGATTACCTGCTGCTGGAATACCGGGGTGGCGACAAGCTGTACGTGCCCAGCGACCAGGTGGACAACGTGCACCGCTACTCCGGGGGGGAGACCCCGCCCCTGAGCAGGATGGGGGGTGCCGACTGGCAGCGAACCAAGAGTGGGGTGCGATCCGCGGTCAGCGAGATCGCCAGGGAACTGGTGGAGCTCTACCAGCGCCGGGTCACCACCCCCGGCCGGGCGTTCTCCCCCGACACCCCGTGGCAGGCGGAGATGGAGTCGGCTTTCGCCTACCGGCTCACCCCCGATCAGCGCAAGGCCATTGTGGAGGTCAAGGCCGATATGGAGCGGTCGGTGCCCATGGACCGCCTGATATGCGGCGATGTTGGTTTCGGGAAGACCGAAGTGGCCATTCGCGCCGTGTTCAAGGCCGTCCAGGATGGCGCTCAGGTCGCGGTTCTGGTGCCCACCACCCTGCTGGCTCAGCAGCACTACCAGACCTTCGGTGAGCGGTTTGCCGGCTATCCCGTGAGGGTTGAGGTGCTGAGCCGGTTCCTGTCCCCCAAGCAGGCCCGCAAGGTGGTGGCCGGGCTGGCCGACGGTTCGGTGGACGTGGTTATCGGCACCCACCGCCTGCTGTCCGACGACATAACCTTCAAGTCCCTGGGCCTGCTGGTGGTGGACGAGGAGCAGCGTTTCGGGGTCGGCCACAAGGAGGCCATCAAATCCATCAGGGCCGATGTGGATGTGGTCACCCTCACCGCCACGCCCATTCCCCGGACGCTGGAGATGAGCCTCACGGGCATCAGGGACCTCACCCTGCTGCACACTCCGCCCGCCGACCGCCGACCCATCCTGACCTATGTGGGGTCCTACGACGAGCGTCCGGTGGCCGAAGCCATCCGGCGGGAACTGCTGCGGGAGGGTCAGGTGTTCTTCGTTCACAACCGGGTGGCCGATATCGACCATGTGGCCGCCGACCTGCGGGAACTGGTGCCCGAGGCCCGCATCGCGGTGGCCCACGGGCAGATGGACGAGGGCACCCTGGAGCAGGTGGTCATCGATTTCTGGGAGCACGCCTACGACGTGCTGGTGTGCACCACGATCATCGAGTCGGGTATAGACATGCCCACCGTGAACACCCTGGTGGTGGACCGGGCCGACCTTTTGGGGTTGGGCCAGCTCCACCAGCTCCGGGGTCGGGTGGGACGGGCCGGGGCCCGGGCCTACGCCTACCTGTTCACCCCCGAGGGGCGGACGCTCACCGAGGAGGCCTACGAAAGGCTCAAAACCATCGGGGAGGCCACCGAACTGGGATCGGGGTTCAAGATCGCCATGCGCGACCTCGAGATCAGGGGAGCGGGCAACATGTTGGGTACCGGCCAGTCGGGCCACATAGCGGCGGTGGGCTACGACCTCTACTGCCAACTGGTCACCGAGGCGGTGGCCGAGCTGAAGGGCGAGACCCCGCCCGAGCCGGTGGAGATCAACATCGACCTTCCGGTGGGAGCGGGCATCCCCGCCGACTACATACCCAAGGAGGAGTTGAGGTTGGAGGCCTACCGGCGGGTGGCCGCGGTTCGTGCCCCCGAGGAGGTGGATGATGTGGAAGCCGAGTGGGTCGATCGCTACGGCCCCGTCCCCGACGTCGCTCTAACCTTGCTGGACGTGGCCCGGCTTCGGTGTGAGTGCATACGAACCGGGGTGCGGGAGGTGACGGTGGCCAAGGGTCCCGGATTTGGCGGCCCGAAGTGGGTGGCCCGGCTGAACCCGGTGCAGCTTCTGGCCAGCCGCCGGGTTCGCCTGGAGCGATTGTATTCCCGGGCCACCTACCAGGATTCCTCGGGGTTGCTGGTTCTACCGCTGGAGTCGGCCGCCGCCGCTGTCGAGACGATCATGGCTGCTCTGCGCGATCTTGTTCCCACCGACGAACCGGCAGCAGCAGCAGCATGTTGATTACATGGATGGTGTGGATGGCATGGGAAGGGTGATTACATGGATGGTCTGGATGGCATGGGCAGGGTGATTGCAGGGATGGTGTGGATGGCATGGGAAGGGTGATCGTTGCCGGCCTTGGGCCGGCTGGACCCGAGTTCATCACCGCCGCGGTGCGCGACGCCATCGAGGGGGTGAGCCGCCGCTTCGTCCGGACCCGGCTCCACCCCGCAGTGGTGGCGCTGGAGCCGGTGGAGTCGTTCGACTACGTCTACGACCGGGCTTCGTCGCTCGATGAGGTATACCCGGCAATCGTGGACCGGTTGCTCCGCGAGGCTGCGGCCGGCGACGTGCTCTATGCCGTGCCCGGCTCGCCGCTGGTGGCCGAGCGTACCGTGGAACTCCTGCGGGGCGGGACCGGGGTGGAACTGGAGGTGCTGCCCGGCCTGTCGTTCGTTGATCTGGTGTGGGACCGTGTCGGTATCGATCCCCTGGTTGCCGGGGTGCGCCTGGTGGACGGGCACCGGTTCGCGGTGGACGCCGCCGGGGAGCGGGGGCCGCTGCTGGTGGCTCAATGCGACACCCCCAATGTGTTGAGCAACATCAAGCTGGCCGCACTGGAGGCACTGGACCGGTCGGGGGCCGGGGGGCCTGCCCCGCGGGTTGTCGTCCTCCAGCGTCTGGGTCTGCCCGGCGAGAGGGTTTACGAGGTGGCGTGGGCCGACCTGGATCACGCGGTGGTGCCCGATCACCTCACCTCCCTGTACGTGGCCGAGCTGGGAGCGCCCATAGCCCGGGAGGTGGCCCGGTTCGTGGATCTGGCCGGGGAGCTGCGGCAACGCTGCCCCTGGGATCGCGAGCAGACCCATAAGTCGTTGCGGGGTCACCTGCTTGAGGAGACCTACGAGGTTCTGGAGGCCCTCGACAGGGTGGACCCCGGCAGCTCGTCGGGTTATGAGGAGCTGGAGGAGGAGCTGGGGGATCTTCTCTACCAGATCGTGTTCCACTCGCTTCTGGCCGCCGAGGCCGGGCGGTTCACCCTGGCCGATGTGGCCCAGGGCATCCACGACAAGCTCAGGTCCCGCCATCCCCATGTGTTCGGACCCTCGGGCCGAGCCGGGATCGGAGCGGATGGTGGCGACGATGACATCGGCGAGGTTTCCGTCAACTGGGAGGCCATAAAGCGGGAGCAGAAGGGCAGGTCCTCGGTGATGGACGGCATCCCCCCGGGGTTGCCCGCGCTGTTGCTGGCTGACAAGGTGATCCACAAGGCCCGCTCGGTGGGGGTGATACCCGATGTGGACACCACCACGGTGGCCGGTTGCCTCTACGATGCCGTGCGGGTCGCCCAGCAGAACGGTCTGGATGCCGAGTCGGAACTTCGGGCTCTGGTCAACACCGTCGGTGAGCAGATAAGAGCCCACGAAATTTCTTCGGTGAGCAGATAAGAGACCACGAAATTTCTTCCCCGTAATCACTCCGCATAATTAATTTGCGGGTAACCCTGGCCTGACGGCACCGGATCGTCTATTTTTACAGCTCCAGTCACATCAGCAACAAACGATGGGTGGATGATCCTGAAAGACTCGAAATTTTGAGCGCTATTACCCGCATCTCCGGTCGAGAAGTGCTCGACTCCAGGGGTAACCCTACCGTTGAGGTTGAGGTTATGGCCACGTCGGGTGCAACCGGCCGGGCCATCGTGCCTTCGGGAGCGTCCACCGGAAGCCACGAGGCGGTGGAGAGGCGCGACGGCGGTGATCGGTATCTGGGTCTGGGGGTGGCCGGCGCAGTGGCCTCGGTGAACGGGGAGATCGCCGATGCCGTGGTCGGGATGGACACCCACGACCAGCGGGGCCTGGACCGGACGATGATCGACCTGGATGGCACCGATGGGCTCGGCCGCCTGGGGGCCAACGCAGTCCTGGGGGTTTCCCTGGCCGTGGCCCATGCCGCGGCCGCCGACTGCGGCCTGCCGCTGTACCGCTATGTCGGCGGGGCCAACGCCCATTTGCTGCCCGTACCCATGATGAACGTGCTCAACGGCGGGGCCCATGCGGCCAACAACATAGATCTCCAGGAGTTCATGGTGGTACCTGTGGGGGCTGCCTCGTTCGGTGAGGCTCTGCGCTGGGGGGCCGAGACCTACCATTGCCTGCGCCGGCTGCTGGGGGAGCGGGAGTTGTCGGCCGGCATCGGCGACGAGGGGGGGTTCGCGCCCGATCTGGCCTCCAACGAGGCCGCGGTGGCCGTGCTGGTGGATGCCATCGAGGCTGCCGGGCTGAAACCGGGGTCCGACATGGCTCTGGCCCTCGATGTGGCCTCCACCGAGTTCTACCGGGGGGGCGAGTATCGCCTGGCCGGGGAGGGCCGGTCCCTGGACTCCGCCGGGATGGTTGCCTACCTGACCGAGCTGTGCGATTCCTATCCCGTCGTGTCCGTGGAGGACGGGATGGCCGAGGACGACTGGGACGGCTGGGCCCTGCTCACCAGGGCCCTGGGGGGGAGGGTTCAACTGGTGGGTGACGACCTGTTCGTGACCAGCACCGAGCGTCTTGTTCGGGGCATCGAATCGGGGGTGGCCAACTCTGTTCTGGTCAAGGTCAACCAGGTGGGCACGCTCACCCAAACCCTGGAGGCGGTTGAGCGGGCCACCGCCTCCGGCTACACCTCGGTTATCTCGCACCGCTCGGGTGAGACCGAGGATGCCACCATCGCCGATCTGGCCGTGGCCACCAACTGTGGTCAGATAAAGAGCGGAGCCCCGGCCCGCAGCGACCGGGTGGCCAAGTACAACCGGCTCCTGCGCATAGAGGAGGAGTTGGGCGAGGCCGCTGCCTACCGGGGCGGGTCGGCCCTGGGGCCGTCGAGGTTAGGGTTGTGAGCGGGTTGCGCCGTATGGTCATCCCGCTGGGGCTGATGCTTATTGTCGTGGTGTTGATTTCCTACGCCGTGTTACCCACCCGAACTTATATGGCCCAGAGGTCGGCCACTGCTGACGCTCGGGCTGAGCTGGCCGGGCTCCAAGACGAGAACGCCGCCCTTCGGGCCCGGCTGAAAGCGTTGTCCCAGCCGGAGGAGATTGAGCGCCTGGCCCGCTCGGAGTACAACCTGGTCTATCCCGGAGAGGAGGCTTACGCCATCCTGCCTCCGGCTCCTCGCCCGGTGGAGATTCCCGACCTGTGGCCGCTCAACGCTCTGGTGGCATCCCTGACCGGGTAAGTTCGGCAATTGGCGATACTGAACTGAGGATCCACGCGGATAGGAAGCATGACAGCAGCCCGATCCCAACCATCCAACCCAAATACGAGACCATATCGCACCTATCCGCGCCGCCCTTAGAAAGGGGCTGATGCCGGAGCGGTCCCACTACGAGGTTCTGGGCGTTGCTCCCGGGGCTGAGCCCGACACCGTTCGACGCGCCTACCTCCGCCAGGCTCGTCGCTGGCACCCCGACCGGCCGTCGGGGGATCCCGAACGGATGCGGGCGATCAACCGGGCGTGGCAGACCCTTGGGGATCCCCGGTCCCGAGCAGAATACGACCGGACTTTGTCGCGCCCTGCGAGCGTGCCCCCGGCTTCGGGTTCACCCCGCCCGGGTCGCAGCTCCGGACCGGTGAGCAACCCCCGTCCCTCCGGGGGTCGTCCCGCCGGGGGTCGCCCTGCCGGGGACCACCCTGCGGATGGCCCATCTGAACCTTGGGTGCCGCTTGAGATGATCGGCATCCGCCGGCGGTGGATCGGTCTGGCGGTGGCCGCAATGGTGGCCGCCGCCATTGCCCTTATCCTGGTGGCCACTTCGAACACCGACGATCCCGGCCCGGCCGGTTCGATCTCCCCGCCGGCCCCGGTGTCCCGGTCGCGCCCCGAGCCCGGGGACTGCTTCTGGATCGGTATCGCCACCATCGTCCCGGTGCCCTGCGACCATCCCCACGACGGCAAGCTGGTTTCGTGGGTGACGCTGGGTGCTCCCTGCCCGCCCCGCACCGAATCCCGCTGGGTCAGAGCTGTGCAGCAAGTCGCCTGTTACCACCCTCCCACCGGTTGATCTAGTCTTGATCCACTATGCGGAACGGGTACAAGGTTTTTGATGCCGACGGGCATGTGGTGGAGCCCAAGGACATCTGGGAGCGTTTTCTGGACAGCAGGTTCCAGCACCGGGTGGGTTGGAAGGAGGTTCCCGGGCGGGAGGCTTTCCGGCCCGCCACCGTGGATGGCCGCTACACCCAGAGTCGGGTCACCATCTTCGGTGATTTCATGGAGGCTGTGGATTGGACTTACGACAACATGCGGGCCAAGTACGGCAGGGCCGTGGTTGACAACGGCTTTCCCGGCGATGCGGTGGCGGCAGCCATGCCGCTGGACGGCATGGACTTCATGGTGATCTACGGCCCCGGCTACGACCTGTGGTCCGAGGGCATCGACCCCGAGCTTCAAGCCGCCATGTGCCGGGCCTACAACCGCTGGGGCCAGGAGATGCGGGACACCTCGGGCGGGCGGGTCATCGCCTCGGGGCCGGTGCCGCTCAACGACGTGCGCCGGGCGGTGGAGGAGATCCAGTACGCCTACGACCACCTGGGCACCCGATGCTTCTTCGCCCGACCCAACATGTTCAACCTCCGAATGCTGGGCGACCGCTTCTACGATCCCATGTACGAGCTGCTCCAGGACCTGAATTGTGCTTTCGCCACTCATGATTTCATGGGTCACAACGGGGTGTCGGCCGGTGCCGACCGGTTCGAGACCTTCACCGAATGGCACACCGTGTGCCATCCCCATGAGGCACAGATGGCCATGCTGTCGATGATTGCCAACGGCGTGTTCGAGCGGTTCCCCCGTTTGCGGGTGGCCTACATGGAGGCCAACTGCGCCTGGCTCCCGTGGTGGTTGTGGCGCATCGAGGAGCACATCGAGCTGGCGGGGGACTACGAGAAACCGGGGCTCACCAAATCGCCCCAGGAGTACTTCCGGGACAACTGCTTCATTTCGGTGGAGCCCGACGAGTACCTGGTGTACCACGTGATCGAGGAGCTGGGCGACGGCAAGATCGTGTGGGAGAGCGACTACCCCCACCCCGACTCCAAGTACCCGCTGGCGGTGCAGTCGTTCCTGGATCTGCCCAAGGTGTCCGACGAGTCCAAGCGCAAGATCCTGTGGGACAACGCCATCGACCTGTACCGGTTCCCCGACGGCTACCTGCCGGATGAGTTCATAGAGGCCACCACCTACACCTACGACCCCTCGGCATACACCCCCGCAGAGCCCGCCCGGGTGGGATGAGCGATGGCATCGCCCCATGAGGTTCCAGGCCGGGTGCCCATCTTCCGCCATCTGGACGACGAGGATCTGAAGCTTCAGCAGGTCCGCACCCAGATGCACCCCGACGGGCAGAAGTCGGTGTGGGAGAAATGGTTCACATTCGGTGGCCCCGACGGGTCGTACCTGTCCATGTGGGCCCGCTGGGACCCGGGCATGATCGTCCACCGCCACGGCCACCACTCCCCCCAGGTCATCTACGTGCTGAGCGGCGACATGATGTGCGGTGATGTCCACTGCCCGACCGGCACCCATATCGAGCTGCCCCATGGTGCCGCGCTCGGCCCGCTGATCGCCGGCCCCGACGGGGTGGAGCTGTTCGAGGTGATGATGGGCGATGCCGCCTCCTGGGCCGCCGACCCCGAGGGTTTCGACACCCTCCTGGTGTCCCGCAACATCACCAAGCTCCCCGATCCCCCCATTGACCTCCCCGAGGGTTTCGAGGATCGCCGCCACCAGTAGCAACCCGTGTAGCTCGCACTCGTACAGGTACTCGTACAGGTAGCGCCCCGCCCCCTCCCTCCCCCTCCCGGGGGATCAGTTGAACTTTCAGTTGAACTTGTAGACCCGGGCGGCGTTGGCGTAAAGGACCTTTTCTGTGTCGGCGGGATCCATCCCCCTGACCAGATCGGCGATGATCTCCTGGCTGTCGGGCCACAGGGTCACCGAGTGGGGGTAGTCGGACGACCACATGGACATGCCCACCAGGGTCCGGTTGCCGCCGGCCATTTGCAGGTGGCCGTTGCGGTCGTCGAGGCCGGTGACGAACACGTTGTTACCCAGGTAGCTGCTGGGCTCATGCTCCAGGGGCGAGTCGGACCAGGCGGCCTGGGTGCGGTACTCGTCGTCCATGGTCTGGTACCAGAACGGCACCCAGCCGTAGTTCACCTCGGCGGCCACCACCTTGAGATTCGGATGGCGGTCGAAGATGCCGGCGAAGATCATGTAGGTGAGGGGGCGCACCGCGCTGAAGAACCGGTTCACGATGCCGGGAACCGACACGTTCTGCTCCACCAGCTCGTCCCAGTCGGAGTCGGGCGGCCGGCCCCCGAAGGTGCGGTGGAAGGTGATCGGCACGTCCAGATCCGAGCACGCCTTCCACAGCGGCTCGTAGTAGGGGTCGTTGTAGGGCCGCGACGGCATACCGGGGATGAACAGCCCCCCTGCCCCCTTCTCCACCACCCGATCCACCTCGGCCAGGGTGATGTCCATGCCGTCGTCGGTGGGAAGCATGGGCAGGCCCCGCAGCCGATCGGGGGCCGCGCCCTGGAACTCGTCCAGCACCCAGTCGTTGTACGACCGCATGCAGGCCACCGCCAGACCCCGGTCGGGCTCCAGGTAGGTGAAGATGGAATTGGCCGGGTACACCACCGACCCCCACACCCCGTCGATGTCCATGTCGGCGCAGTGGGCGGCACCGTCGTAGTTGCCCGGCATGATCTCCTCGAACTTCATGCCCGAGAGCTTGTAGTTGTCCTTCGACCGACCGGCCATGGCCTCTATGCCGAAGCTGCGCTTGGGAGGGCCGCCGTCGAACGACCACCCGTCGCCCCCATCGGGCGCGGGCATCATCCGGGGGATGCGGTCCTTGTACTCCTCGGGCACCCGCTCGAACACGTGGGGCGGTTCGTTTATGTGGCAATCCGCCGAGATGATCCTCACGACCCCAGGGTAATGCCCGCCCGACATCGGGCGCGCCGAAACAGCAGCGGTATTGAGCAGCGGGTACCGTGCAGGGCCATGAGCACGGGGATGCGCCGCCCGCACGAGCTGGACTACGATGCCATCCAGCGCCTGTTCCCCCCACCCCCGGAGTACTTCGAGACCACCTTCTACGAGGATCCCGACACCATTGCCCGCAAGCAGCTCCTGCGCCTCCAGGACCGGGCCCACCGGGCCTGGCGGGTGCCGTTCTTCCGCCGGCGGTGGGAGGCGGCGGGTTTCCATCCCGACCAGCTCCGCACCCTGGACGACCTGGGGCGGGCCCCGACCTACACGGTGGACGACATCCGGGCATCCATAGCCGAGCACCCCCCGCTGGGCGACTACCAGGGTGTGGGGTTAACCGATGCCCGCCACGAGCCCATGCGCCTGTACGTATCGGGGGGCACCACCGGGCGGTCCCGGCCCACCCTCTACACCGCCTGGGATCGGGAGGTGGGAGCCATCACCATGGCCCGGGCCCTGTACGCCGAGGGGGTACGCCCTGGCGATGTGGTGATCAACGCCTGGGCCTACTCCACCCACAACGGGGCCCATGCCTTCGACGAGGCCCTCTACCGGTGGCTCAACTGCGTGGTCATCACCACCGGTACCGGCAACGTGACCTCCACCCGCAAGCAGGTTCAGTTGGCTCACGAGTACCAAGCGTCGGCCATACTGACCACCGGCGACTACATGCTGAAGATGGCCGAGACCGCGGTGGAGATGGGTCTCGACCCCAGAACCGACTTCAACATTCGGGCCCTGCCCGGCGGCCATATCGGCAACGGCGAGCGGGTCGAGGAGGTTTGGGGGGTCGCCCCGGTCCAGAACTACGGGTTCCACGAGGTGCAGAACGTGGCCATCGGGTGTCCCCGGCGCAACGGTCAGCTCCACATCCTCGAGGACTGCTTCGTGGTCCAGGTCGTGGATGCGCAGACCGGTGAGCCGGTGCCCGACGGCACCCCGGGAGCACTGGTAATCACCGAGATCTACAAGACCGGATCGCCCCAGTTCCGCTACAACATCATGGACCTGTCGTTCTTGTACCCGCCGGGGCGGTGCGAGTGTGGTTCGTGGCTGCGGCGCATGGGTCCGTTCGCCGGGCGGGGTGACAACATGGTCAAGTTGCGGGGTGTCAACGTGTGGCCCGAGGCCATCGGTGAGGTGATCAGCGACGTGCCCGGCGCGACCGGGGACTTCTTCTGCCGGGCGGTGCGGGCCGGCGACCGGGACGAGATGATCGTGATGGTGGCCGGAGACACCCCGCCCGAGCAGTTCGGGGCGGTGGCCGAGCGGGTGGAGAGCCGCATCAAGGAGGCCATGGGGGTGCGGATGACCGTCGAGATGGTGGGCCCCGGTGAGCTGGACACCTTCACCGGGATGGGTTCCGCGGCCAAGCTGGTGCGTTTCCGGGACGAGCGACCATGACCGGCTCGGTTCCGGCGGGTTCCGGGTCGGGGGTTCCGGCAGGCGGGGCGATCGACTACTGGTGCAACCGCTTCTTCCCCGAGCAGGCCGCCGTGTGGAACGCCGCTTTGGAGGCCACCGGTGTCTCGGTGAAGGTCCGCGCCGGCGGCACCGACTCCTTCTGCGATGCCGACACCATGGTTACCCGCATGGATGAGCTGGGCATTGCCGCGGTGATCCTGCCCGTTACCCACCATCCGGCCCATACCGAGCCCACCGACTTCGAGCTGTTCGCCGCCCAGCCCCGGGATCTGGACCGGTTGACCGGCATCCACCCCGGTCGCTTCTGGGGCCAGTGGTCGGTCGATCCCCGCACGGGCATGGCCGGGGTGGACGAGGCCGCCGCCATGCTGGATCAGCCGTGGTGCGTGGGCCTGCACACCCATACCCACAGCTTTGATCGCCGTTTCGACCACGCCGACTACTACCCCTACTACGCCCTGTGCGCGAGCCGGGACGTGCCCTTCGTGATGCAGGCCGGAACCTCGGGGGGGCTCATGGGCAGCGAGTGCGGGGTGCCCATCGGCATCGACCGCCCCGCGCTGTACTTTCCCCGGGTCCGGTTCGTGCTGTCCCATACCGGCTGGCCGTGGGTGACCGAGTGCATGGCCATGGCCCTCAAGTTCCCCAACGTGTACCTGGGCACCTCGGTGTACCCGCCCCGGTACTGGTCGGTCGAGCTGGTGGCGTTCATGAACGGTGCCGGTCGGCGCAAGTGCCTGTGGGGAACCGGTTTCCCCACCGTCGGGCACCGCCACAGCCTGACCCAACTCCCCGAGGTGGGTTTGGGCGACGAGGCCCGGACCAACTTGCTGGGCGGCACCGCCCGCCGGGTCTTCACCCGCCTGGGGTGAGAGGGATTGGGCAAGATGGTGGCCCGGTGATCGTCGCCGAGCCTGAGGTTGTCGTCGAGCCTGTGGTTGTCGCCGAGCCTGAGGTCAAGGCCATTCTGGCCGATGCCGGGGTGGTCGTTCCCCGGGGGGTGGTGGCGACCTTCGCCGATACGGTGGCCAACCCCTCGGTGCTGGCCGATCTGGCCACAACCCACGGGCTGGCCGGCCCGCTGGTGCTCAAGGGTTTCGGCGGCAGCCTGGTTCACAAGAGCGATGTGGGCGCGGTGCGCTTGGGGGTTGAGGCCTACGAGCTGAACTACGAGGCGGCCCGGATGGCGATGGCGGTGACCGAGTCCGGGGGGAGGATCGACGGGTTCCTGGTTGAGGAGCAGGCCGATGCCGGGGTGGAGCTTCTGGTCGGGGTGGTGGATCGGCCCCCGTTCGGCCCGGTGGCCGCCCTCGGCCTGGGGGGCATCCTCGCCGAGGTGCTGGACGAGGTGGTGCTGCGACTGGCCCCCGTATCCCGGGCCGATGCCGAGGCCATGGTGGCGGGCTTCAGGGGGGCTGAGCTGCTGGCGGGGTTCCGGGGCCGCCCCCCCGTGGATGTCGAAGCGGTGGTCGAGCTGCTGCTGGCCATCGCCGGGCCGGGTGGGGTCGCCGACCGCCTGGGTGGCCACCTGGTCGAGCTGGAATGCAACCCGGTCATCGCCACCCCCGAGGGGGCCATTGCGGTGGATGCCCGGCTCATTACCCGCAACCCGCCCGCGCCCCCGCCTCCCGAGCCGCCCAGAACCGACTTCGGGCCGCTGTTTGCCCCCCGGGGCATCGCGGTGGCCGGGGCTTCCACCAGCGGGGCCGGGTTCGCCAACACCTTCCTGGCTGCCTACAAGGAGCTGGGTTGGGGACCGGGCACGCTGTGGGCCGTTCACCCCACCGCCACGGAGGTCGATGGTGTGCCCGCGGTGCGATCAGTGGCCGATATCGACGGCGATGTGGACTACGTGGTCGGCGCAGTACCGGCGGCGGCCTGTGCCGACCTGGTGCGGGGGGCAGCCGGCAGGGCCCGGTTCGCCCACATCATCAGCGGCGGGTTCCGGGAGGCCGGTCCCGAGGGGGCCGACCTGGAGGGGGAGCTGGTGGCGGCCGCCCGGGCCTCGGGGGTGCGGGTGCTCGGCCCCAACTGCTTGGGGGTCTACGCCCCGGCCGGTCGCCAGACCTTTCTGCGCAACCCCCCGATGGAGGGGGGCCGGGTGGCCATGATCTCCCAGAGCGGCGGGCTGGCCGGTGACATGGTCAAGGGTGGCGCGGTTAGGGGCATCCGCTACACCAAGCTGTGCACCGTCGGCAACAGCATCGATGTCACCCCCGGGGAGTTGCTGGAGTGGTTGGTGGATGACCCCGACACCTCCATAATCGGCATGTACGTGGAGGATCCCCGTGATGGACACCGGCTCACCGATGCTCTTGATGCGGCCCGGGGCAGCAAACCGGTGGTGATCCTGGTGGGGGGTCGTACCGACCAGGGCGGGGGGGCGGCCCTGTCCCACACCGGGGCCCTGGCGGCCGACCATCGGATCTGGGATGCCATCGGTGCCTCTTCGGGGGCCAGCATCGTTGCCACCGTGGAGGAGTTGCTGGCGGCGGTCGCCTACCTCCAGCGCTGGGCCGATACCCCGGCCGGTGGGGCCCTCGACACCCTGGTGCTGGGGGTGGGCGGGGGAGCGTCCGTTCTGGGTACCGATGCCGCCGACCGGGCCGGTCTGGTCACCACCACGGTTTGCGAGCAGGGCCAGCAGGCGCTCAAGGACCTCGGATACGGCATCGGCACCAGCGTCCGCAACCCCATTGAGATCGGCTTTGGGCCCGTTTCCGAACCCGATGTCCTGGTGCGGGCCCTCGACCCCATCCTGGGGGCCCAGGTCTACCCCGATGTGGTGCTGCATTCCAACGTTCAGGCCTTCTTCAGCTACGCCGGGGGTGGTA
This sequence comes from Candidatus Poriferisocius sp., assembly GCF_965202595.1. Taxonomy (GTDB): domain Bacteria; phylum Actinomycetota; class Acidimicrobiia; order Acidimicrobiales; family Bin134; genus Poriferisocius. Next base: position 352,129 of record NZ_OZ241836.1, read on the forward strand.
TCGACAGGCTATTCCCCATCATCGAAACCACCGCTACCGCCACCGGCAACTGGCCCCGCACCCGCCTGTCCATCGTGCTCCGAAACCTCGACTGCGCTCCGCCCGAGACCGTCACCCGCATCCGCCAAACCTGCCTCGATGCCGACCTCCCCGCCTTCACCAGCTTCGACGAGGCCATGACCGCCGCCGCCGCCGCCAAACGCCACGCCCGCTCCCCAACCAGGTAGCTACCATCTCCCCCTACCAACGGAATTTGTTAGGCGAAACAGTGTCAGAGAGTTTCTCGGCCGAGACCGGCAGACATCCGCAGACGATTGTTTACATTGACGGGTTTAACTTCTATTACGGTGCCGTTAAAGGGACACGGCACAAGTGGCTCGATCTTGAGGCGCTATGTCAGCTAATGTTGCCAGATGATCAACTAGTCAAGATTCGTTACTTCACAGCTAGAGTAACTGCCCGTCCAGATGATCTTCAGCAGGCTAGTCGCCAAGAAACTTATCTACGAGCTATCGCCACGCTGCCTCTTGTTGAGATCCACTTCGGGCATTTCGTGAGTCAAAAGGTTAGCTTACCGAGGGCAGACCCTAAGGTTGGAGAATCGCCAACCGTTCAAGTAGTTAGGAACGAGGAGAAGGGCTCCGATGTTAACCTGGCCACTTACCTCCTGCTGGATGCTTTCAAAAAAAGTTGTGACATTGCAGTGGTTATCAGTAATGATTCGGATTTGGCCCAAGCCATCCATGTTGCTCAGTCGGAGCTAGGGATCAAGGTGGGCATAATCAATCCGCATCTACGTAAACGTCGGTCCCGCAAGCTTCTAGAGCTCAAATGTCTGTTTTACAAGCAGGTGCCGCAGCAAAAGCTTGCCCAGGCTCAGTTGCCAACCGTAAGGGGCTTATGTCCGAAAGTGGCGTAAAGTGGGTTTGACCTGGGGAAACAGGTGAACCGTCACCCGGTGTCGGTAGGGTGCTGGTATGAGCGGCGCAAGGAAGAGGGCAAGGGGGGGGGGGTACTCCGTCCAAATTTCGGTGATCCTATAAGATTAGCCACATGGACAGGGCGAGGCAGTCCGACCAGGCGAAACGGCAGTTGCGGTATCCGAAAGGGCACCCGCAGGCCGGTAAGTGGAAAGACGAAAACAAAACACGTCCGCGAGGAGAAGCCTACATGATCGTCCTGTGAATGGCAGCGAAACGATCTCTGCTCAACGGTTGCTCTCCAATTGGGGCAACGGTTAAGCTGAGATCATGAGGAACGATCAGCTCCGAAAGAAAAAACAGGCCGCAGGCCAGCGTAGGGATAGTCAAGGCAAATTCGTGGATGAGCACAAGATACGGACGCGTGGAGATACGCCGTCCGTTGGTACGGTTGATTTGGCGGCGACGTTGACGGGAACCGAACAGTAGGGTTCGTCTGAAGAGTTGGCCGAACTGAACTGTTTGAGTGATTTGCGATCCGAATTTTGTTTAGGAGAAAACCATGTGCCATCAATGATAGATGATTTGCGGAAGCAAATAGGTATAGATCATTTGCCGACAACTGTTCTTCCTGTGTTGATGAGTCCTGGGAAAATGCAAGAAGCTATGACTATAAGGCTTCGTTACATTTTAGAAGTGCTTGATGTGTTTTCAGGTGCTGACCGGAAGCATATAAGTTGGGAAATTGATCGGTTAGCTGGAGGGAAGACGACGAGTAATGGTGTTGATAAAACCTATTTTCGGGACAGCTTGGATTTGATTGCTCAAGAGATAGTAGAAGAGGCTATCCAAAAACAAAATCAGTCTCGATCACCAGAAGATGTGAGCGAACACTTGGAAGATAAAGAAGCAGTGTGGTGTAATATCATAACGGAGTGGGAAAGACTGTTGAGCGAAGAAATCGTAGACAGTTTAGGTGCTGAGTATCACAATGTTTGTTTGGATGAGTTGAAGGTTGAACTGGATGGTATCTACGTTAGTATCTCTGACAAGTTCCCTATACTTGGCTTTTCTTCCGATCCTGTACAGAATCAGGCATATTATGAGTTCATTGATAAGGCTAAATGGTCTACACTTATCGAACACTATAATAAGAACTGGTTCACCAATCATAAGCCAATCATGCGGTCCACCAGTCTAACAGATCATTATGATCTAAGGATGCAACTAACTCCTGATTTGGCCTATCTAAAAGACCCTTATGTTACACCTAGCGTTAAGGTTTCTGTGTCCACTCGTTATCCACATGATATGGCTGTCGAAGGTAGATATGGGTGACGACAGGAAAAAATCTTGAAGTTGGATCATCTCGTCTGAGAGACGCTTTGGATGCTGCTGGGTGAATAATCGCACAGCTATCTTAGAGGATAGGAACCAGATACTGTGAGAGCAACTTGAGGATAAACTCCACCTTCCTCGTGTTCATCGACTGGGAGATGCATCAAACTGGGTTGCAGTTCGATGCTGTATTTATGGGCCTCATCTAATTGCAATACTTGCCTAATAGGAGAAAAATCTTTGAAATAATTGTCTGGTGTCCAGTCGAAATCTGCTTCATTAGGGGAAGGTATCCACCCAAGTGGCAGATCAATGCTGAGAGACAAATTGACGTATTCGTTGTCACTGTCAACAGACCATTCATCTATCCTTATTTCAGAGTAACTCTCTACTCCATCCCCAGCATAAAGAGCGTGTGTTGAGAGATCGCCTATAACCTCATCTATGGCTATTTGCCGGACTTCCCGCATAGTGTCGATCCATAGCTGTTCATTATCTCCGCTTAGGTTTTGTTTATGAATAGCGTCTATTATATGACCATCGACATGGGCGTGGAACTGGAATTGTTCGGCATCTTTTTCCATGGAGAAGCCTCTTGCTCCTGGAGATAAATCTCCTGTCCCGTCTGGGCTGTATTCTGTAGAACCGGAAAGAAAGCAGTGCAGCTTACTTAATTGTTCAGCAGATTTTGTGATCGCATCCATCCACCTGTCATTTGGATAGACCGGATCAACTCCAGTGGTAGGATTTATTCGATCAATGAGTTCTGAAAGTATATCTGGAATCGCGTGCGTACTGGTCCACTCGTGTCGTTCAATTGCCATGCTGTCGAGTTTCAGATTGTCCCTTAAAAGTCTGGGGCTTATATCTGAAAGTGGCGTAAAGTGGGTCTGACCTGGGGAAGCAGGTGAACTGTCACCTGGTGTCGGTACTGTGTTGGTATGAGCAGAACCAAGAAGCGGGCACCGGGTCGGGCTGAGCGGAAGGGGATCACCCTCGTTGAGCTTTTGCGGACGTTCCCCACTGACAGGGCTGCTGAGCGTTGGCTGGTGAAACGGCGCTGGCCCAACCGGGTGGAGTGCGTGTCGTGCGTGTCGTGCGTGTCGTACGTGTCGTGCGGGTCGGTGAACGTGCAGCTGGGGGCGAAGCACCGCACGATGCCGTTCCGCTGCCGCGAAAAGGGGTGCGGGAAGAAGTTCAGCGTGCGAACAGGGACGGTGATGGGGAGTTCCAAGCTGGGTTATCAGACGTGGGTGTTCTCCATCTACATCGTGATGACCAGTCTCAAAGGGGTGTCCAGCATGAAACTTCACCGCGACCTGGGGATCGGACAGAAAACAGCGTGGTTCCTACTACACCGCCTACGAGAGGCGATGGACGACGCTGAGGACTTCCTTTTCTCTGGTGCGGTGGAAGCTGATGAGACCTATGTGGGCGGGCTGGAACACAACAAGCATCAGCACAAGCGGATGAAAGCCGCAGGCGGCCCAGCAGGGAAGGCTATCGTCGCTGGTGTGAGGGAGCGGACAACGGGCAGGGTCGCCACAGGTGTTGTGCCCGACACCAAAGCTGCTACCTTGACAGGCATGGTGGCAGAGCACACTGAAACGGGGGCGATGGTGTTCACCGATGAGGCCCCCGGCTACCTGCCGTTGACCAGGGCAGGGTACCAGCACCACTCGGTGACGCATTCGACAGGCCGGTGGGTTGACGGGATGGCCCACACCAACGGGCTGGAATCGTTTTGGGCGCTGCTCAAACGCGGCTACCAGGGCACCTACCACCATATATCACCTGAACATTTGGGCCGGTACGTAGCGGAGTTCCAGCACCGTCACAACACGCGTGGGTTGGACACCATCGACCAGATGGCAAAACTGGTGCGCAACATGGACGGCAAACGGCTGACCTACCCGCAGCTAACCACCAACGGAGTGCGAGCCAGGAGGCGAAAGGATGCGGTCACGGGGTGAGACCACAGCGCCAGGCGGCTTCCAGGGACTTAATTGACCCATGGTTGGGTCGGATACATCAGGGTGACTGTTTGGAGATCAGCGGAATTAACTTCAATCCTGGGTACTTCCTGCCAAACTACGAGGTCATCTACCTGATTCCAAAACCGGAGTTCAAACTGGCCCCGAAAGCTAATGCTGTGGGGTGTGTTTGGAGGTTCCACCAGGAGTTCAAGAACGAACATCCCGCGCCGTTCCCAGTCGATTTAGCAGATCGCTGTGTTCGGTCTGTGGGGGGGGGATGGGGATGGGGATGATTTCGTTGTGCTGGACCCGTTCATGGGGAGTGGTACAACGGCACTGGCAGCCATCGCTAACAACGTTGCCTGGGTCGGAATCGACATTTCCAGCGCCTATATCGCTATGGCAGAAGAGCGAATATCTGATTGGACCGAATCCGAGCCCAAGAAGGCTCTGCGATGACAGACGCAGAGTTCTTCGCCAGAGTCAAGGAGATCACACAGACAGGATACTGGGAACTCGGAGAAAAACATGGTGGGACAGGTGGTGTGGGGAAACTCTTGGAAGAGCTTTTGGATGTGGACGGCGGCAATTCCGACACTCCCGACGAAGGCAGGTGGGAAATAAAGACCCACACAGGACAAGGGACACTGTTAACCCTATTTCACAAAACAGGCACACCAAATATGAGCTGCATACTTGAATCTGATTACAGTTATTATCCGAATGGTGATATGAGTAAACCCATTACATATCGAAACACTGTCTATGGAGGTGCCCCAAACAGTCAGGGCTTCTTTGCGGACACAAGCCACAGCATGAACAGAGTGACGTTGTTCAATATCAATGACAACCCCAGGGTGGCGTACTCGTCTTGGAGCTATGATGATCTTATGACAGCGTTCAGTTATAAACTTCGTAGGCTTTTGCTGGTCAATGCGACGAAGAGTGGGCAGAAAGCAGCTTTTGGACCAGCGACCGCATACAGTGATCCATACCTGAGGAAGTTTCCAGACATGGTAGCCAACGGAGACATTGCCATCGACTTAGATGCACGATACCAAAGCCCGGAATCTTCAGCTATACGGGATCATGGCACCAAGTTCAGAATCGCTATGAGCAATCTCACCAAACTTTACAAGAATATACAAAAAATATAAGACTCATCATGTCACCCGATGAACTGCCAGAAGAGCTGGAACACCTCTACGACCCTGACGAGGTGTTCACCTTCGAGGGAACCTCTGAAGAATTAGCCGCCGCCCTCTTCAAAAACACTGAGTGACTAGGTTACGCCACTTTCAGATATAAGCCCCAACGCATTAGGAGTAACCGAAGCCAACAACCCAGCAACAACAAATACCAACAGTCTTTTCACGATAACCACCTTGCTCTTATACGTTCTACCACAATGATAAACACAACAGATATTCCCATCGAAATTACAAAGCTATTACTAGAAATGTCTACCCAAATGTCAATTATGTATAACAGAGGAAAAAGGACAAGATAGTAAACACCAAATCCAGCGACTACCAATAAAAACTTTGCAAGTCGCCGGTTTTGCCATCTGCTGCGTTTGGTGATCTCAGTAGTGGGCTTCACTTGCCTGGGGATAGGCCCCCGGTCGGGGTCATCGGGGTGTTGTCCGGGTCGGGGGTGGTGGGTTCGGTTGGGGTGGTCATGGGGCCAACCGTAGCCGTTTGTGGCGATCCCATCATTTGGTGGCCCCCTTCAGACTGGCGTTGAGCTTCTGTCCATAGGAGCGTCGCGGTCAGGGCCGAAGGGAGCCATGAGATGAACCCCATAACGCCTTTTGATCCTGACCGCGAGGTTGAAACCCCAGCGATACTCCTATGAACGCTGGGGACGATAGGGCCGGGGCTGGGTGCCTGTCAAGTGAAACTGCCGAGAGCCGCCGCTGAACGCTACCTGGGGCCACCAAATGACCAGCCCCCCCCCTCCCCCCAGCCCGCTGAGAGGCCAGACACCGTTACAAACCCGTTCCTGCCTGTTTGAGAGGCTTTCACCACCGCTGCCCACTGGGAAGAGCAACGCGGCCGGGCCGATGCTTCGCAAACTTCGAGACGATACAAGGCCTGAGCCACCCAACGGCCCGCCACCACCGAGGGCCTATCTAGTTCGCTGACCTGACACTATGCCCGCCGCCCTCTTCAAAAACACTGAGTGACTAGGTTACGCCACTTTCAGATATAAGCCCCAACCGTAATGCACGACTCTCGGGGGACCATTCGCAAGCCCGAGGGTTGGTAAAACTCGAAGGCCCGCCAAAAGCGGGCCTTCGCCCAGCCACCTAAGCGACTGGGGGGATATCACCATTATATGCAGACTTTATATGCAGACTTGTGACAACCTATCAAATAGCGTGCCCGCAAAACCGTGGTCACTCCGCTCTCGCTTCTTTGCCGGGTAGCCTAGCATCGCCCCATGCCGAGCGAGGGAGAGTTTGCCGGGCGGGTGGCGCTGGTGACCGGGGCGGCGGGGGCGGCCATTGGCTCGACCACCTGCCGGACGCTGGCCTCCTACGGGGCCGGCATCGTGGTACTGGACAACCACCATCGCCGTACCCATGAGACCGTCGAGGCCCTGCGGGGTACCTACGACGTGCCGGTGATGGCCGCAGTGGCCGACATCGCAGACCGGCAGGTGATGGCCGGGACCATGGACCGGGTGTATTCCGAGATGGGCTCGGTGGACATCCTGGTCAACAGCGCGGCGATCAATGTGCAGGGCAGCATCTTCGACTACCGGCCCGAGGACTGGGACCGTGTGATCGCGGTTGATCTCACAGCCGCTTGGTGGCTGATCCGGCGAACCATCGGGGCGATGCGGGACCAGCGGTGGGGTCGTATCGTCAACGTGACTTCGGTGGCCGCCTACCTGGGGGGCAATGGCCGGGAGGGGCCTTACTCAGCGGCCAAGGCCGGTCTTCAGGAGGTGACCCGGGGGGTGGCCATCGAGGGTGGGCCGCACAACATCCGGGTCAACGCGGTGGCCCCCGGTCTGGTGAGGTCCAAGTGGGTGGACGCCCAGTTCGAGCACTACGAGTCGTTCCGGGAACAGACCCCTCTGCGCCGCCACGCCGAGCCCGAGGACGTATCCCGCACCATCGCCTTTTTGTGCAGCGACGAGTCGGCACATATCACCGGCCAGGTCATCAACGTCTCCGGCGGGTGGTACCTCACCCCGTGATGCGGGTGCGGTGAGCGGGATTCCCTTCCCCGGAGATGGGGGAGATGCCGGTTGCGCTATGGCTCATGTGATGAACGGGATTGTTGCGCAATGGCCCCGGTGCGGTGAGCGGGTTTACTGAGCGGGCGCGGGTGGTTGCTCCCGCACCGGGTGAGTTGGATCGCGACGCGGTGGTTCTGATCCTGCTGGCCATCGGTGTGGTTATTGCCATCCGCTACGGCGGGCTGTCCAGCACCACCGGTTGGCTCACCACCACCCTCGACAGCTTGGCCCTCGACGGGTTGGCCGACCGGTTCGACCGGGCCCTGAACCGTTCCGACCACGCCCCTTTCAACAGCCGGATGTATTGGGGGCTGTTCCGATGGGTGGTGTACGTGGTGCCCGCCGTGCTGGTGGCCCGCTTCGTGCTGCGAACCCGCCTGCGTGACCTGGGCCTGCGAGCCGGCCCCGAACTTCGCCACCACGCCCCCCTGTACCTGGGGCTCTACCTGGCGCTGCTGCCGTTGGTGGTCGCGGCCGGCCTCAACGGCGAGTTCCAGGACACCTACCCGTTCTACGAGCCACCCCCCGGTGTGAGCTTCTGGCCCCGCTTCTACATTTGGGAGGCGGTGTACGCCGGGCAGTTCCTGGCTCTGGAGTTCTTCTTCCGCGGCGTGCTGGTCCACGGCCTGGCCCGCCGCTTCGGCCCCATGGCTGTGTTCGTGGCGCTGATCCCCTACGTGATGATCCATCTCACCAAGCCGCTGGCCGAGGCCCTGGGCTCCATAGTGGCCGGCATCGTGCTCGGCTTCCTCAGCCTCCGCACCGGCTCGATCTATCTCGGTGCCGCCCTCCACTTCGCCGTCGCCCTAACCATCGACCTGCTCGTCCTCCGGTGAGTTCTCGAGGGTCAGCCGGACGGAGGAGACGACCAACTGTCACAGGGATATGGCAACATCTGGTGAGTGCTTGTACTACTTTTGAAGCTGCTGGTGCTCCAGTGGTGCGATTGACCGATTATGGCTGAGGAGACGGGGTGAACGAGGTCTATCTCGACTACAACGCTTCTGCACCTCTCGATCCGAGGGTGGCCGAAGCCATGATGCCGGTACTGGCCCACTGTGTGGGTAACGCATCTTCAGCCCACCGCTTCGGACGACGGCAGGCCGCACTTGTAGGCACAGCTCGACAGCAGGTGGCTGCTTTGGTGGACGCTTCTTCGTCCGGGGTGGTGTTTTGCGCCGGAGCTACGGAAGCGAACAATCTCGCCCTGATCGGGCTAGCGGAAGAGGCATCCCCAGAGCGGAACCGGATCGTGATATCGGCGGTGGAACACGCTTCGGTGGCCGAGTCCGCCCGCTGGCTGCATGTCCAGGGTCGGGCGAAGCTGGATGTGGTCGGGGTGACGAGGGGGGGATATCTCGACCTTGATGAGCTGGAATCATATTTGGGTACCGATGTAGCCGTTGTGTCGGTCATGGCTGCGAACAGCGAGACGGGGGTGTTGAACCCGATTGCAGATGTGGCAGACCTAGCCCATGGTGTCGGGGCTCTGTTTCACTGCGATGCCACGCAGATGGTTGGTCGGCTGCCGCTGTCGATGACGGAGTTGGATGTTGATCTTCTGGCTTTCAGCAGCCACAAGATCTGCGGGCTGGCAGGGGTTGGTGCGCTGGTCGGGACACGCCATGCGCTAGGCCGCTTGCAGCCCGTTATTCACGGTGGAGGCCACGAACGTGGGCTCCGGTCGGGTTCTCTCAACGTGGCCGGCATTGCCGGGTTTGGTGCTGCTGCGTCTTTGGCCTTGCAGGAGAGCGCCCAGGAATCGGTTCGGGTGGAAGCGTTCAGGAATCGATTGGTGGAAGGGCTAAGGGCAGGTTTGGTCGGGGTGTACGAGAACGGTGACGCAGCTAGGCGACTGCCCAACACGGCAAACCTGCGTTTCGCCGGTGTTGACGCAGAGGCGTTGGTATCCAATATCGACCCGGTAGCGGTTTCCACGGGGTCGGCTTGCAGCAGCGGCACAGTCGAGCCCTCGCGGGTGTTGCTGGCCATGGGACTGTCGCAGGATGAGGCGTTCGAGTCGGTACGCTTCAGTCTTGGACGATTCACGACCGCCGGAGAGGTGGAGTTGGCGATTGCCCAAACCGTTGAGGCCGTGGAGCGCATCAGGGATTTGACGGGCGGGATCGGCTGATGCGTCTCGCCGATGCTGCCAAGCCCGTATTTGCCAGGCATGAGACGTTCCATCCCCGGTATGGGTGGTTCCGAAAAGCGTTCGAAGCTGCCTCTCACAGTTCCGAGATTTTTTCTGCCCCCAACGCCACAGTTGAGTTGGGTGTGGGGAAGAACATGGTGAAATCCATCCGGTTCTGGGGTATGGCCGCGAAGCTGATCCAGGACCATCCCGACCCTCTCAGGAAAAGGGCTCCTGGAGTCACTCCCACGCCGTTCGGTGAGCTGCTGTTCGGCCCCGAAAAAGGCTGGGATCCCTACATGGAAGACCCGGCCACCCTATGGCTGTTGCATTGGAAGTTGTTGGCCCCCCGCTGCTATTTACCCGTATGGTGGGTCGCGTTCAACGAATTCAACACAGTGGAGTTCGATGTTGAAGAATTAGAGTTGGCCTGCGCGGGAAAAATTGGTGCGGCTGCCGGTTGGGAGCCGCCGCACCTTTCCTCGCTCCGCAAGGACGTGAACGTGCTCTTGCGTACCTACGCTCCTGCCGAACGGACTGCCCGTAGCAGCATTGATGATCTCCTGGATTGCCCCCTGCGCGAGCTGGGGCTGATCGGACGATCGCCGGCAACGGGAAAGCACCGGTTCGTGCTCGGTGTCAAAGCCTCGCTGCCGCCGGCCGTTGTCGCATATGCGATCCTCGACTTCGTCGCGCAGGTTGAACCGCGGGCCAAGACGGTTCTTTTGAGCCGGATGGCCGATGAACCGGGAGCTCCCGGTCGGGCGTTTCGACTTTCCGAAACGGAGCTAGCTGATGCTCTCGCACCTGCGGTGAACCTTCTTGCTGACGGCCAGTTGACGCTGACCTCGCCTGCTGGAGTCGCCCAACTGGCCTGGAAGTCCAACCCATCGGAACTGGCTCGCAATATTTTGACCGAGTACTATGTGCCTGGTTTTGATTCCACGAGTGCGCCGTTTGACGAATTGCAGACGACCATAGGGGTTTTCACGTGACCGTGCTGGCCGACCACGTGACTGTTGTCGGTCGTTTTGCCCGGTCGGCCAATCTGGAGCGAGACGCGTCCCGAACTGAGCCTCTTGAGGGTTACATAGCCACTGCCCGGGTTGTGGATGTTGTCCAGCGTTTTACCTCCACCGCACTTTCTGGCCCTGCGGGCGGGGCTTGGTCGATTACGGGTCCTTACGGGTCAGGGAAGTCTTCGCTCGCTCTCTTGCTCGATGCTGCCTTTGGGCCGGGGGGGGGGGGGGGGTGGTAGAAGTTTACGCGACGCAGCATTGAGCGTTCTCGAATCTGCCCCCGATCTTGTGGAGCAAATTCGGCAGGTTCACAGAAATCATGAAACCACCCGTCACGGATTCCATCGGGGCTTGGTGACGGCTCAACGCGAGCCGCTGGCCCACACCGTTTTAAAGGGTTTGAAGTCGGCGGTCTGCCGAAGCTATGGAGGGATCCCCCCAGTTTCGGTGTTCGGGGCATCCGCTGTGCTTCAAGATGCGATCCAGGATGCCGCCGAAGCGGTTCACAACCCCCGTCGCACAGGCCCTTCACCCGCTGCTGTATTGGAGATAGCTCGCTGCTTGTCCTCTGATAGGCCATTGCTGCTTCTGCTCGACGAGTTTGGCAAGAACCTGGAAGCGGTTACTGATGGGTCATCCTCCTCGAGTACCGACCCCTACTTGCTCCAGCAGCTTGCAGAGTTAGGGCAGGGCCAGGGCCTGCCGATCTTCATTTTCACTCTCCAGCATCAATCGTTCGATGACTACCTGCAAACGGTGGATGCTCCCAAGCGCAGGGAGTGGTCAAAGGTTCAAGGACGGTTTGAGGACATCGCTTATGTGGAGTCTCCGGCGCAGACCCGGGCGCTCATCGGCTCGGTTTTCAATATCAACAATGAGCAGTTGCGAGGTCGCGTATTGCGGTGGGCTCGTTCTCATGCCCAGACCATGCGGTCTCTGGGAGTCGGAGATTTATCCGATCCTGCTGCTGTGGCTGCCTGCTGGCCTTTGCACCCGATTACCGCGCTGGTGCTCTCGGAATTGTGCAGGCGGTACGGGCAGCACGAGAGAACACTCTTCTCGTTCTTGACCGGGCAGGGTATTGCCGGCAGCAACGGTTTTCTGGCTTCCACCGCTCTGCCAGCTCGAGGAGCACTGCCAATGGTAGGCCTGGATGCGGTCTATGACTACTTTGTGGGTGACGGCAGCTTGTCGTCGATGACGGTTGCTTCCAACAGCAGGTGGGTGGAGATCGCCACCCGGATGCGTGACTCTTACGGCTTGTCCAACGATCAATTGCGTGTGGCCAAAGCAGTGGCCATGTTGAACTTGATATCCACATCGGGAACGATTCGGGCCTCGGAACAGATCATTGAGTACCTGGAACCCGGATCACCCGAAACCCTTGGCGAGTTGGAAGGCTCAGGACTGATCACCTTCAGGGCATTCGCCGACGAGTACCGCATATGGCAGGGCACGGATGTGGATATCCGGCTATTGCTGGACGAGGCCCGCAAGCAAGTGCAACAACTAGGGGTATTCGAGGTGATGGCCTCCATGCCGGACCCTCTACCGGTTGTTGCGGCTCGTCACAGCGCTATGCATGACTGCCTCCGAGTCTTTTGCCAGCGGTTTGCAAGTTGCGCTGAAAAGGCCGAAATACTGGACGTTTTCTCGCCCTATGACGGCCAAGTGCTACTGGTGGTGGACGGTGAACAGCCACCGGTTATGTCCAATTTGCCTGTTGGGGTTGCCAAACCGACCGTGACGGCCATTCCAAACTCTCGTGAAATGGGCAGGGTCGCTGATTCGGCCCGGGAGCTGGTATCGCTGGACATGGTGCTTTCTAATCCGGCAGTGAAATCTGACTGGGTGGCCCGGCACGAAATTGGCGAGCGGCTGGCAGCGGCGCACCTCGTTTTCGGCCAAGCCATGTTTGCTGCTTTCAGCAGTGGCTCGTGCCGTTGGTTCTTGCTTACAGGTGACAGAGAGATCGAGTTACAGGCTGGCCGTGGCAGTTCGGTGCTGTCGGAAGCATGTGACCATGCTTACCCTGAAACACCGGGCGTGCCGAACGAGATGTTGAACCGGACCAGCCTCACCTCGCAGGGGGTCAAGGCTCGGCGCGATTTGATCGAAGCGATGGTGGAGCATCCCTCGGAGCGGCAGTTGGGCCTGAAAGGGAACGGTCCGGAGGTTGCTATGTACAAGGCAGCCCTGGCTCACACCCGTCTACACCTCGAGGAAAAAGGCATGGGAGAGATGGTATTCATGGCTCCACGCGGCCATGGTGCGGCTCGCAAGATGCTTCCCGCCTGGAATGCTTTGGAAGCTGAATTTGAACGGGCGAAGGGGCGAAGGGTGAGCCTCAGCGATATCAACGCTGCGCTTCAATCCCCACCGATCGGGATGAAAGCAGGAGTAGTGCCGGTAGTTGTGGTGGCCGGGCTGCTAGCCGGCAAGGAGACCATAGCCATCTACGAGCATGGTACCTTCAAGCCGAGGCTCACCGCAGATATGGCTGAGCGAATGACGAAGAACCCCGGATTCTTCGAGATCAAGCACTTCGCCAGCGCAAACGGGGCACGCTGGCACGCGTTGGCAGTTGTTGCCTCGAAGCTCGGGATAATTACTGGGGGAGCCCGCCGAGACGGGGTGGCAAAAGCTGATCTGCGGGTCTCGAATGTACTATCGGTGGTTGCCAATCTTGTTTCCCGAGCACGCAAACTTGACAAGTTCACCCAGCAGACCCGTGACTTGACACCGGAGGTTCAGGCGGTGAGGGATGCGTTGCTTCAAGCGGTTGAGCCCGATGACCTACTTTTTGATTCACTTCCCAAAGCCCTGGGTCTCCCGCCCGTACCCAGCACCGGAGCCGAATATCAGCATGCCGAAAATCTTGCCTCTCGCATTGCCTCAGCCATTGACACGCTTGAAGCTGCCGGGGAGCGCTTGATGTTTGGGGCGCTAGACCTGCTTATCTCATCCAGCGGAGGGGCCGACCGGCAAGCCATGGTTGATCGCGCTGGCGCGGTAGATGTCGACGCTTTGAACAAGACAGCTCGCCCGTTCGTACTGGCCGTTGCGAATGCCGGGGCAGATAGCGATTTATCCTGGATCAAGACTGTGGCCACAGTGGTGGCACAGAAGTCCCCATCCGAGTGGACCGATGAGGATGCTCAGCGTTTTCGCCGCGTTCTCCCAGAGCAGGTGGCCGCGCTGGAACGATTGGTAGCCCTATACTCCGGTCCCACCGTTGTCGGGAATTCGCCCGATGATATGCGAACCCCGTTTGAACGAAATGGGAGTGCTGGGGGCACATCGGGGGCGAGTGCTCAACTCAGGGTCACAGTGACCCGCCCGGATGGTCGAGAGCACGCCAGGCTGGTGAACATCAAACCTTGTCACCGCCTCCAATTTTCAGCAGTGGTGGATGAGGCTCTCGCCAAGGTAGAGCAGTGGATCGGTTCCGGCGAGCAAGCCCGGCAGGTGTTGCTGGGGTTACTCGGCGAGCAAGTTCTGGAGGGTGTCTGCGATGAGTGATCCGGTGATTTCAGGAAGTTGCACAACACGGCACATATGCGGAATATCGGGAGGCAAAGACTCCAGTGCTCTCGCAGTGTACTTGAAAGACCAGGTACCCCAGATGGAGTACTTCTTTTGCGACACGGGGGCAGAGTTGCCGGAAACCTACGAGTTTCTGACCCGACTAGAAGTGATCCTCGGCAAGCACATCACCAGGCTGAACGCCGATAGAGGCTTCGACCATTGGTTCGAGATGTTCCGGGGAGCGCTGCCATCCCCACAAATGCGCTGGTGCACCAAGAACATGAAGATCAAACCACTGGAAAAATGGATCGGTAACGATAAAACAATCTCTTATGTGGCCATCCGCTCCGACGAGGCCAATCGCAAGGGCTACGTTTCAACCAAGCCAAACATCGAAAGCCGCTTCCCCTTTGTAGAAGATGGCATCGACCATGCCGGAGTGATGCGGATACTTGGAGATGCCGGTATTGGCTTGCCTGCTTACTACGAGTGGCGAACCAGGTCGGGCTGTTACTTCTGCTTCTACCAGCGCAAAGCCGAATGGATTGGCCTTGCGGATCGACATCCAGACTTGTTTGAACGAGCCGTTGCCATCGAACAAAAAGTGCTGAAAGATGCCGGTGTCAACGGAGATGCTGACTTTGGCGAGCAAGCTATGCAGGGCCGTCAATATACGTGGTCTGGAGGAGAAACACTTGTTCAACTGCGTGCCCGGCGCGCGGAAATACTCGAGAGGCAGGAGGCAGCGATTGCTCGTACAGCCCGGATTCAGCCCAACCTTCCATTGATTGATGCCCTAGCCGAAGTGCTGGATGAAGAAGATGACACAATCCCTTGCACGGTGTGTGCACTATGACCCGGCTTGAAGTAAATCGGCAGCCCGCACCTTGGGGAAGCCCTCCCACCCCAATCTTGCCTAAATGGTATTTCGAGACACTAGGTTCTAGGCCTCTTCCATCATCACTGCAAAAGATCGGCACACCATCCAAGAAATATCAAGTACTTGGTGATCTTGAAAGTATCTGGCAACATCGTGAAGTACCTTTGAATAAAGAGGAGTTTAGTGCTTTAGTTGAGTTTATGTATAAAAACTCAACTCCACCTAGTAATATGTCAGTCGTTCCTGCTGGCAGTAACATCATCAAATTGCTTGATTTGCCATTAAAAGTAAGGACACGAAACTGTATCTTTAGGGCTCTGTATTCAAAAGAAATTAGTCAAGCTCAGGAAATTACAGTTAATGATCTATTGAAATTAAATAATTTTGGTTTAACGTCACTTTTGGATCTGATGTGTATTATTGAGGTAGCTTTAGTAAATAAATATTTTGACTTACCAAGTGTTACTGCTACAGCTTCTGGATTAGAGGGTAACTTCCAGCCTCCTTCTAGCACTACTGAAAAACCTCTAGACCCCCAAAAGGTTTTGTGGAACTCTACTATTTGTTTGTTTGAAAAACTTTTGCTAGCTTCCAGTAAGATTTACAACAGCAAAACTTTTTTTGAGGCATTAGACAGTAATTTAGGGGAGTTAGCAAAATCATTAGTAATGGTTGACCGACTTGAAGAAATTACAATTTCTGACCTGGTTGGAGAGCTTTCAATTAGCAAAAAAATAATTGAGGCCTTCAGAGTTACGCTGAAATCATTAGATTCACGTGATAGCATCATCCTCAAAAAGCGTATACTATGTTCAGAGCCATTGACGCTTGAAGAAGTAGGAGAAGAAGCTAACGTCACACGGGAACGTATTCGCCAACTTGAAACTCAAGTCAAAAGTCGCTTAAACCACCCGTCCGAAACAGGTGCAGCTATAAATTGCTGGATAAGCATACTTACAGAAGACCTTCGCATTCAACTTGGGCCAATTGCTAGCAGAGTTGAGTTTGAAAAATATATTTCAGCTACTTTTCCTATAGAGACACAAAGCAGCGATGAGGACCGTGTGATAACAGAGATGGCACGCTATCTGCTTATAGAGGACTCTGATTACACTTTAAAAGGAGAGGTTTTTCTAAGTAAAAATGCCAGCGAGATAGTTACAGTAATTACTGAAGCAGCTAAATCTTTGGCTGATGACGTTGGCATAATAGACGAGTACAAGTTGAAGGCTCATCTGCCAGATGAGGTTTGGGAACTGCATTGGGATCAATTGATTGCTCAGTGTAGCTTTGGTCGCGTTTGTGGTTATTTGACTCTTCGCAACACTCAGAAAGCTCTAGTCAAGGCAGCCTTATTGAGTATAGGACGACCAGCAACAAAAAAAGAAATTGGAAAATTGATCGGATTAGATCCCGATCGCATATCAAGCCAACTTTCAAATATATCAAGTATTAGTCGGGCTGACAAAACTCGTTGGGGTTTAAAAGATTGGATAGATGATGAATACGAAGGTATCTCTGCTGAAATAATCCAACGCATCAATGAGGATGGTGGAGCAACTCGTTTGGAGCGCTTGCTTGAAGAACTCCCTCGGTTATTTGAGGTGAGCCAATCCAGTGTACATACATACACTAAGACACCCCGCTTTCAAATAAATGATGGATATGTCAGTCTTGCTGATACTTCTTCAATCAAACTTCGACCCTTAGAAGATGTAATTCATGGTCACACCCCAGACGGTCGATTATTTTGGAGTTTTACAGTTGAAGCCCGTTACTTTGAGGGTTATAGTTTGACGGACCTACCTTCAGAAATTGCCAAAGCCCTAGGATGCGGACCCGATGAGCGGGGAGTGCGAGTTCCCATATCATTTCCCGAGAGCTGTGCTCCCGTGTCGGTTAGTTGGCCGTTGACATCACCCACAGGAGCTTACTTGGGCTACCTGTCTGCTCCATTGAACCTGCTTAATGCCCAAGAAGGCAACCAAATACTCCTTGTTCTGGAAGGTTCGGGGAGTATCGCATTCCATCATGACAGCGCTGAGCTTCGGCATACTCCCGGAGCTGACCCGAGCAATAGCAATGATCAAGTTCCGGACCGGGCCAGAGAAATGCTCGAGCGTATGAAGAACCGGCGACGGGTGTTATGACTTTGCTTGCACAGGAAGTCGATCTTCGGCCCGGCCTTTATCGCCTTCCGGAAGCGCCAATAGGTTCGCAGGTGCTGATCCCTGGGTTTAGATCTGCCACATCGGTAAGGGGTGCTTTCGGCTGGTTCAGTGCGGGATGGATTGGACGCTTGGCCCCCGGTCTGGCTGAATACCTGAACAAGACAAATGTTGCTCCTATCTGCTTTACAGTTTCTCCGGTCTTTTTTCCTGGAGAACGGCAAGCAGTTGAGGAGGGGTGGTCGATGTCGGCCGAGGAGGCGGCTCAGCGGGTGGCGGATGTGTTTGTGGAAGGGCGGGTGGATGCCACGGCCCTTGGTTGTCACGCTCTGGACTGCTTGTCCTGGATGGTCGCGGTTGGCAGTCTTCGCTTGAAAATTGCCGTGCCGGCACCCGATTCCAACTACCACCCCAAAATCTGGCTATTCGATGACGGTACCCATCAGGTGTTGGTGAGAGGGTCGGCCAACGCCACCGGGCGTGGATTGAGCGGTGGTGTAGAGCACATGGATGTGGATGTGTCTTGGGACGAACAAGGACGGCATCGAGTTTTGACCGGCATCGAAATACTTGACGACTGGGAGCAGGGTATCAGTGTGGGAATCGCGCACACAGTGGATCTTCCCGAAGCCCTCCGTGACGACATCATAAAGACAGCACCCGGTTCACCTCCGAGTGCTGAGCACTACAATCGCGCTGTTGGGGAAGCAAAATTATTATCGGGGCACACTACCTCTCATGAAGCGCTCGAAAGGTTACAGGCAAGATTCGCGGCGCGCGGAACTGAGAGCGAGTGTCCGAAGTTGGCTATTCCCGATTGGCTTGATTGGCAAAGCGGTGATTATGCCCACCAAGGAGAAGCTGTAGAGGCATGGGAGTCTGGCCCTGATCCTAAACGCGGTACTATTGCCATGGCCACAGGGGGAGGCAAGACCATTGCTGCTCTCATTTGTGCCACCAGGGTGCAACAACGACTTGGAGATACCCCTCTGCTCATTGTGGTTTCGGCCCCCTCCGTACCCTTGATAACACAATGGGCCGAAGAAATCCGTGCTTTTGGTATCAATCCGGTAACACCAACCCTGGAACATAACAAAAATACCGCTATAGTCCACCTGCTACAGTCTCTCAGTGGTGGAGGTACCCATATCGCTGTAGTCACAAACAATCTGCTTTGTGATAGGGCCTTTCAAAACACGCTGGCTAGCTACATCGGCAATGCCTCTCGACCCATAGCCACCATGCTGATAGGAGATGAGGCCCACACCCTTGGGTCTGCTAGCTTCCTCGCCAATAAACCAGAGTTTTTTGAGCAGCGGCTTGCTCTGTCGGCTACACCAGAACGCCAATATGATCCTGATGGCACTGAGGAAATATTTGACTTCTTTGGACCACTGGTCTATGAGTTTGGTCTTGGCAGAGCTATTGGTTTCTGCCTCGTGCCCTATGACTACTATGTGCATGCTACTACTCTTGGTGGCAATGAGTTGGAAGAGTTTGCATCTCTAACTGAACGTATACGTCGAATAGCATTCAAAATAAAGGATGAGGATGATGCTGGTGGCCTTACCAGCTTGCTAATCAGGCGACGGCGTATCATAGAGACAGCCAGTTCAAAAATACCTTTGCTTTCACAAGTTATTCAGCACCGTTTTCCACGGTCGATCAAACAAGCCCTAGTCTACGCATCGGCAAAAAACCCTGAGCAATTTAATAGCATTGCCGAAACACTAACCAAACTTGAGATGCGCTGGGCACCGGTAACTCAGGACACAACAGCCAACACTAAGCAACTCAACAAGACACTAGAGATATTTGCTGCGAGTGGGTACCAATTGCTGCTAGCTAAGAAAGTTCTTGATGAGGGGGTGGATATCCCTAGTATTCGTGAAGCTTTTTTGGTGGCTTCATCTACAGTGGAAAGGGAGTGGGTGCAACGGCGTGGCCGTATTCTGCGCCGTCATCCCGATAAACCCTGGGCCGTTCTCCATGATTTTATTGCGCTCCCACCTGTAGAACTCTTCAATCAGTCTGGCAGTTCGGACCACGATCTTAAAAAGATCGTGCGCAGCGAACTATCACGGGCTTACACATTTGCTAGCCATGCCCGTAATGCCACAGGAGTAGATGGTGTTTTATCTCACCTCGACTTGATCAAAAATACTTACTGGCCAGAACGCTCCGCAGCTCCTGTACTTAGATCCGAGGGCGATTACCTGATCGCACCTGCAACCCCGAAAGGAAATCTATGGTAAGCAATTATGACCGGATCTTAACTGAAATTACTTCTGAGGCAAAGCGTGTGTCTGCGGAAAATGGCCTGCCTTCAAAAGAGCTGGTTGATTTAGTTATGGAAATAGTGGACCTAGTAGATCGTAATCGCATTCAGCCAGTACATGCAATTAATCAGAAGGTAGCTAGGATGATCAGTCAAGTAGCTATTCAAACACTTGAGCGTTAGGAGTATAATTATGCTTATGCTGCAACGGATTGAAATCGAGAATTTTGTGTTGTTTGATAATCTAGTAGTAGAGCCTTCTACTGATTCAGAGCGCCCATTGACTATTATACGGGCCGAAAATGGGTCGGGGAAGACTACATTCCTCAGGGCACTGCACTGGGGTATGTATGGTGACAGAGCTTTGCCTGAACCTGGGTCACGGTTTCCGATCCATCCAGCTTGGTGGCGACCAGATGCGGCAGGTATCGAGACTCGTGTAGTAATAGAGTTTGAAGCGGATGGTACAAGCCGATATTACACGGAGACTGATAATGATACCGATCTTTACAGGCTAGACAGAATTGTCAAAACCCAAATTCTGCAAGACGGCAAAGATACTGAGCCTAATTTTCTTCGTATTGATGAACGCATTACACTAATGGTTAAAAAGATGGATGGGAATTGGGAGCCACATGATAAGGGTGCTGATGCTGTAATAGAGCAACTTTTACCCTATAGCTTGAGAGACTTTTTTATTATGGATACCGATGAGGTAACTGATTTTGTGGGAGGCAGTGAAAATAAAATTGTTTCACAGCAAGAAGTACGCGATAAAACTACAGCAGCAGTTACAAGCCTTTTGGGCATAGAAATTTTCAAAAATGCTAGAGATCGAATTGAAAAAGTAGCTCAAGAGTTTAGTAGTAAGGCAACTAAAGCAATAGGTGACGTTGATCTGGTCAAACTTGATCAAGATTTGAATAACGCTAAAGAAAGTATGGAAGATACAAAGAGAAAGATTAGTGAAGAGCGTGTTCGTGAGGCAGAGTTAGCAGACAAATTAGTCAGGTTAGAGGAGAATATGGAAAAGGAAGTGCTTAAGTTAGGTTCCTATGATGAGCTTATTTTGTCAAAGAAAAATAATAAAATAAAACAGAATGAATTAATAAGTGGACGGAAAGAATCTTTGGCCAATCTAA
The DNA here is from genome assembly GCF_965202595.1 of Candidatus Poriferisocius sp. Lineage (GTDB taxonomy): Bacteria > Actinomycetota > Acidimicrobiia > Acidimicrobiales > Bin134 > Poriferisocius. The sequence continues at coordinate 372,764 of NZ_OZ241836.1, forward strand.
CTCAAGCGTTAGAGGCAGAGGATTTGTTAGCAACTTGTGCATCAACATTGATTGGCCAGGTATATAATTTTCTCAAGCCATTGCACGATGAAGGGGCAATCCCTGCTGCCCACTTGCCTTTTGTAAAAAGCTTGCTCACATCTGGGCGTTGTGTTTGTGGGCAAGTTTTGTCTGAAGATAATGAATATGGACAAAAAGTGAGACATAGTATCAGTGAGATAGGTTCCAAAGTTGAACGAGCTAATTTTTTAGATCATTTATATAGTTCTGTACAAAAACTGAGTTTCACTATAGAAAAATCTACCTGGAATAGTCAACGGGAAGATAGTTTAGCTAGCCTTGCTAGATCTGATGAGGAATTGCGCAATTTACAAACAGAAGAAAGAAGTATAGAAATGAAAATTAATGGCATTGATTCCGAAAGAATTCAGTTGTATAAAGATGAAAAGAGTACTCTTCAAAAGCTCCTTGATGCGTGCAAAGTAAACTTATATAACTATAATAATAAGCTACAAACTTTAGAAGAAAAAATTATTTCTATGCAAAAAACTATTACTCAAAGGCAACGTAACAAACGTGAGGCAAAAGATCATCTAGTTGCCAGAGATATGTCTCAGTATATTATTGAAGTTATTGACCATGCTTATTCTACTATAGAACGTCAGCAAGTAGAGGAGCTTTCGGAACGAATGAACCGTCTTTTCCAAAAGATGGCTGCTAATGTTTCTGATGAAGAGTTAGCAGATAGCCAATCTAGTAAAGCCACATTACGTATGATTTCACGAGTGGGGGTTCGAAGTGTTGACGATAATACCGATAATTTTGAAATATTTGCTTTGAATAATCATGAACATTCGATGCCACCAGTGCAAATCAATGGAGCATCCCGTCGAGTATTGGCTTTGTCTTTTGTATTAGCTTTGTGTATTGAATCCCAAACTCGTGCCCCGTTAATTGCCGACTCATTACTAAACTTTATGTCTGGTGTTGTGCGGCGTAATACTTTACGTATTACTTCGGAAAACTCCAAGCAGCCCATTTTATTGCTCACCAATTCCGACCTTGAATCGCAGTCAGAGGTTGGTATAGTAGACCAGTATGCTGGTGCTACCTATACTCTTACTGGTCAGTGGGATGCGATTGAAGCAGGCAGCGGAGGTGATGTGTTGAATTGGACAACAGAACAGCGTGTTTCATTGATATGTTCATGTGGCCCACGCCAGTACTGTACAATCTGTGAGCGCGTTGGGCAGGCAGGTTCACCCGGATGGTCCAAGAGAGATAATTGAAAGGTATTCATGTCTTATTTTGGTCAAATTTTGACTCAACAGACTCATTCTCTGCGATTTCCTAAGAGTTCGACTGATGAAATACATCGTCTAGTGCGTATGCATCAGAGTGCTAGCGTGGAGAAGGCACCGTTTCGTAGACAGCTTGACTTTTGGGGATTCTCTTTAGCTACTGCGTTAGCGGAGGATCTGAACCCACTTGAAGGACCATCGTCAAGGTGGGGCGACAAGTTTGTTGACACTCGAAGTGTGGAAATGCCAGATGTTTTGTGTGATATTCTTGCAATTGCTGCCTTTCACTACCTTGGCTATGAACACGAGGAAATTGATAATCCTGCTCAGATCATTGAAATTGGTAATTGTCTTGCTGGAGCAGGCTGTCCTCTTGTTCTTAAAGAGTTGCATAGTCAAGACCTTCGACTTGCAACTTTGCACAAAGCTCTGAATTATGCTGCTACTCTCTACAACCGTGTTCGCGTGTCTAACGAATGACTTGGATGCTCGATAGGTACTAGGCTCGTTTCATGGTTGAGCTGGGCTATCGCACCTTTGATGCTGACAATCACTACTACGAGGCCCCGGACTGCTTCAGCCGTCACATCGAGTCGCGCTATCGCCACCGGGCCATAACCGCGGCTCGGGGGGCTGATGGGGAGTGGGAGGTGAAGGTGGGGGAGCGCCCCTACAACTTCATGCACGTGAAGTTCGACAAAACCAACGCTCCCGGTTCGCTGCACGAGATGTTACGGGCCAAGCGGGAGAACTCCGATCTGAGTTGGGGTGACTCCTACACCGCCGAGAACATGCTGGCGGCCTACAAGCATCCCGATGCCCGCCTCGAGCTGCTCGACCGCCAGGGTGTGGGGTGGGCCATCTTGTTGCCCACCTTCGGGGTGTCGGTGGAGGAGTACATGGTGGGTGATGTCGAGCAGACCTACGCCAACCTGCGGGCCTTCAACCGCTGGCTGGAGGACGACTGGGGTTATGCCGGCCATGACCGGCTGTTCGCCCCGCCGCTGCTGTCGCTTTTGCACCGGGAGCACGCCATCGCCGAACTCGACCGGGTGCTGGAAGCCGGAGCCCGCATCGTGCATCTGCGCCCCTGCCCGTGGGGAGGCGAGGGCCGCTCCATTGCCGATCCCTACTACGACCCGTTCTGGGCCCGGCTCAATGAGGCCCGTATCCCGGTGGCGTTCCACATTGCCGACCTGCGCTACGGCGATCTGGCCGCCCGCATGGGCGAGGACCCGGTAGCCAACGTGCGGGAGATGTCGGCCTTTCAATGGGCCTTCTGCCACGGTGACCGTCCCATCATGGAGACGTTGGGTACGCTGCTCTACGCCAACATGCACGCCCGCTTCCCCGATCTCAACTTCTTGAGTATCGAGAACGGCTCCGACTGGGTGCACTACCTGCTCACCCTGCTGGACAAGAAGAAGGGCATGGCCCGCTTCGGTCCCTGGCCCGCCGGGCGCCCCGCCGGGCGTATCAGCGAGATCTTCAAGCGGTGCTGCTACGTGTCGCCCTATCCCGAGGACGATGTGGAGGCCCTGGTGGATCGCATCGGTGCCACCCAGGTGCTGTTCGGCTCCGACCATCCCCACCCCGAGGGCATCGCCGAGCCCAACCGTTTCATCGACCTCATCACCAACCGTTCCGGCACCGAGCAGCGCCTCATCATGCGTGACAACGCCGCTGCCCTGTTCAATGTGGGCTGAATCCCCTCAGAGTTGCACAATGTGCAAGTAGTAATTGCAAATTGACACATAAGGGGTAGTCTGGGGCGGTGATCGAGCGCGAGATCACCTCGGTACTGCTGAGGCTGTTCGAGCAGTATCCCCTGGTTACGGTGACCGGGCCGCGCCAGTCGGGAAAGACCACTCTGTGCCGGGCCACCTTTCCGTCTCTTGAATACGTGAACCTGGAGGCTCCCAACCAGCGGGAGTTCGCAATAACCGACCCCGTGGGCTTTCTCAGCCGGCTCGACCAGGGGGCTGTTTTGGATGAGATCCAACGCGTTCCCGACCTGCTGTCGTACCTTCAAGTCCTGGTTGATGAGAAACAGCAGAACGGCCTTTTCGTTCTCACCGGTAGTGAACAGTTCAGGCTCTCCGAAGCCATTGGCCAGACACTTGCGGGGCGCACAGCGCTGCTTCGCCTGCTGCCGTTCTCACTGGCCGAGCGCAGCCGAACGGGGGCGAGCAACCAGGTCGACCACATCCTGTACTCCGGTTTCTACCCCCGCATTCACGACCAGGGGCTTGAACCGTCCCAAGCGCTCGGCGATTACTTCGAGACCTACGTCGAGCGCGATGTGCGCCGCCTCGGGGAGATCCGAAACCTGGCCGGGTTCGGGCGGTTCGTGCGGCTGTGCGCCGGACGGGTAGGCCAGGTAATCAACCTGTCCTCGCTGGGAGCAGATGCCGGGGTTTCCCATACCACTGCGCAGCACTGGATGACTGTGTTGGAGGCAAGCTACGTGGTATTCCGCCTGCCGCCGTTTTTCGCCAACCTCCGCAAGCGCCTGATCAAGTCACCAAAGCTCTACTTCTACGATGTGGGATTGGCCGCCCACCTGATCGGCGTGGAGCACTCGGAGCAGCTTGCCACCCATCCGCTTCGTGGGCTGCTTTTCGAGAACACGGTTGTTCTGGAGGTTCTCAAGCATCGCTTCAACCGGGGTTGGCGATCCAACTTGTCGTTCTTCCGGGATTCCCGGGGTTTGGAGTGCGATTTGTTGTACGAGCATGCCGGCGGCATCGGAGCCATCGAGATCAAGTCCGGGGCCACCGTTGCCTCCGACCACTTCGACGCCCTGGATCGAGTCTCAAAGGTGCTGGCGGGTATAACCACACGGGCCGTGGTGTACGGGGGTGCCGACCACCAGAGCCGCCGGCAGGGCCAGGTTGTACCTCTCTTGGGTTTGCCCGGCCTGCTCGAGCAACTGGACGGATGAGCAGCGCCTCCGGGCCGGGGTTGGATCAGCTACAATCGTCACCGGGCCGGCGCAAGCCCCTACCGGGGAGGCACGAAGCCGCCGTCCACGATGATGCACTGGCCGGTGATGTAGCTGCCGGCGTCGGAGGCCAGCAGCAGGGCGGCACCCACCAACTCGTCGGGGTGGCCGATGCGACCCAGGTGGCTCAGATCGGCCATGCGGCCCATGGCCTCGGGGCCGGTGTTGCGGGTCATGGTGGTGTCAACCGTGCCCGGCGCTATGGCGTTCACCCGCACCCCTTGGGGACCGTACTCCCCGGCCATGGATCGGGTGAATGACAACAGCGCGGCCTTGGCCGCCGAGTACATGGCGGTGTTGCCAGCCGGGATGTAGGCACCCACCGAGATCACGTTGATGACCGAGGCGTGGTCGGAGGCCAGCAGCGACGGCAGGCACCTCTGGAACAAGAAGAACGGCCCCCTCAGGTTGACGGTGAACGACTTGTCCCAGATCTGCGGGGTTATTTCGGTCATCGGCACGCCCAGCGGGTTGGCCGCGTTGTTCACCACGATGTCGATCCGCCCGAACCGCTCCAGCGTGGCCTCCACCAGCCGGTCAATGCTGTCGAGGTCGCCCATGTGGGTGGGAACGGCCATTGCCTCGCCCCCGGCTTGCGCTATCTCTGACACCGCCAGATTACAGGCATCGGGCTTGCGGCTGGCCACCACCACCCCGGCCCCCTGGGCGGCGAAGCCGTGGGCAATGGACAACCCTATGCCCCGGCTCCCACCGGTGATGATCGCCACCCGGCCCGATAGGTCGAACATTCGAGCCGCGCTCAGCGATACCGGGTCGGGTCTCGGGGCGAACCTCGGGTCGGTTGCCGGGTCGGCAGCAAGGGAATCAGCCATGGCCGAACCCTAATGATGCTCCGCCCCCAACCGTAACCCCCGGCTAGAAGTGGTACGGGAACCGTGAGAAATCGGCGGGGCGCTTCTCCAGGAAGGAGTCCCGGCCCTCGGCGGCCTCTTCGGTGCCGTAGGCCAGGCGGGTGGCCTCCCCGGCGAACAACTGCTGGCCCACCAGCCCGTCGTCGATCAGATTGAAGGCGAACTTGAGCATGCGCTGAGCGGTGGGGCTCTTGGCGTTCACCGCCGCGGCCCACTCCAGAGCGGTTCGCTCCAGCTCAACATGGGGTACCACCGCGTTGACCATACCCATCTCGTAGGCCTCGACCGCGGTGTAGGCCCGGCCCACGAAGAACACCTCCCGGGCCCGCTTCTGGCCCACTTGGCGGGCCAGGTAGGCCGAGCCGAAGCCGCCGTCGAAGCTGGCCACGTCGGCGTCGGTCTGCTTGAACCTGGCATGCTCGGCCGACGCCAGGGTCATGTCGCTCACCACGTGCAGGCTGTGGCCCCCACCGGCTGCCCACCCCGGCACCACCGCGATCACCACCTTGGGCATGAACCGGATGAGCCGTTGCACTTCCAGGATGTGCAGGCGCCCGGTCCGGGTGCTGTCCACCGTTTCCCCGGTCTCGCCGCTGGCGTACTGGTAGCCATCGGCCCCCCGGATGCGCTGGTCGCCCCCCGAGCTGAACGCCCAACCGCCGTCCACCGGGGAAGGCCCGTTGCCGGTCAACAGCACCGTGCCCACGTCGGGGGTCATGCGGGCGTGGTCCAGGGCCCGATGGAGCTCGTCAACCGTGTGGGGGCGAAAAGCGTTTCGCACCTCGGGCCGATCAAAAGCGATCCGCACCGTGGCCTGGTCGACGGCCCGGTGGTAGGTCACGTCGGTCAGATCCAACCCCTCCACCACCTGCCAGAGATCGGGGTCGAACAACTCCGAGACCATGACGATACCCTACGACACCCTACGAGACCCCACGACCTCCTACGCCCCCCACAGGTAAGTTTGGAGGTAGCGGGTACTCCACACCCTACGGTTGAGATGGCAGGGGCGGGTACTTGAAGTCGCTATCCGAGTCGTCCCGCCAGCCCTGGTAGGTGTCCTTGGCTTTTTCGGCCACTTTCTGGCGAACCTTTTCACTTATCCTATTGCTGGCCTTTTTGGCCGACTCGCGGGCGGTGAAGTACGCCATCTCCTTGTGGGCCCGACGACGACCCATCTCCACCAGAACCCGGGCCGCCGTGAGCGTCTTGCCCGTTCCCAGGGGCATGGCCACCCTCCCGGCGAAGATGAGGGCCGACTGCCAGTCACCCTGCGACAGCGCGTACAGGGCCCGGGTGGTGTCAACTATCTCGCCCACCACCGGCAGAACCCCGGCGACCTCCATGGCCCAGAACCCCACATCGTCCCAACCGAAACCGTCCTTGCGATGGTAGGCACCGTGGGCGATGACAGTGGCCGCGGCCTCCCGCACCGCAGGGGGCAGGCTGGTATCGGCGGTTATGGCCTCGAAATCGGCTTTGGACAGGAACAGGTCGGCTTTGGACAGGTCACCCTGGGCCGCGGTATCTATGGTGGCCAGGTAGGGCAAAAGGACGGTGTAGGCCGACATCTTGGCCTCGAAGGCATCCAGGTCGTCGAGGCTGATGCGACCGTCGCCACCGCTGGCCTGGAAACCCTTGAGGGGATCGGACAGGTAGTCGCGGTTGTTCTTGGCCGTATCCAGCATGGTGAACAGGCTGCGGTTGGTGATCAGGATCCGGGCCGCCTCACCCAGCTCATCGGGTCGGGTGACGAACGACTCCAGGTTGCGCCGGGACACGATGTCGTCGTCCCCCCAGACATCGGGGGTGCGCCGCAGTACCTCTATGGCCCAGAGGGCCAGGTTCAGACTCTCCGGCCCCAAAAGGATCATCTGGGCTCGCCGGGATATGTCCTCGGAGTCGGCCCGTAGCTGCCGGCTGATACCGTCCAGCGCCTGCCACACCGGGTACTGGCTCTCGCCCAGCCAGTAGTCCACCTCGTCGACCACCGCGCCCCACCGTTGCCTCCGCCGGTCGAGCTCGTCGGCCGCGACCAGGTAATCGATCGCCAGACCCATGGCCGCTTCCGCGTCCATCGCCACAGTGGACATACATGAAATATATCATAAATAAATGAATCATCACAAATGTTCAGCCTTTTTTGATTCCTTTGGTGGTTTTCTGCGCCCACGAACGTGACAAGCCGAGCCGATCACCGATTTCCCTATGGGTTAGACCTGCTCGTCGAAGGCGACGGGCCTCAGTGACCGCAGCCTCTCGCCGCTTTCGAGCAGACGTAAAACCAGAAGTCGCTGGGGTAGGGGTGGTGGGGTCGAAAGAGAACTCTTGTTGTGGATATTCATTTTCCGGGTTGAGTAGGTCAAGAAGTTCTCGGGCTTCGAACAGTCCTCTTCCTTTGTACTTGCCACGTGAGGGGGTGACGTTGACCGGCTTGACAGAGACTTTTTTTCTTTTGCCATGTTGCCGTCTCGACACGTCTACCAACAGCCAAAGCGTGCTCCAACGCCGGAACAAGATCGGTGTCGGCAGTCACAGCTACTGCTACGTCGTATTCGCCATTGATGGCACCAATTGCGATATCAAGTGCCATCATCACATCTATGCCCTTTTCCCGCCCAACGTAAATAATATCGCCGGTACTATTTGTTTCACGGTGGTACTTCAGAGGCTTAGTAAACAGTTTTAATAGACCCCGCCATGACCTGATGGACAGGCCAGGCGGGGAAGAGTAACCACACCATATCGCCCATCGGTTTGTACTGCAACCCCAAATGCCAAGTTTGCGGGCAAGGTTGGGTCCAGTGTGTTGGCAAACCCCTCCCGAGGCCTGCTCCACCCCCGTACCATAACAGCGGGCCAACCCCCGGCCCGGCCGCTAACCTGGCAACTGCGGGCCTCATGGCGCGCCGGCCCGCCCACGTAGCTCAGTCGGACAGAGCAGGGACCTCCTAAGTCCAAGGCCGCAGGTTCGAATCCTGCCGTGGGCGCCGATTCTTGGAGTTGGCCTCAAGCAGTCATGGCGGCGGCAATCCCGAGCCTCGGCGCTTTCCGGCGGTTCAAGCCCGCTGGAGGAGCAAGAGGCCGACCACGCTGTAGAAGACCATCACGATCAGCATGGGGCGCTGGGCCCAGGAGGCCTCTTTGGCGTCGCTGGTCTCGACGGCGCGGTCGTGGGCCACCAACACAGCGGCGATATGGCCGAGGACGATGGCCAGGAACTGGATCCAGGCGATGGTGCCTGGGGATACCAGCAGGAAGTTCACCGACCAGTCGGATGTTCCGAACCAGTTGGTTCCCCGGTCGAAGGGGTTGGACAGCAGGCGCAGGAACTGTTGCCCGCCATCGAGGACCAGAAACGAGAAGTAATGGGCCACGGTGTAGCCAAAAACGATGGGCACCAGGGAGTGGGCGAAACGCCGGGCGATCTCGCGGGGGGTGTGGCCGGTGTAGCGGCCCACGGCTAGCGAGCCCAGGTAGTAGAGCAAGGCCATTGCGGAGATGACGATGGCCATTCCTGCGGTGTTGACCATGGTGGAGCTCCAGCCCCGGTGGTAGCCCACCAGGTTGGGCCACAAGGTGCTGCCGGCCAGTGAGTCGAACGTGGTGCCTCCCAGTACCACCAGCAGCACGGCCAGCAGGTCGATACGGGGGGCGACCGTGGTCAGCCCCGACAGCGGGGGCCGCAGCCTCACAGCGCCGGTTTCGTCGCGATACAGGGGTGCCATCTTGGCCAGCAGGCCGAAAAGCACCCCGAAACCGTCAGCCTGGCGCAGCCAGCGCCGCCCGTACACCGCCGACCCGCCGACCATTCCCACCGTGTAGGCGATCATGGCCCCACCGACCGCCGAGTTGGTGGTCCCGTCGTGGTAGCACAATTCGAAGAACAGGAACCATCCCAGTGCGATCACCGCCGGCCAGTAGCCGCCGGGAATCTCGCCGTTGTCCCTGAGGGTGGGCAGGCCCAGCCGGCTGGCGGTCCACTCGATGGCGCCAGCAATGGTTTCGAACGGGTTGAGCACCTTCCACACGTCGCCGAACAGGGCAGACACGATCGCCATCCCCACCCACAGGGCCACGTACACAGTGAGCGGGCCGAAGCGCTGGCTGCCGACCTCGGCACCGCTGAGGCTGCTGGCCAGAGCCAGCACGAACAGCGCCAGCGATGCCAGCCGGGCCGGCACGGCCACCAAGTCGAGCACCCAGCCGAAGGCCTGCCCCAGGCTGCGACCCTTCGCCGCCCCCGCCAGCCAGGCCCGGGGCCAGAAGAAGCTCAAGCTGATGAATGCGGCCATAAGGGCGATGCCCGCACCGCCGGCGAACAGGTAAAAGGGCAGGGGCAGGTCGTCCCTTACCCCGACCCCGTGGGCAAAAACAGCGCTCACTTCAGGGATTATCGCACCTCGAGTTCCATCACCAGATCACCGTGGTGGTGGGTCTCGGCCTCGAAAATGCCAGGAATGTTGGCCTCGAAGGTGATGGTTCCCGGCCGGTCGGGGGCGAACCCCACCTCCAGGTCGTAACCATGAATGTGGAGCTCGTCGACGGTGTCGCCATGCACGATGACCGTGACGGTGTCCCCGGTGTCGATCCGGTGTCTTTGGATCCCATCGACCGGCTTGCCCCCCACCACCTCCACCTCGATGCGGGTGCCATCGACCTCAGCCGTGGGTTCGGCGTCGTTGCCGCAGGCCGCGGCCAAGAGGCAGGCAGCGGCGAAGAAGCCGATTGACAAGCGCGCCCAAAAAGTCTGCTTCAAACCCATGATGTCAATTTATCCCCGGGAATGGCGCTAGCGGCAGGGTTCCAGGAGGAATACGGTCGGGCTCAGATCGTCTGGGTGCCGTCCACTCCGAGAGCGATGGCCAGAACCACCGCGAGGCCGCCGAGAAGTCGCGCCGCTGTCGCCAGCAGCGGGGTGGGCACCGCTCGGGCCCGAAGCAGCCCGGCAACGAGCAGGGCGGCCGGCACCACCCCGGCCATGGTGCGCAGTGTGCCGTCATGGGCAGCAGTGGCCAGCACCACGGTCACCATCTGGGGAGTGAGCAGCACGGTCAAAGCGATCAGGGCTACCTGGACCCCCGCTCGGGGCTCATCGTGCACCGGGCGGGCGGGCAGCACCATCCACCGCAAGCCGGCCACCGCGAAGGGCACCGAGGTGGCCAGCCGCCAGGTGCCCACCGACACCGACAGGGCATCCAGGATGGGATCGGCCAGCGCTGCCAGCAGCCACAGCACGCCGGCGGCCGCGGCCACCGCCATCAGCACCCGGGATTGCCATCTATCCCGGTTCGAGGGTCGCCAGGCCACGCTCAGCGCGCCCGCGGCCGGGTTGGCCGCGGCCAGCACCATCAAAATCACCGGCCCGAGTCCGCTCATGGGGTTTCTTTTCTCATTGCTCTCTTTATTTGCATGGGGATTTTCATGGGGTTTCTTTTCTCATTGCTGCATTCCTTCCAGGTCGAATCCGAAACCGGCCATCAAGAGCCCGGAGATGGCGTGTTGCTGGTCGTCCACCCTGGTCTGATCGTCGTAGTACCAGGCACCATCGCCGTCCTGGGCGTCGATCAAGCGGGCTGCCCCGCACTCCAGCCGCTCCCGGAGCAGGCCCCCGGCTTCTTGGTTGGCGAGCCGGGGTTCGTTGCGCCAGAGCCACTCCAGTGCTCCCAACCCCTCCAGGATCGTTCCGTAGCCGCCGCCGCGGGGCATGGGCAGGTGGGAGAACTCGGCTATGCCCTCCCGCTGGGCATCCCAGCGGATCATCTGGCCGAACCGGCCGGCCAAGCGCCGGGCGTAGGCCAGGTGGTGGTCGTTCAAGCCCCACTCGGCCATCTCGGCCAGGGCGTAGGCCGCCCACTGGTCGGGCCACGGCGGGGGCCACAGCCCCTCCAGTTCGTCCCGCTCGGTGGCCAAATAGTCCATGATGGCCCACACGGGATCGTCCCACCCCCCGGAGGGGAAGATCTCGTGCAGCAGGGCCAGTCCCCAGGCGGCCTCTCCGGTAGCGAACCGGGATCTCACCTCGGGCACCGGTGCCCCCGTACCGGGATCCCAGAAGTTCAGCATCCCCCCATCGGGCAACTGCTGGCCCACCAGGAACCGGCCCAGGGCCTGCATCTCGGTGTCGTGGCGACTGTCGCCGGTGAGGATGCGCCGGTGGGCCAGCGACACCAGCGTCAGCGCCGCCGTCCCGGTTTTGACCGGACCCCGGGGTGTCAGCGCCGGCCCCATGCCCCCGCCGCCGGTGTCCACCGCCCGCTCCAGCAGGTAGTCCATGCCCCGGTCGGCGGCTTCCATCGCTTGCGGGTTGAGCGCTTGGGGGTTGCTCGCTTGCGGGCTGAGGCCCTGCTGGGCGATGGCCAGTTGGTACAGCGACAGCGTGCCCCCGGCGTGGCGGACCAGGTTGTAGCCCGGCACCGCTGAGCCGGTGCGCCGGTCGTAGTTGTACAGGTAGCGTCCGCTTGGTTCCTGGGTGCGGATGATCCAACCGGCGGCGGCATCGATGGATTGCTGCCCCTCGGCCCGGGTGAATCGGGGGCAAACCTCGGGGGCGGCCAGCGTCACCCGCAGCAGGCCGGCGGTCACGACCCATATCATCGCCCAGGCAACGAGCCGTCGAGTTCCCGCTCCCTTGCGGGGGTGCCGCTTGGTGACCGGACTCATGCTCATCGACTTTTTGGTGTCACCGGCGTTCCCGCTCCCTTGCCGGGGTGCCGCTTGGTGACCTTACCCACTATCAGCCGCCGTTTTCATACCTTCGCCGGTAGGCTTCCAGATCGGGAGGCAGGCGGTCACGTTTCAGCTCGGCGAAGTTGTCGTAGGCGGTGAGCCAGCGCACGTGGTGCCACAGCTCCACTGCTTCTTCGGTGGATCCGGGCGGGTTGCTGATGACCGGGCCGAACAGGGCCGGCCCCCGGCCGCCGTCCAGACGGATGGTGGGCACGCCGAAGCTGCGGGTCTCGTCGCACAAAACGGCGTGTTCGGTTCTCAGCGTCTCCCAGGTGCCCTCATCGGCCAGGGCGGCATCGGCCAGGTCGGCATCGAACCCGGCATCGGCCGCCGCCGCCCGTATGGTGTCCAGCTCGTCCACGGGTTCGACCATATCGAACACCCGGTGGCCGATGGCCCGGTAGTAGGCACCGATGCCGTCATTGCCGCCCACCTCGCGGGCCCTCACCGCGGTGCGCAGCGAGCGAATCCCCACCCCCCGGTCGGGGTCGAACTCGTCCATGGGCTTGTTCCAGTTGACGATGGCCAGCGAGAACAGGCCCCAGGTGACGTTCACCTCGCCGGCATCCTCTATCTGACGAACCCAACGGGCCGTCTGCCAGCACCATGGTCAAAGCGGATCGAAATAGAAGGTGATGGGCTCGGCCATGGGGTCATTATCCCCGACCGGAGACAACCTCGTCCATCGTCCTTAGATCTCAAGGGGTGAGGTCGGCTGTGGGGCTGGAGTGGATCTCAAGGAATGAGGCGTGGGGCTGGAGTGGATCTCGGTGGGTGAGGCCCGCCGTGGGGGCTGCTTTTGCTACTGATCGAGGACGACCTCGGCGATGGTGCGCAAATCCTCCATGTTGCGGGCTCCCACGTTGATGCCGGTGACGGGGCTCTCCTCCCAGGCCGCCAACCGGTCGCGGATACGCTCCGGCGATCCCACCAGCGAGATCTCGTCGGCAAATTGATCGGGCACCGCGGCGATGGCCTCGTCCCGGCGACCCTCGAAAAAAAGGTCCTGGATGCGGTGGGCCTCTTGCTCGAACCCCATCCGAGCCATGAGCTTGGTGTGGTAGTTCTGACCCTTGGCCCCCATCCCGCCGATGTAGAAGCCCAGCGAGGCCTTGGTGGGCAGCAGCGCATCGGCCAGCTCCTCGGGGGAGTCACCGGTGACCCGAATTGTGGTGTGGACCGTGATCTCGAAGCCCTCCGAGCGGCCGGCGATCGACTCGGCGTACACCTCGGGCCGGAACGGCGAGTAGTACAGCGGCAGCCAGCCGTCGGCGATCTCCACCGTCTGGGCGATATTCTTGGGGCCCTCGGCCCCGATGAAGATGGGGATGTCGGGCCGGGGCGGGTGGGTCATGATCTTGAGCGGCTTGCCCAGGCCGGTGTCGCCCTCTCCCCGGTAGGGGTGGTTGTAGTAGTCGCCCTCAAAGGTCAGGTGGCCGTCCCGGGCGAACACCCGCCGAAGGATCTCCACGTATTCCCGGGTGCGGGCCAGCGGTCGGTTGCCGGGCTGGCCGTACCACCCCTCCACCACCTGGGGGCCGGACACGCCCAGTCCCAGGATCAGCCGCTGGCCGGACAGGTGGTCGAGGGTAACGGCGTGCATGGCGGTGGCGGTGGGGGTGCGGGCGGCGAGCTGCACTATGCCGGTGCCCAGGCGGATGCGTTCGGTGTGGGCGGCCAACCACACCAGCGGCGAGAACGCATCGGAACCCCACGACTCGGCGCTCCACACCGAATCGTAGCCCAGCTTTTCGGCCTGCTGGGTGAGCAGCACGAAGTTGTCGGGCATACCCCGGCCCCAATACCCCCAGACAAGCCCCAGTTTCATGGCCGCGACCCTATACTCCGATACCAGCCGGTGGGGGTGTTCAGGTTGGGTCAGGTTGGGGTGGTGGTGTTCAGGTTGGGTCGGGCCGGGTCAGGCCGGGTCAGGTTGGGGTGGTGGTGTTCAGGCCGGTAACATGGCGGTCTATGTCAAGGGTCTGCCAGGTGACCGGCCGTCGCCCATCGTTCGGCAACAACGTGTCCCACTCGCACCGCAAGACGCGGCGCCGGTGGAACCCGAACGTCCACAAGCACCGGTTCTGGGTTCCGTCGGAGAAGCGGTGGATCACCCTCACCGTCTCGACCAAGGGGCTCAAGACCATAAACAAGCACGGCATCGACAAGGTGCTGGCCCAAATGCGCCGCCAGGGCGAGAAGGTGTGATGGCAATGGCCAGTGACAAGCGTCCCATAATCAAGCTGAAGTCCTCCGCAGGTACCGGCTACACCTACGTCACCACCAAGAACCGGATCAACGACCGGGAGCGGATCGAACTGAAAAAGTACGACCCGGTGGCCCGCAAGCACGTTACTTTCAAGGAGGAGCGGTAGCCACGGATATTGACGAGCGCAGGAACACGCTCACCGCTGCGGTGCTGGCCGATGATCCCGCTCCACCACTGTGGAAACTGGTGGATTCGGGTCTGGCCGACGAGATAGTTCCCGAGCTGCCCGCTCTGCGCCTCGAGCAGGATCCCATCCATCGCCACAAGGATGTGCTGGCCCACACAATTGCCGTGGTGGCCAAGACCCGCCCCGACATAACCCTGCGCCTGGCCACCCTGTTCCACGACGTGGGCAAACCCCGAACCCGCTCCTACGAACGGGGCACCGTTACCTTCCACCACCACGAGGCGGTGGGGGCTCGCATGACCCGCAAGCGGCTGGCTGCGCTGCACTACCCCGAGTCGGTGGTGAACGACGTGAGCGAGTTGGTGCGGCTGTCGGGCCGGTTCAAGGGCTACGCCGGGGGCTGGAGCGATGCCGCGGTGCGCCGCTACGCCCGGGAGGCCGGGCCCTTGCTGGGTTATCTGAACGAGCTCGTGCGGGCCGACTGCACCACAAGGAACCGCCGCAAGGCCGCCGATCTCCAGCACCATGTGGATGACCTCGAGGCTCGGATCGCCCGCCTGGCCGAGCAGGAGCGCCGAGCGGCCGAGCGCCCGCTGCTCGACGGCCACGCGGTCATGGCCCGCTACGGCGTGGGTCCGGGCCCCGAGGTGGGTCGGGCTCTGGCGTTTCTCCTGGAGCTCAGACGCACCGAGCCCGAGTTGGATGCGCCCGCCACCGAGGCCCGCCTCGACACCTGGTGGGCCCGTAACCAGTCCTGATTTTTCTATTTATTTCTATGTAATTGTTTCTATGTAATTGCATGCATGTCACTACATGCGTGTAATTATCGGGGGCGGCCACTAATCTGAAGGCCTCTGTGGCAGGCAAGACCCAGTTGAGCAGGCCGGGCGTGAGTCGGCGAGCTGCGATTATCCGGTCGAATCGGTTGGGTCGGGCCGGTCGGGCTGTTGCGCTCCTGGCCTTTGTGGTGCTGTCATCGTCGTGTTTGTCGGGCAGCGATGCGCTGAGGGACACCGGTTCGTCCCGCGTGCGGGAGCCCATCGCATTCCCCGATACCAACGTAATCCTGGTTGGGGCCGCCAGCAGGGTGGCCACGGTGCCGGGGGGTTCCCCCTGGGCCGGCACCGGGGATGGCCCGCAACGGCTGGGGGTTGGGAGCACCACCGAGCCCATTGAGCCCGAGCGAGACTGCTCGCCCCGGGTTCCCGACGATCTGCGCGTATCCACCACCGCTCCCTCCGAGGCCGGTATCGAGATATCGCAGGCTGTGTACCCGTGCGCTCACGAGGTCGGTCTGGCCCCGGTTTCGGATGCCGCGGCCATCGCCACGCTGGTGTCCCGCGGGATTCGGGGGCCGCTGCTGCTGGTCGATTCCTGGGTGGAGCCTCCCCTTATGATCGAACTGCGGCGGCTGGCCCCGGATCGGATCGTTGCCGCCGGGTTGGACCGGCGAGCCTTCAGCTACGCCCTGGCCGACTTCGCCCTTGAGATGGTAACCGTCGATGAGCAGGCAACCATTCCGTTTGGGGGAGCGCCCCATGACCGGGTGTGGATCGTCGATAACACCGAACCGGCCACGCCGCTGGCCGCCCTCGGCCACCAGATCGGGGTGGGGGTGGTTGCGGCGACCGAGGATTTGCGAGCGGCCTCCCCCGAGGAGCGGGAGATGATATTCGGGGCGAGCCGGGTGGAGGTTCTCTTCGATCTCGGTGAGGATGCGGCCTGGCAACTGGAGGTGATCCGCCGGGGCGACGAGATCCCCGGGGGCGGCCTGCTCATGTTCGAACCGGGCCGGGGGGATCCCGGTCGGAATCGCCGCTTGGTGGCCATGTACGGCCATCCGGCGACAACCACCCTCGGAGTGCTGGGGGAGCAGGGTCCCGAGGCGGGAATCGAACGCCTCCGATCCATCGCCGGGGGCTACGACGGGGACGGTTACACGGTGCTGCCCACCTTCGAGATAATCGCCACCGTTGCCTCGGCTGCCCCCGGTCGAGACGGTGACTATTCGGGCGAGACCGCTCGGGATGCGATCAGGCCCTGGATCGAGGCGGCAGCCGCCAACGATGTCTACGTGGTGCTGGATCTACAGCCGGGAAGAACCGACTTTCTCACGCAGGCCCGGATCTACGAGGAGTTCCTCCGCCTCCCCCATGTCGGTCTTGCCCTGGATCCCGAGTGGAGGCTCAAGCCCGACCAGGTGCACCTGAACCAGATAGGCACGGTGGACGCGGCCGAGATCAACCGGGTGATCGATTGGCTGGCCGGTATCGTCCGCCGGGAGGCTCTTCCCCAGAAGTTGCTCATCGTTCACCAGTTCCGGCTGTCCATGATCACGAACCGTTCCGGTATAAGGACCCCTCCCGAGCTGGCGGTGCTGATCCACATGGATGGGCAGGGCAGCCTGGGGGCCAAGTACGGCACCTGGGACACCTTGACTGCCGGGACCGGGGCCGACCGGTTCCACTGGGGCTGGAAGAACTTCTACGACGAGGACTCCCCCCTGGCCACCCCCGAGCAGGTGCTCGAACTCACCCCCACCCCGGTGTTCGTATCGTTCCAGTAGAACCCAGCAGGTAGGGCTCAGGGGCGAACCGTGGGGTTAGTCCGCCCGGCCGCCCGGTTCAGAGCTGGTCTATGTAGGTGTCGGTGCCCACCACGGTCTTGTAGAAGGGGCCGGCCCAGCGGACATGGGCCAGGCCCGAGCCGTTGATTGCCTCCACGTATGACCGGAACGTGTCCCAGCAACCGTCGGGCTGCGTCTCGCTGAAGAAGATCTGGAGGGTGCGGGCTTCGGTACCCGGGCCCGAGCCCAGATTCATGGGGGAGTTGGAGGTGATCTCGTCCCGCTGGCGGGGCTTCCAGACCGAGCCGATGGCCACCGGTGAGCCCGCCATCATTTCGGGCATGGCGGTGTCTCGCAAGAAGGTGTGGAGTTGCTCCTCGCTCACACCATCGGATCGGTCCATGGCAACCACGCCGATACCGGCGTAGCCGTGGTCGAGGGCCAGCTCCAGCGGCACCGGGTCGTCGTCGCGGTACACGGCCCAGCCGCAGTCGGCCAGGATGGTGTGGCGGTGGGTGCGCTCGGCGAACCCCCGGCCGTTGCTGTACAGCCAGTGGACCTGCTCGCCGGCCCACTCCCAGTGCTCCTCGTCGTGGCCGTCGAGCACCCAGTACACCGCCAGGAACGATCCCTGATCGGTCTGCGAGACCTCGCCGCTGCCGTCGGTGATGCGCAGGTCCTTCAACCCTCGGGGGGCGACCCACCGGGATCCGGCGAACATCCAGGGTCCGATCATGCATCCGGAGTAGAAATGGTCCCGCTCGTACCAGCGGTTGTACTCCCGCTCGTGTCCCGGGTTGGGGTCCACCAGGGTGAACAGCATGCTGCCTACGTGGATGGGGTAATCGTTCACGACCCCGAACCTAGCCGCTTCTTGTGCGGAAAGCTCACCTCGGGTGGTTGTGTGGTGTATGGTTGTTTTATGACTTTGGTGCGTTGCTTGCGGGTTGGTTTGAGCTCTAACCGGGGGGGGGGGGGGTAGTCGTGTAGGGCTGCCCTGGTTTGGGTTTCTGGTTTTGGTGGGGTTGTTGGGGTCGGTGTTGGTTTGGGTGGGGGGTGTGGGTGCGCAGTCGGGTGTTCCGGGGTATCCGAATCCGTCGGTGGTGGTGTTGGATGGTGGGCGGGTGCGGTTGTCGTGGACACCGGGGGCGAATGCTGAGAGTGTTGCGCGTTATGAGTACACGTTTTCGCGGTCGACCGATGGTGGGAGTACGTGGGTTCCGACTTCGGCTCAGGTAAGGACCGCTTCGGGGGATCGTAGTGGGGTGGTGTGGTGGCCGGTGCCTGGTGGTGCGGCTGCCCGGTCGTTTGTGGTGTCGAATTTGACGGTTGGTGTTCATTACCAGTTTCATGTCAAAGCGGTGAACGCTGCTGGTGCGGGTGCTTCCCAGTTTGCGGATCCGACTTCGGTTCGTATTTCCAGTGTTGCCCCCGCTCCGGCGGGTTTGCGGGCGGTTCCCGGGGACTCCCAAATCACACTGAAGTGGGCCAAGGCTGCCGGTGAGGTAGCCGGGTCGGGGTTCACTGATATTTTGCGGTATGAGTACGCGATCAAGCAAGGCGACGGGCAATGGTCAGGGTGGTCGGTGATGGCCGACGATGGCAACGCTGCTAAGGATCGCGAATCATTCGTGGTCAAGGGGTTGACCAACGAAGTGGGGTATTCATTCCGGGTGCGGGCGGTCAACAAGCACGGCAACGGTGCCACCGGTGAGGTGGGGTCAACTGTAGTAAGGGGCGCACCGGGGGCTCCTCGTGGCTTTGTGGTAACACCGGGTGATAAGTCAGCGTTGTTGTCGTGGGCTGCGCCGGGTGTGGTTGGTTCGCCGGTTATGGGTTGGGAGGTTCGGTGGGCTGAGAGTTATACGGCGTTGACGCAAGCGGGTTGGCATCGGGTTCCTGGAGGGGCTGGGGCCAGGTCTTATGTTGTGGGTGGTTTGGATAACACTAAGAATTATGTGTTTGAGGTGCGGGCTGTTAACGCGTTGGGTGCGGGCACGGCGGCGCGTTCTGGGTTCGTGTCGCCGGGTGTGGTGTTGGGAGCGCCTGGTGGTTTTACGGCGACGGCGGCGGAGTCGTCGGTGGTGTTGAGTTGGGGGGAGCCGGCTGGTGTTGCTTCTCGGCCTTTTAGGGGTTATGAGTATTCGGTGCGGGCTGGTGATGGTGATTGGGGTGGTTGGGTGGCGATACCGGGTCCCTATACTACTGCGTCGTTTACGGTTCGGGGTTTGGTGGCGGGTGTGGGTTATTGGTTCCGGTTGCGGGCGGTGAATAATGTTGGGGCTGGTGCGGTGGCGGTGACAGCGGGGGTTGTTTATCCGGGGACGGTGCCGGCGGCGCCGGTGGTGGTTGCGGAGCCGGTGTCGGATTATTCGGTGGGGTTGCATCAGGCGGTTTTGTCGTGGACGGTGGATGATGGTGGTTCGCCGGTAACGAAGTGGCAGTTCAAGCGGTCAGATACGGTGGCAGGGTTGTCTGGTGCATCTTGGCATGTTTTGTGTGATAATACTGCGGGGGTGGATCCGGGGTGTGGGGGGTTGCGGTCGGTGACGTTGAACACGGGTAGGGTTGTTGATCCCAGGTATGCTGGGGCTACTTATTGTCCTGATGAGTGTTCCAGTAGTTTGCCTGTGGGGGATAATTATTTTTTGGTGCGGGCGGATAATGCTAGGGGTGAGGGTTTGGTGTCGGGGGTGGTGAGGGTTAATTTCGCTAAGGGGGTTCGTGCTATGCCAAATGCTTTGCATTTGCGGGGTTACACCGCTGATCCTCGTAGCACTGGTCGTCCTAATATAGTTGCTCAGTCGGGTAATACGAATGGTAGCACGACTGTGCGGCGTGAGTATGCGTGGAAGGTGGGTGATGAGCCGTGGGGTTCGTGGTTTGTTCAGGCGGGGGGCAAGAGAGGTCTTACTAATGCGGATGAGCGTTTTGATGAGATGACTTTTCGGGTTGGGGAGACTTACACTTTTCGGCACCGGGCGGTGACTGATCTGGGTGCGGGTTATGCGCGCGAGATGGTGCCGTTTGTTTTCGGGGCTCCACCGTTGCCGGGTGCTGCGGATTGGGCCGGTACCGACCTGACGCGGCCGGAGGTGTTGGCGGTTCCGGGTAATGGTCAGGTGAGGTTGAACGTTGTGCGACCCAAAGAGGAACGGCGCACCGATGCCAATCGTAATCCTTATTATGTGGTGGTTTATGAGAATGCTTTCACCGATCCCGATGGTACTTATGCTGATACGGTTTGGCAGTACTCGTATCGTTCCGCCGATGGTGAGTGGTCGCCGTGGGCGGTGGCCAATGTTGGTGAGCGGTTCGCGAATCGGGCTGCGGGCAGCACCGCTGTGACCACCGATGGGATCACGGTGTCGGGTTTGCGCAACGGGGTGGCCTACGAGTTCCGGGTCAGGGGGTTGAACCGGCACGGCAACACCATGTTGCCCGGTGTGGTGCTGTATTCCAATGGTGCCGGTTTGATTATCAACACCACAGCCGTCGATACTTTCCCCGACAAGGTGGTGATACCCGGTGTGAACCCACCCGCACCGGCAGGGCTAACCGCAACCGGTGGTGATGGGCAGGTGGTGTTGTCGTGGACCTCGGCAGGGTCTGGGGGTCCGCCGATTGTTCGCTGGGAGTACCGCAAACAATCACGTGCTGCTGCTGATGCCGCGTTCGGGGCTTGGGACACCGATTGGACAACGGTTTCCCGCAGCGGCCCCTCAACAACTCAAGCAACGGTGAAGGGTTTGGCCAATGGCACCCTGTATCGGTTCCAGGTGCGGGCGGTGAACGGGTTGGCTGATTGGGTGCCCTCGGGGCAGTTGGCCGCTGGTTCCGGTGATGGTGCGGCGGCGCAGTCGCTGGAGGTCGTCCCCGGTCGGGTGCCTGCTGCGCCTCGCCAGGTGACGGCGGTGCCGGGTGATGGTGAGGTGAAGATCACTGTGGTGGCCCCGTTGCGGGCTGCTTCTGCGGGGGATGCGAAATGGACATCGGTTCTGGGTTACGACGTTCGGGTGCGCCGCACCGGCAGCGAAGCTTTTGATGCGTGGCAGTCGTTGGGAACCCCGGTACCGCAACCCCAGAACCCGTCACCGGCCACCGCCACCCCCCGCCACCGGGCCGAGTCGGTTGGTGTGCCGGTGGGGGGTTTGGTCAACGGTGTGGGCTATGAGTTTGAGGTGCGGGCGGTGAACCGGTTCGGTGCTGGCCCCGCGGCTGGGGTGGTTGGTCCGGTGACGCCGACCGGTGCGCCCGCAGCCGGAACGCTGCAAGCCACCCCTGGCGATGGGCAGGCCACGCTGGTATGGACACCGGCGAACACGGGGGGCAGCACCATCTCTGGTTGGCAGTACCGCATGAAAACCGCTGGCGGGGGTTACGGTTCGTGGACGGCGGTAGCCGGTGGTGGGGCGGCTCGGGAGAAGGTGGTGGATGGTTTGGCCAATGGTCGGGCCTACACGTTCCAAATAAGGGCGGTGACCACTGATACCGAGGTGATCGGCACCGCGTTCGAGTCCGAGGCGGTCACTCCCTCCGCGGTGCCCCCAGCGCCGACGGTGACCGCCACCGCTGGTGACATGATGGTCACTTTGGGTTGGACCGCTGGTGTGAGCGGTGAGGTGGGTGAATCGTCGTGGGCTGCCCCGGTTACGGGGTGGCAGTACCGGGCCAAACCCGCCGACGGTGACTACGGCACCTGGGTTGATGTGGCTGCTGCTGTCGTCACCGCTGATGTTGGTGATTTGATGAACGGCACTGTTTATATGTTCGAGGTCAGGGCTCAGAACAAGATGGGCCCCGGCACCGCTGGTACTGCGATGGCGACACCGGCGACGGTGCCCGCCGCGCCGACTGTGACAGCTGCTGCTGGTGATGGGATGGTGACGGTGAGCTGGACACCGGGTGCCGATGGTGGGTCTGTGGTGACGGGTTGGCAGGTGCGTACCGGTGATGGCTCATGGCAGGACCATCCTGCTGATACCACCTCGGTGCCGGTGCTGAACCTGGTTAACGGCACCGCTTACACCTTCGGGGTCCGAGCCCAAAACGCCATGGGCCCTGGCGCTGTCGGCGTTGACACCGCAACCCCTGCTACCACCCCCGCTGCGCCCACGGTTACCGCCACACCCGGCGACAGCAGAGTCACGTTGTCATGGACACCCGGTGATGATGGGGGTTCTGCGGTGACGGGTTGGCATCTGCGGATCGATGATGGCCAGTGGCAGGACTTGGCTGGGGTGGGTTTGGGGGCTGATGCCACCTCGGTACCGGTACCCAGTCTGACTAATGGCACCAGCTACACTTTCCATATACGAGCCCAGAACGCGATGGGTGCCGGTGCTGTTGCCTCTGTTGCGGCGGTACCGGCGGCAGTACCAGATGCCCCCACCGTCACCGCAACGGTCACCGACGGGACCATTACCGTCACCTGGGCCGCGGGTACCGATGGGGGTTCGGTGGTGACGGGTTGGCAGTGGCGCACCCGTATCGGCAGCGCCGGTTTCGGTGATTGGGCCGATGTCGGGGCCACCACCACCAGCACGGTCATAGACGGAGTCGATGCTGGTACCGGCCCGGTGGGTTACACCTTTGAGGTGCGAGCGGTGAACGCGGTGGGTGCCGGCCCCGCGGGCACCTCGCCCACGATCACTCCTGGCGATGATCGGGCTGGTGATGAGGACTACTACACCGGTCCCGTCAACAGCCCGAGTTTCTGCGCGGAGTTCTCTTTGGGTGGAGCCCGCTTGTTCGCTCTCGATAGCAACGGTGATGGGGTGGCTGACATCTGCTCTTTGCCCTACACGCGGCGTGAGGCCATAGCCCGCCAGAACGCGGTGATCACTTTGGCCAACCGGTATCCCGCTTTGTATCGCCGGCTTGTGAACGCTGAGTGCGCCAACCAGCCCGGCAACGAGGCCTGCGGCGGTGACAGCCTGGCCGCACCCGGTTTCCCACCCCCCAACGACGGGGGTCCTTATTACTCCGGGACCATCACCGGCCCCTCCTGGTGCGCCAACCGCTCCCTGGGTGGGCCCACCACCTACCCCCTCGACAGCGACGGTGACGGCGTGGCCGATGTCTGCTCACTCCCGTACACCCGCCGCGAGGCCATAGCCCGCCAAAAAGCCGGTGACACCCTGGCCGCCACCCACCGCGATGAGTACAGGAGCATCCTGGCCGAGGAGTGCCGCCGCCTGGGCCGCGGCAACTATGGCGACAGTGTTGCTGATTTGAACAACGACATCTGCAACAACTAGCCCACCTCCACCTAATTTCTCCCCGCCGGGGTGTCCCCCACCACCCTGGGTCGACCCCGGCGGGGGCCGGTCCCCGCTAATGGCTTTGTGGTGGGGATGCTTGCGGGGGGGGGGGGGGTGGGTGGTTATAGTGGGGGTTATGTTGAGTTTTTTGCGGGTTGGTTTGGGCTCTAGCCGGGGGGGGGGTAGTCGTTTAGGGCTGCCCTGGTTTGGGCTCCTGGTTTTGGTGGGGTTGTTGGGGTCGGTGTTGGTTTCGGTGGGGGGTGTGGGTGCGCAGACGCAGACGCAGAGTGTGCCGAATTATCCTTCGTCGTGGGTGGTGGAGGTGTTGGGTGGTGGTCAGGTGCGGTTGTCGTGGGGGCCACCGCCGGCGACTGTGGGGGTTGTGGGTTATGAGTACACGTATTCTGAGCAGGCGTTTGGTCAGAGCAGTTGGGTTCCGCCGGTGGACAGGGTGGTGGATACTTCCACGGGGTTGCCGCCTACTTCGGGGGATCGTAGTGGGGTTGTGTGGCGGCCGGTGCCCGGTGGTGGGGCTGCTGGGTCGGTGGTGGTGTCAGGTTTGACGGTTGGTAGCAGGTACGAATTCTGGGTGCGGGCGGTGAACGCTGCGGGAGCGGGCCGTATTTTGGCTATGAGTCTGCCGGGTGGGGATTTGGTGTCTGATGTTGCGCCGGTGCCGGCGGGTTTGCGGGCGGTTGTTTCTGATTCCCGGGTGGAGTTGAAGTGGACCAAGGCTTCCGGTGAGGTGGCGGGTTCGGGGTTTGCTGCTATTTTGCGGTATGAGTACGCGATCAAACAAGGTGATGGGGGTTGGTCGGTGTGGTCGCCGATACCGGATTTGATTTCGAACAACGCAGTTGTGGCGGCTGAGGATCGCGAGTCGTTCGTGGTGTTGGGTTTGACCAATGATGTTGGGTATTCGTTCAGGGTGCGGGCGGTCAACATGCATGGTGCTGGTGCCACAGGTGAGGTGGGGCCGGTGGTGGTGGGGGGCGCGCCCGGTGCTCCGCGTAACTTTGTGGTAACACCGGGTGATAAGTCGGCGTTGTTGTCGTGGTCTGCGCCGGGGGTGGTTGGCTCCCCGATCACGGGTTGGGAAGTCCGGTGGCAGTCAGGGGTGGCGACACCGTCGGATGCTCCGTGGTTGAGGGTTCCTGATGGGGCCGGGGCCAGATCTTATTATGTGACCGGTTTGGATAATACCAATGTACATGTGTTTGAGGTGAGAGCTGTTAACGCGTTGGGTGGGGGTTTGGGGGCGCGTTCTGGGTTTGTGTATTTGGGTAAGCTACCGGAGGCACCTCGTAATTTGAGGATACTGACGGTGAAGGAGTCGTCGGTGGAGCTGAAGTGGGGCCGGCCGGCTAATTTATCTGGTGGTACTGCTACTACGGGGTTTCGGCGTTATGAGCACTCGGTGCGAGCCGGTGATGGTGATTGGGGTGATTGGGTGACGGTACCGGGTGACGCGAACAGCGCTACTATAAGTTTTGAGGTTAAGGGTTTGACTGCGGGTGTGGGTTATCGGTTCCGGGTGCGGGCGGTGAGTACTGTTGGTGGTGGTGAGGTGGCGGAGACGGGGGTTGTTTATCCAGGGACGGTGCCGTTGGCGCCGGCGGTGTCCGCGGAGGTGGTGTCGGATTACGCGATAGGGTTGCATCAGGTGGTTTTGTCGTGGACTGGTTCCGATGGTGGTTCTCCGGTGACGAAGTGGCAGTTGAGACATGCGACAACGGTGGGCGGTTTGGTTGGTGCGGCGTGGCATGTTTTGTGTGACAACACGGCGGGGTTGGATCCGATGTGTGGGGGGTTGTCGACGGTGACGGTGCCCACTGGTCGGGTTTTTGATGGTGTTGGTGGTACTAAATGTGTTGCGAAGTGTTCGGGGACTTTGGGTGTGGGGGATCATTATTTTGTGTTGCGGGCGCAGAACGCCAGGGGTGAGGGTTTGGAGTCGGGGGTGGTGAGGGTGAACATCGCCAAGGGTGTTCCTGCTATGCCGATGCATGTGTTTTTGAGGGGTTACACTGGTGATCCTCGTACCGATGGTCGCCCTCATATGGGTACACCCTTGCCGGTGAATTATCTTCATGATGGTAAGCGTTTGCGGTTTGAGTGGTCGTGGAAGGTTGGTGATAGGCCGTGGGGTGGTTGGGTTACTCTGGTGGGTAGCATTTCTAGTGCTACTGAGCTTTTCGATGAGATAACTTTCCGGGTTGGGGAAACTTACACGTTTCGGTTCCGGACGGTGTCTGATGTGGGTGCGGGTTATGCGGGCGAGTCGGAGCCGTTTGTTTTCGGAGCTCCGGGCTTGCCGGGTGCTGATGGTTGGTGGGGTTCGACCCACACGCGTCCGGAGGTGTTGGCGGTGCCGGGCAATGGTCAGGTGACGTTGAACATCGTCCGACCCAGTGGTGTCGGTGCAGAGAGTGTGGTTGTTTATGATAATGCTTACACTGATACCGATGGGGTTTATGATGATACGGTTTGGGAGTATTCGTATCGCCCGGTTGGCGGTGAGTGGTCTCCGTGGGCAGTGTCCAATACTGGTAAGTCTTTCGCTAATCGTAATCCCGATGCTAGGGGTACGGCGACGAACAGGCAGGTGGTGTCGGGTTTGCGTAATGGGGTGTCCTATGAGTTCCGGGTCAGGGCGCGGAACCAACACGGCACCGGTTGGTTGGAGGGTCCGGTGTTGTATTCCAACGGTGCCGGTTTGACAAACAAAGCCTCCGATGTCATGCCCGACAAGGTGGTGATCCCGGGTGTGGCCCCACCGGCACCAGCAGGTTTGACGGCTTCGGGTGGTGATAGCCAGGTTTCGTTGTCGTGGACCTCGGTGGGGTCCGGGGGTCCGCCGATTATTCGTTGGGAGTACATCAAACAGGAACGAGCCGCGGGCGAGACCACATGGGATGATTGGGAGACCACTTGGACACCGGTTCCGGGTTCGGGGCCGTCGAGGACTCAAGGGGTGGTGAAGGGTTTGACCAATGGCACCTCGTACCGGTTCCGCCTGCGGGCGGTGAACGCGCTGGCCGATTGGGTGCCCTCCGGCCAGTTGGCGACCGGCGCTGGTAACGGCGCCCAGGCGCAGTCATTATCCGTCACCCCCGGTAAGACGCCCACTGCGCCCCGTCAGGTGGCAGTGGCACCGGCCGATGGTGGGGTGAGGGTCACTTTGTTGGCCCCGCAGAGTGGTTCTGCTGTTTTGGGCTATGAGGTTCGGATGCGCCGCAGCGGTAGCAGCAGTTTTGATGCGTGGCAATCGTTGGGAGCTCGCATCACCCCACCGGCCCGCCACCCAGCGGAATCAGTCGGGGTGCCGGTACGGGGCCTGACCAACGGCGTGGCCTATGACTTCGAGGTGCGGGCGGTGAACCAGTTCGGCACCGGCCCCGCCGCGGGGGTGGTCGGCCCGATAACACCGGTGGGCGCACCCGCTGGTGGTTCGCTGCGAGCTGTTGCTGGTGATGGACAGGTCACGCTGTCGTGGGATGCAACGAACACGGGGGGCAGCACGGTTACGGGTTGGCAGTATCGCATGAAAACTGATGGTGGGGGTTACGGTTCGTGGACCGCGGTCACTGGTGGGGCGACGGCGCGGAGTTTGGTTGTGGATGATCTCGCCAACGGGCGGGCCTATACCTTCCAGGTGCGGGCGGTAACCACCGATGTTCAGGTGATTGGGGCGGCGTTCGAGTCCGAGCCTGTCACCCCCTCAGCAGTGCCCCCCGCCCCGTCGGTAACCGCCACCGCTGCGGATATGAAGGTCACTTTGAACTGGAGCGCTGGTGCTAGCGGTGTGGTGGGGGAGTCCAACTGGGCTGCTGCGGTTACTGGGTGGCAGTACCGGATGAAAACCGGCACCGCTGGTTACGGGGCTTGGTCTAACGTGCCTGCCGCTACCACCACCCGCGACATCGATGGTCTCACCAACGGTGTTGCCTACACCTTTGAGGTAAGGGCGCAGAACAAGATGGGTCCCGGCACCGCCGCTACCGCGACGGCGACACCGGCCACGGTGCCTGATGCGCCGGCAGTGACCACCACGGCTGGTGACAAAACGGTGACAGTGTCGTGGACACCCGGCGATAACGGTGGTTCGCCGGTAACGGGTTGGCAGTTGCGCACCGGCGATGGTGAGTGGGCTAATTATCCTGCTGGTACGACTTCGGTGCCCGTCTCCAATCTCGTCAACGGCACCACCTACACCTTCCAAGTCCGAGCCCAAAACGATATGGGCAACGGCGCTGTTGGGGTTGACACTGCGATGCCAGCGATGACCCCTGCTGCTCCGATGGTTACCGCCACGTCCGGTGACGGTACGGTGACTTTGTCGTGGACACCTGGCACCGATGGGGGTTCTGCGGTGACCGGTTGGCATTTGCGGGTCGATGATGGCGAGTGGCGGGACTTGGCCGGGATGGGTTTGGGCGCTGATGCCACCTCGGTGCCGGTTCGAGACCTGACTAATGGCACCAGTTACACGTTCCACCTAAGGGCTCAGAACGCGATGGGTGCTGGTGCGGTGGCCTCGGTGTCGGCGACACCTGCTGCGGTACCGGCTGCTCCCAGCGTCACAGCGACGGCTACCGATGGCACCATCACCGTCACCTGGATGGCGGGTGCCGATGGGGGGTCTGCGGTGACGGGTTGGCAGTGGCGCACCCAGGTCGGTAGCGCTGGTTTCGGTGAGTGGGCCGACTTTGGTGCAGCCACGATGAGCACGGTCATAACCGGGGTTGATACTGGCACCGGTCCGGTGGCCTATGTGTTCGAGGTGCGAGCCATCAACGCAATTGGTGCTGGCTCCGCAGGCACATCGTCCACCATCACCTCCGGCGACGATGCTCCTGGTGGTGATACCCCCAGCGATCAGGTTTACTACTCCGGCCCGGTCACCGGTCCGAGTTTTTGTGCGGAGTTCTCCCTGGGTGGGGCCCGCCTGTTCGCCCTCGACAGCGATGGTGATGGGGTGGCCGATATTTGCTCGCTGCCCTACACGCGCCGTGAGGCCATAGCCCGGCAAAACGCGGTGATCACTTTGGCGAATCGATACCCGGATTTGTACCGCCGGCTCGTCAACGCCGAGTGCGCCAACCAGCCCGGCAACGAGGTTTGCGGTGGCGAGGAGTTGGCCGCTCCGGGGTTCCCGCCGCCCAACGACGGGAGTCCCTACTACTCGGGCACCATCACCGGCCCCTCCTGGTGCGCCAACCGCTCCCTGGGAGGCCCCACCACCTACCCCTTGGACAGCGACGGTGACGGGGTGGCCGATGTGTGCTCGCTGCCCTACACGCGGCGCGAGGCCATAGCCCGCCAAAAAGCCGGCGACACCCTGGCCGCTACCTATCGCGACGAGTACAAAACCATCCTGGCCGAGGAGTGCCGCCGCTTGGGCCGCGGCAACTACGGCGACAGCGTTGCCGATCTGAACAACGACATCTGCAACAACTAGCCCACCCCCACCCTATTTCTCCCCGCCGGGGTGCCCCCCACCACCCTGGGTCAACCCCGGCGGGGACCCACCACTACAATCACCACCGCCACCACGTGTCAACAACCTCCACGAATGTTACAACTAGATACACAGTGGCACCCCTCACTCCAGCAAGCTGAGCACGAGGGTTGCTCAACCCCTCACTCCAGCAAGCTGAGCACGAGGCCGTCCAGGATGTCGGACTCCGATACCAGGCAGGTATCGAAATCGAAATGGCGCATGATCTTGACCAGCACGGTCATGCCCCCCACGATCACGTCCACCCGGCCCGGTTCGAGCCCGGGGTTGTGGGCCCGGTCGGCGCGACACTCGGTGGCCAGGGTGCGGAACACATCCTCGGCAGCCGCCCTGGTCAGCTCGAAATGGTGGATCCGGTCCCGGTCGTAAACCACCAAGCCCTGCTCTACCGCCGCCGCGGTCGAGATGGTGCCGGCCAAACCGATGAAGGTCCGGGCGTGGCGGGCCGCGGGCATCTCCCGATCCACATCGTCTAGGTGGGCACCGATCACCGACAGGCAGGCGTGCAGCTCCTCGGGTAGGGGCGGGTCGCTGTGCAGGTACTTCTCGGTGAGCCGCACGCAGCCGACATCTATCGACAGGGCCGACTCGCAGGCCGTGGTGCCCACGCTCAACTCGGTGGAACCTCCCCCCAGATCCACCACCAGGAACGGCCCCATCGCGAGGTCGAACTCGGCCGTGGCCCCCCGGAACGACAGTTCACCCTCGGCCCTGCCGCTCAGCAACTCGGGCCGGACCCCGACAACGGCCTCGGCCCGATCGAAGAACTCGTCACGGTTGGCGGCATCCCGGGCGGCAGAAGTGGCGGTGATGCGCACCTCCCCGGCTCCATGGTGGTCCATGACCTCGCGGTAGCGGCGCAGGCAGTCCAGCGTGCGATTCATGGCTCCGGCGGCCAGCCGGCCGGTTCGGTCCACCCCCTCGCCCAGGCGGGTGATGGTCATCAGCCGATCCAGCGTCTGACCCCGACCCCGGCTGACCAGCAGGCGGGTGGAGTTGGTTCCGCAGTCGATGGCCGCCACCACGGAGCGGTTCACGCCGGTGACCCCGGGTCGAGATGCTCCGCCCGGAACGCTACCGGTGCTGTCGAGGGGTTCTGAGGGTTCACGCCGGTGACCCCGGGTCGAGATGCTCCGCCACCCAGCGGCCCACCGGGTCGTCACCCCCGGCCAGGTGCCAGGCGTAGTGGGCGTGGAGGCACTTCACCCCCTGGCGAGTGCCGCCCACCCCGGCGGTGGGGCGGTGACCCCGGTGGCCGTCGGGAATGGCTCCGTCCCGCTCGGCGGCGTAACGGCGGTGGGCATCGGCCAGCTCGCCGGCATCGACCGCGGCCTCGGCCCGTCGCACTCCCCCGGCTGCCTCGAGCCGGCTCACCTGCCGCACATCGTCGGGGCCCACCAACCAGTACCGGGTGGGCATGGGGGTGCCGTCGTCAAAAAGGGGAGCGTTTTTCAACACCCGGGGCGTACCGTCATCGGCCCTGACCACCACCTCGTAGGAACCCTGGGGAACCCGACCCAGCAGGGCCTCGACCTGCTCGTCGTCACCGGGATTCAGGATCAGCCCTTCTTTTTCTTCTTCCTCTTGAAGAGCTTCCTGAGGATCCACAACCCGGCTATGACTCCGGCTATGGGTCCCAACCTCTTGGCCGCCGGCGGGCCGGCCACGTCCAGAAGATCGATGGGCGCAGATTCCACATCCTGGGTTACAGCCTCATCGCCGGCAGATTCCACATCCTGGGTTACAGCCTCATCGCCGGCGGGGGCCGACAGCAGGGACTCCAAGTTCTCGGCGAACCGGTCCATCAGCTTGGCGCTCACGTCGGGGATGAGATTGCGGCCGATCTGGGCCACCTTTCCGGTGATCTTGAGCTCGGTGGTTACCCCCACCCCGGTCCGATCCTCGCCCAGGGATTCCAAGGCCGCTGTTATCTGGGCGCTGGCGTTGCCCTGCCCCCGGGTCTCGCGCCCCTCAGCCAGGATGACCACCTTGAGGGCATCACGGTCGCGCTCCACAAACGTGGCCTTACCCTTGTACTGGGCGTTGATAGGGCCCACCTTTATCTTGACCACCCCCCGGTACTCCTCCCCCTCCACCTCGGTGAGCTGGGCACCGGGCAGGCAGGGGGCGATGCGCTCCACGTCGTTGAGGGCATCCCATACCTCATCGACCGAGGCGTTCACTTCGATCTGGTTGGTCATCTCCATGATTGCAGGTCCTCCAGGGTATCGAAATCGACCGGATCCCCCGAACAGGATACCTCGCTAACCAGTTCGGGCCTCATTCGCATCAGCATTCTGGCCCCGGCATCGCCACCGGTGGGCAGAAGCGGCCAGACCGCGGCCCCCAGCTTCACCGGGGGGCTGCGACGACCGCGATAGGTGGCGGTCACCAGATCGCCCTCGCCCTCGGCCACCGCCCGCCACGACTCCGGGCCCACCAGGGGTTGGTCACCCAGGCCGACCACCACCGCCTCGTGGCCATCCTTTTCGGCTATGAACACCCCGGCTCGCAACGAGGTGGCCTGGCCCAACTCCCACGAGTGGTTCTGCACCAGGATCACCCCGTCGGGAATCAGGTCACGCAGCTCCACCGCCCCGGCAACCACATACACTGCGTCCAGACCGGCCCCCAGCGCAGCCTCCACGGCGTGCTGCACGACGGTCGAACCCCGGAACTGGGCCCTCAGCTTGTGGGTGCTGCCCGCGAACCGGGTACCGGCCCCAGCAGCCAGTACCAACCCGGCAATGCTCACGGCACGAAAACCTCACCATCGGGATGCCCACCCGCCATACCCCTCCAAGTCGTTACCCCGGCAATGCTCACGGCACGAAAACCTCACCATCGGGATGGAACACCGCCCAGGCGAACCAGAACTCGTTGGTGTGAGGCACCGGATCGAGCCGGGTGCCGGACAACTCTCCCTCCACCGCCTGGCCGAGCACGTTCCAGGTCGAGCCGGTGAGATCATCGGTGAACCGGCCCTCACCGGCGGCTGAGAACTCCAGCGGCTCACCGTTGACCCGGCGGTCAAAGGCCAGAGCGGCCCCCACATCGGCACCCGCCGCGGTGCTGGAGGAATCCAGAGCGTCGGCGGTGCCCGGCGACCACAACACCACCACAGGCACCCCGGCCACGGTGTCGTTCACCGCCCCGGCTACCCGCACCACGCTGAACGGGTAGGCCCTGGCCCGACCGTTTACCGTCAACCCCAAGGTGCGTTCCAGCGCGGGGTACCGGTCATCGAGTTCGGAAACGTCGAAGAACCCCGGGATCGGGGTGGCCCGAGAGGTGTACTGCACATAAGGGTTGCGGCCGTAGCTGCTGGCCGGCCGGCTCGAAGGGGCCAGTACCCGACCATCGGGATATCCGGCCCGGAAGTCCCGCCAGGACACGATGGCCGACGGGATCACCTCCAAACGGCGACCGGCGTGCGCCCCCACCAGGCCCTCGCCGCCGATCTGCTGCCATAGCGACTCGGTGGCATCGTCCCACATAACCAGGTCGCTTTTGCGCAAAAGACCCGATGTGCCGAACCGCAGGCGCCGACCATCCACCACGGGGTCGAACACCAAAGCGCTGTTGCACAGCGGGCAGTAGGTGACCAGCACCGGATGCCCGTTCACCTCGTCGTTGACTATCTCGTGGACAATGAGCATGGCCAATGGATAGAAGCGGGCCTCATCACCCATCACCAGCAGCAAGCCGGGCTCCCGGTCGGCCCAGCCGGCATCCGATACCGGAGCGAACTCGGGGTTGTCCATCGGGGGTATGCGGTCGCGGATGGGGATCGTCGCGATGCCAATACGCAGCTCGTCCAGGTGGATGGTGCGGGTGGAAAAGTCGGTACCCCAACCGGACGTAACCCGGGCCAGATCCCCGGTGGGACCTTCACCGTCGACGATCACCTCCCGAGTGGGTACAACCGGGGGAGCCGCCACGGATGGGGTCCCAGATACAACCGGCGGAGCCGCCACGGATGGGGTCCCGGATACAACCGGCGGAGCCGCCACGGATGGGGTCCCAGATACAACCGGCGGAGCCGCCACGGATGGGGTCCCAGATACAACCGGCGGAGCCGCCACGGGGTCGGGGGAGCCACAGGCTGACGCGATCAAACCCGCCGCCACCAGTGCGGCGAGGTGTCTCATCCCGCCGCCGGGGGGCGGTGGATGGGGCCATCGCCGTCGCGCAACGACGGGGCCGCGTGGCCGGTGCGGTTGGCGATGATCTCGGCGCACACAGAGACAGCCGTCTCCTCGGGGGTGCGGGAGCCGATGTCCAGCCCGATGGGGGCCATGAGCCGGTCGATGTCCTTGCCATCCACCGCCACCTCACGCAATCGCTCCAGGCGGGTGGCATGGGTCCGGCGACTTCCCATGACCCCGATATAACCCACGCCGGTGGCCACGGCCCGCTGCACCGCGGGCACGTCGAACTTGGGATCGTGGGTGAGTATGCACACCGCGTCGTGGGGGCCGAGGCGATCCCCGTAGGCATCGAACACCTCGTCGGGCCAGGCCACCATCACCCGATCCGCCATGGGAAACCGTTTGACGGTGGCGAACACCGAACGGGCATCGGCCACGATCACGTTGAACCCCAGCAGCTTGCCGGCGCGGGCCAGCGCGGCGGTGAAATCCACCGCTCCGAACACAATCATCAGCGGCGGCGGGGCGAACGACTCTATGAACACCGACACATCGGTCTCCCGGGCCTGCCCCTCGGGGCCGTAGTGGCGCACGCCGGTGCGGCCGGCGGCCAGCTCGCCCACTGCGTCCCGGCTCACGATCCGATCCAACTCGGGATGACCCAGGGTCCCGGTGGTCTCGCCGCCGGGCTCCACCACCAGCTTGGCCCCGGTTTTTCCACCCTCGATGACGGTGGCCAGCGCCACCGGTCGCTCGCTGACGATGGCGTCCCTCAGCCGCTCATAAAGCCCGACCACCGCTACCAGTCCAGCGGCTCGATGAACAGGTGGATGGTGCCCCCGCAGGTGAGCCCCACCGCGAAGGCCTCGTCGTCGCTGTAGCCGAAGCTGACCATGCGCCGCCGGCCACTGTCGAGAATGTCCAGGGCCTCGGCCACCACCGCACCCTCCACGCAGCCCCCCGATACCGATCCGACCACATCCCCGTTGTCGCTCACCGCCATGGCGGCACCGGGATCGCGGGGGCCTGAGCCCTCGACGTTCACCACCCGGGCCAGCGCCACCCGGCGGCCCTCGGCCCGCCAGGCATCCAACTCGGCCAGTATCTCTTTCATACCGCCCCCGTTCCGCTCATACCGGATCGGGTGATCCCAGGGGGCCGGGAGGCCGGGGCCCGGTCGCCGTCCAGCACCTCGGCCAGGCGCTCCAGCGAGCGCAAAGAATGGCCTTCGATGAAGTCGTCCACATGGGGCAGCGCGGCGGCCATGCCCTGGGCCAGAGGTTGGTAACCGGGGGTGGCCTTGAGCGGATTCACCCATACGAGTCTATGGGTCACCCGGCGCAAACGGGCCATCTGCTCGGCCATCACCTCGGGGCTGCCCCGGTCCCAGCCATCGCTGAGGATAACCACGGTGGCCCCCCGGGCCATACCCCGGATACCCCAGGTCTCGTTGAACACAGCCAGGGTGTCCCCCAGCCGGGTACCGCCCGACCAGTCGCTCACCGCGCCCCCCGCTGCCCTCAACGCCCGGTCGGGATCACGCGACGACAGTTCCCGGGTGATGCGGGTCAACCGGGTGCCGATGGTGAACACCTCAACCCGGCGGCGGCCCACCACCGCAGCATGGACGAACCGGATGAGGGCCCGGGCGTAGGTCTCCATCGACCCGGAGATGTCCAGCAGCAGAACCACCCGGCGCAACCGCTCACCGGGCACGGTGTAGCAGCGCCGCACCGGTTCCCCACCGGTTCGGATGGCGGCCCGCACCGTGCGGCGCAGTTCGGGATGCCCGGCTCGACGATGAGCGCGGCGGCGACGGGATCGGCGCGTGCTGCCGATACGAGTCATCGTGGCCATGAGACGGTGGGCTTCGTCCAGCTCGTCGATGCTGCAATCGGCGAAGTCCTTGTCCCGCAACACCTCCTGGCGGCTCCACCGCAGCATGAGCGACGGATCCGAGGGTTCCTCATCCCCGCCGCCATCATCGTCGTCACCCTCGTCATCGCCGTCATCGTCCACCACCAGGGTGATGGGCTGGGCCACCTCCACCACCGGGGTGACCACCAGCGGCTGCCCCCGGTAGTAGGTATCGAAGATCCTGTCGTACACCTCGATATCGTCGGGTTCGGTTATCAGGGTGGCCCGGCCCGCCCAGTACACGGAGCTGCGCCGCTCCAGGCCCACCGCACCGAGGGCCTGGTAGTAGTTCACCGACGACCCGACGGCCACATCGAGGCCCGCGCCCCTCAAAGCGTTGACAAAACCAACAGCCAGTTGATCAGCCCTTACCGCCGACAACTCCAACCCCTCCCGCCGGGTGAACGCCAGGGTCAGCCCGCAGCGGCAACGGCCCGCTCGATCAGGCCGCCGATTCCCTGGTCAACCACCCGCTGCTGGTCCTCCCGGTACTTGAGCACCGACCCCAGACTGGCCCGGGTGATCTCGGGAGTCAGCTCGGACGCACCGAGGCGGCCCAGGGCCAGGCTCCAGTCGATGCTCTCGGCCACTCCGGGCGGTTTGTACAGGCCCAGCTCCCGGAACGTGGCCACCGCCGCCGCCACCTGCCGGGCCAGGGGTTCGCCCACCCCGGGGGCCCGCCGGCCGATGATGGCCACCTCCCGCTCGAATCCGGGGTGCTCAACCCAGTGGTAAAGGCAGCGTCGCTTCAAGGCGTCGTGAACATCGCGGGTGCGGTTGGAGGTGATGATCACCCGGGGCGGGACCACCGCTGCAAACCGGCCGATCTCGGGAACGGTCACCGCGTAGTCGGACAGGATCTCCAGCAGGAAGGCCTCGAACTCGTCGTCGGCCCGATCAACCTCGTCGATGAGCAGCACCGGCGGCGGCCCCTCAGTTGCGGCAATGGCCCGCAGCAGCGGGCGCCGGATGAGGAAGCGCTCGGAGTAGAGCTCGTCCTCCAGAGCCTCGGCGGTATCCCGGGTGGCCCCCCCGGTGGCTTCGGCGGTGCGCAGGTGCAACAACTGGCGGGAGTAGTCCCACTCGTACACCGCCTGGGCCACGTCGATGCCCTCGTAGCACTGGAGGCGGATCAGCTCGGCACCGGTCCAGGTAGCCAGGGCATTGGCCGTTTCGGTCTTGCCCACACCGGGCTCGCCCTCCAGCAGCAAGGGTCGGCCCAGGGTGATGGCCAAGAACACGGCGGTGGCCAGCCCCTCATCGGCCAGGTAGTCGCAGCTCTCCAGTCCCTCGGCCACCTCGGCGACACTCGCCGGCAAGCTCAAACGTGAACCGGTCGAAGCGTCGCAGCTCTCCAGTCCCTCGGCCACCTCGGCGGCCGATGAGGGCTGATAACCCGGAGGTTGGGTTCTAGCGTCCAGCGGCTTCGAGCGCCCGGCGGGTGAGCACCCGGGCGAGGTGCTCACGGTACTCGGGCCCGGCGTTCAGGTCGGACGGCGGGTTGGTTCCCTCAGCCGCGGCCTCGGCGGCCTCGGTGGCCGAGGCCCCCCCAACCAGGGCGGCCTCCACCCCTGCGGCCCGGATTGGCGTGCTGTCCATGTTCACCAGACCAACACCGGAGCTGCCGTTGCTAACCACCGCCGACACTCCCACGATGGCCCAGTCCTGGGCCCTGCGGTTGAACTTCTGGAAACCCCAGGTTGCGTCGGGCATCTTCGGCACCCGGATCTCGGTGAGCAGCTCGTCGGGGTCCAGAGCGGTCTCCAGGAAACCGGTGAAGAAATCATCCACTGCGATCTCCCGCTCGCCCCCCGGCCCCCTCACCACCAGGGTGGCCCGCATGGCCAAAAGCACCGACGGCAGATCGGATGCGGGGTCGCCGTGGGCCACCGAGCCGCCTATGGTGCCCCGGTGACGTACCTGGGGGTCGCCCACATGGCCGGTGGCCTCGGCCAGCAACCCGGCCTGACCCCGTACCAGATCGCTGATCTCCACATCGCGATGGCGGGTCAAAGCACCGATGGCCAGATGATCGCCGGCATCGCTGATATAGCTGAGGTCATCGATGCGCCCGATGTCCACCAGCACCGCGGGGGTGGCCAGCCGCAGCTTCATCAGCGGCAGCAGCGAGTGACCCCCGGCCAGCAGCTTGGCCTCGTCGCCGTGCTCGGCCAGTGCGGCCAGGGCCTCGTCGGCCGACCCGGCCCGGATGTAGTCGAATGCCGCCGGGATCATGACGAGGCCTCGGCGCAGTGCAGAACGGCCTTCACGATGTTGTGGTACCCGGTGCAGCGGCACAGGTTGCCCTCGAGGCCGATGCGAACCTCCCGCTCGGTGGGATCGGGGTTCTCGTCCAGAAGGGACACGGCGGCCATGACCATGCCCGGCGTGCAGTAACCGCACTGGAGGGCGTGACACTGGCGGAAGGACTCCTGCATGGGATGCAGAACATCGCCATCGGCCAGACCCTCGATGGTGGTGAGGTTTTGCCCATCGGCCTGCACGGCCAGCATGGTGCAGGACTTGACCGACTCACCGTTCACATGGATGGTGCAGGCACCGCACGAGGAGGTGTCGCACCCGATGTTGGTACCGGTGAGACCGACCACGTCGCGGATGTAGTGGACCAGCAGCGTGCGCGGTTCCACATCATGCGAATAGCCATCCCCGTTGATGGTGACCGTTACTTCCACGGCTTCCCCCTGTTCGTAATCCGGGCCAGCAAGGAATCTAGTACAAGCACCGGTACCCAGGTAATGCCGAACGCCCATCGGTTGCCTTCCCGGAAGTCCTAAGAACTTCAGGCCGAGCGCCAGGCCAAAATGGTGAAGGAACCCTCGCCGTCGGTGTGATCCTCGAAAACCACCTGGATGGGCTGCGCGACGGTGGGTGCCTCCTCGCCCTGCCAGAGCGCGGGTAGGCACAGATCCTCCTGCTCGTCTAGGCGGCCCAGCACCACGGTGTAGGGGGAGGTGAACCCGGGCAAAAAAACGTGGTGATTCACCACCCAGCTCTCCACCGTGGCCCGACCCGAGAGCGGCACCCAGGTGTAGCCGAAGCAGGCGCAGCGCCCGCACATGGCCCGGGGTGGCCACCGCCATGCCCCGCACCGGTCGCAGCGCTGCAACTCCAAACGGTGCTGGTTCACCCGCTCCCACCATGGGGCCGAGTCCCGCTCGGGATGGGGCCGGGGCGCTGCCCTTGTCTGGGTGGGCACCGGATTTGGGGGTGCCGAATCCCACTCGGGATGGGGCCGATCAACCATCGCGGCGCAACAAAAGGGCCGAGGAGTTGCCGGCCACGTAGCCGGGCTGGCCGGTGGACAGGGCCACTCCCGCATCGGGAACCTGGAGGGGCCCGGCGGTTCCCCGGATCTGCCGGACGGCCTCATGCAGGTTGTTGAGGCCGTGGACATAGCCCTCGGACAGGAACCCGCCGTGGGTGTTGATCGGAATCCGACCTCCGGGTGCGGTTGCCCCACCGGCGATGAACCCAGCGGCCTCACCCTTGGGGGCAAACCCGAAGTCCTCGACCTGGACAAGCACCAGGTGGGTGAAGGCATCGTACAGCGAGGCGTACCGGACATCTTCGGGGCCGACCCCGGCCATCCCGTACAGCCGGCGGGACATCCCGGCGGCGACGGATGTGGTCCAATCGGCCTGCACCCGGTTGCTGTGCATCATGTGACCCCCACCCCAGGTCGCCCCCGAGATCAGCACTGGTGGTTGGCGCAGATCCCGGGCCCGCTCGGTGGTGGTGATCACCACCGCGGCGGCAGCATCGGTTTCCAGGCAGCAATCCAGCAGCCGGAACGGTTCCACGATCCAGCGGGAGGCCAGGTAGTCGTCCATGGTCATGGGGGATCGCATCATGGCCCGCTCGTTGAGCACCGCGTTGGCCCGCTGCTGGATGGCAATCCGCCCCAGATCCTCCGAGGTGGTGCCCCAACGATTCATGTGGGAGCGAGCGAACATCGCATACCACTGGGGTGGGGTCACCCAGCCGGCGGGGTGCTGATACTGGGTTTCCACAATGGCCGGCGGCGGGTGCCCGGTACCCCCCATGCGATGCTCGGACCGGGCGTTGATCGCCCGCCACACCACGATGTGGCGGGCATGGCCGAGGGCGGCGGCGTTGGCCGCGTGGCCCACCACCGAATGCGAGGTGGACCCGCCGCCGAACTGATCGCAGTACCAAGACAGGTCATCCACCCCAAGGCACTGGGACACAATCGAGGCGGTGACCGAATCCTGCACCTGGTGGCAGGCCACCCCGTCGATGTCCTCCCGGCGCAACCCGGCATCCTCAACCGCAGCCATGATCGCCCGCAGTGCCAGCGTGAGGGTGCTCACCCCCGAGTTCTTGGACAACTCGGTGATGCCGATTCCCGCTATCGCCGTCCTGTCGCGAAACGGATGCTCACCCACCCTCGCGAGACTAAGAGCGCGCCGGTAGATGGGCAAGCTTCACCGGGGTTGGCCTCGGTGGTTTCGGGGTTCCCCGGCGGGGAGAAATCAGGCGAGGTGGGTTAGTTGTTGCAGATGTCGTTGTTGAGGTCGGCCACGCGGTCGCCGTAGTTGCCGCGGCCCAGGCGGCGGCATTCCTCAGCAAGGATGGTCTTGTACTCGTCGCGGTGGGTGGCGGCGAGGGTGTCGCCGGCTTTTTGGCGGGCTATGGCCTCGCGGCGGGTGTAGGGCAGTGAGCAGGTATCGGCCACCCCGTCACCGTCGCTGTCGAGGGGGTAGGTGGTGGGCCCTCCCAGGGAGCGGTTGGCGCACCAGGAGGGGCCGGTGATGGTCCCCGAGTAGTAGGGGCCCCCGTCGTTGGGCGGCGGGAAACCGGGTGCGGCCAGGGTGTCGCCGCCGCAAGCCTCGCTGCCGGGTTGGTTGGCGCACTCAGCGTTGACGAGTTGGCGGTACAGGTTGGGGTACCGGTTGGCCAGGGTGATCACCGCGTTATGACGGGCTATCGCCTCACGCCGCGTGTAGGGCAAAGAGCAGATGTCAGCCACCCCATCACCGTTGCTATCGAGAGCGAACAAGCGGGCCCCACCCAAAGATAACTCCGCACAAAAACTCGGACCGGTGACCGGACCGGAGTAATAAACCTCATTGCTGGGGGTATCACCACCAGGAGCATCGTCGCCGGAGGTGACGGTGGGCGATGTGCCCGCAGAGCCGGCACCCACCGCGTTCACCGCTCGCACCTCGAACACATAGCCCACCGGACCGGTACCAGTATCAACACCGGATATAACCGCACTCATCGTGGCCGCCTCGACATCGGCCCACTCGCCGAAACCAGCGCTACCGATGCGAGTGCGCCACTGCCAACCCGTCACCACAGAACCACCATCGGTGCCCGCCGTCCAGGTGACGGTAATGGTCCCGTCGGTGACCGTTGCGGTGACGGTGGGGGCATCTGGTACTGCCGCCGGTACCGCCGCAACAGTGGCCACAGCACCGGGGCCCATCGCGTTCTGGGCTCTTATGTGGAACGTGTAGCTGGTGCCATTAGTCAGGTCCCGAACCGGTACCGAGGTGGCGTCAGCGCCCAAACCCGTCACGGTCAAATCCACCCACTCGCCATCATCAATGCGTAACAACCAACCGGTTACCGCAGAACCCCCATCGGCACCGGGTGTCCATGACAACGTGACTCTGCTGTCGCCGGGTGTGGTGGTAACAGTGGGGGCGGCGGGCACCGTGGCCGGCATCGCCGTAGCTGTGCCCGCAGTACCGGCACCCATGGCGTTTTGGCCTCGAACCTGGAAGGTGTAGGTGGTGCCATTGGTCAGGTTCGATACCGGCACCGAGGTGGTACCAACAGCATGGTCCTGCCACTGGCCATCGCCGGTACGCAACTGCCAACCCGTCACCACAGACCCACCATCGGCACCCGGTGTCCAGCTCACCGTCACCATCTCATCACCAGCCGTTACGGTAACCGCCGGCGCATCAGGAACCGTCGCCGGTGTCACCGTCGCAGTACCAGCAGTACCAGCACCAATCCTGTTCAGCGCTCGGACCTCAAAGGTGTAGGCAACACCATTAGTGAGACCATCAACCTCACGGGTGGTGGTAGCGGCAGGCACGTCAACCCAAGCGCCGTAACCAGCGGTGCCGGTTTTCATCCGGTACTGCCAACCAGTAACCGCAGCAGCCCAGTTGGATTCCC
This sequence comes from Candidatus Poriferisocius sp., assembly GCF_965202595.1. Lineage (GTDB taxonomy): Bacteria > Actinomycetota > Acidimicrobiia > Acidimicrobiales > Bin134 > Poriferisocius. The sequence continues at coordinate 413,661 of NZ_OZ241836.1, forward strand.
CCACCGCCCCACCATCAACAGCGGTCCAGTTCAAAGTGACCATCGTGTTGCCAGCGGTGGCTTTCGCTGTGGGGGCGGGGGGCACTGCTGATGGGGTGACCGCCTCGGACTCGAACGCCGCCCCAATCACCTGAACATCGGTGGTTACCGCCCGCACCTGGAAGGTATAGGCCCGCCCGTTGGCGAGATCATCCACAACCAAACTCCGCGCCGTCGCCCCACCAGTGACCGCGGTCCACGAACCGTAACCCCCACCATCAGTTTTCATGCGATACTGCCAACCCGTAACCGTGCTGCCCCCCGTGTTCGTTGCATCCCACGACAGCGTGACCTGTCCATCACCAGCAACAGCTCGCAGCGAACCACCAGCGGGTGCGCCCACCGGTGTTATCGGGCCGACCACCCCCGCGGCGGGGCCGGTGCCGAACTGGTTCACCGCCCGCACCTCGAAGTCATAGGCCACGCCGTTGGTCAGGCCCCGTACCGGCACCCCGACTGATTCCGCTGGGTGGCGGGCCGGTGGGGTGATGCGAGCTCCCAACGATTGCCACGCATCAAAACTGCTGCTACCGCTGCGGCGCATCCGAACCTCATAGCCCAAAACAGCAGAACCACTCTGCGGGGCCAACAAAGTGACCCTCACCCCACCATCGGCCGGTGCCACTGCCACCTGACGGGGCGCAGTGGGCGTCTTACCGGGGGTGACGGATAATGACTGCGCCTGGGCGCCGTTACCAGCGCCGGTCGCCAACTGGCCGGAGGGCACCCAATCGGCCAGCGCGTTCACCGCCCGCAGGCGGAACCGGTACGAGGTGCCATTGGTCAAACCCTTCACCACCCCTTGAGTCCTCGACGGCCCCGAACCCGGAACCGGTGTCCAAGTGGTCTCCCAATCATCCCATGTGGTCTCGCCCGCGGCTCGTTCCTGTTTGATGTACTCCCAACGAATAATCGGCGGACCCCCGGACCCCACCGAGGTCCACGACAACGAAACCTGGCTATCACCACCCGAAGCCGTCAAACCTGCTGGTGCCGGTGGGGCCACACCCGGGATCACCACCTTGTCGGGCATGACATCGGAGGCTTTGTTTGTCAAACCGGCACCGTTGGAATACAACACCGGACCCTCCAACCAACCGGTGCCGTGTTGGTTCCGCGCCCTGACCCGGAACTCATAGGACACCCCATTACGCAAACCCGACACCACCTGCCTGTTCGTCGCCGTACCCCTAGCATCGGGATTACGATTAGCGAAAGACTTACCAGTATTGGACACTGCCCACGGAGACCACTCACCGCCAACCGGGCGATACGAATACTCCCAAACCGTATCATCATAAACCCCATCGGTATCAGTGTAAGCATTATCATAAACAACCACACTCTCTGCACCGACACCACTGGGTCGGACGATGTTCAACGTCACCTGACCATTGCCCGGCACCGCCAACACCTCCGGACGCGTGTGGGTCGAACCCCACCAACCATCAGCACCCGGCAAGCCCGGAGCTCCGAAAACAAACGGCTCCGACTCGCCCGCATAACCCGCACCCACATCAGACACCGTCCGGAACCGAAACGTGTAAGTTTCCCCAACCCGGAAAGTTATCTCATCGAAAAGCTCAGTAGCACTAGAAATGCTACCCACCAGAGTAACCCAACCACCCCACGGCCTATCACCAACCTTCCACGACCACTCAAACCGCAAACGCTTACCATCATGAAGATAATTCACCGGCAAGGGTGTACCCATATGAGGGCGACCATCGGTACGAGGATCACCAGTGTAACCCCTCAAAAACACATGCATCGGCATAGCAGGAACACCCTTGGCGATGTTCACCCTCACCACCCCCGACTCCAAACCCTCACCCCTGGCGTTCTGCGCCCGCAACACAAAATAATGATCCCCCACACCCAAAGTCCCCGAACACTTCGCAACACATTTAGTACCACCAACACCATCAAAAACCCGACCAGTGGGCACCGTCACCGTCGACAACCCCCCACACATCGGATCCAACCCCGCCGTGTTGTCACACAAAACATGCCACGCCGCACCAACCAAACCGCCCACCGTTGTCGCATGTCTCAACTGCCACTTCGTCACCGGAGAACCACCATCGGAACCAGTCCACGACAAAACCACCTGATGCAACCCTATCGCGTAATCCGACACCACCTCCGCGGACACCGCCGGCGCCAACGGCACCGTCCCTGGATAAACAACCCCCGTCTCCGCCACCTCACCACCACCAACAGTACTCACCGCCCGCACCCGGAACCGATAACCCACACCCGCAGTCAAACCCTTAACCTCAAAACTTATAGTAGCGCTGTTCGCGTCACCCGGTACCGTCACCCAATCACCCCAATCACCATCACCGGCTCGCACCGAGTGCTCATAACGCCGAAACCCCGTAGTAGCAGTACCACCAGATAAATTAGCCGGCCGGCCCCACTTCAGCTCCACCGACGACTCCTTCACCGTCAGTATCCTCAAATTACGAGGTGCCTCCGGTAGCTTACCCAAATACACAAACCCAGAACGCGCCCCCAAACCCCCACCCAACGCGTTAACAGCTCTCACCTCAAACACATAACTCTGGGTATTATCCAAACCACTCACAAAATAAGACCTGGCCCCGGCCCCATCAGGAACCCTCAACCACGGAGCACTCGACGGTGTACTCACCCCTGACTGCCACCGGACTTCCCAACCCGTTACCGGGGAGCCAACCACTCCCGGCGCAGCCCATGACAACAACGCCGACTTATCCCCCGGTGTCACCATAAAGTTACGAGGAGCGCTCGGCTTACCCCCCACCACCACCGGCCCCACCTCACCTGTGGCACCATTGCCATGCTTGTTGACCGCCCGCACCCTGAACGAATACCCAACATCGTTGGTCAAACCCGTGACCACGAACGACTCGCGATCCTCAGCCGCCACAACTGCGTTGTTCGAAATCAAATCCGGTATCGGCGACCACACCGACCAACCCCCATCACCTTGTTTGATCGCGTACTCGTACCGCAAAATAGTAGTAAATCCCGATCCCGCCACCTCACCGGAAGCCTCGGTCCACTTCAACTCCACCTGGGAATCGGAAACAACCGCCCGCAAACCCACCGGAGCCGGAGCAACATCAGACACCCAATTCCCATCCGGCGGACTCATAGCCAAAATACGGCCCGCTCCCGCAGCGTTCACCGCCCGCATGAAGAACCGGTAGGTGCTACCAACCGTCAAACCCGACACCACCACCGACCGAGCAGCCCCACCCCCCGGCACCGGCACCCACACAACCCCACTACGATCCCCCGAAACAGGTGCTAACCCCGTAGAAGTATCCACCACCCTGTCCACCGGCGGAACCCACGTGGTCCCACCATCGGTCAACCGCGAAAACACATACTCATAACGCACTTCACCCGACCCCGGCGATTCCCACGACAACCGCACCTGCCCACCACCCAACATCACTAACCCCGGCGATCGCGGATACGCCGGCACACCCCCCTGCGCACCCACACCCCCCACCGAAACCAACACCGACCCCAACAACCCCACCAAAACCAGGAGCCCAAACCAGGGCAGCGCTAAACGACTACCCCCCCCCCCCGGCTAGAGCTCAAACCAACCTGCAAAAAACGCAACATAACCCCCTATTATAACCATCCCCCCCCCCCCCTCCCCGCAAGTACCCCCCACAAAAACCCGTCGCAACCAGCAGAGCTAGCCCACTGTCAACAACCTCCGTAGGCGCTACAGCTAGTGGTCACTCGGTTGAGAAGATGAGCTCGGGTACGACCACCTCCCAGGTGTCGCTTCTGAGCTGTGACTCGTATTCGGGTTTGGAGTACTTGCGGGCCCAGGTGGTGATTGCCCAGACGCTGGCCCCGGTGCAGACCGTCCCGGGCGGAGGTTCGAAACTCTGGGCCAGCTTTGCAACCACCAGCCCCGATTCGTTGAGAAGCTCCCAGCCACCGGATTGCGGGCGAACCCGGAGCGGGTCGTTGGGCGACAGGGCCGCGATTGCTTTATGCACGCGATGGCCGGGTGGATATTTCCCGGCAAAGCTCAGGTAAACATCCTTCAAATTGAGTTGTCGATGCCGGCGGCTCAATTCCGGTGCCGGTGGCGGTAGTTCGAAAGGCTCCCTCCACAAGGCAGCCGGGCTGCCTCTCAGGGCCGCTTGCCAGGGATTCGGCTTGCCCACGTACCCAAGGGCAAGGGTTTGGCGGGCTCGGGTCATTGACACGTAGTACAGGCGGCGTGAAGCGTCCGGATCCTCCCCCCGTCCCGCGCGGCGATCCCAGCCTCCGTCGATCACAACCACATGGTCGAACTCCAAGCCTTTTGCCCGGTGGGCAGTGCAAAGCAGCAGCCCTTGCTGTTGCCGGCGCACGTTTCGTCCCCACTCCGCCAGCCATCCGGTGAATGCGTCCACGGGCACCTCGGTTCGGTCCACCTCGACCTCGTGAGCCTCCAGGGCTTCTTGCAACAGCTCGGTCCAGGGGGTTTGCTGCTGGCTGGTCAGCCACCGGCGCAGGTCGGCATTTCCGATGAGGTCGGAGCCACGACTCTTGAGCCAATCCAGCAGCGACTGCGTCTCCCGCAGGTGCCAGACGCTTAGAAGGTCTTCATTCGCCATCTGCACCGGGACATTTTCCTGCTCGCAGATGTTGCGAACTGGCTCCAGGTATTTCCATTCTCGGGCGATTACCGCGCAGTTCGACCAGTTCCATTGCCAAGCGAGTTCCCTCAACCGCTGGAGCTCCGCCAATGCTGTTTGGGCCTGAGAAATAGCATCGCGGCCCGCAGGCAGCATTTGAACCTTGCCGCGACCAACCGGGTCCAGCTTTGCCCACTCACCCCCGGCCGCATCCTTGGCTCGGGCCCTATCAATCCGGATCTCATGGTTGGCCTTCATACGGTGTTGTGCCGGCCCGATGACTGTGTTGGCAGCCTCTATGATGTAGCCGGTTGATCGGTAGTTTTCCGTTAGGAAAGCTGGTCTAGCCTTGTAATCCTGCTCGAAGCTTCTAATGTATTTCACCGACGAACCCTTGAAGGTGTAGATGTTTTGGTCGTCGTCACCCACTGCGAACAGGGTGAGCTTGGAATCCTCATCCGACAGGGTTCGGCCAGCCAGAGCAGAGATGAGGTTGTATTCCTCCTTGCCAACATCCTGGTATTCGTCCACAAGAATCCATCGGAACCTCGCCAGCAGTCGGGCTCTGGCCTCCTCGGCATCCTCCGGTGCCAGACCCTTACCGTTTAGCAGGGCTGTTGCCTGTATGAGAATGTCGTTGAAGTAGTTGCTGTCGGAACGCTCCACGCGCTCCAAGGCGCTTGCTCCGGTAAGTTTCATCGCCAGCGCATGGCAGGTGAGCACCAACACCCGTTTCGAGTCGTTGCCCACCAGGTCGAAAAGCCGGCGGCGTATCTCCAACGCTGCGTGGCGGTTGTAGGCAAGAGCCAGGATGCCCTCAGGGTCTTCGCGCTTGGCTCGTATCAGGTAGGCGAGCCGGTGCACCAGCACCCTGGTTTTCCCCGAACCCGGCCCGGCCAGCACTAGTACATTGGTGTTCTCGCGGTCGTCGGCCACCAAGCGGCGCTGGGAAGGGTTGTTCAGGCTTTCCACAATGTCATGCCACGATTCCGGCGTTGTCTGCCGGGTGAGTTCCTGGCGGGACTGGGGCAGCCATCGGTGCAGGAACTTGCCCTCATCGAGTGCGAAGTAGTCAATGGCCAGATGCTTGGCCTCTACCATGTTGGCGAGTCCCCGTTGCGCGTACTCGGCCATGATGTGGATTTGACGAACTGTCTCATCATAGTGGATTTGCAATGGTAGGTAGTCGGATTTCACAAAGTTGCGCTGTTCAGAGGCCAAATGGATGGTCATCGCCGTTCGGAACACGGTGAGCCCCTTGTTGAGCCGGATTACCTCTTGTTCGTGCAGCCACAAGAGTGACCGCTCCGAAAGTTTGTGGAAGTTAGTGACCTCCCCGGCTAGGCTGAGGTCTGCTTCGAGGGCTTGTCTCAGCTTTCCCAACGTGGTCTCGGCCAGCAGGTCAATACCCCGCTTGGCCTCGGGCACGCACGAAATCAGATGATCGAGCAACCTTTTAGCGCCAGCCCGTCTACGCCGAGCAATTCTCACGATGGAGTCCCACTCCCGCTTCAGTGTTATACGAAAACTCTCCGGATCAAGTTTTCTCACCGAGATGCTACCGCTCTGGGAATTATCGCCGCGCCCATCAGCCGCTATGCCCCGGAGAATGCGAACCACGTGTTCAGTTCTGATATGGTCATGTCCAGCATCTTTGAGCCGCTGAGTGGCAATTCGTAGGTTCAACATTGAGGTGTCACCGACTCCCATGTCCGGAGCCATCTCTTGCAGGAGGTTCAAAAGTGTTTCCTCCGCTTTGGCGGCTTGAGCAAGTCGATTCTTCGAGCTGTGTTGCACACTCACATGGACAAAAGCAGTCAACACAGTATCGTTACTGGCGATACCCAAGCTCTCCAAGTCATAAAGAGCGCTGCGTACCTGCTCAAAGGTGAGCCCAACAGTATTCATCAGCGTATCAGTGGATATACCCTCGTCAGGGTCGGCAGCAATCAGCTCTTTAACAATGGACAGCAGCCGCTTGCGAACGCGCTCATCCATTGTTTTTCTCTCAAGCTTTTCCCTGGCCTCCTCCACAGAAGCAACCCGTAAAGACGATGGGTAGATCTTCACTTGGTTTTCCTCGCGAGTTAGCAAGGCTGACTCTTCAAGCCACGCGATTGCAGTTTTCCCTCGCGTGTCGTCAGTTGCAGTATCCCGCCTGAAGCCGTTGTCCTCATCTTCGCTCAGGATCTCACCAGGAGTGGCAACAACTTCTTTGCTCCTATTCCGGCGGCTCAATCGACGCAAAGCTAAAAGAAATGCTTGAATCTCGCGCCGGGTTAGCCGGGAGTGTGCCGACATGCTGAACTGCCGTTCCACGTCTTGTTGCGTGTATAGCAAAACACAATGTGCTGGCTTTTGGTCTCTACCAGCTCGGCCTGCTTCCTGCAAGTAGTTCTCGAGTGACGACGGAATATCGGCGTGTATAACCAGTCGTATATCGGGCTTATCTATACCCATGCCGAAGGCATTAGTAGCGGCAATAACTTGCAAGTCGCCTTCGATAAAATTGCGCTGAATAGTTTTCTTTTCCTCAGGTTGTAAACCACCATGAAAGCAATTGGCATCAACTTTTTGATCCCTCAAGTAGTTTGTCACCTCTTCGGTCTGCTTCCGGGTAGCACAATAGACGATGGCACCACCGTTGGATTTTTTGCCGTTGAATTTTGGGGGAAGGTGGTTGGTCAAGATCATATTGATATCAGGGAATTTGTGGGATATAGTTGTCTCAACCACTGTGAACTCGAGATTGTCTCGGTGGCTACCACCGTCGAACACCTGCATCTCGGTACCAAGTTGTTTTTTGAAGTAATCCAGGATTTCTTCTTTGACTCCAGGCTTGGCTGTAGCGGTCAAGCAAAGCACCGGAGGTACGGTTTCCCCTTCCGATTGCTCACGAATGTATCGCCCCACGTAGCGGTAGTCGGGGCGAAAGTCGTGCCCCCACTTGGAAAGGCAGTGGGCCTCATCAAGCACCCAACCACCGATCTCCCGCTGGGCCAATGAGCGGCGAAACGGCATACTGCGAAGCTGCTCAGGAGAAATCAACACAATGGCAGCGTCTCCCAATCTCAGCCTTTCCAGCGCGTCAGCGCGCTCCGGCATCGACAACATACCGTTGATGGTAATGCAGGAGGCAATACCCCGAGCCTCGAGTCCTGTTACTTGGTCGGCCATCAACGCTACCAGTGGCGATATAACTACGGTGACAGCTCCGGTTTTTTCGTATCGTGACAACGCCGGTATCTGGTAGCACAATGATTTACCTGTACCTGTAGGTAATATACCAAGGGTGTGGTGACCTCCCATTGTTGCCTCAACGATGGATTGCTGCAACGGGTATCCATTTGTGTCTGCCGGTTTGGGTCTGAATCCATCAAAACCAAAAAATCGCTTCAACTCCTTGCGGGCGTCGTGGCGCTCCTGGCACCAGGGGCAATCCCTGCTGCCACACCTGAGATCACGGAGGTGCCTAACCAACTTTCCCGCTTCAGGAAATTGGTGCCGTACCCAGGGAGGCATTACCGAATTACCCCCGGCCACCGACAGCCACGCCAACGCGTAGGCCAGTGACCAGCCATGCTGTTCAGCAGTGTTCAGGGTTTGCAGCGTGTGGGTGCGGCAGGATACCCCTTCGATACATTGGTAGATCGCTTGTCGGGCTTCGGCCTCGGATGGTTTTGGCAGCCGGCGAATGTCCTCGAATACCATGTCGAACCCGTGTGAGGGCTGTGATCCTGTCAAGCAATGCCAAGCGGTTAGCAGGTCTGGAGATACCTTCGACAGGGCTTGCTGCTGGTCGGCAAATAGCTGCAATACAAGTCGGGCATCTTGTAATGGATCATTCTTGCGCCCCGTGAGGAGTTGACCGTCTTGGTAATGCTTTACAAGATGGTGATAGGGGTTGCGAGGAAAGGCCAGAGGATTTAGCCACAAGGTATCCACTACTGGTAAATGCAAAAGGCGTAAGTCTGGCTTGGCTGCCTGTAAATGAGGCTTATCAAATTCGATGAAGTTGTGGCCCAATATGAAGTCCGTGGGTTCGGCAAAGTCGCTCAACTCTGCCAACGCCTGATGAAGGGGCAGGCCTGCTGATGGGTAGGTAAGAGTCTCCTCGGTGTCGGCGCGGATTGCCGCGAAGGAGTGGATTCGCCCTGTCCTGGGGGTTACCTCCAGGTCTATGGAAACGCATCGCCACAATCCGGCCCCTCGCGATGGTTGTTGGGTTAGGTAGCGGTTCATGGATCGGTGGGTGTGGGCTTGGGACTCTGACATGATGCTCGCGATGGTTGTTGGGTTAGGTCGCGGTTCATGGAGTTACCCTGCTGTGCGGACATGGTATTTCAATGGATTGTAGTGTTCGTGCAGCTCAGGTGCCGGTTTGGGTCTCGGCAATCGTCAAGTCCGCTGGGGGCTCGCTACCCGGCGGGGTGATGGGTGGCGCGAGTAGGTTTCTGGTGGTGCGGACCTGGTCCCGATTTCGCAGTTCCTCGAGTGGGCTGGTTCTTTGCGGTGCTCGGGTGGAGCTGCGCATGCTGGTGGAGGACGACTTTGCCGAGTGGCGGGCGGTACGGCGGGCCAATCGGGAGTGGCTCACCCCCTGGGAGCCCACCGCACCCCGCTCCCAACCCGATGTCGTGGAGGACCGCCTGGCCTTTGCAGCCCGATGCAGCGCCCGAGATCGGGAGCTCCAGATGGATACCGGCTACGGGTTCGGGGTGTTCGCCGAAGGTCGCCTGGTGGGGGAGATGAACCTGTCCGGCGTGCAGCGGGGCCCGTTTCAGAGCGGTCATGTGGGGTACTGGATCGACCACCGTCACGCCGGGCGGGAATACACCCCCGAGGCGCTGGTGGTGATGCTCGACTACGCCTTCGGCAGCCTCGGCCTGCACCGGGTGCAGATCAACATCATCCCCCGCAACCGGGCCAGCCGCCGGGTGGTGGAGAAGCTGGGTATCCGCAACGAGGGGGTGGCCCTGCGCTATTTGGAGATCAACGGCTGCTGGGAGGATCACATCCGCTACGCAATCACCACCGAGGAGTGGCACGTGCTGGGTCCCCACCTGGTGGCGGGCTGGGTTGGCTGATTGGTTTGAGGCAGCGACCCTCGACATTTTGGTGGCGGGCTGGAGCGGCTGATTAGTTCGAGCGGCTGATGGCTTGCTTGAGGGCGGCCACCCGCTTCTTGAACTCGGGCTGGGTCATCGACCAGGCCTGCGGTGCCACCTCCCGGGCGACCGCGGCTGCGCTGTCGGTCACTGCCCCCATGTCGATCACGGTCTGCTTCATGGCCATGGTCAGTTCTCGTGGGGTACCGGCCGGGCGGCGGGCCATGCGGCGGGCCTCGTCCAGCAGAGCGTCGTCGTCCACGCATTTCCAGGCCAGCCCGACCTCGGCGGCCCTTTGCCCATCGAGCCTCTCGCCGAACAGCACCATGGCCATGGCCGTCTGGCGGTCGCAGATGGTGCGCAGGCGCCAGGTGTGACCTCCCCCGGGATGGATGGCGATCTGGAGGAAACGGCTCTCGAACATGGCCCGGTGCCCGGCCACGATCACGTCGCAGGCCAGCGCGAAGTTCATCCCCGCCCCCACCGCCGGGCCGTTCACCGCGGCCACGGTGGGCAATGGGCAATGGGCCACTCTGAGGAAACCGGCGTAGATCGCCTCGAGGCTCTCGGCGCTGGTGGCGGCCAGGAGCTCATCCAGATTGGCACCGGCGGAAAAAGCCGGGGGAGTACCGGTTAGCACCACCGCGCCCACCGACCCGTCGGCCTCCAGGGTGTCGAAGGCGGTGTCGAGCTCGTGGTTCATGTCCAGGCTTACCGCGTTGCGCACCCCCGGTTGGTTCAGGGTAACGGTGGCAACGCCGTCGTCGATTTCGGTGAGCACAAGAGCCATGCCCGCAGGTTAGGTTGACCGAGTGACCCTCTTTCGGTTCCTTCGCCATGGTGGCCATGAATACGAGGTACCGAACATCGGGAGACAGCCCCATCGTCTTTCGGTTCCTTCGCCATGGTGGCCATGAATACGAGGGGCAGCGACGGTTTAACCGGCGGTTCAATCGATGACTGATTCCCGGTCTCGCCGGCGCGGCAGTCGAGCACTGTCGTACCGCAACTACCGCCTGTTCCTCTCCGGGGCCATTGTGTCCAACTCCGGGGTTTGGGTCCAGATGATCGCACTGGCCTTCGTGATCGAGGATCTGACCGGTAAGGGAACCTGGGTCGGGCTGGCCGCCATGATGCAGACGCTGCCGGCCGTGGGTCTGGGGATGGTGGGAGGGGCACTGGCCGATCGCTTTCCCCGCCGCATCATGCTGATGTTCACCAACTCCTCCCAGGCGCTGGTTGCCCTGGGGTTCGCGGCCATGTGGTTCTCGGGGGTGGACCGGCCGCTGGCCTATATAGCTCTCGGGGTGGTGAACGGGTGCGTGAACGGTATCCAGCTTCCGGCCTGGCAGGCGTTCGTCAGCGAGTTGGTGCCCCGGAAAGCCCTGCTGAACGCGGTTACCTTGAACTCGGCCCAGTTCAACGCCTCCCGGGCGGTTGGTCCCGCGGTCGGCGGGTTGGTGCTGGCCTTTGGGGGTCCCGGGTGGGCGTTTCTGGTCAACTCCCTGTCGTACATGCCCGCGGTGCTGGCTCTGGCGCTTATCCGGGTGCCCCGGTTGGCCGCCGGTACCGACGGTCGCCCCAACCTGTTCACCGATGCCGTCGCCGCGGTGCGCTACACCGCCTCCCACGCCGGTATCCGGCGAGCGGTTCTGATCGCCGGGGTGATCGCCTTTTTGGGCCAACCCATAATCCACCTGGTGGTGATCTTCGCCCAGGATGTGTTCCGGGTGGGCGAGTTGAAGTACGGCATCCTGGCGGCCGCCTCGGGGGTGGGGGCAGTGCTGAACACCCCGTTGGTGATCAGTTGGGGCAGCCGCGCCCCCCGAAGCCTCCTGGTGGGTTTGGCTTGGCCGGTTTACGGCTTGGCCTTGCTGGGGTTCGCGTTGTCTCCCAACTACTGGTTGGCGGTGGTAGCTCTGGCGGTGGTGGGAGCGTCGCACATCGTGACCGCTTCCACGCTCAATACCGTTATACAGCTTCAGGTTACAGAAGAGCTGAGGGGAAAGGTTCTGGCCCTGTACCTGATGACGCTGCTGGCCGGATTGCCCCTGGGTGCCCAGCTCCAGGGGGCCCTGGCCGACCTGATCGGCCCCCGCATAGCAGTGGGCGGCGCCGGGGCCCTTCTGGCCGCTACCGCACTGTGGTGGGTACTCAGCGGACGCACCAGGGTCCTGAACCTGGGTTAGGTATTCAACCGGCTTATTTTCGACTTACTTGCAGGGATGTTAAGATTTAGGCGCTAACTCTTAATTCCGGTCGGGCAGATTGAGGAACTCTTAACGATGCACCGCGGCGCAACTGGAGACTACCGGGTCACTGCCCACGGCGGTGAGGAGGTTCGCGCCTTCGTTCCGAAGCCATTGCCCCCGGTGCCGCCGATTCAGGTGGACGGGCAGCTACTGAAGCTGCTGGAGGCGGCGAACCGGGCGCTTGGTCGCCTCGACGCTGTTTCAAGTCTGCTCCCCGACAAGTCGCTCTTGCTGTATTCCTATGTGAGGAAGGAAGCTGTCCTCTCGGCACAGATTGAAGGCACCCAGTCCTCGCTTACCGACCTGCTTCAGCACGAGAGAGGCACCGTTTCTGGTGTTCCCCGGGACGACGTAGCCGAGGTGTCCTGCTACGTGGCCGCGCTCGGGCACGGGCTGAAACGACTCCGAGACGACAACTTTCCGCTGTCGAACCGGCTGATCCGAGAGGTCCATGGAGTCCTCCTTTCATCGGGCCGGGGAAGCAAACTTACGCCCGGCGAATTCCGGCGTTCACAGAACTGGATCGGCGGCACCAGGCCGGGAAACGCTGAGTTCGTGCCACCACCCCACACCGAGGTGGAGAACTGCATGGCTTCGCTGGAGCGTTTCCTGCATCCCACCAACGACGGGTTGGCGGATTTGGTGCGCGTCGGACTGGCGCATGTGCAGCTTGAGACCATTCATCCTTTCCAGGACGGGAACGGCCGGGTGGGGCGCCTGCTCATCACCTTCCTGCTGTGCCACTTGGGGTTGCTCCAGGACCCGCTGCTGTATCTCAGCCTTTACCTCAAGCAGAACCGTTCCGAGTATTACAGGCTGCTGACCCGGGTTCGCTTGCATGGGGACTGGGAAGCATGGATCGCATTTTTTCTGGAGGGCGTGCGCGTTACCGCCAACAGCGCGTCCGACACGGCAAGACACCTGTCGGTGATGTTCAGGCAGGACGCTGCTCGCATCAACACACTCGGCCGGCCGGCCAACTCAACTCGCCGTGTCCACGAAGCGCTTATGGCCTTAACGATTTGCAGTATCCCGAAAGTATGCGACTCAACCGGACTCTCGTATCCGGGAGCACTGGCGGGGATGGAACGCCTCGTTGAACTAGGAATCGCCGAGGAGATTCCACCAGAGGGGCGGAGCCGAACCTTTGTCTACCGGCAATACCTGGATCGGCTGATCGAGGGCACGGAACCGCTCTAGATGCCAACCGCGGGTGCTGGCGGGGGCCTGTGGGGAGAAACTGTCACACCCCTTTGGATAATGGGGCCATGATGATGAAACCCACGGAAAAGAAGCACACCGAGAACCGGAGATCCTCGACGGGGGCAGCCCCGCGGATGCGGGTCATTCCCGGTGAGGGTCAGGGGCCCGGCGAGGGGCCGGAGCAGGAGAGCGGCCCGGGTTGGAGCCTGGCGTTCGCTGAGATGGGCCGGCGGCTTGGGGAGGCCATCCAGGGCCGGGGGCTGGTCGTGCCCAACTTCCGCAGCCCACCTCGTGAGGTCGGTCGGCGCCGCTCGCTGGTTCGCCATGGCGATGGTTCGGCCACGGTCTCGGTGCTGGTCCGGAACCGGCCGTGGGTCGCGGTGATGTCCGACATGATCGAGGGGGTGGTGGTGGCCAATCGGCTGGATGGCATCCAGGCCGAGGCGCTGCGCGACCAGCTCTGGGCGGCGTTGGCCGGCGAGTCGCCGTCCCAGGATGCTGCGGCCTGAACCCGGTTGGGTCGGCAGCAGTTGTCCGTGGGGGATGGGCCGGTTGAGGAAATCGGCTAGGTAGGCGATCTCTGGGCAGCAGTTGTCCGTGGGGGATCGGCCTATGATGGGGGCACTGTGATCCTCACCGAGATAGACCATGTCGCCATCGCAGTGCACGACCTGGAGCAGGCCATCTTTTTCTACGAGTCGGCCTTCGGCGCTTCAGTGCTTCATCGCGAGGTCGTGGAGCACGACGGGGTGGAGGAGGCCTTGATCAGGGTGGCCGACTCCTATGTGCAGCTCACCACCGGCACTCGTGAGGATTCCCCCATCTCCAAGTTCCTGGCCAAGCGGGGCGAGGGAGTGCATCACATCGGCTACCGGGTGGACGACTGCGCCGCCGCCATCGAGTCGATGGTTGCGGCTGGGGCCACCCCCATCGATGCCGAACCCCGCCCCGGTTCTCGAGGAACCACCGTCGCCTTCATCCATCCCAAAGGTGCTCTCGGCACTCTGATCGAGCTGGTCCAGGAATAAGCCTCGATCCCGCGCCGTATCCTGGAACCGTGGCGGTACGGCGAGCAACGCTAATTGTCGAGGGTATGACCTGCGCGGCCTGCGTGTCGAGCGTCGAGCGCAGCCTGATCGAAGTTGAAGGTGTGGTCGAGGCCCGGGTCAACTATGTCTCGGGTCGAGCTTTGGTGACCTGCGATGAAGCCGTCGCCAATTCCCAATTGCGGGCAGCAGTGGCAGCCGCCGGCTATCTTGCTCGCCTTCCTGATGGTCTTGGTTCTGATGGTCTTAGCCCTGATGGCCTTGGCTCTGGTGATTCAAGCGATGGTCATGGCATCGGATCGGCCGAGCTGCGCCGGTTGATCCTGCCCGCAGGGTTGACGGTGGTGGTGGCGCTGGTGACGATGGTCGAGCGCCTGGCCTTCGATCTGGGTTTCCGGGCCTCGGACTGGCTGGCCGCGGCGCTGGCCGCGGGGGTGGTGTTCGGGTCGGGCTGGGGGTTCTTCCGCAGGGCGCTGAAGCAGCTTGATCACCGGACCGCCACCATGGACACGCTGGTGGCGGTGGGAACCGGGTCGTCGTGGGTCTGGTCAACAGTCGTGCTGGCCGCCCGGATCGGCGACGGCCACATCTATTTCGAGACCGGAGCGGTGATCGTGGTTCTGGTACTGGTGGGCAACCACCTGGAGCTCCGGGCCCGCCGGCGAGCCGGGGATGCCCTTCAGGCCCTGGCCGGTTTGGCCGCTCCGGTGGCCCGGCTGGAGGACGGGACCGATATGGCGGTGGAAGACCTGCAAGTGGGTACCCGGTTCGTGGTGCGCCCGGGGGAGAGGGTCGCCACCGACGGCGTGATCATCGACGGCGTTTCCGCGGTGGACGTATCCATGATCACCGGTGAGCCGGTCCCGGTTGAGGTCGGCCCCGGCGACAAGGTGTTCGGCGCCTCGGTCAACGCCAACGGGTCGCTGGTGGTGGAGGCCACCGCGGTGGGGGCCGGCACCACCCTGGCTCGGATAATGCAGTTGGTGGACCGGGCCCTGACCAACCGCACTCGCGTTCAGCGGCTGGCCGACCGGATATCAGCGGTGTTCGTGCCAGCGGCGATGGTGATTGCGGCGGGCACGCTGGTCGGTTGGCTGGCGGCCGCCCAGCCCGCCTCCGAGGCATTCACCGCCGCGGTGGCGGTTTTGATAGTGGCCTGCCCGTGCGCGCTGGGCCTTGCCACCCCGCTGGCGGTGATGGTCGGCACCGGGCGGGGATCGCAGCTCGGAATCATCATCAAGGGCGGCGAGATGCTGGAGGACACCCGCCGGCTCGACACCGTGGTGTTGGACAAGACCGGCACCGTCACCGAGGCCCGCATGCAAGTAGTGGGCATTACCGCGCCTGGCGGCGACCCCGAGACCCTGCTGGCTCTGGCCGCGGCGGTGGAGGCCCGCTCCGAGCACCCCATCGGTAGGGCCATTGCCGGTACGGCTGGGAGCAACCCGGGTTCTGCTGCCTATGGGGTCGGGAGCGGCCGGGAGGTGACCGGATTCGAGAATCGTCCGGGGGTGGGAGCGGTGGCCATGGTGGACGGCCTCGAGGTCAGGGTGGGGAAACGGACGCTCTTCGAGCAGGTGCCCGAGCCGGTGGCCGCCGCGGCCGACGAGGTGGAAGCCGGGGGCCAGGTTGCGGTGCTTACCGGCCGGGGGCCGGAGGCCGAGGCGGTTATAACCGTGGACGACCAGCTTCGGGATTCCGCCCCAGCCGCGGTGGCCGCTCTCAAAAAATTGGGTCTCGACACCGTGCTGCTGACCGGGGACCACTTGGTGCGGGCCCGGACCACGGCCGGTGAGCTGGGTATCGACCGGGTGGTGGCCGGTGTGGGTCCCGGTGGTAAGGCCGCCGAGATTGCCCGCCTCCAGAACGAGGGTCACCGGGTCGCCATGGTGGGCGACGGCATCAACGACACCCCCGCCCTCAGCCAGGCCGACATCGGCATTGCCATCGGCACCGGGACCGACGTGGCTTCCGAGGCCGCCGACATCACCATCATGGCACCGGATCTGAGAAGCGTGGCCGATGCCATTGCCCTGAGTCGCCGGACCATGAACACCATTCGCGCCAACCTGTTCTGGGCCTTCATATACAACACCGCCGCCATCCCCCTGGCTGCCGCCGGGGTGCTGGAGCCGATGTTCGCCGCCGCCGCCATGGTGGCCTCGTCGTTGTTCGTGGTAACCAACAGCCTGCGCCTCCGCCGCTTCCGGCGCAGCCAATAGCCAATATCGATCAGATGTCGCCGGTGAGGAAGGCCAGGAGCACCTGGTTGGTGAGCTTGGGATCCTCCTCGGGGATGAAGTGGCCGCAGCCTGCGGGTCGGGCCCGGTAGTCGGGGAAGTGATCGATGAAAGAGTCGGCGTAGGGGTTGCCGGTTGGGATGTGGTCGTCGGCGGGGAACCCGTCGGCGAACGCCTGGGGCATGAGGAAGCCCGAGTACAGGTACAGCGCGGGGTGGGGGTAGGTGCGGCCGAGGTCCTCGGGGCCGAAGATCGGGAACACCCCGAAGTCGGGGTGGCCGAAGATCAGGTCAGGATGGTGCCACATCTCGGCCACCTGGGCCGGGGTCCGGTACACCGGGTTGCCGCCGGAGTCGGGAAAATGAAACGGCAGGGCATCCCGGTAGTAGGAGACCGCGTGGAAGTGGGCACCGGGCTGGTCGAACGCCGATCGGTAGTGCTCCACATCCTGGGCGGTCCAGTACCGGGTGGGGTCCCAGCCGGCCATAGCCCTGCGGGGATCCTGGGTTTCGCCGGGATCCTGGGTTTCGGGGTCGGCTGGTGGTGCCTTCCACGGCGAGTGAGGCGGTGGTCCGTAGCTGCCCTCGACACCGCCGAAGATGGAGGAGATGAACTCCCCGGCATGGCGCTCCCAGAACTGCTCGGCCTCGGGCTCGCACTTGAACCAGTAGCCGTGGATGCCCCACGGGATCCACACCGTGCACAGGGTGTCCACCAGGCCCAGCCGGCGGAACCGGTCAGGATGTTCCAGGGCGGCCTTGAAGGCGATGATCCCGCCCCAGTCGTGGCCCACCAAAAAGCAGTGCTCAATGCCCAGGGCATCGATGAAATCGACGATGTCGCGAGCCAGCAGGTCACGGGTGACCCGCACCCGGGGTTTGCTGGTGCCGCCGTAACCCCGGGTGTCGGGGGCGTACACCCGGTAGCGCTCGGCCAGCACCGGGATCTGATGGCGCCACATGTGGGAGGTCTGGGGGAAGCCGTGCAGCAGAACCACCGGCGGAGCCCCCTCGTCGCCCGCCGCCAGGTAGTGGAACCGCAGGCCCGCGGTGTCGATGAAGCAGGATTCGATGGGATCGGGTTGTTTCACGTGTGCTCCTGTTTCACGGGTGTTCCTGTGAAAAGATACCCCCATGAGCATCGCCCCGAGGATCCTGCGCTTTGACGACATCGATTGGGTGGACGAGACCGCCAACCCCGATGCGCCCGCGGAGCTGGTCGCCAAGGCCCAGCAGCTCGGGGCCAGGCGCAAGCATGTGGCCCGGGGCGACGGGGGCTTCTGGTGCCAGTACACCACCCTGCCCGCCGGCTATCACGTACCTCCCCACAGCCACGATCAGAACGAGCTGCTGGTTGTGCTGTCGGGCGGCTGCCGGGTGTGGCCCGACGGTGCCGGCGGACCCTCGGAAAATCTGGGGCCCAGGGACTCGGTCATCCTGGCCGCCAACCACGAGTACTCATTTACTTGCGGCGCTGAAGGTATGGAGTTCTTCGTGCTTCGCCCCGGCGATTCTACGGCATCGTTCGATCAACCGTAGCCGGCGACCCGGAGCAGATGATTACAGGGATGAGCCGTATTTTGGGGAAGGGAAAATGATCTCGGGGATGAACGGTATTTTGGGGAAGGGAAAATGATCTCAGGAATGAACCACGCGGTGCTGTACGTGCGCGATGCCCGCCGCCAGCAGAAGTTCTACGCCGACGTGCTGGGGTTCGACACCGTCATTGACGAGCCGGGCCGCTTCGTGTTCATGCGAGCCCCGGTGTCGGCCAACCACCACGACATCGCCTTTTTCTCCATCGGCGACGGGGCGGAGCCATCGCCGGCCGGCCGCCGGTCGGTGGGCCTGTACCACATCGCCTGGGAGGTGGCCACCCTTGACGATCTGGCCGTGATGCGCCAAAGGCTCATGGATGCCGGGGCCCTTTACGGCGAGAGCGATCACGGGGCCAACAAGAGCCTCTACGCCAAGGACCCCGACGGGTTGGAGTTCGAGGTCATGTGGCTGGTACCGGCCGAGCACTGGGGCGACGAGGAGAATAAGGCCATAATCCGCCCCCTGGACCTGGCCCATGAGCAGCACCGCTTTGCCGGTATGGCTGCCAGCGACTAGGCAGGAAACCGGCATGGGGTTTTCCACGGCGACTGCTTCCAAAGGCGATTGCTTTCCAAAGCGACGGGGCAGGATGGCGGCGTGATACCTACCAACCAGTACTGCTACTTCTATGACGACGACCTGTTCGTGGGAACCGACCGGGAGGGCTTCCGCCGCCGGGTCATCAACGGCGACGGGTTGCAACTCTGTTTCTGGCGCATCGACGGCGGGGCGACCGGGTCGTTCCTGCACCGCCACGAGAACCACGAGCAGCTCGGCATCGTGGTGAGGGGCAAGCTCGATTTTCGCATCGGCGAGGATCCCGGCAGCCAGGATCGGGTGCTGCTGAGCGAGGGTGAGGCTTACCTGGCCCCCAGGGGAGTGTGGCACGGCGATTCGGTGTTCATAGGCGACGATGAGTACGGGGAGTGCTGGATTCTGGACGTGTTCACCCCGCCCCGCGACGACCTGTTGGCCGGCTGATTAGGCTGGTTGGCGGTGTGATTGGTTTGCGAGACCGGCTGATTGACGGTTTGATTGGTTTGCGAGGTGAGTGACTGGCGCCTGGCGGTTGATGTGGGGGGTACCTTCACCGACGCGGTGCTGCTGGATGCCGCCACCGGTGCGGTAACGGTGAACAAGGCCCTCACCACCCCGACCAACCCCCTCCAGGGGGTGCAGGCCGCGGTCGGTCACCTGCTGCGCAGCGCCGGGGTGGCACCCGGTGAGATAACCGCCCCTATTGTTCACGCCACCACGCTCATCACCAACGCCCTCATCGAGAACAAGACGGGCCGGGCCGCCCTGGTAACCACCAGCGGCTTTGGCGACACCCTCTTGATCCGCGACGAGCACCGTTACGACATGTACGACCTCCAGATCGAGTTTCCCGATCCCCCCATCGGCCGGGAGCTCACCTTCGAGATAGCCGAGCGGACCGCGGCCACCGGTGAGGTGCTGGTGGAGCCCCGAGCCGAGGCCATTGCCGCTCTGGCCGGCGAGCTGGGCCGGGCCCGGGTGGAGTCGGTGGCGGTGTGCCTGCTGAACTCTTACGTGAACCCGGCCAACGAGCGGTTGCTGGCCGGCGAGCTGGGTCGGCAACTGGGGGTGCCGGTGTGCGCCTCGGCCGACATCTCCCCCCAGATCAGGGAATATCCTCGCATGATCACCGCAGCTTGCAACGCGGCCACCATGCCGATCATCGGTCCCTACCTGGACGAACTCCAGAAATGGCTGTCGGCGGGGGGATTCGGCGGATCGGTGCTGATGATGCTGTCCAACGGGGGTGTCGTGTCGGCTGACGATGCCGCCGCCGCCCCGATCCGGCTGGTGGAGTCGGGTCCGGCTGCCGGTGCTCTGGCGGCGCGGTGGTTCGCCCGTCGGATGGGGGAGGATCGCCTGCTGGCCTTCGACATGGGGGGCACCACCGCCAAGGCCACCCTGGTTGCCCAGGGCGAGCCGGCGCTGACCACCACCTTCGAGGTGGCCCGGAGGTACCGGTTCAAGAAGGGATCGGGCTTTCCGGTGTCGGTGCCGTCGGTGGACCTGGTGGAGATCGGGGCCGGGGGTGGCAGTCTGGCCCACCTGGACGGGTTCAACCTGCTCAAGGTGGGTCCCGAGTCGGCTGGGGCCGATCCCGGCCCGGCCTGCTACGGGCGGGGCGGCGAGCAGGCCGCGGTGACCGATGCCGACGTGGTGCTCGGGCTGCTGGACCCCGATGCCTTCTTGGGGGGCGACATGCCGCTGGATCCCGGCCGGGCCGAGGCCGCGGTGGCGGTGGTGGCCGCCGGTCTGGGCCTGCCGGTGGTGGACACCGCGGCCGGTATGTACGAGGTGGTCAGCCAGAACATGGCTGCGGCGGCCCGCATGCACGCGGTGGAGCGGGGCGTGGATCTGCGAGGGGTGACCGTTCTGGCCTTCGGGGGGGCGGGACCGCCCCATGCCTGCCGGGTGGCCGAGTTGCTGGAGTCGAAGCGGGTGGTGTTCCCGGTGAACGCCAGCGTGCTGTCGGCCTTCGGAACCCTGGTGTCGCCGGTACGCATTGACCTGGCTCGCTCCATGCCGGTGAAGCTGGCCCTGGTGGACCCCGCCGAACGGGATGGCCTTCTGGACGAGTTGCGGCAGGAGGGCCGCCGGGTGCTGCGGGGAGCGGGCGTGCCCGAGTCCGAGATCAGCTTCCGCTACGGCATCGATGCCCGTTACGCCGGGCAGGGAAACGAGATCACCGTCTGGGTGGGCGACGGGCCGGCCTGGCCCGCCGGCGATGAGGAGGTGGTGTCGGCGTTCGAGGCCGAGTATCGCCGCATCTACGGCATGACCATCGACGACGTGGCCATCGAGGTGGTCACCTGGCGCTTGTCGGCTAGCGCCGAACCCGCGGCCATAGCCCCGGTCGACCCCGGAGTGGGTCCGGCCGCTGCCGGCAACCCGCCACAGCCGGCCTCGACTCGAACCGCGGTGTTCGGCCGCCGGCAGGCCCGGGTGGAGGTACCGGTGTTCCGCCGGGCCGATCTGGTGGTTGGCGCGGCCTTTGCCGGTCCGGCGCTGGTGGAGGAGCGGGAGACCACATCGGTCATTCGGCCCGGCTGGCGGGTGCGGGTGGCCGGCGATGCCAGCCTTGTTGCCATCCGGGAGGAGACATGACCCAAACTAACCACGATCCCATTGGGCGGTCGATGGACTCAAGCCCCCATGATCCCATTGGGCCATCGATGGACTCAAGCACCCACGGCCCCATCCGGCGGTCCATGGACCCAAGCACCCACGATCCCATCCGGCTGGAGATCTTGTGGCAGTCGCTCATCTCGGTGGTGAACGAGCAGGCCCGAGCGCTCCAGAGGGCGGCGTTCAGCCCCATCGTGCGCGAGGCCGGTGACTTGGCCAACGCGGTGTTCGACCGCCGGGGCCGCATGGTGGCCCAGGCGGTGACCGGGACCCCCGGCCACATCAACTCCCTGGCCATCGGGGCGGCCAACATGCTGGAGGAGTTCCCCCCCGAGACCCTCGAACCCGGCGATGTTCTGGTTACCAACGACCCCTACCTGACCGCGGGCCAGTTGCTGGACGTGACCGTGCTGGTTCCGGTGTGGCGCGTTCCGGCTGCCGGGGGCGATCCGGTGCCCATCGCCTACTTCGGCTCCACCATCCACCACACCGACGTGGGGGGCTACGGCATCGGCGCCGGGGCTCGCGACTGCTTCGAGGAAGGCCTTTGGATCCCCATTTGCAAGCTCATGCGGGGCGGTCGGCGCAACGAGGACGTGTGGCGGTTCATCCTGGCCAACGTCCGCCAGCCCGACCACATGGCCGGTGACCTGCACGCCCAGATGGCGTCGGGCGAGGTGGGGGCGCAGCGCCTGGCCGCCCTGTGCGACGCTCACGACCTGGACGACATCGAGGCGCTGTCCGACGAGATCATCGACCGTTCCGAGGCGGCCACCCGGGCCGGCATCGCCGAGCTGGCTGCGGGGGAGTACCGGGCCGATGCCGTGCTGGATCTGGCCGACGGCAGCCGCATCGACATCGTGTGCTCGCTGAGGGTGGACCCCGAGGCCGGGGAGATCCTGGTGGATTACTCGGGCACCTCCGAGGCCAGTCCCTGGGGCATCAACGTGGTTCGCAACTACACCCACGCCTACACCACGTTTACCGTGCGCTCGGTGATCAACCCCGAGATTCCCAACAACCACGGCAGCCTGGCCCCGATCCGGATGACCGCCCCCGAGGGGTCGATCGTGAACGCTGTCCGGCCTCAACCGGGCACCGCTCGCCACGTGGTCGGCATGTTCTTGCCCAACGCCCTGCTCAAGGCCCTGGCCCAGGTGAAGCCCAAGGACTCCATGGCCGAGGGGGCGGGCGCGGTTTGGACCATGCAGGTCAGCGGCAACCACGACGACGGCACCCCGTTCATCACCGCCATGTTCACCTACGCCGGAGGGGTGGGAGCCCGGGCGTCCAAGCCGGGCCTGGATGCCTGCTCCTATCCCACGGGGGTGAGCGCGGTGCCCCTCGAGGTGGTGGAGGCCTCCGCGCCGGTGCGGTTCCTGCGCAAGGAGTTGCGCCCCGGCTCCGAGGGGTCCGGAGCCCAGCCGGGGGGAAGGGGTCAGACCATCGAGTTCGGGGTGGACACCTCCCGCCCCTGGCTGCTCAACGCGGTCACCAGCCGCCTCTGCGAACCGCCCCAGGGGATTTTCGGTGGGAGTCCCGGCCGGGCGGGATCGTTCATGGTGAACGGCGAGCCGGTCACCACCCAGAGCCGCATCACCCTCAACCCCGGCGACATCGTGCGCCTCGACCTCCCCGGCGGTGGGGGCTACGGCTCCCCGCCCGAACCCGCCGATGAGTCCTGAACCTCCCGATAACTCGTTCGTTTCATCCCCGCCGGCGTTCGCCGATATGTGGAGGGGGACGGTTGATCGCCACCCCGATGCGGTGTTCCTGGTGTTCGAGCGGCCCGACGGCACCACCGCCACCTGGACCTACGAGCAGTTCGACACCGTGGTTGGCGGGGTTGCCGCCGGCCTGGTGGAGCGGGGGGTTGCCCCGGGGGGAGCGGTACATTTGGCTCTGACCAACACCCCGGAGTTCGTGGCCATCTGGTTGGCCGCCAACCGGTTGGGGGCGTGGATCGTACCGTCCGATCCCACCAGCAAGGCCCCGGAGTTGGCCGATCACCTCGGGCGCACGCGACCGCAGGCCGGTTTCTGCGCCCTCGACCGGGCCGATGTCTACCGCCGGGCCGCTGCCGCCGTCCCCGGCATGGCCATCACCGAGGTTAACGAGGACCGTGGCTCCATAGATGCCCTCCGGGGCAACGCCCGGGTGGACTGGCCAGAGCCCGACCCGCGGGACCGGGCGGCGGTGATGTTCACCTCGGGAACCACCGGGCGGCCCAAGGGGGTGGAGGTTACCCAGGCCAACTACGCCTTCAGCGGGTGGGTGATGGGCGAGCGGGCCGGGCTTGTGCCCGACGACCGTCAACTGGTGGTGCTGCCCTTGTTCCACGCCAACGCCCAGTACTACTCCTTTGCCGCGGCCATCTGGGCCGGGGCTTCGGTGGCGCTGATGCCCGCCTTCTCGGCCCGGGGTTTTCTGTTTCAGGCCGCTCGCCACCGGGCCACCTGCGCCAGCCTGTTCGCGGCTCCGATGAGGATGATCCTGGCCCGGGGTGCTCCCGTGGAGGGGGTGGCCCTGCGCCACTGCTGGTATGCCCAGACCATCGCCGATGACCAGTACGAGACGCTGGCCGCCTGGCTCGGATGCCGCCCCCGCCAGTTGTACGGCATGACCGAGACCATCCCCGCGGTGCTCACCGAGCCGGCGGCAAACCCGGTGCCCTCGTCCATGGGCCAGGTCACCCCCGGCTGCCGGGTGATCGTGCGCGACGGGGAGATCCTGGTGGGGGGCGAACCCGGGTTGACCCTGTTCGCCTCCTACCTCGACGACCCGGGGACCACCGGGGATTCCTTCACCGCCGATGGCTGGTTCCGCACCGGTGATCGGGCCCGTGTGGATGCCGGCGGTCGCCACTACTTCGCCGGTCGCCACAACGATGTTCTCAAGGTGTCGGGCGAGAACGTTTCGGTGGTGGAGGTGGAGTTGGTGCTGGCCGCCCACACCTCGGTGCTGGAGGCCGCGGTGGTGGGTGCCCCCGATCCGGTACGCGACGAGGTGCCGGTGGCTTTCGTGGTGCCCGCCGATCCGGCTCGCCCCCCATCCGTGGAGGAGCTCTCATCGTGGTGCCGGGAGCGGCTGGCCAAGTCCAAGCAGCCCCGGTCGTTTACGCTCTTGGACGAGTTGCCCCGAACCAGCGTCGGCAAGATCCGCAAGTTCCTGCTGAAGCAAAAGGCGGAATCGGTATGACCATGTTCACTCAAGAGCTTTTGGCATTATGACGATGTTCCTGCTGAAGCAAAAGGCGGAATCGGTATGACCATGTTCACTCAAGAGCTTTTGCAGTCCTTCGAAGGCTCGGTGACTGATGTGGCCACCGCTTGCACGCTTCCCCCCGAGCTGTACACCTCCGAGGATTTTCTGGCCTTCGAGCGCCGGGCGCTGTTCGAGCACGAGTGGTGCTGTGTGGGGGTGGCCGGTCGCATTCCCGAGCCGGGAGACTGGTTCACCACCACGGTCAGCACCGAGCCCGTCATCGTGGCCCGCCACAAGGACGGCAGCATCCGGGCCTTCTCCGCCATCTGCCGCCATCGCGGCATGCAGGTGGCTGAGGGGCAGGGAAGCGGCCGCACCTTCCGGTGCCCCTACCACCACTGGAGCTACGGGCTGGACGGTCGGCTGCTGGGGGCCCCGGCCATGGAGCGCACCGCCGGCTTCGACAAGTCCGATTGGGGGCTGCCCAACCTGGCGGTGGAGGAGTGGCACGGGTTCGTGTTCGTCAACTTGGATCCCGATGCCCCGCCGCTGGCCCCCACCCTCGAGCGCTACCAGCCCTACGTGACCAACTACGAACTCGACAATTGCGTATGCCCCGGCACCTTCACGCTGACCGACCTGCCCTGGAACTGGAAGGTCATGTTCGAGAACTTCAACGACGGTTACCATGCCAACCGCCTCCACCAGGTGATCCAGGACTTCTGCCCCTCGGAGATGGCCCGGTTCCCGGTGCCGTGGACCGACGACTCCAACGTGATCTTCAGGGAGAACGGCTACACCCACATCGACGGCGGGTTCAACGCCACTCGCAAGGCCCTGTTGCCGGTGTTCCCCAAGCTCACCGAGAAGGAGCGGTGGCGGTCCACGTTCGCGCTGATCCCCCCCACGCTGTGCTTCGGTACAGCCCCCGATATGGCCTTCTTCTTCATCGTGCGGCCCACCTCGGCCGAGACCATCGACGTGGAGATCGGTTACCTTCTGCATCCCGGCTCCATGGAGCACCCCATGTTCGAGCACCTGTTCAAGGCCAGCGACGAGGGCGTGCAGGTATTCGTGGCCCAGGATCAGGACGCCACCACCAAGGTGCAAAGGGGTCTGCGGTCGCGCTACGCGGTGCGGGGCCGCTACTCCTGGCAGGAGGAAACCCACGTACAGTTCAACCGCTGGCTCGTCCAGCGCTATCGCCGGCACTGGCCGCCAGGCAATACAGTTCTCAGGTAACTGTCGTTCGAACCAATACAGTTCTCGAGTAACGATGGTCGTTCGAGCAAATACAGTTCTCAAGCAATGGTCGTTCGAGCAAATACAGTTCTCAAGTAACGATCACCCAAACAGGAGGGAACCAATGACCAAACCAACTGGGGGCCGTTTCCGGCTTTTGATCCTGCTGGCAGCTCTGCTGGCGGTGCCCGCCCTGATCGCCGCCGGCTGCGACAACGGTGGCGCGGCGACGGATATGGAGATGCAGGCGCTGCTGGACACTTTCGATGCCAACGGCGACGGCACCATCACCATCGGGGTGGCCGCTGCCGGTCCCCGTGACGATCAGGGCTACTACCAGGCGCTGGTGGACTTTGCCGAGAAGTTCTCTGCCGACAACGGTTTTGCTGCCCCTATCGTGAGCGACAACATCGGTTCGGCTGAAGCAGCCCAGGCCATGTCCGATCTGGCCTCCCAGGGGGTGGACATGATCCTGGTGGGGGCCAGCGAGATCGCCGAGCCCCTGCCCGATCTCACCGAGCAGTATCCCGACATCTTCTGGTACTGCAACTGCGGGGCCGGGTTCGACGAGATCGCCGGGCTGGCCCAGGCAATCGACTGGGGAGCCCCGATCCACTACACCGCCGGTGTGGCCATGGGCGCGACTCTGGTCGACCACGGCGGAGACACCGCGGTGTTTCTGGGGTGCTGCGACCTGCCCTTCGAGGTGGAGGCTTACAACGCCACCGTGGCCGGCCTCCAGTCGGTGGATCCCTCGTTCACCATGGAGTACGTGTCCACCGGCGATTTCCAGTTCGATTTCGACAACGCGGCCAACGCCACCGCTGCGCTCACCAACGCCATAGCCGAGGATGCCAGCCTGGTCTACGCCTACCTGGGGGGCGCGCTGAACCCGGTGGGCCAGCTCGCCACCGAGAAGGAGATAGCGGTGTTCGCGGCCGGTCCTGCCGACATCTGCTCCCGCGAAGACGGCATCAACTGGACGGGCAGCATCGTTTTCGATGGGGGGCGCTACGCCCAGGAGTCGCTGCCGCTCATCATCTCCGGAGAGCTCGTGGAAGGCCAGAAATACCAGTTCCCAACCGAGCGGGGTTTCAACGGTGCCGAGCTGTGCGATGCCTCCCCGGAGGCCGAGGCGATGCTGGCCCAGGTTTTCGAGGACGTAGCCACCAACGGTGAGTTGCTGGGCATGCTCGGCGGAATATCGGGTGCCGCCTACGGCGGAGGGTGACCCACGCCACGACCGGAAAGGCAGATGCCGGGGGGCAGGCCCTCCCGGTGCCTGCGGTCGAACTCTCGGGAATTACCAAGAGTTTCGGCAGCATCGTGGCTTGCGACGACGTTGACTTGCGCCTGCACCGGGGCCGCATCCACGGCATCCTGGGCGAGAACGGAGCCGGTAAGTCCACGCTCATGAAAGTGCTCATCGGCCTGGTGCTGGCCGATGCCGGAACGATACGAATCGATGGTCGCCCCTGTGCGATTCATGATCCCTCGGCCGCTGCCGCTCTGGGCATCGCCATGGTTCACCAGCATTTCAGCCTGGTGGACGAGCTGGCTGTCTGGGAGAACGTCGCGCTGGGAGAACAAGGAAGGCTGAATCCGGCCGAAGTGCGAGATCGGGTGGCCGCCATCAGCAGCCAGTACGGTTTGGAGGTAGATCCCGGTGCTCGGGTGGGCGATCTAACCGCCGGGTTGCGCCAGCGGGTGGAGATCATCAAGTGCCTGCGCCGTGATCCCCACATCCTGGTGTTCGACGAGCCCACATCGGTGCTCACCCCCGGGGAGTCCGAACAGCTTTTCGACACCTTGCGCGAGGTGGTTGCCGCAGAAGGCCGGGCCGTGGTGCTGGTGAGCCACAAGCTGGATGAGGTGCTGCACGCCACCGACGAGGTCACCATCATGCGCCAGGGTCGGGTGGTGGGCCGGATGCCCACGGCGCAGGCCGATGCCCGAAGCCTGGCCCGAGCCATGGTCGGGCGGGATGTCATGTTGCGTTCCGAGAGATCGGCCTTAGGTCTGACCCAGGTTGCCGAGCCCGGCGGTGAAGGCACCGATCCCGCCAGCCGCGCCTTGGCCGGCGATCGGACGGAGGCCGTTGGGGCAGCAGCCGGCGAGCCGGTCCCCGATGCCCGAGTTTTGGCCGGCGATCAGGTTGGTGCCGGTGGGGGAATGGATCGCGAGCCGGTCCCCGATGCCCGCGCCTTGGCCGGCGATCAGGTTGGTGCCGGTGGGGGAATGGATCGCGAGCCGGTCCTGCGGATAGAGGATGCCACGGTAAGGGGGCGGGGCGGGGTGATGCTGCTGGACGGCATCAACCTGGATCTGCGCCCCGGTGAGATCGTGGGGGTGGCGGGGGTGGAGGGCAACGGCCAGCGTACCCTGGGAGATCTGCTTTCCAGCCTGGTTTCGCTGGATGCCGGTCGGGTGGTGGTCAATGGCACCGAGGTTGCCGCCGGCTCGCCCGGGGCCATGGCCGCCGCCGGGGTGGCGGTGATACCCGAGGATCGCCACGACTCCGGGGTGGTGCTGGACATGACCGTGGCCGAGAACCTGCTCATGGTCGACCCGCACCGGCTGGCCAGGTACGGGGTGATGAACCGCCAGAGCGTGTTCGAGATGGCTCAGCGGATGATCCACGAGTTCGACATCGGTTGTACCGGCCCCGATGCCCCCCTGTGGTCGCTGTCGGGTGGCAACCAGCAGAGGGTGGTTTTGGCCCGTGAGCTGGCCGCTGAGCCCGATGTGCTGCTGGCCGCCCAACCCACCCGAGGGTTGGACGTGGGGGCGATCGAGTACATGACCGAGCGGTTGCGCCGCACCGCGGCCACCGGGGTGGCGGTGTTGCTCATCTCCAGCGAGTTGGAGGAGATCCTGGATCTGGCCGACCGGATAGTGGTGATGTCCCGGGGCCGGATCGTTGGCGAGGTGGGTGGGGCCGAGGCAAACCTCGAGACCCTGGGTCTTTTGATGGGCGGCAGCCGCGCATGACCAGGGGGGCGAGGGGCCGGGGCAGCCATTTGACTGGGAGCGCGAGGGGCCGGGGCAGCCATTTGACTGGGAGCGCGAGGGGCCGGGGCAGCCGCGCATGATCAGGGGGGCGAGGGCGGCTGAGTGGGTGGGGCTGTACGCCGCCAGCGTGGTTGCGGCTCTGGTTCTGGCCGGGGTGATCGTGGAGGCCACCGGGGGTGATTGGTGGCCGGTGATGGAGGCCCTGGTGGATGGCAGCATCAGGGCCCCCGGCCGCTGGGGGGAGACCCTGGGGGTGGCCGTGCCCCTGCTGCTGGTGGCTCTGGGCACGGTTGTTTCGGCCAAGGCGGGTTTGATCAACATCGGCCAGGAGGGGCAGGTATTGATGGGGGCGGCGTTCGCCGTCTACTTCAGCTTCCTCATCGGCGGCCCCGGCCCCCTGAATCTGGTGGTGCTCATGGCGTTCGGTGCCCTGGGCGGGGCGGTTTGGGCTTCGGTGGCCGGGCTGCTGCGCTTCTGGCGGGGAGTGCCCGAGGTTCTGAGCACGTTGCTGCTGGTGACCGTGGCCACCCAGGCAGTCGGTTACGGGCTGAAGCAGGAGTGGTTGCTGCTGGCGCCGGGGGCCAATCGGGGGAACCGCAACCAGGTCAGCCGGCAGTTGGCCGGTGACAACCGGATACCCCGCTCCGATGTGTTCGGCAACGAGTTTCCGATCACCGTGTACGTGGCGGTGGCGGTGGCGGTGGTGACGGCTTTCGTGCTGGGCCGCACGGTATGGGGCTTCCGGCTGAGGATGCTGGGGCACAACGCCCGAGCCGCCCAGCGGTCCGGGGTGTCCTCCACTGTGTACGGGGCGGCTGCTCTGGCCATCGGTGGCGCTCTGGCGGGTTTGGCCGGGGCAGCCATGTTCGCCGGGGGCGGCTTCTCGTTCGGCAACTATCGGCTGGTGCCGGGGTTCTCCGACAACATCGGCTGGACAGGGCTGCTGGTGGCGCTGGTGGCGCGGGAGCGGGCCCTGGCCGCGGTGGTGGTGGCGTTCGTGTTCGCCGGTTTGCGCACCGGGGCCGGGTTCGTGAACAGCACCGGGGTGGAGAGTCGTATCACCGATGTGGTTCAGGGACTTCTGGTGCTGGCCCTGCTGGTGCCCCCGGCGGTGATATTCCTGAGGGATCGCCACAGAGCCCGAGCCGCGGCAACGGAAAGGGTGTGATGTTGTGTTGATCGCGGCAACGGAAAGGGTGTGATGTTGTGTTGATCGCGGCAACGGAAAGGGTGTGATGTTGTGTTGATCGCGGCAACGGAAAGGGTGTGATGTTGTGTTGATCGACTTCTTCTCCGCGGTGGGGGACATCTTCACCAGCGAGTCCACCTACATCAACGGGGCGCTGTTCGCCGCGCTTTTGGGTTTCGCCGCTACCGGGGAATGGGTGGCCGAGCGGTCGGGCACTTTGAACATCTCGGTGGAGGGGATGCTGCTGAGCGGGGCCTTCGCCGGCGCTCTGGGTTACCACCTCACCGGGTCGGTGGCCGTGGCCATGGTTTTCGGGGCTATGGGCGGGGTGCTCATCGCCGCCGTCCAGGCCGAGATGAGCCACCGCCTCACCGCCGATCAGTTCGTGGTCGGCCTCACCCTCAACATCTTGGTCTTCGGCCTGGCCGGGTTCTTGGACCGCGAGATCGACCCCAAGGCCACCTTCGCCTCGACGGTGGAGATCCCCCTTCTGGCCGACATCCCCCTGGTCGGCGAGGCGCTGTTCGCCGAGCCGTGGCCGTTCTACCTGCTGTACGGGTTGGTGCCGCTGTCGTGGTGGCTGGTGTACCGCACCCGCTGGGGCCTGGAGCTGCGGGCCGCGGGCGAGAACCCACAATCGGCCGATGTGAGCGGTATCGACGTGAACCGCCGTCGCCGCCAGTCCATCTACTACGCCGGGATAACCTCCGGGCTGGGAGGGGCCTACTTCGTGTTCGCCCGGCTGGCCACCTTCGACGACTCCATCATCGGGGGCCGGGGCTTCATCGCCATCGCCGCGGTGATCTTCGGCGGCTGGACTTTGTGGGGCACCGTGGCCGGTTGCATCCTCTTCGCCGGTGCCCTGTCGTTCAGGCTGTCGGTGCAGGGCCTGGGCTACGAGATCAACACCGAGCTGCTGCAAGCGCTGCCGTTTCTGGTAACCATCGGGGCCATGGCCATCTTCGCCCGCCGAGTAAGACCCCCCACCGCCCTAGCCCGCCCCTTCATCCGCGGCCTCAAATGATCCAGTCACTATGGTTGTTGGAGAGCTTGTGGGCGGCTACGCTCCAGAGTTACTAGCATCATTATGAAAGAGGTGGCATGAGCAGGAGCGATCCGGAGCAAATATCTCTTTTCGAACCTTCAGTCTGTCTGAGCGAAAGAGCTGAATACTTCAAACAGCAACTGATAACTTACATCGGAAACAAAAGGCTACTGTTAGGTCCAATAGCGGATGCTCTGAAACAAGTTCAATCAGAAACTGGAAACAAAAAGCTTCAACTTTTTGATGCTTTCTCTGGGTCTGGAGTTGTTTCGCGACTTTTTAAGTCCTACGCTTCCCGCCTAGTAGCAAACGATCTTGAGCCATACGCTGGTGTTATTTCGCGATGCTTTTTGGCAAATGAAACAGAAATAGACCTTAACATAATCAAATCTGTTGTAGAGTCTATCAACGACCTGACAGAAGAAAATTTGGCATCTTATCCAGGGATAATTGAGCGTTTGTATGCGCCTTCAGACGACAACTATATTAAGCATGGTGAGCGCGTTTTCTATACGAGAGATAATGCTAGAAGGCTGGATAAACTCCGATTGTTGATTGAGCAACAAAATAAGGACTACAGGAACTTGCTCTTAGGCCCACTGCTCTCATCAGCATCTATACATGCAAATACTGCTGGTATATTTAAGGGGTTTTATAAGGATAAGGACACCGGAATTGGTAAGTTTGGTGGCTCTGGGTCAGATGCACTATCTAGAATCAAAGGGAAGATAAAGTTGGAAGTACCAGTGCTAAGCAAGTTTCAAACTGAATTTGAAGTTTATCAAGAAGATACCAATAAGTTGATATCTGATGTAGGGGATTTTGATCTCGCATATTTTGACCCTCCTTATAACCAGCACCCGTATGGTTCAAATTATTTTATGTTGAACTTGCTGGTAGACTATGTTGAGCCAACAGATATATCCGTAGTGTCAGGTATACCTTCAGACTGGAATCGTTCGCTGTATAATAAAAAGAAACATGCTTTTGAGCAATTATCTGATGCAGTTGCAAGAGTAGATGCAAAGTATGTTCTTTTGTCGTTCAACGATGAAGGCTTTGTTAGTACTAATTTGCTAAGAAACTTTTTGTCCAAAATCGGAAAAATGACAGAATTACAAATTAAGTACAATACCTTTAGGGGGAGCAGGAATCTAAATTCACGTAAGATCCATGTGACGGAGCATTTATTTCTAGTCAGGAAATACTAGATTATGGCAAGGAAGTCCGACCTTAGAGAACAGCGAACTGGGACGGTCTTAAACATGACCTCAAAAAAACAGGAAACAGATTTAGGAGTTGCTCTTAAGAATGTGGTAGATAGGCTTAGTGAGAATTTCAAAGTCAGATTAGAACATACAGCACAATGGAAACTGGTAGACATAGTTTCATTGCTGCGCAGCAGCTTTACTGATATAGAATTTTACTATCATTTTGATACTTCAGCTATGAAACCAGATGGTGGCATACTTTCAATTCTGGATAGCGAAGGAACCGCGCGACCTATTCTCATCACAGAGGTAAAGAATCAGGGAACCAATGACTTACGAACAGCGGAAGGAAAGCCAAGACAAGCAAAGGGCAACGCGATAGAACGATTGGGAAAGAATGTAATTGGATTCCGTACGGCTATGATGAATGAGTCAATAGTGCCCTTTATTTGTTTTGGTTATGGGTGTGACTTCGCGGATGAAAGTAGCATTTTGGACAGAGTATCTACGATTGCTATGTTCGGGCCTCTCAATACAATAAATGTTGTGAACCAAGGTGAGTCTGGGTTATTCAATCGTGGCAGTTTCTTTTTCCGAGAAACGCCTTTGACAGTGCAAGAAATGGCTAATTCGATGTATGAAGTAGCATCTAGAGCGATTTACTATTATTTTGCCCGCTATGGTGAAGATAAGTTCCTGTTTAGCTGACACTGTTTTGTCAATGAAGGCAATAAGGTATAACGAGTTCGGGGGGCCTGAGGTGCTTCGTTACGAGGAGGTGCCTGACCCGGAGCCCGGTCCGGTGGATGTGGTGGTGGATGTGGTGGCGGCTGCGCTGAACCGGCTGGATGTGGTGCAGCGCAACGGTTGGTTCACGATGCCCGGTTTCGCCTTGCCCCACATTGCGGGAATGGATGTGGCCGGGGTGGTGTCGGAGGTGGGTGCCGAGGTGGATGGCATCGCGATTGGTGATCGGGTGGTGGTGGATCCGTCCCTGGCCGGGGTTGATAACCGGTCCGGGTTGGGGGGTCGGGGCGACCTGTACGGTGAGTTGGGCATCATCGGTGCCACCGCCGATGGGGGTTACGCCGAGCGCTGCCTGGTGCCGGCATCACACGTTTACCCGATGCCGCCGGCCATGGCCATGGACACCGCAGCCACCTTCCCCACCTGCTACCTCACCGCGGCTCATGCCCTCTTCGAGGTGGGGGGTTTGGCGGCGGGGGAGACGGTGATGATCCACGCCGCCGGGTCGGGGGTGTCGGTGGCGGCCATCCAGTTGGCCACCAATGCCGGGGCGGTGGTGCTGGCCACCGCGGGTACCGATGAGAAATGCGAGCAGGCTCGGGGGCTGGGTGCGGCCCATGCCCTGAACAACCGGACCGGTGACGTGGCCGCCTGGGCAAGGGAGCTGACCGATGGAGCCGGCGTGAACATGGTGTTCGACCACGTGGGTAGCGCCCTGTTCGGCCCGTCGCTCTTCGCGCTGGGCATCGGCGGGCGGCTGGTCAACTGCGGCAACTCCTCGGGTGATGAGGCCGTCATCCCCTCGCTCGGCTACTTGTTCCACTCCGGCATCAAGATTTTGGGCTCCGACCCGTACCGTCCCGAGGAGTTCGGCCCGGTATGGAACACGTTCTGCGAGGGCGAATTCACGGCGGCGGTGGATTCGGTGTTCGACCTGGCCGATGCCGCCAACGCCCAGATCAAGATGCTGGCCAGCGACTTCTTCGGCAAGATCATCCTGAAGCCTTGAGCGGTTGACAAGTGGTTGATTCTCCTTATCCGGAGCTGAAGAAGTCGCACGTTCCGCAGCGGGTGGGGCGTCCGTGGAGCGATCACAAACCGCTGCCGTCGGCTCCGGTGTGGGCGGTGATCGGCGGGTTCGGCTCGTTCCATGTGCTGGTGGCCGCGCTGGAGTTGGGGGTGTTTGATGCTCTGGTTGATCGGGGGGCCACCGCCGGCATTATCCCGCTGGTTACCGCTGGGGAACTGGCCGATGATCTGGGAGTGTCGGCCCCACATTTGGAGGCGCTGCTGGATTCCCTGGTGGTGCTCGAGCTGCTGGAGCGGGCTGGTGGCCGATACGGTTTGAACGACACCGCAGCCCGCTATCTCACCACCGATGGGGCGGCTTCGATGGCTTCGCTGGTGCCGGTGGCCCCCGGCCCGCTGGCCAACTGGTCTCAACTGGCTGCCACCATTCGGGCCGGTAGCCCCGACCACCCTATAGACGACAAGCCCACCGAGTTCTACCGCGCCCTGGTGGAGGGCACGTTCACGACCATGCTTCGGGCCGCCACCCGGGCCGACCTCCAGGTTCGTTACAGTGCGATGGGCAGCCCCCGGGTGCTGGACCTGGGCGCGGGAGGAGCACCGTGGACCATCGCCGTGCTCCGAGCCTGCCCGGGGGCAACAGCGGTGGTGAACGATCTCCCCGATGTGCTTGATGTGGCTTTGCATAAAACAGCCGAGCATGGTGTTGACGAGCGGTGCGAGTTCCGTCCCGGCGATTTCCATACCGTCCCCATTGAGCCCGAGGAGTACGACATCGTGGTGCTGGGCCACGTGTGCCGCACCGAGGGCCCGGAGGGTGCTCGCAGCCTCATATCAAGAGCATGGGAGGCGCTGCTCCCCGAGGGACGCGTGCTGGTGGCCGACTATTTCGTGGCTCCCGAGCCCAAGTGGAGCCCTCACAGCGTGTTGATGGGCATGACCATGATGGCCAGCACTATCAACGGGTTCCCCATAACCGCCGCTCAAACCGCAACCTGGCTGAGAGAAGCAGGCTTTGAGGCTCTTCGACTGATTGAACCCATCGGCCACCAGTACGTCTACACCGCCACCAAATAAGGAAATATAATTAAAATGGGAATTATATACTTGGGTTGACACACCCCTTCTGAACTGGGGTTTTGTAAGTTGTAACATGGTCTACGGCAAGCATTTTCAACCCAGGTATGTAATTCCCCTTGGTAAGGCTTGGCTAATGCCAGCACTAAGACTGGCATTAGCCAAGTTATTTCAAGCGACTAAGCCGCTTGTAATGTTTCCTAGTGCGATTTGACAAACTACGCTTACCTTTACCAATCCCGTTCATCATGGCATTAACATAAGCTAAATCCATAAGCCAGTTAGCTACAGGCTTAGGTTCACCAATAAGAAACTTGGCGAATTCGTGGCAAGCGTTATCATAAGCTTGGCAAATTGGCGTAGCTTTTCGCCCCCAAACTTTGCCAGACTTTAACAAATCACTTAGGGCTGCGGCTGGCTCAACCCAAGCCATATAGGCTTCTTGGTGCTCGGTAGTTACCAAGCCGCGTAGTTCATTAGGAACATTTATAGGCATTATTAGTCTCCTTATAATAGTAGTTGTGATGCTAGTGCCAGCAATAATACTGGCACTAGCACTTATACTTATGGGGTTTATATCCGGTTTTAGCCGAGATCGAGAGCGGGGGTAGGCTCTATTGGTGATCGCGACAGACTTTAGCATAGATGGTTTGGGCGGGTTGCCATCGGTGGGGTCTGCGGGGCGTGGAGGTCTTCGATGATGGCGAGGTGTACCGGGCTGATGTTGAGGTTGGTGCTTTTGGGTAGCCAGTGTCTGAGTGTGGCGTTGTTGTGGGCATCGTAACCATCGGGTAACGCCACTACCAGGGTGTGGCGGCTGGTGCGCTCCACCAGGGTCGCCACCGCGGATTGGTTGTTCGCGCCGATTATGAGATCACCTTCCCAGTGGCCCGCCTCGGCTCGGGTGGCGACTATTTCGGGACGCTGCGAGATGGGCCGAAAATCACCCAAAACGGAGCGTTTCGCCTGCTCACAACGACTCCGGGGTTTGCGGCGGCGGCGTTGTCGTACCAGCAGTTTCCAACTATCAGCCGCTAGTCCGCTGTGCGCGGAGCGCGCGTAGCACGCCCGGTAGATCGTTTCCCCACAAACCCGCAGTCCCTGTTCGCGGAGAACATCTGAGATCGCATGAGGCGACCAACGAAGCGCCAACAACCCGGCCACAGCTCCGGCCAACACCTTATCTGCGGCCAACTTGGATGGGCGAGGCCTCAAAGCCCGCACATCCGCCGCTGCTTGCGCCACATCCGCCCGATAGGTCGAACCGCAACCGTTGCGCCGCAACTCCCGCCACACCGCGGAGCGGCTCCTACCCAACCGGCGGGCAATCTCAGAGACCCCCACCCCCATACCAACCATCATCTCGATGCGGGCACGCTCGCCCGCACACAACCTCTGTGCCATACCACAACACCTCCAACTGTGACTCGCCAATGTTTCTAATCGACCATCATGGCCGACCCGTCGCGATCACCGGTGGAGCCTTCCGTGCGCGATAGCAATGGCTGGCTAAAACCGGATATAAGCCCCTTTGAAAAACAGTCCCTGGCGAGGGGTGGCAAGGGCTTTGCCAGGCCCATGTGGTAGTGGTAGCGTCAACTCACCCACCCGGCTCCTTGAGGGCCGGGTCTTTCCTTTCAGGGTGAGAGCCCGGAGCTCCCAGGCTGTTTCGTTCTCCAGCCGCTCCGGAGGCTAGGCCGGTGGGAGTTCGAGGGTGGTGGTCATTTCGGCCCCTGTGCGGGTGATGATTTTTATGGCTATGACATTGGGGGGTGGGGGTGGGGGGAATGGTTGTGATTCGAGGCCGCAGAGGGTGGTTTGGGCTTGGGGGTCGAGGTCTTTGCCCAGTGCTTTGAGCAGGTTCTTGATGTTGGGGTTGCCGCGCTTGTAGGCCGGTAGGTACACCAGCCTGGGGAAGAATGCGGTGCGGTCGTGGTTGGTGTCGATCATCCAGCAGTCCACGTCCTCGCCGCCCGAGGTTTTCACGTTTCCGGTGGCCGGGTCGTAGGTGTCGTAGCCGAGCAGGCTCACCACCAGGTCGCCGCTTTCGGTGGTTTCGCACAGAACGTCGGGTTCTCCCAAAAGGGTGAACGCGCCGGAGTCGGCATCGGGGGCCAGGCCGGAGATTTGGAGGTCTCGGGCGGTGACCACCTTGTGAACCGCTATGGGGCCGGCCTGGTGGGGGGCGTTGTCGTCGAACGCGGGGGCCACCACGATCAGGTTGGTGATGGTGTTGTTTCCCCGGCGGGCCTGCGATGCGGCGGCGGTGATCTGGTCGGCGGTGACGGTGGCATCGGGAGCGGACAGCATCACCGCCGCGGTAATGCGGGTCTGGCGGCCGGGCGAGGTGCAGTCGGCCTCATGGGTAACCATCCCGCCACCGGGATACGCGGTTATCTCGGCAATCTCCAAAACGGTATCCCCATTGCTGTCACAGATCGGACTATCAACCAGCGCGTCCAGCAGGCGCTCGGCATCATCACCGGAGGCGGTGCCCGGGTTGCCGGCATCGGCGTTGTCGGTGTCGAACGGCAACCAGGTGTAGGGGCTGTGGGATTCCACGGTGAAGGGGCCGGTCAGCCGCCTGCGCTTGGTGTCCACCCTGGGGCGGTCCACCAGTGAGATGGTGTTCTCGGGGTCGTCCACCCGGTCGTAGGCCAGCGTGGCGGCCGACACCCGCTGCATGGTTTCAACCTGAAAACCGGCGGATGGGTCGGCGCTTTCGTCCGTGGTGCGATACCAGGGGTGAACGGTGGTGAGCAGGTGGCGGCGGGCTATGGCGATGGACACCCGGCCGGCATCAATGGTGATCCAGCGGCGACCCCATTGCTCGGCCATATGAGCGGTGGCTCCCGAGCCGCAGGTGGGGTCGAGCACCAGATCCCCCGGGTCGGTTGACATGAGGATGCAGCGTTCTATAACGGAGTTGGCGGTTTGTACGGCATAGCGCTTGTTGGAAGGGTTTTGCAGGCGATGCCAGACATTGTCGATCCGGCGGCCCGGTACTTCGTCTTCATACCATTTCCAATGCAAGCTCCCGGTTGGCCCAGTGCCCTCAAGTCGTCCTAATTCTTTTAATCGGTCAAGGCCCGAGTCTTGTTCTGGTGCACCGTCAGGCGCGCCAGACTCTCCACTGGCGCGTGCCGTCCCATTGGAGTGTCTCTGCTCCTGAGGAGTGGAGACTCTCCAATGGCGCGTGGCCCCACAATGGTAGACAACCCCATCATACTCATATTCGCAGGTGCGTCCGGTTTTTGATGGTCGGAAGGCTCCACCGGTGATCGCGACAGGTCGGCCATGATGGTCGATCAGAAACATTGGCGAATCACCGGTGGAGGTGTTCCAGTATGGCACAGAGGTTGTGTGCGGGCGAGCGTGCCCGCATCGAGACTATGGTTGGGATGGGGGTGGGGACAGCTGAGATGGCCCGCCGGTTGGGCAGGAGCCGCTCCGCGGTGTGGCGGGAGTTGCGGCGCAACGGGGGTGGTTCGGTGTATCGGGCCGATGCGGCCCAAGCCGTTGCCGATGTGCGGGCTTTGAGGCCTCGCCCATCCAAGTTGGCCACAGATCCGGTGTTGGCCGACGCGGTGGCCGAGTTGTTGGCGCTTCGTTGGTCCCCTCATGCGATCTCAGAATCTCTCCGCAAACAAGGGCTGCGGGTGTGCGCAGAAACCATCTACCGGGCGTGTTACGACCCCAGCGGACGCAGCGGCCTAGCAGCCGATAGCTGGAAACTGCTGGTGCGCCGTCGCCGGCGGCGCAAACCCCGAAGCCGTTGTGAGCAGGCGAAACGCTCCGTGCTGGGTGATTTCCGGCCCATAGCGCAGCGCCCCGCAATAGTCGACACCCGAGCCGAGGCGGGCCACTGGGAAGGTGATCTGATAATCGGTGCGAACAACCAATCAGCCGTAGCCACCCTGGTGGAGCGCACCAGCCGCCACACCCTGGTAGTGCCTTTATGTGATGGTTACGACGCCCGAAACACCGCCAAAGCCGTCACCGCCGCACTCAAACGCCAACCCGCCGAAATGGTCAAAACCCTGACCTGGGACCAAGGAACAGAAATGGCCAAATGGGCCGACATCGAAAAAACCCTCAACATACAGGTCTATTTCTGCGAACCCCGATCCCCCTGGCAACGACCCACCAACGAACAAAACAACGCCACACTCAGACGCTGGCTACCCAAAAGCACCAACCTCAACATCGGCCCGGTACGCCTCGCCATCATCGAAGACCTCATCAACACCATGCCCCGCAGAATCCACCAATGGCAACCCGCCCAAACCATCTACACTAAACTCTGTCGCGATCACCAATAGAGCCTACCCACCTTGAGAAGTAAGAGCCATTGTTCTGTAGATGCGAGCACCCTTGGGAAGCAGACCGTCAGGGTTTGCCTTCTCTTCTTTGGTCATCTTGCGGGTCACCCCATCAGGCAACTCAACTTTTACATATGAAGTCATAAACTCCACTTTTTCAGCCCGTGTCAATGGCTCATAAAGCTGATAGTATTTCACGTAGGTTTTATCTTTACTATACCACAATATATAGCTAGCAGATTCCGGTAGTGTCTTAGCTGAAGACCCGCTAGTAGGTTTCCAAGTAATCGTTGCCACCTTGTTATCCGGGCCGAAAACCTCATCGCAAAGTACGGCCAGGCGATGCACATTGTCATCCCCGATCTGTACGAACAACGAGCCGCTATCGGCCAGCAACTCCCGGAACAGCACCAGGCGCTCGTGCACTTCATCCAAGTACGAGTGGATGCCGTTGCGGTAAGTATCCCGGAATACTTTTACGGGTACGGTGTCGCCTGCGGGGATGTCGGTGGCTTCGATGTTGTCGGTGGCGGACATGAAGTTGGAGTCGTAACCGATGCCGTATGGCGGGTCGAAGTAAATCATCTGCACCTGGCCGCCCAGCCCGTCACGGGCGATCAGCGATTGCATCACCTGCGAGCTGTCACCGTGTATCAACCGGTTCTGCCAGTGGCCCGAGTGCTGGTAGAACTCCCACTTCTGCGCATCGGGGGGCAGGCCGTTGAAGTCGTCGAGCAGGTTGAGGGGCACCCCGGCATCGGGCTTGCGCAACTGCTCGATCATGGTGAGCGGGTTCACCTTCTCCCTTGTGTACAGCGGCGTGCCGGCGAACCCCCACAGGTTGTCCTCGCCGGAGGTATGGCCCTGGCGGTTCCAGGCCAGGCGGGGTTCGGGCTCCTGGGTCATGTCGGTTCTGGCCTCGGTAGCGTCAACCAACTTGTGGGGTGCGGGTTCAACCTCAAATGGCACCGGGGCCCTGGTGTTGTCGTCCAGCAGGGGAGCGGTTTCCACTGTCGGCTGGTTGGGGCGGTTGGCCTTTTCGTGGCGGTAGGAGCTGGGCGGAGGCTTCGGAGGCTGGTTTCTGGGCACGTTCAGGCTTGCCTTTCCTCGGATTTCTGCATGGCGGCTTGGTTTGACCTCTCGCTTGCTCCTGGCTTGGGAGCTTGCCTTTCCTCGGGTTTCTGCATGGCGGCTTTGATGGCAGCCGCGAGCTGGTGGGTGATCGAGTCGGGGTCGTCGATCACCGCGTAATGCCAGGTGCGGAGGTGGTCGGGCAGGTCGGGGTACCGGCAATGCTGGGTATCCAGTGATCCCTCGTGTACTCGGCGGCCAGGGTGGATTTGTCGTCCCATGCGCCCTTGCACTCGATGATCAGGTTGGTGTGGTTGTCGAGCACGGCAACGAAGTCGGGTTCGTAGCGGGCCCACGCCCCCTGGCGCCAGTAGGGGATTGTCCAGCCGAGTTGAAAGTTGCGCACCCAGCGCACCACCCGGGAGTTGCCATCGAGCGCCCGGGCGGTCTCGTATTCGAGCATGGAGTGGCAGGCGGCGTGGGAAAGCTCCGACTTCTGCGGTTCGGCCAGCACGTGGAGCAAGGTGGTCTCGAAGTCGATGCCGGCGGTGTCGTGCAGGGGCGGGCGGGTCAGGCGGGCCCGGCGGCCGGAGGGCTCTTCACCGAACTCGCAGGCATCGAGTATCTGTTCCTTGGCGGCCTGGAGCTTGTTGGGGTCGGCAAGCAGAACCCTCAGGTCGGCAAGGTTCACGTTGGGGTGCGAGGCCCACTGGCGAACCGCTTTGATTGCCGAGCGGAAGAGCGAGGTGCGGCCATACCTCGCTCGTTCCCCGCCGACCTCCCCAACGAGGGCTTCGGCAACCTTGAGCAGGGCGGTTCTGTCGCGCAGGTCGTGCCGCACCGGCGAGATGATCTCGGCCTCGCCCACAACCCCCTGGTTGAGCACCATCGTTGGTGTGCTGGAAGGCCTTGGCGACCACTTGCGCACCCTTTGGGGTTGGAGGCTGAAGTGGCCCTGGGGGGCCGTGCGGATGTACTCCACGGCCTGGGGCCAGCCGACCCGCCAATCCTGGCGCCGCTCCATCGTGTGCACGCGGGTGCGTGGTTTCGGCGGGCGGGGCCTGGGGTCGCGCTCGTTCATGTTGGGCATGAACTCGAACGGCACCCCCACCACGTCGGCGTACTCGGCTTCGAGCAGTCGCCTTCCCCCGGCACCGGGGGCATCACGGAACGCGTCGTAGGAGGTGCGTCGCAACGCCCGGCCGGTGACCTGCTCGCACAGAAGCTGCGTGCTGAACGCCCTGAAACCCACTATGTGGGTGACCGTGCGGGCATCCCACCCCTCGGTCAGCATGCTCACCGACACCACGCAGCGCACCTGCGCCGCCGGACGGTTGGGCTTGCCGACCGTGTTCAGCATCTCACGCACAACCTCCTCGGCCTCGGCCCTGCTGCCCAGGCCGGCCCGGTTCACCAGCACCTTCTTAAGCGGTTCGGGGATCACGTCGGCCCCGCCGATCTTGCTGTGCACCAGCAGCGTGCGAGGCTCACGGTGCCACCGGCCGTGTTCGTCGAGGTTGGAGAGTTCGGGAAACGCCCCCGGGGTGAAGGTTCCGTCGTCGTGGACGCGGCCCGAAAGGTATTGCCAGAGGGTGGTGGCGTTCTTGATGTTGTTGGCTACGAAAATTATTACCGGCGGGGTGGGTTGCGGTGGCCTGTCCGGTTCGTCACCGCCGGGGGAGTGCCCCTGCCACAGGCGGAGTTTGCGTTCCCAGTCGCCCACAACCGCCTGAATCGCCCCGTGCAAGGGTTCGGGGAACCCCCCCCCACCCCCATTACCGGAGCCATCGCTGCTGGCCAGGTAGTCGGCCAGATTCTTGGGGTTCGTGTTGTGGTACAGCTTCCGCCAGGTGGTTTCGTCGTGGGTGCTGTCGTCATCCACCGGCACCCGTGGCACCTTCACCAGCCCCGACTCGATGGCATCCATCAAACCGAAATCCGATGAGACCCACTGGAACTGTTCCGGCTCCGATTTGTGCGACTGGTCGATCCACAAGGGGGTGGCCGAGAAATCGTACACGGGGCACTCCTGGCCGTGTTCGTTGACCCTGCCCAAAAGCCCCTCGTCGCGCATCGCCCGGATGGTGTTGAACCACACCGCAGCCCGCTCATCCTCGGCCTTGTCCTCCCCCGTGCGCCTCCTGGGGGAATCGGTGGGCAGGTAGCAGTGATGGGATTCGTCGTTGATGACACAAATGCGGCCCCTGCCGTCGGCGATGTCGCGCAGCACCCGCCGCACCGCCGCGCTCGGAGCCTCGGCATCGGTGCCCTTGGCCCTGCCGAGCAGCTTGCGGGCCTGCGGGTCGTCGATCAACTCCTTGCGGGTGAAGGCCTGATAGTTCACCACCCGAACCCGGGCCCGGTTCAACAGCGTGCGCATGTCCTGGGGAACCAGATCCATCTCGTCGTACACGTTCTGCTCGTTGGATGGGATCAGCACCCCCAGGCGCTCACGCACGGTATGGCCGGGGGCGAAAACCGCGAACCGGTCGGTGTGCATCACGTTCTGGGTGCGGCGAGAGCGCACTGCGTTGAGGGTCTGCCAGGCGATCAGCATCCCCATCACCGCGGTCTTGCCGGTGCCGGTGGCCATCTTGGCGCACAGGCGCACTATGCCGTCGTTGTGCTTGCGGGCCTCATGCTCCAGCTCGCGGCGGTGGGGGTTGGCCCTTGTGACCACTTCCCGCAGCCAGATGAACGTTTCGATGGCTTCCACCTGGGCGAAGAAGGGCCGCAGCTTCATCGACTGGGGATCGGTCCAGTGCCACAGCAGCCGGCGGCTGGTTGGGGTGGCCCGCTGGTAACCGGCTTCCCGCCAGCGGGCGACCTCCTCGCGAATCGCCATGACGGTGCGGTTGGATTTGCGATCGTCGAGCTTCAGGGCTCGCTGCCGGGCGGTTTTCGTATCGTCCGGCACGCTGATCCGTACCGGCTCCCGGCGGGAGTGGAGCGGTGGCCGGGTGCGGTCGGCTCTGCCGGCACCATCCAGTTGGCAGTGCCGATCCGGCGGATCGTAAGGAGAGCAAAGCACCGGGTCTATCGCCGGGTCCAGCAAGGGCCGATCCACAGGCACAGAGCATACCAAAATTGGCTAGGTAAACAAGCTTTGTTGGCGGTCAAGATCAAATTTAGCCAAGTTTAGCATGGATCGTTTGGGTTGGTTGCCAGTTGTTTGGGGGTATGTGTCGCAGGTGGTTGGTATGATGTTTGGTATGGAGTTGAGCGATATGGATACCAGTTTAGTTGTTGCTGAAAACCCGGCTGGGGATGACCGGACCGGGTTTGTGGGTGAGGCTGTTTTGGCTTCTGATGGAGGGTTTGTTATTCGTGTTACCCGTCGTAGTGTTGATGGTTTGTCTTTGGATGAGTTGGATGACCGTATTGAGGAGCTTGGTAAGGCCAGGGCCAGGATTGAGGGTTGTTTGGCTGAGGTGTTGGCTGAGAGGGCTCGCCGGAGTAGTAATCGTGAAGCTGCCGCGGTGTTGAGGGAGCGGGTGTTGGAGTCGGCGGGTCGCGCTTCGGGTGATGTGAAAACGGCGGTGTCTTTGGCGGAAAACTTTCCCTCCACCCTGGAGGCGTTGGTTGCCGGTGAGATCAACTCCGGTCATGCTCGGGTTATTGACCGGGTGGCTGGGAAGCCCGATTATCGGGGTGAGGAAGAAATGCCCTGGTGCAGATGATCACCCGCGACGCTACGCAACGAGCCGCGCCGGCGAATCTGATGGTTATCAGCGATTACAACACTACTACCGGTGAGTTGGGAGCGCCTCGCCTCGATGATGGCCAACCCGTACCCCCGGAGCTGCTGGAGGGAATCCTGGAAAACGTCGAGGTGTACACCGCGTTCGTGGACACCAAAGGCCTACCACTGTGGCTGGGCCGCTCGAAACGATCAGCATCGCTGAACCAGAAACTCATGCTCGCCGCCCGAGACGGCGGCTGCATCGGCTGCAACACCCCATCGGAACGCTGCGAAGCCCATCATATCCACCATTGGGCCAACGGCGGCGAAACCAACATCGACAACCTCGTCCAACTATGCCCCGGCTGCCACCACCTAACCCACGACACCAACTGGCAAGTCCACCAAAACCACC
This sequence comes from Candidatus Poriferisocius sp., assembly GCF_965202595.1. Taxonomy (GTDB): domain Bacteria; phylum Actinomycetota; class Acidimicrobiia; order Acidimicrobiales; family Bin134; genus Poriferisocius. Next base: position 458,195 of record NZ_OZ241836.1, read on the forward strand.
AAGGCCGACACTACCTCAAACCCCCACCCGACCCATTCCCCAACACCGCAACAACCACCTATCAACCCAGCCAACACAACCCCATACTCCAAACCTGAACAACAATATCCTATTCGGGAAGCAGCTCTGAAATGATTTCGTTGACACAGCCGGTCAGGTCGGTGCTGAGGCGTCTCCCACTGAAACGCATAATTGTCCACCCCTCTGCCTTTATGGCCCGGTCTCGTATTGAATCAGCTTCTCGATCTATATGAAAGGCAGCACCGTCACATTCAATGTCAAGGCGGTAGCTTCCTTGGTTGATGGCTAGATCCAGTCGGTGGCCTGCTACTATCATACCGGTGGTAGCCACAATACCCTGGTCAAGTAGAGCTTCGTGTAGAGCTAGTTCGAGTGGGCTGTCAAAAGATCCTGCTTCAAGACGGCTCACATATCTGGCCAAGTCTGCTAAAATATTATTGTGCCTTAGGCAGGCTTCCATGTTCCCAAATATGACAAGCCGTCGACGTGCCCTTGTCAAGGCTACATTTACAAGGTTGGGATCGGCAGCAAAAGTGGCCTGTGGTTTAGTCGTTGAAGGACCTACCACAGGTGAGAAGTAAATTACGTCGCGTTCGTCACCCTGGAATCGGTGTGCAGTTGCAACCGTGACTTTATCGCGCATTTCATCGCTGAGAGTTCTGCTAAGGTGATCAATAATAAGATCTGCTTGAGCCCTATATGGAGTAACCACACCTAGGGAAAGACCAAGCCCATTAAGGGTGGGCAGGTTAGCGTTCACAGCGCTGGCCAATACTGTCGCTTCTTGAGGGTTGATACGGCTACGCCCACCTGGACCTTTTCTGCTATCACCATCAACTCGTACCCACTCAATTGCAGGCAATTCTTGAGGTGGCCTACTGGTAGAACACAGCTCAAGCCGATTATCATAGAAGTAATTGTTGGAAAAACCAATGATTGCAGGATGTGATCTAAAATGTAGGTCCAAAAAAATAGGGGATTCATCAACACGAGTAGATGCCAACCCAAAACAACTTCTGCTTTTATAGCTAAATTCATTAATACGGTCATCGGTAAGAGCCCAGCGTCTACCAATAAAATCTTCCCGAGTAGAACTAAGTGATGTCGTATGAATCAACTGCTTTCGATCTCCAATAATTAAAGCTCGACGTGCTCTTACTAAAAGGGGAAGTGCTGAGGCGACATCACAAGCTGAGGCCTCGTCTATAATAACAAGATCAAAAAGCCCAGAAATAAGAGGCAAATTGGTACGAGCAGATAGGTTTGTGATACCCCAAACCGGAAGTGAAGGAAGTGATTCTTGTACTTTATTTCTGGCACGGCGGGCCCCTGAGCCTGTTTTTGAAACTGTTCTAAGCAGTTCGGCAAGTTCACCTGAGGCAGTTCTGGCTATAGGGTTGTCCCAGCGGATCTGTTCCCATCGGGTATCTAGCAGTGCCCTACCAGCTTCAGTTCTTTTCTCGCTAATCTGGTAGAGTTGGTCATCAAGTTGTTGTTTGTTTGGAAGGCTATTTAGTTCGCGATATTTGTGGTCAATTTTGGCTTGAGTATTTCTTGCCCAACGGATGGTATTGATATTTTCACTGACAACTTTTTCAATATTATAAAAGTCGCGTACAGGTATCAATGATCTCTTAGGCTTATCTGCAACTGATTTAAGCAATTGTTCAACACTATCCCTGCTAATGATATTGATGTTGTACAAATTTTGCAACTCATTTCTTGCTTTATCAAGGCGCTTTTGATGTTTTTTCCAGCGTGAAATAAACCCAAGTCTTTCGCTAAATACCCTAAGAGAAGTCTCTACTCTTTTTAGCATTCTAGTAATTTTTTCAATATCGATATCTATTGTCATACTTGCAGGAAGGGCATTCAATCGGTCATATAAAGTACCTTTCATGTAACTGATTTCATTCTCAAGTTGGAGACGGTGTTGAAGTATATTATGAATAGAAAGAACTGAACCTTCAATTTCAGTCCATTTGTGGTGTGCAATCATAGGGTCAATAGTCTTTTGTGGAGTTGACAATATTTTTGAGATATTTGATGCTACATCGCTCCTGTAGCCTGCTGCTCCTGCACGTATCATGCAGGGTTCTTTGGTGGTTTGTGCCAGACGTTCAAACACAACATCCACTGCTTGGTTGTTTTTAGATGCAAACAATACAGATTCTTGACGGGCAATCGCTGCTGTAACTACATTTACGAGAACCTGTGACTTGCCAGTACCAGGGGGGCCTGTAACTACAGAAAAAATGTTTTCCATTGCGGAGGTAACGGCTTGATCTTGCGCCATAGTCGATGGAAGAACCGTAGGATGTGGTTTTGGGAAAGGGACGGCAGGTGCAGGAGCTAGCCCTAGCATTACTGCTGCCGGGCCTTTTTCAAGCAACTTTGGATTATTTAATAATTCCTCTAGGTCTTCCAGCAGCATGCGAGTGAATTGCATGGATCGGCTTGAAGCAAAGATAATCCCTGTGTTGTGAATCCCCTCGCTTCCGTCTTGCCCAGTTAGCTCTTGTGGGTTTAGGTTGGCTAATCCATCAACTTCGTTGTGTTGCAGAGTGGATATAATTGCATAGGCACGATCCTCCATAGATTGAGCCTCTTCAACTGCGGGCGTATCTTCAATAAGCTGAGCTAGAGCGTCCCTTTCTTGACGGTCAATACCTAAAAGGTTGAGTGAGTAGGGGTTTAGTTCAACAGTATTACTATCTGGTTGTATTCTCCAAGTTTTGCCAGTTTGTGAGAGTTGTACGGGTACTGTTAAAAGTGGGGAAGCAACCATATCTTTGATGTTTTTGTCCATATCAACCCCAATTACCAAAGGCCATCCTGCTATAATAGATTCGCCTAGGGCCATAGTTCTCTGCTGACACCATGAGCGACTGTGGTCATCCGTAGGTAGATTACGGGGGCCAAGTACTGGGCTTGATCCATTGTTAAGTTGAATATAACTCCGGTGGCTCAGCCGTAGGCTAACTGAACTGGCTGCTTCCGACTCTACACATTCCATGTAGAAACCTATGATTCGTGCAGCTGGATGATTTGGTGGCCCGGTTTCTTTTACATCCCATTCGTTTGCGTGCACTTCCAGTTTGCCGTTGTATTCACGCACTACCCCTTTCAACTTCAGATCCACACCTTCGGCAGGTGCTCGTCCTGAGTCCCACCAGACTACTGCTACCCTGTCTCCATCTTCAGTTAACAGAGTCGCTTTAACAAAAGGCTGGTTGCTTGAAATAGGGTGAATAACTTGACGATTCTTCACCCGGCCAGCTATGACCACTGTTTGACTCTTGATGAGATTCATATTGACCTGTGCTTACTCATCAAAGTTGAGTTCTTCTAGTGGGGGTGATTGCTTGATTATGGGTCAAAGTTCTGCTCGGCGCGTTATCGGCGGCTTCTTGCCGTGATCTCCACCCGGTGGTTGCTTGATTTTGGGCCGAAGTTCTGCTCGATGCTCGCGGGCCAGCCAACAGAAGCAGGCGAACAGCAGTGTCCAGAACAACAAGGCCCCAGCCATGCTACCAAATATCATGGCCAGCTCCTGCGCGTCTTCGGCCTCCGCCTCGCACCGCCGGGAGCGGCACTCGCCTCGCGAGTCGATCGCAAACGCCAATGCTGTGGCAGCCGCTATGGCGGACAGCACGGCGAAAACACGCCACATCCAACGCCAGAGGCGCTTCCACGGGTTGGATCTCCCGATAAGCTCGTAGCCATTAGGCACGGCGACGCAATTCATCTTTATACTGTGGTCGTGAAAGTTGCCGTTTCCATTCCCGATCCTGTGTTTGAGGCCGCTGAAGCATTGGCGGCCCGCCGCAAGTGCTCGCGGTCAAGTCTCTACGCGCAGGCACTGGAGAATCTTCTGGCAGCCGCAGACGATCATGATGACGATGTTACTGCCCGTCTTGATGCAGTGTACACCGATGTGCCTTCAAGGCTTGATGATATCTTGAGCAAAGCGCAAGCTCAGGTGTTGGATGAACCCTGGTGATCTGTAGCTCTTGATTTGGCTCAGGCACGATGACTGAACGTGTTGATACGCTTATCAAGGGCTGGTATGTGGTTACCATGAACCAGCACCGTGATGTTATTCGCCGGGGGGCGGTGGCGGTGCGGGGGAATCTGATAGTGGATGTGGGTAAGGCTTCCGATCTGGAGGCTCGGTACCGGGCGGACGAGACGGTGGGGGGTGATCGGTTCGTGATTACGCCGGGGCTGGTCAATACCCACATCCATATCACCGGCGAACCCCTGACCCGGGGTTATGTGCCCGATGACACGCCGTTCGAGGAGAATGTGTTCCAGTGGTTGTGCCCGCTGTACTCGGTTCACACCGCCGAGGAGGAGAAGCTGTCGGCCCAGTTGGCCGCGGTGGAGATGCTCAAGTCGGGCACCACCTGCTTCTTGGAGGCCGGCACTGTGCGGTTCGTCGACGAGGTGATGGACGGCTTGGACGAAGCCGGTATTCGGGGTCGCATCGGCAGGTGGGTTTGGGACCTGCCGCCCGAGCCCAGCGTTTACCGCCAGGACACCGATGAGGCCATTACCAACCTTCGGGACACCGTGGAGCGGTTCCGGGGTGCGGCAGGGGGGCGGTTGGGAGCGTGGTCGATGGTGGTGGGCCACACCACCTGCTCCGATCCTCTGTGGCAGGCGGCCCGGGCGGCGGCCGACGAGTTCGGGGTGGGGCTCAACTTCCACATGTCGCCCGCCCGGCTCGACCCCGATGGCTTCATCGCCGCCTTCGGCCAGCGGCCCATGGTTCATCTCGCCGAGTTGGGGGTGCTGGGCTCCGACACAGCCATCGCCCACTGCGTGCATGTGGACGATCAGGAGATCGGTCTTTTGGCCGGGGCCGGTTCGTCGGTGGTGCATTGCCCGACCACGGCGCTGAAGGTGAGCTATGGCGTTACCCAGATCGGGCGAATACCGGAGATGGTCACCGCGGGGGTGAACGTGAGCCTGGGTACCGACGGCAACAATGCCTCCAACTATTCCGATTTGATGCGGGCCACATATCTGGTGGCCGGGTTGTTCAAGGATGCCCGCATGGATCCCCAGATGTTCCCGGCCGAGAGGGCCTACGAGATGGCCACGCTGGGTGGGGCACGCACCATGTTGATGGACGACCGGATCGGCTCGCTCGAGCCCGGCAAGCTGGCCGATGTGGTGCTGCACGACACCGACCGCCCCGAATGGCGGCCGCTGCTGAACGTCATCAACCAGTTGGTGTGGTCGGCTGATGGGCGGGGGGTTCACACCGTGTTCGTGGACGGGCGCAAGGTGGTGGAGGCCGGTCGCATGACCACCGTGGACGAGAACCACCTCTATGCCCGGTGCCAGCAAGCCGGGGAAGCAGTGGTCGCCCGCTCCGGCCTCCCCGACAAAGCCAAGTTCCCCATCTGGTGATGCTGGCTGCGCCGGCTGCGCTGGCTGCGCCGGTGACTCAGGAGCTCAGCTCGCGCTTCAGAACCTTGCCGGCGGGGTTTCGGGGGAGGGGGTCGGGGCGGATCTCCCAGAGGGTGGGCACCTTGTAGGGGGCCAGCACCTCCGCACACCACTCGGACAATTCGTCGACCCCCACTGTGGTGCCGGCAACGGGCATCACCACGGCTTTGACCTCCTGGCCCATCTCGGGATGGTCAACCCCGAACACCGCCGACTCGCCAACCGATGGGTGGGCATCCAAGCGGTACTCGATCTCGATCGGGTAGATGTTCTCGGCGTTGCGCAAGATCATGTCCCGCGCCCTGGAGTTGATGTACAGGTAGCCATCCTCGTCGAAGCTGCCGATGTCGCCGGTGTTGAGCCACCGGTTCTCGTCAATGGCCTGCGCAGTGGCCTCGGGGTCGCCCCAGTAGCCCAGCATGGTGTAGGGGCTGCGTACCCATATCTCTCCCTCCGATCCGGTGGGCAATAACCGGCCGTCCAAGCCCCGGATCTCCACCTCGAAACCCACGGCAACCCGCCCGCAGGAGGTGGGCCGATCCAGATACTCCGCCCCGCCGATGCCGGCCACCACCGCCACGGTTTCGGAGGACCCGTAGCCCATACCCACCGCGGCGGCGGCGTTGGGGAAGGCCCGGCGCATGAGCTCCTGGGTGGACGGGCTGGCCGGGGCTCCCCCGAAGCCCACGTTGACAACGCTGGCGGTATCGAAATCACCGAAACGGGGATGATTGGCCAGCCGGGCCCCGATGTTGCCCAGAGCGGCAACCGACGTGATCCTTTCGTCCTGGATGAGTTGGAGCACCGCCTCGGGGTCGAAGCGTCCCCGGCGGTAAACGATCTTGCCTCCGGTGACCATGCTTATGAGCGTGGTGCCGTAAAGGCCCGAAACGTGGAACAGGGGTGAGGTGCCCAAAGTGACCGGTTGCGCCGGCGGAGCGGCGTCCGCACCCTGCCGGTTCGGGGAATCCGGCGGGCCGGGGGGATTGGGCGGACCGGCATCCGCACCCTGCGAGCTGGGGGGATCGGGCTGGCTGGGGGGATTGGCGCGCAGCTCTGACATGGCTCGCACCGCCCCGGTCATGAAGGTGGATTGAACGAAGCCGATCAGCCCGCGATGCGTGGCCACCGCTCCCTTGGGTCGGCCGGTGGTGCCGCTGGTGAACAGGATCACGCCCGGGTCGTCCTCGTCCAGCGGTACCGCGATCTCACCGAGGGTCGCTCCCCGGCCGGAAGCCAGAAAATCTTCCCACTCGTGTTCGATCACCACGAGCGGGGTCTTGGCATCGCCGGTTCCGGAACGCTCGAGGCGGGGGTGGTCGGCGATTATCAGTGCCGGCTTGCTCATGGCGGTGGCGTACTCCACCTCGCCGGCAGTCCACCAGCCGTTGTAGGCCGAGACGATAGCGCCGATGCTGGTGGCGGCGAAGAACGAAACCACCCACTCCGGGCAGTTGGCCGCGAAGATGGCCACCCGGTCGCCGTGGCCCATACCCCTGGCCTGCATCGCCGCTGCCGCCGCGCCCACCTGTGCAACAAAATCCCCGAACGTCAGGCGCTGGGTTTCCAGCACCAGAAACTCCCGGTCGGCGTTGGCGGCGGTGTTCGCAACCATCTCTCGCAGCGATCGCATTCTTGAGGTGAAAACAAGCGCGGGCTGGCCCATCACCTCCTCGGTGGCCATCTCGAACAGGCCCCCCGGTCGGGTCAGCTCCTCTATGACTTCGTTGCGAAGGCTTTGAACCCTAATCACTCGGTCGGGGTGGTGATGACTTCGTAACGGCCCCAATCGCTGATGCCGTTCTGGTTTAGGGCTCGGACTCGCACTGCGTAGATGGTGCCGCTACTGGGATCGGTGATTCTATAGGATTTTGTGTTGGTATTTCTTCTTATGTCTTCGCTCCAGGAGCCGGTGCAACTGTCATATGTACCGTTAGTTTTGGTTGTGGCCCTGTTGCAGTATTGGAGGATGTAACCAGTTACTTTGGTATCACCACCGCCCTGGAATGCGGGCTCTTTCCACCAGGCAAAGATATCATCGCCATCTAGTCTCAGTTTCAGCTTGAGGGGTTCGCTGGGTCTGAGGACGAAGGTAGTTGTTCTACTGGTCTCGCCGCTTTTGCCCATGGCATTTTCAGCCTCAATGTAGAATGTGTAGGTTTGCCCGGTTTCTAGGTCGTCCTCGTTCAGGGTGATAGTGGGTTCCGTGACCACACTAACGAGAGTCCGGCTGCCGCCCACGACGGATCGGTGCACCCAGTAACTCGTGATGGGGGAACCGTTGTCATTGGCTTCCCAACTGACGGTTAGGGTTCCCTTATCATTTTCGTAGCCCGCGACAAATCTGATATCGGTAACGGTGGGGCGGGTTGCCGGGGTGGCTTCTCCCAACTCAACCGGAACGCTGTTGCCCACCCTGTTGGTGGCCTTGACCTGTACCGAGTACGCAACAGCGTTGTTGAGGCCGCTGATGGTCATCGAGGTGCTGGATGTGGTCCTGTAGTCAGCATAGTCGGTGCTTCGGCAGCTTCCGGTTGTCTGGGTGGTGGCGCTTTTGCATTGCACGGTGTATCTGAGGATGGGGGCCCCACCGGTGCCGAAGGCGGGCCATCTCACCGTGATGGAACGGTCACCGCTGGTAAGAGTCCAGCCCGAACCGGGAGCGATGGGAACAGTGGCAGCATTGGTAGTGGCGAATGCGATATCGCTCCAGCTACCACCACCAGCGGCGTTGACGGCCTGGACCCGAACCCCGTACAAGGTACCGGCATTGAGACCGGTGATCTTGTGGCTGGTGGTATCTTTATCGGTCGTGGTGCTGCTACCGCTGGTGGTAACGGTGACCCACGAGCCGCTGCATGATTTCACGTTGTTGTTGGTTCTTGCCGTGCAGCGCTGGACGTTGTAGCCGGTGATGGCCGATTCTCCGGTGTGAGCGGGAGCAGACCAGTTGGCGGTGATCTGGCCGGCTCCTGGAGTTAGGGACGGTTTGGCGGGTTTGCCAGGTCCGGAGGGCAGGAGGGTACTTACTACATGGCTCCATCCGCTGGTGCCTTTGGCGTTGGTGGCCCTGACCCGCACCTCGTAAGTGGTGCCGCGCCTGAGGTTGAGCAGGTCCTTAGTGCGGGCCGAGCCCACATGGGCAAGACTCCAGGAACCGCCGCGGGGCCGGTATTCCAGAGTGTAACTGGTGATGCGGGAACCGTTGCGTTTGGCTCCGGACCATTTGGCAACAAGGGTGGAACCAACGCTGGGGCTCTCGGTGAGGGTGAGCGTGGTTGGGGCGCTGGGCAGAGCTGCCGGGGTGATGTTTTCTATAGTGCTCCAACCGCCGTGGCCCTTGCTGTTGTGGGCCTTGACCCGCACCGAGTACTTCTGGCCGTTGTTGAGGTTGCTGATGGTGATAGAAGTGCCGGAGGTGGTCGTGTGGTCAGTCCAGGGATTATTTCGGCAGTTTCCGGTTGTCTGTGTGCCGCCGGGGCTTCGGCAGCCCACGGTGTAGCGGGTGATGGGGGCTCCTCCGGTGTTGGGGGTGTTCCATTGCATCCTGATAAAGCCGTTACCGGTGGTAGCGGTAAAGTCCGTGGGAGAGGCGGGAGCAGTTATGACAGCGGTTCTGTCAGTGACGACATTGCTCCAGTCGCTGCTCCCGGCGGCGTTGACGGCCTGAACCCGCACGCTGTAGTCAGTCTCACCGCTAAGGCCGGCCATCCTGTAAGTGTTGGTTTGTCCATCGACGGGCGAGATTTCGATGGAACGCCACGAACTGCTGCATGACCACGCGCCACCGCTGCTCCTTCTGGCGGTGCATATCTGGGCGTTGTAACCGGTTGGGGCCGATGTCCCGACGCTGGTGGATGGGGTGAAACTGATGGTGAGCTTGGCTGATGCCGTATTGGTAATTCGTAATTGGGAGGGTTTGCTGGGTGGGGTGGGGGTGGTGGCAGAAGTGGACCTGCTCCAAGCGCTGCTGCCGACGGCGTTGGAAGCCTGGATCCTCACGTTGTAGGTGGAGCTGGTTCTCAAACCGGTTAGGGTTGTGGATGTGGCCGGCGGGTTACCGGAGACAGTCCTGGTGCTCCAGGATGTGCAGCCACCGGTGCAGTAATCAACGGTGTAGGAGGTAACGGGCAGGCCCCCGGAGGCGGGCGCAGACCACGAAACCGCTATACTGCGCCCGCTGGTTACGGCCCGGAGGTTGGTGGGGCTGCTGGGCCTGTCCGATACGGCGGTGTTGACGGTGCTCCAGGGGCTGTTACCCACGCTGTTGGTGGCTCTTACCCGTATCTCATAGGTCTTTCCGTTGTTCAGGGTGGTGATTGTGGTGGATGTTCCGGTAACGATGGTATGGGGAGCCCAGGAATTGTTGTTGCAGTTGCCGGTGGTGGTCCCCCGGTCGGCCAGCCGGCACTGAACGGTGTAGGCGGTGATGGGGGCACCGTTGTCGGCGGGAGCGGTCCACCGTAGTTGGATTTGACGGCTGCTGATGGTGGGGGTCAAACCCGAGGGAGCGTTGGGGGCCTTGGCTATGGTCCTGCCGAGGGTGGTGGCGCTCCAGTTGCCGTCACCGTAGGTATTGGAAGCTCGAATCCTCACTCCGTAGGGGGCACCGTTGGCGAGCTCGGTGATGGTATGGCTCGTGGTGGCCGTGGTGCCGGAGTCAACCCATGGGCCTGCACAGGCACTACCGGATACGGTGCAGTATTGGATGGTGTAGGCGGTGATGGGGGCACCGTTGTCGGGGGCGGCGGTCCAGGTGATGGTGATTTGCTGGTTGCCGGAGGAGATGACGATGTTGGTGGGGGCACCCGGCGCGGCGGATGCGGTGGCGATGGCTGTGGCCCAGGGGCCGTTGCCTTGGCTGTTGGTGGCTCTGAGGCAAACCCGGTAGGGGATGCCGTTGGTCAGGCTGGTGATGGTGAGAGCGTTTTCCGTGGTGGTTTGTTGGGTCCAGGTGTTGTCGAGGGTGGTGGGGCAGGCGGTGGTGTTGGGTTTGCGGGCCACGGTGTAGGCGGTGATGGGGGCACCGTTGTCGGGGGCGGCGGCCCAGGTGATGGTGGCTTGCTGGTTGCCGGGGGTGGTGACGATGTTGGTGGGGGCACCGGGAGCGGCCGATGGGGTGGCGATGGCTGTGGCCCAGGGGCCGTTGCCTTGGCTGTTGGTGGCTCTGAGGCAGAGGCGTTGGATGGTGCCGTTGGTGAGGCCGGTGATGGTGAGGGTGGTTGCGGTGGTGGTTTGTTGGGTCCAGGTGTTGTCGAGGGTGGTGGGGCAGGCGGTGGTGTTGGGTTTGCGGGCCACGGTGTAGGCGGTGATGGGGGCGCCGTTGCTGGCGGCGATGGCCCAGGTGATGGTGATTTGCTGGTTGCCGGGGGTGGTGACGATGTTGGTGGGGGCACCGGGCGCGGCGGCCGGGGGCGGCGGCGGTGCGGAGCAGACATCGTTGTTCAGATCGCGGGGTTTGTCGGCGAACCTCCTACCCTCCAGGTCGGCGCAGGCCGATACCAGGTTGCTCTTGAGGTCCTCGGCGTACTTTCTGGCCAGATTCTCCATGGCCAACTGGCGGGCTACCGCCTCCCGCCGGGTGTAGGGCAGCGAGCAGATGTCGGCCACCCCGTCGCGGTTGCTGTCCAGGGGGAACATCTGCGGCCCGCCCTGGCGCAAACTGAAGTTCGCACAGAACTCGGGACCGTTGACCACCGGCCCGGAGAAGAACCGCTGCGAGTTCGCCGGTGGCCTCGGGAGCGGGGCTATAACCCCGGTGGCACAAGCATCGGCGGCCAGGGCTTGCGGGGTGTCGTCGCCGAATCCCCGACCTTGCAATGACGCGCACGCCGAGGCCAGCGCGGCGGCGAACTCCCGCGCCGGCAGGTTCTCGATCAGCTTTCTCATGGCGAACTGGCGGGCTATCGCCTCTCGCTGGGTGTAGGGCAGCGAGCAGATGTCGGCCACCCCATCACCGGTGCTGTCGAAGGGGAACATCCGGGGCCCGCCCAGGCTGTAGTTGATGCAGAACTCCGTGCTCAAGCCATCGGAACCGTTCGACTGGGCGGCACCTCCGGGGGCGGTGGCCACCAGCAGCCCGGTTGCCCCCAGAGCCACGGCCAGAAGCAAGCCCGTGATGCGGCGAACCCCCATGATGCAACGGAAGTTGTGGAAAGTGGAGCCGTCCGCGAAACGCATGCCCACAACTATACCCGCAGCCAACCTTTAGTGGGTGTCGCCCCTCTGCCCACCCTTCAACCAAGCAGCAACACCGCCGGGAAGCAACACCGCCAAGCAGCAACACCGCCGGATACCGGCCTATCCTGGCTGGGCTATGGATCCCGAACTCGCCGACGAGCTGGTTGGTGCGATCAGAACCTGGGTGGACAGGGAGGTGATCCCTCAAGCCTCCGCCTACGAGCACGCCGACGAGTTCCCCGAGGCAATGTTCGCCCAGATGTGCCGGTTCGGCCTGTTCGGGGCCACCATCGACCCGGCCCATGGCGGGCTGGGCCTGGACATAACCACCTACGCTCGCATCATCGAGGAGCTGTCCCGGGGGTGGATGTCGCTGGCCGGCATCCTCAACACCCACAAGATCGCCGCCACCATGATCGGTCGTTACGGCACCGATGAGCAGCGGGCGGGCTTTCTGCCCCGCATGTGTGATGGGTCGATGCGGTCGGCGTTCTCGCTGTCGGAGCCCGACGCCGGCAGCGATACCCGCAACATCCGCTGCCGGGCGGTGCCCGACGGCGACGAGTGGGTTATCAACGGCACCAAGATGTGGGTCACCAACGGCATGCGGGCCCAGATGGTCATGCTCATGGCCCGCACTCCCGACGACCGCATCACCTGCTTCATCGTGGAGAAGGAGCCGGGGCCGGGTGGCGACGGGCTCAGCGTGGCCCGCTCCATCCCCAAGCTGGGCTACAGGGGGGTGGAGACGGTGGAGATGACCTACACCGACTTCCGGGTGCCCGATGCCAACGTGCTCGGGGGGCCCGAGGGCGTGGGTCACGGTTTGCGCTATGCCTTGTCGGCGCTGGAGTTGGGTCGGATCAACATAGCCGCCCGGTCGGTGGGAGTGGCCCAGGCGGCGTTGGATGCGGCCATGAAGTATGCCCGGGAGCGGGAGACTTTCGGGCGGCCCATTTACGACCACCAGGCCATCGGGTTCAAGCTGGCCGAGATGGCCACCAAGCTCCACGCCGCCCGGTTGATGACCTACGATGCCGCCCGCCGCTACGACTCCGGCGAGCGCATGGATATGGAGGCAGGCATGGCCAAACTTTTCGCCTCCGAGGTTGCCTTCGAGATCGCCTCCGACGCGCTGCGCATCCATGGGGGCAACGGCTACACCCAGGAGTACCCGGTGGAGCGTTACTTCAGGGACACGCCCCTAATGATTATCGGAGAGGGAACCAGCGAGATCCAAAAGATGGTGATCGCTCGCCACCTCCGTGAGCGCTATTCCTGATGGGGGTCTTGTCCTGATGCAGGATGTGGGGTTGCGGTGAGCGAGCAGTTGTTGGACGGGGAGCAATCGGGGGTCGAGCAGTTGTTGGACGGGGAGCAATCGGGGGGTGAGCAGTTGGCGACCGGGGAGCAATCGGGGAGCAAGTGGCCGAAGCGTTTGTTTTGGCTGGTTGCGGTGGGGTTGCTGGTGGGGTGGGGTCTCACTTGGGGTTTGGATTCTCCGTTGCGACCGGTGCTGGCCCAGCGGGAGGGCATTCGCAATGCGGTTGCCCACGTCAGCGGCACGGCCTGCGGCACGTTCATCGAGGGAACCGGGTTCATGGTTGAGCCCGGTCTGGTGATCACCAACGCCCATGTGGTGGCCGGCATCGACCGCATTGAGGTGGGTGCGCCCGGCCGTGGCCCGGTGATCGCCACGCTGGCGGGGTTCGACCCCGGCCGGGACATCGCCGCGCTGTCGGTGCCGGATCTGGGGGCATCCCCGGTTGCGCTGTCCTCGAAGGGCGCGGTGGCCACCGAGATCGGTGATGTCGCCACGGTTGACTCCGATGGCAAGTTGGTGTTCGTGCCCTTCGAGGTGACCGCCCGGAGGCTGGATGTGGGCCGCGACTTCTACGGGCAGCAGACACAAGGCCGCGACGTGCTGGAGATCAGCTCGACATTGGCGGCGGGCGACTCCGGGGCGGCTCTGGTCAACATCTCGGGCGAGGTGGTGGGTATGGCGTTCGGCATCCATCGGGGCCGGCAGAACCCGGGGTACGCCCTGGATGGTGGCGAGATCGCCGATTTCTTGGCGGAGACCGATCGAACCCCCATCCCCACCCCGCCCTGCCGCACGCTGTAGCCGCCCGGTTCGGGGTGGGTAGGCCCGGAGTGGGATCCCCCGTTCAATGCCGCACGCTGTAGCCGCCCGGTTCGGGCGCTGGTATTGGTTCAGGCGCTAGTCTCGGTTGATGCCCATGGACTTGGACGAGCTTTTGTCCCCTTCGCACACCGCCGTGGTCACCATGGAGTGCCAGCGGGGGGTGATTGGCGACATGGCGGCGATGAACGATTTGCGGGATGTGATGCTGGATCGGGGGGCCCTGGATGCCGGGGCCCGGCTGTGCTCCGGAGCCCGGCGGGTGGGGGTGCCGGTGGTGCATTGCCTGGCCCATTTCCGGGCTGACCGGGCGGGCAGCGCCGCCAACTGCCGGATGCTGGCGGCGACGGCCAGGATGAGCGAGCAGGCGGGGGGGTTGCTGATGGGCTCGGAATCGGCCCAGGTTGTCCCCGAGTTCGACCCCCAACCCTCCGACATAGAGATAGCCCGCTGGCACGGCATGTCCCCGTTCATGGGCACCTCGCTCGACCAGACCCTGCGCAACCTGGGGGTGACCACGGTTATCGCCGTCGGGGTGTCGTTGAACGTGGGGGTCATGGGGCTGGTGATCAATGCGGTGGACCTGGGCTATCAGGTGGTGCTGGCCGGAGACGCGGTGGCCGGCATCCCCGCCGACTACGGAGACGCGGTTATGGACAACACCATGGCGTTTCTCACTACCATGCTCACCGTGGACGACATTGTGGCTCGATGGGCATGACGATTTTGAACATCCGTTTGAACTTGAACATCCGTTTGAACATCCGTCCCAAGGGTCAAACGATTAGGAGGCTCAACCATGGCTGACACTTCACCCGTTCCCGACTACGCCGGGCTGATGCGGCTCGACGGCAAGGGTTTCATTGTGCTCGGTGCCGGTCAGGGCATGGGACGGCAGTCCTCGCACGCCCTGGCCCAGATGGGGGCCAAGGTTTTTTGTGTGGACCTCGAGCCCGAGCGGGCCGAGCAGGTGGCCGAGGAGGTGGGGGGCATCGCCTGGACTGCCGACATCACCAAGCGGGCCGATGTGCAGGCATTGGTTGACGAGGCCGGCCGGGCGATGGGATCCATCGACGGGATCGTGGACATCGTGGGCATTTCGGGGTGGAGCGGGGTGCTGGAGATCGACGATGCCGAGTGGGACTGGCAGTTCGACATGGTGTTGCGCCACGCCTACCTCATCTCCCAGATCGCCGGGCGGGCCATGAAGGAGACCGGCGGGGGCACGATGGTGTTCATAGCCTCGGTGAGCGGCCTTACCGCCGCCCCCAATCACGCCCACTACGGGGCGGCCAAGGCCGGGCTGATGTCGTGGATGCAATCGGTGGCCATCGAGTTGGCCCCCTACGGTATTCGGGCCAACTGTGTGGCCCCGGGCACGATTCTGACCCCTCGCATGGAAGCCCTGTTCGACGAGGAACGGGCCGCGGCCAATGCGGCCACCGTGCCGCTGGGTCACATGGGGGTACCCTCGGACATTGCCGGGGCGGTGCTGTTCCTTTCGGCTCCCATCTCCGGTTTCGTGTCGGGCCGGACCCTGGTGGTGGACGGGGGAGTGGATGCCAACTTCCCCTACCATCCCATGTAGCTACACTTGATGCCCATGGGGGAGATGGCCAGTAACCCGCAGAGTGGGGTGCCGCAGGGTGGGGCACCCCAGAGTGGGAAACCGCGGAGCCGGATAGTTGTCGGGGTTGAGGGATCGGGCGGGGCCCGGGCTGCGCTCCGCTGGGCCATCAAGGAGGCTCGTTATCGTAATGCCTGCATTGATGTGGTGACGGCCTATTCCACTACTTATGTTCCGGCCTCGCCGGATTTCAACTATGTGCCGTTGGATCCCATCGATCTGGAGGTTGAGGTCAAGCGGATGCAGGACAGCGTTGTCGATGAGGTTTTGGCCGAGGTGGATGCCGAGGGGGTGGAGATCAAACGCCGGGTGGTGCGGGGTCGGGCGGCCGACACCCTGGTTGCCGAATCATCCAATGCGGCCATGCTGGTGGTGGGCTCCCGGGGTCGAGGCGGATTCAGGGGCCTGCTCCTCGGATCGGTCAGCCAGCAAATCACCCATCAGGGAAGCTGCCCGGTGGTGATCGTCCGCCCCGATTTGCCCACCTAGGGAAGCTGCCCGGTGGTGATCGTCCGCCCCGATTTGCCCACCTAAGCATCGTTTTTCCCGGCCCGCGGCGGTCCACCACCGATTTGATGCTGTCCAGTGCCCGTTGCTTGAACTCCTGTACCGACACCACGTTGCCGGCCAGGAGACTACTTCTTCTGCTTCAGCAGTTTCACAATTTTATTCGATCCCTTTATTTCCGTTGCTTAAAAATTGTGGATCTGGTATTGTCTCGGGTATGCCTTCTCAAAGCGCTGCCGCCCGTGACTGGATACTGGGATTGCCCCCAGGCAGATGGTTCACTCTTGACGACATCCCAGTCAAACCCGAGATCGCTCGTCCCGTGCTGTCCAGGCTCAAGAATGATGAGAGGCATGGCATCTGGAGAGTGGCACCCAGACTTTACTGGAGAGGCTTCCCGGAAGAGCACGAATACTACAAATGTGGGCCTAACATCAACGTAGGAGCGCTGATACATGGAGGGCCGGGAGCGGGACTGAAAGAGTGGAGTGCTTTGAACGCTCTGGGGTGGACGCTGCAATGCTCACCCATGTACAGGGTCGTTGTGGTAGGCCGAACACCTTCGCCCATCCACAAATCTGTGGTCTATTCGTCAAACAGTAATGAGCGGCGTGCCAACCTGACATGGGCCGAAGTCACCGTGCTGGAAGCTCTTGATTATTTCATCTACACCGAGGAGCCTTGGGATGAATGCGTGGAACGGCTGGTATGCGGCGAGTCGGCTGCCAGGCTGCCTGGATGGGGCAACCAGATTCTTGTGCGAGGGGAAGCGTTGCAATGGGCACTGGAAACCGAGAAAAAACAAACCGCTGAAAAAAGCTGGAAGGTTGATGACCTCGCTTACGCTTTAGAGAATTCCGAATCAAAAAAGGTTGCCTAATGCCTAGATGCGGTTCGAGGAACACCTACGACGGTCAACCATGTCGAAACCCAAAAGAGAGCTGCCCGCACAACCACGGAACAGGCAAACCGCGAGCGCTGCCTCCCCCCACATCTCAGGTTGACCTGGAGAAGCGAGAACAAGCAGAAGCTTCAAAGTTAAGCAATTGGGGAGTAGTTGCTGAGGCATCGGGGTTGGCTGCCTCTCCTGCAGAGTTTGAAGCGCTTATGGACAAAGTTCGCTCAGAGATCAGTATAGAGGAGGTCAACTTAGCCCGTGATTATTGGCTGACTTCTTGTCTCTACAGCCTGTTTCGCACAGCCGGTAGGGATGCCATTATCTACAGTGGGCAAGGGAAGACTCGGAAAGAGTCGGCAGTTGTGGCCTTCGCTGGAGGCACATCGTTGGTTTCCGCCTGGGACATAACTAGGAGGTATTCCGAGGACTTGGATTTGATGGCGCTAATGTTTTACCCACAAGCCTCGCAAAGTTCTCGCACCAAAGCGTTGAGCATTGTCACAAAATATGTGGCTACTGGTGTGACCAACCCTGAGGACAGCACCGTGATACATATGGGCGATGTCGGTCACAGGATTACCTATTTCGGGCTGGGCAATAATCCGAAATTCTTGAAAATGGAAACATCGGTTGAGGACTGCGCTCCGACGCTTTACGATACCAGTGAGATTATCTCAATAATGGGCCGGTTTGCTTCGGCGGAGCAGTTGAAGTCGTACCCAGAACTTGGCGGTTTTGAGTTGCCTACCATCACACCAGAGTACACGGCAGCCAACAAGTTCGATGCTTTGCACCGGCGCGCCGAAACCAACAACCTAAGAGGCATCATCGGTCGGGGACGCGACCTTTACGATTTGGCGATGATAGCCCTTTCGGATCGTGCCTATAAGGTTCGCGAGGCTATCCCCGAACTGGCAGAGCAAGCATCCCGAACAACGGGGAACCGCATCACAGTTCCCCGCCCACGCCAAGGCTACAGCGCCAGTATCTTGTTCCGCACCGGCTCTGAATCTCAAGAAGCCTTACGGCATGGTTATGCCGCTGCGACGCGCCTGGTTTGGGAAGCTCCTCCACCGTTCGAGGAAGCCTTGGAGTTGGCTGCCAGCCTGGACTTCCCGTACTGACCGGAAGTAGGAGTCCAATCACCAGACAGCAACTCGTCTAGTTGAGTTCGGCTTATCTTGGCTTTGCGGGCAAACTTCTTTGGGGTGATTGACACACGAGTAGAAATGGTGCTGCCCAAACACAGTGCGGTCAGAATCGCTGCCGAACCCCCTCCGTCTTGCCGTTTAGGGCCTGCGCTGAACTATCGTCGGGGCACGGTTCGGTGGGTGGGTTGGCGAATTCAGGGGCCTGCTCCTCGGATCGGTCAGCCAGCAAATCACCCATCAGGGAAGCTGCCCGGTGGTTATAGTTCGCCCCGATTTGCCGACCTAGGGTAGGTGTAACCCTTATGGAGGGTTGTTGACAGTACTTTCAGATGTAAGCCCCTTTATTTTTGACTGCAATGCCCTGAATGGCCTTGCGGTTTCCCGCACCTGGTTTTAGCCTGAGGATTTCTTATTTTCCATATTTACTATTATGCAGACATGAGTGACAGTTTCTCTGTGGCACGTTTCTCCAGGTCAGCAGTAGTTTGGCTAGTCACGTATATAAGTCCCATCTTCTTTGACAATAGCTTCCTTCAATGCATTCAACACTTTTTCGTCTTTTTTTCTATCAGTATGAAGTTTACTGATGTACACGATTTTAGGATCAGCTATCCAGATTTCATGTTTTGTGTCTTTGGCCAGCCGTGCATTTTTGGCTAACATTTTGAAACCACTGATGATGCCTGCGGTTGGCATCACATCAATCAGGCCACTTTCAGTATGAAATCTCCAATAATCTTTGCTGTCTAGCATCTCTGCTGTTAGGCGTTCTGGTTCGGGTTTTGGTATTTTGCGAATCGTTCTACGAACTTCTAGACTATTTAGGGCGGCAGCTAGCTTTTTATAATTTTCCTTATCCTTCATTACTATGAAATCAATATCCTCGGTTCGATATTGAATTTCAGGATAGGCACAGTCAATTGCCCAACCGCCGATTACAATGAAATCAACTTCATATTCTGCTAGTCGTTCAGCAATGTTTATCAGCTTGAAGTGGATGTGATCCTTCTCGTCATTCATCCAATATCCGCCTCACTGGATATGGTTTTTATGAGACAATGTTTGCTTTTTCTTTTTGCTGCATTTTCCAGAGGTAATGAAGTTCATCGTCATGATATTCATACGGCTCTAAGCGGTAATGAAGTGCGATACCATTTCTGGCGAGCATTTTTTCAAACTGGACGGAAGTAGGAGTCCAATCACCAGACAGCAACTCGTCTAGTTGAGTTTGGCTTATCTTGGCTTTGCGGGCAAACTTCTTTGGGGTGATTGACACACGAGTAGAAATGGTGCTGCCCAAACACAGTGCGGTCAGAATCGCTGCCGAACCCCCTCCGTCTTGCCGTTTAGGGCCTGCGCTGAACTGTCGTCGGGTGACCCCTGGTTGCGGAGGTGAGCGTTGGATGATTGTTTCACCGTCTACTCTGAGGTCTACTTCTCGGTAGTGTTGAATTTTTGTGGCGATCACTCCGGGGGCATGTCGGATGTGACATTTTTCATCCGCAGGGTAAGGATGTATCCGCATTTCTAAGCCAATTGCGTTGAGCGTCAATTCAAGTTCATCAAGGGTGGGGTGCACTGTGCCGTCGAGCACACCTTCGATCCATTTGACTGTCCGTTCCGAGGCTTGAGCGGCTTCCGCTGGGGTGACTTGTTCGATCCATAGGCCGTCGCGCAGCATTCTCGCGGCTTCGGTGAGGCACGGTTCGGTGGGTGGGTTGGCGAATTCAGGGTCGGGGTCGATCATGTTTGTGGCCCAGCGGAAATGCTCTGCTGGAGTCATTTCGATGAAATTGAATTTGCCCACGTGTTTAGCGTACCAGAGTGGTGCGACAGTTGCGGGCAGCGTGGGGAGAACAGCAGGTCAGAGCACACACAACCAATTACGCGGCAACCCTCTGCTGATGCTTGTTCTGCTCAACCCCGCCCACATATGTCTCATCAGCACACAGCATCAGCCACCTCCTATGCCGCCCCCGATTTGCCTACTTAGGTATCGTTTTTTTGGCTGCGGCGGGGCGGTCCACTACTGATTTGATGCTTTGCAGGGCTCGTTGCTTGAACTCTTGTACCGATGCCACGTTGCCGGCCAGGGCTTGGTATTCCGACATGGTGCCTATGGCGTTGCGGGTACCCATGGCCTCCATGCCTCGGTGCACGCTGCGCTTGTTGATTTGCTGAAGGTCGGATGGTACCCGGGCCACCCTTTGGGCCATGTCCAGCACCTTCTGCTCGAGCTCGGCTTCGGGGTAGGCCCGGTTGGCGAACCCCATGGCTGCGGCCTCGGTGCCGGAGTAGGAGTCGCCGGTGAGCATCATCTCCATGGCGTTGCGGAACCCCACCAGCCAGGGGTGGTAGTTGAAGTCGGGCGGGCTCAGCACCCGCACCACCGGGTGGCCGATCTCGGCGTTGTCGGCCACATAGACCAGATCGCAGGCGGCGGCCAGCTCTGAGCCGCCTGCCAGGGCGTAGCCGTGGATCTGGGCGATGACAGGTTTGGCCAGTTCCCAGATGGAGAGCCAGCTACCGGTCACATGGCGGGACCACTGACCGTCCCCGCCTGCGGTGTAGTGGGGGGGATCGTCCATCAGGGGTTCGGACAGGTCGTAACCCGACGAGAAACACGGTCCTGCTCCCTTGATTATCGATACCCGTACATCGTCGTCCCGGTCGGCCTCCTGAAGGGCGGCCAGCAGCTCTTTTCGCATGGGAGTGCTGATGGCGTTGCGCTTCTCGGGCCGGTTCAGGGTGATGCGCCTGACATAGGGGGCCGGATCATCCAAAAGGATCAGTTTGAACGACATGGGTTGACCTTACAACGACCGGTGCCCCGGACCCGAAGGCCCGGGGCACCGAGTGTTCCGATCAGGAAACGGTGTTACTGGGTGCGCAGCCGCCTGCTGAGACCCAGCACCATGGCACCGGCGAGCAGTACCGCAAGGGCAATGATGACCAGCAACGGAGTGTTGACCCCAGTGGCGGCCATTTCGCCTTCGCCCATGCCCTCGGTGTTGTCCATGCCCTCGGTGTCGTCATCGTCGCCGACTTCGTCGTCCATGCCCACGCCTTCGCCATGGTCATCTTTGTCGCCGTCCATGTCGCCCATGTCTTTGTCGTCGCCGCCGTCATCGTCGTGGGTGTCCTCCATGTCGCCGTCGCCGCCCATGTCGCCATCGCCGCCCATGTCGCCGTCGCCGCCCATGTCGCCGTCGCCGCCCATGTCGCCGTCGCCGCCCATGTCGCCATCGCCGCCCATGTCGCCATCGCCGCCCATGTCGCCATCGCCGCCCATGTCGCCATCGCCGCCCATGTCGCCATCGCCGCCCATGTCGCCATCGCCGCCCATGTCGCCATCGCCGCCCATGTCGCCATCGCCGCCCATGTCGCCATCGCCGCCCATGTCGCCATCGCCGCCCATGTCGCCATCGCCGCCCATGTCGCCGTCATCATCGGTGCCGTCATCATCGGTGCCGTCATCATCGGTGCCGTCATCATCGGTGCCGTCATCATCGGTGCCGTCATCATCGGTGCCGTCATCGTCGGTGCCGTCATCGTCGGTGCCGTCATCGTCGGTGCCGTCATCGTCGGTGCCGTCATCGTCGGTGCCGTCATCGTCGGTGCCGTCATCGTCGGTGCCGTCATCATCGGTGCCGTCATCGTCGGTGCCGTCGCCTTCATCTTCGTCCGGCATGCCTACGGTGATGGGAACTGCGAAAACCTGGGTTTGGGCGATGTCGCCAGCGCTGATGACTAGTCCTTCGGCTGGCACATTCAATGTCATCTGGACTGAGAAGCCACCGTTTAGCGGTTGTACCATCTGCACCGTTCCTATGTGTGCCATGCAGCTCGCTTGCGTAACATCGGTTACGTCACCGCTTGCGGGCATATCACACTGAATCACATTCACTGTAGGAAGGGTCCAGCCCGTGCCGGTCACCGTGAAGGTTTGCATGCCGGCTTCCTCGACCGACATCGGGTCAACAGTGAGCGTGTGCCCATCCTGAGCGGAGGCCGTACTCACCCCGGCCCAGGCGACCAGCGCCAGAATCATCCCGATGAACAGCGACTTGGACTTGATCATGATGTCACTCCTTGGGCCGCGTAGGTACCCAACCGACCCCTGTTGGTATTGGTGAGGAAACTATAGCGCGCACTCTGGGGCTTGTCGTCAAATCTGTAGCAAAACATTTTTGATCCCGGGCCGGAAAACGACCGGTGCCCCGGACCCGAGGGCCCGGGGCACCGAGTGTTCCGATCAGGAAGCGGTGTTACAGGGTGCGCAGGCGGCGGCTGAGGCCGAGCACCATCACACCGGCGAGCGCCATGCCCATGCCGATGACCACCAGCAGCGATGTGTTCAAGCCGGTGTTGGCCAGCTCATCGCCCATCCTGTCCTCGTTCATGTCGCCGGTGCCATCGGGCATGCCTACGGTGATGATTACTGCATCAGCCTTGCAACTTTGGCGATCTGCTACGCAAGCGGCTTCACCGGCGCTTATCACGATCCCTCCTTCTGGTACATTCACACTGACATCAACAGTGAAGGAACCACCCGGGAATGGGACATTGAGTGCTGCCATGCCTACGTACTTCGTGCAGTTTGGAGTAGTTATGTCTTCTACGTCACCGCTGGCTGGCACATCACAGGGAATCACATTAACGTCAGTCGCGACTTCCCAGCCCGTACCGGTCACCGTGAAGGTGTGTTCACCAGCGGCATCAACTGATGTGGGGGTCACGGTGATGGACGGCCCGCTCGGCTGGTCCCCATCCTGAGCGGAGGCCGTACTCACCCCGGCCCAGGCGACCAGCGCCAGAATCATCCCGATGAACAGCGACTTGGACTTGATCATGATGTCACTCCTTGGGCCGCGTAGGTACCCAGCCGACCCCTGTTGGTATTGACTGTAGCACGCACTTTGGGGCTTGTCGTCGATTCGGTAGCAAAACATTTTTGATCCCTGGCCAGGAAACGACCGGTGCCCCGGACCCGAGGGCCCGGGGCACCGAGTGTTCCGATCAGGAAGCGGTGTTACAGGGCGCGCAAGCGGCGGCTGAGGCCGAGCACCATCACACCGGCGAGCGCCATGCCCATGCCGATGACCACCAGCAGCGATGTGTTCAAGCCGGTGTTGGCCAGCTCATCGCCCATCATGCCAATGTTCACCGAAGCGCTGGCAGCTTCACCGTCTTGCACTAACTGGAAGAGCAAGAAGGTCACGCCGTCCTCGCCGACTTCAACGCCTTCCACCGTGGTGGTGAAGGTTCCATCAGCCCCTATGCTAACGGTGTCGCCGATACCTCCGCAGTACTGGGTTAGCTCAGCTATACCGAGGAGCAGGGATGCATCGCCGGTGCTGCACGTCGCCAGGTTCGCACTGGGGATAGTGAAACCCGAGGCGCTGAGCGTGAAGTCGTAGGTGCCGGGCTCCGCGACCATCGAGGGATCGACGGTCATCGTCTGCTCATGCCCATCGGCCACCGCAGAGCTGGCCCCCGCCCAAGCCACGATGGCCAAAACGGCTGCAATCAACAAGAACTTGGTCTTGGTCATTTCAATACTCCTTGGGCCGTTTCGCCGGTCGGCCAGCCCCTATTCGAGTGATAGCGCCGCCACTGTAGCCCTATTGCTCGTCGTTGTCACATATTTGTGGGTACAAAGATTGGTGGGGCGAACATCCTGAGTGGCGGGTGGCTAGGGTGCCCCCGTGGAGTCGATCGGTAATTTCCGATGGTTGATCCGGCCGCCGGGCAGGGCCTGCGGGATTTGCTGCTGGAGGACGAAGGAGCGTGAGCATGTTCGATCTATCCGGGCGGGTGGCGCTGGTTACCGGCGCGGGGCAAGGGGTTGGGGCGGGGATTGCCGCCCGGCTGGCGGAGCGGGGGGCGGCGGTGGCGGTCAATGATCGTCACGCCGAGCGGGCCGAGAGCACCGTTGCCGCCGTGCGGGCCGCCGGTGGTACCGCGCTGGCGGTGCCCTTCGACGTGGCCGACCGGGAGGCGGTGACCGAGGCAGTGGCGGCGACCACCTCCGGGTTGGGACCGGTGGACGTTCTGGTCAACAACGCCGGTATCCCCGAATCTATGATGCCGACCCAGTTCGTGGACATGGATCCCGAGCAGTGGTCGCCGTACCTGGACGTGAACCTGCACGGTGTTCTGAACTGCTGCCACGTGGTTGTTCCCAAAATGTGCGAGCGGGGGTTCGGGCGGGTCATCACCATTTCTTCCGGCGCCGGCGTGGTTGGCCTGAACATCGGGGTGTCGCTTTACGCCGCGGGCAAGGGCGGGGCGCTGGGGTTCATGCGCCACCTGGCTTTGGAAACGGCTCGCCGGGGGGTGACGGCCAACTCGCTGGCGCTCGGGCTCATGGGGATGCGTGAGCCCACCGAGGTGACCGATTCGATGGCTCGCCAGGTGCCGGTGGGCCGGTTGGGGCGGCCTGACGACGTTGGCTACATCTGCGTTTACCTGGCCTCCGACGAGGCCTCCTGGATGACCGGCCAGACCATCCATATAAACGGTGGCGCGGTTACGACTTGAGTTCTAGCCAGGTTTGAGCGCGGTTACGACTTGAGGTTCGGTTTGGCGCTTGAAGTTCGCCCGGGCCGAGCAGAATTTGAGCCCGGTTTTAGCTCAGGCTCAGGTTGGGACCGGCAGTGACTTGAGCTCGCCGATGCGGTGAACGGGGGCGAGGGTGTCCTGGAGGTAGTCCGGGCCCTCCAGGGTGTCGACGAACCAGCCGGTGGGGCACATGGTGAGGATCTCCACGAGGCTGAAACCGGTGCCGGCCATCTGGGACTCGAAAGCCCGGGTGATGTAGCGCTTGGTTCGGGCCACGTTGCCGGCGTTGTTGACCGCGCCCCGGGCTACGTAGGCCACCCCGTCCAGGGCGGCGACCAGGTTCGACAATAGGATGGGATGGCCGTGCCGGTGGGGGTCGCGCCCCTCGATTGAGGTCTTGGTGCGCTGGCCCGGGGTGGTGGTTGCTGTCATCTGCCCCCCGGTCTCGCCGAACACCCCGTTGTTCAACAGGAGGCAGGTGATGTTTTCGCCCCGGGCCGCGGCGTGCAGCACCTCTTGAAGTCCCTCGTTGACCATGTCGCCGTCGCCCTGGACGGTGATCACGAACCCTTCGGGCAGCATTCGTTTTATGCCGGTGGCCACCGATGGGGCTCGCCCGTGCAGGGCCTGCACCACCTCCACATCCAGGTTGTGGGCGAAGGCGGTGTAGCAGCCGATGCCGAAAACGGTGATGGTTCGTTCGGTCAGCCCGAGTTCGGCGACCGCCTCGACCGCGGCCCGCATGGCTATGGGCTCCCCGCAGCCGGGGCAGAGATGGTGGTTGGCCTGGGTGATGAGTTCGGGGGTGAAGTCGTCCACCAGCGTGGCGGGCTCGGCGGGGGGCTCGCCGGTGGAAATGAAAACTCGGCCTGTGTTCATGGTTTCCTCAGTACTCATGGCATTGCCTGCGGTGTTCATGGCATCGCCTCCAGTGTTCATGGCATCGCCTCCAGTGCTCATGGCATTGCCTTTAGGATGCGTTCGGAGATGTCGGGCACGTTTATGTCGGGTCCGATCCCGAAACCGGAGTGATCCCAACTCGGGCCCCCTATGAACTCCACCGGCACCGCTCCCATGGTGGCCAGGCGGATGTCGTCAACCATCTGACCCATGTTCTGCTCGTACACCGCCAATTTGGCCGAACCGGAGGTCGCTTCGAGGACCGCTTTCGACGGGAACGGCCACAGCGTGATGGGGCGGACGTAGCCCACCGGGTATCCGGCGTCGCGCAGCCGCAGGCAGGCGTAGCGCACGAACTTGCCCACCGAGCCGTAGGCGGCCACCACCAGCTCGGCATCATCGCAGTGCCCGCATTCGATGAGCGGTTCTACACCGGTGGCCATGGCCCGTATGTGGGCGGCAACGGCTGCGTAGTGGGCACCCAGGTCGAATCCCTCCTCGTCATCGGCCCCGCTGCCCAGGGGGGAGATTATCCTGGCCGCTCCCGAACCCCCGGAGGAGCCGTTCAGCGCCCAGCCACCGATCTCGGGGGCCTTGATGCCGGTTGCAGGCACGGCCACCGCCTGATGAGTGTGGGCCAGGTAGTAGTCGCCCAGCACCATCACCGGGGTACGCCACTGCCCGGCCAGAGCGAACGCCAGCCCGGTCAGCGCCACCGCCTCGGGTACGTCCATCGGCGCCAGCACGATGTGGCGGTAGTCGCCGTGGCCCCCGCCGCGGGTGGCCTGGTAGTAATCACCCTGGCCCCGGGCCATGTTGAACACCACCAGCGGCAGCCGGGCATTGGTGATCTCCGACAACGATTCCTGCATCAGCGACAACCCCTGGCCGGTGGATCCGGTGGCCGCCGGATGCCCGGTGGTGGCCGCCCCCCAGGCCATGCCCACCGCCTCCAGCTCGCTCTCGGCGTTCATGCACACGCCATCGACCTCGGGCAGCAGGCGGGCCATGTGCTCGAGCAACCCGGTGAACGGGGTCATGGGGTATCCAGCGAAGAACCGGCAGCCGGCACCCACCGCGGCCCGAGCCATGGCCTCCGATCCCTCCATCAGCACCCGCTCAGACATTTTGTTCCAGTTCCATTGGGTCCAGTTCTGTTTGTTCCAGTTCCATTGGGGTGGCGTACTTGTACACCTGGAACACGAAGTCGGGGCAGATCTGGGCGCAGGCCCGGCAACCGGTGCAGCCGGCCAGCAATCGGGGATAGCGGTAGCCCCTGTTGTTGACCTGGTGGTCGGTCATCACCAGCACCCGGGGCGGGCAGGCGTCGATGCACAGGTCGCAGCCCTTGCAGGCCTCGACATCGATGACCACCGTTCCCCGAACCGTGACCGTGTTCATGGTGCCGTTGTGCATAATGTCAATGTCGTCGTTCATGGGGTTATCGCTCATAATGTCGTCGTTCATGGGGCCATCTCCCAGCCGGTGGTCAGCGCGACTTCGTTGGCCTCGATCAGGCGGCTGCGGTAGGGAGGCACCGAGCGGCGCATACCTTCCATGAGGCCGTTGAGGCTCACCAGCCCGGATGCGTGTCCGTACACCCCGCACATGACCATTGCCGCCAGGAGCGGGTTGCCCAGATCGGTGGCCACCCCGGTTACCGGCACCTCGACCACCTGGTAACGATCCCGGTCCAGGTCGCCCTCGAACACCGAT
Organism: Candidatus Poriferisocius sp.; assembly: GCF_965202595.1. Classification (GTDB taxonomy): domain Bacteria; phylum Actinomycetota; class Acidimicrobiia; order Acidimicrobiales; family Bin134; genus Poriferisocius. Next base: position 485,362 of record NZ_OZ241836.1, read on the forward strand.
GAGTTGACCAGCACCAGGCCATGGTCGCGGATGCGCTCCCGCAACGGGGTCCAGTACTGGTGGTGCATCAAGATGGCCGACCAGGTGGCCGATAGCACCGGGGGTGCTTCTATGGGCCGGTCGCTGATCACCACCGTGCTATCGGTGTTACCGCCCCGCATCATCCCGCCGAAGCTGCCGAACACCAGCACCTCCCGGCCCTCAACCGTGGCCGCCTGGGCGATGACCCGGGCGGCCAGTTGCACCCCCTGACCCCCGATACCGGTGAGCATCAGCTCCCTTTCCGACTCCTGGAACTTCTCCCCGATACCGGTGAGCATCAGCTCCCTTTCCGACTCCTGGAACTTCACTGTCCGGTGAGGGTTTGGTCCACGTCTCGCACCTTCAGGAGCTGCTTTCCCTGGTTGGCCCCGCTGAACAGCCGCAGGAACGTGGCCGGGATGTTGTCGAAGCCTTGCTGGATGTCGGTTCTGAAGGCGATCTCCCCGCCGGCCACCCACTGGCCCAGATCCCGGGTGGCCTCCGGTACCCGATCCATGTGGTCGAACATGACGAACCCCTGGAGGGTCAGGCGCTTCTCGATGATCTCGAACATGTTGGCCGGCCCCGGCCGGCGCAAGCCCTGGTTGTAGGTGGAGATGGCCCCGCACACCGCGAGGCGCCCGCCCTGGTTCATGTGACCCATGATCGTTTCCAGCAGGTCGCCGCCCACGTTGTCGAAGTACACGTCAACCCCGTCGGGGCACAGTTCGGCCAGCCGGCCGGCCACGTTCTCGTTCTTGTAGTCGATGGCCGCATCCAGGCGAGCTTCCTCGAGCAGCCACCGGCACTTGTCGCCCCCACCGGCTATGCCCACCGACCGGCATCCCTTGATGCGGGCGATCTGGGCGGCCACCGACCCGGTGGCTCCGGCCGCGCCCGAAGTGAGCACGGTATCGCCGGGCTGGGGGCGACCGATGTCGAGCAGGCCGATGTAGGCGGTCAGGCCGGTACCTCCCATCGGGCCCAGCATCACCGGGATGGGTGTATCCGGGGGCACCAGCCGGGCCTGCTCCCCCACCACCTGGTAGTCCTGCCAGCTCATCATCCCGCTGACCAGGTCGCCCTCGTTCAGCGCCGGGGTGTTGGACACCACCACCTGCGACACCCCGGGGCCCAGCATGGGGGTGCCCAGCGGCACGGGGGGCATGTAGGTGATGAAGTCCTCCATCCAGGTGCGCATGGCCGGCTCGAAGCTGAGGTAGCACAACCGGCCCAGGGCCTGGCCGTCACCGGGTTCGGGGATCGTGGTTTCCCGGTACTCGAAGTTGTCCACGCTGGCCGGCCCGTCGGGTCGTACCGCGTAGATCCACTGGCGGTTCATCCCGCCAAGCTAGCCGGGTGGGCTCTATTTTTCTTGTCCAGTTAATATATTCAAGGTTTTGAGGCACCTATTCAGAGCGTCCACTTTTTGCCTCAACGCACGAGTCTGTGCCGATTCACCATAACGGTGTTCATACCTCTTGATACCGGAAGGCAAAATTTGCATTATCGCGTTATGGTATCTTTCAATATCTTCAACTACTTCTATTGCCGATAACCCCATTTGAGTCCAAGAGGCAATGTATGTGCCAGCTTGCCGCCAATTTGCGACATTTTCCCATTCTCTTTCGGTCAATAAGTCCAGCAATGTATTTGAATCTGTGTAAGACAGTAACCGCATCAATTCTGCTGCTGAATGAGTTCTGGGTACGCTATGTTCTTCTAAAGCTACCAGCAACTTCAGAGACTTTTCAACACATTCTGCTGTCAGTGCAGCCACATTCCGTAGCCGTATTATTCGCTCACCATCCAACTGAACTTGGCGAATATCTTCATCCTCTTCCAACATCGCTTCCAGCTCACTTTCGGTGATTGGCATGGAGTTGCGTAGGTTGCTGATAGTTGTTTTGCAGTCATCCAACCATTTCTCTATTTCTTCTTTATTGTTCATCGGTAATCCTATTGTTGATTTATGAATACATTTGTAGGGAGTGGTCTGTTGGGCTAGAACAATACAGTCATTAAATATGCTGTGTTCAAAACTCAAGGTGACCTCCGTTGACCTCAGCTTCCACTCCGGCCAGTCCGTTACCCACACATCTACGCCTCGACCGGCCATCTCCCTGGCGATCGAACTAAGATCGATTTGAAGCTTGCAGCGCTGGGAGTAGTCCATGTCAGGGTAGATGGCTACCAGGTCGATGTCGCTGTCAGGAGTGGCCTCGCCCCGTGCGACTGATCCGAACACAGCCACCTCGGCCACACCATGCTCGGCTACGAACACATCCGCTATCTGCCGGGCAACGTCCAGGGCGGAAGTGGCTTTTGTAGCTACCACAAGCGTGCTCCCCGTCACGTCTCGTATCCTATCGAACTCGACCACCGCGCTGTGTCGTGGGTAGGTTCAGGCGGTTGTGGTGTCCAGCGCTGTGTCGTGGGTAGGTTTAGGCGGTTGTGGTGTCCAGCACAGTGTCGTGGAAGAAGTCGGGGCGGGCCTCGGTGAAGAAGCGGTGGGCGTTGGTGAGGGTGAAGGCCCGGAATTGGTTCTCGTCCAGCCAGCCGTGTTCAACCTGCTCCCACACCTCGGGCAGCACTCCGGCCATGTCGGGGACATCCCAGTGGCCCACATCGGAGGAGAAGATGGCGTTCAGGGTGGCACCCCCGGGCAGGGCTCCGTCGAAGGCCAGGCGGACGAGGGGGTCGTCGGCCTCGCAGCCGAACCAGTAGGAGCGGTGGATCTGCTCGAGTATGCCCTCGGGTCCGGTGATGCCGGCCGCCTCGAAATCGTGGAAGACATCCTTGGTGAAGGTGAACTGCTGCATCTTCCGGCCGAAACCGGCGGGCAGGTTGATGGGATCGCCGGCTTCGGCCAGCAGGGATTCGAAGCGGTCGGGCTCGAAGCGGGCCGGGTCGTAGGCCTTGAGGCCCTCGGGGCCACGCTTCTCCCAGTGGCCGACCAGGTCGCACAGCATCTGGGCCCCCCAGGTGACACCGCCTTCGAGGAAGCCGAGCCGCAGATCGGGAAAGCGGTGGGTGACCCCGCCGAAGAAGATGGATTTGGCGGTGGCCTCGCCGGCGGCGGCGAAGTTGCCCATGTGGTTGTAGGAGAAGTTGCTGATCGACCGGCGGCCGTGCCAGCCCATCGACCCGGAGTGGAAGCTGGCCGGGGTTTGCAGCTCCACCAGTCGTTGCCACAGGGGGTCGTAGTCGTAGGCCGAGTCCAGGCCCAGGGAGTCGATCCAGGTGGCCATCTCCCCGCCGGCCGGTAGTTGCCGGGGAACGAAGCCGCCGATCATCACCGCCTTGAAGCCCAGCTCGGTGACTGCGAAGTCGAGTTGTTCGAGGGCTTCGGCGGGGGTGTGGGTGGGGATGGCGGCCACCGGGGTGAGGCGGTCCTGAAGGCCCCGGTAGCTGTCGGCCAGGTAGCGGTTGAGCGCTCGGCAAAGCTGGTTGCGCACATCGTCGTCCGGGTAGCTGGGGAAGTTGAGCCCTATGCTGGGGTAGCACACCGCGAAGTCCATCCCCAGCTCTTGGATGCGGTCGTGGAACATCGCCGGCGACACCGCGGTGGCGAAGTCCCGGGTGTTGGCCAGCGGGAGCGCCCACCACGGCCCCCGGAAGGAGCGCCGGGCCAACCGCTCCTCGGGCGCCAAGGTGGCCCAGTTGGGTTCGCCGGAGAATGAGCAGTTGCCCATCTGGGCGTAGAGGCCGCCGGCGAGCCCCTCGTCGAGGCAGTACTCGTGCAGGGCCGGGTAGTGCTCGAACACGTGCCCGTCGGCATCGATGATCGGATGGCCGAGGTCGGCCCGAATGTCGGCGGCGGATCGCGAGCTGCTCATGGTGGGTACGTTATACAACCTCCGCGAATGTTACGGCTAGGGCTTGGGTTGGCAAGGGGGGGATTCCGGGAGAGCGTCGGGGGTGAGCGAGACGATGACTATCGATGTCCGGTGGTTGATCGGGAGCACGTCTTGGACCAGTGACTGTTGGGGTGGATTCTTGATCTCGGTAACCCGTGTTCCGTCGTATAGCTGCCACCGGATCAGGTCGATGGTGGCTTCTATGTCGTTCATGACCTCGCTTACCGGCTTGTTCCGCCATCGCCCGCAGGCGGGGTCGGATTCTGTTGCGCCGAAGACCTCATCACCGGTTGCTTCGCGGCCGATCTCGATGAGGACCTCGCTGCCTACGGCAACGGTGAACAAAACGACGTTCGGCCCGTCATAGCGGACATCCTCGTTTCCGGAAGCCGTTGACACCGCAGTGATGCGTCCGATCAGCCCGTCGGGCACTGGCACCTCGGTGACGGTCGCCGTCACGCCCGCAGCCCTCAACTTTCGGATGGGTAGTGAGGGGTCGGCGATGGGGGAGAGCACCTCGACCCTGACGTTCTGCCCGACGACAGTGACCGCAATCGCCTCCGCGGGGCTCTGGCGGGTGAAGAAAACCGCGCTGAGAAGGCCAATCGCCAACAGAGCAACCAGCGCTATTGCGAAGGATGGGTTGCGTCGTTTCGGCATCCCGGTAGCGGCGGCTCGCTGGAGGTGCGCCCCCAGCCGGTCCAGGAAGGGAGCGTTGAAGTCGTCGGAGGTCACTTGAGCACCTCGCTCAGGCGCTGTAGGCCCCTGAAGACCCGTACCCGTGCGGCACCGGGGCTGCAACCCAACTCGGCGGCGATCTCGGCGTACCCGAGCTGGTCTACCACTCGCAGAACGACGGCCGAACGGAGTTTGTGCGGGAGGGTGTTGAGAGCTTCAACCGCTTCGGCACCGTTGATGAGGTTTTCTGCTTCTCGCAGCTCGGTTGCCGTCGTCTCGTCGATGGGCTCGCGCGGGATGCCGAGGCGACGCCTTGCTCGTTCGCCGGCTTTGTGGCGTCGCCAGAACATGGCAAGTTGGTTCCGGGCGATTCCGTAGAGCCATTGTGCCGGTGTGCCCCGTTGAGGGTTGTACCGGTGTGCGTTCTCAAGCGCAGCGGCAAAGGTTTCTGCGCAGAGATCGGCGGCGACATCAGGATCGGCAGTGCGACGGTAGAAGTAGCGGAGCAAGGCCTCAGCTTGTTGCTCGTAGAAGGCACCGATGCTCAGGTCTTCAAGGTTGGGTGAGGGGTTGTAGTCGCCTGAGAATGATTTGAAGTATGAATCATACGTGTCAGCGAACACCTCGTCGGATTTACTCCCAGAAGCACAACTCACGGCCACAAGGCACACGGCTAACAGCCCGATAAGCCCTGCGAGCAGATCCCACCGGGGCCGTTTCGCAGGGCTGATGTTAAATGTCGTATGGATTTTCATGATGTCTCCACCTTTGGGTGGTGTTCTCATTTTCTCCACAAGTGACATATGCCGCAGGTGGACTCGGCTGACTGGTTGTTGCCCGCCAACCATTTGCCCTGTTCTTTGCCCGACCGCGACAGTTGTTACATAATCACTTCTGAGTAGGGCCGTGATTTGGACAACGCGTACAAGGCCGTGCCGCCGGACGAGCAGGAGATGGTGGCCAACCAGGGTGCTTGTCGTGGTCTCGATCTCGGTTGTTGTCGCAGGCGGGCGTACACTGGGTTGGCATGCGGGGCATCATCAGCTTCGGGGGCTATGTGCCGTACTGGCGTCTGGATCGGTCGACCATTGCGGCGGTTATGGGTCGGGGTGGTGGGCTGGGTACCCGAGCGGTGGCCTCCTACGACGAGGACACCACCACCATGGGGGTGGAGGCAGCCCGGCTGGCTCTGCGCTCCAGCGATGTCGAGCCCCGGGCGCTGTGGTTTGCCACCGCCGATCCGGCGTACCTGGAAAAGACCAACGCCACCACCATTCACGCCGCCCTGCGCCTGGACCCGTCGGTGGGTGCGTTGGATTTCGGGGGGGCGGTGCGCTCGGGAATCGGGGCGCTGCGCACCGCTCTGGAGTCGGGGGGACCGACGTTGGTGGTGGCGGCCGACATCCGGGGCGGGCTGCCCACCAGCGCCGACGAGGCCAACGGCGGTGACGGGGCCGCTGCATTCGTGGTGGGTGACGATTCCGATGGGCCGGTGGTGGCCGAACTGCTGGGAGCGGCATCGGCCACCGAGGAGTTCGTGGATCGCTGGCGCCAGCCGGGTTCGGTGACCACCGGCCAGTGGGAGGAGCGGTTCGGGGAGACCCGCTACGGACCGCTGGCCGCCCGGGCCTGGAAGGAGGCGCTGAGCGCGGCCGGGATCGGGGCCGGCGACGTGGATGTGGCCGTTGTCACCGGGGTGCACGGGCGGGCGGTCGGGCGGGTGACCGGTGGGCTGGGGGCGGCCCGGGTGGCCGACGATCTCACCGCGGTGGTGGGCAATGCCGGCACGGCCCATCCCGGTTTGGTGCTGGCCGGCGAGCTCGAGCAGGCCCAGCCGGGCCGGACCATCGCGGTGGTGGTGCTGGCCGACGGGGTGGAGGTGCTGATCCTGCGGGCCACCGGGGCCCTGGCCGACCGTACCTTTGCCCTGCCGGTGGCCGACCAGGTTGCCGCTGGGGAGGAGGTCGGCTACGCCACGTTCCTCAAGTGGAGGGAGATGATCCGGGTGCAGCCCCCCAACCGGCCCGAGCCGACCCGACCGTCGTCGGCCGCTGCGGCCAGGGCTCAGAGCTGGAAGTACGGGTTCGTGGGTAGCCGCGGTACCGAGAGCGGGACGCTGCACCTGCCGCCGGCCCGGGTGTCCATCCGGCCCGAGGACGAGTTGGACGCCATGGACCCGGCACCCATGGCCGACATCGGGGCCACGGTGGTGACCTTCACCATCGACCGGCTGGTCTACTCGGTGAGCCCGCCGGTGGTGTTCGCGGTGGTGGACTTCGACGGGGGTGGCCGCCTGCCGGTGGAGCTGACCGATGTGGATCCCGAGGCGGTGCGCATCGGTCAGCGGGTGGAGATGACCTTTAGGCGGTTGTACCGGGCCGACGGCATCAACAACTATTTCTGGAAGGCTCGACCGGCGAGGTCGGAGCGGTAGGAGGGGATTCATGGCCAGTCATGGCATCAAGGACCGGGTGGCGATCATCGGCATGAGCTGCACACCGTTTCGGGAGCACTGGGACAGGGGAACCGACGACCTTTTGATAGATGCCGCCACCGCAGCGTTTGCCTCCGCCGGGGTGGACAAGGGCGATGTTGATGCCTTCTGGTTGGGCACGGCCTCGAGTGGGATGAGCGGCCTCACGCTGAGCCGGCCGTTGAAGCTGGAGGGCAAGCCCGTCACCCGGGTGGAGAACTTTTGCGCCACCGGTTCCGAGGCGCTGCGCCAGGCGTGCTACGCGGTGGCTAGCGGGGCCTACGACATGGCCATGGCCATCGGGGTGGAGAAGATCAAGGACTCCGGCTACCAGGGGCTGAACGCTGCGCCCGTGCCCCACGACGGCACCGGGCGCAACCTGACCGCGGCGGCCATGTACAGCCTGGTGCTGCCCGCCTACGCCGCTCGCTACGGGGTGGATGAGGACGAGCTGCGGCTGGTGGTGGCCCGCATAGCCGAGAAGAACCACCGCAACGGGGTGCTCAACCCGCTGGCCCAGTTCCGCCGGGAGATGCCGGCCGAGAAGATCTGCCGAATGGCCGCGGTGGCCGGAAGGTTGTCGGTGTTCGACTGCGCCGGGGTGGCCGACGGTGCAGCCGCGGCCATCGTGGTGCGAGCCGCCGATGCCCACCGGTACAGCGAGGACCCGCTGTACATCAAGGCCCTGTCGTTCGTGTCGGGCACCGGTGGGGGGCTCATCGACCCCGACTACGACTACACCACGTTCCCGGAGTGCGAGATGGCCGGGGCGGACGCCTACCGCCAGGCCGGTGTCACCGATCCCCGGTCGGTGCTGGCCATGGCCGAGGTCCATGACTGCTTCACCCCCACCGAGATGGTGCTGATGGAGGATCTGGGGTTCTGCGAGCGGGGTACGGCCTGGAAGGAGGTGCTGGCCGGCACCTTCGAGCGCGACGGCGACATGCCGGTCAACCCCGACGGTGGGCTCAAGGCCTTCGGGCACCCGGTGGGGGCCTCCGGGTTGCGGATGCACTACGAGTGCTGGCTCCAGCTCCGGGGCCGGGCGGGGCCGGATCGCCAGATCGACCTGTCGTCCCGCAACCTCGGCCTCGTCCACAACCTGGGCGGTTACCCCGGAGAGATGGTCTCCTTCGTCTCCGTCCTCGGCCCCGAACCGGGATAGCGCCCCGGTTCAGCGGGGCCAGACCCGGGATAGCGCCTCGGTTCAGCGGGGCCAGACCCGGGGTAGCGCCTCGGTTCAGCGGGGCCAGACCCGGGGGCAGCGGGGGTGATCGACGGGGTCGCCCTCGGTGATCTCGGTGTGGTGGGGCTTCAGGGGGGTTCCGGGCTTGAAGCGGTAGACGGTGCCGTCGCCGCAGTAGCGCACCGAGATGGCCCGGCGCCATTGATCGGTGATGTTGGCGTGGGCCCCGTGCAGGGTCATGGCGTGATGCATGGCCACATCTCCGGGTGCCATGTCGAAGCTGAGCAGGTTCTCGGGGTCGTCCCGGTCGTAGGGGGGAACCTCCTCGCCGCGGGTGCCGGGCATGGGGAGCTGGCTCACGAACCAGTTGGGTCGGAAGTCCCGCTGCCACAGGTGCGAACCTCGCACGTAGACGGTGGCTCCGGTTTTCCTGGAGATGGGGTCGAGGGGGCACCAGATGGTGCATACCTTGTTGCCCTCCAGTTGGAAGTAGGCCATGTCCTGGTGGATGGCGGTGGGTTCCTGGGTGTGGGGCTCCTTCACCAGCACGCTGTCCTCGTAGAACCAGAGTTCCCGGCTCCGCAACAACTCCGCAGCCAGTTGGGGCAGCGGTGATCGGGTGGCGAAGCGTTCGAAATCGGGGTCGTCCCACCAGTGGTCGGTACCGCTGCGGAACTGGCCCCGGGCAGCGCCGGCCTTGGCCGCGGCGGGGTCGTTGAGCATTGTGCCCCCGCTGGACGGCACCACTGCGGAGCCCAACTCGGTCATGTTGGTCATGTTCTGGTGCCCCAGCACCCGCTTGACGGGCTCGGCCATGGAGTCCAGGACCTCGTGTGACAGCACCCCCCGTATCACCACCACGCCGTCGCGCCAGAAGGTCTTGATCTGCTGATCGGTAACCAGGGCAATACTCATGGTCGGAAAGCTAGCAAGGTATAGGGCCGGGGGTGGTCAGGCGATGATCTTGCGGTCGTGGAGGCGGGCGATCTCGGGGGCTGACAGGCCGAGCACATCGGCCATGACCTCGTCGGTGTGCTGGCCCAGCCGGGGGGCAGGGCCGGGATCGACCATATTGTCGGCGGGGAAGCGGAGCGGGGCACCGGGGGTGAGATAGCGCCCCGACCCGGGGTGGTCCACCTCGGCGAACAGCGGGTTGGCGGCGGAGCATCGGGGGTCGCCGGCCACCAGCTCCAGCATCGACTGGTAGCGTCCCCAGCACACCCCGTGGGCATCCAGGGCCTCGGCCGCCTCGGCCAGGGTGCGGTTTGCGCACCACCGAGCCACCATCGGGTTGATGCGATCACGGACCCGGTAGCGGTCGCCGTCGGTGCTGGTGAGGCTCAGGCCGGTCTCTGACTCCACCGCGGCCACCTCCCCGGCGATCCCGCAGGCGGCCACCAACCCCGTCCACTGCCGGGCACTGACCGCCACGATCTGGATGCGCTCGCCGTCGGCCAACTCGAAATCCCGGCCGAAGGCTCCGTACAGGTCGTTGCCGATCCGGGGTCGCTGGGTACCCAAAAGCTGTGCCTCGGCCACATGGCCGAGCATTGAAACCGCGGCCAGGGCCACATCGGACAGGGCCAGATTCACCAGACGACCCTGGCCGGTGCGGAACCGGTGGCGCTCGGCAGCCAGCACCCCGACGGCGGCGGTCTGGCCGCAGATGATGTCCCAGGCGGGCAGCACATGGTTGACCGTGCCGCCGGTACCGGTGAGCCACGGGTAGCCCATCGCGCAGTTGACGGTGTAGTCCACCGCGGTGGAGCCGTCGTGGTTGCCGGTTATGGCCACCATGATTAGGTCGTCACGGTGGCGGCGGAGGCTGTCGTAGGACAACCATCCGGTGGCCGGGAAGTTGGTCATCAAGATTCCGGCATCGGGCCCGGGAGCGGTGGCCAGCGCGGCGACCAGCTCTTTGCCCTCGGCCGAACCGATGTTCACCTGCACCGACCGCTTGCCCTTGTTGAGCCCCTCCCAGTACAGCGACCGCCCCTCGGGGGTGAGCGGCCACCGGTGGTTGTCGATCCCCCCGCCGATGGCATCGAACCGGATGACATCGGCCCCGAGCTGCGCCAGGGTCATGCCCCCCGATGGGCAGGCCACGAACGCCGACCCCTCCACCACCCGCATTCCCTCAAGAACACCGCTCATGGTTCGACTTTATTGATCGTCGGTAAGGCCGAGGCTGTCGATGAGGAAGGCCTTTTGGAGCAGCAGCAGGTTCTCGGCCACCTGCTCCTGGGGGGTCATGTGGGTGATGCCGGGCAGGGGAAGCACTCGGTGGGGGCGGCCGGCTTCGAACAGGGCTTGCGACAGTCTGAGGGTGTGGGCGGCGAAGACGTTGTCGTCGGCCAGGCCGCAGATCAACAGCAGGGGCCGGACCAGATTCCCGGCCATCGGGATGAGGCTGGTGCGGCTGTATGCCTCGGGGTGGTGGTCGGGGTGGCCCAGGTAGCGCTCGGTGTAGTGGGTGTCGTAGAGCCGCCAGTCGGTGACCGGGGCCCCGGCGATGGCGGAGTGGAACCGGTCGGGTCGAGCCAGCACGGCCAGCGCCGCCAGGTAGCCACCGAAGGACCAACCCCGGATGGCCACCCGGTCGAGGTCCAGCCGGGGATGCTGCTCGGCCAGCGCGTCGAGGGCATCGATCTGATCCTCGAGCACGGGGTGGGCCAGATCGCCGGCCACCGCCCGCTCCCACTGGGGGCCGCGAGCGGGGGTGCCCCGGCCGTCGGTGATGACCACGGCGAATCCCTGATCGGCGAACCATTGCGAAACCAGGTACGGCGATCCGGCCCTGAGCACCCGCTGGGCGTGGGGACCGCCGTAGGGATCGAGCAGCACCGGCAGCGGCTCATCGCCGGTTCCGGGGTCACCCGAGGGGTACAGCACAGCGGTCCGCAGTTCCCTGTGACCGACTACTGCCAACCGGGGTGACGGGAATCGGGTGGGCGTAGCGGCTCGGGAGGTGATCGGGATGCGCCGGGTGGGGGTTACGGCTTCGACCTCGCCAGGCCGGTCGGTTCCGGCTGCTCGGACGTTGGCTGTGGTGTGGCCTCCGGTTGCTCGGGCGTTGGCTGTGGTGTGGCCCCCGGCTGCTCGGACGATCACCGTGGTGTCGCCCCCGGCTTCGGCACTGTGGACACCGGGGTCGGTGGTGAGCCGTTGCAGCTCGCCGCCGCTGCTGAGCTGCCACACGTGGGCCTCGGTGGGATCGTCGGAAGCGATGAACACCACCCGGCGCTCGTCGGCGGCAACCACCCGCCGGACCTGTAGCGTTTCGGGGGTTGCCCCGGTTCCGTCCACCACCAACCGCCGGGCCGTACCCCGATCCTGCACGGTTACCAGGTGCTCACCCATCCACGCCGGGGTGCCGGGCACCAGCTCCACCCACGGCGATGCGGATTGACGGGCCAACTCGACGGTGGCTCCGGTGCTGGGATCCACCTCGAGGACGAGCACCGTGCACTGGTCACGGCTTTGCACCGCTATCACGGGATTCGACCGGGGGGCCCAGCCGGCTCGAGCCAGGTATTCGTAGGTGCCCCGATCCCAGGACACTTCCACCCGGCTGCCGTCCAGGCCGAGAATGGCCAGGGATACATCGGCGTTGATGGTTCCCGCGGCCGGGTATGCCATGGGGGTGGGCGGAGCGGCCGGGTCGGCGGGTGAGGCTATGTACCAGGTGGGTACCGGGGCGGTGTCCACTCGGGCGGCCATCAGGTGCCGGCTGCCGGGGGACCACCAGAATCCCCGGGTGCGCCCCATCTCCTCGGCGGCGATGAACTCGGGGGATCCCCAGCTCACCGTCCCTCCCGGCTCGTTTATTACCGGCCGGTCCGGGCCGGTGGCTGAGGCCTCCACCACCCGCAGGCCGGTGCCGGACACGTAAGCCACCTGCTGCCCATCGGGGGAGGGCCGGGGATCGAACGCCCCCGGTCGAGTCGGCAGAGCCCTTACGGTGTCCTGGGTGGGGTCGTCGCCGATCTCGGCCAAAAACACCTGGTCGCCCAGGGTGAAGGCGATCCTGCTCAGGTGAGGATCCCCGGCATGGGCCACGATCCCCCCACCGCTCTCGCGCACCCTTTCCCGCCGGGCCCGCTCGGCCGGGGGCAGGTTCTCGTTTCCGGCGTCGGCCTCCAGCGCGATGGGGTCGGCCACCAGCCGTTCCGTGCCGGTGACGGTGTCGAGCACCCAGAGCCGGTTCACCGGATCGGTGCCCGATTCGCTGCGCAAAAAGGCCACCCGGCGGCCGTCACCGGACACCGAGAAGCTGCGGGGAGCCCCCAGGGTGAAGCCCCGGGTGCGGGCGTGGAGGCGAGGGAACGAGTCGGTCATGGGGGCTTGGTCATGGGAGGGGGATGGGTTGGTCATGGGGGCTTGGTCATGGGAGGGGAACAAGTCGGTCATGGGGGCTTGGTCATGGGAGATTGAACGAATCCAGGTCGGCGGCTGCGGTCGCGGCCCGGGTCAACAGCGCCAGCGAGGTGGGTTCGGGCATCATCACCCCCACCGCCACGGTCACCAGCATGGCCTCCACCGCGTAGGCAATGTGGTGCCGATAGGCCAGCCATGCCGGGTCGAAAGCGGGCCCGCTGGGTCCGAGCCGATCCAGGTAGCCGGCCAGCAGCTCCCGCTCCGCTTTTCTGCGGGTCTCGGGGGTGAGGGAGGTGGCCAGCAGGTAGGCAACATCTCGGGCCCACGGTCCGGCTCGGCAGAGCTGCCAGTCCACCAGGCCGGGGCGGCCGTCGGCGGTGGTGAACTGGTTGCCGGGGTGGCAGTCGTTGTGGATCAGCGTGGCCGCCCCGGCCGCCATGACGGCGTGGGCGGTACGACGATTGCGGGAGTAATGGGAGATGGGCTGGTGCAGCGTCGGGGGCACGGCCGGTCCGGCCCGGCGCAGTCCCAGGCGGCACAGCGAGGGGCTGAGCAGCGTTCCCAGCATCAGTTCTCGCCGGGGGTTGCGGGACAGCCACGGGTGGGAGTCCGTGCGGTCCCACCAACGGCGGTGCATGCCGGCCAGTGCATCCAGCAGCCCGGCCGCCTCGTCGGCGGTTATTGCTTCGGTAGCCGATCTCGGGGTCGCGCCGGCGGCGAGCAGGTCGTCCAGCACCACGATGAAGCCCCACCGGCGGTGCCGGGCTGCGTGGCACAGGGGGGTGGGCACCGGCACGTGTTGGCGCAGTTCGGTGTAGAACCCCACCTCGGCCCGACTCAGCCGGGGCACGGCCACCATTGCTCGGGCCACCGGGCGGCGCGACGGTCGCTTGACGAACACCGGGAGGCAGTCGCCATCGGTCATTTGCAGCCGGGCCCGGGTCCGCCGGGTGGTGCCGGATCGGTCGTCGATAACCTCTATCCCGCGCACCGGTCGATCCAGCAGCCTGCCCATGGGCCCGGGGCGCAGCCCACAGGTCCCGATGGAGTCGCCGATCCCGCGCACCGGTCGATCCAGCAGCCTGCCCATGAGCCCCTTCAGGTCTTCCTCCAGATGGTGCCTTTGGGGGTGTCCTCCAGCACGATCCCCTCGGCGGCGAGCTGGTCGCGGATGCGGTCGGCGGTGGCGAAGTCCTTGGCGGCCCGGGCCCGGTCCCGCTCGGCCACCAGTTCCTGCGTCGCGGAAGCGAGGGGGGTGTCCTCGCTTTGGTCGTGGCCGGTTGGGGCCAGGCCCAAAGCGGTGGTCAGGTGGCTCACCGTGGAGTGGGCGGTCGCTGCTTGGTCGGTGTCACCGGTGTCCAGCGCGGCGTTGGCCTTGCGAACCGCCTCGAACACCACCGCCAGCGCCGCAGGGGTGGCGAAGTCATCGTCCATGGCGGCGGTGAAGCGAGCCACCGCATCGGCATCGGGGGGCGGGGACCGATCCAGACCGGACGCAGCGGCGCGCCGGTACCAGGCACCGAGCCGATCCAGCGCTCCGGCCGCCCCCTCCAGGGCTTCGTCGCTCAATTCCATGACCGTGCGGTAGTGGGTCTGGAGCATGAGCAGCCGCAGCACCTGGGGGTCGCAGGCATCCAGCAAGTCGGACAGGGTGGTGAAGTTGCCCAGCGACTTGGCCATCTTCTCGCCGTTCACGTTGAGCATGGCCCCGTGAATCCAGTGGCGGGCGAAGCCCAGGCCCGCCCCCTCGGCCTCGGCCACCTCGTTCTGGTGGTGGGGAAAGGCCAGGTCGTCGCCCCCGCCGTGGATGTCGAAGGTTGCGCCCAGCAAATCCACCGCCATGGCCACGCATTCGATGTGCCAGCCGGGGCGGCCCGGCCCCCACGGGGAGTCCCACGCCGGCTCGCCCGGCTTGGCCGCCTTCCAGAGGGCGAAGTCCAGGGGGTCTTTCTTGTCGTCGTCCACCTCCACCCGGGCTCCCGCTCCTTGCCGCAACTCCTCGGGCGTGCGCCCGATCAGATCGCCGTAGCGACCATGGGCGGCCACCGAGAAGTACACCCCCTTGCCCTCTATGGCGTAGGCCGCACCTTTACGGTGAAGGTCACCGACCAGGTCGATCATCTGCTGCACGTATCCGGTGGCGTGGGGCTGGTGGTCGGGTGGCAGGATGCCGAACCGGTCCATCTGGTTCACGTAAGCCTGCTTGTAGCGGTTGGCCAGCTCGGGCTCGGTGGTGGCGGTCTCGGCCGCTCGGGCGATGATCTTGTCGTCTATGTCGGTGATGTTGGATACGAACACCACCTCGTATCCCCGCCATTGGAGGTAGCGGCGGATCATGTCGAAGGTGAACGCGGTGCGGGCGTGGCCGGCGTGGGGCACGTCGTAAACGGTGGGCCCGCACACGTACATCGACACCCGCCCGGCGACCAGCGGCTCGAACGGCACCACCGCCCTGCGCCTGGTGTCGTAGAAGGAGAGCACGAAACCAGGTTAGTTACCTACGGATTAGTTACCTACGGTTGAAACTCGACACGTGGGAACGAAGGGTGCGCCATAGGGGGTTACAGTCGTTGGTTGATGCAGCATGAGGCCGTGGATCCGGCGGTGATGCGCCGGGCCTGGCTGGTGCTGGTGGTGGTGAGCCTGGCCAGTTTTCAAACGGCCATGTCGCTGTCGATCATCTTCGTGGTGTATGCCGACCTGAGGGAGTCCTTTCCCGGTGCCGGCGAGGCCGAGCTGTCGTGGGTCATCAACTCCTTCAGCATCGTCGGGGCGGCCACCCTGGTGATAGGCGGGGTTCTGGGGGAGCGGTGGGGGCGGCGGCGGACCCTGCTGGTGGGCATCTGGGTGTTCACGCTGGCCTCCGCCGGGGCCGCGCTCGCCCCAAGTACCGGCGTGCTCATCGTCGCCCGGGCCCTCCAGGGCATCGGCACCTCGCTGAGCCTGCCCATGGGGGCGGCCATCGTGATCGATGCCTTCCCGGTTTCCCGCCGGGGAACCGGTGTGGGAGCGTGGTCGGCCAACGGTGCGGTGGCGGCGGCCATGGGCCCCTCGGTGGGAGCGCTGCTGGTTCACGTGGGTGACTGGCGCTGGGCGTTCTGGCTGAACGTGCCGTTCGGGGTGATAGCTCTGGTTTGCATCGCCAGGGTTATCGAGGAGCACCGCAGTCCCCGGTCCCCGGAGTGGCCCGACCGGCTGGGAGCGCTCATGCTGCTTGCCGGCGTGGGTGCGATGGTGTTCGCCTTGGTGCAGAGCCGGGAGTGGTCGTGGGCCGACCCGGGGGTGCTGGTTGCGCTCATCGGGGGGCCGCTGGTGCTCGGGCTGCTGGTTCGCCGGTCGCGCAACCATCGCATGCCGGTGATAGATCCTGGCCTGTTCCGCTACCGGAGCTTCCGGTTGGGCAACTACGGGATGCTGGTGTTCTCGATCGCCTTCTTCGGGCACCAGTTGGTGGGGGTCAACTACCTGACCACCGTCTGGGGGTTGCCGATCTTCGAAGCCGGGTTGCTGCTCACCCCGGTGTTCGTTTTCACCGGTCTGCTGTCGGCTCTGTCGGGCCGGTGGGCCGACCGCTGGGGCCCGGCCGGATTCGTGGTCGCCGGAAGCCTCATGTGGACGGGGGGCATGGTGTGGCAGTGGGTCACGTTGGGGGGTCGGGAGGATCTCACGGGGTGGGTGCTCAGTGTCACCCTGGCGGGGGTGGGGTCGGGCCTGGTGTGGGGGTCGCTGTTCGCGGTGATGGTTGCCGACCTGCCCAGCGGCCTGCTGGCGTCGGGGTCCAGCGTTGCCCAGACCATGATGCGGGTGGGCAACGCCTTCGGGGTGGCCATAGCGGTGACCATCATCGGTGCCACTCTGGCGGCGGGCCGGATCGGCAACCTCGGTACCAGCTACATCATGCTGGCTGCCGGGGGCGTGGTGACCGCCGGCCTGGGCATGCGCTGCGCTCGGGCCTCCGATCCGGGCGGTGCAATATAGTCACCAGCGCGGGCAGGCATCGTGAAAGTCCGCTCCGAACCTCCGATCCGGGCGGTGCAATATAGTCACCAGCGCGGGCAGGCATCGTGAAAGTCCGCTCCGAACCTCCGATCCGGGCGGTGCAATATAGTCACGGGGATGAGCGGCGCTGTTCATACACTTTGTTCACAAACTTGATGAGGGCGATCCGGGGCGGTGACTGAGGAGCGGCTGGAGGCGCGGGTTCTGGCCATCTGGCAGACCCGGCGAGCCCGGTGGGTCTACCGGGCCCTGCGCGTGGTGGTCAAAGCGGTGGTTCGCTCCTACCTCCGGGTCGAAATGGTGGGAGCGGAGCGCCTGGCGGTCGAGGGGCCGTTCATCATCGCCCCGGTTCACCGTTCCAACCTGGACGGCCCGCTGGTGAACTCCCGGTGTCCCCGGATCGTGCGGTCGCTGGCCAAGCGGGAGATGTTTCCGGGCCGGGTCGGAACATGGATAAGCGCCATGCTGGGAGCGTTTCCCGTGAACCGGGGGGCGGGGGATCGCCGATCGCTGCAAGCGGCTGCCAATTTGATCGGCCGGGGGGAGCCGCTGCTGGTGTTCCCCGAGGGTTCCCGCCAGTCGGGGCATCGGGTCGGTGAGATCTTCGGTGGTACCGCTTTTCTGGCTGCCCGGTCGGGGGTTCCGATCCTGCCGGTGGGCATTGCCGGGACCGAGGAGGCCATGCCTCCGGGGGCCAGGTTTCCCCGCCGGGTGCCCATCTCGATCGTGATTGCCGAACCGCTGCCGCCCCCCGAGTTGGAGGGCGGGCGATTGCCGTCTTTGCAGCGCAACGAGTTCACCGCCCGCTTGCGGGAGGCCATGCAGGTGGCCATGGATGAAGCCGTCGAGCGGGCCTCATCCATGGCCGGTTAGGAACCCGGCTGCTATTCGCCAGGCTGATAACCGGGAGTGGATTGGTTATTCGCCAGGCTGCTATCCGGGAGTGGATTGGTTATTCGCCAGGCTGCTATCCGGGAGTGGATTGGTTATTCGCCAGGCTGCTATCCGGGAGTGGATTGGTTATCGGAGGGCGCATCAATCAGGTTGTTGAAAGCTTCAGGCGAAATGTCGCAGTCGGACAACGCATCCGCCAGCGCTGACATGGCAGGGGTCTCAAGTATTGAGGTTATGTCCATGTTTTCTTCGGACATGCCATCCATCATGTTTTCCATTATGGAGAACATTTCCTCCAGTATGTCATCTATTTGGGAAGACGTTCCCAAGTCGATGTTCAACATGCAAAGGGCAGCTTCGTAGTCCAAAGATGATGTGATGGCAAGGCCGACAGCTAGCAGCATATTCAGAACTTCCTCACCACATTGCTCAAGCAGCTTTTCTTCAAGGTACTGTTCTGCCTCACCGTCGGTGTCGCTGAACAAGGTGCTTAGGGTAAACATCTCCAGAGTTGTGGTGTCAGCCACCATCATCTCGGCACACTCGCTGACTACCCGGGCGACATCGGGGGGCAGTGTGACCGTCCCAGGGTCCATGTCCGCATTTTCCAATAGCCAGCCTATGTCCAGCACTTTCCTGATTCCCATCTCGGCACAACGCTGCGTGTTCTCAACGAACAGCGACATTTCTGCTTCGGTCAGCAAATCATCCGGTAGCTTGTCGTCCAACCGTGTCGTGTCAGCGGCATCGGCCACTATTTCCAACCGATCCCCCTCAATGGTTTCCAGAAATGCGTTGGCGTAGCATTCGCCTACCTCTCGGCCACCATCGTCTCCGACCAGCCAAACCATCAACTTGGTGATGTAGTCAGCAGTGTTGGCGCTGCCGGCTCTTTGTGGTTGCTCGGAGTGCTCCCCGAAATCGCTGTCATCCACGGGCATCGGCACCGCCTGGGCATTATCGTCATCGAATGACGACCCATCCTCCGGCCCGGGGGTTGCGCCCGTCTCGCCGGCGGTGGATTGACTGTCAACGCTAGTGGTCTCGGGTTCGGGTTGTTCGCCGTTGTCGGGTTCGGCATCGGGTTCGGGTTGTTCGCCGTTGCCGGGTTCGGGTTGTTCGCCGTTGCCGGGTTCGGTGTCGGGTTGTTCGCCGTTGCCGGGTTCGGTGTCGGGCACCTGCTCCACCGCCGGTGGGGAAACGGGTTCGTCGTCGTTGCCGCAGCCTGCGGCGATCAGCGCGGCTATTGCCAGGGCGGCACCCCAGCGCGACCAGCGGGTTTTGGCAAAAGTGGTTGTCATTTTCAGCTCTCCTTAATGGTTTTCATTACGTGACAGGAAGGGAAAAGTGGATCCCTTCCCGCCAGCGCTGATGAACACAACCAGCAGGCTAGCGACGGTTACCCCATTTGTCAGCGCGCCCCCCCTCCGACGATCACCCCATTTGTCAGCGCGCCCCCCTCCTACGGTTACCCCATTTGTCAGCGCGCCCCCCTCCTACGGTTACCCCATTTGTCAGCGCGCCCCTTGAGGCTGGGCAGATGAGGTATCCTGGGGAATTGGTGCGGTTGACCGGCGAGGATTCCGGAAGTTGATCGGGCCCCGGTTCTTGATCCCGGTCTGGGTGATTGCCGGGCTGCTTGTCGCGATAGCAGGGTGTGTCGGGGGTACACGGGTGAACCTGGAGACCAGTTCCGAGGTAACGCCCCCAGGCCCGGGCCCGACCTCGACCCCCTCGTCCGTACCGGTAGGGGAACCCACGCCGACACTCCCACCGGCCCCTCGAACCCCGGGAGTGCCTGCGCCGGCCACCCCCGATCTTGCGGTCGAGAAGTTCCTGGGTTCCCTGCCCCAGGATCTGGGCACCGTATTGGCCGGGGAGTTCGAGGATTTGGCGGAGATCTCCGCCCGGTGGAACCCGAACGGGCAGATCTCGGTGGCGGTGGTTCTGCCCGACGGGTCGCTCTACGGGATGAACGAGGAGGTGTCGCGCATCTCGGCCAGCGCAGTGAAACCGCTGTGGACGGCAGCGGCCCTCCAGGGGGCCGGTGTGGAGGCGGTGAGGCCGCTGGCCTTCGATGTGCTGGTCATGTCCGACAACTCGGCCGGCGGGAGGATGATCGACCTGGCCGGGGGAGTGGATGCCGTGAACGCCTGGACCTGGGAAGTGGCCGAGCTGGATGATACTCGGCTGGAGGCTTGGCGGTTCGAGGATCCCGGTCGGGTGGCCGACGACTTCCGGCCGGACAACCCGATGGGCAACCGCACCACGGTGGCCGACCTGGCTCGCTTCTACGCCCGCCTGTACCGGGCAGAGCTGCTGGGCCCGGACGAGTCGTCCGCTCTCATGGGGTGGCTACGGGACACCTCTCACACCCTGATTTCGCCGGGAGACCTCGACGGTGCCCTGCTGGATCGCCTGCCCCCGGAGGTGGCCGCCTCGGCTTTGCACAAGGCGGGATGGCTCAAACCCAACTGCTGCCGGGCGGACTACCGGCAGATGATCGATGCCGGGTTGGTGGTGCTGCCCGGCGGGGGATGGTTCGCCCTGGCCATCGTGACCAGCCGGGGTTATTACTACGACCTGTCGATCCAATGGGTGTCGCTGGCCGGCTGCCGGATCTACGCCGTGCTGGCCGGTGACCATGAGCTCGCCTGCGACCGGGACCAGGACGGCATCCACGATCCCGAGATCTGGAATTAGCGGGAAATCAGAATCACGGCCCGGGTTGCTGGGCTCGAGCCCGAACCGGGGGAGGGGCCAGGTGAATCGGGCGCTCCGAACCTGCATGGGGAACCGGGCCGTGAGAGCATGCAGGTATGCAGGACTTCAACGGCAAGGTGGTGGTGATAACCGGAGCGGGCAGCGGGATCGGGGCTGCTCTGGCCGCCGGGTTCGGTGCCGAGGGCGCAAGAGTCGTGGTGGCCGACATCGATCTCGCGGGAGCCTCGACCGTTGCCGGGCCCCTGGGCAAGGATGCGGTGGCGGTGCCGGTGGACGTTGCCGATCGGGCATCGGTGGAGGCGTTGGCCGATGCCGCTTGGGCAGCCTTCGGGCAGGTGGATCTGCTGTTCAACAACGCCGGGGTCTTCCAGGCCGGCCTCATGTGGGAGCGCACCCAAAACGATTGGGACTGGGTGCTCGGGGTCAACGTGTACGGCATCATCAACGGGGTGGCCGCTTTCGTTCCCCGGATGATCGACCAGGACACCGAGGGTCACATCGTCAACACCGCGTCGGTGGCCGCCTTCGTGGCCGGTGGGTTCTCCAGCCCCTATGTGGTATCCAAATGCGCCGCTTTTTCGCTCACCGAGTGCCTGGCGCTGGATCTGGCCGCGGTGGGGGCCAAGATCGGGGCTTCGGTGCTCACCCCCAGTGCCATTGATACCGCCATCGCCCACACCGCCCGGGTGCGGGGCGAGCGTTATGGTACCGACGACCGCGAGGACAACGCCTTCGTGGTGGAATCGCTGTCCAGGATGACCTCGGACGGAATCCCGCCATCCGAGGTGGTTGCCCCGGTCATGTCCGGGATAAGGGCAGGTGACTTTCTCATCCCCACCAAGCCCAGCTACACCAACCAGCTCGAGGTTCGCTATCAGGCCCTGCTGGAGCGCAGGATCCCTCCCACTGCCGAGGTTGACTGATCCATTGCGGTTGTGCAGTAACGCGCTCCGGGTTCTGGCGTGCTCCTCTCGGTTTTGGTGGTTGGGGCGGACTGTCCCGCGGTTGTGCAGTAACGCGCTCCGGGTTCTGGCGGTCAGCCTCTTTTTGGCGGTGGTGGGGGCTGGATGTGGCCAAAGCGGCTCGCCGGCAGCGGATTCCGCGGTTTTTGTCCCATCGCCGCCCGGTTCCCCCTCGCCGGGGTCCGGCTCGGCAACACCATCCCCAACCAGCCCCGGGAGCTCAGCCAGTACCCAGAGCTCAACCAGCCCCGGGAGCTCAGCCAGTACCCAGAGCTCAACCAGCCCCGGGAGCTCACCAACGCCCACCCCGTTGGTGGTCAAGCAGTGGGGGTTGGATTGGGACGACCTTCAAGGCCTCCAGTTCGAGATGGATGGACAGACCATCAGGTTGGAGCAAGGCAAGGCCACGATTACCCACGGGGGGGCCTCGGCCGACCTGTACACCCTTCAGAACCGGGTGGCCCAGGGCGATCTGGACGGTGACGGCTTCGATGACATGGTCGCCCATATCGTCATGGCACCGGCGGGGTCGGGCACCTTTCACCTGCTGGTTCCGGTGATCGATGATGCCAGGGGCGGGGTGGCGCGCCAGCCGGTGATGGTGGGTGATCGAATCGTTATGGACAGCTTCGAGGTGAAAGGGGGCAGGGTTGTGGTTGCGCTGTTCGACCGTGAACCCGATGAGCCCTTCACCATCATCTCGCGGCACCAAACCCTGGGGATCGACTTCTCCGAACCGGAGCCGGTCGTGTCGGTGATCGATTCCCAGCCGCTCGAGAGCCTCCCGCTCCCCGACCCCGACCTGCCCGATATCGAGATCCGGTTCGACCCGGAGGAGATCGGAACCATTGTGGCTGGGTCGATCGGGTTCCGCCACCGCCAGACCTATGCCGCCCATATCGGGGCCGGGCAGTTGTTCACCGCCACTTTGGATGCCCCCACCGGTGTCTGGCTGGACGTGAGGCTTGGGGACCATGTGGTGGCCTCGGCCTCGGATCGGCTTCGGCGGGTTCAAGCCGAGTTGCCGGCCACCGGCCCATGGCGGGTGAGCGTGGTTTCTGCCCATGCCGGTACCACCGACTACAAGCTGTCCATCGAGGCCCTGCCGCTGGGATCGGGCTCCGGCGAGGGGCCGGTGCCGGTGGTGCCTGGGGATGATCCGGCTCCGCCGATGACAGAGCCGGTGCCGGTGGTGCCTGGGGATGATCCAACCTCGCCGGTGACAGAGCCACCACTGCCCCCGGGGGATGATGCGCCGGTTGTGCACCTCACCTTCGACGACGGCCCCCACCCCGTCTACACGCCCCAGGTTCTGGATGTGCTGGCCCGCTACGGCGTTCCGGCCACGTTCTTCGTTCTGGGTTCGCTGGCCGAGAAGTACCCCGGCATCATCCAGCGCATACTCGATGAGGGCCATACCATCGGCAATCACACCTGGAACCACGAGTCCCTGGCCGGTCTGCCCCATGAGCAGTTCGACTCTACGGTGGGCAGAACCCAGGCTCTGCTCGGTAATCGCGCTACCTCTTGCTTGAGGCCCCCCTACGGTCTGATGGATGCGTTCACCCGGGATTGGGCCAGTGGGCACGGCTTGACCGTTGCCTTGTGGAACGTCGATCCCGAGGATTGGCGTAGCCCCCCGGCCCTGGCCATCGCCCAGCACATCGTGGATCACGCCCGGGACAAAGCGATCATCCTGCTCCACGACGGCGGCGACGACCGCTCGCAGACGGTTCTCGGCCTCGACGTGGCCCTCAGCGACCTATCCAGCCGGGGCTTTCGCTTCGAACCCCTCTGCCGCTGACCCGGTTTGTCGTTCCGCCCCGGGTGGGAGCCGTTACCCGCCGCCCGCCACCGCGATGAGTGCTCATCCGATCCGGGCCGGGCCGATGGTGGCTCA
The DNA here is from genome assembly GCF_965202595.1 of Candidatus Poriferisocius sp. Lineage (GTDB taxonomy): Bacteria > Actinomycetota > Acidimicrobiia > Acidimicrobiales > Bin134 > Poriferisocius. The sequence goes on from NZ_OZ241836.1 coordinate 508,436, forward strand.
CTAGTGTGGGGCTCATGGGCAAGAGAGCGGCGGCAATCGTGGGGCTCACCGAATGGGCCCCCAAGCGGGTGTGGGACGAGCCCATGTTCACCATGGAGGCGTGTGCCCGGCTGGCGGCCGAGGTACTGGCCGATGCCGAGGTGGACAAGGGCGAGGTGGATGGGCTGGCCATCAACGGCTTGAGGGAGTCGCCCCTGTTCGCCCCCTCGGCGCTGGCCGAGTACCTGGGGGTGCGCAGCAACTTCAACGAGGTGGTGGATCTGGGTGGGGCCAGCCCGGCGGGAATGGTGTGGCGGGCGGCGGCTGCCATCGAGGTGGGGGTATGCGAGACGGTGCTGGTTTTCACCCCGTCGGTGCCGGCCCCGCCCCAACCCGGTGCCAACGGCGGTCCGGTCAAAATGCAGATGGGGGCCTACCTGGGTGGCGATGCCTGGGGCTCACCTCAGGGCCAGTTCGAGATTCCCGCGGGGCTGGTGGCCGCCACCCCGAGCTTCGCCATGGCGGCCCGCCGCTACATGGCTGCCCACGGGGTTGGCGAGCAGACCCTGGCCAAGGTGGCGGTGGACTCCCGCTACAACGCCCAGGCCAATCCTTTGGCGGTGTTCCATGGCCGCCCCATCACCATTGAAGATGTGATGAGTTCCCGGTACGTGGCCGACCCGCTCAAGCTGCTGGAGATCGTCATGCCGTGCTACGGGGGTTCGGCGGTGCTGGTGACCACCGCCGAGCGGGCCGCCCGGAGCCCGCACCGGCCGGTGTACGTGAGCGGCTACGGCGAGCACCTCACCCACAAGAGCATCACCTACGCCCCCGACATCATCGACACGCCCATCCGGTTGGCCGCCGATCGGGCCTTCGCCATGGCCGGGGTATCGCGTGAGGCGGTGGACATGGCCTCCATCTACGACTGCTACACCATCACCGTGCTGTTGACCATCGAGGATGCCGGGTTCTGCCCCAAGGGCCGGGGCGGGCGGTTCATCGACGAGCACAGCCTGCGCTATGACGGCGACTGGCCCCTGAACACCCACGGGGGCCAGTTGGGTATGGGTCAGGCCGGGCTGGGCGGCGGCATGTGCCACATCACCGAGGCCGTGCGTCAGGTGCAGGGTCGGGCCGGTCCCCGCCAGGTACCCGATTGCAACATCGCCTACGCCAACGGCACCGGGGGAATGCTGGCCGAACAGGTGGCTCTGATCCTGGAGGGGGCCTGATGGTGCGTTTCTCCAGCGGAGGCCGCCCCCTGCCCACCCCCACCCCTATCACCGCCCCCCACTTCGACGGCCTGCGCCGGCGGAAGCTGGTGCTCCAGCGCTGCCCTCGCGATGGGTGGTTCTTCTACCCCCGGGGCCGGTGCCCCGACTGCCTGGGCGACGACTGGGAATGGGGCGAGCTGAGCGGCCGGGGCACCGTTTACTCCTACACCGTCGATCGGGCCGGTCACGACCCTGCCCTGGCCGGTCGCATCCCGTTCGCCATCGCCCTGGTGGATCTGGACGAGGGACCCAGGCTGGTGGGGAACATGGTGGGTTGCGACATTGCCGACATCACGGTGGGCATGGCGGTGGAGGCCGCCTACGAGGATGTGGACGATGCCACCCTGCTGGCCTTTCGCCCCGCGGCTAGCGGCCGGTGAAGGCTCGCCAGGTGGGTTCCTCGTAGGGGAGGGTGCCGATGCCGTCGTGGTGTTCGGGCCAGTCGGCGGGCGGCAGGCTCAGCGGGTTCACCCCAACCTCGGCACCGTAGAACAGCTTGTGGATGCGGCGCACGAAGTACCAGTGGCCGTCCCGGCGCTCGTAGGTGTCGTCGTAGCGGATGGCCTGGTGGATCCACCGGTCGCCGTCGGCGATCTCACCCTTGCAGTAGACGTGGCCGGTGGCGTGGTTATCGTCGATCAGGTCGATCTGGTGGGTGCCGATGTTGAGGATTGAAGGCCCGATGGTTGCCAGCGACTGCTCGAAGTCGGCCCGCAGCGCGTCACGCCCGTAGGTGTCGCGCCCCACCCGGACATCGTCGATGAACAGCTCGACCAGAGCATCCAGGTCCCGCCGGTCCACCGCCACCGCATACCGGGCCGCAAGCTGGCGTATCTCCTCATGGGCCAGCAGCCGTTCGATGTCGTTCATACACTGATCCTGCCACGTACCGGTAGGGGTTGAGAGCGCGGTGGTTAGGATTGTTTGATGGCTCTGGTTTCGCCGCCGCTGGTTGCTCCGGGGATGCACGAAGCCAGGCGTGCGGGCGAGAAGTTGGCCGATATGGGGGCGGCCAAGGTGCTCGTGTTCGGGTCGGTGGCAAGCGGCGATGCGGTGGTTGGTAGCGATATCGACCTGGTTGCCATCTTCGACGATCTGGGCGATTACAGCAACTTCGCCGTCTGGTGCACCAGAGACCAACTCATGGTCGTTGCCATCTTCGACGATCTGGGCGATTACAGCAACCGGAATGAATTGCGGGTCGCCCTCACTGTCGGCGCTCAGCAGGTGACCGGTGTGGCTATCGACCTCTGGGTGACCGATCATCCCGAGTGGACGCACAGATCAACAGCCGTAACCTCATCCTTCGAGGCGGCTGTGGCGGAAAGCGCCGTCGTGCTTGTTGATCGGCCTCCGAGGTGTTCAATCGATTGGGAGAAGGAGATCGGTATGCCAGCCGATGATCGGGGTGAAGCTCTACAGAGGCTGCGGGACACCCACAACTCCTTGGGCCGCAGTCTCAACGGTCTCTACGAGAGCGCTCAGGAGCGTATGGAGGCCGCCGGTGAGGATACCCGTCGCTGGGCTATGGCCCGATACGAAAGGGTGGCATTCGTCTGCACCGACTCCCAGAAGGCTATTGAGTGTGCCTACAAAACCGTTGCCTGCCTACTGGGATTGAAGCCCGAGCGTATCCACTCCCTCAGCGCCCTGGCCAAGAACTTTCCCGAGGAATACCTGGATGTGGCACAACCAGCTCTCGACCCTCGCAACCGGGTGACACCCAGCGCAATGACCTTGTGGCACACGGCCGGCCCTTACAGCAACCAAAGACCGGCGTTGGACCTCGCGCAGATCGAGGAAACCGCTGTGGAGCTAGCCGGTATCGCAGCCGCCACTGCCACTGCTCTAGCGGCCCACTTCGAGGGTGTTCCCGATGCCAGCGTCCTCGTTTCCGATATTTTTCATACCGTGAACCAGATAAATACCGGACTTGCAGCAGGCGACGTCGGCCCTTAAGACGCAGGCTGAGATAACGCTGGGGCTTCCAATTGACCGGTAAACATCAGGTTAGCTCATTGATATAGCTGGAAAAGACACGGTCCAGTTCGACAATGGCCTCGATGGCCCAGTCTTGGTACTCGCCCCATTTATCCCGATCTTCAGGTTTGGCAGGGTTGAGATAAACGGACACGCTAGCGTATTTTGTGTCTTGCTGCTGTGGCTCCCAATGGAGTTGGAGCTTGGTTGATGAGTCAATATCCTGGCGCTTCGCTTCCAACAAAGGATAGGCCGCTTCACCATCATCCATATACAACATGGCTCTCAGTTGGCAGTCGTCGTTGCTGTGACTCTCGTGTCTTTTGTACCAATGAAACCACAGTCTGTAGCGTATTATTCCATGTCTAGTATTGATGCTTTTCAAGTCCATATAGTTCTTATCAGAAGGCTTACGGACGTAGCTCAAATCCGGGTGACATTCAACAAAAGCAGGCAAGAAGTTGCTCCACCAGTCATGGTAGAGGGCACGGGCTCCGGATCGGGATGAGGAGCGTGCCTCACGGGAGAAGTCGTCCGGCTCGACAACAACCTTGAGTTCTACCGCTGGATTCGAGTTGCCAATTCGCACCGCGCGCACCTCAACACCAAAAAAACCGTTGTCTTTATCGGAGATAGAGTTAAGCCATGCCAGTGCGGATCGGTGCTCCGGCCGGAAATGACTAGCAACGAGGACGGCCCAGTCAGCCTGAAGTCCGGCAGCGTAGGTGATCAGCTTACCCAAGTGGTCGTGGTCAGTAGCCTTGAGAAGGTTCTCTACAACGACCTTCTCGCCAGTGTTGGTGTCACGAAGGACAAGATCAGCAGAAAAAGGCCCCACGGGAACTTCGGAACCTTCGAGTTCTAGGTTCATGTGCAGCTCCTTGGCGAGGTGTTCGGGGTTATCAGCAAGCCAAGGCGTGAAATCCGCGGCCTCGTTGGCCCATACCTCGCGTAACGGAACCTCCTCCAGAGTGGCAATGGAGCTTGTTGTCTGTTCGTTCATAGGTAATTCTCCAACTATGATCGACCGCTGAAAGTGGCCAGTATAGCACAAAGTTTGTGGGGTGTTAAGTCGAGTTTACTTATATTATATCGCTAAATGTAAGATTATCATCAAGTATGACTTGAATAGTAAGAGGAATAGTTAGCAAAATTGCTGCTAATATTAACAATCGTAACTTACCTAACTGGGTTGGGGTTGCTTTCCATCTGCCAATAATCATACCGGTAAGAAATATAAAATTCAAAGGCCAGAGAAAACTAAATGATATAGAAATTAATGATAACAATGGTAGGCTTATTTTTGTATAAAAATTGTATGTTTCTTTGCTCTGGCTACTATTTACTTTTGTATTTGTTTGCTTACCATAAGATTCTAACAATATGTTAATTAAAATAGCTATTGGAATGCCAAATATATAAAGAGCCAAAAAGGCAAAACTAGCAGTCCCATCATCTGTATACCCATACCAGACACTGGCGACAAACATTGATAAAGAGCAATACGCCCCAAGAGCTGTTAGCAAAGGCAACTTTGCCTTGATAGATGATAAAATAATTACCTGTGGAGTAGCAAAGTAACCTACATATACAATGATTGTTTCAAAAGATCTTTGGGGCCAGATTCCTATCCATTCTATGACCGGGTCTGCGGCAATTGCACCAGCAAATGTGAATGCAAAAAGGGTGCATAGCCTGACTGGAAGTGGAACTGTTTTTTTGAGCATAGATTAGGTGCCATCTATTGTAGCTAGCTGATTTCGTGGATGGGCTGAAAAACCTTTTCAAAAAGTGACAACTTTTATGTCCTCTTTTTAAAAGTGAAGGCCCGTGCAAGGGCCAGCAAGAGCAGGCTGTAATGGGGGTTTGCCGGCTCCCGAATTAGCTGTTCTCGACCGGGCGGGTTTCGGTCCAGTCGATGTGCAGCTCTCTTGCGGCGAAGCGCCAGCCCTCGTCGAGGCGGGCGAAGTGGTCCTGGTAGCGGATGTACATGATGTAGTCGTGGGCCGCGCTGGCATCGTCGGGAACGGTGAGGTGATGGGCGATGCAGTAGGTCTCACCGGTGGCGGTGTCGCCGTTAACCTCGACCTGCTGCTGGCCCAGGAAGTGGAAGGTGGGGTGGTAGGGCATCCGCGAGATCGCCCTGGTTATCTGCTCCCGGCCCTTGCGCTCGCCGATCAACTCGCCTCCCCGGGCCAGGTTGACTATTCGCAGCACCCCATCGGGGGCGAAGCAGGCCGCTACCCCTTCGGGGTCGCCCCGGTCTACGCAACGGGCGTATTCCGCGACCAGGTCGGCCAGGGCTTCTCGGTCAGACATGCTCATACCACCTTACCGGGATCTACCGGGACATTACCGGAGGGCGAGCTCAGGCAGTGGAGGGGCAGTGGGCTTCGGGTGGGCTTCGACATTCGACCTTACCGGGAGGCGAGCCCAGGCAGTAGGCTACGGCGATGGCTGTTATAAACGCTGTTGATGTGGATGTGCGCCGGGTGGCGGGCGCGCTGGGGGCAGAGGTACGGGGGGTGTCGCTGGCCGGCGTGTCCGATGCCGAGTTCGCCCTCGTCCAGGAGTTGCTGGATGAGCATCTGGTGCTGTTCTTTCCCGGCCAGCACCTCAGCCCCGATGAGCACCGGAGCTTCGCCATTCGCTTCGGTGAGCCGGAGATTCACCCCTACATCCCCAAGCTGGATGATGACCATCCCGAGATCGTGGTGCTGCGGGGCGAGTCGGGGTATGTGGCCGACGTGTGGCACACCGACTGCACCTTCGAGCAGTCTCCGCCCATCTGCTCGGTGCTCAACGCCATGGTCATGCCGCCCGCCGGCGGTGACACCATGTGGTCCAACATGTATATGGCCTACGACACCCTGGCCGGGCCCATGAAGGAGATGATCAACGGGCTCACCGCCATCCACTCTGCGGCCAACTACGGCCAGCCCGACCACCAGGCCGAGCACCCGATCGTGCGCCGCCACCCCCGCACCGGTCGGCCGTCGCTGTACGTGAACAAGCAGTTCACCCGGCGCATCCCCCAGCTCAGTCGGGACGAGTCGGAGGCGCTCCTGGATCTCTTGACCGCCCACGCCTCCAAGACCGACTTCACCTGCCGCTATAGCTGGACCGAGGGGACCATCGGCATCTGGGACAATCGCTGCACCCAGCACTTCGCGGTGAACGACTTCGACGGGGCCCGGGCCATCAGCCGGGTCACCATTTTGGGTGACCACCCCGAACCGGCTTTCGACACCGGGCGCTGGGACTCCTACCAGTACAAGCGGGTGTCGGCCGCAGCCTACGGTTTGGATCGCGCCTGACCACCCGCTGCCTGCTGCTGGAACCATGGGGCATCGGCAGGATTATCCGCGGTGAGTGAGGGGGTCAATCATGGAATGTGAGCAGGGGGTCTTCGGCGGTGAGTGAGGGGGTCAATCATGTGGTGTTCGCGTGAGTGAGGGGGTCAACCATGTGGTATTCGCGTGAGTGAGAGGGTCAACCATGTGGGGCTGGCGGTGGCCGATTTGGAGGCCGAGGCCGGGTTCTGGACCGGGGCGATGGGCTTCGAGCAGATCAGCACCCTGGATGCCGACGACGAACCCACCGGCCGGTTGTTGGGGTTGGAACAACCGGGGTTGAGGGCGGTGTACCTGCGGCGGGGCCAGTTCATGCTCGAGCTGCTGGATTTCAGGGGCGCGGGGCTGGTGGAACGCCCGGTTCGGGTGGTCAACGAGGTGGGCTTAACCCACATCTCGATGAACGTGGCCGATATTGATGCAGCCCTCGAGCGGGTTACAACCCACGGCGGCGAGGTGCTGCACGACACCCGCCTGGGAGACGTGGCGGTGATGATCCGCACCCCCTCGGGGCAGTTGGTGGAACTGCTGGTGGGCTTTCAGACCCCAACCACCGAGCGGGGAGGATGATCCGGTGATGGGCAATCCCAGAACCTGCTGGTCGCAGAACCTGCTGGGAGGCGGAGGATGATCCGGTGATGGACAATCCCAGGACCTACTGGGAGGCGATCGTGGCCCGGGCTGGGGCCACTCCCGACGGTCCCCTCACCATCGAGCCCGATGGCACGGTGATGACCTTCTCCGGGTTCCGGGATGCCGCTGAGCGGGTGGCGGCCGGGCTGGCCACCATGGGAGTAGCCGCCGACACCCGGGTGTCGTGGCAGTTGCCCAACGGTCGGGCTGCGCTCGTGCTGTCGGCAGCCCTGGCCCGGCTGGGTGCGGTCCAGAACCCGATCATCCCCATCTACCGGGAGCGGGAGGTGGGCTTCGTTACCCGCCAGACCGGGGCCCGGCTGCTGGTGGTGCCGTCGTGGTGGCGGGGGTTCGACTACCGGGCCATGGCCGAGTCGGTGGCGGCCACCACCGATAACTGCGAGGTGCTGGTGTGCGACGGCGAACTGCCCGAGGGCGACCCCGCGGCGCTGGCTCCGTTCGAGGCTTCCCCCGGTGCTGACGGGCGGCTCCCGGTGCGGTGGATCTACTACACATCGGGTACCACCGCCGATCCCAAGGGGGCCATGCACGGGGACGACTCGGTGATTGCCGCTGCCCGCCACGTGTGGGAGAGCCTCGAGCTTGGGGCTGACGATGTGTGGCCCCTGGCCTTTCCGTTCACCCACATAGGAGGCATCAGCCTGCTCATCGCCACCCTGGTGTGCGGCACCCCCATGCTGATGGTGGAGAGCTTCAACCCCGAGACCGACATTCACTTCTTCGGGGAGCACGGTCTCACCCTGGCCGGATCGGGTACGCCGTTCTTCATTGCCTACCTCACCGAGCAGCGCAAAACCCCCGACCGACCCATATTCCCCCGAATGCGGGCGGCCATCGGTGGGGGTGCCCCCAAGCCGGCGGGCCTGCACATGGAGGTCAAGAATGAGATGGGCGGCGCGGGCATCATCTCCAGCTACGGGTTGACCGAGTGCCCGATCGTCACCTACGCCCGTCTCGACGACCCCGACGACAAGCTGGATGCCACCGAGGGGCGGATAATGGAGGACACCGACTGGAAACTGGTCGACGGTGAGCTACTGCTGAAGGGTCCGACGCTGTGCCGGGGTTATCTCGACGAGGCGCTGAACGAGACCGCCTTCGACAACGACGGGTTCTTCTTCACCGGTGATCTGGCCCGGGTGGACGGCGAGGGGTTCGTTACCATCGTCGGGCGCAAGAAGGACGTGATCATCCGTAAGGGGGAGAACATCTCGGCCAAGGAGGTGGAGGACGTTCTGTTTTCCCACCCCGGGGTGGCCGATGTGGCCGTTATCGGCCTTGCCGATCCGGTGTCGGGGGAGCGGTGCTGCGCAGTGGTGGTCCCCCGGTCCGGGGAGCCGTTCGGGTTCGCGGGGATGGTCGAGCACTGCAAGGAGGCCGGGCTGATGAACCAGAAGATTCCCGAGCAGTTGGAGATCGTGGGCGAATTGCCCCGCAACCCGGCGGGCAAGGTGCTCAAGCAGCAACTCCGGGAAACCTACGGGCAGTGACTGGTGTGGCCCCTGATCGACACCGACTACGGGAGTGACCTAAGTGATTTCTAAACATACTCATGTATTTTTCCAGCCGACATTCCCAGCCGACATTCATAGTGGGGAGTGACCGGTATGGCATCTGATCGACCCAACATCCTTTTGATCGTGTCCGATGAGGAGCGGCGCAACTCATGGTTGGACGGTGTGGTGGACATGCCCGCCCACGACCGGTTGCGGCGCGACGGCCTGGACTTCGCCCGCTACTACACCCACTCCTCGCCGTGCTCGCCGTCCCGGGCCAGCCTGTACACCGGCAGCTACCTGGCCGAGCACAAGGTGGTGGACAACGTCAGCTTCCCGGCCCACACCGCGCTCGACCCGGCCATACCCACCGTGGGGCGGCTGCTTCGGGATGCCGGATACGAATCGGCCTACCTGGGGAAGTTCCATCTCACCCACGAGCCGAGGCCCGACATGGATGCCTTCGGCTACAGCGGCTGGCGAGGCGACGACCGCCACTACATAGGGGGGCCGTGGACCGGGCGGCACTTCGACCCGGTGATCGCCACCCAGGCGGTGGATTGGCTGCGGACCCATGGCACCGATCCCACCGCCGGCCCCTGGTTCTTGACCGTGGCGCTGGTGAATCCCCACGACGTGATGTGGTTTCCGCTGGACCAGCCCTCGTACCAGCGGGCGAACCCCGACTCCGCCGCTATCTTCCGGTTCCTTCACGAGCACATGCTCGGGGGGAAGGTGGATCTCGATCCCCTGGAGGAGATCTACCCCCGCCGGTTCACCCGGCTGCCCGACAACTTCGACGACGACCTTCACACCAAGCCCGAGGTTCAGCGGGCGTGGCGGCACGTCCGCAATCGGGAGCACATGGTGGGCAACATGGACCTCGACGACGTTGACTCGTGGTTGCGCCAGCTCGACTACTACGCCTGGCTCCACGAGCTTTTGGATCACAGCATCGCCTCGGTGCTGGGGGCGCTCGACGAGATCGGGGCCTACGACGACACCGTGGTCATCTACACCTCCGACCACGGCGACACCTGCGGATCGCACGGGCTGCGGGCCAAGCTGCCCTGCGTGTACGAGGAGGTCATGGGGGTGCCGCTCATCGTCAAGGCCCCCGGACTCACACCGGCGGGAGCGACCACCGATGCGCTGGCCACCCACGTGGACCTGGCCACCACCATTGCGGCGTTGGGCGGGGTGGACGTGGGCGGTGTTCCCACCCTGTCGGGTCGGGATCTGACCCCGGCGCTGGCCGATCCGTCGGCATCGGTGCGGGACTACGTTTTGTTCAGCCAGGACAGCGCCCAGTCCGAACTTTTGCGTCACAGCCGCTACGCGGTGCGGGGCTTCTTCGACGGGGAGACCAAGTACGCCCGTTACTACGGCGTGGGGGGCGGCATCGACCGGACCGGCAACCCCGCTCCCGAGCCCAAACTGTTCGATGTGGATGCCGATTTCGACGACCATGACCACGAGTGGTACGCCCCGGCCGACGATCCCCACGAGCTGGTGAATCTGGCCAATGACCGCGCCCGCCGATCCGAGCTGCGGGAGTTGTTCGCTCGCCTGCTGGAGTACGAGGCCGCCGAGTTGGGGGGCTGACCGGAGGTTGTTTTTTGACCCCTTCGGGAAACAATCCGCACCCGACCGTCCTGCTGGCCCTGGCCAGCGTGGCGGTCTCTCTGGGGGCGGTACCGCTGATGTGGGTGGGGGATTTCCGGCTGGGTTCGCTGTCCAACGGCTTCTGCATGGCACTGACGGTCGTGGCGATGCTGCTGGCCGGCATGGGGGCCCGAACGATGCTTCTGGTGCGATGGCGGGACAGGACCCACCCCTCGGTCCTCATGGGGATATCCTCCATAGCCGTCGGTATGACTGCGGTTCCGCTTCGGGGCGCGGGCACGCCGGAACCGGACCCGCTCCATCAGGGGCTGTTGGTCGCCATCATGGACTCGCTCCATCAGGGGCTGCTGGTCGCCATCATGCTGGTGGCCATGGTGCTGGCCTTCTCCTGCGTGGCCACCGCTCTGGGTAGTATGGCCCCGGTGCGGGTGGGACTGTATTTATTCTCGGATCACCCGCAGTTGCCGGAGACCAGTTTGCAGGCCTTTCCCGCAAGCCTGGGGCCGGATGTGCTCGACGACATCGCCGATACCTACGAGGAGGTGTGGCAGGCCATCGCGGCGGCTCATGATGCCGGTACCTGTTCGAGGAAGTTCGTCCGGACCCAGGTTCAGCTACTGCGAGGGCTCGCCACCCGGGTGGATACCGCTCCCACCGATGTTGCCATACGAGCCGAGGCCGACGTATTCGACCGCAAGGCCCGCCGGGCGGCCCGCTCCATGAACTCCGCGTCCGCCCTCTACATCAGGGAGCAGTGCCACAAGCGCTTCACCGTTGCCGTCACCATCGCCAACCACCGGCGCGGCCGCTGAGCGGGTTTCGCGGGTGGTGGTGGGGCATTTCTCGGGCTGAGCGGGCACCGGCTGGGCGGGGGAGGGGCGGGCGCGGTGAAGGGGGGGAGGGATCCCCGTTAGTCACGCCTCCAGCCACCGGTGGTGATCTGGTGCCATATCTTCCGGTCGCGCTCGTCGGCCGGGCGGCCCACCCGGGTTACAACATCCACATCGGGGGATTCCGACCGCAAAGCGGCGGCGGTGCACCGCTCGGTCGGGCGGTGGGCGAAGGGGTCGAACCGGTAGTGGTGCATGGCGTTGCGGTGGGTGATCTTGGCCACCACATCCTCGGGCAGGCCGTCGAGCAGTTTGGCCACGTACTCGGGGGACTGGGGCCAGGTTCCGTCGGAGTGGGGGTAGTCCGACTCCCAGCTCAGGTTGTCCACGTTGAACTCGTCGAGAAGCTTCACCCCGATGCGGTCGTTGATGAAGCAGCACAGTATGTGGTTGCGGAACACACCGGCGGGACCACCGGCGGCTCCGAAGGTGTGCTGGATCCACCCCGAGTGACGATCCTGCACGTGCTCGGCCCGCCACAGGAAGTAGGGGATCCAGCCTATGTCTCCCTCGGTGAGCGAAAACTTGAGGCCGGGGAATCGGTCCCAGAACTCCGCCCACAGAAGCTCCACGAGGGTGGATATGGTGGTGGCCGACGAGAGGGTCATCTGCACACCGGCCGGGGCATCGGGCGAGGCCCCCACCCCGCGCGAAGACGATCCCAGGTGGCAGCACAGCACCGTGCCCAGGTCGCTGCACACCCCGAACAGGCGGTCCCAGGCACCGGAGTGGATCGACGGCATGCCCAAAGCGGCCGGATTCTCGGAGAATGTCACCGCGTGGCAACCGTTCTCGGCCAACCGCTCGACCTCGGCCACCGCCCGGTCCACGTCGTAGAGCGGGAGGATGCCGCAGGGGATGAAACGACCCGGGTAGGCACCGGCCCACTCGAAGACATGCCAGTCGTTGTAGGCCTTGATCATCACCTCGTTGATATCGGGATCGGGCCCCTCGTTGAGCACCTGGCCGGAGAACCCCGTCCAGTTGGGAAAGTTCAGCCCGGCGAGCTGGCCTCCGGCGTTCATGTCCCGCACCCGCTCGTGCACGTCGTAGCAGCCGGGTCGCATCTCGTCGTAGCGGCTGGCATCCAGGTTGAAGTACTCCCGGGGCTTGCCGGCTACCGCGTTCAGCCCCAGGTTGCGGCCGGGGAGTTTGCCGTAGTACCACTGCTCCCGGCCGTTCTCGTCGGTAACCACCCGGGGGGCGTGCTCCCTGTACTTGTCGGGCACGTGGGCCTCGAACATGTCCGCCGGCTCGGCAATGTGGTCGTCCACGCTGATCAAGATGAGGTCGTCGGGGTTCATCGGGTTCCTCTCAAGATGAGGTCGTCGGGGTTCATCGGGTTCCTCTCAAGATGAGGTCGTGGGGTTCATCGGGTTCCTCTCAAGATGAGGTCGTCGGGGTTCATCGGGTTCCTCTCAAGATGAGGTCGTCGGGGTTCATCGGGTTCCTCCAGGCGGGCCGGTTCGTTGCTCGGCCCGGACCCCAACGGTAATAGAAACGATCCCTGCCTGCCCGCCCTCTTGACCCCGATGCAAGAATGGGTCGTATGACCGACCTGGAAGCCAAGCAGGCGATTACCGAAGCGCTGTACCGCTACTGCCGATCCATGGATCGCATCGACACCGAGTTGGGGTACGGCGTTTGGCACCCGGACGGCACCGCCCTCTACAGCGGTATCTACGAGGGCAGCGGTCGTGGCTTCATCGACTGGGTGTGCGAGGTGCACCGGGGCATGGAGTTCACCTCCCACCAGGTAACCAACATCCTCATCGCTCTGGACGGCGACACCGCTACCAGCGAGGCCTACGTCACGGTGCGCCTGCGCACCTCCGACACCGGTTCGGGCCGGTTCAACATCATGACCACCGGCCGGTATCTGGACCGGTGGTCATGCCGCCACGGCCACTGGGCCATAGACCACCGCCAGTACCTAACGGACTCCTCGTGGACCAATCCGGCCCCCGACCCCGCCGCCCCAGGTGATCCCGGCGACACGGAACCAACCGCAGGGGTCCCCCTCCTCGTACCCCACCCCAACCGCGGCGACCCCAGCTACAGCATCCTTGGAAGTGTCATAGGTGGTGGGTAGCCTTCGGAAATGGCTGACGAGACACGGTAGGCTCTATTGGTGATCGCGACAGAGTTTAGTGTAGATGGTTTGGGCGGGTTGCCATTGGTGGATTCTGCGGGGCATGGTGTTGATGAGGTCTTCGATGATGGCGAGGCGTACCGGGCCGATGTTGAGGTTGGTGCTTTTGGGTAGCCAGCGTCTGAGTGTGGCGTTGTTTTGTTCGTTGGTGGGTCGTTGCCAGGGGGATCGGGGTTCGCAGAAATAGACCTGTATGTTGAGGGTTTTTTCGATGTCGGCCCATTTGGCCATTTCTGTTCCTTGGTCCCAGGTCAGGGTTTTGACCATTTCGGCGGGTTGGCGTTTGAGTGCGGCGGTGACGGCTTTGGCGGTGTTTCGGGCGTCGTAACCATCACATAAAGGCACTACCAGGGTGTGGCGGCTGGTGCGCTCCACCAGGGTGGCTACGGCTGATTGGTTGTTCGCACCGATTATCAGATCACCTTCCCAGTGGCCCGCCTCGGCTCGGGTGTCGACTATTGCGGGGCGCTGCGCTATGGGCCGGAAATCACCCAGCACGGAGCGTTTCGCCTGCTCACAACGGCTTCGGGGTTTGCGCCGCCGGCGACGGCGCACCAGCAGTTTCCAGCTATCGGCTGCTAGGCCGCTGCGTCCGCTGGGGTCGTAACACGCCCGGTAGATGGTTTCTGCGCACACCCGCAGCCCTTGTTTGCGGAGAGATTCTGAGATCGCATGAGGGGACCAACGAAGCGCCAACAACTCGGCCACCGCGTCGGCCAACACCGGATCTGTGGCCAACTTGGATGGGCGAGGCCTCAAAGCCCGCACATCGGCAACGGCTTGGGCCGCATCGGCCCGATACACCGAACCACCCCCGTTGCGCCGCAACTCCCGCCACACCGCGGAGCGGCTCCTGCCCAACCGGCGGGCCATCTCAGCTGTCCCCACCCCCATCCCAACCATAGTCTCGATGCGGGCACGCTCGCCCGCACACAACCTCTGTGCCATACTGGAACACCTCCACCGGTGATTCGCCAATGTTTCTGATCGACCATCATGGCCGACCTGTCGCGATCACCGGTGGAGCCTTCCCACCTCCAGTGAATGGAGCCGATGACGGGGCGGACGCGGCCCCGGAACCCCCTGAAGATGAGTCCAGTGCCTTGACTATGTTGTGTAATGAATACATTGTATGGAGTGATTTTGCCGATGAAGTCACGGAACCTGCTTGATATGGTTGGAGATATGTCACTGATGAAGAGCTCACTCAACCTCGCTGCCTTGAAGATCTCAGCTCAACAATTTTCAACTGAACTAACATCGACCTCTATTTCATCTCTATATGGAGTTACTGATGGAAAGGCTGTAGGGTCATATGTTGAAAAGGCTTTTGTTGAATATGTTTCAAAGCGCTTTGATTTTCAAGCTGGCAATTCTGCACAAGGACTTGATTTTCCAAAACTTAGTGTAGATATTAAGGTAACTTCTATACGGCAACCACAATCAAGCTGTCCATTTATAAGCGCAGATCAAAAGGTATATGGCCTTGGTTACCACCTTTTGGTATTTGTATATGAGAAAACTGATATTGCATCAGATAAGGTTGCAAAGCTAGAAATAAAACATGTAATTTTTATTGATAAGCTGTATACTGGTGATTTTCAGACAACAAAAGGCATTTGTGAGCTGTTAGATTCTGGGGCAAATGCTGATGACTTAGATGCTTTTATTGAAGAGCGTAATCTCCCATTAGATTATATTGGAAGGAGAAATTTAGCGACACGTTTGATGGCTGACAGACCAAGAATAGGTTGGCTCACAATCTCTAATGCACTTCAGTGGAGACTACAGTATACTAGGGCTATAGAAAAAGCTTCATCCGAGGAATTGGAGGGAGTTGAGAATCTAAGTGGCTAGAGATGAATGGGGGGACTTCCAGACCCCGTTTGACCTTACACAACAAATCATAGAGATATTTAGGCATCAAAACTGGAAGCGAATACTTGAACCAACCTGTGGAGTTGGCAATTTCCTCAAATCTTCCACCATTCTAGGTGACCACATTCAACGGCAGGGCATTGAAGTAAACTCTGCATATGTTGCAAAGGCTCGATCTGCTGGTTTTGATGTTAGGCAAGGTAATATATTCCACATGAAATTAAATACTGAGCTTATATGGCAACAGAAGGGTTCACTTCTAGTTATTGGGAATCCTCCCTGGATTACAAATTCACAGCTCGGAATGCTAGGTTCAATGAACCTACCTACTAAATCAAATATAAAAGGGTTTGATGGATTTTCAGCAATTACAGGTTCTTCTAATTTTGATATTGCAGAGTTTATTTTTCTTAAGCTTATGATTGAATTGGAGCATGAAAAGCCTACAATCGCACTTCTAGTAAAAACACAAGTTGCCAGGAATATACTTCTGTATGCTGAACAATCTAATTTGCATTATTCTGGCTATGAGATCCGCTTGATAGATGCAAAAAAACACTTCAATGTAAGTGTAGATGCTTGCCTATTTGTTGCACAGTATGATGAGAATCCGAAATATGAATGTGATGTGTACCCGGACATCATATCTGAAAAACCAATAAAGCAAATGATATCAATAAATGGGAAACTAATTTCAGATACTGCGAAGTACAAGTTAGCAAAGCAAATAGATGGGGTTTCGCCACTTGAGTGGCGTTCTGGAATAAAACATGACGCTGCAAAGGTAATGGAAGTAAATCTTGACACTGTACGTAGGTATGAGTTGGAGGACAAATATGTCTATCCACTACTCAAATGTAGTGATATTTTTTGTGGACGTTTGCAGCCTAATAAGTATGTTATTGTAACACAACAAAAATTAGGTGAAGATACTAGACACCTCAAGTATGATGCCCCTAAATTGTGGATATATCTTATGGAAAACTCTAAAATCCTTGATGGGCGTAAGTCCAAGTTATACAACAAACAGCCAAGATTCTCCATGTTTGGTATAGGTGACTATGCTTTTGCCCCATTCAAAATTGCGGTTTCTGGTCTCCACAAGAGTGCTAGGTTTGCACTTTTAGGTTCATTTGAAGGTTATCCAGTCCTTGTAGATGATGCTAGCTATATTCTTTCATTTGATGATTCCCATAATGCAGCATTATGTTACGCTCTTCTCTCCAGCAAGATAGTGTCAGATATGCTACAGGCAATAGTTTTTACAGATTCAAAGAGGCCGATCACAAAAAAGGTACTTCAAAGAATTGATCTGAGGAGCGTCGTTGAATCTAGTTCATTCAGAGATATAATACCTTTCGCAAACCATTCTCTATATTCTATTGGAGAGCAGTTGAGCCGCCCATGGGAAACTGTTATTTCTTCGCTCATGATGGAGTGGGATGCAAAACCTACATTGAACTTTGCTAACTCCTGATCGAACGCGGTTCATCAGCGCCAGGTGATGTGGGCGGGGAGGTCGCCGTAGGTGAGGTTGGCGGGTAGCGGTGGGTACTCGAACCCGGCAAGTGGGGTCAGGGCGGCCACTCGGTCAAGCAGGGTCTCGATAGCGGTGACTCCTTCGAGGCGGGCCAAGCTGGCCCCGGGGCAGATGTGGGCACCGGCACCGAAGGCCACGTGGTTGAGCATGTCGGGCCGGTCGAGCCGGAAACTCTCGGGGTCGTCGTACTGGGCCTCGTCCCGGTTGGCCGAGGCCAGACCCACCTCCACCCAGTCGCCCCGTTTCATCTTCACCCCGCCCAGGGTGGTATCGCTCAGGCACCGCGTTATTCCTCGAATGGTTCTCGCCAGGGGCCGGCCAGGTGTCCGCCGTCGATCACGAACTGGGCACCGGTGATGTAGTTGGCCTCGTCGCTGGCCAGAAACAGGGCCAGGGAGGCGATCTCGTGGGGTTCGCCCATGCGCTTGATGGGCTGCATGGCCATTAGGCGGTCCAGGCGGGCCCTGGTCTCGGGCGGGGCCTCCTGCACCATCGGGCTGTTGATCACCCCGGGGTGGATGGAGTTGACCCTTATCCCCAGCGGTCCCAGTTCGATGGCCGCGGAGCGTGTCATGCCGGTGACCGCGAACTTGCTGCCGGCGTAGCTGGTCATGCCCAGCACCCCGACGATGCCGTCAATGGATGAGATGTTCACGATGGCCCCGTTGCCGGTGGCCACCAGTGCGGCTTTGGCTGCTCGCATGCCCAGGTAGACGCCGTGGAGATTGATGTCGATCATCTCGTGGTGGGCTTTCAGATCGAGCCCGTCGAGGGTGCCGAACGCCCCGGTACCAGCGTTGTTGATCAGGATGTCCAGCTTGCCGAACCGCTCGACCGTGGCGGCCACCGCGGTATTCCAGTCGTCCTCGCGGGTGACATCCAGAGGCTGGTAGAAGGTGTCGGCCCCAGTTCGACGGCAAGCTGCTCACCCAGCACGTCCCTGATGTCGGTTATGACCACCCTGGCCCCCTCGGCCACGAACCGGCGGGCCTCGGCCTCCCCCTGCCCCCGGGCGCTGCCGGTGATGAGCGCCACCTTCCCCTCCAGCCGCCCGCTCATTGGTTCTTCATTCACCGGTTATCGCCTCCCGATTGGTTATCGCAGGTTTGCTATCGCCCGCTGTGACCCCGCCGGACCGATTGGTTATCGCAGGTTTGCTATCGCCCGCTGTGACCCCGCCGGACCGCTGGGTATTTCCTGCCCACCGGGTCAACTCGCCGGCAGGGCCGCCGTCTCGTGGGTTTCGTAGGCATCCTCGTCGATGGTGGCGGTCTGGTTCTTGAACGTGGTCATGTTGTGGGGCCACTGGGTGACGATGCGACCGCTGGGGCTGCGGTAGTAGCCGTTGCAGCTCGCATGCCAGGGCTCGATTCCGGCGATGCCCTCCTGAACCCAGTCGTTGTAGCGGGCCATGGGTTCGGCCTTCACGTCCACCCAGGCCAGCTTCCGGTCGGCGATGCGCCGGATGTGGGCCAGGGCGTACTCCACCTGGTATTCGATCATGGTGATTATCGAGCCGTTGTTGGTGTTGGGGCCGTACAGCATGAACAGGTTGGGGAATCCGCTGGTGGTGATGCCCATGTAGGCGGTGGCACCGTCGTTCCATGCATCCTCGATGCGCAGGCCGCCCCGGCCCACCACCTCGATGGCCGACAGGTACTTGGTGGTGGAGAACCCGGTGGCCAGCACCATGGTGTCCATGAACCGCTCGGTGCCGCCGGTGGTGAGGATCCCCCGGGGCGTGATCCGCTCGATGGGGTCGGTGACCAGCTCCACGTTGGGGCGGTTGAAGGTGGTGTAGTACTCGTTGTGGAACAGCGGGCGCTTGCACCCCCACATGTGGGTGGGGGTGAGCCTGGCCCGCAGCTCGGGGTCGGCCACCGCCTCCAGGGCTCGACGGCCGAGCGCCTCCATCTCGGCCCGCCGGTTGGGATCCTTGAAGGCCATACCGCTGTCCACCTGCTCGAACAGCTCGTTGCGGCGGGTCACGACCATGGAGGGGTCGGCCCGGCGGGCGGCCAGCTCCTCGGGGGTGTAGGGGTCGTCCTCCTTGGGCAGCACCCAGTTGGCGGTGCGCTGGAACACATGGAGCCGGCCCACCTCGGGGGCGATCTCGGGGATGAGCTGCACCGCGCTGGCCGCCGAGCCGACCACCCCCACCGTCTCGCCGGCCAGGTCGTGGTCCCAATCCCATCGGGCCGAGTGAATGGTGGTGCCCTCGAAGGATCCCAAACCCTCGATGTCGGGCAGGGGCACGTCGTTGAACATTCCCAGCGCGCTGATCACCACCTCGGCCTCCACCTCGGTGCCGGACTCGGTTGTCAACGTCCAGGTGGCCCGGTTCTCGTCCCAGCGGGCCGATCTCACTGCGTCGCCGAACCGGCAGTGGGCGAGCACCCCGTACTTGCGGGCGCAGTGCTCCATGTAGCGCAGGATCTCGGGCTGGCGGGCGTAGGGGCGGGTCCACTCGGTGTTCACCTCGAATGAGAACGAGTAGAGCTCCGACTGGATGTCACAGGCGCAGCCCGGGTAGCGGTTGTGGTACCAGGTGCCGCCCACGCCGCTGCTCTTCTCGAGCACGGTGAAGTTCTCGAACCCCTCCTGGCGCAGCCGGATGGCGGCGCACAACCCACCCGGACCGCCCCCGATTATGGCTATCCGCAGGTCGCCGGTTCCGTTGCTGCCGGAAGCCCCGAAGTGTTGCGTGCTCATTTCCCCCCTTTGGATGCGCTCGGGTTGATGCGCTCGGAAAAAGCTACTCCCGGAGCTGCGGTCAGATAAAACGCAAGCAACAACGGGCCTCCACGCAGGGGCATCCCCCACAGGTGTTGCCCTTGATCGGTCGTGGCCCACGTCGGCAAGCCACAGGGACCAATGGTGCATGCCGCCAGCCCTGTATCGCCTCCGCTGGAGCCGATGGTACAATACCTCACATGGGTACCGCCGCTGTTTTGAAGGCCAGCGATGTGCCTACCCTTGAGGATGCGAAGCGCGTCGCTCAGGTATTCGTTGGCGAATACGGTGTTGGGGCAGTGCTGCTGTTCGGGTCGGTTGCTGAGGGCGTAGCTGGCAGTGGCAGCGATCTTGATCTGGTGGCAGTGTACGACGATCTTGACTACTCCACACGTTACCAGCGGTGGAAGGACTTGAAATTCGCAGCTCGGAAGTGCGTGGGTTACGAGATCGATCTGCTGGTTACCGACCGTCCCGAATGGAAGCTCCGCACCGAAGCAGTTGGTAACTCCTTCGAGTGCGGCATAGCAGGAACCACCCGGATTTTGCTTGATAAGCCCGGGGGTAAGATAGATTGGGAAAAGGAAATAGGAATGCCCGACTCCGAGCAGAAAGAAACTGATGAGAAACTGGGTGACATGGGTGGAGCATTACGAGAGATTGAAGATAAGTACAAGGCCAGGGAGCGTGAAGAATCAGCACGCTTCAAAAACGACGAGTGGGGGTTGGAGTATTTGAGGCGAGAGAGGTTGGCAAAAATATGTGCAAGTGGTGCAATGGCCATCGAGCACGGGCTCAAAGCTCTTGTATCAATGTCTGGAAAGCCATTTGCACGTACACATTCCTCTGCTGACCTAACAGAGGAAATTCCAGAGCATATGGCTCACCGGTATGCAGTTATACCTGAAGACCTGTTGGGTATTATATACATATGGAGGCAAGCAGGATCGTATGAATCCGAGTTGACACAGATGCATCTTTCTACCGAGGATCTGGCCCGGCTGGCTTCGCAGTACACAGAGGCAGCAACACATTTTGCCAAAGGAGTGCTGGAAGAATATGTCCTCACCTATCCCGAACCTGGTCAGCAAGCTAGCTGGGGCTTATATATGTGACTAGCCAAACTACATCTGGCCTGGGATTTTTTTGACTGGTTAGAGAGAAAAGCCCTGGTCAAAACAGATGTGGTTAGCTTTGTATATAATTTCCGCATTAGACGCTATCCTCCAAATCGGTTGTGTCCACAGCGTCGGGTGGCATGATGAGCACGGCTCGGAGCATATCCGCTAGTTCTTCCTCTGTGGGATAGTCAGGCTGCATTCGCTTGGACCCCCTCGGCGGTTAGACGGTCATAGGTTAGTAGTTTGTCCTCCATCATGGAGAACGCATCCGCCATTTGCTGAATCGTGTTCTTGGGACGCTCGTTGTGCCTGTGCTGGAACTCAGCGATGTAGCGGTGGAGATGTTCAGGCGATATGTGGTGGTAGGTGCCCTGATAGCCGCGCTTGAGCAACGCCCAAAAGGATTCCAGCCCATTCGTGTGGGCCATCCCATCAACCCAGCGACCTGTCGAATGCGTAACGGCGTGGTGCTTGTACCCGGCCCTGTTCAACGGCAGGTAGCCGGGGGCCTCGTCGGTGAACACCACAGATTCCCTCTCAGTGTGGTCGGTGACCACGGCGGTCAAGGTAGCAGCTTTGGTGTCAGCCACCACACCGGCAGCAACTCGACCCGTTGTCCGCTCCCTCACACCGGCGACGATAGCCTTCCCCGATGGGCCGCCTGCTGCTTTCATCCGTTTGTGCTGGTGCTTGTTGCGCTCCAGCCCGCCCACATAGGTCTCATCGGCCTCCACCGGGCCGACAAACAGGAAATCGTCAACCTTCATCCCCTCACGAATCCGGTGCGCCAAATGCCACGCCGTTTTCTGCGTCACCCCAAGATCACGATGCAACTTCATACTAGACACACCTTTCAACCCGGTGTTGAACAAATACACGGCTAACAACCATGTCTGGCAGGAGAGCTTTGAGTCGGCCATCACCGTGCCGGTCTTCACTGAGAAATGCTTACGGCAGTCCTTACACCGAAAGGGCATCGGCTGGCGGGTTCTTATACGACTGATCCGTTCACTTTGGCATCGTGGACAGGCCACACCGTTCGGCCACCGCGCCGCTTCTATAAAAGCTTCTGCACTTTGATCGTCGGGAAAGAGTCGAAAAAATTGAGGCAAGGAAATGCCTTTCCTGCCCGACCGTCCCGGCCCTTTACCCGAGGATTTATTATTCTCCATATTTACTATTATACCAACACAAGCGACACTTTCTCTGTGGCCCAATTCCCCAGGTCAACAGTAGTTTGGCTAGTCACATATATAAGCCCCAGCTAGCTTGCTAGGTGCCACTTGTGAAGATATAGAGGCTTTGTATTTTGTTGATGATATATAGTTCAGGGTATATGCTATTATCTACTTTTAAGACAGGGTTTGTAAAAGTATATATTTGGTTCAGTTGTTGGAATAAACCTATTGATGCGGACGGCGGGTTTGGTCAGTCGGGCTTGGGGGGTTGGGGTATCTCGTACTGGATGGCGGCTCGGTCGGATATGGCGGGGCGGATTATTTCGGAGACTATCCTTTGGTGTTCGGGGTGGTCGCGGTATGTGAGGTAGGCGGCTTCGTCGGCGAAATCCCCGACAACGGCGAAATCGAAGTTGCCCTCGGCCAGACCCAGGTCGGGGCCGATGGCATAGGCCTCGGTTGCCCCGGTGGCCCCGGGCATGGTGGCAATGGCATCTCGCACGGCCCGGCGCTGGGTGGCATCTGCATCGTTCCGGAAGCGGAACATGACAACATGGCGGATCATTGGTTGCTCCTTCGTGGGTTGATCTTCGGTTATTGAAGTCCGGCGTAGAGGCCGCCATCCACCGGTAGGGCAGCCCCGGTTATGAACCGGGCGTGCTCGGAGCAGAAGAAGGCGGCGATGCGGCCGAAGTCGGTGGGGCTGCCCACCGTTCGGGTGGCGGCGGTGGATTCCAGGTCGGTCATCCGGTCGCCGAAGAGTTGGGCGAGCCGGTCGGTGGCGTGGTAGCCGGGTTGCAGGGAGTTGACGGTCACCCCGTCGGCCGCCACCTGCTTGGCCATGGTCTTGAGATAACCGGTGACCCCGGCACGAGCAGTGTTGGACAGGATGAGCATGTCCAGGGGTTGGCGCACCGACACCGAGGTGATGGCCAGCACCCGGCCCCAGCCCCGGTCCTGCATGGCGGGGACAGCCTCCTTGGTCATGGCCACCACCGACATGAGGTTCAACTCCAGGGCGGCCGGGTATTGATCGGTGCCGATGGTGGCCCAGTCCCCTCCCGGCGGCCCGCCGGCGTTGGTAACCAGGATGTCGATTCCTCCCAGAGCCTCGGTGGCGGCTCTCACCAGTTCGATGGCAGCGGCTGATCCCGACACGTCGCCGGCTATGGGGATGGAACCGGGCACGCTGCGGGATGCGCCGTCGAGCCGGTCGGGGTCACGGCCGTTAATCACCACCTGGCACCCCTCCTCGGCCAGCGCCATCGCAGTTGCCAGCCCCAACCCGGCCGAGGACGCGGCGACCAGGGCTCGCCGCCCGCTTATTCCTAGATCCACGGGCCGAGGTTAGTGGTCGGGCACCGGTATTTGTGCGCCGTACCCTGGTGGACAGCGCCGGGTCGCCGGGGTTGCATCGAGGATGAGCGGTTCGGGGCCGGGGTCTCACCGTCAAGCTGGGGGGTGGTGGCATAGTATGGCCGGGTGGAAATCGACAGCGTGCAACTGGGTTCGATCAATTCCTTCGCGGTGAGGACAGTCCGTTTTACCGAGTGCATTGCCGAGGCCCATCGGCTGGGCCATGGTCCGGGGCCGCATGCACGACCCTGGTCGCTTGATTTCCAGCGGCGGGCAGCGCCGGTATATGCCGAGGCTTTTCCGGCCGCGTACCGCCGGGGCATAGCCGATGCCAGCAAGTTGGTTGCCAACTACATGGCCAACTACATGGAGGGGGCAACAGTCCCGGAGCCGACCGCAACCGAATGGAGCATAATAACCGAGTTTTTGCACACCACCAGTAAAGCACTATCCGAAGCATCCGATGTTGCTTCGCTCAACCCGGAAGCAGGGCGCGCCAGCATCAGTGGTACATTGCCGGCGGTATTGCGGTACGAGCTGTTCGCCGAACTGCTCAATGTTCAGGGAGTCACTCTGTTGCAGTCCGCAGCCATGGCTGTGGTTAGCTTCTGCCAAGCCAATTTGCCTGCTACGCCCAATGCCATAGAACTCGAGTGGATCATCTCACTTGCTAATCGGGTGCCAGTGGAAGAACTTGCCGAACGCTACAACCTGTCAGCAAGAAATATGTATCGCCGTCTCGAATCCATGTGGAAGCACCTCGGTGTCGGCTCCCAGGTGCAGGGGGTTGCCCTCGCAGTGCAGCATGGGTGGATTGCACTCCCGCCTACAAGTGGGCAGGAAAGTGCAGATCAAGAAAATGAAAGAGGCTGACCTCCAGGCTGGCTAATGAGACCTTACTGGTTGGTATCTCTGGGAATTGTTACCCAACCTTGTTCCACCGCGATGGCTAAGCCTTGGGTGGGGTTGTCCACACCAAGCTGATTCCACAGGTCGGTGAGTTTGCGTTGTATTTGGCGCTTGGAATATCTCATGTGGTTAGCGATATCCGCGTAATGCTCACCATTGGCCAGCCTTTGCAAGCAGGCAAGTTGGAAGTCGTCAGGAACAAATGGTGAGTCAAATCGGCAGTATCGAACAATGACGGTGGCAGCGTTATGCAGCTTGTTTACCAATTCAGGGTGAAATAGCTTGGCCAACTCCTCGTAGCGTACCAACTCCAGCATGCAGTCATTGATCTCGGAACCCTCGAAAGACGGAAGGCTCCACCGGTGATCGCGACAGGTCGGCCATGATGGTCGATCAGAAACATTGGCGAATCACCGGTGGAGGTGTTCCAGTATGGCACAGAGGTTGTGTGCGGGCGAGCGTGCCCGCATCGAGACTATGGTTGGGATGGGGGTGGGGACAGCTGAGATGGCCCGCCGGTTGGGCAGGAGCCGCTCCGCGGTGTGGCGGGAGTTGCGGCGCAACGGGGGTGGTTCGGTGTATCGGGCCGATGCGGCCCAAGCCGTTGCCGATGTGCGGGCTTTGAGGCCTCGCCCATCCAAGTTGGCCACAGATCCGGTGTTGGCCGACGCGGTGGCCGAGTTGTTGGCGCTTCGTTGGTCCCCTCATGCGATCTCAGAATCTCTCCGCAAACAAGGGCTGCGGGTGTGCGCAGAAACCATCTACCGGGCGTGTTACGACCCCAGCGGACGCAGCGGCCTAGCAGCCGATAGCTGGAAACTGCTGGTGCGCCGTCGCCGGCGGCGCAAACCCCGAAGCCGTTGTGAGCAGGCGAAACGCTCCGTGCTGGGTGATTTCCGGCCCATAGCGCAGCGCCCCGCAATAGTCGACACCCGAGCCGAGGCGGGCCACTGGGAAGGTGATCTGATAATCGGTGCGAACAACCAATCAGCCGTAGCCACCCTGGTGGAGCGCACCAGCCGCCACACCCTGGTAGTGCCTTTATGTGATGGTTACGACGCCCGAAACACCGCCAAAGCCGTCACCGCCGCACTCAAACGCCAACCCGCCGAAATGGTCAAAACCCTGACCTGGGACCAAGGAACAGAAATGGCCAAATGGGCCGACATCGAAAAAACCCTCAACATACAGGTCTATTTCTGCGAACCCCGATCCCCCTGGCAACGACCCACCAACGAACAAAACAACGCCACACTCAGACGCTGGCTACCCAAAAGCACCAACCTCAACATCGGCCCGGTACGCCTCGCCATCATCGAAGACCTCATCAACACCATGCCCCGCAGAATCCACCAATGGCAACCCGCCCAAACCATCTACACTAAACTCTGTCGCGATCACCAATAGAGCCTACCCACTCTACGGCCATGGGGTGACCAGAATCACCTGCCGAAGTTTTGGAGATTGAGCGGAGGTAGCTGATAATCGTGTTCCATTCTTCGGTCACTGAGTTGTCGGGCTGCATTAACTCCATCAAGCCAGCACAGTGTTCAAACGATTCAGCAATTAGCTCCACCTGGTGCGGGGGCAAGGTCAACTCGTAAACATCGCGGGCTTGGCGGCGAAACTTTTCGCTATCGCTATCGGTATGCTCGCCAGGCCCGTGCCCCAGATCGTGCGCCTCAGAGATTTGTGCCGCCTGCCACTGGATCCATCTAGCGTGCCTGAGAACGATGCCGAGCTGCTCTTGCCTGAGCTGCATGGTGCCAATTCTACACCCTCCATGGCTCCACACCTCCGCAGGAGCCTCACTGAACCCTCGCTGGTGGTCGCTGAGGGCGAGCGAAATGGACAGCGCCGACAGTGTGGCTGGGCAGCGGTGCGGCCTCCCTAGCGGGCCTGCCCGGGTGCGGCCTGCCCAGGCTCCATCGGTGCAGCCTGCCCTGCTCAGGTCATGCGGTTCGGACGGGTAGAGACATCATCCACCCTCTCAATGCGTAGGGGCTTGGGGTGTGCTTTTGTCAAAAGAGGACATAAAAGTTGTCCTCTTTTGACAAGCTTTTTGGTTGTGTTCTGCCAATAGGGGGGCTATGTTCATTCGTATTCCCCAGGCAGGGGAGTGCAAGTGCCGAGAGGCATGAAGTTCAGAAAGGTAGGGTTGTGATGATACAGGTTTTGGGACTGATTGGGTTGTAGGAGGCGGTTGTGAAAAGCGCCATACAGCACTCTGTCGACGTGTGTACCGCTAGACTGCTTGCCTCTGTCATTGCTGTCACAATGACAGTTGGCTGCTTGGGCTCTCCAGAGCAGAGGACTGTGGACATCGACGAGAAACGTCTGCGCGAAGCTGAAATAGCCGAGTTGCTGCTTGACAAAGAGATTGCCAAGCATCAACGAGAGATTTTGGCTGATGGATTTGTTGATCTCTCTGAGCTGGAGGAGGCTGGCATCAAAACTGAAGAGTGCATGGCAGAAAACGGTATTCCTAACCCTGCTTTTGAGCTATACCCTTCTGGGTCTTCTGCAGGTAACAAATACAAGTTTACCTGGTATGCAGAAGAGGACTGGACACCACCTGTAGAACGGCCAACTTTAAGCCCAGAAGAGTATGAAAAATATTTTGATATTGATGATAAGATATATCGGACATGTGAAAAAATAAACTTTCTGGCTGTGGCACTTCAGTGGGCTTGGCAGGAGCGGTTGCCGCCTGATGTTCGGGAGGCTGTGGATAAGGCCTTTGAGGATTGTGTCGAGCAGCTCGGTGAGCTTGATGGTAGCGATGAGTGGTTGAGCCGGGAATCGGATTGTTGGGATGAGGCTCAGGAGGTCCGTTGACCTTTCGCCGGGCCTGGTTCCTGCTTGGGGCCGTATTCGCTGCTAGCGGGCTGGCGGGGTGTTCCCAGAGCCCGCTGGTTCAGGATGCTGAGCCGGCGCCGATGGTTGTGGCGGTTGATCGGCAAGAGGTAACAATCACGACCTTCGCCACCTTGGAGCTGGAGTGGAGCCGGCCAGAGGTGCTCTGGGTGGCGGCCTCGGGTTTGGTGACGGAGGTGCTGGTCCAGCCCGGCTACACCGTGCCATCCGGTTCTGCGCTGCTCAATGTTGACGGGGCACCACTGGTGGGGTTGCACACCCCGGCACCATTCCACCGAGCTCTGGAGGCGGGAGACTCGGGCGATGACGTGGCGATGCTAACCGATGCTCTTGCTGCTGCGGGAGATCTGCCGGCGGAAACTGCCGACAACACCACCTTCACCCCGGTTGTTGCCGAGGCGGTGCAGCAGTTCAACCAGCGCCACAACCTCGGCAACACCGACTCCTTCGACCCTTCAAGAATCGTCTGGCTACCGAAGAGGTCTGTGGTTGCCGGTCAAGTCAACCTTCGGGCCGGCGAAGAGGTTGCGGGCCGCACCATCGGGTTCACCCTTAGCCCAGAGCTACTGGATGCGAGGTTGGTGGGCTTGTCCCGCCCGATCTCGGATTGGGCCAACACCTCTGTGATCCTCCCGAACGGGTTGGAGCTTCCACTACCGGAAGATGGGCTGGTGCCGGCCAACTCGCTGACCATACTGCAAGAAGCAGTCGATGCCGGCGTGCCGGACCTGAATGTGCGGGTGGAGAAGCGGCTGGGAACAGCCTCGCTGGTGCCGGTCACCGCAGTGCAGCAGTCGGCCCGGGGCGATGCCTGCGTGTACGATAAGCACAGCAACGTTCATGGAGCGGTGATCGTCGGGGGGGAGGCCGGGATCGTCTACATCTCCGGTACGAGCCTGGATGAAGTATTGGCCAATCCCACTGCCCTGGATCTGGCCAATTGCGGGGGAATGGAAGTTGATGGGTAGCTCGATCGGTCTCGAGTCAGCCTCTTACCATCCGCCCCGCACTGCCTCGCCCATTCTCAGCGAAGCGTGCTTGGAGGTCGGTTCGGGGGAATCGGTTGCGGTTATCGGTCCCAGCGGATCGGGCAAGAGCACGTTGCTGTCCATCCTCGGTGGTATCGAGTCGCCCACTGGCGGCCGGGTGATCGCCACCCACGAGGGTGAGTCCTGCGATCCTTGTTCGCTGGTGTCGTGGATACCCCAGGCCGACACCATGTTGCCCCGCCGGTCGGTTCTCGGCAATGTGCTGCTGGTGTCCAACTCCCGGGGCCGGGTTCGTAGAGCCGACCGCTCACAGGTTGTGCGGCTCTTGCCGGTACTCGGCCTGGGCCTGTCCCCCCGGTCACCGCTGCGGTGCCTCAGCGGCGGTGAGCGCCAGCGGGTCGCCATCCTGCGGGCGGTCATCTGCCGGACTCCCTTCATCTTTGCCGACGAGCCCACCGGCCAACTCGACCTCAGCACCTCGCAGGCGGTGGCCGATGTGCTGTTGAGATGCTGCTCCGACTACGGCCAGGGGCTGCTGGTGGCCACCCACGATCTCACCCTGGCCGAGCGATGCGACCGGGTTATAGAGGTGTGCGACGGCCGTATCGGGGAACGCCGATGAGCCCGTCGCCCGGCTCCACCGACCCGCTACGAAGATGGAAGCCGGGGGCGTGGGGGGCCGAGGCCATTCGGAACCTGGTGGCATCGCCGGGTTCTGCGGCTGTGCTGGTGTCGGTTCTCGCGCTGGTGTACTGGTTCTCGGCCCACGCCGACCAGCGAGAGGTGGAGGCACTGGTTCGCAGCGAACAAAGGCTCCAGCACGAGGGGGCATGGGTTGTGGTTGCCCTTGCCTCCGATGAGGGGGCCACGGTCTCCGGGGAAGCCTGTGGCGCGTTGTCGACCATCACCGGGGTTCTGGGAACCGGGACGATATCCCATCGCAACGCTCGAGCGATCACCGCCCGCACCCCTGCGGGACCGGAACTGGCCGCCGGGGAGCTCTCGCCGTCTTTGGCCGTGCTGCTGTCGGGCCGCGAGCCGCCGCCGGGCACCATAGCGGTGGTGGGTCGGGGAGCCGCCGACCGGCTGGGACTGACCACCGGAAGCCGGCTTGGTGCCAAGTTAACCGGTATGGAACCCCATGGTGCCGTGACTCGGGCTGCGGGGGAGATTGCGGTGGCCGATCTCACCCGGCTGGGCGTGATCAGCGACCGCGGCCTGTGGTTGCTGCGGGCCCGGACCGGTGAGGTGGAGAGCTGCGTGGTCGAGTTCGCCCCCTGGGTGGATGACAATGTTCAGCGGGCGGTGGCCTCCCTGGCCGCCGGGGGTAGCAGGCCCCCCGACCTGTCCCGCTTCACCCGAGTTCCCGAGGGTGAGGACTCCCTGCCCCATCGCTATGCCAACCGATCCACCAGGCTCCTACCCCTCGGTGCGGCCGCGGTGGTGGCGGTGGTGGTCTTCGGTTCGATGGCCCGGCGCCGGTCGGAACTGGCCCTGTACCGGCTGACGGGGGCTAGCCCACGGTCGGCCAAGCTGGTGATCATGGCCGAGATTTCCATTGCCGCGGTGGCCGCGTTCTGCGTAGCCACCGCAGTTCACCTGGCCACCCGTTCCACCGGCATCGACCATGGACTCGTCGCCGCGCTGCGGTGTCTCACCGCCACGGCCGCCGCCGTCCTCCTGGTTGGCATCACCTACTCCAGCGGTTCAGTGGCCAGCGCCATCAAGGATGCCTAGACACACAGGCGAAGATGCCTGGGTTCAGGTGTTTTTCAAAAGAGGACATAAAAGTTGTCCTCTTTTGAAAGAGGATTTGGTTGTCAGTTTCTGTAAGGGGTGTTATGCTTTCTTTGTGTCCTATGAATGTGGGATGCAAACACAAAGCAGATGATAGAGGCTACTGCCAATGATTGACATGGGCGAAGCCAGGCACTCCAAGTGGTTACTGGCTGCCGCATCGTGGGTGGTAATACTTGCGTTCTTAGCCGTGTTAGTAGTTGTCAGACTTGTATTTGAAGTACGGACTTACAAGCTGACTCCACTGTTTATCATCATGGGTCTGCTTTGCGTAATCTTGTCCCGGCTGTTATGGGTAAGAGCATATCCTGATAAGCACCCATATGCCTTTGAGCATTCTGGAATCAAATCTCTGGCTAAAATGTGGCCCAAAGGTTACTGGGGTGTAATAGCAATTATTTTTTTGGTAGCAATTGTGTTTGATAGCATTTCGATGTTGATTGAACTGTTTACAGCAGGAACTCTTCAACGTTTACTCTTGCTACCATTCGGCATTATTGGCATGTACATTGTTATAATGTTGATCCCAAAAACAAGAGAATTGATAATTTCAGAAATAAAAGAACTGCGTGACAGGTCATCGCGTTTTCGTAGTTGGTTATCGTATTTTTACAATTACTTCTCGCGGTCCAGGCGTTAGCAGGCGTTAGGTGTTGCTGATGGCGATGGCCCGGGTGTCGGTACCCAGGTAGCTGGCTATAACCAGGGGGTCGTTACGCACTTCGGGAGGGGTTCCCTCGGCGATCACCCGGCCGGCTTCGAGGCAGTACACCCGGTCGCTGATGCTCATGATTAGGGGCATGTCGTGCTCGATGATCAACATGGCCGCACCCAGCTCCCGGCGGATGTTCACGATGAGCGGCCCGAAGGCTTCGGTCTCGCGCTGGGCCACCCCCGCGGTGGGCTCGTCGAGGCACAGCACCCGGGCCCCCAGGGCCAAAAGCCCGGTGATCTCCACTATGCGCCGGGTGCCGGTGGAGAGGTCGCTGATGTAGGAGTCGCCGTAGCGGCCCAAACCCAAAAAGTCGATCAGCTCGTCGGCCTCGGCCCGCCGCCGCCGCTCCAGGGCGAACGTGCGGGGCAGGTGCAGGGCGGTGCTGATCAGCGGCGTGCGGCCCCTGGCCTCCAGGGCCACCTGCACGGTTTCCCTCACCGTCAGCTCTGGGAACAGTGCGGCGGCCTGGAACGTTCGCCCCAGCCCGGCCCGGGCTCGCCGGGGCGCGGAAAGCCGGGTGATGTCGGTGCCCAGCAACTCCACCCGGCCGCTCGACGGCACGTAGCCCCCCACCGCGTTCATGAAGGTGGACTTGCCCGCGCCGTTGGTGCCGATGAGGCCCACGATCTCATCGGGACGAACCAGCACCGTGGCCCCTGACACCGCATCCACACCGCCGAACCGCACGCTGATGTCGCGGCCGCCCAGCATGGGATCGGTGGCCGGCCTCGGGTCCCTGGGACGGTTCAGAGCCACCGGCACGGTTTTCACCGTCTTGGTCCAGTCGGCGGGACCGAGCCGCCGCTCGGCCAGGACGATGAGGGCGTTGCGGGCGCTGTAGCCGATCTGCACCAGCCCGCCGGGGAAGTACATGAGCACCACCAGCAGCCCGACGCTGGATGAGAACAGGGCCACGGTTTCGGAGCTGTTGAACAGGTTGGGAAGTCCGTAGACCCAGATCGCCCCCAGCACCGCGCCCACCGACGACCCCAGGCCACCGATGACCACCATGCCGACGAGTTGCAGGGAGTCACCCACCTGGAAGAAGCGCTCGCTGAGCGGCACGTTCTGCACCAGCCCGGCCAGAAGCGCCCCTCCCAGGCCGGCGATCCCACCGGCCAGCGCGAACGAGGACAGCTTGGAGCGAACCGGTCCGACCGTGTAGGCCGATGCCGAGTCGATGTTGTCGCGCACCGCGATGATGGTGCGGCCGGTGCCGGAGCGGCGCAGCCGGCTCACGATGATCACCACTATCAGCAGAAAAGCCAGGCAGACGTAGTAGTAGCGCTTCTGGGAGGCAAGATCCAGGCCGAACAGCTCGCCCCGGCGGAACGAAACCGATGAGGTGTTGCCCCCCGAGAAGAACGGCCTGTGGTAGAGGTACTGCTGGGCGGCCAGCGCGAACACGAACGTGGTAACCGCCAGGTGGAGGCCGCGGACCCGCAACGACCCGATCCCGATCACCGCTGCCACCAGCGCCGAGAACAAGCCGGCCAGCACGATGGCGACCATGAACGGGATGCCGCCGGTCTCGAACCGGATGTCGAAGAAGTCGAACGACAGGGCATCGCCGGGCAGGAACCCGGTTCCCACGGTGAAGTCCATGGACAGGCCCCGGTGGAGGCCGGCGGCGAACAGTGCCCCCATGCCTGCGAAGGTCATCTGGGCCAGGGATAGCTGGCCGGCCCAGCCGGTGATGATGGTGACCGATACGCCGCACACCGCGAAGCACAGCACGGTGGCGTACAGGAGCTGGCGTGAAGGCAGGTCGGTGATGCCGGGAAGTTGCACGAGCACGATGGCGAGCAGCGCCAGGGCACCCAGAGAGATCCGGGACAGGTGCCGCAGCCACCACAATTGCCGCAGCCGCTCGGGGATCGGCCGCATCTTGGGGGCGAAGGCGAAGGCTCCGGTCTCCCCCCGGCTGCGGCTCTGGAAGTAAACGGCCACCAGAACGGCCAAAAAGGTCACGAAGTTGATGAGCCCCTGATCGCTCAGGAAGTTGAACCGCAGCAGGGATTCGGAGGCGCCGATCAGCACCCCGGCCAGCACGGCCCGGGGGAACGAGACCATGCCGGCCAGCACGGCGGCCACCATTGCCTTGCCCAGTGTCAACGACCCCAGATTGATGAGGCCCGAGACCCCGCGGGTTGACCCCGACAAGAGGATCATGGACACCGAGGCCAAAAGCCCGGCCATGATCCACACGAAGGTGGACACCTTCTTGGGGTTGATGCCCGACAGGCGGGACAGTTCGGGGTTGCCGGCCGCCGCCGCCACCGACTTGCCGAACGTGGTGCGGTTCAGAAGCCAGCCCAGCACCAGGGCCAGCACCGGCACCACGATGAGAATGGTTAGCTGCGGGCCTCGCATGCGTATCCCGGTGTTCAGGACGCTTTCCCAGGTTCTGCCGATCATCACCGGGTAGCTCCGCCCGGCGGTTTCGATGTCGGGAAGTTGCAGAACCACCAGTTGAGCGAGCTGGGCAATGCCCACCGTGGCCACCAGCACGATCACCCGGGGAGAGGTGAACAGGCGGCGGATCACGGTGAGCTCCACCGCGGCGGCGAACAGCGTGCCCAAAAGCAGCGACAGGGCCAGCGCCAGCCAGAACCCCCAGCCGTGGTTCAGCACCAGCAGCGCCAGGACCGAGGCGGCGATGATGCCCATGTTGCCCACCGCGAAGTTGATGACCCGGGTGGACCGGTAGATCAGCACTATCCCCATGGCCACCAGGCCGACCGCCAGGCCGTTTACCACCCCGTCGAACACGATCTGGCGGGTGATCCACACACCGACCATGGGCAGAGCGGTGGTTTCCATCAACCGCCCTCGGTTCCGAGGAACTGGAGTACTGGGTCGTCTATTTGGTTGGATGCAGTTTCCATCAACCGCCCTCGGTTCCGAGGAACACCGCCCGGGCCAGGTCGTCACGTTCGGCCAGTTCCTGGGCCGGACCCTCGAAACGGACCTGCCCCTTCTCGAGGAACACGGCCCGGTCGGCGATGGCCAGCGCCACGTTCAGCGACTGCTCCACGATGATCATGGTCTGGCCCCGGGCCTTGAGCCCCTCGACGGTTTCCAGCAGCGACTGCACGACCACGGGGGCCAGTCCCAGCGACAGCTCGTCGATTATCAGCACCTCGGGCTCATGCAGCATCACCCGGGCCAACGCCAGCATCTGTTGCTGCCCGCCCGACAGGTTGGCGGCCCGCTCCCCGGGTCGTTTGGCCAGATTCGGGAACAGGTCGAACACCTTCTCGATGCGCCGGTCCCGGTCGTGGGAGTCCTTGCGGTAGGCGTAGGCACCCATGAGCAGGTTGTCGCTGATGGACATGTCGCTCCACACCCCGGCCCCTCCGGGCAGCATGTGCAGGCCCATGGCCGACCGCTGCTCGGGGGTGGCGAAGGTAATGGTTTGACCGTGCAGGCGCACCACACCCCGCTCGGGGGTGACCAGGCCGGTGATCACCCTGAGTGCGGTTGACTTGCCCGCTCCGTTGGTGCCCAGAAGGGCCAGCGTCTCCTGGCGGCCCACCTCGAAGCCGAGGTCGAACAGCACCTGAACCTGCCCGTAGCTGAAATCCACGTCGGCCACCTGGATGGCCGGTATTTCCTCGGGATCGGTTTCGGCCCGGCGGCGCTCCTCGGCCTGCTCCTCCTGGAGCTCTGCGACGATCAGGGAGAGGTCACGGCGGAGCCGCCCGGCCCCCCTCAGCACGAAGTAGGCCCCGATCGGCATGGCCGAGGCGGTGATGAGGGTGATGGCGGTCTGCTCGCCGAGCTCGTTCTGGAGGAAGCCGGCGATGATGCTGCCGCCCACCCCGCCCACCATGACCATGAAGAACGTCAAAAAGGCAGTGCCCATGCCCCGCAGGCGGTAGGGGAACACCGCCTGGATGGCGGGCTGTACCATGGCGAAGGCCCCGCCCAGCAGGGTGGAGTTGACCGCGGCGAACACCATGAACAGGGCGAGATCGGACATGGCGTACTGGATCGGTACCAGCACCCCGATGGGCACCAGCAACACGCCGATCATCCTCAGTGCCCGGTCGGGATCTTGGCGGTAGGTGGCGTCGAATCGGCGCCCGACCACCGGTAGGAACATCATCAGCCCGATGCCCGCGGGGGCCACGGCCAGGCCGCGCTCCAGGGCGTCGAGGCCGAACTCCTCCTCCAGGAAGAACGACTGGATCGAGCCGGCGGGGAAGAGGGCGAAGCCCATCGCCGCGAACGCGATGGTCATGTTGCGGATGGTGTCGATGTTCCAGATACGGGTGAAGGCGGCCTCCACCGAGATGGGCATCTTGTCGTTCTGCACCAGGCCGGTTCCCAGCACTTCCTTTTGCTCCCACTGGCCCCGGGGCGGTTCCCGCAGCCAGAAGGCGAACACCGCGAGGGCGGCAGTGGGCAACCCGAGCAGGTAGAACGCCCAGCGCCAGCCGTCGTCGCCGCCCATCCACACCGCGATGCCCCCGGCGAGTATCGGGCTGAGGGCCGCGAACACACGCCCCACGCCGGCGTTGGTGGCGAACATGCGGCCCCGGGTCTGAAGGGGGTAGGTGTCGGCCAGCATGCTGGGATGCACGGTGATGGTGTTGGCCTTGGACATTCCGGTGAGGAACCGAGCGAAGAAGAACATCAGGGCGTTCACCGCCGCTCCCGACAGCGCGCTGAAGGCGGCGAACGCCCCGCTGGCCAGCCCGACGATGGGGCCGCGCCGGAAGCGGTCGGCCATCCAGCCCATCGGCCCGGCCCCCAGCACGAAGAACATGAGCGACGCGGTGCTGATCGCGGTTATGGCCCCGTCGCTCACCCCGAAGCTCCTGCCGATGTCGGGTCCCAGGATGGCGACCGCGCTGTTCTCCAGCTCGTCCAGGCTGTTCAGCGCCAGTAGCACGAGAAATGTCCGGTAGCCCCCCTTCAGCAGGCCCTCCCTGAGGGTGGTCTCCTCGCCGCCCACGCCGGGGAGCAGGTCATCGGGGAACAGCACCTCGGCCTTATGGGCATCGCGCCGGGCAGCCTCACCCTCGAGCACCGTCGTAGCCAGAGCATCAATGGTTTCGTCCCGGGTTTGGGATTCGTCCGGGTTCGGGGTTCCGTTCCCGGTTTGGGATTCGCCCCGGGTCTGCTCGCTGTCCAAATAGTCCCCCCGACTGTCGCGGGTATCGTCAAACCCGCATCGGCCCATCAGAGTAGCGTGGGGGGCCGGTAGGTAATCCACAAGCGGGGCAGGCGACTCATGAACAAGCCGTTGAACAAACCATCCAACGTTGTGAGCGAGCCGTTGAGCAAGCCATCCAACAGCAAACCATCCAACGTTGTGAGCGAGCCATCCAACAGCAAACCATCCAACGTTGTGAGCGAGCCATCCAACAGCAAACCATCCAACGTTGTGGTTGTACTGTTGGACTCGTTGAACCGGCACATGTTGGGAAGCTACGGGGGTACCGAGTTCGAGACCCCGAACCTGGGGGTGGGTGATGGCTGAGGGTCGGGCCGGGCCCACGGTGCGGATGTCGCCCGAGGAGTGCTGGGAGATGCTCGAGACCTCGGTCAACGGCATCCTCACCACGCTCAGGGCCGACGGCCGGCCGGTGGCCCTCCCCGTCTGGTACGTCGTTTTGGATCGGAGGATCTACATGGTGACCCGGGGCAAGAAGGTGGTGCGGATCCGAAACGACCAGCGCTGCTCGTTGTTGGTGGAGTCGGGGGAGCGGTGGGCCGATCTGCGAGCGGTGCATATGGAGTGCACCGGCCGGGTGATCGAGCCCTCCGACGAGTTGGCCCAGCGAATCGGTAGGGCCCTCGACGACAAGTACGCCCCGTACCGGACCGCCCAGGACGCGATGCCCGGCCCAACCAGGGACTACTACCGCAAGAACCTAAATGCCACCATCGAGTTGACCCCGGTCGGCAAAATGCTCAACTGGGACAACCGCAAGCTGTTCTGAAGATATTGGTTGCTGTTCTTGGTTGGTCGCCTTTGCAGTTCGCCGCAGCAAATCGACGTTCGGGTGCAGGCGTTGGTGGAGTAGTGTTTGCCTATGGCTGATATTGAGACGCTGGCAAGACCCGTCGCTGTGCGGGCGTGTGATCCGTACCGAATATGGCTCCGCTACTCCGATGGGGTAGAGGGTGAAGTTGACTTATCGAACTTTGCGGGCCGTGGCGTATTCAAAGCCTGGGACGACCTGTCACTCTTTGCCAGCGTACATATCGGACCTGGGGGAGCCATTTGTTGGGGAGACATCATTGATATGTGCCCCGACGCGCTCTACCTGCGGATTACAGGCATCTCGATAGAAGAGTACATGCCGACACTTCGCGGCATCCCAGCGGATGCCTGAACTCTGCCGCTTCTACGGAATTGTGATCCAGATGTACTACGGAGACCATTCGCCACCTCACTTCCACGCCAGATACGGCAGCTATCGGGCGGTCATAGATATCGATAGTCTTGCTGTTATCGGGGGTTGCCTTACTCCTAGAGCGACGGGTCTGGTAATTGAGTGGGCTGCGCAGCACCGAAGGGAACTGAGCGCGGCGTGGCGCAGCGCAGAGCGTAACGAGAACCCAGGCAAGACGCTCCCTTGCCGTAACCGATGGGAGATAGCGGATCTTGCAATATCAGCTTCTCGCGGGTCAGATCAAGATAGGAGTGAATGTCCCGCTCGTAGGTGTAGCGAAACGCTCGGATCGTGCGGATCACAATTTGAGTTGACCCCGGTGGGCAAAATGCTCAACTGGGACAACCGCAAGCTGTTCTGAAGATATTGGTTGCTGTTCTTGGTTGGTCGCCTTTGCAGTTCGCCGCGCTGATCCCTATTCCCATTTGAATTCGGGGTCGCGCTTTTCCCGGAAGGCCCGGCGGGCTTCGCGGGAATCCTCGAAGCGCAACAGGCGGGCGGTGTAGTCCTGTTCGGTGCGGTAGGCCTCACGCAGGGGTAGATGCTCGGTGCGGTTCATGGACTCCTTGGCCAGGCGGAGGGCGATCGGGCTCTTCGACGCCAGCAGGCGGGCCAGCTCCAGGGCGGCCTCCCGGAGAGCTTCAGGGGCAGTAACCGTGCGGACCGCACCGATCCGGTGCATCTCAGTGGCCGAAACCGGCTCGCCGGTGAAGAACATCTCCCGGGCCTTGTGGCGGCCCATCATCAACGAGAGGTGGGCGCTGGCCCCGAGCAGGCCGACATTTATCTCGGGGGTGCCGAACGCGGCGTTCTCGGAGGCCACCAGCATGTCGCAGCACGCGGCCAGGGCCAGGCCCGCGCCGAGGGCGGGTCCGTTTATGGCCCCGATTACCGGAACCGCGCAGTCGATGATGGCCCACATGGCCTCCCGGGCCAGGTGCCCGGGGTCGGTCAGCTCCTGGGGATGGCGCTCGGATCGTGGCCGGTTAACGGCCGGGCTCAGATCGGCCCCGGCGCAGAATGCCTTGCGCCCCGCTCCGGTAAAGATGGCGGCCCTCACCTCCCGGTCGTCGCCCAGGCTCGAGAACAGTTCGCGGATCTGGACGAAGGTATCGTTGTTCACGGCGTTCACCGGAGGCCGATCGAGGGTGACGATGACAATATGCTCAAACTGTTCAACCTGGATATCGGGCACTGCTTGCTCCCTAACTGCCGGCTGCCGGGCCACCCCTCACGGTATCGGGTCGGCCCATCCCTTGAGGACAGCACGCCCTATTTGATGTAGCCTTGCGGTCCGGCGGGTTAGAGGAGGGACTGATGGTGCCCAGGACGTTGAGCGTGACCTTCGAGGGCCCAGGCACGCATAGTGGTGTACCGCTGGAGGATTTTCAGAAGACCCTTCGCCATGTGCAGGCCGCGGTACGGCTCACGGTCGAGCACCTGTCGGACCTGGATGTTCCGCAGCGAGGTCGTCCCTCGAAGTCCGTTCGCGAAGGGAGCGAATTGCATCTGTGCGGGATCACACTAGGGTCGCTGGTTGTCGAGTTGGAGCTCCCGCCTCCCAAGCAGGAACGACTGTGGGACGACAATGTCGGACCGCAGGCATTGGCAGCAATCTTGAGCCTTGACAGTGACGGGAACGGTGCCGGATCTGTTCCCCCATCTGCCGTTGACCAACTGCGCGCAATCTGTACTGATCTGTCATCGGAAGTAGATTCAGTATGGCTAGGTGATGCCAGCGAGAATCGAAGACTGCAATTCAAGCGGGAGACTTCTGTGAAGCAAATGTCGAATTCACCTGAAGTAGCCTTATTGTATGGTTGGCTGAAAGAGGTGAACTGGGAAAAGAACACGGCTCGACTATATGATATGGCTGGCGAATATGTTAATTTGAGATTTGACCCTTCGCTGGATGTCCTGATGCAGAAACTTGCAACTCAGTATGTAGAGGTATCAGGAACTGGACGATTCAACGATAGTGGAGAGTGGATCACTGTTTCGGTCGACCGGATCGATCACACGAGGTCCTCGGATCAACCGTTTGATATTGAGTCTGCTCTTGAGCAGGCACGAGACAAGGTGTTCAATCCCGAAGCGGTCATAACAACAAGTGAACCATTTGATGTGGATGACTTCATCGATATCATTCACCGAGCCCGTGATGTGGATGATGAGCTACCACAAGCCATGTAGGCTTCGATAATGGGTAATATTGTACTTGATACTAGCGTAGTATCCTTCATTTTCAAGAACGATAGCCGGGCTGGATGGTACATGGCTGAAATTACAGGGATGAGCCCGTGTATCTCCTTTCAGACGTGGGAAGAACTATTATATGGGGCAAAGATCGGGAAGTGGGGTGCACAGAGAATGAATGATCTAGCCCGTAATCTTGGACAGTACTCCGTGATATGGCCTAACGAAGAGCTAGTCATGCGTTGTGCAGAGTTGAGGGGTATACAAAAATTAGCGGGGCGCAAGTTGGCGTGTGCTGATGCCTGGATAGCTGCCACGGCTCTGATGCTCAAATGCCCCTTGGCATCTCATGATCGGGACTTCAACAATATTCCTGATCTAAAACTCATCAGGTCTCAACAATAGAAAGGGACCTGTGGGTTCCAGGTCCTTTTATCATTGGTATGTCGACTGTGTTCAGCACCCGCACCCTCACCGGCCCGAGCACGCTGAGCTTGCTGTCGGGCAGCAGGTCCATCTCGTTATAGACATTGTTGGAATGGGAGGGGTCCACCACGGCCAGCTCGCGGCGTACCTCTGCCAGTACTCGATCATTGTCGGCGTTGCCTTCCGTCAACCAGATCAGCGTTTCGGCCGCCTCCACTGTTGCAGAGGCCAGGTGCCCGGCTGGTGTTCGGCCCCTCAGGAGCCTGCGCAGCACCCGCAGTGTCGCTCCTGGACACTAGGGTCGGGGAATGGCCTGGGATTTTTCCACCGACCCCGAGTTTCAGGACCACCTGGATTGGCTCACCGAGCTGATGCGTACCGAGGTGGAGCCGCTCGACCACTACTTTCGGGGGCGGTCGCCGTTCGACAAGACCGACGAGGAGGTGCAGACCCATCTGCGCCGTGTCCAGCAGAAGGTGAAGGATCGGGGGCTTTGGGCCTGCCACCTGAAGCCCGAGATGGGGGGCATGGGGTTCGGCCAGGTGAAGCTGGCGCTTATGAACGAAATCCTGGGCCGGTCCTCGTTCGGTCCATCGGTGTTCGGCAACCAGGCCCCCGACTCGGGCAACGCCGAGATTTTGGCCCACTACGGCAACGACGAGCAGAAGGAGCAGTACCTGAGGCCACTGCTGGCCGGGGAGATCTCCTCGTGCTACTCGATGACCGAGCCCCAGGGCGGGTCCGATCCCAACCACTTCACCTGCACTGCCCACCGCGACGGCGATGAGTGGGTGATCAACGGCGAGAAGTGGTTCGCATCCAACTACCCGAGGGCAGAGTTCCTTATCGTGATGGTCATCACCAACCCCGATGTATCGGTGTACCGGGGGTCGTCCATGATGCTGGTGCCCCACGATGCCCCCGGTCTGGAGCTGGTCCGCAATGTGGGGGTGGGGGGCGAGCGGCGCGGCAGCCACAGCTACCTGCGGTTCAACGAGTGTCGCATCCCGGCCGAGAACCTCATGGGTCCCGAGGGGGCCGGGTTCAAGATCGCCCAGACCCGCCTCGGCGGGGGCAGGGTGCACCACGCCATGCGCTCGGTGGGGACGGCCCGCAAGGCGTTCGACATGATGTGCGAGCGAGCCCTCAGCCGGGAGACGAAGGGCACGCTTCTGGCCGAGAAGCAGGCGGTGCAGCACATGATCGCCGACTCCTGGATCCAGATCGAGCAGTTCCGCCTCCAGGTGCTGCACGCCGCGTGGCAGATAGATCAGGCCGACACCTCCAAGGCCCGCCTCTACATTGCGGGGGTGAAGGTGGCCACGCCCCGGGTGCTGATGGACGTGATCTTCAGGTCGATGCAGATCCACGGTTCGCTGGGTATGTCCAACGAGACACCGCTGGCCAACATGTGGATGATGGCCCCGACCTTCGGGGTGGCCGACGGCCCCACCGAAGTTCACAAGGACACCATTGCCAAGCAAGTGCTGAAGGGCTACCGCCCCTCCGAGGGCCTGTTCCCCACCGAGCACCTGCCCGCCAAGATCGAATGGGCCCAAGCCGTCATGGCCGAGCGCATCGAGCTGGAGTTGATGAACTCCTAGGTCCGGAGCCGGGCTCGAAGGCCTATCTTTGCCTATCTTTGCCTATCTTTGTTGTGCCGAACCACCGGAGGCCTATGTGAGAGCAGACGAGCCAGCCTCAACGAACGCAAAGATCTCTTCCGTTGGCCTTGAGCGCGTTTTCGGTGCCGAAACCGCAAACCCCGTGCACGCGCTCGGACCTCTCGACCTGGAGGTGGGCGACGGCGAGTTCCTCTGCATCGTCGGCCCTTCGGGGTGTGGCAAATCTACCTTTCTTCGGATAGTTGCCGGGCTGGTCAGGCCCACGAGCGGGCGTGTGGAGGTACGCAGCTCGGGACAGTTCTCGATCCCTTATGCCGTGGTCTTCCAGGATTATTCGATTTACCCCTGGAAGACGGTGGAGCGAAATGTGAGCTTCGGGCTCGAGGTTCAAGGGTTCAGCAAGAAGGTATCCCTGGAGAAATCCAGGCGATGGCTGGAAATGATGGGCCTATCCGACTTTGCCCGCGCCTATCCCGCCACGCTTTCGGGGGGTATGCGCCAGCGTGTCGCCATTGCTCGGGCACTGGCCGGCGAGCCCGAGGTCTTGCTCATGGACGAGCCGTTCGCCGCCCTCGACGCTCAGCTTCGCCAGTTGATGCAGGACGAATTGCTGGCGATCTGGCAAGCCGACCGGCGGACTGTGCTGTTCATCACCCACTCCCTCGAAGAGGCGATAATGCTGGGTGACCGGGTGGTGGTGATGACCTCCCGCCCCGGACGTGTGCTGGTTTCGATTCAGGTCCCCTTCGAGCGTCCCCGCAAGCCCGAGCTGCGCGATTCCGCGGAGTTTGCCCGCTTTCGGGCCATGTTGTGGGATTACCTCAAGGGGGAGGTGGAGCACTACCTCTCCGATGTTCACGACGAGATGGCCGATTCGAGGGAAGGCCGATGAGCACGGCTGGATCTTCAACGGCTGGGCCCTCAATGGCAGGATCTTCACTACCGTCCAACTCGGGGCAGAACGCCGAGCGAATTGTTCGCGAGCCGGGACCGGCGGAGCGGATGCCTCGAAGGGCCAGCCGCCGCCGCCGAAGCATCGAACTCACGCTTGCCGTGGCGTTTCCGGCAGTACTGATAGGTCTCTGGCAGGTGGCATCCGGCCTGGATTGGATCGACGGGCGGCTCTACCCGTCGCCCACCGAGATCATTGCCAAAACCCGCACTCTCTTCGCCGACCGTGATCTTGCCTCGGATGCATGGATCAGCGTTCGGCGAATCCTCTGGGGTTACTTGTGGGGAGTGCTGGGGGGCTTGTCCTTCGGGATCGGCATGGGAATGTTCCGCCTCATGCGAAAGACCGGGGAGCCCACGCTCATTGCCCTGTATACCGTACCGAAGCTCGCGCTCCTACCCATCTACTTGACGATCTTCGGCTTCGGCGAGACCACGATCATCGCGCTGATTGCCACCACCGTGTTCTTCTTCGTGTGGCTTTCTGCGATGGCCGCGGTCATGGCCGTGCCCGAAACCTACCGGGAAGCGGCATCCAGCTTCGGGGCGGGTCGGTGGTTGCTGTTTCGTCACGTCATGCTGCCGGCAGCCCTGCCCTCGATCTTCGTTGGCCTTCGCCTGTCGGCCGGGGTTGCGGTTTTGATGATCGTCGGGGTGGAGTTCGTGATCGGGGGCGAAGGTTTGGGTTACGTGATCAACCAGGGGCGGCTCCTTGGCCTGATCGAACAGACATATGTGGGAATTGTGATCGTGGCCGTCATTGGTGTTGTCTTTTCTGCTCTGGTACGGTTCGCCGGAAAACTCGCCTGCCCGTGGTCGAACGACGATCAAGGCCAGCCAATAGCATGAGCAAGACCGGTTTCATGGTGTTTCGCCACGGGTTGGGAGGCTCGACACGAACCAAGGCATTTAATTTGCCAAAAGGAAGGATGGAAATGAAACGAGGCAAAGGGATATGGCCCGCGCTGCTCACCATTTTTGTGGTGTTCGCCCTTGCGGCCACCTCGTGCGGAAACGACGACTCGGGGAACGAGGGCGATGATGCCGCCCCCGCACCGGCAACCGAACAACCGGCAACCGAACAACCCGCAACCGAGGAGCCGGCCCCCGAGGAACCGGCTGAAGAGGATCCGTTCGCCGGCTGTGGTGAGGGGGCCGAGGTTGACCCCTCCATCCTGGCCGTCGGCCGGCCGGTGGCTCGGTGCGAACCCGGGTATCCCAAGGCGATCCCGCTGGCGGAGCGTCAAACCATCAACTTCTCCTCGTCCTTCAAGCTGGAGTTCATAGCCCCCATTCTGCTGGCCGACTCCCTGGGTGAGTTCGAGAAGGAGAACCTTGATTTCAACTTCATCAACCTCGGGCTCTCCGATGCTTTGCCCCAGATCGGTACCGGCCAGATCGATCTGGGGGTGGGTGGCATCGAAGCGGCGGTGTTCAACGCCATCGACAACGATTTCGACGTGCGGTGGGTGAGTGCCAACTTCTTCCCCCCGAACGCCGGTGACAACAGTGTTCCCCAGACGGGGGTATGGGCCCGCGCCGACGTTTTCTCCGACCCGTCCAATCCCGACATTGCCGAGTTGGAGGGCACCAAGA
Source organism: Candidatus Poriferisocius sp. (assembly GCF_965202595.1). Taxonomy (GTDB): domain Bacteria; phylum Actinomycetota; class Acidimicrobiia; order Acidimicrobiales; family Bin134; genus Poriferisocius. The sequence continues at coordinate 552,140 of NZ_OZ241836.1, forward strand.
TGGCTTCCGCCGTCGGGCTCAGCTCGGTCATCGCTTATCCCATTGCCGAGGCGCTGAAGCCCGCCGGGTTGGTGTTCGGAGTGGATGTGGAGGCCGAGCAGATTCCCTCCACCGACATGATCCTGGCCATGGAGAACAACGCCGTTCAGTCGGCATGGATCCTGGATCCGCTGTGGGGGGCACTGGTGGATCGTCCCGATGAATTCGTGTTCGTCACCGGGCAGCCTCCGGGTGAACCCATCGGCGGTCTTTTCGGCGGCCCATCGTGCCGTGAGACCAAGCGGGATGCCTGCGTGGCGTTCCACAGAGCGATCATCAGGACAATAAACACCTACCTCACCGGTGACTACCACCAGAACGACGAGATCGTTGAAGCCATCGCCGAGGCCATTGATCGGGAGCCGGACGCGGTTCGGGCCACACCGTCTCTGCTGTTCGACTGGGAGATCCGCGAGGGCACAGCGACCCGGGCCCAGGAGGCATTCATCAGCTTCGCGGAAGCGGGTGTGACCGTCGTCGAGTACGACGAGCCCTATCCCGAGGACCAAGTGGTGGATCGTTCGATCTACCTGGAGGCCATCGGGCGGCAGTAGCGCTGGGTGGCAATCAGAGTTGGTTGGGGATCAGCGCTGGGTGGCAATCAGAGTTGGATGAGGCGGGGCACGGTTTCCTGGGCTAGCAGGTGACGGCCGATCTCGGCCGGTAACGAGTTGGCCGAGCCGAACAGCGTGTCCAGCACCAGCATCCGCTTCAGCCAGCGGTGAAAACGGTGCTCAGCCGTGAAGCCGATCCCGGCCAGTACCTGCTGGGCGTGGGTGGCGGTGGTGCGCGCCGCCCGGCCCGCCAGCGATTTGGCCAGCGCCGCCGGCAGGGGGTGGGGGTTGTGGATGCAGGACTCGGCCACCGAGCTTGCCCCCTCGATCTCAACCAGCGACTCGGCCAGCTTGTGCCGGATGGCCTGGAACGATGCCACCGGCCGGCCGAACTGCACCCGGTTTAGGGCATGCCGGCAGGCCTCGTCCAGCATCCATCGCGCCCCCCCGAGGAGCTGGTGGGCCAGGGCAACTCGAGCGGCGACAACCGCTGAGTCCCAGGTGCCGCCCCCGGCCTGCCACTCGAGTTGATCAGCCGTGATCCGGGTGGCAACCCGGTGGTAGGCCCGCCCCGGATCCACCCCCGCGGCGGTGGATAGGGGGAGCAGCGAGGTATCCAGGCCGGCAATCTGGATCTTCCCGCCGCAGTCCACGGCCACCGTTGCCGTGGAGGCGTACCGGGCCCGAGCCGACACGAGCCCATCGATGGCAACGCGATTGCCCCGGTGAATGGCCGGTGCGGTGGATTTCAAGGGGGCGGGGAATACCGCGCAGGTTTGTATCGAGACCGCGACATTGAGGGCATGGGCTACCACGTCGTCGAGCAGCCCGGCTGCGGCCCCGGTGGTGCCCAGGGCTTTGAACGCGGTGGCCGCGCCCCGGGCGGGGGCGGCGGCGAGCAACTCGGCCCAGCCCAGGTCGTAAAGCGCTTGGTCGGCCTCCCCCGGCCCGGCCGCGCCAACCATGGCGGCCTCGAAACCACCGGCCAGCAAGGCCAGATCGTCGGCATCGGGGGTTTGGTTCACGATTCCGGTCCCGGGTCGAGGAGGTGTGGTTGTGGACGCTGGTTCGGCATCGGGGGTTTGGTTCACGATTCCGGTCCCAGGTCGAGGAGGCGGCGGGCGATGATGTTGTGCTGGATCTCGGCGGTGCCGCCGTAGATGGTGGCGGCCTTGGAGTAGAGGTAATCGGTGCGCCACCTGGCGGCGGGGAGGTCATCGTCGAACTCGATCACGCCGGGCAAAAGGTCACGCGCCGTCTCGAAAAGCTGCTGCTCGGCCGATGCGATGAGGAGCTTGTCGATGGAGGTTTCCACACCGAGTTGTTCACCCGATGCCAGGCGGTGCTGGGTGTCGCAGGATCGGCTGCGGAAGGCGACGATCGACTGGAACGCCCGGCCCAGGGCGGCGGCCGTCGTGTCGCTGCGGTCACCGGATGCCGCCACCCGGGCCACCAGATCGGAGCAGCGCCGGTGCAGTAGCGCACCCCGGTGCCAGAACGTGGTGGACCTCTCGTAGGGGAGAATGTCCATGGCCACCCGCCATCCCCCGTTCTCCTCCCCGATGAGCCGCTCCTCGGGCACGAACACATCGTGGAAGTGGACCTCGGCGAAATCCAGCTTGCCGTGCATGGTCTGGATCGGGCTGTAGCTCAGGCCCGGTGAATCCACATCCACCAGCAGGGCGGTTATCCCCCGGTGGGCGCTGCCCGGTTCGCCGGTGCGGGTGAGCAGCACGCAGCGCCGGGAGTACTGGATGAAGCTGGTCCAGACCTTCTGGCCGGTCACCACCCAGCCACCCCTGGTTCGGGTGGCCCGGCACGACAGGGCAGCCAGGTCGCTGCCCGCGTCCGGCTCCGAGAAGCCCTGGCACCACATCTCTTCGCCCCTGAGGAAGGGGGGCACCACGCTAGCGGCCAACTCGGTCGGGGCGAAGTCGATGACGGTGGGGGCCAGCACCTCGATCATCGTCCAGGCGTTGGGGTCGGCCAGGTTGCGGAGGTTGATCTCCTCGCCGACGATGGCCCGCAGCAGCGGCGAACCTCCCAGCCCGCCCACCGACTCCGGCCAGCCGTACCGGCCGAACCCGGCATCGTGCAGGGCGCGCTTCACTCGGAAGTAGTGCGCCATCTGCGCGTCCATCGATTCGGGTCCCTCCCGGGGAGGGGTCAGTTCGCCGGCGTTGGTATCGAGCCACGCTTCCAATCGTTGGCGGAAGGTCTTGGGATCCATTGGGGTCGAAGCGAATCGGAGCTACCGGTCGGGTTGAGGGCTGTTCCGGCTACAGGCGCGGTTCGCGAACCAGCTCCAGGTCGGCCGACCCGCTGTCGGGAACGCGGGGCTGGCGCCACGCCTCCACCGGGAACGAGGCCTCGCCCAGGGCGAACACCATCAGCAGCAAGTTGCGGGTGTCGCCCGGCAGGTCGTGGAGGGCGAAGGAGTCGCAGTGCTCGAGGATCTGGGGTAGGCGGGGCATCATGGCATCGTAGAAGGCCTGCATCTCGTCCATTGTCGAGGCCAGGCGCTTCTCGTAGCGCTCCCGCCAGGTTTCGAGGGCCCACCCCGAGAAGGGGGTGAGGTCCAGAAAGCAAGCGGGAAGCGCGGCGACGGTGTCGCTGTTGTTGGCGTGGCTCTGGGCGTTGTCGCTGTTGTTGGCATCGCTCATCGTTGTCCCTTTCGGGGTTCTCGGTCCGAGGCGGGCATCCACGGGTAGCCGGCCGGGCGCTCACCGGCCCGGACCTGCTCTTGCACCGCGGCGTGGTGGTGGCGGCAGAGGATTTCCTGGTCGTTGAGCATGAAGGTGTCCACCACCTCGCCCTCAATCATCGTCTGGGTGGCCTCCAGCGTGTTGGCGTCCTGGAAGGCGTACTCCTTGAAGGTCGAGAACGCGAACTCCTGGGCGGCGCGCCCGCTGGCGTTCTCGGGCGGCACGAAGTTGAGGGTGGACTCGAACAGGTGCCTGCTCGGTCCGAGGGGCCAGTAGGTGTAGGTGAGGTACCAGCCGGTCTCCCAGATCAGGATCATGAAGTTGGGCCACACCAGAAACGAGTCGATACCCCAGGCCCGGTGCCCGGAGGGGTTGACCAGCGGGGGGAGGTCCTGGTTGTTGTTGATCGCCGCGGGCTTGTCCCAGGGGCCGAACAGGCCACTGCGCAGCAGGTTCTCGATCGGCTTGACCATCCCCGGATCCTTGGGGGGTGACATACCACCCCACGACGACACCATCGAGTGGGGGCTGAACAACTCGTAGTGGAGGCCCTCGAAGCCAAAACCGGCCAGCTTCTGGGCCTCATCGGCGGCCGCCTGGCGCTGGTGCAGCACCGGTGCGTGGTAGAACTCGACGAAAGCGTCGATGAACAGCTTCCAGTTGCTGTTGATCTCCGAGCGCACCTCGTAGGTCTGGGTCATCTCACCGAACGGGTACCCGGCAAGGCCGCCGGCCAGCGGGGCCAGAGCCTCGGTGAGCGTCTGCCGGGGTTCGGAGTCGAGGTTGACGAAGATGAAGCCCTCCCACACATCGCAAGCCACGGGAACCAGGCCGAGGGTGTCCTTGTCGATGTCGAAGAACTCCGACTCCTGCTGGATGAACGTGAGCGAGCCGTCGAGGTCGTAACGCCACCCGTGGTACTTGCAGGCGAATTGACGGCACAAGCCCGCGGTTTCCTCGTTGGGGTAGTCGTCCCATACCAGTTTGTTGCCCCGGTGGCGGCACACGTTGTAGAAGGCCCGCACGGTGCCTCCCCGGTCCCTGACCACCACGATGCTGCGCTTGGCCCAGGGGAACTCCCTGGTGAAGTAGCTGCCGGTCCGGCCGAGTCGCTCGACACGGCCCACGCACAGCCACTCCTTCATGAAGATGGTGTCGATCTCCCGCTGCCAGTGGTCGGGGTCGTAGGAGTCACGATAGGAGACCGGCCCGGTTCCCAACCCGGGGTAGTGCTCGGTCCAGCTCCCCTCGGCGGGTTTCGGGAAGTGGGGCATGGATTCTCCTTAGCGCTTGTACACCCTGCCGTTCTTCATCACGAACTGCACCCGCTGGGTGGTGGTGATATCGGTGAGCGGGTCGCCGGGGACACCGATGATGTCGGCGAGCATACCGGGCGCGATGCGTCCCAGGTCGGGTGCAGCGATCAGCTCGGCACCGGCGGTGGTTGCCGCCCGCAGGGCCTGCAACGGCGTCATGCCCCGCTTGACCAGCACAACCAGCTCCTGCGCGTTGCGCCCGTGCCAGATGGCGGGGGCATCGCTGCCGCAGGCGATTTTCACCCCGGCCTCGATGGCCCGGGTGAGGGACTCCTTGGCCCGGGGGAACACCTCAGCGGCCTTGGCCCGTAGCGTCGGTGGGTACTGGGAGACATCCCAGTCCTCGGCCAGAGCGGTGGTGGACACCAGAAACGTGCCGGTGTCCACCAGGCGCTGGATGGTGGCATCGCCGATCATGAACCCGTGCTCGATGCAGTCGATGCCGGCGTCCAGAGCGGCGTTCACCGCAGTGTCGCCGTGGCAGTGGGCGGCCACCTTCAGGCCCCGGCGGTGAGCCTCCTCGGCTATGGCGGCCAGCTCCCCGGTGGAGTACTGCTGGGCCCCCGACGGGCCGGTCTGGGACATCACGCCACCGGAGGCGCAGCATTTGATGAGCCTGGCCCCGTGCTTGATCTGGTAGCGCACGGCCCGCCTGATCTCGTCGATCCCATCGGCGATGCCCTCCTCCACCGTGAGGGGCATGATGTGCGGGGCCAGGCTGCTCTGGGCGCTCGGATCGAGGTGGCCGCCGGTGGGAACGATGGCATGGCCGGCGGGGACGATACGAGGGCCATCGATCCAGCCGGCTTCTGTCGCCTCGCTCAACGCCACGTCGATCAAGTACCCGCCGGTCTTGACGAACAGGCCCAGATTTCTCACGGTGGTGAAGCCGGCCCGCAGGGTGCGCCGGGCGTTGACGGTGGCCCGCAACGTCATCTTGATCGGGTCGCTCCTCACCGGGTCGGAAAGACCCGCCCCCGGGCCGCCGAGCACCAGGTCCACCTCCATGTCCATGAGGCCGGGGATGAGGGTGAGATCGGGCATGTGGATCACCTCGTCGGCCCTCTCGATGGTGCTCCGGTCGGTGGATACAGTGCTGATCCGGTTGCCCTCGACGACCACCGATGCGGATTCGATGACATCGCCGGTGTCGATGTCGAGAACGCCGCCGGCGCGCAGGACGGTTACGGTCGATTCGGACATGGCAGGCCTTTTCCTGTGGGGTTATTTCGGGGGTTGTTGGGGTAGGGGCTAGTAGTTCTCGTACTCGATGTCTTTTGGACTGGGCTAGTAGTTCTCGTACTCGACAACGGTATCGCCCTCGGGGATTGATTGGCAGGTGAGGATCCACCCCTCGTCCAGGTCATCGGGGGTCAGAGCGTTGTTGGCCCGCATCGTGACGTGACCCCGATGGAGCAGGGCCATACAGGTGGCGCAGTTGCCCGCCTCGCAGGAGAACGGGGGGCTGAGTCCGGCCCGCCGGGCGGCTTCGAGCACCGTGTCGCCCGCGACATAGTCCAAGGTGTGGTGCCGACCCTCAAACACGATGGTCAGGGTTGCGTTCTTCATCTTCGGCGATCAGGGGATTGCGTTCTTGGTTTTCGGTGATCAGGGGGTTGGGTTCTTGGTTTTCGGCGATCAGGAAGGCGATCAGGGGATTGCGCCCTTGATCTTCAGTTCGATGACCTGGTCGTAGTCGAGGCCGAGGACCCGCTGGAGAATCTCGTCGCCGTGCTCGTTGAAGTCCGGTGCCCGGCGGGGCTGAGCCGGCCGGCCGCCGTACTGCACCGGCGGAGACACCAGCGAGAACGGTTCCCCGGCGGCCGACTCGTACTCCTGCACGTACCCGTTGGCCACGGCTTGGTGGTCGGTGGCCGCCTCGAGGGTGTCCTGGACAACCGCCCACTGGCCCGAGAACCCCGCCAGCGCCTCGCGCCACTCCTCCAGGGTGCGCTCGGCGAAGGCCTCGGCCAGGAGTTGGGTACCCACCGCCGCGTTGCGGGTGATCGAGGCGGCATCGGCGAAGCGCTCGTCGCCGGCCAGCTCGGGGCGGCCCACCACCGCACACGCCTCGGGCCAGTACTTGGCGGCTTGAAGGCAGGTGAGGAAGATGAACCGGCCGTCCCTGGTGCGGTATGTGCTGCTTAGAGGATTGCCGGGGGGCGCGTCCTTGGGGCGGCCCCGCCAGGGGGTCTGATGCTGGAGGGACAGGGCAATGGTGGCCCCCATCGACCACATCCCCACGCCGAGCAGGGATACGTCCACGGTGGTGGCCTCACCGGTGCGCTCTCGGTGGAACAGTGCCCCCATGATGCCCCCGGCGATGGTCATGGCCCCTATGGAGTCGCCGAACGCCGGCCCCGGCGGGCCGATCACCGTGTCGTTCTCGGGGGGCGAGAGCGCGGCGGCGACGCTCGACCGGGCCCAGTAGGCCAGCGAGTCGTACGAGCCTTTGTCCCGGTCGGGCCCGTTCTCGCCCTGGCCGCTGCCGCTCACGTAGATGATGTCGGGGTTATGGGCCCGGATCTCGTCGAGGCCGATCCGAAGCTTCTCGCGGACCCCGGGCAGCTTGTTGGTTAGGAATACATCGCTGACCCCGGCCAGGCGGTACAGCACATCGAGGCCCGCGGCGGCGGTCAGGTCGAGGCCGAGGCTCTGCTTGCCCCGGTTGGAGTGCTCGAGCAGCACGTGGGCTCCCTTGCCCAGCGACACCGTGCCGCTGGAGGCCAGACCCCGCATGGCATCGCCCCGCTCCACATGCTCGATCTTTACGACCTCGGCCCCCCACTCGGCGAGCAGGGCAGAAGCAGCGGGTACGAACGTGTGCTCGGCCACCTCGAGGATGCGGACACCGTGCATGACATCGGTCATCGAACTCTCCGTTTCGGATATTTCGGGCCCGGGGCCTGGATGCGGGGCTCGGACCTGGGCAAGGTCAGCTCTTTTTGAGGGCGAGCCGGCGGGCCAGGGCGTAGACACCCTGATCGTGGGAGAACTCCACCATGTTCCCGTCAGGGTCGCTCAGCATGCAGATGTAGCCGATGGGGGGTGGCATGTCCGTGGGGGCCATGCGCAGCCAGCCACCGGCATCGCCCCGGGTGGCCGCATCCTCGACCGCCTCGCGGCTGGTCAGCTCGATGCCCAGGTGGGCAAACGGGGCCAGCCTGGCTATGGGCGAGTCCTTGAATGGGTCGGTCCCGGGAAAGAACTGGGCTATCACCAGCAAGAACGGAGAATCGGGGGCATCGTCGTGGCCCAGCCAGGCCCCGTAACCCATGTCGTCCTGGCGCCGGTCGAGCAACCGCATCGGGGTGTAGGTGGTGTACCAGTCGATGGTGGCGTCGATGTCGGTCACCCGCAGGGCCACGTGGGTCCAGCGGGGGGCCGGTGGGTGGATGTCGTGCACGGGGGCGTGATCGTCCACGGTGGATCTACTCCGAGGTCCAGCCGTCGGGCACTTGGGGGTCGTCGCCGCCCTTGGTCCATAGCATCAGCGTGTTGCCCCACGGATCCTTGAAAGCGGCGTTGAACCCGTTGAACTCTGCCCAGTAGTGGTTTCGCCACAGCTCGGTGGCCCCGCGGGCCAGGGCTCGGTCCATGATGGCGTCGGAGGAGTCGTCGTCGCTCACCAGGATCCACACCCTCACGGTGCGACCGTCGCCGGCCGGAGTGCGGGGCTCGGTTCCATCGGGGTGGGGGTGGGGACGGGCGTTGGCCACGTTGTGGATACCCATGTGCAGGTTGCCGATGGGGCTCTGGGAGCCGTCGTCCAGCAGGAAGTTCTGGCCGGGGACGATGCGGTGGAACACACCCGCGGGGCGGGGTTCCACCTCCCAGCCGAACACCTCGCGGTAGAAGGTGGCCGAGGCCTCGGGGTCACTGGAGGGGAAATCAACAAAGATGAGAGTGTTGGGGTAGGTCATCGGGTTATTTCTAGTCCATAACTCTGGGTCATCGCACCGGCCAGCGGCTGCGGGGCCGGATGCCGGACCGGTCGATGAGCCGCCGCCCGGCCCGGCCGGCCTCATCTCTAAGCGAACCGGCATCCACTGTGGTGCAGCGGCCATCGGCAATGACAAGGCGGCCGGCGATGAGGACATCGGTGACCGACCGGCCCCCACCGGCCCAGACCAGTTGCAGGATCGGGTCGGGGCTGGGCGGCTGCCACTGCACCCCGGAGCGGTCGATCACCACCAAGTCGGCGGCCTTGCCCACTTCCAGGGAGCCGATCCGGTCGGCCATGCCCACGGCCTCGGCTCCGGCAATGGTCAGCAGCTCGAAGGCCTGATGGGCCCCGAACGCGGTGGGATCGGCCGAGGTGTCCTTGGCCAGCCCGGCGAACAGGGCCGCAGCCCGAAGCCCGTCCACCGCGTCGCCGGCGTTCTCGGTGTCGCACCCCAACGCAAGCCGGCCCCCCCGCCGCCACAGCTCCAGGTGGGCGAAGCGCTCGGTGATGCCCTGGCCCAGCCGCAGGTAGGCCCACGGGCAGGAGGCCACCGCGGTGCCGGTGGTCACCAGGGTCTCCACCTCGGCATCGTCGATGTGGACGGCGTGACCCACCAGGGTTCGGGGACCGAGCACCCCCAGGCGATTCAAGTGCACCAGCGGTCGATGCCCGGTTCGCCCCCGGTAGTGGGCGGTGTCGTCGGGGGTGGGGGAGAGGTGAAAGCTCAACCTGCTTGCGGTGGAGCGGGCCAGATCGGCGGCCGCCACCACCAGCTCGTCGGACATCAGGTCGTGACCCACCAGGGTCACCGATGCCTCCACCATCCCGCCGGGCGGGTATCGCTCCAGCAGGTTCCGGTGAGCGTCGATCACCTCGTCGACCGAGCCGGACTGGGGGAGGCCAACGGCATCGGTGCCCCAGCGCCCGATGGCTCCCCTCACCCCCACCGCGTTCATGGCCCGGGCCACCCGGTCGGGGTGGGCCACCGTCCCGGCATCGATGGTGGTGGTGATGCCGTTGGTGGCCGCCTCGATCAGTCCCAGGGTGGCGGCCAACTCGTCGTCATCGCCGGTGACGTGCTCGTGGACGGGGACGATCCACTCGTAGATGGCAGCTCCGGGGGGCAGCTCGTCGGGGATGGTCGAGGCCATCAACCGGTCGGCAGTGAGGTGCTGGTGGGCATTGATGAATCCGGGGACGACCAGCGAGCTTGCCGCCCCCCGCTCGGGGGCACCCGGGTACTGCGCTTTGATGTCACCGGCCTTGCCCACCGCGGCGATAACCCCACCGACCACCGCCACCGCGCCCCCCGAAATGATGGTGCGCTCGGCATCCATGGTGACGATGTCCCCCAAGATCACCCAGTCGGCTGCGGTCACGCCCGTTGACCCTAGCCACCGGCTTGGTTTCGAGCAGCTCTTCTCGAGCAGACCTTCTGTTGGGGGAAACAGCAGCCACCAGCCTGCCTTCAAGCAGTCCTCCTGCTGGGTGAAATCAACAGCCACCAGCCGTCCCAGCGGGTTCTTGAGTGAAAAGCGGTTTGGGGCGGCGGGGGTATCATCGGTCCATGACGGGTAATGCCCATCTTGTTGGCCAGCCGGCGCTGGATCATCACTGGTATCCGGTGGCCCTCACCGGGGACATAGCGCCGGGGCCGGTGGGGTATCGGGTGCTGGGCCGCCGCTACGTGCTGTGGCGTTGCGGGGATGGATCGCTCATCGCCGCCCCCGACCGCTGCCCCCACCGGGAGGCCCCGCTATCGGCCGGCCGCATGGTGGACGGGTGCTTGGAATGCCCTTATCACGGGTGGCGGTTCGGGCCCGGTGGCCGGTGCGAGCGGGTGCCGTCGTCACCGCCGGGTACACCGGTGCCGCCCAAGGCTCACTTGGCCACGGTTGAGGTGACCGAGCGCTATGGCCTGGTTTGGCTCTGCCCGGGCCGACCGTGGGGGCCGATCCCCCAGATTCCCCAGGAGACCGACCCCGAGTTCCGGCGGCTCAACACCCCGTTCCAGCAGTGGGCGGTGTCGGCCACCCGGGTGACCGACAACTTCATGGATTTCTCCCACTTCCCGTTCGTTCACACCGCCACTTTCGGTCTGGCCCAGGAGACGGTGGTGCCGCCGCTGGAGATGGTCGATCTGCCCGACGGCTACCGGGGTTACGCCTACGAGGTGAACGCCAACAACACCACCGACGCCGGCCGGACAGTCACCGGCCAGGACATCGATGTGCTGCACCGCCGCATGACCACCGGTTACACGCTGCCGTTCTCGGTGCGCAGCACCATCACCTATGAATCGGGCCTGGAGCACATCCTGTTGCTGCTGGCCACCCCGGTGGACGACACCAATACCCGGTTCAACTTCGTGGTGTGGCGCAACGACGATTTTTCGGTGCCGGCCGAGGAGATCATGAAGTTCGACCTGGCTATCGGGGCCGAGGACAAGGCCATGCTCGAGAAGCTGGAAGGGGTGCTGCCCATGGATCTGACCGCGACGGTCAGCGTGCAGTCCGACCGCCCCTCGGTGGAATGGCGCCGAAGCCTGGCCGCGCTGCTGGACGGTGGCGGGAACTCCTGAGGTTTCCCGCCGTCCCCGGTTTTGTTGTCGATGCTGTGCGGTACCCCCCCTGGGATTCGAACCCAGAACCTGCGGATTAAGAGTCCGTTGCTCTGCCAGTTGAGCTAGAGGGGCTTGTCAGGCGGACCGAGGGGATTTGAACCCCCGACCTCCGGGACCACAACCCGGCGCTCTAACCAGACTGAGCTACGGCCCGCAAGGAAGAGCCAGTCTAGGCCCAACGATGCCCGATGCGGAAACCGTTTGTTGCCGGCCGGATGCTTACCGCAAGCACCCCAACCCCCCGCCACCCTCCGACACGGCCAAACCCCCCAACCAACCCCCGTCCCGCACCCAAACCAGCAGCCCAAACCCCTACCCGACCGCTAACCTGGCAATTACGCGCCACAATTCGCGCCAGCCCGCCCCTGTAGCTCAGTCAGGATAGAGCAGTTGACTTCTAATCATCAGGCCGCAGGTTCGAATCCTGCCGGGGGCGCATGCCGATTGCGGGAGGGTCGTAGGCACCATGCCGGGGGGGGGGGGGAGCGGGTGACGAGAATCGAACTCGCGTCATCAGCTTGGAAGGCTGGGGTTCTACCACTGAACTACACCCGCGGGGCTGGTCACCAATGATAACTGTTGGCCGCGGCAACCCCAATCGGCTACGACACGAGTATTCGGGGGGTGGCCGGTAAACTGGCGGGTCTGTGAGGAGCACCGTGGAAAGCCTGGAGGGCAACCGGGTAAAGGTGTCGGTGGACATCGACTGCGATGAGTTCGAGAAGAAGCTGGACCAGGCCTTCCGCAAGCTGGCCCACGAGGTTCGCCTGCCCGGATTCCGTCCCGGCAAAGCCCCCCGGCGGGTGCTGGAGGCTCGGATAGGTCCCCAGGCGGCCCGGGGGGAGGCCCTCAATGATGCGGTCCCCGAGTACTACACCCGGGCCATCAATGATCACGATGTGGACGCGATCGCTCCGCCGGAGATCGACATCACCAGCGGGGCTGAGGACGGCCCGGTCAGCTTTGACGCGGTGGTGGAGATCCGCCCCTCTGTCACCGTCACCGGCTACGACCGGCTCAAGGTGGAGGTGCCCAGTCCCGAGCCCACCGAGGAGGAGATCAGCCGCCAGATCGACCAGCTTCGCAAGCAGTTCGGCGAGTTGGCCTCGGTGGCCCGGCCCGTGCTTGACGGTGACAACGTGACCATGGACATTTACGGGTCGTACAACGGGGAGCAGGTCGAGGGTCTCACCGTGGACGACTACTCCTACGAGGTGAACCAGGAGTCATTGATTCCCGAGATCGACGAGCATCTCCGGGGATCCAAGGTCGGGGACATCCTGGAGTTCAACGCCCGCCACCCCGACCCCGCCGAGGACGGGCTGCTGAGGTTCCGCGTTCTCGTCAAGGAGGTGCAGGAGACTGTCCTGCCCGATCTGGACGACGAGTTTGTTCGGGAGGCCTCCGAGTTCGACACCGTTGACGAGTTGCAGGCCGACACGTCGGAGAGCATCGCCCGATCCAAACGGGCCAACACCTTGGAGTCTCTGATGCATCAGGTGGCGGAACAACTTGCCGGGCTGGTGACAGACGATGTTCCCGAGGCGTTGGTGGACACCGAGGTGCTGCGCCGCCTCCGAACCTTCCAGTTGCGCCTGGACAGCCAGGGGGTTGAGGTGGAGACCTACCTGGAGGCCATCGGCCAGACCACCGAAGAGCTGGTGGAGGCATTGCGGGGACCGGCCCTCATGGAGGTGAAGAGCGACCTGGCTCTGCGGGCGGTGGCTGCGGCTGAGGCAATCCAGGTTTCCGCCGAGGACATCGAATTGGAGATGGCCCTGCTGGCCGCCCAGGTGGGCCTGACCGTCGATGAAATCAAGTCGTCGGTTCTGGGCGGCGACGAGAATCGCCTCAAGGGGGTGCGATTGGATGCTCTGATGCGCAAGACCCGGGGATGGGTCCTGGAGAGGGTCGAGATCACCGATGACGACGGAAACCCCCTGGAGTGGTCTAGCCTGAACCCAGACGACAACTTCGAGCTTCCCCCGACTCTGAGTGAGAATCAAACCCCATGAACCCCCAGAACTGCTTCGAGCTTCCCCCGACTCTGAGTGAGAATCAAACCCCATGAACCCCCAGAACTGCTTCGAGCTTCCCCCGACTCTGAGTGAGAATCAAACCCCATGAACCCCCAGAACTGCTTCGAGCTTCCCCCGACTCTGAGTGAGAATCAAACCCCATGAACCCCCAGAACTACATGGTGCCCGTCGTGGTCGAGCAGACCAACCGGGGGGAGCGGTCATTTGACCTTTACTCCCGCCTTCTCAAGGAGAACATCATCTTCTTGGGCACCCCGATCGATGACACGGTGGCCAACCTCATCTGTGCCCAGTTGCTGCACCTGGAGTCGGAGAACCCCGACAAGGACATCAACCTCTACATCAACAGCCCCGGTGGTGACATAAACGCCATGTTCGCCATCTACGACACCATGCAGTACCTGAAGCCCGACATCACCACCATCTGCTTCGGGCAGGCGGCCTCGGCCGCCGCGGTGCTGCTGGCGGCGGGCGCACCCAACAAGCGCCTGGCGTTGCCCCACGCCCGGATGCTCATCCACCAGCCCTACGCCGGGGCATCGGGGCAGGTGTCCGACATCGAGATCGCCTCCCGGGAGATCCAGCGGCTCAAGGACCAGTTGGAGGAACTCCTGGCCCGCCACACCGGCCAGGATATCGAGAAGATCAAGCAGGACACCGACCGCGACTACGTGATGACCGCCAACGATGCCAAGGAGTACGGGCTGATAGACGAGGTGATCTCGTCCCGGGATGCCGCCGACAACTCCGGGCCGATCACGGCCATCCGGTAAGGGGATCTGGGACCGTGGCCAAGTTCGGTGAGGGCGGCGAGCTGCTGAAATGCAGCTTTTGCGGAAAGACCCAGAAGCAGGTCAAGAAGATGATCGCCGGTCCCGGTGTCTATATCTGTGACGAATGCATCGACCTGTGCAATGAGATCATCGAGGAGGAGCTGGCCGAGGGCAGCGGCACCGGATTCAAGGAACTGCCCAAACCCCAGGAGATCTACTCCTTCTTGAACGACTACATCATCGGCCAGGAGCACGCCAAGCGGATCCTGTCGGTGGCGGTCTACAACCACTACAAGAGGGTCCAGATGGGCTCGTCGGATCCCGAGGTGGAGCTGTCCAAGTCGAACATCCTGCTGCTCGGCCCCACCGGGTGCGGCAAGACGCTCATGGCCCAGACCCTGGCCAGGATGCTCAACGTGCCCTTCGCCATAGCCGATGCCACCGCACTGACCGAGGCCGGCTATGTGGGCGAGGATGTGGAGAACATCCTCCTCAAGCTCATCCAGGCCGCCGACTACGATGTCAAAAAGGCCGAGACCGGCATCATCTACATCGACGAGATCGACAAGATCTCCCGCAAGAGCGAGAACCCGTCCATCACCCGGGACGTGTCGGGCGAGGGCGTGCAGCAGGCCCTGCTGAAGATTCTCGAGGGCACAACGGCATCGGTTCCGCCCCAGGGCGGGCGCAAGCATCCCCATCAGGAGTTCATCCAGATCGACACTACCAACGTGTTGTTCATCGTCGGTGGTGCCTTCGCAGGGCTGGAGCAGATCATCGAGAACCGGGTGGGCAATGTCGGGGTCGGTTTCGGTGCCGACATCCGCAGCGATTCGGAGCGGGACCATGGGGAGTTGTTCACCCAGGTGCAGCCCGAGGATCTGATCAAGTTCGGTCTCATTCCCGAGTTCATAGGTCGCCTGCCGGTGGTCGGTGTGGTGTCCCACCTGGAGCGGGACATGCTGGTCAGGATCCTGGTGGAGCCCAAGAACGCCCTGGTCAAGCAGTACTGCAAGTTCTTCGAGTTCGAGAACGTGGAGCTGGTCATCACCAATGAGGCCCTGGCCGAGGTCGCCGAGCTGGCTCTGGCCCGCAACACCGGGGCCCGGGGTCTTCGAGCGATCCTGGAGGAGGTTCTGCTCGACGTCATGTACGAGTTGCCCAGCCGCGACGATGTGGTCCAGTGCGTGGTTAACGACAAGGCAGTTCGCGGCCAGGCTCAGCCCCGGATGTTGGACGCAGCCAAGGTTCGCTCGACGGACCGGTCCCGGCGCGAGGCGAGCTGATCGCTCGATGCCCACGGATTACCCCATGTCTTCGGACCGGTCCCGGCGCGAGGCGAGCTGATCGCTCGATGCCCACGGATTACCCCATGTCTTCGGACCGGTCCCGGCGCGAGGCGAGCTGATCGCAAAGTCGCCCACCAGATCTTTCGGATCTCTCGACGAGGCTCGGGCGTGGTTGGATACCCACATCAACCTGGAGGCCACCGCCGGGGATACCCGCGGCCTGTCGCTGGCACCGATGCGGGAGTTGTTGAGCGCGCTGGGAGATCCGCAGGCCGACTACCCGGCCATCCACATAACCGGCACCAACGGTAAGGGTTCGGTGGCCGCGCTGGTGGCCGCGCTGGCCTCGAGGTGGGGGATGACGGTGGGGACCTACACCAGCCCCCATGTCGAGCGTATCAACGAGCGAATGGCCGTGGGTGGCGACCCCATAAGCGATCCCGAGCTGGCCGAGCTGTTGAGCCATCTGCGGCTGGTGGTGGACCACATTGCTGCTCACCCGGGTTCTGGTATTCACACGGGTTCGGGCCTTAACACGGGTTTTGGTCCGCCGTCGTGGTTCGAGCTGGTCACCGCCGCCGCCCTGCGCTGGTTCGCCGATGCGGCGGTAAACCTGGCGGTGGTGGAAGTGGGCAAGCTGGGTCGCTACGACGCCACCAACGTGGTGAACAGCCGGGTGGCGGTTATCACCAACATCGGCCGCGACCACACCGATGGTCGACCCGGCTGGGAGGCGGAGGTCATGGGGGAGAAAGCAGGCATAATCCATCCCGGGGTCACCGCCGTTTTGGGGCCGATGGCACCTGAGCTGGTTGAAATAGCCTCTGGGGAGTCACCGGGGGATTTGCTGGTTGCCGGTGAGCATTTCG
Organism: Candidatus Poriferisocius sp.; assembly: GCF_965202595.1. Taxonomy (GTDB): domain Bacteria; phylum Actinomycetota; class Acidimicrobiia; order Acidimicrobiales; family Bin134; genus Poriferisocius. The sequence continues at coordinate 568,293 of NZ_OZ241836.1, forward strand.
AGCTCGAGGAGAACCGCCCGGCGGTGGGGGGCCGGCTCATCACGGTACGCACCCCCCGGGCTCGCTATGAGGATGTTTATGTCAGCTTGTTCGGTGCCCATCAGGGGGATAACGCCGCGGTGGCTCTCACCGCTTTTGAGGCTCTGGCCGGCTGCGTGCTGGATGAGCCGCTGCTCGATGGGCTCGGGGAGGTGACTGTCCCGGCCCGCTTCGAAGTGGTGGCCCGCCGACCCCTGGTGGTGATCGACGGTGCCCACAACCCCGATGGGGTGGCCGCCACCGCCGCCACCCTGCGGGATCAGTTCAGCGTGTCCGGAGCGATCATCTGGGTCATCGGCATCATGCGCGACAAAGACCTGGATGCGATGCTGGCTGCCCTCGAACCAGCCGGTGCCCGCCGGAACCGGGTGATCTGCTGCGCCCCCCGCTGGCCCCGCGCCCTACCGGCTCGGGACCTGGCCGCCGCGGTCCGAAACCGGGGGCTGGATGCCGAGATTGCCGATGATGTCACCGGCGCGGTGGACACAGCCCTGGCTTCGGCCACTGCAAAGGACGCGGTGGTTGTGACCGGTTCCATGTACACCGCCGGGGAGGCCCGCTTTCACATGGCGGCCCACGATCGTTAAAATCCCGCCCGGTGAATAAAACACTGGTGTTGTGCAAGCCCGATGCGGTGGAGAGGGGTCTGGTGGGGGCCATCCTGTCGCGTTTCGAGGCCCGAGGTTTGCGGGTAGCGGCCATGCGCATGCTCACCATCGACCCGGATCTGGCCGCCCGGCACTACGCCGAACACGTCAACCGCCCGTTCTACCCCGACCTGGTGTCGTTCATCGGCCGTTCACCGTCGGTGGCCCTGGTGCTGGAGGGGCCCGATGACACCTATGCCGTGGTCCGCTCCATGATGGGGACCACCAACCCCTTGGATGCCCCCGCGGGCACCATCCGGGGAGACTACGGCCTGGAGGTAACCGAGAACCTCGTTCATGGCTCCGACAGCAAAGCCTCCGCCGAGCGGGAGATAGCTATTTTCTTCCCGTCCCTGTAGGGCCTTGCCGGGGGCGGGGGCTCGCCCGATTGCCGGGCAACTGCCGGGCCGGTGTGCGATTTCGGGTGAATCATTCTAACATTGCTTCATGGTGAAGCGGCGGTTCTATTCCGGCAGTGGCCTGGTGGGTCGTGATATCGCCATCGACTTGGGTACCGCCAACACGCTGGTGTACGTCCGTGGCGAGGGTGTCCTTATCAACGAGCCCTCGGTGGTGGCGGTCACCAGCGAGGGTACGCCTCTGGCCGTGGGGGCCGAGGCCAAGCGGATGCTGGGTCGCACACCGGCCCATATCCAGGCCATCCGACCGCTCAAGGACGGGGTGATCGCCAACTTCGACATCTGCGAGAAGATGCTGCGGTACTTCATCCAGCGAGTGTCCCCCGGGCGATTCACCCGGCCCCGTATGGTGATCTGCGTTCCCTCCGGTATCACTCCCGTGGAGCAGCGGGCCGTTCAGGAGGCCGCGATTTCTGCTGGGGCCAAAAAGCCGGTGTACATAATCGAGGAGCCCATGGCCGCGGCCATCGGTGCCGGCCTGCCGGTGCAGGAGGCTTCGGGCAGCATGATCGTGGATATAGGCGGCGGCACCACCGAGGTGGCCATGATCTCGCTCGGCGGGGTGGTCACCGGCCAGTCGATCCGCATGGGCGGCGATCGGATGGACGAGGACATCATCTCCTTTTTGAAGAAGGAGCACAGCCTCATCATCGGGAGCCGCACCGCGGAGGAAGTGAAGATTGTGCTGGGGTCGGCGTGGAGGGGCAGCGAGAACGAATACGCCGAGGTCCGGGGTCAGGACATGGTCACCGGCTTGCCCAAGACCGTGGTTACCTCCACCTCCGAAATTCGCGAGGCCATCTCCGAGGTGGTGCGGTCGATCGTGGACGCGGTCAAGGTGACCCTCGACGAAACCCCTCCCGAGCTGGCTGCCGACATCATGGAGGTGGGCATCGTGCTGGCGGGGGGTGGGGCACTGCTGAACGGTTTGCCCTCTCGGATCCAGGAAGAAACGGGGATGCCGGTCCGATTGACGGACGACCCCCTCCACGCCGTGGCCATCGGCTCCGGTCAGTCGCTGGAGGAGTTCGACGCGCTGGAGGGACTCCTCTTCTCGGCGTCGTACGACTGACCGTTCGGTTGGTTGGGCCCCGTGCCAGCGGGCACCCGCACCGGACGGTCGCGAGCAACGCTTGTCTTCCTGCTGCTCAGCTCAGTGACCCTTCTCACTCTGGATGCCCGTGGCTTCGAGCCCCTCCAGCGAACGGAAGAAACGCTGATGGATCTGATGTCACCATTTCGTTCAGCGGCGAACCGGCTGTTCAATCCGGTGGGCGATGCCTGGAAAGGCATGACCGGTTATGCCGAGCTGGAATCCGAGAATGTGATGCTGCGGGACGAACTCCAAAAACTCGAGGCTCAGCGCATTCTCGATTCCGATGCGGCCGTTCGCCTGGAATCGCTGCTCAAGGAACTGGATCTGCCCTATGTGCAGGCCATTCCCAACACCGTGGCGGAGGTGGTTACCGCCAATGTGGGCAACTTCGACCGGTACTCGGTGCAGATCAACCGGGGGTCCGAGGACGGGATCCGTAACGGGATGCCGGTCGTCACCAGGGGCGGGTTGATCGGGCGGATCGATGGTGACCCCGGGCGGCGGCATTCCCGGGTGACGCTTCTCACCGATCCCGAGTTCGAGGTGGGGGTGCTGGTGGTGGGAACCGACGACGTGGGATTGGCCTCGGGGGGTGGACATGGGAATGCGCTGAGGGTTGACAAGGGCTTGGAGGTCGATACCGAGGTAGCCGTTGGGGATGAGGTTGTCACCAGCGGTGTGGATCGCAGCCGTTACCCCCCCGGCATACCCATAGGCACGGTTACCAGGATCGAATTCGACGAGGCCCGCCTGCTCCAGGTTCTCATCGTGGAGCCCTCGGCCGATACCGATAACTTGAGCTTCGTGACCGTGCTGCTCTACGACCCCCTGGGCGAGGGCCCATGAGTTCAAAGGGCAGTGGGCGAGGGCCTGTGAGTCCAAAGGGCAGGATGAGCTTGCGACCCCCTGGGCGAGGGCCCGTGAGTCCAAAGGGCAGGATGAGGCGGTGAACACGGCGAGTGGCTATGTCCGCAGCGCCCTGTTTCTTTTCACCGTGCTGGTGCTTCATCTGACGTTGTTCTCCGATCTGCGGGTATTCGGGGTTGCGCCCGAGGTGCCGCTGGCCGTGGCGGTCACCGCCGGTTTGGTGGGGGGACCGCAGCGGGGGGCAACCGCCGGGTTCGTGATCGGCTTGGGCATGGATCTTTACCTGCCCACGCTGTTCGGTCTTTCCGCTCTCATCTACACCGTGTGGGGCTACGCGGTGGGTTTGCTGGAAGAGCGGATCATCCGCAGCGCCTGGTGGATAAACGTCCTGGTTGCTGCGGTGGCCACCGCGGGAGGGCTGCTGGTGTACGCGGTGCTGGGTGAGCTGCTGGGCGAGGCCAACCTCTATACCGAGCACCTCTACGTGGTCATGGGGGTGGCCGCGGCCTACAACCTGGTGTTGAGCCTGCCCCTTTTGGGTATGTGGCGCTGGTCGTGGGTTCGACTGTTGGCGGAGGAGTCGTGAGCCCGGAGTCATTGCGGTTGGCGGAGGAGTCGTGAGCCCGGAATCGCTGCGTCTGCGGTTGAGTTTTCTGGGCCTTTTGGCGTTGCTGGCCTTCGGAGCGTTGGTGGCCCGCCTGTGGTTCCTTCAGGTCATGAGCTCGGAGGAGTTCGAGGTTCAGGCCACGCAGAACACCATTCGGTTGGTCTACGAGCCGGCCCCCCGGGGGCGCATCTTCGACCGCAAAGGCAACGTGCTGGTTGACAACGGGGAGTCCCTGGTGGTGACCGTGGATCGGGTGATCTTCGACACCAAGTTCGATACCGACGAGCAGGAGGCTCTGGTTCTGCGGCTGGCCAAGGAGATCAGCCGAACCGGCCGCCTGACCAAGGTTTTTGAGATCAACAGGGCGTTGGAGGATCCCCGGTACGGTCCCCTGGACTCGGTGCCGGTCGCCGACGATGTGACCGAGCACTTCGAGATAGTGCTGGCTGAGCGGTCCGATGAGTTCCCGGGTGTGGATACGGAGATCCGCAGTGTTCGTACCTATCCCTACGGCGATCTGGCTGCCCATGTTCTGGGCTATGTCTCTCTCATCAGCGAGGAGCAGTACGAACAGGTGGCTGACAATCCCAAGTCCTACCGCCGAAACGATGAAATTGGGCAGACCGGGGTGGAGGCATCATTTGAGCCACTGCTCAGGGGTACGCCCGGCTATACCAGGATGGAGGTGGACAATCTCGGTGATCCGATCCGGATCATTGAGAAAATCGACCCGGTAGCCGGTGCGGATGTGCATCTCACCCTTGACATCGACATCCAGGGAATGGCCGAGAAGGAGCTTCTGGCCGCTTTGGCCGCGGCTCGCCAGCGGGCGGGGACCGAGGAGGGGGATCTGCCCTTCAACGCTCCTGCCGGTGCCATGGTGGTAATGGACCCCAATGGGGCAGAAATCCTGGCGATGGCGTCGTTTCCCACTTACGAGCCCGGCGAGTTCGTCAAGGGGTTTTCCGACGAGCGATGGGCGGAGCTTCAGGATCCCAACAACCATCAACCCCTGAACAACCGGGCTCTCTCCGGCATCTACTCACCGGGATCCACGTTCAAGTTGTTCACAGCCTATGCCGCGATGAACAGCGGGGTGCTCGGTCCTCGTGGGGTTCTGGGCCCCTACACCCTCTATGAGGACACCGGTAGCTTCGTCGTGCCTTCCTGCGATGAGGAGTTGATCGCCTCGTGCACCTTCAACAATGCCGAAGGAGCCGTATACGGGCCCGTTGACCTGGCTCGGGCCATCACGGTGTCCTCCGATGTGTACTTCTACTACCTGGCCGACACCATGGACCGGACCGACCGTTTTGATCGCGAGAGCATCCAGCGTACCGCTCGACTCTTCGGGTTCGGGGCTCAAGCCGGTATAGCCCTGGGTGGTGAGGGGGCCGGCAGGGTGCCCTCACCGTCGGAGGCGGAGGCCGCGGGGGAGCCGTGGCGAACCGGTGATTCCATTGTGCTGGCCATCGGGCAGGGCGTGCTGGGGGTCACCCCCATCCAGTTGGCCAACGGCTATGCCGCTTTCGCCAACGGGGGCACGCTCTACGCCCCCAAGGTGGTGGATCGGGTTGAGAATCCGGTCACCGGGGAGGTGTTGCAGTCCTTTGCCGACCGGGTGCTCAACCGCATATACATGCCCAGTTCCATCCGGCAACCGATCCTTCAAGGGTTGCTGGGCGTCACCAGCGATTTGGATGGCACCGCCTACTTCGCCTTTGAAGGGTTTCCCCATGAGGATTGGTCGGTGGCCGGCAAGACCGGCACCGCGGAGGTGGTGGGCAAGGCCGATTATTCGCTTTTCGCCGCCTTCGGTCCCAATCCCAATCCGGAGTACGTCGCGGTGGCGGTGATGGAGGAGGCGGGCTTCGGTGCCCATGTCGCCGCCCCCGCGGTGCGCCGCCTGCTGGAGCCCATCGCCACCGGCACGGTGCAGGCAGTCCGTACTATCGACGACCTCGCCGACCTGGGCCAATCGATGGATACCGGCGGGGATGGGGAAGGCGGGGACGGGACCGGTGGGGATGGGGAAGGCGAGGACGGATCCGGCGGGGACGGAGAAGGCGGGGACGGGACCGGGGGTAGCTCCTGATGTCGGTGATCTCCATGGAGGATCGCCGATCTCGGGATCCGAACACCCGGGACAGCCAGTACGCGCCCTGGTTGCACATCGATCTGCTGCTGATTCTGGCCGTGGCCGGCTTGACGGCAATCGGCATTGTGGCCATTTACAGCACCACTCGGGGCCGGGATCCCGAGAACTTCGATACTTTCTTTCTGGATCGGCAGTTGCTCTTCGGGGTGGCCGGAGCGTTGCTCATGATCTTTGTGGCCTGGATGCCCTACCACGAGCTGTCCAAGTTCGCCGTGGCCATCTACGGCGTGGGCATTCTGGCTCTCATAGTGGTGCTGGGACCGCTGGGCCAGGAGGTTAACGGTGCCCGGTCGTGGTTCCGGGTCGGCGACGTACAGCTCCAGCCGTCGGAGTTCCAGAAAATCGTGGTGATCGTGGCGATGGCCGCCTTTTTGTCCCGCTTCGAGGACCACATGGACGTGACCAGGGTGTTTTTGGCCGTGGGCATGGTTGCGTGGCCGGGCCTTCTGGTCCTGCTCCAGCCGGATGTGGGTACGGCGCTGATTTACGTGTTCATCGGATTCGCCATGCTCCTGATCGGCGGGATTCGCTTGCGCCAGGTGATCGGAATCGCCTTGATCGCCACCACGGTTGTAACCCTCATGATCAACTCCAACATGTTGGAGGAGTACCAGACCAACCGGCTCCGGACGTTTGTGGATCCCTCCAGCGACATCACCGAGGCGGCTTTCCAGCAGCGCCAGGCCCAGATAGCCATCGGCAACGGCGGGGTGAGCGGCACCGGCTACGGCGAGGGTTCCCAGACCCTGAGCGGCTTGGTGCCCCAGCAGCACACCGACTTCATCTTCACGGTGATCGGTGAGGAGTTCGGCTTCATAGGGGCGGCCGCCACCCTGGCGCTTTACGCCATCCTTCTGTTGCGGATCCTCCAGGCCGCTCGCTTGGCCCGGGACCGGTTGGGCACGCTGATCTGCTCGGGGGTTTTCGCCATGATCCTGTTCCAGATGTTCGAGGCGGTGGGCATGACCCTGGGCATTACCCCCATCACCGGTATCCCCCTGCCCCTGGTTTCCTACGGCGGTTCCTCGGCCATCGCCACCCTCATCGGCATCGGCCTGGTCATCAACGTGCGGATGCGCCGGTTCGTCTGATCCGCTCTGAGGGGTTTGGTCTGCGCCGGTTCGTCTGATCCGCTCGGAGGGATTTGATCTGAGAACCCGGTCCGGGGGCGGTACATTTAGGTAGATGTCCTTGTGGTCGGATTTGGAGCTGGTGCTCCCCAATGTCTCCAAACCGGCGCGCTATATCGGCGGTGAGGGTGGGATGGTGGTGCCCGAGCACCATCCGTCCAAGGCGGCTTGGCTGCTGGCCTATCCCGACACCTACGAGGTGGGTTTGCCCAATCAGGGTCTTCAGATCCTCTATGAGATCCTCAATGAGCAAGACGGCGCGGTGGCCGAGCGGGCCTACGCCCCCTGGGTGGACATGGAGGCCGAGATGCGGGCTGCGGGCCTGCCGCTGTTCTCGGTGGACACCCACCGGCGGGCCACGGAGTTCGATGTGCTGGCCTTCAACCTGTCGTCCGAACTGGTCTACACCAACGTGCTCAACTGCATAGACCTGGCCGGGGCACCGGTGCGGGCCGAGCATCGGGCCGAGGACGACCTGCTGATCGGTGCCGGGGGGCACTGCACCTACAACCCCGAGCCGCTGGCCGATTTTGTCGATTTCTTCGTGCTGGGTGACGGGGAGGAGGTGGTTTCCGAGATCAACGCGGTGGTCCGGGACTGGAAGCGGGCGGGCAAGCCGTCGCGCCTCGCGGTGCTGCTGGAGTTGGCCTCGGTCGAGGGCGTGTACGTGCCTTCGCTCTACGACGTGGTCTACGACGGCCCGGCGCTGGTGTCGGTAACCCCCCGCCACCCGGGGGTGCCCGAGGTTGTGGAGAAGCGCACGGTGGCCGATCTGGCCGCCTGGCCCTACCCCAAGAACCAGCTCGTTCCGCTTACCGAAGTGGTTCACGACCGGCTGAACGTGGAGGTGTTCCGGGGTTGCACCCGGGGGTGCCGTTTCTGCCAGGCCGGGATGATCACCCGCCCGGTGCGGGAACGGCCCGCCGAGCAGGTTCGCACCATGGTGGCGGGTGGGTTGGCCCGCACCGGTTACGACGAGATTGCTCTGACCTCGCTGTCCACCGCCGATTTCAGCGGGATAGAGGAGGTGGTGGCCACGACCATGGAGGTCGGGGGTGGTGAGGTATCGGTGTCGCTGCCCAGCCTGCGGGTGGATGCATTCACCGTGGGTTTGGCCGCTCAGATCCAGCGGGCCCGGCGTACCGGTTTGACGTTCGCTCCCGAGGCCGGGTCGTGGCGGATGCGCCAGGTCATCAACAAGCTCATCGGTGAGCAGGATCTGTACGGCGCGGTGGAGTCGGCGTTCTCCCAGGGGTGGCGGCGCATGAAGCTGTACTTCCTCACCGGGCTACCCACCGAGACCGATGAGGACACCCTGGCCATCGCCGAATTGGCCCGCAATTGTGTGGCGTTGGGTAAGGCTCATACCAAGAACCCGTCGGTGACCGTGTCGCTGGGGGGGTTCGTGCCCAAGCCCTTCACCCCCTTCCAGTGGTTCGGCCAGAACACGGTGCCGGAGTTGGAGCGCAAGATCTTCCTGCTGCGTGACGATGTCAAGCGGAATCGGGGGGTACAGATGAAGTGGCACGATCCCCGGGCCAGCCTGGTGGAGGGCATCGCCAGTCGGGGGGATCGCCGCATAGGCCGGGTCATAGAGGAGGTGTGGCGGGGGGGCGGCACTTTCCAGGAGTGGTCCGAGCATTTCGACCACGACCGCTGGATGGGGGCCATGGCCCGCCACGGTCTATCGGCGGACTGGTACGTGCACCGCCACCGCACCGCCGATGAGGTTCTGCCCTGGGATCACATATCCGCGGGGTTGCACAAGGACTTCTTGTGGCAGGACTGGCGGGATGCCCTGAACGAGGTGGGTTTGGAGGACTGTCGCTGGACTCCTTGCTACGACTGCGGGGCTTGCACCGGCTACAGCATCGAACACATCGTGGCTTCCGCCACCCCACCGGCGGGGGGGAGTCAGGGTACGGGGCAAACCCCGGTCTTTCTGCGGGGGTAATGCGTGAACCCGAACGAGGCCCCGCGGCGGCGAGTGCGGTTGCGGTACCGCAAGATCGGACCCATCCGCTTCACCAGCCACCGCGACGTGGCTCGTATCTGGGAGCGTTCGCTGCGGCGGACCGGGTTGCCGGTGGCCCGGACCGAGGGGTTCTCCCCCCGGGCCAAGTTGCACTTCGGGCTGGCGTTGGCCACCGGTTACGAGTCGGATGCCGAATACCTCGACGTTGACTTCAAGAACGACACCATTGGGGTCGAGGAGGTGCAAGAGGCATTGGTGGGCGTGCTGCCCGACGGGCTCTCGGTGACGGGTGGAACGGTTCTGGGTCGGGGCGCGATGTCGTTGCAGCAGGCAGTTACCAGTTGCGACTGGGACATCGAGGTGCTGGACGTGAGCACCCCCGATCTTGCCCGATGGGTGGATCGGGTGTGCGGCGCGGCTACGCTGATGGTCACGCGAGAACGCAAGGGACAAAAGATCACCGACGACCTAGCCCCTCAGGTGCATGCACTGGAGGTCGGGGAACCTACGAGCCGGGGGATACGCCTCCTGGCCACCCTGGGTACCCGACCGAGGGCGGCCCGCCCGTCGGAGCTTCTTACCGCTCTCGAATCTGCGTACCGTCCGGTGCTGGTTCGGCGCACTCGTCAATGGATTGAGCAGGATGGCGCCCGCTTGGAGCCGCTTGAGGTCGGCGCAGCCCCTGCTCGGCTCACCCTGGTTGGTGGGCAATGAGAAAGGACTCAGGATATGACCGACTCCACGGAGCGGACTGGCAAAAAGTCAGCCAGCAACGCGCCACAGGCTAAGCCACAGGCTAAGCCACAGGCTAAGCCACAGGCTAAGCCACAGGCTAGTCCCAGGATTGGGGATTCCCGGCCGGCACCGTCTGGGGATCGTCCCAGGATTGGGGATTCCCGCCCGGCACCGGTGCCGTCTGGTGGTCGTCCCAGGATTGGGGATTCCCGGCCGGCACCCGCGGGCAACGGATCCGGTGCGGGTGGGGCTCCGGGTTCGGGGGCCAAAGACTCCGGTGCGGGTGGGGCTCCGGGTTCGGGGGCCAAAGACTCCGGTGCGGGTGGGGCTCCGGGTTCGGGGGCCAAAGACTCCGGTGAGGGTGGGGCTCCGGGTTCGGGGGCCAAAGACTCCGGTGAGGGCCGTGGGCGTCGGCGTCGTCGGGGCGGCCGAGGTCGCGGTGGCGGCCGTCCCGTTCAGCCGGTGGAGCACCAGGTGTCCGACGGCCCGGTGGAGCTGGATGAGAAAACCTTGCAGCGGAGGCGGGGTCGGCGCCGCAAGGGCCGGCCGGTGGGTCGGTACATGATGCTCGTGCAGGTTCGTCCCGAGGCCACCCAGATTGCCGTCGTCGAGGGTCGAGCGCTGATTGAGCACTACGTTTCCCGGCCCGCGGACGATGTGAACGAGATCCACGGCAACATCTATCTGGGCCGGGTGCAAAACGTGCTGCCCGGTATGGAGGCTGCCTTCGTGGACATAGGCACCCCCAAAAATGCAGTGCTGTACCGGGGGGACCTGGTGTTCGACCCCGATGAGGTGGAAACCACCAATGGGGCTCCTCGCATCGAGAACCTGCTGGAGGCCCGCCAGACCGTCCTGTGCCAAGTCACCAAGAACCCCATAGCCCACAAGGGGGCCCGGTTGACCCAGGAGGTGTCGCTCCCCGGCCGGTTCGTGGTGCTGGTTCCCAATTCCAAGACCTATGGCATCTCCAAGCGGCTTCCCGACCGGGAGCGCAAGCGGCTCCGCCGGGTGCTGGACCGCTGCAAGCCGGACGCACACGGGCTGATCGTCCGAACCGTGGCCGAGAACATCACCGCTGAGGAGCTGGAACGAGACGTGGGGCGGTTGGTTTCCCAGTGGGAGCGAATCGATGATCTGGCCAAGCGGGTGCGGGTTCCGGGGCTGCTCTACCGGGAGCCGGAGATGGCGGTTCGGGTCATCCGTGAGGAGTTCAACCAGGATTTCCGCTCGGTTCATATCGACGATCCCCGGCTCTTCGAGGAGGTGAACGACTACGTGTCCAGCGTGGCCCCGGAGCTGGTCGAGAGGCTTCACTACTACGATGCGAGCAGTGAGCGCCTAGATCTTTTGGAGCGCTACCACGTGCATGAGCAACTGGTCAGGGCTTTGGACAAGAAGGTGTGGTTGCCGGGCGGCGGGTCACTGATCATCGAGAACACGGAGGCGCTCACGGTTATCGACGTGAACACCGGTAAGAACGTCGGCAGCTCCAATCTGGAGGAGACCGTGTTTCGCAACAACCTGGAGGCGGCCCGGGAGATTCCCCGCCAGCTCCGGCTGCGCGACATAGGGGGGATCATCGTGATCGATTTCGTGGACATGGACAAGCGGGTGAACCGCGAAGAGGTCATGAAGGTGTTCCGGGAGTCGCTGGCTTGGGACAAGACCCGCACGCAGGTACTGGACATCTCCGATCTGGGCCTGGTGGAGATGACCCGCAAGCGCATAGGCGAGGGTCTGCTGGAATCGTGCTCATCCACCTGCCCGACCTGCAATGGCCGGGGCCTGGAGCTGGACCGCCAACTGGTATCGAGTAGCTGACCGCGAGCCGGCAGGGCTGTTGGAAGGGCCCGTTGAAGTTCACGATTGGCTGACCGCGAGCCGGCAGGGCGGTTGGATCAGGGTTGACGGTTGGGGTTTCGCCCCGGTGGTTGGCCTAGAATTACCCGTCGGCCCTGCCGGCAACAAGTGAGTGAGGCGCAAGCAGGTGTATGCCATCATCCGCACAGGCGGCAAGCAGTACAAGGTGAGGGAAGGTCAAACTCTGGATGTGGAGTTGCTGGGTGAGCCCGGCACCGAGGTGGAGCTGATCCCGGTTATGCTTTTCGACGGGCAATCCGTGGTCGTGGCCCCGGACCAGCTCGGCGGGGCCAGGGTCACCGCCACGGTGCAGGCCTCGGTGAAGGATCGCAAGATCAACGGTTTCACCTACAAGAACAAGAGCAACCAGCGTCGGCGGTGGGGTCACCGCCAGCACAAGTCCCGTATCCGGATCACGGCCATCACGGCCCGGTCCGGGGTTGAGGGAGCCAACGATGTCCAAGACCAAAGTGTTGGGTAGTACCAAAGGCTGAGGGGAGTTAACGATGTCCAAGACCAAAGGCGGTGGCTCGACCCGCAACGGCCGCGATTCCAACCCCAAGCGTCTGGGGGTGAAGGTGTACGACGGCACCCGGGTGACCGCGGGGTCGATCATCGTCCGCCAGCGCGGCACTCGTATCCATCCGGGCGAGAACGTCGGCCGGGGTCGGGACGATACGTTGTTCGCCACCGCTGATGGGCGGGTCAAGTTCGGTCATCGGCGGCGCCGCAAGCTCGTCGACGTAATCACCGGCTGACCGCCCCTCGGTGGTTTCCCACCGATCGGCGCGGGGACCGTGATGGATATTGCCGCCGCTGGGCGCAGGCGGGTGGGGGGTTGCGGGGACCGTGCGGGGACCGTGATGGGCCGATGTTATATTGCCGCCGCTCGGCGCAGGAGCGCAGGGGTTGGCGGGCGATGACCCGGTTCGTGGACGAATGCGGTTTGAATGTGCGGGGTGGCGACGGCGGTGCCGGGTGCGTGTCGTTCCGGCGGGAGGCCCATGTGGCCAAGGGTGGCCCCGATGGCGGTGACGGTGGCAGCGGCGGCGGTGTCTGGCTGGTGGCCGATCACAATGTGGCTTCCCTGATCGCGTTCAAGGACCACCCCCACCGCCGGGCCGGCAACGGCCGCCATGGTGGGGGCAAGCGCCGTCACGGCGCGACCGGTGACGACGCGTGGGTCAGGGTTCCCGTGGGCACCGTTGTCAGGGACCAGGGCGGGGAGCTGCTGGCCGACCTGGCGGTTGACGGAGCCCGCTGGCTGGCGGCGGCCGGGGGTCAAGGGGGTATGGGCAACACCCGCTTCTCGACCCATCTGAACCGGGTGCCCGGGTTTGCCGAGCAGGGTGAGGCGGGGGCGCAGCGCTGGTTGAGGCTGGAGTTGAAGCTGCTCGCCGACGTGGCTCTGGTCGGCTTTCCCAACGCGGGCAAGTCCACATTGATATCCCGCATTTCTGCGGCCCGCCCCAAGATCGCCGACTACCCGTTCACCACCCTCGAACCCAACCTGGGAGTGGTTCGTACCGGCGACGACTTCGAGATGGTGGTGGCCGACATTCCCGGCTTGATTGCCGGGGCCGGCGAGGGACGCGGCCTCGGTCACCGTTTCCTGCGCCACATAGAGCGGGCCCGGGTTCTGGTCGTGATGGTCGATCTGGCCTCGGTGGAGGATGTGCCGGCCGGGGAGCAGCAGCGGGTGCTGCTCCACGAACTGGGGTCGTACCGACCGGAATTGCTGGATCGACCCCGGATCCTGGTGGCTTCCAGGGCCGATGCCGGTCACCTGGATCCGCCGCCCGGAGCACTGCGCGTCTCAGCGGTCACCGGTGCCGGCCTGACCGAACTGGTTCGAGCCATGTCCACCGCGGTGCGAACCGCCCGGGACCGAGAGGATCCGCCCCGAAGCCCCGGTGGTTCCGGTGGTTCCGGCGATGTTGTCGTTCACCGGCCCGTTCCCGAGGGGCTGGCGGTGGAGCGGGCCGATGACGGCGTTTTTGTGGTGCTCGGTCGGGCTGCGGAGCGGGCGGTGGCCCTGTCCGATCTGCACGCCCCCGGTGCCTGGGACTTCGCTCGTCGCCGCCTTCGGGGGTTGGGGGTGGACCGGGCCCTGGAACGGGCCGGGATAAAATCGGGGGACACCGCTCGAATCGGTGCCTTCGAGTTCGAGTACCAGGATGACGACGAGTACTGGGCCGAGGGAGCCGAGGGGGACACAAGGTGATCGTGGTGGTGAAGATCGGCACCTCGTCGATCACCGAGGCCGACGGCACCATCAAGGCCGGAGCGGTGGCCAAATTGAGCGGTGAGGTGGCGGCCGCAGTGGCCTCCGATCATCAAGTGGTGGTGGTCAGCTCCGGGGCGATCGGTGCCGGGCTGCCGGTGCTGGGTTTCGCCCGGGGGCGGCCCCGGGATCCGGTCACCCTCCAGGCGCTTTCCGCGGTGGGCCAGAGCAGGTTGATGGCCCTGTATCAGGAGTGCCTCGGGGGTTACGGTCTGGTATGCGGCCAGGTGTTGCTGGCTCCCCGGGATTTTCTGGAGCGCTCCCAGTACCTGCACGCCCAGCGCACCCTCGCCCGGTTGCTCAAGCTGGGGGTGATCCCCATCGTCAACGAGAACGACGCGGTGGCCGACGACGCCATCCGCTGGGGGGACAATGACCGCATAGCGGCACTGGTGGCTCACATGGTGGGTGCGGAACTTTTGGTGCTGCTGACCGACATCGAGGGGGTTCATACTGCCGATCCCCGCTTTGACACCGAAGCCCGGATTGTGGAGGAGATCACCGACCTCGGCATTCTCGACGAGCTGGCCGCCGCGGCCGGTGGGTCCGGTACCGACCGGGGCAGCGGCGGCATGGCCTCCAAGCTGGCGGCCGCCCGCATCGCCAGCCGATCAGGGGTAAGGACCGTCATTGCCGCCGCTCACCGGCACCAGGTGGTGGCCGATGCCCTGGCCGGGGTGCCGGGCACAGGATCCACGGTGGTTGCCCAGCCCCGCCGGTTGAGCGCCCGCAAGCTGTGGATCGGGTTTGCCATGGTCCCCACGGGAACGATTCAGGTGGATGCCGGTGCCCGCCGGGCGGTGATGGAGCGGGGTGCTTCGCTACTGGGTATAGGGGTCACCGGGCACGAGGGCAGCTTTCAGGTCGGCGATGCGGTGGATGTGTGCGGGCCGGATGGCCAAGTGTTCGCCCGGGGTCTGGTGAAGGTTCCGTCGGAGGAGATGCACTCGGTGGTGGGCATGCGTACCGACTCCATACCTTCCGGCCGCCCCGACGAGGTCATCCACCGCGATTCCCTGACCGTCCTGCTCTGAACGGCGAGGTACCAGGAGCCGACGACCTGCGATCTCCACGACCTCGCCTCCCACCCCCTGCTCTGAACAGCAAGGTACAGTTGGAGCCATGACAACGGTTTATTCCATTTTCCGGCGGCGGCACCTGGGGGTGATCGACGCTCTCATCGGGGCGGGCATCGTGGTGGTGACGGTATTCGCCTGGGCGGAACGGTCAAATGCAGTAGTAGGGGATCCAGGCACCTGGCAGTGGCGACTCTGGCATGTGGGCCCTCTGGTGTTCGCGTTGATCGGGGTTTGGGTGATGTGGCGAAACACCAGCAAAGTGCCTTGGGTGCGCACCCTTTGCCTGTCGGTGCTGGCCCTGTCCATCCTCCTCAACCGCTACACCGACATATTCAACAACAGCGGCAACCTGTGGTCAACCATAAACCCCTTGTCCATTGCTTGCGCCAGTGTAGCCGCCGTCACCGGATACAGCAGGATGATGTCGCAGCGCCAAGGCTTGGAGCCGCTCAATCCCTTCACGCTGTTGGCCGGAGCTATTGCCGTGGGCTTGGGAACAAGCGTGCTGATCATGGCCTTTTTCTTCGGTCACGTCGAGGTCGCCTGGCAGGTGCTGGATCCGCTGATGATCCTGGCGCTGTTGATCTGGGCTTCTGCTGCCCGCCGCACGGGAGTGGGTGACGCAATCTGATTCTGAGCAGCATTGCCTTGAACCGCCCCAGGCCCTGCTCGATCAGCGCGGCGGCTTCGTCGGCGGCGGCCACCCCCGCCCCCCGGCCGAGAACGATGTAGACCATTCCCACCACCAGCAGGGCGAACGGCGCGCCCACAAGAGCCGGCAGGGGTTCCAACCCCCAAGCCAGCACCCCGCCCAGCACCGCCGCGGTAAGGGCGGCGGGGGCCAATCGACGGGCCGGTCCCCGCAATGGCCGGTGGCACCGCAGCAGGTGGCGGACCCGATGGCGCAGAATGCCGTACTCCACCCAGGCCCCCACCGTGCTGCCCAGGGCCAGGCCCACCGCCCCCAGCCTCACGGCCCGGTCGGCCCTTTCCGCGCCGGAGAGCACCCGGAAGTCCCCCAGGCGCTGCACGCTGCCATCGATCACCGCGTAGGAGTCGAAACTGAACATCAGAAGCAGCCCCACGGTGGCGGCCAGCACCAGGCGCACGACCGCCACCCGGGCCGGACCCCTGGTGTCGCCGGCGGCGAAACAGGTGTTTTGCAGCAGGCGGGCCGAGGCCGAGGCAGCCAGCCCCAGGCTGTAGGCGGCCAGGATCCACCACACCTGAACCGTCTGGTCGGCGTTGAACTGTCCCCGCTCCAGCAGGGCTCCCACAATCAGCCCGCCCAGAGTGATGAACGCCACCGCGGAGAACAACACGTAGAACCCGATGCGGTCCAGCCCGGTTTGCAGCCGCCGCATCAGCGCCCCGGGATCATCCTGCTCGCGAGCCATCTCCGGCAGGTCGCTGGCCGCCACGCTCATGGCGAACAGGCTGATGGGCAGGAAGTAGATCACCTGGGCGAAACCCAGGGCGGCGATGGCCCCACCGGCCAGCAGACCGGCCAGGATCAGATCCACATAGGCCGACACCTGCACCACGCCCCGCCCGATGAGGGCCGGGCCGAACCGGCGGAGCACGATGCGCACATCGGGGTGTCGCCAGTTCAGGCCGAAACGTAGCGACGGGACCAGCCGGAGCACCAGTGGCACCTGGACCAGAAACTGGAGGGCACCGCCCAGCACCACACCCCAGGCCGCCATCCTGGCCACGTCGGAGGCTCGGGTTGCCGGGTCCACGGTGTGCCAAACGGCCCAGGCCCCCACCATGAACGCCACTTGGGTGGCGTTCCAGATCACCGGAGCGGCGTAGGACAGAAAGAACCGGCGATGGGAGTTGAGCACCCCCAGGGCCCACGCGGCCGGCACGATGAACCCGATTCCGGCGAACATGATCCGTACCAGCTCGACGGTGAGGTCGGTGGTGTCATCGGGCAACCGCCACAGCAGCAGCGACACCAGCGGCCGGGCCAGCATCCATCCGGCCAGCACCACCAAACCGGTAACCAGGGCCAGGAGTCCGAAAACCGCCCCCGCCAGCCGGCCGGCCTCCCGGGACCGCTTCTGCTCCACCAGTTGCGAGTAGATCGGGATGAACGAGGCCGACAGCACTCCCTCGCCCAGCAGGTTTTGAAGCAGGCGGGGAATGGTCAGGGCGGCCCGGTAGGCATCGCCGGTGCGCCCCGCGCCGATGAAAGCGGCCACCGCCGACTCCCGACCGATGCCGGCCAGGCGGGACAGGAATATCCCAGCACCGACAAGGATGGCACCCTTGCCGCTGGTTCTGCGCTCGTTGATGCCGGCTCTTCCGCCACTGGTTCCGCGCTCGTGATTGCCGGCTTTCCTGCCACTGGTTCTGCGCTCATCGGTGCTCATCGGGTGGAGTGCAACAATACGCTAGCCAAGCGGTTGGTGTGGCCCGGTACCGCCAGCGGGGGTGAGTTCTGCATGGTGATGCCGCCGGGCGTATCCAGGAACTGTCCATGGGGCCCGGTACGCTAGTGGGGTGAGTTCCGGTACATCCATGGTCGGGTTGGCGGATCGGGCCAAGGCCGCAGCCCGAGTCATGGCCACCGCCACAACCGAGATGAAGAACGAGGCGTTGTTGCTGGCCGCCGACCGACTCGAGCAGGCTCGTGAAAATTTGCTGGAGGCCAACTGCTCCGATGTGGAGGCCGCAACCGAGTCGGGCATGAGCGCCACCCTGGTGGACCGCCTCCGGCTGACCGACTCCCGGCTGGGGGCAATGGCCGGGGGCTTGCGCAAGGTGGCCGGTTTGGCTGATCCGGTTGGGGAGGTGGTCAGCGGTTGGGTTGTGCCCTCCGGTCTGCGGATCAGCCAGGTGCGGGTGCCCCTGGGGGTGGTGGCCATTGTCTACGAGAGCCGTCCCAACGTGACCAGCGATGCCGCCGGGCTGTGCCTGAAGTCGGGCAATGCCGCCTTCTTGCGGGGCTCATCCAGCGCCTTGAACTCGAACCTGGCCATCGCCGGGGTGCTGGGGGACGCGTACCACCAGGCCGGTTTGCCCCGCGATGCCCTGGTGCTGGTGTCCGACACCAGCCACGCCGCGGCCGCCGAGTTCATGCAGCTCAGGGACAGCATCGACTGCCTCATCCCCCGGGGCGGCCCCGGCCTGATCGCCTCCATCCTGGAGAACGCCACCGTGCCCTACGTGATCGACGGCGACGGCAACTGTCATGTGTACGTCGATGCTTCGGCCGATCTGGACATGGCCCGGCGAATTGTGGTGAATGCCAAGACTCAGCGGCCGTCGGTGTGCAACGCCGCCGAATCGCTGGTGGTGCATCGGTCGGTGGCCGCGGAGCTGTTGCCCCGGTTGGCCGCCGACCTGGAGGGAGTCGAGCTGGTGGGCGACGAGGTGGCTCGGGCCATCCTGGGGCCGGAGCGCATCGGGGAGGCCACCGCCGCCGACTACTTCACCGAGTTCTTGGACTTGAAGCTGTCGGTAAGGGTGGTGGACAGCCTGGACGAGGCCATCGACCATGTGAATGACACCGGCAGTGGCCACAGCGAGGCCATCATCACCACCGATCTGGTTGCCGCCGACCGGTTCTGCACCGAGGTTGATGCCGCGGCGGTGCTGGTGAACGCGTCCACCCGGTTCGTGGACGGCGAGGAGTTCGGTTTCGGAGCCGAGATCGGCATCAGTACCCAGAAGCTGCACGCCCGAGGCCCCATGGGTTTGCGCCAGCTCACCACCACCAAATACGTGGTCCGCGGCGACGGCCAGGTACGCGGCTAGCACCACCACGATTTCGGGGCCAGATCGGGCCGACCCTAGCCTTGTTTCCATGAGCGGTTGTTTTGTTGCCGACCCCGGTTTGTTTCCATGAGCGGTTGTTTTGTTGCCGACCCTAGCCTGTGCCCATGAGCTTCTCGTTCGCTGACGTTGCCGCCGTGCGCAAGGGTTTGAGCGATGCTCAGTATCTGGCCGACGACGGCATCGCCGGGGTGGTGTATCTGGCCGAGCGCCTGGAGAAGCCGGTGCTGGTGGAGGGTCCGGCCGGCACCGGCAAGACCCAGCTTGCCAAGAGCGTGGCCGAGGCCACCGACGCCCGGCTCATCCGCCTCCAGTGCTACGAGGGGCTGGACGAGTCCAAGGCGCTTTACGAGTGGAACTACAAGAAGCAGCTCCTGCGTATCCAGGCCGAGCGCCAGAGCGACGACATGTGGGAGCAGATCGAGGACGATCTGTTCTCCGAGGACTTCCTGCTCACCCGACCCCTTCTGGAGGCCATACGATCCCCGGACCCGGTGGTGCTGCTGATCGACGAGGTGGACCGGGTGGAGATCGAGACCGAGGCATTGCTGCTGGAGATCCTGTCCGATTACCAGGTGTCCATTCCCGAGCTGGGCACGGTGTCGGCCCGCCGGATCCCGCTGGTGTTCCTCACCTCCAACAACACCCGGGAACTTTCCGAGGCGCTCAAGCGGCGGTGCTTGTTTCTGCACATCGACTATCCCGACCTGGAGCGGGAGAAGGAGATCGTGCTGGCCAAGGTGCCCGGTGTGGGGGAGAGCCTGGCCGATCAGGTGGCTCGCATCGTCCGGTCGGTCCGCCAGATCGAGCTGAAGAAGGCCCCCTCGGTATCGGAAACCCTGGACTGGGCCCGCACCCTGGTACTGCTGGGGGTGGAGCACGTGGATGCCGAAACCGCGGCCGAGACGGTGAACATCCTGCTGAAGTACCGCAGCGACATCGACAAGGCGCTCAAGGAGTTCGCGTCCTCCGACGAGAGCTTCGCCCCGCCGACCGCAACCCCGTGATCCGAATCTCCGGAAATCCAGATCATTCAATGCAGCCATGAGAGTCGAGCCCCGTGATGGTGGCCTGCTGACCGGGCCATGAGAGTCGAACCCGCCACCTCACCGCTGCTCGGGCTCCTGGCTGGGTTCATCTCCGAGTTGCGGGCCGCCGGGCTGCCGGTCAGCCTCACCGAGAACCTGGATGCCATGGAGGCCATCCAGCACATTCCCATCGAGGATCGAGAGGCGTTCAAGTACGCCCTGGCCGCCACCCTGGTGAAGAACCACGCCCACTGGCGGGCGTTCGAGACGGTTTTCGAGGTGTACTTCTCGCTGCGGGGGGCCGAGTACGACTTGGTGGACGGGCAGTGGCCCGACGGCCTCGACATGTCCGACCTTGTGGACGGGATGGACGGGCAGCAGCGCCGCTCGGGTGGAGGTGGGGGCGAGTCGATGTCGGCCGAGCAGTTGGCCGAGATGCTGTTCCAGGCGCTCATGCGGGGCGACGATGCCCTGATGAGGGCCATTGCCCGCCAGGCGGTGCAACGCTACGCGGGCATGGAACCGGGCCGCCCGGTGGGGGGCACCTACTACCTGTATCGAACGTTGCGGAACCTGGACCTGGACGGGGTGCTGGAGCGCCTGATGGATCAGGCCCGCCAGGATACTCCCGGCGAGCTGACCCCGCTGGAGGAGCGGTTGGAGCGCGACGAGTTCGAGGCCCGGGTGGATCAGCTACGAAAGGAGGTGGAGGCCGAGATCCGCCGCCGCCTGGTGGCCGACCGGGGGGTGGAGGCCATGGCCAAAACGCTGCGCAAACCCCTGCCCGAGGACGTGGACTTCATGCACGCCAGCCGGGAGGAGATGCTGGCCCTGCGCCGCGCCATCTACCCGCTAACCCGCAAGCTGGCCGTTCGCCTGGCCCGCAAGCGGCGTCATGGCCGCAAGGGGCCGCTGGACTTCCGCAACACCATGCGCCATTCGCTTTCTTACGGTGGGGTGCCGGCCGAACCCAAGTTTCGCTATCCCCGCCCGGCCAAGCCCGAGATCATGGTGGTGGCCGACGTGAGCGGGTCGGTGGCCGCTTTCGCCCGCTTCACCCTGCACCTGGTTTATGCCATCAGCAACCAGTTCTCCAAGGTGCGCTCATTCGTGTTCATCGACGGCCTCGACGAGGTGACCGGTTTCTTCGAGGGGGTGGACGACATCGGCGAGGCCGTTCACCGGGTGAACGCCGAGGCCGATGTGGTGTGGGTGGACGGCCACTCCGACTATGGCCACGCCTTCGAGGTTTTCTGGGAGCGGTACGGGCGCGATGTGGGCCCCAAGACCACGGTGATGATCCTGGGGGATGCGCGCAACAACTACCACGCCTCCCAATCCTGGATAGTCAAGGAGATAGAGCACCGGGCCCGCAAAGTGTTCTGGCTCAACCCCGAACCCGGGGCCTACTGGGACACCGGCGACTCCATAGTCTCCGAATACGGCATCCACTGCAACGGCGTATTCGAAGTCCGCAACCTCCGCCAACTGGAGGCCTTCGTAGAAAACCTGGTGTAAGCGCGAACCTTGAGTCGTTGATTCGGTCTATGGCAAGGTCACTCTACCTATCCGACCCAACACGGGCACTAACCAGCAAGTTTAGCTGTTTTCCCAGCTCAGAACCGTTTTACATCACTTTAAGATATAAGCCCCAAATACTGTTAGCGAGCTTCGGCTATGTGGGCGCAGATATCGCGGATCGCGGTGGCGTTCTGCTCGGCGGTGATGCGGCGGATAATGAACAGATCGACAAACGCCCAAATGAAGAAACCGCCTAGAGTGAACAGCTTGGCGAATCCTGCTCCGACCTGGCCCAGATAAAACCGGTCCACTCCGGTGACGTTGAACACGACGCTCAAGATCGTGGCTATGGCGGGGTCACGTCGGTGGCGGGCGTACTGGGCTTCGAATACCAGCCGTTCGGTGTCAGACAGGTCTTTGCAGGCTGAGGCCATCTCCCGCAGTTCGGCGTTTCTCGGTGTCATGGGAGGCTCCCTTCAGATAGTCGGGTTCGTTTGCTGTCGAAGCCATGACGGTGCCGAAGGGATCCAGGGGTGACCCCGGCTCCTTCACGTCATGGCTTGGTTTCTACAGCGCTTGACAACCTAGCCCAACCGGCGCGACGTGTCGACCCGACTGGCGCTGACCTTGCACCGAAGTCACTGTGGGTAGGCTCCACCGGTGATCGCGACAGGTTGGCCACGATGGTCGGTCTGAGGTGTTCACGATCTACTGGTGAAGGTATTTCAGTGTGGCACAGAGTTTGGATGTGGGTGAGTGCGCCCGCGTTGAGGTGATGGTTGGTATGAGGTTGGGGGCAACCGAGATCGCAGACTTAAGTAACACCATGCCCTGCAAACTCCACCACTGGCAACCAGCCCAAACTATCTACAATAAACTCTGTCACGATCACCACTAGAGCTTGCCAACCTCTTTATCCTTTTAGGAATGGTGGTGGCACTTCCCTGATGGGTTGGTTGTTCGGTTCTTGCATTGACGGTTGTTGCTTAGACGATATGTGCAACGCTTTGACTTGGAGGCTATTGGTATAATTGTGTTTGGTGGTACCTGTTGCGTATTTGCTAGCTGTAAAGTTTCTTGCATAAGTGGGCTGAGTCTTGACCTGAGCAAGCTGGGAATGTTTTTGTCTTCCATAATTTTTTGAAAGATTTTCTTTTCACTCTTCGAAAGAGGTAGTTCACTTTTTGAAAAATGGCAACATTGCAGCAAAGTAATGATGTCATCATGATGACGCTTGGGGGAGCCTTGGAGACCTGATTGATTGTAGTAGAAAGCTGACCCTTTGATAACAAGTGCTCCTACGGGGGAAGGTATACGTATCATTCCTACAGTACCATCAAGTTGAATTGTGACACGGCGTGAACGTATCAATGCTCGCGATGCCCCACGGGCGGCAACCGTAGTCCCCATTCCTAGCCTAAGTAAGTTTCGATAGCCTATCCCCTCAGGTACCAGAACGTCGATCGTAGCCTCTCCGCGGCAGTAGCGATGCCCAGTACCGACTCTAGTGGAAACCAGTTGAGTAAACCCTGCATTGACTAGAATCTGATGAGTTTTCTCTAAACTTTTTGTATCAACTCGCAAGTTGACGACAATATCTGCATCAGTTGTCTCACGGGAGATAGCGTCTAGGTGCCCTGTGGCATAAACCGTTACCATCTGCCCACCTATCAGTATCCAGTCCTCTCCAAGTAAAGGGGCAACCTCTAAGAGAGCCTGCCAACTTGCTCGCCCTTTGGCACCTTGCGGGGAGATGATGATACTGTTGTCATCCATTATTTATTATTCTGGACTGGTAGTGCATCAATGAGTATGCTGCCTGTTGGCTTCGGGAGTTACCGTGTAGCATCAAGTCCAACGCCGCCGCCGCCACAGGAGCCAATCGCAAGCCTTTGATGTCGTCAGATGGGATGGCCGCGGATGTGGCCAACGTCCACACGCTGTCGTCCACGAAACGTACTACGGTGTATCCCTCAGTAGTCAGAACAGCACCGGTTAAATCAATCAACTCTTGTTGCTTGGACCAGGGCAGGTACAGATCATGTTCAAAGTTCTGTTTGGGGATGCCAACATCAGAGTACTGCCTCACACGATCCAGTAACTCCACCGATGCGTATGTTCCGCCTATCATCCCCCCCAAAGCGACCGCCTCTTCGGTTGGCGCTCTACTACCCATGAACCACCGAGTTGTGTGCCCGCGATTTTGATATTTTACTCCGTTGTCAACCTCCACATCACCCGCGTTTATGGCCTGCCAGGCGCTTTCCGCCCCAAGCGGGCGTGTGGAGGGAAGTCGCAGGTCGGCTCTGGCTGACACGTTGCCCAGCGGCAGAGCCCACACGCCACCTATTTTGTGCGCGGGCAGGTAGTGGTTTTCAATCAGTTGACGGACTCTGCTTTGCGAAACACCGAGTATCCCAGCGGCTTCCGTCACGCTCACGGGATGGAGCAGAACCGTCATGGAGACAACATTAACTTAAGTCTTGCGGCTACACAACTGATTTTTGAAATCATAGATGGTTTTGGGCTTGTCCCGGTTTGATTGATACATGGTTCTGATATGCAATAAACGCGCGGTTTCAGTCGTGGCTGGTGACACCGCCGTCGACGATGAGGGTGGTACCGGTTATGTAATCGGCTTGGTCGGACATGAGGAAGCGGACGGCTTTGGCGATGTCCTCGGGTGTGCCCACCCGGCCCAGCGGGGTTTTGGCCTCAAGAGCGGCCCTGCTCGGGGGGTCGTCCATGACTGCGGCCATCATCGGGGTGTGAATGTAGCCGGGGCATACCGCATTCACCCGGATACCGTCGGCACCGAGGTGGTTGGCCAGTGACTTGGTCAGTCCCACCACGCCGTGCTTGGAGGATGTGTAGGACGGGATCATAGCGTTACCCACCACCGACATGATCGAGCCGATCCCCACAATGGCCGACTTCTCGTGACGACGCAGATCCTCAAGCAGAGCCTTCACCGTGAATACCTGAGCCCGCAGGTTCACCCCCAGCACCGAGTCCCATATCTCCTCGGTCAGATGGTCGATGTCCACCGCAGTCACGATCCCGGCCGCGTGAACCAGCCCGCCGATGCTGCCCAGCGCCTCCCGAGCCGCGGTTACGGCATGGGCCACTGCGTCGCCGTCTGTAACGTCCACACTCACCGAATGGGTGACCACCCCGCAGTCGGCGGCGATGGATGCTGCCGCCTTTGCCGCCTCCTCGTCGTTGAGATCCCACAGCGACACCGGTCGTTCGGCCTCGGCCAGGGCCCGGGCGCAGGCCCGCCCGATCCCCGAACCCCCTCCGGTGACCACCACCCCCGTTGTCGGCGACATAATCAAACCGGACATGCCAGCTACCTTACGCGGCAATAGTAGCCCGAGGGTATCTGGGTTCGCTGAGTGTTGACGGGGGATTGCTTGAGGCTGAGGTAGGCTGATGAGTATGTCCAGTGCAGGTGATCTCAGAGTTTCAAAAAGTGGTCAGATGAGCCTCCCGGTGTCAGCTCGCCGACGGTGGGGTCTGATTGGTGGCGGCAAAGTCGGGTGTCTCGATTTTGGGCAAGGAGTGCTGCTTGTCCCCGGTGGTATTGAGGGACTGCGCAAAGAGGTGATGGAATCTGTTTCGGATCAGGATTGGGAAGCAGCTCAAGATGGATTCGGCGATCCTGACCTGGCCAGTATGTGACGCAGCTCGTTGACGACCGCCTCCTTGCTGGCGTACTCGGAGGAAGCGATCCACCTAACCCCTACGAGCCGGTTTTTACTACCGGTTACTGGTATGTGAGGTTGTGTCGAGCTGTCATGGGTTCTGGCGGCCCAAGGGGTGTGCTCTCGGTGACGTTTTCTACTATGCCTTTGTCTATTCGTAATTTGGCGCTTCAAGCACTGTTGGAGTTGCCCGATGAGGTTGGGTTGGAGAGCTTGAGGACCTTGGCACCAGTGATCGGGCGCATGAGCCGCCGCCACCATCTCAATGCATTGGGTATCGAGGTGTTGGCTGCGGCGGTGTATCTCGAAGCCGATGTCTATCTGTCTGCGCCTTCACCTCGACTTCAAGAGGCACTAACCGCTGAGAGCCGCAGCGTGGAGGTAATCAAATAGAGAGGGCCTGGGCCACGGCTTCCCAGGCTTATTGCTCTCGGTTCTCAGTGTGGCCACCATTTCCTCGGTCTCGTCTTCGGTGCAGTAAGTGGTGGTGTCAGTTCATCCAACTCATCCAACATCTCGGCGGCCATTCCGTAACAGCGAGCATCTCAGCCAAATCATCTTGATCGGCCTCCAGCGCCGCAACCTCATCAGCCAGGCAATCCATATGGTTACAGTGTCTGGAACTGATGGTCAGTCGTGGAGGCCGCACTCGGTTTTTTCGGAGCCGGCCCAGCGGCCGGAGCGGGGGTCGTCGCCGGGGGCCACCGGTGTGGTGCAGGGCATGCAGCCGATGGAGGGGTAGCCCCGATCCAGCAGGGGATTGAATGGCACCTTGTGCTCGACCATGTAGTCGGCCACGTGTTCGTCGGTCCAGGTGGCTATGGGGTTCAGCTTGACCAGGCCCCGTAGGTCGCGCACCACTATGGGGGCGCTCACCCGGGTGACGGCCTCTACCCGGCGCAGGCCGCTCATCCAGGCCGCCTTGCCGGCCAGGGCCCGGTCGAGCTGGCCGGCCTTGACCGCCGAGCAGCAGTTCTCCGGGTCCATGTTCCACAACTCGGGATCGTGGCGGGCCACGGTCATCAATCGCAGGTTCAAGCCGTAGTGGCGGCGTACCCGTTCCACCGTCTCCAGCGTCTCGGGGAAGTGGAAGCCGGTGTCTATGAACACCACCTCGATGGCCGGGTCCACCTTTACCGCCAGGTCTATAAGCACCGCGTCGGTCATCGACGCGGCCAGCGACAGGTGGGGGGAGAAGTTGTCCACCCCCCACTGGATGATCTTCTCGGCGGGGAGCCGCTCGAACTCCTCGTTGAGGGCGGCCAGCTCGGCGTCGGGAAAGGACGGTATGGTCAGGTTGCGCATTCGGAATCACCAACCACGGAGGGGGACGGTATGGTCAGGTTGCGCATTCGGAATCACCAATCACGACTTCGTAGGGGCCGGTCTCGTCGTAATCCACGTAGTACTCGGGGCCGGTCTCGGGGGTGGGGAACTCATCCAGGTCGGCCAGATCCCGGCCCACCTCACGGGAACCGCCCCGGCGCTCCAGCCAGTGACGGAACTGCTCGCCCGCTTCACGCTCGGCGGTGAACTGTCTCACCACCCGCACCACCGCTTCGGGAGCGTTGCGGGCGGGCAGGCGCAGGGCTTTGGTGCCGAAATGAATCTGGGTGTCGCCCACATAGCCCCCGAGCAGCATCTGGTAGCCCGGTGCTGAGCGGCCATGGGCCCGGCGCTCGGCCCCGAAGAAGCCGATGTCGGAGGCGTGGTGCTGGCCGCAGGAGTTGGTGCAGCCCGAGATGTTGATCCGCAACCCTCCCACCTCGGACAATCCCTCCTCCTCCAGGCGATCGCCTATGGCATCGGCCAGCCCCCGCGACTGGGTCACGGCCAGGTTGCAGGTGTCGGCCCCGGGGCAGGCCACCACGTCGCGCAGCAACTCCGCACCGGGTTCGGCCATGGAGATGGACGACAGGGCCTCGAACAACCGGGGCAACTGGTGCTCGGCCAGGTCGCGAAACACGATGTTCTGGCGGTTGGTCACCCGGCACTCCGCTCCCAGCTCCCGCTGGATGGCGGCCAGGGAGTCGAACTGATCGGCGGTGATGTCACCCAGGCGAGCCCAGGCGTAGGCCGAGACGGTGCCCCGGGCTGCTCCCCGCACCACGTTGGCCTGCTCCCAGCGCTCATACGGTGCCCGGCCGCCGATGGCAACCGCCACGCCCTGGCCCACCGGGGTGGCGGTCATCCCGTCCCGGTGCCCGGCGGGGGCGTCGCCGTGCATCCTGACAAGATCGGGGATACCACCGGCCCAGTCCGCCGAGGCCGGCAAGAACTTGCGCTCCCGGAGGATGCGGCGCTGGAGCTCCTCAAAGCCCAGGTGCTCGACCAGCCACTTCATGCGGGCCCGGAGCTTGTTGTCGCGGTTCCCGTCGTGGTCGAACACCCGCAGGCAGGCCTCAATGGTGGGCAGTAGCTCCTCGCGGGGGGTGAAGTCCTCCAGGGCCAGCGCGGGATGGGGATTGGCCCCCAGACCACCGGCCACGAACACCCGGAATCCGGCCTCGATTCCGCCGTTTACCTCCCGGGTGGCGGCCACGATACCCACGTCGTTGAACATGGCCTGGCCGCAGTCGGTGGCGCACCCCGAGAAGTTGATCTTGAACTTGCGGGGCAGCCGCTGAGCGTAGGGGTGGCGGAGGAAGTGCAGGGCGGTGGCCCGGGCCCAGGCGGTGATGTCCAGAACCTCGTGGGGGCAGGCACCGGCCAGGTGGCAGCCCTGCACGTTGCGGACGGTGTCGCCGCAGGCCTCCCGGGTGGTGAGCCCCACCGAGGCCAGCACCCTCATCACGTCGGGCACGTTGTCCAGATCCACGAAGTGCAGTTGGATGTTCTGGCGGGTGGTAATGTGCCCCCAGCCCCGGGACCAGGTTCGGGCGATGTGGGCCAGGGCCTCGAAATGCTCGGGATGGATGATCCCGGCGGGGACCTTGACCCGCACCATCTGGTGGGTACCGCCCTGACGCTGACCGTAGATGCCGTTGTTCAGGCGGAACACCCGCATCACATCCTCGGGTATCTCACCGGCCTTGTAGCGGGCCAGCATCCGCTCGAACTTGTCGATGTCGGCTTGCTGGGCGGGGTCTATCACCGCGGTGTTGTCGAGTTGAACGGTGACCATGGCACCTTCTTCGTCTGGGGTTGGGCAGTGGGATAAAAACTAAATCGGACTACTTTGATCCGATTACTTGTCTATCAGCCCGCAGTCCCGAAATCAAACGCAACGAACGCAAATGGTCAGTCGCTGAGCCGCTCGGCCAGCCGGAAGGCCAGTTCCAGGCTCTGGGTACCGTTCAGCCGGGGGTCGCACATGGTTTCGTAGCGCCGTTCCAGGTCGTTGTCGCTCAGGGCCTCGGCACCACCCACGCACTCGGTAACGTCGTCGCCGGTGATCTCCACGTGGATGCCGCCCGGCCAGGTGCCGGCCTGGTTGTGAGCGTCGAAGTAGCCGTTTATCTCGGTCACCACGTCCTCGAAATGGCGGGTCTTGAGCCCGCCGGGGGTGGTGTAGGTGTTGCCGTGCATGGGGTCGCACTCCCACAGCACCGGATGGCCGGCGTCGCGGGCCGCAACCAGCAGGGGAGGCAGGGCATCGAACACGTTGCGGGCACCCATGCGGCTGATGAGGGTGAGCCGGCCGGGTATCCGGTCGGGATTGAGGTTCTCGCACAGTTCGAGGACATCCGCCGGCGTTGCCGTGGGTCCCAGTTTGCACCCCACCGGGTTCTTGATGCCCCGCATGAACTCCACATGGGCACCGTCCAGCCGGCGGGTCCGCTCACCGATCCACAGCATGTGGGCTGAGCAGTCGTACCACTGGCCGGTTATGGAGTCCTGGCGGGTGAGGGCCTGCTCGTAGTCCAGCACCAGCGCCTCGTGGCTGGTGTAGAAGTCCACCTGGTGCAGCTCGGGGGCATCGGGGGGGATACCGCACGCGGCCATGAAGCGCAGGGCGGCATCGATGCCCTCGGCCACCCGCTCGTAGCGCCGCCCCTCGGGGCTGGACGCGATGAAATCCTGATTCCATCGGTGGACCTGGCGGAGATCGGCGTAACCCCCCTTGGTGAACGCCCGCAGCAGGTTCAGGGTGGATGCCGATTGGTGGTAGGCCCGGATGAGGCGCTCGGGGTCGGCGGTGCGGGAGCGCTCGGAGAAGCTGATGTCGTTGATCATGTGACCCCGGAACGAGGGGAGCTCCACGTTGTTGACCACCTCGGTGGAGGAGGAGCGGGGTTTGGCGAACTGGCCGGCGATCCGGCCGATCTTCACCGTGGGCACCCCGGCGGAGAAGGCCAGCACCACAGCCATTTGCAGGATGACCTTGAGCTGGTCCCGGATGCTGTCGGCGGTCACCCCGTTGAAGGACTCGGCGCAATCGCCGGCCTGGAGGACGAATGCCCGGCCCGCACAGGCCTCGGCCAGTTTACCCTGGAGCTGGCGGGCTTCTCCGGCGAACACCAGCGGGGGCAGCTTGGCCAGGGTCTCGCAGGCCTGTTCCAGCGTTGACTGGACGGGCCATTGCGGTTGCTGAGCCGCCGGCCGATCCCGCCACGAGGACGGGTGCCAGGAGGCTGGGAGCGGGCCAACCGTTTCAGCGGTGACCGAACTCATGGTGAAGCCCAATTCATGGTGAAATCGTCGCCTTTTGTCGAGTGGAGGACAACTGAATTAAATCAGAATAAGTGGAGCCACAACCGGCAGCTACGCCGCGTCTATGTCCAGCAGCTCGGCTCGGGCCCGAACCTTGTCCAGCGACCGTCCGATGATCCGGCGAATGGCCTCCGCGGTCAGGCCCAGGGCTTCGCCGATCTCCCGGTAGCTGTGCTTTTGCCGGTCGATGAGTCCGTAGCGCATCTCCACGGCCAGGCGGGCCTTTTCGTCCAGTTCCTCCAGGAGTACCGACAGGGTTTCCATCCGGTCGGCGGTCAACGCGAGATCCTCCGGTCCGGGACCGGCGTCCGGTTGCAGATCCATGAGTTCGCTGCCGTTGTCGTCGCCCACAGTGATGTTGAGGGAGGTCAACGATGTGAGCCTGTGGAGTATGGAGTGTTCGGCATCCAGCTCCTCGCCCCCGCTGGAGGCCTGGCGCACCGCAGCCCGCAGGCTGGCGGCCCGTTCTCCCGGTAGCCGGATCATGTTGGCCTTCTGATCCAGCGCCCGGCCGATGGATTGTCGTATCCAGAAGGTGGCATAGGTGGAGAACTTGAACCCCTTGCGCCAGTCGAACTTGTCCACTGCCCGGTCCAGCCCCAGGTTGCCCTCCTGAACCAGGTCCAGCAGCTCCATGCCGGGGGGCAGGGGGTACTTCTTGGCCACGCTCACGACCAGGCGGAGGTTGGCCCGGATGAAACGCTCCTTGGCCCTGGCCGCTTCCCGGACCTGGGCCCGCAGCCGGGGGCTGCGCTCACCGGCGTCCAAGCGTGCCTGGGCCTCCCGTCCCTGCTCGATGGTCTGGGCCAGCTTCCGTTCGTCCTCCTTGGTCAGGAGCGGCACCAAGCCGATGGCGTTTAGGTACTGGCCTGTTGAATCGTCCATGTGTCCCTGTCTTATCATCTGTGGGAGCTAAAACCGTGTCGCCCCCCGCTTTGTTCCCGGTTACAGCTAGCCCGGTGGTTTTTATGCAAATACCGACCTTCAAGAAAATACCGATCCTTCTGGCCGATGTCGCATGAATTACCGGCCGGCATGGCAGCCGGTCTGTGGTGGCGGTGGGAGAGCCGGACTTCGGTGGTGGCGGGGCAGCGGGGCAGCCGGTCTTCGGTTTCGTAAACTGCGGGCAGTGAGTCGCGTCGGGATATTCGGGGGTACCTTCGACCCCGTCCATGTCGGTCATCTGGTGGTGGCGGTGTGGGTGCGGGCTGAGTTGGGGCTCGACAAGGTTCTATTGGTGGTCGCCAATGAGCCGTGGCAGAAGCTGCACCGGTGCGAACTCAGCCCGGCTCGGGATCGCCTGGCCATGGTGCAGGCCGCGGTTGGTGGGATTGACGGGGTGGAGGCCTCGGCGATGGAAATCGATCGAGGGGGGCTTTCCTACACCGTGGACACGCTGGCGGCGGTCAGGGCCGGTGATCCCGATGGGTCGAGATTCTTGATTCTGGGCAGCGATGCCGCGGCGGGGCTGGAAACCTGGCACCGCTACCCGGAGATAGTCCGAATGGCCGAGGTGGTGGTGGTGGATCGGCCCGGCGCGGTGGGCCAGCGCCCGCCGGTGGCCCACCGGGTGGTGGATTGCCCGCTGCTCGACCTCTCCAGTACCCGGGTGCGGGAGTGGGCCGAAGCCGGCCGGCCGCTCGACGGGTTGGTCCCGGCGGCTGCGCTGGCTCACTGCCGTGAGAAAGGCTTGTATGGACAAGCCCGCCACCGGTGAGATCGCATGAGCAGAGCAGCACCGCGTGGGGATGCCGCGGGGCGTGGAGTACGACCTATGTGTGACCGGTGGGCGTAGTGAGCAGAGCAGCACCGCGTGGAGATGCCGCAGCGCACGGAGCATGGCCTATGTGTGACCGGTGGGCGTAGTGAGCAGAGCAGCACCGCGTGGGGATGCCTCAGGCTCTACCGTGGCTTTGTCGCGCTGGTGGCGCTGGGGGTGGCCGCTGATTCTGCTGGGGCTGATGGCGGCCATCCCGCTGCTGGTCTGGTCGGGATGGTCGGCCATATCCGAAAGCAGCGATGGCACCGACGTCAGCACGCCGGTCGATCCCACGGCTCCCGGTTACCAGGCGTTCGTGGATCCGACCCCCACGCTTTTGCTCATCCACGGCGACGACAACGGCCTGGATGGTGTGTCGCTGCTGGCTCTCACCGATGCCGGAGCCGAGGGAGCAGTCCTGTTCGTGGCTCCCGAAACCATGACCCCCGGTGGGCGACTGGGCGCGCTATGGATCGAGTCGGGCAGTGCCGGGGTGGTCGATGCGGTCGCCGGGCTTCTGGGTATTCGCCCCAGCGAGCTCCAGGTGGTGAACGATCAGGGGTGGGCGGCCATGGTGGCCGCGGTTGCTCCCATCTCGGTGGACAACCCCGATCCTTTGGTCACTGCCACCGAGGAGCGCCGCTTCGGGGCCGGGGTGCTGAGCCTGGCTGCCGGCGATGTTGGGCCTTACCTGGGGTGGCGCAACCCGGATGAATCTCCGGCGGCGGCCCTGTTCCGCCACGAGCTGTTCTGGGAGGCCTGGCTGGAGGCGATTGCCGTGTCGCCGCAGGCGGTGATCCCGGGCGAGACCGACCGGGGTATGGGTCGATTCGGGCGGGATCTGGCCAGGGGACGGGTTCGCTTCGAGACCGCGCCCGGGGTGGTCGATGAGAGCGGGGCGGTGGTGCTGGATGCGGCCAAGGCCGGTGAGCTGGTGGCGGAGATCGTGCCCTTTTCCATCCCGACCATCGACACCGGCCGCCCCCGGGTGCTCCTGCTGAACGGGGTCGGTGATCCTCGCTTCACCAAGGTAGCCGCCCGAGCCCTCAGCCGGGCCGGCGCTAGGATCGTGCTCATCGGGAACGCTTCTGAATTCGGTTGGGAGATCACCAGGATAGCCCACCACGACTCCGGGTTCGCCCCCGATGCCCTGGCGTACCGGGACGCACTGGGCACCGGCTCGGTGACCGTCCAGGAGCAGTGGGATCCCGGCATCGACATCACGGTGACTTTCGGAGCGGATTTCTCCCAAAGGTTCGCTGGGGATGGTTAGAGTATGGTTTCGGATGAGCACAGTTCCCACCCTGGGATCAACAAGGGGGATCAACGAGGGCAGCGGTGTGACTTTCGCATGAGCGTCAACACCTCTGACGCACTGGCTACCCAGTACTGGGCCAGGGTAGCCGCCGCCGCGGCAGAGGAAGGCCCCGGTTCCGACACGGTGATAATCGATGTGGGGGATGTGCTGGTTTTCACCGACCTCTTCGTGATCATCAGCGGTGCCCACAGCCGGGCGGTGCGGGCGCTGACCGAGCGGGTCGAGGAAGCGGTGGATGCCTGCGGTGGTCCCAAACCCATTCATATCGAGGGGCTCTCCGATTACGAGTGGGTGCTGATGGACTACGGGGACTTCGTGGTCCACATCTTCACCGCGTCGGCTCGGAGCTACTACGCCCTCGAACAGCTCTGGAAAGACTGCCCGCTCGTCGAGCACCGCCGGTAGCCAGGTCCCGCACTGCGGTGGGGATGCGAACCGGGCAATCCGATATGGAACGCTAGAATCATGTCCGAATCGATCAAGGCCCGCTTGGCGGTGCTGAGTATCCAGGAGAAGGCCGATCTGGTCGCCGGTGACGGGACCTGGACCACCAAAAAATTTGAACGGGCGGGGATTCCGGGGATCGGGGTTACCGATGGTCCCAATGGTGCTCGGGGTGGTGGGCTCCTGGGTACCGGCACCCCGACGGCGTGCGTCCCCTCCGGGGTGGTGCTGGGGGCGACATGGGATCCCGATCTGGTTGAGCAGATCGGCGGTTTGGTGGGCGACGAGGCCAGAACCAAGGGATGCCGGGTGCTGCTGGCTCCCACCATCAATCTGCATCGGAACCCGCTGGGAGGGCGCAACTTCGAGTGCTACGGCGAGGATCCCATCCTGTCCGGGCGGCTGGCCGCTGCCTACGTACGCGGGGTGCAGTCGCGGGGTGTGGCCACCACCCCCAAGCATTTCGTGGCCAACGATTCCGAATTCGAGCGCAACACCATCGATTCCCAGGTTGACGAGCGCACTTTGAGGGAGCTTTACATGGTGCCGTTCGAGCATGCGGTGATCGACGGCGGGTCGTGGGGAATAATGAGCGCCTACAACCGGCTGAACGGGGTCTTTTGCTCGGAGAACGAATGGTTGCTCACCCGGGTATTGCGGGAGGAGTGGGGTTTCGACGGTTTCGTGATCTCCGACTGGTTCGCGGTCCGGTCCACGGCGGCATCGGCACGAGCCGGTCTGAGCCTGGAGATGCCCGGACCGGGCCAGTGGTACGGGTTCGGGCCGATCGGCGAGGCCCTGGAGTCGGGGGAGATGGACGGGGACCATCTGGATCGTATCGCTGGGGATGTGCTCCGGCTGCTGGAACGCACCGGGGCCTTCAATGGCGATGACGGGTGCGTACCCGGTCAGGAGCGCCTGCTGGATAGGCCCGGGGATCGGGAGCTCATCCGGCGAGCGGCCGGGGCCGGAACGGTTATGGTGACCAACGACGGGGTGCTGCCGCTGGACGCCGGCAGATTGGGATCCTTGGCGGTGATCGGTCCCAATGCTCGCAAGGCTCAGATCATGGGTGGAGGGTCGGCCACCGTCCAGTCGTATCGCCGGGTGAGCCTGCTGCAAGCGCTGGAAGAAGAGTTCGGCCATCTTGATATCCGTTACGCCCAGGGCTGTGACATCGAGCGCTCGCTGGTTCCCCTGGCGGCTCCGACGCTGAGAGGAGAGCTTCGCTTGGAATATTTCAACGGCCACGACTGGTCGGGCCCGGTGGTGCACACCAGCCGGGCGGCGGCGGCCGAACTGGTGTTCTTCGGCACGCCCGGGCCGGGAGTGGATCCCGAGGCGTTCTCGGTGCGGGCCTCGGGGGTGCTGGTACCGGAGGAAACCGGTGAGTACAGCCTGGGGTTGGTGCAGCTCGGGCGCTGCCGGGTATTGCTCGACGCCAAGGTGGTGCTGGATGCCACCGAGGGGGACCACGGCCGGGGTGATGACTTCTTCGGAATGGGTTCGCAAGTCGTGTCCACGATGGTGCAGCTAACCGCCGGCCGGGAAGTAGCCATCGACATCGAGTACTCGAGCCGGGAGAGTGTGATGCTGTGCGGGGTCCGGGTGGGTCTGAAGGCGCAGGGGGAGCGTGATCTTGTAGCCGAGGCGGTCGAAGTGGCGGCCGCGGCCGATGTTGCGGTGGTCGT
Organism: Candidatus Poriferisocius sp.; assembly: GCF_965202595.1. Classification (GTDB taxonomy): domain Bacteria; phylum Actinomycetota; class Acidimicrobiia; order Acidimicrobiales; family Bin134; genus Poriferisocius. The sequence continues at coordinate 603,096 of NZ_OZ241836.1, forward strand.
GGTGGGCACGAACGCCGATTGGGAGACCGAGGGGCGTGACCGGGGCGGCTTCGATCTGCCCGGGGATCAGCCCGAGTTGATCCGGCAGGTGGCGGAGGCCAACCCGGCCACCGTTGTGGTGGTCAACACCGGCGGGGCCTGCAACCTGGATTGGATCGGCGAGGTGGCCGGGGTGCTGATTACTGGTTTCGGGGGCCAGGAGATGGGGTACGCGGTGGCCGATGTGTTGTTCGGTCGGGCCGATCCCGGTGGTCGCATGCCGATGACTGTGCCGGCCCGCTACGAGCACAGTCCGGCTTATCTCAACTATCCCGGTGAGAGCGGGGCCGTGCGCTACGGGGAGGGACTCTACATCGGCCACCGCTGGTTCGATGCCCGGGCCATTGATCCGGCGGTACCCTTCGGGCACGGCATGTCCTATACCTCCTTCGAATGGTCAAAGCCGAGAGTATCGGGAGGGGGTGACACCGGTATGGTCGATCCCGTAACCGTGAGTGACACCGGTATGGTCGATCCCGTAACCGTGAGTGACACCGGTATGGTCGATCCCGTAACCGTGGAGGTTGACGTTGTCAATGTCGGCGACCGGCCGGGCAGCGACGTTGTGCAGGTGTACGTCGAGCCGCCCCCGTCGCTGCTCCACCGCCCGGTGAGGGAGCTCAAGGGGTTCGCCAAGGTCCACCTGGAACCGGGTGAGCACGCCACCGCCGCCATCGTGCTGGATCGCCGGGCCTTTGCCTATTACGACCCCGGCACCGAGTCCAGGGCCGCACTCTCCGCCGCAGGCCCGGTTCCCGCGGGGGCAGCCCCGAGCCGTACCGATCCGGGGTGGTACGTCGATCCCGGTACCTACACCGTATGGACGGCCCGCTCCAGTGCCGATCTGGTCCACTCCACCGAGGTATATCTGGCCCTTTCTTGAGCCGATCTGGTCCACTCCACCGAGGTATATCTGGCCCTTTCTTGAGCCGACCTGGTTCTAGGTGTGCCTGGCCCCTTCTGGGACAGCGTGGGGCTTTTTTGCTGCTTTGGTTAGCGCCGCCGGGGGTCGAATATGCCGTCAGGGTCACTGATCACCACAGTATTCAGCATCTTGTCCCAAATTGCTTGTTTATTTTCGGTGGATAGAAAAACTATGAAATTGGCCAGGGCCCATAAACTCAGAAATACCAATATAGCAAATACAGCTATGTCAGTAGATGACAATTCTTCATAATCATCTGACATTTCGATGAAATTTAGTACAAATACAACTTCCATTTTCAAGACAAGGTGGCGCAAAGCCATCAATCCCCAGGTGGCAGACCGATGGTTATCCAACCGGACAACCCTCATTTTGAGTAGTTGCTTTCCAGGGCTTTGGCCTCTCGAAAAAACGATCAAGGACCAGATCAGTATAGGAATGACACTTAATATCTCTAACAATAAACTAAGGGTAACTTCAATTACTATTACGATAAGTTCAGCGGACACTCTGCGCCACCTTGATGCCAGCATGGACAATGGGTCGGGCGGGACCGAACTGGAGCCAGCACTCAGCTCCCCGCCAGGCGGGCCGTGGGTAAGGCTGGGGGCAGATGGTGGGTGTTGATGCCCAGTCCGGGGGAGCTTCGCCTCGGAATGGCTGAGAGGATCAACCTTTTGCACCCCGTCGTCGGCAACCTGGTCGGTCCATTGCTCTCCGTCCCACCAGCGGTACTGGTGGCGACCGGTGGGATCGTTTTCCCATGCCGAAGTGTTCATGGGTGAGTAATATACCCGTTGCTGCTGGTGCGGAACCGGTGGCGGTCTCGGCGGTGTTGACCCTTATGGCCGGTTGTGGAGCTGATGGGACTCGAACCCACGACCTCTTGCATGCCATGCAAGCGCTCTAGCCAACTGAGCTACAGCCCCGTAGGAATGGGCACTCTACCAGCCATCGGTATGAAGGCCCACACCAGATATCCAAGCCGGTTGAGTGCGATGGCTCGAAAATACCGCCGTTTCCTCATCGGTATGAAGGCCCACACCAGATATCCAAGCCGGGACGACGGTTGCTGACCGCAATCCCGGCCTGGGTAGATTGAGCGACCATGGACGGCTACGCCCCGGCGATCATCGAGCCCAAGTGGCAGCAGCGCTGGATCGACGACGCGACCTACGAGATCGACAACGATGACCCCCGGCCCCCCTACTACGTGCTGTCCATGTACCCGTATCCCAGCGGTCCGGCCCACATCGGCCATGTTCGCAACTACACCTTCGGGGACCTGCTGGTCCGCTACCGCACCATGGGCGGCGATGGTGTGCTGTCGCCCATCGGATTCGACAGTTTCGGCCTACCCGCCGAGAACGCCGCCATCAGGACTGGCACCCATCCCCGGATCCACACCGATGCCAACATCGAGACGCTGTCGGCCTCGCTCCGCCGCATAGGGGCTGTTTATGACTGGCGGCGGACCCTGAGCAGCCACGATCCCGACTACATCCGCTTCACCCAGTGGATCTTCCTGAAGTTCTACGAGGCCGGTCTGGTGTACCGGGCCACCGCCCCGGTGAATTGGTGTCCCGGCTGCCAGACGGTTCTGGCCAACGAGCAGGTGCTGGCCGACGGCACCTGCGAGCGCTCCGGCGACCGGGCCCAGCAGCAGGAGCTGGAGCAGTGGTTCTATCGCATCACCGCCTACGCCGAGGATCTACTGGCCGGTTTGGACGGCCTGGACTGGCCCAACCGGGTCAAGACCATGCAGCGCAACTGGATCGGCCGATCCGAGGGGGTGGAGTTCACCCTGCCCATCGCCGATGGCGACGGCCGCCCCCGTGACGACGTTGACGGTATCGCGGTGTTCACCACCCGGCCCGACACCAGCTTCGGCATGACGTTCGCGGTCATGTCCCCCGAACATCCGCGGGTGACGGAGCTGGTGACCGACCATTGCCGGGGCGAGGTGGAGGCGTTCGTGGCCGCGGTGGCCGAACGCAGCGAGATCGAGCGCTTGTCGGTGGCCGGTTCGGCCGGCAAGCGAGGGGTGGACACCGGCACCAGGGTGATCAACCCGTTCACCGGCCGGCCCATCCCGCTGTTTCTGGCCGACTACGTGCTCACCACCTACGGCACCGGGGCGATCATGGCCGTACCCGGGGAGGATCAGCGCGACTGGGAGTTCGCCCGGGCCCACGACCTACCCATTATCCGCACCGTCCAACCTCCCGATGGCTTCGACGGCGAGGCCTACACCGGTGATGGGCCGGCCATAAACAGCCAGTGGCTGGATGGCCTGTGGATGTCGGAGGCCAAGGCCGCGGCCATCAACTGGCTGGAGGATCGGGGCATCGGTCGGCGCAAGGTGAACTACCGCCTGCGCGACTGGCTGCTGTCCCGCCAGCGCTACTGGGGGTGTCCGATACCCATCGTCTACTGCCACCAGTGCGGTACCCAACCGGTGCCCACCGAGCAACTCCCGGTGTTGCTACCCGACGATGTGGCCTTCATGCCCACCGGGCGTTCCCCGCTGGTGGACAACGCCGGCTTCCTGCACACCGAGTGTCCCGGTTGTGGCGGCCCGGCCCTGCGGGAGACCGACACCATGGACACCTTCGTGGACTCCTCCTGGTACTTCCTGCGCTTTGCCGACCCCACCAATCAGGAGCTGCCCTTCGGCCCGGAGGCGGTGGAGAGGTGGTTGCCGGTGGAGCAGTACATCGGTGGGGTGGAGCACGCCATCTTGCACCTGATGTACGCCCGGTTCTTCACCCGGGCACTGTCGGATCTGGGCGTGGCCCCCGCGGGGCTGAAGGAGCCCTTCCAGCGGCTGTTCACCCAGGGGATGGTGCGGATGGGGGGAGGCAAGATGTCCAAGTCTCGGGGCAACCTGGTGGCCCCCGAGGACATCATCGACGTTCACGGGGCCGACGCGCTGCGGCTGGCCATCCTCCAGGTCAAACCCCCCGCCGAGGATGTTGACTGGGAGGACTTCGGTCTCGAGGGCTGCGCTCGCTTCCTCGGCCGGTTGTGGCGGCTGGCGGCCGGCACCGCGGAGAGGGCCAACCCGGCTCGCTCCGGGCCGACCGGTGCCGCCGACCGTGCGGTTGATGCCGCCACTCACCGACTCGTCCACCGCATAACCGACGAGTTCGACCGCTGGTCCTACAACACCGCAGTGGCCGGTTGCATGGAGTTCACCAACGAGCTGTACCGCTACATCCAGTCCGACGACGGTCCCCACCATGACACGCTGGCGGTGGCGGTAGACACCCTGCTGCTGGTGATGGCCCCCATGGTGCCCCACATTTGCGCGGAGCTGTGGGAGATGCGGCGGGGGGGCAACATCCACGGGGAGTGCTGGCCGGTGGCCGATGAGGCCAAGCTGGTGCTGGGCACGGTGACGATGATCGTGCAGGTGAACGGCAAGGTGCGCGACCGCCTGGAAGTGGGGGCCGACATCTCCGAGGCCGAAGCCGAGGCGCTGGCCCTGGCATCGGCGAGGGTGCAGCAACACCTAGACGGTGCCGAGCCCCGCCGGATCATCACCCGCCCCCCCAAGCTGGTGAACGTGGTGGTCTAGCTCCAGGGGTTGATCACTGCGCTACCAGCGACCTGACCGCAACCGCAATCCGATCCCGGCGACGGCCAGGGGGAAGCACCCGCACACCGTATTCCAACTCATGGATAACTACCACCGAGAGCCACAGATCTTCCTTCGAAGCGAGGAAGGTGAGCACTTTTGCATCAGGCTCTGGGCGGGCCGACTCAGAGATTACGTTGGTATCCAGAAGGATCCCGCTCACAACCCCTCATCGTCGCAGTAGGAGAATGGGATTTCGCGGTCCGAACCACGATCGGGGAGCTCGAGGTTGTATCCCCTCGGCATGCTCTTGACGAGCCATTGACCCAGAGGTACCGATGAGGGAGCTCGTGCCTCCCAAACATGTTCGGGGACAACCACGAATGTCTTTCTGGTACCGATGCGCTGCGGTCCCTCCTCCTCGGCGCGGCGCAGCACTTGCGACAACCGCGCCTTGGCATCCGCTACGGTCCAAATCCCATGCGAATCAGTCGAATGCTGTACCACTATGACACTTCTCCATGAATGGGACGTTTCTCCATGAATCCTCGAATCCAGAATCCTTAAAATATAGTCTATGCTGGTCTAGGCCATTAATTTTCTAGACTATTAATCTTGCCTGGTCTATCGACACCGGATGCCAGCCGGAATGGGGAAGTCGTCCATATCTGTGGTTCCGGTGGCCAACCGTGGTTGCGGGCTGCTTCGCTACTCAGGTGATCGTCCGGGGATGGCACGGAGCGCTTCTCTTACCTCCGGCCATGGTCCGTCGGGGCGGATACCCTGGCCGAACGTCAGGCGGTCGATCAGCCCCCGGTGACTGGCGGCCACCGCCTCGGCCAGGTGGTCGGGCTCGGCCACCACTGCGAACGTGCGAAGCATCTCGTCGTCGATCACCTCGGCCATCTCGACCCACTGGCCCTGCTTGGACATGCGGTTCAGTTCCTCCTGGGCCTCGCCCCAACCGTGGTGTTCCAGCACCGGCCGGTAAGCGGGGGTGGATCCGTAGAACGAGAGCTGGCGCCGGGTGGCGGCTGCGCTGGCCGCCATCTCCTCCTCGGTGGTGCCGGTCACGATGAACAGGGGAATCGACACCTGGATGGACCTCGGATCCCGCCCGGCCCGGATCGCCCCCCGATCCAGCGCCGGCAGCGACACCTCCCTCAGATAGTCCGGGGTGGTGAAGGCGTGGCTGATCCAGCCGTCGGCCGACTCGCCGGCCACCTCGGTCATGCGGTCACCCACCGCAGCCAGAAATATCGGCGGCGGTCCGAACGGGTTGGGGCCGGGGCTGAACATGGGGGTCATCAACGTGTGCTGGTAGAACTCGCCCCTGAACGACAGGCGCTCCCCGGTCTCCCATGCCGCCCAGATGGCCCGTATTGCCGCGACCATCTCGCTCATGCGGGCGGCGGGCCGGGACCAGGGCATGGAGAACCGCTTGGTTATGTGGGGTCTGATCTGGGAGCCCAGGCCCAGGATGAACCGGCCCCGGGACCAAGCCTGAAGATCCCAGCCGGTGTTGGCCAGCGTCATGGGGTTGCGGGCGAACGCCACCGCTATGGCGGTTCCCAGATCAATCGTTTCGGTGCGCTCCGCGGCCAGCACCAATGGAAGGAACGGGTCGTGGGCCAGCTCTGCGGTCCAGGCCCCGCTGTATCCGGCGGCTTCCAGGGCGGCAGCATCGGCGGCGGCCTTATCCATCGACGCGGTTACCCTGCCATCTGCGGAGTGCATTCCCATACCGCCGTCCAGCTTCATCTGTTCATCCTTTCGGGGTTCTCCGGCATCGTCTACCGCCGTCCAGCTTCATCTGTTCATCCTTTCGGGGTTCTCCGGCATCGTCGTTACGATCACTGGGATTCGTCCTGGTCGCGCAAGAAGCGCTCCAGTTCCGCGGCCAACTCGTCCCCGCTGGGGATCTCCGTCTCCTGGGTTTCCATGCTGGCGTCGAACATACTCTCCAGGCGGCTGATCAGCCGCTGGTGGTTGGCGTTCTGGGCGATCATGGCATCCAGCTTCCGGGACACCTCCAATCCTTCGGCAATCAGCGGCGCCGGATCGAATCGCAGGTCGGCCACGGCACGCAGCCCCTGGAACAGGGCGGCCCCCGCAGCCGGGAACGGTGAACCGGCCACATAGTGGGGCACCTGGGCCCACACCGTCACCGATTCGATGCCGGCGATCTCGAACTTCTTGGCCAGCGCCGCACTGATCCCCGCCGGCACTTCCAGGTGTCCCCGGGGGGTGCCGAACCGTTCCACGAGGTCGGGGGCGGTGCCGGTGGCCGACAGCCGTACCGGGCGAGTGTGGGGCACCGCCGCGGGGTACGCTCCCAGGGTCACAGCCCGGGTCACGCCCAGGTGTTGCATCAGGTCGTCGATGGTGTCGCAGAACTCCCGCCAGCGGAAGTCGGGTTCGGGGCCGTTGAGCATCAGGAACCCTCGCCGGTCGAGATCGCGGACCACCCGCAGGGTTATGGTCGGCCAACTGATGTCGTCGATGCGACCGTCCCTCACGGTCATCGTCGGGCGGCGGGCCCGGTAGTCCAGCAGCATATCGGTGTTGAAATTGGCCACCAGCGGGCAATCATCCTCCCCCATCATGATTTCGGTGGCGTCGCGCACCCCGTACCCGGCATCCACCCACCCATCCAGGGTGATCACCAGCACGGGCTCAACCACGTCGGGTTCCCGGTAGATGGTGATCAGCTCGTCGTTCATGGCGCTCGCTCCGTAAGTGTTCCGGTTGGGCCTGCTTGCCGGGCCAGTTCGTCGTTCATACCGCTCGCTCCGTGGCGGTGCAGGCCATCCGGGTGAGGGCATCCACCCGGGCGGCGAAGCTCTCGGCTCCCTGAGGGGGGGCCTTGTCACCCATGGCACCGTTCATGTACCTGCTGTACACGCCCTCAAGGATGCAGGCCAGCTTCCAGTAGGCGAAAGCGATATAAAAGTCGATGTCGTCGAGGCTCCGACCCGATGCCTCCCGGTAGCGGTCCAGCATCTCGGCCCGGCCGGCGAATCCGGGGGCCGTGGTGGGCGGGTTGTCCAGGGCGAAATCATCGTCGCCGGCCTCGGCCCAGTACACCAGTAGCTGGGCCACGTCGGCGTTGCGGTCGCCCAGGGTGCAAAGTTCCCAGTCCAGCACGGCCAGTATCCGCCCCTCATCGCTCAGGATGCAGTTGTCCAGCCGGTAGTCGCCGTGCACGATACCGGCCGCCCCCTGCTCGGGAATGCGGTCTACCAGATGGTCGTGGACGGCTCGAATCTCGGGTCGCTCCCTGGTCCTGGACTTCTCGAACTGGCCGAGCCAGCGCCGGAGCTGGCGGGAGATGTAGCCCTCCTTGGGGCCCAGATCTCCTAGCCCCACTTGGTCCACGTCCACCGCGTGGATGCGAGCCAGGGTATCGACCACCGAGTGGGAGGCGGCCCGGCACAGCTCCGGGGTGAACCCGGCGGCCTCGTTGCGATTGCGCACTACCCGTCCCTTCACGAAGTCCATGACGTAGAAGGGGCGCTCGTTCACCGCCTCGTCCAGGCACAGCCCGTAAGTTCGAGGTACCGGAACATCGGTGCCGGCCAGAGCGGCGATGATGTTGTGCTCCCGGCTCATGTCGTGGGCGGTGGACAGCACCTGGTGCAGCGGGGGCCGGCGCAGCACATAGGTTTGGCCGTCGGCTCCGGTGACCTTGAAAGTGAGGTTGGAGTGCCCCCCGGCGATCAGCTCGAACCTCAGAGGCAGGGTGACACCGGCCACGTGGTTGTCGAACCACGCGCTAACCGTGTCGTACCGGATGCCTCGGATGTGGCCCATGCAAAAAGCCACGCTAGCTTTCCCAATGGCTTGATGAGATATGACCCGATGAGAGGCTGCCCGTGATGGTTCCTTGTTCCCCGATGAGAGGCTGCCCGTGATGGTTCTTTGTTCCCAGATGAGAGGCCAACCATGGCAGATGTGACCGACGCTGAGTTTGCCACCGCAGTGGTGGAAAGATCGCACACCGTACCGGTGGTGGTGGATCTGTGGGCCCCGTGGTGCGGGCCATGCAGGACGCTGGGGCCGATTCTGGAGCGGGTTGTTGCTGCCACCGGCGGTGCGGTGGAGTTGGCCAAGGTAAACGTGGATGAGAATCCTCAAACCGCCCAGGCTTTCCAGGTGCAGGGCATCCCCGCGGTGTACGCCCTGCGGGATGGCAAGGTGGTGGACGGTTTCGTGGGGGCCCAGGGCGAGACTGCGGTTACCGAGTTCGTGCAGAAGCTGCTGCCCACAGAGTTGGAGAGCGAGGTGGAGGCGCTGGTGGCCGCAGGTGACGAAGCCTCCCTGCGGCGCGCCCTGGAGTTGGATGCCGACCATGCCGGGGCCGTGGTGGCTCTGGCCGGCCTGCTGGTGGATCAGAATCGTTCAGACGAGGCCCTGGAGCTGCTGGGACGGATTCCCGAGACGGCGGAGGTTCGCCGGGTGGTGGCGCGGGCCCGCACCAGTGGCGGCGATGGCGACATCGAAAACCGGCTGGAGGCCCTACTCACCCAGGTCGGGGTCGACCCCGCCGCCCGCCAGGAGTTCGTGGATCTGCTGGAGGTAATGGGCACCGATGACCCCCGTACCGCATCCTACCGGCGGCGCCTAACCGCTCAGATCTACTGATGAGTAGCAGTGTCCTCGTTCATGTCCCTTCGTTTATGGCTGGATGTCTGATGGGGCTGGTGAGAGCTTGACAAGTTGCTTGCCCATGTTGTTGCCGTCGAAGATCCGGGCCAGGGCTCGGGGCGCATTGGTGATTCCTTCCACCACATCCACCCTGTAGGAAATACGCCCCTGGCCCACCCAGTCGGCCATCACCGGCAGCGCCTCGGCGAAGCGGGGGAAGTAGTCGGTGATGATGAGGCCCTGCATGCTCACGCGCCGGAACAAGAGATTGCGGAACCGCCGGGGCGACCACCAATCACCCTCGCGGTTGTAGGTGGATATGAGCCCGCAAAGCACGACTCGGGCGTGGTTGTTCACCATCCCCAAAACCGCGTCCATGACATCACCACCGACATTTTCAAAGTCCACGTCGATGCCTTCGGGGCAAGCCTGCCGCAACTGTTCCTCCAGGTTGCCGGCCCGATGGTCCACGCAGGCATCGAAACCCAACTGCTCGGTCACGTAACCGCACTTGAGCGAACCGCCGGCCACTCCCACAACCCGGCAACCCATGATCTTGCCTATCTGGCCCGCCACCGAGCCGGTGGCACCAGCGGCCGCCGACACCACCAGCGTCTCGCCCGGTCGGGGTTTGCCGATATCCGAAAGGCCCCAGAAGGCCGTCATCCCGGCAGGACCCAGCACGCTGGTGAACGCTTCCAGGGGCAGACCGAGGTTCATGGGCACCGCTTCGGCGTGACGCAGTACGGAGTATTCCTCCCAGATCAGCCCGCCGGTGACCACATCGCCGGCTCGGAAACCCTCATGGCGTGACTTGATCACGGTGCCCCAGGTACGTCCCCGCATGGGTTCACCCACCTCAACCGGAGGCATGTAGGCATCAATGTCGCTCATCCAGATGCGGTTGGTGGGGTCCACCGACAGGTAAATGTTCCGCACCAGGATCTCGCCCTCATCCAGATCGGGTATTGCCACCTCGATCAACTCCAGATCGCCCTCGGAGATATCCCCCTCCGGGCGGGTTCTCAATATCCACCGCCTGTTGGCCACGGTGGATTCAGCAGTCCCCGGGGCCGTGCACGACCTCCCCGGCGAGGGTCACACGGTGCATGGTGCGGGCGGAGGGGCCGTGCACGACCTCCCCGGCGAGGGTCACACGGTGCATGGTGCGGGCGGAGGGGCCGTGCACGACTTCCCCGGCGAGGGTCACACGGTGCATGGTGCGGGCGGATGAGTAGTCCTGCACGGCATAGTGTTGGAGGCAGCGGTTGTCCCAGACAGCCACGTCGCCGGGCTGCCACTGCCAGCGGATCTGAACTTCGGGGGCTCGGACCTGGTCGCAGAGCAGGCCCAGCACGATCCGGCTCTCCTCCTCGCTCAATTCGTTGATGCGGGTGGTGAAGAGCCGGTTGACGAAAAGGCATCGGCGGCCGCTGGCGGGATGGGTGCGCACCACGGGGTGCGAGATGGGTCGATCCGGCATCTCCTGTTCGACCATGGCCGCGCTGCGGGCCAGATGCCCTCCCCCCTCGTGAACGGCTGTCAACCGTTCGGCCAACCCCCTCAGGGGCGTCGAGAGGTTGTCGTAAGCGGCCCCCGCGTGAGCGAAGCAGGTGTCGCCCCCTTTGCCGGGTAGGCGAGCAGCCGCAAGCATGGTGCCGATGGGGGGTTGAGCCATCCATGTGGCATCGCTGTGCCAGATGGCCACACCTGCCCCCGGGCGGGCACCTTCCTCGTGGATCACGTGAACCAGGGGCAGGTCGTCGCGAACCGGGGGGGAGAAACGGAACTCGACCGGTTCGCCGAACACCGATGCCGCTGCCGGCAACTGCTCGTCGGTGACCCGCTGGTTCCGAAAGAACAACACCCCGAACTGGTGCCAGGCCCTCCGAAGCGCAGAAGCGGTGTCCTGGTCGGGCGGTACCGACAGATCGACGTGGTGCACCACCCCTCCCAGCACCGGCGAGATGGGTGTCACCTCCAAAGTCACCGCCCAATTCAACCACGCCGGGCCTTGCTCCGGCGGTTTGGATCCAAGCGCTGCGCTCACCGGCACCCCTTAATGGGGCGGGCCATGCAGGATGAGCACCCCGAGGCAGGTTGTGATAGTAGGAACGGCATGGAAACCCGAGGAGGGGCCATGCAGGATGAGCGCCAAAATGATCACTACCCGGGGTTCGGGGGCAGGATCGGGCGAGTTGTTTCCACTTCGGAACCGTGGTGGCCTCCACGCCCGACCCCCGCGCCGGATGCTCCCAACATCGTCATCGTGCTGGCCGACGATCTGGGTTACTCCGATATAGGTTGCTACGGCTCCGAAATACCCACGCCGGCCATTGACCAACTGGCCGGCAGCGGATTGCGGTACACCAACTTTCATGTGACGCCGCTCTGTTCGCCGACCAGAGCGGCGCTGCTGACCGGACTCAATGCCCACGCCGCAGGCATGGGGTTCACCGCCAATACCGATCCGGGCTTTCCCGGCTATGCCAGCGAGTTGCCTCGCAACCAGTCCAGCCTGGCTGAGATGTTGAACGCCGGCGGTTACGCCACCATGGCGGTGGGCAAGTGGCACCTTTGCCGGGAGGCCGACCTCACTGTTGCCGGGGATACCCACTCGTGGCCGCTCCAGCGAGGTTTCGAGCAGTTCTACGGCTTTTTGGAGGCCCTGACCGACTTCCATTTCCCTCACCAGCTCTTCGAGGGCAACAACCCGGTTCATGTGGACACCTATCCCGAGGGTTACTACCTGACCGACGATCTCACCGACCGGGCCTGCCGCATGATCCGTGAGGTGAAGACCGCCGACCCGGACAAACCGTTCTTCCTGTATTACGCCCACGGAGCGGTTCATGCCCCGCTGCAAGCCAAGGCAGCGGACATAGCCAGGCATCGAGGCAACTACGACAGGGGCTGGGACCAACTCCGTGAGGAGAGGCTGGCCCGCCAGAAAGAGCTGGGGATTGTCCCTCCCGATGCCGAGTTGCCTCCTCGCAACAGCGAGCCCAACGAGGATGTGCGCGCCTGGGACACCTATCCCGAACCGGATCGCCGGGTGATGGCCCGCTACATGGAGGTTTACGCGGCCATGGTGGAGACCATTGACGAGAGCGTGGCTCGCATCACCGCGGAACTGGAAGCTTTGGGTCAGCTCGACAACACCATCTTCATCTTCACCAGCGACAACGGCGCGTCACGCGAGGGGCGGGCCCAGGGCAGCACCTCCTATTTCACCCACAGTGGCACCGGAGCCAAACCCTCTCCCGAGGTGGATCGATTCGAGCTCGAGGCGTTGGAGGCCGGAGAGATAGGCGGCCCCACCACCTGGCCCCACTATCCCAGGGGCTGGGCCATGGCCTGCAACACACCGTTCCGGCTGTACAAGATCACCGCCCACAGAGGGGGCCACTCGGTTCCGCTGGTTGTCTCGTGGCCGGCTCGCACCGCGGCGGTTGGTGGGCAACTGCGCCACCAGTACACCCACATTACCGATATCCTGCCCACCCTGGCCGAGATGCTGGGCCTGGAAGTACCCACTCAACGCAACGGGCAGGAGTCCCTGGATCTGAACGGTGCTTCGTTCGCCGACTCGCTGAACGATGCGGGCGCACCCTCGCACCACCACGAGCAATACGTCGAATGCATCGGACATCGGGGCTTTTACCGCCAGGGATGGTCGGTGGCCGCTTTCCACGAGTTCTTGACCCCGTTCAGCTCCGATCGCTGGGAGCTGTTCAACCTGGAGGACGACTTCAACGAGCGTTTCGATCTGGCCGGTACCGAGCCCGAGAAGCTGGCCGAGATGGTTGCGGGTTGGGAGGAAGCCGCCTGGCGCAACCGGGTGTTTCCTCTCGACGATCATGCCGGGCTGTTCAGAACGCTGAAGCCACCCGGTCACGAAAAGCTGACCCGTGAACTGCGAATCCTGCCGGGGTCGCCCACCGTGGAGCGGGTGAGGTCGTCTCGTATCATCGCCGGTGGCAACTTCACCATCACGGTGGATCTGCATCACCGCCCCGGTGATCAGGGGGTGCTGGTGGCTCACGGAAGCCAGGCTTCGGGATACGTTCTTTTTGTCGAGAACAACGCCTTGCATTTTGAGGTGAACAGCGCAGGCCGCTATCTGGTGGTGGAACCCGTAAAGTTGGCGGGGGAGTGCAACCGGATAGTTGTGGACGTGAAGGCACCGGGCGGGCGCATCTGGAATGTCGAGATACACATTGACGGGCAATTCGGGGCATCGCTATTGAACATCCCGCAGATGTACGGCTTCTTGCCCTGGCAGGGCATCGATGTCGGGATCAACCGCCGATCCCCGGTGTCGTGGCCGCTCTTTGAACGCCACGGTGCCTTCCCGTACTCGGGCACTCTGGATGTTGTGACCTACACCCCCGGCCCTCCCGCCCCCGACACCGATGATGTGCGCCTGGCCGAGTTCCGAGAAGTGGGCATGGCACTGGAGTAGCAGCCGGCAATCCTGGTTCCCGTGTTCGGCCGGTTTGGGGATGGATCAGTTCCCGTATTCGGCTGCCTCTGGGATGGATCAGTTCCCGTATTCGGCTGCCTCCAACTCCTTCAGGAGCTGGAAACGCTCGCGCACCTCCACCCGACGGCTGCGATCGTTCGCCAGGTTCACGAGCTCGTGGGGGTCGTCATCGTGGTCGTACCACTCATGTTCGTGATCCTCGAAACTGGCTCCGGGTCCGAACAGCATCGAATCGCCCAATGACACCCCGAGGTTGCTGACACCACCGCCGATGCCGTAGTAGCGGCAGTACTTGTTATGGCCGTCGAACACCCCGCTGGATGCGTACCGCACCTTCTCCACCCCCATGTACCATGGCCATCGCTGAGCGAACAGGACGTAGTCCCGGATCTTGGCCTCCTGATTTCCGAACAGGGGGAGCAGGCTCCGCCCGGGCAAGTCGCTGGCATCAACGCCCGCAAGCTCCAGGATGGTTACGGCCAGATCGGTATGGCAACTGAGGGCCTCGGTGGTGCTTGCTGAAGTGGTCCGGCCCGGTGCCGAGATGTACAGAGGGATACGCAGGGTCTCCTCGTAGTTCCACGGCCCCTTGGACCGTAACCCGTGGGATCCGCACTGATCCCCGTGGTCGGAGGTGAACACCACAACGGTGCGGTCCCACTGGTTGATGTCGTCCATGGCGTCGAGGATCATGGCCAGGCTCTGGTCGCTGAGTTGGTGGAGTTTCACGTAATAGTCCAGTTGGCGTAGCCAGGAATCGTGGTCATCGGGATCCATCCGCCCTGGGCGGCTGTTGCGTTCCATCTCCAGCATCCATCTCCGGTGCACCTCGGGCTTGGTGTGCAGATCGTCGTCGAAGTTCTCGGGCAGCTCTGTGAACCACCGCTCGATCTCGTGACCAAAAGCGGGCAGGTTGGTGGCCCGACCCCACTTGCGCCGATCCAGCCGGGCGCGGCTCTCGGCCACGTATTCGGGCTCCCGGTTCCAGAACCAGGGCTGATCCAGCGGGAACCACATGATGTCGTGCGGGTTGACCAGGCCTACGGTCAAGAACCACGGTTGTGAGGCCGAACGCTGGTTTCTCAACCACCCGGCCGCATCAGCGGCAATGGGTTCGTCGAATTCCGTCCCGCTGCCGGGCAACCCCCAGAAGGCCATATCGTTGCCAACCCAATCGGAGAAACCGTAGGCCTCCATGTCGGGTTCGGCGGTTGCCTGGAGGTGCCACTTGCCCTTGTATGCGGTGCGGTATCCGGCCTCCCGCAAGCGGGTACCCAGTGTGGGTATCCGGGTGGAGAGTTGGGTGTTGCTGGGATAGCTGGAGTTTTCGGTCACCCCGTGAGCGTCCATGTGCAGCCCGGTGAACAGGGTGGCTCGGGACGGGGAGCACGGTGAGGTGTGGGTGTAGTGGCGGCGGAACTCCAGTGAGCGGCTCAACAAACTCTGCCTGGCGGGTAGGGACAGCCCTGGTGGTAGCCAGTCGCGCTGGCGCTCCTGATCCGATACCAGCAACAAGATGTTGGGCCGGTTGACATCTGGCATTGCCTGGACTGGGTTGGGCTGGCTGATTTGGGGCATTGCCTGGACTGGGTTGGGCCGGTTGATTTGGGGCATTGCCTGGACTTTAGCGGTGCCGGCCCAAGTCGGTTTTGCGGTTCCGGCGAGTTCGTGCTGAACTACCGGCTTTGTGGACTGCACGGCCACATCAACTTGAGGGGGATCAATGCGACACTTTTCCCGGCTTTTTTCGCTGCTGGCCATTTTGTTGGCGTTGGCACTGCTTACCACCGCTTGTGGCAACGACGACGACTCGGGTGCGGGAGAGAGCTCGGCGGAGGAAACGCCTTCGGCTGAACCCGCAGATGGCTCCTCCGGTTCAACCGAGGAGGGGCAGGATGGCGGTACCGCATCCGGGGCGGAGGAAGCTGCGGTGGTCACCGAGATTGGGCCACCCGAGGACTCGGTGGTGACGATCTGTGATGCCCCATCGTTCACCCAGCTCTATGCCAAGGTCATCGTGAACAGGGGATTCTTGGCCGATAGGGGAATCCAGGGCGAATTCGTTTCCTGCCTTTCGGGTCCGGCACAAGCCGCGGCTTTGATTTCCGGCCAGGTGGACGTGGCGCTGAACACTCCCGACAACATGCTGGGAATCCGCAACGCCGATTTTGATGTGGTGATGTTCGCCCAAATTGTTGACCGGCACTTCTTCGACATCGTGGTGAGCAACAATTTCGGCCCGATTGATTGCCCGCAGGGTGACTGGGAGTGTGCCATGGCGGCGCTGAACGGTTCCCGGGTGGGAGTGGTTGCCAGGGGCGCGGCTGCGGAGCAGATCGCCCGGCAGTTGCTGGAATCGGCAGGGTTCGACCCGGATGATTCCACCTACATTGCCACCGGTTTGTCGGGCACCACCCTGGCTGCGTTGGCTTCCGACGAGGTGGACTGGGCCATCACTTTCGAGCCCGGCTTGAGCACCGCCGAGATAGATGACATCGGCTATGCCCCGTTCCGGTTGCGGGCCGGGGACGGTCCCGTGGAGTTGGATTGGCCTTCGGCCATCTTGAACACGGCCCGCTCCTACTGGAAGGAAAACCCCAACACCATCCTCCACTACCGGGCGGCGATGGTGGAAGCGATGGAATGGATGCGCGATCCGGCCAATCGTGACGAGGTGATGAAGGAGCTGGATGCCCATCTGGGGCTCGACCCCGAGGTGGCGCAGGTGGTCTTCGACAACAACGTGGGTTCGTTGACCATCACCGGTGAACTGGATCCCGTGCGTCTCGGTAACAACGTCAAATACGCGGTGGGTCGGGGGATCCTCCAGGAGGCCCAGGAGTTCGGTGAGTTCGCGGTTGGGCCGGGCATAGATGTCATCCTGCCCGCTGCGCTGGAGCCCGAGACCGATCGGGTACGCATCTGCCAGGCTCCTTCGTTCAATGGCCTCACCGTGCACATTGCGGTGGAGAAGGGGTTCCTCTCCGAGCGTGGCGTTACCGGAGAGTTCGTGCAGTGTCCTTCCGGTCCGGCCAACGCGGCCGCCCTGGTGGCCGGCGAGGTTCAGTTCTCCATCAACACGCCTGACAACATGCTGGGAATCCGCAACGCCGATTTCGACGTGGTGATGTTCCAGCAGATACAGGACAAGCACTTCTTCGACATAATCATCAGCGAGAGCTTCGGGC
Organism: Candidatus Poriferisocius sp.; assembly: GCF_965202595.1. Taxonomy (GTDB): domain Bacteria; phylum Actinomycetota; class Acidimicrobiia; order Acidimicrobiales; family Bin134; genus Poriferisocius. Next base: position 619,961 of record NZ_OZ241836.1, read on the forward strand.
CGATCGATTGCGAGCAGGGCGACTGGGAGTGCACCATGGCCGCCCTCGATGGCACCACTGTTGGGGTGGTGGCGCGTGGAGCGGCTGCGGAGCAGATCGCCCGGCAGCTCTACGACTCCGCCGGTCTTGATCCCGACGACGCAACCTACATCGCCACCGGCTTGTCGGGTACCACGCTGGCTGCGCTGGTATCGGGCGAGGTGGATTGGGCCATTACCTTCGAGCCCGGACTGAGCCAAGCCGTGGTGGACGAGATCGGTTACTCGCCGTTCGCTCTGCGGTCCGGCCAGGGTCCGGTGGAACTCGATTGGCCTTCGGCGGTGAACACCACCTCTCGCGAGTTCTTTGACAACAACCCCAACACGGTGGCCATATATGCCCAATCCGTGCGCCAGGCAATGGACTGGATGCGTAATCCGGCCAACCGGCAAGAGGTGTACGAGCTGATGGGCAGCTTCCTCAACCTGGAGCAGGCGGTTGCTGAGGTTGTGTACGCCAATAACATCGGCAGCTTCTCGTTGAACGGGGCGCTCCAGCCGGCGCGGCTTCAGAACAACGTGGACTACGCTGTTGGCCGCGGCATTCTCGAGGAGCCGCAGGACTTCGACGATTTCGCGGTTTCGCCATAACCGTGACTTCTCAGGATTGGGTTCCCCAGGTTTGAGTGAACGGCCGGGTCGCACTACCCGAACGGTTGTTTAAGGTTCCAGGGTTATGACTCCAGCGGTCGAGTTGAAAGACGTGTCGCTTATCTTTGGGGGGGGGCACCCCAAGGAAGAGCCGGTGCTGGCTGTGCAGGACATTCATCTTGCCATCCCGGCCGGCCAATTCATTTCCGTGGTGGGGCCAAGTGGCTGCGGCAAGACTACCATCTTGAACATGTTGGCCGGGCTGATCGGGCCAACCAAGGGTTCGGTTATGCGTCACGGCGAGGTGGTGGACGGCCCCAGCCGGGACATTGGCTACATGCTGGCTAGATCGGGTCTCAGCCCGTGGCGAACAGCCCGCAGAAACGTGGAGTTGGGTCTGGAGTTTCGGGGAGTCCCCAAGGCTGAACGGCGAAGGAGAGCCATGGAACTTCTGGGCAAGCTACGCCTGGAAGGATTTGCCAACTCCTACCCTTCCCAGTTGAGCCAGGGCATGCGTCAGCGGGTTGCCATCGCCCGGACGCTGGCCATCGACCCCGACCTGTGGTTGATGGACGAACCTTTTGGTGCTCTGGATGCCCAGACCCGTCTCACGGTACAAGCAGAGTTCCTGGAACTGTGGTATGAGACCCCCAGAACGGTTATATTCGTCACCCACGATCTGGAGGAGGCCGTGCTTTTGGCCGATCGGGTTCTGGTCATGACCGCCCGGCCCGGGCGCATCAAGTCGGACACCATTGTGGACATACCCCGGCCCAGGGTGATCGACGAACTTCGTTTCGACCCTGTATTCCGGGAGACGGAGCACAGGATTTGGGAGGAATTGCGCGGTGAGATCGTCTGAGGTTGACGAGCCTCGAGAAGCCGACATGGCTGATCAAGTTTCTCCTGTGGATGCGCTCAACCAGGAGGAAGTGGAGGCACTGATACCGCAGGAATCCATCTGGAGATACCGGTTGCGCCGTTTGGACATACCCATCCAGTTGATGCGGGTGGCGATCCTGTTCGGAATTTGGGCGCTGTGGCACTACGAGATCGTTTGGAACGGCTTCACCTCGATAACTGTCCCAGGTTTGTTCAGTTGGGATGTCTCTCTATTTGGTGTTCAACCCTTTCCTGAAGTCAAGGAAACCTTCCGAGCCAGTCCCGGAGAGACGTGGGAGTATTTCACGGACATCTACCACGAAAAGCTCTTCTGGCAGGACTTTTGGGTTACCGTGAAGGAGGCTTTATTCGGTTTCGCGATCGGCTCGATACTAGGACTCCTCGTGGGCATCACATTTGGGCGGTATCGGAAGGTGGCCAAGACGGTGGGACCTTTCATAATCGTCATAAACGCAATGCCCAAGATTGCTTTTTTGCCTCTTATCCTTATTGTCTACGGCGTGGGTGAATCCTCCAAGGTGGTCCTGGCAGTTATAATCGTTTTTTTCATCGTGCAGGTGCCCACGCAGGCGGCGGTGGCTCTGGTGGATCCCGATGTGGAACTGGTTGCTCGCACCATGGGGGCATCCCAGCGCCAGCTCTTCGCCAAGGTGACGCTGCCCGGTATAACTCCTGCGGTTTTCGGTGCCCTGCGACTTGCGGCTGTGATCTCGGTTCTTGCCGTCGTGTTCGGCGAGATATTTTCGGCTAAGCGGGGTCTTGGCCAGCGGTTGGCTTACGCAGCCAACCAGCTCTCCTATGACGATACTTTCGCAATCGTGTTCATCCTGGCGTTGATCGCGCTGATAATGAACGGTGGGATCGGGTTGATCGAGCGCAAAGCCCTTCGCTGGCAAGCCTCACAACAGCGCGGCCAGGTCATATCGCTCTAGGCCGAGGGGCAGCTTGTGAGCACGTCTGGTATGCCGAACACTTCGGCGTAGCAAATCGGGGCTAACCGGCGAGGGGCGTGGGCAGCTTGTGAGCGCGTCTGGTATAGTTGGCGTACTTCCCCCGTCACGGTTAGGGCGCGCCGCGCCGGGAACGGCACATGGAAGGCTCCTCGCTTCCTCCTCCCCGGTTGACTCCTGCGGAGCGGATCCGGGAGATGTGGGATGACTACCGCTACCTGATCCGGCTGCTGGTGGTCGGGATCTGCGCCCTGATCGCCACCGGGGTGGTGGTCTACTTGATGGTTGGAACCGATCGGGCACCCCGGCCCGAGGCGGTGATCCCCCGGGCCACGCCGCTGCCGGTTACTCCCTCGCCCGAACCGCTTCCGATTCTGGTTCACGCCGCCGGCGCGGTCGAAGTTCCCGGTGTTTACCGCCTGCCGGATGGTGCCCGCGTCCTCGATCTGGTTGGTGCGGCCCAGGGGTTGACCCCCGATGCCGATTTCGACCGGGTGAACCTGGCCGCGGAGCTGTCCGACGGTCAGCGGGTGTACTTTCCCAGGCTGGGCCAGGATGCCGTTCCTGCGCTCATTGGGGAGAACGGGTCGGAGCGCAGCGCGCCATCCGGGCCCCTTGATCTGAACTCCGCCACTGCCGAGCATCTGGAGTCGCTGCCCGGGGTGGGCCCGGCCATAGCCGCGGCCATTGTCGAGTACCGCCAGCGCGCCGGCGGATTCAAAACGGTGAGCGGGCTGCTGGCCGTGCCGGGTATAGGGCCGGCCAAGCTGGAGGCGATCCGTGACCTGGTAGTCGTGTGAGCGGTGGGGGTCGGGGGAGTGCTACCGGGGCCCATCGTGGGTTCGGTGGCGGTGGGTGGCGGGGCAGCCGTGGGTTCGGTGGTGGGTGGTGGTGGGCCCATCGTGGGTCAGGCAGCGGTGGGTTGCGGTGAGCGACCGCCAGGTGGTGGCTTTGGCCGTTGCCGCCATTGCTGGGGCTTGGTGGTCGGCGGCGGTGCCGTTGATCCCGGCCATTGCCCTTGGAGTGGTCGCCCTGGCCGCTCGCAAGCCGTGGCTGCTGGTTGCCGCGGTGGTGCTGTTGGGGTCATCGCTGGGGGCGAGAGCCTGGTCGGGCCTCGACCCGGTGCCGGCGGCGGCCTTCGAGGGAGAGGTTACCCTGGTGGCCGACCCGATCCCCGCCGGTGCCGGGATGCGGGTGGATGTGCGGGCCGGCGGGCGGCGCTACGAGGCCTGGGCCTACGGTCGGGCTGCCCGAGATCTGGGCGAGCGCCTGGCCGGGGACCGCGCCGTCGTCACCGGCAGCGTCCGCTCCATCCAGCCACTGCCGGCGTACCTGGCGGCCCGTCACATCAGCAACCGGCTCAGCATCGACCAGATACATGGCTCCCGGAGTGGGGCCCCGGCCTACCAACTGGCCAACTGGTTGCGTCGTACCATTGCCCGGGGAGCCGAGTCGCTGGGTGGCGATCAACACGCCCTGCTCACCGGGTTGTCCTACGGCGACGACCGCTACCAGTCACCGGTACTGTCCGACGACTTCCGAGCAGCCGGACTCACCCATCTGCTGGCGGTGTCGGGCCAGAACGTGGCCTTCGTGCTCATATTGGCCCGCCCCCTCATCGAGCGCTTCGACTACCGGGGTCGCTGGGTGCTCACCCTGGGGTTGATCGGCTTCTTCGCTCTGGTCACCCGGTTCGAACCCTCGGTGCTCAGAGCCACGGTTATGGCGGCCATTGCTGCCACCGCCACGCTGCTGGGCCGCGAGGCCTCCAGCCGCCGGGTGCTGGCCCTGGCCGTGGCTTTGCTGGTGCTGGTGGATCCGCTACTGGTCCACTCGGTGGCCTTCCGGTTGTCGGTGGGGGCCTCGGTGGGAATCATCTTGTGGTCGGTCCCCCTGGCCGAGCGCATACCCGGTCCCCGGGTGCTGGCCGATGCGCTGAGCGTCACCGTCTCCGCCCAGTTGGCGGTGGCTCCCCTGCTGATCGCCACCTTCGGCGGGGTTCCGGTAGCCTCCTTGCCGGCCAACCTGCTGGCCGCCCCGGTGGCCGGTCCGATCATGATGTGGAGCCTCTCGGCCGGGGTTGTGGCAGGGTTGGTGGGTGGGCCGGCGGCCCAGTTGATCCACTGGCCCACCGCGTTGGGTGTGGGTTGGATTCAAGCGGTGGCCGGTTGGGCCGCTTCGGCCCGGCTGGGCGAGCTGCGGGGCCTCCACCTGGTTGCGGTGGTCATCGGCGTGGGGGGCTGGTGGCTGGCCCGGCGGCGACTGCTGCGGGCGGTGGCCGTGGTGGGGTTGACCATCGCGCTCTTGGTGCCGGCGGTAGCCCTGCGGATCACCGATCCACCGTTCCACGCGGTACTCGACTCCGGTGTCGAGGTGTGGCGGCACGACCGGACCACGGTGGTGGTGCTCGGAGCCAACCGCTCGACCGGGAGGCTGCTGGAGGATCTGCGTCGCGCCGGGGTGGGTGCCGCCGATCTGGTGGTGGCCGACCGTGGCGGGCAGGCGCAGCGTGAGCAGGTCTGGGCATTGCGGGAGCGGATGTGGGTGGGGGCGGTGGTCGCCCCGCCCGGCCACCGGATAGGCGGAGCGACCACTGTTGGCACCGGCCGGCGCGTGCTGGTCGGGGGCCTGGAGGTAAATGTGGTGTCCCACGACCCCCACCTGGTGGTGACAGCCACCCATGCCGGCGGTGCCGCGTGATCGTGTGGTTGCCGGTGGCGCTGCGTGGGGGTGTTCTGGTATGGCACAGAGGTTGTGTGCGGGCGAGCGTGCCCGCATCGAGGCGATGGTTGGGATGGGGGTGGGGACTGCTGAGATGGCCCGCCGGTTGGGTAGGAACCGTTCGGCGGTGTGGCGGGAGTTGCGGCGCAACGGGGGTGGTTCGGTGTATCGGGCCGATGCGGCCCAGGCTGCTGCGGATGTGCGGGCTTTGAGGTCTCGCCCATCCAAGTTGGCCGCAGATAGCGTGCTGGCGGGGGCGGTGGCCGGGTTGTTGGCGCTTCGTTGGTCACCTCATGCGATCTCAGATGCTTGGGCTTGTCAGGTGTTTTGTGTAAGGGGGGTGGTTTGATTGTTTGCTGGGCCTGTCGGGTCCGGGTTTTTGGAAAGGAGTCTTTGTGAGTGGTATTGAACAGGATGCATTGTTGGTGTTGGATGAGTTGTTGGATGTGCTGGTGGAGCGTGTCCGCTCGGAGGGTGTTGAGTTGTTGGGACCTGGGGGGTTGTTGTCTCAGGTGACCAAGGCGGTGCTGGGGGCGTTTGTTGGCTGAGGAGCTTTCGGAGCATTTGGGCTACGACAAAGGGGATGTGTCGGGTCACGGGTCGGGTAACTCACGCAACGGGGTGTCTTTCAAGCGGGTGCACACCGATACGGGGATTGTGGAGCTAGATGTGGGTCGGGATCGTGCCGGCACGTTTGAGCCACAGATCGTGCCTAAACGCTCAACACGTCTGGCGGGGTTCGACGAGAGGATCATCGCCTTGTATGCCCGGGGTATGACCGTTCGTGATGTGCAAGCGCATCTGCGGGAGATTTACGGGGTGGAAGTATCCCATGATCTGATCTCCAAAGTCACCGACGGGGTTATGGATGAGATGCAAGCCTGGCGGACCCGGCCTCTAGATGAGGTGTACCCGATCATTTTCATCGACGCGCTGGTGATCAAGGTCCGTGACAACAAAGTCGCCAACCGGTCCTGCTGCCTCGCGGTGGGTGTTGACATCGACGGGCGAAAAGACCTGCTAGGTGTAACCCTTATCGAGGTTGTTGACAGTTCGGTTGGGTGAGTCTGTGATGCCATTGAGGTGGTTGTAAAGCATCCATCTGGGTGGCAGGGGAGGCTCTGTGTCACATGGTAATGCGCTTTTTATGTCCGCGGGGTGGTTGTTGATGGTACGAAGGGTTGAGTCGGGTATGGCTCAGGCTCGTCACCATCGGTTAGCCCTCTTTCTTGTGTTCAAAGGGAGCGCCGGTGTTGTTGAGGTCGATTGCTGATCGGGTGGGTCCACATCATAGATGTTATATAAGGTCTGGTCTGTACCTATTTTTCCTAACATTTTTTGGATTTTCAGAAATATCTTTATGTTTTGGGTGGGTATTGTCACCCGGGCTGATAGTATTACAGGTATGAAGTTCGACCTCAGTGTTTCCAGTGACGAGACCAATACTGATGCCAATGCTGCTGGCAGTGACGATGCTGGTGGTGGGGATGTTTTGCGTTTGGAGATGGTTGATTTGGAGGGGATGGATTCCAAGGGTTTGTTCGATTTGCTGTTCGAGATCAACGCTGCCCGCTGCACACTGGACGGGTACATGACCGAGGTGTTGAACCGTTACGGTGATCTTTTGGGCGAGGGCGAGGTGCAGGCTCTTTGCCTCCAATTCGGAATGGGCCGCTACCTGGCCAACCGCCAAGCCCGCACCGCCGGATCCCTGCGAGAACTACCCACCACCGTGGACGCGGTCAAAGCCGGCGGGTTCTCCATAGACCACGCCCGCTTGCTGGGGGAGTCCCACGGTCGGGTGCCTTTGAACCGAGCCCAAGAAGAAGAGTTGATCGACAAAGCCAAAACCGAGAACCTGGACAAGTTCAGGAAAACCCTGGCCCGCCAGGAGGACGACCGGCGCGGCACCGACAGTGAGTCGCGGCTTGATCAGCAGCGCCGCCGTCGCAAGGCTGCGGTGTTCAACGGTGATGATGGCATGGTGGTGTTACACGCCGAGTTGGACCGGGTGACCGGTGAACGGGTCAAAACCGCACTCGACGGCATGTGTGATCGCATGTTCCGCGACGACTCCAAAAATGGCAACGACCGCACCCACCAACAGCGCGCAGCCGACGCACTCGCTGCTCTCATCACCCAAACCCCTGGTAAGAACCCCAAAACCGCCAGTGGCATCTGTGGTGATCATGGCGGTGACGTGGCGGTGCAACCCACCACGCTTTTGGTCAAGGTTGACTACGACCTGCTCACCGGCCAGCTCAAAAACGCCGGGCTCATAGACGACACCCCCATCGACATGGACGAACTACGCCGCATCGCCTGCGACGCAGCCCTAATACCAGCCATCTTCACCGCCGAGGGGGTGCCCCTGTATTTGGGTCGTAAGCAACGCTCGGCCACCCAAAAACAAAAACTCGCTCTATACGCCCGAGACAAACACTGTGTCAATTGCGGGCTAAGAGCCACTGCCTGCGACATACACCACATCAAACCCTGGGAACACGGCGGCAGAACCAGCATCAACAACCTCGTCCTACTCTGCCCCACCTGCCACGCCCAAACCCACAAACACCAACCCCAACCACCCCCCACCCCATGGACCCGAAAACCCACCTACAGCAACGTCCTCCTCAGCCCCTAACCAACCAACACAGCAGACCTCCACCCGTTACAACCGACCTGTGGCGATAACCGGCCAACCCCCAACCGAACTGTCAACAACCTCGATAAGGGTTACACCTAGCAGGTCTTTTCGCCCGTCGATGTCAACACCCACCGCGAGGCAGCAGGACCGGTTGGCGACTTTGTTGTCACGGACCTTGATCACCAGCGCGTCGATGAAAATGATCGGGTACACCTCATCTAGAGGCCGGGTCCGCCAGGCTTGCATCTCATCCATAACCCCGTCGGTGACTTTGGAGATCAGATCATGGGATACTTCCACCCCGTAAATCTCCCGCAGATGCGCTTGCACATCACGAACGGTCATACCCCGGGCATACAAGGCGATGATCCTCTCGTCGAACCCCGCCAGACGTGTTGAACGTTTAGGCACGATCTGTGGCTCAAACGTGCCGGCACGATCCCGACCCACATCTAGCTCCACAATCCCCGTATCGGTGTGCACCCGCTTGAAAGACACCCCGTTGCGTGAGTTACCCGACCCGTGACCCGACACATCCCCTTTGTCGTAGCCCAAATGCTCCGAAAGCTCCTCAGCCAACAAACGCCCCCAGCACCGCCTTGGTCACCTGAGACAACAACCCCCCAGGTCCCAACAACTCAACACCCTCCGAGCGGACACGCTCCACCAGCACATCCAACAACTCATCCAACACCAACAATGCATCCTGTTCAATACCACGGAAGGCTCCACCGGTGATCGCGACAGGTCGGCCATGATGGTCGATCAGAAACATTGGCGAATCACCGGTGGAGGTGTTCCAGTATGGCACAGAGGTTGTCTGCGAGCGAGCGTGCCCGCATCGAGACGATGGTTGGGATGGGGGTGGGGACAGCTGAGGTGGCCCGCCGGTTGGGGAGGTGCCGTTCGGCGGTGTGGCGGGAACTTCGGCGCAACGGGGGTGGTTCGGTGTATCGGGCCGATGCGGCCCAAGCTGCTGCCGAGGTGCGGGCTTTGAGGCCTCGCCCATCCAAGTTGGCCACAGATAGCGGGTTGGCGGGGGCGGTGGCCGAGTTGTTGGCTGATCGTTGGTCACCTCATGCGATCTCAGAAGCTCTCCGCAAACAAGGGCTGCGGGTGTGCGCAGAAACCATCTACCGGGCCTGTTACGATCCCACCGGACGCAGCGGCCTAGCAGCTGATAGTTGGAAACTGCTGGTACGACAACGCCGGCGGCGCAAACCCCGAAGCCGTTGTGAACAGGCGAAACGCTCCGTGCTGGGCGATTTCCGGCCCATAGCGCAGCGCTTCCGAAATAGTCGCCACCCGAGCCGAGGCGGGCCACTGGGAAGGTGATCTCATAATCGGTGCGAACAACCAATCAAGCAGTAGCCACCCTGGTGGAGCGCACCAGCCGCCAAACCCTGGTAGTACCACTACCCGATGGCTACGATGCCCACAACACCGCCAAAGCCGTCACCGCCGCACTCAAACGCCAACCCACCGCAATGGTCAAAACCCTGACCTGGGACCAAGGAACAGAAATGGCCAAATGCGCCGAAATCGAACACAACCTGGGCATACAGATCTACTTCTACGAACCCCGATCCCCCTGGCAACGACCCACCAACGAACAAAACAACACCACACTCAGACCCTGGCTACCCAAAAGCACCAACCTCAACATCGACCCGGTACGCCTCGCCATCATCGAAGACCTCCATGCCCCGCAGACTCCACCACTGGCAACCCGCCCAAACCATCTACACTAAACCCTGTCGCGATCACCAATAGAGCCTACCCTTCCCTGCCTCAAAACCAAACACCCAACCGGGCGACCCCGCCTCAGAACCAAACACCTAACCGGGCGGGGAACAAGTAAAGCGGATACTCTTGGAAGACCACTCAGAAGAAGGAATACCAGAAGCTCGGGCCTGAACCTCGAACTGATAAGTACTCCTCACCGTTCGAGGAAACGAAACCGAAGTACCAGTCAAACCAGTTCTCGACAAACCCGAACCCAACACATCGCGAACAGCATAACTCCGAGTCCTGCTATCCCCACTACGCCACTCAACCAAGACATTCACCGTACCCGGTCTACTACTAGAAACACAATCAACACGATAAACAGAAGGCACCCCCAACCGCGCAGGAACAACCGTAGGCGCAGGCGTAGCAGTAGGCGTGGGAGTGGGAACATTACAAGCAACACGGGCGTTACTATTATACTGAGAAGACCAATGCGACCATTTCTTCAAAGAGTCAGAATACCCGGCAACTATAAACTGATAAGTACCATTCGCCGTTTGCTCAAACACAGCCGAAGTATTAGTCACCCTCTTAGTCATCCCCGGAGTACGATTATTATCCCGAACACTATAACTCGTAGTTATACCCGTCGGGTCAGCATCCCACTCAACAACAACATTTATAACAGCAGTTCTAGGATTATTAGGATTACGACTGGGAGTAGCACAACTAGCCCTCACATTAGCAGGCACAGACACCGTCTTAGGCGTAGCAGTTGGAGTAGCAGTAGGAGCCGGAGTCGGCGTAGCAGTAGGAGTAGGAGTGGGGGTAGCAGTAGGTGAAGGAGTGGTAGTAGCGGGTGGAGTGCAGGTGATACGGGTACTCCTGGAAGACCAAACCGAAGAAGGAATACCAGAAGCCCGTGCCTGAACCTCGAATTGATAGGTTCCTTTCACCGTTCGAGGAAACACAGCTGTAGTACCAGTCAAACCAGTTCTCGACAAACCTGAACCCAACACATCGCGAACAGCAAAACTCCGGGTTCTGAGATCACCACTCAACCACCTAACCGTCACATTCACCGTACCCGGCCTATTACTAGAAACACAATCAACATGGGAAACAGAAGGCACCCCCAACGGCGAAGCCGTAGGAGCATTACAAGTCTTAACAGGGCCGTAAGAAGACCAACCCGACCAACCCACCCCAGACTTAGAAGAATACCCGCGAACCTTGAAACTATACCTACCGTTCTCCGTCCTAATAAAAGTAGCCGTATTAGCACCGATCACAATTTTAGACAACCTATTACCAAGCGACGCATTCGATTCCACTTCATAACGCTCAGTCCTACCCGTCGAGTCAGCATCCCAATTAACAATAACACTAACAACACCAGCCCTACCCTTAACCCCACCAGCATAACACCTAATAGATACGTTAGAAGGCACCACCATCGGCCTATTATCAGCACACTTAGTAACATCAGACTGACTAACCCAACCCGAATACCTACTATTACCACCGCTAGTTACAGCACTTCTTACTTGAGCCGTATAAGCACGACCGGGAGACACCACAAGAGTACCAGAAGTAGCAGGAGCATCCACCGTCTCAGCAGACCTACCAACCACCTTGAACTCATAAGAAGTAGCCCCCACGACGGCATCCCAGCTGACAGTCAAAGTACGGCCATCAGCCGAACAACTAACTGAAACATTAGAAGGCGGAGGTACAGGCACAGCACAAGTGATACTGCCCGGCATTTTAACTGGGCCTGCGCCCATCAATCCTTGCACATTATTAATGGTAACTCTTCTCATGCTATACATATCAACAGTATAATTTTTACCGGGTATTATAGGAAAAGTAGTTGAAGTAGTAGACCCACCTTCTACATGTTTAGTTTCCCATGTATTTTTGCCTTCTACAGAAGTGAATAGACGCACAGTGTAGTAGCTGGCATTACTAGCAGCCCTCCAGCTAACAGTTAAAGTACGGTTGCCAGCAGAACACCTAGAAGTTATATTAGAAGGTGGTTTAGGGGGAAGTGGCATACCCGGTCTCCATGTCGGTGGGAACAAAAAACAGTATGCTGTAAAAATGGTACTCGCAATCGCACCAAGAGGAGTTATCTTACTGAAGAGTGATACCAACCTAGCAGTGTTAACTATGGCAGGAAGTCCTTTACTTATCAAATAATTATTCAAGCTATTAAATATGGCAATACCAGTAAGAAAAACACCACCAGTACCCAATTTAGTAATACCAAAGTATTCGCACGTGTAATAGTAGTAAGGCCCTGAATTGTACCAGTGCTCATCAGTTGACCTTATATAAGACATAAGGTTACGAACATCTTCCCACTGCTGGGACGATATACCAGCCAATGCATTTAGTCCATCTCTGCTCAAATTACCTAAGTGATTTACTGCGTTTTGCCCTAGGTTTACTCCAGATCGTACTATGTCTGATCCTGCGTCATAAATCTTTTTAAATAGCCCACCCCAATTAATACCACCACCTGAACTGTGACTAGGAAGAATAGGGCCATACTTATAACAATTAGGATGGTGTTCATCATATTTCACCCATTGAACCGGATACACTGGAAATGCTTCTAAACCTTGGTCCCAACGCTTTTTATATGCTTCATATATTTCAATTCGCGATCTATAGAGATTATCATTATCATCGATCCACAGCCCATAGCCAAACATAGTTGAAGAGCTTGATGTAGCAGGTAATGAATTTTTGTTGCGAGCATGAGTGCTCCCTGACGGACAGTTGTTATGTGGTGTATGGGTGGTAACGGTTGTTGTCCCAGTCTTTTCTTGTATAGTGGTAGTGCCTGTTTGTCTCCGTACCTTTTGCTTTGATATCACGGTATAGTTATTGGGGGGAGGGTCGGTAACCTTACGATACCGGGTCTCAGTCCGATACGTTGTTTCTGTGAAGCCAACGGTAACTGTGGAGGTATACAACCATTTCCCAATAGCAGTAGACAAAGGGAAAAACCTTTTAGAAGGGTACTTATAAGCACCCCAGGTATTACCAACGCGTGGTTGTAAAGCAATCTCAACCCTACTATTCGCCGTCTTACGAGCAGCAATACGAACCGTAGCATTACCAAAACTGATCGGAGCGCTATGCAACCATTTCCCAGTGGCAGTAGACAAAGGGAAAAACCGAGTAACAGGATACTGACGGTCACCCCAGGAAACAATAAGAGCAACTGCAATACGCTCCTGTAATGCTAACTCAACCCTACTATTCGCCGTCTTACGAGCAGCCATACGAAAACTCAAAGAACCAGGTGTATAATTAGGAACCCTTACAGTTTCTTTCCAAAAATCCTCATAAACAGGAACTACCCTATCCTCATAAACGTCCTTAGTTATAGTCTGAGGATCATGCGCCAACACAACCTTAGGAGCAACCGAAGCCAACAACCCGGCAACAACAACAAACACCAACAACCTTCTCATGGCCGCTGACTCCTTAATTTTCTCTTGTCTTTCCACTCTAAAATTTTTACCCAAATCCAGAGGAGTAATAAAAGCCCCACAATCCCACGAGATACAAAAAAAGTAGTTTGCTTAGACAAACCATACCAGTGAGGTAAATAATGCATCGAGAATAAGAGGAAGCCTATAAGTAAAGGTGCAAGTGCCATTACATAGGCTACAAAAACCAGAAAAGGGGAGGGGGGAGATGAAGGGGTATCAGTTTGTGGTAGCGGTTTCGGTGGGGGGCGGTATTGGTTGGGGGGTAGGCCCTCGGTCGGGGTCATCGAGTCGGGTTCGGGTGGGGTGGTCATGGGGCTAATGGTAACAGTGTTTGGTGTTGTTGTCGTTGGTGGCCCTCTTCAGTCTGGCGTTGAGCTTCTGTCAACAAGAGTGTCGCGGTCAGGGCCGAAGGGAGCCAGGAGGTGAAACCCGAAGCGCCTTTTGATCCTGACCGCGAGGCACATACCCCAGTGAGGCCGCTTTGAGCGAGGGAAAGAGTAGGTGTAATCCTTATGGAGGTTGTTGACAGTTCGGTTGGTGGCGGCGCAGCGGTGGGGTGGCGGTGTAGCGTCGCTGTTGTGATAGTGGAGCTGGGGAGTCGCGGCTACGACGTGTCCAGCAGGGCTCTGGTCATGGGTATTTTGAATCGCACACCCGACTCTTTCTACGATGCCGGTAGCTACTGGGATTTTGATGCTTTCCTGGGCCGGGCCGAGAAGCTGGTGGCCGAGGGGGCCGACCTCCTGGATGTGGGAGGGGTGAAGGCCGGGCCCGGCCCGGAGGTGACCGAGGCTGAGGAGATGGATCGGGTGGTGCCCGCCATCGAAGCGCTGCACCGGCGTTTCGACCTGCCGATCTCGGTGGATACATGGCGGGCTTCGGTGGCCCGGGAGAGTTACGCCGCCGGGGCCGTGGTGGGCAACGACATCAGCGGGTTCGCCGATCCCGACTTCCTCCCGGCCGCGGCTGAGGCCGGGGCTTCGGTGGTGGCCTGCCATGTGCGTTTGGCCCCCCGGGTGGCCGACCCCGAACCGGTGTACGGCAACCTGATGGAGGAGGTGAGCCGGTTCCTGTCCGAGCGGGCCCGATGGGCGGTGGACGCGGGGATCCCGGCCCGGCGGGTGATGCTGGATGCGGGCCACGACCTGGGGAAAACCCCCCAGATGTCCACCGAACTGCTGCACCGGGCCGGCGAGTTGGTGGATTTGGGCTACCCGGTGCTGCTTTCGGTGTCCAACAAGCGCTTTCTGGGTGAGCTTACCGGCACCGATGTGGGGGACCGGCGGGAGGCCACGCTGGCGGCTCACACCCTGGGCATCGGGTTGGGCTGCCGGATCCTGCGAGCTCACGATGTGGTCGGAACCCGCCGAGTGGCAGATTTCATGAGCGCGATCCTGCAGTCGCGGGGGGCCATGGCATGAGTGCGATCTTGCAGTCACGGGGGGCCATGGCATGAGCGCGATCCTGCAATCCCGTGGGGCAATGGCATGAGTGCGACTGTGGTTTTGTTGCACGGGGGTGATGATGTGTTGCTGTCCACCGCGGTCAGGGAGCGGGTGGCTGGGTTGGTGGGTGACGGTGACCGGGAGCTGATGGTGTCCGAGCTCACCGAAGCCGCTTACCTGGTGGGGGAGGAGTACGAGATAGCTCCGCTGGTGGACGCGGCCCAGACCCCGCCGTTTCTCACCCCCCGGCGGGTGGTGGTGGGTCGGGAGCTGGGCCGGTTCTCCAACGCCGAGTCCCTCGGCCCCCTGCTCGGCTATCTGAAGAACCCGCTGGACACCACCGACCTGGTGCTGGTGTGGGAGAAGGGGCCGGCGCTTCAACGGATGGCCGCGCTACCCAAGAGCTTGTCGTCTGCGGTTGCTGCCGCCGGGGGGGAGGTGGTCGGTGCCGGGGTTCCCCGGGGCA
The DNA here is from genome assembly GCF_965202595.1 of Candidatus Poriferisocius sp. GTDB lineage: Bacteria > Actinomycetota > Acidimicrobiia > Acidimicrobiales > Bin134 > Poriferisocius. Next base: position 634,962 of record NZ_OZ241836.1, read on the forward strand.
GCGACGGGGTCACCCAATGGATGGACGGGCAGATCGCGACGGCAGGACTGCGTTTGCGGGCCGGGGCCAAGCGGCTGCTGGCCGACCGGCTGGGGGAGGACATGAGTCGCCTGCCCTCGGTGCTGGCCACTCTGGCCTCGGCCTACGGCTCGGATCGGACCCTGGAGGCCGACGACGTGGCCCCGTTTATAGGGGAGGCCGGATCGGTGCCTCCCTGGGAACTGACCGACGCGGTGGCGGCGGGCAGCATCCCCGACGCCCTGGAAAAACTGCACCGCATGCTCCATGGTGGGGGTCGCAACGAGATGCAGGTGCTGGCCACCCTGTACAACCATCACGCCCGGTTGTTGAGGCTCGACGGCTCCGGTGCCGAGGACGACAAGGCGGCGGCCCAGCTTCTGGGAATCAAGGGCTCCACCTTTCCGGCGCTCAAGGCGCTGCGTCAGGTTCGCAAGCTGGGGTCGAAAAAGGTTGCCCGATCCATCCAACTGCTGGCCCAAGCCGACCTGGATCTCCGGGGTGCCACCGCGATGTCTCCCCCGATGGTGCTGGAGGTGCTGGTGGCTCGCCTGGCCCAGCTCAACCGATGAACCGGCGGCTCGGCTCTGGCTAGGGGAAAGGCGGGTTTTAGCTGGTGGCTCGCCTGGCCCAGCTCAGCGGGCGGCGCGGGCGGCGCGGCGGGGTTGCGCGAGGGGTTTAACCGGCCTGCAACCGGGACAGGCGCTTCATCAGGCGGGACTTGCGCCGGGCCGCGGTGTTGGGATGCAGGATGCCCTTCCCGGCCGCCTTGTCGATGCGCTTGATGGCCATGCGAGCGGCTTCGGCGGCTTCGGCGGCGTTGCCATCGGTGGCGGCAGCCACGGCGGTGCGGGTGCGGGTATTGATTTCCGAGCGTACCGCCTGGTTGCGTTCGCGACGCTTGACGTTCTGGCGGTTGCGCTTTATCTGGCTCTTGATGTTCGCCACAGGGGGGTAACCCTACCGTTTTTGGATTCCGAAAACCACATGGGAGCCACCTGGGAAAAGGGTTTCTCCGGTTTGGTGAACACCGGGAGAAAACCTGGGAGGTTCGCGGGAAAGGGCGGTAGCGTTTTGAGTTATCGTGGCCATTGACTCATCTCGCATCCGCAACACTTCGATCATTGCCCACATCGATCATGGCAAGTCCACGCTGGCCGACCGTATGCTCGAGTTGTGCGGGGCGGTGGACCCCCGGGAGATGCGGGCCCAGTACCTCGACTCCATGGACCTGGAGCGGGAGCGGGGTATCACCATCAAGCTCCAGAGCGTGCGCCTGGATCACGACGGCTATGTGATCAACCTCATCGACACCCCCGGCCACGTGGATTTCGGCTACGAGGTGAGCCGCTCCCTGGCCGCTTGCGAGTCGGTGATCCTGCTGGTGGACGCGGCTCAGGGCATCGAGGCCCAGACCCTGGCCAACTGCTACCTGGCCATCGAGAACGAGTTGGAGATCGTGGTCGCTCTCAACAAGATCGACCTGCCGGCGGCCGAGCCCGAGCGCTATAAGGCGGAGATCGAGCGGGTGCTGGGAATCCCCGCCACCGATGTGCTGGCCATAAGCGCCAAGACCGGTGAGGGGGTGAGAGAGCTGCTGGAAGCGGTGGTTGATCGCACCCCGCCTCCTGCGGGCGACCCCGAAGGCCCGCTCCAAGCGCTGATATTCGACTCCCATTTCGATCAGTACCGGGGTGTGGTCAGCTCGGTGCGGGTGATGAACGGGTGCCTGCGTTCCGGGGCCGGAATCCGGTTCATGCAGGCTCGTACCGAGCGGGAGGTGGATGAGATCGGGGTTTGGCGACCCCGCCCGACCCCGGTCGACGAGCTGGGGCCGGGTGAGGTGGGTTACCTCATCGCCGGAATGAAGAACGTGGCCGAGGCTCGCTCGGGTGAGACCGTCACCACGGCCCGCGGGGGGGCGGTCGACCCACTGGCCGGCTATCAGGAGCCCAAGTCAATGGTGTTCTGCGGCCTGTACCCCATCGACGGGGACGAGTTCGCGGCCCTGCGGGATGCCATGGAGAAGCTGCGGGTGAGCGACTCCAGTTTCAACTATCAACCGGAATCCTCGGGGGCGCTGGGCTTCGGTTTCCGCTGCGGCTTCCTGGGACTCCTGCATATGGAGATCGTGCGGGAGCGCCTCGAGCGGGAGTTCGGCCTCAGTTTGATAGCCACCGCCCCCTCGGTGGCCTACCGGGTGTATCTGGACAACGACGAGGTGATTGAGGTGGACAACCCCTCGGCCATGCCCCCCGCTGCCGAGGTCCGGGCCATCCATGAGCCCATGCTGGCGGTCACCATCATCGCTCCGGCCGGATACACCGGCACTCTCATGGAGTTATGCCAGGGTCGCCGGGGGGAAATGCAGAAGCTGGAGTACCTGTCGCCCGAACGGGTGGAGCTGGCCTACCGGCTGCCGCTGGCGGAGGTGGTGATGGACTTCTTCGATCAGCTCAAGAGCCGCACCCAGGGTTACGCAAGCCTCGACTACGAGCCCGACGGGTACACCCCCGCCAACCTCACCAAGGTGGATATTCTGCTCCAGCACGAGCCGGTGGACGCTTTCAGCTCCATCGTTCACCGGGATGCGGCTTACAGCTACGGGCGGCGCATGACCACCAAGCTCAAGGAGCTGATTCCCCGCCAGCAGTACGACGTTCCCATCCAGGCGGCCATCGGCGGCAAGATCATCGCTCGTGAGACCGTTAAGGCCTACCGCAAGGATGTCACCGCCAAGCTGTACGGCGGTGACGTAACCCGCAAGCGCAAGCTGCTGGAGAACCAGAAGGCCGGCAAGAAGAAAATGAAGGCCATTGGCCGGGTGGATGTGCCCCAGGAGGCGTTCATCTCCGCCCTCCGTCTGGACGACTGAAATGAGGGCCATTGGCCGCCTTACATCTGGATGACTGAAAGGTTGATGGCCCGGTGGTTCCGGTTGGACCGCGGCCGGCTTGGGCAGGGCCATTAGTATCAAAGATTTGATGAGCAAAAACGGCGAGATGCTCTCCGCGCGCAAGGCTGCGGTGCTGCGGGCCGTGGTTGAGGGGTACATCTCGACCACCCAGCCCGTGGGTTCGACCCAGGTTTCGGAGTTGGCCGACCTGGGGGTGTCCCCCGCCACGGTCCGCAACGAGATGGTGGCCCTGGAGCAGGCCGGATATCTGAGCCAACCCCACACCAGCGCCGGCCGCATCCCCACCGATAAGGGCTACCGCCATTTTGTCGATTCCCTGACCGACGTGCCCGACACCCTGAGCCGCAGCGAGCGCCGCCAGGTGCGCGACTTCTTTGACACCACCCACAACGAGCTGGAGAAGATGCTGGCCGATACCAGCGCTCTGCTGGCCGACCTTACTGCCTACGCCGCCCTGGTGGTGGCCCCCCAGCACTCGACTGCCACCATCCGGTCGGTGAACCTGGTTGACCTGTCGGAGCGCCAGGTGCTGGCCCTGGTGGTGTACGAGAACGGGTCGGTGGACAAGCGCACCATCGAGATGGACGGCCCCTTCAACCCGGTGGAACTGGCCCGAGCTGCCATGGGGTTGACCGAATTCCTGGTCGGACGGCCGATCACCGCCCTGCGGGAGCAGATCACTGCCTCCTGGCTGACCCCTCTGGCGGTTCGGATCATGGGCTCCCTGGCCGATCTGAGCGAAGCCGAGGAGGATCTGTACGTGGGCGGGGCAGCCAGCGTGGCCGGCCTGTTCGATGCCACCGACACGGTACGGTCGGTTCTGGGAATACTGGAGAAGCAGTTGGTGGTTGTGTCGTTGGTGAGAGACATACTGGATCGGGGCCTTACCGTGGCCATCGGCTCGGAAACCGGTATCGCCCCCCTGGCGGAGTGCTCGCTGATCGTGGCCCCCTACGAGGTGGCCGGTCGGCCGGTGGGGTCCATCGGGGTGCTGGGACCCACCCGCATGAACTATCCCCAGGCTCTGGCCGCGGTGGCGGTGGTGAGCCAGAAGTTGGGCGACCGGCTGTCCGTCCCGTAGATCATGGCTGCCGACTTCTACAACCTGCTCGGCGTGGGCCGGGATGCCACCGAGGACGACCTCAAGAAGGCATTTCGCAGGCTGGCTCGCCAGTACCATCCCGATGCCAATCCCGATAACGCCGAGGCCGAGGCCCGGTTCAAGGAGATAGCGCTCGCCTATGAGACGCTGAGCGACCCTCAGAAGCGAGCCCACTACGACCGCTTCGGCACTGCGCCGGGAGCCTCGGGGGGCGGCGATCCGTTCTCGGGCATGAACCTGGGCGACGTATTCGATGCCTTCTTCGGGGGGAGCGCGTTTGGCGGCAGCCCGTTCGGGAGGGCTACGGGACGGGCCCGGAGCGGCCCCCAGAAGGGTGCCGACCTGGAGACGGCGCTGACCCTCGACTTTGAGCAGGCGGTGCTGGGGGCCGATGCCGAGGTGGCGGTGCGCACCGCCACGGTATGCGAGCAGTGCGAGGGCCGGGGCGCGCCCGAGGGGGTACAGCCGGTGACCTGCGGAACCTGCGACGGTATGGGCCAGGTGCAGCGGGTGCGTCAGTCGATCCTGGGTCAGATGGTCACCCGGACGGTGTGTGACACCTGCTCCGGTTCCGGTGAGGTGATTCCCGACCCGTGTACCGGATGCGGGGGTGATGGCAGGGTGGTGGAAGATCAGGACTACAAGGTGACCATCCCCGCCGGGGTGAGCCACGGGTCCACGCTGCGAGTCACCGGCCGGGGCGCGGTCGGGCCCCGGGGGGGTCCTCCCGGAGACCTGTACGTGCATGTGGAGGTGCGCCCGCATCCCCGGTTCGAGCGCGACGGCGACCACCTGCTGGACCAGATCCACCTCACCATGACCCAGGCCGCCCTCGGGGTCAACGTCAAGTACGAGACGCTGGACGGGGTGGAGGATCTGGATGTCCCGGCCGGCACCCAGACCGGGCGGGTGTTTCGCATCAAGGGCCGGGGGGTGCCTCGGCTGGAGGGTAGGGGTCGGGGCGATCTGCTGGTGCAGGCGATGGTGGAAACTCCCACCGGGTTGAATGATGAGCAGATCGACCTGGTCCGCCGGCTGGCCGAGATTCGGGGCGAGGAAGTGGCTCCGGCCACCCGGAGGAAACGACGCCGCCGCGAATCCCGGTAGTGCCGGCTGCTTTTGGTGGGGGAGTGGTGAATCCCGGTAGCGCCGGCTGCTTTTGGTGGGGGAGTGGTGAATCCCGGTAGCGCTGGTGGCCCCCATGTCTTCGTGGCCGATTTGGAGCATCCCGAGCTAAGCGACGAAGACCGTCGCCACCTGACCCGGTCCCTGCGGTTGAGACCGGGCGATGCCTTCACCATCTCCGACGGTGCGGGGTCGTGGCGGGCCTGCCGCTTGGGATCCGATCCGGGTGGTGAGGCCGAGCCCGCCGGCCCGGTGGTGCCCGTTCCCGCACCCCACCCACCCCTCACCATTGGCTTCGCCCTGATCAAGGGGGGTCGCCCCGAGCTGGTTGTCCAGAAGCTGACCGAGCTTGGTGTGGACACCATCTTGCCGTTCATCGCCGATCACAGTGTGGTGCGCTGGGAACCCGACCGGGCTGCCCGTCACACCGAGCGGTTGTGCCGGGTGGCTCGGGAGGCGGCGATGCAGAGCCGCCGGGTGCGCCTTCCCGAGATCGGAGGGGTGGCCGACTACGCCGGTCTGGCCGGCCTGCCGGGAGCGGTTCGGGCTGACATGGATGGGGATCCGCCCACCCTGGATCGTCCCGTTGTCCTGATTGGCCCCGAGGGGGGCTGGTCCGATGCCGAGCGGAACCGGCTCGGCGCGGTGCGGATCAGCCCCTGCGTCCTGCGGGCCGAAACCGCCGCCATCACCGCTGCTGCCCTTCTCACCGCCCTGCGCGACGGCCTTACCCGCACCCAATGATGGGCCTCTGGTTTGGGGTTAGCGTTGGTGGATGGGGGTGTAGCTACGTTCGGCGGGGCCGGTGTAGACCTGGCGGGGCCGGGCTATGCGGCTTTCTTGTTCCAGGAGTTCCACCCAGTGGGCCAGCCATCCCGCGGTGCGGGCGATGGCGAACAGCACGGTGAACATCTCGGTGGGGAAGCCCATCGATTGGTATATGAGCCCGGAGTAGAAATCAACATTGGGGTAAAGCCGGCGGCTCACGAAGTACTCGTCGGCCAGGGCCACCTCCTCCAGCTTGAGGGCTATGTCCAGCAGCGGGTTGGAGCCGGTCACCTCGAACACGTCGTGGGCGGCCTGCTTGATTATCCGGGCTCGAGGGTCATAGTTCTTGTACACCCGGTGACCGAACCCCATCAGGCGAGCCTTGCCGCTTTTGACCGCGCTGAGGAACGGGTCGATGTTCTCGTAGTTTCCGATATCGTTGAGCATTTCCATGACGGCCTGGTTGGCCCCCCCGTGACGGGGGCCGTACAGGGCGCTGGCGGCGGCGGCGATCACCGAGTAGGGGTCGGTGTGAGCGCTGCCCACCACCCGGGCCGCGCTGGTGGAGCAGTTCTGCCCGTGGTCGGCGTGGGTGATGAGCAGCAGATCCAGTGCCCGCCGGAAGGTCGGGTTGCAGTGATAGGTGGGCTCGGCGACCTTGAACATCATCGACATGAAGTTGCTGGCGAAGTCCAGGTTGTTGTCGGGGTAGACGAACGGCATGCCGGTGCTGAACCGGGCGCTGGCGGCGGCCACCGTGGGCACCTTGGCGATGAGCCGCACGATCTGGTGCATCCGGTTCTGGGGATCCTCGATGTCCTTGGCCTCGGGGTAGAAGGTGGACAGGGCGGCGATGGTGGACACGAACATGCCCATTGGATGGGCATCGTGCAGGAACGATTCCATGAACCGCTTGCGGAAGCGCTCGTGGATGTAGGTGTGATGGGTGATCTCGTCCACCCACCGCTGGTACTCGCCCGAGGTGGGGAGCTGGCCGTAAAGCAGCAGGTAGGCCACCTCCAGATAGGTGGAGTGCTCGGCGAGCTGTTCGATGGGGTAACCCCGGTAGCGCAGGATCCCGTTTTCGCCGTCCACTTCGCTGATGGCGCTGGTGGTGGCCGCGGTGGTGCTGAAGGACGGGTCCAGGAACCATACGTTGGGAAGTAACTTGCGCCAGGCCGAGGCATCCACACCGCCGTTGACAATCGGAACCTCTGTTGACTCACCGGTCCGATTGTCGGTGATTGTTATGGATTCAGGCACACACGGCTCCTCTCGCCTCGCTCTTTGACGCTGCCGCAGCTTACCCCAGAGGGCTTCGTCGCCCCAGAAAAGCGGTTACCACCGGTTCGAAGGGGGGTTTCAAAGGGGGGTGTTGTCGTGGCGGCGGCGAGGGAGGGACTCCCGCTTTGACTCCAGCAGTTCCAGGGCGGTGGCCACCTCGGCCCGGGTGTCGGCGGGATCGATGACCGCGTCCACCGAGCCCCGCTCTGCGGCGATATAGGGGTTCAGGTAGCGCTCCTCGTAGGCGGCCTCAAGCTCGGTCCGCTCGGCGGGGCTCGCCCGGCGGTGGACGATCTCCACCGCTCCCCTGGCCCCCATGACCGCTATCTCCGCCGAGGGCCAGGCCAGGGCGATGTCGTTACCCATGTGCCGGGAGTCCATAACTATGTAGGCCCCGCCGTAGGACTTCCGCAAGGTGATGTTCACCCGCCCCACCGTGGCTCGGGCGTAAGCGAAGGCGAGCTGGGCACCGTGGCGGATGATGCCCCGCCATTCCAGATCCTTACCCGGTTGGAAGCCCGAGGTGTCCACAAAGGTCACCAGCGGGAGGTTGAAGGCATCGCAGAACGACACGAACCGAGCCCCCTTCTGGCTGCACGCGATGTCGAGGGTTCCCGCCATGCTCTGGGGCTGGTTGGCCAGCATCCCCACCGGCCGGCCGGCAACGGTGGCAAAGGCGCACACCAGGTTGGTGGCCCAGTCGGCCTTGTACTCCAGCAGGTCACCGTCGTCGGCCACGGCCCGGGCTGCCTCCCGCACGTCGTAGCTGCCCAGCGGGGAATCGGGTAGCAGGTCGCGCAGCTCCGGTGTGGGGCGGTCGGCCGGATCATCGACCGCCCACCGGGGGGGCAGCTCGTCGCAGTGGGCGGGCAGCAGGTTCAGCAGCGTGCCCACCAGGTCGCAGGCACCGTTCTTGTCGGGGACCATAAAGGCGGCCACTCCGCTGCGGCGGGAGAGCTGGCCGGCACCCCCCAGGGTTTGGGTGCTGATCACCTCCCCGGTGTACTGGCCGACCATGCGGGGGCCGGTCACGAAGGCGTAGCTGCCTTCGGTGACCATGGCCATGTCGGCCAGACCGAGCAGCAGGGCAGGCCCTGACACCGCCGGACCGGTGGCGCAAAAGATGGTGGGCACCCGGCCCGAGCAGTTCACCACCGCCCTGGCAACCCGGCCCCAGCCCATGGTGGCCGCGATGCCCGAGTCGATGTCAGCTCCCGAGGATGCGATGAACCCCACCAGGGGGAGGCGCCGCCGGAGGGCCTCGCCGGCCGCCCGTTCCAGGGTCTCGCTGTCGGCCGGGCCCAGGGCCCCCCGGTCGGTGTCGTTGTCCTCCACCTCGAAGGTCACGCACTCCCGACCGTCGTAGGCACCCAGCCAGGCTCGGGCCGATCCCGATGATCGAGCTCGTAGCGGGACTCGTCCCGGCTGGTCGCCATAGCAATCCGTGGTGTCAGACATGGTCGATGGTTAGTTTCGCGCCGGGTTCAGCTCGGATACACCTGGACATGGTCGATGGTTAGTTTCGCGCCGGGTTCAGCTCGGATACACCTGGACATGGTCGATGGTTAGTTTCGCGCCGGGTTCAGCTCGGATACACCCCGGCCTGGTCGTAGCCGTGGGTGCCCACCACGTCGAAGATGGCATCGCGCACTGCCTGGGTGAGGGCCGACGGGGTCACCCGCCGGCTGACGATCAGCCCCACCGACCGCCGGACCAGCCCGGTTATGGGAATGCGCCGCCACGGCCCGGGATCGGGGGTCGCGGTGGCCGGCAGGATGGCGGCGCCGAACCCGGTGAGCACCAGGGTGGCAATCATCCGCATACCGTCGATCTCGGCCCGGGTGGTGAGCTCCACCCCCTGGTTCTTCAGCTCCGAGTCGATCTCGTCCCGAAAGGCGGTTCCGGTGGGGGGCAGCAGCAGCTCGTGGCGGCTCAGCTCGGCCGGGGTGACCACCGACTTGCGGGCCAGTGGATGGTCGGGCGGAGCAACCAGCAGGCGGTCCTCCTCGAACAACTCCTCGACGCGGATCCCGGGGTCACGCAGGGGGAGGTTCACCACCGCGCTGTGCAGATGACCCGCCACCACCTGGGGGAGGAGGCTGGTGGTGGTGGCCGTCAGGATCTCGAGCCGGATGTTGGGGTAATTGGCCTCGAGGGCGGGAAGCAGTATGGGAATCAGCCACCGGGCGGTGGAGTCTATGGTGCCCAGGCGGGTGACACCGGAGATGTTGTCGCGCATGGCGGCCATATCGTCGGCGATGGCATCGGTCTCGGCCCGGATGCGTCGGGCCCGGGTTGCCACCGCCTCTCCCTCCTCGGTGAGGGTGCCGGTGTCGCGGTCCACCAGGCGGGTGCCCAGCTCCTCCTCCAGGCGGGCAATGTGCTTGGACACGTTGGATTGCACGGTATGCAGGGACCGGGCGGCATTGGAGAAGGTCTTGTGCTCGGCTATGGCCAGCAGGGCATCAAGCTGGCGGATATCCATGGCGGCTCGCGGTGGCCGGTAACCGGTCAGTCCCGGGTTCGCCGGCGGATCAGGTTCAGCGCGCTGCCCGCCCGGAACCATTCGATCTGGTCCGGCGACAGGGTGTGGTCGGCGGTGATATCCAGGGTGGTGCCGTCGGGGCTGGTCACCTGGATCCTCACCGGCACGCCGGGGGTCAGATCGGCCAGGCCCAGCACCGAGATGCGGTCGTTTTCGCCGATGCGGTCGTAGTCGTCGGGATCGGAGAAGGTGAGGGCCAGCATCCCCTGCTTCTTCAGGTTGGTCTCGTGGATGCGGGCGAACGACCGGGCGATCACCACCGCGCATCCCCGGAAGCGGGGCTCCATGGCGGCGTGCTCCCTCGACGAGCCCTCGCCCATGTTGCGGTCGCCCACCACCACCCAGCGCCAGCCGGCGGCGTGGTAAGCGGCGGCAACCCCGGGGAACGGCCCGGTGGAACCGTCGAGTTGGTTCTTGCCCTCACCCACCGCCCCGGTGAAGGCATTCACCACCCCCAGGTACAGGTTTCCGGAAATGTTCTCGAGATGCCCCCGGTAGCGCAGCCACGGCCCGGCCATGGAGATGTGGTCGGTGGTGCACTTGCCCAGGGCCTTGAGCAGTACCGGCAGATCGCAGAAATCCTTGCCGTCCCAGGGGGCGAACGGCTCGAGCACCTGGAGTCGCTCGGAGTCGGGCGACACCCGAACGCTCACCTCGCGTCCGTCCTCGGGCGGGGCCAGGAACCCGCTGTCGCCGGGGTCGAATCCCTGTTCAGGCAGCTCGGTGCCCGGACCCACGGTGAGCTTCACCTCGGTGCCATCGGGGGCGGTGAGGGTGTCGGTGGCCGGGTCGAAGTCGAGCGTGCCGGCCAGGGCCAGCGCCACCACCGTCTCGGGGGAGGTCACGAACGCGTTGGTGGAGGCGTAGCCGTCGTTGCGCTTGGGGAAGTTCCGGTTGTAGCTGGTGACGATGCTGTTGGGGGTGCCTTCGGCCACGTCGTCACGTTGCCACTGCCCGATGCACGGACCGCAGGCATTGGCCAAAACGGTGGCCCCGATGGACTCCAGGTCGCCCAGGAGCCCGTCACGTTGGATGGTGGCCCGTACCTGCTCCGAACCGGGAGTGACCATGAGCGGGGTCTTGGTTCTCAGCCCGTGGGCAGCAGCATGGCGGGCAATGCCGGCCGCCCGGGTGATGTCCTCGTAGCTGGAGTTGGTGCACGACCCCACCAGGGCCGCGCTCACCTCCAGCGGCCACCCGTTCAGCCTGGCCTCCGAGCCCAGTTCGGCCACCGGGCGGGCCCGGTCGGGGGTGTGGGGACCGTTGATGTGCGGTTCCAGGCGGGACAGGTCGATCTCCACCACCCGATCGAAGTGGCTACCGGGGTCGGCCAGCACCTCATCGTCGGCCCTCAGGTGGTGGGCCACAGCCGTGGCCGCGCCGGCCATCTCCTCCCGACCGGTGGCCCTGAGGTAGCGGGCCATGGCATCGTCGTAGGCGAACAGCGAGGTGGTGGCGCCTATCTCCGCGCCCATGTTGCAGATGGTGGCCTTGCCGGTGGCTGACAGTGATGCCGCCCCCGGCCCGAAGTACTCCACGATGGCCCCGGTGCCGCCGGACACGGTGAGGATCTCGGCCACTTTCAGGATCACGTCTTTGGGGGCGGCCCAGCCGCTGAGCTCACCGGTGAGGAGCACCCCGATGAATTGGGGCCAGCGCACGTTCCAACCGAAGCCGGTCATCACGTCCACCGCGTCGGCTCCCCCGACACCCACAGCCACCATGCCCAGCCCGCCGGCGTTGGGAGTGTGGCTGTCGGTGCCGATCATCATGCCTCCGGGAAAGGCGTACTGTTCCAGCACCACCTGGTGGATGATCCCCGAGCCCGGCTTCCAGAACCCGGCACCGTAGCGGGCACTTACCGACTCCAGGAAGTCGTAAACCTCCTGGTTGCTGTCCAGCGCGGCGGCCAGGTCGTGCTGGGCGTCGATTCGGGCCGAGATGAGATGGTCGCAATGGGTGGTGGTGGGCACCTGCACCCGGTCGAGCCCGGCGGTCATGAACTGGAGCCACGCCATCTGCGCGGTGGCATCCTGCATTGCCACCCGGTCGGGTCGCAGATCAACATAGGACGTTCCCCGCTCGGGGGTGGTGGTCCGGTCGTCGAGGTGGTTGATCAGGATCTTCTCGGCCAGGGTTAGGTTGGGCCCGAAACGTTCCCGGGCGGTTTCGATCCGCTCGTCCATGGTGGCGTACACGTCGTTTATGAGTTCGATGGGGGTAAAGGCGGCTACCGGCATACTCCCGATCCTACCGAGCTGACATGGGGTTTGGTCTTGTCGCGGAGCCCGGTTGCCGGCCCTGGGGGTATCAGGGGTTGGTTCGGGTTTGGTCTTGTCGCGGATCGTCCGTCTAGGGCCAGCGGCGGTGCTGGCGGCGGGAGCGGGGGGAGCGGTCTCCCAGGGCCCAGGCCCGGCGCCAGGGGGAGACATCGGGGCCGGTGAGTCCGGGGGTGGTTCCGGAGTGGGCTCGGCGGCGGGCCTGGTACCAGTCGGTGGCGCACTCGTCGGCAAGGGTGGCCACCGCGGTCTCGATGCGGGCTGCGAACCGGCGGGCGTTGTCCCCCTCGGCGGGCACCAGGGGATCGCCGAAGGTAACGGTGGTGGCCGACACCCGGGGCACTCGCCGGCCCTTGGGCAGAATGCGGCCGGTGCCCTCGACATGAATCGGTACCACCGGCACCCCGCAGCGCACGGCCAGGTAGCCGGCCCCGCCCAAAAAGGGTCGCCCCCAGCCGTCGGGGCTGCGGCCGCCCTCGGGGAAGACGAGCAGGCTCCAGCCGTCGTCGATCAGCGACGCGGCCAACCGGGTTGAGCGCCTTCCCACCTTGGATCGCTCTATGGGGATGGCTCCGATGACCAGAGCCGACATCACCGATTTGATTGCTCCGGTGAAGAAATAGTCGGATGCCGCCCCCACCACCAGCCGCTTTCTCCACCGGGTCGGAATGGAGGTGACCAGCAGGGGGGTGTCGATGTGGCTGTGGTGGTTGGCCGCGAAGATCATCGGTCCCTCCAGCCGCTCCAGCCGGTCCAGCCCCTGGTGAAGGGGGCGGGCCAGGGCGGTCACCGCGGGCCGCACGACGGTTTCGGCGAGGACCCACCGGGCAGCCCGGGCCGCGGGTTTGCGGGCCCAGTCGGTGTCGTAGTCCGCCCCCCGCTTCCTTGCTGGCGGCGCAGGAAGCACCCCTACCGGGGGCCGAGCCGCCCGGTAGGGAAAGTCGAGCTTCGATATCACCCGCCTAGCTGACATGGGCCTTCATCATTGGGTGGGGGTTGTGGTTCGTTGGCTGACATGGGCCTTCATAATCGGGGGTGGGGGTGGTTTGTTAGCTGACATCGGCCATCAGGATCGGGGGGTTGTGGAGGTGGGTGATGGTGGGCTGGCGGCCCACGGTGTCGCCTGCGATCTCCAGGGCATCCTGGAGGGTGGACGCGGGACGGAAGCCCATGCGCTGCACGGCCCCGGTGTCGCCGCCCACGATGATGACCTCACCCAGGTGCTGGAGAGCGTGTGCCCCCCAGTACCACATGTAGAACGGGTGCACCCCGTGGTAGGCGTAGGACGTGCGGTACAGGTGGCGGTACCACTCGTCGGTGGCAAACCGGTGCTCGTAGCGGGCCTCGATCTCCACCGGGTCGGTGGTATCGGCCAGCACCTGCTCGAAGAAGTCGATATAGCTGGGATGGTGAACCGGGTGAAACTCCCACCGGGTGGGGTGGCCCATGATGACCACCCCGCCCTTTCGCACCAGTGGGCGCCCCCGGTACAGGTTGAAGAAGTATCCCAGCCCCAGGCACATCACCAGGATGGGGTTCATCACCGAGTTCACGTTGTAGGGGCATATGTAGGGCAGGCCCATGGTCAAGATGTCGGTCTGGCCCTCCACCGGCACCAGGTGTTGGGCGTACACGTTCTCGGTGGTTGTCCTGTGAACCGCCTCGACCTCACCGGCCTGCACCGAGGTCAGCTCATAGGGGGCCCGCCAGGATTGAAAGATCTGCCGGGCCATCCGGGGCGGGGTCCGCTTCAGCGCCGCAGTCATGGCGATGAACGAGGCTCGGTCCCTGGCCGTCCACTCCCATTCCCGCTTCTGGAGCATGGCCAGCGGGCCGTCCACCCCGAAGGTGTTGTTGTTGACCGTGGTCTCGATCTGGAAGATTTTCACCCCGGCATCCCGTAGCACCTTGCCCATGCGCCAGTTGGAGGCATGCAGTTCGGATCGGTGCTGGTCCATGAACGACTTGGACTCCTGCATGGTTTTCACGTTGTGGTGGTGCCGCAGCCCCTGGTAGCCGGCCAGCCCGGTGGCGGTACTCTTGTGCCCGCCATCCATGGCCACCAGGTTGATGTTCACGTACACCACCAGGTCGCTCTCCGCGGCCCGCCGGTTGAACTGCACCTCCTCGCCGTGGGGGGTGGTCCCCAGGATCACCATGCCGTCGGGATCCTCGGCATCGTGGTTGTAGAGGCAGCCCGAGGGGGCGAAGGCATCGTGGACGCGGTCGCCCACCGCGTGGCGCAACTCGGATTCGGTCATGCGCCGGTGCAGGGCCAGGGCGGCGATGACGTGGACATCCTCCACTCCGGCGGCGGCGGCCATCTCCAGCACTTGCTCGATCACCATCTGGCGGATGTCGGGGCGACGCATCGGGGGCAGGGGAAGCGAGATGTCGTCGAACGCGATGGTGAGCCTCATGCCCGGGCGAAGCTGGGCGGGCAGTGGATCCTGATCCACGGGGTTGAGCAGCGCCCGGCGGATGGCCCCCTCGGGATCGGGCAGGCCCAGCAGTGGCTCGGCCGGGTATATCACCCGGCTACGTCCGGCGGGGAGCCGCTCGGTGCGGAACCCCTCACCGTGATGGAACACAATCGGCGGGGTGGACCGGTCCACCTCCAGCACCAGGCCCGGCCGGGGAGTGGGTCGAACCCGGTCCTTCATGCCGGATTCACCGCTGGATTGTCGGTCCCGGTGTCCGGTCGCGGTGGGGCGGTTCTCATGATGCCTTCCGGGTTCCGATGGGTTGGGTTGTCGGTTGTAGTGGCCGGTTTCGGTGGGGCGGTTCTCATGATGCCTTCCGGGTTCCGATGGGTAGCAGTTTGCGGGGGCCACCTGGAGCCTTCTCGAAGTGTTCGATGAGCCATCCCCGCTTGCGGGCCAGCATGGCCAGCTTGGGTTCGGGGTTGACCGCCACCGGGTAGCCCACTGCTTCCAGCAGGGCCAGGTCGCTGGCCGAATCGGCATAGGCCACCGACTCCGACAGCAGCAATCCCTCGGCCCGGGCGAAGTCCCGCAGCACCTCGGCTCGCGACTCGCTGGTGGGCGGCACCGCCGCCAGTTGGCCGGTGTAGGCACCGTGGGACTGGGCCAGCTCGGCACAGACGATGTGATCGAACAGGGGTCGGAGCGGTTCCACGATGAAGTCCAGCGCACCGGTGATGAGCACGGTGGTGTGTCCGGCGGCCCGGTGGCGGCGTACCCGGCGGATGGCCGCGGGGAATGCCTGAGCCAGGATCAGGTCGCTGAACATCTCCTGGGAGTCCTCGGCCATCTGTTTCACCCCTGCCCCCTCGTAGCGACGGTAGAAGTGCCGGAGAAAGTCGCTGCGGTCCCGATGGTCCAGTGCGAGCAACGATGGTGCCTCCAGCAGGATTCTGGTCACCAGCCGGACCCGGTCGTCGAGGGGCAGGCGCCGGGTGGCCAGCCAGCCGTAGGCCATGACCACGTTGGCGGCGATGAGGGTGTTCTCCAGGTCGAATGCCGCCAGGTGCCGGTCGGGCGAGAGCACCCGGGCTCGCTGGCGGTCCTTGCGGGACGGCTCCGAGCGTCCCGACGGTGCTGTTTTCACCCTGCCCTGGGCCACCACCGTGGGCAGGTGGACACCGGTCACGTAGTGGGGCCAGTCGATGATCCGGGGGTCGAAGCAGAAAGCCTGCTGGTCGCTCTGGTCGAGGTCGGCCCACAGCTCCAGCAGCCGGCCGACCCCGAACAGCGCCTCGCACTCGGTGTAGGCCCCGTACAACTCCACATAGCCCAGCGCCCGCTCCACCTGCTCGCGGCGCTCGTCCAGATCGGCGGTTATCTCGGCCTGGCGACCCCGGATGGGCAACCGCCCCAGCACCCGCTCGCCGGCGTTCAGCCCCCGCTGGAGCCGCTTGAGTTGGCGCACCACCCGGCCCCGGCCCGGGTAGGTCCAGTTGGGCGGGGGTATGGGTTGGTCCCGGTCGTCGTAGATGGGGTTCTCGCTGAACCAGCCGTGGGCCAGGTTCACCAACTGGTTCAGCCGGAAAGGGTTGACCGCCCCCGACGCCACCTGGATGACCGGGCGGTCGGGATCGTGGCCCCGGGCGGCCACCGCGCAGATGGCAGCGGCCACCAGATCCACCGGAATCACGTCCAGCACCCCCTGGGGGATGCCGGGGAAGTCGGTCAGCAATCCCCGCCCGTAGCCGATGATGATCGGTTCGGCCATGCGAAACCCCCGGATCCATCCGGGGTAGGGTTCGGAGTAGGCCGACTCGATTATGGATGGCCGCACGGTGGTTACCTCGAGATCACCCCTGACCTCGGCCAGGGCGGTCTCAGCCAGCGCCTTGGTGAATGCATACGCGTCCGGAAACCCCAGCGAGGCGGCCCGCGACCGGCCCGCTTCCACCATCTGGTTGTTGACCCAGCGATTGCGGATCTGCTCGGTCTTGGCGGCCAGTGCCGGGGTGCCGGCCGCGCCCAGCTCGTGGCGGGCCCGGCTGCGGAACTCAGCCAGGCGGCTGGGGTCACGGCTCTCGGTCTCGGTGGTGATGCGCCGGCGCCGGCTGGTCTCGGCCTCTTCCTGCCACGACACCGGCACGTACATCGGCCCGTCCACCAGGGGTTCCTCCGGGGCGTTACCCCGGCGGCTCCCGGCCACGTAGCAGGTGGACACCGCGATCAGGTGGGGGGAGGCCCCCATCTCGTTCAGCATCCGGGCCAGGCGTACCGGTCCCAGAAGGTTGACCTCCACCGCGGTATCCAGCGGATTGTCGAAAGCCACCGCCGCGGCCGAGTGGATGACGATGTCGCAGCCGGCGATCAGCTCCCGGCCGGTATCGTCGAGCCCCAGCCCGTTCACCCCGACATCTCCGGCCACCCCGGTGATCCGCTCCCGGCACAACCGCTCGAAAGCGTCGGAGCCCACCTGCTCGCGCAGGCGGTCGAAAGCGTCGTTGCGGACTATCTCCCGCCGGATGCGCTGCTCGACGCCCCGGCGGCCGGGGCGCACCAGCAACACCAGCTCAACATCGGGTACGCATCGCAGCAGCCGCTCCACCAGCGCGGTGCCGAGAAACCCGGTGGTTCCGGTGATGGCCAGCCGCTTGCCGGCCAGCGCCTCGGGGATCATTGCAGTGTTCTACCAAACCCCGGTGACATTCCCCGAATGCTCAAGGCAACCCTCACCGCCCGGCCTCACCGCCCGGCCTCGCCACCCGGTGAGGCCACCGCTTGTTCGGGTTGCGGTTCGCCCGCAGGGTGGTTGCTCGCCGCTGGTTGCCTGGGTTGCGGGTCGGGCTTTTGCTTTCAGGGGTGATGCCGGTGGCGGCGCTCGAAACGCTCGATGGCCAGCTCGACCAGCCGGTGGATGAGCTGGGGGTAGGTGAGCCCGGAGACCTCCCACAGCTTGGGGTACATGCTGATGGGGGTGAAACCGGGGATGGTGTTGACCTCGTTGATCAACATGCCCCGACCGCCGGCCTCGTAGAACAAGTCCACCCGGGCCATGCCCTCGCACCGCAGGGCGCGGTAGGCCGACACCGCCAGCTCCCGGGCTTCCCTGGAGGCCGCGGAGGGGATCTGGGCGGGTACCACCAGTTCGGCACCCTGGGTGAGGTACTTGTCGGCGTAGTTGTAGAAATCGGCACCGGGCACGATCTCCCCGGGTACGGACACTTCGAGGTCACGGTTACCCAGCACCGACACCTCTATCTCCCTGCCGGCAACGGCCTCCTCGATCAGCAGCGTCTCGTCGTATTCGGCGGCCAGCTCCAGTGCCCTGACCGTTTCCGATGCGGTGGTGGCCCGGCTCACCCCCACCGATGAACCCATGTTGGCCGGCTTGACGAACAGGGGCAGCCCCAGATCGGCGATGGCGGTCTCGGCCACGGTCTCGGCCCGGTCATAAGCCGATGCCGTCCGGTACCGGCATTGGGGCAGACCGTGGTGGTTGCAGACCAGCTTGGTCGTGGCCTTGTCCATGCACATTGCCGAGGCCAGCACCCCCGACCCCACGTAGGGCACATCGGCTATCTCCAGCAGCCCCTGGAGGGTTCCGTCCTCACCCATCGGGCCGTGGATCAGGGGGAACACCACCGTGCCGGGCTCGGCAAAGATCTCGGCCGGGGCCACACCGGGGCCCTGGGCATCCAAGCGGTCGGGCAGCGGGTCGGGCAGTTCGGCCAGGCACCACTTCCCCGACCTGGTGATGCCCACGGCAACCACCTCGAAACGGCTCCTGGCAATGGCGGCCACGTGGCGGGCCGACACGCAGGAGACATCGTGTTCGGCCGACCGGCCGCCGAACAGAACAACCAAGCGGGTACGGGTTCCCACGAGGCGACGGTACCCCACCATGCCCGCTCGAGGTGGGAAACTGGGTCAACCATCTTGCCGGTTGCAGGTAATTCAGCAATCGCGCCCGCTCGAGGTGGGAAACTGTGTCAACCATCTTGCCGGTTGCAGGTAATTCAGCAATCGCGCCCATCCATGGTGGGAAACTGGGTGAGTGCAACTGGCAGCGTCGGAGGTGGCTCGAGCGGTGGGGGGTTTACTTGCCGGACCCGAGGTTGTGGTTTCGGGGGCATCCATCGACTCCCGCACGGTGGTGCCGGGTGAGCTGTTCATACCGGTGGTGGCCGAGCGGGACGGCCATCGCTACATCGACGATGCCCTGGCGGCGGGAGCGGCTGCCTACCTGACCTCGGCTCCTCCCCGGGGCGCAACGGCGGTGGTGGTGGGTGACACCGCGGTGGCGCTGGCCGAGTTGGGCCGCCATGCCCGGAGTGGTTTCGACGGCCCGGTGGTGGGCATAACCGGGTCGGTGGGCAAGACCTCGGTCAAGGACATGGCGGCTGCGGCCATCGGGGCCGACCGCCCGACCCATGCCAGCCCGATGTCGTTCAACAATGAGCTGGGGGTGCCGCTCACCCTGGTCAACCGCCCGGCTGGTGCCGAGGTGGTGGTTCTGGAGATGGGGGCCCGGGGCCCGGACCACATCCGCAAGCTGTGCGTTATGGGGCGGCCCACCGTGGGAGTGGTTACCGCAGTGGGCGCTGCCCACATCGAACTCTTCGGTACGGTGGAGGCGGTGGCCGAGGCCAAGGGTGAGTTGGTGGAAGCCCTGGATCGCTCCGGCGTGGCCGTTCTCAATGCCGATGATCCCCTGGTGGCGGCCATGGCCGGGCGTACCGAGGCCCGGGTATTGAGCTACGGCCGGTCCCGCGGGGAGGTGCGAGCCGCGGCGGTGAGCATGGACGATGGCCTGAAGTGCCGGTTCCGGTTGGAGACCCCGAGCGGTCGGGCCGAGGTGGTGTTGGCGGTGCCCGGCGAGCACATGGTGGTCAACGCCCTGGCGGCGGCGGCGGCGGCGCTGGCAGTGGGAGTGGGGGTGGAGGCCATAGCCGCCGGCCTGGGCTCGGCCCGGTTGTCGCCGTGGCGGATGGAGGTGACCACCCTGGAGTCGGGGGCGGTGCTCATCAACGATGCCTACAACGCCAACCCGGTGTCCATGGCCGCCGGGCTGAGGTCGCTGGCCGCGGTGGAACGCAGCCGCCGGGTGGCGGTTCTGGGGGTGATGGCCGAGCTGGGATCACAGGCCCCGACCGAGCACGCGGCAATTGGTGCTCTGGCCCGGGATCTGGGTATTGAGATCATCCCGGTGGCAACCGCCGACTACGGACCGGTGCCGGTGGCCGATGCCGCCGCTGCGGTTGCCGCTCTCGGCCCCCTCGATTCCGACACCGCCGTGCTGGTGAAAGCCAGCCGAGTGGCCGGCTTGGAGTCGGTGGCCGCCGCCCTCACCGCCGCCCCTTCCGGCGGTAGTGTCGGGATCCCAACTTCAGAGGATATGTAGAGGGTATGTATATGGACTTTCGTGAGCAGCCGGTGCAGGAGTGGGCCGCGGCGGTGCGGGACCGCGAGGTGTTGGCCCGGGAGATGGTCCGGGCCTCACTGACCGCCATCGATGCCCATGAGGATTTGAATGCTTTCGTGGCCGTCGATCCCGAGCGGTCCCTGGCCGAGGCCGATCGGATCGATGCCCGGCTGGCCTCGGGTGACGAGGTGGGGCCGCTGGCCGGGATCCCGATCGGGGTGAAGGACCTGGAGGATGCCGCCGGGTATGTCACTTCCCATGGTTCGAGGCTGCATGCCGAGGATCCGCCGGCCGCGGTTGACAGCGTGCTGGTCGAGCGGCTCCGGGCTGCGGGTTGTGTGGTGATGGGCAAGACCAACACCCCCGAGTTCGGTTGGACCGGTGATACCTACAATCCCCTGTTCGGCCCCACCAGGAACCCATGGGATCGGCGGCGGTCCCCGGGGGGATCATCGGGGGGAAGCGCGGCAGCGCTGGCCGCCGGTCTGGTTCCGCTGTGTACCGGTTCGGACGGGGGCGGGTCGATCCGCATTCCCGCAGCGGCCTGCGGGTTCACCGGGTTCAAGCCCAGCCTGGGGCGGGTACCGGTGGAGGGGTCGTCCCGCCTCTGGCCCATTTCGGTTCACGGGCCCATGGCGCTGCGGGTGGCCGATGCTGCTTTTGTGCTGGATCTGGTGATGGGGCCGTCACCCCACGATCTCAACTCGTTGCCGAAACCCGACCGGTCGTGGCGGGAGGCTCTGGATGAGGGCAGGCAACCCCGCCGGGCGGTGTGGTGCCCGGCACCCGACGGCAAGCCCTCCGACGCCGAGGTGGTGGCGGTGTGCGAGGCCGCGCTGGCCGAGCTGGAGGGGGCCGGGGTGAAGGTGGAAGTGAGAACCGAGCCCCTGTTCGCCGATCCCATCAGGGAGTACATCCTGTTGTCGGGCACCATGGTGAGCGGCGAGTTGGGCGAGATGACCGAGGATCGCAAGGATATGATCACCCCTGGCCTTCGCTACTACCTGGATCTGGCCTCCGAACCCCAAGTGGCCGATTTTGTGCGGGCGGTGGAGACCTTCCGAGTCATGGCCATTGCGCTGGCCGAGGTGATGGATGGTGCCGACCTGCTGCTCACCCCCACGGTGGCCGGCCAGTTCCCCGAATGCGGGGGCAAGGGACACATAAACGGTGGGGCCACCGATGCCTGGGTGCGCCACACCTACCCCTACAACCTCACCCGGCTGCCGGCGGGCAGCGTCCGGGCCGGTTTCACGGCCGGTGGCATGCCGGTGGGACTCCAGATCGTCGGCCACCAGCACGCCGATGTGGAGGTACTCCAGGCCCTGGCTTTCTGCGAGCAAATCTTCGCCCCACCGGTTTGGCCCGCGCTATCCTGAACCGTCCCCGGACCGTTAGCTCAGATGGCCAGAGCGCTCGCCTCACACGCGAGAGGTCACTGGTTCAAGTCCAGTACGGTCCACCCCATGAGTTCCCGGGTAGGGATTACGGGCGCGAGCGCGAGCATAATGGCTGCCTGCCTGCTGATTGGTGCCTGCGGAACCGGTACCCCAGCGTCCACGCCGGTTACGCCTGTGGCAACCTCTGTTCCAGCGTCCACGCCGGTTACGCCTGCGGCGTCACCCTCACTCTCACCCCCATTTTTCCTGGGCGGCACCGATGACATCACGTATCGGGTTCTCGAACTTTTCGTTGACACCCCAGTGGCGGAGACCATGCTCGATCTCGGCCTGATGATTGCCCAGGCCCTCTTCCCCGAAGATGAAGACGTTGAGGGGTCGCTACGTATCTCGATTGCCGGTGACCCGGTAGTGGGTGACCTCGGTGAGATCGTCGTTGATGTAGTGGGCCTGCCCGACGACTCGATCCTCGGCTACCGGCTGCATGTGTTCGCCACCCCCCACGAGAGCGGCGAGGCCTTTACCCTCAAAAGCGTCGAGAGCACCTTGCTGTGCGCCCGGGGAGTCAGCAGCGACCTCTGTGTCTAATAGCCGGATTCGTCGCAGGCGGCGGTGTCCAAGGGGTGGAAATCGCTAGCATTATTATAATCTTGAGCAAGCAAATATGGGTTATGATGATTCGGGATAAACTAATTCAGTATAATGCTTGGCAAGTAGTTTACAATAACGCTTGGGCAAGCCAATAATATAATGAGCATAGTTGCCCGCGTAGTTTAGTTGCTCATGGGCTTGAGATTCTGGCAATGTTGCTAGTTGTTTGGCATAACGTTTGCAAGCATTATCGTAACAACTACCTATCCTATCAAGCTCATTGCCGCTCCATATAATCTTATTGGAACAACTATCTATTAGAGCTTGCGCTTCATCAAGATAAGTTTGGAGCCAAACACTACTTGTATCATCAAGCGATTTTGGTAATGGAGTTTTGAGTTTGGGCTTGGCTTGAACACTTGGCCTTGAGCGCTTGGAGCGCCTACCAAGAACACTTGCGGCAACGGCAAGTGTTTTATACTTATTGTAGTTGCTCATAGTCCTATTCCTATCAAGTTTATATAACTCATTATAGCAGGTCACAGGCCATTTGTCAAGTTTGCTCGGTAACTCCCTATATCAACCCCAACCACCACCCATCCCATGGATCAGAAAACCCATCTATAGCAACGTCCTCCTCAGCACCTAACCAACACCGGGCGACAAAAACGCGAGGGCTTTTAAATTGCGGGGCGGTTCAGCTTGGGCTGGTTGGTTGGGCCAGACTTGGGCCATGGCCACGATCACCACCAACGATCTCAAGAATGGTATGGCGCTGAATCTGGACGATGGCTTGTACAGCGTGGTCGAGTTTCAGCATGTCAAGCCGGGCAAGGGTGGGGCGTTCGTGCGTACCACCCTCAAGAACGCTCGCACCGGTGCTGTTCTGGAGCGCACTTTTCGGGCTGGGGAGAAGGTGGAGCGGGCCAACATCGACCGCCGAGAGATGCAGTATTTGTACTCCGATGGCGACAGCTTTGTGTTCATGGACAGCGAGACCTACGAGCAGCTCCATGTGAGCGCCGACGTTCTGGGCGATGCGGTGAACTATCTGGTGGAGAACAACTCGGTCATCCTGGCCATGTTCGGGACCGAGATCGTGGGCACCGACCTGCCGGCCGCGGTCGAGTTGGACATCACCGTGACCGAGCCCGGCGTGCAGGGCGACCGGGTGTCGGGGGCCACCAAACCGGCTACCTGCCAGACCGGTCTGGTGGTTCAGGTTCCCCTGTTTTTGAATCCCGGCGACCGCATCAAGGTTGACACCCGCTCCGGCAGCTACATCAGCCGGGCCTGAGTTCTCGGATCCTTCGTGAGTGAGGCGGGGGTCAGGGAGTATCCTGCGTGAGTGAGGCGGGGGTCAGGGAGTATCCTTCGTGAGCGAACCGCATCCGTTGGTCGCGGGGTCCCGGCGCCATCAAGTCCGGGAACGGGTTCTGGGTCTGCTCTATGAGGCCGAGATCAAGGCAGTGGGGATGGCTGAGCTGGTGGCCGCCCAGGAGTTGCCCCTGGATCCCTATGCCCACGCGCTGGTAACCGGTGTGGCCCACCACCGGGATGAGATCGATGCTCGCCTGGAGGAGTTGTCGGAGCGCTGGCCGGTGGCTCGAATGCCGGCGTTGGACCGGGCCATCCTGCGCTTGGCCAGCTTCGAGTTGTCCCACAGTGAAGACATCTCTGTTGCGGTAATCATCAATGAAGCCGTGGAGTTGGCCCATGAATACTCCACCCCAGCCTCAGCCGGTTTCATCAACGGCCTGCTATCCCAGGTGGCAACCATCGTCCGTTCACCGGGGAGCGATTTCGGCGGGCACTAGCACCGGGCTCACATCGTCAACCATTGTCCGCTCATCGGAAAGCGGAGGTTGCTGATCCGGGCCCTTGACCCGACCACTGGTTGCTGTATAGTGCTCGGGGACAGCCGTGAAGTGGGTCCGGCGAGGCCCATACGGACATGGAGGAAACCTGGTTGGCAGAACGAGAGCGCCGTCGAACGCCCCCTTACGGGGGCGTTTTCGTCGCCCGCAACCGGGTGATGGTCGCCGAGGATATCAATCGGGCGATTTGGCGCATGGCCCACGAGATCGTCGAGCGCAATCATGGTCTTGGTGATGTGGTCCTTGTGGGGTTGCAAACCGGAGGGGTGTGGCTGGCAGGGGAGATCGCCAATTCCCTGGAGGAGATTGAAGAAGTCCAGATCCCCCTGGGGACCTTGGACGTGGCCTTTCACCGCGACGACATCGGGTTGAGACCGTTGCTGCCCGAGGCTCCCACCCGGGTACCGGTCGGTCTCGACGGCCGAACCGTGGTGCTCGTCGACGATGTGCTGTACACCGGTCGCACCGTCAGGGCCGCGCTGGATGCGCTGAACAGCTACGGGCGACCCCGGGCCGTGCAACTGGCGGTGATGGTTGACCGGGGCCACCGGGAGCTGCCCATCCGCCCCGACTTCGTGGGCAAGAACCTGCCCACCCGGCGCGACGAGATGGTGGATGTCAAGCCCGAGGGTGTGGACATTGGTGAGGTGGTTCGATGAAGCACCTGTTGTCGGTGAACGATCTCAGCGCGGAGGGCATCAACGAGGTGGTTCGGTGAAGCACCTGTTGTCGGTGAAAGATCTCGGCGCGGAGGGCATAAACGAGGTGTGCCGGTTGGCTGACGATTTCACCGAGGTGTTGCAACGACCCATTCCCAAGGTTCCCACCCTGCGGGGTCGCACGGTGGCCATGTTGTTCTACGAGGACTCCACCCGTACCCGCCTCTCGTTCGAGGTGGCCGCCCGGCGGCTGTCGGCCGACGTGATGGGCTTCAGCGTGTCCAGCTCCTCGGTCAACAAGGGGGAGTCGGTACGCGACACCGTGGCCACCATCTCGGCCATGGGTACAGATGTCATCGTGGTGCGCCACAGGTCGGCCGGGGTGCCCCACCAGGTTACAGCCTGGACCGATGCCGGGGTTGTCAATGCGGGGGACGGTTGGCACGAGCATCCCACCCAAGCCCTGCTCGACTGCTACACCATCCGTGATCGCCTCGGCACGGTGGCTGGGCGGCGCATCGTGATCCTGGGCGATATCAAGCACTCCCGGGTGGCTCGCTCCTGCGTGCTGGCGTTCACCGCGCTGGGGGCGAAGGTCACGCTGGTGGCCCCCCCGACGCTGCTGCCCCCGGCCCCGGACTCCTGGCCGGTGGACATAAGCCTCGACCTCGACGAGGTTCTCGGTGACTGCGATGTGGTGTACGGGTTGCGGATGCAGGCGGAACGCCAGTTCGAGGCCCTGTTGCCGTCGCTGCGGGAGTACACCGCCCAGTGGGGGCTCACCGTGGACCGGGCCGCCCGGCTGCACCCGGGAGCGCTCATCATGCATCCCGGTCCGGCCAACCGGGGTGTGGAGATCGCCTCCGAGGTGCTGGACGGCCCCAACTCGACCACGAACGAGCAGGTCCGCCACGGGGTAGCGGTAAGGATGGCGGTTCTGTATCTCATGCTGGGGGCCGATTCCCAGCCGAACCAGCGGGAAGACGAGGCATGAGCATCGTCATAAAGGGAGGTTCGGTGGTCGACCGCACCGGGGAGCGCGCCGCCGATGTGGTGATCGACAGCGGTCGGATTGTCGCCGTCGGTCCCGACCTCGGCGGTGATCGGGTTCTGGATGCCTCCGGCTGCGTGGTGGCCCCCGGCTTCGTGGATCTGCATACTCATCTACGCCAACCCGGGTACGAGGAGGCCGAGACCATCGAAACGGGGGGATGGGCCGCAGTGCGGGGCGGGTTCAGCGCGGTTGTGGCCATGCCCAACACCGACCCGCCCATAGACAACGCCGCGGTGGTGCGGGAGGTGCTGCTGCTGGGTCGCCGAGCGCCCTGCGACGTCTACACCTCCGGAGCCATCACCGTGGGCAGGGGGGGGACGCAGCTAGCTCCCATGGCGGAGATGGCCGCATTGGGGGTGCGCCTGTTCACCGATGACGGCAACGGTGTCCAGGAAGCCGGGCTGATGCGCCGGGCCATGGAGTACGCCGCAGGGCTGGGGGTGATGCTGGCCCAGCACTGCGAGGTTGATTCCCTGGCCGCAGGGGGTCACATGCACGAGGGTAGGTGGTCCAGTTGCCTGGGTATACCCGGGATACCCGCCGAGGCCGAGGAGCTGATGGTAATGAGGGACATTGCCCTCAGCCGGCTGACCGGTGCCCCCATCCACTTCCAGCACCTGTCCACCGAGGGATCCCTGGCCATGGTACGAGCTGCCCGCCGGGCCGGTGTCGCCGTAACCGCCGAGGTGGCCACCCACCATTTCACTCTTACCGACGAGGCTTGTGCCTCCTACGACCCGGTGTTCAAGGTCAACCCCCCCCTCCGCCCGGCTGAGGATATGAAAGCGGTGCGCTCCGGTCTGGCCGATGGGACGGTAGATGCCATTGCCACCGACCATGCCCCTCACCCCGGTCACACCAAGGAATTGCCCTTCGATCAGGCCCCGCCGGGGATGCTCGGCCTGGAGACCGCTCTGGCGCTGGCCCTCACCGAGTTGGATTTGCCGGTGCAAGAGGTGGTGGCGCTGCTGAGCTGGCGGCCGGCCGCCATAGCCGGGTTGGAGGGCGTGCATGGGGGTCCGATCGTGCCCAACGCGCCGGCCAACCTGTGCGTGTTCGACCCCGGGGAGGAATGGATTGTGGATCCCGGCAACCTGGCCAGCCGCTCCCGCAACACCCCCTACGCCGGCCGCCGGGTCCGCGGTCGGGTTCGCCACACCATTGTGGCCGGCCGGCCCGTGCTGGTGGATCAGGAGATGCAGCGATGATCGATGCGGCGGCTCTTGCGGGGGTTGCTCTCGATGCGGCGGCTCTTGCGGGGGTTGCTCTCGATGCGGCGGCCCTCGCGATGATCGTTCTCGCAATGATCGCTCCGGGGGCGGTCTCGTGATCGCTCCCGCGGCTCTGGTGCTGGGTGATGGCGAGGTTTTTGAGGGCGAGGCCATCGGCGCGGCCCCCCCCAACGGGATCACCTCCGGTGAGGTGGTGTTCAACACCGTGCTCACCGGTTACCAGGAGGTGATCACCGATCCCTCCTACGCGGGGCAGATCATCACCTTCACCTACCCCCACATCGGCAACTACGGCGTCACCCCCGATGATCACGAGAGCCGCCGCCCCTTCTGCCGGGGGGTGATCGTGCGAGAGATGGCCCGTCGCCGCTCCAACTGGCGGGCCACCGGCGACCTGGAGGCTTTTCTGGCCGAACAGGGCATTGCCGGCCTCGCCGGGGTGGATACCCGGCGGCTCACCAACCACATCCGCGAGGCCGGGGCCATGCCTGGGGCCTTCGGGACCGCGCCCGAGTCCGATCTGCGAGCCGCGGCCCGGGCCGAACCCGGCACCGATGGGGTGGATCTGGTGGCCACGGTCACCCGTTCGGAGCCCGAGCAATTCCCCACCACCCGCACCGATGGCCGCCCCCCCCGGAGGGTGGTGGCCCTGGATTTTGGAATGAAGGCCACCATTGTCCGCAACCTGCGGGCCATTGCCCAGGTCGAGGTGGTGCCGGCCGCTACCACTGCGGCCGAGATCCTGGCCCGGCAGCCCGACGGGGTTTTCCTGTCCAACGGCCCCGGTGATCCCACCGCAGTGGCCGGCGCGGTGGGCACCATTTCCGACCTGCTGGGCAGGGTTCCCGTATTCGGCATCTGCCTGGGTCACCAACTGCTGGCCTGCGCCCTGGGCGGGGAGACCTACAAACTCCCCTTCGGCCACCACGGTGGCAACCATCCGGTGCGCAACCTGGCCACCGGCGCGGTCGAGATCACCAGCCAGAACCACAACTTCTGCGTGGCCGACAGCACCATTGAGGGTGCCGAAATCACCCATGTCAATCTGAACGACCACACCGTCGAGGGCCTGCGCGGTCGCGACCTGCGGGCATTCAGCGTGCAGTACCACCCCGAGGCCGGTCCCGGCCCCCACGACTCCCGCTACCTTTTCGCCCAATTCGATGAGCTGATGAACAAAGGTACTTATGACTGAGCGGGCGGGACTCGTGGTGGCGGCTCATGGGACTAAAGGCATCCATGCCTAAGCGGGCGGACATAGATTCCATCCTTTTGATCGGGTCGGGTCCCATCGTGATCGGGCAGGCCTGCGAGTTCGACTACTCCGGTACCCAGGCCTGCCGGGTGCTGCGCGATGAGGGTTACCGGGTGGTGCTGGCCAACTCCAATCCGGCCACCATCATGACCGACCCCGATTTTGCCGATGCCACCTATGTGGAGCCGCTCACCGCCGAGGTGCTCACCAAGATCATCCAGAAGGAGAAGCCCGATGTGCTGCTGCCCACCCTGGGGGGTCAGACCGCGCTGAACCTGGCCATGGAGCTGATCGAGTTGGGGGTGACCGATGAGTACGGGATGGAGGTGATCGGGGCCAACCGGGAGGCCATCTCGACCGCCGAGGACCGGGCCAAGTTCCGCGAGGCCATGATCCAGATCGGCCTCCCCGTGCCCCTGTCGGCCACCGCCCACAGCCTGGACGAGACGATGGGGGTCATCGAGGACATAGGGCTGCCGGTCATCATCCGTCCGGCCTACATCCTCGGCGGCACCGGCACCGGAATTGCTCACACCCCCCAGCAGGGGCGGGAGATGGCCGCCCAGGGGTTGGCGGCCAGCCCCATCACCGAGATCCTCATCGAGCGGTCGATTGCCGGCTGGAAGGAGTACGAGCTGGAGGTGATGCGGGACCGGGCCGACAACTGCGTGGTGGTGTGCACCATCGAGAACCTCGACCCCATGGGGGTTCACACCGGCGACTCCATCACCGTGGCCCCGGCCCAGACCCTCTCCGATGTGGAGTACCAGACGTTGCGCAACGCCGCTTTCGCCTGCATCCGCCGGGTGGGGGTGGAAACCGGCGGCTCCAACATCCAGTTCGCCGTGAACCCCGACACCGGCGAGTTCGTTGTCATCGAGATGAACCCGAGGGTGTCCCGCTCCTCCGCGCTGGCATCCAAGGCCACCGGCTTTCCCATAGCCAAGATCGCCGCCCGCCTGGCCGTGGGTTACACCCTCGACGAGATTCCCAACGACATCACCCTGAAGACGCCGGCCAGCTTCGAACCGGTCATCGACTACGTGGTGACCAAGGTGCCGCGGTGGGCTTTCGAGAAGTTCACCGGGGTGTCCTCGGTGCTCAACACCCAGATGCAGTCGGTGGGGGAGGTGATGGCCATAGCCCGCACCTTCACCGAGTCTCTGCAAAAGGGTCTGCGCTCGCTGGAACTGGGTCGCCACGGTCTGAACGCCGACCCGGCCGAGGCTGCCTACGACCGCCTCGACGATCAGGAAATGCTGGCTGCGGTCGCAGTACCCACCCCCGAACGGATCTTCCAGATGGAGGCCCTGCTGCGCCGGGGGACAACCGTCGAGAAGCTGCACGAGGTCACCGGGGTGGACCCGTGGTTTTGCGACCAGATCCTGCGGATCACCGAGGAGCGGGCCGAGTTGGTGAGGTGCGGCTTTCGGGCCATGACCGCCCGGTCGTGGAAGCGGGCCAAGCAGTTCGGGTTCTCCGACGCACAGCTCGGCTATCTCTGGGATGTGGCCGCGTCCGAGGTCCGGGAGGCCCGGATAGCCGCCGGTGTCGAGCCCACTTTCAAAACGGTGGACACCTGCTCGGCCGAGTTCGAGGCCCAGACCCCTTATCACTACTCCACCTACGAGGACGTGAGTGAGGTGGTCCCATCCGACCGGGCCAAGGTCATCATCCTGGGATCGGGTCCGAACCGGATAGGGCAGGGCATCGAGTTCGACTACTGCTGCGTCCACGCCTCGTTCGCCCTGGCGGAGGCCGGTTACGAGACCGTCATGGTCAACTGCAACCCGGAGACGGTGTCCACCGACTACGACACCAGCGACCGGCTGTACTTCGAGCCCCTCACCGAAGAGGACGTCCTCAACGTGATTGATGCCGAGACGAGGTCGTCGCAGGCGGCAAGCAGTGGCCGCGTTGCCGGGATCGTGGTGTCGCTGGGTGGTCAGACACCGCTGAAGCTGGCTGGTGTGCTGCCCGAATACCTGGTGGTGGGTACCAGCCCCGACAGCATCGATCTGGCCGAGGACCGGGAGCGGTGGAACGCGCTGTGCGCCCGCCTCGAAATCCCCCAGCCCGCGGGGGGTACCGCGGCCACCGTGGAGGAGGCCCTGGCGGTGGCCGATCGTGTCGGTTATCCCGTGCTGGTGCGGCCCTCCTACGTGCTGGGCGGCCGGGCCATGGTCATCGTGTACTCCGACGACGACCTGGCCGACGCCATGACCGAGATGGCCGCCTCCGGCTCCCTGGGTCGCGAGGGTGGACTGTCGGCCGAGCGGCCGGTTCTCATCGATCGCTTCCTGGAGGATGCCATTGAGGTGGATGTGGATGCCATCCGGGACATGGACGGCGAACTGCTCATCGGCGGGATCATGGAGCATGTGGAGGAGGCCGGGGTTCACTCTGGTGACAGCGCCTGCATGCTGCCGCCGGTCAACCTGTCCGCCGACACCGAGGCCCTCTTGGGGCGGCATGTGAAGGCCATTGCCGACGAGTTGAACGTGGTTGGCCTCATCAACGTGCAGTTCGCGGTGAAGCGCCACGGTGAGGGGGTGGCGGATCAGGTGTTCGTGCTGGAGGCCAACCCCCGGGCCTCTCGCACCGTTCCCTTCGTGGCCAAGTCCACCGGCGTTCCCCTGGTGAAGGTGGCCACCAGGGTAATGATGGGATCCAGCCTGGCCGAGCTGCGTCAAAGGGGTTTGCTGGGCCGCCCGATGGACAGCGATCACATCTCGGTCAAGGAGGCGGTGCTGCCGTTCAACCGTTTTCCCGACGCCGATGCCATCCTGGGTCCGGAGATGAAGTCCACCGGGGAGGTGATGGGCATAGACCTGAAACCCGGTCTGGCCTTTGCCAAGAGCCAGATCGCCGCCGGGGCACCGCTGCCCACCCAGGGTACGGTGTTGATGTCGCTGGCCGACAGGGACAAGGAGGCGGGCGTGGAGATGGCCCGGATCTTCACCCAGTTGGGCCTGTCCATCGTGGCCACGGCCGGCACCGCCGCGGCGCTGTCCGGGGCCGGCGTGGAGGTGGCCGAGGTGGTGGCCAAGGTGGGCGAGGGAGGTAGCGACCTTGACGTGGTGGAGCCGATCCAGGGAGGTAGCGACCTCAATGTGGTGGAGCCGATCCAGGGAGGTAGCGACCTCAATGTGGTGGAGCAGATCCAGAGCGGCCGGGTGCAGCTAGTGGTGAACACTCCGAGGGGGCGGGGGTCGCGGGCCGATGGCGATCACATCCGCCGGGCGGCCAGCCGCAATCGGGTACCCCTGCTGACCACCGCATGGGCCGGTCTGGCCGCGGCCGATGCCATGCAGGAATGGTCCCGCCACGAACTGCGGGTCCGGAGTCTCCAGGAGTACCACCAGGGGGTGGCCAAAGATCAACTCACCCTCAAGCTGTGAGTGGTGAGCGATGCCCGGTGGTGGGGCCCCGGTGAGGGGGGGTCAAAGGTCAACTCACCCTCAAGCGTTTAGGTCGAAGCGCGCCGGGTTGGGTACCGCCATCGGCTCGGTGCTGTTGCCCAATCCGGTGATGACCGCCTCGGGCACGGTCGGCCACGGCGCGGAGATGGCCCGTTACCTGGATCTCTCCGAGCTGGGTGCGGTGGTGGTCAAGTCGCTGGCTGCCTACGAGTGGCCCGGGAACCCCTCCCCCCGGGTTCATCCGGTTCCCGCGGGGATGATCAACAGCGTCGGTCTCCAAGGCCCGGGCCTGCCGCGCTGGCTGGCCGAGGAGCTACCGGTGTTGGCCGGTACGGGGGCTCGTGTCGTGGTGTCCATCTGGGGGCGCACCCTGGACGACTACGCCGCCGCCGCCGCTCTTTTGGCCAGTGCCGGCGACCCGGTCCTGCAAGCAGTCGTGGCGGTGGAGGTGAACGTTTCCTGCCCCAATCTGGAGGATCGGGGCCGTATGTTCTCCCACTCCGCGGAAATGACCCGGGCCGCGGTGGCCGCCACTGCGGCGTGCGGTCTTCCCCGGTGGGCCAAGCTCAGCGCCACCGGCAACCTGGTAGAGGTTGTCGATGCCGCGATGGAAGGTGGGGCTGAGGCCGTTGTCCTCGTCAACACCTTGCTGGGCATGGTTATAGATGTCGAGGCTCGCAGGCCCGTGCTGGGCGGCGGTGGGGGAGGGGTGTCGGGTCGGGCCATGGGCCCGGTGGCGGTTCGGGCGGTTCATGACGTTCACGCCGCCCGCCCCGATGTTCCCATTGTCGGGGTGGGGGGCGTGGCCACCGGCACCGGCGCGGTCGAAATGCTGCTGGCGGGGGCCCGGGCTGTGCAGGTGGGTACCGCCACGTTCGCTGACCCCCGAGCCCCGGTCAAGGTGCTGAGAGGCCTGGCCCGGTGGTGCACCTCCCACGGTGTTGATCGGGTGGACGAACTGGTCGGAGCTGCCCATGAGTGAAATCGATCCTCTGGGGCCCGATGTTGCTGGGCCCGATCCCCTGGGGCCCGATCCCCGGCTGGCCATCGTTTTGGATGTGGATGATCTGGAACTGGCCTGCTTGATGGCCAAGGCGGTACGACCCTGGATGGGGGTGGCCAAGGTCGGGATAGAGCTGTTCGCAACCGCGGGCCCGGATGCGGTCAGGGCCATGATCGATCTGGGATTTGAGGTGTTCGTGGATCTCAAGTTCCACGACATCCCCACCACGGTGGGCCGGGCAGCGGCGGCGGTGGGTCGGATCGGGGGCCGGTGGCTGACCATCCACACCGCCGGTGGGGTCACCATGCTTCGGGCCGGGGTGGAGGGTCTGGCCGAAGGCAGCGGCGGCACAGCGGAGGTTCTGGGGGTGACAATTCTGACCAGCGAGCGGGATCGGTCCCCAAATGTGCTGGCGGAGCGGGTGGCTGCGGCCCGTGACGCCGGTTGCGGTGGGGTTGTGTGCTCGGCGGCTGATCTCACGGTGGTGAGGAATACGGCTCCCCGGCTGGCCCGGGTGGTTCCTGGCATCCGCCTCGCGGGTACGAGCCCCGACGACCAGGCCTGGCCGGCCACTCCGGAGGCGGCTATAGCCGCGGGAGCCTCCATGCTGGTCATAGGACGAACCGTGACCGCCGATGTCCAATCCTACGCCGGAGTTCAGTCCCATGCCGATGTCCAGTCCTACGCGGATGTCCAGTCCCATAAGGCTGGATCGGAGCAGTTGGAGCAAGCATTGGCCCGGATGGCCGAGCGGGCCCGGCTGCTTGCCGCCGCTATCCGCAGTCTCCGGCCCCAGGAAACACCGGGTAGCTCGTAATCCCAAAAAGTACTTGCAGCACGAACTACAATCATGTAATGGCAGAACCCCCACAACTGACAGAAGAGCAGCGCCGGGCAGCGTTGGCCAAGGCCGGGGAGGTGCGCCGCCGGCGTGCCGAGGTCAAGGCCAAACTCAAGATGAGGTCGCTCTCGCTCTCCCAACTGTTCGAGCAGGCTGAGACCGACGAGGTCGTGGCGGGGACCAAGGTGCTGGCCGTGTTGGAGTCCCTTCCGGGTCTGGGAAAGGTTCGGGCTCGCAAGGTGATGGAAGAGGTCGGCATTGCCGATAGCCGTCGCGTTCGCGGGTTGGGAGCGCAGCAGCGGGCTGCGTTGCTCGAACGCTGCGGCGGCTAGACCAACCACTCGTAATCGAACGCTGCGGCGGCTAAACCAACCGCTCATAATCGTACTGTCCGGCCCCGGTGGGGTCGGTAAGGGGGTGCTCGCGTCCGCCCTCGTGGCCGGCGATCCCCAACTGTGGCTCAGCCGGTCGTGGACAACCCGGGCCCGCCGCCCGGGTGAGGCCGAAACTGCTTACGTGTTCGTCGATGAGGCTGCTTTCAACCAGAGGGTTGCCGGGGGTGGCTTCGTGGAGTGGGCCGAGATCGCCGGCCATCTGTACGGCACGCCGTGGCCCGATGCCCCCGAGGGCAGTGACGTTTTGCTGGAGATCGATGTCCAGGGCGCGGTACAGGTACGCAATCGCCATCCCGATGCCCTGTGCATATTCGTGGAGGCTCCGTCGGCCGCGGAGCAGGAATCCCGCCTGCGGGGCCGGGGCGATTCCGAGGTTCACATTGCCGAGCGGCTGGCCCTGTCCGCGGCCGAGCGGTCCCTGGCTCGCGAACTCGATGCCGTTCGCGTGGTCAACGACAAACTCGATGAGGCGGTGGCGGAAATTGCCTCCATCATCGAGGATGCCCGCCGGGGCCCACCGGAAGGCGATGGGGGTGAGGGCGGATGAAGGATTTGTGGCGATGGGGGTGATGAATCCGGGTGATGAAGGATTTGTCGTGGCTTCTTGTTATCATTGGCCCGCTCTACCGGTACCGGCCGGAATAGGGTTGCTCATCACAAGAAGGCCATAAAGATGACCGAACAGCACGACACCATGATGCATCCGACCATTGAGGAGCTGCTGGGGCGTACCGGGTCCAAGTTCCGGTTGGTCACCCTGGGGGCGCTGCGGGCCTGCCAGATCAACTCGTACTTCGGCCAGCTCGGTGAGGGCCTGGGGGCGATGGTTCCACCCCAGGTGCTGACCACGAGCCGCAAGCCCCTGTCAATTGCCTTCGAGGAGATCGTGGCCGACAAGATCACTGCGGCCGATCCGGTCGAGGCATCGGAACCGGAGGAGGAGACCTCGCCCGCGTCCATGATTCTCACCGGTGGGGCCGATCTCGGCGGCGGCGCTTCCGACCCGGGCGATGGGGACCGATCCGGCCTCGATTCAGCGTCCTGACCAGGAAATGGCCGCGGTTGCCGGTAAGCATCCTGACATAGCAATGCCCGCGGTTGCCGGTAAGCGTCCTGACCAAGCTATGTCCGCGGTTGCCGGTAAGCGTCCTGACCAAGCTATGTCCGCGGTTGCCGGTAAGCGCATCGTGCTCGGCGTGAGCGGGGGTATAGCGGCTTACAAGGCGGTCGAAGTCTGCCGGCGGCTGATGGATGGTGGGGCCCACGTCCTACCGGTGCTCACCAGGGGTGCCACCCGGTTCGTGGGCCGGGCCACATTCGATGCCCTGGCCTCCGAGCCGGTTCGCATGAGCCTGTTCGACGAGGACGATCCCATTCCCCATACCACCCTGGGTCAGACCGCCGATTGCGTGGTGGTGGCTCCGGCGACGGCTCGGGTGATCGGTGCCTACGCTGCCGGCATCAGCTCCGACCTGCTGACCGCCACCCTGCTGGCCACCCGGGCCCCAGTGGTTATCTGCCCGGCCATGCACACCGAGATGTGGGAGCACCCGGCGGTGGCGGCCAACGTTGCCACTCTGATCCAGCGGGGGGTCCATGTCGTCGGGCCGGAAGCGGGTCTTCTGGCCGGAGGTGATGAGGGATTGGGGCGCCTGAGTTCACCGGGCGACATCGTGGCCGCGCTGGGGCGGATCCTGGCGCAAGCTGCGAATCCGCCCTCCGAAACCCCCGATATGGTCGGGCTGTCGGTGGTGATAACCGCCGGTGGCACCCGGGAACCCATGGATCCGATCCGCTACATCGGGAACCGGTCGTCGGGCAAGCAGGGTCATGCCTTTGCCGACGAGGCCGCGAGCCGGGGGGCCGAGGTGACCATTGTCACCACCGTGGGTCGCTCCGGACCGCCGGGCGCAACCGTGGTCAGGGTGGACACCGCGGCCGAGATGGCCGCCGCCACCACTGCGGCCGCCGCCGATGCCGACATGGTGATCATGGCCGCCGCAGTAGCTGATTTCCGCCCGGTTGATCCGGTTGGTGTGAAGCTCAAAAAGCGTGACGGGGTGCCCGATGTCGAGTTGGAACCCACCCCCGACATCCTGGCTGCGCTGGGGGCGTCCAAGCCAGAGGGGCAGATTCTGGTGGGCTTTGCCGCCGAGACCTGCGATGTCGCCGCCAATGCCACCGCGAAACTCAGCGGCAAGGGAGCCGACTACATCGTGGCCAACGATGTGACCGCCGAGAATGCCGGTTTCGCCGGCGACACCAACGAAGTTGTGGTGCTGGCTTCCGACGGTCGTATGCTCCCGATAGGTTTACGCTCCAAGCGGGACGTGGCCCGAGCCGTTCTCGATCTGGTGCTGGCCGACCGGAAACGGCGCGATGGGCGACAAGACCCCTCCTCAGGGGGTCAAGAACACAGCCGGTACGTATCCAATACTGTCAGCCAGGAGATTCAATGAGCCGAGGTTCCAACCACCGTTACTCCACTGTCAGCCAGGAGATTCAATGAGCCGAGGTTCCAACCACCGTTACTCCACTGCCAGCCAGGAGATTCAATGAGCCGAGGTTCCAACCACCGTTACTCCACTGTCAGCCAGGAGATTCAATGAGCCGAGGTTCCAACCACCGTTACTGCTTCACGTCCGAATCGGTAACCGGAGGCCATCCCGACAAGATTGCCGATCAGATCTCCGACGGGGTGCTGGATGCCCTGCTGGAGGCCGACCCCCACAGCAGGGTGGCGTGCGAGACCCTGGTTACCACCGGGCTGGTGGTGGTGGCCGGGGAGATCACCACCGAGGCTTACATCGACATCTCCCAGGTGGTGCGCAAAACCATCACCGAGATCGGTTACGACCGGGAGGACTTCGGTTTCGACGGCAACACCTGCGGGGTCATGGTGTCCATCGACGAGCAGTCCCCCGACATCGCCCAGGGGGTGAACCGGTGCGACCGGCCCGACCCGCTGGAGCAGGGGGCCGGCGACCAGGGCATGATGTTCGGCTTCGCCTGCGACGAGACCCCGGAAATGATGCCCCTTCCCATCCACGTCGCCCACCGGCTGGTGGAACGCCTCACCGAGGTTCGCCGTTCGGGGTCGGTGCCCTACCTTCGCCCCGACGGCAAGAGCCAGGTGACGTTCGAGTACGAGGGGACCAGGCCCGTGGGTCTCAGCACCGTGGTCTTGTCAGCGCACCACCGCGACCTGATCGACCTGATCGAGATGAAGAACGACCTCAGGGAGCAGGTGGTTGATCCGGTGGTGCCCGAGAGGTTCCGTGGAGACGGCTACGAGGTTCTGATCAACCCCACCGGCAAGTTCGTGATGGGCGGTCCGGTGGCCGATGCCGGGCTTACCGGGCGCAAGATCATTGTGGACACCTACGGGGGCATGGCCCGTCACGGCGGGGGGGCCTTCTCGGGGAAGGACCCCAGCAAGGTGGATCGCTCCGGGGCCTACGCAGCTCGCTGGGTGGCCAAGAACGTGGTGGCCTCGGGGGCGGCCACCCGCTGCGAGGTTCAGGTTTCCTATGCCATAGGTATCGCCCGCCCGGTGTCGGTAATGGTGGAGACCTTCGGCACCGAAACGGTGGATCCGGCCAGGATCAGCCGCCAGGTGAACGAGATCTTCGATCTGCGGCCCGGAGCCATAATCAATGATCTGGGTCTGCTGCGGCCCATCTACCGGCAGACCGCGGCTTACGGTCACTTCGGGCGCAGCCCTGAGAGCACCTTCACCTGGGAACGCACCAACCGGGTGGAAGATCTCCGCTCCGCGTTGGGGTTGTCCTGATCGCGGACCGCGAAGCGAACCGCGAAGCGGGCCACGAAATTGCATGTTCGGGTCCTTCCCGATGTCATCGCCGTAGATCGCGAGTTCACGTACACGGTTCCCGAGGGCTGGGACCGCGATCCCCGCTTCGGTGTCGGGTCAATGGTTCGGGTGGTGCTGAACGGTCGCCGGACGGGAGGGTGGATCACCGCGGTTGATGTGGACCGGCCCGAGGGGGTCGAACCGGTACCGCTGGCCCGGTTGAGTGGGTTGGGACCCGACGAGGGGCTCATCGATCTGAGCCGGTGGGCCGCCTGGCGCTGGGCCGGGCGCCCGGCCCACTTCCTGCGCACCGCTTCGCCTTCCCGCATGGTGCCGGCTCGTCCCCGCCCCCAGCGCTCCCGGTTGGTGCCCTCCGGTGACCACGCCAACCTGTTCAACGGCGAGGGCTGCACCCTGCGCCTTGCGCCCTCGGAGGATCTTCTTTCCATTGCCGTTGCCGCCGCGGCTCGGGGCCAGGCGTTGATCCTGGTGCCTGACCACGAGCGGGCCGATTACCTGGTGCGGGGTTTGCGCCGGGCGGGAGCGTGGGTTGTGCGCCATCCCGAGGGTTGGGCAGCGGCCTCAGCCGGGGCCACCGTGGTGGGCACCCTGTCGGCGGCGTGGGCCCCCGCCCCCGAGCTGGCCTCGGTTCTGGTGGTTGACGAGCACGACGAGGCCTATCGCTCGGAGTCCGCCCCCACATGGAGCGGCCGGGATGTGGCCATGGAGCGGGCCC
This sequence comes from Candidatus Poriferisocius sp., assembly GCF_965202595.1. Taxonomy (GTDB): domain Bacteria; phylum Actinomycetota; class Acidimicrobiia; order Acidimicrobiales; family Bin134; genus Poriferisocius. The sequence continues at coordinate 673,124 of NZ_OZ241836.1, forward strand.
GCCGGGCGGGGGTTCCCTGCGTGATGCTGTCACCGGTGCCCAGCCTGGAGGCGCTCCGGTCCCGGCCCCTGCTGCGGCCCGCCCGGGGCATCGAGCGCGACGGTTGGCCGCAGGTGGAGGTGGTGGATCGCCGCGGCGAGGATCCGGCCCGGGCCGGTCTCTACTCCCCGGCGCTGGTTCGGGCGCTGCGCGAGCAAAAGCAGGTGGCCTGCGTGCTGAATCGGCTGGGACGCTCGGCGTTGCTGGCCTGCCGGGTGTGCGGTGAGCTGGTCGTATGCACCGAGTGCCGGTCATCCATGCGCCAAACCGACGATGGACGGTTGCGGTGCCGGGCTGGGGATCACGTTCGCCCCCGGATTTGTGCCGATTGCGGCAGCACCGGGATGAAAAACCTGCGGGCCGGGGTGAACCGGGTCCGCGAGGAGGTGGAGGCGCTGGTGCGGTCCCCGGTGGCGGAGGCGACCGGCCAGGGCTATGCCGGCCCCGCCGGTGCCCGGGTGGTGGTGGGCACCGAGGCGGTTCTGCACCTGGGACGCCCGTTCGAGACGGTGGCGTTTCTGGAGCTGGACCAGGAACTGCTGGCCCCCCGGTTCCGGGCTCGGGAGCAGGCGCTGGCCCTCATAGCCCGGGCTGCTCGGGTGACCGGCTCCCGCACCGCCGGTGGGCGCATACTGCTCCAGACCCGGTTGCCCGAAGACCCCGCGGTGGTGGCCGCGTTCCGGGCTGATCCGGCGATCCTGGCCCGGTTCGAGCGGGACCGCCGCCAGGAAATTGGCCTGCCCCCCTACGGGGCCATCGCGGTGGTGTCCGGCAAGGTTGCTGGGGAGTACATGGAGCGACTGGGCAACCCGCTGGGTGTTCGGGTGGCTCCCGGCCCGGACGACCAATTCTTTCTGCGAGCCCCCGACTACGACACCCTGTGCGATGCCCTGGCCTCGGTGAAACGCCCCCCAGGCCGCCTCCGGATCGATGTGGATCCGGTTAGAGCGATCTAGCTTGCACTTCCAGTATGCGTCCAACGCTGCCCCCGATTATCGATGTGGATCCGGTTAGAGCGATCTAGCTTGCACTTCCAGTATGCGTCCAACGCTGCCCCCGATTATCGATGTGGATCCGGTTAGAGCGATCTAGCTTGCACTTCCAGTATGCGGTAGCCTCGGCGGGATCTGAGCCGGGTGGTGGGATGGCCTTGCTCCTTCAGCCATCGGGCTAGTGAGTCTGAGCCCAGGTGCTTGTTGACCACGAAATAGGCCCGCCCCTCTTCGGTCAGTTTTTCCAGCCATGCGGCCAGCATCTCGTAAAGGGCGGCCTTGCCGATGCGGATGGGGGGGTTGGAATAGATGGCGGCGAAGCACACCTCGGAAGGAACCTCGTCGGGCAGGCAGGTGGTGGCTGCTTTGCCGCCGTGGCGATCCAGGTTGGCCCGGCACAGTTCCAGCGCCCGGGGGTTGATGTCCACGGCCCACAGCGGGGCCTGGGGGGCCCACCGGCTCAGGGCCACCGCTATCGGCCCGTATCCACAGCCCAGGTCCAGCAATGGTCCGGTTCGGGGCGGGCGAGGTGCTTCGGCCAGCAGGTACCGGGTTCCCCAGTCCACCTCGCCAGCCGCGAACACCCCCCGGTCGGTGGACAGTTCCACATCCAGATCACCCACCCGCAACTCGACCGTTCCCACCCGCCGCCTCTTGGCCGGCACCGTGCTGAAGTAGTGCGAGTCGCCCATGCCCCGACGGTACCCCGACCCATCATCGGGCTTGGCTATCGAGATGAGGGTGGTGAAACGGTTGGCGGTAACCGGCCGGATGAAAGTGGTGAAACGGTTGGCGGTAACCGGCCGGATGAAAGTGGTGAAACGGTTGGCGGTAACCTGCCGGATGAGGGTGGTGAACCGGTTGGCGATAGCCTGCTTTTCATGGTTGGGCTTCGAATACGGGTTTATGGCGACCCGGTGTTGCGGCGGGTGGCTGCCGAGGTTACCGATATCGACGGGGCGCTGGCCGATCTGTGCCGGCAGATGTTCACTTCCATGTACGAGGCCCCGGGCATCGGTCTGGCCGCGCCCCAGGTGGGGGTGTCGCAGCGCTTTTTCGTTTACGACTTCGGTGAGGGCCCCGGGGTTCTGATCAACCCCGAGATCATCGGCAGCGACGGCGAGTGGACCTACAACGAGGGCTGCTTGTCGGTGCCCGAGCTGTCGTGGGAGATCGTCCGTCCCCGCCGTATCCATCTGAGGGCCTACGATCTGGACGGCAACGAGGTGGCCATCGAGGCCGAGGACCTCCAGGCCCGCCTGTTCCAGCACGAACTCGACCACCTCGAGGGCCGGATACTGCTCGACTATCTGGATGAGGATCAGCGGCGCGAGGCCAAGCGCATCCTGCGGCAGCGAGCCATGGGTGATCCGAGCCGTCCCCCCGGTTCCGGCGGCAGCCGGAGTGGAGTCGGTCGGGTCGAGGTGCCGGATCGGAGCCGTCCCCCCGGTTCCAGCGGCAGCCAGTTATTGCCGTGATCGATCCGCCGGCTGAGATTCACCGGCTCGTCTATCTCGGCACCCCGGCGGAATCGGTTCCGTTCCTGGAAGCGCTGGTTGAGGCCCGCTTCGATGTGGCTCTGGTGGTGACCCGGCCCGACAAGCGCCGGGGACGGCGGGCTGCCCCCAGCCCCAGCCCGGTGAGGGCCACCGCGTCCCGGTTGGGCATTCCCACCACCTCCGATGTGGACGATGTTCTCGACGTGGATGCCGATCTCGGAGTGGTGGTGGCCTTCGGTCAGATCATCGCCCCCCCCGTCCTGGATCGCCTGGCCATGGTCAACATCCATTTTTCGGGGCTGCCTCGATGGCGGGGCGCGGCCCCGGTGGAACGGGCCATCCTGGCGGGTGACCGGGTGACCGGGGTGTGCCTCATGGAGGTGGACGAGGGACTAGACACCGGCCGGGTGTATCGCCGGGTCGAGGTGCCCATAGCCGCCGATGCCACCACGGCGTTGCTGAAGGCTGACCTGGTGCAGGCAGCCGTCCCCATGTTGATCGATGCTTTGCGCGACGGCCTGGGCGAGCCCGAGCCTCAGCGGGGTGAGCCGGTTTACGCAGCCAGGATCACCCGTGATGAACTCCGCCTGGATTGGAACCAGCCGGCGGTGGTTCTGGGTCGGCAGGTTCGGGTCGGTGGGGCGTGGACAACCTGGAGGGGAAGGATCCTCAAAATTTGGTCGGCCCTTCCGGTTGAGGGGTCGCAAACGGCTGGTGAACTGGATGGCGATCTCGCCGGCACCGGTGAGGGGCGGTTGCGGCTGGTGGAGGTTCAGATGGAGGGCGGGCGGCGGCAGACTGCCGGGGACTGGGTCCGGGGGGTCCGCCCGACCCCCGATGATCGGCTCGGGTCGTGAGCCACTCTGGCGGGGGGCGAAACGCCCGGTAAGGAAACTCGCCCATGGGAAAAAATACGAACCACTCTGGCGGGGGGCGAAACGCCCGGACCGTGGCGGTTTCGCTCTTGAACCGGATAGAGGGTGACGGTGCCTATGCCAACCTGGTGCTGGCCTCGGTCGACCTGCCCGAGCGCAGCGCGCCCCTGATCACCGAACTGGTTTACGGGGTTACCCGCATGCGCCGGGCCCTGGATCACCTGATCGACGGTTTCGTGGCCGATCCTCCCGACCTGGGTACCCGCAACCTGCTGCGGATCGGGGCGTACCAGCTCCACATGATGGACGTGCCGGCCTATGCCGCGGTGAGCGAGACCGTTCGAGCCAGCCCCAGCCACCGGCGGGGATTTGTCAACGCGGTTCTGCGCCGGGTGGCCGAGCTGGATCCGGTCTGGCCCACCGACGCGGTACGGATGAGCTACCCGGATTGGATGGTGAAGCGGCTGGAGGCAGATCTCGGGTCGGCTGATGCCCACGCCGCGCTGGAGCGGATGAACCGTCCGGTTGCGGTTGCGGTTCGACCCGACGGCTATGTCCAGGATCGGGCATCGCAATGGGTGGCCGAGTTGGTCGATGTTCAACCGGGGGAGCGGGTGCTGGACATGTGCGCCGGCCCCGGAGGCAAGGCCACGGCCATGGCCGGGAGTTCGGCGGCGGTGGCTGTCGAGCGTTACCGTCACTGGGCGGCGGTGGTGGCTTCTGATTCTGTGGTGTCGCCCCTGACCCAGAAAGCGTCTGGTATGGCCGGGAGTTCGGCCGCAGTGGTGGCTGCCGATCGCCGCCGTCACCGGGCATCTCTGGTGGTGGCCAACGCCGCCCGCTTGGGGGTTCCCCTGGCCGGTGTGGTGGTTGCCGACGGTCGTCAACCGCCGTTTCGCTCCGGGGTCTTCGACCGGGTGCTGGTGGATGCCCCTTGTTCCGGGCTGGGTGTGTTGGGTCGCCGGGCCGATGCCCGCTGGCGAGTGAATCCCGAGGATGTGGAAGAACTGGCCCGCCTCCAGGCCGGGTTGTTGCGAACCGCGTTCCGGCTGGTGCGGCCGGGGGGAGTGGTGGTGTACAGCGTCTGCACCATGACCGAGGCCGAGACGGTGGCCATGGACGATTTTGTGGCCCGGGAGCACCCGGACGCCGTGCCGGTCGGGATTGACGATGCCCGCTGGCGCCCCCGTGGTCGCGGTGCCCTGGTTCTGCCCCAGGATCACAACACCGATGGAATGTTCATCGCCATATACAAAACCTCCGGAGACCACTCACCACCCCCGGACTGACATGTAGCCTGGCCGGTGATGGCTGATCGGGTGGATGCATGGTTCCGATCGGTGATGGCGGGTAGCGCGGATGGCTAGCCTGGCCGATGATGGCTGATCGAAATACCGCGGGGTTGGCCGCCAAGGTTCTCACCGTGTCCGACGGTGTGATCGCCGGTACCCGCCAGGACGGCTCGGGGGATGCCCTGGTGGCGACGCTGGTTCGTGAGGGTTACCGGGTGGCTGACCGCCGGGCGGTCGAGGATGGGGTCGAGTCGGTGCGGGATGCCCTGCTGGACATGTCCGGGGGCTTCGCCGGGCTCATCGTCACCACCGGGGGGACCGGTTTCGGCCCCCGCGACCTCACGCCCGAGGGCACCGCCGCGGTGCTGGAGCGGCGGGCCGACGGCTTGGCCGAGGCGACCCGGCTGGTGAGCCCGTTCGGCCGCCTGTCCCGAGCCATAGCCGGCACCAGGGGAACCGCGCTGATCGTGAACCTCCCCGGATCACCGAAGGGGTCGGTGGAATGCCTGGAAGCGGTGCTCGATGTCATCCCCCACGCGGTGCGCCTGCTGGCCGACCAGCCCACCGAGCATTGAGGTTGACATCGCCTCACGAGGACGGGGGTCACCGCGGTTGATTGGACACCAGCCTGCCTCCCTGGCTGGATCGCCTCACGAGGATGGGGAGGTCGCGGCGGCCGGATGATGGATCTGGCTCTGGAAGCGGCTCGCTCCTGCCGGCTGATCACCTCGCCCAACCCGTGGGTGGGGGCGGTGGTGGCCACCGGCAGGGAACATTTCATCGGGGCCACCTCGCCGCCGGGGGGCAACCACGCGGAGGTAAACGCCTTGAGGGCCGCGGGGCCCAAGGCCGAGGGGGCCGACCTCTACACCACCCTGGAGCCGTGCAATCACCAGGGCCGTACCGGACCTTGCACCGATGCCATCATCGCCGCGGGAATAGCCCGGGTGGTGGTGGCGGTCGAGGATCCCGACCCCGCGGTTCGCGGGCGGGGTATTGCCGCGCTTCAGCAGGCAGGGGTGACGGTGGAGGTGGGGATGCGGGCCACCGCGGCCGCGGAACTGCTCGCCCCCTACCTGAAGCATCGCCGCACCGGACTCCCCTGGGTGGTGCTGAAGTTGGCGGCATCGCTGGATGGCCGCATAGCCGCTCCCGATACCACCAGCCGCTGGATCACCGGACACCAGGCCCGGGCCGACAGCCACCGGCTGCGGGCCGAGAGCGATGCGGTGCTGGTGGGAGCGGGCACCGTAAGAGCCGATGACCCTACGCTGACCGTGCGCCACTGGCAGCCCTCTGCCGGTGTGACCCCCCGCACCGATCAACCCCTCAGGGTGGTGCTGGGCACCGCTCCCCCCGGCACCCGGGTCCACCCGGCTCTGGAGATGAAAGGCCCGCTCCAGCGGGTGCTCCAGGAGTTGGGGGAGCGGGGCGTGGTCCAGCTCCTGGTGGAGGGGGGAGCGGCCACCGCGGCCTCCTTCCACCGGGCCGGCCTGGTGGATCACTATGCCGTGTACCTGGCTGCTGCCCTGTTCGGCGGCGACGACGGCCAACCCATGTTCTCCGGTTCGGGGGCGGCCACCATCGCCGAGCTGTGGCGAGGGGAGATCACCGATGTGTGCCGACTGGGCCCCGACCTGCGCATCGACCTTCGCCCCTGGTGAATTGGTTGCGGATCGCTGCTTGTTCTTCTCTTTGTTTCGTCCCCTTGAACCGGTTGCGGATCGCGGCTCGGAACCATGGATTCGGTAGCTTGGGGGCATGCTCTCGCTGGTGCTACCCAAAGGGTCGTTGGAGAAGGCGACCATGGAGCTGTTCGAAGCTGCCGACATCCCGGTGATTCGCGGCTCGGACGTGGCTTACAAGGGAACCATCAACGATCCCCGCGTTGATCGGGTTCGCATCCTCCGGCCCCAGGAGATCCCCCGGTATGTGGCCGATGGGCTGTTCGATCTGGGTATCACGGGGCGGGACTGGGTGGTCGAGACCGGCAGCGAGGTGGTTTCGCTGGGTGAGCTGCGGTACTCCAAGAACACCTCCCGGCCCATCCGAGTAGTGCTGGCCGTTCCCGCCGATTCGCCGTGGGACACCGCCGGGGACCTGCCCCAGGGGGTGAGAATCTCCAGTGAGTATCCCGCCCTGACCAAGCAGTTCTTCGACGATCTGGGCATCGAGGCCGACATTGCCCTGTCATACGGTGCCACCGAGGCCAAGACTCCCGACATCGTGGACGCAGTAGTGGATGTCACCGAGACCGGTCGGGCGTTGCGGGCTGCCGGACTCAAGATAATCCACACCATTCTCACGTCCTACACCGAACTGGTGGCCAATCCGGTCAGCTACGCCGAGCCCGAGCGCCGCCACGCCATGGAGCAGATTCATACCCTGTTGAGCGGGGTGCTGGAAGCCAGGGGCAAGGTGCTGGTGAAGATGAACGTGCCGGCCGGGAATCTCGACAAGGTGATAGATCTGCTGCCGTCCATGAAGGCCCCCACGGTGAACGAGCTGTTCGGGGGCCACGGTTACGCGGTGGAGACCGTCGTGCTCAAGACCGAAATGAACATCCTGATTCCCGATCTGCGGGATGCCGGGGCCAGCGACATCATCGAGTTGCCACTGGCCAAGATCGTCCATTGATTCCGGCGGACCCCGACATTTTGCTCACCGGCTGCGTCGAGAGTTTCGACGGTCATTACAGGAGGCGTAAAATGGCAGACACCCTTTTGCTCACCGGCTGCGTCGAGAGTTTCGATAGCGCTACCGGCTGGGGGATGATCACCACGGTCAGCAACACCAGCTACCCGTTTCATTGCACGGCTGTCGCGGATGGAACCCGCACCATCGAGGCCGGTACCGCGGTGGTTTTCCGGTTATCGCCCGGTCACCGGGGGGCGTGGGAAGCGGTCGGGGTTACTCCTCGCTAGGTGCCTCGAAAGCCCTGGATACCTGCACGAACGCCATTCGGATCTGGTGGAGGGCGTCCTTCAGGGTGACCTCGTGCTCGCCGAGGCGGCCCTCCAGCTCGATCACCACCGCGGCGAGGGCATCTATGGCCAGCCGGGCCTCGTCCAAGTTGGGGGGTTGCTGGCTGAGGTGGATCGCCCCCAGCTCGTACAGACCCATGGCATGGTTGCCCACCACCACTGATGCCGGGGTGCCGGCGATCTTCTCCCGGGCCTCGGCCAACTGCTGGGCCAATTCCTCGGCCTGGGCCCGCTCTTCTTCGCTCAGCCCGGCCAACGGATCCTCCGGCACCTCGGGTGGTGCTTGCGGTGGTGCCTCGGGTGGTGCCTGCGGTGGTGCCTCGGGTGGTGCTTGCGGTGGTGCCTGGGGTGGTGCCTGCGGTGGTGGGGTAGCCGGTTGCTGGTCGCCTCTTCCCACCGGCACCTCACCCCCTGGTGTCCACAGTGTGCTCATCGTTTTGCTCAGCTCCTTTTGGCTTCGTTTGGTGTGTTGGTCCTTGAACGCTGATACTGTTACCCCGCAGCTTCGGCGTGCAAGTGGGGGCTATCGTCCTGCTCAGCTCCTTTTGGCCTCGTTTGGTGTGTTGGTCCTTGAACGCTGATACTGTTACCCCGCAACTCCGGCGTGCAAGTGGGGAAACCAAGCCCAGCGCGTCGGCCCCGTAAGCGAGAGAGAGGAATATGCGCATTGCAGAGCGGTGATCGGCCATAGCCTCGGCAGAGGACGAGCCCCGGATCAACGACCGGATCAACGCCCGGGAGGTGCGTCTCGTGGCTCAGGACGGGCAGCAGGTAGGTATCCGCCTGCTGGCCGAGGCGTTGGACATGGCCCGTGAAGCCGGCTTGGATCTGGTGGAGGTTGCCGAAAAAGCGAATCCACCCGTATGCCGGATCATGGACTACGGCAAGTACAAGTACGAGGCGGCCCAGAGGGCCAAGGAATCCCGGCGGAACAGCACGAACATCATCGTCAAGGAGATGAAGTACCGGCCCAAGATCAGCCCCGGCGACTTCGAGACCAAAACGCGCAAGGTTCGGAGTTTTCTGGAGGATGGGCACAAGGTCAAGGTCACGATCATGTTTCGTGGCCGTGAGGTGCAGCATCCCGAGTTGGGTCGGCGCATTCTCGACGGCATCGAGGATGAGGTGACCGACGTGGCCAAGGTCGAGGTGTATCCTAGGCTGGACGGCCGTAATATGGTTATGGTGCTGGGCCCGGCCAAGAGAAGGTCCCGCAAGCAAGCCGCCCGCTCGCCCCGTGCCTCCGCCGAGGACACGGCGGAGGTCGAGGCTGCGGCCGAGGCTGCTCCCCAGAGCGCAGGTAACTGAAATGCCCAAGATGAAAACCCACCGAGGCGCGGCCAAGCGGTTCAAGACCACCGGTACCGGCAAGCTCCGCCGCCGCCGCGCCTACAAGAACCACATCCTTGAGAAGAAGGCCCCCAAGCGCAAGCGTCAGCTACGCGGCCCCGTGATGGTGTCCAAAGCCGATACCCCGGCGGCCAAGCGCCAGTTGGGCCTCTAGCCACGGATTCGAGTACAGGGAGAAGACACGATGGCCAGGGTCAAGCGCTCCGTTCCCGCCCGCAAGCGCCGCAAGGCGGTTCTCAAGCGGGCCAAGGGTTACTACGGCAACAAGAGCCGGACATTTCGAGCCGCCAACGAGCAGTTGCTGCACAGCGGTCAGTACGCCTTTCGGGATCGCCGGGCTCGCAAGGGGCAGTTCCGCCGCCTGTGGATCCAGCGCATCAACGCCGCCTGCCGCCAGAATGGCACCACCTACAGCCGGTTCATCAGCGGCTTGAAGCAGGCCGGCGTGGAGGTGGACCGCAAGATCCTGGCCGATCTGGCGGTTCACGACCCCTCGGCCTTCACGTCGCTGGTGGAGGTTGCCCGAGCTGCTCAGCGCGCGTAATCCCCGGGTGGCCGAGCTGCGCCGCTCATGAAGTTCTCGGTTGCCCGAGCTGCTCAGCGCGCGTAATCCCCGGGTGGCCGAGCTGCGCCGCCTGGTGCACCGGCATCGTGAGCGGGTGACAACCGGCAAGTTCGTCGTGGACGGGCCCCGGCTGCTGGCCGAGGCGGTGGATGCGGGGGTCGAGCTGGCTGATGTGTTCGTGGAGCCGGGGGTGGAGCCCGGTGTCGTGGTGAATGCCCCGGTTTGGACGGTGGGTGAAGGGGTTCTGACCAAAATGGGTTCGGTGGTCACGCCTCAGGGGGTCATGGCCACTGCCCGGATCCCGCCGACCGGCCCGCTGGAGGATGGCGATTTCGTGGTCGAAATGGCCGGGGTGGCCGACCCCGGTAACGCCGGCACCATCGTGCGCAGCGCGGTGGCTGCCGGTGCTCAAGCCGTGGTTTTTGGTCCCGGCTCGGTGGATCCGTGGAACCCCAAGACCGTGCGAGCCGCCGCCGGTGCTCTGTTCCGGACCCCCCTGGCGGTGGCGGCCCCCGTGGGGTTCCGAGTTGGTACGGACCCCCACCGGGGTGACCCCTGCGACCGGGTTGATCTCACCGGCCCCCTCACGCTGGTGGTGGGCAACGAGTCCCACGGCCTCGATGAATCGGCGGCGGATCGCTGGGTTTGCATCCCCACGGCGGCCTCGGTGGAATCCCTCAACGTGGCCTCCGCCACCGCCGTGCTATGCTTCGAAATAGCCCGCCAGCGCCGCCAGAAGGCTGCAGCATTCCAACCCGCAGGAAAAGACCAATGAAACAGGATTCGGAGCCCAGCAGCAACCCCAGCAAGGTAGGGTTGCTCTTGAAAACCGTACTGGTCTGGCTGGCCTGCTTTTTTCTATTGCTGATAATACTTGCTGGTCTGGGTTTGGGAGCAATTGGACCTGGAGAAGTGCTTATTCTGGTTGCAATTACCTCCATTGTTGCTTACTTATATTACAGAAAAAGTAATTTACATTATAGAAAAAAACACAAATAGTCGTTGGGATTGCCTAGTCTTGAGCGGGTATGAGCTGGGTGGACGGGATTGTGTTCGGGGTGGGGGGGCTGATCTCCATGGGCACGCTGCTGGCCGCGGTCCGAACCGTTGTGGTTCCCCGGGCCGAGCGGAGTTTTCTGGTCCGCTTCGTGTACGTCGGTATGGGACTGCTGTTCTCGTTGCTGGCCCGGCACCGCAAGTCCTACGAGTCGCGCGACACGGTGCTGTCCCGCTACGCCTCGACCACGCTCATGAGCCTGCCGTTCGTTTGGGCCACCGGGATCATCTACGGGTTCTCGCTCATGTTCTGGGCCAACGGTGTGCGCCCGTACCGGGAGTCGTTGATGTTGAGCGGGTCGTCGCTGGCCACGCTGGGCTTTCGGGAGAAGAACGACCTGGTGAGCCTGGTTCTGGCCATCATCGAAGCGCTCATAGGTTTGGGCATCGTGGCGCTGTTGATCAGTTTCCTACCGGCCATGTACAGCGCGTTCAGCTCCCGGGAGTCCGCGGTGGCCCGGCTCGAGGTCAGGGCCGGCACCCCCCCGACACCGGAGGCCATGATCATCCTGGCCCACAACAACGGCGCACTCGAGTCCATGGAAGACACCTGGACCGAGTGGGAGCACTGGTTCATCCAGATCGAGGAGACTCACCAGATCTTCCCGGCGCTGTCCTTCTTTAGGTCGGTTCGCTCCGACCGCTCGTGGGTGGTAGCCGCAGGGGCCATCCTGGATGCCGCGGCCATCATGCAATCGACGGTGGCGGTACCCAACTCGCCTGCGGTGCCGTTCATGATCCGGTCGGGTTATATGGCTCTGCGCCACATTGCCGATTTCTTCGGCATTGACTACGACCCCGACCCGCAGCCCGCAGCCCCGATCACCGTGCGCCGCCGGGAGTTCTACGAAACCTACGAGACTCTGCGAAATGCTGGGGTTCCGGTGGTGGAGGATCGCGACCAGGCCTGGAGCGACTTCGCCGGTTGGAGGGTCAACTACGACAACTGCCTGGTGGGGCTGGCCTCCATCACCTCGGCCCCACCGGGCAAGTGGAGCAGCGACCGCCCCTCCCCCTACCACCGGTTACCGCTGTTTCACCGTCCCATGCACCGCCCCCGGACTCCCTTGCTGCGCCAGCTCGTGTCTCGATCCGACAACACCAGGGGGCGGCAGTGATTCTCTCAGTTTCTTCAGGGTGCCGGTGATATTTTCAGTTTCCTCAGGTTCGGGCAGGGCGGCACGGTGAGCCGGGTGCTTCAGGGTGCCGGTGATATTTTCAGTTTCCTCAGGGTGCCGGCACCGGTGAAGCTGGCGTGATGCGAACCCGAATCACCGAACTTCTGGGTATCGAGATACCCGTTGTGCAAGCTCCGATGGGCTACATCGCTCGATCCCGGTTGGCCTCGGCGGTGTCCAATGCCGGGGGCATGGGAATAATTGAGACATCCTCGGGCCGGCTGGACGACATCAAGGTGGAGATCGCCAGGATGAACGATCTGACCGATCGCCCGTGGGGGGTGAACATCGCCCAGCTCCTGGTGCCCGATGCCACCGTCATCGATTTTGTTATTGATCACGGGGTGAGGTTCGTGACCACCTCGGCCGGCGACCCCGGCCGGTTCACCGCCGTATTGAAGGACGCGGGAATCACCGTATTTCATGTGGTACCCACGCTGCGGGGGGCCCGCAAGGCGGTGGATGCCGGGGTGGACGGCCTCATCGTTGAGGGGGTGGAGGGGGGTGGTTTCAAGAATCCCCACGGCTCGTCCACCATGGTGCTCACTCCCCTGGTGCGGGCCGGGGTGGATGTGCCGATCATCGCGGCCGGGGGGATATGCGACGGTGTGTCCATGGCCGCCGCTCTGGTGCTGGGGGCCGACGGTGTGCAGATGGGGACCAGGATGCTCTCAGCCGCGGAGTCGCCGGTGCACGGCAACTGGAAGCAGGCAGTGGTGGATGCTGCCGAAACCGACACCGTGTTGCTGAACCGGTTCGGCCGGCCCGGGATGCGGGCGCTGCGTACCGAGCTGACCTCCGAGCTGGAACACCAGGATCAGGTGCAGATGCCCGGTCTGGACCGGCTCATGGACCAGTATTTCGGCGGGCGGATGGATGTGGCCGTTCCCTTCGGCGGCCAGGTAATGGGCAGGATCAACTCGGTGGAGCCCGTCGCTGACATCCTGAACCGAGCCTGGGAGGAGTGCCGCCGGTGCTTGCGTCGCCTGGGCCAGGCCGCTTCGCAATAGATGCCAGCGCAGATTTCGCGGCTGCCGGCCTGTGTTGAGGTTCGGGAATCGGTTTGATGATGGTCTCTCCCACCCGGCTGCCGGCCCGTGTTGAGGTTCGGGAACCGGTTTGATGCTCTCTCTCGTCCGGCTGCCCCTGGCCCGGCTGCTTGGTCCCGACCCCAGAGGGGTGGCCCAGGCGCTGGGGGCGCTGTGCGTGCTCGCGGTTACCAGCGTGATCGCCGGGGTGGTGCTGGGTCGCAGCCACGAACGGCTGGCCGATCTTCCCGGTTTGTTGCTGCTGGTACCGGCGGCCATCGCGCTACGGGGCAACATCTTCGGAGCGCTGGGCAGCCGGCTGGGCACTGCCATCCATGCCGGCACGTTCCGCCTGTCGCTGCGGTCCTCAAGCGTGGTGGGCCAGAACGTGTGGGCTTCGATGGTGCTGACCCTGGTCCTGTCGCTGGCGCTGGCCCTGCTGGCCTCGGCGGTGGCATCCGGTACCGGGGTGGAGGGGGCCATCGGGGTGGCCGACTATGTGGTGGTCTCGGTATTGGGGGGCACGCTGGCCTCGGTGTTCGTGCTGCTGGTGGCGCTGGGAATGGCCACCGGGTCGGTGCGGTGGGGTTTGGATCCCGACAACGTGACCTCTCCGATGGTTACCGCCGCGGGTGATGTGCTGACTGTGCCGGCACTCCTTTTGACATCCTACCTGGTACGGCGGAACGTGGTAACCCCGGTGATTGCTGGAGTGGTGGTTGCGATCACGGTGGTCTCGCTGCTGGCTGCCGTCCGGTCCCCGGGGCCTCAGTTGCGGACCATCCTGCGGGAGTCGATCCCGGTTCTGGTGCTGGCCGGGGTTTTGTCGCTGATGGCCGGGGTGACGGTGGAGAACCGGTTCGAGGTGTTCGCCGGCCACCCCGTGCTGCTGGTAATGGTGCCCGGTTACCTGGCTACCGCGGGAGCGTTGGGGGGAATCCTGGCCAACCGGCTGTCCAGCAAGCTGCACCTGGGTCTGATCAGCCCCTCGGTTCTGCCCCGCCGGGGGGCCCGGACCGACGTGGGGGTGACGTTCGGATTGGCGGTTCCGGTCCTTGCGCTGGTGGCCCTGGTATCACAATGGGGTGGGGTGCTGTTCGATCTGGGCGGGCCGGGGGCGGGCCGGTTGGTGGCGGTTGCCCTTACCGGGGGAATCCTGGTGGTGATGGTTGCGGCGGCTGTGGCCTACTACGGGACCATTGCCGCGGTGCGGTTCGGAGTGGATCCCGACACGGTGGGCATCCCGATGGTGACCGCGGTGCTCGATCTGGTGGGGGCTCTCACCTTGGTGTTTGCCATCGCCGCGGTGGGAGGAATCAGTGGATAGTTTGAAGGGAAACTGCTGATGGACGATAAACCCCGAAATCTCCGGGCCATGCTCGCCGAGGCCAAGGACCTCTCCGAGCTGATGGTCGATCTTGCCTATGCCGCCCTGTACTTCGGTGATCCCGATATGGCCACCGAGGTGGACAACCTGGAGGTGCGGATGACTGAGATGGTGCGGGACATGCGGGCGGTGTGCATCATGGCCGTGCGCCACCCGAGGGAGGCCGAGGGCATGTCATCGGTGCTCCAGGTCATCAGCGCCATCGAGCGGATCGCCAACGATGCGGTGGACATATCCCGGATAGTGACCCGCCGGCTGGGAATCCCTGCCGAGCTGGTGGCTGACATGTCCGGCGCGGAGGAGGTCTCGCATCGGTTGGTGGTGCGGGAGGGATCCCACATGGCCCGCCGCCCCCTCGGGTACCTGGAGTTGCCGGTGGTGGCCGGGATGCGGGTCATGGCCATCCGGCGGGATCGGAGTTGGATCACCGATGTGAGGGGTGATCAGCTCATGATGCCCGGCGATGTGCTCTTCTTGCGGGGATCGCCCGCGGGGATCACCCGGCTGCACCAACTGGCGGCCGCACCCGTGTGGGAGGAGCGGGTGGCACCTGAGGATCCGTGGATCTCCGATCTGGATCGGGCGGTGGGGGTCTTGGTGGAGATGAAGGATCTGTCGGAGGCCGCGGTGGGTTTGGCCTACTCCACACTGGTGCTGAACGACCGGGGGTTGGCCGCGGAAGTGCGACACCTGGAGTCCCGGCTGGACGAGATGAACCATCAGTTGGAGCTGTGGGTGCTGCGGGCCGCGGCCGACAACATAGATCCCGCCCCCCTTCGAGGGCTTTTGCACCTCGGCCAGGCTGCCGAGGACATCGGGGATCAGGCCCGCCAGATGGTCTCGCTGGTGGAGCAGGGGGAGGACGTGCATCCGATTCTGGAGATTGCCCTGGGTGACTCCGATGAGGTTGTGGTGGAGCTTCCGGTGGCTTCGGACAGTGAAGCCGATGGGGCCTCGCTCCGGGATCTGGCGTTGAGCATCGAGCCGGGCTTCACCGTGCTGGCCATCCGCCGGGCCGGACGCTACATCTACCACCCCCGGGGCCGGTCGGTGCTGGCGGCCGGCGACCGGATCATCGCCTGCGGCCCCGACGAGGGTCGCGAGACCCTGTCCGCCCGTTTCGGCTGGCACCTGGTACGCGAGCAAGAGGGTCTCGAGGACGAGCTCCAACCGCTGGAACTGTGAGCGTCACCTCCACCGGCGGGGCGTTCGCGTCGCTGTCGAATCGGAGCTACGCCATGCTGTGGTGGTCGGGGTTGGTGGCGTTTCTCGCGGTGGGTATGCAGATCCTGGCCCGGGGGTGGCTGGCCATCCAGCTCACCGACAGCAACTCCAGCTTTGGCCTGGTGCTGCTGGCTTTCGGCGTGGGTATGGTCACCGTAACCCCGTTCGGGGGTGTGGCCGCCGACCGGTTCCCCCGGCGGGCGCTGATACTCGGTTCCCACGCAT
The DNA here is from genome assembly GCF_965202595.1 of Candidatus Poriferisocius sp. GTDB lineage: Bacteria > Actinomycetota > Acidimicrobiia > Acidimicrobiales > Bin134 > Poriferisocius. The sequence continues at coordinate 688,818 of NZ_OZ241836.1, forward strand.
CGCTCACCCTCAGTTCGCTTTGGCTCGGGATAATGGTGGTGCTGGGGCAGGAGCGGTTCTGGATGCTGCTGGTGGCATCGTTCATACAGGGGGCATCGTTCGCGTTCATGGGGCCGGCCCGGGTGGCCATGACCGGAGAAGTGGTGGAGCGCGAACTGCTGTCCAACGCAATATCGCTCACCCAGCTCACCGTGGCCAGCACCCAGACGGTCGGGCCTGCTCTGGCCGGGGTGCTGGCCGACACCCCCGGATTCGGCCTGGCCGGAGTCTACTTGCTGAGCGCGGGCCTCACCGCAGTGGGGACAATCCCGGTCATGTTGTTGCCGGTATCGCGTCCGAAGTGGCGAGAGGCTCGCAGCCCTTTCGAGGAAATAGCCGACGGGGTGGGCTATGTCCGGCGGCTGCCCTACCTGCGAGTGGTGGTGATCTCCACCGCGCTCATGGTTGTCGCGGCCCTTCCCTATCTGGCGTTCCTCCCCAAGTTCACCGAGAGCGTGTTCGGAGTGGGAGCGCTGTGGTTGGGACTGCTTCAGGGTGCCAACGCTCTCGGCGGCACGGTCACCGCGCTCCAGGTTGCTCGCATTCGGGACAACACCAAGCTCTGGCAACTGCGGGTCACCAGTGGGGTGGTGGTGGCCGCCGGTGTGGCCGTTCTGGCCGTGACCCCCGACCACCTGGTGGCGCTGGCAGTGCTGTTCGTGCTGGGTGGTGCGGCCACCACTTTCCAAACCGCCAACATGTCCATGTCGTTGCTGCTGGCCGAGCCGGTCTATCACGGCCGGGTTCAGAGCTTGATCATGATCGCGTTCAGCGCCCAGAGCCTGATCGCGTTCCCTCTGGGGGTTCTGGCCGATCAGATCGGTTTGCGACAGATGCACGGGTACATGGCCGCAGCCACCGCTCTGGTGGTGGTGTGGTCGATTGTCGCCGGCCGCACCGCTCGCCGCCAGACCCAGGCGGCTGGGGGGAGGGTGTGATCGGATGGTGGGAAGGCTCCACCGGTGATCGCGACGGGTCGGCCATGATGGTCGATCAGAAACATTGGTGAGTCACCGGTGGAGGTGTTCCAGTATGGCACAGAGGTCGTGTGCGGGTGAGCGGGTCCGCATCGAGACGATGGTTGAGATGGGGGTGGGGGCCGGGGAGATGGCCCGGCGGTTGGGGAGGTGCCGCTCTACGGTGTGGCAGGAGTTGCGGCGCAACGGGGATGGTTCGACGTATCGGGTTGATGCGGCGCAAGCCGGCGCTGGGGTGCGGGCTTTGAGACCTCGTGTACCCAGGTTGGCCGCGGATAGGGTGCTGGCCGGCGCGGTGGCCGGGTTGTTGGCTGATCGTTGGTCACCGCATGCGATCTCGGGTCATCTCCGTGAGCGGGGGTTGCGGGTGTGTGGGGAAACGATCTACCGGGCGTGCTACGACCGCGACGCGCGCAGCGGACTGGCAGCCGATAGTTGGAAACTGCTGGTACGACAACGCCGTCGCCGCAAACCCCGAAGCCGTTGTGAACAGGGGAAACGCTCAGTGTTGGATGATTTCCGGCCCATAGCGCAGCGTCCCGCAATGGTCGCCACCCGAGCCGAGGCGGGCCACTGGGAGGGTGATCTGATGATCGGTGAGAACAACCAATCAGCGGTAGCGACCCTGGTGGAACACACCAGCCGCCACACCCTGGTAGTGCTTTTACCTGATGGTTACGATACCCACAACACCGCCAAAGCCGTCACCGCCGCACTCAGCCGCCAACCCGCTGGGATGGTCAAAACCCTGACCTGGGACCAAAGCACAGAAATGGCCAAACGGGCCGACATCGAAAAAACCCTCAACATACAGGTCTACTTCTGCGAACCCAGATCCCCCCGGCAACGACCCACCAACGAACAAAACAACGCCACACTACGACGCTGGCTACCCAAAGGAAGCAACCTCAACATCGGCCCGGTACGCCTCACCACCACCGAAGATCTCCATGCCCCGCAGACTCCACCACTGGCAACCAGCCCAAACCACCTATCCTAAACTCTGTCGCGATCACCAATAGAGCTTTCCACCTCTCAACCGATCCTGTTTCAGAACCAAGAACCTAACCGGGTGGGGAACAAGTAAAGGGAATACTCCTAGCAGACCACTCCGAAGAAGGAATACCTGAAGCCCGGGCCTGTACCTCGAACTGATAAGTACCCCTCACCGTTCGAGGAAACACAGTCGAAGTACCAGTCAAACCAGTTCTCGACAAACCCGAACCCAACGCATCGCGAACAACATAACTCCGAGTCCTACTATCCCCAGTCCGCCATTCAACCGACACATTCACCGTACCCCGCACACTACTAGAAACACAATCAACACGATAAACCGAAGGAGCCCCCAACCGCGCAGGAACCGCAGTCGGCGTGGGAGTAGCAGTCGGCGTGGGAGTGGGAGCCGGGGGGCGGGTGGGAACATTACAAGTAGTCCTGTCACTCCAACCAGACCAACGCGAATTACTCACATCATCAGCATGACCCCGAACCCTGAACTGATAACTACCATCCACACTCCGAGTAAATGTAACCGAAGTACCAGTCACCCCGCTCCGGGACAAACCCGACCGGCGACGCTCCGAAACAGAATAACGCTCAGTCCTACTATCCCCACTACCCCAACTAACAACCACATTCACCGTACCCGGCGTACTACTAGAAACACATCTAACAGTTACATTAGAAGGAGTCCCCAACCGCGCAGGCACAGCCGGAGTAGCAGTAGGAGTAGGCGTGGGGGTGGCAGTAGGAGCGGGAGTAAGGGTGGGAACATTACAAGTAACATGAGCATTACTATTATACTGAGAAGACCAATGCGACCACTTATTCAAAGAGTTAGAATACCCGGCAACTACCATACGGTAAGCACCGTTCACAGTCCGAGGAAACACAGCCCCATTAACACCCACAACTGTCTTGGCTACCCCCGGAGTAAGATTAAGATCCCTCACACTGTACTTCGAGGTAACACCTGTCGAGTCAACATCCCAACTAACAACAATGTTCACCCTACCAGCCGACCCAGCCGAACAACTAGCCCTCACATTAGCAGGCACAGGCACCGTCGTAGGCGTAGCAGGTGGAGTACAGGTGATACGGGCACTCCTGGAAGACCACTGCGAAGAAGGTATACCATCGGCATGGGCCTGAACCTCGAACTGATAGGTTCCTTTCACCATTCGAGGAAACACAGCTGTAGTACCAGTCAAACCAGTTTTAGACAAACCCGAACCCAACGCCTCGCGAACAGCATAACTCCGGGTTCTGAGATCACCGCTTAGCCATCTAAGAACCACATTTACCGTACCCGGCGTACTACTGGAAACACAATCAACACGGTAAACAGAAGGCACCCCCAACGGCGAAGCCGTAGGAGCATTACAAGTCTTAACTGGGCTGTAAGAAGACCAACCCGACCAACCCAACCCAGACCTAGAAGAATACCCGCGAACCTTGAAACTATACCTACCATTCTCCGTCCTAATAAAAGTAGCCGTATTAGCACCGATCACAATTTTAGACAACCCATTACCAAGCGATGCCGACGCTTTCACCTGATAACGCTCAGTCCTACGCGTCGAGTCAGCATCCCAACTAACAATAACACTCACAACACCAGCCCTACCCTTTATCCCACCAGCATAACACCTAACAGATACATTAGGAGGCACCACCATCGGCCTACTATCAGCACACTTAGTAACACCAGACTGACTAACCCAACCCGAATACCTACTATTACCACCGCTAGTTACAACACTTCTTACTTGAGCCGTGTACGCACCGCCAGGTGTCACAGTAAGAGTACCAGAAGTAGCAGGAGCCCTCACCGTCTTAGCAAACCCACCAGCCACCTTGAACTCATAAGAAGTAACCCCCACAGCCGCTCTCCATCTAACACTCAAAGTACGACCATCAGCCGAACAACCAGCCGAAACATTAGAAGGCACAGGCACAGAACAAGTAACACTACTAGAACTAACCGTATCCGACTGCCTAACACCACCAGAAACAATACTTCTACTTCTCACTTCAGCCGTATAAGCATGACCAGGAGATACAGTATAATCATTAGTAAAAGTAGTGGAAGACCTTTTACTAACAATAGAAGCAGCATGTAACGTCTTACTAGACCTTTTAAGTACCCTAACCTCATAAGAAGTAATCCCATTAGCAGGTCTCCAACTAACAGTCAAAGTACGACCATCAGCCGAACAACTAGCCGAAACACTAGAAGGCAAAGGTACAGTAGCAGGTGGAGGATTAGAAGAAATAGCACTATCCCAATACTTACAACCCCAATAAATAGCTGCAGCAGTGAGGTAGCCAGTAACCGCACCAGCTCCAGTTGCTGAAGTAACTCTAACTAAACTTACTAATCTACTTGACATTTCTATAACTTTGGAAATAGCTGCCGAATGAGTTGCTACGCTAATAAGGTTGCCAGTACTCGTAGCTGCATAGCCACCAACAAAAGTACCTATAACCAACCCACTAACCTGTGCTTCGGGCTCAACATCTACTTTGAAACATATAATTTTGTGGAGCCAGGGAAACCCACTTCTTATTTCTTTGATAACCTCTTTGCCAATTTCTTTCATAGGTTCTGTTGATCTTTGATAAATTGATACACCAACCGCTTCAACTGTTTTGTAAACAGCACCCCCAATTTTCTTTGCTACATTTATAATGTACTCAGCCAGTGATGGTTCAGGTGGGAACACTGGTTTATAACATGGATGATGTTCTGTGGTACTTGGGTCTTCCGGTTCCCACCACCACGCCTCAGATGTATTCCTGCTTATTTTAGTATAAATACCACCCGGCCCCGCCGGGTTTGTAGAAGGGTATACCTTTGGAACTTTTACAGTTTGGGGGAATGGTTGTTTATAATATCCGCTTTTACAGTCATGAGGATCATGGGTGGTAACGGTTGTTGTCCCAGTCTTTTCTTGTATAGTGGTAGTGCCTGTTTGTCTCCGTACCTTTTGCTTTGATATCACGGTATATTTATTGGGAGGAGGGTCGGTAATCTTACGATACCGGGTCTCAGTCCGATACGTTGTTTCTGTGAAGCCAACGGTAACTGTGGAGGTATACAACCATTTCCCAATAGCAGTAGACAAAGGGAAAAACCTTTTAGAAGGATACTTATAAGCACCCCAGGTATTACCAACACGTGGTTGTAAAGCAATCTCAACCCTACTATTCGCCGTCTTACGAGCCGCTATACGGAAACTCAAAGAACCAGGTGCATAATTTGGAACCCTTACAGTTTCTTTCCAAAAATCCTCATAAACAGGAACTACCCTATCCTCATAAACATTTTTAGTTATAGTCTCAGGGTCATGCGCCAACACAACTTTCGGAGCAACTGAAGCCAACAAACCGGTAACAACAACAAACACCAAAAGTTTTCTCACAACTAGCCCCTTGATAATATTTTAATTGATACTGAAAGCAGTATCCCATTTATTCCTGCCCAGACCATCAAAGGTAGTGAGTGAAAACCATCTACCCAGATACGAATTACAAAGAATGCAAGAGCAGTGATTACATAGGAGGTAGTACCACAAAGGAGGAATAATAAGGGGCGTATGCCACACCGGTTTCGCCACCTGGCAAGTTTGGTTTCCTCGGTAAGTGGTGTGGGTTGGGGTGGGGTAGTCATGGGACAGCCGGGATAGTTCGAGTAGTAACCCTCTCAGGGTCATGCGCCAGCACAACCTTAGGAGCAACTGAAGCCAACAAACCGGTAACAACAACAAACACCAATGCTTTTCTCACAACTACTCCTTTGTTTTCCAGTAAATCCACATAGTAAGAATAATACTAAATATGAGCATACCTACAGAAAAAACAAGATATTTCACCCAACCCCCAAACAAGGAGTAAAAACAGAATATAGTCGCAAGCATAACTGTAGAAAATGCCCATAACCTCCAAAAACTTATTGATTGGCTTTTGTTGGTTTCAATACTGTTTGGGTTGAAGGTATTAGCCTCGGTTGAGGTCTGTGGGGTGTTGTCCGGGTCGGGGGTGTGGGGGGTGGTCACGGGGTTGATGGTAGCCGTTTGTGGCGATCCTGTCATTGGTGGCCCCTTCAGACTGGCGTTGAGCTTCTATTCACCAAAACGTCGCGGTCAGGGCCAAAGGGAGCCATGAGGTGAACCCCAGAACGCCTTTTGATCCCGACCGCGAGGCAGAAACCTACGATGCTTTGGTGCATGCCGGGAAGATTAGGGCCGGGGCTGGGTGCCTATCAAGTGAAAGTGCCGAGGGCCGCCGCTGCCCGCTGGGAAGGGCAGTGGCCGGGCTGATGGTTTGCAAACTCCGAGGCGATACGGGGTCTGTCCCACCCAGCACGGCCACAGTCTCCAAGGGGGCACCTGGGGGTATGGGATGGCTCTCAGCGTCTCACGGGGCCTGGGCTTCGAGGATGACCGGTTTACGGTTCAAAGGGAGTAGTTCAGTGAAGCCTTAACCCTGTAACGGGCCGCCTCAACCGTCAGGTATGCCATCGACTCCCTGGCATGGGCCTCGACCTCGATGCCAGCCCGAACCCCGTAACGGGCCGCTCAGCGAACGAGATCGGTTCTGTGGTGGCCGGTTCGGAACCTGTGGTAGTTCAAGTGCTCCCAGCGGCCCGATGGTGGTTCAGGGCCTCAAGCCGGGGTCTGTGGGGGTGGTCAAGCGGTCGAGGTACTGCCCCACAGCATCAGAGTCGAGGTGGTCGGGTTTGGCATCGGCCAACATTTCACTCAGCGGCCCGTCCACTATCCAGGGCCAACCCTCAACCAACGCGGCACCGACTCAACCACAGGCAACGACCCCAACAAACCCGAACCCGAAGCGGTAGCCCCGGTCGTCAAACCCGCCACACCAGTCACAGGCTCAGTCATACCCACCACCGGCCAACCCATCCCCGCTCAACCCGTCAGCTATGGCCTCAGCCACCCTGGGCAATACTTCTCTCAAAGCCGCCACCCTTCGAGCCAGATTAGGTAGCGAACCTTCCAGCGGTTCCCCACTCGAACCGGCCACCGCGTCGCCCAGCACCCTATCCGCGGCCAACCTGGGTACACGAGGTCTCAAAGCCCGCACCTCAGCGCCGGCTTGCGCCGCATCAGCCCGATAGGTCGAACCGTCCCCGTTGTGCCGCAACTCCTGCCACACCGTAGAGCGGCACCTCCCCAACCGCCGGGCCATCTCCCCGGCCCCCACCCCCATCTCAACCATCGTCTCGATGTGGGCCCGCTCGCTCGCACACAACCTCTGTGCCATACTAGAACACCTCCACCGGTGACTCACCAATGTTTCTGATCGACCATCATGGCCGACCTGTCGCGATCACCGGTGGAGCCTTCCGTCCTCCTCAGCACCTAACCAACCAACCCTCACCCACCAAAACCAACCCATCGCGACCACCGGCGAAGCCTGCCAACCCCAACCAAAGAGTCAACAACCTCCATAAGGGTTACAGCTAGGGGAGGGGGTTAGGCGCGGGCGCTGACCAGCCAGGCGGCTGCCCCCATGACTATGCCATCGGGAGTCCGGCGGCGCTCGACCATGGTTCCGAGGGCGGCCTTGATCCGGTCGATAACATGAACCTCGGCGTTCTCGGGGATGGTCGTGCCCGGCAGGAGGTCAATGTAGTAGCGCACCAACTCATCGGTGGTGCCGTCGCCCACGCTCAACGGAAGGTCGTGGGGAGTGATGTCGATGTCCACCAGCCCGGCCCCGGTGAGGGTCGAGCTGATGCGGTCGGCAGAGGCCAGGGAGAACGGTCCGGGCGCATCGGGATCCACCGGTTCGGGTGGACCCAGAACCTCGGCTACCGCCTGCCCCGGTTCGGTTACCCAGGAGTTCTCGCCCGGTGACCGCCAGCATACGAAGCTCAACTGTCCACCGGGTCGCAGAGCCCGCCTGAGGTTGGTAAATCCGGCCACCGGTTCGGCGAAGAACATGATTCCCATTCGCGAGAAGGCGGCATCGTAGAGCCGGGGTTCGAACTCGTAGGCCCCGGCATCGGCCACTACGAACGACAGGTTGGTCACTCCGGCTTCGGTGGCCCGGCGGCGAGCTTCAGCCACCATGGGTGCGGATATGTCCACCCCGGTCACTTGGCCGCTCCCACCCACCAGCCGGGCCAGTTCCAGGCTGGTGGAGCCGGTACCGCATCCGATGTCCAGCAAATTCTCGCCCCCACCGGGGTGCAACCGGGCTATGGCCGCCTCACCCAGGGGGGCGAGCATGGAATCCAACCTGGTCCGGTGATCCACCCACACCCGTCCCCGGTCGGTCCAGTAGTTGCGCAGCACCTCGGCCTGGTCTGACATGGCCCAAGTCTGCCAGATCACCACCACCGAGTTTGCTGTACCACCGCGACCGAGTCCTGCCAGATCACCCGGACCGGATCGCCGCGACCAACTCCACCAGATCACCACCACCGGGCTGGCCAGATCGCCGTGACCGAGCTGGCCCGACCACTGGTGGAGACTGGCGTGTCCCGATACTCCTGCGGTCACGAGGGCGGGTCGGGCTACAGTCGCTCGTAGTGAAACCTGCTCCTTTTGAATACCACGCTCCCGAGACGGTGGCCGACGTGGTGGGTCTTTTGGCTGAGTATGGGGATGATGCCAAACCTCTGGCTGGTGGCCAGAGCCTGGTGCCCATGCTGGCCATGCGCCTCACCCGCTTCGAGTGCCTGGTGGACTTGAACCGGGTGGACGAGTTGTTCGGTGTTGCGCCCCGCGACGGGGGCATACGCATCGCGGCCATGACCCGCCAAGCCGATGTCGAAACCGACCCCGTGGTGGCCGAGCGAGTGCCGCTGTTGCATCTGGCCACCCCTCACATCGGCCATTTCCAGATTCGCAACCGGGGCACCATCGGTGGCTCGATAGCCCACGCCGACCCGGCATCGGAGTACCCCGCGGTGATGCTGGCACTGGACGGTACTGCGGAGATCGCGTCGGTGTCGGGTACCCGGGAGGTGCCGGCGGCCGAGTTCTTCGAGTCCACCTTCATGTCCGCATTGGCCGCCGATGAGTTGCTGGTGGCCGTTCGGTTCCCGGCCTGGGACCAGCCGGCCGGGTTCGCATTCGACGAGATAGCCCGCCGCAGCGGCGACTTCGCGCTGGCGGGGGCTGCGGTGGGCATAGGCCTCGACAGCACCGGCCGTATCGACCGGGCCGCGGTGGGCATGCTGGGTGTCGGCCCCACCCCGCTGAGAGCCTCGACGGTGGAATCGGCATTGATGGGTCTGGCCGTGGGCGATGCCGATCCCGTCGAGATCGGGCACCTGGCAGCCGGCGACATGGAACCGGTAGGTGATGTGCACGCCGGTGCCGATTACCGCCGCCGGGCCGGCTCCACCCTGGTGGGCCGGGTTCTGGCCCGCGCACTTTCCCAACTATCCCAGGAGGCAAACGGTGGCTGATCTGGTCCCCCTCTCTATGACGATCAACGGCCGGACCCAGCGGGGGTCGGCCGAGCCCCGGCTGACGCTGGCCGACTTTCTGCGGGAGCAGGCCCTGTGCACCGGGGTCCACCTGGGTTGCGAGCACGGGGTATGCGGCTCCTGCACCGTGCTGATGGACGGCCGGGCGGTGCGCTCCTGCCTGCTGTTCGCGGTGCAGGCCGACGGTGCCGTCATAACCACCGTGGAGGGGCTGGCTCCCGATGAGGAGACGCTCCACCCGGTGCAGGAGGCGTTTCGCGATTGCCACGGCCTCCAGTGCGGGTTCTGCACTCCGGGTTTCGTGGTGTCGGTGGCCGCCTTCCTTGAGGCCAACCCCGACCCCTCCGATGAGGAGATCCGCCACGGTATCGCCGGCAACCTCTGCCGCTGCACCGGGTACCAGGGCATCGTGGCTGCTGCTCGCCAGGCCGCGGCCACCATGAGAGGAGACCGGTAATGATCGGGTACCAGGGCATCGTGGCTGCTGCTCGCCAGGCCGCGGCCACCATGAGAGGAGACCGGTAATGACTACGACAACTGCGGCTCGCTATGTGGGCCAGTCGGTCAAGCGGATCGAGGATCCCCGGCTGGTCACCGGGCACGGCCGGTATGTGGACGACATCGTTCTTCCCGGCATGCTCCACGCCGCCTTCGGTCGCAGCGACCTGGCCCGGGCAACCATAACCCGCCTCGACACCTCAGCAGCCGAGGCGCTGGAAGGGGTGCACGCCGTTTTTGTCGGGGCAAACCTGAACCCCCACAACGACTCGCTGCGGTCTTCCATGCACCCACCGGAGTCGCCCGCGCCCCCGGCCAACATGCTGGCCGGAGACGACGTGAGGTTCGTGGGCGATCCCTACGTGATGGTGGTGGCCGATAACCGCTACATCGCCGAGGACGCCCTGGATCTGGTGGAGGTGGAGTTCGAGCCGCTGACCCCGGTGGTGGATTACGAGACCGCGGCCGGTGCCGGCGACCACGTTCACCCCGAACTGGGCAGCAACCTGGCCCATGACATGGCCGTGCCCAACCCGGCCACCGAGGAGGCCTTCGCCTCCGCTGCTCATGTCGTCACCGAGACCTGGCACCAGCATCGTCAGACCAACGTGCCCATGGAGACCCGGGGCATGGTGGCATCCTGGCAGCCCCATGCCGGGGTCATGGAGGTGTGGGCCTCCACCCAGAGCCCCCATGAGATCCAGCACACCGGGGCCCGGGTGCTGGGCATCGGCGAGCACAAGATGGTGGTTCACTTCGGCGATGTGGGGGGTGGGTTCGGCCAGAAGATGTTTTTGGGTCGCGAGGACATGGCGGTGCTGGTGGCCGCCAAACTCTTGGGCAGGCCGGTGAAGTGGATCGAGGATCGCCGGGAGAACCTTCTGGCCTCCAACCATGCTCGCATCGAGCAGATGACCGTGAAGATGGCGGTGGGTGAGGACGGTGCTTTCCTGGCCGCCGATCTTGACCAGCTCGAGGACGACGGTGCCTACCCTCTGGGCGGTCCGGCCACACCGGGGGCCATGACCGTGATGCAATTCCCCGGTCCCTACCGGATGGGGCCGGTTGGCTGGCGGGCCCGCACGGTGTACACCAACACCTGCGGGCGCGGGGCCTACCGGGGGCCGTGGCAGATGGAGAGCGTGGCCCGGGAGCAGATGATCGACCGGGTGGCTCGGGAGATCGGCATGGATCCACTCGAGTTGCGCCGCCGCAACGTGCTGACCCCCGCCGACCTGCCCTACCAGGTGCCCACCGGGCTGGTCTACGAGACCACCATTTCCCCCGATCAAACCCTGGAGCAGGCCGCCGAGATGATCGGCTACGACCGGTTCCGGGCCGAACAGGCCCAAGCCCGGGCCGAGGGTCGTTACCTGGGACTGGGCATTGCCCTTTACATCGAACCCACATCCATGGGAATGGGGCCGCTGGGTACGGAATCGGCGATGCTCCGGGTGGAGGTGGACGGCCATGTCAACTTGTTCATGGGTACCGGCTCGCACGGCCAGAGCCTGGAGACCACCATGGCCCAATTGGTGGCCGATGAACTCGGGGTGCGCCCCGAGGATGTAACCCTCCACCAGGGTCACGGCTCGGGCTACGGGTTCGGCACCGGCGGAAGTCGCTCAGCAGTGATCGCCGGGAGCGCGGCCCGGGCGGCGGCCTCGGCCGTGAGGGAGAGGGTGGTCGCCATTGCCGCCCACCTGATGGAGGCTTCGGCCGAGGATATGGAGGTGGCCGACGGGGTGGTATCGGTCAGGGGCACGCCCGCGGCTTCGATGACGCTGGCCCAGGTGGCGGCCACCGCGTACCAGAACTCCGATGCCCTTCCTCCCGGCATGGAGGCCGGACTGGAGCACACGGCCCGCTACAAGGCCCCGCCGACCACCCACTCCAACGCCTGCCACATGTGCACCTGCGAGGTGGATCCGGGAACCGGCCAGGTCACGCTCTTGCGGTACGTGGTCAGCGAGGACTGCGGGGTGCTGATCAACCCCATGGTGGTGGACGGCCAGATCGCCGGGGGAGTGGCCCAGGGCATCGGTGGGGTGCTCTACGAGCACGCGGTGTACGACGAGAGCGGCAATCCACTGGCATCCACCTTCCTCGACTACCTGGTGCCCACCGCGGCCGAGGTGCCCGAGCTGGAGTGCGGCCACGTGGTGGTGCCCTCCGACACTCCCGGCGGGCACAAGGGGACCGGGGAGGGCGGTGCCATCGGGGCACCCCCCGCCGTGTTCAACGCGGTGGCCGACGCTTTGTCCCCCTTCGGTGTATATCCCAACCGCCAACCGCTCGATCCCGATACGGTGCTCAACCTGATTGCCTCCTCCACCAACCCCTAGCACCTTCCCGCCATCACCAGGAGCGTCGGGCCAGTGAGGGGAGCTACCGGTGCCGCGCCGCCCGGGACGAGCCTGGGGATGTGGGCCGCGATCGTTGGCATCTTCCTGTTCAGTTGGGGCCCGGTACTGGTCCGCGACAACGAGTTCGGCGCTTTGCCGTTCGCGTTCTGGCGGCTGGTCGGTGCGGCGACGTGGGCGGTGGTCGCGCTCTACCTTCGGGGAGGGCGCTTGGATCGGCGGGTGCTGCGTCACTCCCTGGCCGGTGGGGTGGTGTTCGCCATCAACGGAGCCACGTTCTTCACCGCCATAAAGACCACCACCATCGCCAATGCCATGGTCATCGGGGCCACCGCTCCCATCTTCTTGCTGTGGATAGCCGGCCGGGTGTTCGGCGAGAGGATCAGCCCCCGGGTGATGCTGGCCACCCCGGTAGCGGTAGCCGGGGTGGCGCTGGTGTTCCTCGCCCGGCCCGGGGGGATCGGCGGGGGATCTCGTTCCGGTGACGTGCTGGCGGTGGTGGCCATGCTTGCCTTTGCCGGCTACCTGGGAACCTCCCGCTTGGCCCGCAACCACCTGAGCGCCCTGGAGTACCAGGCGGGGTGGTCCACGATTGCCGCGGTGCTGATGCTGCCGGTTGCGCTTCTGTCCTTCGACCCCCTGGTGGTCGGTGACGGCCGGAGTTGGGTGGTGGCCGCCATCATGGCGGTGACCGCCGGCCTGGCCCACCTGATGGTCAACTACAGCCACCGGTTCGTTCCGCTACGGGCCATTTCCCTGTTGAACATTGCCGCCCCCGCCCTGGCCGTGGTCTGGGCCTGGTTCCTGTTCGACGAGCAGCTCGGCGGTTGGCAGTGGCTCGGAGTACCCCTGGTGGTGGTATCGGTGGCTGCGGTGATACTGGATGAGTGAGGCACCCCACCACCGGGATAAAATCAGCCCGCACAGTAAAATCATGGCCGGTCCGGGGTAGCTCAACCCAGGGAACGACGGACCAGGATGGCCCGCACAGTAAAATCATTATTCCATCCGGGGTAGCTCAACCGGCAGAGCAAGCGGCTGTTAACCGCTAGGTTGTGAGTTCGAGTCTCACCCCCGGAGCCATTTTGAAACGGAACGTCGGGTCGGCACTCCGGTAGGATGCCGGCGGGCCCGTAGCTCAGTGGTCAGAGCAGGCGACTCATAATCGCTCGGTCGCGGGTTCGATCCCCGCCGGGCCCACTAGATTGGTTAGGAGTACTATGAGTCAGGTTGAGTTGGATGCCCGCATTCACCAGGTTCTCTGCGAGTTCCAGCTAGTCGGCCCTTTCTCCGCCGGCTATCCCGTAAACCAGAACTTCGATTACTCCGAGCTGCAACCGCTGCTGGCCTTCGCCGCCAACAACGTGGGTGACCCGTTCGGCTACTCCCGCTATCAGGCCAACACTCATGAGACCGAGCGCGAGGTGGTGCACACGGTCGCCGAGTTGCTGCGGCTGCCCACCGACCAGGCTTGGGGTTATGTCACCTCGGGGGGCACCGAAGGCAATATGTACGGCATCTACGTGGGCCGGGAGATGCTCCACGAACCCATCGCCTACTTCTCCCAGGACACCCACTATTCGGTGCTCAAGATTCTCCATATCCTGAAGATCCGCAACATCATGATCCGCAGCCAGGAGAATGGCGAGATCGACTACGACGACCTGCGCGAGTCGATCCGCATCAACCGCGATGTTCCCGCCCTGATCATCGCCAACATTGGCACAACGATGAAGGGTGCCATCGACGATCTCGACCGCATTCGCGGCATCATCGAAGACCTGGCGCTGACCCAGTACTACATCCACGCCGACGAAGCTCTCAGCGGCATGATCCTGCCCTTCGTGGATGACCCCCAACCGTTCGGGTTCGACCACGGCATCGACAGCGCCGCCGTGTCCGGCCACAAGATGTTCGGTTCCCCGCTGCCCTGTGGGGTGGTGGTGACCAAACGCGAGCACACGGCTCAGATAGGCCGTGCCATCGAATACGTGGGAGCCCTCGACACCACCCTTTTGGGCTCCAGGAGCGCCATCGCACCCGTGATTCTCTGGTACTCCCTGACCAAGCACGGCCATGATGGTTTTCGCGAGATGGTGGCGCGCATGCTCGACATGGCCGAGTACGCCGTGCAGCAGTTCAACGCCAATGGCATCCCGGCCTGGCGGAACAAGAACAGCCCCACCGTGGTTTTCCCCCGGCCCTCCCCGTATGTCCTCTTCCAGTGGCAGCTCGCCCCGCTGGATGACTTTGCCCACCTCATCACGATGCCCCAGATAACTCACGAAATGATCGACGCAATCATCGCCGACTACATCGAAAGGCCACCGACCGATCAATGAACCAGCCCGCCGGCCAGGACCACCGCATCATTGTCATCGTGCCCCACGAGCCGGGGCAGCTCGCCCATATTGCCGGTTTGCTGGTCGAGGAGAACATCAACGTGGAAGCCATCGACGGCCAATTGGTCGGCGACCTCGGCGTGCTCATACTCAGCACCAGTGATGACGATGCCGCGCTCCAGATTCTGCTCCGGGACAACCTGCGCGCCGTCACGTCCGATGCCCTCGTGTTTCAGATACCCGATCGTCCCGGGGCCCTGGCCGGTGTCGTGCAGCTCTTCGAGCAGAACGGCCTCAACGTCCGCACCATCCACATCATCCACCGCCATGGCGGTACCGCGGTGGTTGCGGTCACCACTGACAACGATGAACTGGCAAGCTCCCTGCTAGACCCCGACTCCCTGCTCTGACCCTTAGTCATCCCGCCTGGCGTATAGCCAATCCCCCCTGCCTGCCAGGAACTAAGAGCGAGAGCGGATAGGTAACTGTTAATTTGTCGTTGTGTTGGTTTGGCTTTGATGTTGGGGGGTTAGTTAACGACAGCTACGTGGTCACCGCGCAACGCGGCTTACCCCTAGATGTCAAGGCGGTGCACCTGGATTGCGGCTATGAGGTTTGTGTGGGGGTGGGGGTTTGAGTCGGTGTCGGCCTTTGGGGTCGGTGGTGAGGGTGTAGCCGTGTTTGTGTATTTTGGTGTGGCAGTTGGGGCAGAGTAGTACGAGGTTGTTGATGTTGGTGGTGCCGCCTTGTTCCCACCAAGCGATGTGGTGGACTTCGCAAGCGGTGGCTCTGAGTCGGCATCCCACGCAATTTATCTCCACCTCCTGAGCGGAAGTGAAAGACACCCGCTGGTTCGACTCACCGATCAAGCGGGCATGATCCACCGACACCAAACCCTCAGCGGTGGCGTCCAGCGTGGCCGCCAAACCCTTCAACAACCACGTCCCTTTCGCTTGGCGGTGAGCCGCGTGTCGGCCTCTACCGAACTGCTCACACACATCTTCAACCCAACCATTGCCTTCCAACTCGCCCAACCGAACCAGCATCTCAGCCACCAAACCCTCCAACTTACGACGAGTACGATCAGTTTGGAGAATCAATTGCACCAACTCACCGGAATCCATACTGGAATAGTCAACACCGGCACAGCAAGGGCAATTACAGCAATGCTGGGTTGTTTCATGTTGGCTGATGGGTTCAACTGCCATACCTACAAGTTTACCAACCCCGGTGACACTTACCCCCCTGATCCACCACATAAACCAGAAATAATAGGAATAATATATTTAGGTTGGCAAAAGGTTCAGAACTGGGGTCTAGAGGCTGAAAATACAGCTTAAAGTTAGAGCGCACACAGACAAGTTAGTTGGGGTTCGGGTTGGTAGCTTGTTTGGTGAGTGTGGTGGTGATTATCAGGGTGATGGCGAGTGCAAGTTGGCCTAAGGCGTGCTTTGGTGTTGCGGCGTTCGAGGTTCCGCTTCAACATGGCTTGAAACTCAGGGTCACGGCACCGCCGCTCGATGTGCTCAACCAGAGCTTCCCGGACGACATCGCTCAGGGTGGCTCCCTCAACCTCAGCGATCGTTTGAGCCTTGCTGGCTAGTCCTTCGTCCAGTCGCAACGTCATGCTCTTGGTCTCTTTTTGCAAAGCCATTGCTACCTCCGGAGTGCCTTCCGGCTACACCATAGCTGACACCTTGGTAGCGAGCCACCCAGACACGGCGGCGCGACGGCAACTCCACCCCAATAGGGCTTGCCCCCCTCAGGTATTGGCGTGGATTTTGGGGGTTTGGGTTCCTCTTCTATCGATTTCGGCGGCATCTTGCCAGCGGCGGGTCAGCCAACCCAGGCGATGAGCGAGGTAGAGGCCGACCATGGCCAGCGCAGCACCCACGAAACCATCGATCACCCAGTGGTTGCCGGTGAGCACCACCGCTATCGACATAAGTGTCGGGGATGCCACCGCGAATATCCGTATCGCCACTGATCGTGTGCTGCGGAACAGCACCACTCCGGCCAGAACGTTCCATCCCACGTGAAAGCTGGGTAGGGCGGCGTACTTGTTGACCACCGACGGGGGCTGAAGGTACTTGTAGGATGTGGACAGATTGGTGACCGTGTCGGTGAAGCCATCGAAGAACCGGGGTGGGGCCACCGGGAAGAAGGCGAAGAAAATCAACCCCAGCGCGCCGGAAATCAGCATGGCATTGCGCATCAGGGTGTAGCGGTGCCGGTTGTGGTGGTACAGCAGCAGTAGAGCTCCCACGATCACCGGCCAGTGCAGCCAGATGTACACCCAGTTGAAGAAGGTGACCACCCAGTGGTAGTCCAGCACCGCTGATTGGGACCAAGCCTCAAAGTCCAACCCCAAAGTGGCCTCGAAGGAGAGCAGGTCGTAGGCATTCTTGAACGCGGCGCTCTCGGCCCCCTTGGTCAGCATCCGTACCCCGAAGTAGATGAGCGCGGCCAGGGTGATGATGCCGATCTGGCCCGGAAAACCACGCCAGCCCCTGGTGCCGATAATTTCCGGCACCAGAACATGCTTCACCCGAAGACTCATCAAGGGTTGAGTTTACTAGGTGTAACCGTCTGGTGGTTGCGGGTTAGCACCCCGGTGGAGGTGCGGTGCCGGTGGCCGGCCCGGCCGGTGGGCTGGCCACCGCCAATGGAGGTGCGGGGCCGTCAGGCCAGGTTCTCACCCAACCAGGCCGGGGCCCGATCCAGCAGGAACTCGCTGATCTCGGCCACCTTGGGCAGCGCTCCGCCCAGGCATTCCTGGCCGGTGTACATGCCGCTGATCGAAACCTCCACCCGGGCCGAGATGGTGATGCTCCGTTGGGGGGCATCGGTGACCGCGGCGTAGGCATCCATGGCCGATACGTCCAGGGGTAGATCCATGCCCCCGATGCCGGCCAGATCAGTGGCCAGAAGCAGAAGATCGGGGCCGTCGGTCAACGGTGGGAGGCTCCACGAGATCACCATCGGCAGTTTGAAGTCCTCGGTGGGCTCCACCCCCTCGGGCAGGCTCATCACGTGGTCCTCGAAGCTCAGCATCACCCGGGGGTCAACCTCCAGGCTTATGTGCACATCCAGAGGTCCGCCGCAGGCGTTGGAGGGGTGCAGGTCCACTTCCCAGGCCTGACGCATCGAGTAGGTCTCGACGAAGTGGCGATCGTCGTGTATATGGAAGCCGAGCTCGGCGGCATGGTCCTTGAGATCGGCGATGAAAGTAGAAAGATCCACAATAGCCAAGAGCCCTACATTGCCACGCAAGAACCCGTTCTGGCTATCCGATGGCAGCCGGCAGCGGTTAGTTTCGCCCCGGTGAACGGTGATCGTATTGGAGGTGCCCCGCTTTGGTGGACCCATGAGATCAGCGATTTTGGGGGGTTGGGAAGGTCTTGCCCCGGTGGACGGTGATCGGATTCTGGCGGTTCTGGATCGGGCGGCAGCGGCGGTGGCCGCAGTGGTGGGCCGCACCGATGATTGGGTGCTGACCGGGGCTCGGGAGGGTCAGTACGACTTTGACGTGGCCGCGGACGAAGCGGCCCGAGAGGTGCTGGCCGGGGCCGGTTTCGGGGTGTACAGCGAGGAGTCGGAGGGGCACGACATCGACCGGGAGATGGTGGTCGTGCTCGATCCGGTGGACGGTTCCACCAACGCGGCGCGGGGTTTGCCGTGGTACTCCACCAGCCTGTGCGTGGTGGACTCGGAGGGAATGCGGGCTGCGCTGGTGATGAACCTGGTTAGCGGCAGGGTCTACCGGGCGGTCAGGGGTCGGGGGGCCACCGTGGACGGCCGGCCGTTGGCGGTCCCGCTAGGAAGCCACCATCGCGGGGGCTCGGGGCCTTCGACTCAGGAGTCACTGGGGGCGGCCACGGTGGGGTTGACCGGCCTGCCGCCTCAGAACCTGGGGTGGAGGCAGTACCGGTCCCTGGGATCCATCGCCCTGGATTTGTGCGCCGTGGCCGAGGGAGTGCTGGACGCTTACATCGATTGCACCCCCGAGGGCCACGCCACCTGGGACTATCTAGGCGGTATCCTGGTGTGCATCGAGGCCGGGGCGGCGGTGGGGGAGGCCCGAGGTTGCTCTCTTCTGCCCGATGATCTGACCGAACGCCGGCTACCCGTGGTCGCGGCCACCTCCCCTCTGCTTTCCGAGGCTCTGGCTCGGCGTCGCACGTTCTAAGCTCTTGTTCCGGTTCGGGCGCGTAGCTCAGACGGCGAGAGCGCTTCCCTTACAAGGAAGAGGCCGGGGGTTCAAGTCCCTCCGCGCCCACCTCCCCGGACCATGGGTATGGCCCTATGGAGTTGCGGACTACGGCTATCCCTTGTACTCATACGGGACGAGCGGCGTGCTGGTTAGCTACATTTCTGTTGTCGCCTGCTCCCTTCACCGGCAGGTCGGAGATAGAGAGGGGACAGACCCATGTCCAACCCAGTGACAGATGTTGATCAGAGCAATGCCCCTTACGTCATTGTTTCGTCCGATACCCATGCCGGGTTGTTCGTCGAGGACTACCGGGAGTACCTGGAGTCGTCACTGCATCCCGAGTTCGACGAGTGGCTGGTCACCCGCCATCAGCATCGGGCCATGGTGGAAGAGGTCAACGGCGAGTACGTGGAGCAGTGGGAGCGCGAGAACGAAATCGGCTTGAAGGGGGCCTACGACCCCGGGATCCGCGACAAGACCCTGGATGCCGATGGGGTCGCGGGTGAGATCATCTTTGCCGACGGCGACGCGGTCACCGGTATGGAGTCCCCGCCGTTCGGGGCCGGTCTGTCCGCCGGGCAGATAACCGATTCCCGGCTCGCCTGGGCCGGGGCCCGGGCCCACAACCGCTGGCTGGAGGAGTTCTGCGCAACCAACCCACCGCGCCGTGCCGGTGTTGCGCTGGTACCGATCACCCACGGTGTGGAGGAGTCGGTGAGGGAGGTCCAGGCGCTGGCCGGCAAGCCGGGTATCAAGGGCATCATGGTCCCGACGATGTGGCACGACCACCCGTCCTACGGTCACCGGGGCTATGAGCCGGTGTGGGCCGCCTGTGCCGAGGCCGGGCTGGTTGTGCACACCCATTCGGGTGAGGCCGACACCCCGTCCTACAACGAGAACATGGCCCAGTACATGCTCGAGGTGGCGTTCTGGACCCATCGCCCCCTCTGGCAACTACTGTTCTCCGGGGCCTTCGACCGCCATCCCGGCCTGCGGTACGTGCCGGTGGAATGCGGTTCGTGGTGGCTCGGCGACCTGCTGTTCAAGGCCGATGCCATGTTCGGGGGGCGCAACTGGAAGGTGAAGAAGATGAGCTCACGCACCAGGGGCCTCATCCAACGGTTACCGTCGGAGTACATCGGCACCAACGTGTTCATCGGGGCCTCCACCATGAGCAAGGTGGAGTTGCGAAGGCGCTACGCCAACGGCGTGGACGCTCTGATGTGGGGTACCGATTACCCCCATCCCGAGGGAAGCTGGCCGAACACGGTCGAGCGTCTCGAAACCGATTTCCAGAAGATCCCGGTTGAGGAGACCCGCCTTCTGCTCGGGCTGAACGCCGTGCGCTGCTACGACCTGGACATCGACGGGTTGGCGTCCATTGCCGACCGGATCGGTCCTACCCCCGAGCAGCTCAACCAGAATCTCGACCTGCGGACCGACCCGAACGCCATCCGCGAGGCCCGGTTCTGGTTCGACGACTACAACATCGAGTGGCCCGGCTGAACTGCCCTGGGTTGGAAGGCTCTATTGGTGATCGCGACAGAGGTTGGAGCAGTGGAGGTTCGGCCCCTGGCCGGGGCAGTGGGAGCGGAGGTGCTCGGACTCGATCTGGCTGCCGGAATTGATGACTTTGAGTTTGCGGCGGTGCGCAACGCTCTCCATAGCCACGGCATGATTTGCATACGGGATCAGGCGGCGATGACCCCCGAGGACCAGCTTGCCTTTGCAGCGCGGTGGGGGCGCATCTCGATCCATCCCTACGTGCCATCGATTGAGGGGTACCCGGGAATCATGAGGATCTACGACCCCAACCCCATCACCCAGACCTGGCACTCCGATTCGACCCATATGCGCGAACCCCACGCTTACACACTCTTGCTGGCCCGGACCTTGCCCGAGGTGGGCGGCGATACGATGTTTGCCAGCACAGTCAAGGCATTCGAGTCGCTTTCATCCGGGTTCCGGTCGGTGTTGCGTACCCTCTCGGCCGTTCACGAGGGCACCGATCGGGCCGCGGCTGCCGGTTTGGATCACGAGTCCGTGGTGGCGGTCCATCCCGTGGTGATAACCCATCCGAGTACCGGGGCCGAGGCGCTGTTTGTCAACGGCAATTACGTGACCCGCATAGAGGGATGGACCCCCGAGGAGAGCCGCCCGCTTCTGGAATACCTTTACACGGTGGTCGGGCGTCCTGAGAACACCTACCGGCATCGTTGGCACCAGGGCGATCTGGTGATTTGGGACAACCGGTGCACCCAGCATGCGGTTGTCGGCGATGCCAACCAAGCCGAGCGGGTGCTTCATCGGGTTACGGTGGCGGGGGGTGTTCCCGCCTGATCAGCGGGTCAGAGCGGCCAACTTCTTTGAATGTTCGGCGGTTGTTCCGGCTCGGGCCTGGGCGGCCCATGCCCATTCGGTGTAGGGCGCGAGGAGGTGGTCGGCGTAGTAGCCGTCGGCACCGTGCAACTGGTGAGCACCGGCCACGATGTCCAGCAGGTGCTCGTTCCCGACCATCTTGGCGGCCGATAGCAGGTAATCACGCTGGGGGCCGGGGGGAGTGTTGGCAACCTCCATGGTGGTGAGTTCCATGGCTTCGACTGCTATCGCCATGTCTACGAATCGGTGGCGGGCGGTCTGAAAATCTCCCACCACTTTTCCGTACAGCGGGCGGTTCAGGCCATGGTGGGTCGTAATGGTCAATATCCGCCGGGCCTGTGCGGCCATGGCTAAACACGCGGCCACAACCGGATCCTTGTTTGTCACTGCTGGGATGGGGCTGGTTGATGGGTGAACAGAACCCTGGCCCGGCTCTTCTGGTAGGGGGCTGGTTGATGGGGGGTCGTGGTCGAGCAGGGTGGTGGCGATCATGTCGCGGTGGGTCTCGTTGGCTCCGACGGAGATTGTTGGGTGGATGGCCTCAAGGGTGTCGTAGTAGTGGGGCGGACCATCCGCAAACATCGGGGACCAGGCAAATCCTTCCGCTCCCGCGGCCGAAAGGGCGGTGCGGGCGATGGTTTGAAGCAACTCGGTGGCCGCCACCTTCACCACCGAAGCCTCATAGCCCACCGGCCGCCCGGTTTCCTCGAAGTCAACCAGTCGCTGGCAGAAAGCCCGAACACAAGTCGCGGCGGCGTGCAGGCGGGCCCGATCCGGGGCCGTAACCTCGGGGGGAAGCCGTTCCAACCCGCGCTCGACCCACCCGTAGTAGGCGGGTGAGCCCCTCTCGGCCGCCACCGCGGACATCACCTGGGACCAGCCCTTCCCCACTTCGCCGAGCACGCAGCCGGTGTCCAGGTGCACCTGGTGGAGAGCGATCTCGCCCAGAGTCCACCGGTTCAGGGTTGGCCTCCTGCGCACCTGTACCCCGGGGGCATCCAGCGGGACCAGGAACATGGTCATCGATGAGCGAGGGTTTCCCCCGGGGTCGGTTACCGCCAGCACCACGGCCATATCCGCCTTGTGGGCCCCGGTCACGTGCGATTTGGTGCCGGAAAGCTCCCACCCATTCGAGTTCCGCACCGCTCTGGTGGAGATGGCCGCCAGGTTGTTTCCCGCACCGGCTTCGCTGTAGGCGATTGACCCCAGCATTTTCCCGGAGACCATTGGAGCCAGCCACCGGCTCTTTTGGTCGGGGGTTCCGAAGCGGGACAGCACGAATCCGCACAGCGTCACCCCCGTGTCCATGGATGGCGCACCGTGGTAGGCGGCTTCCAGGTCGAACACGTGTTTCCAGGCCCGTGAACGCCCGCGTCCACCATCGGCGATCGGCAGCGACACCGCCAGCATTCCCCGGCGAGCGGCTTCTTTCTGGTGGCGCAGCTCGAAGGTCCGGTCGAGTCCGGTGAGGTCGGAGGGGTCGATGTGTCCGGCCACGTTCCCGGGTGCCATCTCGGTGCGCAAAAAGTCGCGGACTCCGTCGCGCCACCCGGCCAGTTCTACCCCTAGCCTGAGTTCGGTCAGTCGCATCTCTGGTGATCCTTGGATGGGCAGACCGCAAGGATAATGGCTACGGCCCTAGCCTGAGTTCGGTCAGTCGCATCACTGGTGATGGGAATCGGGCGGGAGCCGGTCAGCAGTCGGCGCAGTGCCCGTGGAGGTCGAGGCTGTGGTGGGTGGGGGTGAACCCGGTGCGTTCGGTGATCTTGTCCAGGCTCCGATCAACGAAGTCCTCCAAGTCATTATCGAGATGGATGTCCTCGATCTTGCCGCAGCTAGTGCAGATCAAGTGGTGATGGTGCTCCAGCAGAGGTTCGGCCAGTTCAAAGTGGATGCGTTCTCCTCCGGAGTTGATACGGCGGATGATCCCGCAGCGAACCATCAAATCCAGATTGCGGTACACCGAACTCTGGGCCAGATCCGGATCGGCTGCCACTATTTCCGGCAATGTCATCGGCTGGCCGGAGCTGGAGATGACCTCGACCAGCTTCCTGCGGCCTCTGGAGTAGCGGTGATCCCGGGCCGACAGCATGGCCCCCGCCTCCAGGTGCAGCTCATCCAGGGGGCTCCTCATGGGAGGGGGTACAAGAGGTTGATCGCCATCCATGCCCAGTATCTCACTTGGTTTCGACTTGTTGACCCTGCCTCATACCAATACAGTAATAAGAATGATTATCAGTTTCAAAAAGTCGGTAACCGGAGCCCTGCTCGTTCTGACCGTGTTGGCCCTGGTGGCATCGGGTTGTGGCAACGACGACGATGGTGGCAGCGGGGGGGCTGATGAGCTACCGACGATATTGACCACCACCTCCATCTGGGCCGATGTGGTGGCAAATGTGACCTGTAATGGACTCGCCGATGTCGTGACGCTGATTCCCCCGGGCGGGGATCCTCACGCCTTCCAACCCTCTATGCAGGATCGGGCCCGGATGGATGCTGCCGCCCTGATTGTGGCCAACGGTCTTGATCTGGAGGAGGGCCTGCTGGACACCATCGAAGCGGTCGAGGACTCCGGCACCCCGGTGTTCCACATGACTGATCACATCGAGACCATCGAATTCGCCATGGGCATGGAATCCGAGCACCACGACGAGGAAGGCGAGAACGGCCATGAGGAACATGATGAGGATGAGCATGGCCATGATGGGCACCATGAAGAAGAAGGCGAGCACGGCCATGAGGAACACGAAAAAGAAGATGAGCATGGCCATCATCACCACGGAGGGGATGATCCCCATATCTGGTTCGACCCGGTCAAGGTTGCCGGTGCGATTCCTGCGCTCAGCGAGGCTCTAGGGGCGGTTGCTGGTTTGGATGCCGATGCGGTGAGCACCTGCGGGGATGAATACCGGGAAGAGCTGGTCTCCCTCGATGCCGAGATCCAGAACATCCTGGAGCCGATTCCCAGCCAAAGTCGTCTGCTTGTAACCAACCACGATGCCCTGGGGTACTTCGCCAACCGGTACGGGTTCAAACTGCTGGGGACGGTCTTGCCCGCCGGCAGCACCCTGGGAGCGGCCAACCCATCCGCAATGCAAGAACTCGTGAAGCTGATCGAGCGGACCGAGGTCAGAGCCATCTTTGCCGAGTCCACGAGCAGTTCCCAGGACACGGAGGCTTTGGGTCGGGAGGCCGGTGTGAATGTGGTAGTCCTGGACACCGGGTCATTGGGTCCGGCGGGCAGCGACTCGAGCACCTACGTCGGCTTCATGCGCACCAACGCGCGAAAGATCGCCGACGCTCTCGGCTGACGATAAAGGTGAGCAGATTTTTGTAAACTCGGCTTCAGGTTTAAAAAAATGGAGTTCCTGAGCAGCCCCGTCGAATGGTGGGTTGAACCGTTCGTTGCCAACACCTTCATGCGCAATGCCCTCTGGTCGGCCCTGCTGGCCGTGCTGACCACTTCAACGGTTGGCACCTGGGTGGTGCTCCGGGGGATGAATTTTTTGGGTGATGCTCTGGCCCACGGGGTTCTGCCCGGCATAGCCATTGCCTTTATCCTGGGCGGGGACACCACGGTTGGCGCGTTGGTTGCTGCGCTGGCCATGGTCGCAGGCATCAACATCATTCGCCGACACTCGCCGCTGCCCGACGACAGTTCCATTGGATTGCTGTTTGTAGGATTCTTGGCTCTGGCGGTGGTGATAATGTCGAGCAGCTCAGGGGCCTACTCCGGTGATCTCACCCGGTTCCTTTTCGGCTCGATCACCGGGGTGACCAACCGCGATCTGGTGCGGCAGCTAATCGTTGCCGGGATAACGATAACCGGGGTGGTGCTTCTGCATCGGGCGTTTCTGGTCATGACCTTCGATGTGGTGCAAGCCCGCCTTTTCGGATTCCGACCCGAGTTGGCCCACGCCGCCCTGCTGATCCTGCTGGCTTTCTCCATCGTTGCATCATTTCAAGCTGTCGGGAACCTGCTGGTGTTCGCGTTCCTGGTGGCTCCCCCCTCTGCGGCGGCCATGCTTATTCGCCGGATCCCGATGATCATGGCCATTGCGGTTGTCTTCGGATCCGTCTCGGTGGTTGTGGGCCTGCTCATCAGCTATCACTACGGCACCGCGGCGGGGGCCACCATGGCGTTGGGTGCGGTGGGGCTGTTCTTGATCACCCTGCTCATCCGGGCTTTATCCGGTGCCTACAACATAAGGTTCGCCACCTAGATTGAGGTGTGCAACATAAGGTTCGCCACCTAGACCGGGGCTTGCGAGAGGGTGGCGGTGCCGGCCAGCACGGGGTGGGTGCCGTCGCGAGCCAACCACACCTCGCACTCCACCATGCCATCGTCGTCGGCCGAGGTTATGGTACCGCCGGCCTCCAGGCGGTCACCGGCGAACACATTGTCCAGAAAGCGGACCCGCACCCGTCGAATATGCTCGGCACCACCGGCCCAGTCGGCCAGCATGTTCATCACGTAGGCCATGTTGTTGGGTCCCTGGTTAACGGGCTGGTTGCCCATGCCCAGTGCCTGCACCGCCTCTACGTCCCAGTGGATGGGGTTGGGGTCGGCCAGCAGGGCGGCCATGGTCTTCATCTTCTCGCCATCCACCGCCTCGATCACCAATCGGGGTAACTCGGTGCCCACCAGTGGTTCGGGGGTAACTCGGGGTAACTCGGTGCCCACCAGTGGTTCGGGGGTAACTCGGGGTAACTCGGTGCCCACCAGTGGTTCGGGGGTTGTGCTCATGTAGATCTCCGGGGATAGATGAAGGAGTTGGACACCACGGCGGACACCTCGCCCCCGGGATCGACCACCTCCAGCCGAAAGGCCACGATGTCGAAGGTGCCGGTACGAGCACCCTGCTTGCGCACAGCGCTGGTGATTTGCCCTCGCACGGTATAAGTAGTGCCGGTCTCCAGGGGGCGGAGTTGCTGGAGGTCGGATTCCCCGAACATGGGACCGTCGTCAGCCGATGCCCAGCACAGGGTGAACATCTCGTCGATGCTCAGGCCCATACCACCCATGGCCACGTAGTAGCAGAACATGGGGTGGGCGATGCCGTCCGGACGTTGGGGTGCTCCAATCACGTCGTTGGTCAGCCATGACCGCCAGGGCTCTACCGTATAGGTTCCCCCCGGAAGCGGCCGGCCCACCAGGGACTCCAGCTCCTCGAGGGTCGGGGTTGCCGAGACATCGTTCATCGGCTCACCACCGGCAGGCGGCGGGGATCGCCGGATGATCGGGTGCTGGGTACTTGCGGTGCAGCGGTTGCACCACCTCCTCACCGAATCTCTGGATCTGCTCCCGGGTGGCTTCGAATGAGGGGCCGGTGACCATGCGGAACTGCACGGTGAAGTACTGCACCCCCAACTCCTCGTGGTACTGCTCCAGGCGCTCCCGGCACTGCGCCGGGGAGCCCACCACTATGTGCTCGCGGGCCGATTCGGTGGTGATCTTCTCCGGGGAGTCGAACTCGGGATGGTGGGCGAGGATTCCCTGCTCGCAGTAGAAGCGCATCTCGGGTACGTAGTGGGTGCCGTACTGCTGGGCGGCCTGCTCGAAACTGTCGGCCACCCACGCCTTGCGCATCAGGACTATGAACGGCTCCTTGCCGTGCTCGGTGGCTTTGGCCCGGTAAGCCCCGGCCTGTTGATCCCAGGTGCTCTTCAGGATGGGGAAGTCGTCACAGGTCCAAGACTCGGCGTAGACCCCGCATCGCTCTATGGCTGCGGGCAACTGGCCTCCGCCCCAGAACGGGAACCGGGGCTGCTGGTAGGAGTTGGGGGACAGCAGGCCGTCGTGCACCCGGTAGAAGTCCCCGTCCCAGTCGAACCGCTCACCCTTGGATCTCAGGGCCTTGTCGATGATGGCCACGTTCTCGAGGTAGCGACCCAGCATCCGCTCGGGCGGGACCCCGAACTGGCCCCAGTAGCCGGCGTGGAAGCCCCGACCCCAGGTCATGTACAGCCGGCCCCGGGAGATGTTGTCCATGATGGCGCACTGCTCGGCCACATGCATGGGGTGGTAGAGGGTGTTGACCAGGCAGTAGGAGCCGATGGCCACCCGGCTGGTTTCCCGGGCCAGGATCATCAAGAGGTTGAGCGGGGAGCCGAAGTAGGACTCGGTGCGGCCATGGCGATCGGGTACTTGGATGGAGTGGAACCCGAACTGCTCGGCCAGTATGCCCTCCTCGACCATGGCATCAAGGGTGTTGGCGGCGGTGCTGGGGTCGGGCAGGGGCTGGTCGTAGGCTCCGTGGTTGGTGTCGATCAGGTAGCCAATGCGCAATGGTAACTCGCTTTCGATGGGCCAATGGGAAGGGTCACGGCCCCAAAGGTAGTGGCTGGGGCTCGATGGGCATACGCTGAGCCGCGGACAATCCGAATCGGGCAAAGGAGCGCACTTGTGACCATTCACACCGAGATCGATGAGCAGGGCATTGCCGTGGTCACCATGGACAACCCCCCGGTGAACGCCCTCAACATTGCCGACACCTACCGGTTGGCTGAGGTCTTTCGCGGTTTCAAGCACGACCCCGGGGTACGGGCTGCGATCCTGACCGCGGTGGGGCGGGGGTTCAACGCCGGGGTGGACATCAAGGAGATGCAGGGCTTCGAGGGCTTCGAGGGCGTTCTGGGCACCGGCGATGCCTGCTACGAGGCTTTCGGTGCGGTGTACGACTGCGCGGTACCGGTGATTGCCGCCGTCCAGGACTTCTGCCTGGGTCTGGGCATCGGTCTGGCCGGCAACTGCGACCTGGTGGTGGCGGCCGAGGGGGTGAAGTTCTCCATGCCCGAGGTGGACAACGGTGCTCTGGGAGCGGCCACCCACACCGCCCGGCTGGTGCCGGAGAAGGTGATGCGGTGGATGATGTACAGTTGCGAGCCGGTCGCGGCTGAGGATCTGCACCGGTGGGGAACCGTGCTCAGCGTGGTTCCCGGCGATCGACTCATGGCCGAGGCCCGCCGGGTTGCCGGGGTGATCGCGGCGAAGCCGCCCGGTGTCATCCGCAAGGCCAAATGGTCGATCAACGGGATCGACCCGGTGGATGTGCACCGCAGCTACCGCTTCGAGCAGGGGTTCACCTACGAGCTCAACCTCATGGGGGAGGGGGACAAGGCTCGGGAGGCGTTCATGCGAGGAGAGCGGAAGTCCAACAAGGCGGCCCAGTAGTGGCCCGGTAGGAAAATATCCCGCGGATAGTTTCGATGGCGTCCGACACCGGGGCGTTCGACACCGTCATAGTGGGGGGCGGCTCGGCGGGGTCGGTTCTGGCCGCCCGCCTTTCCGAGGATCCCGCCCGCCGGGTGGTGCTGCTCGAAGCCGGCCCCGACCATGGTGAGCGCCTGCCTCCGGAACTGGCCGACATCACGGAGTCGTCCCACCCTGCTCATGATTGGGGCGATGAGGTGCGCCTGCCCGGGGGCCGGACCCAGCCCTATCCCCGGGGACGGGTGCTGGGTGGCAGCTCGGCGGTAAACGGCGGTATCGCCGTGCGAGCCATGCCCGCCGATTTCGATGCCTGGGGATTTGCCGAATGGCGGTGGGATTCGGTGCTGGACAGTTTCCGGCGGCTGGAGTCCGATCCCGACGGTGAGGACCGCTGGCACGGCCGGGACGGTCCGCTACCCATTGCCCGCACGCCTGATACCGAACTCCACCCGGTGCATGTCGCCTTCTACGAGGCGTGCCGGTTGGCCGGTCACGGCTTCGTTGCCGATCACAACGCCCCGGATTCCACCGGTGTGGGTCCGTTGCCCCGCAACCGCCGGGGTCGGCAACGGGTGTCGGCGGCGGATGCCTACCTGACTCCCGAGGTTCGTAGTCGCCCCAACCTGGAGGTTCGAGGCGGTTGCTTGGTTCTGTCGGTGCGATGGAGGGGTCGGCGGGCAGTGGGGGTGGAGGTGGTGAGCAACGCCGGGTCGAGGCGGGTGGGCTGGATACCGTCTTCGCGTTCGTAGCGGCCCTGCAACAGGTGAACAGCCGGGGAACGGTGCGGCCGGTATCGGCAGATCCCGTTGACCCGCCGGCCATCACCTACCCCTTTGTTGCCCACAAGCCCGATTTGGATCGGCTGGTCGAGGCCACCGAGCTGGGGTTGGAGCTGCTGGACTCGCCCCCGTATCGGAGGACGGCCTCTGGGGCGGTGTTCCTACCCGGCCGGCTCACCCGTGACGATTTGCCGGCCCATGTGTTCGCCAACCATGTGGCCTTCTACCACGGGGCGGGTACTTGCGCGATGGGTTCCGCCGACGATCCCGGCGCGGTGGTCGGCCCCTACGGGCAGGTGTGGGGAACCGAGGGGCTACGGGTGTGTGACACCTCCATCATCCCCGCAACCCCCAGAGCCAACACCAACCTGAACGTGATGGCCATCGCCGAGCACATGTCGGAACTGATCCGGAGCCTTCACAGCGGCCCGGTGCGGAGTGCTGGTGTCCATGGGGTCTAATGCATATCCACCGTTTTCGGGCTGCTGCGGGCAAGGGATCACCGGTCAGGGGGTCTAACGTCGGGGTATGACCGCAGCGACCCAGCATGGCTACGAGACCCATGACGACCTGGTGGAGGACTACCACCGCCGGGGGTGGACCGATGGGCTGCCCATCGTGGCCCCCACTCCCGGCAAGGTGGCCGCCTTCTTGGAGCACGCCGGACTGCCGGGTGACGAGGTGCTGGGAGCGGTACCCACCCGGGAGGTGATCTGCACCGCGGAGCAAGCCGCCACCAACGCGGTCATGGCCGGTTGCCTTCCCGAGTACTTTCCCGCGGTGGTGGCGGCGGTGCGGGCCCATCTCCACCCCAAGGGGAACTGCCATTCCACCACGGGCACCTTGTCGGGAGCGGCCCAGGCGGTGATCATCAACGGTCCCATCCGCAACGAGTTGGGGGTGGCCTCGGGGGCGGGTTGCTTCGGGCCGGGGTTCAGGGCCAACGCCACCATTGGCCGGGCGCTGCGCCTGGTGATCCGCAATGTTTGCCGGGGCATACCCGGATTCTTGGACCGGGCCAGCTTCTCCACCCCGGCCCGCTACTCCTTTTGCTTCGGGGAGAACGAGGAGGCCTCCGACTGGGTGCCGTTGCACGTGCAGCGGGGGCTGGCCCCCGACCGGAGCGCGGTTACCGTCCACTCCCTTATGAAGATGGTCGAGGTCACCGACTTCACCAGCCGCACCGCCGAGGGGGTGTGCAATTCTCTGGTGACCCAGATAAGGGCCAACGGCGTTGCCGGCGATTCCTGGCTGGGTGAGGACGGCAACGTGGTCATCGTGATCGGCCATGAGCACCACCGGTTCTTCATCGAGGACGGATGGTCCAAGGCCCGCATCCAGGAGCACCTGTGGCCCCGGCTGAACGCGCCCGCTACCAGCGCCACCGATCGCATGGCTCGCATCGGCAAACCGGAGGGCATCCTGATCGTGGCCGCCGGGGGCGCGGGCATGGGAGCCAGTTGGCTGTTGCTGCCCCACCTGGCACTGGCCATCACCCAACCCATCGATTAGCCCGGGGAGTGCTTGAGATGGCTAGAGCAGGCCGTATCTGCTGATCTGAGCCACCCATCGATTAGCCCGAAGAACGCTTGGCGATCACACCCGGTTGCCCGATCCCGCTAACCTGGGGCCATGACGCAGCTAATTGGCCTCGATCCCACATCCGGCCCGTTCGATCGCAGCAACGATCATGATTTCGTTCCCCGGCCGGCCGGCTTGAATGGGGCGGTGGTCGGGTTGGTGGCCAACGGTCTCGGTGAGGGGGAGATCTTCCTGGATGCCCTCTACGACGAGTTGGCCCGGCTGAGCGACCTGCAAGCCCCGTTGAAGGTGGTGAAGAGTTCGGTGTCCATCCCGCCCGATCCGGGGGATTGGAGCCGGTTGACCGAGGAGGCCACCGTCGCCATAACCGGCTTCGGCGGTTGAGGTAGCTGTAGTGCCCGCAGTTTGCGGGACGCAGTGGAGCTGGAGTGGGCCGGCGTACCCAGCGTGGCCATAGTCCATGAGCAGATGAGGGGTTCGGCCCAGGCCATAGCCCGGGTGAGCGGATGCCCCGACTACGAGTTCCTCACCGCCGACTACCCCTGGATTCCCACCGCCATCTGGTCCAAGGAGGAATGCCTGGAACTGGCCGAGATAATGGCCCCCAGAGTTCTGGCCGCCCTCACCCGTTCCGGCTGAACAAGGACCGGGATCAGTCCTTTATTTCTATGAGAATCTCGTAGTAGGGATCAGTCCTTCAGCTCTATGAGAATCTCGTAGTAGGGCTCGGTACCAGTGTTGACCGCGGTTTCTATGCCGCCGCGGGAAATGAACATCGCTTGGCCTGGGACCACTTCGCCCTCCACCGAACCGGAGAACTCCCCGGCGGTGTCGGGCTCGAACTCGCCGGTGATCCTGTCGCCCGTCACCTGCACGAGCACGTAGTCGTGGTCATGGCGGTGGAGGTCGGATCGCTCACCCGGGTCGAGGCGCATTTCCCAGATGCGCACCCGCTCGTTCTCCATAACCAACTTGGTGGCTACGTCTCCTAGGGTTCTTTCGGTATTCATGGTTGCATGGTAGGCCGACAATCGGACTTCTAGGAACCAAGCGGGCGTGATAAGCCATCGGGATGGCTGAGGAGTTCAATCACGACCTGCCCGATGGGATGACCGCGTGGATCGCCGAGGTGGGGGGCGGCCGAATCACCCGGCTGGAGCGTCACATCGCCCGGCGGGAGGCCTGGGTGGTGGACGTTACCCGTCCCGACGATTCGGTGGCCGAATACTTTTTGCGGCTGGATCGCGAAGGCGATGGCAGCGGCACCCATTCGGTGAAGCACGAGGCCAAGGTGCAGGCGGCGCTGGCCGAGTCCGGCTTGAAGGTTCCGGCTATACACGCCTGGAACGATAACCTCCAGGCCGCATTGCACGAGCGGGTGCCGGGCCGGGCCGATCTGGACAACGCCGACCCCGGTGAGCAGGCCACGGTGTTCGAGGATTTCGTGCAGCAACTGGCCCTGCTCCACTCGCTGGACCCCGACTCGCTGGGTCTTGATCATATGGTGATTCCCACCACATCGGCGGAGTGCGCGCTGGGTGAGATCGAGTTCGTCGAGCAGTTCCTGGCCGGCATGGTGGTCGATCCGCTGTACACCTTCTCACTCCAGTGGCTGAAGAACCACGTACCCGAGCCACTCGACCGGGTGTGCCTGTTGCAGGGCGACACCGGGCCGGCCAACTTCATGTTCGACCAGGGCCGGGTGAGCGCCATAGTGGACTGGGAGTGGGCCCATTTCGGTGACCCGATGGAGGACCTGGGAAACATCTGCGCCCGGGAGTTCTACTGCCCCTCCACCCCTGAGGATGGTCTGGGTCCGGTCTTTCGCCGCTACGAGGAGCTGTCGGGTTTCCCGGTTCATCTCGACTCGGTGCGCTACTACCGGGTGCAGCAGTTCGTGCGATCCATCGTGTCGCTGGCCCGGATCACCGAGATCAACGACCCCCAGATGCCCAACGCCATGAACAGGGCCTACCGCTACATCTGCGAGCGGGCCACCTGCGAAGCCCTCGCCGATGCCATGGGAGTGGAGCTGGAGCGCCCCGAACTGCCCGAAGTAGAGATGGCCCCCTCTCTGGAGGGGGTGATCGCCGCCAATCTGCGCGATGAGGTCCGGCCCGCAGTGGCCGGCGACTTTGCCCGCCACCGCCTGGAACACGCCGGCTTGCTGGTGGAATGCCTCGACCGCCGAGCTCGGATGGGCCCGCAACTGGCCTTGATCGAGTTGGACGAGATCGCTGCTTTTACCGGTAAGCGGGCCGGCACCCTCGAGGATGGGTTGATGGATTTGGACCGCACCGTCAAAGCCGGGGGAGCCGACCGTGAGGAGGAAATGCTGCGTTATCTGGCCCGCCGAGCCTGGCGCCTGGAACACCTCTGGAAACCTGTGGTGGACCTGTTCCCCGGCCGCACGTTCTCGCGGATTGATTAGAAGAGCGCTCTCTCAGGAGCTGTTTCTTCTGTGGAAAGTCATGCTTTGGGCGATTGGGGTGTGTATGCTCGTTTTGTGATGAAGAAGCAGTCTTTTGCGCCAATCCTTCGGGGGGGGGGTAGTTGTTTAGGGCTGCCCTGGTTTGGACTCCTGGTTTTGGTGGGGTTGTTGGGGTCGGTGTTGGTTTCGGTGGGGGGTGTGGGTGCGCAGAGTGTGCCGAATCAGCCGTCGTCGGCATCGGTGGTGGTGTTGGGTGGTGGTGCGGTGCGGTTGTCGTGGGGGCCGCCCCCGGATGCTGCGACTACGGGGGTTTCGGGTTATGAGTATGTGTTTTCGCGGTCGACCGATGGTGGGACCAATTGGGATCCGCCGGTGGACAGGGTGGTGGATACTTCTACAAGTTTAGCGCCTACTTCGGGGGATCGTAGTGGGGTTGTGTGGCGGCCGGTGCCCGGTGGTGGGGGTGCTGGGTCGGTGGTGGTGTCGGGTTTGGTGATTGGTAGCCGCTACCGGTTCTGGGTGCGGGCGGTGAACACCGCGGGAGCGGGGCAGATTGCTGAGTTGAGTGGCGCGTCGCAAGGGCATTTGATGTCCAGTGTTCCACCAGCGCTGGCGGGTTTGCGGGCGGTGGTTTCCGATTCCCAGGTGGAGTTGAAGTGGACGCAGGCTTCCGGTTCGGTGATGGGGTCGGGGTTCGCTACTATTTTGTGGTACGAGTACGCGATCAAGCGGGGTGATGGGGGTTGGTCGGGGTGGTCTACGATGGCCGATGACGGTAGTACAGCGGCTAAGGATCGTGAGTCGTTCGTGGTTTTGGGTTTGACCAATGATGTTGGGTATTCGTTCAGGGTGCGGGCGGTCAACATGCATGGTGCTGGTGCCACCGGTGAGGTGGGGCCGGTGGTGGTGGGGGGCGCGCCGGGTGCTCCTCGTAACTTTGTGGTGGCACCGGGTGATAAGTCGGCGTTGTTGTCGTGGTCGGCGCCGGGGGTGGTTGGCTCGCCGATCACGGGTTGGGAAGTTCGTTGGGTCGGGGATCGTAGTTCCACAAACTTGGAGTTGGCTCAGTGGTTTAGGGTGCCTGGTGGGGCTGGGGTTAGGTCTTATTTTGTGACCGGTTTGGATAATACCCAGCCCTATGTGTTTGAGGTGCGGGCTGTTAACGCGTTGGGTGGGGGTTTGGGGGCGCGTTCTGGGTTCATATATTTGGGTGAGGTTTTGGGGGCTCCCAAAAATTTGAGAGCGACACCAGAGGAGTCGTCGGTGACGCTGAACTGGAACCGACCGGATGGTGCTACTAGCGAGAGTTTTCGGCGTTTTGAGTATTCGATGCGAGCTGGTGACGGTGAGTGGGGTGGTTGGGTGGCGATACCGAACAGTGTTTATTCAACTATAGAGTATAAGGTTCCGGGTTTGAAGGCGGGCACAGGTTATCGGTTCCGCCTGCGGGCAGTGACTGTTGTTGGTGCTGGTGCGGTGGCGGAGACGGGGGTTGTTTATCCGGGGACGGTGCCGGCGGCTCCGGTGTTGTCTGCGGAGGCGGTGTCGGATTACGCGCAGGGGTTGCTCCGGGTGGTTTTGTCGTGGACGGTGGATGATGGTGGTTCTCCGGTAACGAAGTGGCAGTTGAGTCATGCGACAGCGCCTGGATCGGCTGGTGCGGAGTGGGCGGATTTGTGTGATAACAGCAAGGGGGCGGATCCGACCTGTGAGGAGTTGTCGACGGTGACGGTGCCCACGGGTCGGGTCTTTAATGGTGTTGGTGGTAGTAGATGCGTTTTTACATGTTTGGGTAATTTGGATGTGGGGGATCATTATTTTGTGTTGCGGGCGGAGAATGCTAGGGGTGTGGGTTTGTCGTCGGGGGTGGTGAGGGTGAACTTCCCCAAGGGTCTTCCTCCTATGCCGAGGAATGTGTTTTTGCGGGGTTACACTGATGATCCTCGTACCAATGGTAGGCCTCATATGGGTGCAGCTTTGCTTGTTAAGTACTTGCATGGTGGTAAGTTGTTGCGGTGGGAGTGGTCTTGGAAGATTGATGATGGGCCGTGGGGTGGGTGGATTACTCAGGTGGGTAGGTTGTCTCCTTCTACCCCGACGGAGGTTTTCGAAGAGATAACTTTCGAGGTTGGGAAAACCTATACGATGCGGTACCG
The DNA here is from genome assembly GCF_965202595.1 of Candidatus Poriferisocius sp. Taxonomy (GTDB): domain Bacteria; phylum Actinomycetota; class Acidimicrobiia; order Acidimicrobiales; family Bin134; genus Poriferisocius. The sequence goes on from NZ_OZ241836.1 coordinate 724,217, forward strand.
GACGGTGACAGATTTGGGTGCGGGTTATGTGGGTGAGTCGGAGCCGTTTATTTTCGGGGCTCCATCTTTGCCTGGTGGTGTGGATTGGTGGGGTTCGTCTCACACTCGTCCGGAGGTTTTGGCGGTGCCGGGTAATGGTCAAGTCACGTTGAACATCGTCCAACCTAGTGATGTCAGTTCAGGCAGCGTGATTGTTTACAATAATGCTTACACTGATACCGATGGTACTTATGATGATACGGTTTGGGAGTATTCGTATCGCCCGGTTGGCGGTGGTTGGTCTCCATGGGCGGTGGTTAATGTTGGTAAGTCGTTCGCGAATCGTAACCCCGATGCTGGGGGTACGGCGACGAACAGGCACGTGGTGTCGGGTTTGCGTAATGGGGTGTCCTATGAGTTCCGGGTCAGGGCGCGGAACCGGCACGGTACCGGTTGGTTGGAGGGTCCGGCGTTGTATTCCAACGGTGCTGGTTTGGTGGGCAAAGCCTCCGATGTCATGCCGGATAAGGTGGTGATACCGGGTGTGGCCCCACCGGCACCAGCAGGTTTGGCGGTAACTGGTGGTGATGAACAGGTTTCGTTGTCGTGGACATCGGTGGGGTCTGGGGGTCCGCCGATCATCCGCTGGGAATACATCAAACAGGAACGAACCGCGGGTAACACGTCGTTCGGTGAATGGGACGAAAATTGGATGCCGGTTCCGGGTTCGGGGCCGTCGAGGACTCAAGGGGTGGTGAAGGGTTTGACCAATGGCACCTCGTACCGGTTCCGGTTGCGGGCGGTGAACGCGCTGGCCGATTGGGTGCCCTCCGGCCAGTTGTCGACCGGCGCTGGTAACGGTGCGCAGGCGCAGTCATTATCCGTCACCCCCGGCAATACGCCCACTGCGCCCCGCCAGGTGCGGGTGATGCCCGGTGATGGTGAGGTGAGAGTCTCTTTGTTGGCCCCGCAGGGTGGTTCTGATGTTTTGGGCTATGAGGTTCGGATGCGGCGCAGCGATAGTAGCAGTTTTGATGCGTGGCAATCGTTGGGAGCTCGCGTCACCCCACCGGCCCGCCATTTGGCCGAGTCGGTTGGTGTGCCGGTGCGGGGCTTGGTCAACGGGGTGGCCTATGACTTCGAGGTGCGGGCGGTGAACCAGTTTGGTGCCGGCCCGGCTGCGGGGGTGGTCGGTCCGGTCACACCGGTGGGCGCACCCGCTGGTGGGGCGTTGACAGCGACCGCGGGTGATGGACAGGTCACGCTGTCATGGGCAGAACTGAACACGGGGGGTTCCACGGTTACGGGTTGGCAGTACCGCATGAAAACTGATGGTGGGGGTTACGGTTCATGGACGACCGTCACCGATGGGGCGGCGGCGCGCAGCCTGGTGGTGGATGGTTTGGCCAACGGGCGGGCCTACACTTTCCAGGTGCGGGCCATAACCACCGATGTTCAGGTGATTGGGGCGGCGTTCGAGTCCGAGGTGGTCACCCCCTCGGCAGTGCCCCCAGCGCCCACAGTGACTGCTACCGCTGGTGATATGTGGGTCACTTTGAACTGGGATGCCGGTGCTGGTGGGGCGGTGGGTGAATCGTCGTGGGCTGCTGCGGTTACCGGGTGGCAGTACCGGATGAAGACCGGCACTGCTGGTTACGGGGCTTGGGTTGATGTGGCTGCCGCGTCCACCACCCGCGAGGTTGATGGTCTCACCAACGGTGTTGCTTACACCTTTGAGGTCCGAGCGCTGAATAGGATTGGTGCCGGCCCCGCCGCTACCGCCACCGCGATGCCGGCGGCGGTGCCTGATGCGCCCACGGTTACTGCCACGGCTGGTGACAAGATGGTGACGGTGAGCTGGACCCCGGGTGGTGATGGGGGTTCGGTGGTGACGGGTTGGCAGTTGCGCACCGGCGATGGTGAGTGGGTTAGTTATCCTGCTGGTACCACTTCGGTGCCGATCTCGAACCTAATCAACGGCACTACTTATACCTTCGGGGTTCGAGCCCAAAACGTCATGGGTGCTGGTGTTGCTGGGGTTGCTGCGGCGATGCCGGCCACGACCCCTGCTGCTCCGATGGTTACCACCACGCCCGGTGACGAAACGGTCACTTTGTCGTGGACACCCGGCACCGATGGGGGTTCTGTGGTGACGGGTTGGCACTTGCGGGTTGATGATGGCCAGTGGCAGGACCTGGCTGGGATGGGTTTGGGCGCTGATGCCACCTCGGTGCCGGTTCGAGACCTGACTAATGGCACCAGCTACACGTTCCACCTACGAGCCCAAAACGCAATGGGCACCGGTGCTGTGGCCTCTGTTACGGCGACACCAGCCACGACCCCCGAAGCTCCCACCGTCACAGCGACGGCCACCGATGGCACCATCACCGTCACTTGGATGGCGGGTGCCGATGGTGGGTCTTTGGTGACGGGTTGGCAGTGGCGCACCCGGGTTGGGAGCGCCGGGTTCGGTGAGTGGGCCGATGTCGGGGCCACCACGATGAGCACGGTCATAGGCGGGGTCGATACCGGTACCGGCCCGGTGGCCTACACCTTTGAGGTGCGAGCCATAAACGCAGTCGGCACCGGCTCTGCGGGCACTTCGCCCACCATCGTCCCCGGTGATGACCGGGCTGGTGATGAGGACTACTACACCGGCCCCATCAACAGCCCGAACTTTTGTGCGGAGTTCTCTTTGGGTGGGGCCCGCTTGTTCGCCCTCGATAGCGATGGTGACGGGGTGGCCGATGTGTGCTCGCTGCCGTATACCCGTCGTGAGGCCATAGCTCGTCACAATGCGGTTATCACCCTGGCCAACCGGTATCCCGACCTGTACCGTCGGCTCGTCAACGCCGAGTGCGCCAACCAACCCGACAACGGCGAAACCTGCGGCGGTGACACCCTCGCTGCGCCGGGGTTCCCGCCTCCCAACGATGGGGGCCCTTATTACTCGGGCACCATCACCGGCCCCTCCTGGTGCGCCAACCGCTCCCTGGGAGGCCCCACCACTTACCCCCTCGACAGCGATGGTGACGGTGTGGCCGATGTGTGTTCGCTGCCCTACACCCGCCGCGAGGCCATAGCCCGCCAAAAAGCCGGCGACACCCTGGCGGCTACCTATCGCGACGAGTACAAAACCATCCTTGCTGAGGAGTGCCGCCGCCTGGGCCGCGGTAACTACGGCGACCGTGTTGCTGATTTGAACAACGACATCTGCGCCTAACCAACCCTCATTCAATTTCTCCCCGCCGGAGTGCCCCCTGCTTGCTCGCGCTCCAAGCCAGTTAGTTGGTTTTGGTCAGCGCCGAGCCAGGTGCTTGAGCATTTTTGCCAGGTAGCCGTTGGGGTCGGCTCGTTTGGCCTCTGCGTCCTTTTTCAGGTTGGGGGCGGCGAAGCCCTCGAAGTCGTCGTTGTCCAGCTTGGTGATAAGGGCTCGGGCCACATCCACCGGGTCCATGAAAATGTTGGCGGGCTGGGGGAACGGGTCGTCGTTGCCCGGTTTGGGAGTGGAGAACTCGGTGGCGGTGCTTCCGGGAATGAACAGGTGGGCCCGGACACCGGTTCCGGCCAGATCCATGTAGAGGCCCTCGGTGAACAGGTTGAGAGCGGCCTTGGCTGCGCCGTAGGCCCCGGTTCTGAACGCCATCGACTGGGTGCCCATGGATGAAACGTTCACAATGTCCCCAGAGTCCCGCTCCAGCATGTACGGCAGCAGAGCAAGGGTGAGCCGGGCCGAGCCGGTGAAGTTCACCGCCATCGTCTCGTCCAGCTCCAGGGGGGTGAGCCTTTTCAGCGACCGCCGCCTCGGGGCACCGGCGTTGTTGACCAAAACATCGATGGGTCCCATCTGTGCCCAGGCCTGTTCGGCGAACGATTCAACGCTGCCGAGGTCGGCCAGGTCGAGCCGCCACCAGCAACCGTCGCCTCCAGCGTCGCGCACCTGCTGGAGAACCTCTTCGAGGCGCTGGCCCCGCCGGGCGGCCAGGCCGACATATGCCCCACCTCGCCCCAGTTCCACCGCCAGAGCGGCACCGATGCCCGAGGAAGCACCGGTTACCAGCACTCGCCGGCCGTTGGGGTCCCAGCTCATCCTGCGGTAAGCCCGGCGTCCACGCTCAGCACCGCGCCGTGGATCCGGTGGGCCTCATCGGAGGCCAGGTAGGCCACCGCCGAGGCGATGTCGCCGGCCTGGGCCATTCCCCTGAAGCCCATGTACCGCCCCATCAGTTCCATGTCGGGATCGGCGGGGAACTCGAAGGATGCCACCAGGTTGGTTTCCACCCCGCCCGGCGCAACGGCGTTGATCCTCACCGGGGTGCGGATGGTCTCCATGGCCATGGCCTTGGTAATCAGGATCACCGCGGCCTTGCTGGCACAGTAGGGCACGGTGTAGGCCTGCCCGATCTGCCCGGCGTTGGAGGCCATGTTCACGATGCACCCTCCGGAGGACTCCAGGTGGGGGAGCGCGGCCTGCGACATCCAGAACACCCCGCTCACGTTGACCCCCATTATTTGATCCCAGGTGCTTTGATCCACATCGCCCACACGATGGCACCCGGCCACCCCGGCGATGTTGCACAGCACATCCAGGTGTCCGTGTTCGGTCACGGTGGAGTCAACCAGCTCGTGGCAGGCCTCCCTTGAGCGCACATCGGACACCACCGGGTAAAAAGCTGCGGCATCGTTGATAATTCCTGTGGTTTCGTCCAGGCCCGACGAGCTGATAATTCCTGCGGTTTCGTCCAGGCCCGACGAACTTATGTCGCTGCCCACCACCACGGCTCCCTCGCTGACCATCCGGGCCGCGGTGGCCCGGCCGATACCCGAGCCGGCCCCGGTGACCAGGGCCACCTTTTTCGAGAACCTCATGTTGTTGCCTCCTTCAACGGCTGCTGTTGCTTTCTTTTTGCCACCCGGGTGGTCGGGTTCCTAGGGCAGTCCGGCACCGGGAACCTCAACCCGGACGGTTTCTATGCGGGCCTGGCCCCGGCCCCTCACCTCATCGGGATGAGATCCCGGTGCCGTGAGCAGGAACAGGGTACGGCGGTCGTCGCCCCCCAGCATGACCGCGAAGCAGTTCTGTTCCGTCTCCACCCGGTGGGTGATCTCACCTCCCTCGATCACCCGCTGGGCGGCGCAACCCACAGCGTCGGCGTACCAGATGCCTTCCTCGGCGTCATAGCAGCAACCGTCGGGTATGGTTCCCGGTACCGCGGCCCACAACCGCCGGTTCTCCAGCCGGCCGCCGGCTCCTATGTCGAATGCAGTGAACTGGCTGGCGAAGCTCTCACCCACGATGAACTTCGCACCATCAGGGGTGATTACCGCCCCGTTGGGAAACAGCAGATCCCCTGCCGCGGCTTCCACCGTGCCGTCGGGTTGCACCAGCCCCAGCGTGGCTCCGGCTACATCCTCACCCTCGTGCAGATCGAAACCGAAGTTACCCACGTAGGCGCGTCCCTGGGTGTCCACCGTCATGTCGTTGCAGTGTGAAGTGGCCAGTGCCGAGAGATCGGCGTGTTCCCCAAGGGTGGTCCCGTCGTAGTGCAGAACTCGCCGGTCCAGCATCGACACCACCAGCAGGTCGCCTCCGGGCATCCACCCCAGCCCCGAGGGTTGGCCGGGCACCTCGACGATCACCTCCACTGTGCCGTCCGGCGATGCGGCATTCACGGTGTGCTGGTAGAAGTCCGAGTACCACAGGCGGCCGTCGTGCCATCGGGGAGCCTCGCCAAAATCGATTCCGCCGAGAAACGGCTCCGGTCGGGCAAGCATCTCCATACCGGATGACAATAGCGACTGTCCATACCGGATGGCACCGGATGACACCTCGAGCAGCGGTGGACGACCCCCGGAACCACCACGCTAGCGACTGTCCATACCGGATGGCACCGGATGACGATAGCGACTGCGGGTGGGGTGGTTCCTAAATCGTTTCGGGTGGGCGATAGGGTGGTTTGGCCATGCTCCACGAGGTCCGAACTCGAGTTATCGACTCGGTGAGGGGGATGTTCGCCCATGCCGAGACACCGTTGCTGCGTACCGGTGAATTCGAGGGCGATCCCGGTCTCTGCGGTCCCGGTTCGGTCAGTTGGCGGGTGATCGGCGATGTCAGCGTGTTCGTGGGCGGTATCCGAGCCCTTTTGATCCAGGCTGCCCACCCCGAAGTCGTAGCCGGGGTTGAAGATCACAGCCGCTACCGGGATGATCCGCTGGGTCGGCTCAGCCGGACATCGTTTTATGTAACGACCGCTACCTACGGCGCGATGCCCGAAGTTGTGGAAGCCATCGACAAGGTCAGGGCGGCTCATGGAGGGGTGAGCGGTACATCTCACCGGGGGCAGGCCTACAGCGCGTCGGCCCCGGAGTTGGCCGCCTGGGTTCACAACACCCTCACCGATTCCTTCCTTGAGGCCTACCAGCGCTTTGGTGGCCGCCTGAGTGTCGAGGAGGCCGACCGGTTCGTGGTCGAGCAGATGAGGGTGGGGGAGTTGCTGGGGGCATCACCACTGCCGGCAACGGCAGCCGGTTTGCGGGCCTGGATAACTGGGCATCCGGCTCTGGCCCCGAGCCCGGGGATGCGCAACGCGATCGGGTTCCTGAAAAGACCCCCTATTCCCCCGGCGCAACGGGTGGGCTACCTGGTGTTGATGAACGGGGCAATCACCACCATCCCCCGCCGGCTTGCCTCCGTTCTGGGGGTGGTTGCGGTGCCCGGTGCCCGGGTGGCCGCCGTTTCCCTGATTCTGGGGTTGCGCCGGGTAATGAGTAACAGCCCGGCGTGGCAGGCGGCCCTCGAACGGTGCGGCACCCCCTACGATCCGCGGCTGTTTCGTGACCAGCACCCGGGAATGGCGCAATAGATTGCGCAATAGATATTGCGAGATATGGCGCAATGGATGTAACCCTGGGGAGGTTGGGTTTGAAAGGCCGGGATGGCTCGGGTTAGGGCGATTTCGGTAAAGCAGGTAGGGTGGCTCGGCAAGCAGCGCGGTAACACCGAAGGAGAGGGTGCCGAGATGGGACGGTTGGACGGCAAGGTAGCAATCATCACCGGAGCAGCCCGGGGGCAGGGGGAGGCCGAGGCCCGGCTTTTCGCCTCCGAGGGGGCCAGGGTGGTTCTGGGTGATGTCCTCGACGACGCCGGCCAGCAGGTGGCGGCCGGCATCGGCGACAAAGCCCACTACGTTCACCTGGATGTATCCAGTGAGGCCGATTGGGCGGCGGCGGTGGACGCGGCCACCGCCATGGGACCTCTGCGGGTTCTGGTGAACAACGCGGCCATCATCATGCCCGCAGCCATCGAGGACACCACCCTCGACGACTACATGAAGGTGATCAATGTCAACCAGGTGGGCACGTTCCTGGGCATGAAGGCGGTGCTGGGGCCCATGAGGATGGCCGGCGGCGGCTCGATCGTGAACATCAGCTCCATCGACGGCCTTCAGTCCAAGAACGGTCTCATCAGCTACACCGCCTCCAAGTCGGCCATCCGGGGTATGACCAAGACCGCCGCCATCGAGTGGGGTCGGTTCGACATCCGGGTCAACTCCATTCACCCCGGTGGGGTCAACACCCCGATGGGCAACCCCACCAACGATCCCCGGGCCGAGAAGGAACCGTACCAGTTCCAGGCCATTCCCCGTATCGGCGAGCCCGTCGAGATCGCCCATGCCGCCCTGTTCCTGGCCAGCGACGAGGCGTCTTACGTGACAGGTGCCGAGCTGAGCGTGGACGGCGGCTGGCGGGCCGGGCAGGTCACACCGGGGCTGCCGGGCACCGACTTCGTGGTCGAATACGGCTACGAATCAGCCTGACGGCCTCCGGTTTCTCGAGTCTCTTCAGCCCCCGGTCTTCTTGATCACTTGAGCGAGCAGCCCCTCTGGGAGGCCCCCAGCGCCGCTTCCGGCTCCGATTACGGGGCCGGTGCCGAACGGTTGGCCCTGGCCGGTGCCGCCCGCCGGGTGCTGAACGCGGTACGGGTCACTGCGGCCACCGGCGATGCCGTCGCCCGGGCCACCGATCTGCTGGAACAAGCCGCCTTGTTGGTCGAGGCCGAGCAGATGGAGGGGCACCACCGCCAGGGGGTCATGGGCGACCTGGAGGCCGGGTTCGAGTCCCGCGACCCGATGACCTTCTTTCCCTACAGCCCGATCATCGGCCGGTTGAACCCGGTATCGCCCCCGGTGGAGTTCTGGGTGGAAGGTGCCGAGGTTCACGGGCGGATGAACCTGCCCGCGGTCTACGCCGGCCCGCCGGGCCTGGTCCATGGGGGGATCATTGCCGAGGTGTTCGACGAACTGCTGGGCGTGGTCAACGTGGTCAACGAGCGGGGTGGCTACACCGGCACGCTGAAGGTGGTGTACCGGCGGCCCACGCCGCTGCTGAGCGATGTCGCCCTGCGGGCCTGGCCAGCGGGCAGCGAGGGGCGAAAACTGTACGTATCCGGCGAAATGGTTCACGCCGGGGTGGTGACCGCTACCGCCGAGGGTATTTTCGTGCGAGCCAACCGGCAGTTGATCGACGACCTGCCTCATCGATAATCCACCCCACCCCGGTTCGCAATCCCCCCGGTGAGGTCAGGACTCCGGTTCTACTGCGAACCGGTTGGTGTGGAAGTTGAGCGATTTGCGGCGTTCGGCGGGTTTAGGACTCGAGTTGTACTGCGAACCGGTTGATGTGGAAGTTGAGCGATTTGCGGCGTTCGGCGGGTTTAGGACTCCGGTTGTACTGCGAACCGGTTGGTGTAGAAGTTGAGCGATTTGCGGCGTTCGGCGGGGTCGATGCCGAAGTCGGTCAGGTCGTAGATCACCCGGCCGTGCCGGTCCCGGGGATGGTCGACCATGTATGCGTCCATGGCCGCCCTGACCTTCGGGGTGAAGGGTTGTTCGGCCCGGTCGTAGATGCGCTCCACCATGGCCACGTCACCGGCCATGAACTCGTGGAACAGCACGTCCATGGACTGCTCCGGGGCCACCAGGTCCCGGTCGTCGGTGCAGGACCGGAGCATGTCCTCGATGAGCTGGGCCCACCATTGGCCGATACCGTGGACATCCACCGGATGGGTGGCGCTCATGCGGGCCGAGTAGCAGATCATGGTGGCGAAGGAGGCGGTGATCGACACCGGATCGCGGTGGGTGAACACCACGGTGGCATCGCCGAAGACGTTCATCAGGGGACCTATCTGTTCCAGGTGCTGGGGGGATTTGAGTACCCATCGCTCCCGGGGCGGGCGCTGGTGGGTGAGCACCTGAAGGATCCGCTTGAGGTACTCGTAGTGGGGGGTCTGGTCTTGCTCTTTGTAGTAGGACCGCCACGAGGGCATCACGGCCATGCAGTCGAACAGCATGGTGGAGAAGTCGATGCCCAGCAGATGGATCTCCTCATGAACGTGATCCCAGGTCATCTCGTGCATGCGGGCGTAGTGGGGCATGGCCGTGTTGAGGATCGCCAGCCCGCTCTTGGCCCGCTCGATACGGCCTTCGGTGGTTCCGGCCTCCTCGGGAGGGGGAACCGGCTCCATGGCTTCCCACCAGGGCAGTGAGCGCAGCTCGGGATCGGCGGAGATGAGGTTGTGCAGGTGGGTGGTGCCGGTGCGCGGTAGCCCGGCGATCACGATGGGCCGGTTCACGGGCACCTCCAGAGCGTCGGGGTGGTCCTTGATGTACTGCTCGATCCGCAACCGGTTGGCGGCGAAGCCACTCAGTTGGTTGAAGCTGCTCACCCGGCCCATGGGGGAGTGGTCGGCCTCGGTGTCCAGGGACCGGCACAGCACCTCGAGCGGGCCCCGGAATCCATCGGGCCCGAAATCGCTGAGCCCGGTCCGGGTGGTGGCTTCGGCCATAACGGCCTCGGGGCTCAACTCGATCTGCTCGGCCATGGGAGCGGTTTGCTCCATCATCTGGGCAATTTCCGGGGAGAGCACCGGATTGACCAGGTCCTCTATGCGAATGGGGGCGGGACGGTTGCTCACGCCTCGCAGGTTACCCTGATCGGTCACCACCGGAACCGGACCAGCAGCCACACTTCCCCCCGACACTGCTGGTGACCTCACCAGAGCTGATCGGCCACCACCGGAACCGGACCAACTGCCACGGTAGGCTCCACCGAGTGATCGCTCCAGGGGTTAGCGCAGGTGATTTGATTCCAAAACCCAAAACCGAAACCAACCCATCGCGACCCCCGGTGGAGCCTGCCCTCGGTGGCCAGGATCGGCCCTCTACCATATAGCTGTGCCCCAGCATGTTCCTGAGATCGAATGGACCGAGGATGCCTTGGTGCTGCGCAAGTTCGTGTTCGACTATTGGGGGGAGACCGGTCGGGCCCCCAATCTGGCCGCCATGCACGCCGCTACCGGCATGGAGCGGCGGCGGCTGGTGGAAGCGCTGAAACTCTTGCAACTGGGGATCGTGTTCGTCATCGACGAGACCTCACCCAATTGCGACATCTTGAAGGCTCCGCCGTTCTCGGCGTTCCCCAGCCAGGTGGAGATGTACATCGATGGGGAGTTCCACAGCTATATCGGCTGTGCCCATGAGGGTGTCGGGGTTTCGTGGACTCCTTACTTCCGGGGCAAGGAAGTCGAGCTGCGGACTTACGATGCCCACACGTTGGAGCCCATCACCCTGGTGTCCAAGGATTTCGAGCTGATCTCCGCCGAACCCTTCGAGCCGCTGATCCTGTGCACCGAGGTGATCTGGGACTGGGTGAGCACCGACATGAAACACATGTGCGACCACACGAATTTCGTGTTGAACCGTGACACCGGGGCAGCCTACGAGGCATCCATCGGTCGCCGGGGCATCTACTTCACCATCGAGCAGGTGTCCCAGTACATCGCATTCGTGCTCAACCAGAGAATCTACGACTATCACTGGCCGGCTCTGACCATGGATCCCCCCATTATCATCGACCGGCTCCGAGAACTCGACATAGACCTGAGTCCCTGGGGCTTGTAGCGGCTCATCCGGTCCGGCGGGTGGCTTTTTGGTGGCGGCGGTGGGTGGTGAGTATGGCCTCGGTGTAGCCGTTGGGCTGGTCGCGGCCTTGGAAAACCAATGCCAGGGCGGCCTTGAACGGGATGCTGGTGGACAAGTTCTCGCTCATGGGCTCGTAGTTGGGGTCGTCGCGGTTCTGGTTGTCGACCACCGCGGCCATCCGGTGCATGGTCTGGATCACCTGATCCTCGGACAGCAGACCGTGGTGGAGCCAGTTGGCCATGTGCTGGGAGGAGATCCGCAGCGTGGCCCGATCCTCCATGAGGGCGACACCGTTTATGTCGGGCACCTTGGAGCAGCCCACGCCCTGGCCCACCCATCGGGTTACGTAGCCCAGGATGCCCTGGGCGTTGTTCTCCAGTTCCCGCTGGATCTCGGCGGGGGAGACCTGGTGATCGGGGGCCAGCGCTGCGGGGGTCAACATGGCCCGGATGGCGCCCGCACGATCTGCGGGGGATAGAGCCAGCTCCTCCTGGCGGGCGGCCACGTCGTTGTCCAGGTAGTGCAGCGCGTGGAGGGTGGCGGCGGTGGGGGAGGGTACCCACGCGGTGGATGCTCCGGCGCGCGGGTGGCTGCCCTTCTCGTCCAGCATGGCGGCCATGTCGTCGGGCCGTGCCCACATGCCCTTGCCGATCTGGGCATGTCCCGGCAGTCCCAGGGCCAGCCCGGCTGCCACGTTGGCCTCCTCGTAGGCGGTCAACCACCGGCATGACTTGATTTCCGCCTTGGGGACCATTGGGCCGACCTCCATGTTGGTATGGATGTCGTCACCGGTGCGGTCCAGGAACCCGGTGTTTATGAACACCACCCGCTCGGAGGCTGCGGCGATGCAGGCGGGCAGATTTAGCGAGGTGCGCCGCTCCTCGTCCATGATCCCCATCTTCAGCGTGTTGGGGGCCATCCCCAGCGCCCCCTCGGTTGAGGCCAACAGGTCGCGGATCAGCGCAGTTTCGCGGGGACCATGCAGCTTGGGCATCACGATGTATGCCGACCCGGTGATGCTGTTGCGATGCGAGCCGCTTGCGTTCAGATCATGAATGGCGCCCCAGGCGGCCATCGCCACATCGATGATGGTTTCGGGAATGGGCCGACCGTCCAGACGCACCATGTCGGTTTCCAGGTGCAGACCCACGCAGCGGATCAGCATGACGCTGCGGCGGCGCACCGTTTCCGGTTTTCCCGACGGGTCGGTTACCGCGGTGTCACCGGCTAGCCCCCGTGTCATGGAGCGACCGCCCTTGGTGAACGATGCCGTGAGGTTGCCCTGCATCAAACCCAGCCAGTTGCCGTAGGCCAGGGTCTTGTCCTCGGCATCCACAGCGGCCACCGAATCCTCCAGATCCATGATGGTGGTGAGGGCCGATTCCATCAGGACATCGGAGATGCCCGCGGGGTCGTCCCGACCGATGCGGTGGTGGCGATCCATCACCAACTCCAACCCCAGGCCGTGCTTTCGCAGCAGTACCGTGGTGGGAGCCGTCGCCGCCCCGGTGTAGCCGGCGAACTGCCCGGCTTTGGCCAACGCCGTTGTGGTTCCGTTGGCCAGTTCAACCCTCAGCCCGCCATCGGCCACCGTGTATGCCACCGCGTCGGCGTGCGATCCGGTCCCCAGGGGAACATGGGTGTCCAGCAGAGCCCGGACCCGGTCTATCACTCTTTGGCCCCGCGCCGGGTTGTACGCCCCGCCCCGCCCCGCCCCGCCGGATTCATCGATTGCGTCGGTGCCGTAGAAGGCGTCGTACAGGCTGCCCCAGCGGGCGTTGGCCGCGTTGAGGGCGTAGCGAGCGTTGTCCAGCGGCACCACCAGTTGCGGCCCGGCCATCGACGCGATCTCGGGATCGACCCCCGTGGTGGTCACCCGCACCGGTTCGGGGTCATCAACCAGGTACGAGATCGAGCTCAAGAAGGCAACCGTTTCCTCCGGGCCGGCCGGGCCGGTTCCCTGGAACCGGTACCAGGCATCGATCTGGGCCTGCAAGGCTTCGCGCTCTTCCAGACTTTTCCGTGCACTGGGTCCGAAATGGGTGACTACCTGCTCGAATGCCGGCCAGAACTGCTCGGGACTCACTCCGGTGCCCGGGGCGAGCCGGTCGTGGACGAATGCAGCCAGCGGATCGGCAACTTCCAGCCTTCCCAATGTCCGGTAGATCTCGGGCACTGCTTCAGGCTATGACCCGTGGTGGCGGGTGCCGAAGGTGAGAAGGGGAAAAATCGTCACCACTTCCCGCTTGGCCCCCGGTAGTGTCGGTGGCCAGTCTTTTGTTACCCAACAAACGACCATCATCGACAAACTCATCACCGCGCTGAGGGTTGCTGATCAGTCTTTTGCCACCCACCCAAATCCACCCACCAAATGAGGTATCAACATGGCCGTCAAAGCTGCCGGTTCGTTGGATTCCGAGGTTCGATCCACTCAGGAGTGGATGGCCTCGCCCCGCTTCGAGGGGTTGACCCGCCTGTACTCGGCCCGCCAGGTGGTGGAGCAGCGGGGGTCGATTCCCCAGGATTACCCCGTAGCCCGAGTTGCGGCCGAGCGCTTCTACACCCGGTTGAGGGAGTTGTTCGACCAGGGGCGGTGCATCTCCACGTTCGGCCCGTACTCGCCGGGCCAGGCGGTGGCCATGAAACGAGCGGGGATCGAGGGTATCTACCTGGGCGGTTGGGCCACGTCGGCCAAGGGGTCCCTGCACGAGGATCCCGGCCCCGACCTGGCCAGCTACCCGCTGAGCATGGTGCCCGACGAAGCGGCCGGTTTGGTTCGGGCCCTTCTGACCGCCGACCGGAACCAGCAGTTCGCCCGCTCCCGTATGAGCGTTTCGGAACGCCAGACCACTTCGATGATCGACTTCACCCCCGCTATCATCGCCGATGCCGACACCGGTCACGGCGGGGATCCCCATGTTCGCAATCTGATCCGTCGCTTCGTGGAGGCCGGGGTGCCGGGTTATCACATCGAGGACCAGAAGCCCGGACTCAAAAAGTGCGGTCACCAGGGCGGCAAGGTGCTGGTGCCGTGCGACGAGCAGATCAAGCGGCTCAACGCGGCCCGGTTCCAGCTCGATGTGATGGGGGTGGCCGGCATCATCGTGGCCCGCACCGATGCCGAAGCCGCCAACCTGCTGGACGGTGGCACCGACGAGCGCGACCAGCCGTTCATCATGGGTGCCACCCAGCCGTTCGTTCCCTCGTACAAGGATGCCTACCTGGCCGTGCTGCGCCGCCTCGCCGAGGCCGGGGTGGACGGGGTCAACGGGCATCTTCTTTACGCCGTACCCGAGAGCCGTTACGCCCGGGCCTCGGCATGGCTGGATCAGTCGGGGGTCGGCCGGATGATTGAGAAGGCGATGGTGGCTTATCACGCTTCGTCCGATCCCCGGCCCGACGACGCGGTGGATCGGGTTTCCGATGCCCTGGCTGAAGCCTGGCACCGGACTGCGGGCCTGGCCACCTACGCCCAAGCGGTGGCCGACCAGTTGACGCTGCGATCATCGGAGGGGGAGACCTTTGGGGTGGGAGTGGAGGAATGGCTCAGCTTCGCCGGTACCGTTGACACCGCCACCGCCCACTCCCGGGCCATCGAACTCGGTCTGGATGTTGCCTGGGATCCCGAGGTGGCCCGCACCACCGAGGGCTACTACCAGGTGCAGGGCGGCATACCCTACGCAGTGGCCAAGTCGCTGGCGGTGGCCCCGTTCTGCGACTTGTTGTGGATGGAGACCAAGACTGCCGATCTCGACGATGCCCGGGAGTTCGCCGAGGCCATCCACGCGGTGTATCCCGACAAGATGCTGGCCTACAACCTGTCGCCGTCGTTCAACTGGGACACCACCGGTATGAGCGAGGACGAGATGCGGGAGTTCCCCACCGAGCTGGGCCGGATGGGGTTCGTCTTCAACTTCATCACCTACGGCGGTCACCAGGTGGACGGCATGGCCGGTGAGGAGTTCGCCGCCTCCCTCCAGCAGGACGGGATGCTGGCTCTGGCCCGGCTCCAAAGGAAGTTCCGCCTGGTGGATTCCCCGTACAGGACACCGCAAACTCTGGTGGGTGGTCCCCGTCTGGACGCTGCGCTCATGGCCAGTTCGGGGCGCACCGCCACCACCCGCGCCATGGGTAAGGGTTCAACCCAGTTCCAGCACCTGGTCCAGACCGAGGTTCCCACCCGGGAGCTGGAGGCATGGCTGGAGCGGTGGGCCGTGCACAACGGCGTGAACAGCGATCTCAAGGTGAGGCTGCGGCCCTATACCGCCGGTTCCGAGGTTCTAGAACTGGCCGTGCTCAGCAGCGACAAAGATTTGGCCGATGTGGTGTTCGGGGTGCTGCACGATCGGCGGGGAAGGGCCATCTTGTCGGTGCGGGACCAGAACACCCACAGCCCGGCGCTGCGCCGCAAGCGGCTGATGGCGCTGATGCACCTGTATTTGATCCGGCGCTACAACGCGGTGTCGGTCCAGTACCTGACCCCGACCGATGACAATTACCGCCAGACAGCGGGCATGAAGGATCTGGGTTTTTTCACATCGGTATCCGATGAGGTGGGGGAGATAATCGTGGCCAACGTGGACGAGGGGTTGATATCCAAACTGGTGAGCGACCAGGATGCCCTGCAACAGCTCATCGCCGGTCGGAACACGTAGCTTGGCAACAGCTCATCGCCGGTCGGAGCACGTAGCTTGGCAACAGCTCATCGCCGGTCGGGGCACGTAGCTTGGCAACAGCTCATCGCCGGTCGGGGCACGTAGCTTGGCAACAGCTCATTTACGGCCGGGGTGTGGGCGGCTTTTTGAGGGAGCGAGCCATTTCTGAGCGGAGGAACAGGGCCAGTACCGCGGTGGCGATGGCCACTGCGGTGAGCAGAAGCAACCCGGCGGCGGATCCCCCGAAATCGGAGAGGACACCGAACAGGATCGGACCGGTCACGCCCCCGGCCTCGCCCGCAGTGAAGAACAGACCTCCGGCCGCGCCCATGTTGCGTTGGGTAACGCCGGGAAGCTGCATCATCACCAGCAGGGCGATGGGCACGGCCAACCCCTTGCCCAGACCGATGATGGCCAGCCCGATGAAGGTGGTCGGCCTGATCCCGGCCCCCAGCAGGATGGTTGCCGCTCCGAACAGAGCGAACGTTGAGGCCAAAACGGCGATCCGGTCGTTTTCGGGTATTGACCGCGGCCCGAAAAGCGCTCCGATGATGCCCAGGGCGATCACCGTGCCGGCCAGGTAACCGGCCACCGAGCTGGAGAATCCCTGATCCTCGATGATGGTGGGTAGCCATCCGTTGAGGGAGTGGCTGTAGAGGAACATCCCCACGGCCAGCATCAGCATGATCCTCACCGCCGGACGGCTCAGCAGGTGCCACGCGCCCGAGAATCCGGGAGCGGGATCGGTGTTGCCATCGACACCGGGAGCGATCCGCCCGCCCACTGCGGCGGCCACCAGCCAGACGGCGATCACCAATACGGTGATGAGGGCGTACACCATCAGCGTCGCCCGCCAGCTCTCGTCGAACGCGGGCATCAACAGGCTGTTGGCGGTGGTCAGGGGAAGCACACCGCCGAGGGCCGGAGCGGTCATGGTTATGCCCATGGCCAGGGCCTGCTCCTTTTTGTCGAACCACAAACTGACCAGCTTGGGGGCCCCCACCGACACCAGTGGTCCGCCGAACCCGAACACCGCCACCGCTCCGAACATCTCGATGAAGCTCCCGGCCACCGTGCGCAAAAGAGCGGAGGCCGAGATGATCACCGTTGCCATTCCCAGCGAACGGCGCAGCCCCAACCGGTCCACCAGAGCGCCCGCGGGGAGCGCAGCCACGAGGTACACCAGTGGCCATGCCCCCAGCACGCTGCCCATGGCTCCCTTGCTCATGTTCAGGTCTTCGCGGATGACCTCCACCAGCGGGGCCATGGAGAACACCGCCAGACCGAAGGAGAAGTACACCATCCACAGCGCGCCGAGCATCACCCAGCGGTAGGAATGGTGCTGGTGATGCCCATCGGAAGGGGGTGGGCAAGCATGCCGGTGCCGTTGTTCACCGCCGTAGCGGTGGAAACGGCGCTGGTGATGCACATCGGGACCGTAGCAACCGGCCCCGGTCGATCTGCCATGCTGGGGTTATGGGAACATCCGTGGCAACAGCAGTAGTAACCGGGGCCGGCCAGGGGCTGGGGCGGGCGATCTCGCAGCGGTTGGCGGCCGATGGTTACCAGGTTGTTGCGGTTGACCAGAATCCTGGCAGCGCGGCGGCCACCGCAACCATGCTCAGCGGTTGTACTGGTGCCGCAGAAGGCATCGAGACTGCACCAGAGGGCGCAGCGGGCGGTCAGTGGCGGCAGTGCGATGTTTCCGATCCCGCTTCGGTGGTCGCGCTGGCCGAGTCCTTGGATCGGGTGGATGTGCTGGTGAACAACGCCGGCATCTGGATTTTTGCCGATCTGGACTCCATGACCGCCGAGGATGTGCAGCGGGTGTTGCAGGTGAACCTTATGGGCACGTTCTATTGCACCCAGGCGCTGGCTCCGTTGATGGGCCCGGGTGCAGCCATAGTGAACCTGTCGTCGAGCGCCGCGTACTCCAACTCACCAGGGGTGGGTATCTACCCGGCATCCAAAGCCGGAGTGGAGAGCTTCACCCGCCAGACCGCGCTCGAACTGGGACCGAAAGGAATCCGGGTAAACGCCGTCGGACCGGGAACGATTGTCGCCGAGGGCACCAAGAAGAACCACGAGGGTGAGCGGGGCGAGCAGCGAGCCCGGGCCGTACCGTTGGGCAGAACCGGTCGGCCCGACGACATTGCCGACGTGGTGGGATTCTTGGCCTCCAACGACGCCCGCTACGTGACCGGCCAGGTCATCTACGTAGATGGCGGTCTCAGCGCCGGTCGAGCTGCTATCTAGCGATTGATAAGCAGACTTTGCGTAAATGATATGACTTTACATAAAATACTTTACATAACATGTATTCTCAACGCTGGCTCAGTGCCACGAGGCTCTTGTGGCCAAGCCATTGATCTGTTTTGAGGTTTAGGTGAGTGCGATGGCCAGGCCCATACCAACTACCGACAGGATGGTCGCCAGCGAAAAGCCGATGATGGCGAAGATTACGGTACGGGCGAGGTTGGACATCTGAAGCGTCAACCTCCCCTCCATAGCCTTCATCTCGGCCTCGACCTTCTCGAAGCGGCTCTCGACTTTCTCGAAGCGGCTGTCGACCATGTCGAAGCGGCTCTCGACTTTCTCGAAGCGGCTGTCGACCATGTCGAAGCGGCTCTCGACTTTCTCGAAGCGGCTGTCGACCATGTCGAAGCGGCTCTCGACTTTCTCGAAGCGGCTGTCGACCATGTCGAAGCGGCTCTCGACTTTCTCGAAGCGGCTGTCGACCATGTCGAAGCGGCTCTCGACTTTCTCGAAGCGGCTGTCGACCATGTCGAAGCGGCTCTCGACTTTCTCGAAGCGGCTGTCGACCCTGCCGGACTCACCGAACATTTCAACACGGAGCTTGTTCACCTCGTGTAGTAGCCGTTCCTCCAAGGCTTTCAGGTCGTCCTTGGTGGCGAGGCGATCCCAGGGAACTGGTGGGAGGGACTCCATCAATGTCTCAGCCTCCTCCTCTCCCAACTGCTCACCCAATCGCTTCAACAGGGCCAAACGCCTGGTTTCATCAAATGACCCGCTCTTCGACACTGCCAGCCCCTTCAATAAACCTTATCCAAGGGAGGCAAAGCTCACCGCCTCCGAGCGATCTCCCAACCATACACCCTTCCAACCACCACGCAAGCAAAATCCTGGGTCGCCCGATCAGTAGGCCAACTTCGTAATGGGCAGGGCAACCGGAGCACTCTCGCCAACCCCGCTGGATATCGCACCTCCGTTTCGGTGCCGCGAGTTCTCTGTCGCAATCACCGGGGAGCCTGCTCTGCCATGGCTCAGGCTCATGTGGCCGCTCAGATGGACTTGTTCCGAGCTACAGTTTCCAAGTGGTGAAAGTCCTACCAGACCCCCACAAGGCGGAACTACCTTCAGTATTCGGCACATCGAGGGTGGTACCCCCTGTGGCAAAATGTTGAACGACATGGCGAGCATGAGAGAACGGGTGCCCGATGTCGGGCAGTGAGCGATGGTTCTGGGAGAAGATCAATGCTGGCTCCACTGCCGTCAGCGGTGATTTCTCCAAGGAGTTCAAGAACGAGACGGTTAAGCAACCTGGTGTCTTCGCTGCGGACCCGGTTCCCGGCGCAGCAGTGTTGCTGGTGCGTGAGGCCATTCAGAACTCCTGGGACGCGGCGCGTGAGCGCTACATCAGCGACAACGGGGGGGGGGGGGGGGGGGCGAGAGAATTTCGCGGTGCGGTTTCGGTTCCGCGAACTCAAGGGCGATGATCGTCAGCGATTCGTCAAGGTGCTCGGCTTAGACGATTTGGCCGATCGGGTTGACGCAGTCGGTATGGAGCACGGCGAGCAAGGCCGCCGGATGCTTGGTCTTAGTGAGCAGGACTGCCTGTCGCTCTTGAGGCAACAGGCTACCCCGTTGCGACTGCTTGAGCTGTCGGAGGAACACGGGGGCGGGATGAACGGCCCTTGGCACGGCGACCGGTCCAAGCTGTTCAAGGCGATGTGCTCGTTGGGAATAACGCCCTCAACCTCAAGCAGGGGCGGCTCCTACGGATACGGCAAGGCCGGATTGATTCGCGGCTCGGCGATTCGCACCGTAGTGGCCTATACGTGCTTTCCGGAACAGCCCGATGACTCTGGCGTGACTCGCCGTCTGCTGGGCATGACCTACTGGGGCAGCCATAGCCTGGAAGGAAACAGCTTTAACGGCACCCGCTGGTTCGCCCGCTCAACCGGCGACGGGGGTAGGCCTTACGAGAACGAAGAAGCTGACGAAGTAGCCCAGGAGATTGGCATAGCGATTCGCAACGCGAGCGTGTCGGCTGAGCTGGGCACCACGCTGCTGGTGATTGATCCAACCGTTGATGCCGACGGTTTGCTGCGTGCCACCGAGCGTTTTTGGTGGCCGGCACTGTGTGACAACGATGTGGCTTTCGAGGTGTCGGTCACTGACGAGACGAGCGAAGAGGGCGAGCGGCACCCGAGGCCGAAGCAGAACCCTGACCTGAGGGCATTCCTGGACACGTTCGACAATGCGCTGACACCACTTGATGCCAGGCGAGACCATTATCGCGAGCACAGTCTGGATCCAATCGGGCGTGTGAGACAACCGGGCACGGTTGCGTTGGCAAGTGACCCTGACGGCTGGTCCTTCCCTGTCGTGGGCACCGGTTTAGGCACAGGCGGCGCTGCCAGGACTGCGCAGTCGGCAGGCGGTGAACTCGTAGGGACGGGTGACCCGATGGCTGCCGAGGTGTCACACAGCAGTCTCGTGGCACTCGTGCGCGGCCCGCGCATGGTGGTGGAATACTTTGAGGCAGCTCGTGTGCCGCCACATATTCGCGGCACTTTCGTGGCCTCGGACGAAGCTGACGACATGCTGCGAGACACGGAGCCGAAGGCGCATGATGCGTGGCAAACCGACGGAAGCTCGGGCGATTTGCCATCAGAGTCGGCAACTTTGGCCAAGACGGTGCTTAAGCGCATCAAGCAGCATGTTGATAAGTTCCGCAGAGACATCAAGCCGAAGCCCAAGCCGGATCGTGAGCTGAAGCTGCCCGTCTGGGATGAGCTGGCTCGCCAACTTGAAGGCAGCGTGCGGGGCCCCGGGTCGGCGGAGGGGCCGAAATCTCAGCAGCGGCCATTCGTTATCCATCCGGGTGGGTCCTTGGAAACCGCTCCCGATGGTCAGGTCCGCCTGGTCGGAAAGGCATCGATCGGCTTCAGTCAACACTATGAGTTGACCTCAGACGAGGGTGATCTGATTGAGGTGAGGGTGCGGTACCAGTTTGAAGGGGCCGATCGTAAGGAGACCCATGAAGAAGATTTGCTCGTCTTTGGGCCGGACGGCTTTGAGGAAGTCGCATCCTTTGCAAACACGTACCGGGGCTGGCTGCGGTCGGACGAGACTGTTGAGTTCACTTACGAAAGCGACCCCTACAACCCCGATTGGTCCGGTGAGTTGAGTGTCGAAGCAAACTTGGTGGCCGATGAAATGAGTCAAAGCAAGTGAGCCGCGAGCAACGGTCAATCCGTCCGTATCGGATTGACCCTCGGCTCGACGGGCTCTTTGCCGACTCGGTGTTGCAGTTCGGGTCGCAGCAGTGCACTGCGGGTGGATCGGTGTCGGTTCGTGACGACTTTCAACAATGCGCTGTGATTCTCAACTGGATGCCCTCGGGTCAGCACGTGCACTTTGTGAGGCGTCTGCGTGAAGGGGTGATCCGTACGGGTCTGCGGCTGGAGGACACCTGTGTGGTGGTAGCGGCGCGATCTGGTTACTTGAAGTTGAGCGGGGTTGTCTTCCGACATTCCCTGGCAAATCCGAGCGAGCTGTCGCCTGAACCTCGGCTTGACTTGGCCCAAGCAGGTGGACGGCCCGAGATATTCCGCTGTGCTACTCACGGCGTAACGATTGACGCTTACATAGCACTTGTAAAAACGCTCCCCCAGGAACGTCGCAAGGCCCTCGCTCCGTGGCGTGTCGGCACTTGGCTGGCGCACGTTCGTTTTCGCGTCAAAACGATGGACGACGCAGAGCTGTTCCGGCCCCAGCTACTCAATGAACAAAAACGCTCAGAGTTGGGCTTACCCGATGGGACTGTCACGTATGCCGTATTCGATGGCAACGTGACCGATGCCGACCGTGAAAGTGCTGATGTCTGCACGTTCTGGGTTGATGAGGAGCTGCTTCGGACCATTGACACCCAGTCCGGATCGGCCGAAGCGGACATGCTGCAGCGCTGGCTGTTCGTCGAGTTCATATCGGCGGTGTTAAATAAATGCCGCACCGAGTTGGGTGGCTCGGCAGAGATTCGTTTGGACGACCTGCGTGAGAGCCTGTTCGGCCGCATCCTGCGCATGCTCGCGGGTAGCAGAGCGAGCGACGACGAGTTGAATATGCTGGCGCGCGACTGTGTGGACGATCCCAGCAAAGCCATTGCGACTGCTCAGGATCAGTTCAAGTTGCGCAAAGCAGCTATCTCGTCGCTAAAAAGCGGTCAGAACTGATGTATCCGCACCTGCCACTTAGCATCGCAATTGAGGCAGCAGAGGAACGCATCCGACGAATGCATCGAAACGGTACTCGGGTGCTTGGCAACCTGGTGGACGACATCAAAGACCGCATCGGCTGGACAGGCAGCGGAACTCACATTGATACCGACCCGTTTGAGCGGGCCCGGGAGCGTATTGAACTGCTCGCCGGATTGACAAGCGATTCTGACGGTGTCCCGAACATCTCTGACCAGGACAAGGTGGAAGGCGAGGCCGCAGCCCACTTGTTTGAGGCAGTTATCAAATCACAAGCAGAACCGGCCGCGCTCGACGACCCGGGCTTCTGGCGCTACGTCGCGCTGGCTCATGTGTGGAACTTCGCGGCCTGGCGAGAGTCCAAAAATTTCACAGCCGTGATCGAAGACGGGGGCACGATTACCATACCGAGGAAACTCGGCCTCTACGTGAATGGCAAGAGACAGTCCGAATGTGTGCCGACGCGGATGTTCCTGCGGGTGCGCTGTTTGGGCGGGATGCCGCACGCGCATCTAGCGGGTGCCGTGCGCGAAGGCACCGACTTCTGGCGCAGCCACATTCTGCGAGTGGTGGCCGGTGAGCATCCCCCCCTAGTGCGGGCCATGGTGCGGTGTCAAGCCGACGAAGCGACACGTTTGTCCACGGGGCCGCTGCGTGAGTTCGCCAAGCAGTTGAACCGCACGCTGGTCAACGTGGTACCCGCAATGCTTGACGACAAGACCGCTGATGCATTGGTGGACGAACTGTGGTGTCTTCAATTGACACAACCGCAATCGACATGAGCTCTGCTACGACGATGTCGCGCCAGCTGCATCGGGTGTTCACCGTCGGCGATTACCGAATGACTTCGGCGATTGACCTGCGTGCAGATTCCGTAATCAGCGAGGAGCTTGCCTGTGCCATTGAGGAGGAGGCGCGCACCGATCCTCAGGGCGCGTGGTGGAAGGCAGTGCTCGCCGGCGCAGCCCCATTTGCGACCACTGGCAGTGAACGAAACGGGGATGATCTCGGCCCGGTTCGAGTGGTTGACCTGTTCTGCGGCGTGGGCGGGCTGACGGCTGGCACAATGCTCGCGGCGGCGGAAATGGGACACCAGGTTCGCTGCGAACTGGCTGTTGATGCCGACGGCGATGCCCTGGCTGTCTTCGCTCGCAACCACGATGCGCGGCGAACGGTTGATGAGTCGGTGCAGGGTCTGGTCGACTACCGCGTGCGAGGAGAGGGTCTAGATGCCGCGTTCGTGTACGCTCCGGAGCTGCTTGATTCCGACCTGGCTCAGTGCTGTGCAGATGTGGACCTGGTTGTCGCTGGGCCACCGTGTCAGGGGCACTCCAACCTGAACAACCACACTCGGCGCAACGATCGGCGGAATCATCTGTATTTGGGTGCGGTGGCGTTTGCGCTGGCATCACGAGCGCGGGCAGTTCTCATCGAGAACGTCGTCTCGGTGCTGCACGACAAGGACCACATAGTAGATAGCGCGCGTGCGTTGTTTGAGGCACACGGATACCTAGTCACCGATGGCGTGCTGGCCGCACATGACCTGGGGTGGCCACAGACACGTCGGCGCCATTTTTTGGTTGCTCAACTGCCCGTGAATGGGCGCAGGCTTGTGCCCCTCCCAGATGTAGCTGAGGCTCTGCACGAGTCGACTTGCCGCTCCGTGATGTGGGCCATCGGCGGTGAGCAGTGCCTCTCACACGATCCGTCGCTGCATCAACCCACGGAGCTGACACAGAAGAACAGGGACCGCATCGGGTGGCTCTTCAAGAACGACGAGCACGATCTTTCGCTCGAGGAACGCCCCGACTGTCACCGCAACGGAACCACCTACGCCTCAACATATGGGCGCATGCGAGCAGACCAGCCGGCACCGACGATAACCACCGGCTACACGACACCAGGGCGAGGCCGCTTCGTTCATCCTCTTGAGCCGCGCACACTGACCCATGCCGAAGCGGCCCGGCTGCAGGGCTTCCCGGACACCTACCGCTTCGAACCCACACCGGGCCATCCCGCCACGCGAACACAGTTGTCGAAGTGGATAGGCAACGCCGTCCCAATCCCGCTCGGCTACGCCGCCGCGCTCAGCGCCCTCCTACCATACTTCGGCTCGCCCGCAGGACCCTCAGTCCCTACAAAAGATCACCCTCGCCACCCACATGTTGAAAAGCACCAAGCGTTGTGATCTTGGTACCTCAGCCCATCATTTACTTTTTATATATCTGGAGCCATTGTCTCCAAGTCGTTTTCGGTTGCCAAACGCCACAAAGAGCCATTGATCAACACGGAGTTGCTGCTACCCGGCTCTGCCGGATGAACGCGAGCACTGACCGATTTACCTTTGGCTGGTAATGGGAGTCCAAGTCCGCGAGCAATTTCCCTGTGTGTCTCATACTGGCCAAGAATGATGATTCCTTCTGCTTGTAGCTGGCTACGGGCCCCACCATTAGCCCGGATACGTTTCATGTAGTCGGCTTGTTGAGCAACTGTGGCCACGACACCGCGTCCGATTCTTTGACCTTGCACGGTACGGAAGAGCCTCCTGATCCTTTCTGCTCCAGACCTCGGCTCCATGATATGACTTATGTCCCGATCGGATATCTTGAGAAGGACATTGGGTGGGAGTTCGCTATCGTAGAAGAGCCAGCGTATAGTTGACATTCCATCCCGGCTTAGAGTAACTTTTCGGTCCCTGTTGCTACCCTTGGTAAGAATCTCTCTGAGTGCTCTAACTAAGCCCAATGTCCATTCAGCTTTAGAATCATTAGCCCATATAAGTAAGCACAATTCGCCTTGAGCTTCTACAGGTATCATCCAGCCTCCAAGCCTTTGTGAATACTTACAGTCTACCTCGATTCCTGCGATCTTGTAGTCTAGTTTGTCCCCGTCAGTAAACCGGAACTCCCGCTGCATGTTTATCTCTACCAGGGTTCCACAGTGGGTCTTTTCTGTTTTATGAAGTTGGTCCCATTTGTACCGGCCACTGCGTTGACCATCATATAGCTGATCTAGTATATCTCGAAGCACAGCAGCGACTCGACTTTCAAAATTCTGAATTCCCATTAGTTCTTTAGCGACTGTGTCCAGTTCAGGATCTACGGTAGTGCCCATTGGTCTATATAAAATTAAAAGTACGGTTTCTGCAACAGCCTATTATGTATTGATTTCCAGTCATATGGAACGAAGGAGTTGGGCGGTATGGAGAGCAATTACTTTACCCAATAACGGGGGCACAGCATTGCCGATCTGGCGGGCAATCTCAATCTTGGTCCCCTCAAAAATAAATGTATCTGGGAAGGTTTGGAGACGGGCTGCCTCCCGATGAGTGATGGGGCGGTCTTCTCTGGGGTGCAAGTATCTACCCTTCTCGGGCTTGTAGAACTCGGTACGGATCGTGAAGCTCGGTCGGTTCCACCACAGTCTACCCATGACATCGGTGGTACCTGTTGGTTTGTTGGCCCAGCACGCAGGGGTCAAGTCAGGCCGTACCCGCTGGAGATCGAACCGGTTTCCTCCCTCGGGGATAGCCCGGTACCGTTCCAGCGAGGCCGGGCGAGGGTTCCTCCGAATATGCAGATCTTGCAAACCGTTTCTGATGACAGGTTGGTCGGTCGTCGGAATAGGTGGTAAATCCCCGATGGCATCACGCACTGTTTGAACCGGTTCCTGTCCAATGGGACCATGTCCATGTGTGGGCGGTGGGGGCCATGGAACCTTCCGGCCTCTTACGGCAACGAAGATACCGCGACGCCTGCTCTGAGGCACTCCGTAGTCTGCCGCGTTCAACACTCCGAATCCATATCCGTACTTCCTGAGGATAGGATGTGATGCCATCCGTCTGCGTAGTTCATCGAACTCGGAGGACTTTTGGAACTCCGGGACGTTCTCGATTACAAAAGCCAGCGGTTTTACTTGCTCAACCGCGGACAGGTAATGCTCCCAGAGTGCATTCAACCGGGTACGAGACTTGTCGTCCCTGTCGCGACCGAGTGGGGAAAAACCCTGGCAGGGAGGGCCACCGACGATGATTTCCGCGTCCGGGTAGGTGATTGGATCGAATCCCTCGATGTCACTGTCGTATACCCCCACTCCGAAATTGGTTTTGTAGGTCAGCGCGGCTGCGGGATCGTGCTCGACAGCCAGTACCGGCTCGAACCTGAGATCGACCATTTCGTCATTGGCCAGCTCGAACCCCAGAGACAAGCCACCTGCTCCGGCGAACAGGTCGATCGACCGCATGGTTCTTGACATCCCTTGTACCTCGCTTTCCAGAGCAGACCGTAGTACGCCCACAACTTACTTGGATGTCATTATGGGGAACCCGGTGACACAATCTCCACTGTAGGCACAGGATGTGCAATCTCAGCGACCGAGCGGTTGGGGCTGCTCATCGGCAAGTGGCGGGGAATCCACGACTCCGGGTGCCCTTGGTCTGATGGACCGTAGGCGCTGGATGTACGCCATCTGCACGCGGTCGGCTGCGGTCACGATCTCGTGCTCCCAGAGACGCAGGGGTTCCCAGCCGCCTTCCCGAAGGAGGCGATCGGTGTCGGTGTCGCGCCTGCGGTTCGCCTCGATCTTGTTTTTCCACCACTCGGCGTTGTTCCTCGGCCATGTTCCATGTGTAGGGCAGCCGTGCCAGAAGCACCCGTCCACGAAGACGGCGAGACGGAGTCCGACGAACGCTATATCGATTGACCTTCTCGGGTTACCCGGCACCGGGTAACCCACCCGGTAGCGCAGACCGCGGCGGTGGAGCTCCCGCCGAAGCACCATCTCCGGTTCGGTGTCGCGAGTTCGCTGTCGCGACATGCGTGATGAGACTGACTTACGATTGGAGTGATCCATACCAGGGGTTTTCCCAGCGTAACGCGCTTGAGATGCCGCTGGCGGTGGTGAGCAGGCGGTGGGAGTGTTCGGGGCTCGTGGGTATGGGTGGCCACCACCGTTGCCTGCGTTTCCCTGCTCCCACGGGTGTGAAGCAAATTTATTTAAAATTACTGTTGATATTTGAAAATTGGTGAGCTAGGGTGCTCTTGCTGGCTTTTGCCAGGGTTATCGGCCCTACGGGCCCCTGTCGAACATGTCGAACGGAGTGGTCGTATGGGTCGCACGCGTGGGGCATGGCTGGTTGTTGCGCTGGTGCTTACCGCTTGTGCCGGCTCGGATATCGATTCAACCGAGGTAGCTTCGCGGGCTGCCCAGGGAAACTCGGGGGCGGCGGTGCTACCGGGGTCACCCGAACCGGAATCGCCGGAGGGGACGGTAGCTGGTCATGGCCCCTCGGGTTCGGTCTCTCACCACCATGATCAGCCCGCCGCCGCTGCCGATCCACCGGAGTCGGCTCCGGACTGGCGGGACACACCTCCCGGTGCCACCGATGAGGGCGGGAACCACAGCGAGGAATACCACCTGCCGCCCGAGTCGCTGAAAAGTGCGTGGACCGAGGTATCCCCCGGTCAGTACCGGGTGCTGCGACCCGCCACTCAGGAAGAACTGGGTGGCTTCCGGGTGATCCTGCCACCCCCGGAGGCCGTGGATTGGATGACTGGGTGCGTGAACCACCACGCCGACTCATCGGACTCATCGGCGTGGTCGCAGGAAGTGAGGGTGTCGCAAGCCGTACTGGGCTGCACGACCAGCGCGGGGCTTATGGAGCACGCGATACAGCGTTACGGTGCCGACCGGGAGTGTGTGCAGCGGGCGTATTCCGACGACTACAACGCGGTCGGCGGGCAGGGGAACTCCTGGACCCAGTGTCCGACCATAGGGAACCCGAGTCCGCTGGATGGGCGTTCCTTCGCGGAGAAATGTCGTGATGCCGTATTGCGAGGCCTGGAGCTGAAGGGCCACTCCCGGTCGGAGAAGATCGCCGCGGACACCTGCCCGCTGTTTGAAGCTGACCTCGCTGCCCACCTCGCGGTTCCGGGAACAACCCGTTTATGTGCCGAGCACTGGGTTCTGAACGCCGTTCTCAATGCCGAGGCTCCCGGCTCGGTGCCCGGATTGCAGAAGCATGTGGGGGTGAACACCAATGGCACGTGTTGATCGTATGGGGCTGACCACCGCCCCTCTCGATGTGAATGGTGACCAGGCCAAGAGGGTAAGCGTTGGCCGTATGAGGGTGGCGGTCATCGTCGTTTTCATCTCGCTGCTGGCCACCCCATTTGACTCTGCGCCGGTGGCCGCCGACCTAAAACTCAGTTTCAACCCTCCCTCCTGCGCCAGCGCATCGGTGGGTCAGTGGTGCTGGACCAGTCGGGTGCGGAATGTCCACGAGTACACCCACACCAACCAGTTCGTGGAGTACGCCGGGACACCCTATGGCAAGCGGCCTACAGGGAGTATCCGCTCCAGCACCTGCGTGGTTCACGGCACCAGCGAGGGGTGCGGCCACAGTTCACCCGCGGCCGACACCCCTGGGGCCTGGTACGAGTTTCCCGCGGGAAATCACTGGTGGACTCCGAGGACGTACTACTGGAGCTACACCATGCAACAAAAGCCTGATCCTGGCTGTCCCGCGGGGTTGCATAAGCATTTTGGCCATAGTGGGGTTTGCCGGCGGGAGTCCGGTTCGGAGCCTTCGTGTGCGGGCAGGGCCGGTCGTACTCTGTATTGGGTTGGTCCGCATCCGAGTCATGCGACCCGGTCCAAGACCTGCCCGTTACCCACCCCGGAGCCCACTCGCCCACCTCCGCCGCCTCCTCCCCCTCCGCCTCCTCCTCCCCCGCCTCCTCCTCCGGTGCAGACGGCTACTCCGGTGCCCACTCCCCCGCCTCCTCCTCCCCCGCCTCCCCCGACTCCGCCTCCGGTACCGACTTCGCGTCCCACTCCGCCTCCCCCTCCCCCGCCTCCCCCGGTTCCCACTCCTCGGCCTTACCAGCCGCCTCCCCCGCCTCCCCCGGTTCCCACTTCCCGGCCTTACCAGCCGCCTCCCCCGCCTCCCCCGGTGCCCACTCCTCGGCCTTACTGGCCTTACCAGCCGCCTCCCCCGCCGCCAGCACCCACTCCTCGGCCTTACCAGCCGCCTCCCCCGCCGCCGGTTCCCACTCCTCGGCCTTACCAGCCGCCTCCCCCGGTGGTGACGGAAAAAATCTGCTCGTCGGGGTGGACCGAGCAGACCCGGATGTCGTTGCTGGAGCGGGTGCGATGGGAGTCGATTGTTCCCTACGCCGACGGCTTCATCGGCCATCACCACCCGGAGGTACCCGGTGGCCAAATATTCCTGACCTCGGCCTCCACGCCGGGCAACCCCACGCGCCACTGGATAGCTCTGCAAGCGGGGGCCACGCTGGATGTGTTGGACAACCCGGTGAATGGGTGCTGGTGGACTGCGACAGCCGTGGGGGTGTCCTTTCGGGAGTTGCTTCCGTATGAAGCCTCCGATCTGGCCGAACTGCGATCACCGGGTAATACGGCCGCGGCGGGTGCGGCTCGTGCTGCTGCCGGACTCTGGGATCGGATGGATCAGCAGCGCAAGCGGTGGTTCGTGACGGCGTTCCCGCGATCCGACCCTCGAACCGTCTGGTGCTCACCCCAGGAGTTGCCCCCCTGGACCGAGCCGAGCCGCGGGGTGCTGTACCTGTCCACCGATTGGCGGTATCGCTACGAAAAGTGTCGGTGGGCGATTCCCCGGCGCGGCTTTTGGGAGTGGCAGCTCAAGGTCGAGTACACCTCTGAACAAGGTCACCGCCACACCGAGGTGCTGGCCTCGGACCTGTCCTGGTTCCGTGAGCCCAACGATTATCTGAACGAGCGGGTAACGATATGGTGACCCTTCCGGAGAAGGATCAGTGGTCGCCGGCGGCTTGGCCGGTGAGCTTCCGCCGGCGGTTGCTGGCGGCGGGGGTCGTGCTGGTCGCAACCGTGCTGGCCATTGTCGCCCTGTCCGGCAGCGGCGAGGATGCCGCCGAGATACCGGTGGTGGCTGCTGCCGAGCGGTGGGTCGAGGGGCATCCTCCCGGGGAGCACGTCACCATGAGCATGCCCGCCGACCTGGCTGCGCTCTTCACTGACCCCTCGGAGCTGGACAGCACCGTGGTCACCACCGATGTACCCGAGGGCACGCTGGTGTCACCGGCAATGCTGCGCCCACGACCCGATGACAACAACCGCCGCACAGCGTTGATACGGATTGAGGCGAACCATGAGATGTGGTCCGGGGCCGGGCCGTACCCGGGGGCCCGGGCGGTTTTCGCCGGCACCCCCGGCGGTTGTGCGGTTGCTCTGGTGAACCTGGTGGCTACCGGAACTGACGGCAGCGATTCGAGCGTGACGATAGAGGCCGACCCCGAATTGGCCGCCGTCCTGGCCGGTGAGCAGTGGTGGATATGGGAGTCTCCTCCCGCGGGCTGGCCCCGGTGTGAGCCCGCGACGTACCGGGATGCTCTTCAAGTGCCCTGTGAGCCCGGCGGGGCCGGATGCCGGGTTGAGGAGGTCAACTGATGCTGCTGGCGGTTCGTGATCGTCTGCTCGGGGTTGAGGCGGCCCAGCGAGTGCTGGACGGGGTGCTGGACGGGATGACCACCGCCGCTCCCGACGTGGTTCTGGCCTCCTCATCGGTGGAGATCGACCGGGCCTCGGCGGCGGGCCATCCCACGGTGCTGTCACTGGGTGAAGGCGAGCCGGCGGTTCGCCTGGAGTCGGCCATCGCCTCGGCGGCCGCGGTGCTGTGGATCACCTCGGCCGACTGCACCGATGTGCGTTCCCAACTCCGGTTGGACAGCGGTCCGCGCCGGTCCACGCCGATCGTGTCGGTGGTGGTGTCCGATGAGCAGCCCGATCTGGACAGTCCCCGCCGCGAGCGCGTCTTCGCTCTGTGGGTGCCCCCGGAACCCACCCGGGGGCACCTTCGGCGACTCCGCCGGCTCGGACGCAGGTTGGTCTGGGCGGCGGCTGCGCCCCGCCGGCTCGACCCGCTCGACCGCGAGACCCATCTCTGGTCGGCCTCGCAGGCCGCTCAGGGTCGGCTGGCCGACTTGCTGACCGAACCCGGGGTTGAGGAGTTCCAGATCAGAGGGGGCGAGTGCATGATCGTCCACCGCTCCGAGGGGCAGAGAGAGCGCCGGGAATCACCGTTTGCCTCCAACGAGGAGCTGGTGGAGACGGCCCGGCAACTGGCCAGCTTCTCCGGTGGGCATCCCCAGCGGTTCGACATGCTGGACAGCCGGCTGGACATTCGCCTCGGTGACCGGTGGCGGCTCCACGCCGAGGCATTTGTGTGTCATCCCCCCACGATGGTCCTGAGATCGAACATGGCCGGCAAAGCCACCCTCGAGGCTCTCAATGTCGCCAGCCCGCAGTTGAGGAAGATCCTGGTGGGCGCGGTTTCCGGCCCGGTCAGGGCCAACGTCGTGATCGCCGCCGCGATGGGGGGCGGCAAGACCACGCTGTGCCAGGCCCTGCTGGCCACAGTCGATGGTTCGGAGAGGATAGACACCATCGAAGACACCCCCGAGCTTCGCCTGGCCCAGTACGGCATCCACCCCAACAGCTTCGAGCGACTCACCCGTGACGCCAACAACGACGGGGTGGGCAAGCTGACGATGAGCGACCACATCCGGGACGCCAAGCGGGCCAACTCGTCCAAGCTTGTGATTGGGGAGACCAGGGGTGAGGGCACCCTCGCGCTGCTGGATGCCATGAGCAGCGGGCTAAACGGCTGCCTGGTTACCCTGCACAGCCAGCCGGGGCCAGGAGTGCTTGCCAAGCTGGTGTCCTACGCGTGCAGCGAGGGGGCCGATCCCCGTTTCGCTCGCCAGCAGATAGCCATAGCCGTGCACCTTCTGGTGTGGATGGGTCGCAACGAGCAGGGGGAGCGGGTTATCTCAGACGTCACGCAGATAGTCAGCTATGACGATGAGCACGACACCATCGCCACCCGATGCCTGTGGTCACTACAACCCGGCCGGCGGTGGGCCTCCCCGGTGGATCGGCCCCACGGGCAGGCCGAGCGTTTGTACCAATCGGTGGGAATCCAACTTCGACCGGCCGGCAACCGAGGGTCCACACCGCGCCCATCGGCGGATCAGCCATCCGGAATCGCACAAAAGGTCGCGGTTCCTTCCGGGGCCAAACCGTGACTGCCCAAACCCTGGTGGTCGTGGTTGCCGGGGTCGCGCTGGGGGCCGTTATTTGGTGGCCGGCGTCGTCGGGAGGCCGCTCGGGGCTCCGGTTCGCAAGCATGGCGATCTTGTCCCTGCCCCGCCGGCTCTCGTCCTGGTCCGGGCCGGTGATCGCAGCATCGGTGGTAGCCCTCGGATTCGGGGTCGGCGCGGTTTTGGTCGGGGTGGTTACGGGGATGGGGGCAGCCGCGCTGGCCGGAGTGTGCGTGTGGGCCTTCGCAGTGCAAGCGCGCTCACGCCGCGCCCTGGTCGAGACCGATGAGCTGGCCCAACTCGCCGGGGTGCTGGCCAATCAGGCTCTGGTCGCCCCGACGGTGGTTCAGGCTGTTCGCGAGGCGGCACCACTGGTCTCGGGCCGGGTCGGCATAGCAGCCCGTCAGATGGCCGCGGAGTGCGAAACCGGAGGGCTGGTGGAAGCGGCCAGCCGGTTCGCAGCCACCATCAGGCGCCCTTTGGCCGAGATGGTGGTCACGATGCTGTCCGAAGCGTTCCGCGGGGGTTCGCAGTGGGTGAACCTGGCCTCGGTTCTCGCCGATGAGGCTGCTGAGGCGGCTGAGACCGCTCGCCATTTCCATCGCCAGGTGGCTGCTCTCATGCCCCAGGTCGCGGTCACCGTCGTGATGGCTGCCGGCATGGTGGCCATCACCGGTTTTGCTGCCCGGGACGTGGGGGCTTGGCTGATCTCGGCGACCGGTCAGCAGCTCCTGCTGGTGCTGGCTCTGTTGATTGTTGTGCTCTGTGCCCGGGTGGTGGCCCCGGCTTGGCGGGCCGCCCGATGATGTTGCTTGTCGGGTTGTCAGGGGTGGTGGCCGCGGGCTTTTTGTTGTTGACGGTGCCCCGGGCCGGGGGTCAGGCCACGGTTCAGGCTTCGGCGATGGGGTGGTCGCCCTCTCGAATTTCCGCGGTCGGATGGGGTCTGTCGGCAGCGGCCGCGACCATCGGCGGTTCGGTCGGGTGGGCGCTGTCGGGCCGGGCCGTGGGTATGGCTCTGGCGGTGATTGCCGGCACATGGTTACCCCGGTGGGTACCGGCCGCGGTTCGCTTCATGGCCGCAGCCGCCTACCGCAACGAGCGGGATCACAAGATGCTCGAGTGGATGCGCAAGTTGCGGCTTCTCACCGCGTCGGGTCAGCCCATCAACGCCGCTGCGGTCAACGCCGCTCTGACGGTGACCGGTCGGGCGTTCACCGTGGCTCGGGGGGCCATAGGGGGAGCCCTGGAGGCGGGACGGGATCCCCTGCCCGCGGTGACCGCGGTGATAGCCGGCTCCCCCACCGAACCATTGTTGAGCTCGGTGGTGGCGGCCGAGCGGGCGGGGGCCGCATCCTCGGACTTGCTGGACAAGTCCCTGTCCCGATCCATCCGGACCCTGGAGTCCGAGAGGCGCCTGGCGATCGACCAGCTCGGCCGGGCCATAGCCACAACGGTCACGCTCGTGGCCGCCATCGCTGGTCTCACCGTCATGGCTGCCGTGATCTTTGTGCTCTGAGCCCTGCCGGCAGCCCCCAATACATCGGAGAACCCAACCATGCAATCAGCCATTGTCCAGATGATCCTGATCGTCGTCGGCATTGCCGCCGCGGCGATCGTGTCCATCATCGTCTACGCCCAGCTCAGCTCCAACGCTCCCAAGGAGGGGGATGAGAACATCGACAAGGCAAGAATCAGCAGCCAGACGCTGTGTGAGGCGGTAGGAGGCACTTGGAAAAGCAAGAAGTGCGCCTAGTAGGCACTCATGGCCTCCTCACTGGTGGTGCTGCGCACTGCGGTACTGCTCATGCTCCTGCTGGCTCTGATAACCGGGCTGTACGTGAGCCACGTCACCCGGCTCTCCACCGCCGCGGCGGCCCAATCAGCGGCCGCCGCGGCGGTGGAGGCCGCCACCGCCGCCGGTTGGCAGTGCCGGTCCGCTCCCCCGGCCGAGGCGGTGGTTGCCGCCTCCCGGGCCGCCCTGGGTCAGATCGAGCATCTGGCGGTGCAGCCGGTGGCTGTCGAGGTGGATGCCGATGCCTGCAACCTGATCGTCACGGTTACCACAGCCCCGCTGGATGCTCGGGTGTCAGCGCTCAAAACCACCGCCACCGCCTGCCACTCGGTGACCGCCCCCGTGGCTTTGAGTGTTCCCGGGTCGTGTTGATGATGTCTAGGTTTCGAGCATCGGTGGGGTGTCGTGGCTTTGAGTGTTCCCGGGTCGTGTTGAGGGGGTCTCGGTGAGCGATGCCATCGCCTTCTTGTTGGTCTTGCCGGTCATGGTGCTGGGTCTGGTGGTGCTCAATGCCGCCGGAACGCTGGGGGCGGCTAACTACCGGACCTCGATCTTCGCGGAAACCGCGGCGGTCTATGCCGCCGATGCTCTGGCCGGTTCCAATGCTTCCCATCTCCAGCCATCGGCCCGGCCCCGCTGGAGCGAGGTGGTTGCCACCGTGGAGCAGTCCGGGCTGGCTGCCACCGCCGGGGTCTGCAACCAGACCGGTACCGGCTTCAATGTCAGCGTGGTATCCCAGCCCCGGGCCTCCGACCGATCCGGTGATTTGGCCTCGGTGGCCGTGGTGGCCGGCTGCCCGGTCGAGCTGGGAAATCTGCTCGTAACCGGCAGAGCCGTCGCCGTGGCCGTCGAACCCGTCGGCTAGGCCGCGTTGTACACGGCCATCGTTCTTTTGGCCCTGGGTATGGGGGTTGCCGTGACCACCGGGTCGCTGGCCGACCATGCCGAGTTGATGACCAACCGCAACCTGGCCGCGGTCCGGGCCGAGCGAGCCGCCGCCGAGTTTGTTGACGGCTGTGGTGGCCGCGGCTGCAATCCGGCCGTGGTGAACACCACCCGCATCGATGGTACCGCTCTGGTCGGATGCACGATCCAGGATGCCAACTCGACAATCCTCCGGGTGAGGGCCCGGATAACCTGGGCCCCCAGGGTGCTCATCGCACTCACCCCGGCTACGGCCACGGTCGCCGTAGACCTCGGGGGGTTCGCCGTTCCGGCCAGGGCGGTGCTGGAGCGATGCTGAGCGTAAGTTCTTTGATGGTGACCAGATGGGTTGGCAGGGGTGGTGCTATGTGGTCAGTGGTTCTTTGGTGGGGCTCAGATGGGTTGGCAGGGGTGCTGGCTTTTGCTCTGGTGGTGCTATGCGGTCAGTAGTTCTTTGATGGGCCCCAGATGCGGTAGCGTGGCCGCCGGTGTCTCGAAGGATAGAGATTGAGCTGACCAGCCGGCGCTCCGACGGTTCCTGGACATGGCGGGCCGCCGGAGCTCGCGAACCCAAGGGCGATCTTCCCGGCGATTTGCTCACTTTTTCGGTGGAGGTGGGTGATGAGGTGACCGCCGAGGCCGAGTTCCACATGGATGGCATCGAGATCATCGAGGTGTTTGCTTCCAAGCAGAAGCGCCCCATGCCCGAGACGCTGGAGATAATGGGATCGGGCCGGGAGCAACCGCTGGTCACCACTCGTTTGGTCGCCGGCCGCAAAGGGAGCGACCGGAGCGATCGGCGGGACCGGAACGACCGCCGAGATCGGCAGGACCGGCGGAACCGGAGCGACCGCCGAGATCGCGGCGACGGTAAGGATCGCTCGCGATCGAAGCCCCACCGTGAGGATGATCGACCCCAGCCCCGGCGCCTGCGCCCCCAGCGGGTTCATCGCCAGGCAGTGATCGACAGCCTGCCCGATGAGCAGAAGCCCATCGCCGAGAAGATGGTCCGGGATGGTATTGGTTCGGTGGAGCAAACCCTTAGGGATAAACGCAAAAAAACCCGAGACTCAAACCGATCAGACAAGAAGTCGGTTGGGGATGAGTCGGCTGTTGTGGGTAAGAAGTCGGCTGGGGGAGAGTCGGCTGTTGTGGGTAAGAAGTCCGCTGAGGGAGAGTCGGCTGCACCGGAGACATCAGATGACTTTGTGGCTGTGGCTCGCAAACTGCTCCCCCGGCTGCGGGCCGCGGAGTGGCGGGATCGAGCTGAGGCGGCGTTGGCGGGGGCAAATGAGATCGACTTGCGGGATCTCCGGTCGGTTGTGGTGGCCGCCGAAACCGGAGCAAGCGACGACGAGGCCAAGAGCATGGCCGAGGAATTGCGGACCAAGCTCACCGAGCGGGTCGACCGGGAGCATTCCGAATGGCTGGCCGAGGTGGCGGCCACATTGGCCGACGGTCGTATGGTCCGAGCCCTGAGGCTCAGCTCCCGGCCCCCCAAAGCCGGGGTACCCCTACCTCAGGACATAGTTACCCGATTGACCGAGGCGGCCAACGCCGAACTGGCCGGTGACACCCCGACCAAGCGGTGGATCACCGTCATGGGAGCAGTGGCGTTCTCACCGGTTCGTTGGACCGTGCAGCCCCAGGGCGTACCGGAGAAACCCGACGAGGAACTGCTTACCGAGGTAAAGAAACTGGCCACCCGGATTCCCCACATCGCGGCACTGTTCGGGGTGGAACCCTCTCCCGCTCCGAAACGCAACCGCAGGGGCCCCAGAACCCAGGCTGCTACTGCGGAATAATTTGATGGTCGGCCAAGAACTGTTGAAGGCCGTGCACCAAGTCCCACTGCTCCAGGTCGTCGAAAGCGACCCAAGCTGCATCGGTGGCATCCGATCCGGCGATCTCCTGGCTGTCCGGGGCCACGGCGACCCGGTAGTCAACCACCACGAAGTGACGGCGGCGCCCAATGAGTTCGGTCCAACCGAGAGCTTCGCCGACCACCCCGTTAAGCCCGGTTTCTTCTCGTAGTTCCCGGCGGACGGCATCGGCCAGGCTTTCTCCCCGCCGTACCCTGCCCCCGGGAACCGACCACAGCCCCTCCCCCGGCGGGTGACCCCGGCGGATGAGCAGGATGGAGTTATCCCGCACCACCACAGCCCCCACGCACAGTTCCGGTCCGGTCATGTGGTGTGGTCCTGGTTCAACCGGGTGTGCGTGTTCCGGTCCGGTCATGTGGTGTGGTCCTGGTTCAACCGGGTGTGCGTGTTCCGGTCCGGTCATGTGGTGTGGTCCTGGTCCAACCGGGTGTGCATTATCAGCCCGTGGGCGGTCATCTTGAAGGTCTCGAAGAAGTTCTTGGCGGCGCGGTGTCCGGGCAGTACGAATGCGTCTATTGCCACCAGCTTCTCGTTGCCGGCCCACAGCAGCAGTGCATTGAACAACGACTCCCCCACCCCCACCGAACGGGCATCGGGGGTGACGAACAGCTCCCCGATCCGGCCCACCGGTGATCCATCCAGGCGTATCCAGCGCCGGGCCCACCCATAACCCACCACCGACTTCTCCCACACCCCTATCAGCAGCACGGCATCGGGATCGGCCAGCAACTCCCGGAAGTGATCCTCCAGCGGTTCGGGAGCAGCTTCGGTGGCCAGCCAACGCTCTCCTCCCCGGTACTCCAAAGCCTCATGGCGGGCTTCGCGGGCCAAGCCGGCTACGAGATCCACCTCGTTTGGTTGGGCCGCTCGGGCTGTTTTTCCGGTCGGAGATTCACCCACCGGTCAGCCCGGTTCTGGGTTGGGGGTTTGTTCGGAGTCGGGGTGGGTAGAGGCTCGGCCCGGGGGGTGCCCCAGGGCCATGCGCCCCAACAGCCGGGCCGCCTCCAGATGCCGCCGGCCTCGGGCCGCCAACTCCTCGCCCAACCGGTCCGGTCCGGCCAAAAGCCCCAGGGGCAAAAACACCAGGACATCGAGCAGCCGGTCCAGTGTTTCTCGGTGGGGGTCGGGTTCGTCCGTCGCGCTCACAGCCGGTCCAGTGTTTCTCGGTGGGGGTCGGGTTCGTCCGTCGCGCTCACAGCCGGTCCAGTGACGGGCAGGGCTCTTCTCCTGATGGGCATCGAGGGTTGTCACGGGGTCCGAACTGGCCGGGGCTGACGATCAGGAAACACCCCTCGCAGGTCCACTCGTTGTCGCGTTTGGGGGCTACCTGGCCGGCGGCCTCCGGTTGGGGTTCGGGATTGTCCTCGTCCTCGTCGTCGCCCGCGGCCAGACGATCCTTGAGGATGGTATCCAGATCGTCCTCAACATTGTCGGGATCGATGTCCTCCTTGTCCTCGTTCTCATCGTCGGACATGGTCGAACCGCGCCTGGATCCGTTGCTTACCTCCTCGTCCTCATCGTCATCCTCGTCGTCGTCCAGATCGCCATTCAGGTCGTCGTCCAGATCGCCGTCGAGGTCGTCGTCGAGATCGTCATCCAGATCGCCGTCCAGGTCGTCGTCGAGATCGCCGTCGAATTCGTCGTCCAGATCTTCACCATCGAAATCGTCCAATGGGATTTCCTTGTCTTCATCAGGGTTGGTCATTTTCCCCTGGGCCCTCCCTCTGTCCGCGCGGATCATAGACACCCATGAGCGGCAATGTGTGCACTTACCGGATCAATTTCGGATCAATTTTGTCGAGGCTCAAGCCTGTTGCTCGGCCCGGCGTTTTTGTTCGGTACGGCTCTCGGCGTTCAGGCGACCCAGGGGGGGTTCCTCGGCGAGATCGACGAACTTCATCATCTCCGCGATGGCCGTGTGCCCGGCCTCGTCCCGGATGAGCCTCCACATCTCCTGCCCGATCCTCCGGTACGCGGAGTGACCCTGGGGGGTGGTGCGCAGTTCTATGAGATGCATGGCCGAGCGGGCGTTCAGGCTCATGGCGAATCGCACCTTGTAGGCGAGGCACACCGCGTAGGAGGCCTGCTCGGGAAAGTCCCGGTCCAGCAGGTGGTACAGGGCCTCCGACCGTTCCATGACCTCGTTGAACACCAGGGTGCAGCCCGCGGCATCCACCGCCTCGGGGCGGGTGAACCCGTGTCGGGGGGTGAGCCTCTGCCACTCCAGCGTGAGCATGCGATGGCGCTGGAGGTCCCGGAAGGCCCCGTAGTCTGCCATGATGTCGAACTGGTAGAAGGGGCGCTCCAGAGCTCGGCCCGGTTTGTGGCGGCGGTTGGTTCTGGACCCGACGTAGGCTCGTATCACCGATAGCCGGTCCTCGGGGCCCATGGCCCTCGCCTCGCGCTCCAATTGTTCCTCGGGCAAGTGGGTGTAGGGATAGAG
The DNA here is from genome assembly GCF_965202595.1 of Candidatus Poriferisocius sp. Classification (GTDB taxonomy): domain Bacteria; phylum Actinomycetota; class Acidimicrobiia; order Acidimicrobiales; family Bin134; genus Poriferisocius. The sequence goes on from NZ_OZ241836.1 coordinate 763,472, forward strand.
CATGGAGGCCACCATCTTGATTTCGGCGTCCGGGTCGAAATCCACCAGACGAACCGTGGGGGTGTCATCGACGGGTAGGTCGGGGGGTAGCAGATGGTCGGCCACCTTCTCCATGGAAGTCCGGATATCTTCCAGGTAGTGGCTCCAGGCCACTCCCCGGTCATCCAGGTCGACCCGCTTCAAGAAGGACGGTATGACCTTGCGCAACTCGGTCAGCATCAGATCGGCATAGGCCCGGACCTCCGGCAAGCCGTGGGACCGCATCCGCAGCAGGAGCAGCTCGTACGACTGGCCGGTACCGTAGATGCCCACGTTCGACACGGTGGCCGCCGGGAGCAACCCCCGGACGGAGTCCAGCGCCTTGGCCCGGACGGCGCGGCGGTAGGCGAAGTCGGAGGAGCTGGAATCCTTGGGAGCGTGGCGGCGGTAGAAGTCGGTCATGGCCGGCAGGAGCCGGCCGTAGGTCTCGAACATCCGGTCCATGTCGCTCACATAGCGGCCCGACAGGGGTGACTCCCCCACCCGGGGGTCGCGGTAGTAGCGGTAGCGGCCCCCTATCCGCTCGAGATAGTCGATGTAGCGGGTTGATTGTTCCAGGTACGACATCAGCCGGCCCCACTCCAGCACCTTGGTCAAGATGTTGGAGGCCTGCTCGCAGGCCAGATGCACCCCGCCCAGTTGAGCCACCGAGTCGTCCCCGTACTCGAGGAACACTCGGTCGTAAAGCTCCTCGGCCCGCCTGAGACCGACGGTGGCGTCGATGGTCTTGTCACCGGTTATGTCCAACTCGCCGACAAACTCGTCCAGAAACAATCTCCGCAATGATTTGGCCGATCGGCTGTAGCGGGCGAACAGGGCCCCCTTGACAACCTCCGGCAGGTTCACCAGAGCGAACACCGGCTGGTCGAGGTTGGTGAAATACCGCCGGAGTACGCCCTCCTCCTCGGCGCTGAACCGCTCGGCGACGTATTGGCTAATCAAAATTTGCTGCCCGCCATCAATCCGGGCTCACCGGTGGGCACGATTCCTCAGGCAATCCTGGCTCACCGGTGGGCACGATTCCTCGGCCCATCCGGGCTCACCGGTGGGCACAGTTCCTCGGCCCATCCGGGCTCACCAGTGGGCACGATTCCTCAGCTCCGGGCCTGGGTCAGGTCGTTGGCGGCCCGATCCAGGGAGTCGGGATCCAGCCACAGATCGACCACCGTCATGGCCAGAAGTTTCGCTCCGTCCAGCACCGCCCGGTCGCCGCTGCTCGATCTCGCATGGTGGGCGAACTCGGGGGTATGGATGGCTACGTGCTCGGGGGCGACCTTTATCATGGGGTGGATCGAGGGTACCGCGTAGCTGACGTTACCCATGTCGGTGCTGCCCACCACCGCCACCTGCCCGGGCTCGTCCACGATCCGCCCCGCAGCAGCAGCGTTACGGACGTAAAGGTCCAGCAAAACCCGGTTGTCGAGCATGTCGGCGTATACCGGTGCCATGCGCCGGCAGTCGATGTCCACCCCGGCGGCTCCAGCTCCGGCCTCCAGGCAGGCCACCACCCGTTCTCGCAGGTCGTCCAGGCTGTCGCTTTTGGGGGAGCGGACGTACCATTCCGCGGCCACGTCGTGGGGGACGATGTTGGGCTTGTTCCCGGAACGGGTGAAAATACCGTGGATTCGCTCGTCGGGGCGTATGTGCTGTCGCAGCGCCGCCACGTTCATGTAGCCGAGGACGGCGCCGTCGAGAGCGTTGCGTCCCTGATGGGGAGAGGCGGCGGCATGGGCCGACCGGCCGGTGTAGACGGCTTCGATCTGCTCCACGGCGATGGCGTTCATGCGGGCCAGTTCGTGGTTGGCGGGATGGATCATCATGGCTGCGCTCACCCCGGTGAAGGCACCCCGCTCGAGCATGTAGCACTTACCTCCTCCCCCTTCCTCTGCCGGGGTTCCCACAACGCTGACGCGGCCCCCGAGTTCATCGGCCAACGAAGCCGCCGCCAATCCGGCTCCCAGCCCGGCAGCGGCAATCACGTTGTGGCCGCACGCGTGCCCTATCTCGGGCAGCGCGTCGTACTCGCAGATCACCGCTACATGGGGACCGTCGCGCCCCGCGTGGCCCACGAATGCGGTTTCCAGACCGTAGGCCGAGCGCTGCACATCCAGCCCGGCCCCCTCCAGGGCTGAGCACAGCAGATCGTGGGCCGTGTACTCCTCGAAACATAGTTCGGGAACCTCGTGGATCCGGTGGGAGATCTCGATCAGGTCAGCGGCTCGGGCATCCACATCCGCGGCTATCCGTTGCTTGGCCACCTCGGGGGTCACAATAGGAATGCTAGTTCTCGTGTGAGCGGTTGCCGTGTGTTTGCCCCCAACCGAGTACGAACCGCTCAAGTTCTCGTGTGAGCGGTTGCCGTGTGTTTGCCCCGGGCTGCGTCCGTTCAGACCACTACGGTGAGTGCGGCCGCCTCCACCCGGATCGATAGCTTGGATGTCCGCTGAACCGGCTGCCCGTCCAACTCCACCATCAAGGGCTGCTCCAGTACTGCCTGGAAGGCGCTGGTGCGGTGATAGCGGATATGAGGGTGGGGCAGATGATCCCCGGTGCCTAACCGGTGCCGGGCTCGCAGCCGGTCCCCGATTGAAAGGCGGCCGTGGGAGATGTCCAGCAGCCCATCGCCGGGGTGGGCCCTGGGTCCCAGATTCCAGCTTCCTCGCCACGCCGCGTTCATGGCCACCAGTACCTCCCCGCCCCAACCCCGGCGCCGGGCAACCAGATGGGCGCAGAACCAGAACAGCCGGCCGTCGAGCAAAACGGCACCGACATCCACCGCGAATCGCCAAGATTCGGGTGAACGCAACGAATCGGGGTTGCCCCGGCCTCCCAGCGTCCGACACAGATCGCCGCCCAGAAGGCCCAGTTCGGGCAGCGGTCGGTTGGTCCGCCGGGCCTCCTCCACAAGGGTCCGGGCCTCGGCGTCGCGGCCCACCAGCACGCCATCGGGTCCCAGGCCTCCGGGTTCGCCCCAATCCCTACCCCGTTGAACCGGCATCGGCTCTCCGGGGGTCCCCATCCTCGATGGTTCGGCGTCGTTCCCGCCGGGCCCGTAACCATCCGAAACCGATGGCCATCTCGTAGAACAGGTACATGGGTACCGACAGCACTATCAGAGTGAAGGGATCCCCGCTGGGGGTGATCACCGCCACCAGGGCCACGATGCCCACGATGGCGAAGCGCCGCCCCCGGATCAGTTGGCGGTAGTGGATGATCCCGGCAAGCTGAAGGAACACCAGCAGGATGGGAAACTCGAAGCCTATGCCGAATGCGGCCATCATCTTGATCACGAACGACAAGTACTTGGCCGGGGAAAAGCCGGTCACCAGATCCTCGCCCCCGATAGAAGCCAAAAAGTTCAACGCCCGGGGGATGCTCCAGTAAGCCAGGCCGGCTCCCAGAGCGAACAGCAGGGCCCCGACCACCGTGAACGCGACGGCGTGGCGCCGTTCACGGCGATGCAGGCCCGGTTGTACGAACCTCCAGATCTGCCACAGGATCACCGGCACAGCCAGAGTCAGCCCCCCGTACCCCGCTACCGTCAGCCGCACGGAGAAGGGCTCCAGGGGATCCAGCACCAGCAGTTCGCATCCCCCGAACAGGTTCCGGCGGGTTGCTTCCTCGGTGATGGTCTCCTCGGGAATCACATCGCAGTACGGCTGGACCAACCTATCCAGGATCTGGGGATAGAACACCCAGCACACGATGGCCCCGGCCACCACGGCCAGAACACATTTGATGATTCGTTTCCGGAGCTCGGCCAGATGCTCCATGAGGGGCATGGTCCCGTCGGGGGATCGGGAACGGCCCGTCCCGGTGTCGTTCACCGCTCAGGGGCCGGCTCGCCCCCCTCTTTGTTTTGCTTCACCGCCAGTTCTCCCCGGCGCCGGGCCTCGGCCTCGATGGGTTCATCCAGGGCATTTTGCAGCTCCTGCTGGAATCCGGTGCTGATCTTGCGAAGCAATCGAACGGCCTGACCCACCTGCCGGGCAGCTCCGGGCAGTTTTTCCGGTCCCAGCACCACAAGGGCGATCACCGCGATCACCGCGATCTCAGCCCATCCGAGGTTGCCCACGCCCAAAGGTTATCGCCAGTTCGGGCAACGGGACACCCCGCGGGTGGTGACCCGCCCGCCGCCGCTTTGATGTCCAAGGGTTATCGCCAGTTCGGGCAATGGGACTGCTAGAACTGCGGAAATGGCCCCCAGGATCTCTCCCCTTCAAGTCCCCCCGACCGGGTTCGCTCATCGGGGGGCCCGAGCCCACGAGCGGGAGAACACGCTGGAGGCGTTCTCCCTGGCACTGGATATGGGGGCCACGGGTTTGGAGAGCGACGCATGGGTCACCGCCGACGGGCAGGCGGTGCTGGACCACGACGGATTGGTGCGCTCGAGCCGGTTGAGGCGACGGCGCCCCATTTCCGACTGTCGCCGCGACGAGTTGCCCGGCCACATCCCCACGCTGGACGAGCTGTTCGATGCCTGCGGTGCGAACTTCGAGCTCTCACTGGACCTCAAGGACCCAGGGGCCGTGGCCGCAGTCATGGCCAGCGTTGATGCCGCTGCGGACCGCACCGGTCTTCGGCTCAGGGAAAGGTTGTGGCTGTGCTACCCAGAGGTGGACACCCTTACGGCATGGCGGGATCGCTGGCCCGATGTGCGCCTGTGCAACTCCACCCGGCTGAGCCGTATGGACGGCGGTCCCGAGCGGCGGGCCGCCGTGCTTTCCCGGGCCGGGATCGACGCGGTGAACCTGCACCAGGTGGATTGGACCGGGGGGCTGGTCACCCTGTTCCACCGGTTCGGCATCTTGTGCTTCGGCTGGGATGCTCAGCAGCCCCGAGTGCTCAAGGAGTTGCTGGACATGGGGATCGACGCGGTTTACAGCGATCATGTGGATCGCATGAGTGACGCTTTGGGTGACTGCTACCCTGGAGCCAATGAGCGGTAGATACCCGGGGATCGAGAGTTCCAATGGGGGGGACGGCCCGGGCGAGATCGTTTTCAGGGATGTGGAGGCCAGGTACGGAAACGGTCCCGTTGCCCTGTCCGGTGTGAATTGCCGATTGCAGTACGGCACCTGCACGGCCCTCATAGGGTCCAACGGTTCTGGGAAGACCACCCTGCTACGGCTGCTGTGCGGTTTGTTCCGACCGTCCGCGGGCATGATCAGCCCGATGCCCGCGAAGAAATCGGTTGCGCTGGTGGCCCAGTACCACGGCAACCAGTCCTGGATGCCGGTTACCGTGGCCAGCGTTTTGCGCATGTCCCGTTACAGCAACCAGGGCCTGGTCAGGCGGCTGAAGGCAAAGGATCGGGAGTTGATCGAGGAGTCGGCCGAGCGGATGGATGTGGCCGACCTGGGTGACCGGCAATTGGGGGAGCTGTCGGGAGGTCAGCGTCAACGGGTGCTTGTCGCCCAGGCTCTGGCCCGTGATGCCCGGATCCTGCTGCTGGACGAGCCCGTCGCCGGCTTGGATCTACCCAGCCAGAAAAAGATCCTGAGCATTGTCGAGGAGGAGCGCAAGCGGGGTCGCATGGTGGTCATGTCCACCCACAACATGCATGAGACCAAGTTTTGCGATCAGTGCCTGCTACTGGCCAACCGCCTGGTGGCCGTGGGAACGCCCTCCGAAGTTCTGAGCAAGGAGAACATGCAGGAGGTATTCGGTCCGAGGATGCCCCATGGCGACAACCATGACCTTGTTTTCCAAGACGAGAACTCCGATGATTCGGATGAGTTCATGCATTTCTTCGACGATCACGGCCATGATCACAGCCACCACCACTCCGGCAATTAGATCCCTGCGTAGGATTTATTCTGGTTTTTGTAGACCCTCGGTGTGATTTATTCTGGTTTTTGTAGATCCCTGCGTAGGATTTATTCTGGTTTTTGGGTGGATTAGAGGCGGCCGAATTCGGTTACCGGCCAGATGCGCAAGAAGGCATGGCCCACTATCAGATCCTCGGATATGGGGCCGAACATCCGACTGTCGGTGGAGTTGGTCCGGTTGTCCCCCATAACGAACACATCCCCGGCCCCGACCAGGCAACCGTCGTCAATGATCGCGGCGCAGCCCGAGGGTACCGAGCCGGAGGTGATACCGGGTGATTCCAAGTAGGGCTCGTAGAGCTGCCGGTCGTTGATGTACACATTCCCCCCGACGAATTTGATCACCTCGCCAGGAAGGGCGATAACCCGTTTGATGAGGTCGTCCTCCTGGCCGCTGACCCCTCCGGGCCGTTCGAACACCACGAGGTCGCCGCGGTTGACATCGTGGAGGTCGTAGCTCAGCTTGTTGACCAGCACCCTATCCCCGTTGCTCAGGGTGGGTTCCATGGAAGTGAAGCGGATGTAGTAAGCCTGAAACAGCACTGCCCGCAGAACCAACGCCAGAACCAGCGCCCCCCCCAGCACGGCTACCCACTCCAGAGCCACCCGCAGGGTCGATTTGGCCGACTCGGGACCAGGGTCATCTCCTACCTCTTCGGGGTATCCCGGAAGGTTTGCGTCTTCTACCTTGTCCATGTCGCGGCTGAGCTTCTACCGGTACCGGGCCAGAACCCGCCATGCGGCCTGCCGATGCTGGTCAGCGGCCACCGGCGGGTCGGCATGTTCAAGTTCGGCTTGGGGACCGAGCTGCAAGAGCAGCCGCTCCAACCGGCCCACTCGGCTCACCGGCAGGGTGGCCTCGATTCCCCCGCCATCCAGGTGCACCCGTTCCTCGGTCGGGTACTGCTCGACAACCCACGAAGCCTCAGGGCTCAATCTCAGCACTACCCGGGGATCGGTATCGCGGGCTTCGAAAGCCGAGGGTGAGCTCACATCTTCGGGAGGTTCGAAAAGTTCCCCCAGAACCTCCAGCGATTTGATCCGGTCGATCCGGAACACCCGCACTCCTCCTGCCTGGCGGCAATGTCCTTGCACGTACCAGTTACCCATCTCCGAGAACACCCGGAACGGGTGGATAACGCGATCGGATTCCTGGTCCCGGCCGAAACTGAAGTAGCGGATCCGCACCTGACGGTGATCGGCGGATGCGGCCAGCAGCGGCTCGACCCACTCTCCCGCCGACTCTCCCAAGCTCACGGCCAGATCCTCGCCGACGCTCACCCCGAGTCCGGCGGCCAGCTTGGTCAGCCCCCGGCTCAGTGGGCCATCGGGGTCGGCACCGGACAATAGTGCTTCCCCCGCTCCGATCAGACCGAGGGCCTGGCTGGGACTCAGTCGGAGCGGGCGGGAGAAGTAGTCGGCGTTGCTGATCATTACCCAGTCGCCGTTGTCGTCCTCATCCAAACCCATGACATAAATCAGCTCATCAGGAGTGAACGGGTGCAACCCCACCACGAACAACACCTTGACCAGATCTTCCCGCAACTCCGCTTCGGGATAGTCGAACCGCTGAGCCACCTCGCTCAACTCCGCCCCGCCCTGGGACATGACCCAGGGCACAAGCTCCAGCATCCGCCGAAGCCGATCCCCCGCGCTCAGCCGGCTCATCGGGCGATTCCTGTGTTTGGCTCCGCGCTCATCGGGCGATTCCTGTGTTTGGCTCCGCGCTCATCGGGCGATTCCTGTGTTTGGCCACGTGCTCATCGGGCGATTCCTGTGTTTGGCCACGCGATCATCGGGCGATTCCCTCCAGCCACGCGATCATGTCGGCGCGCAGTTCGGGCGGGTCGAGAATCTCGGCGTGTTCCAGGAACTCCAGAACCGTATGGCGGAATGCATCCTGGTTGCGAACCACCACCTCGAACACCGCCGATCCGTCCTGGTCCCTTTCCGAGGGCTCCACCCCCAGGTATCTAGCAGCCCAAACCACCTGATCGGCATCGACTCTCAGCCGGGCGGTAACCGCGGGATTGGTTCCGAATTGCCACGGCTGGAGCGGTACCCAACCGGTGGCATCCTCCGGCTGCTGGAAGGCACCGGGATTGCTCAGGGTTGCCTCGCCCTCTATCCGGTCCACCCGGAAGGTGCGCTTGTCGTTGCGCCCCCGGTCGTGGCCCACCACATACCAGTGCCCCCGATCGAAGGCCAGGGTCCACGGCTCCACCGAGCGGGGCTGATCGTTGTAGATGAACTCGGCCACCCGCTGCTCGGTGACCGCCTGGAAGAGGTCCACCAGGACGGGGTGGACGGGAACCGCGGCCAACTCGGCATCCGTTCCCTCCCCCACCCTGCCCCCCAGCTTCCACAGTGCCTCGGATCCTGAAACCCCGTCGAAGCGTACCGCGGTGGCCGCCCGGTGCAGGGCCGCCAGCTCGTCGAACTCGAGGTCCATCTCCGGCAGGGAGTAGTCCTGCTTGCGGATTCGATACCCCCAGGTGTCACGTTCTCGTCCGAGTACCGCTCCGGAGATTACCGGTATGCCGGCTTCGGCCAATTCGTTCATATCCCGATGGAACGCTCGCTTGGCCGACTTCCCATTCTGGGGGTAACCCGCGGAGTCCTCTCCCCGGGCAGTACCCACCCGATCCAGCAGCTCCTCGATGGACAGGAACCGGGGCGTGTCGATGAGCGCCGCAATCAGCCGCAAAAGCCTCTCCAGCCTTACCTGCTCCGGTTTTCGTCGGGGTTCAACCACCATCAGTGCGGTTCCTGCTCCGGTTTTCGTCGGGGTTCAACCACCATCAGTGCGGTTCCTGCTCCGGTTTTCGTCGGGGTTCAACCACCATCAGGGTGACTTATCCATCGCCGGTTTCTCCACTTTCCCCGGCTGGCGTTCGGCCATCAAAGGGATTCGATCAGTTTCTCGACCCGCTCATCATGGGCCCGGAATGGATCCTTGCACAGAACGGTTCGTTGGGCCTGGTCGTTCAGCTTCAGATGCACCCAGTCCACGGTGTAATCCCGCTTGCGTTCCTTGGCTCGGCGAATGAACTCACCCCGGAGTCGGGCCCGAGTGGTGGACGGCGGGTTCTCGATAGCGTGATTTATTTCGCCGTCCCCGCACATTCGCTCAACCATGCCCCGATCCTGTATCCGGTAGAACACACTGCGTGAGCGGTTCACATCGTGGTACCGGAGATCCAGCAGGGCTACCCGAGGGTCACGCAGGGCCAAGCCATGGCGCTCCCGGTAGGCCTCGATTAGGTGGAACTTCATCACCCAGTCGCATTCCCGAGTCAGGGTAAGGGGGTCTTCGGCGATCCGGGTAAGGCAATGCTCCCACATTTGCAGGGCCTGCTTCTCCTGGGGGTCCAGATCGCGGGTTTCGGCATACTTGAGAGCGCGGTCGAGGTACTCGGATTGAATGTTCAAAGCGCTGACCTCGCGCCCGCGGGCCAAGCGAATGCGGCGAGTGCAGGTCGGGTCGTGGCTGATCTCCCGGATCGCCCGGATGGGGTTCTCCAGTGTCATGTCGCGCAGCGCCACCGATGGGTCCTCCAGCATTCGCAGCAAGATACTGGTGGCCCCCGACTTGAGGAACGTGGCGTACTCGCTCATGTTGGAATCGCCCACGATCACATGAAGCCGCCGGTAGCGCTCGGCATCCGCGTGAGGCTCATCGCGGTTGTTGATGATGGGCCGGGAGCGGGTGGTCGAGCTCGAGATACCCTCCCAGATGTGCTCGGCCCGCTGGCTCATGCAGTAGGTCGCGCCCCGGGCGGTCTGGAGCACCTTGCCCGCCCCGGCGTAGATCTGGCGGCTGATCAGAAAGGGGATCAGCACCTCGGCGTACTCGATGAAATCGTCGCGCCGGGTGGTCAGGTAGTTCTCGTGGCAGCCGTAGCTGTTGCCGGCCGAGTCGGTGTTGTTCTTGAACAGGTAGATGTCGCCCTGGATTCCCTCCTCCTGGAGGCGGATTTCCGCGTTCTTCGCCAGTGTCTCCAGGATGCGTTCCCCGGCTTTGTCATGGGCCACCAGGTCGTAGACGGAGTCGCACTCCGGCGTGGCGTATTCGGGGTGTGAACCTACGTCCAGGTACAACCGGGCCCCGTTCACCAGGAACACGTTGCTGCTACGCCCCCAGGACACCACCCGGCGGAACAAGTAGCGGGCCACCTCATCAGGACTGAGTCGCCTATGGCCCCGAAGCGCGCAGGTAATGCCATACTCGGTTTCGATTCCCAGGATGCGGCGGTCCATGTTTACTCGGTTTCGATTCCCAGGATGCGGCGGTCCATGTTTACTCGGTTTCGATTCCCAGGATGCGGCGGTCCATCAGCCGAATAACCCGGCCAGGTCTTCGCCCTCAATTCTTTTGAACGCTCTTCGCCCGGTTTCCCGGCTCAGGATGGCCACCTCCAGGTCGTCGGCAACCAGCGTCCTTTCCGGTCCGGACAGCGCCGCCGCCGCCGCCCTGACCGCATCGCCCACATCCCAGTCGGGGTCATAGGTTTGCCCCAACCGCTCGGCTATCGAATCGGCCTCTCCCCCCAGCACTGTGTAACCGGCCTCGTCGTTGACCGTACCGTCGTAGAGGACATGGAACATCTGATCATGGTCGGGGCCGGATGCCACCTCGGCCACCAGGATCTCCACCTCCATGGGTTTCATCTCATGGGTGAAGGTTTGCCCCAGCAGTTGGGCGTACTGGTTGGCCAGGCTTCGGGCCTCCACATCCTCGCGGCTGTAGGTGTAGCCCTTGAGGTCGGCGTGGCGCACCCCGGCGATACGGAGTTGGTCGAACTCGTTGTAGCGGCCCACCCCGGCGAACGCGATGCGGTCGTATATCTCGCTCACCTTGCGCAGGGTGTTGGACCGGTTCTCGGCGCAGATCAGGATTCCGTCCCGCACGCTCAAAGCGGTAAGGGCCCGTCCCCGGGCGATGCCCTTGCGAGCGTAATCGGCCCGGTCCTTCATGAGCTGCTCGGGTGCCACGTAGAACGGCATGGTCATCGGACATCACCGCCTCTGACCTCCAGGCCGGCCAGCAGATTCCGGAAGCGGGCTTCCACATCGGTGTCGGGGACCCGCTCGAAGCCGTTTTCGTCTATGAGCGCCACAATCGGGTAGATGCCCCGCACCAGGTCGGGCCCGCCGGTGGCCGCATCCTCCTCCGCGGTGTTGAACAGCGCCGATACGGCCAGGTCGATCATCTCGCCGGCCTCGGCCTCGGAGCGGTAGCCCAGCTTTATGACCGTACCCGCGTGCAGGCTTCCCGATCCCCCGACCGCGTACTCCCGCTCCTCGTAGCGGCCACCGGTCACGTCGTACTGGAACAACCGTCCGACTCCCCTGGTGGTGTCGAAGCCGGCGAACAGCGGGACCACGGCAAACCCCTGAAGGGCGGCCGGCAGGTTGTTGCGAATCATAATGCCCAACTGGTTGGCCTTACCGTCGAGGCTTAGAGCCTTGCCCTCCACCTTCTCGTAATGCTCCAGTTGCAATTGAAAAAGTCTCACCATCTCCATGGCCGGCCCGGCTGCTCCGGCGATGGCCACCCCGGAGTAGCGGTCGGCGGCAAACACCTTCTCGATGGTCCGGTGGCTGATGAGGTGCCCCGCGGTGGCCCGGCGATCTCCGGCCATGACCACGCCCTGCCGGCAGCGGATGGCGACCACCGTGGTGGCGTGGGTGATGACCATGTCGGAAGAAGGAAGGTCGATCCTCGGTGGCATCGACCCGCTGGAACGCAGTAGGGCCGCGAAATCAGGACCGGGATCGCCCTCGGATTCGAAGAGGGGCAGCGTCACGGTTGGCAGGTTACCGCTACTGTCCACCCTTTTGGATATAGGACTTCACGAAGTCCTCGGCGTTGGACTCCAGCACCTCGTCGATCTCGTCCAGCAACTCGTCGAACTCGGCCTTCAGCTCGTCGCCCTGCCGTGAAGCTGCCGGGGTGTCCTGGATGTCGGTCTGATCGCGCTGGTTTGCCGACTTCCTGATCTGCTCTCTCTTGGCCATCGCCTCCCCTTCCTACCGGTAGCGTCCCTGCCACGATACCGCGCTAACCATAGGTTGGATACGGATTGTCGAAACCGGCTCAGCATCGGCATGGATAGGGATTGTCGAAACCGGCTCAGCATCGGCATGGATACGGATTGTTTATACCGCGCTAACCATAGGATGGGTATAAATTGTTTATACCGCGCTCAGCGCAGGTACGGGTCCCGCAGGTGTTCGAGCAGGTCGGTTGCGGTTCGGCAGCCGGCCAGCAGGTCCTCGACATGATCCGCTCCCCCCCGGGTGGGTTCCATCATCGATACCCGCCGCAGCGATTCACCACCCACGTCGAACACGATGGAGTCCCAGTTGGCGGCCACGATGCTGGGGGCCCACCGCTTCAGGCACTGGCCCCGGAAGTAGGCCCGGGTATCGACAGGGGGGTCGGTGACGGCTGAGTTGACCCGGTCGGCCGGAATCAGCGTCTCCAGACCCGCTCGGGCCGCCACCGATCGCTCGGGCCGCAGGTCGTGGTACTGGAGGTCGAGCGCAGCCAGGCGGGCATCGTCGGGTCGCAGGTTGTGGCGCTCGGCCAAGCCCCGGATCAACCGGTACTTGGCCACCCAGTCGAGCTGGGAGGCCAGGCTCATGGGGTCGGATTCCAGCCCGGTCAGGATCTGCTCCCACCGGTCGATCACCATGTTGCCCACCGTGGGGCCCACCACATCGAGCCCGTGGCTGTCGGCGTACTTGCGGGCTTGGTCCATCAGGTCCCACTGGATCTCCAGCGCGGTGGCGGTGGTTCCGTCGGCCAGTACCAGCGGATGGGTCAGACTCAGGTCGTAGGACACCTGGCGCATGGCCTGAACCGGTTGCTGGAACTGAAAATCCCGGGCCAAAAAGTTGTCCTCAACCATGGCCAGCACGATGGCGGTGGTTCCCACCTTGAGAAATGTGGCCACCTCGGCCATGTTGGCATCCCCGGTGATGACGTGGAGGCGGCGGTAGGCCCGGGAATCGGCGTGGGGCTCGTCGCGGGTGTTGATGATCGGACGCTTCAGCGTGGTCTCCAGCCCCACCTCCTCCTCGAAGAAGTCGGCTCTTTGAGTTATCTGGAAAGGCACCTCTTCGGTGGTCAGCCCCGGGGCCTCGGAGCCGACCTTGCCCGAGCCGGTGAATATCTGGCGAGTTATCAGGTGGGCGGTGGCATGAATCACGATCCGGGAGAAGGGGGTGGAGCGGGCCATGAGATAGTTCTCGTGGCAGCCGTAGCTGTTGCCCTTGCCGTCGGAGTTGTTCTTGTACACCACCAGCTCCTGGCCGGGGGGCAGGATTCGGGCCGCGGCCAGCATCGAGCGTCGCAGGATGAGTTCGGCGGCCTTGTCGAATCGGGTTACTTCCAGGGCGTTGCTGCACTCGGGGGTGGACAGCTCGGGGTGGGCATGATCCACGTAGTAGCGGGCCCCGTTGGTGAGCACGGCGTTCACCAGGTGGGTTTCGATCTCCGGGGCCAGCGACTCCAGGGGGGTGATGCCCCGGATGTCGTTGCCCGGCATCTCGTCCTCGAAGTCCCAGTTGACCCCGAACGCCGGTCCTCCCTCGCCGGTGTGTTCCGCCTCCGACAGGTAGGAGTTGATCAGCAAGGAGGATGCCAGGATCGGGTGTGAGTCCTCGGTGCCGGTGTGCGCGATCCCGAACTCGGTCTCAATGCCGCAGATCTTCGGAACGGCCATGGGGGCACGCTATCCGAACTTGGTTGCCGCTTCGGGGGTTGTATCCGAACTTGACCAAAGCTGGGGGGTGTGGCGGTTACAGGTACTGGCCGGGGCCGACCCTTTCGATGGAACGGCCACCCTGGTTGGAGTCCTCGCTGGACAGCAGCGTGCGGACGAACACGATATGTTCCCCCTTCTTGCCCGAGATCTTGGCCCAGTCGTCGGGGTTCGTGGTGTTGGGCAGATCCTCGTGCTCCCGGTACTCCTGGTGCACCGACTCCAGCAGGTCGTTGATATGGATGCCCGGTGCCCCCCCGGCGATCAAGCGCTTGATCGCCAGTTTCTTGGCCCGGCGCACCACGTTCTCGATCATGGCCCCGGAGGCGAAGTCCTTGAAGTACATGATCTCCTTGTCGCCGTTCTGGTAGGTCACCTCCAGGAACTGGTTGCGCTCCTCCTCCAGGAACATCTCGACCACGGTCTGCTCAATCATGGCTTGGATCGCCTTGTCCGGGTCCCCCCCACCCATTGTCTCCACCATCTCCGTGGCGATGGGCAGATCGGTGGTTAGGTAGCGGGCGAAGATGGCGGTCGCGGCGTCGGTATCGGGGCGCTGAATCTTTATCTTCACGTCGAGGCGCCCGGGTCTCAGGATGGCAGGATCTATTAGATCCTCACGGTTGGAGGCCCCGATCACGATCACGTTCCGCAAAGTTTCAACCCCGTCTATCTCGGCGAGCAACTGGGGAACCACGGTGGACTCCATGTCGGAGCTGATGCCGGTGCCCCGGGTTCGGAACAGCGACTCCATCTCGTCGAAGAAAACGATCACCGGCCATCCCTCGGCCGACTTCTCCCGGGCCCGTTGAAACACCAGCCGAATCTGGCGCTCGGTCTCGCCCACATATTTGTTGAGCAGTTCGGGGCCCTTGATGTTGAGAAAGTAGGAGCGGGCCTCCCGGTCGGAACTTCTCTCAGCCACCTTGGCGGCCAGGGAGTTGGCCACCGCCTTGGCGATTAGGGTCTTGCCGCAGCCCGGCGGGCCGTACAGCAGGATGCCCTTGGGGGCGGGCAGTTGGTATTCGGCGAACAGGTCCTGGTGCATGAAGGGAAGCTCCACGGCATCGGTGATCTGCTCGATCTGCTGGTCGAGCCCCCCGACCTGCTCGTAGGTGATGTCGGGCACTTCCTCCAGTAGCAGATCCTCGACCTCGGGGCGGGGCAGGCGTTCGATAACAAGCCCGGAGCGGGCATCCATCAACGCGGTGTCGCCACTGTTCAGCGGCTGGTTGATCATTTCGGTGGCCAGTTTCACCACCATCTCCTCGTCGGCCCGTCCGACGATGATGGCCCTCCGTCCGCAGCTCAGCACCTCCTTGACCGTCACCACCTCGCCGGTTCCGTCACCCACCCGGGACAGCACCACGTTCAGCGATTCGTTCAGAACCACTTCCTGGCCTCGGCGCAGATCGCCGGCCTCGACCCCGGGATGCATTGAGACCCGCATCTTGCGGCCTCCGGAGAAGACATCCACCGTGCCGTCGTCGTTGAGGTCCAGAAATGTTCCGTAAGCCGATGGGGGTTGCGTGAGCTTGTCCACCTCCTCACGCAGGGTGGATATGTGCTCCCGGGCCTCGCGCAGGGTGTAGGTGAGCTTCTCGTTCTGGGAGACGGCCTTGGCCAACTGCCCTTTTGTTTCCAGCAGTCGCTCTTCCAGGGTCCTCACCCTCTTGGGGGCATCCTGGAGTTTTTGGCGAAGCGAGACCACCTCCTCCTCCAGCGCGGCCAACCGTTCGTCCGGAGCAGCTTTGTTGCCCGACCGGTCTCCTTTTGTCCCGGTGCCCTTTTTTGTTGCGGCGCCCTTGTTCGTTGCGGTGCTCTTTTTTGTTGCGGCACCCTTGTTCGTTGCGGTGCTCTTTTTTGTTGCGGCACCCTTGTTCGTCCCGGTGCCCTTGTTCGTCACGGTGTTCCCGTCCGCCATATTTGCCCGATTTTATACATAACATCGTGGATTGCCCCCCGTATGGCCCATATCGGGTTCGTATCGGCTACACTGGGGGCAACTCGGGCGCTCACCGTGCTCACCAATCACAGCTTCCAACGAAAGGGTCACCGTACCGATGCAAATGAAGGTCTGGATCGATCAGGATCTCTGCACGGGTGATGGTCTCTGTGAGGAGATCGCCCCCGATGTCTTCACGTTGCTCGACGACGGCTTGGCCTACGTCAAGGAGGGTGACAAGGTGTTCAGCGACCCGGGTGGGGTTGAGGGGCTGGCCATCGTTCCCGAGGGGCAGGAGGAGGCCACCATCGAGTCGGCCGAGGAATGCCCCGGGGAGTGCATCTTCATCGAGGTCTGATAGCCGGCGGTATGGCCCACCACTTCGGTGGTCGGTCACTGGGTGGCTAGCCGGCGGGCGGTGGTTACGAATCCGGTATGGCCCACCATGCGGTGCTCGGGTCGAATCGCATTTTCCTTGATGTGCCAGTGGCGGTGCAGAACCTCGACGGTGGATGCCATGGTCCACTGCCCGTTGTCGCAGGCCTCGTGCAGTTGTGCGGCCTGCACGATGCTGGGGGTGTAGGCCACCAGGATGCCACCGGGACGTAGCGAGGCCGCGGCGTGGGGGACGACCTGCCAGGGTTCCGGCAGATCCAGCACCACCCGGTCCAGATCCTCGGCATCGATCCCCTGGTAGGCATCCCTGATCTCCACCTGGTAGCGATCGGCGGCCTCCGAGCCCAGGAACCGGTTCACGTTCTCGGCGGCTCGCAGGGCAAAGTCCTCCCTTATCTCGTACCCCACCACCACAGCCCCGGCTCGAAGCAGGCTCAGCGAGAGTGCCCCCGAGCCCACTCCCGACTCCAGCAGGCGCGCTCCGGGGAACACGTCGGCCAGCATCAGCATCGCTGCGCTGTCCTTGGGGTATACCACCTGCGCTCCCCGGGGCATTTTGAGGACATAGTCGTGGAGCGTGGGGCGCCAAACGGTCAGCTCGGCGTTTCTGGTGGTGCGCACCCGCATTCCCTCGGAGCCACCGATTAAAGCGTCATGGGCCACCGATCCGGCATGGGTGTGGAACTCCTGCCTCTCGACCAGGGTGATCAGGTACCGGCGCCCCTTCCGGTCGGTGAGAAGGACAGGTTCACCGGCTTGCAGGGCTCGGCGGCTCACTGCGGTTCTTTGGGCAGGGCTCGGCGGCTCACTGCGGTTCTTTGGGCAGGGCTCGGCGGCTCACTGCGGTTCTTTGGGCAGGGCTCGGCGGCTCACCGCGGTTCGTCGGGTAAATGGGATATGAGCAGGCTCTCGCCGGGCAACAGTTCATCGGTGAACACCGGGCGCAGATTGCGAGTGCCGGCCACTCGGCGCAGAAGGTGGATTCCCCAGGCCAGCCCGCCCAGGACAAGCCAGCCGCGCTGCCCGCCGAACAAGCCCCGCACCACGGCCTGGCGACGCAGATGGCCCAAGGGATCGGGCATCCTCCGGCCCGATCCAACCCGGTGCATCAATCGGTTGGGCCCGCGCCTTCCCATCCGATCAGACCCGGCGGATTTCGACCACGGTCCGGCCGGCCCGGCCTCGCCGCCTTCCCAGTACGAAGGCCAGCACCACCAGCATCAACAGAACGGCAGCGCCCGCGCCCAGCAGTGGAGTGCGGGCCGATTCGGCGGTGGTTCCCAAGCTGTCCTTCAACTCGGAGAACTTGGCCCGGATGTCCTCCCTGCTTATGTTCTCGCTGCTCGAATCCGCAGTACTCATGAACGGTCTCCTCCCGAGGTCCGGGTCTTTATTGCGATGGCGGCGGCCAGCACCAACACCACCCCGGCCAGCACCACCAAATAGGGCAGGACACCCATATTGCCGTCGAACACCCCGGAGGCTTCGGTTTGGAGCAGGCGCAAACCGGCTATGACCAGAAAGATCAGCCCGATGCCGATGCTCAGCGCCCCGAGTATGCCCAGCTTCAGCGTTTTGCCGAGCTGGGACAGCGGCACCACGATCTCCTGCCGGGCGTAGCCGCTTACAAGGGTCTTCAACTCGGCCATCACCTTGTTTGGCGGGTTGCCGTTTGGTGGGTTGCCGTCGGGGGTGCTGTTGGAACGATCGGACACGATTCCCTCCTGCCGGTGGTCAGCCTATCCCGATAAACCCCAGCTACCCCATACCCATCTGGATTCAGGCTCGGAGTGTCTGTTCGGTTGGGTGGATTCAGGCTCGGAGTGTCTGTTCGGTTGGGTGGATTCAGGCTCGGAGTGTCTGTTCGGTTGGGGCTATCCCATCTGGATGCGGGCTCGGAGCATTGTCTCCAAGGTCGGGTGGCACTTTTAATTTATGGTCGAAGGGTTGTCCAGCCGCGTTAGCCGCGACGGATGGGTTCGAGGTCGATGTCGTCGAGGCTCTGCACCGCTTCCAGCGTGCTCAGGTGGCGCACGATCCGATCCCCCAGATCCCGGACGGCCCGGTTGTCGTCGGTTCCCGGTTGGTTGGCCATGAACACGAACGTCACTTCCTGGTCCAGGCCGATGTCGATGTAGCCCATTATCACCGCAGTGCCGGATGTCCCCCCGGCCAGTGCGGTGATGCGTCCTGGCTCACGGGTACCGGCTAGCCGCTCCCGGAGTGGACCGTCGTCGGCTCCAGTCGGTAGGAGCTCGTGGAACAGGGGGCTGAACTCCTGGTTTTGGAGCAGCGAGGCAAACGCCGGGCAGGTTGCCATATTGGCCGGGTCAATTCCCGAGCCGTCGAATTGCACAAGTTGCGACCGGTCGGCATCGACCCCCGCATTGTCCAATGTGTCCATTACTGCCTGGAGCCCTGCGCTGGTACTGCCGGTTTCCGACACGGCCAGACCGATCTCCTTGAGCAGTAGCTCGATGGTCTCGATATCCCGATTGGTCAGTATCTGTTGGTACAGGTCCGAGAGCGGTTCCGACTTGATCGATGCCAGCTCGTAGCTCTCACCATCTTCGGGGATCGCCTCGGAGCGGGGGCTGACGCGGATGACCACCTGCCGGTCCTCCAGCATGTCGTCAAAAAGCGCGGCGGCGTAGAAGGGCGGGTCCTCCGCGGCCAGGTAGACCCCCTCTGTGACCTGCTCCTGTAGCCAGCCGTCGCTGAATTGCAGCGCCAGCAGGGTGCCGATCTTCTTGGATTCGATGAGGGGTTGCGGCCAGGTCGGGACGTAGCGGAGGTCGTCATAGCGGGAGGTGTCGCCCACCACCGCACCGGTGACCAGGGTGAGGCCGTTGTCCACCAGCAACTGGGCCAGGTTCTCGATGGGGGTGTGCAGCGGGTTCTGCTCCTCGGTCAGGGTGGCCCGGAATGCCTCGGTGAGCAGCAGGGGATCACCCCCGCCCACCAGGTAGATGTCTCCGTTCACCACCCCCCTTTCCATGGGTACGGTGGACTTGACCGAGGTGGTGAACGTGTGATCGGGGCCGAGCACCTTATGGGCGGTGGCCAGGGTGGTCAGTATTAGAGCCTCGGAGGGCGCTACCTGGATGTTGGTACCGCTCTCGTAGATCGGAGTCACGCGGTTGTCGCCGGTGACGGTGAGGCACGCCGCCGCGGGGGCGGTGGCCATGAGGTCGTCCAGGGTGGTTGAGAAGTCGGGTTCTGTCAGCGACGGGGTCAGAATGTCCCGCAGGCGAAGGGTGGAGATCAAAGGCGTGCCCACCCCCGGCAGGGCGGAGCTGTCGGTGGCCACCTCACCGAGATCCTGGTGGAGCCGGTTGCTCAGGGTGTTGGAGCCGATGAGCGCCCCGAGGGCTACCGCCAAAAGCAGAAGGGGCATCGGGATCCGGCGCACTGGGCTCATCCTAGGTGGCGCTTGCGCCATCTGGCGTACCACCACAGATGGTGCAGAGCCCGGACCGCCCGATCGGCCGAGGGGAAGCAGTAGCGGTTTCCGGCCGCCACCGTGGCGGGTCCGGAGTTGCCGGGCTGGGTGATGGACAGTTCGGTGGCGGTCAGGATGGGTTTACCGGTCCGGATCGAGGCATCGGCCGCGGCTTGGGCGAAGCGGCTGTCCTGGCGCTCGTGGTACTCGCAGATGCGGGCGAGTTCGGCCGAGTCGAAGAACGGGCCCGACCGCATGTGGGAGGCGGTGTTGGCCTGGATGCCCATTCCCAGATACACGACGGCATCCACCTCGGGGTGCTCGGCCACCAGGTGGATGGCCTCCGGGATGGTGTCACGACTCTCGCCCCCGGCCAGATCGATGGGGTTGTGGCGGCTCCAGCGGGGTGGCACCAACCTGTCGATGGCCGCTTCCAGGTCTTTGGGCAGGGGGATCAACTCCAAACCGGATCCCGACACCGCGTCGGCGGCGATGACCCCCCATCCGCCCGCACTCGAGAGCACCAGCGTGCGGGGACCGGCCGGCAGGGGTTGGGTGGCGAAAGCGGCCACCGCATCAAAGGCCTCCTCCACGGTGGTGGCTCGTACCGCGCCGCTCTGGCGCACCATCCCATCGAATATCCGGTCGTCGGTGGCCAGGGCTCCGGTGTGGCCGGCGGCGGCTTGCGCTCCTCTGGGAGTGGTTCCCCCCTTGACCAGCACCACCGGCTTGGCCTCGGCCGCTTTTCGGATGGCGGTGGCGAAACGCCTACCGTCGCCGACCCCCTCGACGTAGGCGGCCATGGCCCCGGTCCAGGGGTCGTCGGCGAACCAACCCAGATAGTCGACCACCTCCACCATGGCCGCGTTGCCCGCGCTCACTGCCCGGCTTATGCCCACCTTGCTGTGGGTGGCGTAGTTCATGAACGCCGATACCAGGTTGCCCGACTGGCTGGCTACCGCCACCGGGCCGGGGGGCGGAACCGGGGCCACGATCTGGGCGGCCAGCCCGGCCGGGGTGGAGATGAGCCCCTGCCCGTTGGGGCCGGCCACCACCATGTTCAGCGACCGGGCCAGATCCACCAGTTCCTCCTCGGCCCGAGCCCCTTCGGCCCCGGCTTCCCGGAATCCCCCCGAGGTGATGAACGCGGCCCCGATACCCCGGCCGGCTGCCGACCGCAGGATGCCGGCGCAGGCTCGAGGGGGGGTGCAGACAACCACCAGATCGGCGGCCCCGGCCGGCACTTCGTCCATTGATGCCACCGTCTCCAATCCCAGGATTGTCGGTCGCTCGGGGTTGGTGGCGAACACCGGCCCGCCGAACCCACCCGCCAGCACGTTGTGAAGAGCGACGAAGCCGAACTTGCCCGGGTGGGTGGAGGCCCCCGCCACCACCACTCCTCGGGGATTGAACAAGAGATCGAACGGGGCCGGGCTCATGGTCCGCTGGTCACCACCGGGGCATCCACCGCCGGGCCGCTGGTCACTACCAGGGCATCCACCGCCACCGGCAGGCCGTTGCGAATCACCAGGGGATTCACGTCCACGGCTTGGATGCCGTCGTCCCGGGCGGCTTCGGCCAGGCTCAAGAGGGCACCGATCAGTGCATCCCGGTTGACCGCGGGTTCGCCTCTCTGGGGGTCCAGCAGGGTGGGAACTCCCAGGTCGTCGATCATGTCCTGGCAATCCACCGCCCCCACCGGAAGCAGGCGGAACACCACCGTGCCGATTGCCTCGGCCAACACTCCGCCCAAACCGAGCATGAGCGCGGCCCCGAACTGCGGAGTATGCACGACACCGGCGATCAGCTCCCGATGCCCGGACACCATCTCCGACACCAGAAGCCCCACGTCACCGTCGCTCTCGGTGGCCGCGCCCAGAAGCTCCTGGCCCGCCGCCCGCACGGCCTCGGGGTTGTCGAGGCCCAAGCGCACCAACCCCCGCTCGCTCTTGTGGGCCAGATTCTCACCGCACAGTTTCACAGCCACGTCACCCCCGATCGCCACCGCGGCCGCCACCGCCTCTTCCGGGGATCGAACCAGCTCGTCCCGGCTCACCGGCACTCCGTGCGCAGCCAGCAGCCTCTTGGAATCGAACTCCGACAACGAACCCATGTCCCCAACAAACTACCCCCACTCCCGCTCTTGCCTCTCATGGAATCCCGCATTGCCGCTTTGGCCTCTCATGGAATCCCGCATTGCCGCTTTTGCCTACTCTCCCCAGTCCATGATCTCTTGTAACCCCTGCCCGTGCTCTAGGGTCACACCGGTGGTTGCTCGACCGGCAGCCGGTTTCATTCCCTGGAGTTGACGCTGTGCAGATTGTGATCGCGATTTTCGTGGGACTCGCTCTCACCCAGTTGGCCAATCTGGCCACCACCGTGTATCTGCACCGGGATCTGGCCCACCGGGCGGTGCGGTTGCATCCGGCTCTCCGTAGCTTCTTCAAGGTGTTCCTCTGGATGTCCACCGGCATTTGTGCCCGCCAGTGGGCCGCGGTCCATCGCAAGCACCACGCTTTCACCGACACCCCTGACGATCCCCACTCCCCCGCCCGGCTGGGGTGGTTGCGGGTGCAGTTGACCAATGCCGCTCTGTACCGCCGCTCGGCCCGTGATCCCCGCACCACCGATCGCTATGCCCGGGACATACCGGTAACCGTGGCCGACCGGTGGCTGCTCAACCGGGGGATAATCGGGTTGGCCCTGGGTGTCGCCGTTCTGGTGTGGAGCCTGGGGTGGCTGCCCGGCGTGGTGGCCGCCGTGATCCACACCGTGGGGTACATCGGTTTGGGAGGCTCGGTGAACGGGGTGGCCCACACCTTCGGACGCCGCCCGTTCGACAACAGCGCCACCAACGTGGTTTGGCTGGCCTGGCTGACCTGTGGTGAGGGCTACCACAACAACCATCATGCAGCCCCGACCTCGGCTCGTTTCGCCCGCCGCTGGTACCAGTTCGATCTGGGCTGGTGGTTCATCAGCCTGGCCTCCCGGCTGGGCCTGGCCCGGATCCGCCACACCAACGTTGACGCTCTGGCCTCCCGCCCCTCTCCCCCGGTCAAGGTTTAGACCGCCCGCCGATAGATTCCCATCCAAGAAAGGTATAAAAAAATGTCAGAGGATACTTCAAAAGCCCCCATACAAGCCCCACAGGTCAAGCCTACAAATGGAATGGCTACCGCTGGTTTCGTGCTGGCTTTCTTCACGCTGATTCCGTTTTTGGGGTGTGGGAATGATGATCAACAGGCAACATCCCCGACTACACAGTCAAGCTCAACATCCGAGGCGACACCCGAGACTGCAGTCGAGCAATCACGCAAGGTAAAAGTTGGTAACTTGGAACTCGAAGTGGTGGGTATAGAATCCTATGATGCCTCTGTTCATAACATGTTCAACGATGCTAATACTCGTGTTGAGTTGAAGGTCCGCAAAATACGCGGTGATGAGTATGACTTCACCTTGTCAACGGCAACTTTGATTGACACCGACGGAGTGGGCTATGATACTTATTTTGCGTGCACGGATTGTCCAGGCTCATTGGGGGACACAAAGCTCTACTCATCCACAGAAGTAACACGCTATGTATATTTTGAAATACCCCCCGGTACCACTGTAACTCACCTGCGTTACAAACCATTTTCTATTACAACCGATCCCGTAACCATCCCCATCCCCAAGTAAAAGTTTCAGATCAATCCTTCCACCGGTTGATCGCTGACACTGGCCATCATGCTCATGGGTAATCCGATTTCAGGGGCCTAGGGCGGTGATGGGCAGCACGGATACGCCATCGAGGCGCTCGTAGCCGTAGCCCTCGGTGGTCATCACCAGCTTCTTGGCCGGCTCGCCACTTCTCGACATGTCGATCTGCTCGCAGGCCCGAGTCAATGACCTCGCTGCCTCCTCAAGCCGCGCCCCCGATCCGAGCTTGATCTCCACGGCCAGCCAACGGCCGTCGCCGTGCTGGACCACGGCATCAAGCTCGTGCCCGTTGCTATCGCGATAGTGGTAGACAGCCGCATCATTGGCCTCGGCATAAACGCGCAGGTCACGCACCACCAGCGACTCGAACGCCTGACCCAGATAGCTGGGATCACGCCACAGGCGCTCGGGGCCGGCCCGCAAAGTGGCCACCGCCAGTGACGGATCCACCAGATGGCGCTTGGGGGCGCGCCGTAGGCGGGCCCTCGACTTCAGATGCACTGACCAAGCGGGCAGGTCTTCCACCACAAAGACCCGCCGCAACGCCTCCAGATACTCGGCAACGGTCGCCGGCGACGCCACGGCATCGCCGGCGATGTCATCCGCGAGAGTTGTAGCCGCCGCCGTAGTCGCGATGTTGCGGCTCAGCGAAGCAAGCAGCCTCAGAATGCCGTGCGGGTGGTGCATTGTGCGACCCAGCCGGGCGATGTCGCTGCGAGCCACCTCCTGAAGGTAGGCACGGCACAGCGCCTGTGCCCGTGAGGTCTCCATAAACAGGTGTCGGGGCCATCCGCCACGGCAGAGCGCCTCTACAACCTCGGCAATGGTGACATCGGGGGCTCGAGCGGCGCAGTCACCGCCGTCAAGGAGCGAGGCCAGCGACACCTCGGCGGTGGACTCCCCCGATTCCGCAAGTGACATCGGCCGCACCCGCACCCGCATGACCCGGCCCGCACCGGAGTGGCGGGTGCTGTCATCGGGGGGATGCGCCGACCCGGTGAATATGAAGCAGCCGGTGCCCGGTGCGGCGTCAACCACATGGCGGGCGATGTTCCACAGACCCGGAGCGAGCTGCCACTCGTCCACCAGCCGGGGCCTGGCACCCTCCAGCACCTTTTCCGGCCACAACGTCGCCGCCTCCACCGCAGCCAAATCACGATCAAGACGCACTTCGCTGTGGGCCTGGCGCAGCGAAGTCCACGACTTGCCGGTGCCTCTGGCCCCCTCCACCACCACGATGGGCGCAGCGGCCAGAGCCTCGCCAAGCACGGCATCCGCCACACGGGGCAAGTACCCTTCCGGTGCCAGCGGGCCCGGTGGCGTGGCTGAGGGCAGCATCTACAAAGCCTAGCCCCAAGGCCAGTTACCTAACATATTGCAGGATAAATAACCGACAGATTGCAGCATTTACACCGTACAGAATATGGAGTCCCGCATCCGAGGAACCGTCGTAAAGCGCGCCAACGGCAAGCTCTATAGGTTTGAGCCCTTCGCGATGGGGGGCGGGGGGCGGTTTAGGGGTGGGAAAGCTCTACAGGTGGGGCCTGCCGAGTCCGCCGTCGCGCTGTAGCGGATTGCTGCTGTGGTCCATGCTCTATGCGAACGTGACGGTGTCGCCGTTCCCGGCTGGGTGTGGAACCACAAATCGGAGGTGCCTATCGCGTGGGGCCGCAGTTTTCCGACCAGCGGCGGCTTTTGGGATCGAATGGTAAAAAACGCTCCACCTGCTTGCGCGTGGCACAACGTTTGGTTCGACTACCAGTTCATATCCTCAGCTCGACGGCCAGTAACCAAAGACAACTACAAGGAGTTCATAGTTCCAACACCGAAGGCAACAGAGGGGTAAGCCGTGTATGAGCAAATCTGCCTGGAAATGACAGAGGCCCCTCGTAGAGAGGGGCCCCGAGTCCTGAGCGACGAAGCACTCAGGGGGTTATGTGTGATTATACCGGCTAGGTGCGACGCTTTGAAAGCCGTCTCAGCGGGTGCGGGCTATTCCTTCCACTGACCGTATGCGACTCCTCGCACGCGGGGCTCGCGGGCGAGCAGCTCTCCCAGTTCTGTGATCTCATCCATGCTCCAGCCCAAAGCGGTGCACACTGCGGCATCCCAGCGGCGGCGAACCTCGGTGTAGCCATCGCGGAACTGGGGGACGATCTCCTGGCGGGTTGCTTGCCAGCAGTCGGCCAGAACCTCAACCAACGAGGGGTTGCTGATGTCGGGCATGGGTAGAGCGTTGACCGCTGCGGTGTTGTAGTTGGGAAAGTGGAGGAAGCGTCCACCCAGCCGCATCAACAGCAACCGCCCCGCAGTGGAGTTGATGAACACGGCCAGCGCTTGGGCCTGCTGGGGGGTTGATCCGGTAACCGGACGCCAACCCCGGCCGACGTATGCCTCCGTCGTGGCCAGCGCCGTCAAGCGGGTGGCCGACATGTACTGGCCGGTTGTTAGGAACAGGTACCCCGCCTTGGACAGGATGGGGGCGGTGCCCTTCCCTTGCCATACCCAGTGCTCGTCGGGTGCCCCCTCTACTGCCTGCTGGACATCCACGCCCTTGCTATCCAGTATCGGGAACGCTCCTGGCGTGCCGACAGTTGAGCAGGCGTAGCCGTTGGAAGGCTCCACCGGTGATCGCGACAGGTCGGCCATGATGGTCGATCAGAAACATTGGCGAATCACCGGTGGAGGTGTTCCAGTATGGCACAGAGGTTGTGTGCGGGCGAGCGTGCCCGCATCGAGACTATGGTTGGGATGGGGGTGGGGACAGCTGAGATGGCCCGCCGGTTGGGCAGGAGCCGCTCCGCGGTGTGGCGGGAGTTGCGGCGCAACGGGGGTGGTTCGGTGTATCGGGCCGATGCGGCCCAAGCCGTTGCCGATGTGCGGGCTTTGAGGCCTCGCCCATCCAAGTTGGCCACAGATCCGGTGTTGGCCGACGCGGTGGCCGAGTTGTTGGCGCTTCGTTGGTCCCCTCATGCGATCTCAGAATCTCTCCGCAAACAAGGGCTGCGGGTGTGCGCAGAAACCATCTACCGGGCGTGTTACGACCCCAGCGGACGCAGCGGCCTAGCAGCCGATAGCTGGAAACTGCTGGTGCGCCGTCGCCGGCGGCGCAAACCCCGAAGCCGTTGTGAGCAGGCGAAACGCTCCGTGCTGGGTGATTTCCGGCCCATAGCGCAGCGCCCCG
Organism: Candidatus Poriferisocius sp.; assembly: GCF_965202595.1. Taxonomy (GTDB): domain Bacteria; phylum Actinomycetota; class Acidimicrobiia; order Acidimicrobiales; family Bin134; genus Poriferisocius. Next base: position 789,780 of record NZ_OZ241836.1, read on the forward strand.
CAATAGTCGACACCCGAGCCGAGGCGGGCCACTGGGAAGGTGATCTGATAATCGGTGCGAACAACCAATCAGCCGTAGCCACCCTGGTGGAGCGCACCAGCCGCCACACCCTGGTAGTGCCTTTATGTGATGGTTACGACGCCCGAAACACCGCCAAAGCCGTCACCGCCGCACTCAAACGCCAACCCGCCGAAATGGTCAAAACCCTGACCTGGGACCAAGGAACAGAAATGGCCAAATGGGCCGACATCGAAAAAACCCTCAACATACAGGTCTATTTCTGCGAACCCCGATCCCCCTGGCAACGACCCACCAACGAACAAAACAACGCCACACTCAGACGCTGGCTACCCAAAAGCACCAACCTCAACATCGGCCCGGTACGCCTCGCCATCATCGAAGACCTCATCAACACCATGCCCCGCAGAATCCACCAATGGCAACCCGCCCAAACCATCTACACTAAACTCTGTCGCGATCACCAATAGAGCCTACCGTTGCTCAACTGTCGGCCTGTCGAGTGCCCCGACAGGCCAACAGTTTTGAGAGGCCTCAAAGCATTGTCACCGGCCAACCTAGTTGCTGTGTCCGCGAGCACTGGGGACCGCCACATGGCCGCAGTCCAGTCGCCTGCCGCGATCCGCTCGGCAGGCCATGACGACACCTCGCCCCAGCCATCGGGCAGTGTTCCAGCATCGCAGCCCTCGAGGCCGTTGAAAAGCTGATCGGCCTCGTTGTGGTCGACAGGCAGCCGGTCGAGCGAGACAACTCGGGTTTCGGGGGGGGGGGGGGGGTGACGTAGCAGGGTGACGTTGGAGCACGACGATGCTCTCGCTGATCTCACTGTGCTGGCTCAATCCCACATCGCGTGCCTGGTGGCAGGTCAGGATGGTGTGGATGTGGAACCGGTTGGCGAGTTCCAGGCGTTCGAGCAATCCCGATGTATTGGTGAGGGCGGTCGTTGGTATAACCGTCGCAAACACGCCCTCCTCTCGGTTGAGGCAGAGGTCTGCTAGGGCCGCGAACCGCGGCCCTAAAGAGTTCTTGTCCAAGAACTCTTTAAGGCGATGGTCAAAGCTTTCCAGGAACCCCTCCAGGGTGTCCATCCGGCGGCGGAGGGCCTGCTGGGTGTTCTGGTCGAACTTCTCGCCCATTTTCGTGCGGTTCGTGAACGGCGGGTTCATTATGACGATGCGGGCATTTTTGGCATCAGCGACGGCATCGTCCATCTCGGGGCCTTCCAGCGTGCTGGGGAGTTCGGCACCGGTCCGGACTCTGGTGAAATCAGCGGCATCGTAGAACAGGCGACCCGCGACGATACCCTCACATCCCAACAGCTCCGGCGATCCGGCAGCCACGGTGCCGTCCGGCTGGGGCCCGTAGGGCATCAGGTGGAGCCCCATCCTGCGATACTTCACGTCGGTGTTGCCCGCCATGAGCTGCGTGGCCGCCAACTGGAGCGACACGGGGTTGATGTCGAGCCCCTTCAACATCTCCTCCACGGCGACCTTCTGCAAATCCGCCAGCCGGTCCTGGTCTGCGCCGTGGTGCTCGGCTCGGCGCTTCATCTCGAGCATCACCGCCGCCAGCAGCGTTCCCGATCCGCAGGCCAGGTCCACGGTCTTGTGGTGTCGCCAAACATCGGGGCTCGACCAGTCCAGCTCGTTTTCGGGGTCCAGTGCCTCCAGAGCCAGTCTCGCGGCGATGTCTGCTGCCACAGGGCGAGTGAAGAATGCCCCGTCGGAGGACTGGTCGCCCATGACCTTGTTGAACAGGGCACCGGCGTGGTCGGTGCCCATATCGGCGTATGTCTCAGCGATCTGCTCGGCTTCTGCCGCCAGATGCCGCAGCGCCCGGCGCAAACCGCCCAACCTTTCTGTGCGCCGCGCCGCTTTCAGCGCTTCCACTGCCGGTTCGATGACGGGCAGGAAGTCCTGGCGGGTGATCGCGTTCCACGAGTCGCGCAGCGCTTCTTCGGGTTCGGGAGAGCTCTTGATGTCGGTAAGCGGGTCTATACCCCTGCGTCCGAGCCAGCCGCCGGCGTGGATGCGCTGGTGCAGCATCGCCGCGTTCATCCACAGCAGCGCGGCGACGGTTGCTCCGTCGGCTCGGGGCTTGCCCGCCTTCGGGGCGGCCAGGCGGTCGAGTCCGAAGTGGGCATCAAGTTCGACGGCGAGGCCCCTCTCGTCATGCAGGTGACGCGCTGCTTCGCCCACGGCATCGGCCAGCAGGTTCAGATCGCGTTGCACCTTGTGACCGGTGAGGCCGGACTTCTCCAGCAGGTTCATTGTTATGGTCCCGCCCAACCGGTCCGACAAGTCGAGTAGCACACCCTGGACATGGCCCTCGAACGCGGCCTGCCTCTGCGCCTCGCGCTCTGAACGCCGCCGGGCGCGCTCGGCGGGGTCGGGCAGGTTTCGGCCCCGCTCACCGTTGGCAACCCGACGGGCTCGCCGCCTGGTCTGCATTGGGTTGACCGACCCCAGTTGCTGGTTCGCTTTCGGCTTGTGGCGAACCACCGAGTCCTCGCGGGTCTCGGTGCTGCCGTCGGGCCGCTTGGTGTGGACAATCAGCGAGGTCGGTTCGTCCTCGGGTTCTTGCCACTGGGCTTGGTCGAACGGCTCGGCGTTGTCATAGTCCAGCAGGGGGCGGTCTTGTTTAACCGCAATGCGGGCAACGTGTTCGGCGGTTTCGCGGCTGCCGCTCACCACGGCGTATTCCAGCCTTGTCCTATCGGGTCTGCCGATGGCGACAGCGGTCTTCAATTTCAGTTCCAACTGGGGCTCGGGCGGCAGTTGGATGGTCAGCATCTCGGGCAGAGCGTCCTCTATGCGCTGGTCGTGGGCCCGCAACGCCTGGAGTATGTCCCCCAGTTCGCGCCAGCCCTCGTGCTTGTCGCTCACCGCAAGATGCCGTTCAGCGTCCACACCGGCAGGGATGACCACCGGCACGATTATGTAGCCGAGTTCCTTGCCCTGGGCGCGGCGCATTGCCCGCCCCACTGCTTGCACCACATCGATGGGTGATTTGCGGGGTTCCAGGAACGCAACCGCCGAAAGTGACGGCGAGTCGGTGCCCTCGCCGAATATTCCGACGTTCAGCACGCCGTGCGGCTTGTCATCGTCGGCGGTGGCGAGCCTGCGCTTGGCTTCGTCACGCCGGGCCACCGGTGAGGAAGCGTCGAGATGCTCCAGCCGGTAGTCGGGGGCGGGGTCGCCGGCCTGCTTGGCCACCCATTCCCGTACCGCTTCGGATTGCAGCACCGAGGTCATTGCCTTGCTGCGAGCGATGGTGTTCAGGAAGCCGATGCAGGACCGCAGCGGCACCCGTCGGCCGGAAGCGGTGCGGGCCGCGCCCCCCATCGCCAGCGCGAACGCCATTCCCTTGAGATAGTCGCCGGTGCTGGGCAGCCGGTCGGCGCGCCTGCGGGGAGCCTTGACCTTCTGCCCGCTCTCGGCGGCGACCCGCGCCGCAGTCTCGGCATCGCGTGCGGCCTGCTCGTCGGCTTCGCGTACCAGCTCGTTGGCGATGCCGGTGGCCTCCTGCCCACCCACCGCCATGGCGATGATCCGGTAGTCCGACAGCCAGCCGTTGCGAACGGCCTCGGCGTATGACCGGCGGTACAGTTCAACCCCGAAGATGGCCTGGTCGTCCATCTGGCGAACCACGAAATCGGCTCGGTCGGCGGCACTGGCCACCTGTGCTGAGGCGCTGTCCCCGTAGATTCGTGGAGTGGCGGTCTGGTAGATGCGATAGGTGGCCGGAAAGGCGTCGCGATCGTGGCATAGCGTGAACTCGCGCAGCCTCTCCTCGGCGGCGGTGTTGCGCCGGCGGCGGCGCACTCCGGCGGTGCGGTGGGCCTCGTCACAGACAAGCACCTTGAACGCGTCCGCGGCTTCGGCCTGCTTGATGGCTTCCGAGATTCGCTGCGCCGACTGGTAGGTGCCGAAGATCACGCTCGTTGCGTTCCCGAACCCGCCCTCGCGCCGCTGGCGTATCCAACCGGCTATCTCCCCGGCATCGGTGGTGACCGGGCAGCCCTTTATCTCCTCGGTTGTCACCATTCCCCGGTCGAGGGTGGCATCGTCGTCGTTGGCGACCTTCTCCTCATCGGCGGCTACCCCCTTGTCGGAGCAAACCGCCATCACCCTCAGCGGCCGTCCGGCGTGTTGAAGGAACTCTCGCCGTATCTGCGCCACCAGCGCAATCGACGGGCACAGCACCACCGAAAACTCGCCGGCATATGTCAGCTCCTCGGTGATCCGCAGCGCGATGCGGGTTTTCCCGGTGCCGCAGGGCAGCACTATGCGACCACGCGCCTCCCCTCGAGGGATGCCCTTCTCATCGGCCAATTCGTTGGCGCGCAAGCGGGCCACAGCCTTCTCCACCGCCTCGCGCTGCATGCACGAGCGCGCCTGCGTTGGAGGCTCCTCGCCGGCCAGCAGGGTACCGCCGTTGCCGGCCTCGCAGTGTGGGCATGGTTCGCCTTCGATGCCGGCAGCCAGCGCCGCGCGCTGCGATTCAACCGCCTGGGCAACGTTGATCACCTTCACCGAAGCGCCCGACATCGTGGCTTTGCCCGGGGAATAACCTCCCAGCGGGACAGCGCCGTTCACCGCCAGCCAGCGCTCGGCCCAAACCTCGGCGTTCGCGGCGGCGGCCAGAAACTTGTCCATCTCCCCCGAAGCAACCTGCGCGCCCACACCATGCGCATCCAGCTTGCGGGCCTTGACTTGAATGGCAATCCACCTTCTGTCGTCACGGCGGCGAGCCACCAGGTCGATCCCGACATCGGTGGCGGGAGTGCCCTCGTTCATCACCTCGTCGCGTTCCGGCCAGTCCTCCCAGCGCCAGCAGCCGTCCACGTTCCAATCCCGGATGTGTGGGGCCACGTCAGCGGTCAGGTCTTCCAACCAGCGGCCATCGGTTTGCTGGGGCGCGTGATCTTCGAGCTGGGCCAGCGCATCATCCAGGACAGAACCCGCTTCGTGGGCAACGCCGATGGTGGTGTCTTCGGACATGAGCCTCCTGGAGATCCCCGGTTCTGCGACCGGAGTTTACGACAGGAGCAAGCACGGTGGGTGTTTACGGTGAAAGACCAGCAGGCTCGTTTGTCACAAGTGGTTTTCGGGTCAGCATCCCAGGGCGTAAGCCACGCAGCGACACACTGACTCTAGCGTTTGCTCACTCACCACGCCGGCGCGATCAGACAGCGAGGAGCGCCTTACAGTGTGAAGACCGTCACAGTTGATGACCGACCCAGCGGCAAGACCAGGTACCTGATCCGCAAGCGGTACCTCCACGGCAAGTCCTCGCACGGTGGTAGTAATCTCGGCAACGGTCAACAGATCGCGAACATCAATTACTTCTGACCGTGTGAGCACCAGTGTCGGGCGTCGCTTGCGCCCTACCTGGGCCCACCATACTTCGCCGCGATTCATTCACTTCCCCATGCTTCGGCATCGTCCCAGAAGCTGTCCGGCGACTCCGGAATACGCTGGTAAGCGGCCCGGTCGGCTTCGCCCATGGCGCGCTTCACGGCCGCGGTAACCCCCTCGCGGGCTGCTGCTGAGATATTGATGTTGAGTTGGCGGGCTCGCTCAGCCAGCTTCGCGTCCAGGGAGAACGTGGTTCGCCTGTAAGCCATCACATTACACTATCAGGTTTGATAGCACTGCCAGGCACAGGGTGAGGCGGCGACGGAAGTTGTTCGCAGGGGCGTGGCCGACCTGTTGGAGGGGGTAAGCGTTCTGCCCCCCGCCCTCAAGTTGGCTGCCTCCGCCGCCTGGACAGACGGCAAGGCCGGTGGCAGCAAGTAGCGTGTTTCGGGTGAACAGGTACGGGGCTGCTTTGTCCGAACATCCCGACTCGGCCGGCGCAGCCGGCGAGGTGATCGGTGAGATCCTGGAGGCGGTGGGCCCCTCACCCGATCTGGTGGTGCTGTTCACATCGGCCTCCCACCGTGAGGCGATCCCGGAAATAGCCGGCACCATTCACCGGGTGTTGGCCCCGGAGGCCCTGATCGGGGCCACCGCGGTATCGGTTATCAGCGGCCCCCTGGAGGTGGAGGAGAGTCCGGCCCTTTCCCTCTGGGCGGTGGCCCGCTGCCCGGCCCGGCCGGTTCGACTCGAAGCGACCAAGGGGTCCGACGGGTGGGTGCTGGAAGGGTTGCCGGTTGATGCCGAGGGAACCCTGCTGGTGCTTCCCGATCCGTTCACCTTTCCCAGCGAGGCGCTGCTGGAGGCGGGACCGGCAATGACGGTTGTGGGTGGGCTGGCCTCGGCAGGGGGCCCGGGGAGCAATCGTCTGGTTCTGGGGCACGAGGTGTTCAGCGACGGCGCGGTGGGTGTTCTCCTCGATCCCCGGGTCGGGGTTCGTTCCGTGGTCTCCCAGGGGTGCCGTCCCATCGGCCGGCCCTACACGGTGACCGGGGCAGAGGGCCGGGTGATCTCCGAGATGGGGGGCCGTTCCGCGGTGGACCGGTTGCGTGAGACCCTGCTCGAGCTGGACGAGGCCGAACGAGCCCTGGTGGCGAGGGGGCTGCACATCGGTGTGGTCATGGATGAGCACAAGTTGGAGTTCGATCGGGGTGACTTCTTGATCCGCACCCTGGTGGGTGCTGACCAAGAGTCCGGCGTGCTGGCAGTTGGCGACTCCGTGGAAGTAGGTACCACGGTCCAGTTCCAGGTGCGGGATGCGGCCACTGCCGACGAGGATCTGCGCGAGCTGATGTCCGGTATATCTGCCGGATCGGCTCTGGTCTTCACCTGCAACGGCCGGGGAACCCACCTGTTCGAGGGGCCCAACCACGACGCATCGGTGATCCACGAGGCCCTGAACCGGGCCCCGGTGGCAGGCATGTTCTGCGCGGGGGAACTCGGACCGGTCGGTGGCCACAACTTCCTTCACGGGTTCACTGCTTCAGTGGTGCTGTTCCCGTGACAGTCTGAAAAGATCTGTCCTTCTATGGCAGCGTTTCCCGCCGCTCTCGAAGCCCGAGCCGTCAGCGTTATCCGGGGCCTGGCCATGGATGCCCCCCACCAGGCCCGCTCGGGGCACCAGGGCACCGCCATGGCCCTGGCCCCCCTGGCCCATGTGCTCTGGACCCGAATCCTGCGCTACGACGCCGACGATCCCGCCTGGCCCGACCGGGACCGGTTTGTTCTCAGCGCCGGCCACGCCTCCATCCTGCTGTATTCCATGCTCTACCTAACCGGCCAGGGATTGACCCTGGACGACCTGCGGAACTTCCGCCAGTGGGACAGCCGCACCCCCGGACATCCCGAGGTCGGACCCACTGCGGGGGTGGAGGTGACCACCGGCCCCCTCGGCCAGGGGATCGCCAACGCGGTGGGTATGGCGGTAGCCGAGCGCTGGTTGCGCCACCGCTTCGGTGCCGGTGTCTGCGACCATCGGGTGTTCGCCCTGTGCGGCGACGGTGACCTGTCCGAGGGCATCAGCCACGAGGCCGGCTCCCTGGCCGGTCACCAGCGCCTGGATCGGCTGATCTGTGTCTACGACGACAACCGGATCACCATCGACGGCCCCACCGATCTGTCCCTGTCCGACGACGCCGCTCAGCGGTTCGGTGCCTACGGCTGGCATGTCATTGATCTGGGCGAGGCGGCCGACGACCTCGATGCCCTGGAGGCGGGCATCCGGACGGCCATGGCGGTTGACGACGCTCCGTCTATGCTCATTGTTCGCAGCCACGTGGCTCACCCCTCCCCCGGCCAGACCGGCAACCACGAGGCTCATGGCTACTCGCTGTTCGACGAGGAGATCGCCGTCACCAAGGCGGTCATGGGACTACCCACCGACCAGTCCTTTTACGCTCCTGCCGATGTGACCGGGGCCTACCGGGCCGCCGGCCGTCGCGGAGCCGCCGAGCGCGCCGCCTGGGGGCAGCGGGTGGAGGCCCTCGGTCCCCGCCGCTCGGAGTACGAAGCCTGCCGGGCCGGTCGGGGCCTGCCGGACTGGGAGGGCAAGCTGCCGTCGTGGCCGGCCGGCGGGTCGGTGGCCACCAGAAAAGCCAGCTCGGCCTGCCTCAATGCCATGGTCGAGGTGGTTCCCGGCCTGGTTGCCGGTGGGGCCGATCTCACCGGCAACACCGGCACCGATCTATCCGATGCCGATCCGCTCGACCCGACCCATCCCGCCGGTCGTCAGCTTTACTTCGGTGTGCGGGAACATGCCATGGGCGCGCTCATGAACGGGGCCGCCCTGCACGGTGGGTTGATGCCGGTGGGCGGCACATTTCTGGTGTTCAGCGACTACATGCGCCCGGCGGTGCGCCTGGCCGCGCTGTCCCGGGCCCACTGCGTCTTCGTGTGGAGCCACGACTCGGTGGGGGTCGGGGAGGACGGTCCCACCCACCAGCCGGTGGAGCACATCATGTCGCTGCGGGCCATCCCCGGTCTGAGGGTGTTCCGGCCCGCCGACGGCAACGAGGTGGCCCAGGCGTGGCAGTTGGCCGTCAATGGGGACGGCCCCAGCGCCATGATCCTGACCCGCCAGAACGTACCCGTGCTGGAGGGGACCGCAGCGGCCGCCGGGGTGGCCCGGGGGGCCTACACCCTGGTGGACAACCCCGACCCGGAGGTGATCCTGGTGGGCACCGGTAGCGAGGTATCGGTTTGTGTCTCCGCAGCTGCCGCCCTGGAGGGTCGGGGGGTGGCGGCGCGGGTGGTCTCCATGCCCTGCTGGGAGTTGTTCGCCGAGCAGGATGCTGCCTACCAAACCGGCGTGCTGCCCGCAGGGGTGCCCAAGCTGTCGGTGGAAGCGGGAGTCACCCTGGGTTGGGAGCGGTGGGTTGACCTCCCGGTGGGTATAGACCGGTTCGGGGCCTCGGCACCGGGTCCGGTGGTTCTGGACAAGCTGGGAATGAACCCCGACAACGTGGCCTCCCGGGCTGTTGATCTGATCAAGAGCTGAGGTCGGGTATGACTGTTTTGCACGACCTGTATTTCAACCACGGTCAGGGTTGCCCGTGACTGTTTTGCACGACCTGTATCGCGAGCACGGTCAGAGTCCCTGGCTGGACAACCTGCGCCGGGAGTGGCTCGAGAACGGAGAGCTGGCCCGCTGGGTGGAGCGCGGGGTGCGGGGCATCACCTCCAATCCCAGCATCTTCCAGAAGACGATGACCTCGGGTTGTGAGTACGACCATCAGTTGGTCGAACTGCTGGCCGGCGGGCTGAGCGTGAACGATGCCTACTGGGAACTCGTGCTGACCGATATCGGGGGTGCGCTCGACGTGCTCGCCCCGGTACACGAGGCCAGCGACGGGGTTGATGGTTTCGTCTCGGTGGAGGTGGATCCCACGCTGGCTCGCGACACCGAGGGAACCCTGGCCGCGGCCCGAGCCATCCACCAGAGAGTAAACCGCCCCAACCTGTACGTGAAGATCCCCGGCACCGCCGAGGGGCTTCCGGCCATCCAAGCCATGACTGCCGAGGGTCGCAGCATCAATGTGACCCTCCTTTTCTCCCTGAGCCGCTACGCCGAGGTCATCGAGGCCTACCTCTGCGGCCTGGAGGCCTGCGAGGGCGACCTGTCGAGGGTCTCGGGGGTGGCATCCTTCTTCATCAGCCGCACCGACACCGAGGTGGACCGCCGGCTCGAGGCCATCGGCACCCCCGAAGCCCTGGCCCTGCGGGGGCAGGCCGCGGTGGCTCAGGGCCAGGTGGCCTATCAGATCTTCAGGCAGAAGTTCTCCGGACCCCGCTGGGCGGCCCTTTCCGCCCGGGGAGCCAGGGTGCAGAGGCCGCTTTGGGCTTCCACCTCCACCAAGAACCCGGCCTATCCCGACACCCTCTATGTCGACCGGCTGATCGGCCCCGACACGGTGAACACGCTTCCCGACGCCACCCTGGAGGCGTTCTTGGACCACGGTACGCCGGCCCGCACCGTGGATGCCGATCCCGACATCGCTCGGGCGGTCCTGGATAGAGTCAGCGGTGTCGGCGTGGATCTGGAAGCCGTGGCCGGCCGGCTGGAGAACGAGGGGGTATCGGCTTTCGTGAGGTCGTTCGAAGATTTGCTGGCGAGTCTGGTTGCCACCGCCGACCGGTTGATGGGCGGTGACCGGTGAGAATCACTGTCGCAGCCGGACGGGCTGCCCGGCGCGCAAGCAACCTCGAAACGGTTGGGGGTGACCGGTGACGGTAGCGGTCGCATCCGGACGGGGCTTGCTGGAGCTGAGCCTTTCCGATCTGATGGCCCGGGCCCGGGCGGTGCGTGATGAGATGCACGGCAACCGGGTCACCTACTCCCCCAAATCGTTCATCCCCCTCACCATGCTGTGCCGGGACAAGTGCGGCTACTGCACCTTTGCCCAACCGCCGGCCCGCCTGGAGTCGCCCTACCTGAGCGAGCACGAGGTGCTGGCCATAGCCGAGTCGGGAGATGCGGCCGGTTGCCACGAGGCCCTGTTCACCCTGGGGGAGCGTCCCGAACTGCGCTACCCCGATGCCGCGGAATGGTTGGAAACTCGAGGATTCGCCTCCACGGTGCACTACCTGGCCCATGCCGCCCGACTGGTGGTGGACAAAACCGGGTTGCTGCCCCACATCAACGCCGGGGCGCTCAGCCTCGAGGAGATGGCCCTGCTGCGCACAGTCGCGCCGTCACAGGGCATGATGCTGGAGACCCTGGCCCAACTGGACTGCCACCGGGGATCGCCCGACAAGACCCCCGAGCGGCGGCTGGCCACCCTAGAGGCCGCCGGCGAGCTGGCCATCCCGTTCACCACCGGCATCCTGGTGGGCATCGGCGAGACCCGGGCCGACCGGGTAGACGCGCTGGAGGCCATTGCCGAGTCCCACCGGCGCTGGGGCCATGTCCAGGAGGTGATCGTCCAGAACTTTCTGCCCAAGCCGGGCACGGCCATGCACGCCGCCTTGCCCTGCGACCACGACGAGCACCTGGAGGCCATCGCCCTGGCCCGGATCATCCTTCCCGGCGAGATCCACATTCAGGCCCCGCCCAACCTCTCCGACGATTTCGGGGTGTTGCTGGACGCGGGCATCGACGACTGGGGCGGGGTGTCCCCGGTCACCATCGACCACGTGAACCCCGAGCGCCCCTGGCCGGTCATCGACCGCCTGCGGGAGGTCACCGAGGCCAGGGGATTCGTCCTGGCCCCCCGGCTCACCGTTTACCCCGAGTTCGCCCTCGATCCCGAGCGGTGGTTGGACGTTGACATGAGGTTCCCGGTGCTCGACCACAGCGATGCCGAGGGCCTGGGGCGACCCGACGACGGCGGTTGGTACTCCGGTGCCGATGTCCCGCCCCCGATGCCGGCATTCTCGCGACCCGGGGTGGTCGCGGTCCCCGCCCCCGGCGGGTTCGCTGCGGCGGGGAGCGCAGTGGGCGAGGTTATCGCCGGGGTGCGCGAGGGCCAGGAAGTGGGGATCGACGAGATCGTCGCCCTGTTCGGGGCTCGAGGCCCAGAGGTTCGAGCGGTCGCCGATCTGGCCGACTCCCTTCGCCGGACGGCCGTGGGAGACGAGGTCACCTGGGTCTCCAACCGCAACATCAACTACACCAACGTGTGCACGTTCAAGTGCCGGTTCTGCGGCTTCTCCAAGGGGCCGCTGTCGCTCAACCTGCGTGGCGACCCCTACATGCTGAGCTTGGACGACATCGCCGCCCGCACCATCGAGGCGGCCGGGGCCGGGGCCACCGAGGTCTGCCTCCAGGGTGGCATCCACCCCGACTTCGACGGCGACTATTACATAGATGTCACCCGGGCGGTGAAGGAGGCGGTGCCCGGTATCCACGTACACGGTTTCACCGCCCTGGAGGTGACCGAGGGCGCTCGCCGGTTGGAGGAGCCGCTGATCGACTACCTGCGCCGCCTCATGGAAGCCGGCCTTCGCTCCCTGCCCGGAACCGCCGCCGAGATCCTCGACGACGAGATCCGGGCGGTTATATGCCCAGACAAGATCAATACCGATCAGTGGCTGGAGGCCCACCGCACCGCCCACCGGATCGGCCTGGCGTCCAACGTGACCATGATGTTCGGCACGGTGGAGCAACCGGTTCACTGGGCCCGCCACCTGGTCCGCACCCGCGAGCTTCAAAAGGAGACCGGCGGCTTCACCGAGTTCGTGCCTCTTCCCTTCGTTCACATGGCCGCGCCCATCTACCTCCAGCGGCGATCCCGGCGGGGACCCACCTTCCGGGAGGCGTTGCTGATGCACGCGGTGGGTCGCATCGCCTACCACGGTTGGATTCCCAACATTCAGGCCTCGTGGGTGAAGCTGGGACTGCCCGGAGCGTCACAGATGCTGCAAGCCGGGGCCAACGACCTGGGTGGCACGCTCATCAACGAGAACATCTCCCGAGCCGCCGGGGCATCCCACGGCCAGCAGGTCACCGAGGATGACCTCCGAGCCCTCTGCGATGCCCTGGGACGCCCGCTGCGGCAGAGAACCACGCTGTACGACCTCGTAGGGCTCGTAGGGGGCTAGACCGGATTATTACATCTCCAGTATTGAAATGGCTTTCTCCACCGAGCGGCGGGCCCGGGTCAGCCGTTTTTCCTCCTCGGGTCTGGAAGTCGCCCCCTCCTCCACCGCATCGCGCAGAACCGCCATGGCCATTTCGCCCAACTGCTCGGCCACGGCCTCAAGCTGCTCACGGACGTGCTCAACCGTCATGCTTTGTGGCTCCAGTCATGGTTCGATCATGGTTCGTGGCCTCAGCTATGCCTGATGGCCTTGTCGATTATTTCCAGGGGGTGGCGCACCTGGACCCCGGCGTTGGCCAGGTGGATGGAGCAGCCGGGATTGGCGCTGGCCACCACCGTTGCGCCGGAGCGGCGGATGGCTTCCAGTTTTCGCTCCCGGATCGCGGCGGCCATCCCCGGTTGCATGGCGGCGTAGGCCCCACCCGCTCCGCAGCACAGGCCGTCGTCGTCCAGAGTCACCACCGAGGTGTAGAGAGCCAGCACGGTTGCCACCGGCTCGTGGGCTCGCTGCACATGGCGCAGATGGCAGGGGTCATGAACGGCAATCACCAACCCCTCGTCCCGCTCCCCGGCCGGGGGCAGCCGGTCGGTGCGGGTGGCCAGCCACTCGTGCACATCCATCACCCGGCGGCTGAAGGCAATTGCCTCCGGGGTTCCCAGCAGCTTTCCGTACTCCTTGAGGGCCGCTCCGCAACCGGCCGAGTCGACCAGGATCGGGGCCTGGCCCCCCAGCGCCCCCATCGTGCGAATCGCCAGGGTGCGGGCGTGGTCATCCAGTCCGGCGTGCAGCGACAGCGCTCCGCAACACCCGGCACCCGCGCCGGGCAGGGCAACCCCGGTACCGGTCGCCTCCACCACCCGCTTGACCGCGGCATGAACCGATCTCTGCCAGGCATCCATCACGCATCCGGTGAACAGCCACACGTCATCCCCCGAAGCCTGGAGGCGTTCTTGGTGCAGCGGCAGCCGGGGAAGCCCCAGACGTTTGGACGGCACCATCCGCAGGCGCTGGGCAACGGCCAGCAGCCGCGACAAAAGGGTCAGCAGTCGGGGGCGGCCCAAAACCTTGAACCCCCACCGCCTCGGGTTCCAGCGGTGCTGCCGGCTCAACTCGGCCTGGGTTGTTTCCATCATCGAGCCGAACGGCACCCCGGAAGGGCAAGCCGGCTCGCAGCCCCGACACTGCACGCAGGTTTCCATCGATTCCCGGAACGCCCGGTCGGCCGGGGCCCCATGGTCCTGCACCTGGCGCATGGCGCTGATGCGTCCCCGGGGTGAGGCCCATTCCTCGCCGGTAACCCGGAAGGTGGGGCAGTGGGGCAGGCACAAGCCGCAAGCCACGCACGCGGCCAATTCCTCGGGAGCTATTCCCAAAGTTGGCCGGGAACTCATGGAGCTATTCCCAAAGTTGGCTGGGAACTCATGGAGCTTTTAGTGGGTTGCGGCCCGGGTTGAGGCGGCCCCGGGGGTCGAATTCGGCCTTCAGCCGCTGGTTCAGGGCAGCCACCACCGGATCAGGATCGGGAACCGGGCCCGGCTCGTGCACATATGCCGACCCGGTTCCGACTTGTACCAGGAACTCGCCCCGGTACTCGCCGGCTGCGGTCGAGGCGGCCGGAACCCGGTGGGGCGGCAGCGGCGGGGGCTCATCCACCGGCGCGCACCCCAACGACCGGGCCAGCTCCGCCTCGGTCTCCACATCCGCCTCGTGGCCTTCCAGGTGAACCCACGCCGTGGAGCCGTTCCACAGGATGGACGATGGCCGGAACAGGCGGCGGCGCAGCTCCACCGGGTTGCACTCCCCCGCCATCCACCGGCCGGCGGGCGACCGGGGCCAGGTACGCAGCACCACCTCCGCCACCAGCCCCAGGGTGCCCAGCGACCCAACCAGCAAGCGGCACAGGTCGAACCCGGACACGTTCTTCACCGTCGGTCCGCCCGCGGTCACCAGGCGGCCATCGTCGGACACGTAAACCGCTTCCAGCAGGGCATCGCGGAGCCGGCCCCGGCCCAGGGCATGGATCCCATCACGGCCCACCGCCAGAACCCCACCGACCGTGGCCCCGGTTTCCGGGGGCAGGTTGCCCCCTAGTGGCAGGTTTTCCCCCGGCGACAGGTTGCCCCCTAGTGGCAGGTTCACCCGCTGCCCGGCTTCGGCCAGCGCGACATCGAGTTCCGCCACCGGTGTGCCCGCTCCCACCCTTACGGTCATCTCCGCCGGGTCGAAGGAACGCACACCGATCGGGGCCCGCACCAGCAGGGTGTCGTTGGGACACAACCCCCCGACCCCCCAGTGAGTGCGCCCCCCCACCACCGCCACCGGAGCTTTTGTCCCCACCTCGGCGGCAAAGGCCTCCAGATCCTCCCTCACCCCCATACCCCCTCGGGCAGATACCCCCTCCCTCACCCCCATACCCCTTCGGGGACGTTGTCCAGGGCGTTGATGTCGGCGCAACTCGATCCGGTGGGCAGAACCTTTCCGGGGTTGGCCATCTCGCCGGGATCGAATGCCCGCCGCAGCCGCCGCTGGGCATCCAGGTCGGCTTCGCTGAACATCAGCGGCATGAAGTCACGCTTTTCGATGCCGATGCCGTGCTCGCCCGACAACACCCCGCCCGCGGCCAGCGAGGCCTCGATGATGGCCGACCCGGCGGCGTGTACCCGATCCATGATCCCCGGCTCCTTGCGGTCGTACAGCAGCAGCGGGTGGAGGTTGCCGTCGCCCGCGTGAAAAACGTTCATGACCTGCAAATCGTGCTCCTCGACGATCTCGTACACCCGGCTCATCACCTCGGCCAGGCGGGTGCGGGGCACCACCGTGTCGTGCAGGTAGTAATTGGGCTTGATCCGGGCGATGGCACCGAACGCGCTCTTGCGTCCCTTCCACAGCAGGGCACGCTCCTTATCGTCGGCCGCCCGGCGAACCCTGCCGCCCCGCTCCGTTGCCAACTGGGCCACCCGGTCGGCCTCGGCCTCGACCCCGCCGGGCAGGCCGTCCACCTCCACGATCACCACCGCGGCCGCGTCGGTGGGGAACCCGGCTCCCACGTACTCCTCCACCGCGGCGATGATGTTGGCATCCATCATCTCGATGGCTGCGGGGACAATGCCGCCGGCAATCACCGCGCTCACCGTCCGGGCAGCGGCATCCACGGTGTCGAAGGCCAGGAGCAGGGTTTGTATCGCCGGTGGGTTGGGCATGAGCCTCACTGCGATGGCGGTGGCGATGCCCAGCATTCCCTCCGACCCTATGAACGCGCCCCGCAGATCCAGACCGGGTGAGCAGCCGTCGGGATCGCCCAGGATCACGGCCTCGCCCGACATGAGCACCACCTCAACCGCCAGAACATGGGCGCTTGTCACCCCGTGGGCCAGGCAGTGGGGTCCGCCGGAGTTGGTGGCGACGTTGCCCCCCAGTGAACACACCTGCTGGCTGGACGGATCGGGGGCAAAGTGCAGACCGTGGCTCGCCGTGGCCCGGCTGAGGTCCAGGTTGATCATGCCGGGCTGGACCCAGGCCATCTGCCGTTCGGGATCCACCGACAGCAGGCGGTTCATCTTGGTGGTGACCACCATCACCGGTTCATCCAGGGGCACCGCTCCCCCGGCCAACCCGGTTCCCGCCCCGCGGGGAACCACTGCCCGCCCATGGTGCCGGGCAACGTTCACGCAGCCTTGCACCTCCCCGGTATTGAGAGGAAAGCACACCGGCCCGGCCCGGCCCGCCTCAAAAATCGATGCATCCCGTTGCATGAGCGACTGCTCCAGCGAGGCCACTCGCACTCGCTCGGGGGGCAACACCCCCAGGAGATCCCTTATCAAGGGATCCTTGTTCCTTGCCCGTCGGATGCCCATCGGCCAGGGATCCTTGTTCCTTGCCCGTCGGATGCCCATCGGCCAGTAGGATACCGGCAGTGAGTCGGACAGGGCGTGTGGTCGGCCGCGGCGCTGGGGGTCGCATCGCCCGTTCCGGGATCGCCCGTTCCGGGGTGGAGCTGCTCTCCTCCTTCCGGCCCCGCCGGGCCCTGCCGACCATGGTGCTCCTGTCCATCGCCACCGGTGCGCTGGTGGGCATTCTGGTGGCCGGGTTCGAGCAGCTCACCGTCGAGGTGCTGCTGGAGCGACTCCTGGCCGCCCCGCTGTGGTGGCAAGCGGTGGCACCGGTGGTCGGGTTGGGGGCCACGGTGGTCATCCTGCGCCTCGCCGGGCGGGGGGCGACACCCTCGACCTCGGATGAGTACGTGCGGGCCTTCCATGAGCGCCACCCCAGGCTGCCCATCTCCCAACTCCCCGCCAAGCTGCTGGCCGGGGTGGCAACCATCGGTCTGGGGGGCTCGGTGGGTCTGGAGGGGCCATCGGTGTATGCCGGGGCCACCGTGGGTCATGGCACCCAGGGGCTGTTCGGGCGCTGGCTGCGGCGGGAGGAGGCCAAGATGCTGCTCACTGCGGGGGCGGCGGCTGGCATCGCCGCGGTGTTCAAGACTCCCGCCACCGGGGTGATCTTCGCTCTGGAGGCACCTTATCGTGACGACGTGGCCCGGCGGGCGCTGCTGCCGGCGCTGCTGGCCTCTGCCTCGGGCTATCTGGTTTACGTTGCCGTGCTGGGGACGGCCCCGGTCATCGACCTGGGCAGCCACGATGTCGATCTCAGCATCATCCACCTGGGTGGGGGTGCGCTGCTCGGGTTGGTGGCCGGTCTTGGGGGTCGGGGGTTCGCCGGGCTGGTGCGCTGGGCCAAGGGGCTGGAGAATCGGTTTCCAATCGGGATGCGGATTCTGGTGGGCGGGGCGGTGCTGGCCGGGCTGGTGGTGGCCAGCGACGCCGTGTTCGGCCATCCCCTGAGCCTGGGTCCCGGGGTGGAGGCCACCAAATGGTTGCGCGACAGCGAGCACACTCTGCTACTCGTTGCCGCCCTGCTGGCGTTTCGAGTCGTGGCCACGCTCACCACGGTTGGAGCCGGAGGTGCGGGTGGGCTGTTCATCCCTCTGGCGGTTCAGGGGGTGATCGTGGGCAGCTTTTTGGGTCAGGCCATGGGAGTGAACGAGATCGGGCTGTACCGCACATTGGGATTGGCGGCATTCTTGGCCGCCGGCTACCGGGCTCCCATAACCGCGGTGATGTTCGTGGCCGAAAGTACCGGTACCTCCGCGTTCGTGGTTCCCGCCCTCATCGCCGCGGCGGCATCGCAACTGGTGGCCGGGACCAGCTCGGTGGCTTCGTACCAGTTGGACAAGCGCCAGGGGGTGGTGGAGCGCAGGCTCGCCCTACCGCTGACCTCCGTGCTGACCACCGACACGCTGACCGTGCCCCCCGATGCCACGGTCAGCGAGCTGGTGCACATACACCTCATCGGGCGAAGGGAACGGGAGGTTCCGGTGGTGGACGGCGGGCAATACCGGGGGATGTGCGGCCTGGAGCAGGTGAGCGACCTGGAGCGTGAAGCGTGGGACACCACATTGGTGGCCGGCATCACCCGCCGCGACCTTCCCACGGCCCGCCCATCATGGACGTTGCGCGACACCATGACCCAGATGGACTCCAACGACACCGACCACCTTGCGGTCACCGATGATCACGGTACGTTCATCGGGGTGGTGCGCGCCGACGACATCCTCCGGTTGGACGAGATTTTGGACGAGACCGAAGGAGTGTGACCGGGGTTATCTTGGCCGAGGCAGAAGGAGCGCGACCGGGGTTTACGTAAACGAGATCGAAGGAGCGCGACCGGGGTTTACGGGAGTGCTAGTTGGGGAATAGCTCGTCAACGTTGTCGGCTGAGGGGGTGTCCCGGTACTCGCACCAGGGTTTGGCCCCCACCTTCACCAACCGGCATTCCTCTCCGGGGATGGCTCCACACTCCACGCATGGATCCTCATTCTCCTTGAACATAACGTCAAAGTCGTCGCTCGTGTGTTTCAGCGCGCGAGCTTCTTCATAACGACGGTGGCGTCCCTTTTTCATGGGCGGCTCCACAATGTCGAGCCGGTTGCTTTTCGGCACCGGCAATAGGGGGTATTCCGCCCCCCTACTTTTTCATGGGTGCCAGTGTAACCACTTCTGCGCCTGCTCTTGCACACCGCAGGGGTCACCGCCGGTGCGAACGCCGGGTATGCCAGCCTGCAAATCGGGTGCCGGAGCGTTCCTCCAAAACGGTGCCCCTGTTCTAGCTCCGCGTTGTGGGTGAAATCGGGCGCCGGGAGCGTTCCTCCAGAACGAGCCTGCCCTGGCTGTCCAGGGCTATGGCTGCGGTTCTTTGCAGAAGCTGTTGAACGGGGGCCGCGATCATGCCGGCCCGCCATCCCCTGAGGGCCCGGCAGTCGGGGTCGCCTCGAACCAGTGCCTCTATGTCGCTGCGGGTGGCCAGCAGCGTGGGGTCGAGGTCGGACTCCGCGGCGTGATGGGTAGCCCACGAAGTGATCAAGTTGACCGTTGGCTTGAGCGACTGATCCAGTTTGGGGGGTCGGTCGTCGGGCACGCTCTTGATCTCCGCGCCCCGGATCCGGTTGAGAAAGTCCAGCAGCTTGCCGTCCGCACCCCGGCTGAGGTTGCGCGACTCCATGCCCTCCAGGTTTCGCAACTGTTTGAGCGTCCTCGGCAGGCGCTGAGCCACGGCCGCTACCGCCGAATCCGACAGGACATGGCGCACGGGCAGGTTCTGCTGGACCGCGCACTCCTCCCGCCATTGGGCCACCGCCTGGGCCACAAATCGGGACCGTCCCTTCAGACCGCGGATTTCCTTGATCCGCCGCCACGCATTCTCGGCCGATCGCTCCTTGCCTGACTGCCTGAGCAGGAGTGCGCACTCCTCCTCGGCCCATTCGAGGCGGCCCCGGGCTTCCAGTTCCTTGTGCAGTATGTCGCTGATTTCCAGCAGGCGCTCCACATCGGCCGCGGCATACGCCAGCATGGACTCGGTCAGCGGTCTTCGCAGCCAGTTGGACCGGCGGGCTTCCTTGGGCAGGTCCACCCCCAGCAGATCGTGGTGGAGCAGGGCCAGCGATGGGGTGCGGTACCCTATGAACCCCGCCCCGATCTGGGTGTCGAATATGCGGTTGGGTAGCGTACCGCATTCGTGCTGAAGCAATTCCAGGTCCTGGGCGGCAGCATGGAACACGGCCAGGCCATCGCTTTGCAACAGCTCAACCAGCGGCGTTATGGGCACACTCAGCGGGTCGATGATGGCAAGCTGATCTCGCCAGGCCACCTGAATCAGCGCCGCTTGGGGATAGTAGGTGCGCTCACGGTGAAACTCGGTGTCGATGGCATAGGCAGGCGCGGTGGTTGCATCGGCCACCATCTCAGCCAGCCCGGCCGGGGAGGTGATCGGTTCGATCCGGGGGGACATAGGGCTCATAGGATTCTATGGCCGGGGGTTGTTGTTTAGTTTTTTGGTTGGTGGTGGGTGTAGTGGAGGTTGAGGGTGGTGGGTTGTTGGAGGGGTTTGTCTAGGGTGATGGTGATGGTTGTGGTGGGGTTGGTTCCTTCGGTGATGGTGGTGGTTGTGGGTTTGATTGTGATGAGGTTGTCGGTGGTGATGGTTATGGTGATTGTGCGCAGGTAGGCGTAGTCGTTGGTGTCGGTGGCCATAACTGTCATGGTGTAGGTGCCGGTTTGGGTTGGGGTGAAGGTGAGTCGGGCGGTGTTTAGTGCTGTGCCTTCCGGTAGCGGTGGTGTGGTCTCGCCGGGTTTACGAGTCCAGGCGTAGGTGATGGTCTCGTCCTCGTTGGTGTGGGTGGCTACCGCAGTGATGTCCACTTGCTGGCCGAGTCTGAGGACCAGATCGCTGAGCGGGGCGAGCTCCAGTGGGTTGGTGTGGTTGTCGGTGGGGCTGATTTCGTGTTCTTCGGGGGTTGGGGGGTTGCCGACGGTGATTGTGATTGTTTGGGTGTCGGTGTTGCCGTGGGTGTCGGTGGCGGTAACCGTCATGGTGTAGGTGCCCGAAGCGGTGGTGGTGAACCGCAACCTAGCTGTGTTGAGTGTAGTGCCCTCAGGTAGCGGTGGTGTGGTCTCGCCGGGTTCGCGGGCCCAGGCGTAGGTGATGGTCTCGTCCTCGTTTTCGTGGGTGGCTGAGGCGGTGATGTCGATTCGTTGACCGACCTGGGCGGTGACGTTATCGAGCGGTTCCAGCACCGGGGAGCTGTCGTCGTCGATGACGGTAATCGTGGCGGTGGCGTTACCCAGCCTGAACCCTGCCGGCAGCTCGCTCACCGGTTCTATGGTCACCGTGATGGTTTCTGTCTCTTCGTCCACTTCGTCGTCGGGTATTGGGATGGTGACGGTCTTGGATACCTCACCCGGGCCGAAACTCAAGGTGCCCACAACCGCTATCGTCACGGTTCGGGTGTCGGTGTTGGTGTTACCGTCATCAGCGGTCACCGTCATCGTGTAAGTCCCCACCTGGGTTGGAGTGAACAGCAACCGAGCCTCATCCAGCGCGGTGCCCTGAGGCAACGGCGGTGTGACCTCCCCAGCCTTGCGAGACCATTCATAGGTGACCGTGTCTCCGTCCTCATCGGTGGCCGAAGCAGCGATGTTCACCTTTTGACCGGGCCGGACAGTAACACTCTCTATTGGTTTCAGGACCGGTGAACTGTCATCATCAGCAATCGTCACCGTCGCGATGGTGTTGCCCATGACAAACCCGCCCGGTAGTGGGTTGACCGGCACAATGATCACCAGGAAGGTTTCGTTATCCTCATCTATCCCGTCATCGGTGATCGGAACCATAACATCCACGAAGCGCTCACCAGCCTCAAAAACCACCTCACTAACTTCATCATAATCCATATTGCTAATGGCAGGATCACCATGGGGGGCACTATCAGAGATCACCTCGAAGGTTGTGTCCTGGGTGGGTGGTTCGGCGGTGCTGATCCTGACTGTGGCGAAGTTATCGGTGCCTTCTGTTACCGACACCATGGCTGGTATCGAGATGACGGTGTCGGCAACGACGGTGATAGTCACTGTTTCGGTGCTGACGGTGTTGTTGTTGCTGTCGGTGGCGGTGACTGTCATGGTGTAGGTTCCCATCCGGGTTGGGGTGAACGTCAACCGGGCTTGGTTGAGTAGCGTGCCGGTTGGCAGCGCCGGTGTGGTTTCCCCGGTCTTGCGAGCCCACAGGTAGGTGTAGGGGTTGTCATCATCGGTGCTGGCAGCCGTAGCAATGACGTCCACTAGCTGGCCGACTTTGGCTGTCACCAGGAGTGGGAAGCTGTCGTAATCGGTGATCGTCACCGTGGTGGTGGCATTACCCAACCTGTAACCGGCCGGTAGCGCTGCTGATGGTGCGATGGTGACAACAATGGTTTCCGCGCCCTCTACTACATTGTCGTCGGTGATCGGGATCACGATATCCTTCGACACCTCGCTGGTTCCGAAGGTGATCGAGGTTACCGCGTCGTTGTCGTAATCCCCATTAGCCGGGTCAGCCGCGCCGGTCGCAGTGCCGCTGTAAGTCACGTTGAAGGTGACCGATTGCCCAAAAGCTTCGGCCAGGCTGATCGTGACCGTGGCATTTTTGTCGTTACCCTCGGTTGCCACCACCGCTGCGGGCACCGACACCACCGTTTTCGGGTTGACTGTGATAACCACTGTTTCAGCATCGCTGTTGGCGTTACCGTCGTCGGCGGTCACGGTCATGGTGTAAACCCCGGCAGTGGTTGGGGTGAACGTCAACTGCTTGGCACCCAACGCGGTGCTCTGGGGCAGCGCGGGTAAGTTCTCATTCGCCTTACGGGTCCAGGCATATGAGATTGTGTCCCCATCGGCGTCGGTCGCGTTAGCGGTAACATCCACAAGCTGGCCGGCCTTGAGGGTGACATCGGCCAAGTCCCCCAGGACCGGGGAGTTATCATCATCGGTGATCGTCACCGTGGATGCCGCGTTGCCCAACCTGTACCCGGCCGGCAACGCCGCCGAGGGTTCTATGGTCACAGTGATCGTCTCAGCGCTCTCATCCAAATCATCATCAGTGATCGGAACCACAATGTTCTTCGACGTGTCCGTGGTGTTGAAGGTAACCGATGTTACCGCGTCGTTGTCGTAATCACCATCGGATGGGTCAGCCGCGCCGGTAGCGGTACCGCCATAATCAATGTTGAAGGTGACCGATTGGCCGAACGCTTCCGCCAGGCTGATTGTGACGGTTGCGTTGCTATCAGTTCCCTCGGTCACCGCTACTGTGGCGGGTACTGACACCACTACCTTTGGGTTGACTGTGATTGTCACTGTTTTGGTGTCGGTGTTTTCGTTGCCGTCGTTGGCGGTAACGGTCATGGTGTAGGTGCCGGTGGTGGTGGGGGTGAACGTCAACTGCTTCGTGTTCAGCGCGGTGCTTGGAGGTAGTGCAGGGGTGGTTTCCCCGGCCTTGCGAGCCCAGGCATAGGAAACCGTGTCGCTGTCAGCGTCGGTGGCGTTGGCGGTGATGTCCACGAGTTGGCCTGCTTTGAGGGTGACATCGGCCAAATCCTCCAGCACCGGGGAGTTATCGTCATCGGTGATGGTCACGGTTATTGTGGCGTTGCCCAACGTGTACCCGGCCGGTAACGCTGCCGAGGGTGCAATGGTCACAATGATTGTTTCAGCGTTCTCATCGAGACCGTCATTGGTGATCGGTATCACGATGTTCTTCGACGTGTCGCTGGTGCTGAAGGTGACCGAGGTTACCGCGTCGTTGTCGTAATCACCGTTAGAGGGGTTTGCCGCCCCGGTAGCGGTACCGCTATAAGTCACGTTGAAGGTGACCGACTGGCTGAACGCTTCAGCTAGGCTGATTGTGACGGTTGCGTTGCTGTTGGTTCCCTCGGTTACCGCCACCGTAGCTGGTACCGACACCACTACCTTCGCAGCAACTGTGATAACCACCGTTTCGGTATCGGTATTACCGTTACCATCATTGGCGGTAACGGTCATGGTGTAGGTGCCGGTAGCGGTTGGGGTGAACATCAACCGCTTCGCAGCCAACGCAGTGCCCCCGGGCAGAGCCGGGGTGGTCTCACCGCTCTTGCGGGTCCAGGTGTAGGAAATCGTGTCCCCATCGGCATCGGTGGCGTTGGCGGTGATGTCCACAAGCTGGCCCACCTTCACCCCAACAGCAGCCAAATCCCCCAACACCGGGGAATCATCATCATCGGTAACCGTCACCGTTGTCGCGGCGTTGCCCAAGGTGTATCCGGCCGGTAACGCCGCCGACGGTGTAATGGTTACAGTGATCGTTTCCGCGCTCTCATCGAGACCATCATCAGTAATCGGGATCACGATGTTCTTCGACGTGTCCGTGGTGTTGAAGGTGACCGATGTTACCGCGTCGTTGTCGTAATCCCCGTTGGAGGGGTTTGCCGCCCCGGTAGCGGTACCGCTATAAGTAATGTTGAAGGTGACCGACTGGCCGAACGCTTCCGCCAAACTGATCGTCACCGTAGCATTACTGTCGGTTCCCTCGGTGACCGCCACCGTAGCTGGTACCGACACCACTACTTTTGCGGCAACAGTGATAACCACCGTTTCGGTATCGGTATTACCGTTACCGTCGTTGGCGGTGACGGTCATCGTGTAGGTGCCGGTAGCGGTGGGGGTGAACGTCAACCGCTTCGTGTTCAGCGTCGTAGCTTCGGGCAGCACCGGTGTGGTCTCCCCGCTCTTGCGGGTCCAGGTGTAAGAAATCGTGTCCCCAACGTCGGTGTCGGTGGCGTTGGCGGTGATGTCCACCTGCTGGCCCACCTTGACCCCAACCGCCGCCAAATCCCCCAACACCGGCGAGTTATCGTCATCGGTAACCGTCACGGTTGTCGCGGCGTTACCCAACGTGAACCCAGCCGGTAACGCCGCCGAAGGAGCAACAGTCACAGTGATCGTCTCAGCGGTCTCATCGAGACCATCATCGGTGATCGGTATCACGATGTTTTTCGATGTGTCGCTGGTGCTGAAGGTGACCGAGGTTACCGCGTCGTTATCATAATCCCCATCAGCCGGATCACTGGCCCCGGTAGCAGTACCACCATAAGACACATTGAAAGTCACCGACTGGCCGAACCCCTCAGCCAAACTGATCGTAACCGTCGCATTACTATCGGTTCCCTCGGTGACCGCCACCGTAGCGGGTACCGATACCACTACTTTTGCGGTGACTGTGATAACCACTGTTTCGGTATCGGTATTACCGTTGCCATCGTTGGCGGTAACCGTCATGGTGTAGGTGCCGGTAGCGGTTGGGGTGAACGTCAACCGCTTCGCGTTCAACGCAGTGCCCACGGGCAGTGCGGGGGTGGTCTCACCACTCTTACGCGTCCAGGCATAGGAGATAGTGTCGCCAGTATCGGTGTCGGTGGCGTTGGCGGTGATGTCCACCTGCTGGCCCACCTTGACCCCAACATCGGCCAAATCACCCAACACCGGGGAATCATCGTCATCGGTGATAGTCACCGTCGCCACGGCGTTACCCAACGTGAACCCGGCCGGCAACGCCGCCGACGGGGCAACAGTCACAACGATTGTTTCAGCGGTCTCATCGAGACCATCATCAGTGATCGGGACCACGATGTTCTTCGACGTGTCGCTGGTTCCGAAAGTGACCGAGGTTACCGCGTCGTTGTCGTAATCCCCATCAGCCGGGTTTGCCGCGCCGGTAGCGGTACCACCATAAGTCACATTGAACGTAACCGACTGGCCGAATGATTCCGCCAAACTGATCGTCACCGTAGCATTACTGTCGGTTCCCTCGGTGACCGCCACCGTAGCGGGTACCGATACCACTACCTTCGCGGCAACAGTGATAACCACCGTTTCGGTATCGGTGTTGCCGTTGCCGTCGTTGGCGGTGACGGTCATGGTGTAGGTGCCGGTAGCGGTGGGGGTGAACGTCAACCGTTTCGTGTTCAACGCGGTGCCCACGGGTAGAGCGGGGGTGGTCTCACCACTCTTACGGGTCCAGGTGTAGGAGATTGTGTCCCCAACGTCGGTGTCGGTGGCGTTGGCGGTGATGTCCACCTGCTGGCCCACCTTGACCCCAACATCGGTCAACTCTGCCAGCACCGGGGAGTTGTCGTCATCGGTGATAGTCACCGTTGATGCCGTGTTGCCCAACGTGAACCCGGCCGGTAACGCC
This sequence comes from Candidatus Poriferisocius sp., assembly GCF_965202595.1. Lineage (GTDB taxonomy): Bacteria > Actinomycetota > Acidimicrobiia > Acidimicrobiales > Bin134 > Poriferisocius. Next base: position 815,357 of record NZ_OZ241836.1, read on the forward strand.
GCTGATGGGGCGATGGTCACAACGATTGTTTCCGCCGTCTCATCGAGATCATCATCAGTGATCGGGATCACGATGTTCTTCGACGTGTCAGTGGTTCCGAAGGTGACCGATTTTGCCGCGTCGTTGTCGTAATCCCCGTTAGCCGGATTGTTGGCGCCGGTAGCGGTACCGCTATAAGAAATGTTGAAGGTGACCGATTGGCCGAACGCTTCGGCCACGCTGATCATGACGGTTGCGTTGCTATCGGTACCCTCGGTCACCGCCACCGTCTCGGGTACCGACACCGGGGTGTCGGCCAGAACAGTGATAACCACCGTCTTGGTGTCAGTATTGCCATTACCATCGCTGGCGGTCACCGTCATCGTATAGGTACCGGTCGCGGTGGGGGTGAACCGCAACCGTTTCGTGTTCAACGCAGTGCCTTGGGGCAGCGCCGGGGTGGTCTCACCGGCCTTGCGGGTCCAGGCATAAGAAATCGTGTCGCTGTCGGCGTCGGTGGCGTTGGCGGTGATGTTCACCTGCTGGCCGGCTTTGACCCTAACCGCGGTCAAGTCATCGAGCACCGGGGAGTTGTCATCATCGGTGATCGTCACCGTCGCCGTGGCGTTACCCAACACAAACCCGGCCGGTAACGCCGCCGACGAAGCAACCGTCACAACAATCGTTTCCGCAGCCTCATCGAGATCATCATCAGTGATCGGAATCGCAATATTCTTCGACGTATCCGCTGTTCCGAAAGTGACCGATGTGACCGCGTCGTTGTCGTAATCACCATTGGCCGGGTTATTGGCACCAGTAGCAGTACCCCCATAAGAAACATTGAACGTGACCGATTGGCCGAACGCCTCCGCGACGCTGACCGTCACCGTCGCATTAGCATTGGTGCCCTCGGTTACCGCCACCGCTTCGGGCACCGATACCACCGTTTTCGCGTTGACTGTGATGGTCACCGTTTCGGTGTCGCTGTTGCCGTTACCGTCACTAGCGGTAACGATCATCGTGTAGACACCGGCCTGGGTTGGGGTGAACCGCAACCGCCTCGCACCCAACGAAGTCTCAGGCAACGCCGGAGTGGTCTCCCCGGCCTTGCGGGTCCAGGCATAGGAAATCGTGTCACTATCAGCATCGGTCGCCGTAGCCCTGATGTTCACCCGCTGACCAATTTTGACTGTCACATCCTCCAAATCTGCCAACACCGGGGAGTTGTCATCATCAGTAATCGTCACCGTCGCCGTGGCGTTACCCAACGTGAACCCGGTCGGCAACGCCGCCGACGAAGCAACAGTCACAGTGATCGTCTCCGCAGCCTCATCCAAATCATCATCGGTGATGGGAATCACGATGTCCTTCGACGTATCCCCGGTGCCGAAGGTAACCGAGGTTACCGCATCATTGTCGTAATCCCCATTGGCCGGGTTTGCCGCCCCGGTAGCGGTACCGCTATAAGACACGTTGAAGGTGACCGACTGGCCGAATGCTTCGGTCACACTGATCGTCACCGTCGCATTGGTATCAGTGCCCTCGGTTACCGCCACCGCTGCTGGTACCGACACCACCGTTTTCGCTGTGACCGTGATAACCACCGTCTCGGTGTCACTGTTACCATTACCATCACTAGCAGTAACAACCATGGTATAAACACCAGCCCGGGTGGGGGTGAACGTCAACCGCTTCGTGTTGAACACCATACCTTGGGGCAACGCGGGTGTGGTCTCACCAGCCTTGCGCGCCCACGCATAAGAAATCGTGTCGCTGTCGGCATCGGTAGCGTTGGCGGTGATGTCCACCTGCTGGCCCACCTTGGCATCAACATCGGCCAACGCGTCCAACACCGGCGAACTATCATCATCGGTGATCGTCACCGTCGCCACGGCGTTACCCAACACGAACCCCGCGGGCAAGGTTGCCGACGGTGCAACCGTTACAGTGATCGTCTCGTCGGTCTCGTCGAGATCATCATCGGTGATCGGAATCACAATATTTTTTGACGTGGCCCTGGTTCCGAAAGTGATCGAGGTCACCGCGTCATTATCGTAATCCCCGTTGGCCGGGTTATTGGCACCGGTAGCAGTACCCCCATAAGAAACATTGAAAGTAACCGACTCGCCGAACGCCTCGGCCACACTGATCGTCACCGTCGCATCACTATCAGTGCCCTCGGTCACCGCCACCGCTGCCGGTACCGACACCACCGTCTTCGCCCCAACAGTGATAACCACCGTCTCGGCATCACTATTACCGTTACCATCACTAGCAGTCACCGTCATCGTATAAGTGCCGGTGGTTGTGGGGGTGAACCGCAACCGCTTCCGGTTCAGCGTGGTCGCGGGCAGCGCGGGTGTGGTCTCACCGCTCTTGCGGGTCCAGGCATAGGAAATCGTGTCACTATCAGCATCAATCGCGTTAGCAGTGATACTCACCTGCTGACCTATCTTCACCGTCACATCGGTCAACTCCTCCAACACCGGAGAACTATCATCATCAGCAATCGTCACCGTCGCAGTAGCGTTACCCAACACGAAACCAGCCGGCAACACCGCCGACGGGGCAATAGTCACAGTGATCGTCTCATCGCCCTCATCCAAATCATCATCAGTGATCGGAATCACGATGTTCTTCGACGTGGCCCTATTTCCGAAAGTGATCGAGGTTACCGCGTCGTTGTCGTAATCACCGTTGGCCGGATCACTGGCACCAGTAGCAGTACCACCATAAGAAACATTAAAAGTAACCGATTCGCCGAACGCCTCAGCCACACTGATCGTCACCGTCGCACTACTATCAGTGCCCTCGGTCACCGCCACCGCCGCCGGCACCGACACCACCGTCTTCGCAGCAACAGTAATAACCACCGTCTCGGTATCGCTATTACCATTACCATCACTAGCAGTCACCGTCATGGTATAGGTGCCGGCCTCAGTAGGAGTAAACCGCAACCGCCTCGTATTCAAAGTAGTCTCGGGCAACGCCGGAGTCGTCTCACCAGCCTTACGTGTCCAGGCATAAGAAATCGTGTCACTATCAGCATCAGTCGCCGTTGCCCTGACACTCACCTGCTCACCCACCTTGACCGTCACATCGGTCAAATCCTCCAAAACAGGGGAATTGTCATCATCAGCAATAGTCACCGTCGCCGTGGCGTTACCCAACGAGAACCCCTCCGGCAAATCCGCCGCCGAAGCAATAGTCACAGTGATCGTCTCATCGGGCTCATCGAGATCATCATCAGTGATCGGGATCGCAATATCCTTCGACGTATCCTCAGCCCCAAAAGTAACAGAAGTCACCGCATCATTATCATAATCACCATCAGCCGGATCACTCGCACCACTAGCAGTACCACCATAAGAAACATTGAACGTAACCGACTCCCCAAACGCCTCCCCCACACCAACCCTTACCGTCGCATTAGCATCAGTCCCCTCAGTCACCGCCACCACCGCCGGAACCGACACACTCTTAGGCGACACAACAGGTATAACAACAGCACCAACCTCATCAAGGGACAAATCCCCGCCTAAAGCATCTATCACAGCCACTAGAATGGCCATACCCTCATCCGGTACCGTGAAAGTTCTCTTACCTGTCCAACTACCATCACTGTTGACCCTCGCGCCTCTGATGGAGGCTAGAAGCGCGTCTAGGCCGCCGGCAAAAGCTATATTTTTCACGCAAATGTTGGGGTTACCTTCAATCTTGTTTATATCCCCATCAGGTGGGTAATCACATGCTATGAAGAAAACCCCCAAACTTGTAGGGCTTACTTGAGGTACCCAGCCAGAACCGCTAAGAGTGAACTCATAATCACCAGCACTTTCAACACTTGCTGGGCTAACCGTTACAGGCTTGAACTCAGGAAACTTAGGATAAAACATTGACGCTTCCTCAGGTGACACCAAACCATTATCCGTGCGAACCTGGAAAGTATACACGGAAAAGTTGGTTAAACCTGTTGTTAGGGTATAACTAGTCGTATCCGCATCCGAACCAGGCACCTCCAACCAAGAAGTATAAGGAACATCAGTTGCGGTCTGATGATCAGTTTTATAACGATACTCGTAACCAGTAATACTATCATCATTAGGATCAGTCCACGACAGCTCCATCAGCCCCTTAGCAGATTCCACAGCAAAACCACTGAGTTGCTCGGCTGGGTCATCCAGCGTCCCATCAGCGGTACTATCCCCACCTACCTTATAACCCGTACCAGCATTCAAAGTGACCCGATAAGCCTCGCCACCCTCAACAGAGGAATCACTCAAGGTGGGAATCGTCACCGTACCAGTTGTATTAGGGCTCGAACCGAAAACTGCGTCGAAGTTGCGCGGCCCCAAAGTGCCTACGATGTCGTCTGCGGTGAAACCACTGGAATCACGGGCCGCCAAAGTCAAATTCACCTGCTGCGTACCCGTCAACGCCTTATTGGAGGTAACCGTCAAACTGATATCATTTCCCTCCGTCACCGTCGCCGGATCAGTCGACAACTGCAAAACCGTTGGGTCAATCAGTGTTCCATCAGCGATGCTATCACCACCCACCGTATAGCGCGTCCCAGCATTCAAGGTGATCCGATAAGCCTCGTCACCCTCAACAGAGGTATCGGTCGAGGTGGGAATCGTCACCGTACCAGTCCTGCTGGGAGTCGCCCCGAAATCAGCGTCGAAGTTGCGCGGCCCCAAAGTGCCTACGATGTCGTCTGCGGTGAAACCACTGGAATCGCGGGCCGCCAAAGTTAGATTCACCGCCACCGTACCCGTCAACGCCCTACTCGAGGTAACCGTCAAACTGATATCATTTCCCTCCGTCACCGTCTCCGGATCAGTCGACAACTGTAGCGAAGGCGGTAGTTCGTCCAGTGTTCCATCAGCGGTGCTGTCACTACCCACCGTGTAACCCGTCCCAGTATTCAAGGTAATCCGATAAGCCTCGTCACCCTCAACAGAGGTGTCGGTCGAGGTGGGAATTGTCACCGTACCAGTTGTATTAGGGCTCGACCCGAAAACTGCGTCGAAGTTGCGCGGCCCCAGAGTGCCTTCGATGTCGTCTGCGGTGAAACCGCTGGAATCGCGGGCCGCTAAAGTTAGATTCACCTGCTGCGTGCCGGTCAACGCCTTGTTGGAGGTAACCGTCAAACTGATATCATTGCCCTCCGTCACCGTCGCCGGATCAGTCGACAACTGTAGCGAAGGCGGTGGGTCGCTCAGTGTTCCATCAGCGGTGCTGTCACTACCCACCGTGTAGCCCGTTCCAGCATTCAGGGTGATCCGATAAGCCTCGTCACCCTCAACAGAGGTGTCGGTCGAGGTGGGAATCGTCACCGTACCAGTTGTATTAGGGCTCGACCCGAAAACTGCGTCGAAGTTGCGCGGCCCCAAAGTGCCTACGATGTCGTCTGCGGTGAAACCACTGGAATCGCGGGCCGCCAAAGTTAAATTCACCTGCTGCGTGCCCGTCAACACCCTATTGGAGGTAACCGTCAAACTGATATCATTGCCCTCCGACACCGTCTCCGGATCAGCCAACAACTGCAAAACCGGTGGGTCGTCCACTGTTCCATCAGCGGTGCTGTCACTACCTACCGTGTAACCCGTCCCAGCATTCAAAGTAATCCGATAAGCCTCAGCACCTTCTGTTGAGCTGTCGCTCGAGGTGGGAATCGTCACCGTACCCGTCCTGCTGGGAGTCGACCCGAAATCAGCGTCGAAGTTGCGCGGCCCCAAAGTGCCCTGAATGTCGGCTGCTGTGAAACCGCTGGAATCGCGGGCCGCCAGAGTCAGATTCACCTGCTGCGTACCCGTCAACGCCTTATTAGAGGTAACCGCCAAACTGATATCCTCCCCCTCCGACACGGCCGCGGGATCAGTCGACAACTGCAAAACAGGAAGAAGAGTAGCTACACGGATTGGAATAAAAATACGAATTGAGCTTGAAAAGGTACCCACGAAAATCATGATCCCATCCGTTGGTACAGCAATATTTGAAAGCCTACCAGTAAACGCACCAGAAGTATCTACAGTAACATTAACAAATTTTGAAAAGATACAAGTAGATTGATACCTACCTAAATCTGCTTTTGATGGTAGGATACCGTTTGCTGGCATAGGGCATGGAAATGTAACTAACCGAGTCCCAGAAACGAATCCTTTGCCCTTCAATGAAAAACTATAGGTACCAGCACTAGAAACCGACGACGGATCTACGGTTACTGAAGGCCCAGTAGGTGTAGGAGTAGGGGTGGGAGTAGGAGTAGGGGTGGGAGTAGGAGTAGGAGTAGGGGTGGGCGTAGGCGTGGCAGTGGGGGTAGCAGTAGGGGTGGGCGTAGGAGTAGGGGTGGGCGTAGCAGTAGGGGTGGGCGTAGGAGTGGGTGCGCCGACCGGCACAAGGACACCACCGCTTTCGGCAATTTTCTTCCCTGAAAGAGGATTACTATAGGTGGCCACATCGGATACTGCAAAAGCTACACCAGGCTCTACTATTTTCGCGTTAGGAAAAGTAACACTAAAACCACCATTTTGATTAATGGAAACCCGTTTAGTAAGTCCTCTCTCTGCGGGCGCAAAAAGAGCACCAGTACATTCGTTTGCTCCTAGGTCGTCAACATTGCCGCTTGAGGGCCAGAGGCAAAGCACAACAGCAACTTGCGCCACAGTCCAGCAGCCAGAACTACTGATAGTAATACTATGCGTACCAGCAGCCGAAACATACGCTGGAGTAGCAACAACCGTTTCAATAATTTTCTCGACTTGCGGGTTAGTCTTTGTTGACGTGCACGCATCCGATTCCTCGGACTCCTCCGTTTCCTGCGCATGAAGCTCACCAGACCCGATGACTGACCCCCCCCAGGCCATGAGAACCAGCGCAACCATGACAACCCACCACTTCTTGTGCATTGCCAAAGCTTGAGGTGATGATCCGTGCTCTTTCATTTTCCCCCTCTTTTCTGTTTTGCTGTTCACAGCTAGCCACTCACAGACCCCGTATGCTACAGCAGGTGATGCTCCCTGTAAAGAGCCTTTTGAGATTTCTGCCCAAGCCGGACAGCGGTGCCCACCCCAGCAGCGCTGCCCACCCCCACCGGAGCCGCTTCAAAGCTCGCCACCGACCCCATCCTCAAACACCTGCCCCTGGCGATTACCCCCAACTCCGAGCTACCCACCCCCAACACCCCCAGAGCGATGGATGCCATGGGAGTGTTCGATAGCGCGAGAAAAGAACAGAGGTGTTGTTGGGCTGTGGGTGGGGTAGGCTGGATACGAGCAGGAGGATTGTAATTGTGGATGCTGCGTTGTTGGCTGTGATTTCGGTCTTCGGTACCGCCTTGGTGGCACTGCTGGTGTGGGTCGCCCGCGCGTTCAACGCCCGCTTCACCGACCTGGGTGCTAGCATCAATGCCCGCTTCACCGACCTGAGGGCCGACATGGGCTCCCGCTTCCAAGCGATGGATTCCCGCTTCCAAGCGATGGATTCCCGCTTCCAAGTGATGGATGCTCGCTTCGAGGGGTTGGACACCCGCATGGAGAAGATGGACACCCGCCTTCAGTCGGTGGAAGTCCGCATCGAGAAGATAGATGCCCGCTTCGACGGGTTGGATGCTCGCATTGAGGGGTTGGACACCCGCCTTCAGTCGGTGGAAGTCCGCATGGAGAAGATGGACACCCGCCTTCAGTCGGTGGAAGTCCGCATCGAGAAGATAGATGCCCGTATCGACGGGTTGGATGCTCGCATTGAGGGGTTAGATGCCCGTTTGGTCGAGTTGGGGGGCAAGGTGGATCGACTGGGAGGTCGGGTTGCTCGGATCGAGGGAAAGCTGGATATTCAGGACCCGGTGACCGCTTGAGCACAGGCTGAGCCCCTGCCAACAGGGCTATTACCGGTATGGCCGGGGAGACTTCAACACGGCTTCGTTCATACCTCTGAAGCGGTCGAGATCGGCGGGGGTGTCGATGTCGGTTACCGCCGTTGGTGGGGCGGGTAGGTCGATAACCGTTATCCCGTCCAGCAGTGCGGCCACCGAACGTAACCCCGACTCGAATAGCTGCTCGGCCACCGCCGCCGCCCGGGTGGTGATGGCCAGGGGGAGATGGTGTCGGCGCTGATCGGTGAACACAGCCGCTACCGGTTGAGGCTTCAGAGGTGGATTGGAGCGGTCCCGATTGACGGTGTCCACCAGCAGGGCCACATCGGCTGCGGATATGTCGGGCAGGTCGCAGGGCAGTATTACGGTTACCGGGTGTCGGGCGTGAGCCAGAGCGGTGATCACCGCCCCCAGGGGTCCTTCACCGGGCCACCTGTCGGATACCTGGATGGCGTTGGTTTTGGCGGCAACCTCGGGCAATCGGGGGTTGCAGCCTCCTATTATCAGCCGCTGCGAGGCACCCTCCAGGGCACTCAATGCGTGGGTTACCAGCCACCGCCCCCCAACCGGCACGAAAGCCTTGTCGGTGCCCATCCGCCGACTCAGCCCCCCAGCCAGTACTGCGCCGGTGAACTCTGCTGCGATCCCTAACCCTTGGTGGCGGTCATTGCATGGCTCTGGCTGAATGTCGGGCGGGCCGGTGAACTCTGCTGCGATCCCTAACCCTTGGTGGCGGTCATTGCATGGCTCTGGCTGAATGTCGGGCGGGCCGGTGAACTCTGCTGCGATCCCTAACCCCCGTAGTTCATGCGGGTGTCTTCCATACGGAGCACGGGGGTGTCCTCGTCGGCTTGGAAACCGCAGTCCATCACCTCGCCGATGAACAGGGTATGGGCCCCGGTCACCACCGCCTCTCGCACCTCGCAGTCGAGGTAGGCGGGGGCGCAGTCCAGGATGGGGGCCCCGGTGACCCCATCGTGGAACGCGAATCCGTTCAGGGTCATGGCCACCAGGTCCACCTCCACCGGTTTGGTGAACTTGCGCACGATAGCCCGGTCGTCGCGGGCCACGGTGCACAGGCTGAAAACCCCGCCCTCGGAGATGAGTTCGTGGGTGAAGGCCGGATGCTCCACCCCTATTCCCACCAGCTTGGGCTCAAAGGCCAGTTGGGTGGCCCAGTTCAAGGTCATGGCGTTGCGACGCTCCCCGGACCGTGATCCCACCACGTACAGCCCGTAGGGCAGGCTCCACAACACCCGCCGGCGCATCCGATCGTAGGCATCCTGGGCTTGGGCATCATCGCCCACTTGCTGGGGAAAAGGCCCGATGGGCCCGGTGCCCCCCGGAGCGGCCATATCAGGCCCGCCGGTTCGGTGGGTGGGGCACTAAGGATTCCCGTCTCGGGGGTTTGGTCATGCTCAGGCCCGCCAGTTCGGTGAGTGGGGCACTAAGGATTCCCGTTTCGGGTGTCCAGTCATGCTCAGGCCCGCCAGTTCGGTGGTGGCCATGACGGGTCGAGTTGGTGCAGGAAGTGCTGGCAGCGCTGGCTCTCGTCGTGTTCTTGGATGGTTGCCGCGGTGGCCTGCAACCCTGCCAGGGCTCGCAAAAAGCCGCGGTTCACCTCGTGTTCCCAGCGCACGTACCCCGATCCCCGCCAGCCGTTCTGACGCAGACGGTCCAACCCCCGGTGGTATCCCACCCGGAAGGCGGCATAGGCCTCAGCGGTATCGCGGGCCAGCAACCCCAACCGGGCCCAGCCGTCCAGGAAGCGGGGAAACCGCACCACGACCTCGGCAACCGCATCCCGCCTGCGATCCTCGGTCTGGGCCAATGCCTCCTCCAGGGCAGCGACCGCCAGCGGCGGCTCGGGATCCAGAATGGTCTCCGGCGGCCCCGATCGACTCAGGCTCACCGGTGCATCGCTCATACTCGTAATCCTTCTACGATCTGTCGATGCGTACCAAGCGCAGGGTGTTGGGTGGTTGTTTGGGGTCAGTCGATGCGTACCAAGCGCAGGGTGGTTGTTTGGGGTCAGTCGATGCGTACCAGGCGCAGGGTGTGGGGTGGTTGTTTTGGGGGTTAGTCGATGCGTACCAGGCGCAGGGCATCGGTGGCTTGGGCCATGCCGGCCAGCACGGCCACGATGTCGCCGGAGCGGATGTAGCCCGCCTTCTGGGCTTGACCCAGGGCATCGGCCAGCCGATCCTCGTAGCTGCTCCTGTTCTGGGCCAGCATCGGGGTTACCCCCCAGCTCAGGGTGAGCTGATGGGCGGTCCGGTCCGAGGTGCTGAAACCCAAAATGGGGGTCTGGGGGCGGAACCGGGCCATTGACCGCACGGTGAAACCCGATGCCGATATGCAGATTATGGCCGCCATGTTCAACTCGTTGGCTGCGTTGGCCGCCGCGCCGGTCATGGCATCGGTTATCGATTTGGGGGCATTGGCATCGGTCATCCGCAGCCGGCGAATGCTCTCCCCCCAGCGGACGTAGTCGAACTCCTCATCGGCCCGTTGAGCGATGCGGGCCATGGTGCCCACGGTGGCTGCCGGGTGGGCTCCGATGGCGGTCTCGGCCGAGAGCATCACTGCGCTGCTGCCGTCGAACACTGCGTTGGCCACGTCGGATGCCTCCGCTCGAGTGGGGGTGGAGGCCTGGACCATGGAATCCAGCATCTGGGTGGCGGTGATCACCGGCAGCCCTCCGGCGATGCATTCCCGGATGATTTGTTTCTGGAGATGGGGGGTCTCCTCGATCCGGCACTCGGTGCCCAGATCGCCACGGGCCACCATGATCCCCGCCGACGCTTCGATGATGCCCGCGAGGTTGTCAACCGCAGCTCGGGTCTCGATCTTGGCTATCACCAGCGGGCCGGTGGGATGGGGCTCCACTCCCATCCGGCGGACATCGTGGCCCGACCTCACGAACGACAGGGCCACCATGTCCACCCCCTCATCCAGGAAAGCATCCAGCGCTCGCAGGTCCTCCCGGGTGGGTGTGCCCAGGCTCAGCCGATCCGAGGGGATGCGGAACCCGGGTCGGCCGTGGACCATGTCGCCGTGGAGCACCCGAGCCCGAGCCTTGTCGGCTCCGACATCGATGATCTCCAGCAGGACCTGGCCGTCACCCAGTGCCACCTGGTCGCCCCCGGCCATGTCGTGCAGGAGGTTCTCGTAATCAACCTCCACGGCCTCGGCGGTGCTCCGGTGGTCGCCCACCCGGATCTCCACCTCGGTGTTGGCAATCAGCTCTACTCCCCCGGTGCCGAAGCTGGCGGTGCGCACCTTGGGTCCGGGCAGATCGACGAGAGTCCCCACCCGCTTCCCGGCTTCCCGGGCCACCTGGCGCACCCGGTGAAACCGTCCCAGAGCTTCCTCCAGGGATCCATGGGCCAACCCGATGCGGGCCACATCCATACCGGCATCCACCATGGCCCGCAAAGTCTCCGGTGACTCCGATGCCGGACCTATGGTGGCGATGATCTTGGTACGCCGAGTCACAACCCTCAACGCTATCGCTCAAAGGGGGCCATGAGGGTTTGTCTCCGGCCGTTCCATCGCTCGTCCCGACGCTTGTTGTGGCCCATAAGAGCTTGTTTGCCGACTATCGCCCGTCAGTTCATACGCGCTCTAGCAATTGCGGCCAGGTGTCAGTTCATACGCGCTCTGGCAATTGCGGCCAGGCGTCAGTTCATACGCGCTCTAGCAATTGCGGCCAGGTGTCAGTTCATGCGCGCTCTGGCAATTGCGGCCAGGCGTCGTAGCTCCCCGGCCTGGTCCTCGCTATCGCCTGCGGACTCGGCCAGCATCTCGAACCGGCGTGCCGCTTCATCGAACCGCCCCCGTTTCATGTTGATCAGCCCGAGCTGCTTGGTCTCGCGGGCCGAGACCGTGGGGAACATTGCTCGCAGTTCCAGCACCCATTCCAGGTTGGTGTAGTCCTGGTGCCGCGCGTAGATGGCCCGGAGGTTTCCCAGCATCCGTTCCATGATGGAAGCATGGCTCACCGCAGACAGGTAGGCGGGATGGAAGCCCTGCCGCCCTCCCGAGATCCGGTCGAACAGTTCTGCGCAGCCCCGAGCATCCAGCAGCACGCCACCGGCGAACACGTCGATGAACGTGTTGGGATCATGGTGATCCCGGATCAGGAAATGTCCGGGCATTCCGATTCCCTCAAACTCGAAGCCGGTGCGCCAGCCGATGACAATGGTCAGCACGGCCAGGCTGATGGGGATTCCGGTGCGGCGGCGCATCACCTCGTTCAAGAACGAATTGCGAGGGTCGTAGTAATCCACCCGGTTGCCGTGGAAGCCCAACTCGCCGAACAGCGAGTGCAGCATGAGGTCCCGGTTGGTTTGTTCGCAGTGGCTGGCCAGGGCATCCAACCGGTCCAACTCGGCATCGAAGTCCATATCTGGGTAAGCGTGGGCTGCGATGCACAGGGCCCCCTCGTCGAGGGGAAACTCCTCGTGCTCAAGCAGCAGGCCGAACCTCTCGACCAGCACACGGTTCATGCCCCGGCAATCTATCCCGGTCTCTGGTGCCGTACATCCCGGTATCCATCCCGGCCGCTGGTGGCGTACATCCCGGTATCCATGCTTGCCACTACCATCTGGGGGTGTCTGCCTGGCCGTTTCTGGACCATGAGGGCCCGGTGGCCATTGCCCACCGGGGTGGGGCCGCGGAAGCGCCGGAGAACACCATGGCTGCGTTCGCCGCCGCCGTCACTCTGGGCTACCGCTATGTGGAAACCGATGTGCACGCCACCCGGGACGGGGTGCTGGTGGCATTCCACGACGAGGGGATGCAACGACTCAGCGGTCACCCCGGTTCCATCGCCGATCTGACCTGGCGAGATCTGGATACGGTTCGAGTGGGGGGCGGGCAGGCCATTCCCCGCTTTGAGGATCTTCTGGAGGCCTGGCCCGAGATCAGGATTGCTGTGGACCCGAAACACGATCGGGCCACCGCGCTGCTGATCGGTGCTCTGCTGCGGGCCAACGCCATCGATCGGGTTTGCGTGGGATCGTTCTCGGGCCGCCGGTTGGCCTCGGCCCGGAGATTGGGCGGACCCCGGTTGTGCACCGGCCTCGGCCCCGGGGAGATCGTCCGGCTCCAAGCGGCGGCCGCGGGCTTGCCGGGGCGGATCAGAGCCGGAGCGTGTGCCCAAGTGCCTCCGGCGGTGATGGGGGTGCCGGTGGTCCATCAACGATTCGTGGACGCTGCCCATGCCCAGGGGCTGGCGGTGCACGTGTGGACCATCGACGATGCCGGTGAGATGAACCGCCTGCTGGATATAGGCGTGGACGGCATCATGACCGACCGCCCCACAGTCCTGCGTGATGTTCTGGTGGAACGCGGCTCCTGGCCCTAGGAGTTCGGCAATTTGGCTGTGGTTAACTCCAGGTTGCCTGGGGATTTCAACTCATATCGGTGGAAAACCCTGTGGATTTTATTTTTTCCCTTGACTTGGGTTGCCGGAGGGGTATGGTGGCATCACCAAACAGAACCAAGCGGAGTTCACAGGGCCGCTGGAACGGGCTGAGGAAGTCGGTGGCACCACCGAAAGCCAAGGTTCGGGAAGGAGGCCAGGTGCCGGGAGGATCTGGGAGGGAGGGCCCGGGGAACCGGAGGGCGCAAGCCAAACGGATCGCCGGGGTCGAAAGGGAAGGCCCCGAGAAGTTGACCGGTTCAGGCCGGGAGGCTACTCGGGGCCTCCTACTTTCTCTGAGGCGAAACCGGAGCGGGTCGAAACTAGAGTAGGGGAGGCGAAACCGGAGTGGGTCGAAACTAGAGTAGGGGTTGTGAGCGAACCAGCAGTGGTGCTCCTGCACGGGCTGGCCGGATCGGCCCGGCGGACCTGGGGGGACAACGCCTGGTTCGATCTGCTGGCTGATGCCGGCAGGGAGGTGATCGGTGTAGACCTGCTGGGCCACGGCACCGCCCCCAAACCCCACCACCCAGAGGGGTATTCCGGCTTTGACCAGCACGTGATCGATCACTTTCCCGATGCCCCGATCGACGCCATCGGTTTTTCCCTGGGGGCCTACACCCTGCTGTCCATTGCCTCCCGCATGCCCGAAAGGTTCCACAGGCTGGTGGTGGCCGGGGTGGGCAATAACCTCTTCGAGCGGGACGAGGACCATAGCCGCATGATCGTGCACGCGATTACCGGCGAGCCCGACCCCGAGAACCCCGAGGCGCTCCACTTCTCCACTCTGGCCGACGATCCCGAGGCCGACCGGCTGGCTCTGGCCGCGCTCCTGGCCAGCCGCACCCCCTTCGACACCGGGTGCCTGGCCCACATCACCGTTCCCGTGCTGGTGGTTCTGGGGGATCAGGACTTCGCCGCCCCCGGCGACCGGCTGGTTGAGTGCCTGCCCGATGCCCGCCTCGTCACCCTGCGAGGCGTGGACCACTTCGCCACCCCAAAGTCATTCGCCTTCATAGATGCCGCCCTGGATTTCCTGGATGCCCGCCCGTGACACCGCTCCGTGACGATGAGCTGCTCAGGCTGCTCGATACGGGTGAGACAGACCGCGTCGAGTACAAGGAATCGCTAGCAGGCAGCGCTCCCGAGAGGATCCGGGAGGCCATCTGCGCCTTCGCCAATGACTTGCCCGATCATGGGGTGCCCGGCATCGTCTTCGTGGGTGCCCGTGACGACGGTTCATTGACCGGTCTAGAGGTGACCGACGATCTGCTGCGCCAATTGGCGGACATGAAGACAGACGGCAACATCGTGCCCCCACCATCCATGACAGTGCGGAAGGTCGCCCTGCTTGGCACCGATATAGCTGTGATCACGGTGATGCCGTCGGATTCGCCTCCGGTACGCTATAGGGGTGCAATACATGTACGGACCGGTCCTCGCCGGGATCTTGCCACCGCACAGGACGAGCGGATCCTAAGCGAGAAGCGGCGTAGCGCGGACGCACCCTTCGATGTGCAACGGGTACCGTCGGCGGTGCTCAGCGATCTCGATCAGAATTATTTCGAGAACGAATACTTGCCTCAGGCATTTGCGCGTGAGGTACTTGAAGCCAACGACCGCAGCCGCGAGGAACAAATGGCGGCTACTAAGATGATCGCCTCGGCTGAAGACCCCACTCCCACGGTACTGGGGCTGCTGGTGCTCGGCAAGAATCCCCAGGACTTCCTGCCCGGTGCCTACATCCAGTTCATCCGGTTCGCGGGCACCGAACCCCATGACGACATCATCGATAACGCCGATATCCGCGGCACGGTCGCGGATATGCTGCGCGGGCTAGAGGAGAAGCTGAAGGCCCATAATCGCATCGCCATCGACTTGTTCACGGACTTCACCGAGCGCCGTATAAGTCTCTATCCCCTCGGCGCTTTGCAACAGATCGCGCGTAATGCGGTGATGCACCGCACCTACGAAGCAACCAACGCACCAGTGCATGTGCGCTGGTTCAGAGACCGGATCGAGGTGATAAGCCCTGGGGGCCCTTTCGGGCAAGTAGCCACCGCCGGCCTCGGGAAACCAGGGGTGGTTGATTACCGCAATCCGAACCTGGCGGAGGCACTGCGCACACTTGGATTCGTTCAGCGTTTCGGTATCGGTATTTCCAATGCACAGAAGCTGCTTCGAGAGGCTGGACACCCCGAAGCGATCTTCAACGGTGAACATGATCGCGTGCTGGCGACTATACCGGAGATACACAGCCCCGAGGGTGGATTGCGATGACAGTACCGGTACTAACTTTTTTCAACAACAAGGGGGGTGTCGGTAAAACCTCTCTAGCTTACCACCTAGCGTGGATGATGTCGGAAATCGGTCACCGTGTACTCGCTTGCGACCTCGATCCACAGTCCAATCTCACAGCCATGTTCTTGGATGAGGACCGCTTGGAGGCTATTTATGACAAGTCCGATTCAGGATTGGATCAGCCTTCCGAAACGATCTTCGAGTCTCTAAGGCCACTAATGCAAGTTGGGGATCTGAACTTGCCGGCCCCACACTTCATCAGCGACAAGTTGAGCCTGATAGCTGGCGATCTGGGGCTCGCTGGCTTCGAGGATACGCTATCGGCGGAGTGGCCGAATGCCCTGCGGTCGGCTGAACTCCATCGATCCTTCAGAATTCAAACCGCGTTCTCGACCGTCATGCAAAAAAGCGCTAGAAAGATGGATGCCTCCATCATTCTTGCCGATGTCGGCCCAAACCTCGGTGCCATCAATCGCTCCGCACTGATCGCGACGGACTATGTTGTCGTCCCAGTTGGAGCTGATCTATTCTCACTTCGCGGTCTCCGCAACCTGGGACCAACTTTGCATAATTGGCGCGATGACTGGAAAAAACGATTGGCGAACTGGCCGGAGCCAGACTTTGATCTTCCCAAAGGACTGATGCAGCCGATAGGCTATGTAGTGCAGCAGCACAGTATCCGGCTGAGCAGGCCAGTTAAGGCATACGATACGTGGGTGAACCGGATACCCGAGGAGTACGCGCGAGAGCTACTCGGCTATACCGAAGGGCCATATCCACCAACTCCAGCATCAGATGATCATGCTCTCGCTGCGCTCAAGCACTACAGAAGCCTCGTCCCTCTTGCACAAGAAGCACGCAAACCCGTGTTCAAGCTAACATCTGCCGACGGAGCAATTGGTAGCCATGCCGTTGCCGCCAACAGCGCTTACGATGACTTCCGGGAATTGGCTCGCAATATCCTCGAACGGGTACCGGAACTAAGAGCGCGCGCAGATAGGTGACCATCCACCTGTCGTTGTGTTGGTCCGGCTTTGATGTCGGGTAGTTACTCAACGACAACGACATGGTGGAGGTATTGTAATCATGCTTGCTTTGGATCCGCGGGTGGTGGATGCTGTGTGGGCGGCGGTGGAGCCGCTTGTGCCGGTGCGGGGGGAGGTGTTCCATCCGTTGGGTTGTCACCGGCCGAGGATCCCTGACCGTGACGTGTTTGAGGGGATCTTGTTGCGATTAGTGACCGGGTGCTCTTGGGATGTGGCCGGCCGGTTGGGCAAAGGCGGTGAAACGGTGTTGCGCACCCGGTTCAACGAGTGGAACGCCCAGGGTGTGTTCGAAGGTGTCGTCACCGAAGCCATAGAGGGCTACGACCGCGTTGTGGGCATCGATTTGTCCGAAGCATCGGTGGACACCTCGACCCACAAAGCACCCTGCGGTGGGGAGGGAACGGGTAAAAGCCCTGTTGACAGGGGCAAATCCGGGTGGAAATGGTCGCTTCTGGCGGACCGTAACAGCTATCCCAGTGGGTTGGGCCGCTGGGGCCGCGAACCGTCACGACCAGCAACTGTTCGCTCCCACTTTGGCGGCCACAGCACAACGCGGTCTACACCTAGACATCGAGACCCTGCACCTAGATCGCGGCTATACCGGTGAGCCCGTCCGCCGAACCTGCTGGAGCTACGGAATCGAAGACATCGTCTGCGCTCCCAAACGAGCACCCGCCACCACCCCCCAAGAACCCAAACCCATACCCCTGGGGAAACGCTGGACCATAGAACGCACCAACTCCTGGCTATCCAACTTCGGACAACTACGCCGCAACACCGACCGCAACACCAAAGCACGCCTCGGCCAACTCGCACTCGCCATCACCCTCATCATCACCATCAAACTCACCAAACTCAACCCCGACTAACCTATCTGCGCGCGCTCTAAAGGCCAACAATCACTAGCTCCACTGCGCTGAAGTATCCAGCAGCGTGGGATCGAACGGCGCTGCGGCACCAGGGGCGGCCCGCGCTAGTTGGGGCTGGATTGAAACCCAACCGCGAGGCTGACCTCGAAGGGAGGGAGATTTGGATCCTCTCAGCGGAGTTGCTGGGCGGTCGGTGCCAGTGGGGCTGGTAGCAGCGTGTCGCCGGTGAGGTAGTGGTCCACGGCGGCGGCGCAGGCTCGGCCCTCGGCTATGGCCCACACGATGAGACTCTGGCCCCGGCCCATGTCACCGGCCACGAACACGCCGGGCACCGAACTCATCCAGTTGCCGTCGCGAGCCACGTTGCCCCGGTCGGTGATCTTTACCCCCAGCTCGTCCAGCAGTCCCCCGGTCTCGGGGCCGGTGAATCCCAGGGCCAGCAGCACCAGGTCGGCCCGGAACTCCCGCTCGGTGCCCCCGATGGGGGTGAAGCTCATGCGCCCGCCCTCGGACGACTGCTGCACATCCACCGTTCGCAACGCCTGCACCCGGCCGGCCGATCCAACGAACTCCACCGTGTTGATGGCGTAGATCTGGGTGCCGCCCTCCTCGTGGGCCGATGACGACCGGTACATGAGCGGCCATGTCGGCCACGGGGTCGAGCCGGCTCGCTCGTCGGGCGGGCGAGGCATGATCTCGAACTGGTGGATGGAGGCCGCCCCGTGACGGTGGGCGGTTCCCAGGCAATCGGCTCCGGTGTCGCCGCCACCGATGATGATCACATGCTTGCCGGCGGCCGAGAACGGGTGTTCGGCCAGGTCGCCCTGCTGCACCCGGTTGGCCGGCGGCAGGTACTCCATCGCCTGGTGGATACCCTCCAGTTCCCGGCCGGGAATGGGCAGATCCCGCCACTGGGTGGCCCCGCCGGCCAGAACCACCGCGTCGTGCCGGCCGGTCAGCTCGGAGACGCTGATGTCCACCCCTACGTTCACCCCCGTCTTGAACACCGTACCCTCGGCCTCCATCTGGGCCAGGCGGCGGTCGATGTGGCGCTTCTCCATCTTGAACTCGGGGATGCCGTACCGCAAAAGCCCCCCGACGCGGTCGGCCCGTTCGAACACCACCACATCGTGACCGGCCCGGGAGAGCTGTTGAGCCGCGGCCAGCCCGGCCGGCCCCGATCCCACCACCGCCACCGAACGGCCGGTGCGATCATCGCACACCACCGGGGTGATCCATCCCTCATCCCAGGCCCGGTCCACGATCTCCACCTCGATCTGCTTGATGGTCACCGGATCCTCGTTGATGGCCAGCACGCAGGCCGCCTCGCACGGCGCGGGGCACAGCCGCCCGGTGAACTCGGGGAAGTTGTTGGTGGCGTGGAGCCGCTCGCTGGCAGCCCGCCAGTGATCCCGGTACACCAGATCGTTCCAGTCCGGGATCAGGTTTCCCAGCGGGCAGCCGTTGTTGCAGAACGGGATACCGCAATCCATGCAGCGCGACGCCTGGACCCGCACCGCCTCGGGGTCGAAGTCCTCGTACACCTCCCGCCAGTCCTTGATGCGCACCGGTACGGACCGCCGCCCGGGCAGTTGCCGGCCATGCTTGATGAACCCCCGGGTGTCACCCATGGGCGGCCGCCATGATGGCGGATCTGGCATCGGCACCGGTCCGCTCGGCCTCGGCCTGTGCCACCAGTATCCGCTTGTAGTCCTGGGGCATGACCTTCACGAACCGGTGGACTTCGGTGGCCCAGTTGGCCAGGATCCGCTCGGCCATCGTCGAACCGGTATTCACCATGTGCCGGTTGATGCGGTCCCTCAGCCACTGCTGGTCGTCGTCTTCCAGCGGATCGAGATCCACCATCTCCCGGTTGAGCTTGGGCGGAAAAATCCCTTCGGGGTCGTACACGTAGGCGATACCCCCCGACATGCCCGCACCGAAGTTGCGCCCGGTGGGGCCGAGCACCACGGCCCGACCCCCGGTCATGTACTCGCAACCGTGGTCGCCCACCCCCTCCACCACAGCGATCGCCCCGGAGTTGCGAACGCAGAACCGCTCCCCCACCAGTCCCCGCAAGAACAGCTCGCCGCCGGTGGCACCGTAGCCGATCACATTGCCGGCAATCACGTTCTGCTCGGCCACGAACTGGGCCTGGGGATGGGTGGTCACCACTATGCGCCCGCCCGACAGGCCCTTGCCCACGTAGTCGTTGGCATCGCCGGACAGCTTCAGGGTTATGCCCCGGGGCAAGAACGCCCCGAAGCTGTTGCCCGCCGAGCCGGTGAAGTTGATGCGGATGGTGTTGTCGGGAAGGCCCTCGCTCCCCCATCGAGAGGTGACTTGGTGGCCGAGCATGGTGCCCACCGTCCGGTTCACGTTGCTGATGGGCAGGTCCAACTCCACGGCGTGGCCGTCCTCGAGGGCGGGGCCGGCCATGGCGATGAGCTGCTGATCCAGCGCCCGCTCCAGGCCGTGGTCCTGGGACCGGGTGCAGTGCAAACTGGTGCCGGGGTCGATCTCGGGGGCGTACAGGATGGGCGACAGATCCAGCCCGGAGGCCTTCCAGTGGTCCACCGCCTCGCTCACGTCCAGGCAGTCCACCCGCCCGACGGCCTCGGCCAGCGTGCGGAAGCCGAGCAGGGCCAGTATCTCTCGGACCTCCTCGGCGATGTACTCCATGAAATTGATGACGAACTCGGGCCGGCCGGTGAACTTCTTGCGCAGCTCGGGATCCTGGGTGGCCACCCCCACCGGGCAGGTGTCCAGATGGCACACCCGCATCATGATGCACCCCATCACCACCAGGGGTGCGGTGGCGAATCCGAACTCCTCGGCCCCCAACAGGGCGGCGATCATCACGTCCCGGCCGGTCTTGAGCTGCCCGTCGGTTTGCACGACGATCCGGTCCCGCAGGCGGTTCAGCAGGAGCGTCTGCTGGGTCTCGGCCAGGCCCAGCTCCCACGGGGTACCGGCGTGCTTGATGGAGGTCAGCGGTGACGCCCCGGTGCCACCGTCGTGACCAGAGATGAGTACCACGTCGGCATGGGCCTTGGATACCCCGGCGGCCACCGTACCCACCCCCAGCTCCGACACCAGCTTGACGTGGATGCGGGCGTTGGGGTTGGCGTTCTTGAGGTCGTGGATGAGCTGGGCCAGGTCCTCGATGGAGTAGATGTCGTGGTGGGGTGGCGGGGAGATGAGCCCCACGCCGGGGGTGGAGTGGCGAACCTCGGCGATCCACGGCCAAACCTTGTGGCCGGGGAGCTGGCCGCCCTCGCCCGGCTTGGCTCCCTGGGCCATCTTGATCTGTATGTCGTCGCTGTTCACCAGGTACTCGCTGGTCACCCCGAAGCGCCCCGAGGCGGCTTGCTTGATGGCCGAGCGGCGCAGGTCGCCGTTGGGGTCGGGCCGGTAGCGGCGGGGATCCTCGCCCCCCTCCCCGGTGTTGGACTTGCCGCCGATGCGGTTCATGGCGATGGCCAGGGTCTCGTGGGCCTCGGCCGAGATCGACCCGTACGACATGGCCCCGGTGGAGAACCGGGCAACGATGCCGGCGACCGGCTCCACCTCCTCGATGGGCACCGGTTGCCGTACCCCGGTGCGGAACCGGAACAGCCCCCGAAGGGTGGCCAGGCGCTCCGACTGGGTGTCCACCTGTTCGGTGTACTGCTTGAAGATGTCGTAGCGGCCCTCCCGGGTGGCGTGCTGGAGCTTGAACACAGTCTCGGGGTTGAACAGGTGGTACTCGCCCTCCCGCCGCCACTGGTACTCCCCTCCCCCCTCCAGGGTGCGGTGGGCCCGCTCATCGGGGTTGTCGGGATAGGCGATGCGGTGCCGCAGCCTCACCTCCTCGGCCAGTTGGGTGAAGCCGATGCCG
This sequence comes from Candidatus Poriferisocius sp., assembly GCF_965202595.1. Taxonomy (GTDB): domain Bacteria; phylum Actinomycetota; class Acidimicrobiia; order Acidimicrobiales; family Bin134; genus Poriferisocius. Next base: position 836,736 of record NZ_OZ241836.1, read on the forward strand.
CCGAGGCGGCTGACCGTGCCGGTGAAGCACTCCTGGATTATGGGATGACCCAGGCCGATGGCCTCGAATATCTGCGCCCCCACGTAGGACTTCACGGTGGATATGCCCATCTTGGACATGACCTTGAGCACGCCCTTGTCGCAGGCCTTTACATAGTTGCGGTGGGCGGCTGCTCTGTTGTCGTCTCCGGGCGAGAAGCCGTGAAGACCCTCGTCGATCATCTGGTCGATGGTTTCGAACGCCAGGTACGGGTTGATCGCGGTGGCCCCGTAGGCCAGCAGCAGGCAGATGTGGTGGACCTCACGGGCATCGCCGCTCTCCACCACCAACCCCACCTGGGTCCGGGTCTTCTCCCGCACCAGGTGATGGTGGATCGCCGCGGTGGCCAAAAGAGACGGGATCGGGGCCGTTTCGGGGCCTGACCCCCGGTCCGACAGCACGATTATGTTCTTGCCCGCCTCGATGGCCCGGCTGACCTGTTCCCGGATCCGCTGGATGGCTATCCGCAGTCCGGGCCCGCCGTCGTCCACCGCGTACAGGCACGGGACCACCTCGGTGTGCCAGTGGTCGTGACCGTCGGGACCGTCCACCCCCACCAGATCGGCGAGCTGCTGGTTGGTGATCACCGGATGGGGGGTGAATATCTGGCGGCAGGACTCGGGCTGGGGGTCGAGCAGGTTGCCCTCGGGCCCGAGCCATCCGCAGGTGGCGGTGACTATCTCCTCCCGGATGGCATCCAGCGGCGGGTTGGTCACCTGGGCGAAGAGCTGCTGGAAGTAGTCGTACAGCAGGCGGGATCGGGTTGACAGGACTGCCACCGGGGTGTCGGTGCCCATCGAACCCAGCGCCTCCTTGCCGTCCCGGGCCATGGGGGCCAGAAGTACCTTCAACTCCTCATGTGTGTAGCCGAACATCTGCTGGCGTACCAGCAGGGGGGTGTCCTCGGGCTCGGGCAGGGGCCGGTGCACCAGGTCGTCCAGGTCCACCTGGTTGTCGGCCAGCCATTGAGCGTAGGGGTGGGCACCGGCCAGCCTCTTTTTGATCTCCTCGTCCCTCACGATGCGCCCCTCGGCGGTGTCGATCAAAAACATGCGGCCGGGCTGCAAGCGACCCTTTTCCACAACGGCCGCCGGGTCCACCTCCATCACCCCCACCTCGGAGGCCATGATCACCAGGTCGTCGTCGGTCACCCAGTAGCGGGAGGGTCGCAGGCCGTTGCGGTCGAGCACCGCACCGATGAGCACACCATCGCTGAACACGATGTCGGCCGGCCCGTCCCACGGCTCCATCAGCGAGGCGTAGTAGCGGTAGAAGGCCCGCAGTTCCGGTGCCATCGACTCGTGGTTCTCCCACGGCTCGGGGATCATCATGAGCACCGCTTGGGGCAGCGAGTAGCCGCCCATGTAGAGCAGCTCCAGTACCTGATCGAAGGTGGCGGTGTCGCTCACCCCCTCGGCGCACACCGGGAACAGCCGCCCCAGGTTGCCGGGCAGGTGGGGTGAATCCAGCAGCGCTTCCCGGGCCCGCATCCAGTTGCGGTTGCCCTGCACGGTGTTGATCTCACCGTTGTGGGAGATGAACCGGTAGGGGTGGGCCAGGGGCCACGATGGGAAGGTGTTGGTGGAGAACCGGGAATGGATCATGGCCAGCGCGCTGGTTACCCGTACATCGTTCAGGTCGAGGTAGAACTCGCCGAGCTGGGGGGTGGTGAGCATGCCCTTGTAGACGATTGTCCGGTTGGAGAGGCTGGCGAAGTATCCGTAGGTCAGCTTGCGGGTCTTGGATCCCAGCGCCCCGGTCTCGGCCCGGTCGTCGGTCTCGTACTCCACCTCGTTGCGGATCCGGGTGCGCACGATGTAGGCCCGCCGCATCAGCGCGTTGTTGTCGAGGCCGTCACCCCGGTAGAACGGCTGCCAGAACGAGGGCATGGTGGCCAGCGCACCGGCTCCCAGCTCCTCGGGGTTGGTGGGTACCTCCCGCCAGCCCAGGGGGGTCAGCCCCTCCTCCACCGCAATGGCATCCATGGCCGCCCGGGCGTGGGCCGCGGCTTCGGGATCGTCGGGCAGAAAGCCTATGCCGGTGGCGTAGGCCCCCACCTGGGGCAGGTCGAATTCGCAAACCTGCCGGTAGAAGTCGTCGGGGATCTGGATCAGCAGTCCCGCACCGTCGCCGGTGTTGGCCTCCGCTCCCAACGCCCCCCGGTGCTGGAGATTGCACAGCGCGCCGTAGCCCGTGGACACGATCTCGTGGCGGGGCCGACCCTTCAGGTCCACCAGGAAGCCGACACCGCAGCCGTCGTGCTCGTTCGAAGGATCGTAGAGGCCCCTGGGGTATGGCAGATCGGGTATCTGCGGCCGGTTCCTCATTAAGTCCTTTCCAGCATCTTCATCCAGCATCTTCATGGTGCGCGCCCCGGACGACACTGACCAGCGGCAGGGCACAATTTTACCGTTGCGCTCCGGTGGTCCACCAAGTCTGGTGCAGGGGTACCGGTTGCATCTACCAAGTTTGGTGCAGGGGTACCTGTTGCATCTACCAAGTTTGGTGCAGGGGTGCCTGTTGCATCTACCAAGTTTGGTGCAGGGGTGCCTGTTGCACGGGGCGGTTCCCAGCGAGGCAAGATTACGGGGTGGTTTCACTCCATGAGGCTGATGTAGTCGAGTTGCTGGCTTTCATCGATGCCTGCCCGACACCGTTCCATGTGGTGGATCGGGCGGCGGCCATGGTGCGCTCCGCCGGGTTCGTCCCGATGGATCTGGGCGAGAGCTGGCCCGATGCTTCCGGCAGTTGCTTCGTGGCCCACGGCGGCAGCCTCGTGGCCTGGCGGCATCGACCGGAGGCACCGAGCTTTCGCATCATCGGCGCTCACACCGACAGTCCCAACCTGCGCATCACCCCCCGGCCAGACACCGGCGGTTTCGGATACCGCCAACTGGGGGTGGAGGTTTACGGGAGCCCGCTGCTCAACAGTTGGCTGGATCGCGATCTGGGAGTGGCCGGTAGGGTGGCCACCCGGTGGGGTACCCGGCTGTTCAGCATTGATCGACCCGTGTTGCGGGTACCGCAGTTGGCCATCCACCTCGACCGGGAAGTGAACCAGAAGGGGCTACTGCTCAACCCGCAGCACCATATGGCACCAGTGTGGGGGTTGGGGTTGCCCACTCCCGGCGAGTTCGCCGCAGTGACGGCCGAGGCCGCGGGGTTGGATGCCGGGGAGGTGCTGGCCTGGGACGCCATGCTCCACGACCTCACCCCCGGCACCACCGCCGGCCCGAGCGGCGAGTTCATTTTCGCTTCCCGGATCGACAACCAGGTGTCCTGCTGGGCCGGACTCCAAGCGCTGCTGAATGACCCCATCGCCACCGAAGCCTCCCCCAGCGCGGTCCTGTGCCTGTTCGATCATGAGGAGGTGGGCAGCATGTCGGCTCGGGGAGCCCTGTCCCCGTTGCTGCCCACCGTGCTGGAGCGAATCGCCGGCGGCCGCGACGCGCTGCTTCCCATGCTGGCCCGATCCCTTTGCGTGTCGGCCGACGGAGCTCACGCCACCCATCCCAATTATCCCGAGCGCCATGAGCCCGGGCACCACGTGTTCATGGGGGCCGGCCCGGTGATCAAGCGCAATGCCAACCAGCGTTACGCCACCGACGCGGTTGGGGAGGCCGCGTTCGTGGTTGCCTGCGAGCAGGCCGGCCTGGACCACCAGGTTTATGTCCACCGCGGCGACATGCCCTGCGGTTCTACCATCGGCCCGCTGACCGCGGCCACCACCGGGGTGACCACCGTGGATGTCGGCGTTGCCCAACTCTCGATGCACTCGGCCCGCGAGATGTGTGCCACCTCCGATGCTCTTGATTTTGCTCGGGCTCTCGGCGCATTTCTCCGATGCTCTTGATTTTGCTCGGGTCCTTGGAATATTCCTCAAAGGTGCAGCTTGACCCTTGCTACCCGCCGGGTTCGCTCGTAGGCCGCTACAAGCATGAGGAAGATGGCGAAGAACTCCAGGCGCCCGATTAGCATCAGGGCCATCAGCACCGCCCGGGCCGGCCGGGTGAACACCAAGAAGTTGGAGGTGGGCCCGGCCTCACCCAAAGCCGGCCCCATGTTGCCCAGGGCGCTGACCGCTCCCGACGAGGCCGTGATCAGATCCTGCCCCAGCACCGACAGAACCATGGTGCCCACGAACGCTGTCAGCGCGTACAGAGCCACCAGACCGGCAACCCGATGCAGCACCGGCTCGGGCAACGCCTTCTGTCCCAGCTTCACCCGGGCCACCACCCGGGGGTGCTTCACCCGCAGCAGCCCCACCCGCAGGTACTTGGCCATCACCTGGGCCCGCAGCACCTTCAGCCCCCCCGCAGTGCTACCGGTCATGCCCCCCACCACCATCAGGGGCAGCAACAGGGCCTGAGCCCCTGGGGTCCAGAGCACGAAGTTGCCCCCCGGGTTGGCCTCCGACGCATTCCCGAACCCGGTACTGGTGCCCAGGGTTACGGCAGTGAAGAACCCGTTGCGGATGCTGCTGGTGATGTTGAGTATGCCGTGCATCTGGTTCAGCGCGGTTGTGGCCAGCGCAACGATGAGGATGACCAGGATGTACACACGGAACTCCGACGACTGCCCGTAGCTGCGGGGATTGCCGGAGATGGCCCGCCAGTGGAGGGTGAAGCTGGCCCCGCAGATCAGCATTCCCACGATGATCACCGTCTCCACTGCGACGCTGTCGAAGTGGCCGACGGAGCTGTCATAGGGCGAGAACCCCCCGGTGCTGGCGGTGGTTAGGGCATGGGCCACCGCGTCGTACAGCCCGAGTCCGCAGATCATCAGGGCCACCGCCAGCGCCGCGGTTATGCCGCCGTACAGTGCCCACAACCGCCGGGCGGTGGAACTCACCCTCGGGGCCAGGCGGTCGGAGGTGGGGCCGGGGGCCTCGGCGGTGATGAGGCCAAGCCCCCCCACGCCCAAAAACGGGAGGATGGTCACGGCCAGCACCACCATGCCCATGCCGCCGTACCACTGGATGAGCTGGCGCCACATGAGCACCCCCCGCCCCGCCGTCTCGATGGGGCTGAGCACGGTGGAACCGGTGGCGGTGTAGCCCGATACCGACTCGAACAGGGCGTTGTCGAAGCTGCCCAGCTCACCGGAGAACCATAACGGCAGCGCTCCGGCCAGTGAGGAGGCTATCCATGTCCAGGCCACTACGGTGAACACCGACGCGGGGGGCATGTCCTGGTCCAACCGGGTGAAGGTCAGCAGGAGGAGGGCCGCGGCCAGCGTGACCAATGCCCCCAGACCGAGGGCCAACTCGTGGTGGGAGTGTGACGACCCCCACTCCACCAGGGTGGCGAACAGCATCCCCGGAACCAGAAACAGCAGCCCCAGCCCCACCACGAACCCGCTCCGGCTGCTCACCTTCCAGGGCCGGTCTTTCAGCAGCCTGGATGTTGCTTGTTTGGCGGTCAGCATGGCCGGTCTTTCAGCAGCCTGGATGTTGCCCGTTGGGCGATTGTCACGGTTATCGCAGCCTCATGCGTTGAAGTTCGCCCACTCCCCAGCCGATCACCACCACCACCGGGTAGATCGACAACTTGCCGAGGAACATCAGCACCATCAGCACGGCTCGGGCCGGGGCGGGCAGCACGTCGGCACTGGCGAACCCGGCCAGGTCGCCGAGCCCCGGACCCATCGTGGCCAGCGCGGAGATGGATCCCGATATAGCGGTCAGCAGGTCGCCGCCCAGCGAGGCAATGCCGAACACCCCCGCGGCGGCGGTCAGCACCCACAAGATCTGGAAGTTGTGCACCCGGGTGAGCGATGACTCCGAGGCCGCCACCCCCGACACCTTCACCCTCACCACTGCCTGGGGATGGAGCTGGAGCACCAGCTCACGCCGAATGATGCCCAGTATCTGGATCACCCGCAGCATCTGGAATCCGCCCCCCGCCGAGCCGGCCATCGCGCCCACCCCGATGAGTACCAGCAGCAGGGTCTGCGATGCCGGGATCCAGCTCGACCAGTCGGTTACCCGGTAGCCGGTGGTGCTCATGGCCGAGGTGACGGTGAAGAATGACTGCCGGATGGTGGCTACTCCTCCGGGGGGATCCCGCCAGGCCCAGGCGGTCACCAGCAGAGTTGAGATCAGCATCAGCCCCAGGTAGAGCTTCAGCTCGGTGGATCTTGCCAAGGTTCGAACCTGCCCCCGCACTATCCACACCAGAACCGCCACCGAGAGACCGGCTACCCCCATGGCCCCGGCTCCCACCCACTCGATGGCGGCCGAGTCGAAGTGGGCGAACGAATCCCGGTAGTTGGAGAACCCCCCGGTTGACGCGGTGGTCAGCCCGAAGGTGGCGGCATCGAAGGGGCGCATTCCCGCCACCGCGTAGGCCACCATCACAACCAGTGTCAGCCCGGTGTAGGCCAGCAGTACTCGCCTGGTCATGTGCGACGCGGTGCCTGCCACCATCAGCTTTTTCCGGCGCGCCCCGGCGGCCCGGCTCAGCCGCCTCTGACCTCCGAACGTGGGCACCAGTACCAGGAAGAACACCAGCGCTCCCGCCCCCCCCAGCCACTGGGTGATGGATCGCCACCCCAGCAACCAGGTCGGCAGGGTCTCGGGATCGAGCACGGTGAGCGATGTGGTGCTGAATCCGGCCACCGACTCGAAGAGGGCATCGTCGAGGCGGTTCACCTCTCCGGAGGCCCAGTACACCATGGTGGAGATCGCCACCGACCCCACCGCCGCCCCCACAAAGGTGGTGAACACCCTCACCGCGGAGCGATGCCAGGGAAAGCGAACCCGGGTTAGTCCGCTCATCTCGATGTCCTGCTTGGCATTGATGGTCCCCCCATTATTGGGGGAAAGCGAACCCGGGTTAGTCCGCTCATCCCGACTTCACCCGAAGAAGCGTCTTACTTCGTCAACCGTGTCGGGGCGGGCGAAGACCACAATGTGGTCGCGGCATCGCAGCTCGCTGTGTCCCCGACCGATCTGAGGCTTGCCGTCGCGCACGTATGCACCGATTAGCACATCCTTGGGCAGCCCCAGCTCGTTGACCACCGCGCCATCGGCTGAGGAGCCCTGCTTGACCTCGACCTCGATGATCTCGAAGTCGCCCGACAGGTAGGTTGCCACCTGGGCCACCTCGCCCCGCACGTACCGCAGCACGCCGTTGGCGCTGGCCGTGCGGGGGGAGAGAGCCACGTCGATACCCACATCCCGCAGCAGGTTGCGCAATGCCATGTTGTGGAGCACGGCGATGGTCTCGCTGGCCCCCATCGATTTGGCGTACAGGCAGGCCAGAATATTGGCCTCATCCTTGCCGGTTAGGGCGATGACAGCGTCGCATTTCCCGACACCCTCGGATTCCAGCAACTCGGCGTCGGTTATGTCGCCGTGAATCACCAGCACCGCGTCGAGGTTCTCGCTCAGCTTCTCGGCCCTCTCCAGGTTGCGCTCGATGAGCACCACCTCGGCATTACGTTCGGCAAGGTGCTGGCCCAGGATTTCGGCCGTCCGCCCCCCTCCCAGAAGCATCACCCGCTGGTGGGTGCCCGGGGCCAACCCCAGAAGCGGCAGCAGTGTCCGCCGGGCCCGCCGCTTGCACACCACTCGCAGGAGGTCGCCGGGGGCCAGGGTGGTGTCGGCCCGGGGGATCCGGGTCTCGCCCTCCCGGGTGAGCACGGCCACCAGAAAATCCCAGTCGGGCTCGTACTCCTCGGCAATGTCGAGCAGTCGGCGGTTCACCCAGGGGGCATCGGCCGCGAGTTTGGCTCCCACCACCACCACCTCGCCATCGGCCATCACGGTCACATCGGTGGCCCCCGGGTACGACAGGAGGTCCATGATCTCGCGGGCGGTCTCCCCGTCGGGGTCGATGATGGTGTCCACCTGCATGGCCTCCCGCAGCTCACGGGCATCCTTCTCCCTCAAGTTGCGGGCCTGGATGCGGGCGATGGTGCGCTCCACCCCATGCTGCTTGGCCAGCAGGCAGGCCACCAGGTTCACCTCGTCGTCAGCGGTTACCGCCACCAGCAGATCGGCTTTTTTGATTCCCGCCTGGCGAAGGGTGTGGGGATGGGCACCGCTGCCCTCCATGGCCAGCACATCCAGCTCTTCAGCCACGTTGTGCAGCTTTTGGGCATCCACCTCCACCACTGCCACCGTGTTGCCCTCCTGGCTCAAAATCTGGGCCACATGGGATCCAACTTCGCCGGCACCCACTACCACGATGTGCACTGGTACAACCTTACCGAAAACCTGCTTGCGGGCTGAACACTCTCTTACCGAAAACCCACCCGCGGGCTGAACACTCTCACTTGTTGCTCGGTTACCACTGCGTCCATGGCGACATCGCCGGGGTGGGTGGGCACGGTGTCCACCAGTTGCGACTCGTAGGCCAGGCCCACCACCACCGGTTTGGCCGGGCGGGGAGCGTTGAGCAAAAAGGCCAGCGCCCGGTCGTAGTACCCCCGGCCCCGCCCGGCTCGGTGGCCGGCGGCGTCGAACAGCACCACCGGGGCCAGCACCACATCCAACCGGGATGCCGTCACCAGCCGGTCGGGTTCGGTGTCGGGTTCAAGAATGCCGTAGCGGTTGGGCACCATGGGGGTGTCGGGGTCGGCCGGGGCGAACCTCATCGGGTCGGGGTCGCACAGCACCGGGTAGTACACGGCGCTGCCCCCAAACCGGCAGGCGGCCACCAGCGGTGCCGGATCCAGTTCGCCGTCGTCGGCCATCGTGGCCCCCACATGATACACACCGTCCAGCCAGCCGAGAGCCACTACTGCGTCGCTCACCGCCCGCGCCGCACCCTGGGGATCGGGATGGGAGCGCCGGGCATCCCGGGCTTCGGTTCGCAACCGGCTGAGGCTGACCACTGTTGCAGAATATCCCGGCCCAGCTCCGGTGGGGACGGCTAACGCGACCTCCGGTTTGGCTCCGGTGGTGGTTTGGCTCCGGTGGTGGTTTGGTCTTGGTGGTGGTTTGGCAACGTTGGCAAGATGTTCAGCCGGTGGGTAGGTTCGCATTTCTGCCGGAGTGCCCAGTTGTCGAATTCAGGGGGTCAACGTGGACATCGTTCCGTATCTTGCCGGGCTGAGCGCCATCGTAGCGCTGGTGCTCGCCTTCTTCTTCTACAGATTGGTGAAGGTCGCCCCACCGGGCAACGACCGCATGGTTCACCTGATGACCGAGATCCAGTCCGGAGCCCGGGCCTTCCTCAAGCAGGAGTACACCTGGGTGGCTGGGTTCGTGGTCGTGATGGCGGTGCTCATTCCCGTGCTCACCGGGGTGGCGCTCGCCTTCGTCAGCTACATCCTGGGCGCGGTGCTGTCGGCTGGGGCCGGGTACGTGGGCATGACGGTGGCGACCATGGCCAACGCTCGCACCACCCAGGCCGCCACCGAGGGGCCGGCCAAGGCCCTGCCTCTGGCCTTCCGGGGTGGTGCGGTCATGGGCTTCTCGGTGGCCGGGTTGAGCCTTCTGGGTCTGGCGTTCACTTACTTGCTGTTCGTGGAGTGGCTCAGCGTGGATGATCCGTTCGAGATCTTCACCGCCTTCGGGCTGGGGGCCAGCTCCATCGCCCTGTTCTCCCGGGTGGGTGGCGGCATCTACACCAAGGCTGCCGATGTGGGGGCCGATCTGGTGGGCAAGGTCGAGGCCGGCATCCCCGAGGACGATCCCCGCAATCCGGCCACCATCGCCGACAACGTGGGCGACAACGTGGGCGATGTGGCGGGCATGGGGGCCGACCTGTTCGAGAGCTACAGCGGGTCGATCATCGCTCCCATCGCTCTCACCGCCTTCTCCTTCGCGGCGGCGGGCACGGAAGTCACCGGCGACGACATCGGCCTGGCCCGGATCATGTTCCCCATGGCTGTGGCTTTCGTCGGGATGCTGGCGGCCATGATCGGCTCCTTCGCGGTGCGGGGCAGTTCCCGTGCCGATGTGAAAAGCCTCTCGCGCCAGCTCCACATGGGCACCAACGTAGCCATGGGCCTCACTTTGATCGGAACGGTCCTGGTGGGGTTGTGGTTGTTCTCCGGCGACGAGTTCGAAAGCTGGTGGGGGCTACCCGTGTCGGTGATCGGCGGCCTGCTGGTGGGTTGGGCCATCGGCAAGGTGGCCGAGATCTGGACCAGCGACCACTACGGCCCGGTGCGCAAGATTGCCCAGCAGTCCGAGACCGGTCCCGCCACCACTGTGCTGTCGGGCATCAGCGCCGGCATGGTGTCGGTGGCCGCCTCGGTGGTGCTGATCGGGGCCGGGGTGCTGGTGGCCTACTGGGGCGGCCAGCAGACGCTGGGTGACACTTCCGCTGCCGGTATCTACGGCATCGCGGTGGCCGCCATCGGGATGTTGGCCACCACCGGGGTGGTGGTGTCTGTGGATGCCTACGGTCCCATTGCCGATAATGCCGGTGGCATCGCCGAGATGTCCGAACTGGATCCCAAGGTGCGGGAGGTGACCGATGCCCTGGATTCATTGGGCAACACCACTGCGGCCATCGCCAAGGGTTTCGCGGTGGGTTCGGCGGCGCTAACCGCCCTGGCGTTGTTCAAAACCTTCGAGGTGGCGCTCCGGTTGGAGGACCCCAGCTTCGTGCTTTCCCTGGATGTGGGCCAGGTGGATGTGTTCATCGGACTTTTCCTGGGGGCCATGCTCCCGTTTCTGTTCGCGGCCCTCACCATCGACGCGGTGGGAAGGGCGGCCAACAAGATGATCGAGGAGGTCCGCCGCCAGTTCCGGGAGATTCCCGGCCTCCGGGAGGGTGCCGAGGGGGTCAAACCCGACTCCTCCCGGTGCGTGGCCATCTCCACGCAGGCCTCGCTGCGAGAAATGCTGGCCCCCGGTGCCCTGGCGGTGGTGGTGCCGCTGGTGCTGGGGTTCATCGACGTGGACACCCTGGGAGGCTTTTTGGCCGGTGCCCTGGTTACCGGCTTCGCTCTGGCCATATTCATGGCCAACGCCGGCGGAGCCTGGGACAACGCCAAGAAGTACATAGAGGCCGGTGCCCACGGCGGCAAGGGTTCCGATCCCCACAAGGCCGCCGTGGTGGGCGACACCGTGGGCGACCCGTTCAAGGACACCTCCGGGCCGGCCATGAACATCCTCATCAAGGTGATGACCATCGTGTCGCTGGTATTCGCCTCCGCGTTCGTGTAAAGCCACCAACCGGCGCGGGCACAGTTCGGGTAACCCACCCGGACCGGGCCAAACCTCCGGTGATGCCGGTGCCGGTCAAACCCCCAGATTGAACACGGTGCGGATGCTGGCCTGGGTCAAACCCCCAGATTGAACACGGTGCGGATGCCGACGCTGGCTCGCAGGTCGTCGAGGCCGGCGTTGATCTCATCTATGGGGCGGCGGGCGGTGATCATGGGCTCCAGGTCGAGCCGTCCGGTCTGCCACAGAGCTAGCAGGCGGGGAACCTCCCGCTGGGAGTTGCAGTCGCCGTACAAGCAGCCCAGCAGCTTCTTGCCCTGCGTCAGGTACAAGACCGCCGGGTTTATGGTGACGGTGTGCTCCAGGGCCGGGGCCCCCACCATCACGGTGGTGCCCCCGGTACGGGTGGCGGCCAGTCCTGCTTCCACCAGGGGGCCGGCTCCGGCGGCGTCGAAGGCATAATCCACCCCTACTCCCCCGGTGACCTCCAGCACATGGGCCACCACGTCGGTGGTGGAGGGGTCGAGCAGATCGGTGGCCCCGAAGGCGATCGCGGCGTTGCGCCGGTCGGCCACCGGGTCGGAGGCAAAGATACGGCAAGCTCCGGCGAGGCGGGCTCCCTGCACCACCGACATGCCCACCCCGCCCAGGCCCATCACCAGAACGGTGGCTCCCTCCTCCACCTTGGCGGTGTTCAGCACTGCCCCCACCCCCGTCTGGGTGGCGCAGCCGATCACCGCCGCCACCTCAAGGGGAATATCGGGGTCGATCTTCACGGCGGCGGAGGCGGCCACCACGGTCAGCTCTCCGAAGCCGGCCACCCCCAGTCCCCGGTACACCGGCCGACCCTCGAGGGAGAACGGCACCGACCCGTCGGGCAAGGTGCCCGTGAACATGGACATTGCGGCCGCGCAATGCACCGTTTCGCCCCGCACGCACCAGTAGCACACCCCGCACGGCCCGAACGGCGACAGCATCACGTGGTCTCCCGGGGCCAGGGTGCTCACCCCCGTACCCACCGCATCCACGATGCCGGCGGCCTCGTGACCGAGGATGATCGGGGCCAAACCCTCCGGGGCATCAATCAGGGTCAGATCGGAATGGCACAAGCCACAATGGGTCACCCGAACCCGAACCTGCCCAGGCCCGGGATCGGCACACTCGATATCGGTCATCACCAGCGGGGTAGCCGGCGATGCCAGCAATGCTGCTCTCAACGAAACCTCTCCTTCTTGGATTCAAGACCAAGTTTAGGGGTAACAGCTAACGCGGCTTACAGCTAGACATCAAGACCCTGCGCCTGGATCGCGGCTACGAGGTCTGTGTGGGGGTGGGGGTTTGAGTCGGTGTCGGCCTTTGGGGTCGGTTGTGAGGGTGTGGCCGTGTTTGTGTATTTTGGTGTGACAGCTTGGGCAGAGCAGTACGAGGTTGTCGATGTTGGTGGTTCCGCCCCGTTCCCACCACAAGATGTGATGAACTTCACAAGCGGTGGCTCTGAGCCGGCATCCCACGCAGTGTTGGTCTCTGGCGTGTAAGCCCAGTTTTTGGGTTTGGGAGGCTGCTCGTTGTTTGCGGCCCAGGTATAGGGGTATCCCGTCGGTGTTGAAAATTGCTGGTACCACCCCGGCATCGCAAGCTATGTGGCGTAGCTCGTCGACGCTGATGGGGGTGCCGTCGATGAGGCCGGCGTTTTTGAGTTGGCCGGTGAGGGCATCGTAGTCAACTTTGACCAAAAGTGTGGTGGCTTGCGGTGCCGGGTCGGTTTGGTTGTCACCAGCTGGGGTAGCGGTACCAGGGGTTTGGGTGATGAGGTTCACCAGCGCATCCACGTAGCGTTGCTTGTGGGTGCGGTTATGGCCCGCTTGGAAATCATCGCGGAACATGCGGTCACACAAATCATCCAGAGCGGTTTTGACCCGCTCACCGGAGATGCTGTCGAGTTCGGCGCGAAGGATGACCATGTCGTCGTCACCGTTGAACGCCACGGCTTTGCGGCGGCGACGCTGGCGTTCAATGCGGGTGGGGGCTTCGTCGCTGCGGCGCAGGTCTTCTTTGTGGAGCACGGTTTTTTTGAACTCGTCCAAATCCTGGGTTATGGCTAAACCGATTATCTCCACCTCCTGAGCAGAAGTGAAAGGCACCCGCTGGTTCGACTCACCAATCAAGCGGGCGTGATCCACTGACACCAAACCCTCAGCGGTGGCATCCAGCGTAGCCGCCAAACCCTTCAACAACCACGCCCCCTTGGCCTGGCGACCAGCCGCGTGCCGGCCCCTACCGAACTGTCGGCACACTTCTTCAAGTGAATCATCGCCCTCCAACTCGCCCAACCGAACCAACATATCAGCCATCAAACCCTCCAACTTGCGGCGGGTACGGTCAGTGCTAAGAATCAACTCCACCAACTCATCGGAATCCATACTGGAATAATCAACACCGACACAGCAAGGGCAACCACAACAACTCTGGGTTGCTTCATGTTGGGTTGTTTTGGTTAGGTTTTTGTGTTGGCTGATGGGTTCAACTGCCATACTTACAAGTCTACCAACCCCGGTGACACTTACCCCCCTGATTCATCACATAAACCAAAAAATAATGGGAATTATATATTTGGGTTCGCAAAAGTTTTGGAAATGGGGTTTTAAAGCTTAAAACACAGCTTACCGGATTTACCCCTCTCAACATAGCTTTTGTCCGTTCGGTCATCCCCGCAAGGCGCTTTGTGACTGGAGCGTCGAAAAACACCCCGACACCGGCCGCCACTACCTGCGACCACCCTGGCAACAACCACCCAAACCCACCGACTCCACCGTCAGGAATCAATCCCACGACCCCGAACGGTTATCAATCCGACGCAACCCACCAACACCAACCCCACACACTGAACCGATGGGGTTGCACTGGTCGCCTTGAGTTGTGTTTTACCCTTTCCAGCCGGTGGTGGCTCCTGACACCATGCCGTAGGGGCCGGATGGCCACCGGAAACAGTCCACCATGAGTTGGTCCACCTCTGATCTTGTGGCCACACCTTCGGCGACCACGGCGTTCGCCTCTCGAATCATGGCCCCGTATACCCGGTTGGTTACGTAGCCCCAATTGGTGGCCGAATCCTGGATCACGATGGGGTGCTTGCCTGCGGTTGTGCCCAGGTGGCAAATGGTTTCGGTGGTCTTGTCGGATGTTTGCGGTGCCCGCACGATTTCGGCCAGCTTCATCACCGGGGGTGGCGATGCCCAATGCCAGCCGATCACCCTATCCGGCCGGTTGGTGGCTGCTGCTAGGGCCTGCACCGGAAAACCGCTGGAGTTCGAGGCCAGGATGGTGTGCTCGGGGCATTGCTGGTCGAGTTCCCTGAACAGGGAGATTTTGAGATCGAGGCGCTCGGGGATGGCCTCGATGATCACATCCGTAACAACAGCAGCGTCCCGGTCGGTGGTGAAGTGGATGCGGCTCAAGGCCTCTTCGGCTTCGGATTGCGTGAGTTTCCCGCGGGCCACCGCTCCCTGGATGCCGAAACGGCCATCGGTCACCAGTGCCGGGGCAGCATCAACAACATCGGGATTCACATCGAAAGCCACCACCGAGTACCCGGCTATTGCCATCACCTGGGCGATGCCCGAGCCCATCACGCCCGAACCGATTACCCCAATTTTTTCATGGGCCACGTTTACCTACCATGTTTATCCAAGCTGTTTATCCAAGCTGAGTACCTGGGGTGGACCTTTGGTTTACCCCAGGTGAGCCTCGAACCAGGTGAGCATTCGCGACCAACCATCGGCCGCGGCCTCGGCGTTGTAGGACGGTCGCTCGTTACACGAAAAACCATGATCGGCCTCGGCGTAGCGCACAAGATCGGTGGGCTGGGTGCTGGTTTCGAGGTCGGCTCGGAGCTGTTCCAGGCCATCTATGGGGATCATGCCGTCCAGGTCGCCGAACAATCCCAGCCACGGGCATCGCAGGTCGCCATGGCGGTCGGCCAGCTTGGGTTGGTTGGGGGTAAAGCCTTCGGTGACGATGGCCCCGCCGTAATAGGTGACGGCCGCGCCCACCGGGCGGCTGATGGCGGTGAGAAAGGTCACCCTTCCACCCATGCAGAAACCGGTAATGCCCACCTTGTTGGAGGTGAAGCCCTGGCCACCCAGGTACTCCAGGGTTGCATCCACATCCATCAGGGATTGGGGGTCGGTCAGGTTGCCCATTAAGTCCATGATCTCTGCCATCTGCTCGTAGCCGACCACCTTGGTTTCGTAGCGGTGGTAGAGATCGGGGGCCACGGCGAGATAACCCTCGGCCGCCACCCGCCGGGTAACCTCCTCGATGTGGCCGTTCAGCCCGAACGCCTCCATGATGACGATGACTGCGGCTTGCGGCTCACCATCGGGCCGGGCCACGTAGAGCCTCATCGGCCCGTCGGCGGTGGTCAGCTCGACATTCTCGGTATTCACGTTCTGCATAACTTGAGATAGTACATGACTGCTGGCTGGGGGCCGGAAACGCACCATTGGTCGAGCCTGAGGGTGCCCGGACACTGAGGGTTGCTGGCGCGCTGGCTGGGGGCCGGAAACGCATGACTGGTCGGGCCTGAGGGTGCCCGGACACTGAGGGTTGCTGGCGCGCTGGCTGGGGGCCGGAAACGCATCATTGGTCGGGCCGGTCGGAGTACAGCGGATCGGACCGGTCCCGGCGGCCTTGCCGGAAGCGCGGATCAACCGGGCGGTACTGCTGCTCGTGCACCCATTCGGTGGTGGCCACCCGGCGCTGGATGAGCCAGGGCCCCCCGTCGCGGCTGCTCAGATCGTCGATGAATCGGAAGCCCACGGTGAGGTTCAGCTCGGGCTCGCCGCCGCCGGTCCGGTGGTAGGCCACCCCGTAGGCCTCCGAGCGGGCCCACCGCACCGGAGCCTCGCCGGTCCCGGCGATTGGCCCGATCTCGATAAGGATGTTCGACAGAGTGTGCAGGGTGGCGGTGTAGCGGCGCAGAAGGCGCTCGCTCCACTCCAGGTACTCCTCCACCGATCCGTGAAAGGTACCGTGGGAGTCGGTGGCATCGGGGTGGTAGCAGGAGCGGACCAGCTCCATGTCCAAACGGTCCACTCCCCGGCAGTAACGGTGCAGAAGATCGGTGATGTCCTGCTTGGCCATCAACTCGAACAGTTTGGTCCGGGCTTCGGGCATCCCAGTCGGATCCACGCCGGCCATTGTGCCATCAACTCAACTCTTTGGGAGTTGTGCAGGTTGGCACCACCCCGGATCCACGCCGGCCATTGTGCCATCGACTTAGAGCGCGCGCAGATAGGTGACCATCCACCTGTCGTTGTGTTGGTCCGGCTTTGATGTCGGGTAGTTACTCAACGACAACGACATGGTGGAGGTATTGTAATCATGCTTGCTTTGGATCCGCGGGTGGTGGATGCTGTGTGGGCGGCGGTGGAGCCGCTTGTGCCGGTGCGGGGGGAGGTGTTCCATCCGTTGGGTTGTCACCGGCCGAGGATCCCTGACCGTGACGTGTTTGAGGGGATCTTGTTGCGATTGGTGACCGGGTGCTCTTGGGATGTGGCCGGCCGGTTGGGCAAAGGCGGTGAAACGGTGTTGCGCACCCGGTTCAACGAGTGGAACGCCCAGGGTGTGTTCGAAGGTGTCGTCACCGAAGCCATAGAGGGCTACGACCGCGTTGTGGGCATCGATTTGTCCGAAGCATCGGTGGACACCTCGACCCACAAAGCACCCTGCGGTGGGGAGGGAACGGGTAAAAGCCCTGTTGACAGGGGCAAATCCGGGTGGAAATGGTCGCTTCTGGCGGACCGTAACAGCTATCCCAGTGGGTTGGGCCGCTGGGGCCGCGAACCGTCACGACCAGCAACTGTTCGCTCCCACTTTGGCGGCCACAGCACAACGCGGTCTACACCTAGACATTGAGACCCTGCACCTAGATCGCGGCTATACCGGTGAGCCCGTCCGCCGAACCTGCTGGAGCTACGGAATCGAAGACATCGTCTGCGCTCCCAAACGAGCACCCGCCACCACCCCCCAAGAACCCAAACCCATACCCCTGGGGAAACGCTGGACCATAGAACGCACCAACTCCTGGCTATCCAACTTCGGACAACTACGCCGCAACACCGACCGCAACACCAAAGCACGCCTCGGCCAACTCGCACTCGCCATCACCCTCATCATCACCATCAAACTCACCAAACTCAACCCCGACTAACCTATCTGCGCGCGCTCTAAACCAGTAGTGGATTGCAACTGATTAGACTGGTGGCGAGGTGGTTGCTAAGCCCGACTCCGAGGCCTCTTGGCACACCGACCCTTTCGGGCGGCACGAAGCCCGTTGGTGGAACGGTAAGAAATGGACGGAGAAGGTCCGCGACGGGAACCGGATCTCGATAGACCCGCCCGACATCACCGCTGCCCCCCAGGGGGTTCCCTTCAACAAGCCCGCCTCCCCCATTCCCGGGCGACGGACCATCCGACTGTTCGGCCGGCGACTTCCCGGTGCCATGCTTCTGGCCCTGGTTGTGGTGGTTGCGGTGATCGTGCTGGTCGGTGTGGTGCTCATCCTCGGTTAGCGGTGGGGTTGGGTTAGCGGGCTGCGCCAGCGAGCCGCGCCAGGCCGGATCGCGGTGGGGTTGGTCCTGGTCGGTAATATCTCGACCGTGGCCGAGCGAGAGATCATCCTGCATGAGTATGTCGATGTTAGGGGCCAGGCGGCGTGGCCCTACATGGAGCACACCAAGATGCAGAACCGGGACGCTCGGGTGGGTTTCGAGTTGCTCGGCACCTGGTACACCATGGGCATCACCGCCCGGTGGCCCCAGGTGGTGAACCTGTGGGACGCGGGCGGTTGGGACGGTTGGCTGGAGCGGGTGGATCGGCTCAACCTCAAGCGGAAGTCCAACGACCAACTGGACGACTGGTGGGAGGAGGCCTACAAGCTCCGCACCGGGGGCTACGACCGGGTACTGGGCTCGGTGCCCGAGTCGCCCCCGGTGGCATCGGTGCTCGCCGGTGAGGTGAGAGGCACGCTGTACGTTCACGAGCTGACCGAGGTGCGGCCGGGCTCGGCTCGCGACTATCTGGCGGCCATGGCTGTGGACTACCTACCCGTGGCGGCCGACTACGGTTACACCTGCATGGGGCTGTGGGAGGTACTTCACCACGACTACGAGGTGGTCACGGTATGGGCCGCCTCCCCCCGGGACTACATCCGGCTGAACCGGGCCGCCGATGCTGCCAGCGGGTTCGACGAGGGCATCGACGGCGACGACCGCCTGGTGGCGTGGCGGTTGGCGGCTCAGAAGTACACCACCCGCTTCCGGGAGGAGCTAATGACCCCGGCACCCGGCACCCTCACCGGACCGGCGGCCTACGAACACGACAGCTACATGAATCCATGAATCAGGCGGCCTACGAGAACGACATCTATATCAATATGGATCGGGGTTGACCATTATGCGGGGCATACTTTTCGACGGGGAGTCAGCCGTGGTTACCAGTGAGCTCGGGGTGACCGACCTGGCTCCCGACCAGGTTCGGGTTCGGATCGGGGCCGCCGGGGTGTGCCACTCCGACCTGTCGGCAATCAATGGCACGTTCGGAGCGATGTTCACACCCCCGTTCGTCATGGGCCACGAGGGTGCCGGTGAGGTGCTGGCGGTGGGTGGCGACGTTACCACCGTGGAGGTGGGCGACCACGTGGTGATCGCCACCATTGACAACTGCGGCCGGTGCCCGGTGTGCGTCACCGGCCACCCCACCCTGTGCCAGGCCTCCAAGTTGGGGACGGCCATCGCCCGGCGCAACGAGACCGGTGAGGAACCCGGTCCCGGTGATCTTCCTGCCTACTTCACCTACAGGGGTACCCAGATTCCCGGTTTCGCCAACACCGGGGTGTTCGCCGAGGAGGTGGTGGTGGGTCAGGGCCAGGTGGTGGCCATCGACAAGCGGGTGCCTTTCACCAGCGCCTGCCTCATTGGCTGCGGGGTGCTCACCGGCACCGGGGCCGTCTTCAACCGGGCCAGAGTGTACCGGGGTGACAGCGTGGCGGTGATCGGCGTGGGGGGCATAGGTCTGAACGTGATCCAGGCCGCCCGCATCGCCGGGGCCACCAAAATCATTGCCATCGACAACAACCTGGCCAAGGAGGACTTCGCCCGCCGGTTCGGAGCCACCCACTTCGTGGATGCCGGCGAGGTGGCCGCGGTAGGGGCGGTGAACGAGATCTCGGCGGGTGGGGTGGACTGCTCGGTGGAGTGCGTGGGCAACACCAGCCTCATGCGAGAGGCGATCGAGATGCTGCGCCCCGGTGGCAACATGGTGATCCTGGGGGTGGCCGGCATGGAGGCCGAGATGACCATAGCCCCCTTCCAGCTCTACCAGAACAAGTCGATCATGGGATGCCGTTACGGCTCCTCCCGCCCCGCCTACGACATCCCCGCGCTGGTGGATCTGTATCTCGACAAGCGGCTTCTGCTCGATGAGCTGGTGTCGGAGACCTACGACCTCAGCGAGCTGGACCGGGCGTTCGAGGATCTGGAAACCGGCAAGCTGGCCCGGGGCGTGATCGACTTGAGCTGAGACCCGGGCGGGTGGGAAGGGGGGAAGGGGCGGTTACCCCACCGGATGTCCGCGTCGAGGTAGCTGGCCGGAAGGTTAACCCACCGGTGTTTCGGTGATGTCCGCGTCGAGATCCAGGTCGAAGTAGTTGGCCGGGTTCTCCAGCAGCACCTTGCGGGCGATGGCCTTGTCCACCTTGGGGAAGTGCTCGGCTATGTACTCCTGGGAGTCGGGGTACGAGCCCACTGAGTGGGGGAAGTCGGAGCCCCACATGATGTTGTCCCACGGGATGATGTCGGCCATGTCGAACACCACCGGATCCCGGATCACGCTGAAGTGGAAGTGATCCACCACCTGCTCGCTGGGTTTGCGCTCGTAGCTCACCTTGAACCAGTCGCTGAACAGGTCGTAGTTGTCGTCCAGGAAGTACAGCGTTCCCGGTAGCCAGCTCGCGTTGGTCTCGGCGAAGTAGAACTTGATCTCGGGGAACCGGTTGAGCACGCCCGCAGCGATGAGCTGGGCCATGCAGTACACCGGGGCATGGTTGCCGGCCCGCTGCACCAGAGCGCTGGCCCACGGGCTGTTGGCGGTGCCGGTGGCGGCCGACTGGAGCGGTGCCTCCCGGGCCCCAAAGCCGAAGTGGGGGGCCAGCTTGAGGCCCAGCTCCAGGCTCTTCTCCCAGAACCGGTTGTCCACCGGATCGGCGTAGGGAGTGCCGTTGGGGAAGTTGTAGAAAGCCACCGAGGGCAGCCCCGCCTCGGCGATGAACTCCAGCTCGTCCACCGCGTGATCGATGCCGCTGATGGGGATGACCGCGTTGCCGATGAGCCGGTCGGGGGCCACCGAGCAGTAGTCGTGGGCCAGAAAGGTGTTGTAGGCCCGGATCATCGAGCGGTACACGTCGGGATCCTTGATGCCCTCCAAAAAGCGGCTGGCGAACACCGGCGGGAACAGCACCTCGGCATCAATGCCGTCCAGGTCCTGTTCCCGGAGTCGCTGCTCGGCCGGTCCGGCCCCCTCGGCCGGGCTACCGTCGGCGTTGTAGTAGGTGCCGCCGGAGAACTTGACCTTGTCCCGCCCGGCGATGTTCTGGCCGTTGCGGAGCATGGGTTGACCCTCGATCAGCCACCCCTCACCCCCCTCGGGCAAATGGATCAGGCGGGGGGCCCGATCCTTCCATTTCTCGGGCACGTACTTGACGAAGAAGTCGGGTGGTGTTTCCACATGCCCATCGGCGCTGATGATCCTGTACTTTCGACCCATGGATGAAGTGTATTCACACCAACCCGATCCGGTAAACGGCGGGCCGGCGAAAAATCGGGTACCACGGGCAATGGGAGCTCGATTGGTGCTGGTGCTGATCCTGGCGATGGCCCTGGCGATGGTGGCCGCGGGCTGCTCCTCATCGAGCAACGACGCGACCAACGACGACATCGAGGGGCCGGCTTCCAACGGTGCTATCGGGGAGCCGGCCGCCACCACAACAACGACACCGACCGGGATGGCGGCAGCATCCCCCACGGCGACGACCTCGCCCACCGCCACAACCCCACCGGCCTCGGCTACGGCAACCGCACCGGCACCCACGCAGCCCTCGGCTACGGCAACCGCACCGGCGGAGGCACCGGCAGCCACCCCGCTCCCTTCCCCCGATCCCGAGCCCCCGTTGTACACCGGGGCCGGACCCCACCCCGTGGGGGTTGCAACCCTGGTGCTGGGGGACGAGGCCGATGGGCGGCTGGTGGAGGTTTGGTATCCAACCAGCCTCGAAGCGGTGGCCGGGTTGGAGACCGAGCAGTTCGATTCCGGCAGCGTCATCCCCGAGGCGTTCCGCAGCCTCTTGCCCCCGGAGTTGCAGAGCACGGTGGACACCAACGCCTACCGGGATGCCCGGATCGTTCCGGACCGGTACCCGGTGGTGATCTACAGTCACGGCTTCGGCGGGCATCGCAACGTGGCCATCTTTCACACCGTTCACCTGGCCTCATGGGGGTTCGTGGTGGCTTCCATCGAGCACACCCACCGGAATCTGGCCGCCCAGACCACCGGGCAGGCCCGTTTCGACCCCGATGCCGACCGAGCCGACATCGTAGATACCCTGGCCGCTCTGGATGCCGAACTCATGGGGGTGGCAGATGTGTCCCGCACCGGGGTGATCGGCCATTCCGCCGGTTCCTTCACCGCTATCGACGCGCTGGCGGTTGACTCGGTGCTCACCGCCGTCTCCCTATCGGGGGGTGGTCCCGACTCCCCCGCCGGCCATGACAAGCCGGTGCTGGTCGTTGCAGCCGAGCTGGATGAGGTGGTGCCGGTTTCGACCAGTTCGGGGCTTTACGAAACGCTCACCGGTCCCCGCCGGTTAGTGGTGCTGGCTGGTGCCGGGCACAACAGCTTCACCGACAGTTGTACCCAGATCCTGGCCATGGGCGGGCTGGGAGCGCTGGAGCCGCTTCTGGGGGCAGCTCAGGTGGCCCGAGCCGAGGACGGTTGCACTCCCGAGTATGCCAACCCGGACTTTACCTTCGCCGCCCTCAACCACCTGGCTACGTCCCACTTTCTCACCGTACTGGCCGGTGTGGATGCCCCCATCACCCCCGAATTCGCCGATCGCATCGGTATAGGCCTGGCCGACTACCGCGAGGCCGGTTGATCCCATCTCGAAGGGCGGTAAAATACCTAAACCGCTAAATTGATGACGCTTACAACCGACCATCACCGACTGGCCCGTGGCGATCACCGACGGAGTTTACCAACCACCAAACAAAGAGAGTAGGAAAAAATGAGCCTCAAAGAGGTACTGGATAGGGCTGCAAGCATTATCCGATCAGGAGTCTTGCAGTACGAAGAAAATTGTAAGCAAGTCATTATTGAGCCCATTTTGTATGAGTTAGGTTGGGACCAACAGTGCCTTTCTCAGGTAGTACGGGAGTATGCTCCGAACCCAATTCAGCCTAATGAAGGGGTAGACTATGCACTTATTGTTGAGAGCGAACCTTGTGTTTTTATTGAAGCTAAAATGCTACATAAACTAAACAATCGGGCAAGAAATCAAGTTATTTGGTACGGTAATCTCTACAGCCCAAAGTCAAGGGTGCCAATGCTTGTTCTTACAGATTCTCAGATTTGGGAATTTTATATAGATATAGGAGTTGAAAAGCCGGATTACCAACAATTCCACACTATCCAAATAGAAACTACAGGCACAGACAACACAACAATAGGTAGGCAGCAACAGATTGAAGAGCTTAAGTTGTTCCTATCCAGAACATCACTTGAGTCCGGGAGTGCTTTTGAGGAAGCTAAGAAACGCCTCAAGCATTTCCAGAGTAGAAAAGAAATCAAACATACCACTGATTCAACAATTAATCTAAAAAATGGCAGCAAATCTTCTAATATATATGGCTATTACTTTAAGGGTGTATACTATCCTGCTAAAAGTGGGGTCAAGTTGATGAAGGGTGTTTTAAGAAATTTTGAAAATAGTGAAAAGGGGTTTTTGAATCGACTTCATGTATATGAGTCGCAACCAAATGAGGTGCTGACTGTATCCAAAAACAAAGAGCAATTCCCTGAGACTGCGAGCCGTAAGATGAATACGAGAATTATAGAATTGCAAGATGGGTGGTTTCTATTTCATGATCTTCTTAAGCAGGACATGAGAAATAAAATAGAATTGTATTGCGAGGTAGCCAATGTAAAGTTCGGAGATCGGGAGACTGGCCTTGTCTTGGAGCCGGAGGGATGGGGTAGAGAGTAGGCGGCGGGTTCGGGGGATATGGAGTGTCACGCTATGGGGGGAGGGGGGAGGTAGGCTCTATTGGTGATCGCGACAGAGTTTAGTGTAGATGATATGGGCTGGTTGCCAGTTGTGGAGCCTGCCGATGGGCCGGGGTGGATCGCTCCTAGGCTGACCTAATCTGAAGTCGTATCCCTAATCTGAAGTCGTATCGGGTAGCCGGGATTGGTTTGGGCTGACTCGTTTCCGTTTCCGACGGCGAAACCACTTCAGCTTCCTGGAGGTCTCATCTCCCATAAGGTCAACCACTTCTTTTTCTTGACCTGTGAAGAAGTCAATAGAAGTGAAATCTTTGTCCAGGGATGTTAAATCTTTTCTGAATTCATCAACATCCTGTGATCTACCATAACGTTTTTCGAATTCCTCGATAGCCGCAGGCATAACCAGTATAATCACATTGTAATACCGCTCGATTTCTTCTACTACCTCCTCTTCAGAAAATGCCAACTTCTCCCAAATATCAGAATAGGTGCCAGCCTGCCTCCATTCCTCAATCCGGCCCCACTCTTCATCTGTCAAAAACCCTTCCAGATCATCCGAAATCGTGTTCGGCAACATGTTGAGCAACTCTACTGCTGAGTGAGTTTTAGGAGGAGTCCGACCTTCCAAAGCCACAAGCAACTTCAAACCCTGCTCTACAGATTCGGCGGTGACTGCGCCTAGTGCTCGTAACCGGTGCCTGCGAGCGTTCATTAGCCGTTGGTTATCCGATGGTTCATCACCATCCAACCTTGACATCGCAGCCCGTTCCGGCCTTGACACCTCTATATTGGCCCAAATTTGGTTTACTGCTTGCTTAGAGCTTGCTATCCACTGCAGGATTTGTTCTTCGTTGTTCATGGGTAAACCTATCTTGTCTTTGGTGAGGTGCCGGTAGGGATCAGATTGTTGAGCCAGCACAAGACTGTCGTCTGATATGGCGTGCTCGAAACTCAACGTCACCTCAGTTGAGCGGAGTTTCCACTCAGGCCAATCGGTGGCCAGTACATCTACATCTCGACCAGAAATATCCCTCGCTACTCCCTTGAGGTGGCTGATGAGGTTCCACCGTTGGGAGTAGTCCATATCCGGGTAGATCGCGACCAGGTCGATGTCGCTGTCCGGGGTGGCTTCACCCCGTGCCACAGACCCGAACACCGCCACCTCGGCCACACCGTGCTCAGCTACGAACACCTCCGCTATACGCTGTGCCGTCTCCAACGTCGGAACAGCTCCCGGTGCCTCTACCAGTGTGCTCCCTGCCACAACCCTCATCCTACATCAAGAGCCACTCCAATCGGAGGGAAGGGGATTCGAACCCCCGGGACCCCTGAAGGCCCTACGGCTTTCAAGGCCGTTGCAATCGTCCGCTCTGCCATCCCTCCGAGGGGCATACTAGCGTCTCATCCAGCCAGTGTTAGGTGGGAAAGCTCTATTGGTGATCGCGACAGAGTTTAGTGTAGATGGTTTGGGCGGGTTGCCATCGGTGGATTCTGCGGGGCATGGTGTTGATTAGGTCTTCGATGATGGCGAGGCGTACCGGGTCGATGTTGAGGTTGGTTCCTTTGGGTAGCCAGCGTCTGAGTGTGGCGTTGTTTTGTTCGTTGGTGGGTCGGAAGGCTCCACCGGTGACTCGCCAACGTTTCTGATCGACCATCATGGCCGACCCGTCGCGATCACCGGTGGAGCCTTCCGGGTGACGCTGGGGCCTGAGGATCTGGTGCTCAGCTCGGGATCGCTTGATAATCCCCCGATTGAGGTGCTGGTGGAGGCGGGGGTGGCCGGTGGGTTCGCCGGCTTGACCCTGTGGCCGGCGGCGTACCCACCCGATCCCACCATCGGTGAGCGTATCCGTGATGCCGGGCTGGCGGTGGTGGACATGGATGCCGCCATCGTGTGGGTGGGCCCCGGTGACCCCGGTGGGCCTTACTACGAGGAGGCTCCCCGGGAAACGGTGTTCGAGACCGCGGCCGCGCTGGGGGCCGGCGGAGTCAATACTCTCTTGGTTTGTTCGGGATCGGTCACTCAAGAACAGGTGGTGGAGGCTCTGGTGGGGTTGGCCGACCAGGGGGCCGCCATCGGGGTGAGCGTGTACATGGAGTTCAGCCGGAACCGCCCCGTTCCCGACCCGCTAACCAGTGCCGAGGTGGTGGCCGCCACCGGCCGGGAGAACTGCGGCCTTACCGTGGACTTCTGGCATGTGCGCCATGGTCCCGGCGACTTTTCGGACTTTGCCTCGATCCCCGGTCACCTGATCGGGGCCATACAGCTCAACGATGCCCCGGCCGAGTTTCCCACCGACCTGGGCTGGGCCACCCGCCACCGGCGTTGCGTACCCGGTGAGGGGGCGATGGACTTGCCCGGCGCGCTCCGGATCATCCGCGATGGCGGATGCCGGGCCCCCATAACCCTGGAAGTGTTCGACGGCGACCGCCTGGGGGCGCTGGGCCCCGGGGGTTTTGCCCGGCTGCTTGGTGATTCTGCGCGCCGGGTACTCGACCAAGCCCGCGGCTAGATCCCGCGATTGGTGGGCGCTACCGCTAGCCGAACACTGAGCGCCCGCGGCAGAGCGCCCGCGGCTGAAGCACTCGCGGTTAGATCCCCACCCGGACCGGCAGGCCTGCGGCCCGATACACCGCGTCGATCAACTCCATGGTTTTGATTGACTCAGCCGGCGGGTACAGGTTGGGGCCACCGCCTTCTACGCAGGTCACAAAGGCCTGGAGCTGGCGGGTGTAGGTGGCCACCGGCTCGGCGGTTTCGTGGAGGACGGTGTAACCATCGGCACCGGTCAGGGTCAGGCCGCTGCCCCACATCGGCCCCAGCGGGTTGTCGATGTGCAGCCGCCCCCGGGTGCCGGTGACCGTCACCTCGGCCCGGAACTCGAAATCGAACTCGTCGGGGTTGATCGCCCCCGGTTCGCCCAGGTCGGCCTTGCGTTCGGTTCCGGTGAATGCCGAGACAATGGTGGCGGTGGCACCGCGGTCGCGATAGCGCAGCTCCGCGGTCGTCCGCACGTCCACGCCGGGGGCCATCTCCTCGGCCTCGGCTCGCAGCACGTCCAGCTCGCCGAACGCACGCAGGTTGCTGAGGGCGTAGGAGCCGGTGTCCATGAGGGCACCACCGGCCAGGTCGTAGCGATAGCGGATGTCGTCGGGGCCATGCATGGACGGGAAAACCATCGTCGCTTCGACATGGCTGATCTCGCCCACCGCTCCGGTGGTCACCAGCTCCATGGCCCGATCGGCCTGGGGATGGAAGCGCCAGTGGAACGCCTCCATCACCACCAGCCCGGTGCGCTCGGCCACCTCGGCCACCTGGCGGGCCTCGCCGGCGTTGGCGGTGAATGGTTTCTCCAGCAGTACCGGTTTGCCCGCTTCCAGCGCGGCGATGGTCCAGCGGGCGTGGTGGGAGTTGGGCAGGGGGTTGTACACCGCGTCGATCTCCCCGGATGCCAGCAGGGTGTCATAGCTGTCGAACACCAGGGGGATGTCGTGCTCGGTGGCATAGACTCGGGCCCGTTTCGGGTCGCGGGCCGCCACTGCGGCTACTTCCACCCCTTCCACTTCCCGGGCCGGTTCGATCAGACCCATTGGCCCGATCCAGGCTGCTCCCAGCATTCCGATTCGCATAGCAGCAGATTAGGCAGCTTGTAGAAGTGGGGGATGGGTTGGTGTGTCTGAAGTGCTGAGCAGATTAGGCAGCGAAGGCGGCCTGGAGGTCAGCGGCCAGATCGGGGCGGCAGATGAGGATGCCCCACTGGGCCGGATCGTGGCGGTTGTAGCGCAGGGGGGAACCGTCGAGGTGGGAGGCGTGCAGGCCGGCGGCCAGGGCCACCGCGGCCGGGGCGCAGGTGTCCCATTCGTAGAGCCCACCGGCGTGGACCCAGGCATCGGCCTCGCCGGTCACCACGGCCATGGCTTTCACCCCGGCCGAGCCCACGCCGTAGATATCGGCATCCAGGTGGCGAGCCAGCCGCCGGCCGTCCCACCGCACCCGGGAGCGGGACATCACCACCAGCGGCCGCGGCCGGCTGGTGCCGGCTCCTGGATGATTGGGGGGAAGCGCCTGCTCAACCGAGTCGCTACCCCGCGGCCGGCTGGTGCCGGCTCCTGGATGATTACCGGTCGGTGGCTCCTGGGCCACCACCGTGCTGAACGTGCGCCCCCAGGCAGGAACCGTTACTGCCCCGGCGGCCGGCCGGCCGTTCACCGCCAGGCCGACATGAACCGCCCAGGTATCGCTCCACTGGTTGGCGAAGTCCGATGATCCGTCCAGGGGATCGATGATCCACACCCTTTCGGCCCCCAGCCGGGCACCGTCGTCGAGCCCCTCCTCCGACAGCACCATGTCGTCGGGTCTAAGCCGGGACAGCGCCCCGGTGAGATAGCGGTGGCTGATCTGGTCACCCGCCAGCTCGCGGTGGAGGTAATCGATACGGGAGTCCTGCATCTCCTCCCGCAGGGCCTGGAGCTGATCCCCGGCTTGCTGAGCCAACCATTGGGCCAGCTCGTGGTCGTCGGGTTGCGGGGTCTTTGAGGTTTCGCTCACGGGGCCAGAACAACCGGTCGCCAGTTGAGTACTGGCACCGGGAGGTTGCCGTCCCGCTCGGCGTGCACGATTACGGTGAACGCCAGCAGGCGGCCATTGGTCACCGGGTGCACGGTATCGAGCGTGGCGGCCACATCCACCACGTCATCCTCGAAGACCGGGCCGGTGTGATCGCACAGGTGCCAACCCACCACGGTGGCCATGGTGGGCAGGAGGCGTACCAGAGCCGCCTGGGCCAGGCCCACCGTGTGCCCGCCGTACACCAGCCGGCTGCCCTTTTGACCCAGGCTGGCATCCCGGTGGGGAGGGGCCAGGTTCTGGGTGAGCCTCACCAGTGCGGTGGCACCGGTGACCGGGTCCCGCAACGGATCCTGGCGGGTCTCCCCCACCGGCCATTGCTGGGGGGGTCCGAGCGGGCTCAGGTCCCAGCCGGTCGGGGCGGCCTCGGCGAAGGGGGCCATGTCGAGTTCCTCTCCGGTGTTTCCCAAATCATCCTGGTGGCCGGTGGGGGCCGCGGATCGGCGGTGCACCAGAGCGCACCGCTCGAAGTCCAGCACCCGGCGATTCTGGCCGTCCACGGTCCGGATGCCGAGCAGCACCAGGCCCCGGGGCGGCCGGTCGGGGCGGGTCGAGGCCTCCCGCAGGCCCCGAACGGTCACCGTGGTGGTGAGGGTCTCGCCCACCCGCACGGTTCGGAGCTGGCGAACCCCCCGGTAGAAAAGGTTGGCCACCACCTTTCGGGTGGCCACCGTGGACTGGCCGATGGCCACCAGTAGCACCAGCGCGGGGTTGACCACAGCGCCGGGCCGGCCGGTGACCGCCTCGGCCAGGGGTCGACTCAGGCTCATGGCCAGTGGATCGCCACAGATTGCCTGGTAAACGGCAGCCTCGCCCGGTCCGATGGTGATGGATGGGGCGGGTTCGAGTTGCTCGCCCACCGTGAAATCCTCGAACCAGTGACCATCTGCTGCCGGTGCAACCACACCCTTCAGTAAATCATGCCGGCTAAACCTCCCTGAGGTTTCTCCCGTTACGGGCTTCCTCTGCCGGCTCGTCAGAAGAAAGTTTTGTGACTATCTGGATGTGTTGTTCCGGGTCGTAGAGCAGCACTGCCAGTTTTTGTATGTCGGCTATATCAAGCACCGAAAGTTCGCGGATGAGGCGAAACGGGGTGGGCAGTTGGCTGTGGTCGGTGCTGGCTCGATGCAGCAGGTTGATCAGGTCGAAGTTGTTTATGAATCTGTAGTCGTCGGCTACCACCGAGCGGGCACTGTTGAACTCTTGTTGGGTGATGCCACCGGAGGTTATGTCGGTCAAAATACGGGTTAGTTCTGCTTCGATGTTGGCCATCTTCTTTGGGTCTCCCGATACTGATACCTGGGATTTGACCGCGGATGTCGGGGTCGATTGCAGGGTTATTCGCGCTACCGTCGTGTAGCTGTCACCGAGGTTCTCCCGGACGTTTTTGACCAGGCGATTGTTCAGGAGCACTTCGAGTACGTCAGCAGCCACTTGGATTGGTGGGGTTGCCTCGATGATGGGGGCCTCGTAGTGGTAGACCGCTGAAGTGGCCTGATTGCCGGGCCCGAGTTTGATCTCGCGGCGCACTATCCCGTTGGGTTCGGGGGGGCGACGGTTCACGTAGGTGTCGGGTTCACCGGCGGGCAGGGTGCCCACGTAGGTGCGGGCCAACCTTTCCACGGTGTCGCGGTCTATATCGCCGACGATGATTACGACCAGATCATCTACATCGTCCAGGCGCTGCCGGTAGAGATCGACCAGATCTTCGGGAGTGAGCGAGTCCAGGGTGGCCTGGGTTGAGATGGGGTTGAGCCATTCGAAGGCTGCTTTGCCGTACCGGGCCTCCAGGTAGGCCAGATCGCTCTTCAGGGCGGGGCTGGACTCAGCCAAAGAGATGTTGTTCCTGGCGTTGTTCACGGCTTCGGCAAAAGCCTGCTGGTCCAGCCGGGGCTTGGTTATGTACAGGTGCATGAGCTGGAACATGGTCTCGATGTCGCCGGAGACGGAAGCCCCGACCAAGCCCTCGATGCTTTCGCCTATGAACGGTTGGACCGCAACGTTGCGGTTGTCGAGATGGCGGGAGAGTTGAGCGGGGCTCAGATCACCGACACCGCTATTGCGCACCGCCCGGACGGCTATCTGGGTCAGGGGGCGGTCCCCGGCTTTCAGGGTCGACCAGCCCCCCCAGGAAATCGCTTGCAGGTTTATCCGGTTCTCGCTGATGGGCGACGGGGCGAACATGACCCTGGCTCCGTTGGCGAAGGACCATTCGTAGGCCCCGGACCAGACATCCAGCTCGCCGGCGGTTTCGGGGGCAACGGGGTCGGGGCTGACCATGAGTTCGTCGGTGCTGTTAACAAGGGTGGGCAGCTTGCCGGGTTGAGCCGCTTCCAGGGCGGCAGCCATGTCCTTCTCGGTGGGTATTTTTTCTGGATCGGAGCCCACTGCGATCAGGATCAGCCCGCTTTCGTTCAGGATTTCTCGGTAGCGGTCGTTGAGGTCGTCGATCCGGATCTGTTCGAGCAAGGTGTTGACCCGCTCGGCGGTGTCGGCCGGTTTTCCGATGTCGTTGCCGTCCAAAAAGTGCGAGGTATACAAATCGGCGTATCGAGAGTCTTGAGTGGTGGGCACCGCCTGGATCGCTGATCTCAGGTCGGCCCTGATCGTTTCGGCTGCTCGGGCGAAATCGGCGCTGGTGAATCCTTGCTCCTTCAGGCTTAGCAGCAAGGACCAGTAAGCAGTGAGGGCGGCGGAGTAATTCTCGGATCGTAGGTTGGTGCCGTAGTACCTCAAACCCCGGTTGTGGGAGAACGACATCCAGTGGGTCGGATCGATCTGGGACAGGAATCCCTGCTCGTAGCCGGCCTGCAACCGGTTGCGCAGCATTATGCTGATGATTTCCTCGATCCACTTCTGGCGGTCCCCATCGACCGTTCCGAAATCCCACGACGGCAGGCGGATGTCCAGCGATAGGTAGGAGTTGCCCTGCTCGGGCGAGGTGGCCACCGCGAAAACCGGCTCAGGGTTGAGCGGCGACCGGTTGCTCGGGGCCGCCGGAGCCTCACCGGCCGGGATGTCGCAGAAGTACTCCTCGATCAGATCCTCCAGCGTGTCCAGGCTCAGATCGCCTACCGCGATCACTGCCATGTTGGACGGGACGTACCAGGCCTCGTAGAAGTCCCGCAGCTCCTGGGCGGTGATCGCCTCGATATATGCCGCTGTGCCGGCCGGTAAGCGGTTGGCATAGGGCGTGTCCTGGGTGTACACGCGGTCGAACTCCGCCTCCACCGCTCCCGAGCCGGTCTCCGCCCTGCTTCGGTACTCATCGCGGACGATGCCCCGCTCCTCCTCCACGGCCTCGGGATCAATAGTGGCGGCGTGAGCCCACTGGGACAGCACATCAAAAGCGGTGGCCACCGACCCTTGCGCCTTGTCAATAACCAGGTCGAGTTCATAAACGGTCTCGTCATAGGAGGTGTAGGCGTTTATGTCGGGGCCGAACTCGACACCGATGCTTTGCAGGGTTGCAGTGAGCTCGTTGCCGGGAAATTTCTCGGTGCCGTTGAACAGCATGTGCTCGAGGTAGTGGGCAACCCCGCTGCCGGCGACAGGCTCGTTGAGCGACCCGGCGTTCACCGCCAGCCGCAGCGACAAACTCCCGCCCGGGCTGTCGTTGGACCGCAAGTAATAGGTAAGCCCGTTGTCCAGCTTGCCGATCCTCACGTCGGGATCAACTGGCAACATACCCTCTGCGGTGTCAACCCCGGTGCCCTCGTGGCCGGCCAGGCAGCCATCGGGTTCTTTCTCGCCATTGTTTTCGCCATCGCCATCGCTCTCGCCATCGCCGTCGGACGGGGTGGCGGGGTTTTCTGCGGTTTCGAGGGTGATTGGGGTGCTGACCAGCCAGCGGAGGGGGGTTATGTCGGGGGAGAAGTAGCGGTTTTGGGGCAGGATGTGGTGGCTCCATGAGTCATCGGGTTGGCGGGTTTGGAGAGCGACCTCGATCTTGTCGCCTTTGTCGCCGGCAAGTTTGCGGGCGGTGATCCGCACCGTCGGGGCGTTTTCTGCGGTTTCGAGGGTGATTGGGGTGCTGACCAGCCAGCGGAGGGGGGTTACGTTGGTGGAGAAGTAGCGGTTTTGGGGCAGGATGTGGTGGCTCCATGAGTCATCGGGTTGGCGGGTTTGGAGAGCGACCTCGATCTTGTCGCCTTTGTCGCCGGCAAGTTTGCGGGCGGTGATCCGCACCGTCGGGGCATCACCTTCACCAGGTTTTTGCGCGGCTGCCCCGGGCAGCACGACCGCGGCACCCGCAGTGACCAGCAACATCGCCACGCCGAGGCCCACCAGCCTCTTCCACGGGCTCTTATCGGACTGCCTACTTGACTGCGCCGTTGGCGCTGACCACTTCACGGGCGCACTTTCTAGCACGCATTCTGCGGTGTAGGAACGCGACCCTACTGAAAACCCAAGTGCGCACCTGTTTTCCGGTGACGGCAGTAGGGTTGGGCCATGGCAGCAGTGGCATCCGGCGAGATACCGGTCATCATCGAGGTGGCCATCAACGGCATCACCACCCCCGACATAAATCCCAACGTCCCGCTGAGCCCGCAGGCCATCACCGCCGACGCTCTGGCCTGCCTGGAGGGGGGTGCGGCCATCATCCACACCCACAATCACGACATCGGCCTCACCGGGGCCGATGCCGCCGGTCCCTACATCGAGGCCATGATCCCGGTGCTGGCCGTCCGACCCGATGCCCTGTGGTACCCGACGCTCACCTCGGGGGCCGATCACCAGGCCCGCAATGCCCACATGGCCATGATCGCCGCCGAGGTGCCCCTGCGCATGGGGGTGGTCGATCCCGGCTCCACCAACATAGGTACCGCCGGGCCCGACGGCTTGCCGGTGGGAGGTACCTACAAGAACGACTACGCCGACATTCGGGCCAGCTTCGATCTGTGCCGGGAAAGCGGCTGGGGTCCGGCGCTGGCCATCTACGAGCCCGGCTTCCTCCAGTGCGTGCTGTCGTACCACCGGGCCGGGTGCCTGCCGGCCGGATCCATGGCCAAGCTCTACTTCGGGGGTGAATGGGGGCTGACCCGCCGGGCCAGAGGCGTGACCTTTGGGCTCTCCCCCACCAGGCACGCCCTGCTGGCCTACCTGGACATGCTGGAAGGGACCGCCATCCCCTGGTCGGTATCGGTGTGGGGCGGCGACCTCATGGCCACCCCGCTGCCCCGCCTGGCTCTGGAGCGGGGCGGCCACCTCCATGTGGGCATCGAGGAGTTCTACGACCCCAACCGCTCCCCCACCAACCAGGAGCTGCTGGCCGAGGCGGTGGCGCTGTGTGCCGAGGTGGGCCGCCCGGTGGCAAGCTGCGCTCAGGCAGTCGAGATGTTGGGGTTACCCTGAACCGCAAGATCCACCTGAACCGCATGATCCAGATGCCCATGATCCAGATGCAGGGGTTGTCCAGAGAGCCGAGCCCCTCTAGCCCATGATCTAGATGCAGGGGTTGTCCAGAGAGCCGAGCCCCTCTATTTCGGAGACGATCCGGTCGCCGGGTTTCAGGTAGATGCCTCGGGCTTGGCCCACCCCGCCGGGGGTTCCGGTGAAGATCAGATCGCCGGGGTTCAGGGTCAAAATCGACGACAGGTGGGCTACCATCTCGGGAACCGGGCGCATGAGCAGGCTGGTGCGGCTGTCCTGGCGCAACTCCCCGTTGATGCGGCAGCAGATGGCCAGGTCGTCGGGGTTGCCAACCAGGTCGGGGCTCACCAGAGCCGGGCCGGTGGGGCCGAAAGTGGCCCTTGACTTGCCCAGGGAGAACTGGGGCGGGGTGGCAGCGGTCTGTAGCGCCCGGTCGGAGATGTCCTGGCCGATCATCAGCCCGGCCACCCGGTCCCAGACCTGGCTCTGGTCCACGTCCCGGGTTTCGGTGCCGATCACCACCACCAGCTCGCACTCGTAGTCGCAGCGGTCTCCTACCAGCTTGACCGGCGCGGTCGGGCCGATCAGGCAGCTAGGGAACTTGGTGAACACCACCGGTGCCTCGTTGGTGGTTCGGGCCAGGTAGTTCACCTCGTCCATCTCCCTCACGTGGTCGCGGTAGTTGAGGCCGTAGGCGAACACTTGCCGGGGGGCAGGCACCGGGGGTCCCAGCTCTGCCGGGGTGACCCGACCATCGGGAGCACCCCGGCTGTCCCAGCGGCGGTGCAGATCATCGGGACGGGTCAAAGCCCCCATGGGGTCGATCCCCAGTTTCCAGTAGTCCTGCCCCTCCAGCAGCACTGCCTGCCCGTCGTGGTTGGCCAGCCGAAAGCTCATGTAAATCTCCTTGCGGTGGTCTCCGGAGTTGTGGTTTGTGCGGGTTCATGGCCCAGCAGCAGCGCGTTGGCCATCCTTGCGGTGGTCTCCGGAGTTGTGGTTTGTGCGGGTTCCGGCGCTACTGGACTGGGGCACTAAAGGTTTGCCGCCAGTTCAACCGCCGAGCGCATCGCACCCTCGAGGAATCCGGGCTGGGCGCAGTCGCCCACCGTGTGGGTCTCGGCACCGGCGGCCCGCAGTTCATCCACCAGCGAATGGTCTGCCACCGGATCGGAGGTCACCACCACCCGATCGGTGGGGGTGGTCTGCTCGGTACCGTTGCTGCGCCACACCACCCCTTCGCCGGTGATTGCCACCACCTCGGCACCGGTGATCAGGTTCACCCCTGCTCGGCTCAACTCGTTCACCACCCGCCAGCGGCCGGGCAGCCCCAGTGAATGGCCCAGCACGGGGCCGGATTCGATGAGCGTGACCTCGGCACCCTGGCGGTGGGCGGCCTCGGTCACCCCGAGGCCGGGCAGGTCACCGCCCAGCACCGTCACCCGGTCGGCGTTCAGCGGGATCCCGTCGAGCAGCCACGGGGCCAGGTCGTCAACCCCCCACACCAAGGGGCTTTCGATACCCTCCACCACCGGCCGGTCCCACCGGCCCCCCACTGCCACCACCACCGTATGGGGTGACAGCGCGCTCACCCGGTCCACATCCATTCGGGTGTCGAGGCGGACATCCACCCCCAGCCGGTCGAGTTGGTGCTCGAACCATCCCAGGAGTTCTGCGTTCACATCGCTGGTGGCCGAGGCCAGCGCCCACCGGCCCCCCAGCCGGTCGGACGCCTCGGCCAAAATCACCTCGTGGCCCCGCAGGGCGGCCACCCGGGCCGTTTCCATACCCGAGGGTCCGCCCCCCACCACCAGCACCTTTTTGGCCGATGGCGCGGCCGCCGCGGTGAGGGAGTCCTCCCGGCCCAAAAACCCGTTGCCCGCGCACCGGGTGCCCTTGCGCAAAAAGATGTTGCCTATGCAGCGGTAGTGGTAAACGCACGGGCGCACGTCGTCGGGCCTACCCGCGCCCAGCTTGTTGACCAGGTCGGGGTCGGCCAGGATCTTGCGGCCCATGGCCAAGAAGTCGAAGGAGCCCTCGGCGATGTGGCTATCAGCGGCCTCGGGGCTGATGCGCCCCACCGCGATGACCGGCACGTCCACCTCGGCCTTGACCGCCGCCGCGTTGGCCACCAGCAGCTCGGGTACGTGAGGGGCGTAGGAGTCGGTGGGGCCGGTAGCAATACCGGGGTCGTGGTAGGCCGACACGTGGATGGCATCGGCCCCGGCGGCAGCCGCCCGGCGAGCGTTGTCAATGGCATCGCTCAGAACGATGCCGTCGATGTCCACCTCGGTGCTGTTGAGCCGTACCCACACCGGGTAGTCGTCACCCACCCGCCGGCGTATCTCGGTCAGGATCTCCACCAGGAACCGGGCCCGGTTCTGCGTCGATCCGCCGTACTCGTCGTCGCGGGTATTGATGGTGGGCGAGAGAAAGGCATCGATGAGGTAGCCGTGGCCGCCGTGCAGTTCCACCCCATCCACCCCCGCCGCCCGGGCCCGCACGGTGGCGGCTGCGAACTGGTTCACCACGGTGGCGATGTCGTCGTGGTCCATCACCCGGTAGTGGACTTTGGCACCGGGGGCGATGAGCGGTTCGGCCATCATGGCCCCCTCCTCGCCGGTGACCATCCCGTACAGCGGATCCACGGTGGCCGGTCCCGGCACCGACGGAACCCATAGGGGGCGGCCGGCCATGGTGTCCTGAAGGGCGATCTTGCCGGCGTGGGTGAGCTGCATGGCGATCTTGCCGCCGTGGGTGTGGACCCGGTCGGCGGCACGTTCCCACGACGGGATGAAGCGGTCGTCGGATATGGCCGTCTGGCGCTTGTTGGAGCAGCCCACCGGGAAGGCCACCGCCACTGACCCCAGCATCACCAGCGCCATGCCGCCCCTGGCCCTGGCCTCCAGGTAGGCGATCTGGTCGTCGGACACCTCGCCGCTCTCGACCCCCAACTCCTCCCCCATCGGGGCCATGATCAGCCGATTACGAAGTTCCAGGGTACCGATGCGCCCCGGTGCCAGCAGATGCTCGTAACTCATGGCCCCCATCATGGCCCATACACGCCCTCCGGATTGGGGCAACCGCTCAGAACAAGATCGGCGGGTACCCTGTAACCTGCGAAGCCGCGATGGTTCAAGAACTGCCGGTTGGCCCGATAGGGAGCGTATTGTCGCCGGGTGTCTTTGATCGCGGCATGGGGGTTGACAAAGCGTTTTGGTGAGTTCACCGCGGTGGATGGCATCGATTTTCAAGTTGATCGGGGTGAGGTTTTCGGCTTCCTGGGCCCCAACGGCGCGGGCAAGTCGTCCACCATGCGGATGATCGGCTGCGTTTCCGACCCAACCGGGGGCGCCCTGCGCATCATGGGCATGGATCCGGCCCGGGAGGGCACCCGCATCCGGGCCCGCCTGGGGGTGGTGCCCCAGCAGGACAATCTGGACGAGGAACTGTCGGTGGCCGAGAACCTGTACGTGTACGGGCGGTACTTCGACTTGCCCCGGTCGGTGCTGCGTCCCCGCATATCCGAGCTCTTGGAGTTCGTGCAGCTCGACGGGCGAGCGGGCGACCACGTGGAGCCGCTGTCGGGGGGCATGAAACGCCGCCTGATCATTGCCCGGGCCCTGATCAGCGAGCCCGAGGTGCTGCTCCTGGACGAACCCACCACCGGCCTCGATCCCCAGGCCCGCCATGTGGTGTGGGAGCGGCTGTGGACGCTGAAGCGCCGGGGGGTCACCCAGGTGCTGACCACCCACTACATGGACGAGGCCGAGCAGCTCTGCGACCGGTTGGTGGTGATGGATCGGGGCCGGATCGTGGCCGAAGGGTCGCCCCGCCGGCTCATCGAGCGCTACTCCACCCGGGAGGTGGTGGAGCTGCGGACCCACGACCGGCTGCCGGCGCTGACCGAGAAGTTGAGTTCTCTGGGTGATCCGGATGGCATCGGAGACAACCATGAGGTTGGTGGCCAGCGGCTGACCGAGAAGTTGGGTTCTCTGGGTGATCCGGACGGTGGTGACCGGGGTGATTGCCTGTACGAGAGGATCGAGGAACTGCCCGACCGGGTACTGCTGTACACCGATCACGGCGATCGGGTGGTGGCCCAGCTCGGAGAGGTCAAGCCCGAGAGTGTTCTGGTGCGGCGCAGCACGCTCGAGGACGTGTTCTTGCACCTGACCGGCCGGTCACTGGTTGACTGATGCCCCACCCCCCGGCTGTTTCCAGCCCCCGACCGGTGGTTCCGGTATGAAGCACGCCGGCGTTTCCAGCCCCCGACCGGTGGTTCCGGTATGAGGCACGCCGGCGTTTCTGGATCCCGACCGGTGGTTCCGGTATGAGGCACGCCGGTGTCTCCAGTCCCAGATTGGCGTTTGAGTACTGGTTGGTGGCTTACCGGCGCAACTGGAAGGGGTCGCTTCTCACCAGCTTTTTGAGCCCGATCCTGTTCCTGGCCGCCATGGGGCTGGGGTTGGGCTCGCTGGTGGACACTCAGGTGGGTTCCGGGCCCGACCTGGGCGGGCTGAACTACCTGGATTTCCTGGCCCCCGGGCTACTGGCCGGCAACGCCATGATGCTGGCGGTCAACGAGTCCACCTACCCGGTGCTGGGTGGCTTCAAGTGGTACCGCACGTACCTGGCCATGGCTGCCTCCCCGCTGCGGGATCGGGACATATTGCTGGGCCATTTCGCCTACATGGGATTCCGGGTGGGGCTGGCCAGCTTCGTGTTCCTGGCGGTGATGGCCGCGTTCGGCGCGGTCTCATCGCCACTGGCGGTGCTGGCCCCGGTGTGCGCAACCCTGTGCGGCCTGGCCTTCGCCACCCCCACCACCGCCTTCGTGGCCACCCGGACCAATGCCGACAACTTCAGCACCTTCACCCGGTTCGTGATCATGCCCATGTTCTTGTTCTCGGGCATCTTCTACCCGGTGTCGCAGCTTCCGGTGGGGTTGGAGCAGATCGCCTGGCTCACCCCGGTGTGGCACGGCGTGCGGATGTGCCGGGCGCTGACCACCGGCCATGACCTGGGGTGGGAGATGGGCGGCCACGCGGCCTACCTGGTGGTGCTGACCCTGGTGGGAGCACTGGTTTCCAGCCGGACCTTCTCCCGGCGGTTGTACGAGTGATTTCCATGGTGGGGTCTTGGCGGTTCGCCCGGGTGGTGGAGCGGAACATAACCGTGTACCGCCGTACCTGGTTGGTGCTGTTGACCGGGTTCTTCGAGCCGGTGTTCTACTTGCTCTCCATCGGTATCGGCATCGGCGAGCTGGTGGGTGATGTGACCGTCGGGGGCAGAACCATCGACTATCGCACGTTCGTAGCGCCGGGGCTTCTGGCCACCTCGGCCATGAACGGAACCTTCTACGACAGCACCATGAACATGTACTACAAGCTCACTTGGGCCAGGATCTACGACGCGGTGCTGGCCACCCCGGTGGGGGTGACCGATCTGGCGCTCGGAGAGATGAGCTGGTCGGTGTTGCGAGCCAGCCTTTACGGTGCCGGGTTCCTCGGGGTCATGGCCGGATTCGGGCTGGTGGACTCGCTGTGGGCGATTGCCGCCCTACCGGGAGCAACCCTGATCGGCTTCACTTTTGCCGCGCTGGGCATGGCCGCCACCAGCTACATGCGGAGCTGGAACGACCTGGACCTGGTGACCGTGCCGCTCATAGTGCAGTTCCTGTTCTCGGCCACCTTCTTTCCGCTGGACACCTACCCTCGAGCAGTGCAGTTCCTGGTACAGGCCACCCCGCTCTATCACGGTGTGGCCCTGGAGCGGGCCTTCATCGCCGGCAACGTCGGCTGGGGCCTGCTGGTTCACATTGCCTACCTGGTGGCACTCACCGCGGCCGGTGCCATCGTTGTCAGCCGCCGCCTCGGCCGTTTGCTGACTCCTTGAATCGCCGGCCGGTTTGGTCAAGCAGTCCGGCGAATGGTGGTCAAGCCTGAGGGCGAATGATGGTCAAGCCTGAGGGTGAATGGTGGTCAAGCCTGAGGGCGAATGGTGGTGCCGGGGCCGATGCCGGAGTCGGGGCCGATGCCATCGAGCTTCAGGGCCATGAGCATGTGGAACTCGTCGTCGTCCTGCACGGTGTGATCAATGGAGACAACCCGGGTTGGAACCGCCTCGTCGCCCACCTCGACCACCAGCGCGTCACCCTCCCGGACTCGACCGGCAACCGCCCGGCCGATCACGAAAAAGTCCTCGCCCGACATGGCTTGGGTGCGGACCACCTCGAACCGGAACGACTCCTCGCGGCGCCGCCACCGCTTGAAGAACGTCCGCCAGTTGTGGGGTTGATCGTCCCACTCCCCTTCCACAATGCCCGGTGAGGAACCCATGGGAGCCAACCTAGCGCACTCGGCCTGCGTTTCGGTTCCCGGCGTGGCATGTTGGTTGGATCGTTCCCGGTGGCTGCGTTTCGGTTCCCGGCGTGGCATGCTGGGGAGCAGACCCTTTTTCAGCCCCTACAACCATCTCGGAGGGATCAATGAGCAACCGATACACCATCATCTCGGCTGACTGCCACGCCGGTGCCAACCACGAGACCTACCGGGGATACCTGGAATCCAAGTATCTTGACGACTTCGATGCCTGGCGGGAGAAGTACCGCAACCCGTTTCGGGATCTCCAGGACGGGGGCCGGGTGCGCAACTGGGACAACGAACGCCGGCTCAGCGACCTGTACGCCGACGGTCAGGTGGGTGAGGTGGTGTTCCCCAACACCGTGCCCCCCTTCTTCCCCAGCTTCATCCTCTTCGCCCGCCCGCCCCGATCGGATCAGCTCGAGCACCGGCTGGCCGGCATCCGGGCTCACAACCGCTGGCTGGCCGATTGGTGTGCTGAGTACCCCCATCAGCGGGCCGGCATCGGCCAGACCTTTTTGAACGATGTGGACGAGGCCATCGCCGATGTGGAGTTCATAGCGGCCAACAACCTCCGGGGAGGCGTGCTCATATCGGCCATTCCCCCGGATTGCGGCGACCTGGCCCCCCTTTACGACCCGGTGTACGACCCGTTCTGGGCTGCTTGCCAGGATCTCGGGGTCATCGTCAACAGCCACGGTGGCACCGGTGTTCCCAACTACGGCAGGTACTCGGTGTCAGACCTCCTGTTCATCACCGAGGTGAGTTTTTACTCCCACCGGCCCTTCTACCAACTCCTGCTTTCGGGGGTGTTCGAGCGCTTTCCCAGGCTCAAGTTCGTCATGACCGAGCAGGGCTGCGCCTGGTTGGTGGGCGCACTGGCCCATCTGGACGAGACCCTGGCCAAGATTCGTGACACCGGCCGCATGGGTGAGATGCGCTACGACGACAGCCACATCCTTCCCAGGAGTGCCACCGAATACTTCCAGCAGAACTGCTGGGTGGGCATCAGCCAGCCGGGTCATGACGATGCCGCGGCTCGGCAAGTGCTGGGGGTTGACAAGGTGATGTGGGGATCGGACTATCCCCACAACGAGGGAACCGGCCCCTACACCCGCGAGCACCTGCGCCAGGTGTTCTGCGACACCGACCCGGTGGAACTCCAACAGATCCTGGCCGGCACCGCCGCCGACCTGTACGGCTTCGACCTGCAGGCCCTGGCCCCGCTGGCCGCCCAGCACGGTCCGACCCATGCCGAGATCTCCGTACCGCTCGCCGAACTCCCCTCCGAGCCCAACGAAGCCCTGCTCAAGAACGCAATAGCCGCCTAAAGCCGCGCCGTTCCAGAGCCGGGCCACAACCGTGCCACCATGGCTGTGTGAAATTCAAACCCGAGCCGGGCCACCATAGCTGTGAGTCTGCTTACCGTAGCGAGCCTGTAACCTAGCCGGTCGGGGTGATGTCACACCCCTATGAGACAGTGGGTTCCATGAGAGAAGTGATGCTTCGAGGCATTGAGGGTCAACTTTTCGATATGAATACGAGCGGTCCCTCGGACGCGTGGCAGGAGCCACTAACATCAGAAAAGATGAGTCGCTTCAGGCCGCCGGGCTCAGCCCAGATTCACATGAGTGCAGAAGCGGCCAGCGGCAAGATTGTCAGTCCAAGCGAGTCGGTTCTGATCTGTGGGCGAGCCTCGGAGGGGCTTGACATGCTGCCCGATCGATGCGTGCGTACTGTGGTGACATCGCCACCGTACTGGTCGCTTCGTGACTATGAGGCTGACGGCCAAATTGGCCGGGACGACGCGCTGGGTGACTATGTGAAGAGCATCGTGATCACCTTCGACAAAGTACGACGGGTGCTCACCGACGATGGTACGGTTTGGCTGAACGTAGGCGACAGTTATACCTCGGGAAATCGGAGTTATCGCGCTCCTGACCGCAAGAATCGGGCCCGGGCCATGCGGGTTCGCCCACCGACACCAGAGGGTCTCAAGCCTAAGGATCTGATTGGGGTGCCATGGAGGCTCGCGCTCGCATTGCAGGATGCCGGGTGGTGGCTACGCTCGGAGGTGATCTGGTACAAGCCAAATGCACATCCCGAGTCGGTTGGGGATCGACCCACCAAGGCTCATGAGACTGTGTTCTTGTTGTCGAAGAGTCAAGACTACTACTACGACATTGACTCGGTGCGAGGTCCCAACGACCGTCGCTTGCGCACGGTTTGGGACATCAACACCGAACCGCGCAGGCCTGCCGGTAGTGGAGTTGGCGATCATCCCGCAGTCATGCCGATGGCGCTGGCACGCCAGTGCATCAAGATTACGAGCGAACCTGGTGACATGGTTCTGGATCCCTTCGCAGGATCGGGCACTACACTGCTGGCAGCACAGGATATGGATCGCCGCTGGGCAGGCATCGAACTGAAGCCAGCATTTGTGGATCTGATTCGGCATCGGTTGGGGCTGTGAACGAACGGAAGGCTCTTGAGCAGCGCATAGACGCACTTTCACCGATGGGTATCAGGTATGTGACCCGTATGGTCGATTCGTTGGCGGACCCACCTCGGGCACTCCTCGCAGAGCCCGTACCGACTTGGCTTACCGCGGAGCCGGACTGGATTGAGTACTTCAGCCTCATGATCTCCGCTCATCATGGCGTAACGGTGGATGCGCTTGGTCTTGGGAGCTTTGAAAGTGCCTTTCGAGATACGTGTGAAGCCGTCGGTTGGACCCTGCACCCGCTCGGCTCGGCTACACAGCGCTTTGTGGATACAACCGTCACAGCAGCAGACGGTCATGTTCGCAAGCTGTCACTAAAGT
Organism: Candidatus Poriferisocius sp.; assembly: GCF_965202595.1. GTDB lineage: Bacteria > Actinomycetota > Acidimicrobiia > Acidimicrobiales > Bin134 > Poriferisocius. Next base: position 879,425 of record NZ_OZ241836.1, read on the forward strand.
CGACCGCGGCGCAGCGACTTTCAAATACTTCAACGCATATCTCCAAACTGACGGAAGCGGCATGGATCCAGGATGTCCGTTCGGCACGCGCTCGTCAGGCTAAAACACTCGAACTCTTCAAGGAGTATTGTGCCGCAGTGGATGCAATTCTCATGCTCAGAGCGTTTCGAGCCAGTCGGGCCATAACGCCGTATCGCTATCAGCTGATCGAGATACCCACCGCTATTTTTGAGTCGCTCGCAGATGCACCGCTATCCGCGTTTGAGGCAGACGGGCCAACGATCAACTGCGCGTACGGTGAGAACTCCGCAGCAGCACGCGTCTCGCTTGATAGATCCGATGCCAAGGTGACCGTCAAACAGATTCAGCTTTCGGCTTGCGACGTTCATGCAGAATGGGAACTGCAACATTCCTGATTAGACTGACATATCTTTCATTGCAACAGGGGGCAGATAGCGTGTTGGCTAGGGCTGTGGCTGAGTGGTTGGCGCTTCGTTGGTCACCGCATACGATCTCAGATGCTTCGTGTAGCGGGGGCTGCGGGTGTGTGGGGAAACGATCTACGGGGCGTGCTACGCGCGCGACGCTCGCAGTGGTCTAGCGGCTGATAGTTGGAAACTGCTGGTGTGTCAACGCCGTCGGCGTAAAGCCAGAAGTCCTTGTGAGCTGGCAAAACGTTCTGTTTTGGGTGATTTCCGGCCGATAGCGCAGCGTCCCGAAATAGTCGCCAACCGAGCTGAGTCGGGCCATTGGGAAGGCGATTTGATAATCTGGCGGAACAACCAAACCGCCATAGCCACCCTGGTGGAGCGCACCAGCCGCCAAACCCTGGTGGTGGCGCTACCTGATGGTTGCGATGCCCAAAACACCGCCAAAGCCATCACCGCCGTACTGGGTCGCCAACCCGCCGGATTGGTCAAAACCCTGACCTGGGACCAAGGAACGGGAATGGCCAAAAGGGCTGACATCGAACATGCCCTGGGCATTGAGGTCTATTTCTGCGATGCCGGATTCTCCTGGCAATGACCCACCAACGAACAAAACAACGCAACGCTACGACGCTGGCTACCCAAAGGCACCGACCTCAACATCGGCCCGGTACACATCGCCATCATCGAAGACCTCCATGCCCCGCAGACTCCACCACTGGCATCCAGTCCAAACCATCTGTAGTAAACTCTGTCACGATCACCACTAGAGCTTTCCGACCACCAATTGGTCCTGGAGAGCATGGGGATCAGGATGCGGGGAACCAACCGGCGTGGTGATGCGTCGTTGCGGGTAGTGGAGACTTTACCAGTGGTCACAAGGCGAGGTGCAGAGGTCCGGGGGGAGGAGTTGTCGGCTCCTCAGGAAGCCTCCCCTGGTAAAAGGTTCGCCTGGCGGGCCGGGTTCAACGATCTGTACCAGGAGGAGTACGAACCGATGGTCCGGTTGGCCCGGGGGTTGGTGGATTTGCCGGAAACCGCCGAGGAGATCGTGCAGGAAGCCTTCGTCAAGGTGTTCGACCGCTGGAGCCGTCTCGACAACCCCGGTGGTTACCTGCGCTCCACGGTGGTCAACAGTGCCCGAAGCGAGCTGCGCAAGCGAAGAACGCGCCGGCGCGCCGGCCCACGGTTGTTCAACAATCCAGACTCCGTCGAGGAGCAGGACTACTTGCTCGATGCGCTCAACCTGCTGTCTCCCCGCCAGAAGACTGCCCTGGTACTGCGGTTCTACGCCGGTATGAGCGAGAAGGAAATCGCCCGCACGATGGGGGTGCGCCCCGGCACGGTGAAAAGCGCCACCTCCCGTGGTTTGGCTGAACTGAGAAAGGTAATCGAGCGATGAACAACAAGCATTCGAGCCCCGAAAATCCGATGAGCCGCAATGATTCGTTTGGCCGTGACGATTCGGTTGGCCATGGCGATCCGGCTCTGGGTGAGGCGCTGAGTGAGGCCATCTGCCGCCGAGTGGATGGTCCGGCTGTCCGGCCCCCGGTGGGTTATATCGCCGAGCGGGCGGCCGCCCATGCTCGAGCCCGCAACATCCGCCGAGCGGTGGTAGGTATCGTTGCCTCCACTGCCCTGCTGGTCGGGGGCATCGTTGCCTGGAACTCGGTGGATCGTGAGCAGACCACCCAGGTAGTCGTGGCCAATGAACCGACTACCGGCCCGGTACCGGAAACAACCTCGGGCAACGAGCCGCCGAATGAGTTCCAAAATTTGCCCCGGGCCGAGATCGGCGAGGGCTCTGGGCCGGTCACGCCGGAGGCTCTGTCTACCGGGAAAGCGCTCGAGTGGACAGAGTTCAACCCTGCCTCGGTATTCGGCGCTGACGCTGTGGACATCTACGGCATTGCCTCGGTTGGTGACGGACGGGTGCTGGTCAGGGTTGATGGCGGCTCCGGTGGGAGCCGGGCAATGGTTTCCCGTGACGGCACCACATGGACAGCGGTCTCGTTGCCGCCCGATTTTGTCCTCGAACGTCTCGACATCACCGGTGACCGCTGGCTGGCCACTGGATGGGCTCTCGACTCTTCCTCCACTTCTGGCCGTTTCAACGATCACCGAGCCTTCTTCTCCGACGACCGCGGTGCCACCTGGACCGATCTGGCTTTCGAGACCGCCAGTTCCGGCGAGTCACAATCGGGAACGGGGGTGATGGTGTCCGGGAAGAACATGGTGATCGCCACCATGGTGTTGCTTCCCGAGAGGGGGGGGAGTCATACCCGTCTCTACTACAGCAATGGTGATCCCCTGGAGCTGGTAGCCGAGTATCCAGCCCAGCAGGTGGCGGGCTACAGCACTCCCGAGGGTTTCTACCTCACCCTGCTGAGCGCTGAAACTATTGATGCCGGGAAGCTGGTTACCTCCCCCGACGGCCGCCAGTGGTCGGAGGCATCCCTGGCCGACGGCAACTGGGTAAGGGGAATCACCACGGTGACCCATAGCACCCGCCAGTGGGATCAGCCATCGGTGCCCGATGAAGATGGCACGGTTTCTTTCATCCACCGTTTTTTCGGGCACTACGAGACCGCCCAGGAAACGATCTGGATGCTGGGCCTGTCCGGCAGTGACTACCGGTTCGAGCGTCTCGACGGTGTCTATGCCCCTGTGCTGGTTTCCAAGCTGCCCAGCGGGTTGGCCGGAGTTGATCGCCTGGGGGTCGGTCCTGCGGGCACGGTCGTGGTGTCGGCCCCGGAGCGCGTGTCGGCTGCCAGCCTCATCACCGTAATGCGAGGGATCAAGGACGGCTACGAACTGCGTTACAACCTGCTGGAAGGCAAGTTCGTCCTGAGGGACATATCCACCGATACCGTCCTCTACGAGTTCAATACCGGGGTCATGGGGAACATATCCCTGCCCGAGGGAGTCTGGGTGCAAATGCGGGATGCTGCGGACGCTCCTTATGGGGCCGCCCTCGAGGAGTTCGTGTTCGAAGATCCGGATACCGGGGAGGATCTTGTGACTTTTTCCTTCGACGATCTGGAGCCCCTGGCCGATGCTGAGAACTCCCAGGCGGTCGAAGCGGCAGACGGGTTTGAACGGTGGGTGGGCTGGTCGTCCGATGGTAAAAACTGGGGGTGGCAGACCCTATCCGACGCTTTCGACCTGCCCGATCTCACATATGTCGAGAGGGAGTTGACCAACGTCCAGTTGGCGGTGGGTGAGAACTTCGTGATCGCTCGGGTCCAAACCTATGAAACCAGCGAGAATGGCTTGATGCTTCTGGGTCAGCCTGTCCGCTGGTTCATCGCCCGTACCTGAAGGAGGAGCCTCCTCGGCTGGTAGATCGGCAGATACGTCTGAACCCCTCACTGCGGGTGGTTGGCGAGTCCCCTCCTCGCCAACCACCCGCGGAATCAGTCGGGCGGTGCCGCCACTTCTCGGACGGATAATTTCGATTGCGTCTACGCTGTCGGGTTGAGAGCAACCGTCCATGTATGAGAAACATCAGGTATGAGAGGCGGGCTTATCATGTATGACGACCGTTATGTATGAGAGGCGGGCTTATGTCCTTCCCATCCGATCTCGAGATTGCCCGCGGGGCCAAACTGCGGCCACTGAGCGACATCGTCGCAGAAGCGGGCATCCCCAACGATATGCTGGAACCCTACGGATCGGGGGCCGCCAAGATCGGTTTGGAGGCCATCGAGGCTCTGGCCGACCGTCCCGAGGCCCGCTACGTGGTGGTGACCGCCATCACCCCCACCCCGCTGGGCGAGGGCAAGACCACAACCACCGTGGGGCTGGGTCAGGGGTTCAGCCACATCGGCAAGCGAGCCACCATCGCCATCCGCCAGCCCTCGCTAGGGCCAACCTTCGGCATCAAGGGGGGCGCGGCGGGTGGTGGCTACAGCCAGGTGGTACCCATGGAGCTGTTCAATCTCCACCTGACCGGTGACATGCACGCTGTGACCGCGGCTCACAACATGTGCTCGGCCATGCTTGATGCCCACCTTTACCACGGCAACGAGCTGGGGCTGGATCTGCACAACATCACCTGGCGCCGGGTGCTGGACATCAATGACCGAGCGTTGCGTAATGTGGTGCTGGGCCTGGGCGGGCGACTCGACGGGATTCCCCGTGAGAGCGGGTTCGACATCACCGCCGCATCCGAGGTCATGGCCACGCTGGCGCTGGCCACTTCCCTATCCGATCTGAGGGCCCGGCTCGGGCGTACCGTTGTGGGCTACACCGAGCAGGGCGACCCGGTCACCGCAGAAAACCTGAAAGCTGCCGGGGCGATGGCGGTGCTGTTGAAGGAGGCGATCAAGCCCAACCTGATGCAGACCCTGGAGGGTGGTCCCGCCCTCGTGCACACCGGGCCGTTCGGCAACATAGCCACCGGAAACTCCTCCATCGTTGCCGACCTCATTGGCATCCGCACCGGCGATTACCTGGTGACCGAAGCCGGGTTCGGTGCCGACATGGGTGCAGAGCGTTTCTTCAACATCAAGTGCCGCTACTCGGGCCTTGCTCCAGATGCCGCGGTCATGGTTGCCACCGTGCGAGGCCTCAAGGCCCACTCCGGGAAGCACCGGATCGTGGCCGGGCGACCGCTGCCCGAGGGTCTGCTGGCCGAAAACCCCGATGAGGTCCACGCCGGGGGCGACAACCTGCGCAAGCAGTTGTCCAATATGCAAGCTCACGGTGTAACCCCGGTGGTGGCCATCAATGCTTTTCCCGGTGACCACGATGCCGATCTGGCTGCCGTTGCCGAGATAGCCGGCGAGTACGGGGCCCGCTGCGCGGTGACCACGCACTTCTCCGATGGTGGTGCGGGCGCGGTCGAGTTGGCCGAGGCGGTGGCCGAGGCCTGCCAGGAGCCCAGCTCGTTCAAGATGCTGTATGAGGACGAGCTGTCCCTGAAGGACAAGATCTCCGCAGTAGCCACTACCGTCTATGGCGCGGACGGTGTGGAGTATTCAGCAATCGCCAACCGGCAACTTTCCACCTATGAGGCGGCCGGCTTTGGTCATTTGCCGGTGTGTATAGCCAAGACTCACTTGTCCATTTCCTCCGACCCGTCTCTCAAAGGTGCTCCCACCGGCTGGACGCTGCCGGTTCGGGAGGTGCGAGCCTCGGTGGGTGCCGGTTTCATCTATCCCATCTGCGGCGACATGCGCACCATGCCCGGCCTCGGCCGCCAACCCGCCGCCATGGGTATAGACCTTGACGAGAACGGCGAAATAGTCGGCTTGAGCTGACATCCCCGCTGAAATAAAATATGAGCAGGAGGAAAAAGATATGAGCAGTCGGCATTCCGACCAGAACAACCTGCTCCCCCCCCCCCCCCTTCTAGCAGTCATTTCATCTCCAGGGGTGGTATGGTTGTAGCTGTATTGGTGCTGGTGGTTTTGGTGGTGACCGGACAACTCTCGTTATCAGGTGCAGCGCCCGAGGCAGACACGGTAAACTCCACCCTTATTCCGATGAAACTGCCTGTTGTTACTACTTCACCCGCGGAAATTCTTGACATCAGATCAACTCCCACAATGTCGGTATCTCCTCTTCAGGTTGCCAATATCAATGACCCTGAGTCTTCAAAGCAATGGTATCTTGATGCAATAAATGCTGATGAGTTGCAGGAAGGATGGCCTGAAGGTGCTCACGTTTCAGTAGGAGTCTTTGATATTAGCTTTGATATAACCCACAGGGACCTAGACGATAATATTCAAAATGAGGATACTACATCTTGTTCACTTGTTGCTTCTTTGGGTTCTCATGGTACAAAAGTATCTGGGGTTATAGCTGCTGAAATGAATGGAGTAGACGGGATTGGTGTAGCACCATTGGCCAAGATTGTGCCCAGAAGGTATGATTGCTATGGAGATATGTTCTCCGATATGTATTCTGACATTATCCAACTGATAGTTAACAATGAAGTTGATATTATCAATATGTCATTTGGGATTTTTAGCTATGATGATAACGAAAGATTTGCTAATGATATTGATGATTTAGCTGGGGGTAAAATTCTTGAATCATTAGTGCGCATTGCTCAAGCACAAGGAATTATTGTTGTAGCAGCAGCAGGAAACTGCGGTAAGTTTGAGAAGAGTTCTGTAGAAATAGAACCCAGTGAAGTGCCAGCAGTGCCTTTCGACCAACGTTGTATAGAGGCTGATAATATTGTGTACCCTGCGGGTTTTCCAGGCGTTGTAACTGTGGGAGCGACTACTGAAACAGGTAGTAAAGCATGGTTTAGTTCAAAAGGCACCCAACAAGACCATGCCGCTGGCAAGCGTATAGACATAGCAGCTCCTGGCAATAATATTCTCTCTACAGTGCCAGGTAACATGATGGCTTCGAGTTGGGGAACGTCGCTTGCTGCTCCAGTTATTAGCGGCATTTTAGCGCACTTGATTGCCCGTTTCCCTGAGGCTGATTCTGAGCTTATCCTGAGAGCATTGTATGAAACAGCAGAAAACCCTAATGGTGAGGAGCTGACAGATGAGTTCGGGCATGGAATTGTGAAACCTCTGGAAGCTATCAAATGGTTGGAGGACAATATTGGTAGCACACCCAATGATGAAATTTTAGATGAGTCACCAGTAGTTGAAGTAACCGATTCCCAACCTGTCAACAAATACAACTCAATTGCCACTGGTTGGGCTCATTCGTGTGGATTGCATGTCGATGGTGTCATCACTTGTTGGGGCAGCAACACTGCCGGTCAGTTGGATGTGCCTGATGGTCGGTTTGTTGCGGTGTCGGCAGGCTCTTGGCATTCGTGTGGGTTGCGGGTTGATGAAGCCATTGTTTGTTGGGGTGATGGTGGTTACGGTCAGTTGGATGTGCCTGATGGTCGGTTTGTTGCGGTGTCGGCAGGCTCTTGGCATTCGTGTGGGTTGCGGGTTGATGAAGCCATTGTTTGTTGGGGTGATGGTGGTTACGGTCAGTTGGATGTGCCTGATGGTCGGTTTGTTGCGGTGTCGGCCGGTTGGGCTCACTCGTGCGGGTTGCACATCAATGGGGCCATTGCTTGCTGGGGCAGCAACTACGACTGGTTCCAAAACGACACCTACCAAGCGCGACCACCGGTTGGCCGGTTCGCAGCTATATCCTCCGGCCCGTGGCATTCGTGCGGTTTGCACGTCAGTGGTGTCATCGTGCTTTGTTGGGGTGATGGTGGTTACGGTCAGTTGGATGTGCCTGATGGTCGGTTTGTTGCGGTGTCGGCTGGTTGGGCTCACTCGTGCGGGTTGCGGGTTGATGAAACCATCGTGTGCTGGGGTGACGGTCGCCAGGGTCAGTTGGATGTGCCTGATGGTCGGTTTGTTGCGGTGTCGGCTGGTTGGGCTCATTCGTGTGGGTTGCGGGTTGATGAAACCATCGTGTGCTGGGGTGACGGTCGCTACGGCCAGTCGGATGCGCCCGGCGGTACCAAGACCAAGGAGGAGTAGCACAGGGGAGCGCCGGTGCGGGCCCGGAGGGGTGCGGATTGCCCGGGATGGTTTCGGGGGGAGGAAAGGAAGGCGGGCCAGCTAGAATTGCGGATTGCCCGGGACGGTTTCGGGGGAAGGAGAGGTATACATGGTTCGGCGGGAGCGGTTGACGGTGCCTTTGGTGCGTGACGGGGGCCACCTGCGGGAGGCGACATGGGAGGAAGCGCTGTCGCGAGCGGCGAGCGGGTTCAACAAGGTTCTCTCCGAGCGCGGGCCGCAGGCGTTCGGGATGTTCAGTTGCTCAAAGGCCACCAACGAGATGAACTACATGGCCCAGAAGTTCATCCGCACGGTGGTGGGATCCAACAACATCGATTCCTGCAACCGGACTTGACACGCTCCTTCGGTCGTCGGTCTGGCGACAGTGTTCGGAGCGGGGGGCGGTACCAGCTCCTACCAGGAGATCGAGGAAGCCGACGTTGTCCTGCTGTGGGGGTCCAATGCCCGCGAGGCCCATCCCATCTTCTTTCACCACCTACTCAAGGGGTTGGACCATGGGACCCGCATGTATTGCGTGGATCCCCGCTACACCTCCTCGGCCCGCTTCGCCGATGTTTGGGTGGGCATCAATGTGGGTACCGATATAGCCCTGGCCGGTGGGATTGGTAGGGAGATCATCCGAGCCGGACTGGTCAACCACGACTTTGTGGCGCGCGCCACCCGGGGTTTCGAGGCCTACGCCGCCTCGGTTGACCCCTTCACCCCCGATGCCGTAGCCACCATCTGCGGCATTCCCGGCGAAGTGGTGGTGGAGATGGCTCACACCTACGCCACTGCGGGCAAGGCCCAGATTCTGTGGACCCTGGGCATAACCGAGCACCACAACGCCGTGGACAACGTGCTGGCGCTGTGCAATCTGGCCCTGCTCACCGGTCATGTGGGCCGGTGGGGTTCGGGCCTGGTGCCGCTGCGAGGGCAGAACAACGTGCAGGGTGGCGGCGACATGGGGGCCATTCCCAACAAGTTTCCCGGTTTTGTCGGCGTGGACGACCCCGAACACCGGGCCCGTTTTGAGGCCGCCTATGGTCAACCGCTCAACCCCGTACCCGGCTGGCATCTCACCTTGATGTTCGAGGCCATGGGGCGGGGCGACCTGAGGGCGCTGTACGTGATCGGTGAGAACCCGGCTGACTCCGAGGCCGATGTTGCCCACGCCCGGGCCCGGCTCGATAACCTGGACATCCTGGTGGTGCAGGACATCCTGATGACCCGCACCGCCGAGATGGCCGACGTGGTGCTCCCTGCCTCGGTGGCCTGGGCGGAGAGCCACGGCACCGTCACCTCCAGCGAGCGCCGGGTGCAGCGGGTGCGTCCCGCGCTGCTGCCACCCGGTCGGGCCCGCCACGACATCGACATCCTCTGTGACATGGCCGGGGCGATGGGTGCCGCTCTTGGGCCCCGCGACCCCCAGGCAGTATGGGATGAACTGCGGGCCCTGTCCCCCGTCCACCGGGGCATGACCTGGGATCGCCTGGAATCATCCGGCGGGTTGCAATGGCCATGTCCCGACGAGGACCACCCCGGTACCCCCTTTCTCCACGGGTGGCTGTGGGCCGAAGACCTGGAGGGTCGCGACCCGGCCCCGTTCTCGGTACTGGAGCACAGGGGGCCCATCGAGGAGCTGAGCGAGGAGTTCCCCTTGCGACTCACCACCGGGCGGGCGCTGGACTCCTACAACACCGGGGTGCAGAGTGGCCAGTACGCCTCGCCCCTTCGATTTGTCGGCCTCGAACTCAACCCGAAAGACGGGATCGCCCTGGGTATATCCGACGGTGACCGGGTACGAGTGTGCTCACCCCGGGGATCTGTGGAGATGAACGCCCGGTTGGTGTCCGGCCTGCCCCCCGGCCTGGTCTTCACCACCCTGCATCACCCGGAGCTGGTCGACGTGAACATCCTCACCAACCCGGCCTGGGATCCGAAGTCGGGCACTGCCGAGTTCAAGGCCGCCGCCGTGCGGGTGGAGCGGGTGGATGCCGACGATCAGGTGGTTTCGAGCCGCGGTAACGATGTCGCCGTGCGGGTGGGGGCCGGTGCGGCGGTGAGAGAGTCTCTTGGCTGATCTGCACTTCGGGGCCGGCCGGCCCACCAGCGCCGAGCGGGCCGCTGTGGATGCCGTTGTCCCTCCTTCGGAAGCTGCGACCGTGGTCGAAACCGAGCGGTTGGTGCGAGGGGGCCGTTCCCGGCACCGGGGACTTCGCCACATGCTCCTGCCGGTGCTGCATTCTCTCCAGCACGAGATCGGCTGGATCAGCCCCGGCGGTCTCAACTGCGCCGCCGAGCGGCTGGGGGTTGCCCCGGCCGAGGTCTACGGCGTGGCCACCTTCTACGAGCTGTTCCGAACCACCGATCCTGGCCACCGCGATGATGTGGTTCATATATGCATCGATCCGGTGTGTGCCCTGGCCGGCAGCGGCGACCTGCGGGCCTCGTTGGAGGCCGGTGGGGTCAGGGTCCGCACCAGCCCCTGTTTGGGCCAGTGCGACCGGCCCCCGGCGCAGTTCATCCAGGGGACGGGGCGGCCCGACAGGGTACCGGTGGACGATGCTGAGAACCTCCACCTTCCCCAACTGGGTCAACCCGGCCTGCGGGTGCTTCGCCGGGTGGGGGTGGTGGATCCGACCTCCCTGGACTCCTACCGTGCTCATGGCGGCTACCGGGCCCTGCATCGGGCTGTCGAGATGGGGCCGGACGCTGTGATAGCGGCCATCAGCGAGTCCGAGCTGTCGGGCCGGGGTGGGGCCGCCTTCCCCACCGGGACCAAGTGGCGGGTGGTGGCCGACCAGCCCGGGCCCGACAAGCACGTTGTGGCCAACTGCGACGAGTCCGAACCGGGCACCTTCAAGGACCGCATCGTGTGCGAGCACGACCCATTCTCGGTCATCGAGGCTATGACCATCGCCGGTTTGGCCACCGGTGCTGTCCAGGGTTGGATATACATCCGGGGCGAGTACCCCCGGGCAACCACCCGCCTGGAGGGGGCCATTGCCCAGGCCCGCAAGGCCGGGCTGCTGGGGGAGGACGTGGCCGGTGGCGGCCAACGCTTCGATATCGAACTGCGCCGGGGAGCCGGGGCTTACATATGCGGCGAGGAGACCGCCCTGTTCAACTCGATCGAGGGCTTCCGGGGTGAGCCTCGCAACAAGCCCCCCTATCCCACCAGCCACGGCCTGTTCGGCCGTCCCACCGCCATCAACAACCCGGAGACCTTGGTCAACGTGCTGGACATCGTGGTTTACGGCCCCGAGGCCTATCGCTCGGTGGGTACCGAGCGCTCACCCGGCACCCGGCTCTTTTGCGTCTCGGGTCGGGTGGGGGTGCCGGGCCTCTACGAAGTGCCGTTCGGTACTACGCTGGGGGATCTGCTCGATCTGGCCGGCGGACCGGACGGCCGACTGGCCGCGGTGTTGCTGGGCGGGGCGGCCGGAGTTTTTGTCGGCCCCGACGCGGTGAGAATGCCCCTCAGTCTGGAGGATGCCCGAGCGGCGGGAGCCACCCTGGGGTCGGGGGCCGTAACCGTGTTCGACGACACCGTTGACATGGCCGCGGTGGTTGAGCGCATCGCCGAGTTCTTTCGAGACGAGTCGTGCGGCCAGTGCGTTCCCTGCCGGGTGGGAACGGTTCGCCAGCATGAGGTGCTGGTGGAGCTGCGGCGCTCCGGTGAGCCACTGGCCCCATCACGGGGCGAGCTCATCGACGACATGGCTCGGGCCATGGTTGATGCCTCGATCTGCGGCCTGGGTCACACCGCGGCCTCGGCGATACGCTCCGCGCTGGCACTGGGGCTGGTAGGAAGCTGATATGGCGTTGGTGCTGCTAGGACATTGCTGCTGATATGGCTTTGATGCTGATAGGACATTGCTGCTGATATGGCGTTGGTGCTGCTATGAGGTTGGTGTTGATATGGCTTTGGTGCTGCTAGGACATTGGTAATGCATCCTGTACCTGTCGAAACCGCAGTGAGCATCCGGGTGGACGACCGGGAGGTTCTGGTGCCCGAGGGGGCCACCATCTTGGATGCCTGCAACGCTGCCGGGGTGGACACCCCGACCATCTGCTACTCGGACACCCTCACCCCGGTGAACGTGTGCCGGTTGTGCGTCGTGGAGCTGGACGGCAGCCGGGCTCTGGTGCCCTCCTGCTCCCGACCGGTGGAGAAGGGCATGGTCGTGCGCACCGGTAGCGAGCGGGTCCGGCACAGCCGCAGGATGGTGCTGGAGTTCCTGGCCACCGGGGTGGATCTGTCACAGGCCGATGAGTTGGCCCGGTGGGCCGAGTACTACGGGGCCGACCCCGGCCGCTATGTTCCCGATGGCGAGATGATGAACGAGCCGGTAAGGGTGCAGGACAACCTCTACATCCGCGACTACGACAAGTGCGTGCTGTGCTACCGCTGCGTAGAGGCTTGTGGCGATGATGCCCAGCATACCTATGCCATTGCGGTGGCCGGCCGGGGCTCCGGTGCCCGCATATCCACCGAATTCGACGTTGCCCTGCCCGACTCGGCCTGCGTGTATTGCGGCAACTGCGTGGCGGTGTGTCCCACCAACGCTCTTCAGTTCAAGACCGAGTACGACCTGCGCCTAGCCAGCGACTGGCGACCCGACGACCAGACCGTGACCCGGACCGTGTGCTCCTACTGCGGGGTGGGCTGCAACCTGGAACTGCATGTTCAGGACAACCGCATCGTCAAATGCACATCCCCCGACGACCACGACATAACCCAGGGCCACCTCTGCATCAAGGGCCGCTTCGGCTGGAATTACGTATAGCAATAGTTATTGTAGCAATAGTTATTGGTAAATAATCACGCGAATTGCAGTCAACAGTGGTCCTTGAATATAGATTTTCTCAGTAAATTTTATAGCCTATACTTGCGAGTTCCGAGAGAGGTTGCGTATGGCTTCCAGTTCGAGTTGCCGGAAGGTACCTTCGGCTCGGGCGGTTACTTGGTCGCCTTGGAGAGCCTTGCCTCTTACCTTGGTGGTCTGGCCCTGGATGTCTTCCACCCATCCCTCGAAGGTTGTTTCCACCCCTAGCAGGGTGGGTCTGCGAAATTGCACCGACAATTTTGTTGTTGGCCCGCTGGCATCTGCCAGCGAGCAGGCGCTGGTGAACACCATGTCGAACACCGAAGCAATGGCGGCACCATGCACACATCCGGGTGGGCCTTCATAAACGACTGAAAAATTGGCCCGACCCCTGGCCACAGCAGGGTTGGCCTCGGTATCCACCGACATCTCCACCGTCAGGGCTGCGGGATTGCAGATACCGGTCACCAGATCGAACGGTGCTCTCCTATGGGTAATGGGTGGCCCTTCGAACTTGCTGACACCAAACCCATACCGGGGAGGAGGTTCATCGGGTATATGGGCTTCCATGCGCTCGGCCAACTCGTTGGCTTCGATGGCCAGGGCTGCGGTCTCAGCGGCCGTTGCAGTGTTGGAAACGGTTGCGGCCACCAGGCGGCGCACAGCGTCGGCCAGTGCTCGAAGTTCAAGCTCCCGACCGGAAACCGCCGGGTGGTCAATGCTTTGGAACGGGCCACCCGGCTGATTGATATGAGGCACGACCACAAAATTACGTGTCCCGTAGCCTTGCCGCACAATCATTGAGTGGGACTCGACGCATTGAGTGAATCCGGGAGGGGTAAGTGTCACCGGTGTTGGTAGACTGTTGTGTATGGAATATAGTTCTGGGTTTGGCATCTACTCGGGCTCTGATACCGTTGAGTATCACAGTGAGGACACTCCTGGGCAGGTGGGTGCTCGGTGCTGTAAGTGTTTGTGTTGTGAGCAGGTTGATTATTCCGATTTGAGTTCTGACGAGTTGTTGAAGCTGGTTTTCCGAGCTGACCACACTCGCCGTCAACTGGAAGGCCTCGTGACTGCATTGTTGGGCCGCTTTGGGGAGTTGGAGGGTGATGAGGCTGTTCGCGAGGTGTGCCGCCAGTTCGGAGTAGGTCGCTACCGTGCGAACCGTCAAGCCAAAACCGTCAACATTCTCAAAGACCTGCCCCACACGTTGGATGCGGTCAAGGACGGTTGGGTGTCTATGGATCATGCCCAACTGATCGGAGAATCTCACCTTCGGGCACCGCTGGCTAAACAGCAGGAAGCCGAACTAATTGCCCTAGCTATTGTGGAAGATTTGGACAAGTTCAAGAAAACCGTGGGGCGATGCGAGAATGAGCGCAGCGGTGATGATTCGGCTGGCCGGATGGAGCAGCAGCGCCGCCGCCGCAAAGCCGCAGTGTTCAATGGCGATGATGACATGGTCGTGCTCCACGCCGAACTAGATGCCGTATCCGGTGAGCGGGTGAAAACAGCCTTGGACGGCATGTGTGATCGCATGTTGCGCCATGACTTCCAATCCGGCAACGACCGCACTTTCCAGCAGCGCTGCGCGGACGCGCTGGTCAACCTGGTCACTCAAACCCCTGGTACTGGCATTCCCACCGGTGAAGACCAAAGCGACCCGGCACCGCAGGCCACCACTCTTTTGGTGAAAGTTGACTACGATGCCCTCACCGGCCAACTCAAGGATGCCGCGCTCATGGACGACACCCCCATTGGCATCGACGAATTGCGCCACATCGCCTGCGATGCCGGTATCATCCCCGCCATATTCAACGCAGACGGCGTGCCCCTGTATCTGGGTCGCAAGCAGCGAGCAGCCTCACACACCCAGAAACTAGCCTTACAAGCCCGGGACAAACATTGCGTGGGGTGCCGGCTCCGAGCCACCGCCTGCGAAGCCCACCACATCTTGTGGTGGGAACAAGGCGGAACCACCAACATCGACAACCTCGTGCTGCTTTGTCCGAGTTGCCACACCAAAGTGCACAAGCACGGCCATACCCTCACCACCGACCCCAAGGGTCGGCACCGGGTCAAACCTCCATCCCCGTTCCTAACCAAACGCTAAACAACCAGGCAAACCTGAACCTGGAGTTGCAGCGGGATCTGCGGATATCCGTAACCAGCCGCTCTCGATGAGGGAGACTTGTTGGTGATGGCTGTGATCAAGTTGGATGGGGAGTTGCTGGCTGCTGAGATCAAGGATGTGTTGAAGAGCCGGATTGCGGTTCTGGCGGAGCGGGGACGTACACCGGGTTTGGGTACGTTGCTGGTGGGTGACGATGGGCCGTCGGCCAATTATGTGGCTATGAAGCATCGGGATTGCCAGGAGCTGGGTATGGTTTCCCGGGAGGTTCATCTGCCTGCTGGTGCCACTCAGGTCGAGGTGGATGCGGTGGTGGATGATTTCAATGCCGACCCGGTGGTGGATGCCTACATCATGCAGTATCCGTTTCCCGGCCATCTTGATTATGAGGCTGCTTTGATGCGGGTGGAGCCGGCCAAGGATGCCGACGGTTTGCATCCGGTGAACCTGGGTCGGTTGGTGCAGGGTGTGGATGCTCCGCTGGCCTGCACCCCGGCGGGTATCCAGCTCTTGCTGGAGCGTTACGAGGTTCCCATAGCCGGCCGGCATGTGGTGATAATCGGGCGGGGGCTCACCATCGGGCGTCCTCTGGCCAACCTTTTGTCGTTGAAGCGGCCCAATGCCAACGCTGTGGTCACCGTGGTCCACACCGGCGCTGGTCACCTGGCCGCCCATACCCGTACTGCCGACATCTTGATAGCCGCGGCGGGCTCGCCCCGCATGGTTACCGCCGACATGGTCAAGCCCGGTGCCGCGGTGGTGGCCGCCGGGGTGAGCTTTGTCGACGGCAAGCTGGTGTCGGATGTTGACGACGATGTGGCCGAGGTGGCCGGCTGGCTTTCTCCCCGAATCGGCGGTGTGGGTCCCATGACCCGTACCATGCTCATGTCAAACACCGTGACCGCCGCCGAGCAGGCCACCGGTTGAACCATTCCCCCGAGCAGCCTGGAGCAAGAGAGAAAACCCATGGCCGATCTGCGGCAACATCGGGGCACTCCAATTACTCGGAGAAAGTTTGTTGGGGGTGCGGTCGCCGGAAATGGAACTTTGCTATGGAGAAGTATCTTAGGGGTTGTAGTTATTTTATTGAGTTTGGCAGGCTGTAATAATAAAGAATCGCAGTCGGATAGCAATCAATATTTTGCTACCTCAACCAGTACTTCTGCTTTTGAAACTTTGCGACCTTCAAATGACTCTTCTATAGCAACACCCTCTGTAACACCAACGGTTATCTCTGCTACGCCAACAGTATCATCCACCGTGTTGCCACCGCCTACAACAACAGTTCCCCCGAATGTAGAAGAAGGCTTACAGGAAATTACAAAACATGTGATACGGGTACCATCAGACCTAGAAATACTGGAAGGTTCATATCTCGAAAGTAGTCAAGCAAGTGCTAAACAATTTGAAGCAGGTGGTCCGACGCCAACCAAGATAATTGTGTCAACACATGACTGTCAGCTAATTTCAATAGATACATTAACTCTAGAGCAGGTTGTAATATGGCATTATTCTGGTGCTGATTATCGGCACTTCTACTGCAAACGTTTTGGTAATAAAAACGAAATATTCCCGGATATAGAAGGCCCTATCAGCTACATTGAAAACTTGGAATGGATTGATTCAAGATATTTGTTGATAAGCCTATGTTGTGAACCGGCCGCAGGTAGGTTTGAAGTCATTGACACATTGCAAAACAGTAGCCCACTTTTTCTTGCTCTTAATGGTCGCTATCCATCTATCAATGAAAAGAACATATTGCTGTACAATACTATCTCTACCATTGGATCAGTAATATTTGATGTCAACTATGATATATCTGATCCAGATTATCCGTTTTATGGACTTGAGTCTGAGTCTATTTTTTATACCTTATCCTTTGACCGAGAGCTGGATACTGATGGCTTTATTGTAGAAGGTGGTTTTATTTTGGAAGTTAGTTGGGTTGGCGACGATAAGATTGTATTTGAACTATGGGTAAATTATTACCATGGCAAATGGTATCCATTCATTGGTATATTTAATACCGTATCACATTCCTCTACATTTATGAGTCGGGGTGATGGCTGGACATTGCCAACTGGTGATGTCAATGGCAACCTAGTAGTTGTCGAACAATCTTGCAATTATGTAAACAATGCAAGCAATAATTGTGATAGGCAGGGGAGAAAAATTGTGTTGCTCAACCCCGATACCCTACTTCCTTACTATGAGATTGCTGTACAAGAAAATATTGTAGATATGGACTTGAATGGTGAATCGCTTTTGGTCATATTTTCAAATGGTGAAATGGGTATTTTCAATCTTTCAGATGGTTCATATCGCAGGATTGCTGATGGAATTACCAATGCTATATGGGCCGAATAGGTGCGAAGTATACCCCGCTGGGCAACCCTAACCCGACCTGGCTCAAACCGGTTGAACAGCCACCCCAAGCAGAGCTACTGAGCCCAGCCCCGCAGTTGCGTTGTGTCACAGGCGGCCAACGAGGGCGACTTGCCGGTGGTGGATGCCTACATCCATCATGCAGTATCCGTTTCCTGGCCACCTTGACTATGTGGGTCCCATGACCCGTACCATGCTCATGTCAAACACCGTGACCGCCGCCGAGCAGGCCACCGGTTGAACCATTCCCCGAGCAGCCTGGAGCAAGAGAGAAAACCCATGGCCGATGCATACATCATCGACGCAGTCCGCTCACCCATGGGCCGCTTCGGCGGCGGGCTGAGCCACCTGCACCCCGCCGACCTCGGGGCTCACATCCTCAATGGCTTGATCCGGCGCACCGGTGTGGACCCCGCCGCGGTGGACGACTGCATCATGGGCTGCGTCGGCCAGATCGGGGCCCAGGCGTTCAACCTGGCCCGCAACGCCTGGCTTTCGGCCGGGCTGCCCGAGCATGTGCCCGCAGTGACCATCGACCGCCAGTGCGGGTCGTCGCAGCAAGCGGTGCACTTTGCCGCCCAGGGCATAATGTCGGGCACTCAGGATCTGGTGGTGGCCGGTGGGGTGGAGGTGATGAGCCTCGTCACCCTGAACAGCCAGGGCGATGTGGGGCCCGATCTGGGTATGCGCTACCCGTTCGACGGCGAGGGCTGGGCCACTCGTTTCGCCGATGAGGAGGTGCACCAGTTCCGGGGTGGCAACCTGATCGCCGAGCGGTGGGACATAACCCTGGAGGACATGAACGCCTTGGCCCTGCGCAGTCACCGCAACGCCGACCGAGCCTGGCAGGAGGGCCGGTTCGAGCGGGAGGTTCTGGCGGTGGGCGACTGCGCCCGTGACGAGGGCATCCGGCCCGACACCTCGATGGAGAAGATGGCCAAGCTGCGCCCCTTCTCCGAGTACGGCCCCTTGACCGCGGCCAACTCCAGCCAGATAACCGACGGGGCGGCAGCGCTACTCATCGCTTCCGAAAAAGCGCTGAAAGAGCACAACCTGGTCCCCCGAGCCAGAGTTCACACGATGGCCGTGGTGGGCAGCGACCCGGTACTCATCCTCACCGGCCCCATACCTGCCACCGCCAAGGTTCTGGAACGGGCCGCCATGGCGCTGGACGGCATCGACCTGTTCGAGTGTAACGAAGCCTTCGCCTCGGTGGTGCTGGCCTGGGCCCTAGACACCGGTGTGGACATGGACAGGGTCAATGTGAACGGTGGGGCCATCGCTCTGGGTCATCCGTTGGGGGCCAGCGGAGCCCGGATCATGACCACCCTGGTGAATGAGCTGGAGCGCAGCGGCAGCCGCTACGGGCTCCAGACCATGTGCGAGGGCGGCGGGCTGGCCAACGCCACCATCATCGAGAACCTGGCCGCTTAGTTCGCGGGGAAAGCAATTCGGAAAGAAGAACGGGTAGTTCGAGGGAAAGCGATTCGGAGAGAAGAAGGAGAGAACAATGGGTATCCACATCGACCACATCTCACTTTTGGTGAAGGACCTGGCCCAGGCTGAGGCCGACTGGCATCAGATCCTGGAGGCGCTGGCCCCCGGTCACACCATGAAGGTCACCCGGGGATCGGGGGCCGATGACATGGACGGCACCCCCATGGAGTGGGTCACGTTCCAGAACCCCGATCCCACCGGGGTGTCCATCCAGCTCTGGTCGCCGGCCGAGCCGGGGCACTGGCCCGACAAGGTTCTGGCCAAGCGGGGCGAGTACGTCCACCACATCGCCTTTTGCTCCGACGATTTCGACACCATGATCGACGGCGTGCGCGGGGCCGGCATCCCACTGGTGATGGACGACCCCAGCCATCCCGACACCCAGCCCTGGTTGAAGTGGAACTTCATCCCCCCCGACAAGGCCCACGGACCGCTGATCGAGCTGGCTACCCGCTACCTGACGGTGGGCGACAAGTGGCTCCCCCACCCCGACAACGCCGAGAACCAGCCGCTGGCCGACGAACTCAACGACCGCTACGCCGGCTAACCCCCTCCGAGCCCCGAAACCCCGCCAGGATCAATGACTGATTATCCGGTGGCGATCACCATGCCGGTGGAGGGCGACTCCCCGGTGGCGATAACCATGCCAGCGCCATGACCGACTCCCCTGTGGCGATCACCATGCCAGCACCATGACCGACTCTCCGGTGGCGATCACCATGCCGGTGGAGGACGGCCTGCCCATCGGATGGTTGGTTGATCTGGTGGTGGACGCCGAGCGGGCCGGGATCGACACCGCGCTGGTGGGCGAGGTGGCCGGCCCCGAGGTGTTCGCCACCCTGGGGGCGATGGCCGCCCGCACCGAGCGCATCCGGCTGGGATCGGGCATTGTGGCCGCCTATACCCGCTCCCCCGCGCTTGTTGCCATGGGCTTCGCCACCCTTATCTCGCTGGCTCCCGGCCGGGTGATAGCCGGCATAGGGGCCAGCAGCCCCATCGTGGTGGGCCGCTGGCACGGCGGAGAGTTCGACCGTCCCCTGACCACCGTTCGGGAGTTCGTCGGCCTGCTGCGGGCTGCCCTGGCCGGTGAGAAGCTGAGCCACGACGGGCCCCGGTTCCGGTCGCACGGGTTCCGCCTCGACCTGCCCCCCGTAAAGGTGCCCGTATGGCTGGGGGCCATCAATCCCCGGATGCTGGCCCTGGCCGGCGAGTTGGCCGATGCCGTATTCATGACCTGGTGCCCACCCACCGAGGTGGCCGCCAAGCGGGCCGTGGTGGATGCCGCGGCGACCGATGCGGGGCGGAACCCGGCCGACATCTCCACCGTGCTGTCGTTTTGGGCCTACACCGGTCCCGCCCCCGAGCAGGCCCTGGAGCGGATGCGGCGCTCGGTTCTGGCCTACGCCATGGTTCCCACCCACCGGCCCGCCTTCGCCGGCACCTTCGACGGGCTTTTGGCCGCGGCCGAGGCCTGGCAGCGAGGTGACCGGGCCGCCGCCCTGGCAATGGTCCCCGATGAGGCCGTAATGGCCCAGTGCGCCATCGGTGCCGACGCTTTGTCCGAACGCATCGCCGCCTACCGGGCCGCCGGTGTGGATTTGCCCGTCGTGCTCCTGACCGGGGCTCACGTGGGTGACCGCACCGGCCCGCAGGCCACCCTGGAAGCCCTCAAGGGGAAGCCCTGAGGGGGCTGCTGTGAGAGAAATGTCACCGGGAAGGAATAACCTGAGGCCCAAGAGAAAACCGGACAGGATAAAGCCGGACAAGAGATTGCGAGTTATGGCATGACAAAACTAAATCAGCACGAAGGCCCCCGGAAATGACCAAACGCGATGTTGTCGTCATCGGCGCGGGGGCAGCCGGTCTGAGCGCCGGGGCTCTGCTGGCCGCAGAGGGCCGCTCGGTGACCATTCTGGAGCAGTCCCCCTACCTGGGCGGGCGGGCGCTGGCCGTGGACGACGAGGGATTCAAGGTGAACCTCGGCGGCCACCTGATCGAGGATCCCGGCTCCGGGCTCACCAAGGTGTTCGAGCATGTCGGCAAGGAGCTGATTCACGGTGAGGTGTCCCACGACATGCCGGTGTGGGACAACGACACCGGCAAGTGGGGCTCGATTCGCGACCGCTACCCCGACAAGGCCGAGGTCAAAAAGGTGATCAAGGCCATCACCGATAGTTCCTGGGACGAGCTCGAGGAGTGGGACGATCGCCCCCTGCGGGAGTGGCTGGCCCAGCACACCTCCGATCAGGGGGTTTACGACCTGTACGAGTTCATCGCCGTGCTGGAGTGCATGACCGACGAGTGGTACGACCACTCGGCCAGCGACAACCTGTGGGTGCGCAAGATGCACTACGAGGAGCGGAAGATGGCGGCCTACTCCTGCTGGCCCGGTCAGGGTTGGGACGGCATGTGGCAGGACCTGGCCGACGGCTACGTCGAACACGGCGGCGAGTTGCGGATGCAGACCCCGGCCGGGCGGGTGCTCATCGAGAACGGGGCGGTGGTCGGTGTCTCCCTGCCTCACGAGCCCAACGTTCCCAACGACTGGGACGTGGGCGAGGTGATCGAATGCGACGCGGTCATATCCACCCTGCCGGTGTGGAACGTGTTCAGCGTGGTGCCCGAGTGGGAGCTGCCCGATTGGTACACCAACCAGGTTCGCTACCTGGCGCAGGACCAGTACCGGGTGTCGCTGCTGAACCTGTACTTCGCCACCGAGGAGCCGGTGACCATGTTCGACCCCCGGGAGCTGGCCACCTGGGTGGCCACCCCCCACAGCCCCACACCGGGCTACATGTACGATCAGGCGGCCATGGATCCCAACGGTATCCCCGACGGCATGCATCTCTACTGCACCGGTGGGGTGATACCCGGGTCCCGGGGTCGGGACCGGCGCTACCTGGAGGACATGTTCGATCGCCTCGAGCAGGGGCTGTTCGTCATGTACCCCGGCCTGGCCAAGCACGTGTGGAAGCGGCGCGGCCTGGTGTTCAACCCCCCGTTCGGCGTGACCCAGCGCCCAATGCTGGTGGGCAAGTTCCGCCCCCACTGGCGGGCCCCCACCGTGGACGGCCTGTACTTCGCCAGCGAGACGTTCCGCAGCCGGGGCATCGGCACCGACCGGTCGGCCCGGGCCGCCCTGACCTGTGTGGAGGACATCCTGGCTCGCCGCATCCCCGCCTTCGGCGACGGCTGGCGCTACTGATACAACACTGCTGCAACGCTGCGCTTCTGCAATGCTCCGAGGTCGCATTCGAGAGCAAGACGCAACACCGCGACACAAAACATACGAAACCTAAAGAGCCACAAGAACTAACACAAGAAATAAAGCCACAAGAAACATAACCTCAAGAAACAAGGAGTCTTGGAAATCATGGAGTTCACCCTCACCGATGAGCAGGAAATGTTCCGCGAGATGGTGCGGAACTGGGTGGAGAAGGAATGTCCCAAGGACGTGGCCCGCGACTACGAGGCCCAGGAGTTCGAGTACCCGTTCGAGCTGTGGGACAAGATGTCCGAGGCCGGGTTCCACGCCATCGGCCTACCCCCCGAGCTGGGCGGGCAGGGCGGCGACGTGGTCACCCAGATGATCCTCACCCGGGAACTGGCCCGGTCGCTGGCCGGGCTCACCTGGATCTTTGGAATCTCCTCGTTCTGCGCCAAGTCGATCAACAAGTTCGCCTCCGATGTGGCCCGTGAGGAGCTGATCCCCCAGTTGGCCGAGGGCAAGCTGCGGGTGGCCATCGCGGTGACCGAGCCGTCGGGGGGAACCGACCTGATGGGGGCCATGCGCACCCGGGCCACCAAGGTGGACGGCGGGTGGAGCATCACCGGCCAGAAGATCTGGTCGACCGCGGCTCACGTGTCCGACTACCTGTTCCTGATGGCTCGCAGCGAGGACATAGTGGACAAGCCGGCCCGTGGGGTCACCCTGTTCTTGGTGAAGAACCCCTCCGAGGGCTTGGAGTGCCGCCAGATACCCAAGGTGGGGATGAGGTCGGTGGGATCCTGCGAGGTGTTTCTGGAGGATGTGTTCGTGCCCGACGAGTACGTGGTGGGCCGGCCCGGCGAGGGCTTCTACCAGATGTTGTCCACCCTCAACAACGAGCGGATCATGGTGGCCGCTCTGTGCACCGGGATCATCGATGGCTGCATCGAGGAGACCTTGAGCTACCTGATGGAGCGGGAGGCCTTCGGCAAGAAGATCGGGTCGTTCCAGGTGTGGCACCAGAACCTGGCCGATATGGCCATGATGCAGAAGCAGGCCGAGCTCATGACCTACTACGCGGCGTGGAAGTCGGAGTCGGGTGAGGACTGCGGCCGGGAGGCCAACATGGCCAAGGTGGTGGCCTCCGAATACGCCGGCAAGTGCTCGGACATCGCCATCCAGGTGCTGGGGGGCATGGGCTATGCCCTGGAGACCCACCCGCAAAGGTACTGGCGGGACAGCCGTTTGTACCGGATCGGCCCCATCACCAACGAGATGGCTCGCAACAGCATTGCCGAGACCTTCGGTTTGCCCCGCAGTTTCTAGTGGGTCGGAACCTGGAGGGGCGGGTGGCGCTTGTCACCGGGGCCGGTCGGGGCATCGGGTTGGCCGTGGCCGGTCGGCTGGCCCGGGACGGGGCCGCGGTGGTGGTGAACGACCTCGACGCGCAAGCCGCGGCTGAGGCTGCCGCCGCCATCGTTGCCACTGGTGGGCAGGCAATGGCCGCGCCGGGGTCGGTGGTCGACCAAGATGCCGTGACCATCATGCTGGATACCGCCACCGGGTCGTTCGGCGGGCTGGACATTCTGGTGAACAACGCGGGCATCACCGCCGACTCGATGATCCATACCATGACCGACGAGCAGTGGGATCTGGTGAGCGACGTGGTGCTGAGGGGAACGTTCAACCTGTGCCGGGCCGCCGCCCCCCTTTTGCGGGGTAAGCGGGACAACCCGCCGTCCCACCACCGCAAGGTGGTCAACATGGCCTCCATCAACGGGATCTACGGCATAGCCGGAAACGCCAACTACTCGGCGGCCAAGGGCGGGGTGATCGCCCTCACCAAGTCGCTGGCCCGGGAGTGGGCCCGGCACCGGATAAACGTGAACGCGGTGGCACCGGGCTACATCGCCGGAACCCGCCTTACCGGGGTCCGCGATGACGGCACCGGTCTGGGCATTCCCCAGGCGGTGATCGAGCGCATCGAGGCCCTGATACCCATAGGCCGGGCCGGCACCCCCGAGGATGTGGCCGGTGCCTGCGCCTGGCTGGCATCATCCGATGCCGACTATGCGACCGGCCAGGTGATCGAACTGCACGGAGGACGAGAGATGATCGAGCTGCTATGAGTGTCGGGCCAACGAAGAACCCGATCGGGGAGCTGCTATGAGCGTGGAGAAGTTGACCACATTGGCGGAGGCGGGGGCGCTGGTGCGTGACGGCGACACCGTGGCTATCCAGAACATGGCCACCCAGGCGGCTCCGATGGCGCTGGTGCGGGAGCTAATCCGCCAGGGTCGGCAGGATCTCGGGGTGGTTTGCCTGGTGGGCGGTATCCCGGTGGACTGGCTGGCCGCGGCCGGGACCATCAACCGTTTGGTGGGTGCCGCGGTGTCCATGGAGCAGTTCGGATTGTGCCAGCGTTATCGCAAGGCGGTGGAGGCGGGGGCGATCCGGGTGGAGGAGCTGTCGGAGACCGCTCTGAACGCCCGGCTCGGTGCCGGAGCCCGGAACCTGCCGTTCTTGCCCACCCGGGGGTTGATAGGCACCGACCTGATCGGGGTGAACGACAACCTGGTGATGCTGGACGACCCGTTCGGCGGCCCGCCAGTGGTGGCATGCCGGGCCCTGGTTCCCGATGTGGCCCTGGTGCACGCCCACAAGGCCGACCGGTTCGGCAACATCGGCTACGAGCCCACCGCTTTGTGGCCCGATCTGGGCATCATGCCCAAGGCGGCCACCACGGTGATTGTCACCGCCGAGGAGATCGTGGATTCCGAGGTGCTGCGGGCCGACCCCGACCGCACGGTGCTCCCGGGTTTCATGGTGGACGCGGTGGTGGAGGTGCCCTACGGTGCCCACCCCACATCGTTCTTCCCCTGCTACGGCTACGACTCGGTAATGCACCGGGAGTGGATCGGCGCAACCGGTGACGATGCAAAGGTGGCGGCCTTCCTGGAAACCCATGTGACCGGCCCCGCCGATCACACCGACTACCTGGAAACCGTGGGTGGGGCCGAGAGACTGGCTGCCACAAGGGCTTGGGAGGCGTAATGACCGGTTGGCAACACAGCCCCGAGGCTGAGGACTGGACCATCGACGAGCTGATGATCGCCCGGCTGGCCGCCTGCTTTGCCGATGGTGATCAGGCCTGCAACGGCATGGCCTCGTTCGTGCCGGTCAGCGCTTTCTGGTTGGCCCGGCTCACCCACGCCCCCAACCTGGTGTGGTTGGCCGGGGCGGTGGGGCTGGAACCCCGGCCCGATCGGGTGCCTGCCTCCACCCTGGAGGCCCCGTTGTGGCGGGACTCCATCATGTACGTGGAGCAGTACGGCGACTTCTGGACCTTCGCGCTGAACGGCCGGTGGCTCACCAAGTTCTGCGTGGGGGCGGCCCAACTCGACCGCTACGGCAACGGCAACAACTCGGTGATCGGTACCGACTATCACGCCCCCCGGGTGCGATTGCCGGGCACTGCCGGGTTGGGTGACATGGGATCCATCGGCAAGCACCTCTACTACTGGAACCCCAACCACAACCCTCGCTCGCTGGTCGAGAAGGTGGATTTCGTGTCCTGCGCCGGCTACCTGGGGGGCGGCTCCCAGCGGGCGGAGGCCGGACTGGAAGGTGGGCCCGAGCTGGTGATAACCAACCTCTGCGTGCTGGACTTCCACCCCGATACCCGCCACATGCGGGTGTCGTCGCTGCACCCCGGGGTGTCGTTCGAGCAGGTGCAGGAAGCCACCGGCTTCGAGCTGCCCGCTCCCGAGGGGCCGGTTCCCACCACCGCGGTGCCCACCGTCGAGCAGGTACGGCTGATTCGCCAGGTCATCGACCCCGATGGGATGCGCCGCCGGGAGTTCGGCCGGTGACAACCCACTCCCAACCTTGCGGCCCAGCGCTCACCATGGGTGGGTTCAATCCATGAAAGATCTGGAGATCGGGGTACCGGGGCAGATCATGCCCCCGGCCGAACGGGCGGTGGATCTGGCCCGGCGAGCCGAGTCCGAAGGCTTCGATGCTCTGTGGTGGCCCTGCCACCTCATGGGCTGGCACCCCGACTCGATTTGGACCCCGGACATGAGCCCGCTGGCCGCGACCCAACCCAGCTCCCATGTTTACTTCGACCCGCTGCTGATGATGGGCGCGGTGGGTTCGCAGACCGAAACCATCAAGGTGGGCGCGGTGGTCACCGACCTGATCCGCCGCCACCCGGCCATGGTGGCCAACATGGCCCTAACGCTCGACCACCTGACGAAGGGGCGGGCCATCCTGGGCCTCGGGTCGGGCGAGATGATGAACGTCACCCCCTACGGCATGAGCTTCGATCGCCCGGTGGGCCGGTTGGAGGAGGGCATCGAGATCATCCGGGCGTTGTGGGCAGCCGATGGCCCCATCGATTACGAGGGGAGGTTCCACCGGCTGAGGGGGGCGGTGCTGGGCCTGTCCCCCTACGGACCCGCTCCCCCGCCGATCTGGACTGCGGCCCACGGTCCCCGGATGCTGCGAATCACCGGGCGGCTGGCCGACGGCTGGTTGCCCACCAAGCTGGCTCCCGAGGTCTACGCCGAATCCCTGGCCACCATCCGGCAGGCATCGGTGGCCGCTGGGCGGAGCGCCGACACCGTCACCCCCGGACTTTTGGCCTACGTGCTGGCTGCTCCCGACGAGACCACCCTGCGGCGAATGCAGGAGGCTCCGCTGCTGCGGGCCATCATGGTGATGCTGCCCCCGCAGATCTTCCGCGAGTTGGGGGTGGAGCCGCCCGAGGGGTTCCACGAGCTGATCCCCGCTTCGGTACCCCGGGACCGGGCCGAGGCCATCATTGCCGGTATCCCCCCCAAGGTGGTGGACTACTACTGCTTCTGCGGCACTCCCGAGCAGATCGCCGAGGAGGTCCGCACCTACTACAAGGCCGGGTTGCGCCATCTGATCATGTGGAACGTGACTGCTTTCGGAGATCCCGAACTGGCGGGCTGGTCATTCAGGGCCATGCGCGAGGTCAAGGACATCCTGAAGGGCGACGCATGAGCCCAGAGCCGCGATCCGGGAGCCCCCTGGATGTTGTCGAGGACTATTTCAGAGCCCTCAACACCGAGGACTGGGATCTGATGGCAACGGTGCTGGCCACCGATGTGGAGTTGGTGCCGGTGGGGTCGCGAGCCCGCACCGGTTCCGGCCAGGCCATCGCCTTCTTCCAGAAGGTGTTCCAGCGGTTTCCGACCCACGACGACAACCCGACCCGGTTCCTGGATGCCGACAACACCGTGGTGGTGGAGATCGCCTTCACCGGTGCCACCCCCGACGGCCTCGAGGTGGCTTTCGACGCGGTGGATGTCTTCGATGTTGAGCACGGCCGCATCCGCCGCCTCTCCCAGTGGTTCGACACAGCGGCCCTCAGCGCCATGCTCCCGTAGGCCAGTTCGGCGCGAGATGGTGGTTGGTAGCACCTCGTGCTACGGTTAGGTTGTGAGCGATCAGATCAGCCAGCGACAACTGCGCAACGAAAGTGGGCGAATCATGCGGGCCCTGATCGAGGGCGAGAAGTTCGTGATCACCCGCAACGGCGAACCAATCGGCGAGTTGACCCCACTCCGCCGTCACCGCTTCGTACGAACCGAGGCGGCCATCGAACTCTTCCGAGCCGCGGCACCTGTTGAGTACGAGCGGCTCCGTAACGACCTCGACAGGCTTGCCGACCAGACCATGGCCCCCCGTGCCTAGCCCCTATTTGGCTGCTCACCCTGAGTGACAGCCCAGAAGACCGTCGCCTCCGTGCCTAGCCCCAATCGACCCGAACGGGGCCTGCTTGACACTTCGGTCATCATCGATCTTGAGCACCTGACGGTGGACTCGCTCCCGCTCCAACTCGCCATCAGCACTGTTACCCTCGCGGAACTCGCCGCAGGACCGCACGCCACCGATTGCCCCGATGAACGCAGTCGACGCCAGGACCGCCTCCAACGGACCGAGGCTGCCTTTGACCCACTCCCCTTCGGAGCAAACACCGCTCGTGCCTACGGTAGGGTCTTCGCTGCTGTCAGCACTGCTGGCCGCAAACCCCGCGGAGCGCGGGCGGTGGATCTCCTGGTAGCGGCCACCGCCCTAGCCGAAAATCTCCCCCTCTATACACGCAACCCCGACGACTTCCACGCCCTGGACACTCTCATAGAGGTTGTCGCGGTATGACCTCTTGGCGATCGCTGGCTCTCCAGCTCCCTGCTGGGGAGGCACGCCGGCAGGTGAGCATTTAGAGCGATGATCGTTGTGGGGTCGGGGGTGGCGGGCCTCACGGCTGCGGTGGCTGCTGCTGCGGGCGGGGCCCGAGTTACGCTGGTGGAGCGGGCCCCGGTGCTGGGGGGCACCACTGCCCTGTCGGGCGGGCTGGCGTGGATGCCGGCCAATCGGTGGATGGCTGCCGAGGGGGTGGATGACTCCCCCGCCGAGGCCCGGCGGTATCTCCGAGCCCTGCGGCTGGGGGATGTGGACGATGATCTGCTGGATCATTTCGTAGCTCGGGCCGCGCTGGTGGCCGATTGGGTGGAGTCGGCCACCGGGGTGCGTTGGCAAACCGTCCCCTACCCCGACTACCACCCCGAACTTCCCGGGGCCCAGCACGGGCACCGCCCCGTGGAACCCCAACCTCGAGAAGTCCCGCCCGGGTTGGATCGTCGCATCCGCACCGCCCCCAACGTGGTTGCCCCCGTAACCTACCGGGAGTTGGCCACCGGAACCTTCGACCGGGCCGAGGTGGCCGAGAGGGCTCGCCGGGGGGTAATCACCATGGGCCGATCCCTGATCGCCTCCCTGGTGGAGGCGGCCGAGGCCGCTGGGGTGGTTATACGCACCGGGGTGGGGGTGGACGGATTGGTAGGTTCCGAAAAAGCAGTCACCGGGGTGCGAATGGGTGGTGAGGTGCTGGCGGGGCCGGTCATCTTGGCCTCCGGCGGGTTCGAGCGGAATCCGGCGCTGGTTCAAACGTTCCTGCGGGGGCCGATGACCGGGCCCGTGGGCGCTCCCGGGTTGGACGGCACCGCTTTGCGATTGGCGCTTGGTGCCGGGGCCGAGTTGGGCAACATGGCCGAAGCGTGGTGGTGCCCAGCCATGACCGTGTCCACCGAGACCATCGACAATCAGCCGTTCCACCGGCTGGTGCTCACCGAACGAGCCCGGCCCCGATCGCTGATGGTGGACTCCCGGGGGCGGCGATTCACCAACGAGGCCCGCAACTACAACGATGTGGGCCGGGCCATGCATGCCTTCGACCCCACCGGCTTCCAGTATCCGGCGGCCACCGCCTGGCTGGTATTCGACTCCGGTTACCGCCACCGCTACCACCTCGGCCCGCTGCGCCGCAGCGACCCCGATCCCCAGTGGCTACTCCGGGCCGGCACCCTGGTTGAGCTGGCCGATGTCATCGGCGTCAGCCCCACTGAGCTCGCCGCGTCGGTGGCCCGATTCAACCAGTGGGCCGAATCCGGCGAAGACCCCGACTTCGGCCGGGGCCGGTCGATCTACGACCGTTTCGTGGGCGACCCCACCGCCGTCCATCCCACATTGGGGCCGGTAAGCGAACCGCCGTTCTACGCCGTTCGCATTCACCCCGGCTGCCTGGGCACCAAGGGTGGCCCTCGCACCGACATGCATGGCCGGGTCCGCCATCAAAGCGGCGACCTCATCAAGGGCCTCTACGCCGTGGGCAACGCCGCCGCCAGCCCCCTGGGCGCGGCCTACCCCGGCGCCGGCGGCACCATCGGACCCATTCTCGTCGCCGCCCACTCCGCCGGCTTGTCAGCCGCCGCCGGCTAGCGGGTCGGGCAACCGGTCGGCAGTTCCCCAACAATCGGCGAGTGCTGTAAAATGGCATAGTGGAAAAGTCCGATTGTGGTGCTCACAACGACGATCATGGCCCCGGGCACGACCATCACCATCGTCACGACCTCAGGGAGGCCAGCCGCCGCAGCCTGATCCTGGCTTTGACCTTGACCACCACCTTCATGGTGATCGAGGTGATCGGCGGTATTGCTTCGGGCAGCTTGGCGCTAATCGCCGATGCCGGCCACATGCTCACCGACAGCGCAGCCATCGGTCTGGCGCTGTTCGCCATGTGGGCCGCCGATCGCCCGCCCTCCACTCACCGGACTTTCGGACTGCACCGGACAGAGATTCTGGCCGCGCTGATCAACGTGCTGTCCCTGTGGGTGATTGTGGCCTGGATCTTCTGGGAGGCCTTCCATCGAATTGGGGAAGAAGCCCATATCAAGGGTGGACTCATGCTCATCGTCGGTGTTGCCGGTCTGCTGATCAATGTCCTGGTGGCCTACATCCTCCACCGGCAGTCCAAACACAGCCTGAACGTGGGGGGTGCCCTCCAGCATGTAATGGCTGATCTGATGGGTTCGGTGGCTGTGGTGGTGTCCGGGGTGTTCGTGCTCAGCTTGAGCTGGCACATTGTCGATCCGATTCTCAGCATGGTTATCGGGTTGCTGATTCTCATGAGTTCCTGGAATCTGATGACCGAGGTGTTCCATGTGCTGATTGATGGAACCCCCAAACAAGTGGATGTTCCCAGGCTTTGCGCCGAGATAGAAGATGTTGAGGGCGTTATCTTCGTTCATGATGTTCATGTTCGTACCATTACATCCGGCTACCTAACGCTGACCGCCCATGTTCTGGCTGACCCGGATTATGAGGGTGGAATCGACTTCCAGTTGCGGCTTATCCGTCAGATCGTTGGTAGGTATGGAATCACGCACTCCACTGTGCAACTTGAACATTCCGTTCAGAGCTGCGACCGTGAGAATCATCATGTCGCCTTTTTGATGGCCAATGACAAGGCAACTCGCAAGAAGTTCAGTCTCATCCGGTTTTTCTCTTCCTTGACCGGTACTCTTCGGCGGTTGGCGAGCTTCACCCGGTCGGATGACATGAAACCGCTCGGGTACGCGAAGCTACGGGGATGAGAACTTGGATCGACGTCACCACGTTCGGGGACCTGCCCGTGCGGGCCGCCTCGTTCTACGGGGGTGGGGATGCGGTGGTTTTCCCCGACAGCCGCCACAGTTTCGAGTCGCTCGAGGAAGCGGCCCGCCGGTCGGCCCGGTCGCTGCTCGGGCTGGGGGTCGGCCCGCAGGACAAGGTGGGTATCCTCATGCCCAACTGCATGGACTTCGTGGAGGTCATGTTCGGGGCCGCGCTGATCGGGGCCATTCCCGTTCCCATCAATGCCCGGTTCAAGGGTCGGGAGCTGGCCTACGTCACCGAGAACGCCGACCTGAAGGTGTTGGTAACCAGCGACATCATCGACCAGCACACCGACTACGTGACCATCCTCCACGACTGCCTCCCCGGTTTGGCCGAAGCCCCCGACCCCACCGGCCTCAGCCTCGACGTTGCCCCCGAACTCCAGGCGGTGGTGTTGCTGGGCAGCATCTCCCCCGCCGGCATGGTGGACCGGGCTGGATTCGAGGCCCTCGCAGATGGAGCCACCGAGGACGAGGTGGAGCTGCTCCGCTCCCGGGTGGCCGTTGGGGACACCGCCCTGATGATCTACACCTCGGGCACCACCGCCGAGCCCAAGGGCTGTCCCCTGAGCCACGAGGCTCTGGTGCGCACCGCGGTCACCGCTTGCCGGACCCGGTTCGAGCTCACCGCCGCCGACGTGTTCTGGGATCCGCTTCCCCTGTTCCACATGAGCTCGATCCTGCCGCTCATCGGCTGCCTGGATGCGGGATCCTCCTATGTAACCCTCACCCACTTCGACCCGGCCACCGCCATCGCCCAGATGCGCGAGGAGAGGGCCACGGTGTGCTTCTCCACCTTCCCGCCGGTTACCCAGGCCATGATCAACCATCCCGACTGGGATGCCGGCGAGTTCCAGCACATCCGGCTGATGAACAACGTGGCCCCTCCCGATGCCCTGCGGGCCATACACGCCCTGCTGCCCTGGGTCCGCCACATCAACGCCTACGGGCTCACCGAGTGCGGCGGGGTGGTGGCCTTCTCCGGTCCCGATGATCCACCGGAGACGTGGGCGGTGTCATCGGGCCGCCCGTTCAGGGGCATCCAGATAAAGATCAAGGATCTCGAGACCAGCCGGACGCTGACCGAGCCCCACCAGCCGGGCCAGATCTGGGTTCGGGGTTACAACCTGTTCGAGGGCTACTACAAGGATCCCGCCAAGGATGCCGAGTGCTTCGACGAGGAGGGCTGGTTCTTCACCGGCGACATCGGTTCGCTGGATGCCGAGGGGCGCATCAGCTACCTGGGCCGCACCAAGGACATGCTCAAGGTGGGCGGCGAGAACGTGGCCGCGGTGGAGATCGAGAGCTACCTCCAGACCCACCCCGCAGTGGCCATCGCCCAGGTGGTGGCCCTACCCGACGAGAAGTACCAGGAGGTGCCGGCCGCTTTCTGCGAGCTGAAGCCCGGCACCGAGGCCAGCGAGGAAGAGTTGATCGAGTTCTGCCGGGGCGAGATCGCCGGCTTCAAGATTCCCCGCCATGTTCGCCTTGTCGCCCCCGACGAATGGCCCATGTCGGCCACCAAGATCCAAAAGTTCCGCCTCGCCGACAAGCTCCGGGCCGAACTAGGTCTTTGATTACCCGGTAGAACCCGCCGGCGGCCTAGCCACTGTCGTCTGGGATCGCGGCCACGCGAGCTGCGTGGTTCCCCGGCAGGCGGTCTCTCCATACATGTTAAATTCAGTGGTGTCAATACTCTGTGCAAAATTATCCCTGTCAAAAAGTGACATAAAATATGTCACTTTTTGACACGATATTTGGTTGACATTCCCTGATTACGAGCGTAGGGTCATCCTTGATCTGAGTTTCACCTGAAGCTCAACATAACAACCATGGAGGTTTAGCATAATGAAAGCACTGGCAAACATGCTGCTGGCTCTGCTTGTCGCTGTGGTGATTCCCATCGCATCGGAGACCGCGGTCAGCGCTGTAAGGAGCTACCAGGGAGACGACTACTCCTATGATTACTACAACCGCACCTACATGATGACTTGTGATATGGAAAGCGACAAGACGAAAGTCAAGTCGAAGTCCGATAACAATGAGTCGGGTGACGGTGACGATGCTGCTAAGGACATTGATGGTAACAATGGAATCTGTGCCAGCAAGAACATGGGCTATACAATAGTACGCCATCGAACCTGCGAATATCGCGCTTGGTGGCGCGACCAGTGTGACAACTGGCAAGCAACACATTCTTCGGGAGGCGGGGGAGGTTGGTAATGTCTCGAAGTGTCATGGACACGGAACAGACTTTGTCACCTCACCGGGAAGACTGCTCACAGAATATCACAGGTGACCTCGCTATATCTTGTGCTGATGTAAGCCTGGCATTTGGTGAGCAACATGTGCTGGATGGTCTTTGCTGGGAGGTCACTAAAGGTAGCCGGGTGGCGGTTATGGGTCCGAGTGGGTCGGGAAAAACCAGCTTGTTACATATTTTGGCTGGGATTATTATTCCCTATAGCGGGCGGGTAAGCATTGCTGGTTTAGATCTTCAAAGAGCACGGACAAAGGCTCGAGCAGTATTACGACAGCGCAAGGTTTCGATGGTTTTCCAGTTCGGTGAACTCCTACCGGAGTTGAGAGTCGGAGAAAACGTTGCGCTTCCATTGCTGCTTCGTGGCGATAAACCCTCGGTCGATCTCGTAAATGGTGTGCTTGAAGCTGTCGGCTTCGACAATCCAAAGGCCTGGCCAGCGCAGCTTTCGGGAGGAGAGACCCAGAGAGTAGCAATCGCCCGCGCTCTGGTCACTCAACCTGAAGTGATTCTGTGCGATGAGCCGACCGGTTCGCTCGACAAGGAGAGTTCTAAATTAGTG
Source organism: Candidatus Poriferisocius sp. (assembly GCF_965202595.1). Classification (GTDB taxonomy): domain Bacteria; phylum Actinomycetota; class Acidimicrobiia; order Acidimicrobiales; family Bin134; genus Poriferisocius. The sequence continues at coordinate 913,238 of NZ_OZ241836.1, forward strand.
GTATCGGTGCTGCGTGGAGCAGCCTCTGATTCCGGAGCTACTTTAGTAGTCTGTACCCATGACCAGTCGGTTGCCGATCAGATGGGCGAAGTTTATGACTTAACCCAAGGTCGGCTGGCACACCGCCAGTAGTGATCAGTTCAATCGCTCTGGCTACCAGTTGGGGAGGGGGCTGGGTAAACCGCCTCAAGAGCCTCTTACTCGCAGTGGCGACGGCTGTGGTTACCATGGTTGCCCTGGCTGGAGTCAGCGCCGGCTTCCTCGCCGAAAGGGTGGATGATCGGGCAGGTCGACGGTCATTTGAGCCAGCAGTAGAAGGCCAACCGGCTGCCTTCAGCTTTGGTGCCAATTACGATTCAGTGAAGGGGGAACCCCTTGATGTCTATTACTGGCGTATTGAAAGCCCTGGTGCGGTTATTCCCGGTGTACCAACGACCGCGCAAGTTGGAGATTGGTTGGTCAGCCCCGAACTCGAGCGCCGGATACGAACTGAGCCTGTGCTGGCAGGCCGCTTCGGCGACAACCCCGCAACAATAGCGAAGGCCGGCATTGGTGCCGCTGACGAACTGCTTGCATACCGAATTGTTGGTCCCGATGTCGCCCTTGGAGAACGACTCTCGGCCGTACATTCCAATGAATGGATCGGGCTCAACTCTGCGGTCAGCGGCCCGACCGTAGCCCTCGCTACCTTCGGTTTGATCCTTGTCATCGGTGTCGGTTTTTTGCGCGCGGCTATGGGGCCGGTTTCTGTGGGGCTGGAGCGTCGGCTTCAAGTGCTGCATATCCTCGGGGCCCCTCGACTCACCCTGGCCCGGCTATCGGTGCTCAGCACCGTGGTGGTCGCGTTGCCGGCGGCAGCCATTGCCGCCGCCGTTTGGTACTGGGTCGCGCCGAAGCTCACAACCGTCCCGCTGGTGGGCGAGCGGGTATTCGCAGGCGATCTTGCCGTTCCCCTATGGGTTGTTGCCCTCACAGCCGTTGTTGTGACCGCCCTGGCCGGATTGCTCGGTCTTCGCCACCTCGCCAGCAGGGTGGGATCGCGCCCGACATCTCGAATCCCGCACTCCCCCGCCCTGTGGCGAGCCCTGCCGCTGGTCGGCTCCATCGGCCTTATCGGTTATTCCATCACAGAGTCGGGGGAAGCGGCGATACGCTTGTTGCTCACCGGCCTTTTGGCGGCATCTCTGAGCGTCACCTTCGCCCTGCCCGTGATCATCAACCACCTCGGAGCGGCTATAGCCAATGGAGCCTCCCCGCTGGCCACCCTTGTGGGTCGTCGGTTGAGTTGGAACTCGGCAAACTCGGCCCGTTCGCTCATGGCTTTGGCGGGTGTAGCAGTTCTCATCCCGGTTGCCGCCTCGTATATCGCCGTGGCTCGGCAAGGCGACGACGAACCTCCCGAAGCGACGGTCGCGGCCATTCGGGTGAACGGCTACCTGGATGAATCCGAGCTGCAACAACTTGAAACCGAAGCCGGTGGTGACTTCGTGGACCTTTACGTAACCCCACCCATCGGCAACGCCGTCCCAACACAAACCTGGGTTGGCGACTGCACCAGTCTTGGCCGGTACGTGAAACTCGAAAGATGTGGGCCGGATGGGATCACCGTTGCCCCCGAAGCCGCCGGTGCCTTCGCCCGGCATGGTTCAGGTGACACTACGCCACCACCCGCAGCGAGGCCCGAAGCCCGCCTCTTCATCACCCCCAACGAGCTGGAGGCGGAACGGATCATAAGAAAGTTCGTGGTGAACAGTGCCCGTCCCGGCCTGTCGGTGCGAAGCCTGGCCGACGACGTGCAAAAGGAGGACAGGGCGGTTCCCTGGATCATCGCCGGTTTCCAGATCGCCGGTGTTGGTGCGTTTGTTGCCTTGCTGCTGTCGGTTGCCACCAACGCCTCGCAATCGGCCCGAACCCGCTTGCGCCTGATCGCCCTCGGAGCCAGGCTCGCAACCATCCGCCGCCTGGCCGCCGCCGAGTCGTTCGCCGTGGTATCAATAGTCGGTCTCGGCGGCACCGCCGTGGGCACCATAGGGGCTGTTGCCTACGCCCTGGTTGACGGCTCGGTCTCCCCCAACTACGCCCCCTCGATTGTCATCGCCACCGCAACCATTGCCGCGGCCGCCCTAGCCGCCCTCGCCGCCGCCACCCATATAACCGCATCCAGCGCTCGCCGAGCCCTCAACAACCCCGACTGACCATCATTGAATTGCGGTCGTACCAGGTGACGCCTTCCTGGCGGATGTGTTCTTTCAAAGAATCATTTTGAATTGATTTGTACAGCACGAGATCGACCGACTGAGCCATGGGCAGCGCCTCCAAAGCGGCGGCGAGATGAGCCTGATCGGTAAATGTCAAACAGTCGCCGAACAAAGCAATATCCACATCGGACGACACTGTATTGCTTCCGGTCGCTCTGGATCCGAACAGCACTGCTTTTTCCACCCTGTCATTGGCAGCAATCACTGAGATGATTGCCTCGCGATGCCGTTCCTTCAACTCGTGCGGGTTGCTCATGTTTGCCTTTCTGCCGGCTTCTGGGCCTTCCAAGCAACTGCCTGGCCCTTTCAGTGTACGTTCATTCTTTCAGTGTACGTTCATTATTGAGCGGGTGGCCCGATGTGGTATCCAGCAGGGCATGGGCAAGTTGGACGAAACCATCGGGGCGTGGATCCGTCGCAAGGCGGAGCAGAACGCCGACCGGCTGGCGTTGACCGTGGAGGGGCGGCACAAATCCTACGCGAGGGTGCACACCGATTCCGACCGGCTGGCGGCCGGGCTGGCCTCGCTGGGGCTGGCCCCCGGTGATCGCTCCTGCTTGATGATGCAGAACTCGCTGGAGTGCATCGACACCTGGTTCGCCATGACCAAGGCTGGCGTGGTGGAGGTGCCGATCAACCAGGCCTACCGGGGTCACCTGCTGGAGTACCTGGTCGGCCAGTCGCGCTCGCGGGCCGTGGTGTGCGATGCCGAGTACCTGGACCGCATAGCCGAAGCCGCCCGGAGCCTGCCCAACCTGGAACACGTGGTGATCAACCGGGCTGAGGGTGCGCAGGATACCGGCTCCCCGGAGTTTCCCGGTCACCGGACTGGGGGTGCGCAGGATACCGGCTCCCCCGAGTTTCCCAGGCACGGGGCTGGGGGTGCGCAGGATACCGGCACCCCCGATTTTCCCGATCACGTCACGGTTCACGATCTGGCCGACCTCTACCGGGATGCCCCGCCACCCGAACCCGACATCGACTACCGGGACACCGCGGTGATCCTCTACACCTCGGGTACCACCGGCCCCTCCAAGGGGGTGATGCTGAGTCACGAGGCCAACCTGAACCTGTCCCGCCACACCGTGGATCTGGTGGGTTACCACGCCGACGATGTGCTCTACACCGCCTTCCCGCTGTTCCACATCAACGCCAAGTACACCAGCGTGATGTGCGCCATGGAGGCCGATGCCCGGCTCATCATGGATCGGCGGTTCTCGGCCAGCCGGTTCTGGGATCGCTGCCGGGTCGAGGGCATCACCGCCTTCAACTACCAGGGTGGGCTTTTGATGATGTTGTGGAAGCAGCCCGAGCGGCCCGACGATGTCGACAACCCGGTGCGCAACGGCTTCGGTGCTCCCTGCCCGGTGGACATATGGGAGCGGTTCGAGGAGCGCTTCGGGGTGCACCTGACCGAGGTGTACGGCATGACCGAGGCGGCCATCGCCACCGAGAACCGCCGGGGGGTGCGCAGGATCGGTACCGCCGGGCGGGAATCGGCCCTTTACCACGTGGCGGTGGTGGACTCCGAGGACCGCCCGGTGCCGGCCGGAACCGCGGGCGAGATCGTGGTGCGGCCCAAGAAGCCCCACATAATGTTCGACCGCTATTTCGACATGGCCGATGCCACCCTGGAGGCGTTCCGCAACCTGTGGTTCCACACCGGCGACCGGGGCCGCCTCGATGCCGACGGCTACCTGACGTTCATCGATCGCATGAAGGACTGCGTGCGCCGCCGGGGCGAGAACATCTCCTCCTACGAGGTGGAGGCGGTGATCAACACCTGCGAGGCCGTGCTGGAGTCGGCGGTCATCGGCGTGCCCTCCGAGTTGGGGGAGGAGGAGGTCATGGCCGTGGTGGTGCTTAAGGCCGATCACGAGTTGACGGAAACGGCACTGCTCGACTTCTGCGTGCCCCGCATGGCCCATTTCGCCGTTCCCCGCTTCGTGCGCTGGGTGGATGAACTGCCCAAGACCCCCTCCGAGCGGGTCCAGAAGTTCAAACTGCGCGAGCAGGGCATCACCCCCAACACCTGGGACCGCGACCAAGCGGGCTACATCGTCCCTCGATGAATTTCAGCGGAGCAAAGACCGGCTACTTGGCAACCTGTATCATTGCGGCGTAAGCATCGGGCCACTGATCTCGATGAGTCTTGATAAGTACAGCACAAAAGGGCTTCATTGATCGATTACGGGAAACTTGAACAGTCCCTGCAACGCCTTGAGGAGCAGCACGCCAACCATCTGCGCGGCAATCCAGCGCTCTCCGGCTTGGACCGCGAGGGAATCGCAGAGTCCGTCATCCAGCGATTCGAAACCTGCTATGACTGCCTATGGAAGGTTTTGAAGCGTCACCTTATCGAGAATCTGGGTGTCGCTGACCCGCCCAACAGCCCTAAACCGGTGTTCCGAATCGCGCATGAAAGCCTGCGGTTCTCGACACCTCTGGAGCAGTGGCTGCGTTATGCCGATGCCCGGACCGATACATCGCACGACTACGACGGTGAGAAGGCCAAGGCATGCCTGGAACTCGTGCCCAACTTCATCAATGACACCATTGACCTCTACGAGACCATGAGCGGCAGGACATGGCGATGAATGCCTCTATTGAATCTAAGTCAATTGATTCTAAGTTCGGGCAAGGCGACACCACTCCCATCGATCTCACGCCCCGACAGCGCGAAACCGTGGAGACATTGCTCGCCAGGCATCTCCCCAACACCGAGGTCTGGGTTTATGGCTCCCGGGCCAAGTTGACCTCCCGCCCTCAATCCGACCTGGACATGGTGGTGTTTGCCACGTCAGCACAGCAGCGGGCCGTGTCCGATCTCCGGGAGGCGTTCGAGGAAAGCAATCTCCCCTTTCGGGTAGATCTGTTCGTTTGGGATCAAGTGCCGGACTCGTTTCGCGATCAGATCGAGGCCGACCACGTTGCATTGATCGAGCGTTGCATTGATCGAACGAAAGGCCCGTAACCACCGCCTTAGCCAGTGGCGAAGTCCGGGTTGGGGGTGAAGGTTAGCGGGAGCGAGGTTAGGCCCCGGGTGTAGACACCGGTTTCGACCTGCTCGTAACCGTCGGCGTAGGCGATGTCGTCCATGGCATCCAGCAGAGCGTCCATCGCCACCGTCAGCTCGGCCCGGGCCAGCATGGATCCCACGCAGAAATGGCGGCCCAGCGCGAACGCGGTGTGGTTGGCCGCCGCGGTGAACGCCTTGTCGAACTCCAGGTCGGAGCGGTGGATGTCGAACCGGTCGGGTGCGGCGAACACGGCGGGATCCCGGTTGGCCGACCCCAGCAGCAGCTCCAGGGTGTGGCCCGCCTCCACCGTGCCCCCGGAGAACTCCACGTCCTCCTCGGTGTGGCGCATTATCATCTGCACCGGCCCGGTGTAGCGCAGCGTCTCGGCGAAGGCCCGGCCGATGAGCCGGCGGTCGGCCCGCACCTCGGCCATCTGCTCGGGGTTGTCCAGCAGGTTCCGCATGGTGAGCGTGATGGCCTTCTCCGTGGTCTCCCCACCGGCGGTCAGCAAAAGGCTACAGAACCCCCGGATGTCGTCGTCGCTCATCTGCACACCGTCGAACTCCTTGGTCACCATGGCGGTGAGCAGATCATCGCCGGGGTTGGCCCGCCGCTCGGCGATCTTGGGCATCAGGTACTCCCCCATCTCCTTTCGGGCGGCCATACCCCGCCGGTTCTTCTCCTCGTCACCGGTGATGTTGGACACGAAATCCATGATCATCGTGTACCACTGGTAGAACTGGGGAACATCGGCCATGGGTAAATCGAGAAGCTGCACGATCACCCCGATCGGGTAGTTGGTGCTGAACCGGCGGCACAGGTCCACCTCACCGTCAGCAACGAACTCGGCAATCTGGCTGCGGGCCGCCTTGGTGATGGCCGGCACGATGCTCCGCTCCAGGTAGCTGCCCCGAAAGATCGGGTTGACGATGCCCCGGTAGGAGGAATGCTCCTTGCCCTCCATCTGGAGGATGGTGCGGCCGTGAACGGGCTCGGTCTGCCACTCGTAGTTGCGGCTCGACACCCTGGGATTGCGGAAAGCTCCCGCTACATCCTCATAGCGGCTGATCACGTAGGCCTGGGTGCCCTCGTGCCACATCACGGGGTACTCGTTGCGGAGCACCTCGTAGTACGGATAGGGGTTGGCATCGTATTGGGGGGACAAGATGTCGGGGGCGGTGGTCATGGGTCGTATAGTACGGCCATTGATGCGCCAAGATTCCATGAGAGCAACCAGATGAGCAAGATAACCCCACTGGAGCAGGCCGCGGCGTCGATCCCCGACGGGGCCACGGTGGCCATCGGCGGGTTGTCGATGAACAGCGCCCCCATGGCCCTGGTGCGTGAGCTGGTGCGCCAGCAGAAGAAAGATTTGACCCTGGTGGCCATCGTGGCCGGGATGGCGGTGGACTGGCTGGTGGCCGGGGGTTGCGTGCGCCGGGTGATCTCCGGGCTGGTCAGCTTCGAAGGCTTGGGCCTGGCCCCCAGCTTCAGGGCCGCGGTGCAGTCGGGGCGGGTGGACATCGAGGAGTACAGCGAGCACTTGCTGATCTGCCGGCTCCAGGCCCAGAGCTACAACCTGCCGTTCATGCCCACCAGGGCCGGTTTGGGCACCGATGTGCTCGGGCTGCACGCCGAGTCGGGCACGGTGCGCGAGGAGAAGGACGGTCCCACCGGCGAGCGCTACGTGGCCTGCGCCCGGCTGCCCATCGATGTGGCCCTGGTCCACGCCCATGAGGCCGATGACCGGGGCAACACCCGGGTGAACCCCAAGCTGGTGTGGATGGACAGCGAGATCGTGAACGCGGCGGCTCGAACCGTGGCCTCGGTGGAGCGAGTGGTGGACACCACCGCGTTCACCGCGGCCCCGGAGCGCACCACCTATCCCCGGTTCATGATCGACACCGTGACGGTTGCCACCAGCGGGGCTTATCCCTGCTCGTGCTTTCCCGAGTACTCCCATGATTCCGGGTTCTTCGCCGATTACTCCCGGGCGGCTCGCGATCCTGAGGAGTTCCTCGGGTTCTTCCGCCGGCGGGTGGTGGACCCCCCGAGCTGGGAGGATTTCCTGGCCGTCAACAACGTTCGGGTTGAGGGGGCTTCTGCATGAGCGCTCCGGTTTTGCGGCCTGGTATCCAATTACCGGACTTGAGGGTTGAGGGGGCTTCTGCATGAGTACTCCGGTTCCCGGTTACGACTGCACGGTTGATGAGTTGATGGTTGTGGCCTTCTCCCGGGCTATGAGCAACGACACCCGAGCGTTCAACGGCGCGGTGTCGTTCATCCCGGTGTGCGGCTACCTGCTGGCCCGGCGCACCCATGCCCCCGAGCTGGTGTGGGGGGCCAGCTCCATCGCCATCGATGCCGACCCCGGCGAGATCGGCGACTCCACCCTGTCGGACTCGCTGTGGGGCGGGGCCGCCATGTTGAGCAACTCCCCTTTCGACTTCTGGGCCTACGCCCAGGGTGCCCGCTACAACACGTTCGCCTTCCGGGGGGCTCAGATGGATGCCTACGGCAACGTGAACAACACGGTGATCGGTGCCTACGACGCCCCCAAGGTTCGCCTGCCCGGCGGCGGCGGCATGGCCGACCTAGGGGCCATGATCCCCCGCATCTACCTGTGGTCGTCCACTCACGATCCCCGCACCTTCACCGAGCACCTCGACTTCCGCTCCGGCATCGGCTGGGGCGATGGTGGCGATCACCGCGAGCGCTTGGGCCTGCCCGGGGGGCCGAAGCTGTGCATCACCAACCTGTGCGTGTTCGACTTCGAGCCGGTGAGCAAGCGGATGCGTCTGGCTTCGCTGCACCCGGGGGTGGCACCGGAGCAGGTTCAGCAGGCCACCGGCTTCGAGGTGGTGATGCCCGGCGGCGACATCCCGGTCACCCCCCAACCCACCGCTGAGGAGCTGCACATCCTGCGCACCGAGGTGGATCCCACCGGAGCCCGCCTCCGGGAGTTCTAGGCCGGGTTTCCGGGAGACAAGCAGATGAGCGACTCGTTCCGGCTGGACGGCGTGAGCGCTTTGTTTGTCTGTGTTCGGAGGAGGTGAAGCAGCAGATGAGCGACTCGTTCCGGCTGGACGGCGTGGGCGCGGTGGTTACCGGGGCTACCGGCGATATTGGTGGGGCCATTGCCACCGCTCTGGCCGATCAGGGGGCCCGGGTGGGTGTGATAGCCCGGCGGTTGGATCGCCTGGAGGTGCTGGCCGCCGAGCTTCGAGCCCTCGGTGCCGAAGTGGCCGTTGCCGGATGCGACGTGACCGATCCCGAAGCGGTGGCTGCCGCTGCCGACCGGATCAGTGCCGAAATCGGTCCGGTTGGTGTTGTGGTAAACAACGCCGGTGGGGCCCGGTTCACCGCCCCGGCCATCGACATTGCCGAGCCGGGCTGGTCGAAGACGGTGGCTTTGAACCTGACCGCCCCGTTTCTGGTGTCCCAGGCATTCGGACGGTCGATGATCCAGCGGCAAGCGGGCAGCATAGTCAACGTCGGCTCGCTGTCGGGTTTGCGTCACCTGCCGGGTATGGCCGCCTACTCCGCGGCCAAAGCCGGGTTGTTCCAGCAAACCAGGGCTCTGGCCCGGGAGTGGGCCCCCCACGGGGTGCGGGTCAACGCCGTGGCCCCCGGTTTCATCGACACCAGTGGCTGGGACAGCTACGACAAGGAGGAGGTGGTGGCCGAGGCCGGCATCGGCATACCCCTGGGACGTTGGGCCACCCCGCAGGAGGTGGCTCTGCCCGTGGCTTTTCTGGCTTCCGGTGCCGCTTCCTACATCACCGGCGCAATCCTCACCATCGACGGCGGCATGCTGGCCTGATATTAGGGAAATGTCCACAGTGCTTCCTTTCTCTGAGTTACAAGCCCATCTTTCGGAGATGGCCGATCGCGTTGAGCAACAACGCGACAGGATCCTTGTCACCCGCAACAGCCACCCATCGTTCGTGCTGATCAATTACGACGACCTGGAAACTCTGGAAGAAACCCTCGAAATCATGAGCGATCCTGATCTGATGGCCTCCATATGTAAACGGTGCTGCTCATACACCGAGTAGCTCACCGACGAAGTGTGTACCGACCCGGTTGAGGCTTCTACTGAACTAGAGTAGGTATGGTCAGCGGGTTGCGAGCCTTAGGCCGGCGTCCAGGCGTACTACCTCGCCGTTGAGGAAGGTGTTTTCCATGAAGTGGGCTACCAGCGCGCCCACATCGGCGGGGGTGCCCAGGCGGTGGGGGAAAATGTTGCCGGCCACCAGCTCGGTGATGAAGTCCCCGTCGAGGTTGGCCAGCATGGGGGTATCCATGGTGCCCGGAGCGATGGTCATCACCCGGATTCCCCAGGGGGCCAGGTCGCGGGCCAGCGGCAGCGTGAGCCCGATCACCCCCGCCTTTGACGATCCGTAGGCCGATTGCCCCACCTGGCCCTCGTAGCCGGCAATCGACGCAATGTTGATTATCAAACCCCGCTCACCCTCGGCGTTGGGCTGGTTGGCCGACATGGCGGAGGCCGCGTGGCGGATCACGTCGAAAAGGCCGATCAGGTTCACCTCGATGTGGCGGCGGAAGTGCTCAAGCGGCTTGGGTACGCCGTCGCGGCCCACCACCCTCTGGCCCGAGCTGATACCCGCGCAGCTCACCAGCACATCCATCCGCCCGTGAACATCGCGGGCCTCGACCACCGCTTTTTCCACCCCGCCGGGATCGGTCACATCCACCGGCACGAACGCCACGGCATCGCCCACCTGCGCCGCCGTTTCTGCGCCTTTCGATGCCGGCAGATCCAGGATCACCGCCCTGGCTCCCCTACCCACCAGGGTTCGCACCACGCCGGCTCCCAAACCCGAGGCTCCGCCGGTGACCACCGCCACCGAGTCATGCACCTCCATTGCTGTTACCTCCTCATAAATCTTGTGGGGTCACAAGTGTTAAGATCCGGTCACCGCAGGCTCACCGGCAAGTGCTCGAGGCCCCGGCTCAGCATGGTGGGTACCCACACCTCGGGTTCCGGCCCCAGCTCCAGGTTGGGCAGGCGGCGGACCAGGGCCTCCAGGGCAATGGTTCCCTCCAGGCGGGCCACCGATGCTCCCAGGCAGAAGTGCAGGCCGAAGCCGAAGCCGATGTGGTTGTTGGGGTCGCGATTTATGTCGAACCGGTCGGGCTCATCGAAGACCTCGGGATCCCGGTTGGCGGCATGCTGCACCAGGTAGACCATGTCTCCCGCCGGCAGGGTTTTGCCCCCCATCTCAACCTCGCCGGCCAGGGTGCGAACCTCCATCTTGGACGGTCCGTCGAAGCGCAGGATCTCCTCCACGGCCGGTTTGATCAGGTCGGGGTCGGCCCGCAGCAACCGGAGCTGGTCGGGGTGGTTGAGCAGCACCCGCATCCCGTTGCCGATCAGGTTGGTGGTGGTCTCGTGGCCGCCGAACAGGAACAGCACGCAGTTGGCCACGATTTCGGGGTCTTCCAGGCTGTCGTCGCCCTCGGAGGCCTCCACCAGGTTGGAGATGATGTTGCCGGCCGGGTGCCGGCGGTAATGATCCACCAGTTCTCCCAGGTAGGCGGCCAGCTCGATGAGCCCCTGCTGGGCCCGGGCCCGGCGGTCCCCCACGCCCCGTGCCCCGAAAACCAGGATCATCACATCGTCGGACCAGTCCTTGAAACGGTCCCGGTCGCCGGCGGGCACCCCCATCATCTCGGCGATGACCACCGCGGGAATGGGATAGGCGAAATCCTCGATCAGATCGAAGCGCTCCCGGCCCGACAGGTCGTCGATCAACCCGTTCACCACCCCGGTGATCCGCTCCCGCCAGGCCTCCACCGCCCGGGGGGTGAACGCCCGGCTCACCAACCGGCGCAGGCGGGTGTGGTCGGGGGGATCCCTGAACACCAGCCAGTCCATCAAGATGTCGTAGGTGGGCCGGCGCTGGACCTTTTGTTCATCGGTCAGCCGGTCATAGGCCGGACCTATGCGCTCGGAGGAGAACCGGGGATCCCGCAGGGCGTCGAGCACATCGTGGTAGCGATGGATGAACCACGCCCGGTACTGCTCGTTCCAATGCACGGGGTCGTGGATTCTCAGGGCGGAGAAGTAGGGGTGGGGATCGGCGATCCGCTCCGGGGATAAAACCTCGTCGTCGATCCCGGTGTGCGGGTCGATCCCGGTGGTTGGGTCGATCCCGGTGGTTGGGTCGATCCCGGTGGTTGGGTCGATTCCGGTGGTTGGGTCGATCCCGGTGTGCGGGTCGATTCCGGTGGGCGGCTGGTTGGTCATCGTGTCATCCCCCGGCCCCCACCCGTTCGAGGACCGTTACCACGCAGGCGTTGCCGTCGATGCCCGCGGTGCCCCCTCCCATCGTCTCCACCGCCCCCAGGCGGGCCCCGGGCACCTGACGCTCTCCCGCCATCCCCCGCAACTGCCAGACGATCTCGGCGATCTGGGCCAAACCGGTGGCCCCCAGCGGGTGACCTCGTGACAGCAACCCTCCCGACGGGTTGACCGGCTGGGGTCCCCCCTGCCCGGTGTGCCCCGACTCCACCAGCCTGCCCCCGCCGCCCAGCTCGCACAGCCCCAGCGCTTCGGTGGTGATGATCTCGCCAATGGTGAAGGCATCGTGCACTTCGAACACGTCGATGTCGTCGGCCCCCAACCCTGCGGCTTCGTAGGCTCGGGCCGCGGTCTCGGCCACGATGTCCCAGCCCCATACCTTGCCGGCGGTGTGGTCCCACAGCCGTCCCGAGCGTAGCTCGCTGGAGCGGATGGCCGTTTCCTGGTTGGGGTCCCGGGATCCCCCCAACGGTCCGATGATCGCGGCGGCGGCGGCATCGGCAATCGAGCAGCACTGGAACAGGGTGATGGGGTCGGCCACCGTGCGGCTGCCCAGAACCTGCTCGACGGTGACGGTCTTGCGGTGCTGGGCTCGGGGGTTGTCCACCGCGTGGCGACGGTTCTTCACCGCCACCAGGGCCATCTGCTCAGGGGTTACCCCGAACTCGTGCTGGTACCGGGTGGCTGACATGCCGTAGATGCTGGGCATGGCAAAACCCTGGGCCCCGTCGGGATCGGAGGCGATGGGGTTGATGGCACCATCGAAGTGGGCGGTCATGGTCTCGATGCCGAAGGCCAATACCCGCTCGAACCGGCCTGTCTCCACCGCCATGCGAGCCTCGTGGAATGCCGATGTGCCGCTGGCGCAGGCGTTCTCGATGGTGATGACCGGCACTTCGGCAATACCGATCTGCTGGAGGCAGCGGGTAACCGTACCCGGGTCACCGAACACCGTGCCGGCAAACACCGCGTCGATGTCGGGGGCGCTCAACCCGGCATCATCCAGCGCCTCCACCGTGGCCTGCCACGCCAGGCGGGGACCACCCACGGAGGTCTGCTTCCCGAAGGCCGAGGTCCCCACCCCCCAGATTGCTGTGGTTGTTGCGGTCATGGTTTGAATTCCTGTACGGCTGTGGTTGTTGCGGTCATGGTTTAAATTCCCGCACGACCGGGTCGCCGTGCTCGTTCCATCCCGACAGCGTTACCCGGCTGCCGGGCACCAGTGATGTGTCGGGACCGTTCACATGGGCGAGGATGCGAGGGCCGCTGTCCATGTCCACGTAGGCCAGGGTGAACGGCGGGGTGCGGCCCGGCACCGGTATCCGCAGAACCGTCGAGCTGAACACCGTACCCCCGGGGCCGAAGGCGGCCGGTTCCATGGAATCGTGACCGCAAACCGGGCATCGGGGCGGAGCCGTGACCATCGGATAGCGGCAATTCCCGCACCGGCTCCCACGCAGCAGGATGAGGCCGTCGCGAACAACCAGCTCGGGGCGAGGGTCAACATCGGCCCGCTGGGGTGGTGTGGTTAGCAGCATGGCCACGGGGGCAATCTACCAACAGTCACTCCCTACCAACAGTCACTCCGAGCCTGACGATCTTCAATGGCATCAGCAAACTGTGCTAGGTGGTCCGACTGGTTCATCCGCTGCATCCAAACTTGAGCATCGCACCGTATACCTACTGTGAACTCCATGAATCAGATATTCAGCAAATTCGTCAAGCTGGTGGCCGCACTGCTGCTTTTCGCTCTTGTTGCGGCCGCTTGCGGAAACGACGACAGCGAAAGCTCGCCCGAGCCTGCTGCCACTTCCATGCCCGCAACAACGCCCGATCCTGAGCCAGTGGCCGAGGAGCCTGATCCTGAGCCAGTGGCCGAGGAGCTGGGGACGATTGTGGAAGTGGCTGTGGGGTCGGGTCAGTTTCCTACTTTGGTGGCAGCCGTTGAGGCGGCTGGGTTGGTGGATACGTTGAGTGGCGAGGGTCCGTTCACCGTTTTTGCTCCTACTGAGGAGGCTTTTGCTGCTGCTTTGGCTGCTTTGGATCTGACTGCTGAGGAGTTGTTGGCTAACACCGAGCTGCTGACTGGGGTGTTGACGTACCATGTGCTCCCGCTGGCCGCGCCTGCTGAGGTGGTGCTGACCCTGGATGGTCAAAGCGTTACTACGGTCAACGGCGCGGACATCGCGGTGACCATCGATGGCGATACCGTGAAGGTCAACGATGCCACCGTTGTCAGTACCGATATTGCCGCTTCAAACGGCATCATCCACGTAATCGACTCCGTCCTTTTGCCCCCATCCCCCTAGCAGCAGGCAGCAGCTACCCGCGGGAGTAGCGGTGAGAATATGATATTAGGGTGAACCGACGGGGTTTGGATTCACCATACGATATGGAAAAAGCCTTCTCCCGGGGTGAGGAGGGTTCCCTGCGTGCGGTCTTTGACCAGTACGGCAGCCTTGTCTACACCTTCTGCTGCCGGACACTTGACGAGAGCCGTGCCAAAGACGTTACCCAGGAAGTTTTCATCAGCGCGTGGCGCAGCCACCAGAGCTACGAACCGGCCCGGGGAGCGTTGGCCGCTTGGCTTGTTTCCATTGCGAAGAACCGGATTATTGACAACGTGCGCTCGGAACAGCGACACGCCCGGCATCGATCTCACGAAGAAACTGCCGGGGTTACCAGCGATGAGCAGGTAGAAGCCATTGGGGATCGCCTGATGGTGGCGGAAGCGCTGAACTTGCTCTCCGAAAGGGCTCGGCAAGTGGTAAAGCTCCACTACTTCGAAGGTCTCACCCACAGCCAGATCGCCGACCAGCTTTGTCTACCGCTCGGCACCATCAAGAGCGACCTAAAACGCAGCCTTAGCATAATTCGAGACTACCTGGAGTCAGATGATGGCTGAGAGACATGCTGGGAAGCCGCCAGATGTTGAGGCTGTGCTGAGCGACATGGATGCAACCGAGCTGGAGTTTTGGGATCCTCCGGCCCAGGTTTGGGAGGGTGTAGCCGCCGCCACGGCTGCTGGCGAAACTGCCCATAAGGCATCGGTGGGTCGGCAGCGGCCTAATTGGTGGACATCAAGGCGGATGGGCATCGCCGCTGCCGTGCTAGCGGTTGCCGGTATTGCGACAAGTTTGTTTTTCGTGTTAAGAGACGAACCCCCAGCGGGGTCAAACGAACCTGCGACGGTATTGCGCAGCGCCGAGCTGGCATACGACGCGAGCGCTTTCGATCCTCTCGGTGCCAGAGCCAGAGCCAGTGTCAGCCTTCTCAAGGGTGGGCCCGGCTACGTGATCGATATGGCGGGAGCCAATCTGCCCGAACCCGAGCCCGGGGCAGACTTGGAGGTGTGGCTCATCCAACCCGATCCTGAAGGTGGAGTGGCCGACTTGGTCTCACTTGGAGTGGTGGATCCCACCGATCCCGGTCGCCTGAACGTGCCAACCGGACACGACCCCGACATCTACTCCGTGGTGGATATCAGCGTCGAACCACGAGACGGCGATCCTGGCCATTCAGGGCGATCAATCCTGCGCGGAGCACTTCAAAACTGAGGGTGCAACAGGCTCTGTATTGTTTTACAGTTGCTTGTCCTGCGGCCTAGGCTGCGGGTCGCATCGAACTCAAGGGGGTATGCATGGGTATCGAGGGATTGCGGTTCGTCATTACCGGTTCGGCGACCGGGATAGGGGCGGCCACCGCCCGGGTGGCGGCGAGCAAGGGGGCCAGGGTGATGGTGTCCGACCTCAATGACGAGCTGGGCCGGGCCGTGGCCGGCGAGATCAATGCCGCCGGCGGCGTTGCGGCGTATACGCACTGCGACGTGACCGATCCCGAGCAGGTGGAGGCCCTGATGGCGACCACCGCCGAGGCTTATGGCGGTATCGACGTGCTTCACAACAACGCCGGCATTCACGAGACCGGTTTGGCCCCGGCCGAGCAGTGCGGCCTGGAAGGGATGCCCCTGGAGGTGTTCAAGAAGGTGGTGGAGGTCAACGCCGTCGCCCCCTGGATCTGCTCCAAGGCCGCGCTGCCCTACCTCAAAAAGAGCGATTGGCCTTCGATCATCAACGCCGCTTCCACAGGTTCGCAGTCCGCCTACCCGAACAATTCGGCTTACGGTACCTCCAAGGGTGGTATCCGGCTCCAGACCCAGAACCTGGCCGTGGACCTGGCGGCATACGGCATCAGGGTCAACTGCTACGGCCCCACCGCCATCGCCACCGACATGGTGACCGACTTCGTGAAGCAGTCCGACGACCCGGCGGCGTTCGAGAAGGCGCTTATCAGCACCTCCCTGATACCCCGCCTGGGCCTGCCGTCCGAGGTGGGCGAGCTGGTGTGCTTTCTGGCCGGTAGGGAGGCCGGCTTCATCAACGGCGCGTACATTTTGATCGACGGTGGTTCGCTCGCGTGGCGAGGCACGGTGGAACAACTGGGAATGGAGTGATCCAATGGCAGACAAGCAAGCAGTAACCGAACTGTTGAACCACGCCGGCGTGGCTTACGATGTCGGCGACAGCGACTTCCTCATCGGGATGTTCGCCCCCGACAACCCGGTTTTCGAGATGACCATTGCCGGCGGCGACCCGATCACCTTCGAGGGTTCGGAGGCCATTGCCGGGTTGTTCAGCGGGGCCATGGAGGAGCAGACCGATCAGCGTCGCCACGTGGTGACCAACCTCTACTTCGAGAACGAGACCGAGGACTCGGTCACCGCCATCAGCTATTTGGTTCTCATAACCGTGGAGAACGGCCGGCTCTCCGTCCTGTCCAGCGGCGTGTACACCGACGACTGCGTGAGGGTGGGCGAGGACTGGAGGATAAAGAAGCGGTTCCTGGCCCTGGACCTGCCCTACTAGGAACGGTCGGCCATGAACATCGGCCAGATTCCGGCCAAGTGGGCCCGGCAGACGCCGGATGGCGAGGCCATCATCGACTCCACCACCGGCCGCCGGGTCACGTTCGCGGCCTTCGACGAACACATCAGGAAGCTGGCCAACGGGTTGATCGGCCTGGGCTTGGATAGGGGCGACCGGGTCGGCATTTTGAGCCAGAACTCGGTGGAGTACGCCGCCCTGTACTTCGCCTGCGGTCGAACCGGTCTGGTGGCCCAACCCATGAATTGGCGGCTGTCCCCCCCGGAGCTGGCCAAAATCGTGAACAACGGCGAACCCCGGGCCTACATAACCCAGGGGACCTACACCACCGAGGCCGCCGAGCTGTCGGGGCTGGTGAGCTGCGTTGAGCATTGGCTCCAGTACGGCGAAGGTGGCGACGGCTCCTACGAGGAGCTGGTGGAGTCGTCATCGGCGGCCGAGCCGGAGGGCTCCGCAACGGTGGGCGACAACGATCCCCTGTTCATCCTCTACACCGGGGGTACCACCGGCGAGTCCAAGGGGGCGCTGCACAGCCACCGCAGCGTCTACTTCGGGATGCTCAACCAGACGGTGGCCGAGCGCATCGTCCCCAGCGATGTTTACATGCTCACCGGGCAGATGTTCCACATCCCGGTGGTGCTGGCCATGAACTACCTGGCCCACGGCTGCCCGCTGGTGCTGATGAACTTCGATGCCACCCTGGCCCTGGAGCTGATCCAGGCCGAGCGGGTGTCGGCCTTCCTGGGTGTCACCACCATGTTGAACTGGATGATGGCGGTGGAGGGTTTCGAGAACTACGACATCTCCAGCCTGCGCAACATCCAGTACGGGGGTGGCCCCATGCCCTCCCGGGTGATCACCGAGGCGCTGGAGAGGTTCCCCTGCACCCTCATCCAGGGTTACGGCCAGACCGAGGGCACCACCATGTGCTTCCTGTCCCAGGAGGACCACATCCGCGCCATCCGGGACGGCTACCGCCCCGATCGGCTGCGTTCCTGCGGGCGGGAGGGTTTCGTGACCTCGGTGCGGGTTGTGGACGGCGATGGTGTGGAGGTGCCCTGTGACGGCGAGACCCCGGGGCAGATCATCGTGCGCTCCGAGGCCAACATGTTGGGCTACTTCCGCCGCCCCGATCTCACCGCCGAAACCATCAAGGACGGCTGGATGTGGACGGGCGACATTGCCACCTGGGACGACGAGCGGTACGTGTTCATCGTGGACCGGGCCAAGGACATGATCATCTCCGGCGGCGAGAACATCTACTCGGTGCAGGTGGAGGAGGCCATCGCCACCCACGAGGCCGTGCTGGAGACCGCGGTGATCGGCGTGCCCGACGACACCTGGGGTGAGTCGGTGATGGCCTACGTGGTGCTGAAGCCGGGCACGAGTGCCACCGAGGAGGAGATCATAGAGGCGGCCCGCCGGAACCTGGCCTCCTACCAGAAGCCCCGCTCGGTGGCCTTCGTGGATGAGTTACCCAAGGCCCCCACCGGAAAGATCCTCAAGCGAGCCCTGCGAGACCCGCATTGGGCCAACCAGGAGCGCCAGGTCTAGGGTTCCGTTCAACCACGGCTATGCCAGTGACACGGCTATGCCAGTGAGTCCGTGCAGCGAGCCTGCCAAAGTTGTGGAATCAAAGGCATTAATAGCCTATCCATCCCTGCTCATCCTTGCCCTTAACCGCGATATAACCCTCATCACACCGGTCAACCGGTATAACGAGGGTTATATCACAGTCTCTGATGACACCGAATTCGGCTTCACAGTTATGTTTATGTGTGTGCGAGTAGCGACGCTCGCACACACATACTTGCAGGTTTAGTCGTCGTTGGTGATGGTACCAGTGGCTTTGGCGTTGACCTTGCTGCCATTGCTGAAATGGACGCGGTTGTCATCGGTGCTCAGGTTGTTCAACCACAAAGTCAAAGTCTCGTCCGGTTCGACATTGGTGTCACCGAACACCGTCACTGCCACCGTCTGCGACAACCCTTCACCGGTCGCGCCCGCCTCAAACACAATCAGCCTCTGCTTGAAATATTGATAGAAGTCTTCCCCCAACCCGCCCGTGGCCGTTGGAGTGCCGAACTTCGAGTTGCTCCTCTCGTTACCGATCGCCGTCGCTTTAAGCTGCACCCTATGGGAAGGAGAAGCACTTAACGTCACCGTGAAACTCATGTTCGTTTTGCCAGAATTACCCTCGTTTACGCTCACATCCGAAACCGAAATCACATGGCCAGTATCAGACTCTTGATCGTCATCAACAATGGTGCCGGTGACCTCCAGTTTCTTACCACCACCGGCGAACCTCACACGAGAATCATTAGCTCGCACATGGCTACCATCCAAACGAAGATTGTTCAACCGCAAAGTGAACGTCTCATTGTTCTCTTTCACCTGATCGCCCAAAACTGTAACCGTCACCGTCTTCGTCAGATCATTCCCGCTCGCGCCCGATTCAAACACAAGGTTCATGCCCTTGACCATCTTAAAATCAGTGCCAGCTCCACTCGGGCCGGCGCTAAGACGATCCTTAGCCAAATCCTCACCAGCTCTGCTCAATGTATTAGCACGAATCTCCACCTTATTGGAAGGTGTGCCACTCAACCTCACCGTGAAATTCGCATTCATCGTACCACTATCCCCCTCGGTCACACTCACATCACTGGACGAAATCACAAGAGGTGCCGCAGTAGGAGTGGCAGTAGCGGTGGCAGTAGGAGTGGGGGCACCAACTCTAACAAGAACGCCACCGGCTTCGGCAATTGCACTGCCGTACAGAGCATTTAGCATAGTTGCGCTATCGGCTGCGGCGAAAGCTATACCCGGACTTGTCACGGCAATGTCCGTAAAAGTAGCAGTCCAACCCCCACTATCGTTTACATTAACAGTTGTATGCAGGCCTAAAGTATAATTACCTGCACAATTAATTACACCTAGGTTATCAATATTGCCATCGGTTGGCCAAGTGCAAGCAATAACCGTGACTTTTGGCACAGTCCACCCCGAACTGCTACTGACAGTAAAATTATGCTTACCAGCAGTCGCAACGGTCGCCGGAGTGGCAACGACAGTCTCAACCCGCTTGGTGATCTTGTAGCCTCCTGTCAGCTGCCCCTGCGCCTGGGGACCTGAGACAACGACTGCCCCCCCCATGCCATGAGCGCCAGCGCGACCAGCACCAGCAACCGCGCCATCCAGTTGACCCGGGTAAGGTCAAAAACGTGTGAACCAACTGTTTTCGTACCCATTTTGAGTTCCCCCTAACTATGAGTACCGGATAAATTATGTGCACAGTACCTCAACTGATACTCCTTGTCAAATTAAAATCCTTGTCAAGGTTAAACGGCTCACTACCTGGGCTTTTACCGGACGCGACCGGGAACCAACCCCTATCAGGCAGAATCGACAGGAGGCCATGACAGGCCAGATCCGACACCGGCAGCCACATCCGGCTCGGCCACGGCGTTGACCTCCACCAACTTCTTGAACACCTCAAAGGGCATCCCCGCCAGGTCCTAACTGAGCTCAGACGCGGATTACTCGCAGTTCATCAGTAGTCTCGCCGGCCAGCGCTGCCAGGTCATCTGCCAGTGCGGCATCGGCTTGATGCATCAGCACATCACGAACGAACCTATCCCGCGCCATCCACTGAGGCCTTTCCGCTACAGGCGTAAGTTCGGCCACCGGCCGCCCGTTCACAGTGATGGTTATGCGCTCTCCATCAGCTACGCGGTCAAGCAGAGCTCGAGTCTGGTTGCGCAACTCTCGGGATGCCGCCTCAAACATATGCGAAGTGTAGCATAAATGCTACACACCTGGACAATTGCCCGAAGTGGCCACCCCTGATCCCTGGGCTACTAGGGCACCACCCTGACGATTTGGATGTTCTGGTTGGGGTCGTAAAGCCGCATCGCCAGCTCCTGTATATCGGCCAGGTCCAGATCGGAGAGTTCTTGGTCGAGGCGATCGGGCGTGGGTAGCTCATCGTCATCGGTATGAACCCGCCGCAGCATGACGTTTATAAAGTCATAGTTGCTGATCAGGCTGTAGTCGTCGGCCACCACCGATCGGGCCTGCTCGAGCTCGGCCTGGGTGATACCACCGGAGATGATGTCATCCAGGATGCGGGTCATCTCCGCCTCTATATCGGCCATTCGATCTGGGTTGCCTGTGACCAGGACCAGCGACTCCACCACCGGTTCGGGCATCAACCGCAGGGTCACTTCCGCAAAGGTCGTGTAGCTGCTGCCCAGATCCTCCCTAACGTCCTCGGTAAGCCGGTCGTTCAGGAGCACCTCGAGCACATCGCCGGCAACTTCGACCGCGGGAGTGATCGCAGTCAGGGGGGCTTCGTAGTAGTAGGTAGCCGAAGTGGCCGTGTTGTCGGGCCCGAGTTGTATCTCGTGGCGTATCACCCCTTCGGGCTCGGAGGGTCGGCGGTTCACGAAGCTATCGGCCTCACCGGCGGGCAGGGTGCCTACATAGGTGCGGGCCAGTTGCTCCACGGTGGCTTGATCCACATCCCCCTCTACCACAACAACGAGGTCATCCACACCGACCAACCTCTGGCGGTAAACATCCAGCAGGGTGTCGGGAGTTAGCGAGTCGAGCGTGGCGTGGGAAGCGAGCGGATCGAACCAGCCCCATTGCCGACCGTATCGGGCCTCCAAGTAGGCCAAGCCGGCTTGCCAGTCGGGGTTGGAATCCGCCAGGGCAAGGTAATTCCTGCCGGTGCTGATCGCCTCGGCGAACGCCTGCTGCTCCACCCGGGGCTGGGTCATGTAGAGGTGCATGAGCTGGAACATGGTCTCGATATCACCAGCATCCGATGTTCCTTCTACTCCCTCGGTGGTTTCATAGATGTAGGGGGTAACCTCAACGGTGCGCCCTTCCAGGTATCTGGACAGTTGCGCGGGGCTGAAATCGCCCACACCGCTGCTGCTAACCGCGCGAGTCGCCAGGGCCTGCGCCAACGGCCGGTCTCCCGGCTCCATGGCCGACCATCCCCCCAAGGCCTCCGCTAGCAGAACGACGGTGTTATCGCTTATGTCCGAGGGCGCGAACACAACCCGGGCCCCGTTGGCGAACGACCATTCGTAAGCTTCCGGCCACACATCCAGAGGGCCGGCTGAGACGGCTTCGGCAGGGTCGGGGGCAACCAGCAGTTCGGCTATAACCTGAATCGAAGCGGGAAGCTCTCCCGGTTCTGCCCTACCCAGAGCCGCTTCCATCTCTTCTGCGGTGGGCACCTCGGCAGGATCTGCCCCCACCGCTATCAATATCGGGCCGCTGCTGTCGAGTATCTGCCGGTAGCGATCATTGAGTTCGCCAACCTCGATATCTTCAAGAATGTTGACGACCCGCCGCATGGTATCGGTCAAGGTTCCAATGTCGTTGCCTTCAAGGAAATGGGAGGAGTACAAGTCGGCATACTGAGAATCTTGGATGGTGGTTTCGGCCTGAAGCGCTGAGGCGAGGGCAGCTCCAATCGACTCCGCGGCCCGGGCCAGATCCTCATCGGTGAACCCGTGCTCCTTCAGGCTGAGCAGCAGCGACCAGTAGTCGGTGAGGGCGGTGGAATGGTCATCGGCCCGGAGGTTGGTACCGTAGTACCGCAATCCTCGGGTGTGCTCGAAGGTCATCCAATGCGGTGGATCTATCTGGGACAAGCCCCCCTGCTCGTAGGCGGCCTGCAAGTGGTTTTCGACCATCACTGCGATGATCTCCTCGATCCACAGTTCACGGTCGCCTTCAACGGTTCGAGAGTCCCAGGAGGGCAGGCGGATATCCAGCGACAGGTAGGAGTACCCCTGCTCGGGTGATGTGGCCACATCGAAAATCGGGTCCTGGTTCGGTGCCGACCGGTACTCGGAGGCAGAAGGAGGACCATCACCGGCTGGGATCGCGTGAAAATACGCCTGTACCAGTTCCTCCAACTCGTCCAAGGCGAGATCGCCCACTGCGATCACGGCCATGTTGGACGGCACGTACCACGTCTCGTAGAAATCCCTCAGCTGCTCAGCGGTTACCGACTCGATGCCGGCCGCCGTACCTATCGGATCCCGACCGGCGTAGGGCGTGTCCTTGGTGTACAGGTCGTCGAACTTCGACGATATGACGCTGGAACCGGTCTCGACGCTGAGCCGGTATTCGTCGCGGACTATGCCCCGCTCCTTTTCCACATCTCGGGGGTCGAGGGTGGCCGCGTGGGCCCACTGGGACAGCACCTCAAAAGCAGTGGCCACCGATTGCTCTTGCTGGTCGATAATCAGATCCAACTCGTAGACGGTATCGTCGTAGGTGGTGTAGGCGTTGATGTCGGGTCCGAACTCTATTCCGATGCTGTGAAGCGTTTCGGTAAGTTCGTTGCCCGGAAATTTCTCGGTACCGTTGAACAGCATGTGCTCGAGGTAGTGGGCAATCCCGCTACCCGGGACCTCTTCGTTCCGCGACCCGGCGTTCACCGCCAGCCGCAGCGACAAGCTCCCGCCGGGGCTGTCGTTCGACCGCAGGTAGTAGGTGAGCCCGTTGTCCAGGGTACCGATCCTCACCTCGGGATCCACCGGCAGCGGGCGCTCGGCAATCTCGGACCCGGTTTCCCCGCTGCTCTCCCGGCCTCCAACCGCTTCTGCCTCCGGAGAGCCGGTGACCGGTGTTTCCGAAGAGCCGTTGACCGGCACGGGTGAAGAGCCGGTGACCGGCACGTTGGAGCTGTTGTCGGAGCAGGCGGACAACGCCAGAACCACGCTCAAGAACAGAATCAGTAGTTTCTTCACTGGCACCCCTGGAGGGATCGGGCTCGTCACGGTTCGGCGAACATCAACGAACATCAATAGGTGCCGATGGTACCGACTCACTGCGACAAGATCGTGGCACTCCCGATTTACCGGCGCGGTTTGCCTGCGGAGGTTGACCGTCAGCGTTGGCTGTAACAGGCCTCCACGATGGCCGGCTCGGTTACCGCATCCCCCTCCAGCTCGCCGACAATCCGCCCCTCGCCCAGCACCAGCACCCGGTGGCACACCCCGACCAACTCGGAGAACTCCGAGGATATGAACACCACAGCCTTTCCCTCGGCGGCCAGCTCCTCCATGATGTCGTAGATCTCCTCCTTGCCGTCCACATCCACCCCGATGGTCGGCTCATCGAAGATCAACACGTCGGCCCCTTGCTCCAGCCACTTGGCGATCACCACCTTCTGCTGGTTGCCGCCCGAAAGCAGGCGCACGAGCTGGCGGTCGCTGGGGGTGGCGATGCTGAGCCGCCCGATACGGCTGCCGGCGGCCTGCTTCTCCGAGCGGGAGGAGGGAACCGGTGCTTGACGGCGAATCCGGTGACGATCCAGGGAGGCCAGCGTGATGTTGTTGCGCACGCTGAAATCCATGATGTTGCCCTGGGTCTTGCGATCCTCCGGCAAGAGCGCCAGACCGGATGACATGGACTTGGATGGATTGTTACCGGCAACCTCGGTGCCGTGAACCCGCACCGTTCCCCCCTGGCGATGGTCGGCGCCGAACACCGCCCGAACCAACTCGGTGCGCCCGCTGCCCACCAGCCCACCCAAACCGAGGATCTCCCCCTTGCGCACATCAAAGGAGCAATCATGCACGCCGGTGTCCGCGCTCAGCCGGTGAACCTCCAGCACCACCTCGGTATCGGGCCGCCCCCCCACCTTCCGGTTCGCTCGCCGCTCTGTTGCGGTTCGGGCGTGCTCGTGGCCGGTGATATGGGCGATGAGAGAGCCCCGATCCAGCGACTCGGTGGGCTCGTCGGCCACCAAACGCCCGTTGCGCATCACGATTACCCGCTCGGTCAACTCGAATATCTCCTCCAACCGGTGCGACACGTACACCACGGTTATGCCCTCGTCTCGCAGCCGCCGCACCACCGTGAACAAGTGCTCTATCTCCTCATCGGTCAGCGACGCGCTGGGTTCGTCCAGTACCAGCAAGCGGGCCTGCTGGGCCAACCCCCGGGCGATCATCACCAGCCTTTGCTGGGCCACGCTCAGCTCGCCCACCGCCCGGCGGGGATCGATATCCACCTCCAACCGGGCTATGGGCTCCGCAGCCCGGCTATACAACTCCGCCCAGTCCACCAGCAGGCCGAACTTGCGGGGGTAACCCAGACCCAGCATCACGTTCTCGGCCACCGACAGATCGCCCACGTCTTGAAGGTCTTGATGGACGAAGGCCAGGCCCGCAACCGTGGCATCGTGCGGGTGGTGCAGATCCAGTGGCGTGCCGTTCAACCGCAGGTGGCCCTCGTTGGCCCGCTCGGCCCCGGCCATGATCTTGATGAGCGTGCTCTTACCCGCCCCGTTCTTGCCCACCAGACCGATGATCTGGCCGGCCCCCAGCGAGACCGACACATCGTCCACCGCCAGCACACCGGGGTAGCGTTTGGTGACTCCGCAGATCTCCAGCAGGGGCACGTTGTTCGCCAAAACAGCGGCGGTCATCTGGTGACTCCGCAGATCTCCAGCAGGGGCACGTTGTTCGCCAAAACAGCGGCGGTCATCTGGTGACTCCGCAGATCTCCAGCAGGGGCACGTTGTTCGCCGATGCGGTAGCAATCATCTCCGCTTCGCTCCCAGCGCGGTGAGCAGCATGGCCAGCACCAGGATCGACCCTCGGGAGATGTCCAGGATGTCGCGGTCGTAACCCAGGATGGTCAGCCCCGACTGCACGGCCTGCAAGAAGATAACCCCGAGCACGGTGCCCGGAATGTTGAAAAGGCCCTTCCGGGATGCCGCCGCCCCCAAGAAGGCGGCCGCGTAGGCCGATAGCAGCAACGAGATACCCACCCGGGGAATGGAGGAAGCGGTGCGGGCGGTTTGGGAAACTGCGGCCACAACCGCCACGAACCCCACCACCATGAAGCCCAATGCCCGCAACGCCTTGACGTTGATACCCGACAGGCGGGCTGCCTCCGGGTTACCCCCGATGGCATACATGTACCGCCCCAGCTCGGTTCTCGACATCATCAGCCACAAGATGATGGCCAAACCGGCGGCGATCCACACCGGTGAGGTGAACTCCGTCCACGGTTCGGGCTTACCAATACCCAGGTCCCGATAAAGATCGGGCATGTCAGCCGCACCGGTGATGTTGCGCCCGTCGCTGATCGTGTACTCGATCCCCAGCAGTATCAAGAAGGTGGCCAGGGTGGTGATGAACGAGGGCATCTGCATGTAAGACACCAAAAGACCGTTGATCGCCCCGATGCCGAGCCCGAACGCCATCCCGACCAGCACCGCCAGTCCCCAGGGCCAGTCGTGGTTCACGATCAGCACCACAATGGCGGCTGCTGTGGCCGAGAGCGTGCCGGCTATGGACAGGTCGAAATCGCCCATGGCCAGCACCACGGTCAAACCCAGCGAGAGCATGAGCAGTGGAGCGGCCAGGCCGAGCTGGGTGCGCAAGTTGTCCATCTCGAAGAAGCGGCTGTCCAGTACCGAGAAGATCACGATGCACGCCACCAGGGTGATCAGCACCCCGTAGGTGGATATGAACATGAGCGGGTCGAAGCGTCTGCGTAAGGCTCCCGAACCGGCAATGTTTGAATCCCGCTGCGTCGGGACAGTGTTGGTGTCGGCCATTGGCATCCTCCCCCGTGTTGAAATTAGCCGCTGAACGCGATCGGGCCGGCGACAGGGGTTGCTGCCACCGGCCCGATCAATGAATCAGTTGTGCCCCTGTTTGCGGGGTTGATGCCTCAGCAGTTGGGCAGCCCGTCGTACTCCTCGCACCACTTGTTGCGGAAGTACTCCTCGTAGTCACCGGGCGGATCCGGGGCGGGCACCTCGGTGCTCTCGGGATCCATGGCGTTCACCGTTTCGATGGTGACAACCTGGCGCACCGAGAAGTTGCGCCCGTCATAGGTGGGGGCTCGCTCCTGGCTGGGCATCGTGCCGTTCTCCAGCCATGCCGCCACGGCATCCACCTGGGCCCAACTCTGCCATTCCAGCTTCTCGTCCACTGCGGCATCCACCCGTCCGGTGCGGATGTCGCCGACTGTGCCGGGGTTGGCGTAGAAGGTCAGGATCTGGGGGCGTTCCGGGTCGTCGGCCTCGTAGAGGGCACCGATGGCCTGGGCCGCGCCGATCGAGGCCACCGAGAAGTTGATCCATATTGCGTCGATGTCATCGAACTGCTGGATCTTTGTGGTTACATCGGCTTCGGTACCGGCCACCAGGTCGGCCATATCAGCCTCCCACTGGTCGACAATCTCGATGTTGGTTCCGGCGATAACCGAGTTGAGGCCGTTGATACGCTTGTCGCTCCACGCGGTGGGAACCGTCTGCACGATGATGCGGGCCCCATCGGGGAACTGGTCCACCAGGTATTCGGCCAACTGCACGCCGAGATCGGTGTCGTCGGAAGCAAAGCTGGCAACGTAGTGGTCGCGTGGCTCCACCTCGCCGCCCGCCGATAGCACGGGTACATCCTCTTCAGCGGCCCGCTCGAGCACATCGGTGATGAATGCCTCGGGGATGCCGTCGGTGAGCATCACATCGATGCCCTTGTCCAGGAGCAGGTTGCCGCACACCGGCATCTGGGCCGGATCCCCCGCCGCGTCGCAGGTCTCGTAGTTCCAGCCGAAGAAGTCCACGGCCTCCTTGGCCGCATCCTCGATCCGCTTGCCGGCCTCGTCGGCATAGATCCACTGGAGGTAGCCGATGGTGATGTCCGAACCGGTATTGACGACACTGGTTGCGGTGCCGTCACTGTCGTCGTGGTCGGCATCGCTACCGTCGTCGTGGTCAGCGTCGGAGTGGTCTTCACCGTCGCCGGCATCGGTGTCGTCACTGTCGGTGCCGGAACCGTCACCAGCATCGTCGCCGTCACTGCTTTGGTCGATGGTGGGTGTAGTACCGGCATCGCTGTCGTCGTTGCCGCAGGCTCCCGCGACCAGCGTCAACGCCAGCAATGCCATGAGCAGCTTCCACAATGAACGTTTCATCGAAATCAATCCCTCCTAGATTCGCCGGCAACCCGATTGTCTGGCCGGTTCGATCCAACGATGTTAGGCAACCGCCCCCGCGCCGTACCAATCCCGCTGGATTCCCCGCTCGTTGCGTTCAGGACCCATCCGCGAGTTGAACCGGGTCGAACTCCACCTGAAGCTCGGCAGGGGCCCTGAGGAACACCCCGACTTCCCTCGCCTCGAAGCCGTTGGCTAGGCGAAGGTTCTGAGTGCAGTCCAAAACCATGTTGAGCGCTGTCTCTATCTCGGCCTTGGCCAGGTAGGAGCCCACACAGTGGTGCCGACCGAAGCAGAATGTGGTGTGTTCTGCGTTGGCGGCAAATGCGCTGGAAGCCGGAAGGTCCTGGCGGTTGATGTCGAACAGCTCGGGATCGGTGTGGGTGTACTTGCGCTCGTCCCGGTTGGCCGCGCCGATGATGCCCGTCACCGTGGCCCCGGCGGGAATGGTGCCGGTGCCCGAGGGCAAATCGGCCTTCTCGTGGGGCAAACGCTGGATCCAATGCGCCGGTGGGCTGTAACGCAAGGTTTCCGCCACCGCCATGGTCACCAGGGAGCGGTCGTTACGCACCTGTTCCAACTGGTCGGGATGTTCCAGCAGGTTCTTGAAAAGGCTGGCTATGGCCTTGTCGGTGGTCTCTCCCCCTGCCGTCAGCAGCAAGCTGGTGAACGATTTGATCTCCAAATCGGACAGGCCCTGGTCATCGATCCGGGCGTTGACCAGGTTCGACAGCAGGTCTGTGCCGGGATTGCGGCGGCGCTCGGCGATCACCGGCATCAGGTACTCCTGAAACTCCTCCCGGGTTTGCTCCCCTTCGGCGATAATCTCGGGATCCTGGTTGATGTTGGACACGAACCGGTTGATCGACTCGTACCAGTGCTGGAACTTGGGATGATCCTCATCGGGCAGTCCGAGCATGGACACGATTACCTTGATGGGCAGGTATCGCGATAGCCCCTCCACCAGATCGCAGCGGCCATCGGTGTGCCACTGATCGATCATGGATCGGGCCTGGGCCTCGATCATGGGCAGGAAGTCCTTCTCCAGAAGCGCCCCCCGGAAGAAAGGTGCCACCAGGTTCCGGTAGCGGGAGTGCTCGGCCCCGTGCTTGGACAGAAGCGTTGGGCCGTGGGCCGGCTCGATCATCCATTCGTACATGTCGGTGCTGAACGCCGGGTTCTTGAACACGTGCTCCACATCGGCATAACGGCTCACGAACCAGGTGTCGGAGGCCTCATCGTGGAAGCACGGGTAATCGTTCCGGTACACCCGGTAAACCTCGTAGCGGTCCTCGTCGGAACTGAGCAGATCAGGCGGTGCCATGGCAGCACTCTAGACGCGAATCGGGAAACCGGCCGGGGCAAGTGGTCCCTTCTACTTCTCTATCAGCTTCTCAAACAAGAGCGGCGTTATCACTGGTGATTGCTGTTCCAGGCACTCGAGCAGGTCCTTGTCGCCCGTAACGATGTAGTCGGCGGAATTTTCTCGTGCGAGGGCTACAAGGTAGTCATCGTTAACGTCACGCGTCGTAGGTTCAATAACCTGGGGGTTGGGGACGACATCGGCAAGAACCTGGATTGTCTCGATGAGACGTTGGGCAATATCTATGTTGACCCACTTGCGCATTCTTGGACGCCGGGTGAGCACATCAGTGATTTCGTTGATCAGCATCGGACATATGACGACCTCGAAGTGGTTCGATCCGGCAAGCCAGTGCATCACGATCCGCTGCGATGGGCCGGCCTGGATCAAAGCCGATACCCATACATTGGCATCCAACACCACCCGCACGGCAGAGCTGGCTCAGCGAGCGTGCCGGCTGCGCCGCACCATCCGAACCTCCTCCACTGCCAGATTCAATGCCTCATCACCTGAAAGCTCGGAGTTGGCCGCAGAGTTTGCCACCAGATCGGCTCTGGTTCTGGAGGCGTAGTATTCCCATGCCGATTGACGAGTCATGCCGAGTGCTTCTCCGATCTCCTCCCATGTCGCACCAGATGCACGGGCCGCGGCTACCCAGCTTTGTCGCATTTTTTCCAGCTCGGTCTCAGTGCGCGTCAGCTCGCGCAGCGCGCCTAGTGGATCTGCCGGCAGGTCTTCAATGAGGGCCGAGCTCATATTGTCAGGATAACCTGACAATCCCGCTTCACACAAAATCGCCGACGAGCCTCCCGGGTCGTTTACCTGCACCACGGGCAGGCTGATTGGTGGGCCTTCCTCCGGTGGTTAGCGGGTGCAGATTACCGAGGAGCCGTGGCCGAACATGCCGTGGTTGATGCACAGGCCCACTTTGGCCCCGTTTACCTGGCGGTGGCCGGCCTGGCCCCGGAGTTGCCAAACCAGCTCGCACACCTGGGCGATGGCCTGGGCGGGAACGGCCTCTCCGAAGGCCCCCAGCCCCCCCGATGGGTTCACGGGGATGCGCCCGCCCAGCGCGGTGTCGCCGGCCCGCAGCAACCGGGCGGCCTCACCCCGACCGCACAGGCCGATGTGTTCGTACCAATCCAGCTCGTAGGCCGATGACAGGTCGTACACCTCGGCGAAATCCAGATCCTCGGGCGACACCGAGGCTTCCTCGTAGGCCCGGGCTGCGATGTTGTCCTTGAACGTCATGGTGTCGTCGCCGCCGGCGGCCCACGAGTCCGACGCCAGGTAGGGCAACTCGATGACGCTGTTGGGGTAGGTGGGGCTCACGGTGGAGATTCCCGACACCCGCACCGGATCCTCGACCCCCCGGGCCGCGGCCCATTCCAGGCTGGATACCACCAGTGCCGCCCCACCGTCGGAGGTGGCGCAGATCTCCAGCAGGCGCAGCGGGTCGGCCACCATCGGGGAGTTGGCGATGTCGTCGATGCCGTACTCCTTGGTGTAGCGGGCGTTGGGGTTGAGCGCCCCGTGGCGGGAGTTCTTCACCTTCACCGCAGCGAAATCCTCGGGGGTGTCGCCGTACAGCTCCATGCGCCGCCGGGCGTACAGGGCGAAGTAGGTGGGGTTGGTGGCCCCCACCAGATGGAACCGGAGCCAGTCGGGATCATCGTGGCGCTCGCCGGCATTGGGGGCGAAGAACCCCTTGGGGGTGGCCTCGGCCCCCACCACCAGAGCCACGTCGCAAACCCCGGACAGGATCTGGGCCCGGGCGATGCTCAGGGCGGTGGCCCCCGAGGCGCAAGCCGCATACGAACTGGCCAACTGGCAGCCGGTGAACCCCAGGGCGTTGGCGAACGTGGAGGCCGACACGTAGCCGGGATAGCCGCACCGCACGCTGTTGGCCCCGGAGACGAACTGGATCTCGTCCCAACCCACCTCGGCATCGGTCAGCGCCTCGCGGGCCGCCTTGACACCGTACTCCACGAAGTTGCGGCCCCACTTGCCCCACGGGTGCATACCCACGCCCAAAACGGCGATCTCGTCCATCAGCCTTCCCCTCTGGTGGCCGGCCCCGCCGGGGCCCACTTCCAAACCAGGTAGTCGTGCTCGTCGTCGGAGTGGAGCACATCGAGCACCAGTTCCATCTCCATGCCCACCGCCAGATCGTTCACCGCCACGCCGGGAGCCACCTGACCCAAAACCACCAGGTGTTCCTCGACGAGCTCCACCGCGGCGACTGCGTAGGGCTCGAACTTGTCACCGGGAATGACGAAGGGGGCGGGAGGGGCGTACTCGCCGGTGGTGAACGACCACAGCTTGCCGGTGCGGCTGAGCAGCACCTCCTCGATTTCGTCCCCCAGGCAGGCCGGGTCGGATCCGGCCAGCGTTCTGGGAAAGAAGTACGAGCCCCGGCTGCGGGCCCACCCCCCGATGAGGCGGGGCTCCTCGGGGTCGAGCGTGAACAGCCCCTCCACCGCCGCCACCGGCGTTCTCGTCGTGGTCACACCGCCAGCTTAGGCCCGCTGCCTCACGGCGGCCCATCCGGTGCCGGAGTTACGTTTTGACGGTGGCCGGGGTTACGTTTTGATCCGTGCGCCGGCTATCGACCTTTTTGGTGGTGGCCATGGTGTTGTTCGGCGCTGCCTGCGGTGGCGGGGATGAAGACATCGGCCGATCCCCTGCGGGGACTCCCTCGACTGCGGCCTCCCCCGGCCCGGTCGCGCCCAGTCCTACCCCAGGAGCCACGAAACCTCCGCAGGAGCCGGCATCGGAGCCGACCGCCACTCCGGCCGCCTCACGGGAAATCGAGGCCGACCCCGATCCCAGCGAGGCTTATTTCAACCTGGAGCGTGTGCTCGACATAAGCATCCAGATCGACACCGGGGATTGGGATGTTCTGCGCAACCAGACCCGCACTTTCCAAGATTTAATTGCCGAAATCGGGGAGTACGAACTTTCCCGGCCGTTCTCCGACATCTATTCCTGGTTCCCGGCCACGGTGACGGTGGACGGCGAGACACACACCGATGTCGGGGTGCGCAAGAAGGGTTTCATCGGATCCCAGAGCAACACCAAACCCGCGCTCAAGCTGCGCTTCGACAAGTACGTGGACGGTCAAAGCCTGGGCGGGGTCATCGAGAGAATGACCTTGAACAACAGCGTCCAGGACCCCTCCATGCTCAATACCTGCCTCGCCTACCGGGTGTTTACCGCCGCGGGCAATATCGCCCCGCGCTGCAACTTCGCCACGGTGTCGGTGAACGGCAGCGACCTCGGGCTGTACGTGCAGGTGGAGGAGATCAAGGCCCCGTTTTTGGCCCGCCACTTCGACAGCACCGGGGGCAACATCTATGAGGGCACGGTCAGCGATTTCACCGAAACCTACCGGGGCACCATCGAGAAGAAGAACAACGAGGATGCCGGTGACTGGTCGGACATTCAGGCAGTGGTGGAGGCGTTGGAGGATTCCTCTGAGCGAGGGTTGAAAAAGCTGGGCGAGATCGTTGATCTGGACAGGTTCCTAACCTTTTGGGCCACCGAAGTGCTGGTGGGACATTGGGACGGGTACGCGGGCAACCGCAACAACTACTGGTTCTATCGCGAGCCGCAGGGCCGTTTCGTGTTCATTCCCTGGGGTGTTGACGGCACCTTCCACCTGGAGGACGACCCCAATCCCTTCGACAACATCTCCAGCCCTCCCCCGTCGGTGCTGGCTCTGTCGGCCATCCCCAACCGCCTCTACAGCCACCCCGATTGGAGGGCGGCGTATGCCAAGAGGCTGGAGGAAATCCTCGATACCGCCTGGGACGAGGATGAACTCCTAGCCCTGGTGGACGAGATGGCGGCCATCGTTCAGCTCCATGCCCTGCCTGAGGAAGCCGAAGCCGCCGCTGCCGGCACCGAGCGGGTTCGCAAGTTCATCCACGAGCGAAGGGGTGAGATACTCGCCGATCTCGTCCCCTCTCCACCGCACTGGCCGGGGTCGGCACCAGCCCCACCACCCCCCGCCGCCGTGGAGACCGTGGAGGTTGCCTTCGAGACCACATGGGGCAGCCACCTCAACCCCGACCCTGTGGGGATGGGATCCATCAGCAGTCTGCTACTGAACGGCTCGGAGGAAACCGCCGAGAACGTGGGGGTCTTCTCCGGCTATCCCAGCCCGGAGGAGAAGGCCCTGCTCCCGGACGTGGCCGAAACCGCCGCCATCGTGTTGATGAACTTCGAGGAGGACGGTTCCACCAGCGGGATGACCCTGGTTGTGGATCTGGCTCTGGTCGAAGCCGGTGCCACGCTCGCCATCGGTTCCGATGCGATCGCGGGAGGAGTGTGGTACTTGCCGCCCGGCGCTACCTCCCCCGAGTGGTTCTCCCCCTTCGTTGACGGCACGCTGGAGCTTTCCAGGGCGGGCACCGATACGGAGGATGTGATTGCCGGAAACTTCTCGGGTGTCTTCGGGGATGGCGCGGAGCCGGCCGCCGGTGTCAGGGGACTTCCGAACCGTTGACAACCCCACACCGGGAGCTGCCAACCGGCAGTAGGCGTGTTTTTCCCAATTCGTCAGGCGCTCCGCAACTCTATGTCTCTATCACCAAGGGCACATCGGCTTGGTTTGCTATCGGGGTCCAAAGGTCTACCTCAATCTCAGGTGATTCGACAGACACGATGAGTGCGTAGCGAACACCATCCTTGCTCCGGTCGCGTGACTTGCGCTCTTTCCACCAACCTGTCACGGGATAGACAGCGATTGCTCCGCGTGCGGCAAGCTCAACTGCGGGCCCCTTCCAGTGATCAACATGCAATGACCCGCGCACCCGTTCTTGGGGACCAAGCAACCATTGACCGCTGTCCCTCTCCGAAGTTGGGCGTTCTTCGCCCTCGGCAAGAGCGAGCTTGTTGATTCGCTTGCGAAAGTCATCGGTGGTTTCGGTAGGCTTCCGCACGTCGAATCGGAGACCGTGGGAGGCGTACCGGAACCGTCGTGTCCAGCCACGCCGAGCTGGATTAGGCTCAATGAAGTAAGATAAAACGACTCGCATCTCCACTATTTCTTCACCGAGACCACTTAATACATCAGTGGGCCATGGGAGACTGTGCAAGTGCATCTCGCGCATCCTGCCGTCGCGATAGGGGTGAATTAGGTTCTGGCTAATTAGCGTGACCGAATCGTTGGCAGACCGTAGCGCTCGGCTTATGTCGGGCACGCCCCATCCGTAGCGACGTAGCTTCGCTACGGTACTTTGTCGATTGGCTCCGTTGAAGTGGCCTTTCATGGTCTCGGTCCAGCGGGCGGAATGAACAATCAGACCCCGAATAGTCTCTGGCCACAGGTGCGGGTACTTGGTCGACAGTTGTTGTGCGAGATGAGCTGCCTGAGCGGTGGCTGGGCTCGTACCAGCAGCCGTGGTGAGGAGCCTACCCCCAAGCACTGGCGAGCGTGTAGTGAGGAGTTGGAGGCCGGGAGGGGTATCTATCGACTGGTTCGACGGAGAGATCGCTGCGTTTCCACCCTCGAGAACTATTTCGGGTTTGTGAGGCCACTGTGTGCGAAAGCTGACTGAGGTCCGGCTGAAGGGAGACAGCTCACCTATTTGCGCAAGTGGTTTCCAACCCTTGAAGTCCTCGTGGTGAATGTGAGATAGATTGGTGTAAGCACCGACAGTCAAGGCATTCCATGCCTGGCCGGGATCTTCGACCGGTTCAATATCGCTTCGCTCAAGGTGGTTCCTGTCGTAGGGGCCGCGTACATTACCGGACGCAACGATGAACAAGCGTTGCGCATTACTAGCGGGTTTGTCGATATAGATCAGGTTGCCTTCAGAAGCAAAGACTGCGCGGCCAGCTGCAAGAGCGTCGATGGTGGATGACCACGCCGACGGCTCTCCAAGATGTGAAGGGTACATAGCTGTGTTGGTGGCTGTGACTGCGAGAACAAATGTCCGATGCCGCTGAGGTTGGTTGATCTCAACAATCGATATTGCCTGCGCAGTTATGGCACCGTAAAACTGGGGGTCATTCTGTCCTGTGTTGGGCAGGATTTTTACCGACTCAATCCAGCCCTGAACATTGACCGGACCACCAACCATAAGGCACTTGGCTAGATCCCCATAAACCACCAGTCCGGCCATCTCGGTGCCATGTCCTCGACGATCATCGCTGCCCCAATGAGGCTGGACGCTATGAGCATCATTTTTCGAAATCGCAACACGGAGCAATGGATGGCCTATCGCAATTCCCGTGTCCAAAAGACATGTCACAGCCGCGTTATCAGGTGGCACAACAAGCCTCCCTGCCAACTCATCAACGAACTCACTCTGCTCAGAAGCGGGCAGTTCAGCCAGAAACTGGGTAGCTTCAACCGGATGGCGAAGCTCAGCAAGGTCATCAAGAAGGTCGAGTGCTGTTCCGAGCTGAGCTGGAGTGGCTCGCACGAGCATGACTATGCGATCCTCAAACGCAAGTTGTTGATGTTTTATCTCCATACCAGTGATCTCAGCGAAACTCAAAAGTCGTTGATCAGCTCTCTCACGGTGACGCAGCCACAACTCCCACCAAACTGCCACATCGCTATCAGGGAACTCGTCTGGGTTTTCGGTCCACAAAGCACGAAGCGTTGCCAGTCGCACCCCTGCGATCCTCTCGACCAGATTTTTGTTCTTTGGGTTACCGCCCGTGGTATCTTCAGAAATGTATTCCTCAAAGCGCTTTATGAATTTACCTACCCAGTCATCAGGAATAAAAACAGTAGCAAGCTGAGTGGGTTTGCCGTCAATATCTCTTGTCGTTACAGCGCACAGTTCAGGGTGAACGCTCCCCTGTTGCGGTTCGAGCGAGGTCAGTGCTAACTCGAAACCAGGTTGTGACTCGAACTCCATGTAGATGCCATCGAGAGCACCTTCAACCCGAACTGCTCCATGGTCATCCTTGCGCTTTTGAGATTCTCCGACGGCAATGCCAAACTGTTTGAGGAGTTTGTCACCGTGCTGCACCCGGTCGGACGGTGATGGCGGTGCCGTTAGCCAAGGAGCGGCTGCAAACGGTTTGTACTCATCGATATGGGGATCCCGCGTCATTATCACATGGGATCTGTTCCGTTCTGCCACCTTCCGGCCTTACTCAGATGGTGAGATGACCGATACCTGTCGCGCCTGGAGCGCTTCCACCAGGAGCTTTGTACCTACTTTCTCCTGGTCAATTAGGATCGCTTCTTTGGCTGCCTGTTCAGCAGCAGCCGTGATCTCCGAGTGGCTCAAACCCTTTGCTATCGAGGACACCTGCTGCCAACACACCGTTCCGAGATCAAACATGGCGAGGCGATTGCGGATCACCTGCTTGGCGATCTCCCCCGACGGCATCGGGTAGTTCAACATTACGTCGAATCGGCGGTAAAGAGCTCGGTCAAGATGCTCAGGCAGATTTGACGTGGCAATAATAACGCTGTTGGACGCGTCTTGCTCCAAAAACTGGAGGAACGAGTTGAGCACCCTGCGAATCTCGCCGACATCGTTGCTGTTGGTGCGTGCTCCGGCGAGCGCATCAACCTCGTCGAACAGGTATGCTCCTGCGGTCTCGGCTAGTTGATCGAAAATGAGTCGCAGCTTCGCCGCTGTCTCACCCATGAACTTCGTAATTAACCCCTCTAGCCGAACGGTGAACAACGGAAGGCGCAACTCCCCTGCCAGCACCCGCGCCGTCAGTGTCTTCCCCGTCCCTGGCGGGCCAACCAGCAACAGGCGGCGCAGAGGCGCGAAGCCTGCTGCTCTGAGCCGGTCCCGTTGCCTCTGTTCATGTAACACTCTACGCAGCGCCGACAGTACATCCTTGTCCAGCGACAAGTCCGATAGTCGCTGTTCGGGATACTCCACTGAGAGCAGCGAAGCCAGATCGCCGCGCGGCGCAACCATCGGGGTAGGTACTGCCTTCGCAGAGCGCCCTTTCGCGGCGTCAATCAACTCCCGCAAGTCCTGCGCGTACCCTGCATGACCGTTACGAGCTTCCCGAGCCGCCATCTGAAGGGCGACCGCGTAGAACTGGTAGTCGTCGCCCGCGGCGTGACTCCTGATCAAAGCCTTCACTTGATCCGCTGTAGCCAACCTCTACACCTCGCTCAGTCCTTCAACCTATGTTAGATGAAGATCATGGCCTGAGCCATGGAAAGGTTGACCATCCTGCCAGCCGCCCCAACGGTATCTGCCGTCGCAGCGTGGACGGTGGGGGCAGGGCATCTGTGGACCGTGACGAGCTCCTCACCCAACCGAACTGTCAACAACCTCCATAAGGGTGAAGGCTGACAGCCCGCTGCGCGTCCAAATTGTCAGCTAGTAGCCGTCTGATTAGTAGTGTATCTTCCGTCGATTCGGTAGTCTTGTGGTGTGGGGTATCAGCGCCGGATTGTTGACGAGGAACTTGATGAGCTTCTCACGGGCTTGCCGGCAGTATCACTGGAGGGCCCCAAGGCTGTGGGTAAGACCGAGACGGCGCTGCAACGTGCAGGCACTGTTCATCGGCTGGACGACCCGGGGCAACTGGAGATTTTCCGTGCCGCTCCGGAGCGTCTGATCAGCGGTGATCCACCGGTACTCGTGGATGAGTGGCAACGGCTACCAGCTTCGTGGGACCTGGTCCGCCGGGCGGTTGATAGTGACCCGGCACCGTCAAGGTTCTTGCTCACCGGCTCGGCAGCACCTGCCGAAACTCCCATCCACTCGGGTGCCGAACGAATCCTCACGGTGCGTATGCGACCGATGTCTCTGGCGGAGCGAGGCCTTGAGGTTCCTTCGGTACGACTCGCCGAGATGCTCTCCGGCTCACTTCCAGCACTCGGGGGAGCCAGTCGGATCGGGCTGGCCGACTATGCCGAGGAGATCACAAGGTCCGGGTTTCCCGCCATACGCCAGCTCAGCGGCCGGCTGCTTCGGTCGCAGCTCGATGGCTACATCGACCGCATTGTCGAGCGGGATTTCGTTGAAGCCGGTCACCGAGTGCGGAACCGAGGCGCACTTCGCCGGTGGCTCAGCGCTTATGCTGCCGCATTATCCACGACCGCGTCCTACGAGGTGATTCGGGATGCGGCGACCCCGGGCGAGGACGACAAACCGGCCAAAACCACCACGGGCCCGTACCGTTCCACCCTTGAAGGGCTTTGGATAATCGAAGATGTTCCGGCCTGGGCACCGTCCCGCAATCGATTGCGTCGCCTCGGCGCCTCTCCTGTCCACCAACTTGTTGACCCCGCACTTGCAGCTCGGCTACTGGGTACCGATACCGACGCACTCCTGGGCAACAAACCGGCAGGACCTCCCGTGCCCCGTGATGGCACACTGCTGGGCGCGTTGTTCCAGTCGCTGGTGACCCTGTCTGTGCGCACCTACGCACAGGCCAACGAGGCTCGAGTCAGCCACCTGCGCACCCACGGGGGCGAACACGAGATCGACCTAATCGTGGAACGCAGGGATGGCCGGGTTGTCGCCCTTGAGGTGAAGCTCGCCGCAACAATCCATGACAACGACACCCGACATCTTCATTGGCTTGCCAACACGATCGGCGAGGATCTCCTTGACGCAGCCATCATCACCACGGGCACCGAGGCCTACCGCCGCCCCGACAAAATCGGCATCATCCCCGCTGCCCTCCTTACTGCGTAGCGCCCAATCCCAGAAGAGACATCACCTCGATGCGGGCACGCTCACCCGCATACAAACTCTGTGCCGTACTGAACTACCTCCACAGGTAGATTGTGAATACCTCAGACTGACCATCATGGCCGACCTGTCGCGATCACCAGTTGAGCCTGCCGTCGCTCGGGGCTGATATCGCCAACGATGTCAGTAAACTTGCGGTGTCCCACTGGTCTTGCTCCTTTAGTCGGTTGTGTCATCGAAGGCCAGGGCCAGAGCTACGCCCGCATCCCCGACGTAACCGGGAATTTCCGAACCGTTGACAACCCCACACCGGGAGCACCCAACCGCCCATAGCCGTGTTTTCCGGGCCTGGGGCTGTCGCACGCCTGGGCTATTGTTGGGTTGATGCGACCCACCACCGTCAGGCTCGACGATGAGGACGAGGCGATCCTTGACGTTCTCGCCCCCGAGTACGGAGGCCGTTCAAGCGCCATTAGCCAGGCGCTTCGCAACCTTGCCCTTGAGTGGCAACGCCAGGAGGCCCTGCGAGGGTTTCTGACCGAATGGGAAGAAGAGGAAGGACCGATTTCGGACGGGGAAGTCGCTGCCATGGCCGACCGCTACGGGTTGTGATCCTCGATGCCGGCTTCCTCATCTCGGTTGATCGCAGCGATCAACCGGACAGCTTCCATGTAAATCCGGATCAAGCAACCTCGTAGACCTTGACGACCTCGTCGCCGTAGTCGTTGATGACCTTCACCGCTATCTTGCCGGTGGATGGCTTTGGGAATGGTCGGCTCACCGTCGAGTACAAGGTGGCCCATGCCTCATCATTGATATCTGCTCTCAACGCTGTCTTCAGTCGCTTGTAAGGTTTCTGGCCGCCGGTGAAGTAGCAGTGGCGGACGAAGAAGCTCTCCTCGTTGTAGTCGGTGTCAATCATCCAGAGGGCGACCTTGTCCGTCCCGTCCGAGCGCACCTCACCGGTGGTTGGGTCATAGACATCCACTCCGATCAGTTCCACTACAACCTCGCCAGCTTCCTCTCGGATCTCGATGTCCGGTTCTCCAAAGACGGTGAATAGGTTTCCGGCCCCGGTTTTCCTGAGTTCCTCGCCCATCAGCAGGTCTGCGTTCATCCGAACGAGTAGAACGGGGATACGGCCCAGAGACCTGGTGGCAGCGACATCGAAACTCTCGTCGGTGGCAACGTAGTCCTCATCAGTGTTCAACACCTGGGGATCGAAGGCGAACGCGAGAATACATAGAAGGTCCAAGTCTTTGTCCTTGTTGGCTTCTCTCACAGCATTCTTCACAAAGGATGGGGCAACCGTCCC
The DNA here is from genome assembly GCF_965202595.1 of Candidatus Poriferisocius sp. Lineage (GTDB taxonomy): Bacteria > Actinomycetota > Acidimicrobiia > Acidimicrobiales > Bin134 > Poriferisocius. Next base: position 953,035 of record NZ_OZ241836.1, read on the forward strand.
GTACTGGGGCCCGATAGATACCCCAACGTGATTGGGTGCGCTACCTTCACGGATGCCAACCGCCTGCACATGTGTACTGGCATATGGTTCGATCATGTCGAATACTAGTCTTTCTGCCCTACGACCGTTCTGGATACCCGCTGTTCGTAAGTTTTCGAGGATCATTTGTTCGAAGATAGTCTCGGTATCGCCAAATGTAAGATTGTCATCCGATTTGTAGGTTTTAGGGCTGGCAAGGTTGCGGTGTGGTGAGAGGCTCTCAACCGTGAAAGGTCCTGTTACTCGAACCTTGTGAGGATCCTCGTAGGGCTTGTCGTATAGCAACTCCTGATCAGCGTGCTTGGCAATCGCAGCATCGATCTCCTCCTGCTTCATCCCATCGTGGATATCGGGGTTGTTGGCAATTGACCCAAGCGTGATGTGGGGTACACGCTCGTACACGAAACCTCGCCCGATGTCATTGGTCATCTCCTGGGTCGGTAACTCCATACCTGCTAGTTCGCTTTCCTTCGCCCATCCCTCAATTGAATCGGCAAGCAGAAAATAGGGGTATCGAGCCCCCATCAATCGCTGACGTGCTAACGCCAGAGCAACCCGCGAGGAGTCGATGGTGATCCATCGTCGCCCCCAACGTTCAGCCACGTAGGCGGTGGTGCCCGAGCCGCAGGTCGGATCCAGCACAAGATCGCCGGGATCGGTTGCCAGCAACAGGCATCGCTCTACAACTTTTGTGTTGGTCTGGACCACGTAGATCTTGTCATCGGTAAATCCACCTGTTCCAGTGTCATCCCAAAAGTTGGTTCTTTTTTGATAAGGAAAATCTTGAATGAATCGTCGATAGTGAATGCTACCCTTTGTTACATGAATACGATTTGCATAAGCTAAGCGATTCATGCCGTCGGGATAAGATGCCTTCCAGTGGTGGTTGGGGCCCGGTCTGTAAGTCTTACCGGCATAAGTGAATGCTTGATCGGCTGATGCTGGCCCCTGGGACTTCAAATCACTGGCCTTGTAGAGAATTGAGTCTTTGGGTATATTTTCAGCAGATTCCGTTGCCTTGAGCCCACGACTACTTCCATCTTCAAACAACAACCAGCGGTATCCCTGCCTGTCAGGCGCATTGACCCATTGGGGACGGCTCTTCAGGTTATCAAGCTGCTTGGCGTACCAAAGCAGGTAGTCGCCATTGCGGGGGAGCGCCTTGGATTGCGTAAAACCACTCGTGGTGACAAAGGAGATCAAGCTCACAAAGTTCTCGGCCCCGAATACCTCGTCAAGCAGGTTTCGCACCAGGTGGACATTCTCGTCACCGATCTGCAAGAAAAGCGAACCGCTAGCGGTCAGTAGATCGCGAGCAATAGCCACTCGGTCGCGCAAGTACGACAGGTAGCTATGAACACCCAGTTCCCAGGTGTCTCGAAACGCTCTGACCTGCTCAGCTTCGCGAGCGACATCATCAACCTTTCCATCCTTGACCTCTCGCTTCCTTGCTGATACCTGCCAGTTGGAGCCGAACTTGATCCCGTAAGGCGGGTCGATGTAGATCATCTGAACCTTTCCCCGGAGCCGTTCGCGTTCGGCGAGGCTGGCCATCACCTGGAGGCTATCACCCAGTATCATCCGGTTGGACCAGTTGGCCGAATGCTTGTAGAACTCGACGAGGTCCAGTTCACCCAGCCCGTCGAAATTGTCGAAGAGGGTGAGTTCGGGATCGGGCTCCCCCGCCGAAGCCGTCTTTCGGAGGTTCTCGATGAGGACCCGCGGGTCGATCTTTTCCTGAATGTAGATCGGGGGTGCGTCAACCTGGAGGTCATGACTATCGAGCTCCTCCTTGCCCTTCCAGACCAGCATCGGGGAATGGATGTGGCGTGGATAGGTGACCTCGACGACCTCCTCTACCTCCGGTGCCACCATGTCTCGGGCATCGGCGGTTGGAATGTTGGTTCTCTTGTCCGGGTGGACGATCGCGTCCACGGGTGTCGGGCCTTGCTGGGTCCTGCGGCGTGCCATTGGAGTACTCCTACCTGATCGGTTCACCGATGATTGGGGCATCTGCATACAACGCGTCAATCGCAGAGCCGATCCTCTCGGAAGCGTTTGTCATTGAATCGATCTCAACGTAACCCCATTTCCCCCACTCTCCGTGGTTGTTAACCGCCGTACACCAGTGATCCCGAGCCGTCTTGGCTTTGGCTGCGGTGGCTCCTGGGCTCTTCCGACCTCCTGATACCTCAATGATGAGCGTGCGGGTGAATGGGTCATCCTCGGGTTGAACGAGACGCACAAGGAAGTCGGGCAAGTAGCGGTGGCTGCGTCCCTCATGGACGTAGGGGATATCGAAGTCGAGGTGATCGTTCTTGACATACGACGAGACTCGCTCCGTGTCACCTTCCAGGATGTCGGTGACGGTTTCCTCCCAGGTGTTACCCCTGAGTCCGTCGAGCACCACATAGTTGACCGGGGATCGCTCGGTCCCCACAACAACCTTGCGGGTGAGGAAGGAGACGTTGTCGGTTGATCCTCGGTTGTCGAATCGGCGAAACATTGGAAGAATTATCTCCTGTCGAGCATCCGGATATCGCACTATCGCGTTGTATACGGCTTCGGCAGCGGTAGCTTTGTATTGGGCCAGCAGAAGTACACCTGGGGGCGTGTCCGCCGCGAACGTTACTTTGTGCTCGAACCATCGTCGTGTTACATCGACAATAGCGGGGAAGAGCCACGGCTTGAGTGCTCCGTCATGGCCCGAGAAGAACCGTTGGAGCACTTCGGCTGCCACCGCGTAGACAATGTGCTGTGAGCGGGTATTCCGCACTTGGGACAGGTCAACTTCCTCGGTTGCGCCGATCATGCCAGCCGATTCAACCCAAAGGGCGAGCGAGTCACGGTCGATATGAAGTGGCCTGGTGTGCTCGTGGTCAAACTCAATTGGCTCCTCCGGGACTTCTACCCGGTAGCCGTCGAGCTTTGGGAATACGATGCGGAGGTTTTGTCGTTCCGGCAGAGCCCTCACCTCGATTGCCGGCGGTGCGGGTTTCGATCCCGAAACAGTTCGATCCGTTGGTATAAATACGAACGGCACCCCGTAGACATCGGCGTATTCGGGTTCGAACTTCCCCTCGGCATTTGCCTCGTAGCTACGCCGGCGCAAACCCCTACCAACGACCTGCTCACACAGAAGTTGGCTGCCGAACCGCCGGATGCCGAGGATGTGGGTGACGGTGTTAGCGTCCCATCCCTCGGTGAGCATCGAAACGCTCACCACACATCGGACGGTCTCCCCCAGCTTGCCCTTCTTCCCAACGGTGTTCATGACCTCACGGAGGAGATCCTCGTCGGTGAGTTTCTCAAGATCTGCCCCGGGATTCCTGCGGCTGTACTCGCGTTTGAACGTCTCGATTTCCTGGGAGACTGCTTGTTTGAAGTTGCTCTTGAGCGATTCGCCCGATTCTAGCTGAGCGGAGTCAACGATGATCGTGGGAGGTCGATCCAGCCATGTGCCGTTCGCTACGTTGGTCAGCAAGTCCAGGTTTCCCTTGCGGATTCCTTTGCTGCCGTCCGGCAGCTCCACCTCCTGGCCGGCAATCCAGTCGAACACGAGCTTCGAGACCACCGTGTTGGGGCAGATCACAATCATCACCGGGGGTGGCTCGCCGTGCGGCTCGAGATCCCGCTTCCAAACTTGGAACCGCTTCTCATAGCTCCGGTGCAAGGACTCCAGGGCTCCCTGTAACTCTACGGGCGGTATCCAACTCGAGTCCGATTCGGCATTCCTGCTCACACGCTTGGGTAACTTGTCACCGATGTGGTCCCACAGCCAGAGGTAGGTGGGTTGCTCGGTACTGACAACATCATCATCAACAGGCACCCTTGGCACCTTCACAATGCCCGACTCGATGGCATCCATGAGCGAGAAGTCGCTGACCACCCATGGGAATATGTACCCCTCCTGGTACCCGGAGCCACCCAGGTAGTAGGGAGTGGCCGAAAGGTCGTAGATGATCTTTACACCTACGCGCCTGGATACTGCTTCGAGGCCCCGGAACCAGACGCGAGCACTTTCATTGCGCTCCTTGGCCTCCTTCCCAGGTTCGTCGGAACCAAGGGGGTTTGTCCTGATAGCAGTGGTGGGCCTCATCGTTGAGAACGAGAACCTCGCCCTTGCCGCGGCTCGAGAGATCGCGCATAACACGGTCTGCAACATCCTCATCGGTTTCGAGAAATGGGTTGGTTTCCTTGCCGGATGTCAGCAAGAGCCGTGTGTTTTTGGCAATACCTTGCATCTCCTTAGCGGTTTTTGGCAGGAACGTATGGTAGTTCGTGATGATGATTGCAGCATCGTCCAGCACCGTTCGAAGATCATGGGGAACGAGTCCACGCAGGTCGTAGTAGTTGGTTTCATCATGAGGTAGAAGCACCCTAAGCCGATCCCGAATGGTGATCCCTGGAGTCAGAACGAGAAATCTATTGGTAAACCGTCGATCTCGTGGGCTGAAGGCTTTATTGGTGGTCTGCCACACAATTATCATACACATGACAACGGTTTTACCTGTTCCGGTGGCCATCTTCAGTGCGACCCGCGGCAGACCATTGTTGTGTTCATCGTTCTCCGGCCCGATCAGTGCCCGAAAGTCGGGTTCACCATGACGTCCTGCTACCTCTGCCAAGTAGATCGCGGTCTCAACCGCTTCTCTCTGACAGAAGAGAATCCGATCTTCACGTGTTTCGTCAGCCCAATGATTCAACAACTTCCGGCTGATCGGAGTAACCCAGGTGTAGCCACGCACTCGCCATAATTCCACCCGATACCTGATGTCGTTGATAAGTTGATTACGTTCCCTACGTTCTCCAGTGGTGTCGAAGAGGTCTAGCATCTCCTGCTGTTGAGCCAACTCGGCAGGATCAATCCTGCGCCGACCCCGCTTCTTTCGCGACATCGGTACAGGGATGAAAGACTCACTTGGCCGCCTTCCTGTTTTTACTTCGCCAGTCGGGCCATTCGGGCCCAGCACAAAGTGAGCCTTCGGAGGTTCATACGGCGAGTTCAGAATAGGATTGCTGAGAGCGTCGGCAGGCTCCACCGATGGTAGCGACGGGTTCGATGCCTGGCTCATCAGGTTCCTCCGAGCAAACCTGTGTGATTCGACATTCAACCCATATTAGACGAAGGGTGTGACATCAGGGAGGAACTCGACGGGGTTGCCGCCTTCAATCACCTGGTCAAGGGGATGTATGTGTGCGCTGGGGCATCCACGGCTGCGTGAGGCATGGCCACAAGGTGGAGTCCTGAGCCGTGTTCATCAATGTGTCCAGCTATGAGATTCACCATCGTGCCCGCCAGCCCAACGGCATCTGCTGCCGACCCATGGAAGGTTGGGGTGGAGCATCCACGCATGGCGATGAGTTCTTCGCCCTGCTCCGGCTTGTTCCAGAAAGTTTGGAAAGCTTCAAGCCTACCGGTGTTGAGGACCTCATGGTGGAGTTCCTCGTCGACCGCAGCGGGGCCGAGCCCGCTAGATTGACCTGATACGGCAATGAGTCCGAGCGAGGCAGTGGAGATGTCGGTTGAGACCGCGGCCAGAAGGGGGTGCTGGAGGTCCTTTGACGCTGCCCTGCTGAGGACGGCACCGAACGCCTCATTAACCGTTGCATCTATGATGAGATCGTGGTTGGCAACGTCCTCGGCTACCCGGCCTTGGCTGGGTTCGTACCTAGGGTTGACCTCAACATCGTCTGAGAGGGCTCGGAGCCGGGCGGCGAGTTGGCTTACTTTGGGAAAGCCAACATCGTCCTCGGTGTAGTTCTGCCGTACAAGCAGATCAGGTCCGACAGTGGCGAGATCCGTGACAGTCAGGTGCGAAACACCAGCGCGAACGAGCAATTCAGCAATCCAGGAACCTAGAGCACCACAGCCGCAGAGGAGTACTCGCTTGCCATGCAATCGTCGTACCGGACGCCTTATATCCCGCCGAAGAGCGGTTTCGGTGCGAAGGTCGGCGGTTCTGTACCAACTCAGTGGGACTGGGTTTTGGAGCGCGTTGTGGGGATCGTCTTGTGATGCTGCGACTGCCGAGGAATATCGAGGGTCGATTTGAGCGGCAGCTAGATGATGCCCGGAGCCGGCATCTGCTGCCTCCCGTGAGACAGCTAGGAGCACAATGAGTGGTTTGCCTGGGCCATTCTTTGAGGCAGTACGGCGAAGCGCTCCCATAACGGCTTCGGGCTTGCTGCCTCCAGCATCGGCAACGCTTTGGAGTAGCTCCTGAAGGGTTGCTCCTGGGCCGCGTATCAGCCGTTTAGGTGAAGTCAAGGTGAGGATCCTGAGTTCGGTGTCATCGCGTGTGAAGAGATCGATTCGTTTCTCGCTTCGCATACGTGCAGAGGCGATATTGATGTTCTTGTTGAGATCTCCGAGGTGGGAGCGAACGACTGCGGTTGAGGCTTTGTGATCGTGGGGTTGGATGCCACCAATCGGATGAAACAGGGCAGTAGTAGGATCAAAGTTGCCGTTGGCAAGTTTCTCAATGAAGTCCCAGATTCGTTCGATTGAACCCTTGATCCCTAAGTCAGGATGCCACTCCCTATGCGGATCTAGGTAGGTGCAGAGGCGGACACCATTGCGATTCCATAAGCCTCCTGCAAGAGTATGGGCACAACCGAGCCAGCGTTCATGATTGACTTCTATGAGCGGGGGGCAGTCGGGGAACATCTCTGGAAATCCGACGAAGAACTTTTCAGTGTCATGAAGTTCAATGTGCTCACTGTCATTTCTGAAGTGAGACATCGATAATGTGATAGCTATGACTAGGCTCTTGTCTTGGAATAGGCAGGGAGCACCAAGTGATAATATGAAACCAGGATATTCATGCGCAAGCTTATGCAAATCATAGATCGCGTCATATTGTTGTTTATTGCCGCGTTGTTGGCTAACAGAACGCCGACTCATCCGGCACGGCTTGCTGAGGTTGAAGCTGGTACGACTACTGGGGGTCCGAGTGGGGACGAAGCAGTCTCCACAGATTCTGTGGGTTCAAAGTCTTCACCGAAGATCTCCTGCCAGCGGCGCATGGAAGATTTATAGTCAGAGTCGCGATAGGCGACTTTGATGAGAGTTGTGTAGTGATGCATCTTACTCCGGAATGAGTGGTAAATTGTGTCGTTCCATCGATGATCAAAGGTGACGGGATTGCCTTGTGGGTCGCACGCGCCGGAAGGATCCTCAATAGTGGGTTTGTAGGGATTGGCTTGCAAGTAGTAATTGAGGTCAATCATTACTTGGTAAAGAGTAGAGGGAACATCTCCATATCGTCCATTGTACTTGTTCTCAGTGGTGATGGTATCTCCGATTAGCTTGGTGATGATGATCGAAGGTACGTCAGGAAAAGCGTCGTGGTAGTCACGTAGGTACTTCACAAGCCGAATGACCTTACGCAGGTTGTTGTTGGCGGTTTCGTCACGGGACTGCATCCATGAGATGAATCTCTCTGGGTTAGTGTCCTCCCAGTCGTTATCATCGCGGCAAACAATCACCTTCCGTCCGTCAGCAAGAGTAAGGTAAGGAACGATGTCCACATGGTGATTATTGGCGTAGATGACACGAACACACCTGGACTTAGTTTCATCGTCAATCATATCTCCATAAACTCCGTGGGTTCGTAGTGCCTGCTCGAGCCTTATGAGGTAGCTCCTCGGGTTAGCCGACCAGTTGACATCCTCTTCAAGGTGCAACAGGAAGTCAGCATCGAACTCAAGGTCATCGACCGGACGGATTATGGTGCGGTGGCTCCATGATCCTTGAGGGATCTTTGCAATAACTAGATGACCGATTATGTCAGAGTTAACCAGGGCCGCAAAGATGGCATCAACATTGGTCTCCAATTGGTCGAGTCGGTGCTGGGGTAGGTTGACGACGTTGGTGAGGAACTTGTTGAAAGTGGGTGTGTGTCTCATGGCGGTGTGATCTCCATAGCAAATCGATAGGTTTTGTTGATGAGGTCGTAAGTGACAAGGTTAGGGTGTATCCCCCATCCGATGCTGCGTCCTATGGTTATGGCGACGGAAACGGGAGCAGCGGCCAGAACGTGTAACCGTTCGAGGTTCTTGACACTGCTTTCGAGTTCTCCAAGAAGATCGCGAAGTATCCGCTCGAAAGACATCAATGTTGCTCTCGATGATACTGTTCCAACCTTAGGTGTTTCGCCTACTGGTTCGATTGTATATGTGGGTAGGGGAGCAAGCTGAGTGGGTGGAGTGTGGGTTGTTCCAGAGGCATTAACAACCAAAACAGCCTCGGTTGAAGTGTCTGAAGGTTCACTGTTACACCGCCATATGAATTCGACTGGCTTGGTTTTCTCGCCCCATATCCAAGGTGCGATTTCGCTACGAGGCTCGTAGATATCGCAATCAATTGTGTCGTCAAGGCGCGAGCCAAAGTAAACCAGCAAGGGCAGTCGAGCCATCGCGAAAACGCTTATATGCTGAATCTCACCTTTTCTAATAGCTGGTCGAATGATACGATCAAGCTGTTCATCAATACGCCGCGCACAGTTTTGGTAATACAAATCAGTTGGAATTGACTCATCTGGGAAGTCCCGTAAGTCTATCTCAACACCTTGCCGGTCATAAGTAAATCGTAGACTGGGAAAGCGGTCCGAGGTTTTTAGTATGGCGTTTGCAGCGATCTTGGCAGATATTTCAACAGGGGCATCGCGGATGAGTGCGCTTAGGCGTACGATAGCGGTGCTTTCTGAACCCACCTGCTTGGTTGCAGCCCGAATACGAGCCTCGTGTTGATACTTGATCTTCTTCATCTTGCAAATCGGGAAAAGGTCTGCATGGGCTAGCTTGTCGACCTCATTGTGGCAATTTTCACACAAAAGAATGAGGTTGTCCGCACAGTCTCGTTCTTTAGGGGTCAGATTGCTGATACCTCGTGGGGAGTTGGCGGAGTTGGTCTGCCCCACAATGTGGGCCAATTCCCCCAATGTAAACTCCCGGTAGGATAAGCCCGACTCCAGTAGATAGCGATTGCAGAGCGCACAACGGCCCCCGGACCGTACCCACACAGCAAGCCGGACCTTCTCATCAATCTTGCGGCGGTTGCTCGTCACGATGCTCTCCGGCTGCTCGATCTTCCTGAGGCCGAGAATGCCCCAATGCCTTTAGCTGCTAGCCTCGGCATGAGATGAAGTGCCATAAATGCTGACTTGGGTGGATTGACCCAGCCCCATTATAACCGGTCAGGTGACCCCATGGCGGTGGCAACGTTTTGAGTGCTCATCATGTCCTCTGGTTTTCCCTCTGTTGAATTACACGGTTGGAATTCAAGCATATCGGCCCTCTCAAACAATCACACCTGATTTTTAGAAAATTTGTGAGGAGGGAGTAGATGAGGTTCAGTGTGCGTGAAGTGGGTTGATGGGAATCACCACCATCAGGCTCGACTACGAGGACTAGGTGTAACCCTTATGGAGGTTGTTGACAGTTCGGTTGGGGGTCGCTCTGCTGCTAGTACGTGGCGATGTACTCGGGGTGGAAGGCGTAGGAGGTGGAGTCGGCGGGTGCGGCTTCCAGGGGTACTGCCAACTCTGAGAATGTGGGTCCCACCTGTGCGGCCCGATCGTTCAGCGCGCTGAGGTTGAATCCGTACAGGGATGCGGCGTTTTCACCCAGCATGGCCCGGGTTTCGCCGGCGGGTACCTCGGCAAAGGTGGCTCGTAGGGCCTCGCGGCTGTGGGGGGTGGTGCCTTCCCTGTGGGGGTAGTCGCTGCCCCACATGATGCGGTGCACACCCACGTCGTAGCGATGCGGCATCTCGTGGGGCTGGCAGAAGCTGGCCCCCAGCCAGCAATTCCGGGCGATGTGTTCCGATGGCAGCATCGAGCGGGAAACCATCTCCTGGTTGTCGAATCGAACGGTCTGCTTGTTGGGGTCGACCAGGGTTTCGAACTTGGTGTCCAGTGCGACCTTCAGCCGGGACAGCCAGCTAGGGCCACCTTGCTCGGTGATCACGTACCTCAACCCGGGATGGCGCTCGAACACACCCCCCAGCACCAGGTGCCATAGGGTGCGATGCGACCAGAAGCCGTACTCGTAGATGAGCACGGGCAGGGTAGCCGGGTCTGCGGGCAGGGTGGGTGCCCCTCCTCTGGCGTGGGTCACCACCGGAAAACCGGCCTCCGCGCACAGCCGCCAGATGGGGTCGTAGAGCCGGCGGTAAACCGGCTCGAGCGTGTTCGGGGGAACCGAGGGAAACAGCACCCCGCACAGGCCGGGCTGGCCCAACGCCCATTCGATCTCACCAACCGCGTCCTCGACCACGTTGGGGAACACTTGGATCAGGCCCCGCCTGAACCCCGCGGCTTCGGCGCAGAAGTCCACCAACCAGCGGTTGTGGGCCCGCAAGCCGGCCCAGCGTCGCCGGTATTCCCCTTCGTTGGCAGGAAGCGTTCCGGCCAGGTGGGGCTCGGGATAGAACGGTGGGCTGGTGTTGGGAAACACCACCTCGGCCACAATGCCGTCGGCTTCCAACTCGCCCCGCCGCCGGTCGGTGTTCCAGTTCCGGTTGGCATCCTCATCGAGCAGGTCGGGCCATTCGGTCGAATGATCGTCGGCCCAAGCGTCGAACTCCTCATGCAGATCGGACTCCAGGTACCAGCGGTAGCCACGAAGGTCGGCTCCACCATGGGTATCGGCAGAAACGATTGTCACCCGCTCGCCACCAGCCGGTGCCTCGAATCCACGCGGATGTTCGGAGCTCACCCCGCGAACCCTACCGGTTTTGCCAGAGGCGCCTGGCAGGGGGGCGGGGGGCTCGACGGGACTCCATCCCGCCTAAACCGGAAGGTTTCGCCGGGGCTGCTCGGGGATTAGCGGCAGATCATTCCGCCGTCCACCACCATTGTGTTGCCCGACACCCATCGGGCCTCGTCGCTGCATAGCCAGACTGCGGCCTCGGCCACCTCCTCGGGTTGACCCAGGCGACGGCCCGGCATGTGCTGGATCACCGCCTCGGCCATTTCCGGGCTGGATTCCCGCCAGGATGCCACCATGGGGGTGTCGATCATGCCCGGGCACACCGAGTTGACCCGGATCCCCTGGTTGTTCAGCTCGTCGGCCGCGTGGGTGGTCAGCCCCAGCACGCCCCGCTTGGCCGCGGTGTAGTGAGGTTGGCCGGGTGCGGGCACGATGGCCGCCCCCGAAGCGGTGTTGACGATGGCCCCACCGTCACCTTGGGCCAGCATCTGGATTATCTCGTGCTTCATGCACAGGAACACCGAGGTCAGGTTCACCACGATCATCTCGTTCCACTGGTCCAGGGTGAGTTCGTGGAACGGCCGGGATGGGTGGGTGATGCCCGCGTTGTTGAAGGCGCAATCCAGCTTCCCGAACTCGCCCACCGTGGCCGCCACCAGCTCCTCCACCCCGGCCTCGTCGGTCACGTCGGTGGCGAAGAACCGGCCCCGGCCACCCCCGGCCTCGATCATGGCTACGGTCTCCGCCCCGCCGCCGAGGTCAAGGTCGGCCACCGCCACCCCGGCCCCCCGGTGGGCGAACAGCACCGCCGCCGCCCGGCCGATCCCGCTGCCACCCCCGGTCACCAGGGCCACCTTGCCCCTCATGGGGTCGTCCTTCTGGGGGTTTGCGTCCCTGGTGGGGTTGTTCTTCTGGGGGTTTGCGTCCCTGGTGGGGTTGTTCTTCTGGGGGTTTGCGTCCCTGGTGGGGTTGTTCTTCTTGGGATTTGCGTCCCTGGTGGGAGCTCGCTTGCTGATGATGTCACCATGACGGCATAAGGTAGGCCGAGATGGCATCGGCACACTAGATGTCGCCCGGTGCCGGTAAGCGAAAGGACATTTATGACCATCTCCTCATGGGACGAGTTCCCGGTTCACCAATCCCCCGACTGGATCCGCAACGTCAGCACCTCCGACCGGAACTTCTACGACCGCAACTACTTCTGCCTGCACGGTTCCAGCGGCGAGCTGTTCGCCATCTTCGGGATGGGCCAGTACCCGAATCTGGGGGTTCAGGATGCCTTCTGCTGCGTGCGCCGGGGGGATGAGCATCATGTGGTTCGGGGCTCCCGGCCGCTCACCGACCGTATGGACATGTCGGTCGGCCCCATGCGCATCGAGGTGATCGTGCCCCTCCAAAAGGTGCGCTTCATCGTGGAGCCCAGCGAGCACACCATTGCCATGGATGTGACCTGGGATGCCGCCATCCGGGCCATCGAGGAGCCCAACCAGTTCATTCGTCAGGAGGGGCGGGTGGTGTTCAACACCCAGCGTTTCGCCCAACTCGGCCGGTGGGAGGGTACCCTGTCGGTGGGGGGCGAGGATTATGCCGTCACCCCCGACCGCTGGGGCGGGGCCCGCGACCGCTCGTGGGGTATCCGGCCGGTGGGCGAACCCGAGGGCGACGGCATACGCCAGGGTGTCAACGTGATGTCGGGCATGTGGAACTACTTCCCCATGATGTTCGACGACCATGCCGTGTTGTACATGAACAACGAGCGCGACGACGGTCACCGGAGGCTGGTGGAGGCCAGGCGGGTGTGGGCCGACGGTCGCCCCGACGAGGACCTGGGCCGTCCCGAGCACGACCACACCTTCGAGTCGGGCACCCGGGTGCTGACCCACTCCACCATCACCTTTCCCGAGGCCGGGATCCAGATCGACTGCCAACCCCTGCTGGTCAACTTCGTATCGGTGGGTACCGGTTACGGCATGGATGCCGACTGGCGCCACGGCATGTACCAGGGGCCGGATCTGGTGGTGCAGGGCAAGGTGCTGAGCGTGGAATCCGAGGTCAAGCCGATCGGCCAGTACGGGGTGGTGGATCATGTGGCCCGCTACAGCTATGACGGCAATGTGGGCTACGGGTTGTACGAGCACGGCTTCTTCGGGCCCTTTCACCGTTACGGGCTGACCGACGCGGCCGCGGTGGCCCCCTGAGCCGGACCGGTAAGGTTGTGGTGTCGCTCGTTCCGCCTCCCGTGGGCCTGGTTCATCTGGAGAACCCCGACGAGTTTCGGGCCCGCCACATCGGGCCCAGCCCGCAGGATCGGGCCGCGATGCTGTCCGAGCTGGGTTTCGAAAGCCTGGATGCCCTCGTGGACGCGGCGGTGCCCCCCAACATCCGCTCCGACGGCCCCCTGGAGTTGCCGCCACCGATGACCGAGGCTGCCACCACAGAGGCCCTGAGGACCCTGGCCGATCGCAACCAGGTGGTCACCTCACTGATAGGCATGGGCTACTACGACACCTTCACCCCGCCGGTGATCCGCCGCAACGTGCTGGAGAACCCCGCCTGGTACACCGCCTACACCCCGTACCAGCCGGAGATCTCCCAGGGCCGCCTGGAGGCGCTGATCAATTTCCAGACCATGGTCACCGATCTGTGCGCCATGGGCATGGCCAACGCCTCGCTGCTGGACGAGGGCACCGCGGCGGCCGAGGCCATGACGCTGTTGCGACGTGTCAACCGCAAGGCCCCCGGCGACCGGTTCATCGTGGATGCCGATACCCATCCCCAGACGATTGGGGTGATAAGAACCCGGGCCGAACCGCTGGGCATCGAGGTGGTGGTTGCCGATCTGGAGCAGGCCAACGTCGAACAGCTCGCGGCCGGGGCGTTCGGGATGCTGGTCTCCTACCCCGCCGGCTCGGGGCGTATCTGCGACCTGAGTTCGTTGATCGCCGCCGCTCACAACGAGAACGCCATGGTGGTGGTGGCCACCGACCTTTTGGCCCTGTGCTTGCTAACACCCCCGGGGAGGCTGGGGGCCGATGCGGTGGTGGGATCGTCGCAGCGCTTCGGGGTGCCGCTGGGTTTCGGCGGCCCCCACGCCGGGTTCATCGCGGTACCCGAGTCGGCAATGCGGTCGCTGCCCGGCCGCCTGGCCGGTGTGTCGGTGGACGACTCCGGGGCGGTGGCCTACCGGTTGACCCTCCAAACCCGGGAGCAGCACATCCGCCGGGAACGGGCCACCAGCAACATCTGCACCGCCCAGGTTCTGCTGGCGGTGATGGCCTCCATGTACGCGGTTTACCACGGTCCCGAGGGTCTGGCTCGTATCGCCCGGCGGGTCCACCGGCTCACCGCCATAGCGGCCGCCCGGTTGCGCCAGTCCGGTTACGAGATCGCGGCCGAGCACTTCTTCGACACCGTCACCGTCGAGGTGCCGGGCCGGGCCGCCGAGATCATGGCCGCGGCCCGGGCCGAGGGGCTCAACCTGCGTCCCGTGGACGGCGATACCGTGGGGTTCTCTCTGGATGAAACCACCACCCGGGCCACGGTGGTCGCCCTGTGGCGGGCTTTCGGGATCGAGGCCGATGTTGCCGACCTGGACACCCTGGATGCCGCCACCCCCGATGCCCTGCCCCCCGGCAGTATCAGAAACCGCGACTACCTGACCCATCCGACCTTCAACCGTTACCACAGCGAGACCGAGATGCTGCGCTACCTGCGCCACCTGGCCTCCAAGGATCTGGCCCTGGATCGCACCATGATCCCGCTGGGATCGTGCACCATGAAGCTCAACGCCACCTCTCAGATGGAGCCGGTGAGCTGGCCCGAGTTCGCCCGGATTCACCCGTTCGCGCCGCAGGATCAGACCGCGGGTTACCGGACCATGATTGCCGATCTGGAACGGATGCTGGTGGCCATCACCGGTTACGCCGCGGTGTCGCTCCAACCCAACGCCGGATCACAGGGCGAGCTGGCAGGGCTGCTTGCCATCCGGGCCTATCACCGCGCCCGGGGCCAGTCGCAGCGCGAGGTGTGCCTCATCCCCGCCTCGGCCCACGGCACCAACGCGGCCAGCGCTGTCATGGCCGGTATGCGGGTGGTGGTGGTGGGCTGCGATGGCGACGGCAACGTGGATATGAACGATCTCAGGGCCAGGGTCACCGAGTGCGGCGACCGGCTCAGCACCCTGATGATCACCTACCCGTCCACCCACGGGGTGTACGAAGCCACCGTGGTCGAGGTGTGCGACCTCATCCACGCCTCCGGGGGCCAGGTGTACCTGGACGGTGCCAACCTGAACGCCCTGATGGGGGTGGCTCAGCCGGGACGATTCGGTGCCGATGTGTCCCATCTGAACCTGCACAAGACCTTCTGCATTCCCCACGGCGGTGGCGGGCCGGGAGTGGGCCCGGTGGCGGTCGGTGCCCACCTGGCCCCCTACCTGCCCAACCATCCGGTTGTGGCCGGGGTCGGGCCCACCACCGGGGTGGGCGCGATCTCGGCCGCCCCCTGGGGATCGGCCGGCATCCTGCCCATCTCCTGGGCCTACATCACCGCGATGGGGGGCGAGGGCCTGACCGAGTCCACCGGGGTGGCCCTGCTCAACGCCAACTACCTGGCCGCCCGCCTCAACAGCCTGTTCCCCGTGCTCTACACCGGCAACAACGGCCTGGTGGCCCACGAGTGCATCATCGATCTGCGACCCCTGCACGCCCTCACGGGGGTAACCGTTGAGGACGTGGCCAAGAGGCTCATCGACTTCGGCTTCCACGCTCCCACCGTCTCGTTCCCGGTGGCGGGAACCCTCATGGTCGAGCCCACCGAGTCGGAGTCCAAGGCGGAGCTCGACCGCTTCGTGGCCGCCATGGCCGCAATCCGCGCCGAGATCGACCAGGTGGCCGGTGGGCTGGTGGCCATGGACGAAAGCCCCCTGCGCCACGCCCCCCACACAGCGGTCGCCATAGCCGCCGGCGGCTGGGACCGCCCCTACAGCCGGGAGCAAGCCGCTTTCGCCCTGCCCGAGATACGGGCCGGCAAGTACTGGCCCCCCGTGGGCCGGATCGACGGTGCCCATGGCGACAAGAACGTTTTCTGCGCCTGCCCGCCGATCCAAGAACTATCCCAACCCTCACCAACCAAGGAGAGCTAGCGATGCCCGATGCCATAGTCGAACGTGAAGGCCCAATCGTCATCATCACGATGAACCGCCCCGAGAGGTACAACGCGCTGTCCGGGGCGATGCTGGTGAGGATGTACGACGCCTACCAGGAGGCATCCAGCAACGACGACGTTCGCTGCATCATCGTCACCGGTGCCGGGGGCAACTTCAGCTCGGGTGCCGATCTGAAGGCCATG
The DNA here is from genome assembly GCF_965202595.1 of Candidatus Poriferisocius sp. Classification (GTDB taxonomy): domain Bacteria; phylum Actinomycetota; class Acidimicrobiia; order Acidimicrobiales; family Bin134; genus Poriferisocius. The sequence continues at coordinate 969,139 of NZ_OZ241836.1, forward strand.
AGCGGCAACTCCGGCAACGCCGACCCCGAAATCGATGTGGAGGCCCGCATGGCCGCCGATCCCGAAATCCACTGGAAGGCGCTGCTGCGCAGCTATCGCCCCACCAAACCGATCATTGCCGCGGTGGAGGGGGTGGCCATCGCCGGAGGCACCGAGATCCTCCAGGCCATGGACATCCGGGTGGCCGGCGAGAGCGCCCGGTTCGGGGTGTCCGAGGCCCGCTGGTCGCTGTACCCCATGGGTGGCTCCGCGGTTCGGCTTCGCCGCCAGATCCCCTACACCCATGCTGCGGAGATCCTGCTCACCGGCAAGCACATCACCGCCACCGAGGCGGCCCGGATGGGCCTCATCGGCCATGTGGTGCCCGACGGCCAGGCTCTGGCCAAGGCCAGGGAGATCGCCGCCACGATCTGCGATAACGGCCCGCTGGCCGTGGAGGCCATCCTGCGCACCCTGCACGAGACCGACGGCATGACCGAGGAGCAGGCTCTGGCCCACGAGTTCGAGTACGGCTGGGCGGTGTTCCAAAGCGAGGACTCCAAGGAGGGGCCTCGGGCATTCAGCGAGAAGCGCAAGCCGAACTTCAAGCGCAGCTAAGCGCAGCTAAGCGCAGCTAAGCGCAGCTAAGCGGAGGTGGACATGGCCGCAGACATGGTGTCCAAGCGCAGGTAAACATGGCAATTGCCGTCTTCGATATCCACCACCATGTGGGCGATGCCTCCGGGGCTTTGGGGTTGCCTCCCGAGCAGGCCCCCGATCCTGAGGCCTATGCCGCTCTGGAACTGGCCAAGCGCATCGAGATCATGGACACCGGTGGCGTGGATCAGGCCGCGGTGATCCCCGGCCACGGTTACCCGCGGCCCAACGGTCACGCCGATACCCGGGCAGTGAACGACCGCATTGCCGCCTACCGCGACGCAACGCCGAGCCGCTTCCCGGTGGCCATCGGCATCGTGGAGCCTCGCGACGGCGACCTCAGCCTGGGCGAGTTGGAGCGGGCCGCCGGGCCGCTCGGCCTGGTCGGGATGAGCTTCCATACCCGCTTTCAGGGGGTGAGCCTCGACAACCACTGGGTGTCCACCTATGTGGGGGCCATGGGCGAGCTGGGCCTGCTGCCGGTGATCCACGCGCTGGATGAGACCGCCGAGGAGTCCTTGTGGAAGGTGGGTTTGCTCGCCTCCCGTCACCCGGATCTCACCATGCTGGTGCTCGACGGCTACTCCACCCACGAGGGCACCAAGCACTGTGGCCACCTGGCCGCGACCCATCCCAATCTGGTGTTCGATTGCAGCCTCTCCTACAACTTCGACTTCATCGCCGACCACGTGCGCGCCCACGGTGCCCACCGCTACGTCTACGGCACCGACCTTTACTCCTGGCCCCTGGGGCGGCGCATCAGCCACATCCTGGGCCAGCTTCTGGAGTCCGATCTCCCCGACGAGGCCAAGGCTGCGGTAGCCGGCGACAATGCCCGCCGCCTGCTGGGGCTGTGCTGATGACAATGCCCGCCGCCTGCTGGGGCTGTGCTGATGACAATGCCCGCCGCTTGCTGGGGTTGTGCTGATCTAGTCTCTGATCCATGACCGTCACCCTCGATGAGTTCCGGGAGCGGGCCCGGGAGTTCCTGGCCGCCAACTGCGTTCCCCGAAACGACCCCCCTGTTGAACGCAGCGAGGCCGACTATGTGGCGGAGTGCCGCCGGTTCCACCAGGCGCTGGCCGATGCCGGGCTGGGGGGCATCACCTACCCGGTGGCCTACGGCGGGTTGGGACTCGACAAAACCTACCTGGAGGTGTTCAACCGGGAGCTGTCCCAGTACCAGGCACCGCTGGTACCCGCGGCCATCTCCCACGGCATGTGCCTGCCGGTGATGAACGATTTCGGCACTCCCGAGCAGCGGACCCGCTACCAGGCCCGGATCATCCGGTGCGACGACATATGGTGCCAGATGTTCTCCGAGCCCGGTGCCGGGTCGGACGTGGCCTCGCTGGCCACCCGGGCGGTACGAGACGGCGACGAGTGGGTGCTGAACGGCCAAAAGGTATGGACCTCGGGGGCGCAGTACTGCGAGTACGGGCTGTGCGTGGCCCGCACCGACCCGGCTCAGCCCAAGCATCGGGGGCTGTCCATGTTCATCGTGGATCTGTCGCTTCCCGGGGTGGATATCAGGCCGCTGCGCCAGATCAACGGCAGCTCGCACTTCAACGAGATCTACCTGACCGATGTGAGGGTGGGCCATGACTGCCTGGTGGGGGATGAGGGCAACGGCTGGAACGTGGCCGTGGCCATGCTCATGTACGAGCGGGTGGCCATCGGTGCCGGCGGCTCCGGGGCCCTGGGAGGCACCATGACCAGCACCAAGCTGATCAAGGAGGCTCGTAGCCGGGGTCGCGCCGGCGATCCCGTGGTTCGCGATGCTCTGGCCGATCTCCACATCCGCGAGCGCATCCAGACTTTCATCGGCATGCGTATCCGCCAAGCCGCCGAGGCCGGGCGGGCACCGGGGCCCGAGGGTTCCATCGCCAAACTGAACGCCGCTCTGATAGGCCGCCGAGCTGCTGATGTGGCCATGGAACTGGTGGGACCGTCGAGCCAGGCCTGGGAGGCGGCCGGTGACGACGGCGACCAGTGGGCCGGAGCGGTCATAGGGGCTCCGGCCATGGCCATTGCCGGGGGCACCAACGAGGTGCAGCGCAACATCATCGGCGAGCGGGTACTGGGTCTGCCCAAGGAACCCGACCCCTACAAGGGACAACCCTGGGAGCAGGTCCCCCGCTCCTGATCGGCAAGAAAGGGTTAAGAAAGAGTTATTGCCCCGTCAACTCAGCCCAAACCCGGTCCACCGCTGCGGCCAGATCGGAGGGGCTGCCGCTGTTCACTATCACGTGGTCGGCCAGGGCTCGGCGCCGGGCATCGGTGGCCTGGCTGGCCATGCGGGCCCGGGCCTGCTCCTCGGTCAGACCCCGCTGGATGAGCCGGGGCAGGCGCACCGCCTCTGGGGCTTCCACCACCACCACCTTGGTATATCCCCGCCCCGACTCCAGACGCCCCAGCCGGCTCTCGGCCAGCACCGCCATGTCCAGGACCACCACCTGAACCTCTCCCCCGCCGGCCAGCTCCCCGAGCCGTTGGTCCAACTCGGCGTTGATGGCGGGATGGCTGATCGCTTCCAGGGTCGCCAGACGGTCGGGGCGACCGAACACCTCGGCGGCCACCCGGGCCCGGTCGATGCGACCGTGCTCATCCAGTATCCCGGGGCCGAAAGCATCGATCACCCCTCGCTCGGCCCGTCCCCCGGGGGCCAGAACCTCCCGCCCGATGGCATCCACGTCGATCACCACCGCCCCCCGCTCGGCAAATCGCTCCGCAGCAGTGGATTTACCCGCGCCTATCCCCCCGGTCAGCCCCACTACCAGCATGTCCGGGAGACTACCCGTCCCGGATGGCCCGACCGGATTTGCTGCTTGTTTCCCTGGTGCTACCCGTCCCGGATGGCTGCTTGTTTCCCTGGTGCTACCCGTCCCGGATGGCCCGACCGGGCTGGAGCTGGCACACTTTGTTTATGCGTGTTGAGCTGACCGACGACCAACTGGCGCTCCAGCAGGAGGTGCGGGGCTACTTCTCCCGCCTGATGACCGATGAGGTGCGCGAGAGGATTCGCCACACCGAGACCGGGCCCAACGAGCACTACAAGGCCCTGATCCGCCGGATCGGTGGTGACGGCTGGCTGGGAGTGGGTTGGCCCACCGAGTACGGGGGCAAGGGGTTCACGCCCATCGAGCAGTACATCTTCTTCAACGAGTCCTGGGCCGCTCAGGTACCGGTTCCGTTTCTCACCATCAACACGGTGGGCCCGACCATCCGGGAATACGGCACCGACCGCCAGAAGGACTTCTTCCTGAAGAAGATCCTGGCCGGTGAGATGCATTTCTCCATCGGCTACTCCGAGCCCACCGCGGGCACCGATCTGGCTGCGCTCAGGACCAGGGCGGTGCGTGACGGCGACGAGTGGATCATCAACGGCCAGAAGATGTTCACCAGCCTGGCCTACGATGCCGATTACATCTGGCTGGCCGCTCGCACCGATCCCGATGCCCCCGCTCACAAGGGCATAACCATGTTTTTGGTGCCCACCGATGATCCCGGCTTCGACATCCAGCCGTTCATCACCATGGGCAACAGCCATACCACCGCCACGTTCTACGACAACGTGCGGGTACCCGACTGGTTGCGGGTGGGCGAGGTGAACGGGGGCTGGGGACTGATCACCAACCAGCTCAACCACGAGAGGGTGTCGCTGTGCGCCTCCGGCGGCATCGCCAACCTGGTGGACCAGGCGGTGGAGTGGGCCCGCGAGGCCAAGCTGCCCGACGGCCGCCGGGTCATCGACCAGGAGTGGGTGCAGGTGAAGTTGGCCGAATGCCGGGCCCGGGTCGAGTTCCTCGACCTGTTGAACTGGAAGGTGGCCCACGACAGCACGGTGGGTGGCAACGTGAACCCCGCCCTGGCATCCACCGTCAAGGTGTGGGGCTCCGAGTCGATGCATCTCATCTACTCGGGGCTCACCGAGGTGGTGGGGGCCACCGGGCACCTGAAGAAGGGTTCCTCCCACGCCGACTTCTCCCACCGCATGGAGGAGTCCTACCGGGGCTGCTGGGTGTTGACCTTCGGCGGCGGTACCAACGAGATCCAGCGCGACATCATTGGAATGGCAGGTTTGGGTCTGCCCCGCGAGAAGCGCCGCAAGTAGGGCCGGGGAGCACTAGCCCAAAGGAGCATTGGCCATGGATTTCACTTTGACCGAGGAGCAGCAGGCGGTGGCCGATCTGGCCAACCGGATCATGGGTGACCGGATCGACATGGAGAGGCTGGCGGCCGTTGAGACAGCAGGAGGATGGTTCGACCGGGATGTCTACGGCGAGCTGGCCGCGGCCGGGCTGGTGGGTATCGCCCTGGGTACCGATGTGGGCGGAGGAGGGCTCGATCTGATCGCCGCCGGCCAGGTGCTGGAGGCTCAAGGTCGCCATGTGGCCCCGGTACCGCTGTGGAGCGGGATGCTGGCGGCCATGGCGGTGGACGACTTCGGCACCCCCGAGCAACGCCGCCGGGAACTGCCCGGCTGTGCCGACGGGTCGAATGTGCTGACCGTGGGGCTCCAGGAGTACCTGAACGACGATGTTGCCAATCCCATGGCCCGGGTGGTTGGCGGCAAGCTGGTGGGCACCAAGGAGGTGGTGGAGTTCGCCGCCGAGTCGTCGAGGATCGTGGTGGTGGCGGGCCTCGACGATGGCACCGACAACGGCACCATCAGCGGCACCGGGCTGTTCATGGCCGACCTGTCCGACCCGGCGGTGACGATGGAGGCGGGTATTTCCACCCGGCACCAGCCCGTGCACCAGGTGAGCTTTTACGGAGCCCCTTGCGAACCTCTGGGACCGGCCGACGGGGCTTCGGCAAGATGGCTGGCCGACTGGGCGGTGGCTCTGCTGTGCGCCACCCAGGTGGGCGTGGTGGACCGGGCTCTGCGCCTGGCTGCCGAGTACACGTCGGAGCGCGAGCAGTTCGGCCGGCCGGTGGCCACCTTCCAGGCGGTCACCCAGCGCCTCGCCGACCAGTTCATGCACGTCGAAGCGGTGCGGTTGTGCACCTATGCCGCCCTTTACGACCTGGCCAACGGTAACGATGCCTCGCTACGGCTGCCCATAGCCAAGTGGTACGCCTCCCACTGGGCCCACGATGTGGCCCATGCCACCCAGCACGTCCACGGGGGAATGGGAGTGAGCATCGACTACCCCCTCCACCGCTACACGCTGTGGAACAAGCACATCGAATGCAGCCTGGGGGCCGGCACCCAGCAGCTTCGCACCCTGGGGGCGCGCCTGGCCGCTGGATGAAGCCAGGCACCCTGGGGGCGTGCCTGGCCGCCGGATGAAGCACCCTGGGGGCGCGCCTGGCCGCTGGATGAAGCACCCTGGGGGCGCGCCTGGCCGCCGAGGGGAACCTCAGTAGCCCCGGTCGGGGTCCACCACGTTCAGCAACGGTTCGCCCGCCAGGTAGCGTTCCAGGTTGTCGCAGAACAGTTCCAGCAGGGCCTCGTTGTATCCCTCCCGGGCGGTGGAGCAGTGGGGCGACAGGTACATGTTGGGGGCATCCCACAGCGGGCTGCTCGCCGGCAGAGGCTCCTCGCGGGTGACATCCAGCACGGCAGCCCCCAGGTGGCCCGATTCCAGGGCTTCCACCAGGGCGGTTTCGTCGATGATGGATCCCCGCCCCACGTTCGCAACCACCGCCCCGGGTTTGAGCCGGGCCAGGCGTTCGGTGTCGAACAGGTCGATGGTCTCGGGGGTCTGGGGGGCGCACAGCACCACCGCATCGCAGCGGGCCAGCATCTCATCCAGCCCATCGGGGCCGTAGATCTCGTCGGCATCGGGGTCGGTGTCGCCCGGCCGGGCCGAGCGGCGGTTGGCCAGCACCGTCATCTCGAAGGCCCGGGCCCGCCGGGCCACGTCCCGGCCGATGGCTCCCAGCCCGACTATGCCGATGCTCCGGCCCTTCACCAGCAGGCCCTGGTGCATCCGCCAATCGCGGTCGCGTTGCTGGCGCTCCAGCACCCGTATGTCCTTCCACACCTCCAGCAGCCGGCCGATCACGAACTCGGCGATAGGAACGGAAGCCACCCCGGCGGCGTTGGTCAACATGATGTTCTTGGCGTGCAGCTCCTTGGGTTCAAGATGACCGATCCCCGCTCCGATTGCCTGCACCCAGCGCAGCCGGGTTGCCCAATCCCTTATGCCGGGGGGCAGGTCCAGGGCCATCAGCACATCGGCACCGGCGATCACCTTTCTTTGTGCCTCCGTCAGCACCGGTGCGGTGGCCAGCAGATCCTCGGTGACCCGGCCCTTGGCCTTGGCATCTCGCAATCCGTGGGGATCCAGGTAGCCGATATTGTGGAACGCAACGGTGCCGAAGCGGCGCTCCAGACGCTCCAGTTCCGACTGGTCCATGTTCGGGGGAAACATCAACACCGCGCAGAGATCACTCACCGCTAAAACCTACTTCCCGAACTGCGGGGCCGGATTCGAGGGACAAACCTTCCGGATCACTCACCGCTAGAACCCTAGTACTCCCGGCTCGTGACCGCGATCAACCATGGGGGAGGCGGGGGCCCGCAACTGTTTCGGCCTAGTACTCCTGGCCAATAACCGCGGTCAACCAAGGTTCTGGTGGCACGGAGGTTGTAGGTTCGTTACATGGAAACTTTCGAGGGCAAAGCGGCGGTTATCACGGGCGGAGCCAGTGGGATGGGCCGGGCCATGGCCGAGCGGTTCGGCGCGGCCGGTGCCCGCATCATGATTGCTGATGTGGAGGGCCCCGCCATGGATGCTGCCGTGGCCGAGTTGAACCAGGCCGGCATCGACGCGGTGGGCGTGCTCACCGACGTGAGTTCGGAGCGCGACATGGACGAGCTGGCCACCGCCGCCCTGTCCCGGTTCGGGCAGGTGAACGTGGTTTGCAACAACGCCGGGGTGGGCGGCGGCGGATTGATGGACGAGCTCACCACCGCCGACTGGGAGTGGATTCTCGGGGTGAACCTGTGGGGGGTGATTCACGGCATCCGGGTGTTCCTGCCCCACCTGCTGGAGCATGGTGACGGCCATATCATCAACACCGGTTCGGTTGCCGGTCACACGTCGTATCCCAACATCGGCCCCTACAACGCCTCCAAGCACGCCGTGGTGACCATTTCCGAGACCCTTTACAGCGAGCTTCAGGATCGGGGGTCGCCGGTGGGGGTGTCGGTTCTGTGCCCGGGCCTGGTGAAGACCAACATCATCAACTCCGAGCGGAACCGCCCCGAAACTCTGCGCTCACCGATCATTCCCCCCGACCCCACCGCCGCCGACGAGGAGCGGATCCAGATGATGCTGGCCATTTACGAGGACGCGGTGAAGCCGCCCGAGGTGGCCGAACTGGTGTACCGGGCGGTGCTCAACCAGCAGTTCTACATCTGGACCGACTACGTGTACGCCGAGGCCATCATGCAGCGCCACGAGGACATCCGATTGGGCCGCAACCCCAGCCGCCGCCACCAGCTCATCGAGGAGGACCAAACCGTCAAGGGCCCGCCTCAAGGGGCCTGAGCTAACCCAGGTTGAAAACCAATGGTGGAACACTTCGATTTGGTGGTGGTGGGTACCGGCTCGGGCAACAGCGTACTGACCCCCGATTTCGACGGCTGGCGGGTGGCGCTGATCGAACGGGACACCTTCGGCGGCACCTGCCTCAACCGGGGTTGCATACCCTCCAAGATGTTCGTTTACGCCGCCGATGTTGCCCATCAGGCCGGTCGTACCGGCCATCTGGGGGTGGATACCTCGCTTGTGGGGGTGCGCTGGGGTGAGATGGTCGGCCGGGTGTTCGGGCGCATCGACCCCATCGCCCGGGGCGGCGAGGACTACCGCCACAGCCTGGACAACGTCACCGTGTTCAAGGGCGATGCCCGTTTCGTCGGCCACAAGGTGCTGGAGGTGGGTGGGCGGCGGATAACCGGGGATCACATCGTGCTGGCGGCTGGGGCCCGGCCGTTCATCCCGCCGATTCCCGGCCTGGAGCAGGTTCCCTACCACACCTCCGACACTGTCATGCGTCTGGAGGCGCTGCCCGAGCGGTTGGTGATCCTGGGAGGGGGCTACATCGCTGCTGAGTTGGGCCACGTTTTCGATGCCATGGGGGTGTCGGTGTCGATCGTCAACCGATCAAAGCGGCTGCTGCGGGCCGCCGATGAGGACGTGTCGGCAACGTTCACCGAGATCGTGGCCGGACGCATGGATTGCGCGCTGGGTTCACCCATCGTTGAGGTAACCAGAGCCAAAGCGGGTATCAAGGTGCGCACGGAGGCCCGTGACGTGATCGGCGATTTGTTGCTGGTGGCCACCGGTAGGGTGCCCAACGGCGAGCAGTTGGGGGTGACCCGTTCGGGGGTGGAGTTGGATCGCGCCGGCTACGTGGTGACCGATGAGTTCTGCCGCACCGGTGTCGAGGGGGTTTGGGCGCTGGGCGATATCTGCCACTCCGCCCAGCTCAAGCACACCGCCAACGAGGACACCCGGGCCGTGGCCCACAACATCGCCCATCCCGACGATCTGCGCCGCCCCGACCACTCCGGCATACCCCACGCGGTGTTCGCCCACCCGCAAGTGGCCGCGGTTGGTGCCACCGAACAGGCCCTGCGAGCCGGCAATCAGCCCTACGTGAAAGCGGTTCGCCCCTACGGCGATACCGCCTACGGGTGGGCCATGGAGGACACCACCAGCTTTGTCAAGGTTCTGGCCGATCCTGCCACCCGCCTGCTGCTGGGAGCCCACATCATCGGCCCCCAGGCTCCCACCCTCATCCAGCAGCTAATCCAGGGCCGCCAGTTCGGCCTCACCACCGATCAGATGGCCCGGGGCCAGCTCTACATCCACCCCGCTCTCACCGAAGTGGTCGAACAAGCCCTCCTCGACCTGCCCTATCCGTAAACAACCAGAGTGCTTCCCACCAATTGTCACTGCTGGTGCCTACGCATCTAGTGCGGGGTGCGGATCAGCTAAAAAGGAACCTCACCTCCGTTTCTTGCGGGGCTCGTCGCCCCGGGTCCATGACAGCGATACGCCCCCGTCGCGGGCCGCGACATCGAGGTTGATCGGCGCGTCTACCGACACAGCCACAACCCCTTCACCGGAAGAGCCCCCCGCCCCCCCGAACAAGTCAAGCCAAGCGCGAGTTCACATCCTCACTTGGGCGGGGCGTAGATGGTGACGCGGTGGATGCGGCGGTGGTCGTTGCCGTAGTCGTTCAGGGCGTAGTGCATGGTGCAGCGGTTGTCCCATAACGCAGCATCGCCGGTGCTCCATCGCCACCGGACGGTGTATTCGGGCTGTTCCATGTGGTCGCACAGCAGCTTCAGCAGGTGGCTGCTCTCCAGGTTGCTCAGCCCGTTCAGGCGGGATGTCCAACCCCGGTTCACGAACAACACCCGCTTTCCGGTGTCGGGGTGGATCGTTACCACCGGGTGATCGGTGAAATCGGTCAGTCCTGCCCTTCCGTGGCAGGCGGTTAGGTTTTCTACGGTTGCTTTTATGGGAGACGACAGGCCCTCGTAGGCGGCCTGGGTGTTGGCCCACATGGTGTCTCCTCCACTGGGTGGCGACACTTTCATCGACAGCAATGACCCCAGCGGCGGGTTGCGGGCGAATGTCACGTCGGTGTGCCAGAAGTTGGCCCGGGAATGCTGGTCGGAGCTGTCCAGCACCAGTATCTTGCCCTCGTCGTCCACGGTCTCGTGCCGGCGATGGTCGGTGTCGTCGTTGCTGACCGCAGACAGATCACCGAATATCGAACCAAGGGCCACGTGCTGCTCGTCGCTCAGGTGGATCCCGGGGAAGAACAGCACCTTGTGGGCCCAGAACGCCTCTCGCAGCTCGGCCACCGTGTTCTCATCGAGCCGGTTCGCGTCCAGCCCCTCCACCGTGGCCCCCAGAGCCGCCGGCAGCGCTTTCACTCGGATGCTCATGGTCCTATCGTTTCAGGTGAAGCGCCGGCGGAGGCGGAACTTTTCGACTTTGCCGTTGCCGGTGCGGGGGAGTTCGTGGATGGTCTCGATAGTGGTGGGTACCTTGTAGGGGGCCAGGATGCCTTGGGTGTGGGTTCGCAGGTTGTCCTCGGTCGGAAGCTCGCAGCCGTCGGCCAGCACTATGAACGCGGCCACCGTCTCGCCCAGAACCGGGTCGGGGCGGGCCACAACCGCCACATCGGCCACCGCCGGGTGGGTGCGCAGCGCGGTCTCCACCTCGATGGTGGACAGGTTCTCCCCGCCCCGGCGCACGATGTCCTTCTGGCGGTCCACGAAATACAGGTAGCCGTCACTGTCCATGTAGCCCAGGTCGCCGGTACGGAACCAGTCACCCGCCACCGCGGCGCCGGTGGCTTCGGCATCCTCGAGGTAGCCGTTGAACCCGATGCTGGAGCGCAAGAAGCAGATCTCCCCCGGCTCTCCCACCGGTGCCTCACGGCCGTCGGGCAGGAAGATCCTCAGCACCGATCCCTCGAAGGGTTTGCCCACCGAACCGGGGCGACGGGCCTCGTCCAGGCGGGTGTAGGTGCCCGATCCGGCCTCGGTCATGCCGTACCAGTCCATGCACGGCACGCCGTAGCGCTCCTCTATCTGGTCGATGATCGGGGCGCATCCCAGAGGGATCATCACCCGAAGCGAGTGCGACTTCTCGTACGGGCCGGGGGGCAGGGTCATCAAGATGTTCACGATGGGCACCAGCGTGAGGAAGTAGGTGGGGCGGTACAGGTCCACCAGCGACCAGAACCGCGATGCCGAGAACTTCCTTTGCATCACCACGCTGGCCCCCCGACTCAAAGCCGACATGGCCCCACCCATGGCGTTGCCGTGGAACAGTGGGGTCACCACCAACGACCGATCGGTGTGGCTGAGGCCGAACATCTCCTCGTAGGGCACCGCCCCGCCGGAGAACAACTCCGGGCTCATGGGCACGGCCTTGGGTCGTCCGGTGGTGGTGCCCGACGTGTAGAGCACGTTGCCCTCCACGAACCCATCCACCGGGGGTAGATCCAGACCCGCACCCTCGGGGGCATCGTGGATTAGGTCGGCCAGCCACAAGGCTCCGTCCACCGGCTCGTCCACGCTGACCACCGCATCCACCCAGTCCATGCACGCGGTCACCGCCAGAGCCCGCTCGGCCCGCTCGGCCTCGGTGAACACCAGGCTGCACCGGGAGTGGCCGAGCACGAACTCCAGCTCGGGGTCGGACCACTCCGGGTTGATCGGCACGCCGGCCACACCGACGGCCTGCATCCCAAGCTGACACTCGATGTACTCCGGGCGGTTCCGCATCCATAGGCAGGCACGATCCCCCAGCCCCAAACCGAAACGGTTCTGCAACTGGTGGGCGATGGCTCCCCCGCGAGCGGCCAGCTCCCGGTAGGTGCGGTGGCCGTCCTGCTCGGTGAGCAGGGCCAGCTTTTCGGGCCAGGTGTTGCTGAAATCCCGAACCACGTCATAAAGGGTTGGCATCGCCGGCCAGCTTAATCCTTTGAGCTGCACCCTTCGTTTAGTTCCTTGTTGGGTGTTTGATCATTGCCGTTGTGGTGCTGGCCACGTCGGCTGCGCTCTTCGTCTCGATGCGGGGTCAAGTCACCACGTCGGCAGCGCCGCCGTCGATGCGCAGGTGGGCTCCGTTGATCTGGCGAGCCCGGTCGCTGCACACGAAGGTCACCAGCTCCCCCACATCGGAAACGGTGGCTATGTGGCCGGTGAGCGTGGGCATCTGCACGCTGGTCACGTGGCGTTCGATGTCGCCCCAATCGGTGGAGCGACCCTCCCGCTCGGCCTGGCTGCTCCACATCTCCACCAGCTCGGGGGTGGCGATGACTCCGGGACTGACGCAGTTCACCGTCACCCCGGTGCCGGCCAGTTCCCGGGCCAGGCTCACGGTCATGGCCGGCAGAGCACCCTTGGCCGCGTAGTAACCCGGGATGCGGTCACCGGGTCGGGTGGCTCCAATGGTGGATACCAGCACGATCCGCCCCCAACCCCGATCCCGCATGGCCGGAACCAGGAGGCGGGTCATCCGCACCGCAGTCAAAACATTGCGGTTGTAGGCATCCATCCAAACCTCGGCACCGTCATCTCCCCAGTTACCGCCCACCGCAACTCCGTAGTTGTTCACCAAGATGTCAACCGGGCCGCACTGTTTGGCCACCCGTTCCGCTCCCTCATCGGTGCAGATGTCGCCCCACACCGCACGGGCGGGAGCCCCCAACTCCTCGATCAGCCCGCCGGCTTGGCCTGGCTCGAAACCGTGAACCACAACCTCTGCACCTTCGGCGGCCAGAACCCGGGCTATCCCGCTGCCCGTCCCCCGGTAGCTGCCCGTCACCAGCGCAACCCGTCCCACCAGATTCAGATCCATCCGCTCATGCTGGCACAGTGCAGGCGCTTGTGGCGGGATGCAGTTATGCCACAAGCGGCCAGGCGGGCCCATCTTCGGAGGTTCTTTGGATGGGTTGCGGTGTCGATACCACAAACGGCCAGGTGGGCCCATCTTCAGAGGTTCTTTGGATGGGTTGCGGTGTCGATGCCACAAGCGGCCAGGCACCAGGTGGGCCCAACCCTCGTACTACCCTGGTTGGCGATGAGCAGTTCGACGGGAAGGTTGTTTCGGGTCACAACCTTTGGTGAATCGCACGGCGGGGGCATAGGCGTTGTGGTGGACGGATGCCCACCCCGTCTGGAGCTGGACGCGGCAATGATCCAGCACGACCTGGACCGCCGCCGCCCCGGTCAGAGCCGCCTCACCACGCAACGAGATGAAGCCGACCGGGTGGAGATCCTCTCCGGGGTATTCGAGGGCCGGACACTGGGCTCACCCATAGCCCTTCTGGTAAGAAACTCCGATGCCAACCCCGGTGCCTACGAGCATCTCAAGGACGTTTACCGACCCTCGCACGCCGACTACACCACCGAAGCCAAGTACGGCATCCGCAACTGGCAAGGGGGAGGCCGGGCCAGCGCCCGGGAGACCATAGGCCGGGTTGCCGCCGGAGCCATTGCCCGCCAACTCCTGCGCGCCGCAGCCGGCATCGAGGTTCTGGGGTGGGTTCACCAGATCGGTCGGGTCACCGCCCCCGTGGACTCCACCAGCGTTACTTACGACCAGGTGGAAGCCCACCCCACTCGCTGCCCCTCCCCCGACCATGCCCAGGTCATGGCCGATGCGATAGAGGCGGCAAGGCGTGACGGCGACTCATTGGGAGGAGTGGTGCGCACCATCGCCCGGGGAGTGCCACCCGGCCTCGGGGCACCGGTGTTCGACAAGTTGGAAGCCGACCTGGCCAAAGCCGCCCTCTCGCTGCCGGCGGCCAAGGGGTTCGAGATCGGTTCGGGGTTTGCCGCTGCGGCCATGACCGGCCGGGAGCACAACGACCCCTTCACTCCCGGCCCCGATTCCCGGCCCCGAACCGCCTCCAATCATTCCGGCGGGGTGCAGGGCGGTATCAGCAACGGCGACGACATAGTGATCCAGGTTGCGTTCAAGCCCACCGCCACCATCGCCTCGGCCCAACGAACCGTGGACCGCCGAAACAACCCTGTCACCCTGTCGGCAAGAGGCCGCCACGACCCCTGCGTTCTTCCCCGCGCCGTGCCCATGGTGGAGGCGCAGATGTTGCTGGTGCTGGCCGACCACTGGCTGCGCCAGCAAGCCGTTGACGTGCTCGGATGTGAAGCCCAGAGCTGATGTTTCTCCAATGACCGGCCAGTCGGATAGCACAAAGGCGTGCACTCCCGAGGATCAGCGCCTGCTGCTCGAGGTGGACAACCGTGTCGCGGTGGTAAGGCTGAACCGGCCCGAGGCCCGCAACGCCATGACCAGGCGAATGCGCAACGACTTGTGTGCGATGCTGAGAGCCGCCGATACCGATGACAAGGTGAGCGTCGTCATCCTGACCGGCACCGACCCGGCCTTTACCGGTGGGGTGGATCTGCGCGAAGTCGCGGCCCAGGAGCAGGCGGTAATTGGCACCTCCAAGCGCCAAGCCCAGGATCCGGCGGTAATTGGTGACGGCAAGCGCCAAGCTGAGGATCCGGCCCAGGCGTGCCGGGATACCTCCAAGCCGTTGATTTGCGCGGTGAACGGCACTTGCGTCACGGGGGGCCTGGAGATCGCCCTTAGTTGTGACTTCATCGTGGCCTCCGATCGGGCCCGGTTCGCCGACACCCACGCCAAGATCGGGGTTATTGCCGCCTGGGGCATGACGGCCCTGCTGCCACGGGCGGTGGGCAAGCGCATGGCCAAGGAGATGACCGCCACCGCCCGCTTTGTGGAAGCGGACGAGGCCCTGCGCATCGGCCTGGTCAACCACGTGGTGCCCCACTACCAACTGCTGGCCCACGCCCGAGCGCTGGCCGGTCGGGTCGCCGAGGTGGCAACCCCGGCGACGGCGACCACCATGAGCCTCTACGACGATGGTGACGGCAAGAGCTTCGCCGAGTCCAGGGCCATGGAGGAGGTGGCCATGCGCAACTGGAAAGTGGACACCGAGGACATGCAGCGCCGCGGCCTCGGCAGGGGTAACTGAAATGGCCTCCACCCAGCCCCAGGTTCGAGCCGGCCATACAGGTCATATGATGCCTGCCCATGGGCTTGGAAGGCGGCATGGATAGCCCACGAAGGTTCAAGGAAGCACTCGTGGCCACCGCCGAGGTGGCGATCATTGCCGAGATCAAGCGCCGATCCCCGTCCCGGGGCGATTTGAACATCCACCTCGATCCGGCGGAGTTGGCCGCGGCCTACCGGGCCGGCGGGGCATCCTGCCTGTCGGTGCTCACCAACCGGGCCATGTTCGGCGGCACCGGCGACGACCTGGCCGCCGCGTCCGGGGCCTCGGGCCTTCCCGTGCTCCGCAAGGATTTCATCACCAGCGTCGAGGATGTGTACGAGTCCCACCGGATGGGGGCCGATGCGCTGCTGCTGATAGTTGCCGACCTGCCCAAAGCCAAGCTGGCCGAGCTTCACGACCTGGCCCTGTCGCTGGGCATGGATGTGTTGACCGAGATCAAGTCGGAGGCCGAGCTGGAGATCGCCCTCGAAGCCGGTGCCGACCTCATCGGGGTCAACCAGCGGGAAAAGCCCAAGAGCGCGGCGTTCACCATGGACTACCAGCGAGCCGAGCGCATGGCCGGTCTGCTCCCCGACCATGTGGTGAAGGTGGCGGAGTCCGGCATCGCCGTTGCCGGCGGGACGACCCTTGAATCCGTAAGGAATGCCGGCTACGACGCTGCCCTGGTGGGTGAGGCTCTGGTCACCGCCAACGATCCCGCCGAACGCCTCCGGGATCTGCTGGCCCGATAAATCCTGATCCCCGCGATCAGGGCAGTTGGCCGAACCGGATCAATTTTCTCCGATCAGGGCACCAGCACGATCTTTCCGAAGAACGCCGAACTTTCCATCAGCCGGTGGGCTTGGGCGATCTCCTCCAGGGGGAAAGTGGCGGCGATCACCGGGGTAACCCGGCCCTGGTGGATCATGGCCAGCAGCTCTCGCATGGTGGCTGCGATCCGCTGATTGTCGGGACGTCCCACCCCCATCAGGCTTATGCCCTTCACGAACAGTTGGCCCAGGTGCAACTCTGCCATGGGCCCGGCGGTGACCCCGCAGGTCACGAACCGACCCTCGGGGGCCAGCGAACGCATGGCCGCGGCGAACACCGGGGTTCCCACGTGGTCGAGCACCACATCCACCCCCCGGCCATCGGTGGCATCCCGCACTGTGGAAACGATGTCGCCGTCGTAGTGATCGACCGCCAGCTCCGCGCCCAGTTCCATCGCCCGGGCCCGCTTGCTCGCAGTACCCGCGGTGGCGATGACCCGGCATCCCGTTGCCCGGGCGATCTGCACCCCGAAGCTGCCCACGCCCGACCCGGCCGCCATCACCAGCACCGTCTCCCCCGGCTGGATCCGGGCTTTCTGGATGAGGGCCTGGTGGGCGGAGCGACCGGCGGTGGGAGTGGCTCCCCCAGCCTCGAAGGTGATTCCTCCGGGCAGCGGGAACACCAGCTCCGCGGGGGCTAGGGCCAGGGTGGCGTGGGCCCGCTCGCCCGAGGCCACCACCCGATTTCCGGGGGCCACCGTTGTCACCCCGGGGCCGACCGATTGCACTACTCCGGCGATGTCCCTCCCGCCCACA
This sequence comes from Candidatus Poriferisocius sp., assembly GCF_965202595.1. GTDB lineage: Bacteria > Actinomycetota > Acidimicrobiia > Acidimicrobiales > Bin134 > Poriferisocius. The sequence continues at coordinate 985,896 of NZ_OZ241836.1, forward strand.
TGCCGAGGCCATCGCAGCCTCATCCCGTGGGATCCCTCCCGCCAATACACATCCACCCGGTCCATCGAGGTGGCCCTCACCCCGATGAGCACCTCACCTGGGCCAGGCTCGGGGTCGGCCAGCTCCCCCACCCGCAGCACTTCCAGCCCCCCCTGAGCCTCGTGATAGGCGGCCCGCATGATCAGCGGACCCGCACATGGGGTGGTTCGGGCAATGGGGGTCTCCGGGCGAACGTGTCCAGATCAGCGGACCCGCACATGGGGTAGCCCCTCGGTGCTGTGCCGGAGGAACGCCAGGAACTCCCCCACCGGCACGGGTTCGGACACATCGGTGGGCTCGTCGGGGTGAGACTCCCAGAACTCCCGGTAGGTGGGCCAGAACTCGTGCCAGGCCCCCTCGTAGGGCTCCTCACCGGGCCAGCGCATCTTGTTCTCCCCCAGCGGCGGCGCGTTCAGATCGGTGGCGTACCAGTACAGGGGCAGCCTCCGCCGGAAGTACCACCGGCCGTCGATGCGCTCGTAATCGTCCCAGTACATCATGGTCATTATCACCCACTCATCGCCGGTCTCGTGCTCGTTGCGGGAGTAGACCACCCCGTGAGCCCGGTCGGGGCCGTCGAACTCGATGATGTGGTTGCCGGTCACGTGGGCGGTACCGCTGAACTTGCCGCCCATCGTCTCGCGGAACCATTCGGCCAGCGCGGCCCGTCCCGAACGCCCCCGACCCACCCGCACATCGGCCGGGAACAGGCCGACCCAGGCCTCGGTGGCCCGCATGTCCAGTGCCAGGCAGTAACGGGCGGCCAGACCTCGGATCTCCTCGATCGACTCCAACCGCTCCAGCCGTTCCTCCATCGATTCCCCGGTTCCCATGGCCGGCAACCTACCCGGTCGGTTCCACCCGTATGCGGCCCGTACTTCACTGTCAGCTATTTCCATCCTGGTGTTGCAGTTGCTCACACCCGCACGCGGCCCGTACCGCTAGCCGGTTCCCCACTAGGTGTAACTCTTATGGAGGTTGTTGACAGTTCGGTTGGGTGAGCCTGCGATGCCGTTGTGGTGGTTGTAATCATGTCCATCTGGGTGGCGGGGGAGGCTCTGTGTCACATGCTAATGCGTTTTTGATGCCTGGGGGGCGGTTGTTGATGGTTCAGCGGGTTGGGGATGGTTCGGGCTCACAAACCCACCGCCGAAACCAACTCCAACACCGCACCCACCACCACACCGCCATCGGCAACACACCCACATCAACAACCTCCACGAATGTTACAACTAGTTAGGGAATACCACCTGGGTGGTGCGGGGTCGGCCACCAAGAATCGGTTGAAAGCAAAGGTGGGTCCCCGTCGGGGTTGACCCAGGGTGGTGGGGGGGCACCCCGGCGGGGAGAAATTAGGCGGAGGTGGGTTAGTTGTTGCAGATGTCGTTGTTCAGATCGGCAACGCGGTCGCCGTAGTTGCCACGGCCCAGGCGGCGGCACTCCTCAGCGAGGGCGGCTCTGTACTCGTCGCGGTAGGTGGCGGCCAGGGTGTCGCCGGCTTTTTGGCGGGCTATGGCCTCACGCCGGGTGTAGGGCAGCGAGCACACATCGGCCACGCCGTCACCGTCGCTGTCGAGGGGGTAGGTGGTGGGCCCACCCAGGGAGCGGTTGGCGCACCAGGAAGGCCCGGTGATGGTGCCCGAGTAGTAGGGGCCCCCGTCGTTGGGAGGCGGGAACCCCGGTGCGGCCAACTCATCACCCCCGCAAGCCTCGTTGCCGGGCTGGTTGGCGCACTCGGCGTTGACGAGATCCCGGTACAGGTCTGGGTACCGGTTGGCCAGGGTGATCACCGCGTTTTGTCGGGCTATGGCCTCACGGCGGGTGTAGGGCAGCGAGCAAATATCGGCCACCCCATCCCCATCGCTGTCGAGGGCGAACAAGCGGACCCCACCCAAAGAGAACTCCGCACAAAAACTCGGACCGGTGACCGGACCGGAGTAATAAACCTGATCACTGGGGGTGTCACCACCAGGAGCATCGTCGCCGGAGGTGATGGTGGACGATGTGCCTGCGGAGCCGGCACCCACTGCGTTGATGGCTCGCACCTCGAACACATAGGCCACCGGACCGGTACCAGTATTAGTACCGGTTATGACCGTGCTCATCGTGGCCGCCCCAACATCGGCCCACTCACCAAAACCAGCGCTCTCGATGCGGGTACGCCACTGCCAACCCGTCACCGCAGAACCCCCATCGGCACCCGCCATCCAAGTAACGGTGATGGTCCCATCGGTAGCCGTCGCTGTGACGCTGGGAGCAGCAGGTACCGCAGCAGGTGTCGCCGACACCGAAGCCACAGCACCAGCACCCATAGCGTTCCGGGCCCTTAGGTGGAACGCGTAGCTAGTGCCATTGACCAGATCCGACACCGGCACCGAGGTGGCATCATCCATCCCGGCCAAATCCACCCACTGGCCTTCATCGACCCGCAAATGCCAACCCGTCACCACAGACCCACCATCGGTGCCCGGTGTCCACGACAAAGTCACCGTTTCGTCACCGGGCGTGGCGGTAACCATGGGAGCATCAGGCACCGTGGCCGGCATCGCAGTGTCAACCCCAACGGCACCGGCACCCATCACGTTTCGGGCTCGAACCTGGAAGGTGTAGGTGGTGCCGTTGGCGAGATTCTGAACCGGCACCGAGGTGGTACCCGCAGGATAACTAGCCCACTGGTCGGTACCGGTGCGCAACTGCCAACCCGTCACCGCAGAACCACCATCACCACCCGGGGTCCAGCTCACCGTCACCGCCTTGTCACCAGCCATGGTGGTCACCGCCGGCGCATCAGGCACCGTCGCCGGCATCACCGTCGCAGTACCAGCGGGGCCGGCACCAATCCTGTTCAGCGCTCTGACCTCAAAGGTGTAGGCAACACCATTGGTGAGACCATCGATGTCGCGGGTGGTGGTAGCGGCAGGCACATCAACCCAAGCCCCGTAACCAGCGGTGCCGGTTTTCATCCGGTACTGCCACCCGGTAACCGCAGCAGCCCAGTTGGACTCCCCCGCCACCCCGCCAGCACCAGCGGCCCAGTTCAAAGTGACCTTCATATCCGCAGCGGTGGCGGTCACCGACGGGGCGGGGGGCACCGCCGATGGGGTGACAGGATCGGACTCGAACGCCGCCCCAATCACCTGAACATTGGTGGTCACCGCCCGCACCTGGAACGTGTAAGCCCGCCCGTTAGCGAGATCATCCACCACCAGGCTACGCGCCGCCGCCCCACCGGTTACCGCGGTCCACGAACCGTAACCCCCACCATCGGTTTTCATACGATACTGCCAACCCGTAACCGTGCTACCCCCCGTGTTCGGTGCATCCCACGACAACGTGACCCGACCATCACCAGCAGTCGCAGTTAATGAACCGCCAGCGGGTGCGCCGATCGGTGTTATCGGACCAACCACCCCCGCGGCGGGGCCGGCACCGAACTGGTTCACCGCTCGCACCTCGAACTCATAGGCCACCCCGTTGGTCAGGCCCCGCACCGGCACCCCTGCTGATTCGGCCAAATGGCGGGCCGGTGGGGTGATACGAGCTCCCAACGATTGCCACGCATCAAAACTGCTGCTACCGCTGCGACGCACCCGAACCTCATAACCCAAAACCGCAGAACCACCCTGAGGGGCCAACAAAGTGACCCTCACCCCACCATCGGCCGGTGTCACTGCCACCTGGCGAGGCGCAGTGGGCGTATTGCCAGGGGTAACCGGCAACGACTGCGCCGGCGCGCCCTTGTTGACAGTGGTAGTCACAGTATCCAAAACACCCTCGCTGTCGAGGGCCATCAAAGCGTTCACCGCCCGCAGGCGGAACCGGTACGTCGAGCCGTTGGTCAAACCTTTTATCACCGCTTGAGTCGTCGACGGCCCACTACCCGGAACCGGAGTCCACTCATCGTCCCAACCACTCCATGAGGTATTCGCGCCCGCAGCTTTTGAATCCTTGATGTATTCCCAGCGGATGATCGGCGGACCCCCCGAACCCACCGACATCCACGACAGGGTTACCTGACCATCACCACCGGCAGCAGCCAACCCTGCCGGGGCGGGGGGTGCCACACCCGGTATCACCACCTTGTCGGGGTAAACATCGGCAGCTTTGTTGTGCAAACCGGCACCGTTGGAATACAACGCAGGACCCGCCAACCAACCGGTGCCGTGCCGGTTCCGCGCCCTGACCCGGAACTCGTAGGCCACCCCATTGCGCAAACCCGACACCACGATCCCGTCGCCAGCCACATCGGCGCTGTTCGCAGCCCGCCCCGCGAACCTTTGACCAACGTTGGACACCGCCCACGGCGACCACTCACCACCGGCGGGACGATACGAATACTCCCAAACCGTCTCACCAGAATAAGTGCCATTGGTGTTGGTGAAAGCATTCTCATAACCAATTACAAAACGACCACCGCGGCTTACAAACCTTGCTTTGGGTCGAACGATGTTCAACTTCACCTGACCATTACCCGGCACCGCCAACACCTCCGGACGAGCGGAGGATGAACCCGGCCAACCATCAGCACCGGGCAAAGGCGGAGCCCCGAACACAAACGGCACCGACTCGACCGCATAACCCGCCCCCACATCAGACACCGTCCGGGTCCTGAACGTGTAAGTCTCCCCAACCCGGAAAGTGACCTCATCGAAACGTTCGGTTGCTCTACCCAAGCTACCCTGTTGAGTAACCCATCCACCCCACGGCCCATCACCGACCTTCCACGACCACTCAAACCGCAAACGCTTACCACCATGAAGATAACTCAAAGGAGAGGTTACCCCCATGTGAGGGCGACCACCGGTGCGGGGATCACCAGTATAACCCCTCAAAACCGCCGTCAACGCCATCGAGGGAACACCCTTAGCAATGTTCACCCTCACAACTCCAGACTCCAAACCCAAACCCCTGGCATTCTCCGCCCGCAACACGAAAAAATGATCCCCCACCTTCAAACTCCCCACACACAACCTAGCAAAACACGAAGTTGCATTCTCGTGATCCAAGGTCCGATTCCTGGGCAGCTTCACCGTCGACAACCCCGCACACATCGGATCCAACCCCGCTGTGTTATCACACAAATCCCGCCACAACGCGCTGGTCAACCCGTCCACCGTTGTCGCATGTTTCAACTGCCACTTCGTCACCGGAGAACCACCATCGGAACCCGTCCACGACAAAACCACCTGATGCAACCCTATCGCGTAATCCGACACCATCTCCGCGGACACCGCCGGTGCCGCCGGAACCGTCCCCGGATAAACAACACCCGTCTCAGCCACCGCACCCGCACCAACACTACTCACCGCCCGCACCCGGAACCAATACCCCACACCCGCCGTCAAACCCGTAACCGTAAACTCTCTGGTCGTGTAGTCACCCGGTATCGCCACCCAACCACCCCACTCACCATCACTAGCCCGCACCGAATACTCATAACGCCTAAACCCATCACTATTTATTAAATTAGTCGGCTGGCGCCACCTCAACGTTACCGACGACTCCGTCACCTTCGTCGTCTCCAACTCACGAGGCACCTCCAACACCGTACCCAAATACACGAACCCGGAACGCGCCCCCACACCCCCGCCCAACGCGCTGACAGCCCGCACCTCAAACAAATAACTCTCGGTATTATCCAAACCAGTCACAAAATAAGACCTGGCCCCGGCCCCACCAGGAACCCGGTTCCAACCAGCTTCCGCCAAAGTGCTGTAATTACCGTCCGACCACCGAACTTCCCAACCCGTCACCGGCGAGCCAACCACCCCCGGCGGCTGCCACGACAACAACACCGACTTATCCCCCGGTGTCACCACAAAGTTACGAGGAGCACCCGGCGCACCCCCCACTACCACCGGCCCCACCTCACCTGTGGCACCGTTGCCATGCTTGTTAACCGCCCGCACCCGGAACGAATACCCAACATCATTAACCAAACCCAAAACCACGAACGAATCACGATCCCCAGCCGAACTACCATCATCGGCCATCACCGACCACCCCGACCACTTTCCATCACCTTGTTTGGTCGCGTACTCGTACCGCAAAATAGGAGCAAACCCCGACCCCGCCACCTCACCGGAAGCCTTGGTCCACTTCAACTCCACCTGAGAATCCCCAGCAACCGCCCGCAAACCCCCCGGCACCGGCGCAACACTGGACACCAAATGCCCATCCACCGGACTCATACTCAAAATCTGGCCCACTCCCGCAGCGTTCACCGCCCTTAAGAAGAACCGGTACCTACTACCAACCGTCAAACCCGACACCACCACCGACCGAGCAGCCCCACCACCGGGCACCGGCCGCCACACAACCCCACTACGATCCCCCGAAGTAGGCGCTAAACTCGTAGAAGTATCCACCACCCTGTCCTCCGGCGGATCCCACGTGGTCCCATCATCGGTCGATTGCGAAAACACATACTCATAACCCACAACCCCCACAGTGGCCGGCGGCGGCCCCCACGACAACCGCACCGCACCACCACCCAACACCACCACCTGCGGCGACGACAGAGTATTCGGCACACTTTGCGCACCCGCACCCCCCACCCAAACCAACACCGACCCCAACAACCCCACCAAAACCAGGAGCCCAAAACAGGGCAGCCCTAAACGACTACCCCCCCCCCCCCCCCGGCTAGAACCCAAACCAACCCGCAAAAAACTCAACATAACCCCCACTATAACCACACCCTCCCCCCGCGCAAGTACCCCCTACAAAACCGTCACGACCACCAGCAGAGCTAGCCCACTGTCAACAACCTCCGTAGGCGCTACAACTAGGGTGCAGCTTTGAACACAGGAAAGGAGGAGGTCTCATGGAGTATCGCACTTTGGGGGCGAGTGGGGTCCGGGTGAGCGCGTTGTGCCTGGGAGCCATGATGTTCGGCCCGGCGGGGAACGACGACGAGGCCGAGTGTGCGGCCATGATCCACCGAGCCCTCGATTCGGGGATCAACTTCATCGATACCGCCGACCGCTACAGCCTGGGTATATCGGAGGAGATCGTCGGGCGAGCCATCCGGAACCGCCGGGATGAGGTGGTGCTTGCCACCAAGTTCTACGGGCCGATGGGTGAGGACATCAACAGCCAGGGAGGGTCCCGCCGCTGGGTTACCCGAGCGGTGGAGGACAGCCTGCGCCGCCTCGGTACCGACTACATCGACCTGTACCAGATGCATCGGCCCGATCCCCACACCGATTTCGGCGACACCCTGGCTGCGCTCACCGACCTGGTGCGGGCGGGCAAGATCCGCATGATCGGCACCTCCACCTTTCCGGCCGAACTGATCGTGGAGGGCCAGTGGGCAGCCGAGCGCCGGAGTCTGGAGCGGGTCCGCTGCGAGCAACCCCCCTACTCCATTTTCACCCGGGAGATCGAGCGGGCGGTGCTCCCCGCCTGCCAGTCGTACTCCATGGGGGTGATCGTGTGGAGCCCACTCAATGGCGGGTGGCTCACCGGCAAGTACCGCAAGGATGCCGAGTGGCCGGACAACTCCAGGGCTACCCGCAATCTGGTAAGTGCCAAGCGCTGGGACCGGGCCAACCCGGTGGTGCAGCACAAGCTGGATCTGGTGGAAGAGTTGGATGGGCTGTCCGCCGAGTTGGGCTGCTCGATGGCCGGTCTGGCCTATGCCTTCACCCTGGCCCACCCGGCGGTTACCTCCACCATCATCGGCCCCCGCACCCCCCAGCAGCTCGATGCCGCCCTCGATTACGCCGACTTGCGCCTCTCCCACGATGTCCTGGACCGGATCGACGACCTGGTTCCCCCCGGCACCGACCTCAACCCCGACGACGCTTTCTACGTTCCCCCCGCCCTCGCCGATGCCACCCTCAGAAGGAGGATGTGACCTTTCCCCGGATGGGTTGCTCCTAAACGGATAGTTCCTAGACGGATCGTTCCCCGGAGCGTTCTATGGCTCGGGCATCGGTGCCCAGGTAGGAGGCTATGACCAGGGGGTCGTTGCGGACGGCCTCCGGTGATCCCTCGGATATGACCGATCCCGCTTCCAGGCAGTACACCCGGTCGCTGATGCTCATTACCAGCGGCATGTCGTGCTCGATCACCACCACCGCCGCGTCCAGCTCGGTCTGAATGCGCCGGATGAGGGGTCCAAAGGCCTCGCTCTCCCTCTGGGCGACCCCACCGGTGGGCTCGTCCAGCAACAGCACCTTGGCATCCACCGCCAGCAGGCTGGCCAGCTCCACGATGCGCCGGGTGCCGGTGGACAGGTTGGATATGAAATGGTCGGCGTAGCGACCCAGGCCCACGAAGTCCATGAGGTTGTCCACCTCGAGGCGCTTGCGCCGCTCCTGGCCGGGCGATGGCGGTATGCCCAGGAGCGACGGGACCAGCAGGGAGCGATCCCGGGCTTCCATCGCCACCATCAGTGCTTCCCGAACCGTCAGGTCGGGATACAGCTTGGCGTGCTGGAATCCCCGGCCCAGGCCACCACGGTGGCGCCGGTGGGGCGGTAGCCGGGAGACATCCTGACCCAGAACCTCAACCTGGCCGCCGAACGGTACGAAACCGCTGATGGCGTTCATCAGGGTTGACTTGCCCGCTCCGTTGGAGCCGATAAGCCCGACCAGCTCTCCCTGATGGACTTGGATGGAAACATTGTCCACCGCCACCTTGCCGCCGAAGTGCACGTGGCATCCCCGGACCGCCAGCCACGGATGCCCCGGCTCCGCCTTCACGGTGCGCGCGCTGGTTACCGGCACCGGCTTGGCTGCCGCCGGAACCGGATCGGGCACATCCCGAGCCGCCAGCCGATGGTCGGCCAGCCCCAGCAGGAAGTCCCGCAGCTTGTATAGGAGCTGCATGATCCCGCCGGGGAAGTACATGAGCAGGAGCAGCAGGCCCACCCCGGACGTAAGCAGCCGGACCTCATCCGAAGCCCCGAATATGGCGGGGATGCCCTTGACCCACAGCACCCCCAACAGCGGCCCGGCAATCGACCCCAGCCCTCCGATGATGGCTATGGCGATGACATTGATGGATTCATTGGCGTTGAACAGCACCTGGGGATTGATGGTGGGCTCGCCGGTTATGATCAGCCCCCCGCCCAGAGCGGCCAAACCCCCGGCCAGCGTGAACGAGATGAGCTTGATTCGGCTGCCCGACACGGTGGATGCCGCCGCCATGTCCTCGTTGTCGCGCACCGCGATCATCATCCTCCCGATCCCGGTACGGCGCAGGTGGGCGACCATTCCCACGGCCAGGGCCAGCAGCACCAGCACCAGGAAGAAGTACGACTTGCGGGAAGCGGTGAAGTCGAACGGCCCCCACACCGGCGGGATCACCTTGGGGGTGTTGGTGCTCCCCTGGGTGAAGACATCCTGCACGAAGATCCACGACATGGCGGCGATGGCGAAGGCCAGCGTGGTCACCGCCAGCATCAGGCCCTTCACCCGCAACACGGGTACCCCGATGATGAACGCGGTGATCATGCCCGCGGCCACCGCGATCACCATGGCCACCCCCCAGGGCAGGTCGAGCGACCAGTCCCCCCAGTCGAACGGGATCGGTATGTCCCCGTTCTCGGTCAGGGCCACCACGGTCAGGCCCCCCACACCGGCAAAGGCGAACTGGCCCAGGGAGAGCTGCCCGGCCCAGCCGGTGAGCATCGACACCGACAGGGCGACCAGCGCGAAGCCCAGGATGCGGGTCCAGGTGTACAAGTTGGAGTTCTTGGTGAGGAACACTCCGACCAGCACCAGCGCCCCGAACAGGACTGCGAACCCGAATCGGGACAGGTTGCGGATGTACCACAAGCTTTGCAGCCGTTCGGGAACAGCCTTCACCTTGGGCGACAGCGACCAGTCCCCCTCGTCCTGCCGGCCCCGGCGGGCGAAGAGCACCGTAATGACCAGGATGGCGATGAAGAAGATGATGTCAACCGCCTCCCGGAGCTCCCGGTCCACGTTGCCCTGGAACAAGCGCTGGAAGATGCCCAGGCCGATGCCGGCGATCAGCGTGACCCAAAGTGACCGCATGCGGGCGATCAGCGCCACCAGCAGCACCCGTAGCAACAGCCCGGGGCCGAGGCTGGCGGTTCCCGCGTCGGCCGCGCTGACCCGGAAGGGGGCCAGCAGGATCAGGGTCACCCCGGCCAGCGCTCCCCCGATGGTCCACACCATGGTGGACACCCGCCGCACGCTTATGCCGAACAGCCTTCCGGTATCGGCGTTGTCGGCCGAAGCCCGGATGGCCAGCCCGAACCGGGTCCGGCTCAGGAACAGGGCCAGGAGCGCGATCACCAGTGGCACCACGATCACCACCAGCAGCTCCCTACCCCCGATGCGGAGATGGTCGGTCACCTCCCACCGGAACTCCTGGGCGGTGAGCTTCGGCGGCAGGGGGAACGGTCCCGGTCGGGACACGTCGGGCAGCTCGATGGCGGCGAAGATGGCTAGCTGGGCCACCCCCAGGGTGGCTATGAACAGCACCAGGCGGGGTGAGTTGAACAGCCGCCGCACCACCACCAACTCGGTGATCATGGCGAAACCGGCGGCGGCGGCAACCGACAGGAAGAAGGCCAGCCAGTAGGGCACGTCGTAGCGGAACGTCAGCATGGCCATGAGGGCGACACCGAAGCTGCCGATCTCTGCGTGGGCGAAGTTCAACACCCCGGTGGACCGGTAGATGAGAACGAAGCCGGCAGCCAGCGCGGCCACAATGAGCCCCTGGACACCGCCCGAGAGCAGATCCTGCTGGGAGATCTCCCAGCCGATGTCAATCACAGCCCGCCCCCATCATCTCGGCCTCTGGTTCACGCTCAGCCACCCCCATCGTCTCGGCCTCTGGTTCATGCTCAGCCACCCTCGGCTCCGAGGAACACGGCTCTGACCAGGTCGTCCCGCTCGGCCAGTTCCCGGGCCGGACCCTCGAAGCGAACCCGGCCCTTCTCCATGAACACCGCCCGCTCGGCCACACTGAGGGCGACGTTCAGCGACTGCTCCACGATGATCATGGTCAACCCGGCCGCCTTCAGGTCCTCCACCACCTCCAGCAGCTCCTGCACGACCACCGGAGCGAGCCCCAGCGACAGCTCGTCGATGAGCAGCACCTCGGGTTCGTGCATCAGCCCCATGCCGAATGCCAGCATCTGCTGCTGGCCCCCGGACAGGTCCCCGGCCGGCTGGTTGCGCTTTTCCCGCAAAGCACCGAACACGCCGTACACCCGCTCGATCCGCCGCCGGGTTTCGGCCCTGTCCGTTTTGGTTGACAGCATGACGGCAAGCAGGTTTTCCTCCACCGTGAGGCCGGGGAACACTCCGGATCCACCCCGCACCTGCACTATTCCCTGCTTGAAGCGCAGCTCGGCGTCGGCGTAGGTGATGGTGCGTCCGTTGAGCCGGATGGCTCCCCGATCGGGCGCACCCAGCCCGCTGATTGCTCGCAGCAGGGTGGACTTGCCCGCGCCGTTGGTGCCCAGCAGGGCCAGCGTCTCGCCCCGACGCACTTCCAGGCCGCAGTCGAACAACACCTGCACGGGGCCGTAGCTGTAATCCAGCTCCCGTACTTGAAGCACCGGGATGTCGTCGGGGTGCTCCGACATGCGCTGCATCTCCTGCTGCTCCTCCATCAGCTCGTTCACGGCCAGGGAGATGTCGCGCTTGATGTAGCGGGCCCCGTAGGCCACCAGCAGGCCGCCGATGATCGACGCGGGCGGGGCCACCACGCTCAGCGCGAGGCGCTCCCCGTGGGCATCGCTTATGGCTCCGGCGATGATGCTGCCCATGAATCCGCCCATAAGGAAGATGAACACCGGTAGCAGGGCGAAGGCTTGGGCTCGCATCCGGTAGGGAGCTACCGCGCCGATGGTGGGGGCGGCGGCCACGAACGAGGCCGATGTGCATCCGTTGGCCAGGCTGATGCCGAAGATCATGATGGCGGGCTGATGGAATCGCAGGGCAATGAGAATCAAAAGGCCCGAGGAGATGATGAGCGCCCCCGCGCTGCGCACCATCTTGGCCGGATCCTTGCGGAACATGCCGTCGAACATGTAGCCCGAGACGGGGATGGCCACCAGGCTGGCCAGCCACACCAGCGATGTCACCCAACCCCGCTGGAAGGCCTCGTAGCCGTACTCATCCTTCAGCAGCAGGTTCAACTGGCTGGGCACGGTGACCAGCGCGAAGCCGAGCGTGCCCACCCCCACGGCCAGGAAGTAGAAGGTCTTGACCTTCTTGAGCCGGGCGAAGGCGGTGGACATCGACACCGGCAGGTCCGATCCGATGGGGGGCATCTCGTACTTCTCGCCCAGGATGGCCTGCTGCTCGTTGGCGGCCCGGGGGGGTTCCTTCAGGATCAGCGCCACCAGGGCCAGAACCGCCGGGGGGATGGCGAATATGAAGAACGCCCACCGCCATCCGTCGTCACCGCCGGCGATGGAGGCGATGGTCCCGGCCAGAATCGGCCCTATGAGCAGGCCGATGGGTCGGCCCATCCCCTCGAAGGCAAAGATCCGGGCCCGGGCGGGGATGGGGTAGGTGTCGGTGAGCAGCGATGAATGCACCGGTAACCGGTTGGCCTGGCCCGCCCCGGTGAGAACCCGGGTCCAGAAATACTGGAAGGGGTTCCTCACCAACCCGGTGAGGAACACGCTCACCGCCCAGCCCGCAGTGGCGATGGGAACGATGATGGTTCGCTTCACCCGGTCGGCCAGCCAGGCCAGCGGCACCGCCCCCAGCACCAGAGCCACTCCGCCGAACGATGAGATGCCCAAGATCACCGTGTCCGACACGCCGAATGCGTCCTGGAGGTCGGGCAGCAGCACCGCAATCGCCACCCGGTCGAACTCGTCGATCACGTTGAGCAGGAACAGCACCGTAACCATGCTCACCCCGCCGACCCTTATGCCCTGCCTCAGGGTCATGGGTTCCTCGCCCACGCCGGGTAGCAGGTCGTCGGGCAGCACCACCACCTCCGACTTGGCCTCCTGCTCGGCCAGCCGCTTGGCCTCCTCCTCAAATACCGCCGAGGCCAGATCGGCCGGGTTCCCCGTTTCTTGGTTCTTGTCGGCAGGTGCCGGGTTCCCCGTTTCTTGGTTCTTGTCGGCAGGTGCCGGGTCCCCCAGTTGTTGTTTAGCTGCCCCCATTGGGGCAAGACACTAGAACATGGCAGCCTCAAGATGCCGGTAACCCCAAGCCGGCAGAAATACCCAATCGGTGGTGTTGCCCAATCGATGGCGTTACACAATCGGTGGTGTTGCCCAATTGATGGCGTTACACAATTCCGGTCCGGTTGGGCTAGTGTTCACCGCCAAGCCAACCAGGGGGGAACCATGTCGAAGACATTGTTGAAGATCTGCGGAGCGTTGCTGGTGTTTGCGCTCATCGCCGCGGCGTGCGGGAGCGGCAACGACGATGACGGTGGTGCCGGCCAACCGGCGGAGTCCGAACCCACATCAGCGCCCGAGCCGACCTCCGAGGGCACCTCTCCTGAGCCGCAGGACGGGGGCTCAGAACAGCAAGAGCCCGATCCGGATCCGGAACCCTCCGGCAACGAACCCTCCGGTGAAGCCGGCGAGCCTTCCCAGCCCGGCACCGGCGATGAGCCAGTGGCAGAAGCAGTGGACATCGGCTACGAGGAGATTCGGGGCGAGTTGTTCACCGAGTTCCAGAAGACCATAGACCGGTCACACCCCTTCCAGCCGTTGGATACGTATTGCCGGGCAACACCCGACCCGGATTCCCCACCAGAGGCCACGGATACGGGCATAGAAGAAGACTCCATCACCGTGGTGCACATCCGTACCAAGCTGGAAGAACTGGAGGGCATCGGATTTGCCGTACCGGTCGGTGATCCAGCCGACATGTTCGAAGCCTTTACCAAGGTGATCAACGAGCAGTGCAACGGCATCTGGGGACGCCGGATCGACCTTCAGCTCGTGGAGGTATCGGCGTTGGGCGGGGGTGGTGAGGACATCGACACCTTGCGCAACCAGGCCTGCATCGAGGCCACCGAGGACAGGAACGCCGTGATCGTTGTCAACTCCACCGGCTTCCAGGGCTCCGCCACCCTGTGCCTGGCCGACGACCACGACACCTTGTTCCTCACGACCCAGGGCAATCCTCGACATTTCCACGAGCAGGCCAAGGGGCGTATCTACTCGATGAGTCCCGTGGCCGAGGACTCGGTGGTGAACATGACGCAAACCCTCATAGAAGCAGGGGTATTGGACGGCAAGACCATCGCCGTGGTCTGGCCCGACACCCCGGGCCAGCCCGAGACCGTACAGGCTGGGATCATCGATGTGCTGAAGGAAGCCGGTTACGAGGTAGCGGTTGCCGAACAGATCGGCTGTGAAGGCTCAACCACCTGCCGGGCCGGGGTTGACATCGCGGTGGAGTTGATGATCGAAGAGGGTGTGGACGTGGTCCTGCCGGCGCTGAACGTTCTGAGCCTTCCCCTGTTCGTGAGCGAGATGGTCAGCCAGGGGATCGCTCCCGGTGACGTGCAGTTCTACAACTCCGACTTCAACAGCCAGGCGGGCGACCTGGTGTCGGGCAAGGTGCCCCAGTTCGGCGGGGAGGCTGCGGGACAGCTCTACAACGGTACGATCATCATCGACGATGCCCCTACCGGGTATTTCCGCGTCACCGAAGACCCGGTGCTGAGCTTTTTGGCTCCCTACAACGTGATGTGCAACGAAACCTACGCCGCAAACAGCCCCAAGGGTTTGAGCCATGAGTTGGTGGATGGCGACGATAGCGCTTACGGCATGGTGTCAACCGTGTGTTCACAGATGCGGATGATTGCAAGGGCCATTTACGATGCCGGTCCCAACCCAACCAGGGACGATATTTATACGGCCTTCGCCAACCTGGGATCGGTGGATGTCCAGCACCAGCTCCCGGCTTCGTTCGGACCGGAGAAGTACGGGGCCCCCGACGTGGTGACCGAACTGGTGTTCCAGTTCCCGTGCCCCCGCAATCCCGACATTCTTTCCTGCGTCGAGCAGACCAAACCGTTCCGACCCATCGGATAGTGAGCAAAGCTCTAACGCTAATACTGGCCCTGGCTCTCGTAGGGGCGGCCTGCGGGGCCTGCGGAGGCACTGGTGGCGGTGCGAGTACAACCGGTGCAAATACTGACCCGGTGCCTACCCTGGCTATTGCCGAACCTCGAACTCCCCAGCCCGAGGGTTCTCCTCCACCCGAACCCACCTCAGCTACCCCCCAGTCCGAAGATGCTCCTCCACCCGAACCCACCCTGACCCCTTCTTCGGAGGCTCCAGCTTCAGATCTCCCGGCGGTGGAACTGGTGGACGTGGCTACCGGGGCTACGGTGAACCTGGCCGGTTACGCCCCGTCGGATCGCCCCATTGTTCTTTGGTTCTGGGCCCCGCATTGACCCACCTGCCGCCGGGAAGCCCCCGGTGTCGAGCAGTTCGCTCGAGACAACGCCGATAAGCTGAGGGTGATAGGCGTAGGAACCCAGGACTCCCTCGATCTCGCCGAGGATTTCGTGCGGGCCACCGGAACCACCTTCACCATGCTCTGGGATCCGACATTTGAATCCTGGCGGCGACTGGGGATAATCGGCCAACCCGCCGGAATGCTGCTCGACCACCACGGCCGGATCGTGACTTCCTGGCGGGGCGGCATCCCCGTCACCCAGATCATGGAAGCCATCGCTACGTAAACCAGGCACCAGAACCCGGTACTTCGGTTGACACCAGTTAGGTGGGTATCTCCAACTCAACACCAGCAAAACGGGCAAAATCGCGGTCAAAAGAGACAATTTGACAGCGAAATTCGAGGGCAAGGGCAGCCAGGTGGGCATCGTTGACCAGGTTGCCACCGGTTCCCAGCGGCTTGAGCAGTTCGCGGACCAGGTCCAGATGCCGGGCTGTGGGCTCTACGACTACAGCCGACGGTTGGGCCAGCCAGTCCTGCACCCGTTCTATGGCCCCAGTCGGCGACAGGGGGTTGGCAAACAGGTTCCGCTTGGTGGACAGCCGTACAAAGGCCAAAAGAGCGATCCAAGCGAAAGCCACTGCTGCCCCTCCCGAGAGCGCTCCGTCGAGCCATTTCCGGGATTCGATATGGCGAGGCGAATCTTCGTTCACTGCATAGAGCAGCACGTTGGCATCGACCAACTTCATGATCCGATTTCCATTCTACGGATCAGTTCATCATCTTCGAGTTCGCCAGCGAACATCAACGCTTTGTCAAGATTGATCGTGGGAATCCCCATAGGTGCAGTCCGGGTTCGGAACTCCTGGGAAAGTCCGGTGCCAGCATGCCCTTCACGTACGAGGTCGTTCAGCGCCTGTTTGAATGAGACCCGATTTTGCGCCATCCGGTGACGGATGATCTGTTCGGTGTCGTCTTCGAGGGTTACCGTTGTTCGCACAACGATACTATAGCATCAAATAATCTGATGTGCTGCTGTCATAATTTACCTGAACGGCTACACGAAAGGCAGTTTTACCACTCGGGCTGGTGCGGGGGTGCCTCGCATGTCCACGGACAGCTCGTCGCCGATTTCCACATCCGGCGGTACGAAGGCCAGAGCGATGCCGGCTCCCAGTTGGGGCGAGAAGTTGCCCGATGTGACTTCTCCCACCGGCTTCCCGTCCCGTAGCACGGCTTGGCCGGCCCGGGGGGGACGCCGACCCTGTAGTTGCAGCCCTCGCAGGCGGCGGTGAACCCCCCGTTCCCGTTCAGCGGCCAGCGCGTCTCGGCCCGGGAACGAGGGCTTGTCCCAGCGCACCACCCAGCCCAACCCGGCTTGCAAGGGGGTGATGCCCGGGCCCAGCTCGTGGCCGTGCAAGGGCAGCCCGGCCTCCAGGCGCAGCGTGTCCCGGGCCCCCAGCCCGGCGGGAACGATCCCCGCTGCGGTCGCCTCATCCCAAAGCCGCCCGGCAGCATCGGAGGGGACCGCGATCTCAACGCCGTCCTCGCCGGTGTAGCCGGTTCCGGCCACCGTCAAAACCGTGTCTCCCCACTCCACCGGGGCAACGCAGTTGCGAGCCACCTGTGGTGCCCCCGTTGACACCGCCGCCAGCCGGTTGCGGGCTTCGGGCCCCTGCACCGCCAGCACCGCCCGGCTGCCGGTCACATCAACGGCTTGGAAACCGGCGGCATTGGTCAAGGCTTCGTCGTTGTTCGGTTCGCCCCCATTGGTCAAGGCTTCGTCGTTGTTCGGTTCGCCCCCACTGGTCAAAGCGTCTCGCACCCGGTCGGTGTTGGAGGCGTTGGGCATTACCTCGAAGCTGTGCCTGCCCGTCCACCACACGATGATGTCGTCCAGCACCGAGCCGTCGCCGTCCAGAAGGTGGGTGTACTGGGTGCGGCCGGGGCCTATGCGGGCCAGATCGTTGGTGAACGCCTGCTGAAGCCGGTCGTAAGCGCCCGGCCCGGTCACCCTGAGGGTGCCCAGGTGGCTCACATCGAACACCACCGCACCGGTACGGCACTCCCGATGTTCGGCCAGCGTGCCCAACGGGTACGACAACGGCATCTCCCACCCGCCGAAGTCAACCAACTTCGCCCCCAACGCTCGATGCCGATCCGCCAATGGAGAGCTGTGCATCTCGCCGATCTCCCGGTTTCGACTAGGCGGAGCTTGCGGGTATGCCGACCCCTGCCCGGGTCAGGTCGCCGCCAACCCCGGAGGCATCGTCGAAACCATACTTGTTCAACAGGTTGCGGTAGTCCCGCCGGCAGAGCACCACCACATCTATTCCGGGATAGAGCTCCCGCAACCGGCGGGCTTTGCCGTTCTTGCGGGAGATGTACTTCTGGTGCGTTGTGGTGATCTCCACGTAGCGGTCGAACTTTGGAAGGTAGAAGTCGGGGGTGAACGCTTCGGTCACCTCACCGTTATGGTTGCGGGACAACACGAAGGTCTCGGGCTCGTAGAGCCACTCAACCCCGTAGAAGTCGAGCAGATCAGCGAATTGCCGCTCGGAATCGTGGGCGAACACGCTCTCGCGGAACTTCTAGGAACCAGTCTGGTAGGAATCGGCTCGGATCGATTCCGGGCCCGCTTGAAGGTCCGGGCCCGATTGAGGGCGGGAAGTGTCCACCGGCTGATTCGGCAGTTCGCTCACCGCGGCATCCACTTCCTCGATCAAGCCCTCCATCCTGAGGTAGAGCGCCCCCTGACCCTGGCGCAGAGCATCCAAAAGCTGCTCGTCGCTGCGAACCAGCAATGATTTGTTGCCGTTGATCACCAGATCGGCGCTGGCCACGTTCTCGCCCAGCTCGTCGCGCAGGTAATCGAACACCTGACGCACCCTCTGAAGGGCGATTCCCTCGTCCAGCAGGCGTTTGATCAGCTTCAACTCCAGCAGATCGTTGTAGGAGTAACGGCGGCGGCTGCCGCTACCCTCGGCCTTTTGAGCGGTGGAGCGCACCAACCCGGTTCGGGTCCAGTGATCCAACTGGCGGTAGGTGATACCGGTGATGGCGACGGTCTGGGGAGAACTGAAATCTACGGTTACCTGGTTGTGATAGCTCATGTGACCCTTCGGTTCAGGCGATGCTCCCGATCCGGCTTATTACACGGCGGAAACTACTTCAATAGACTTTGAAAGCGTAAACCCCACCCGGTTAGGTGTCAAGGCACTGGGTGGTATTGGTACTGGGAGGTGTCAAGGCACCGGGTGGTATCAGCCGTTGAAATCCTCGGGGTTCACCTGGTCCAGGAACTCCCTGAACTGGTCCAGTACCTCCTCGGGTGGGGGTCCCTCGCCCTCCTCGCCCTCGGGCGCCACCGTGTGCCCGGCGACTTCCAGCACCGACTCGGACGCGAAGATGGGCGCTCCGGTTCGCACGGCCAGAGCCACCGCATCGGAGGGGCGGCAGGAGACGCGGCATGTCCCGTTGTCACCGGCCAGTTCAAGTTGGGCATAGAAAGTCCTGTCCTGCAACTCGGTCACGACGATGCGCTCAAGGCGCACCCCCAGATCGTCGAGCACGTTCTTGAACAGGTCGTGGGTCATGGGTCGGGGTGTTTCAACCTCCTCCATGGCCAACGCTATGGCCTGGGCCTCTGCCCCCCCGATGAAGATGGGCAGCAGCCGGCCGACTCCCCCGGTTTCCCGCAGCAACACGATCGGGGCGTTGGACGGCATCTCTATCCGCACCCCGATCAGCTCCATCTCGTTCATCGCCATAACGTTAGTAGGGAAACCGGGCTAGTAGAGCAAAGAAACGTAGGCATCGGGGTCATCGGCCAGAAGGCTGGGATCGCCGATGACCAGCTTGTCCAGGTTGCGGTAGCGACCGGCCCAGTCCAGGCCGTAACCCACGAAGAACTCATCGGGGGCCTCGAACCCCACGTAATCGGGCTCGACCGGCAGGATGCGGCGAGCACTGCGGTTGAGCAGCGTGGCCACCGCCACCGAGGCGGCGGATCGGCGCTTCAGCTCCCCCTTCAGGTAACCGAGGCTGAGCCCGGTGTCCACGATGCCCTCCACCAGCACCACCTCTCGCCCCGCCACATCGCAGTCCAGATCCTTGACCAGCCGGACCCGTCCCGAGTCGGGGGCAAACCGGGACAGGGCAAGGAAGTCCACCTCCACAGCTATGCTCACCGCCCGCACCAGGTCGGCGAAGAACGGCAGGCTCCCCTTCAGCACCGATACCAGTACTGCCCCGTTCGAGCATCGTTGGGATATCTCCGCGGCTACCCGCCCAACGGCCTGCCCTATGTCCACCCGGCTCGCGAAGAGCTCGGGTTGGGCGCGGCCCACGCCGGACATTTAGCGCCGCCGACGACCTGAGAGCTGGCTCGCGAAGAGCTCGGGTTGGGCGCGGCCCACGCCGCTACCGGTTCCGGGTGTGGCTGGCCAGGGCTCCCCTGAGCAGCGAGAGCCGCAAGTCCGAGCCGAGATCGATCAACTCCGCCAGCACATCCAGCGACTGCTTGCGGGCCTGGTCGGTGCGTTGCATGACCAGGGGCATGACCCTTTGCTCCAGCAACCCCGCTTCCCGCTCGGCGGCCGATTTGTAGGCCCGCAGGTGGCGGGGTTCCACTCCATGGGCCAGGAACCGGGCCGCCACCTTGGCCACGTTGACCGCCTCGGCCCCGTAATGAGCCTGCGTGCCGTCGTTCAATGGTTCGATGAGACCGAACTTGCGTAACTCCATGACCTGCGACGAGCTCAACCGGCTGACCTTCGCCAGCTCGTCGGCGGTCAGCGACACCGGTACCCCCTGCGGATCCAGCGGGTTGGGTCGCCTTCGGGCTCGGTTACGGGCCGCGACCCCGTTGTCACGCGACTCCTGGTCGTCGCCGGCATCGCCGAAGTCCTGCTCGGTGATGCGTTCCTTGATGATCTTGAGGGGTAGGAAGTGGTCCCTCTGCTGTTCCAGGATCCATCGCAGGCGGTTGATGTCGGTCTCGGTGAACTTCCGGTAGCCGGATTGGTTCCGCTCGGGATCGATCAGGCCCTGGCTCTCCAGAAAGCGGATCTTGGAGATGCTGATATCGGCGAACTCGTCCTTCAGCAGATCCAGAACCTGACCAATGGTCCGGTGCCGGGTTTTCACCAGCCGATCCGATCGTGGAACACCAGCTTGAAGCGCCCGATCTGGAGCAGGTCGTCGTCTTTGAGCCCGGCCTCCTCCACCCGCCGGCGGTTCAGGTAGGTGCCGTTCAGCGAACCCATGTCCTTTATCCGGGTTACCGAACCGTCCCGATGAATCTCCGCGTGGCGGCGCGACACCGTTATGTCGTCCAGGAAGATGTCGGATTCGGGGTGGCGACCCAGGGTGACACGGTCCGCGGACAGTTCGTAGCGACTGTCCGCAGCCGGGCCGTGGGTCACGATCAGCACCGCCGGCCGGTGGATCAGGTCGGCTTCGAGGACCATCTCCGTGGTGGGTTCATCGGTCGAGTGAACCGTGTCGCTGTCGAGGGTTCTGAGGTGATGCCCGCACGCCGCGCAGAAGTTCGCTCCCGCCCCGCTGCGGTAGCCGCACATCGGGCAGTGGACCTCGGGGCTACCGGCCTGGTGAGACGGAGGGGGGGATGTCAATTGACGATCTCAGTCAGTTGGGTGTAGGCCGCCGAGTCCATCAGCCCTTCCAGTTCGGACAGGTCGGATGCCTCGATCACGCATATCCAGCCTTCACCGTAGGGATCATCGTTCAACCGCTCGGGGTTGTCGATCAGATCGGTGTTGACTTCGACCACCGTGCCCGATACCGGTGCGTATATCTCCGAGACCGACTTGGTGGACTCGACCTCGCTGAACGGGTCGCCGCGGGCCACCTCGGTCCCCACCGGGGGCAGGTCGATGTAAACGACATCGCCAAGGGCATCCTGGGCGTAATCGGTGATGCCCAAAAAGATCCGGGTACCCTCCACCCGGGTCCATTCGTGATCCTCCGAGTAGCGCAGTTCAGCGGGAACGTTCATGCCGGGTCCATTCGTGATCCTCCGAGTAGCGCAGTTCAGCGGGAACGTTCATGCCGGGTCCATTCGTGATCCTCCGAGTAGCGCAGTTCAGCGGGAACGTTCATGCCGGGTCCATTCGTGATCCTCCGAGTAGCGCAGTTCAGCGGGAACGTTCATGCCGGGTCCATTCGTGATCCTCCGAGTAGCGCAGTTCAGCGGGAACGTTCATGCCGGGTCCATTCGTGATCCTTGGAGCAACGCCATTGAGCGGGAACGTTCATAACGGCAACCGTACCGGGTGTTGCCGAAACACTCAACCTCAGCTTTAGGTTTTAACCCGGCCGGCCCGCCCCTCGGCCAGGGCTCGGCGGGCCCGGGGAATGTACTCCACCGCTGCGTAGTAGCTAAGCACCAGTGAGGGGATGCCCAGACTCCAGCCGGTGGCACGGAGGGCGGTTCCCCCACCCACGCTGGAGTTGCCCAGCAGCAAGAGTGGCAGGGCAAACATGAGGCCGAACGTGGCTGTCTTGCCGGTCCAGGTCACATCGATGCGGCGAGCCCCCAGTGCTCCCAGAAGCACAACCACCACCGAAACGGCGGCTTCCCTCACCAGCATGGGCACCCCGAACCCCATCGGGATAGCGCCGTCAATCATCATGGCCACCACCGCGGCCAGAAACATGAGCCGATCGGCGGTGGGATCCAGAATCTTTCCCAACTCGGAACCCTGATCGAAACGTCGGGCAATGTAGCCATCCACCCAGTCGGTGGCCCCCAGCGAACCCAGCAGGATGGCGGCCCCGGCCCGGTTGCCCATCCCCAGAAGCAGCAAGCAGAAAACCGGCACGCACCCCAGCCGCAGCATGGACACCAGGTTGGGAACCGTCACTATCCGGGACGGGGCCTTCACCCCCAAGATGTTACGGCTTCCGCTACCGGTTGATTGCCACTTGGTGGTGAATGCCACTGCCAGTTGATTGACTGCCGATTGAATGCCGCTACCGGTTGATTGCCACTGCCGGGTAACAGTCACCTCCAGGTTCTACTATCGGATCATGGCCAGCGTTTTCACCAGGATCATCAACGGCGAGCTGCCGGGGCACTTCGTGTGGCAGGACGAGGCCGCCGTCGCCATCCTCTCCATCAACCCCACTCGAACCGGCCACACCCTGGTAATCCCCCGGGTCGAGATCGACCACTGGCTGGATGTCCCCCCCGAATTGGCTTCCCACCTCATGGTGGTGGCCCAGACGGTGGGCACTGCTCAGATGGCTGCGTTCCGATCGCCCCGGGTGGGCCTGGTCATTGCCGGACAGGAGGTGCCCCACACCCATCTTCACGTGATCCCGATGTTCGATGTTGCCGACCTGAGCTTTGCCAACGCCCGGGCCTCGGTTCCCTTTGAGGAGCTGGCCCGAACCGCCGAACGCCTGCGCTCCCACCTTCCGGCCGGCTAACCCACCTTCAGGCCGGCTAACTCGCCTTCCGGCCGGCTAACCCGCCGAACGCCTGCGCTCCCACCTTCCGGCTAACCCGCTTCCGGCCGGCTAACCCGCGGGCTGGCCGTGGATGACACCGAGGCGCCGGTAAAGCCGCATAATCCCGCCTCCGTCCTCCAGTTCTATCCGCTCGAAACCGGAGCTCCGGATGTCCAGATCGAAGCGCTCGACGTTCAGCGGGCTCCATTCCGGGGCGGCGGTGATGTCGAACACGATCCATTCCACATCGGGAGCGGCTTGGGTTGCGGCCCGGTCGGGACTACCCGCGGTGTCCAGTTGGTACAACCGGGTGCGGTCCGAGAGCAGAGGCAGGATCCGGTCCGAGGCCCTTACCGCGGCATCGGGTGGGATACGTTCGGCCGCTTGCTGGCGGGCTATGTCCATCGTGTCGTGCCGACCCCAGTCCCAGGGGTGCTGGTACAGCGAGCTGGGGGCATCGCGCAGAAAGAAGATCGTGGCGGTGAGCGCGAGAGCGGTGAGCAGGCGCCGGTCCACGTTCACCCGTTCCACCAGCACCCTGCCGGTGCGAGCCAGAGCAAAGACGGTGGCCACGAAGATGAACGCGGTCACCGGCACCGTCTGGGGGGCCTCGGCCAGTTGTCCCGTGGGCACATCGGCCACCAGGTAGACGGCGAAAAGGGGCACCACAGGGAGCACGTAGCGGGGCACCACCAGAGGCAGCAGCATCACCGGGGCCAACAAGAAGACGATCATCCGGAAGTTGGCTTGCGACAGGGTGTCGGCCACCGCCTCGTGGGGAGCGGAGATCAAGCCCCACAGCACTGACCCCGGATTTCCCCCTCCGAACTTGGAGAACGCCTCGAGGTGAGGAAACTCCCCGCCGTTGAACCGGGGCTGGATGGCGGTCATGGACACCAGCCCGTAGCCCAGCCCCCCCAGGGTTATGGCCAGGCCGGGGCGACGGCGACCCTCGAGCAGCACCAGCAGGCCCAACCCCGCCAGCGCGAAGGCCAGGTCGGATCGGCAAACCACCACTATCAGGGCAAACAATCCGAACCGGGTCCACTGCCCGCTCAGGGCATGTAGCACCGCGGCGAACAGCGCGGGCACCGCCAGAGCCTCAGGATGGAAGTCGGAGAGGTTGATGGCGTGAACCGCCGGGTAGGCGCAGTAGGCGAAAACCAGCGCCGCTGCAGCCCCCGATTTGAGGCCTCCGAGGTCGCGGGCAATGCGCCACAGCGGTACCACGGCCAGCGCCAACGCGGCGGCTTGCAGGGTCAGCAGCGTGGGCTGGTCGGGGAACAGGGCGGTCAGGCCGGCCACCGGGTAGAGGATGAAGGCAGCCTGCTCCCACAGAATGTGGTGGCCGGCCACACTGGAGAGCGGTTCGTATCCCTCCCCGATGAGCCACACCGCCTGGAGGTGGGAGGACAGATCCGCCCCGGCCTCGAACTGGCGGGACCGGGCCAGGGACAATCCCGAAAGTGCCCCGCCCCAGAGCAGGGCAACCACCCACGGAACCGCCCGGTCCACCTGCCTGGTGTCGAGGCGAGCCTGCCAGCGCAGCGAGAATATCTCCAGCCGGTGCCGCCACTGGACCAACATGGTCATGAGTCGCTCGTGTCCTTCTGATCCCGCCCACCCCTACTGGCATGTTCAGCCCACCAGTACGGTGTCGGTGTCGCTCCCACCCCGCCGGGCTTGCCCGCCCTCACTGGCATGTTCAGCCCACCAGTACGGTGTCGGTATCGCGCCCTGATCGCAGCAGAGTGCCGGGCCGGGCATTGGTCATCCGACCGCCGGTCACGATGGGGGTGCCGTTCACCAGCACGTGGTCCACCCCGACCGCGTTGGCGAACAGGCGGGAGGAGCCGCCGGGCAGGTCATCCACCATGAACATGTTGCCGGAGTCGATCACCTCGGGGTCGAACACCACCAGGTCGGCACGCCATCCCCGTTGGATGCGTCCCCGATCCCGCAGTCCGAACAGCCGGGCGGGAGCGTCGGTCAGCATCTGGATGGCTGTCTCAAGGGGTACCAGCTTGCGGCCCCGCAGGCAGTCACCCAGAAAAGCGGTGGTGTACGGGGCACCGCACATCCGATCCAGGTGGGCCCCGGCATCGGAGCCGCCCAGAAGGGTGTGCTCGCTCTGCCAGGCCTCGGCCCTGAGCCGCCAGCTCTCATCGTCATCGTCGGTGGGGGCCGGCCAGAGCACGGTTCTCAGTTCGTCGGCCAGCACTATGTCCACCAGGGTGTCGAAGTGGCCGGTGCCGCGCTCGGCGGCGATGTCGGCCACCGTGCGTCCCGCCAGCCCATCGTTGGTCGGGTTGAATGTGTCCCCGATCCGGTAGCCGCCCCAGCCGGTGAGCCGGGAGAACACTCCGGCATCGGGCGATGCTGCCCGATCGGCCAGGTGCGCCCTGGTCTGGGGATCGGCCAGCCGGGCCATCCGTTCGGGCACCGGCAGTTGGAGCACCTCCCCCCAGCCGGGAAGCATGTTGAGGGCGCAGTAGTTCAAAAAGCTCATGTTCATACCCACCAGCACCGGCATGGTCAGCGCCACCACCCGGGCCCCGTGCTCGGCGGCCCGCTCCGAAGCGCCGAGCTGGGCCCGGTACCGGTCGGGATCGGCCGAGTCGATGGTGAGCACGTTCCAGTTGAGCGGTCGGCGGGCCGATCTGGACATGGCCACCATGAGATCCAGCTCCTCGCCGGTGAACCCCTGCATGCACCCGTCGGTGACGTACTCCAGGGTGGTTCCCTCGTGCTGGCCCACTACCGAGCAGAGCGCCACCACCTCCTCGTGATTGGCGAAGCGGGAGGCCACCGGAGTCCCATCGCCATCGTTGTGGGTGTACGACAGCGAGGTGGAAAAGCCCAGACCCCCCGCAGAGATGCTCTCGGCCAGCAGGGCCTTCATCGCCTCGATCTGGTCGGGTTCGGCCTCGTTGCCGGTGGCATCCACCCCCATGATCGCCCGGCGGATGGCGCAGTGGCCCACCAGGAACCCGGCGTTCACCCCCAGGCTTCCCTCCAGGCGGTTCAGATAGTCGGCGAAGGTGTGCCACGACCAATCCAGCCCCGACTCCAGCGCCGCCAGTGGCATCCCCTCAACCTTGGCCATCATGCGCTGGAGGTAGGGGGCGTCGCCCGGTTCGAGGGGGGCCAGCGTGAAGCCGCAGTTGCCGGCGATGACGGTGGTAACCCCGTGCAGGTTGGAGGGAGAGGCAGCCGGATCCCAGAACAGTTGGGCATCGTAGTGGGTATGGGGATCCACGAAGCCGGGACTAACCACCTTGCCGGAAGCGTCGATCTCGGTACGCCCGGCCTCGGGTACCTCCCCGATCCTCGCTACGCGCCCGTTGCTCACCCCGAGATCGCCCGAGAAGCCCGGGGCCCCCGTGCCATCAAGAATGGTGCCGTTGCGAATCACAAGATCCAACACGAGCCCAACTCTACTTACGGGCCATGACAACGGACATCCCGGCAGTTCATCCGCCCCTCTCCCCCGCAGCTCATACTCGTATGCGGATATACAGATGCGGAACCCCTACCCCGCCGCACTATGCTCAACCGCCTACGGGCTGTGGCGCAGCTTGGTTAGCGCGTCGGTCTGGGGGACCGAAGGTCCCGGGTTCAAATCCCGGCAGCCCGACCACGATGGAGGCGATTTGCCGGAGGCGATTTGCCGGAGGCGATTTGCCGAAGGCGATTTGCCGCCTCACCGGGCTCATGTCCCACCTCAAAGCAGCAGGGCGATGCCCTGGATGGCTCGCCAACCGAGGTAGATGGTGGCCGCGGCCAGGACGAGCCAGAAGTGCCAGGGGGTCCGGCACCGGGTGGCGGGCGCAGGGGTATCGACCGCCGCGCCGCAGGCCGGGCAGGTGCCTTCAGTGGTTACCGAAGCCGGGTTCCAGAACCGCTCACACGGCTCACACCATGGCATACCCCTAGCTTGCCACCACCAGACACCAGGTACCCCGCCCCCATCTTTCATAGCGTCAACTGCCACTCCAGCACCCTGGGGCGTCTCGGCCCGATAGTGCCACCGTTGGAGTTCGCATACCCTGCTAGAGTAATTGCAATATGCCCAAGTCATATGAGGTGGCACAATGAGTAAAACAGCAACTGCATCCCAGGTGCCTCCACGAATCGAGCAACTCAAAGTACAAAACTTTCGTGCGCTGAAGGATATCGAGCTAACGCTGACAGACCCCAAGCGGAAAGACGATGTCATACCTCTTACTGTCTTGCTCGGTCCTAATGGAAGCGGAAAGTCCACAGTGTTCGATGTGTTCGCTTTTCTGTCCGAATGCTTTGAAAGCGGTTTGCGTAGACCCTGGGAAAAACGCGGCAGGGCCCGAGAATTGAAGTCGCGTAGTGGAAAGGGCCCAGTAATGATTGAAATCGCTTACCGTGAGCAACCTGGACAACCTCTGATTAGATATCACCTAGAAGTAGATGAAGAAAATAATCGACCTATTGTGGTACAGGAATGGCTGCAATGGAGGCGTGGCAGCCATGGCAAGCCTTTCAGGTTTATGGAGTATGTTAATGGGGAAGGACAGGTTATTTCTGGCGAATTGCCAGAAAAAGAAGACAAGCGTATCGAAGTTGCTTTGAGTTCTCCGGAAAGTCTTGCTGTTAATACTCTAGGTCAATTAGCTCAGCATCCCCGTATAGTCGCACTGAGGAATTTTATTATGGATTGGCATGTATCTTACCTTTCTGCTGAAGATGCTCGGGGCCAACCAGAAGCAGGCCCTCAGGAACGCCTTAGTAA
This sequence comes from Candidatus Poriferisocius sp., assembly GCF_965202595.1. Classification (GTDB taxonomy): domain Bacteria; phylum Actinomycetota; class Acidimicrobiia; order Acidimicrobiales; family Bin134; genus Poriferisocius. The sequence goes on from NZ_OZ241836.1 coordinate 1,013,556, forward strand.
GAGCGGTGATAACCTGGCCAATGTAATACAATACTTGTCTGAAGAACACTCAAGCCAATTGGAGTTGATTTTTGAAAAGCTTCGACAAAGAGTTCCAAAAATTGAAAAAGTTGCTGCGGAGACTATGCCAGATGGAAGGCTGCTACTGCAAATCAAAGATGCACCATTTCTCCATCCAATTATGGCTCGTTATGCATCCGATGGCACTCTCAAGATGCTTGCTTATTTGTCTCTACTTTATGATAAGAACCCCCCCAAATTTATTGGTATTGAAGAACCAGAAAACTTTTTACACCCTCGACTTCTTTATGGACTAGCAGAAGAATGCAGAGCAGCTACAGAGTTGACACAAATTTTGGTTACCACTCACTCACCCTTTTTTATTGATGCATTGCGCCCTCAAGAAGTACAAGTGCTCTGGCGCGATGAGTCTGGTTACACTCAGTGTCACCCCCTATCTAACAACGACAAAGTAAAGGATTTTATTGAAGAAGGGGCTCTACTAGGTGATCTATGGATGGAAGGATATTTCGGAGTTGGAGATCCACTAACCCAAGAAGGAATGCCAGAAAAGGTATAGGTAGCAACTAATATGTTAGATCCTCATATAGTGTTTCTTGTAGAAGAGCGTTCTATGCAAGCTTTTCTTGAAGCTTGCCTTCCAAAAATACTTGGAGGTTGCACTTTTGCTGTTTACCCTCACGAAGGCAAGCGTGACCTGCTAAAGAACCTTCAGAGCAGACTTAATGGGCATAAGAAACAGATGCAAAAATCTTTTTATCCTTATATTATAGTAGTAATTGTAGATAGTGATGGAGGTGACTGCAATGAACTTAAATCTAAAATGGAGCAGATATGTACAAGTACTAATCTCAAATCAAGGCGGTCTACTGATGATTCAGATTGGCAAGTAGTGACCAGAATAGCAGTAGAAGAGCTGGAGGCATGGTATTTTGGAGATTGGCCCGCAGTGCTCAAGAGCTACCCAAAGGTATCACCCACTATTCCAAAGCAAGCCTCTTACCGTAACCCCGATGCTATCAAGGGTGGTACTTGGGAGAAGTTTGAAAAAATTTTACAAAGAGCTGGTTATTTTAGGCAAGGAATCAACAAAGCAGAAGTCGCTGCTAGTATCGGTAAACATATCGATCCACAGGTCAATAAATCCCATAGCTTTAAGGTCTTTAGAGATGCCCTTATCGAAGCCACAACCCCAAGGTAGGGTTCGTATACTTCAGCGAAAGTTTGGTTCCGTTGGGCGATTTGGGGTTAGGAGCGGCGGACGGCTAGGATGGCTACGTCGTCGCTGATGGTGCCGTCGGCGAAGTCCCGGGCGGCTTCCAGCAGGCTCTTGCACAGCACGTCGGGCGAGACGGTGGGGTCGCGGCGGAGGTGTTGGGCGATGCGGTCCTCGCCGAACTGGGCATCGCCGTAGCGCACCTCGGCCAGGCCGTCGGTGTACATGAGCACCATGTCCCCCGAATCCAGCGGGATCTCCCTGCTGAAGTAGGCGCTGGCGGGGTCGAGCATCAAAAGGGCACCGGTGGCTCGCAGCGGCTGCACCTCCCGTTCATGCCATAGCCAGGCCGCCGGGTGGCCCGCCGAGGCGTACCTCATGGTTTGGGCCTCGGTGTCGAACACCACGATCACCGCCGAGATGAACTCCTCGGCCCGCTCGATGGAGGACATTTGAGCGTTGAGCTCCTCCAGCGCCTGAGCCGGGTCGCGGAACTGGCCCAAGAACACCCGGAGCAGGTACTTGGCCTGGAAGGCGGTGATCGAGGACTCGATGCCCCGACCCGCCACATCACCGATCACGGCGGCCACCCTGGTGGGTCCCACCCGGAACACGTCGAAGAAGTCGCCGGCCATCATCCCCTCACCGGCCTGGTACACCCGGCCCATCTCGTAACCGGCGAAATCGGGCAGGTCGTCGGGGGCCAAACGCCCGGCCCAGGCCCGGGGGGCGAGATCACCCTGGCTGAGCGTCTGCTCGGCCCGGCGCTCCATCTCGAACCTCTCCTGGGTCAGCCGGGCCTCGGCCAGGGATCGGCGCCCCCACCACAGCGGGAACAGGGCGGGTACCACCACCAGAACCAGAATGGCGGCCATCGCCCGGGATTCCACAGCCGCAGTCACCGCGGCCACCACGGTCAGAGACCCGTAGAGGAGGGCGGCATGGGCATCCCGGCGGAAGCTCGACTGCGCCAATGTGCGGGCCGCCTCGTAGTCATCCTCACCCTCCTGGTCATAACCCACACCGGCGTGGGTGTGCTCGACGCGCAGCAGGAAGCGATAGCGATGCCGGGCTGACCTGGCGAACACGCCCGAGGCCACTGCGCACACGCCGGCGGTCAATACCAGGAGCAAGGACTCCATTGCCTACGACCCCAATACAGGTACGCCGGCGGTCAATACCAGGAGCAAGGACTCCATTGCCGAAGGCTACTCTCCCGAGCGGCGGCGCACCCGTAGCTTTACCGGGACCGACCCCAAGCCGAAGGCTTCCCGGAGCCGCCGCTCCAGGTAGCGCAGGTAGGTGCGGGGCAGGGTCCGGTTGGCGAACAGCGTGAACGTGGGGGGATCGGATGCTCCCTGGGTGGCGTACAGCACCCGGGCACCGTCGGGAGCGGGATGGGCGGCCTGGGCGTCGCGCAGTACCCGGTTGACCGCCTGGGTGGGAATGCGGCGACGGTATTCGGCGATCACCTCCCGAAGCTCGGGCAGCAGCCGGTTCACGCCCTTGCCCGTGAGCGCGCTTATCCGCAGAACGGCGGCCTCTCCCAAAAAATGCAGGCGCCGGTCTATGCCAACGGCTATGGCTTCGCGGGCTTCGGTGTCGAGCATGTCCCACTTGTTGAGCAGTACGACCACCGGGCAACCGGCCGCGTCTATGCGCTCGGCCAGCCGCTGGTCCTGGTGGGTGACTCCCACGGTTGCATCCACCACCAGAAGGGCGATGTCCGAGCGGTCCACCGCGGCCAGGGCCCGCAGTAGCGAGTAGTACTCGGTGTCCTGGTCGATCCGGGCCCGGCGGCGCATACCCGCGGTGTCCACGAAGCGGATCGGCCCCAGCTCGGTATCCACAACGGTGTCGATGGTGTCACGGGTGGTGCCCGGCTGGTCGTGGACCACCGAGCGGTCCTCGCCGATCATACGGTTGAACAGCGTGGACTTGCCCGCGTTGGGTCTCCCCACCACCGCTACCGACAGGGTGCGAGAACCGGGGTCGGGATCGGCCTCAACCCCCGGCCCATCGGGCAAAGCGGCCATCGCCGCGTCCAGCAGGTCGCCCACACCCCTTCCGTGGAGTGCGCTCACCGGGAAGGGGTCGCCCAGGCCCAGCCGCAGGAACTCCCAGATGAGGGGCTCATGCCGGCTGCCGTCCACCTTGTTCACTGCCACCAGCGTGGGACCCTTTCGGCCTCGCAGCCGGGCGGCCACTGCCTCGTCGTCGCTGGTGATGCCCACCCGGCAGTCCACCACCATCACCACCACGTCGGATTGGTCCATGGACTTCTCGCTCTGAGCCGAGACCTTGCCGTCCATAGTGGCGTGGTTCCCCGACCCCCGGGGCAGCCACCCTCCGGTGTCCACCACCGTGAACGGCCTTCCCTGCCAGTGCGCCGGCATCTCCTTCCTGTCCCGGGTCACGCCGGGCTGCTCGGCCACAATGGCCTCCCTATGACCCAGGATGCGGTTCATCAGGGTTGACTTGCCCACGTTGGGTCGCCCCACTATCGCCACCGTGGGCAGACCCTTATCCATCCGGTGCCTTTCGCGCTGCGACAGGACACCTACGACCCGGCCACCGGCAACGCCAACCGACCCTCATCCATCCAGCGCCTTTCGTAGTGCGACCCCGTCGGTGGGCACCACCTCCACGGGGCGAGGCAGGTCGGCGGGCCGGGAGCCGTCCAGGAACATGCCCTGCGACAGGCACACATCGGGCAGCAGGTAGCGGTGCCCCTCCGGTTCGCTCTCCAGCGTGCGGGCGATGTCGGAGCCCACCAGAAGTCCGGCCACCGCGGTGGTGCCACCGAAGAAGTGGTTCTCAACCGGCACCACCCGCGCATCGCCCCGACCGGTCGATGCCACCAGCGGTGCCAGCACCTCGGCCCCGTACTTGCCGGTGATGACCCCCACCGGAGCATTCCCACCGGGCCGAAGTCCCACGAGGGTCCCCCCACTCGCGACCCTGGCGTTTTTCGCGGCCCGTTCCCCGCTGTTGACCCGCGGGGCCCGGTAGCCCGCCGCGGGTGCACCGTCCACCCAGGCGAAGAACCCGGCCCGGGTTCCGGTCACATCCTGGGCTTGGCCCATGAACTCCTGGCGAAGCGTGGCCACCATGCCCACACCATCCTCATGCATGGGGAATCCCTCGTAGGCCTCCGCAGCGGGGAAGTCGATCCCGGCCAGCAGGTAGTACTCATCAGCGGCGAACGCCAGGCGGTGCCCCAATACCCTGAGGTTGATCCCCTGCCACTGGTGAACCGCCTCGACCACGGCCACCGCCTCGGCCGGGGTGTGGGGCCTCAGCCGGGGTTCGGAGGTGTGACGGGACACCCCCAGAGGCACCACGCACACGCTGGCCAGCTCGGGGTATTCGTCGGTCACCCCGGCCAGGGTGTCCTCCAGCACAGCGCCGTCGTTGATACCGGGGCATACCACCACCTGGCCATGCACCTCGATGCCGTGGTCCAGCAATGCCCGCAACCAGCGCAGGCTGGTGGCTCCCCGCCGGTTGCGCAGCATGGTGGCCCTCACATCGGGGTCGGTGGCATGGATGCTCACGTTGAGCGGCGAGAGCCTCTCGGTCACCACCCGCTCCAGGTCGGCCTCGGTGAATCGGGTAAGGGTGGTGAAGTTCCCGTACAGGAACGAGAGGCGGTAGTCGTCGTCCTTCACGTAGAGGCTGGGTCGCAACCCCGGCGGGAGCTGGTAGATGAAGCAGAACTCGCAGTGGTTGTCACAGGTGCGCACCCGGTCGAACAGCGCCGAGTCCACCTGCGCCCCCAGCGGCTCCCCGGCCCGCTTGAGCACGTCCAATTCCACCACGATGCCGTCACGACCGACATCCAGGCTCAGCTCCGGCTCGTCAATTAGCTGCTGGTACTCGATTACATCCTTGGGAACGTGGCCGTTTATGGCCAAGAGCTCATCGCCGATTCTCAGGCCGGCCCTCTGGGCAACCGACCCAACGGCAACGGCGGTTACCCGGGGCGCGGACATGATCAAAAGGATACGAGTTGTCGAACTTGTAGCCGGTTGAAATGCCGTCGGGTTACCCGGGGCGTGGACATGATCAAAAGGATACGAGGCTTCGGTTGCTAGATTGATGGCGGTGGATGTCGAAAAGGTGATCCTGGCCGCTCCTCGGGGTTTCTGTGCCGGCGTGGAGATGGCCATAAAGGCCTTGGCCTGGCTGGTGCGTACCTTCGACGGGCCGGTTTATTGCTACCACGAGATCGTCCACAACAAGCTGGTGGTCCGCCGCTTCGAGCAGCTCGGCGTGGTGTTCGTGGACGACATATCCGAGGTTCCCCCCGGCCACCCGATCATGCTGTCGGCTCATGGCTCGGCCCCCGAGACGGTGGTGGCGGCCACCGAGCGGGCCAGTTACATGGTGGATGCGGTATGCCCGCTGGTCACCAAGGTGCATCACGAGGTTAAGGTTCGGGCCGGCAAGGGGTACCGGATCATATATGTCGGCCACGAGGACCACGAGGAAGCGGTGGGCACCGTGGCGGTGGCCCCCACCTCCATCCATCCGGTGGAGGATGTCGCCGATGTGGAAGCTCTTCCCGATTTCGAGGAGCCGGTGGCTCTTCTGGCCCAGACCACCCTGTCGCACCGCGACTGGGAGGGGGTGATGCACGCGGCCCGGAACCGCTTTCCCGACATGTGGACACCGGGGCGCAGCGACCTGTGCTTTGCCACCACCAACCGCCAGGCCGCGCTGACCGCCATCGCCGAGGCTTGCGACACCATTGTGATCGTGGGCTCGGCCAACTCGTCCAACACCCGGGCGTTGGAGAAGCTGGCCCGCGAGCTGGGCTGTGGGAGGGTGTTCCGGGTCAACCGGGCCTCGGAGCTGCCCGACGACATCACGGGAGTGGTGGGGGTGACCGCAGGGGCCTCGGCCCCCGAGGAGCTCATCAACGAAGTGCTCGGCCGCCTGGATCCGGCTCTGGGCATCGAGGAGGTGTCGATCACCGATGAGGACGAGTACTTCCCCCCGCCCCGGAACCTTCGTGATCTGATCGAGGCCTCCGGCTCGCTGGTCTCCTTCAGCCTGGGAGGGCCGCCGTTGCCCACCCCCATGGTGGATCGCAGGGTGGCGGCCAGCGATGTGCTGGACGGACTGATCGCCGGCCGCTGACCGATCTATTCGGCTGGGTGCGCCAGCCCGGGGTTGGCCTGGTTCAAGGGCTGCCCCCGGGAGGCTCGGTTGCTATGCCCAGCTCGGCCTGTACCTCGTCGAACATGCGCTGGAGGATTTCGTGCAGCTCGCCGGAGTACTGGGCAAGAGCCTGCCGGCCCTGCCTACCCCGCTCGTCCACCACCGGGGGGGCCAGCGGCTCACCCCACACGATCCGCACCGATCGGGGGCGGGGAAAGCGAACACCGACGGCCATCGCTTGCTCGGTGCCCCCGATGGCCACCGGCACCACCGGCACCTGGGCCTTGGCCGCCAGCCAGGCCACACCGTCCATCAGCGGGAATATGCGGGGTCCCGATTTGCGCTCCCCCTCCGGGAACACCACCAGAGGTTGCCCCGCCTCCAGAACGGTCAGGGCGGCCTTGAGGGCGCTGCGGTCGATGATGTCCCGCCGCACCGGAAATGCCCCCATGGCCACCAGCATCCATGTGGTGATGGGGCCCCGGAACAGGCCGCTCTTGGCGAAGTAGCGCAGAGGACGGTTGGCCGATGCCCCGATCATGGGGGTGTCCAGATTGGAGCGATGGGTGGGGGCGATGATCACCCCGCCCTCGCGGGGCAGGTTGCGCCGCCCCCGGGTTCGGCACCGGCAGTACACCCCGAACACCGCTCGGGCCAGCCGCTGAACCAAGAAATGGAAGATCACCGCGACGATCCGCCCCCTGGCCTCAAGCTCCTCGGGGTGGAGCTGATCGGCCCGATCCCGGTTGGTGTTGCCGTTCATCCCGTATTCATCCCAGTCGAGCGATGAGCTCGTCCACCACCTGGTCGATGCTCAAAAGGGTGGTGTCGATGTGTATGGCGTCGGGGGCCTGGATGAGGGGATCGTGCTGGCGAGTGGAATCGGCCGCGTCTCGGGCGGCCAGATCGGCCGCCACCGTCTCGTAGTCGAGCGCGCTCACCTCACCGGCTCGGCGTTCGGCTCGAACCTCGGCCGAGGCGTTCAGATAAACCTTCAGATTGGCATCGGGAAACACCACCGTACCGATGTCCCGGCCCTCCAGCACGCCGCCGCCCCGTTCCATCACCCAGGCCCGCTGGCGCACCCGCATCACCTCCCGCACCCCCGAGATGGCCGCCACCGTGCTCACCGACCGGGTAACCTCCGGCCCCCGGATCTGGGTGGTGACATCCACCCCGTCCACGGTAACCACCGCGTCGTCGATGCGGATGTCGCTGCTTCGGGCCACTTCGACGATGCCGGCACTGTCGTCCAGGTCCACCTCCCGGGCCATCGCCGCGAACGCCACCGACCGGTACATGGCCCCGGTGTCCAGATACTCCAGCCCGAGCCGCTCGGCCAGTTGCCGGGCCACCGTGGACTTTCCCGACCCGGCCGGTCCGTCTATGGCAATAACCCTTACCTCTTCTTCCACTTTTCTCTGCGGTTCCACTCCTAGTTGCCCGTCCACCCTTTCCTGCGGTTCCACTCCTACCTCTTCTTCCACCTGCGCACTGTGCCCAGCGTCGGCGTGCGTTTCGGTCTTTCCTGCGGTTCCACTCCTACCCCTTCTTCCACCCTTTGCTGCTCTTGGCTCACGGTGTCCATCCTGTGCTTCGGCTCAGGTCCCGGGCAAAGCCCGGATAGCTGGTGGTGGTCGCCTCGAAACCTTCGACGGTCACCGATCCGGCTCCGACCGCCCCGGCAATGGCCGCGGCCATCGCCATCCGGTGGTCACCCCGGGAGTCCACTATCCATCGCCCCGGCTTCCGGGGTTTTCGGGCCGAACTGCCGCCACCACCGGTGATCTCCAGCGTGTCGCCGTCGATCCGGCATTGCCTTCCGAGAGCAGCGAGCATCTCGGCAATGGCCGCCACCCGATCGGTTTCCTTCACCCTTAGCTCGGCGATGCCCTCCACCACGGTCACCCCTTCGGCCATGGCGGCCGCCACCGCCAGGATGGGTATCTCGTCTATGCAACCTGGCAGCTCGCCGGCAGCCACCCGGGTGGCTCGGAGTTCGCGGTATCGGGCCCGGATGTCCCCGGAGCTGCTGTCCACCGCGATGTCGGCCCCCATGCGCCGCAGGACATCGAGGAATCCGGCCCGGGCCCGACCCAGGTAGACGCTCTCCACGGTGAGGTCGCTGCCGGCGGTGAGGCAAGCCCCCACCAGCCAGAATGCGGCCTGCGACGGATCGCCGGGCACGCGCAGGGTATGCGGGGGCACTACCTCACCGGGCCATACGGTTACCGAGCCGTTGTCGCTTTCCACCCTGACTCCGGCCGCGGCCAGCATCTCCTCGGTGTGGGTCCGGGTGGGTACCGGCTCGTGTACCGTCGTGGGCCCCCCGGCCCGCAGGGCGGCCAGCAGCACCGCCCCCTTCACCTGGGCCGAGGCCACCGGCAAGGTGTACTCGATGCCCCGCAGCGCCCGACCCTCAATGGTCAGTGGAGCCAGCGAGCCACCTGCTCCGCTACCCAGTATCGATGCCCCCATGGCCGACAGCGGGACAATTATCCGGTCCATGGGTCGCCGCCGCACCGAGGAGTCCCCATCCAGCGTTGTGACAAAGTCACGGTTGGCCACCATCCCGGCCAGAAGCCGGATACCGGTGCCCGAATTACCCAGGTAAATGCTTTCCCGAGCTCCGCTCAGCCCACCGGTAACGGTCACCTCCCCCGGTTCGATGTTCTCTACCTGGGCTCCCAGAGCTTGGACGGCCCGGCGGGTGTGAACCACATCGTCACCGTCGGACAGGCCCCGGATGCGGCACGGGCGGTGACCGAGAGCGGCGATCATCAGTGCCCGGTGGGAGATCGACTTGTCGCCCGGCACCCGCAACCGGCCGATGAAGCGCCGGGGCCCGTCCACCGTGATCGTGCTCATCACAAACTACCCACCGGTGGGCTCGACAAGGGTCACTCCGCCGCACCTTTTCGTGATCGTGCTCATCACAAACTACCCACCGACGGGGTGTAGCCCTGCTCGGCCAGGGCTGATACCAGCGGCTCGGCCATCTCCTCGTTCACTACCAGGATGGCCACCCCCCGGCCCCCCTCCACCGAATGGGCGATCTCCAGATCGTGGATATTGGCCCCGACACCGGTGGTCAGGCTGGTGATGCGGGCCAGCTCACCCGGCCGGTCGAAGATTCGCACCCGTACCTCCACCAGCCTCACGTCCCGGTCCAGGCCCGACGGCAGGTGCATCCGGGCCGTTCGGGCTTGTTCCAGCAACTCGAGAAGCGCCCCCCGATTGCCGCCGGCCACCAGCGAGCGCACCTCACCCAGGGCGGTTATGAACCGGTCCAGCACCGAGCAGATGGCCTCGGCGTTCTCCTGGCAGATGTCGGGCCATATGCTCGGGCGACCCGAGGCGATACGGGTCATGTCCCGGAATCCCCCCGCGGCCAGTCGCAGCATCACCCGGTGTTCCTCGGCGTGCTCGTCGGCCAGCGCCATGAGCGTGGCCGCGGTCAGGTGGGGCACGTGCGACACCACCGCCACCAGGGCATCGTGGTGTTCGGGGGACAAGGACACCACCTCGGCTCCGAGCGAGGCCACCACCGAGCGGATCTGTACCAGGGCGTCGTCATCGGTCTCGTCGGTGGGGGTGAGTACCCACACCGCGTTTTGGAACAGATCGGCCCGAGCTCCCGCCACCCCCTCCTGCTCGCTGCCCGCCATCGGGTGGCCGCCCACGAAGCGCCGGTTGGCCACGGCGGCCACGATGGGGGCCTTCACGCTGCCCACGTCGGTTACCAGCCCTTCTCCCGCGGCCAGAGCCCTTCGGGACTCGGCGGCGGCCGACCCCACCGGGGTGGCCACAAACGTAATGTCGGCACCATCCGGCTGCCCCACCGCATCGAGCACCCCTCGATCCAATGCCTCCATGGCCACCGTTTCGTCCCGGTCGGTGCCGGTTACCCACCAGCCCCGCTCCCTCAGGGCCAGGCCGATGGAGCCACCGATGAGGCCGGTACCCACTATAGCCGCCCGCCGGGGGGCGTTTGCGGTGGGCATCACCCGGGCAGGTCGTCGCGCAGGCCCTCGGCACCCTCGAGATAGATGTGGTGCATCTCGTTGCGCCCCCGCTCGGTGGTCAGGTGGATGAGCACCCTCAAACACAGCGGTGTGGCCCCCTCGATGTCCAGTTCCTGGGCACAAAGCAAAGGCACGTCGCCCAGGCCGAACGTTCGAGCGGCTGCCGCCGGAAAAGCGGAGCTGATGTCGGGGGTGGCGGTGAGCACGATGCTGATCAGGTCGTCGTGGTCGATGTCGTTGCGGTCGAACAGCTCGGTCAGCAGCGCGACCATCCGCTCCTCGATCTGCTCAGCCGTATCGACATCGACGGTAGTGGCACCCCGGAGGGCCCGCACGGCTCTGCTCACCCCCCAGATCGTACTGTCCCCCACCCCCGAACCCCCGCACTCCGACAAAGGTTGTGCCAATCAATGGCAACCAATAAGGGGGGGTTAGACGGAAGCCCCGGTCTCTTGGCCTCTCAGGCGGCTTCGGCATCGCTGCCGGTTTCGGGCGTTTGGTCGGGTGGTGGTGCGATACGGAGGTGGCCTTCGATGCGGGCGCATCGTTGGCGGGTGTCCTCGATGAGGTCGCGGTTCTTGGCGATCATCTCGCGGTTTTCTCTGTTGGTGCGTTCGATGAGGTCACGCAGTTCCTTGTTGGAGTGCTCGATGAGGTCGCGGGTCAGGCCGCGGGTCTTGGTGCTGTCTATGTGCTGGTATCTCATGGACGCGGCCGCGAACAGCAGCATTGGGCCCATGATGGCGGCGATGATCGGGCCCAGGTCAGCCAGGGTGAGCGTGTCCATGACCGAACCCTAGCAGCAGCATGCCAAGATGCAAACTTACATATAATAAAATGCTATTGACTTAAATATAACAAAATATCATTGAAAGGCCCTGCGATGCCGTTGGGTTGGCTCGGGCTCATGGGGACCCTCAGAGGGGTAGGCCCCGGGCGAGGGGTCAGGCCGGTGGGTTGGTGTGGCGTTCCAGGGTTCTTACTTCGTTGGGGGTCAGCTTTCGCCATTCGCCGGGGGCGAGTTTGTGGTCGGTCAGGGGGCCGATGCGGGTACGGACCAGGCGGAGCACGGGGTGGTTCACCGCGTCGCACATCCGGCGCACCAGGCGGTTGCGGCCCTCGTTTACCACGATACGGACCACCGACGGTTCGGGCTGTGACACCGTGGTGGCCCGGGCGGGGCCGTCGTCCAGTTCCACTCCCTCGCGCAGTTGCCTCAACGCTCCCCGGCTTACCCGACCCGCCACCTGGGCCAGGTACTCCTTCTCCACACCGAACGAGGGGTGGGTCAGCCGGTGGGTCAGCTCGCCGTCGTTGGTGAGCAGCAGCAGCCCCTCGCTTCCGGAATCCAGACGCCCCACCGGAAAAACCCGGGGGTGGTCGGGTACCAACTCCACCACGGTGGGCCGTCCCTGGGGATCGGAAGCGGTGGTCACCACGCCGGGCGGCTTGTTCAGCAGGTAGTACACCAGGTGGGTTCTCAACCCCACCGGGATGCCGTCCACCGTTACCAGGTCGCGCTCAGGATCCACCCGTCGGCCCAGCCGGGCCGTCTCACCGTTCACCCCGATCCGCCCCTCGGCCACCATCTCATCAACCACCCGCCTGCTGGCCACCCCCGCCCGCGCCAGCACCTTCTGGACCCGTTCGGTTGGGCTCATGGTGTGCGTCCCGATGAGGGGTTGCTCGGGACCCGTTCGGTTGGGCTCATGGTGTGCGTCCCGATGAGGGGTTGCTCGGGACCCGTTCGGTTGGGCTCATGGTGAGGATTGGTCGGTTTCGGGGGATGGGCGACTTTCGGCCATCAGGCTGGTCTCCAGGGCCTCTATCACCTCGGGGCCGGGCACGAAGTCCACCAGCGGTGGCAGGTCGTGAATGGAGTCGAGGCCCAGCCGTTCCAGAAAAACCGGGGTGGTGGCGAACAGCCGGGCATTGCCCGGGCCGGGATCTCGGCCCACCTCGTGTATCAGCCCCCGCTGCTGGAGAGTGCGAACGGCCCCCTCGGCGTTCACGCCCCGAATGGCCGACACCTGGGCCCGTGACAGCGGCTGCTTGTAGGCCACTATTGCCAGCGTCTCCAACGCCGCCGACGACAGCCGGTCGCTCTGGCCGCTCACCACGAATCGCTTCACGTACGACTCGGCATCAGGATGGCTGCGAAAGCGGTAGCCACCCGCCACCCGTACCAGCTCGAACCCCCGCTGCTCGGCCCGGTACTCCTCGGCAAGCCGGGCGCAGATGGCCTCCACCAGCTCGGTGGGAATCTCGATGAGTTGAGCCATCAGCCCCGGAGCCACCGGTTCCACGGCCACCATCACTATGGCCTCCACCGCTTGGCGGGCCTCCAGGTTCATTTCAGCCTCGAGGTTCATCCCCGGCCCCGGTTTGGTCCCTCATGGTGTTTCACCCTTCATAATCGTCCGCATCCACCCTCGGCCCGCTCCCATCATCCCAAGCTTCTTCATCGGTTCGACCGGTCCAGGTGATAGTAATGTCGCCGAAGGTGATGGCCTGCGACACCTCCACCATGCCCTGCTTGTACAGCTCCAGCACGGCGAGGAAGTAAACCACCACCTCCATACCGGTCGCCAGCCCCTCGGTCAGTTCCCGGAACCCCACCGTCCCGATGGAGGGCAGTCGGGCCGCCAGGTCGTTGGTCACCTCACCCACGGTGATGCGGATGTCGGTCACGTGAGCCAGGCTCACCCGGGGTGCGGGCCGGGATACGGTGGCTCGGATGAACGCCGCTCTGATGTCATCCGGACCGATACCGGCCAAAAAGTCGGGCACCAGATCGATGTAGCGCTCATCGGGCCCCGCGTTGCGGGGATGGGCCCGCCCGGCCACCGCGGCCATCCGCTCCAGCGCCGAGGAAGCGTTCTTGAAGGTGCGACATTCCAGCAGCCGGGCCAGCAGCAGATCCCGCTCCGACCACAAGGCCACTTCTTCATCCACCTCCGACAGGTCGCCACCGGGTAATAGACGACTGCTCTTGAGCTGGACAAGCGTGGCCGCGATCAGCAAAAACTCAGTGGCTCCCCCCAGGTCGAGGTGCTCGATACGGTCCATCTCGGCCAGGTAGGCCTCCACGATGTCAACCACCGCCACCTCGTAGATGTCCACCTCATCACGCAGCACAAGGTGCAGCAGCAAATCAAGCGGTCCTTCGAACTCCCCGGTACGGACCTTTGCTCTCACTCCCACCAGCCTAGAGCGGGACAATGTTCGGGGCTGGAATGCTTGCTTATGGAGAGGGGCGGGTGGTTATAGTTAGGGTTATGCAGAGTTTTTTGCGGGTTGGTTTGGGTTCTAGCCGGGGGGGGGGGGGGTAGGCGTGTAGCGCTGCCCTGGTTTGTTGGGCCCCTGATCCTGGTGGGGTTGTTGGGGTCGGTGTTGGTTTCGGTTGGGGGTGTGGGTGCGCAGGGGGGTGTGCCGGCGGCTCCGTCGTCGCCGGTGGTGGTGGTGTTGGGTGGTGGTCAGGTGCAGTTGTCGTGGGGTTCGCCGGGGTCGGGTGAGGTGCGTTATGAGTACGCGTTTTCGGAGCAGGGGTTTGGTCAGAGTAGTTGGGTTCCGCCGGTGGACAGGGTGGTGGATACTTCTACGAGTTTAGCGCCCACTTCTGGGGATCGTAGTGGGGTTGTGTGGCGGCCGGTGCCCGGTGGTGGGGCTGCTCGGTCGGTAGTGGTGACAGGTTTGACGGTTGGCAGCAGCTACCGGTTCTGGGTGCGGGCGGTAAACACCGCGGGAGCGGGGCAAATTCTGAGTATGAGTCCGGGGGATGGGCATTTGATGTCTGGTGTTCCGCCAGCACCGGTGGGTTTGCGGGCGGTTGTTTCCGATTCCCGGGTGGAGTTGAAGTGGACCAAGGCTAACGGTGCGGTAGCGGGGTCGGGGTTTGCTACTATCTTGCGGTACGAGTACGCCATCAAACAAGGCGACGGTGAGTGGTCGGGGTGGTCGGTGATGGCCGACGATGGCAACGCAGCAGGAGATCGCGAATCATTCGTGGTCAAGGGATTGTCCAACGATGTGGGATATTCATTCCGGGTACGAGCGGTCAACAAACACGGCAACGGTGCCACCGGTGAAGTGGGACCAACCGTAGTAAGAGGCAAACCGGGTGCTCCTCGTGGGTTTGTGGTAACACCGGGTGATAAGTCAGCGTTGTTGTCGTGGGCACCGCCGGGTGTGGTGTATTCACCGGTGACGGGTTGGGAGGTTCGGTGGGCTGAGGATTATACGGCGTTGACGCAAGCGGGTTGGCATCGGGTTCCTGGAGGGGCTGGGGCCAGGTCTTACAATGTGCGGGGTTTGGATAACACCAAGAATTACGTGTTTGCGGTGCGGGCCATCAACGCGCTCGGGGCGGGAGCTGGGACGCGTTCTGGGTTCGTGTCGCCGGGTGTGGTGTTGGGAGCGCCTCCTGATTTTAGGGTGAAATCGGTGTCGTTGTCTTCGGTGACGTTGGAGTGGTCCCAGCAGGCTAACCTTGTTGTTGCGAAGTTCCAGCGTTATGAGTATTCGGTGCGGGCGGGTGATGGTGATTGGGGTGGTTGGATGGCGATACCGGGTGACTACACGACTACAGAGTTTACGGTTCCGGGTTTGAAGGCGGGTGTGGGTTATCGGTTCCGCCTGCGGATGGTGAGTAGTGTTGGTGCCGGTGAGGTGGCGGAAACGGCGGAGGTTGTTTATCCAGGCACTGTGCCAGCGGCACCGGCAGTGACGGCGGAGGTGGTGTCGGATTATGAGTTGGGGTTGCATCAGGTGGTTTTGTCGTGGACGGTGGATAATGGTGGTTCTCCGATAACGAAGTGGCAGTTCAAAATATCAGAAACGGTGGATGGGTTGGATGGTGTGAGTTGGAAGTATTTGTGTGAAACAGAGTTGGATTCGGGGTGTGGGGCTTTGCGGTCGGCGACATTGAACAAGGGTCGGGTCAGTGATGGTCAGGGTGGTACTGTGTGTCCTCATGATGACTGTGATCCGGATGTGGGGGTGGGGGATCGTTATTTTGTGATGCGGGGTGTGAATGCTAGGGGTGATGGTTTGGTGTCGGGGGTGGTGAGGGTGAACATTCCCAAGGGGCTTGCTGCTAAGGCTATGAGTGTGCCTTTGAGGGGTTACACGGCTAACCCTCTTACTACTGCTAGTGCTAAGCCTCATATGGGTGAAGTTTCCAATTCAAGGAATGGTGGGCAGGCTGTTAGAAGGGAGTATTCGTGGAGGGTTGGTGATGGTCCGTGGGGGTTGTGGTTCCCTGTGGAGGATAGATTGTCCCGGCAGGTTCAGAGTTTTGATGAGCTGACTTTCAGGGTTGGGGAGACGTACACGTTTCGGTACCGGTTGGTCACTGATTGGGGTGCAGGTCATGTGGCGGGTTATGTGGCTGAGTCGGAGCCGTTTGTTTTCGGGGCTCCACCGTTGCCGGGCGCTGCGGAGCTTGGCGCTGACAGCCGCGATATTCCCGAGGTGTTGGCGGTTCCGGGTAATGGTCAGGTGGAGTTGAGAATTGTTAGAACCTCAGATGGTGACGAGGTACGCATTCCTGGTGATCCTCCTCCTCCTTCCCATCGTAGGTATCGTTATCCGCTTGTTTATCAAACTGCTTTGATTGATACCGATGGGGTTTATGCTGACACGGTTTGGGAGTATTCGTATCGCCCTGTCGGTGGTGTGTGGTCGCCGTGGGCGGTGGCTCATGTTGGTCAGCAGTTCATGGGTAATACCGGTAGTATTGGCACTGATCGGGCGTTGACGGTGTCGGGTTTGCGCAACGGGGTGTCCTATGAGTTCCGGGTGCGGGCGGTGAACCGGCACGGTACCGGTTGGTTGGAGGGTCCGGCGTTGTATTCCAACGGTGCCGGTTTGGTGAACAAAATCGCCAACCGAAACCCCGACAAGGTGGTGATACCCGGTGTGAAACCACCCGCCCCGGCAGGACTAACCGCAACCGGGGGTGATGGTCAGGTGTCGTTGTCGTGGACCTCGGCGGGTTCTGGGGGTCCGCCGATCATCCGCTGGGAGTACCGCAAACAATCCCGCGCCGCTGCTGATGCCGCGTTCGGGGCTTGGGATACTGATTGGACACCGGTTCCCGGTAGCGGCCCGTCTACGACTCAAGCAACTGTGAAGGGTTTGACCAATGGCACCTTGTATCGGTTCCAGGTGCGGGCGGTGAACGCTTTGGTGGCTCTGGAAACCACCGGCACCAAAAGAGCTTTGATCTCCGCGGGTGAAGGCGCGGCGGCGCAGTCGTTGGAGGTCGTCCCCGGCCAGAAGCCCCAAGCACCCCGTCAGGTGACGGTGATGGCGGGTGATGGTGAGGTGAAGATCACGGTGGTGGCCCCGTTGCGTAGTTCTTCTGCGGGGGATGCGAAGTGGACTTCGGTTTTGGGTTATGAGGTTCGGGTGCGCCGCACTGGTAGCGAGGCTTTTGATGCGTGGAAGGCGTTGGGTACCCCGGTATCGCAAACCCAGAACCCGTCGCCGGCCACCGCGACGCCCCGCCACCGGGCCGAATCAGCAGGGGTGCCGGTGGGGGGTTTGGTCAACGGGGTGGGCTATGAGTTTGAGGTGCGGGCGGTGAACCGGTTCGGTGCGGGGCCTGCGGCGGGGGTGGTTGGTCCGGTGACGCCGACCGGTGCGCCCGCCGCGGGTTCGCTGCAAGCCACTGCTGGGGACGGGCAGGTCACTCTGGTATGGACACCGGCGGACACGGGGGGTAGCACCATTTCGGGTTGGCAGTATCGTATGAAAACCGTTGGTGGGGGTTATGGTTCGTGGACGGCGGTAGCTGGTGGGGCGGCGGCTCGTAGTTTGGTGGTGGATGGTTTGGCCAATGGTCGGGCCTACACGTTCCAAATAAGGGCGGTGACCACCGATACCGAGGTGATTGGCACTTCGTTTGAGTCCGAGGCGGTTACTCCATCCGCGGTGCCCCCAGCGCCGGCGGTGACCGCTACTGCTGGTGACGTGATGGTCGTTTTGGGTTGGCAAGCTGGTGTGAGTGGTGAGGTGGGTGAATCCAACTGGGCTGCTGCGGTTACGGGGTGGCAGTACCGGGCCAAGCCCGGCGATGGTGATTATGGCACCTGGGTTGATGTGGTTGCTGCTACCACCACTGCCGATGTTGGTGATTTGATGAACGGCACTGGTTATGTGTTCGAGGTCAGGGCGCTGAACAAGATGGGCCCCGGCACCGCCGCCACTGTCACCGCGACACCGGCGACGGTGCCCGCTGTGCCAACGGTGGCAGCTACTGCGGGTGATGAGATGGTGACGGTGAGCTGGACTCCCGGCAATGACGGTGGGTCGCCGGTGACGGGTTGGCAGGTGCGCACCGGCGATGGCCAGTGGCAGGACCACCCTGCTGATACCACCTCGGTACCGGTGCAGAACCTGGTCAACGGCACCACCTACACCTTCGGGGTTAGAGCCCGAAACGCCATGGGCGATGGTGCGGTTGGGGTTGACACCGCAACGCCCGCCACGGTCCCTGCTGCGCCCACGGTTACCGCCACACCCGGCGACAGCAGAGTCACGTTGTCGTGGACACCCGGTGCTGATGGGGGTTCTGCGGTAACCGGGTGGTTGTTACGCATTGATGATGGCGAGTGGGTGGATTTGGCTGGGATGGGTTTGGGCGCTGACGCCACCTCGGTGCCCGTGCTGAACCTGACTAATGGCACCAGCTACACCTTCCAGATAAGAGCCCAGAACGCGATGGGACCCGGCGCTGTCGCCTCTATTGCGGCGACACCGGCGATGGTGCCCGCCGCCCCCGGTGTCACAGCGACGGCTACCGATGGCACGATCACCGTTACTTGGGTGGCGGGTGGTGATGGGGGGTCTGTGGTGACGGGTTGGCAGTGGCGCACCCGTATCGGCAGCGCTGGTTTCGGTGAGTGGGCTGATGTCGGTGCCGACACGACGAGCGCGGTCATATCCGGTGTCGATACCGGTACCGGCCCGGTGGGTTACACCTTCGAGGTGCGAGCCATCAACGCGGTTGGTGCCGGCCCCGCGGGTACTTCGCCCACGATCACTTCTGGTGATGATCGGGTGGGTGATGAGGGTTACTACACCGGCCCCGTCGACAGCCCGAACTTCTGCGCCGAGTTCTCCCTGGGCGGGGCCCGTTTGTTCGCTCTCGACAGTGATGGTGATGGGGTGGCTGATGTCTGCTCTTTGCCCTACACGCGCCGTGAGGCGATAGCCCGGCACAACGCGGTGATAACCCTGGCGAACCGGTACCCCGACCTGTATCGCCGGCTTGTCAATGCCGAGTGCGTCAACCAGCCCGACAACGGCGAGGTTTGTGGTGGCGATGAGTTGGCCGCTCCGGGGTTCCCACCTCCCAACGACGGGGGCCCCTACTACTCGGGCACCATCACCGGCCCCTCCTGGTGCGCCAACCGCTCTTTGGGTGGGCCCACCACCTACCCCCTCGACAGCGACGGTGACGGCGTGGCCGATACTTGCTCGCTGCCCTACACCCGTCGTGAGGCCATAGCCCGCCAAAAAGCCGGCGACACCCTGGCGGCCACCCACCGCGATGAGTACAAGACCATCCTCGCCGAGGAGTGCCGCCGCCTGGGCCGCGGCAACTACGGCGACAGCGTTGCCGATCTGAACAACGACATCTGCAACAACTAGCCAACCTATTTCTCCCCGCCGGGGTGCCCCCCACCACCCGGGGCAACCCCGGCTGGGACCCACCCCCACCAACCGCTCTGCGGTAGGATATGAAGCCGTGGCTCGTGTGTTCTCGGGAATCCAACCATCGGGCAGCATGCACTTGGGCAACCTTCTGGGCGCGCTGCGCAACTGGGTGGCCTACCAGAACGAGCACCAGGCGGTCTACTGCGTGGTAGACCTTCACGCTCTCACCTCGGCTCCTGATCCCGCCGAATTGCGGCAGAGCACCCTGGCCGCCGCCTCCATGCTCTTGTCGGCGGGTATCGATCCCGAGCGTTCGGTGCTGTTCGTGCAGAGCGCGGTTGGCGAGCACGCCGAACTGGCCTGGATGATGGAATGCACGGTGGGCTTCGGGGAGCTGCGCCGCATGACCCAGTTCAAGGACAAGTCCGGTCGCTCCGAGTTCGTGTCGGCGGGTTTGTTCACCTACCCCGCTCTCCAATCGGCCGACATCTTGCTTTACGACACCGACCTGGTGCCGGTGGGCGACGACCAGCGGCAGCACATCGAGCTGTGCCGGGACATTGCCGAGCGGTTCAACCGCCGTTACGGGGACACCTTCACGGTACCCACTCATGTGATCCCCGAGGCCGGGGCCCGGGTCATGGACCTTCAGAACCCGAACGACAAGATGTCCAAGTCGTTGGATTCACCGGGAACAGTCGGAATACTGGACGATCCCGCGGTGGTGGCCCGCAAGTTCAAGCGGGCGGTCACCGACAGCGACAACGAGGTGTACTACGACCCCGTGGCCAAACCGGGGGTTTCCAACCTTTTGGGTATCCTGGCCTCGGCCACCGACCGGTCACCGGAGGCAGTGGCTGAGCACTACACCCAGTACGGCCGGCTCAAGGCCGACACCGCCGATGCGGTGAACAACTTGTTGGCTCCCATTAGGGATCGATACCTCGAGTTGTCGGCCGAACCGGCCGAGGTCGTTCGGATCTTGGAAACCGGGGCCGCCAGGGCCCGCTCGGTGGCCGCGGCCACCCTCGACAGGGCCAGGAACAACGCCGGGCTGATCCCTCGCCCTTCGTTTCATTCCCCGCCCGATGGCTCCGACACCGGCACCAAACCCTAACCCTCAATCTCCCAGGAGGATCATGTCCGAGATCGTTCCATTCACGGTTGACATTGCCGATTCCGCCCTGGATGATCTGCATCGCCGCCTGGGGGAAACCCGCTGGCCCGATCAGCTTCCCGGTGCCGGTTGGGACTACGGCGCGGAGATGGGCTACATCCAGGAGCTGGCCCGCTACTGGGCCGGCGAGTACGACTGGCGGGCGGCTGAGGCCGAGCTGAACCGGCTCGACCACTACACCACCACCATCGACGGCCAGAACATCCATTTCATCCACCAGCGCTCACCCCATCCCGGGGCCTATCCGCTCATCATCAGCCACGGATGGCCGGGTTCGGTGGTGGAGTTCTTGGACATCATCGACCTGTTGACCGACCCCGAGGATCCGGCCGATGCCTTCCATGTGGTGGCCCCGTCCTTGCCCGGGTACGGCTTCTCGGGGCCCACCGCCGACCGGGGGTGGGATACCGTTCGCACCGCCGGAGCGTTTGCCACCCTGATGGGGCGCTTGGGTTATCAGCGCTACGGTGCCCAGGGGGGTGACTGGGGGTCGTTCATCTCTCAGAACATCGGCCGCGGTGACCCCGACCACTGTGAGGCCGTCCACGTCAATTTCCTGTTCACCCCCGCCCCCGGGGACGGGCCCGGTGATCTTACCGAGGCCGAGCAGGGCGGTTTGGACCGCACCAACCTGTATTTCACCCAGGGTTCGGGTTACATGCAGATTCAGAGCACCAAGCCCCAGACCCTGGCCTACGGACTCACCGACTCCCCTGCCGGCCAACTGGCCTGGATTGCCGAGAAGTTCCTGGCCTGGACCGACAACGACGGCAGCATCGAATCGGCGGTGAGCCGTGACCGCCTGCTCACCAACGTCTCGCTCTACTGGTTCACCGCCACTGCGGGGTCGTCGGCCCGCATGTACTACGAGATGATGCACTCCGGTGGGGCCGGCCTAACCGACTATCTGGCCACCCCGATCGGCGTGGCCAACTTCCCCATGGAGATACTTCAGGCCCCCCGCCGGTGGCTGGAGCCCCGCTACAACATCGTCCACTGGACCGACATGGCCCATGGCGGCCACTTCGCGGCCATGGAAGAACCCGATGCCCTGGCCCGGGACATCCGCACCTTCTTTCGCCGCTTCCGCTAGTTCGACCATTCGTCATCTATTTGACTATTCGGTGGCAATGAAACTCCCTTCCCTGTCTCCCGCTCTGGCCGCCGGGGCGGCTCGGGGGGCCGGGCATCTGTCCCGCAGGCTGGGGCGGGGGGGCGGCACCACCCTGCCCGGCCTGCTGCTCACCCGGTTGCGCCCCGAGGCCACTGCGGAGATGGCCCGTTCCATTCCCGGGGGTGTGGCTCTGCTGTCGGGTACCAACGGTAAGACCACCACCGCTCGGCTCGTCCGGGCGGTTCTGGATGCCTCCGGTGCTCGGGTGGTGGCCAACACCGCCGGTTCCAACCTGGAGCGAGGGGTGGCCACCGCGTTGTTGGACGCCGGGGACGCCGAGGTGGCCCTGTTCGAGGTGGATGAGGCCGCCCTGCCCGGGTTGATCCAGCGGACCCGTCCCCGAGTGGTCACCCTGATGAACCTGTTTCGTGACCAGCTCGACCGCTACGGAGAGATGGAGCACCTGGTCGAGCGCTGGCGGGAGGCGGTGGCCGGGCTGGATCAGGCCGCAACGGTGGTGTTCAACGCCGACGACCCCGCAATGGCCGAGATTGCCACCGGACACCCCAATACGATCTCCTACGGCGTGGATGACACCCGGGTGGGGAGTGACCGGTTGCCTCATGCCGCCGATGTCACCGGTTGCCGGCGCTGCGGCGCGCCGCTGCGCTACGGCATGGTTACCATCGCCCACTTGGGCCGGTGGTCATGCCCGGCTTGCGGCCTGTTCCGGGGCCACCTCGATGTGGCGGCCAACCGGGTGGAACTGCACGCCTTGGACGGCCAGCGTCTGAGTGTGGCCACCCCCCGGGGCCCGATAGAAGTATCGCTGCGCCTTCCCGGCCTGCACAACGCCTACAACGCCCTTGCCGCCACCGCCACCGCCCTGGCCCTGGGGCTTGACCTGGAGACCGTGGGGCCGGCGCTGGCCCGGCGGGGAGCCGCCTTCGGGCGGGCCGAGCGCATTGATGTGGGCGGTGTTCGGGTGACCACCCTGCTGGCCAAGAACCCCGCCGGTGCCAACGAGAACATCCGCACCATGTTGCTCGAGGACCGTCCCCTGCGCCTTCTGGTGCTGCTCAACGACCGCACTGCCGACGGCAAGGACGTGTCATGGATCTGGGACGTGGACTACGAGCTGCTTCTGGAAGGTGACCGGCTGGCCTCGCTCACCATAGGCGGCGATCGGGCTCACGAAATGGCCCTGCGCTTTTGCTACGCCGGCCTGGCCCCCCACCGCCTGCTGGTGGTGCCCCCCGTTGCCGCCGCCTTCGACACCGCCTTGAGCTCCTGCGACCCCGGCACCCACCTCTACGTTCTACCCACATACACCGCCCTGCTCGCCTTCCAAGCCCTACTGTCCAGCCGGGGCCTGGCTCCATCCTTCTGGCAGGACCGGTGACTTCTAATACCACCGGACTAACTCCCTCCTTCTGGCAGGACCGATGACTTCTAACGGCCTGGTTCGGCTGTGCCATTTGTACCCGGACCATCTGAACATCTACGCCGACCGGGGCAACATCGCGGTGTTCCAGCGCCGCCTGGAGTGGCGGGGTCTGGCCATGGAGGTGGTCGAGGTGGGGCCGGGCGATGCCATCCCCCCCCACTGCAATCTCTACTACCTCGGCGGTGGCCAGGACCGAGATCAGGAGTTGGTGGCCGCCGATCTGGCCGGCAAGGCCCGTCCCCTGCGCGATGCCGCCGCCGGCGGTGCGGTGGTGCTGGGGGTGTGCGGGGGCTACCAGCTTTTGGGTCACGGTTACACCGGCGCCGGCGGTCGGCGGATGCCCGGTATCGGGCTGCTCGACCTGGAAACCACCGCTGGAGAACCCCGGCTGATCGGCGATGTAGTGCTGGATGTCACCCTGGAGGGATGGACGGGCACGGTGGTGGGTTATGAGAACCACGCCGGGCGTACCCACCTGGGGGCCGGATGCACTCCGCTCGGTCATGTGCGCCGGGGTTGGGGCAACAATGGTGCCGACGGGGGTGAGGGGGCGGTGGTCGGGCGGACGGTGGGCACGTACCTGCACGGGCCGTTGCTGCCCAAGAACCCCCGGCTGGCCGATATCCTGCTGGGCTGGGCACTGGACCACGCCGGGCTTCCCCCCGTACTGGCCCCCCTGGACGACAGCTTGGAGCAGGATGCCCACACGGTTGCCATTACCAGAACTGGGCGGAAACGATGACCCCCCGCTCCTATGCCCCGGTGATGCCGCTACGATGACCCCTCCCATTTCTTCCCCCGGTGATGCTTCCCGCCCGATCATTATTGACACCGATCCCGGCCAGGACGATGCCATTGCCGTTCTGGCCGCTCTGGCTGCCCCCGAGCTGGAGGTACTGGGCATCACCGCGGTGGCCGGAAACGTGCCCCTGGAGTTGACCGCCCGCAACGCCCGCATCATCTGCGAGCTGGCCGGCCGGCCCGATGTGGCGGTTTTCGCCGGCTGCGAACGCCCGCTGCGCCAACCGCTGGTCACCGCCGAGCATGTTCACGGCAAGACCGGCATCGACGGTGCCGACTTGCCCGAACCGACCATGAGCTTGCAGCCCCAGCACGCGGTGGAGTGGATGACCGAGACCTTGCTGGCCGCCGGTGAGCGGGAAATCACCCTGTGCCCGTTGGGTCCGCTCACCAACGTGGCCACCGTTCTCGAAAACACCCCCGAAGCGGCCCGGGGCATCCGTGAGATCGTCTGCATGGGGGGCGGGTTCTTCGGTGGGGGCAACACCACCCCCACCGCCGAGTTCAACATCTTCGTCGATCCCGATGCCGCCCAGATCGTGCTCCACAGCGGGGTGCCGGTAACCATGCTGCCCCTGGATGTCACCCACAAAGCCCTGATGACCGATGACTGGATCGACCAGGTGCGGGCTCTGGGTACCCGTACCGGCATAGCCGCCTCGGGAATGCTGGACTTCTATGAGCGCTTCGATGTGGAAAAGTACGGAACCACTGGCGGTCCTCTCCATGATCCCCATGTCATCGCCTACCTGCTTCGCCCCGACATCCATCGCGGTCGCCATTGCAACGTGGAAGTAGAAACCCGCTCCCCCCTCACCCGAGGCATGACCGTGGTCGACTGGTGGCACCTCACCGACCGTCCCCCCAACTGCCACTACATAACCGAGGTTGATTCCAGCCGCTTCTACACGCTGATCCTCACCCTCCTAACCCCCCTCCCCTGACCCTGTGCAGTAGGCGGTACCCACCGGTGCTGCAATTGAGCTTAAGGTTGTGTGCCCACCAGCGCCGCAGTTGAGCTTAAGGTTGTGTGCCCACCAGCGCCGCAGTTGAGCGTAAAATCGACTGCATAGTGCTATGTCCTCGGTTGCCGCTTTCTTCGTCTTCCTGCTGATCATGCTGGCGTTGGCTACTCTGGCCATCATCCTGGATTGGATTGGCAAGCCCATTCGCCGTTCCTTCCGCCCCCGCACCTCGGGAACGCCGGGGTGGCTGATGGTTGGTACCCCCATGGCCGGGCCGGATCCGGCTTTCCTACCTCCCCAGCGCCCCGATACCCATTCTGAGGAGCCTCCCGCCGAACTCCCCAGCAACCAACCAGCCGGTGCCTCCGCCGGGCCTCTTCCCACCCGAGCCGATACCTACCCCGGGCCTTTTCCCGACCAAGCCGATACCTCCCCCGGTGTTCGATCCGAGGTGCCGGGGCCGTGGCAGGCGGGTGACTCCATCTTCAAGCTCACCCCCCGGGGTACCACACCGTCGATCACCGCAGTGCGCCGCCGTTACTGGAAGAACCTGTCCGAGCGCCGGGCCTCGGTGGTGTTCGGCGAGGCCAACCGTGAGCTCATGGCCATCGGTCAAGCCCCCCAGCGGTTCAATCCTCGCACCGGCACCATCGAGGAGCTGAGCCTGCCCGAGCCCATGCTGCGTCACTGCTGGACCACCAACCGCCGACCCGTTCCCACATGGGGCGACGAGGGTGTGGACCCCTTTGATCAGCCATGACCACCAATAACACCTTCAGCGACCAGTTTGCCGATGGAGCGGCTACGGTGATGAACGGCGGGCACGAGGTGCGACCGCTGCTGCGGCTGTCGGTGTCCGAGGGTACAAGGGTGCGAGTGGAGCGCGTCGCCGCCCATCCCCACCGCCGCCAGGCCCTCAAGCTGGCCGCGGTCCAGGGAAGTCTCGAGGTGAACGATGCCGTTTGCGAGATGGTCTCGCTCTGGTCCGACACCAGCCCCGCCGAGGTGGAGATGATGGTTCAGGGGTCTCGGATCAGGCGCCTGGAGGTGTGGAATG
This sequence comes from Candidatus Poriferisocius sp., assembly GCF_965202595.1. Lineage (GTDB taxonomy): Bacteria > Actinomycetota > Acidimicrobiia > Acidimicrobiales > Bin134 > Poriferisocius. The sequence goes on from NZ_OZ241836.1 coordinate 1,039,209, forward strand.
CCTGGGACCTGGGCGGGCTCGAGTCGGCCTGGTTGGGCAACTCCGGCATGATCGTCATCCCCAGCGAGCGATACCTGGCCCTGCATTGCAGCGACGGCCTCGGCCCCCCCAGCTTCACCGACCTCCAGATCCACCTCTCAGTAGCCCCACCTCGCTGAAGAGTTGGCGCGTGATTCGTTGATTGTGCTCTGACCTGGGCCCGAAAACACACACTAGATTTCTGCTGATCTGGTAAGATGGTGGTATGTACGGAAGCATCCTGCCTTCTGAAGTGAAGGCCCGCATGATCGAGGAGAGACTAGGATTCGCATCCTCCACTCGGATAGCCGATTGGTTGGGGTGCACCGCCGCCGATGTTGCTGCCAGATTGCGGTCGGTGCGAGAGAGTGGAGACTTGGTGTGCGCCATGAACGGCGGATGGGTTCTGGCTCAGGGTGGGCAGGCGTTTCCGTCTGAGTACCTGGACTCTATGATGCGGCACTTAGGTTGTCGTTACTACCTCGGAGGGCACTTCGCAGCGGGTAGTTTAGGGATGCATACGCATGGCATTGCAAAAGTAACCGTCATGGTCTCCAAACCGTTGAAGAACCGTAAGATAGTTGGCTCCCAGTACTCATTTGTTCACCGTCGGAACATCACAGCGTATCCAACACTGTTCAAACGCCTGGACACTATGGCGATAGGCCCCCAGGGATACCGGATTTCTTCTACGGCCACGACTTTGTTCGACATCGTGCAGCAAGGGGTGCATTATCTGGTAGCTAACGTGGCTGGTCGGATGTTGGAGCATACCGAAGAGCGATGGGCGGGGGTAGCTCCCGTACTAAATCCCCACTACCTTGCAAAAACTTCGCTACTGTATCCGATCACTATCAGGCAGCGTACCGGTCATATTCTTCAACATATGTCGGACTGGGTGGATGTCCCATTCGACCTGGAGCCGTTACACGCGACCATCCCTAAAGGAACCCCGCCGACCAGTCTCTTCTCCCCTGGAGGCGGTATTTCGGTTGCAGGGGAAAGCTACGACCCTGTATGGAAAATTAGAGTCGACGGCAATTTAGACCCCGACCTGTGATAACCCGCGCTGCCATCAAATCATGGCAAGAACAGCATCCCTGGCGAGAAGAATACCAAGTCGAGCAGGATATGTGGCTGGAACGGTTGATGCTATCCATAGCGCAGAACCAGGACTTGGCAGGCAGGCTAGCGCTCAGCGGAGGAACCGGTCTCAACAAACTTTGGTTACCTAACCCTGCGCGATATTCCGAGGATTTGGACTATGTGTGCGTTGTTTCCAAGGCCGATGATCTGCTTGATGACGCGAGAAGTACTGCTTTGGAGTGCGGGTTGCTGCCAGCAGGCCGTAAATCGCTTCGCCGTAAGTCTCCTCACCCTAAAGTCCTGCTCAAGTTCCGCAGCGTGCTAGATGGTTCGGAGCAGAAGATCAAAATGGAAATAGCCGATCCGCACCCGGCGTTGGACCTCGGCCCACACATCAAACACGTGGAAAGACAGGTCAGCGAAGAATGGCTAGCCAGCAGCGCGACGATCACGACTATCTCCCCCGCGTACATGGCAGCCATGAAGCTCAGAGCGATCTATTCGAGAGCGAAGGGACGTGACCTGTTCGACTTTTACCATCTGGTCACAACGCTGGGAGTTAAGCCGGAAGACCTGTTCGATCTTCTGGAACACGCGAAGCTAAACGAACCATCGTTCCATCGATGGTCGGCTACTACCAACGCTGAGACAATGAAGCTCCACCTCCGCAATCCTTCATCCAGATTTCTTATGGACTTGGAATTCATAGCACCAGGTTGGGCAGGTACCGCTGTTTTCGACGAAGCGCTGAGGCTCAATGCCGAGTTCGCAGAGAGAATCCATCAGGAAATTCGCTATCGCAAGGCCCACCGTGATCAGCAACATCGGCTGCGTGGATACCCGGTAGACCCCTCGTGGACTACCGACCGGCTGGCCGATGACACTGCTCGCGGGCAGCGGAGCACCAAGTACGACAAAGCACGCGCCCGTAGGTTGAAGCGGTCGGGCATGACGAACGCTCAAATAGCCCAAAAAATGGGAGTCTCTACCTCATGGGTGCAGAGGCATACAGCCGGAACCAAAAAAGGCCACTGAATATCGGCAACAGCGCCACATTCCGTGCCAGCTCAGTCAACGGGGTGGTCGCATCCTGCGGGATGGGGCAAGCTGGGGGTATGGCCATATCGCTGGATGAGCTCACCACCGACCCATCCTTTACCCAGAACCTCAAGGGTAGGGTGACGTTTCTGCCCGAACCGGAGCGGGCGGCTAGGTGGATTCCGGTTGTTTCGGTGGACGACCACATCGTGGAACCCCCCGGCGCGTTCGCATCACGGTTCCCGACCAAGTACCGCGACGATGCTCCCCGGGTGGTCACCCTGGATGACGGCACCGAGAGCTGGCTGTACGCCGGGCACTTCCTGCCCAACGTGGGGTTCAACGCGGTGGCGGGCCGGCCGGTCAGCGAGTACAGCTTCGACCCCACCCGTTTTGAGGACATGCGCCGGGGAGCGTGGGACATCGACGCTCGAATCGCGGACATGGACCTCAACGGGGTGTACGCCTCGCTGTGCTTCCCGTCGTTCTTGCCCGGGTTCTGTGGCCAGCGCCTTCAGCAGTTGACCGACGATCCCGACCTGGCCCTGGCCGCGGTGCGGGCCTGGAACGACTGGAACATCGAGGAGTGGTCGGGGGCCTATCCCGATCGCATGATCCCGTGCCAGATCACCTACTTCCTCGACCCCGAGGTGGGGGCCGCCGAGGTGTACCGCAACGCCGAGCGGGGCTACCGGGCCATCACCTTCTCCGAGGCTCCCCACTCCCTGGGGTTCCCCTCGCTTCACTCCGGCCACTGGGATCCGATCATGGCCGCCTGTGAGGAGACCGGCACCGTGGTGTGCCTGCACATCGGCTCCTCCGGCACGTCGCCGGCCACCGCTCCCGATGCCCCCTCCGACACGGTGGGCGTGCTGTTCTTCGGCTACGCCATGTTTGCCGCGGTGGACTGGCTCTACTCCAAGATCCCGGTTCGCTTCCCCAACCTCAGGATCGCCCTCAGCGAGGGGGGCACCGGGTGGGTGGCCGGGCTGCTCGACCGACTGGAGCACGTCCGCAAGTACGACTCCATGTACGGCACCTGGAACGATGTGGAGCTGTCGCCGGCCGAGACGCTCCGGCGCAACTTCTGGTTCTGCGCCATCGACGATCCGTCGGCCTACGACCACCGCCACTACATCGGAGTGGAGAACCTGATGGTGGAGTCGGACTACCCTCACGCCGACTCCAGTTGGCCCGGAACCCAGGAGTTGCTCCGCACCCAGCTCAGCGGCGTGCCCGCCGGCGAGAGCGCCCGCATCTGCTGGGGCAATGCCAGCGACCTGTTCCGCCACCCGGTCCCCGACTCGGTGATTGCCAACCCCAACAGCTTCTAGCCGTCCCTTCGCCAGCGCCGCTCCTGTGCACAGCCGTCCTTCGCCATAGCCACCCCTGTGTACAGCCGTCCCCTCGCCATAGCAGCCCCCGTGTACAGCCGTCCCTCGCCATAGCACCCCCGTGCATCCCGCTCAGCGATCCGATACCGTCGCCGATCCGGAACTGGCGGCCCGCTACATGGCGGCGGGATGGTGGGGTAACGACACTCCCACCGACCTGCTTCGCCGCCACGCCGCCGACCGCCCCGACGACATCGCCTACATAACCTGGTACCCACGATCGAAGCCAGGCTCCGAAGGGGTGGGAGATGTTGAGCGGTACCAGCAGCGGGGTGTCTCCGAGTCCGGGGGGTCAGGCTCCGAAGAGTCAGGAACCGTTGAGCGGTACCAGCAGCGGGGTGTCTCCGGGTCCGGGGGACAAGGCTCCGAAGAGTCAGGAACCGTTGAGCGGATCACCTGGGCGGGTTATGACCGGCTCTCCGATCGGGTGGCTGCCGCCCTGCTGGCAGCAGGGTTGAACCGGGGTGACCGGGTGGCGGTGATCCTGCCCGATAGCGCGGCGGTCCACGCGGCTTTCACCGGTGCCGACAAGGCCGGGGTGGTGGTGATGGGCATCGGTTACCGGGCCGGGCCGGCGGAGCTGGTCCACCTGGTGAGCAAGGCCGGGGCCCGGGCCATCATCACCGGAAGCGATCACCGGGGGCGACCGGCGGCCGACTTGATGGCCGAGTTGCGGCCCAACCTGCCCGATCTCGCCCACCACATCGTGGTGGATGGCCTCGGGGCCGGGGCCTCCATCACCCTGGACGGCCGGCCCGCTCCCCCACCGGAGTCCGTCCCCAACTTCGGTGAGGCCATTGAGGAGCGCCGCCTGGGAGCCTCCGAGCTGTGCCTGCTCAACTCCACCTCGGGCACCACCGGGCTGCCCAAGTGCGTCATGCAGACCCACAACCGCTGGTTCTACTTTCACCGCAAGGCGGTGGAGTACGGCGGCCTGGGTCCCGGCGAGGTGTTCTGCGTGCCGGTACCGGCACCGTTCGGCTTCGGGCTGTGGACTGCCCACTACACCCCCACGATCCTGGGAGCACCCACCGTGGTGATGACCGACTTCGACGCTGCCGCGCTGATCCGCCTCATCGAGGCCGAGCGGGTGACCGTGCTGTGTGCGGTCACAACCCAGTTCATAATGATGCTGAACTCCCCGGCTTTGGAACACCACGACCTGTCGTCACTGCGGGTCATGTTCACCGGCGGCGAGGCCATACCCTACCGGCGGGCGGCCGAGTTTGAAGACCGTACCGGCTGCACCGTATTGAACTTCTACGGATCCAACGAGACCGGGATGCTGAGCGGTACCCGCCTCAGCGACCCCCGGGGTGCCCGGCTGGGATCCGGGGGGCGGTGCGAGCCCGAGATGAACTGCCGGTTGTACGACCCCGACAGCGGCCAACCCCGGCCCGAGCTGCGGGGTCGGGGCCGGCCGGCCTGTCGAGGCCCCGCCACCGCCCTGGGCTATTACGACGACCCGGAGGCCAACGCCGCACTGGTCACCGGCGACGGCTGGATGCTGATGGGCGACATAGTGGAGATAGATGGCGACGGTTACCTGCGGGTGGTGGGTCGCACATCGGACTTCATCATCCGGGGAGGCAAGAACATCAGTGCCCTGGCGGTGGAGGACGAGGTGATGGCCCACCCGGCGGTGGGTGTGGTGGCCGTGGTGGCCGTCCCCGACCCGGTTTTCGGTGAGCGGGTGGCCGCTTATGTCGAGCCGGTTCCGGGCGCTGACCTCGACCTGGACGGGCTCAGGGAGCACCTGGCGGCCCGGGGGGTGTCCCGGGAGTGGTGGCCCGAGTACCTGTTCGTCCTCGATGCCCTGCCCCGATCATCGGGGGGCAAGGTGGCCAAGGGCCGGCTCAGGGAGGATGCCGCCCGCCGGGTGGCTGGTGGGGCTGATTAGGGTTGGGTGGGCACCGGTTGGCTTGGTGGGCACCGGTTAGGGCTGGGTGAGGATCACTGCCAGCCACCGACCGCTCAGGGGGAAGCCGGATAGTTGGGTCATGGCATCCATGAGGAATTCCAGAACCAGACCTGGGTCTTGATCCTCGGGCAGTTCGTACACCAAGCCCCGCTTGATGTGGTCCTGGCGGCGGTTCCATCCGGCCGGTTCGGTCACCCCCCGTTGCTCCAGCAGCTTGGAGGCGTGCCGCCCGCCGGCGTGCTGCAAGCCCACAGAGGTGGGCTGCCACCGGTCCCGGTAGTGGTGGCCCGGCACCCAGGTGCCCAGCGGAACAGCCGGCCCCCGAGCGGTGAACAGCTTGAAAATGGGCGGCTCGGGGGGGCGGTCCTCGGCGGCCACCAGCGGTTTCAGGTTGAGCCAACCCGACCCGTCGCCCCGGGTGGCCAGGGTCAGCATCTCGTGGATCACTTCGTCCGGCCCGGTTCGCTCGAACCGCACGAGGCGCTTATCCAGAGCCATTGCCGCCCTGGTCAGCCATCGTTCCCATCCCGATCATTCCAGGCAGAAGCCCTCGACCCATCTTGATCTGGCTCATCAGCCATGGTCCCCACCCCGATCATCACCGCGGAGAGGGTGAGGGGCCCGTCGCCGGTGTTGCGCCAGGCGTGCTCGGTGCCCCGCTGGATCACGCAATCGCCGGCGGTTAGGGGTACCGGAGATTGACCGGGCAACTCCAGATCAACCGTACCCCCGGCGATTCGCACCAGGTCGATGGTGGGGGTCCGGTGCATCAGGGCGGCTTGATCGGCCATGGATGCCGGGATGGTCAACTGCTTCCAGGTGATGCCCCCACCGGGCGGGTTGAGCTGCATCTTCTCCTGCGGGGCGTCGCCGCCCTGCAATGGGCTGGCCACCGGGGCGAACGTGTGCCACAGCTCGGCGGTCACCAACCCGTGGCCCGACCGGAACACGGTGGCCGGCGGGCCGTCGGCGCACACCCCGTCGCCGTCGGTGACCACCCGGCGGGGACCAGTGGTGCCGGTGGATGCGCCGGCAAAGCCCGGGTCGTCACCGCCGTTCGCCGCCAGCATGATCGCGCTGAACACGCAGGGCTCGTCACCCACCACGATCCACCGGTGCCAGGTGCCCCGCTGGATGACGCAGTTTCCCGGCCCCAGCTCCACCGAGTGGTTGTTCAGCTCCAAAAGGATCCGTCCCGATATGATCTCGATGAAATCGATGGTGTCGGTGGCGTGGAAGCCGAGGCGCTCGGTGTCGAACCGGGGATCGTGGGTTGGCCCGGCCGGCTTCCCACCCCGGGGCGGCAGCCTCAAAAAGCGCCACGACACCCCTCCGGGCGGGGGGACAAAGTCCTTGCGGTCCGGCGGCTCCTGCCCGTCGCCATAGGTGCCAGCAGGGTGTTTTTCGGCGTACCACAGGTTGAGCGTGCTCGGTCCCAGGATGCTCGCCTCCGCCAACCCGTCGGAGACGATGATCGGGGCCCCCGCTCGGTCGTGGCCGGTAACGATTCGCCGCAACTCCATTCGACAACCGTAGCCACCTTCTGCCCCTTCGGGCACCGCAACCGTAGCCATCTCCTACCCCACCGGGCACCACCAAATCCCAGGCAAGCCTCTCGTTCTGGGTACTATCTCCCCGGTGGGTATTGTCGAATCAGATGATTGATCCTCCTGATGGTGTGATCGCGCCGGATCGGCCATTGCGGGTGGCTGTGCTGGCCAAGCAGATACCGGTGTTCGAGGACATGGTTCTGGGGCCCGACGGCCGCATGGTGCGCGACGGCATCGATCTGCACATGAATGACTATTGCCGCCGGGCGGTGGCCAAGGGAACCGAGATGGCTCGGGCCGGCGGCGGCGAGGTGATTGTATTCACCCTGGGGCCGCCGTCGGCCGAGAACGTGTGCCGGGAAGCCATCCTCTACGGGGTGGACGGCGGGGTTCACATCTGCGACCCGGCCTTCGCTGGATCCGACACCTGGGCCACCGCCAAGGCCCTGGTTGCCGCCCTGGAGAGGTTCGGTCCGTTCGATCTGGTGATGGTGGGGCGCAACTCGGTGGATGCCGACACCGGCCAGGTGCCGCCCCAGGTGGCCGAGCTGCTGGGTTTGCCGCTCGCCGCCGGGGTTCGTTACCTGTCCCTCAGGGGGGATCGCCTGGAGCTGCGGTTGGAGCATGATGACGAGTGGGTGGACTGCGCGGTGGAGCTGCCCGCGGTTTTGTCGTGCGCCGAGCGGCTGTGTGACCCGTGCAAGATCAAGGATCCGGTGGCCTGGTCCACAGTGGACGGCTCGGCAATTCAAACGGTGAGTGCCGTTGAACTGGGTCCCGGACCGTGGGGCCAGGCGGCTAGTCCCACCTCGGTGGGGCCGGTTCGGATGATCGATGTGGAGCGGGGCCGCCGGATGATGACCGGCACCCTCGTTGAGCAGGTGGACGCGGCGGTGGCGGCCATGGTCGAGCGGGGGGTGCTGACCGCCGACCGGGGGCCCGACCCGGATCCGGTCCCCACCAGCTTGCCGGCTGCCTCGGACACCATCGCGGTGGCGGTTCTGGTGGAACCCGAGCGGGGGCACCTGACCCGGGAACTTCTGGGCGCGGCGGCTCGATTGGCCAAAGAGTTCGGGGGTGGGGTGGCCGCCCTCGGTACCGGTCTCAGCGAGGAGCTCGGCCCGTGGGGGGCTGATCAGCAGATCCACATCTCGAGCCGGTCGGTGCCGGCCCAGGAGGATACGGCGGCTCGCTCGACCGGCTCGGCAGCATTGATCCCTCGATCCCGGGCGGTGGGGGATGATCCGGTTGAGGAGGATGTGGCTGCGGCGGTGTCGGCGTGGGCGGTCGACACCCAACCGCAGGTGGTGCTGGCGCCGGGCACCGCCTGGGGTCGGGAGGTGGCATCCCGGATCGCCGCCGCGCTGGGTGCGGGACTCACCGGCGATGCTGTCGGCCTGAGGGCAGCCGGCGACGGGCGGATGATCGCCTCCAAACCGGCCTTCGGCGGCTGGCTGGTGGCCGAGATCGGCTGCTCGTCACCGATTCAGATGGCCACCGTCCGCCCGGGGGTGTTGCCCCGTTACCAATCGAATCCCCACCGCCCGCCGGCTCGCCGAGCGTCCCTGGTCTCCCCCGGTCGTAGCCGCCTGGAAATCATCCGGCGCTACCGTGACGACGACAGCGACGAGTTGGCCAACGCTTCGGTGGTGATCGGCGTGGGCCAGGGTGTGGACCCGGCCGGCTACCCCGAGCTGGAGAAGCATCGGGCGGCCATCGGGGCCACCCTGTGCGCCACCCGCAAGGTGACCGACTACGGCTGGATGCCTCGGGCTCGCCAGGTGGGTATAACCGGCCACAGCATCAGCCCGCGGCTGTACATTGCCATCGGCACCAGCGGCAAGTTCAACCACACCGTAGGAGTCCGCAATGCCGGCATGGTGGTGGGGATCAATCCCGATCCCGACGCTCCCCTGTGGGATGTGGTGGACATCGGCATCGTGGGCGATTGGGCAGAGGTGTTCGATGCCCTCATACCCCGCATGGTCGAAGCCGGACTCGGCTAGGAGTTCGGCTAGTTGGTTGTGTTCGATGCCCTCATACCCCGCATGGTCGAAGCCCTGGGGGGGGGGTTGAGCCTACTTTCTTGCTTGCTTGGCGGCGCTCAAACTGCTTCCAGGGTTTTGGGGGAGTTGGTCAGGGGGCGGGCACCATCGGCGGTGACCACAACGGTGTCCTCCACCCGGGCCCCGCATAAGCCGGTTAGGTAGATGCCGGGTTCCACCGTTATCACCTGGCCGGTTTGCAACGGTTCGGCGGCGGTGGATCGTATCCAGGGCTGCTCGTGGATTTCGAGACCCACACCGTGCCCGGTGCCGTGGACGAAGGCATCGGCCCAGCCCTCGGCATCGATCCGGTTCCGGCAGGCCCTGTCCACCTCGAGGACTGCTCGACCGGGGACCACCTGCTCCACCCCGAGTCGCTGGGCATCCCGCACCGTTTCGAAGACCCGGCAAGCGGTGGCATCGGGGGCCTCCACTGCCAGCGTCCGGGTCATGTCGGAGCGGTAACCGTCCACCACCGCGCCCATGTCCACGATCACCAGCTCCCCCCGCCCGATGGCGCGGTCGGTGGGGCGCAGGTGGGGCAGGGCCGCGTTGGGGCCCGAGGCCACGATGGTGGTGAAGGCGCTGCCGCTGGCTCCCCGGCGGCGAAGAGCGGTGTCCAGGGCCAGGGCCACCTCCTTTTCGGTGGGGCCGCCGGCCAGCAGGGGTCGAACCTCGGCCAGCGCGGCATCGGCGATGGCCGCGGCCCTGGCGATGCGGTCGATCTCGCCGGCATCCTTTATCCGGCGGCAGTGCTCCACCACTCCGGTGGTGGCCACCAGTTCGGCCGCACCGAACCACTCGGCGTACCGGCGCTGGTGGGCCCAGCTAACCGAGGTCGCCTCCAAGCCGATGCGCCCCACCCCACCGGCCGCCGCGGCCAGAATATCCCGGGGCGGGTCGTTGGTGATCTCGATGCGGGCGGGCACCCCGGCCCGGCTGGTTTCGGCCTCGGCCTGCTCGGCGTAGCGCCGATCGGTTACCAGCAGCAGCTCTTCGGGTCCCAGCCATACCATCCCGCTCGAGCCGGTGAACCCGGTGAGGTAACCCACGCTGATCGGGTTGGTGATGAGCAACGCATCACACCCGGCGGTGGCCCCACCCGCCCGCACCCGATCGGCCCGCCCGGCAACATCCATCGCCACCAGATCCGGCGGATGGGTGGCGAGGCTGGTGGTGTTGAGCTCGGTTGTGTAGGTGGTTGGAGGGCAAGAACCCTGGGGGCTGGCGAGGCTGGTCATGCCAGCAGGCGGGTGACTGCTCGCACGGCCAGCTCGTAACCGTGGCCGCCGAATCCGACGATGGTGCCGGTGGCCACCGGGCTTATCACCGAGATGTGCCGCCAGGGCTCCCGGGCGTTGGGGTTGGACAGGTGCAGCTCCACCACCGGGCCGTCAAAGGCGGCCAGAGCATCGTGGATGGCCCAGGCGTAGTGGGTGAACGCCCCGGGGTTGATGATGATGGCTGCGCAGCGGTTCCGGGCCTGGTGGATGAGGTCTATGATCGTGGCCTCGTCGTTGGATTGATGGTGCTCGATCACCAGGTTGTGGCGCTGGGCCGCGGCGGTCGCGGTGGCCACATGGTCGTCCAGGGTCTCGGTGCCGTAAACCTCGGGTTCCCGGTCGCCCAAAAGATTCAGGTTGGGACCCGACAGCAAAAGAATGGTCTGGTTCACCGTACGGCCTCCAGGGTTTGGAGCATGAGATCGGTATTCAGGAGATCAGTATTGAGGTTCACCGCAGGGCCTCCAGGGTTTGGAGCATGAGATCGGTATCGAGGCCGGTGACCGGTTGGATGCCGTTCGGGCCGTCCAGCATGAAGGTAACCCCTGCGACGGCCTTCTTGTCCCGGCTGAACAACCGCACCAGCGCATCGGGGTCGGCCTCGGCGGGCAGGCCCGTGGGAAGGTTGTAACCGCCGACCACCCGGCGGTGCTCGGCCACCCGGTAGGCATCGATGCGCCCGCAACGGTGGGCCAGCTCGGCGGCGTAGATCAGGCCGACAGCCACCGCCTCACCGTGGCGGAGGTCGTAGCCGCCCTGGGCCTCGAGGGCGTGGGCCAGGGTGTGTCCGTAGTTGAGCACCGCCCGGCGGCCGGATTCGCGCTCATCGGCCGCCACCACAGCGGCCTTGATGGCCACGCACCGGGCCACCCGCTCCGGCAGGGCCAACGAGTCCAGGTCGGTGTCGGTAATGAAGTGGTACTTGGCCATCTCCCCCAACCCCGACCGCATCTCCTCGGGGGGCAGCGTGTCGAGCACCTCGGTGTCGCACAGCACCGCGGATGGCTGCCAGAAGGCCCCGACCAGGTTCTTGCCCTCGGGGAGGTTCACACCGGTCTTGCCCCCCACCGAGGCATCTATCTGGCCCAGCAGGGTGGTGGACACGTACACCACCCGGACTCCCCGGTGGTAGACGGCGGCGGCGAACCCGGCCAGGTCGGTGACTGCTCCCCCGCCCACGGCCACCACCGCATCGCCGCGGGTGAGGCCCCACCGGGCAAACTGGCGGCACAACTCCTCGACCGTTCCCATTGTCTTGGCGCGCTCGCCGTCGTCGACAATGAACACTCGGTGCTCGATACCGGGGTTCACCGTTATGCCCGCGCCGGCCACTGCCTCCTGAGTGACCACCGCCACCCGGTTGGCCTCGCCGGGCACCACCTCGGCCAGCCGGTGACGCACTCCAGGCCCCACCCACACCTCATAGGATCGGTCCCCCAGTTCTACCGGTACCCGGGTTATGTTCGCGGGGTCGCCGGCGGTCATTGGGGATCTCTTCGCGGGGTCGCCGGTGGTCATTGGTAAGGGATGGGGCGGGGGCGGATCAGCTTTATGCGTTCCGCCACCTGGCTGGTATTCATGCTGTCCACGTCGATCACCTCGTGGGCCGTCTCGGCGTACAGCCCGGCCCGAGCCCGGTTGATCTCGATCAGATCGCCGGCGGGATCTTTGCCCAGCAGGGGGCGGTTGGCACCACTTCGAACCCGCCGGCTCAGCGTCTCGATGCCGGCTCGGAGCCAGCATACCCAGGCCCGGGCCCGCAGCACCGCCCGGTTCTCGGCCCGCAGCACCACTCCCCCCCCGCAGGAGAGCACCAGCGGCTGGGGGGATGCCAAGCATCCGGCCAGCAACTCCTGCTCCACGTCGCGGAAATGGGTTTCGCCGCTGGTCTCGAAGATTTCGACGACGGACCGACCCTGGTGCTCCTCTATGGCCGAGTCGAGGTCAACGAACCGCAGCCCGTCCATGCGGGCCAGCCAGAACCCAACCGTCGATTTTCCTGATCCCATCATCCCGATGAGGGCCACATGGGGCCGACCGTCCACGAAGTTCATCCTACCGTTCGGGGATTGACGCAGGCGGTGCGCCACGGCACAGGGATTGGGATCCTTCAACCCAACCGTTCGGGGGATAGATGAGGCCGGTTACCCGGTGGCCCGCACGACCAGGATGACCACGGCCGCAGCGACGGCCATTGAGGGGGCGAAGGGGAAAACGGTGGGTTGGGGGCGGGAGGGGTCGGCCAGGGGGTCGGGCAGTATCTGGTTGCCCCACACCCGGACACCCCACACGATCAGACCCATAACCGCCCCGAGTACCGAGGCCAGGCCCAGGGTGAGCACCACCGCCATCAGGGACCGGCCATAGCCCGATCCAACCCAACCCAGCACCAGACCCACCGGCAGGGACAGCTTCACATCGCCCAACCCCAGGCTCCCCCTCGAGACGATGTGCAGGGCGAGCATCAACCCACCGTAGAGCCCAGCGGCGGCCGCGGCCTGCCCGATGGCTCCCGGCTGGTTGCGCAGCAGGGATATGGCGGTCAGCAGGATCAGCAGCACCGCCAGCGCCGGGAACACGATGACGTTGGGGATGCGGTAGTGGAACAGGTCAACGGTGGTCACCCCGACCAGGGCTATGAAAAGTGCCCATACCGGAACCACGTCCCAGGTCGTGCCCATCACGCCGCCGGCGATTCCGAGTGATATGGCGGTGAACGACGGCACCAGCACTCGCAATGACCGGCTGTCGCGCACATCGAGGCCCCACAGCACCGGCAGGAAAACCCGGCCACCGACGGTGCCGATGGTTCCGCCGGCGATGACCATGGCCACCGAACTCATGGTGTTGCCCTCAATCCTGGTGTTCGCGGCGCTCGAGCGCGGTGATGGCCACATCCTGGTGTTTGCGGCGCTCGAGCGCGGTGATGGCCGCGGCGCTCATGGCCTCCACGGGGGGCTCGGCCCCGGTCCAGATTCGCACGGCGTGGGCCGCTTGATGCACCAGCATCCCCACCCCGGTGGATGCGGGCACGCCCCGGGTCCGGCACTCGACCAGCAGCGGGGTTTGGAGGGGGTTGTAGACCAGTTCGGCCACGTGATGGGTCGAGGTGAGGAGATCGGGGTCGAGGGGCAGGGCCCCGGCACCTTCGGTTCCGGCCATTCCCACCGGGGTGGCATTCACCACCAGGTGGTAGCGGCCGATGCTGTTAGGGCGTGCTGTTGTTCCCACCGGGCCGGCCAACCCGGCAGCCGATTCCGCCCTGTCGGGGCGGCGGGCGATCACCGCCACCTCGGCCGCTCCCCGGCGGGCCAGCTCGGCCACCACCGCCCGGGCGGCCCCACCCGCTCCCAGCACCGCGCATCTGATCCCGGCCGGATCCACCCCCTCGGCCAGCAGGGCGTCGCAGAATCCGGCCCCGTCTGTGTTGTGGCCGATGAGGCGGTCGTGGTCGCGGGCCACGCAGTTGACCGCCCCCAGAGCCGCCGCCGCCGGGCTCAACCCGTCCACCGCATCGGCCACGTCGGCCTTGTGGGGCATGGTCACCGACAACCCGACCATGCCCCGGGCCCGCATGTGGTCCAGTGCCCGGCCGGCTTGCCCCGCCGGCACCTCGAAGGCGGCATATATCCAGTCCAGTCCCAGATGGTCGAGCGCGGCCTGGCAGATGGCCGGCGAGAGGGAGTGCCTTACGGGATAACCGATGACCCCCGCGGCGGCATCGGTGCCGGGGGGCATCCCGTCCGGTATCAGCATCCCAGGTTCCGCTCCCGGCAGACCGCCACCGCCGCCTCGTGCTCGTCGATGGTGACGCTGAAGGTGTGAGCGCCGACCACCGGATCATCGGTGCGGGCGTAGAACATCCACGAACCATCGACCGGGTTCAGCGCGGCCTCCAGCGATTTCCGGCCCGGCGTGGCGATGGGGCCGGGCGGCAGTCCGGTTCGGTTGTAGACGTTGTAGGGGTGGTCCACCTCCAGATCCCTGATGGTCAGCGGTTCGGTGGGCTTGTTGATCGCGTAGCGGACCGCGGCATCGATCTGGAGCGGCCAGCCGGCGGCCAGCCGGTTTTGGATCACCCGGGCGATCTTGGCCCGATCCTCGTCTATTAGGGCCTCCTTCTCTATCAGCGAGGCCACGATCACGGCTTCGTAGGGGGTGAGCTGCACCGTATCGGGGGCGGTGTCCAGACCCACCTCGGAGGCGACCGAGTCGAATTGCCTCAGCATGCGGATGATGAGCGCGGCCTCGTCCTCGGCGGTGGCCGAGTCCAGCAGGTAGGTGTCGGGGAACAGCATCCCCTCCAGCGTGGAGCCGGGGGGCTGGTATCGGGATCTTATGGGGGGAGATGCCAGGGCTCGGGCCAGCTCGCCGGCATCGAAGGTGGGGAGCTGGGTCAGCAGTTGATCGCTGATCTGCACCAGGGTGAGGCCCTCAGGCAGCACCACCGGGAATGCGTCATTGGCCGATCCGGGGATCGGGCCGCCCAGCAAGGAGTCCTTTGCCCGCCATACCGGCATGTTCTCGTTCAGGACGTAGTTTCCGGCCTGGAAATCGCCGGCATCCTTGTAGCTCAGGTAGTAGCGGAACACCGTGGAGTTGGCCACCACCCCCTCCTCCTCAAGGATGCGGGCGATGTCGTTGATGGACGCACCCCGGGGAATGTTGACCACCAGTTCGGGTCCCTCTTCGCCCGGTGGATCGAGGCGAGCATCGACCCAACTCTTGATCCACAGCGCGGCGATCAAGAGGATGACCCCCAGGGAGGCCAATATGATCATTATCCGGGTAAGGGTGGAGGTTCGTCGGGGTAACCAGTCCCAGTCCTGGGTATCGGCCGGCCCGGGGTCAGAGGCCGGACCGCTCCCGGCCCCGCCGGTCATGGCGGACCGCTTTGCCGCGCGCCCAGAAGGTTGCCCAAGTGCATGCCGGCCGATGGTTGGATTCCCGAGAACACACGAACCACGGCTTCATATCCTACCGCAGAGCGGTTGGTGGGGGTGGGTCCCCGCCGGGGTTGCCCCAGGGTGGTGGGGGGCACCCCGGCGGGGAGAAATTGGATGGGTTAGTTGTTGCAGATGTCGTTGTTGAGGTCGGCGGGGTTGTCGCCGTAGTTGCCGCGGCCGAGGCGGCGGCATTCTTCGGTGAGGATGGTTTTGTATTCGTCGCGATAGGTGGCGGCCAGGGTGTCGCCGGCTTTTTGGCGGGCTATGGCTTCGCGGCGCGTGTACGGGAGTGAGCAGACATCGGCCACGCCGTCACCGTCGCTGTCCAGGGGGTAGGTGGTGGGCCCACCCAGTGAACGGTTGGCACACCAGGAGGGGCCGGTAATGGTCCCCGAATAATAAGGACCCCCGTCGTTGGGCGGCGGGAACCCGGGTGCGGCCAGGGTTTCACCCCCGCAAGCCTCATCACCAGGCTGGTTGGCGCACTCGGCGTTCACGAGCCGGCGGTACAGGTCGGGGTACCGGTTCGCCAGGGTAATCACCGCGTTGTGCCGGGCTATCGCCTCACGCCGGGTATACGGCAGCGAGCAGGTGTCGGCTATCCCGTCACCGTCGCTGTCCAAAGCGAACAAGCGGGCCCCACCCAAAGAGAACTCCGCACAAAAACTCGGGCTGTTGACGGGGCCGGTGTAGTAGTCCTCATCACCAGCCCGATCATCGCCAGGAGTGATGGTGGGCGAGGTGCCCGCGGGGCCGGCACCCACCGCGTTGATGGCTCGCACCTCGAAGGTGTAACCCACCGGGCCGGTACCGGTATCAACCCCGGTTATGACCGCGCTGGTCGTGGTGGCCCCGACATCGGCCCAGTCGCCGAAACCGGCGCTTGCGATGCGGGTGCGCCACTGCCAACCCGTCACCACAGACCCACCATCGGTGCCCGCGGTCCAGGTGACAGTGATGGTCCCATCGGTGACCGTGGCAGCAACAGTGGGCGCAGCGGGCACCATGGCCGGCGTCGCGGCGACGGTGGCGACAGCGCCGGGGCCCATCGCGTTCTGGGCTCTTATGCGGAAGGTATAGCTGGTGCCATTGGTCAGGTTCAGCACTGGTACCGAGGTGGCACCAGCGCCCAAACCCATCCCAGCCAAATCCACCCACTCGCCATCGTTGACGCGCAACAACCAACCCGTCACCACAGAACCCCCATCACCACCAGCGGTCCACGACAAAGTGACCCTGCTGTCACCGGGTGTGGTGGTAACCGTGGGAGCGGCGGGCACCGTGGCCGGCATCGCCGTAGCTGTGCCCGCAGTACCGGCACCCATGGCGTTTTGGCCTCGAACCTGGAAGGTATAGGTGGTGCCGTTGGTGGGATTCTGAACCGGCACCGAGGTGGTATCAGCAGGATAATCAACCCACTGGTCGGTACCGGTACGCAACTGCCAACCCGTCACCACCGAACCACCGTCACCGCCAGCCGTCCAGCTCACCGTCACCATCTCATCACCAGCCGTTGCGGTAACCGTGGGCGCTTCGGGCACCGTCGCCGGTGTCATCGTCACAACTGCGGCGGGGCCTGGGCCAATCCTGTTTTGAGTTCTGACCTCAAAGGTGTAGGCAACCCCGTTGGTGAGACCATCAACATCGCGGGTAGTGGCCGCGGCGGGAACATCAACCCAAGCCCCGTAACCAACAGAACCGGTTTTCATCCGGTACTGCCAACCGGTAACCGCAGCAGCCCACGACGATTCACCCACCGCCCCACCAGCACCAGCGCTCCAGTTCAAAGTGACCTTCATATCACCAGCAACAGCAGTGAGCGTTGGCGCTGGGGGCACTGCCGAGGGGGTGACCGCTTCGGACTCAAACGCCGCCCCAATCACCTGAACATCGGTGGTCACCGCCCGCACCTGGAACGTGTAAGCCCGCCCGTTGGCCAAACCATCCACCACCAAACCCCGGGCCGCCGCCCCACCGGTGACGGCGGTCCATGAAGCGTAACCTCCACCATCGGTTTTCATGCGGTACTGCCAACCCGTAACCGTGCTACCCCCCGTGTTCGCCGCCGCCCACGACAGCGTGACCCGACCATCACCAGTGGTCGCGGTCAACGCCCCACCAGCGGGTGGGCCCACTGGTGTTATCGGGCCGACTACGCCTGCGGCGGGGCCGGGGCCGAATTGGTTCACCGCTCGCACCTCGAAGTCATAGGCCACCCCGTTGGTCAGGCCTGGTATCGGCACCCCTGCTGATTCGGCCAAATGGCGGGCCGGTGGGGTGATGCGAGCTCCCAGCGATTCCCACGCATCAAAGGTGCCACTACCGCTGCGACGCGTCCGAACCTCGTAACCCAAAACCGTAGAACCACTCTGCGGGGCCAACAAAGTGATCGTAGCCTCACCATCACCGGGCATCACCCGCACCTGGCGAGGCGCGGTAGGTGTTTTGCCGGGGGTGACTGCCAATGACTGTGCTGCTGCGCCGTTACCAGCACCGGTCGCCAACTGGCCGGAGGGCACCCATCCGGCCAACGCGTTCACCGCCCGCACCCGGAACTGGTAGGTAGAGCCGTTGGTCAAACCTTTCACCACCGCTTGAGTCGTTGACGGCCCTGAACCCGGAACCGGTGTCCACTCGGTATCCCAAGCATCGAACGTTGAACTACCCGCGTCTCGTTTCTGCTTGATGTATTCCCAGCGGATGATCGGCGGACCCCCCGACCCAACCGATGTCCACGACAACGATACCTGACCATCACCTCCCACCGCAGCCAACCCTGCGGGCGCGGGAGGGTTCACACCCGGTATCACTACCTTGTCCGGGTAGGTTTCGGAGCTTTTATTCAACAAACCGGCACCGTTGGAATACAACACCACACCCGGCAACCTACCGGTGCCGTGCCGGTTCACCCCCCGAACCCGAAACTCATAGGACACCCCATTACGCAAACCCGACACCGGAACCCGATTCGATGCCGTACCCCCGGCAGCGGGATTGCGATTCGCGAAAGACTTACCAACATTCGCTACCGTCCACGGAGACCACTCACCACCAACCCGACGATACGAATACTCCCAAACGGTGTCAGTATAAGTACCACCAGTATCAGTATAAGCATTCTCATAAACCCGAATATTGTAAGCCTCACCATTGGCATCGGTGCGCTCTTCCTCTGTGGGTCGCACAATGTTCAACGTCACCTGACCATTACCCGGCACCGCCAACACCTCAGGACGAGTCGGGGTGTTACCGTCCCAATCCACAGCGCCCGGCAAGGACGGAGCCCCGAAAACAAACGGCCCCGACTCGCCTGCATAACCCGCACCCACATCAGTTACCGCCCGGTGTCGAAACGTGTAGGTCTCCCCAACCCGGAAAGTGAACTGATTGAAACGGTCAATATCACTAGTCAAACTATCCCCCTGGGTAAACCAAGGACCCCACGGCCCGTCACCAACCCTCCACGACCACTCAAACCGCAAACGCGAACCACCATTATAAGGACCTCTATTTGCAAACATATGAGGCCGACCAGTAGTACGGGGATCAGCACTGTAGCCCCGCAAAAACAAAGCTGCTGACTTAGCGGGAATCCCCTTGGCGAAGTTCGTCCTGATAACGGCCGATGGTAAACCCTCACCCAACGCGTTATGCGCCCTCACCACGAAATAACGATCCTCCGTACCAAAACTTTCCCAACATTCATCAGGGCAAAAATGACCTCCAGGGTTCTTAGGATCAGGAACTGTACCCGTGGGTAACGTCACCGTCGACAACCCCCCACACCCCGGATCCAACCCCGCGGTGTTATCACACAAATCCCACCACGTCGCGCTGGTCAACTCATCCACCGTTGTCGCATGTCTGAACTGCCAGCGCGTCACCGGGGAACCACCATCGGAACCCGTCCACGACAAAACCACCCGATGCAAACCCTCCTCGTAATCCGACAACGGCTCCACAGACACCACCGGTGCCGCCGGTACCGTCCCCGGATAAACAACACCCGTCTCAGCCACCGCACCCGCACCAACACTGTTCATCGCCCGCAGGCGGAACCGATAACCCACCCCCGCCGTCAAACCCGGAACCGTGAACGAATTAGTCGTGTAGTCACCCGGTATCGCCACCCAATCACCCCACTGCTCATCACCAGCTCGCAGCGAATACTCATACCGCCTAAACCTCGCAATAGCAGGAGTACCAGATAAATTAGCCGGGTTGCGCCACCTCAGCGTCACCGACGACTCCGTCACCGACTCCATCGGTGTCTCCAACTCACGAGGCGCCTGTAGCAGCGTACCCGGACGCACGAACCCAGAACGCGCCGCCGTGCCCGCACCCAACGCGTTAACAGACCGAACCTCAAACAAATAATCCTTGGTATTATCCAAACCACTCACATAATAAGACCTGACCCCGGCCCCACCAGGAACCCTCTGCCACGCCGCACTATCCAGATCGTCGTAAGTCCCCAAATTCGTCCACCGGACTTCCCAACCCGTTACCGGCGAGCCAACCACCCCCGGCGGCTGCCACGACAACAACGCCGACTTATCACCCGGCATCACAACAAAGTTACGAGGAGCCCCCGGCGCTCCACCCACCACCACCGGTCCCACCTCACCGGTGGCACCGTTGCCATGCTTGTTGACCGCCCGCACCCGGAATGAATACCCAACATCGTTGGACAATCCCTTGACCACGAACGATTCACGATCTCCAGCCGAACTACCATCATCGGCCATCACCGACCATCCCGACCAACCCCCATCACCCCGTTTGATCGCATACTCATACCGCAAAATATCAGAAAACCCCGACCTTGCTACCTCACCGGAAGCTTTGGTCCACTTCAACTCCACCTGGGAATCCCCGGGAACCGCCCGCAAACCCCCCGGTGCCGGCGCAACACTAGACATCAAATGGTTTTCCCCCGGACCCATATTCCTAATTTGCCCCGCTCCCGCAGCGTTCACCGCCCGAACCCAGAACCGGTAGCGGCTGCCAATCGTCAAACCCGATACCACAACCGACCGGGCACCCCCACCACCGGGTACCGGCTGCCACACAACCCCACTACGATCCCCCGAAGTAGGAGGCAATCCCCCAGAAGCAGCCACCACCCTGTCCACCGGCGGAACCCACGTGGTCCCACCATCAGTGGACCGCGAAAACGTGTACTCATAACCCGAAACCCCCGCAGCACCCGATGGCGGCCCCCACGACAACCGCACCTGACCACCACCCAACACCACCACCTGCGTCGACGACGGATAATTCGGCACACTCTGCGCACCCACACCCCCCACCCCAACCAACACCGACCCCAACAACCCCACCAAAACCAGGAGCCCAAACCAGGGCAGCCCTAAACGACTACCCCCCCCCCCCCCCGGTTAGAACCCAAACCAACCCGCAAAAAACTCTGCATAACCCCCACTATAACAACAACCCCCCCCCCGCAAGCATTACGGAACTTGGGTGTCCAGCCAGCTCTGGAGGATTATCGACGCGGCCACCATGTCGATCCGGCGGCGGCGGGCTCTACCGTTGAGACCGGACTCGGCCAGGGCCCGTTCGGCAATCACGGTGGTGAACCGCTCGTCATGGGCAAGGACCGGAACAGCCAGCGCAGCCTGGAGCTGGTGGATCTCGTGCTCGGCGCGGCGGGCGGCCGGACCGGACCCGCCGTCCAGCGACAGGGGCAAACCCACCACCACTGCGGTGGCTTCGTGCTCGGTGACCAGCCCAGCGATGTGTTGATAATCCCGGGTCGGGCTGGAGGAGCGTTGGATCACGGTCAAGGGGGTGGCCACTCGGCCTCCGGTATCGCTGATGGCCACGCCGATGCGACGTTCCCCGAGATCTATACCCAGGGTTCTGGCCCCCATCAAGCCGCAATCCGGGTTGGGCTCAAAGCCCGTCCCGGCATCGAGTCCCCCATCAAGCCGCAATCCGGGTTGGGCTCAAAGGTTGCTCAGGCCGGCGGCGGCCCTAACCTGGTTCAGAGCATCCTGGAGGCGGGACGGGTCCCGACCGCCGGCAATGGCCAGCTTGGCATCCCGGCCCCCTCCCCCGCCGATGGTGGTGGCTGCCTCGGCTATCAGCTCGCCGGCGTGCAGGCCGCTTCCGCCGGCCACCGCCGCCACCAGGGCTGCGCCACCGCTGTCGGGGGCCGCGCCCAGCACCACCGCCCTCACCCCGGGGTGGTCCCGGGTGGCGATGGCCAGGTCGCGCAGTTGGCTCCGGTCCACTCCCTCGACCGCGGCCACCACGATCCCGTCTACAGCTTGGCGGGCCAAGACGCTCGACCGGTCGGCCGAGGCCATCCGGCGCAGCTCGGCCAGCTCGGCCCGGAGGCTCTTCATTTCGGCCATGCGCTTGGCCGCCCCGTCCGGAAGCTGGTCGGGGGAGACCCCCAACTGTTCGGCGACCTGGGCCAGCACCTGCTCCCGCTCGGCGAGCAACTCCATCGGCCGGGTGCCGGTGACCGCCTCTATGCGGCGGATGTTGGCTCCGATGGAACCCTCGGAGATGATCTTCACCGGGCCGATCTCGCCCAGGGCCCGCACATGGGTACCACCGCACAGCTCGATGGAGTGGGGGCCGGCCTCCAGCACCCGGACCCGATCCCCGTACTTGTCGCCGAAGAAGGCGATGGCCCCGGCCGCGGTGGCCTCGGTCATGGAGGTCTCGTAGTGGCGGGTGGGGGGGTTGTCCAGGATGTCGGCGTTGACCAAGCGCTCGATCTCGGCAACCTGCTCGCCGGTGAGGGCCTCGAAGTGGGTGAAGTCGAAGCGGAGCCGATCATCGGCCACCATCGATCCCTGTTGCTTGACGTGGTTGCCCAATGTCTCCCGCAGCGCCCAGTGCAGCAGGTGGGTGGCGGTGTGGTTGCGTCGGATGGCGGCCCGGCGGCCGGTGTGGATGGTCGCGATCACCGTCTGGCCCGGATGTATCCGCCCATCAACTGCGGCCGTGTGGTGCAGGTGCAGATCGGGAACCACGTAAGTGGTGCCGGTCACCCGGACGGAGCCCGAGGGCGAGGTGATGGTGCCGGTGTCGCCCACCTGTCCGCCGGAGTCGGCGTAGAACGGGGTCCGATCCAGGATGATGCCGTCGTCGCTGACGGCCAGAACCGTGGCCTCGGCGGTGTCCAGATCGCGCCCCACGAAATCGGTGGGTCCGTGCTCGGCCACCAGCGCGGCGTAGGCCGACGTGTCGGCGGTGATGCGGCGGCGGGCATCGAAGTCCTCCCGGGCTCGGGTGCGCTGGGTTTCCATGAGCCGGTCGAAGCCGGGCCGGTCCACGGTCACTCCCCGCTCGCGGGCGGTCTCCTCGGTGACCTCGAAGGGGAAGCCGTAGGTGTCGTGCAGCAGGAAGGCCAGATCCCCGCCCAGCTTCTGCCCGCCGTCCAGGTTGTCAATGGCGTCGTCGAGGGTCCGGGATCCCTGGGCCAGGGTGGATCGGAAGCCCTCCTCCTCCCGGGCGGCCACCTCGCGCACGAAGCTGTGGTTGGCGGCGAGGTCGGGGTAGTCGTGGCCCATGATGTCCACCACCTTGTCGACCAGCCGGGGAGTGACAGCATCGGTGACCCCCAACAGGTAGGCCCGGCGGATGGCCCGGCGCATGATCCGGCGCAGCACGTAACCCCGGTCCTCGTTGGAGGGGAACACCCCGTCGGAGATGAGGAAGGTCATGGCTCGGGCGTGCTCGGCCAGGATCCTGAGGGTGATGTCGCTGTACTCGGTCGTCCCCAGCCTCACCCCCGTCACCGCGGAGGCCTCGCCCACCAGCTCGACCATCTCGTCGATGTCGAACACCGACTCCACCCCCTGGATAAGGGTGAGGATCCGCTCCAGGCCGGCTCCGGTGTCGATGCTGGGTCGGGGTAGCGGAACGAGACCACCGGGCTGCTGGTCGAACTGCATGAACACCAGGTTCCAGAACTCCAGGAAGCGCTCGTCGCCGCCATGGGCGGGACCGCCGCCGGGGCCGAACTCCGGCCCCTTGTCGAAAAAGATCTCCGAGCAGGGTCCGCACGGTCCGGTATCGGCCATGCGCCAGTAGTTGTCCTCGTCCATGCGCTGGATGCGGTCGGGGGTCACCCCGGCCCCGTCCCGCCAGATCTCGGCGGCCTCGTCATCGGAGAGGTGTACGGTGACCCACAGACGGTCGGGGTCGAAACCCAGGCTCTCGGTGACGAACTCCCAGGCCCAGCCGATGGCCTCGGTCTTGAAGTAGTCGCCGAAACTGAAGTTGCCCAGCATCTCGAAGAAGGTGAGATGGCGGCGGGTACGCCCGATCTCGTCCAGGTCGTTGTGCTTGCCCCCGGCCCGCACGCACTTCTGGACGGTGGCGGCCCGGGGGTGGGGAGCGGCCTCCTCGCCGAGGAAGTAGGGCTTGAACGGCACCATCCCGGCCACGGTGAAAAGCACGGTGGGATCGTGGGGAATGAGGCTGGCCGAAGGCAGCACGGCATGACCCCGCTCGCCGAAGAAGGAGGTGAACGCGCTGCGGATCTCCTGGGCTCGTTTGGGGGTCACTGCGGGTTTCTGGGGGGATCTTCAAGGGCCCGGCGGGCCACTTCGGCCCGGTAGCGCCGGACCGCGGCGGTACCCTCGGCCAGGGCCGCCCTGGCCTCGGAGGCGGCTGCTTTGACCCGGGCGCCGGTGGTGCCGGCCGGTTTGATCGGTATCGCTCGCCGGGTGGCCCGGCGCAATTTGAGGCGCAGGTAGGTGGCTCCGGCTGCCCCGGTACCCGCTCCGGCCGCGAACCACACGAGTCGCCGGGCCATCAGCGGGCCTCGCTCGTGGGGGCACCGGTGGGGGTTGGGCTGCCGGTGGGTTCTTGGGGGTCGGTGGCGCGCAGGCCGCCGGTGGGTTCTTCGGGGCCGGTGGTTGGGCCTTTGCGGGTGCTGTTGTCCATGTTTGCTCCGTGGTCCTTGAGGCGGGCCATTCGCTGGTGGATCTCCTTTTCGGCCCCGTGGTGGGAAGGACGGTAGTAGCGACGGTTCTCGAAGCGGTCGGGCCGATACTGCTGGCTAACCCAACCCTGGGGATCGTCATGAGGATACACGTAGCCGGCGCCGTATCCCAGACCGGCCGCTCCCGGATAGTGGGCGTCCCGCAGATGGGTGGGCACCTCACCGCTGCCGTCGCCGGCATCGGCCCGGGCCCGGCCCAAAGCGGTGGTGACCGCGTTGGACTTGGGGGCGGTGGCCAGGTACACCGCCGCGTGGGCCAGGTTGAGTTGGGCCTCGGGCAGGCCGACGAACTCCACCGCCCGGGCGGCGGCATCGGCCACCACCAGGGCCAGGGAGTCGGCCAGCCCGATGTCCTCGGACGCCAGGACAACCATGCGGCGGGCGATGAACCGGGGATCCTCCCCCGCCTCCAGCATCCGGGCCAGCCAGTACAGGCCGGCATCGGGGTCGGAGCCCCGCAGGCTCTTGATGAAGGCGCTGATGAACCTCGTCGAGGAACAAGATGGTGCCCCGATCGTGCCGGCCGAGGCGATCACGGGCCCCGGCGATCACCTCCCGCACATCCTTGACCGTGGCGGTTACCGCCGAGAGCTGGATGTAGGCCCGGGCCGTGGTGCCGGCCACCAGCCGGGCGATGGTGGTCTTGCCGGTGCCCGGTGGTCCCCACAGGATGGCTGATGATAGGCGGTCGGACTCGATGAGGCTGCGGAGCGGCCGGCCCCGGCCGAGCAGGTGTTCCTGGCCGACGAGCTCGTCCAGGGAGCGGGGCCGCAGGCGGTCGGCCAAAGGGGCGGTTCCGGCCAGGCGTTCCGCAGCGGCGGCGGCGAACAGGTTGTCGCTCATTGCCGGCGGCCTCCTGCTGCTTGCCCCCGACCCGCTCACCCGCCGGCGGGTGGGGGAAGCAGGCGCAAACCGAGCTCGCCGAGGTGACGGTCGGGAATCGGGGTGGGCGAGTTCGACAGTGGATCGGCCCCCGACTGGGTCTTGGGGAAGGCGATCACCTCGCGGATGTTCTCCTCCCCGGCCAAGATGGCGGTTAATCGGTCGATACCGAAGGCGAACCCGGCGTGGGGTGGAGCCCCGTAGCGAAAGGCGTCCAGCAGGAAGCCGAACCGGACCTCGGCCTCGGTATCGCTGATACCCAGGCAACGGAACACCGCCCGCTGGATGTCCGGGCGGTGGATTCTCACGCTGCCCGAGCCCAGCTCCCAACCGTTGAGCACCAGGTCGTAGGCCTGGGAGCGGACCGCCAGCAGCTCCTCGCCCGAACCGTTCAGAAGGCCCACATCGTCGGGGTGGGGCATGGTGAAGGGGTGGTGGGCGGCCACCGGCCGGCCCTGGTCGTCGATGGACTCGAAGAGCGGGAAGTCGGTGACCCACACGAAGTTCAGACCACCCTCGGTGATGGGCGGGCGCCCCAGCTCCAGGCGCAGCAGGCCGAGCACGTCGCGGACCTTTTGTCGGCGGTCGGCGATCAAAAGCAGCAGGTCGCCGGGTTCGGCTCCCAGGGCCGGCCCCAGCGCGGCCAGCTCGGGGCCGGACATGAACTTGGTCAGGGCACCGTCGAGAACGCCGCCGTCACCCACCCTGAACCAGGCCAGACCCCTGCCCCCCCACTGCCGGCACTTGCGGGTCAGCTCGTCGATGGCGTTGCGCCCCAGGCTGTGGCCGCCCCCCTTGTGGTTGATGCCTTTGATGCATTCCACCTGGAATACCTTGGCCTCGGTGCCCTCGAACAGGCCGGTCAGCTCGACCAGCTCCATGCCGAAGCGTATGTCCGGCTTGTCGGAGCCGTACCGTTCCATGGCGTCGGTCCAGGTCATGCGGATCGGATCGTCGGGTCGCTCACCGGTGACCGCCTCGGTGGCCGCGGCCACCGCCTCGGTGATGAAAGCCATCACCTCGTCGGGGCTCGCGAAGCTGGCCTCGGCGTCGAGCTGCATGAACTCGAACTGCCGGTCGGCCCGGAGGTCCTCGTCGCGCAGGCATCGGGCGATCTGGTAGTAGCGGTCGAGCCCCCCCACCATGCAGAGCTGCTTGAATATCTGGGGCGATTGGGGCAGGGCGTAGAACCGTCCGGGGTGCAGGCGGGACGGCACCACGAAGTCCCGGGCCCCCTCGGGGGTGGAGGCCACCAGCATCGGGGTCTCGATCTCGGTGAATCGCTGCGCCTCCATGGAGCGGCGGATGGCGCTGTTCACCGTGGCTCGCAGGGACAGGTTGCGCTGGAGGCGTTCCCCCCGCAGATCGATGTATCGATGGCGCAGGCGCACGTTCTCGTCCACCTCGGTGCGGGAGTGGAGCGGGAACGGCGGGGGATCCGCGACCGACAGCACCTCCACCCCGCAGTTGCCGATCTCCACCTCGCCGGTGGTCAACCTGGGGTTTATGGTGCCCTCCGGTCGGGGTCTCACCGTGCCGCTGATGCGCACCACGTACTCCGAGCGAAGATCGTGACGCTCGTCCACCACGCACTGGATCACGCCGGTGCGGTCCCTGAGGTCGATGAATGCCAGATTCTCGCCGTGCTCGCGCCGGCGGTCCACCCAACCGCACACCGAAACCTCTCGCCCTATGTCATCCACACCCAGCTCGCCGCAGTAGTCCGTCCGCATGATTCCGGTCATCTCGGGTCTCTGGTTGATTCGATTCGCATCTTCTGGCTCATGCTAGGTCTTCGGTTGATTCGGTTCGCATCGACTCATTTCCGGCCAGCCTCTCGGCTACCCCGGCTACCGCGTCCCCGCGGGTGAGTGCGGTCTGATGCCCGCCCGAGCGCAGGTCGCGCACCGTCACCGACCCCGAGGCCAGCTCGTCGTCTCCCACCAGTAGGGCCAGCCGGGCCCCCGACCGGTCGGCCACCTTCATCTGCGCCTTCATGGATCGGTTGTCGAAGGCCCGGTCGGCCGATATGCCGTTGCGGCGCAGCTCAAAGGTGAGGTCGCGCCCGGCATCGCCACCGGTCACATCCACCACGAAAACATCCAAGCCCCCGGCATCGCCCAGGAGGGCATTTTCGGCGTCGGCAGCCATGAGGATGCGCTCGATGCCCGCGCCGAAGCCCACGCCGGGGGTGGGCTTGCCGCCCAGGGCTTCGGCCAACCCGTCGTAGCGGCCCCCGCCCCCCACCGCGTTCTGGGCAGAAGCAAGGTTACCGGCGGCGAACTCCCAGGTGGAGTGGGTGTAGTAGTCCAGGCCCCGCACCAGCCGGGGGTCGATCCGGTAGGCGATCCCGAGGGCATCCAGCCCGGCTTGCACCCGCTCGAAGTGGGTGGCGGCACCCTCGGAGAGGCAATCGGTGATGAGGGGGGCATCGGCCACCGCCACCCGGGTGCGCTCCCGCTTGGAGTCCAGCACCCGCAGCGGATGGTCGGCGGCGTTGACCCGGTCGGCCTCGTCCAGGTGGTCCCGCCGCCGATCCAGCCAAGCGGCCAGCTTCTGGGCATAGGCCCGCCGGTCGTGGGGGTTGCCCATGGAGTTGAGTCGCAGCGACAGGTGGTTCAGGCCGAGGGCCCGGTAGAAGTCGTGCTGGAGGGCGATCACCTCCACGTCGAGGTCGGGGTCGGGCGAACCGATGGCCTCCAGGCCCACCTGGTGGTGCTGGCGGAACCGCCCGGCCTGGGGTTCCTCGTAACGGAAGCAGGGGGTGAGGTACCAAACCTTCCACGGCACGGTGGGACGGTGCTGGTTGAACGCCCGGACCACCGGTGCGGTGCCCTCCGGGCGCAGGGCCAGGTGCCGGTTACCCTTGTCGTGAAAGTCGTACATCTCCTTGCGAACCACCTCGGTGCCCTCGCCCAAGCGCTGGAACACCCCGATGTCCTCGAACAGGGGACTCTGAATCAACCCGTAGCCGGCCCGACCCACCACCCCGGCGAACACCGCGACCAGAGCCTGCCAGCGACCCGACTCGGGAGGCAGGATGTCACGCGTCCCCTTCGGGGCCTGGAACGATTCAGCCACGACCCCCGATCCTACTAGCTGGATCTGCTAGCTGGATGGGGTGGGGATAACCCGGTAAGCGCTGTAGACCGACTCGATGCCGCGAATGGTGCGGAGAAGGGCTTCGAGGTGGGTACCGTCACTCAGCTCGAAGTCAAAGCGCATGATCGAGATCTGATCGGCACCGGTGCGGGTCTCGCAGGCCAGGATGTTCACCGACCCGGTGGATAGAGCGTTGGCCACGTCCCGCAGCAGGCGGGACCGGTCGAAGGCCTTGACCTCGATGGTAACGCAGTAGGTACCTCGGCGATCGGTGCTCCAGTCCACGTCGATGAGGCGGTCGCCCTGCTCGAAAGACAGCGACACCGCGTTGGCGCACTCCGCCCGGTGGACCGATACTCCCCGACCCCGGGTGACGAACCCGATGATCTGGTCGGGGGGAACCGGCTTGCAGCAGCGGGCCAGGTTGATCAGCACATCGTCGAGACCCTCCACCTCCACCGCCTGGTCGGTGCGGCGAGCCGGCACCGCCGGGGACGGGGCGATGACCGGTTCGCCGTCCCGGTCGTCGTCGCCGGATGGCTCCATCCTCAGGCCGGCCACTCGCTCGGCCACGGCCTGGGCCGACACATGGTGCTCCCCCACCGCCGCGAACAGGGTGTCGAGGTCGCGATAGTTCAAGTCCTGGGCCGCCTGCAAAAGCTCATCACCGGTCAGGATCCGAGCCACGGGCAGTCGCTCGCGGCGCAGGCCGTCAGCCACGGCGTCGCGCCCGGCCCGGATGGCATCTTCGCGGCGGGCCTGGGCGAACCAATGCCGGATCTTGTTGCGGGCCCGGTGGGAAGCCACCATCCCGAGCCAGTCGCGCGACGGCCCCTTGTCGGCCACTTTGGAGGTGAAAATCTCGACCATGTCGCCGGGCCTCAGCTCCCGTCCCAGCGGGACCAACTGGCCGTTCACCCGAGCCCCGATGCAGGCGTGACCCACCTCGGTGTGGATGGCGTAGGCGAAGTCGATGGGAATCGCCCCCATCGGTAGCGACACCACATCGCCCTTGGGGGTGAAGACCTGTATCTCGTCGTGGTCCAGATCGGTCTTGAGGTTGCTCAGGAACTCGGCGGCGTCGGAGGTTTCCTGCTGCCAGTCGATGATGCGACCCAGCCAGGCCAGGTTGTCAACCGTCGCGCCCTCCTTGTAGCTCCAGTGGGCGGCAACCCCCTGCTCGGCCCGGGCATGCATCTCGTTGGTGCGGATCTGAACCTCCAGCGACTTGCCCCCGAACCCGACCACCGTGGTGTGCAGCGACTGGTAGAGGTTGAATTTGGGCATGGCTATGTAGTCCTTGAAGCGCCCCTGAACCGGCTTCCATGTGGCGTGGATGGAGCCCAGCGCGGCATAGCAGTCCCGCACCGAGTCCACGATCACCCGGATGCCCACCAGGTCGTGGATCTCGTCGAAGCTGCGCTCCTTGGTCATCATCTTCTCGTAAATGCTCCAGAGGTGCTTGGGGCGGCCGGTTACCTGGGCCTTGATGCCCAGCTCGGCCAGCCGGGCGTCCACGCTGGACAGAACCTGGGTGAGGTACAGGTCACGCTCGGGGGCCCGGTTGGCCACCATGCGATCGATCTCGGCGTAGCGCTTGGGGTGGAGGGCGGCGAAGGCCAGGTCCTCGATCTGGAGCTTGATGTCCTGCATGCCCAGGCGATTGGCCAGCGGGGCGTAGATGTCCATCGACTCCCGGGAAATGCGGTGCTGCTTGGCCAGGGGCAGCGCGGCCAGCGTCCGCAGGTTGTGCAGGCGGTCGGACAGTTTCACCACCAGCACTCTCAGATCCTTGGCGATGGCCACCAGCATCTTGCGCATGGAGGCGGCCTGCTCCTCCTCCTGGGTGTCGAACTGGAGCCGGTCCAACCGGGTGACGCTGTCCACGATCGAGGCCACCTCGCTGCCGAAGTGCTGCTCGACATCGCTCAGGCCCATGGCGGTGTCCTCGACGGCGTCGTGCAGCAACGCGGCGATGACCGAGACATCGTCCAGACCCAGGTCAACCACTATGTGGGCCACGGCCAGGGGGTGGGAGACATAGGGTTCACCGGATTTGCGAACTTGCCCGGTGTGGGCCTGTTCGGCCAGGCGGTAGGCCGTTTCTATGCGTTCCCCGGTTTCGTGGGGGTGGCGCTTCAGGTAGGCATCAAGCAGCGGGCCCACATCGTGGCCGGGCTGATCCAACCAGGGCAGCACCCGCTCGGTGAGCGTCACCGGTTGCCCTCGGGGTGGTGTTTATGGTTGCCCTCGGTGAGCGTCACCGGTCTTCCTCGGGGCTGCGTTCCTGGTTGCCCTCGGGGCAGAACAGCGATATTACCGGGTAGTTCCCGACCAGCTTGGACCGGCCGTCGAGAAAGCTCAATTCCAGCAAGAAGCCCATCCCGGCCACCACCCCACCCAGGGATTCGACCAGGTCCACCGCCGCGACCGCCGTGCCCCCGGTGGCCAGGACATCGTCGACGATGAGCGCTCGCTGGCCGGGCTCCAAAGCGTCGGCGGGGGCTTCGAGGGCAGCTTCCCCGTACTCCAGCCGGTAGGAGACCGAATGGGTGATGGCGGGGAGCTTGCCGGGCTTGCGGAAGGGTACGAAGCCCAGGCCCAGGCGGTACGCCACTGCGGCCCCCAGGATCAGTCCCCGGGCCTCGATCCCCACGATACGATCGGCTGAGGTATCGCTCAGGCGGTCGGCGAGGGCATCGGCTACCCATCGGAAGGCCTCACCATCGCTGAGCAACGGGGTTATGTCCTTGAACATGATGCCCTCGGCCGGAAAGTCGGGCACATCCCTTATCAGGCTCTCGGGCCAACCGGACTGCACATCCCTGATCAGGCTCTCAGGCCAACCTGACTTCACTGACCTCAATACTATCCACTCGTGATTTCCCGGCCCAGGAGCTAGCGGTGCTTGCGCTTTCGGGGTCGGGGAGGGATGACCGTGCCGGTTTGTGACGGTCGGGGGGAGGTGGTGGCCGCTGAGGGCGGGCCGGCCGGGGCAACCTCCCCCTCGAGCCCGGTCGTGCCCCGGGACTGGGCCCGGGCCTGGAGGCGCTCCCGCAGTTCCACGTTCTGGGGCTCCCGCTCCTTCAGCCATGTGACCGCGGGGGCGGCGACGAACAGCGACGAGTAGGTCCCCACCAGAAGGCCGATGAGCAGGGCCACGGCGAACTCGGCCAGAGTCACCGCCCCCAGTATCAGCGTGCCGATCACCAGCATGCACAGCACGGGCAGCACCGATGTGACCGTGGTGTTGATCGACCGCATGAGGACGGTGTTCAACGCCGAGTTCATGATCCGGGTATAGGTGGCCCTGCCGGCCAGGGCGGCGCGCCGCTGGTGATCGCGGGCCTTGTCGAACACCACCAGGGTGTCGTACAGGGAGTAACCC
Organism: Candidatus Poriferisocius sp.; assembly: GCF_965202595.1. Classification (GTDB taxonomy): domain Bacteria; phylum Actinomycetota; class Acidimicrobiia; order Acidimicrobiales; family Bin134; genus Poriferisocius. The sequence continues at coordinate 1,070,851 of NZ_OZ241836.1, forward strand.
ATGATGGTGAGGAAGGCGATGACGGTTGCCGGGGTCACCTCGAACTGGAACAGGGCGTAGAAGCCGATGGTGATGAGGATGTCGTGACCCACCGCCAGCAGGGCGGCCAGCGCCATCTTCCACTCCAACCTGAGCGTGATGTAGAGGGCCACCACTATGAAGAACACGATCAGGGCCCGGACGGCCTTGCCGGTTATCTCGTTACCCCAGGACGCGCTGATCGAGTTGAAGTTGATGTCGTCCAGCGACTGGCCGGTGAGGTCGGCGAGGGCTTGGGACACCCCGGCGACGCTGGAGGCATCGGTGGCCTCCAGCTCGGCTCGGACCCTCACCAGGTCGCCGCCGATGAACTGGATCTTGGCATCGGCCTGACCCACGCCCCTCAGGGCATCGCGGACCTCGGCGGTGGAGACACCGGGTGCCGATGCCTCCCACACCGTGCCCCCCTCGAACTCGATGCCCAGGTTGATGCCCCGCACCAGCAGGGCGATCACCCCTATGAGGATCAGCGTGGCCGATAACCTAAGGGTTTGCTTCCAAACCGTGGGGAAGTCCACCCGGGTCTGGTTGCGCCGGAGGCGTTGCCAGCGGTTCATGGGGCATTGCCTCCGCCGTCGGGCTCCGGCGCGGGGGGCAGGCCGAGACGGTGGGGATGGGACATCAGGCTCGGCGACCTCGACAGCAAGAGGGCGCAGGGGCGCAGGAAGAAGTAGGTGGCCACGAGGTCCAGCACCGAGGCCAGGCCGAGCATGAGGGCGAAGCCCCGGACCGAGCCGGCCGACAGCCAGTAGAGGATGACCGCGGCGATGAGCGAGGCGAAATTGGCCCAGAAGATGGTCCTGAACGCCGCCGGGAACGACTGCTCCAGGCAGGAGCGCAGTTTGCGCCCGGTGGCCACGTCCTCCTTGAGGTGCTCGAAGTAGACCACGTTGGAGTCCAGTGACACCCCTATGGACACGATGAGACCGGTGACCCCGGCCAGGGTCAGGGCCAGGTCCTGGGTCTCGCCCAGCCAGGCCACGATCACCCACAGCAAGGTGGCCGATACCCCCAGGCTCAGCATGGCCATCAGGCCGAGTAGCCGGTACATGCCGATCATGAACAGGAACACCAGCGCCAGCCCGACGATGCCGGCGATGACCCCGGCCCGCAGGGAGTCGCTACCGATGGTGGCCGATACGGCCCTGCTGGTGCTGTCGCTCTGGGGGTCGGTGGGGTCCTGGAACTCGATGGGCAGCGCGCCGTAGCGCAGAACCAGGGCCAGGTCGTCGGCCTCCTGCTGGGAGAAGCTCCCGGAGATGACCACCTGGCCGTCAAATTTCTCGGCCTGCACGGTGGGGGCGGATTGCACGTTGCCGTCCACCACGATGGCCAGTTGACCTGAAAGGCAGTAAGGGCTGCTACGGAAGCACTCGCCGGCGATCTCGTCGAACTTGTCGGCCCCCTCGCTGGCACCCTTGAAGGTGGCATTAACCACGAACTGGCCGCCCTGAAAAGCGCTGTCGGCGCTGGACAGGCCCGCCCCCGTGAGCACCGACGGGCCGAGGAGGTAGCGGACCTGGACCTGCCCATCGTCGCCTCTTTGGGGCAGAATCACAAAGCGCTCCAGCACATCCTCGGCACCGGTGGAGGTATCCAAACCGTTGTAGTTGATCCCCTCGGGACACGGGGCCAACCCCCGGTCATCCAGGACAGGATCGGGCAACTCGGTTGGGAGGGGTTGGGGGGTTGGGGGTTCGGTGGTCTCGGTTGGTTGGGGGGTTGGTTCGGTTGGTTCAGTGGTGGTTTCGGTTGGTTGGGGGGTTGGTTGAGGTGTTTCGGTTGGTTGGGGGGTTGGGGGTTCGGTGGTCTCGGTTGGTTCGGGGGTGGTTTCGGTTGGTTCAGGGATTTCGGTTGGCTCAGGGGTCTCAGTTGGTTCAGGGGTTTCGGTGTCGGAGAAGTCCAGCGGTTCGGGTGAAAGGCTCGCGCACACCGGCCGGAAGCGCAGCTCGGCGGTTTGGCCCACTATGTCGATGGCTCGCTGCTGATCGCTGATGCCGGGAAGCTGGACCACCACCCGGTTGCCCTGACGGGTAACGTCGGGCTCGGCCACCCCGAGGCCGTCGATACGGTCGCGGATGATGTTCACCGCGGTGTCCAGATCGCTATCGGTGATGGCCACCGGGCGATCGGGGTCGTCCACCGGTACCAGCACCACCTCCACCCCGCCCTTGAGATCCAGGCCCAGCAGCGGCCGGTTACCGGCCACCAGCGAGGCAACCAGCAAACCCACCGCCGCGGCCACGATGAGTATGAGGCCAACCAGCGGACGGCGGCTCATCGGCGTTGGGGAAGGGGTCTAGGAGTCGGAGCCGTCACCATTGACGTCGGAATACACGACCTTGTTGGCGATGGTGTCGCGGCTTATCTTGAGTTCGACACCGTCGGACACTTCGATGAACACGGTGCTCCCATCGAATTCGGTGATCATCCCGTACAGCCCCGACGCGGTGATCACCTCATCGCCCACATCCAGGGATTCGAGCAGATCCCGGCGCTCGCGCTGCTTGCGCCGGGAGGAAAAGAAGACCATGACCATGGCCATGAGCAAGAAGATGAAGACAATTTCCAAGGGTGGCAATCCTACCGGAAGGTCCGGCTCGGGGACGACTCGGCGGGGTGGGTCCACGATTCGGCCACCCGGTGGCGCAGCCGGTCCAGCGTTCCGGTGGTTATGGCATCCTGGGTGGATTCCATGAGGTTCAGCAGCCAGGCCACGTTGTGGAGGGTGAGCAGCCGGGCGGCCGAGGGCTCGTCAACGTTGAACAGGTGGCGGAGGTAGGCCCGGGAGTAGCGGGTGGCGGGACCGGTGGGAAAGTCGGGGTCCATGGGCCGGTCGTCGGTGGCGAACGATGCGTTGGTGATGTTGAGGCGCCCTTGCCAGGTGAGGGCGGTTCCGTGGCGGGCCAGCCGGGTGGGCAGCACGCAGTCGAACATGTCCACCCCCAGCGCCACCGACTCCAGCAATCCGACCGGATCGCCCAGCCCCATGAAGTAGCGGGGCCGGTCACGGGGCAGGTGGGGCACGGTGGCGGCCAGGGCCGCCAGCATCCGGTCCCGTTGCTCACCCACCGACAGGCCGCCCACCGCGTAGCCCTCGAAACCGACCTCGGTGGTTCGAGCCGCGCTCTCAACTCTAAGCGCTGGGTCGGTCCCGCCCTGGACTATGCCGAACTGGGCGCCGGCGGGGTGGTCCTGGCTGCGCTCCAGGAATCGGCGGCGGGCTCGGGCCGCCCAGGCCGAGGTGCGATCCACTGCCTGGCGCTGCACCTCGGCGGGGGCATCGGCCGGCGGGCAGACATCCAGAACCATCTGGATGTCGGATCCGAACTGGAGTTGCACGTCCACCACCCGCTCGGCGGTGAAGCGATGGGCCGAGCCGTCGTAGGTGGACCGGAAGGTGGCACCGTCGTCGTCCACCCGGGGATCGAGGGAGAACACCTGGTATCCCCCCGAATCGGTGAGCACGTGGCCCGACCAGCCGGTGAACCCGTGGATCCCGCCCAGGAGCTGAATCACGCCGGGACCGGGCCTCATCATGAGGTGGTAGGTGTTGGCCAGCACAACCGGTGGATCAAGGGCTTCGAGGTCGCCGGTATCGAGGGTGCGGACCGCGGCTCGAGTGCCCACCGGCATGAAACACGGGGTGGTGAACGAGCCCCTCGGGGTGGTGATGCGCCCCTTCCGGGCCTGGCCGTCGCGGGCCAACTCGTCGAATCGCAAGGTCATGAACTCGCCACCGTTACCGCGATCCCTGATGCCGGTCCCTATCCCGGGAGCAGAACATGGCATCGCCCAGGGAGAGGAAGCGGTACCCCTCGGTGAGGGCGATGCTGTACAGGTCCTTCCAGCGGGGGCCGATGAACGCGGCCAAAAGGGCCAGGAGGCTGGACCGGGGCAGGTGGAAGTTGGTGAGCAGGGCATCGACGGCCTCGAACCGGTGCCCCGGTCTGATGAACAAGCGGGTCGTCCCACAGGGGGCTCCAGTGGCCGCGGCCGATTCCAGTGCCCTCACCACGGTGGTGCCCACCGCCACCACCCTCTTGGCGCTGGCGCAGGCGGCCATGGTGGCAGCGGGTATGCGGTACGACTCGGCATGCATGGGATGGTCGTCGAGTTGGTCGGTTTTCACCGGGGTGAAGGTGGCGGCACCCACGGCCAGTTCCAGGGAACACACGACGGCTCCAGCCGCCCGGCAGCGGTCCAGCACCGCCCCGGTGAGGTGCAGCCCAGCGGTGGGGGCGGCCGCCGATACCGGCCGGCGGGCGTACACGGTCTGGTAACGCTCGGGGTCGAACGCCCTCCCGGTGATATAGGGGGGCAGCGGCACCTCCCCGGCCGAGCGCATGAGGGCGTTGGGGTCGCCCGTCGGTTTCACCCGGCGGTGGCCGTCGTTGCCCAGCCGCTTCCCCACCTCCATCACCGGCTGCCCGCCGTGCCACAGCTCGGTACCGGGGGGCACCCGGCGACCGGGACGTACCAGCGCGCTCCACCAACCGTCCGGCCCCGGTTCCAGCAGCAAGACTTCGACCCGCCCCCCGGTGGCCTTGCGGAGCCGCAACCGGCAGGCCATGACCCGGCTGTCGTTGACCACCAAAACATCACCCGGTCCCAAAAGTTCGGGCAGATCCCGCGTCAGGCGATGCTCGGGTGCCACCCCGCTTCCCCGATCCACCAGCAACCGGGAACTGTCACGAGGTTCGGCCACCTGCTGGGCTATGGCAGCTTCGGGCAACTGGTAGTCCAGCTCCTCGGTTTGCATGGTCTGTTTCTACCCGATGGGTGCGGGCATCCCGGGATTGTCGCACCGGGGCTGTAGTTTGGTGGCGATGCTGGTAATGGGGATCGACCCTGGTTTGTCCCGCTGCGGTTACGGCGTGGTTCGGGGGCGGGGTCGCGCCGCCGAGGCGGTGGCGGCCGGGGTCATCCGCACCGCCAAGACCGATCCCATCCCGCAACGGTTGTATGAACTCCAGAGCGAGTTGGCTGATCTGATCACCATCCACCGTCCCGAGACGGTGGCCATAGAGCAAGTGCTGTTTCAGGTCAATGTCCGCACCGCCATGGGAGTGGGGCAGGCCAGCGGGGTGGCCATGGCCGTGGCGGCGGGGTCGGGTGCCGAGGTGGCGGAGTACTCGCCGACCCAGATCAAGATGGCGGTGGCAGGCTGGGGGGGAGCCGGCAAGGAGCAGGTGGGACGGATGGTGCAGACCCTGCTGCGGCTGCCCCAACCGCTTAAACCGGTGGATGCCGCCGATGCGATAGCGGTCGCGCTCTGCCACTTGGCCCATCTTCCCATTCGATCCTCGATCCGGGCGGCGCGGTGATAGGGCTGCTGCGGGGCACGCTTTTTTCGTGGCACCGGGGCGACGCGGTGGTCGAGATCATTGTGGAGGTGGCCGGTGTCGGTTACCGGGTCACCGTCTCGCCGGGCACCGCGTCCGGACTGGGGGAGCTGAATGGAGAGGTGCTGTTGCATATTCACCATCACATCCGGGAGGACTCCCAAACCCTCTACGGATTTCCCACTGTTGAGGAGCGGCGGGCGTTCGAGGCGCTGCTGTCGGCCCACGGGGTGGGTCCGATGCTGGCCCTTTCCATCCTGTCGGTGCACCGCCCCGCGGGGCTGGCCACGATCTTGTCCACCGACGACCTGGATGCCCTCTGCTTGATCCCCGGGGTGGGCAAGAAAACCGCGGCCCGGCTGCTGGTGGAGCTAAAGGCCCGGTTCGAAATCGGCGATGTTGCCACCGCAGTGGTTGGGAGCGAACCAACCGGTGGGTCCACCGATGCCCGCAGCCAGGTGCGCCAGGCTCTGGTCGAGCTGGGTTACGACCCCGAGGAGATCCGGGGAGCCATCCAGTCCCTACCTGCGGGTGACAATACCGCCGATTTGCTCAAAACCGCCCTCCGGCATCTGGCCATCCGGACATGAGCGAACGCGAGGAGCTGCTTTCGGGGGTCAACCAGCCCGATGATGAGTTGGTCGAAGTGGGGCTGCGCCCCACCCGGCTGGACGAGTTCATCGGGCAGGGTGAGTTGAAGGAGCACCTCCACATCATCCTGGAGGCGGCTCGGGGTCGTTCCCAAGCAGCCGACCATCTTCTGTTTGCCGGCCCTCCCGGCCTGGGTAAGACCACGCTGGCTCACATCGTGGCCAAGGAGATGAAAGCCGGGTTGCACATCACTTCGGGGCCGGCCCTGGAGCGATCCGGTGATCTGGCCGCCATCCTCTCCCAATTGGAGGAGGGCGATGTCCTGTTCATTGACGAGATTCACCGGCTATCTCGGATAGTTGAGGAAATGCTTTATCCGGCCATGGAGGATTTCAACATCGACATAGTGATAGGAAAGGGCCCTTCGGCTCAGCCGATCCGCTTGGATCTGGCCCGCTTCACCCTGGTGGGGGCTACCACCCGCACCGGCCTGATCACCAGCCCGTTACGAGACCGGTTCGGCCTGGTGTCTCGGCTCGATTATTACACGACCGCCGATCTGGAGGCCATCGTGACTCGGGCGGCCGCCATCCTCGACATCCGGATCGACCGGCTGGGGGCCGCCGAGATCGCCTGCCGGGCCCGAGGCACTCCCCGAATCGCCAACCGGTTGCTGCGCCGGGTTCGGGACTACGCCGAGGTCCGGGCCGGAGGCTTTATCGACCAGGCCACCGCGGCTGCGGGTCTGAGGTTGTTCAACGTTGACCAGGCCGGTTTGGACAAGATCGATCGGGCCGTGCTGTCGGCCCTCTGCGAGCGGTTCGGGGGTGGTCCGGTGGGTCTGTCCACCCTGGCCATCAGCGTCAGTGAGCCGGCGGAGACGGTGGAGGATGTGTACGAACCGTTCCTCATCCAGCAGGGCTTGTTGATGCGCACCCCCCGGGGCCGGGTGGCCACCCCGCTGGCCTGGCACCACTTGGACCTGACCCCACCAGCCGACGCTCCCAACCAGTCCAACCTGTTCGACTGACCGGTCCCGGTCCAAGGTTGGTGAGGCTGGTGGCTAACCTGTTTGATTTGACCACCCCGGCTAGCCGGCTGCGGTTCGGAGGAGTTCGTCGGGGATGTCGAAGTTGGCGTAAACATCCTGAACATCGTCGTGATCGTCGAGAGCGTCGATGATGCGGAGAACGGATCGGGCCGTGTCGGGGGCATCCACGCCCACCACCGAAGTTGGCAGCATGGTGGATGAGGCGGACATGAAGGCTATGCCTGCTTCATCCAGGGCCGCGCGTATGGCGAACAGGTCGGAGGGATCGCAGGTGATCTGCCAGGTGTCACCATCGTCGACCAGATCCTCGCCGCCGGCATCGAGGATGGCCATCATCAGATCGTCCTCGTTCACCGATCGATCCAGGATCACTACTCCCTTGCGCTCGAACTGCCAGGCCACCGCGCCGGGCTCGGCCAGCGATCCCCCGTTGCGGGTGAATAGCGCCCGCACCTCCGAACTGGTCCGGTTGCGGTTGTCGGTCAGCGTCTCGACAAACAGGGCCACCCCCCCGGGGGCGTAGCCCTCGTAGAACACGGACTCGTAGGAGACTCCCTCCAACTCTCCCGTGCCCCGTTTGATGGCCCGCTCGATGGTGTCCAGCGGCACCGAGTTGTCCCGGGCCTTCTGGAACATGGTTCGAAGCGTGGGATTGGCATCGGGGTCGCCACCTCCCTGGCGGGCGGCCACCTCCACCTGGCGGATGAGCTTGGCGAACAGCTTGCCCCGGCGCTTGTCGGCCGCCCCCTTGCGGTGCTTGATGGTCGCCCACTTGGAATGCCCTGACATGTGCTTCTACTCCTGTATGCGGTTGAAACTGCGGGGGGCGGGTTGGTTGGTGCGGGTCATGTGCTTCTACTCCTGTGCTCGGCTGAAACTGCGGAAGATGTGTGGGGTGGTGCGGGTCATGTCGACCAGTCCTGCTCGATGAACCAGCGGTGAACCCGGTCGTCGGTGGCCAGCTCGGGATGGAACGAGGACACCACAACCGAGTTCTGGCGGCACATTACCGGCACCCTGTCCAGAACGGCGAGAACCTCCACACCTTCACCCACCGACTCGACCACCGGGGCTCGGATGAACACCCCGGGAAACGGAATCTCCCATTCGTGAATCCGAAGCGGGACGGTGAAGGAGTCGGACTGGCGACCGTAACCGTTGCGTCGTACCGTCATGTCCACCCCTCCGAAACAGCGCTGGTCCTCGTAGCCGTCCATCACCGCTGTGGCCAGCAGGATCAGCCCGGCGCAGGTCCCGAGCACCGGCAGGCCATCGTCCAGGCGGTCGGCCAGCGGATCACCCAGATGATTGGCCTCCAGCAGTTTGGAGATGGTGGTTGATTCCCCGCCGGGGATGACCAGGCGATCCACCTCGGCCAGCTCCTCGGGGGTACGAACCTGGACCGCGGCCACCCCCAGACGGTTCAGAACCTGCTCATGCAGGCTGAACGCGCCCTGAAGGGCCAGAACCCCGACCTTCACCCGGGGGCTCCGTATCCTTGCCGGTGCTGGTTCGGCGCACGGTGATGGCTGCTACCAGCCCCGGTCGGCCAGCCGGGTGGCGAGACCGTCGATCTCCAGGCCGGGCATGGGTTCGCCCAGGCCGCGGCTGACCTTGGCCAGGATGTGGGGATCGCGGTAGTTGGTGGTGGCCTCCACGATGGCCTTGGCCCGGGGGGCGGGATCGGAGGACTTGAAGATGCCCGAGCCGACAAACACCGCCTCGGCACCGAGTTGCATCACCAGCCCGGCATCGGCCGGTGTGGATATGCCCCCGGCGCAGAACAGAGGTACCGGCAGCCACCCGGTTTCGGCGACCTCCCGAACCAGGGGCAGCGGGGCCCGGAGCTGCTTGGCCCAGTCGAACAGCTCGGCCGAGTCGGCCTGGGTGACGCGGCGCAGGTCGCCGATTATCGACCGGAGATGGCGGACGGCTTCCACGATGTTGCCGGTGCCGGCTTCTCCCTTGGAGCGGATCATGCAGGCTCCCTCGGAGATGCGTCTCAGAGCCTCACCCAGGTTGGTGGCACCGCACACGAATGGCACGGTGAACTCCCACTTGTCGATGTGGTGGGCCTCATCGGCGGGGGTAAGCACCTCGCTCTCGTCGATGTAGTCCACGTCCAGAGCTTCCAGGATCTGGGCCTCCACGAAGTGGCCGATACGGACCTTGGCCATGACCGGTATGGTTACCGCCTGCTGGATTCCCGTTATCATCTCGGGATCGCTCATGCGGGCCACGCCACCGTCGCGGCGTATGTCAGCAGGCACCCGCTCCAGGGCCATGACCGCCACCGCTCCGGCATCCTCGGCAATCTTGGCTTGCTCGGGGGTGACCACATCCATGATGACCCCGCCCTTGAGCATCTCGGCGAGTCCTCGCTTGACCAATGGGGTTCCCGTCTCACGGCCCTGCATCGACTCCACAGACATAACCGCAGTCTATGACCTCCGCCGCCCAGAACGCGAGGCCGGTTTAACCGTTACTGTTTATGGAGCCGGTTTTTGTTGCTTGTTTGTGGGCCGCTGCCGTTTCTACCGCTTCTTGAGCAGGTTCTTGGCGAAGCTCTCCACCATAACCAACACGTCCCCCCCGGGCAGGGCGATGAAGGTCTGCCCAGGAGTGAGTCGCACGGGATTACCGTCGTTGCCGGTCACTTGCCAGGAGCGGTTCGCCGATGGGCGGGTCCACCGCCCCCGGATCAGGTGACCATCGGTGAACACCAGGGCAGTGCCGCCCTCGGGATCCACGGTGATGGCCTGGGGGCACGATGGGCAGGGAGCGCTGCTGGTATAGCGGGTTTGGAGCACCACCACGTTGGCCGGAGCGATCTGGACGGGGTCGGCCTCGGGGTCGGGGGTGCCATCGGGATTGCGAGCCATGTCCACATGGGGGGTTCCGTCCTGCCAGCGAGCCCAGGACCCGGCCTCGGCGTCCCAAACGAAATGGGCAATCGTGCCGCCGAGATAGCGGATCTCGACGCCAGGAACCGGCTCGGCGGCCGGGGGGAGTGCATCCCCCTGCTTGCGGTACTGGAACAAGGGCTCGGGGGCCTGCAAGTGGCTGGGGGCGGCCTTCCAGAGGGCCGAGGTGGTGGTGTACAGGTTGAAGGGGGGTACCCTGTCCCTCACCCGCCAGTAGCCGGTGGGCAGGTCATCCCAGCGCAGTTCGTGGAGCTTGCCGCCGGCCTCACCCTGGGCCACTTCTCGCAGCACACCCGGGTTGGCCCCGGAGTGTCCGAACACTGGCCGGCTGAAGTTGGCCAGGATGTCGGGGTCGGAGCTTCGAGCCGACCGGACCGGACCCAGTGGTTCGACTCCCTGGCTGTGGAAGACGGCAAGCAGGCGGGTGATGGTCTCCACCCTTACCTCGATGAGGATGTCGGCCTGGTTGATGCCGGTCTGAGGGCGGCCCACGCTGCTGGTGCCGGTCTTCACCGCCAGGGCGGGCCTGCCCATGATGGATGGATCATCCAGCGGTTCGCCTGTCAACGGTTCGATGGGAGCAGGCAGGGGCGTGGGGGTGGCCGGGATGGGGTCAGCAGTGGTGTCGCCTTGCGGGGTGGACGTGCCGGCGGGATCGGGATCGCGGGAACCGGGGTTGGCGGTGGCTGGAGGGTTGGTGCCTTCCGCGGGCCCGGTGCCGCCGGCAGTTCCCGAAGTGGGCTCAACCGTGGCGGTTGCCGAGATTCCGGTAGCGGGATTCTCCCCGTTCGAGTCGCCGCAGGCCGCGGCCACCGAAATGATGGCCACCAGTGCAGTAGCCGTTGCCACCCCCGGCCGAGCAGAGGCCCAGAACCGGTGTCCCGATGGAAGTGCTCTGGTCATGCGCCGGGGAGCAGGTGCGCTTTTCATCAGAGTTCGTTGAGAGCGGCGATGCGGGTTTCCATCCGGGGGTGGCGGATGGTGTCGGAAGCTCCCCAATCGGGCTCATCAACCCACATGTGCAAAGCAGCCACTGAGGATGATGGTACCCCAGCCTGCTGGTTGGAAAGCGTCATCAGCGCTGACAGCAGACCAGGCGGGTACCGGGTTAGCGACACGGCCTCGAAGTCGGCTTCCAGGCTTCGGGCCGCGGGTAGAACCCGGTTCATTACCCAAACTCGCAGTTGGCCGAACGCCCCCAACGGCCAGGCCAGGAGGACTCCGGCCAGCGTGTCGAAAGCAGCATCGCCTCGGCGGATACGGCACAAAAGATGGGCCAGCAGCCCTTCCATTTCTATGCGTTCGAGCTGTTCGACCGCGCCGGTGGTCACGACAATGGCGGCATGGTTGGGGGTTCGGGCCGTGGTCAGGGCGTTGATGGAGCGGGAGTCGATGGTGCGCAGTTCGGGGGCGGCAATGCCGTGACTCACGCATAGGCCCTCCAGCACGTTGGCGAGAACCTCTTGGGTCGGGCCGTTCGGGGGTTCGCTGCCGGTCAGGCGCAGCAGCAGCCGCCAAGCTCCGAAACGCAGCCCGATCAGGCAAGCCGTGGCCACCACGACGGCGAGGATTGCGGCCCAGAGCCAGGACATTCCGAGCAGGGTTAGCACGACCATCATCGCCCCCCCGATGATGGCTCCCAGGACACCAAGGGAAACTGTGGATCGATTCCCCAGGACACCAAGGGAAACTGTGGATCGATGCCGGCTGTGGTTCACGCTCCCTCCTTCCCCCAGGTTCTAGCCCACCCGGAGGCTTGGGGTGCGGATCCGGCGGCCGGCGGCCAGGTCGGTATATATCTCGCCATAGCGGCTGGCCAGCCTGTCCATTGAGAATTGCCGGGCCCGATCCAATCCCGACTCGACGAGGGAACCGGCGATGTTCTCGTCGAACAGTACGCGCTGGAGGGCGATGGCCAGTGCGACCGCGTCACCGGGTGGGCATAGCAGGGCGTCGCGCTCCGGCCGGGCCACAACGGCGTAGGCATCCAGATCGGAAGCCACGATCGGGGTCCTGGCCGCCATGGCTTCCAGCAGAACCACCCCGAACGATTCTCCGAACAGGGATGGGGCACAAAACACATCGGCTCCCCGCAAGCGGGCCTGCTTATCCAGGTCGGAGATCCGGCCCAGCCACTCCACGCGGGGGTCATCGGCGGTCCGCTTCTTCAGCCTGCTGGTCTCGGGGCCGTCACCACCCACCCACAATCGTATCTCGGGCGGCAGATGCTCAAGGGCGTTTATCAGCGTGCTCAACCCCTTGCGGGGCTCATGGCGCCCCACGAAGAAGATGGTGGGGTGGGATGATTTCACCGGTTCGGCGGATGGGGCGGTCAGCTCAACCCCGTTGAACACCAATTCGTAGCGGCCACCGAGCTGGTCCGCGGCCAGGCGGCGGGCGTTCTCGGACACAGCGCAGCGATGATCCAGGCGGTTGGCCACCCATTGCACCAGAGGACGCAAGTACTGGTAGGCGGTGCTGTGGCCGGCCCGGTGGAATGTGCCCAGCAGTGGTGCCGATTTCAACACCGCAACGGTGTTGGTGGGGCCGGGGGCAATCGGTTCATGCAGGTGGAAAACATCGAAGTGTTCGTCGCGCACCACTCGGATCGTACGGAGTTGGGCGGGGGGATCGGGAGCAAGGGGAGCGACGGAGCCGTTGGTCGCGGTGGGAAGGCTGTTGCCCAGCGGGGTGACCGATTCGTCGGGCGGAGGGCCGTCGCACGGTGCCAGCACCCGGGCCTCCACTCCCATGCGGCGCAACGAGCGGGCCAACCCCATGACCTGGCCCTGGACCCCACCGGGGATGGTGAGGCTGTAAGGGCAGACCAGGCCGACCCTCATGGCCGATCCGTCGCGATTACCGAGGCTGTGCTCATGGCCGATCCGTTGCGATAATCGAAGCTGTGCTCATGGCCGATGTGTCGCGATTACCGAGGCTGTGCTCATGGCCGATCCGTCGCGATTACCGGTGGAGCTTGCCGCTCCTTCTTCTCGCGGAACCGGTGAAGAGCCTCTTGATCGCTGGGCCAGTTGGGCTGCATCAGGTGCCACTGCTCGGGGGCCGCCCGGATCAGGTCCTCCAGGCATCGGGCTACATCCTGGGTTATCCGGGTCACATCGGCCCGCAGCCGACCCCGGCGCTCGACGGGAACCGGGGGAAGCACAACACCCCGATGGTTGGGCCCGTCCTGGTAGACCGCGGTGGGTAGGATTGCTGCACCGGTCCGCAGGGCCAAAGCGGCCGGCCCGCCGGGCAGCAGTGAGCGTTCCCCAAAGAACTCCACCTCCACTCCCCCGCGCCCCACTTGGCGGTCGGCCAGCAGGCACACCACCTGTCCGGCTCGCAGTGACCTGATGAGCACGGAGACCGCGTCGGGCCCCAGCGGCACAATGTCGATGCCCATACGGCGACGCTCGTCCACCATCCAGTCGAACAGCCGGGCCGGCTTCAGCGGTTCGACCACGGATATCACCGGATACCCGGGAATCCGGGCCATCCATGTGCCGGCCCATTCCCAGCCCCCCAGGTGGGGCAGGGCCAGAATCGGCGCGGTGCCGGTGTCGATGGCCTCCTGGATGTGGTGGTATCCCTGGTGGCTGAATCGGGTGTCCACCGCGGTGTCGTCCATACCGGAGAGTCGGGCGCTGTCGAACCAGTATCGGGCGTAGGACTCGAACGAGGCCCGCACGGCCCGGGCCAACGCATCCCCCTCCAGATCGGGACCGCACACCCGTTGCAGGCGGCGTTCGGTGATGAACCGGCGCTCGGGGAGCAGCCGGTAAGCGCTGCGGCTGATGGCTCGGGTGAGAGCAGCCCCCACCGGGTGGGGTAGGCGGCGGGCCAGGGATGCGCCAACGCGGTAGAGGGCCACATCGGCCGAGGGGCGGCGGGGCCGGGCTATGGGGGCCACCCCATCGGTGGTCGCAGTCATCCTGGGGGCGGGTTCCGACACCGGCTCAGTGCTTGAATAGCGGCCCTGCGGTCGCAGTCATCCAGGGGGCGGGTCAGTGCCGCGATCGGCGGGGGGATCGGCGATTTGTCCGGTGGGAAAAGTGCCACCTCTCGGGGGATGACCGCCGCTCCCGGCCGGCGGCGCGGCGAGCTCGAGGCACCTCCAGCCGGCGAGCCGGCGGGGAGCCCGCCTGGCGCCACACCTTGACGAATCGATGTACTGCGGTGGCCGCAGTGAGCGTTAGCATGGCCCACAGCACGGGTATGAGCACAAAGCTGAAGGCCAGACCGGCTCCCAGCACGATGAACCGTTCAGCCCGCTCCATCAGTCCCCCCTTGGCATCCAGGCCCAGCGACTCGGCTTTGGCCCGCTGGTAGGAAACCAGCATGGCCGTGGCCATGAGCGCCACCGGCAGCATGAAGATCCGCCCGGATTGGTGGGATCCCAGGTACCAGGCGACTCCGCCGAACAGCAGGGCATCACACACCCGATCACTGACGGAGTCGAAGAACGCTCCCCGGGTCGAGCTGGTCCCCGATGCCTTGGCGATGGGTCCGTCGAGGGCATCGGAGATACCGGTGAGGATCATGAGAATCAGGCCCAGGATCAGTTGGCCGCGGCCGATCACCAGGGCAGCCCCGGCGGCCATGACAAGACCGGCAGCAGTGACCGCATCGGCACCGACCCCCATCCGGCAGAGAGCAGCACCGAGGGGGTCTAGTCCTTTATTGACCGCCGAACGCCAGTTACCGTCGAACATGTGCCTCTACTGTACCTGCCTGCCTGTGATCGGGTCGGCCCAGTCCTCGGGATTGGGTTGCACGAGCTGATCGATGACCTCGCCGTTGATGCCATCCACGAAAACCAGGCCTCGCTGATCGGGCTGGGGCTCATTGGAGTAGAGCAGGATGCGCCAGGTGGGGCGGCTGAACCAGCCCCGCCAACCCATCTGGGCGGAGGCGTGGCCCACGGGGAATCCCACCGCGCCAATGGCGATCACCAGGGCATCCGATTCGTCGATTTTCAACTCCTTCCCGCAAGCTAAGCCGTAGACGGCGAAGACGGCCAGGGCGATGGCAGCAGCCGGCATTCCCCCGTTGACCAGTGGACTTCCGGAGGCCACGACCCAGACCACGGTACAGACCACCGCGGCCGACAAGTAGATGATGGCCGGGATGCGGCGGCGGCTGTTGTTGGGAAACAGGTAGGGACCGACGTACTCGCTGACGTTCAGCTCTGATGGGAGCTCGTCGGTGATTTCTGCGTCGGGCGTTGTGTTTTTCTGGGGGGCCTGCTCGTCGGTGATTTCTGCGTCGGGCGTTGTGTTTTTCTGGGGGGCCCGTTTCTCGGTATCGGACACAGCAGGAGGCTAGCCAGCCTCCCAGGCGTTTCTCAGTTTTGACCACGATTCGGAAAGAGATTCGGGGAGCACCCTGGTTTCAGCGGTGGCGGTCATGAAGTTGGTGTCGCCTCGCCACCGGGGCAGGCAATGGACGTGCAGGTGGTCGGGCACGCCGGCACCGGCGGCCGCTCCCAGGTTGATGCCCACGTTCACCCCGTGAGGGTGGTAGGCCCTGCGGATGGCCGCTACCGTGGCCCGGACGGCATCCCACAGCTCGTCGCTCTCGGTTTTGCTCAGGTCGGCCAAGTCGGCCGCGGCCCGGTTGGGGGCCACCAGCACATGACCGCTGCCGTAGGGGTGGGCATTGAGAACCGCGAAGCAGGTCTTGCCCCGCCACACTATGCCCGTCTCCTCGTCGGGCTCGGGCGCGGCCAGTATGCGTTCGAACAGGGTGCCCTCCCCCGGTACCGCACCGGTCGGGTTGCCACCCGCAACGTAGTGGCTTCGCCAGGGAGCCCACAGGTGCTCAAGCATCAGCGGCGGGTGCGCACATCGTTGTCCAGTAGAGAGGCGAAGTCTTCGACCCTTATGTCCCGCTTTTCGCCGTCACTGCCCCGGGCGTTCACTCCCACGGTACCGTGAGCCACATCGTCGTCCCCCACCACCAGGATGTAGGGAACCTTTTGCAGTTTGGCCGTTCGGATTCGCCGCCCCAGCGGTTCCTGCGCGTTCGATACTCGGACCCTGAATCCGTCCCTGATCAGCCGGTCGGCCACCTCGGCGGCATGGGCGGCATGAGCGGCGGCCACTGGCAGGATCTCCACCTGGACGGGGGCCAACCAGGCGGGGAATGCACCGCCGTAGTGCTCGATGAGTACCCCGAAGAAGCGCTCGATGGATCCCATGAGGGCCCGGTGGATCATAACCGGTCGGTGGCGGCCGCCGTCGGTCCCCACATACTCGAGATCGAACCGCTCGGGGAGCTGGAAGTCCACCTGGATGGTGGATAGCTGCCAGCTCCGCCCTATGGCGTCGCGCACATCCATATCGATCTTGGGTCCGTAGAAGGCACCCCCGCCCTCGTCCAGCTCGTAATCCAGCCCGGCGGCCTCCAGAGCATCCCGCAGGGCGGTGGTGGCCAGTTCCCACTCGGCATCGTCCCCCACCGATTTTTCCGGTGGCCGGGTGGCCAACCGGGCTTCGAAATCCTCGAATCCGAATGCCCGCAGCACCGACAGCACGAAAGCCACCAGGGAGGTGATCTCCTGGGGGGCCTGCTCGCGGGTGGTGAAGATGTGACTGTCGTCCTGAGTGAACCCTCGGGAGCGCATCAGCCCGTGGACCGCCCCGGACAACTCGTAGCGGTACACGGTACCCAGCTCGAACATGCGAATGGGCAGGTCACGATAGGAGCGCTGGCCGCTCTTGTAGATCAGCACATGGAAGGGGCAGTTCATCGGTTTGGGGTGGTAGGAGGTGCCGTCCATCTCCATGGGCGGGTACATGCTCTCCCGGTAGAAGTCCAGATGGCCGCTGGTCTCCCACAGCTCGGAGCGAGCAATGTGGGGGGAGAACACGAACTGGTAGCCCCCCTCGTCGTGGCGGCGGCGGCTGTAGTCCTCGATGATTCGGCGCACAGCGGCCCCCTTGGGGTGCCACACCGCCAGCCCGGGGCCCAGCTCGTGGGGCCAGGACAGCAGGTCCAGCTCGCGGGCCAGACGCCGGTGGTCTCGCTTTTCGGCTTCGGCCAGCCGATGCAGGTGGGCGGCCAGGTCCTTGCGGGATGCCCATGCGGTCCCGTAGATGCGCTGCAAGGAGGGGCGACCGGTGTCGCGGCGCCAGTAGGCTCCGGCGACGCTCATCAGCTTGAAGTGCCCCAACCGGCCGGTGGAGGGGACGTGGGGACCGCGGCACAGGTCCACGAACGACTCGGAATTGCGGTAGTAGCTGATGCTGCCGTCACCGGCCACCTCGGTGACCAGGTCGTCGGCCCCAGGTTCTGCCCCGGTGGATCCGGTGGCGGCGGCCACCGTTTCTATGATCTCCCGCTTGTAGGGATGGTTCGCGAACAGCTCCAGCCCCTCATCCACCGATACCTGATGACGTTCAAAGGGCTGGTCGGCCGCGATGATGTCCCGCATCCGGGCCTCGATGGCCTCGAGGTCGTCGTCGCTGATTGTGGCTCCCCCGGGCAGGTAGAAGTCGTAGTAGAAGCCGTCCTGTATGGGAGGGCCTATCGCGTAGGTGGCACCGGGGTACATCCCCAGGACGGCTTGGGCCAGCACATGGGCGGTGGAGTGACGCAGCGTGTTCAGGCCGGCCTCGCTGCCGGCGGTGAGGATCGATACCTTTTGGCCATCGGCCAGTGGAACGTTCAGGTCCACCTCGACCCCGTCCACGGTGGCGATCAGGGCAGACTTGGCCAGGCCGGGACCTATGGCCGCGGCCAGGTTGCCCGCAGTGGCACCGGAAGGGACTTTGCGCGTGCTGCCATCGGGGAGAGTGACGCTGATGTCAGCCATGACCAGACGATTTTACCGGCCGCCCGGTGCAGGCCGGTTCATTTTACCGGCCCGCCCGGGCCGAGCCGGTTCGCTTTGGCTGCCGCCCGGGGTGGGCCGGTTCATTTTACCGGCCCACCCGGGTCTGGTCGGTTCACGCCTCACCAGAGCTGGACACCGAGTAGGGCGGCGGCGGCTCGGATGCCTCCGGTTGACGCCGCCGCATCAATGGCGGTAACCGCGGAAGGCGTGTCGAGGTCGTCGTCCAGGCAGGCCCGTACCTGAGAAAGGGTGGTAGCCGCGGTAATGGCGCGACTCTCGGCCGGGCTGGAAAGCCAAACCTCGAGTCGGGCGGCGGCGGCGGGCATAACCCGATCGTCCCACTCCCAGGAATCCCGGTAGTGGTGGGCCACGATGGCCAGCCGGACGGCTCGGGGGTCGTACTCCTTCAGGAGGTCGGATACGAAAACCAGGTTGCCGAGCGATTTGGACATCTTGGCACCGTCCATGCACACCATCGCCTGGTGCATCCAGTGGCGCACGAACCGCTTCCCGGTGACCACCTCCGACTGGGCGGCCTCGCATTCGTGATGGGGGAAGATCAGATCCGAGCCGCCGCCGTGCAGGTCCACGGTGTCGCCCAACTCCCGCATGGCCAGCGCCGAGCACTCGATGTGCCATCCGGGGCGGCCCGGGCCCCACTTGGATTCCCAGACGGGTTCGTCGGGGGCGGATTTCTGCCACAGCACGAAATCCAGGGGGTCGTGCTTATGGGGATCGTCGGGGTTGCCCCCGCGCTCGGCGGCCAACGTCAGCATGGTGGAGCGGTCGAGATGGCTGATCTGGCCGAAACGGTCAAAGGCGGAGACATCGAAGTAAACCGATCCGCCCGACCGGTAGGCGTAGCCCCGATCCAGCACCAGACCGATGAACCGGCGGATATCGGGGATGGCCGAGGTGGCCCGCGGTTCCGACCAGCACGGCAGCATCCCCAGCGCTTCCATGTCGGAGTTGAACCGGGCGGTCTCGGCGGCAGCCAGATCCAGGTAGTGAACGCCTATCTCGCGAGCCTTGCGGAGGATGTCGTCGTCCACGTCGGTGATGTTGCGGACGCAGCGGGTCTCGTGGTTCCGGTCCCGCAGTCGCCGCTGGAGCACATCGTATGCCACGTAGGTGGCGGCGTGACCCAGGTGGGTGGCATCGTAGGGGGTGATACCGCAGGTGTACATGGTTACCACCGGACCCGGCTCGAACGGGACCGCCGCTTGTCGGGCGGTGTCGTAGAGCCTCATCGGCTCGGTTGGCGGTTCTCCGGTGGGCGGTCGGCGAAAAGGCGAGGATGTGGGCATGGGCCGGCGGGATCAGTCGCCTTCGAGGTCCAGCCCGGTGAAGCGGACCGCCACCCGGGTCTTGTAGCGGGTGTTGAGTTGCAGAAGCACCGCGGCAAACGCCTCCACCGGAGTTGCGCACGACAGCGGCCCGGCGTCGAGGCCCCGGACACCGGGCAACTCGGTCACGATTGCCAGGGTGGTCTCGGTGGCCTCGGGATGGTCGGAGCAAACCAGCACATCGCTCTCCACTGGATGGTTCAGGTCGCCCAGTTCGCGTGCGGGTACATGATGAAAAGCGGCGGACACCATGGACTTCGGGGCCGCGGCCTGAACGGATGCCGCCACCGAGCCCCGGGGCGGCATCAGAGGCTGGAACTCGCGGTCTATCCTCACCAGGGCATTACCCATGCTGATCACCACTTTGCCCGCCAGCTCCCTGGCTACCGAGGCGGCAGTGGCGGCAGCCGCATCCCATGGAGTGGCCACTACCACCACATCGCACAAAGCGGCACCGTGGTTATCAGTAGCCGAGAGCGGGAGATCGTGGTCGGGCCAGTCGGCTCTCAATCGGTTGCAGGTTTCGGCAGCCCTGTCGGCCGAGCGTGACCCCACCACGGTGTCGAACCCCACAGACGCCAACCGGAGGGCAAGAGCGCTGCCTGCTGGTCCGGTACCTCCGAGAATCCCGATTCGCATCGCCCAAAGCTATAGGAGAGGCACTCCGGAACCCACACGGAACCGCGCGGTCACCGCATTACCCCGGTTGTTGACACGAAGGCACTCCGTAACTGCGACAACCACAGAGGCAACGTGGGCGAAGTAACCTCCCCATCATCATGGGACTTCTGGATGGGAAGCGGATTCTGATCACCGGTGTGCTAACCGAAGCTTCGCTGGCCTTCGGTATTGCCTCGCTGGCTGCTGCGGAGGGGGCTGAGCTGGTGTTGACCGGCGCCGGTCGGGGCCTCCGGCTCACGGAGCGAACCGCCCGCAAACTGCCCGGCTCACCCCCGGTGCTGGCCTTTGACGTGACCGACCCTAAGCACCCCGCTGCCCTGCGGGCTGAGCTGGCCGAGAGTTGGGGATCGGTGGACGGGGCCCTGCATGCCATTGGGTTCGCTCCCGAAGTGTGCTTGGGTGATGACTTCATGGCTGCCGGGTGGGACGACGTCAAGGTTGCACTGGAGGTCTCGGCCTACTCACTCAAGACCCTGGCCGAGGTGGTGGTTCCCCTCATGGATGGTGGCGGGTCGATTGTGGGGCTGGACTTCGATGCCACCGTGGCTTGGCCCGCGTACAACTGGATGGGGGTGGCCAAGGCCGCCCTCGAGTCCACTGCTCGCTATCTGGCCCGTTCTCTGGGAGGCCAGGGCATCCGTGTGAATCTGGTGGCTGCCGGCCCGGTACGCACCATGGCGGCCCGCTCCATTCCCGGTTTCGAGGTATTCGAGGACACCTGGGCCAACCGGTCTCCTCTGGGTTGGAATGTTCGGGACAACTCGCCGGTGGCCCGAGCAGTGGTCGCTTTGCTGTCCGACTGGTTTCCCATGACCACCGGCGAAATGATTCATGTCGACGGCGGCTACCACGCGGTAGGGGCCTGAGAAATTCGTTATGGGGTGGTGGTTATCATGTCGTGGGGGTTGAGAGGGTGGTGGTGGTTATCATGTCGTGGGGCATGAAAGGTCATATCGGCGGCACCGACGCAGCTTTTACGGTGGTGGCGATTCTCATGTTGTGGGGCCTGAAAGGGGAGGACCGGCAGGGTCGGTCTCATCGATGAGATCACCGACCAGTACTTCGAGAACATCCTCCAGCGTGACAAGGCCAACGGTTCGCCGCCGGGGACCGTGACTAACGACAGCCAGGTGGCGCCGACTGTCCTGCATCAGCGCGAGCACGCCTTCCAGGGAAGTTTCCCCATTGATGGTGGGCACAGCCCGGATCATCTCAGCACTCAGAGGCTGCGATGTTCGGGTGCCGCTTACCTCGAGGAGATCCTTGGCGTGGACGAATCCCACGACGCGATCCACGCTACCTTTCTGGACGACAATCCGGGAGTGGCCGCTGCTGTTCATTACGTTGAGCACTTCAGCCACAGTGGTATCTCGCTCCACCGCCACGATCTGATCTCGAGGGACCATGACCGTCCGGACCGGGCGGCGGGCCAGTTCTAGGGCACTGGAAAGCAGCGACCGGTCGAAATCATCCAGGAATCCTTCGGCTGCGGAGTGCTCCACCAGGACGGAGAACTCCTGGGCGGTGTGCGTGGTGGCGATCTTGTCCATGGGTTCCACACCACCCAGGCGCACCAGAGCTTGGCTGAGGTGGTTCAAAAGCCCGATGAGCGGACCGAAAACGGTGGCGTAAAAGCGGTTCGCCGGGGCCAGCCACATGGCGGTGCGCTCTGCCCCGGCCAGAGCGATGTTCTTGGGGACCATCTCCCCCAGCACCATGTGCAGGAACACCACGAGGCTCAGGGACACCCCGAACGAGATGGTGTGCAGCACCCCCGACGGCAGTTCGACAAACGACTTCACTGCTCGTTCGATGAGATTCGCCACCGCGGGCTCGGCCACGAATCCCAGTCCTAGCGATGCCATGGTGATGCCCAACTGAGCACCGGCCAGTTGGCGGTTGAGGTCGTTTATGGCTGCCAGCGCCAGTCGGGCCCGGCGGTGCCCCGCATCGGCCAGGGGTTCCAAGCGTGATCGTCGGGCGGCGAGGAGGGCAAACTCCACTGCTACGAACCCGGCGTTGGCCAAAAGGAGGGCAACGGCGGTACCGATGAGGAGCGCGGTCATTGGTGGTTCCGGTGGGGGGCGATGAGGAGCGCGGTCATTGGTGGTTCCGGTGGGGGGCGGCTGGGCGGCTGGGCTTTACCGGGCGCAAGCGGACGGTGTCAATGCGATGCCGGTCCAGGGACTCGATCAAGAACTCCCAATTCTGGTAGCGGAAGACCTCGCCCGAGGCCGGTATGCGTTGAAGGTGGGTCAGGATAAAGCCCGCCAGGGTTTCGTAATCGCCGTCAGGTACTCGAAGCCCGGTCATGTCCTCCAACTCATCGGGGTGGATTCCGCCCTGAACCACCAACTCGCCGGCATCTTGAGTCACCACCGGAGGTTCGGCGCTGTCATGCTCGTCGGCGATTTTACCCACGATCTCTTCCACCAGGTCCTCTTGGGTGACGATGCCCGCGGTACCCCCGTGCTCGTCCATGACCACAGCCAGGGGGCTGCGCTGCGACCTCATGTCCAGCAGCAGCGAGCGCAGGTTTCGGGTTTCGGGGACGATCAGCGGCACCTGCATGATGTCGGTGACCGGGGTGGAGGCCCACTGGTTGGTCGGGACCTTGTACACGTTCTTGACCAGGGCCACGCCCACAACATCATCGATATCGGTGGCGATGACCGGGAAGCGAGAAAACCCGGTTCTACTGGCCAGCGAGACCAATTCCGCCACCGACTGGTGGTACTCGATGGAACACACTGACACCCGGGGAACCAGCACATCGGCGGCGTCTCGCTCAGCGAACCGGATGGCTCGAGTAAGCAGGCGGACTCTAGCCGG
Source organism: Candidatus Poriferisocius sp. (assembly GCF_965202595.1). Classification (GTDB taxonomy): domain Bacteria; phylum Actinomycetota; class Acidimicrobiia; order Acidimicrobiales; family Bin134; genus Poriferisocius. The sequence continues at coordinate 1,093,500 of NZ_OZ241836.1, forward strand.
TGGCATTGTCCCCTTCTGACCAGAGGATCGGAATAGCCAGGCCAGTTCATCGCGGGAACGAGCCTCGCTCAGCTCTCCGGGGGGCTTTATACCCATCCGGGCCACTACCCAGTTGGCGCTTCCATCCAACCAACGGATGAATGGACCGGCCACGATCGCGTAGCCTCGCATCAGGGTGGCGAATCGCATTGCAGTGGATAGCGGGCGAGCAATGGCCAGGGTTTTGGGAATCAGCTCTCCGAACATCATCTGAACGACCACAGCAATCGCCAGGGCCGCGGCAACGGACAAGCCGTTGGCGGCTCCTCCAGCCAAGCGGTCGGCCACCGGCTCCAGGGCTTCGGCGATGGAGGGCCGGGCTATGAAGCCCAGAGCCAATGAGGTGACAGTAATGCCCAACTGTGCCCCTGATAGTTGGAACGAGAGGGACTTCAGCAGCAGCAGGGTGGTCCGGGCTGCTCGCCGTCCATCCGCGGCTAGCCGCTCAATTCGAATCCGGTCCACCGCCACCAGGGCGAACTCCACGGCCACGAACACTGCATTGGCAGCTATGAGCAGCGCTGCGCCCACAAGGCCCAGCGCAGTAACCCAGCTCACCGAATCGAGGCCCCCCGGAAGGGGTCTATTGTCCGCACCTCACCAGTATTGCCTGGGGTCTATTGTCCACACCTCACCAGTATTGCCTGGGGCCGGGCCCGGGTATGGAGAAACAGACTCGGGGCGGGCACAAACCTTGGCCCGGTCAAGCTGCGGTGGCCTCGCCCTCTTCGGTCCCGCGTGGGGGATGCGGCCAGCCGATCCCCAGATGCCCCTCGATTCGAGCCAGCCGTTCACGGGCATCGGTAAGGCTGTCGGTGAGCTTGTCGAGCTTGACCTGCGTGGTTTCGTGATTCTTCTCCAAGGTCTGTTTGAGTTCGTAGTGCTTCTCGTCGAAGGTCTGTTTGAGTTCGTAGTGCTTCTGCTTGGTTATTTGCTTGTGCTCGTTCAAGTCACCCCTCAGTTTGTCGGTGGCGAGTTCGATTTGGCGGGTGTTCTCGGCGGTGGCCTGGTCGATTCGTTGGTTGCATTTTTCGATTTGGCGGGTGTTCTCGGCGGTGGCGAGTTCGATTTGGCGGGTGTTCTCGGCGGTGGCCTGGTCGATTCGTTGGTTGCATTTTTCGATTTGGCGGGTGTTCTCGGCGGTGGCGAGTTCGATTTGGCGGGTGTTCTCGGCGGTGGCGAGTTCGATTTGGCGGGTGTTCTCGGCACGGGTCTTGGCGGCCTCGCGATGCTGATGCCAGATTGATGCCAGGATGAGCCCGATCATCGTGCCGAACATGCCGAAGATCACGCTCATGTCGACTCCATCCATGGGGTCACTGTAGCAAGCCGCCCGATGCCGGTCAACTTGGATAGCATGAAAATTACTTAAAGTGCTTAGTTTTCTCTATTATGAGCAAACCCCATCGGGCTTTGCACCAAGGGCAATCTTTAGAGAAACTAAACATGTGAGTCTCGAACAACCTTCCGAGCGATCTCCATCTCGAACCGCCTTAGCCGCAGCTCAGGCCGCGGCGCGTCTAGCCCGGCAGGTAGCGGTGGCTCTGGGAGACCTGGATCTTTCGCCGTCCCAGTATCGCTTGCTTTTGTTTCTGTCGGAAGGCAACGCCGCGGCATCCGCCGTAGCCGGCCGGCTGGCGGTGAGCCGGCCCAGTGTTACCGCGTTAGCCGATGGGTTGGAGAAGCGAGGACTTCTCCACCGCCGTGCCGATCCGTCGGACCGCCGAATAGTGGCTCACGAACTTACGGGCGCTGGTAGGCGGGTACTGGCCAGAGCCGACTCGGCAGTGGCCGACCAGATCACGGGGATAGCCGCCCATCTTGACCTCGATCAGGCCACACGGGCTCTGGAAGGGCTGGCCCTCTGGAATGAGGCGCTGATCCGGGCTCGAGATCGCAGGGAGGTCAGTAAATGACCGCGACCGATGCTGCTGGTTCTCTGGGTTTCGAGCCGAGCTCGGTAGAGGGTCGATCAAGGTCCCCGGAGTTCGAGCCGGTAGGAGTGTCGGCTCAGTACATGCCTCCGGCCGTGGGGATTGATCCCGACCGGAGCAAGGGCTGGATGAAGCGTCTGATGCCGCTGGTTCGAGCCCACCGGCGGACTCTGATGACCGGTGTTGTCACCGGCGTGTTCGCACTGGCGACCCAGGTGGCCGTGCCGGCTGCTGGACGTTCGGCAGTGGACGCGGCCATCACTGGGGATCGCCGGGCGCTGGGGATCGTGGCGGTACTGATTGCCGTTTTCGGTGTGGCAAGGTTGATTTTCGGTGGGATCTCCCGGTACCAGTTGTTCAAGCTGGGCTGGAATGTGGAAACCGATCTCCGAGCCATCATGTACGAGCATCTCACCCGGTTGTCATTCTCCTACTACGACCGTACCCAGTCGGGTCAGGTGATTTCCCGAGCCAACAGCGATATCCGATCACTTCAGCTACTGCTTTCCTTCGGGCCACTCATCAGCATGAACGCGTTGATGTTCGTGCTGGCTCTGGGATTCATGTTGTACATACACCCCTGGCTGGCGTTGGTTGCGCTGGCACCGTTACCCGGCGTTTTCTGGTTCGGTCTCAAGTTTCGCGACCAGGTCTTCCCGCTGTCATGGGTTAGCCAGGCCCGGATGGCCGATCTGGCCACCATCGTGGACGAGAACGTGAACGGTACCCGGGTGGTCAAGTCGTTCGCCGCCGAGGAGCGCCAGATCGCCCTTCTAGGGAGGTCGGCCCAGCGCATCCAGTGGGCCCAGGTGGAGATCGCCAAGAGTCGGGCTCGCTGGAATCCGATCATTGAGTCGCTACCTCGGCTGGGTACCGCCATGGTGGTGCTCTACGGGGGCTGGTTGGCCATCGAGGGGGTGGTGTCCATCGGTACCCTGCTGGCATTCAGTGCTTACGTGATCATGCTTCAAGTGCCATTCCGCATGGCCGGGTTCGTGCTGATGCAGGGCCAGCGGGCCAGTGCCGCCGCCCAGCGGATTTACGAGATTCTTGACGAGGAGCCCGAGATCATCGACTCCCCGACCGCAGTGGACATGATTGCTCCCCGGGGGCAGGTGGATTTCAAGGATGTCCGGTTCGGTTACAACCCCCAAACCCCGGTACTGGACAGGTTTACATTGCATATCGAACCCGGGGAACGGGTGGCCATCGTGGGCCGAACCGGAAGCGGCAAGTCCACCGTGACCCGGTTGCTGGACCGGTTCTATGACGTGGATGGCGGGTCGGTATGCATCGATGGAACCGATGTTCGAGACGTGACCCTGCGTAGCCTGCGTCACACGGTGGGTTTGGTGCTGGATGAGCCGTTCCTGTTTTCGGCATCGATTCACGACAACATCGCCTACAGCCGTCCCGATGCTTCCCGTTCCGAGGTTATGGCCGCTGCCGAAGCAGCCCAGGCCCATGGGTTTATCGAGGGACTAGCCAGCGGGTACGACACCGTGATCGGTGAGCGGGGTTACACCCTGTCGGGTGGCCAGCGGCAGCGGGTCGCCATCGCCCGTACCCTGCTGGCCAATCCCAAGGTGTTGGTGCTGGACGATGCCACCAGTTCCATAGATGTGACCGTGGAGGAGGCCATCCACCAGGCGCTGCAAGAGCTGATGGCCAACCGCACCACCATCATCATTGCCCACCGCCTGTCCACTATAAGCCTGGCCGAGCGCGTGGTCGTTCTGGACCGGGGTCGGGTGGTGAGCATGGGCACCCATGCCGAGCTACTGGCTACCGACTCCCTCTATGAGGAAATTCTGGCCCGCCACCATGATGACGCGATGGACGATAATTCTCGGAATGGCCGATAATGGGGTGGGGAGGATACTTCGGCGGCCCCCAGGCCCAAAACGCAGCTCGTGATGCCGGACTACCCCATGCCAGCGTGCCCGGCAATCTGCGGGCTCATGTCGAGGAGGTGTTGAGGGCCGAACCCGAGTATCCACCGGTCGAGGTAGATTTTAGCCACCGCCAACCGGCCGACCCGCCGTTGACGCTGCGCTCGCTCCTTTGGCCCTTCCGCGGCCGGATGGTAGTGGCATCGCTGCTGGTGGTCGTTGAATCGGTGATGATGCAGTCGGGACCGCTTCTGGCTCAGTTGGGCATCGATCACGGTGTTCGTTCCGGCAATCTGCGGGTGCTGCTGGTGGTGGCCGCGGTTTTTTTGGGCACCGTGGCCGCTCATGCGCTCAGCTCCTCCTTGCGCATCCGCTATACCGGCAAGTTGGGCGAGATGCTCATGTACAACTTGAGAATGCGAGTGTTCACCCATTATCAGCGGTTGTCGCTGAACTTCTTCACCGAGGAGAAGGCCGGTGTGCTGATGACCCGCATGACCAGTGATATTGAGGCCCTGACCGTGCTATTCCAAGAGGGTTTGGTGAACTTTGCGGTTCAGGGTTTGGTGCTCACGGTGATCACCGGCGTGCTGTTCTATTTGAACCCTCTTCTGGCGGTGCTGACTCTCGTTATCGTGGTGCCAGGCACTCTGCTTTTGAGCAACTGGTTCCGGAAGGTGTCCGACCGGTATTACGGATTGGTTAGGGATCGCATTGCTGAAGTGCTGGCCGACTTGCAGGAGAGCCTGGCCGGTATTCGGGTTATCACCGCTCACAACCGCCGCCGTCATAACATCATCCACCACACCAACGTGGTCGGGCGGCACAAGGATGCCAACCTGGCCGGCGTTCGAGCCGCGTCCATCTATGCCCCCGCTACCGAAGCCATAGTCATCATCGGTCAGGCCGTCCTGCTGGTGATCGGCGGAACCATGATGATTAACGGTCGCCTCACCGCCGGGGAGCTGACCGCCTTCGTTCTCTACCTGACGTTCTTTTTCGCTCCCATCCAGCAGATGGTGCAGCTTTACAACGGTTACCAGCAGGGTCAGGCATCGGCCAGGAAACTCCGGGAGCTTCTCATCAACGAGCCCTCGGTGTCGGAAGCCCCCGACGCGGTGGACCTGCCTCCCATCGAGGGGGAGATCACCTTGAGCGGGGTGAGCTTCGGCTATGACGACACCCCGGTCCTGCACGATGTGAGCCTGCGGTTGGCACCGGGTGAAAGCCTGGCCGTGGTCGGGCCCACCGGGGCGGGCAAATCCACGGTGGCCAAGTTGATCGTCCGGTTCTACGACCCCCAGTGGGGAACGGTTTGCATTGATGGTCACGATCTGCGAACGGTCACACTGGCATCGCTCCGCCGCCAGTTGGGAGTGGTCCCCCAGGAGCCGTTCCTGTTCTACGGTTCCATCCGGGACAACGTGGCTTTTGCCCGCCCCGAGGCCTCAATGGCCGAGGTGATGGAGGCTTGCCGAGCTGTTGGCCTGACCGATTTGCTGGAGCGGTTGCCCGACGATGTCAACTCCCTGGTCCATGAGCGGGGAGCGTCGCTCTCGGCCGGCGAGCGACAGCTATTGGCACTGGCTCGGGCGTTTCTGGCACGGCCCCGGGTTCTGGTGCTGGACGAGGCCACCTCCAATCTTGATCTACGGTCGGAGTCCAAGATCGAGGCTGCACTTGATGTGGTGCTGGAGGGGCGGACGGCCATCATCATTGCCCACCGGCTGGCCACCGCCATGCGAGCCGACCGGATCGCGGTGGTGGAGGGCGGCCGGATCACCGAGATAGGCACTCATGACGAGTTGGTGGCCCTCGGCGGCCACTACGCCGACATGTATTCCACCTGGATGGCCCACACCAACTGAGATTCATGATCGGTCCTGAGCGCGTTTTTCCCATGTCATGACTGCTTCTGAGCGCGTTTTTCCCATGTCATGACTGCTTCTGAGCGCGTTTCTCCCATGTCATTCGGTTCTGAGCGCGCTTCGGTACTGCGGCTGGCAGGAGTGGGGCTCACCCGCGACCGGCATCCAATCCTTGCTGAGGTGGATTGGGAAGTGGTCGAAGGTCAGCACTGGGTGGTGCTGGGGGCCAACGGCAGCGGTAAGACCACGCTGCTGAGGATTGCCGCCCTGTATGAGCATCCGACCACCGGTGAGGTGGAGGTGCTGGGTTGGCGCTTGGGCCGGGTGGATGTGCGCCGATTGCGGCACCGGGTGGGGTTCGTGTCGCCCTCGCTGGCCCAGATGCTGCGCCCCGATCTGACTGCGGCCGATGTGGTGATGACGGCCCGCCACGGGGCGCTGGAGCCGTGGTGGCACGACTACACCGGCGTTGATCGGCAACGAGCGGAGGAACTGCTGGAACGGGTGGGAGCGGGAGGGGTGGGAAACCGTGCCATCTCCACCCTGTCCTCGGGCGAGCGCCAGCGGGTGCAGCTTGCCCGCAGCCTGATGGCCGACCCCGGTTTGGTGCTGCTGGACGAGCCCGCCTCCGCTCTGGACCTGGGGGGTAGGGAGATGCTGGTGGCCGATCTCGCCCGCCTGGCTGCCGATCCTGCCGCCCCGCCCCTGGTAATGGTTACCCACCGCACCGAGGAGATCCCTCCCGGGTTCACGCACGTGCTGCTCCTACGCCAGGGTCGGGTGCTGGCCCAAGGCCCTCTGGGAGCGGTGCTCACCTCCGAAACGCTCTCAGCCTGTTTCGAAATGCCCCTGGCGCTGGAGCACCGGACCGGTCGGTGGCATTGCCAAGCCGGTTGAATCGGCAGCAGAGGTGCGACTGATTCGCATGGTATGCTGATTTCGCTTCCCCCCAGAAAAAATCCAGTGAGGAGAACCTCATGGAGCAAGCGATACTAGCCGTGCTGGGGGTTGTCATTACCCTGATGCTTTATTTGGACCGCGCTCGGCGGGCCGACAATGCCCAGCTCCGGGCGGAGATGCGAACCGGTTTGGCAGAAGGCCGGGCCGACAATGCGCAGCTCCGGGCGGAGATGCGAACCGGTTTGGCAGAAGTGCGGGCCGACAATGCGCAGCTCCGGGCGGAGATGAACGACGGTTTCAAGCGGGTCAGCAACCGGATCGACAAACTCACCGACACCGTCATGGACCTGTGTCGAAGGGTGGGTCGCCTGGAAGGTCGAGTCGAAGCCTCGGTCCCCACCACCGGCAGAGCCCCGTAGTCGGGACCCCACTGTGAGGGATCAATGGGTGGTACCTGAACCTATCGGTTGATGTACCGGCAGAGCCCCGTAGTCGGGACCCCACTGTGAGGGGGTTCCGTCACACTGTCATCACCGCGTTGTAACTTCGATGTAGTGGAATTTGACCGGCATCGCAGAGGAACCTCGACTTCCAGCTTCGGGGTGGGGCGGCGTGAGGGCCATGACGCGTCGGCTTTCTACAGCCGGTTCCCGGTGCCCGAGATGAGCGGGGATGCCGAGGTTTCCCAACCGGCGTGCCGCGATCAGCTATGGGTGGGTGATGCCCGCGACATGGATGCTTGCGGGAAGGTGGCCGATGGCTCGGTTGCCCTCGTGGTCACATCGCCCCCCTATTTTGCTGGCAAGGAGTACGAGCAGGCGGTGGGCCAAGGCCACGTTCCTGCCGACTACTTTGCCTTCCTGGACATGCTGAGCGAGGTGTTCCTCGAATGCGTGCGCAAATTGGAACCGGGCGGGCGCATTGCGGTGAACGTGGCCAACCTGGGGCGGCGCCCGTACCGATCCTTGTCGGCCGACGTGATTTCCATACTCCAGGATCGCCTGGGGCTACTACTACGAGGTGAGGTGATCTGGCACAAGGCCCGAGGAGCGAGCGGCAACTGTGCCTGGGGCAGTTTCCAGCGGCCGGCGAACCCGGTGCTGCGAGATCTCACCGAGCGAGTCCTGATCGCGTCCAAGGGACGCTTCGACCGAGCGGTTCCGGCTGCTGAGCGAGCTCGAAGGGGGATGCCCTCAAACGGCACTGCCTACGTCGACGAGTTCATGGAGGCCACCACCGACGTGTGGGAGATCCCCCCGGAGTCGGCCACCAGGGTGGGTCATCCCGCGCCGTTTCCGGTGGAGTTACCCCAGCGGCTGATCGATCTGTACACCTACCGGAATGATTTGGTGCTCGACCCGTTCATGGGGGCCGGCACCACCGCGGTGGCCGCGATTCGCACCGGACGTCACTACGTCGGTTTCGACACCGAGGCCCACTACATCGAGTTGGCCCAGCAGCGCATCGCCAAGGAGCGGGAACAGCTCAACCAGCGTTCGGACGGGGCCCGCTGGCAGGTGACGGTTGCCCCGTCGGCCAACGCCGACTGGAGTGATGACTTTCAGGCTCGGGCCGTGCAGCAGGGCCGCAAAGCCCAGGAGATTGCTCGTGTTGCCTTGGAGCAGAGTGGTTTTCGCGATATTCGCGAGAAGGTTCGCTTCTCCTGCGGGGTGGAGGTCAACTTTCAGGCGGTCGACCAGCAGGGACAGGAATGGCTCTTCGACGTATCAGGTGCCTTTAGCATCACCCAGCGCCCCGGGCTTCGCCGCACGGACACGTTGTGGAAGGCGTTGGGTAAAGCAGCGGTGCTGCATGCCGGCGGCTCGCCTCATCGGTTGGTCCTGCTGACCACCGACCGGCCGCTCCCCAACAGCAGCGGTGATCTGGCGCTAAAGACGGTCACCGGTCCCGATAAACCGGTTTACGACGTGATCGGTCTGCACGATACCGGAGACTTGGCCCGCCTTCAGGCATCTTGTGAGGGTCGCAACCGGCTAGCTTCCAGTCCATGACTTATGAGGATTTGCTGGAGATCGAAGCCATTCGTCAACTCAAGGCTCGGTATTTCCGGTTGATGGACCAGAAACGGTGGGATGAGTGGGAGGACGTGTTCTGTGAGGATGTGGTTATCTCCACCCCCGACGACACCGGGGAGGGGTCAGACATCACCGGTAACCGGTCCTTCCGCCAGTACCTGGAGCCCATTTTGGCCCCGATAATCACCACCCATCACGGTCATATGAGCGAAATCAGCATCCACGGACCCGATACCGCGTCGGGAGTGTGGTCGATGGAGGATCATCTGGACTGGCCGCCGGACAGCGGTGTGGGTCAGATGTGGGGTACCGGCTGGTATGAGGAGACCTACCGCAAGGGCAATGACGGCCAATGGCGGATCGCCACCCTCCGGTTGCGTCGTCAGCGGATCCAGGTCGAGGGCAATCGGGTTTTCCCGGCTGAGCGTCCTACGGCATAACCGCCAGTATCACTCCCTCGGTAACCGACACCGTGGGGCAGGAAGTTGTGGCTCGGTTACTCACGCCCCGGCTGGTTAGGGGTTCCAGTACCTCGTTGTCCAGGGGCCAGATCAATCCGGTGGTGGTCACCCGGGCGGGGCCGCCCAGGGCGAACAGGGACACGGTAGCGCCGGGTTCGACCTCCAGCGTGCGTTGACCTCGGACCACCAAGGCTCGGGCCCCGTCCTGCCAGGCTTCAATGGCCACCCCGGCCCAGGTCGGAGAGGCCAGGACGACCAGATTGCCGATCAGGTGATCCAGCCGCCCACCACCCCCCCCGATGACGATCACCCTGTCCGCAAGCCGGGTGGCCAACTCCAGGGCCAGTTCCAGATCGGTTCGGTCCTTGTCCATCGGGTGATGCTCTATGCGGGTTCCGGCCCTCTCGGCGGCTGACAGCGCCTCGGTTGCCACAGAGTCCATGTCCCCTACCGCTACGGCCACGGTCAGACCAGCGGCCAGGGCGTGATTGAGTCCCGCGTCGGCTGCCACTATCACCGGATTGGCGGGAAGGCGGGCGATCTCAGCAGGGGTCGGGGGGTTGCCGCCGGCCACGACCGTGACCACCGCCGAACCGGTACCGGGGTCGGGCCTCATCAGTTCAAAAAGGCCGGGTGATCGCTCGGGTGGGGCCGAAGCTGTGAAGACCGCCGGCGTGCAGGTTGCCAAGGCCGCCGGCGCACATCACGATCACATCCGACGGTTGCTCCACGATGTATGCGGTGCCATCTGGACTGACCCGGTTGCGTTCGGCCAGCCACTTTTGATGGGTTTCAGGGAACTCGTCCACCCGGTGGCAGGCATTGGACCACAGGGCCTCCTGCACGTCTTCCAGAGATGGGTAGGAGGCGGCCAGCATGGCGGCCCAGGGAGGGGGAACCACCACCATTACCTCGGCCCCCCAGTGGGAGATGTAGGCGTTGGTACCCACATAGGCCAGTGACTGGCCAATGACCCAGGCCAGCGACGGGCCGTCATTGGCGGCGATGTCGGCGATATCCATGGTGCCGATGGTGCCGTAGACGGTGACCGCGTCGCCGCTCGCTCCCCGGCGTTCGGCCAGGGGTGGCCACGGCGACCGCTCCTCCCACTCGCCCATCACCAGCCCCACCACCCGGGCGGGTTGGCCCAGCACGCACTTGGAGGTCTCCCCGACCACCTGACCACCGACATTGCGCATGACCAGCCGGAGAGCTCGCCCGATGGCCGGTCCGGCTCCGGCGGCCCCCCCGAAGCATCCGGCCCGGTAGGGCAGGTCCAGCCGATCGCGTGCCGGGCCGTTCACGAACAGGCAAGGCACCACCGAGCTGGTGGTGGTGTTGAGGGCGAACAGGTCGAACGGTCGCTCGGCCATGGCCTCCAGAGCGGCCATCATCAGCGGCATGGCCTCGGGGGCGGCACCGGCCATGCAGGCGTTCACCGCCAGTTTCTCCACCGTGCACCAGGCGTTGGCCGGGGGAACCTCCAGCAGCACCGAGTCGGCCGGCCGGCCGGCGGCGGCGGTGAAACGGGACACCCGCTCGGGGGTGGGCGGGATCAGGGGCAAGCCATCACCCCAGCCTCGATCAAGGGCCCAGGCCATGAAGTCCACCGGGTCGTCGGGAACTTCGGCTAGGTCGTTGGGCCTGGGCTGTTCGTAATCCGGTTCAGCCAGGAATACGTCGTCGGGAACTTCGGCTGGGTCGTTGGGCCTGGGGGTATCCCCGTCAGGAGTCATTTACGAGGGAACTCCCAGCGAGTTCAGCAGCGTTGGCCAGAAATCGTGGGCGATCTGGCGCACGTCTGGCTCGGGGCGCGTGTCAAGTGGGTAGGGCAACACACACAGTCGCAAGCCGGACCGGCCCAGGTTGCGGGCCATGATCCCGGCCAGCGGCACGAACTCCTCGGTAACGACGGCGACCGCCGTCTTGCCCCTGGACGCTATCGCGACTGCGTCGTGGACGGTCCAGGAGGTGCAGCTTCCTCAATTGCCAAGGCCGACGATGGCGATGTCCACATCGGTGGCGAAGTTGTCCAGCTCCACCAGAACCGCGTCCTTGAGCTTGACATCCTGGCGGGATTCTGAGCACCACGGCATCACCTCGGCACCAGCCGCGGTCAGCTTGTGGGTCCACTCCTCGGTGGTCCACAAAAACGAGCGCCAGGTGAGGTCGTAGCGGATGCCCACCCGCTTACCGATCAGCGGACCGGCATCGGGGCCCCGGTCCGGGTCAATAGCCTGCGGGACTGCCGTCGGATCCAGTACCAACATGCCAGCAGATTAGCGTCTAGGAGCTGAGATGGGGTTCTACCTTCCGGTGAAGTTGGGGGGTCGGCCCTGGTGGCGGGATGCGGCCCATTCCCGAAAGTCGGCCGAGCGGGATGACAACTCCATGGCGAAGGCCTCGTCGCCCAGATGAGACTCCAGGCTTCTACCGGAACTGCGGCTGATGAGGGTTTTGGTCAGCCCGATGGACACGGTGGCCGAGGCCGCCAACCGGGTGGCCAGCGCCAAAGCCTCGGCATCGACGTGGTCGGCGGGAACCGCTTGATGGATAAGTCCCCAAGCAGCGGCGTCGGCTCCGGAAATCTCCTCGCCCAGCATCAACATCCGTTTGGTCCGGCTGATCCCGGCCAAACGGGGCAGGAGCCATGACATCCCACTGTCGGGGGTAATGCCCATGGAGGTGAACGGTGCCCGTAGCCGGGCATCCTCAGCAGCTACCGCGAAGTCGCAGGCCAGTACCAGGCTGAGGCCCAGACCCACAGCCCATCCCTGTATCGCGCCCACGATGGGTACCTGCACCTCCAGCATCACCGGGATGAGCCGGTTCACCAGATAGGGCATGCGGCGGGAGATGCTGCCCGGTCGGGGCCGGGGGCCACTTCCGATCCGACCGGCCAGGTCGAAGCCGCTGCAAAAGTTGTCGCCCTCGGCATTGAGTAGTACTGCCCGAACATCCTCGTCGGAGCCGGCGGCTTCCAGGGTGTCGATAAGTGTGAGAACGATGTCGTCGGTCAGTGCGTTGCGACGCTGGGGACGGTCCAGGGTGAGGATCAGCAGCGGTGGGGACGAGACCACTCTCAGTCCCTCCGGTGGGTTGGGGTAGGGCTTCATGATCGGTGGTGCTCCGAGCGTAGCAACCCGACCGGTTTCACCGCCGGGGGGTAGGGCTTCATGATCGGTGATGCTCCGGTTCTGCGCCTTCGCCGGTTTCCATGGCCGCGAACCGCTCCACCAGAGCTTCCAGCGCTTCCGCCGAAGTCGAGGCTCCGCCCGGGGCGTTGGGAAGCCGGACCGGCCCGTGCTCCCGGCTGGGCAGCAGAACGGTGGCATGCCCCGGGGTTGTGGTCTCGCCCCGCTGGTTCTCCCCCCAGATATCCAGATCCACTGCCGGGAGGTCGCCACCGGCCAAGTACTTGCGAGCCACCCGACCTCGCATCCAGTGGGTATCGCCCACATAGTTGAATCCTCGGAACTGGCAGTCCAACCGCCACAACCAGGCATCGTCACCCATCCAGTCGGTGCACAGGTGAGTAAGCCAGCATTCCCGCATTCGCCCGTAGTCGTACACCGCGGGACTACCCGCTCTCTCGGCCCACTCGGGATCCCAGTGGACCCGCTGCTGCACATCGGGGACACCGAGGGCATCGGGTCGGAAAAAGCGGGGCACCCGCCGGCGCTGCTGGTACCCCAGGCGCAGGGCTTTGACCCCGTAGAGCCCCATACCCATGCCCGCGTGCCAGCAAACAATGTCGGTCACCCGCAGTGGCCCCTTCACCAGAGGAGCAAGCTCGTCCCCCACCTCGGTGTCCTCATACCACCGGGGTTCCGCGCCCCGGCGGTTGCCGGGTTCGGCGGCGTAGGCCTCGTCAATGCGAGCCAGTTCATCGGTGCCATAGGGTTCGATCAGGCTCTCCCGCTCATGGCGGGTGGCCTGGGCCTCGGCCCGATCGGTGCGGATCATGAGCCGGTACTGGGCTGACAGCACCGGCCCTCCGCCGGCTGCGAACACCTCGGCGGTCCATTCGTGGATCGCTCGATTAGCGAACCGGCTCCGCTTGTCGTGAACTCCGACCAGCGCGTTGCGCCGGGTAACCCGGGTACCGGGTCGCAGGGGTTGCCACCACTCCCGGTGGCTGGCCGAGTAGTGGGCCTGCGCTCCCCTGAGTGGATCTCCCCTGAGTAGGGCGGCGGTTTTCGGATCCAGCCGCTCCACCTCGTTCTCGCCGATCAGCGTATCCCCGCCCACCATCGGCGGCGGGGCGATGGGTCCGCCCCACACGGTCCCCAACCCGTACTCGGGGTCGCACCACAGGGGATTGTCGTCACCGTAGGCTTCGGCCACCTGCCGGAAAGCATCCTCGTTGGGTACCTGGAAACGGGGTGGTTGGGGATGGGGCGTGGCTGAGCCTATGCGGCTCCGAAGCGCCGCCACCGCTTCGTCGGTTATGCCACCAGGGTGTCGTCCATCGTTCACGAAACGAGAGTAGCCCTGAAGAGTAGCCCGCGAACCGGTTCGCGGGGGTGAGGGCGGATTCTTCGATGGCAGTGATCTCGCCATCAAGGGGTTGGCTTCGAACCGGTTCGCAGGGGTGGAGCTGAGCCAAACTGATTCCATGGGCTATGAGACACTGATCGTGGAGCGCCGCGGCCGGGTGGGGTGGTTGATCAACAACCGGCCTGACCAGCTCAACGCCATGAACTCCTTGATGCGAGATGAGTTGGCCGAGGCCTGGCTGGCGCTCGACCGGGATCCGGAAGTGCGGGTGATTGTCCACACCGGGGAGGGGCGGGCCTTCCAAACCGGGGTGGACGTGACAGAGCTGGCCACCGACGGGCAGGGCATGGAGCGTTACCGGGAGTCGGTGGAGAACTTCGATCTTCACTTCACTTCTTGGCATCAGCAAGTGCGAAAGCCGGTGATCACCGCAATCAACGGCATCTGCTGCGGGGGTGGATTCCACTGGGTGGCCGATGCCGACATCGCCATTGCGGCATCCGATGCCCAGTTTTTCGATCCTCACGTTTCTGTGGGACAGGTAGTGGCCCTCGAAGCCATCGCGCTGCTCAAGAAGATGCCGGCCGAGGCGGTGATGCGTATGGCCCTGATGGGGGTCCACGAGCGAATGGGGGCTCAGCGGGCCCACGAGTTGGGAATGATCAGCGAGGTGGTGGATCCGCCCGAGCGGCTGCGGGAGCGAGCCGGGGAGATCGCCGAGGCCGTTGCCCGCAACTCCCCCTCGGCCATGGCGGCCACGAAAAAAGCTCTTTGGGATGCTCTGGAGCATGGCCTCACCACCGCCTGCCGGGTTGGTGCCTCCCACATGACGGGGATGTGGGGTCATCCCGACCAGATCGAGGGGCCGGCCGCCTTTACCGAAAAACGCGAACCCGAATGGGTGCCCCTCGACCCGATTTAGGGTAGATATTTGGGTGGATAAGTCCCCATGGGAACGATTATCGGCCAGGAGATTCGGTTCGGCCGGGGAAGGGCTACCTACCGGGTCGGCGTTTCTGGACGCGGGCCCATTCGTCGCGCAGACCTACGGTGCGGTGGAACCGATCGGGGGCCTCGGGGTCGCGGGCGAAATAGCCGAGGCGCTCGAACTGGACCACCTGGCCGGGGGCGATGTCGGCCATGGCCGGCTCGAAGCGGGCCGTCTCCACGAGGCGGATGGAGTCGGGGGCCAGCGAGTCCATCGGATCGGTGCCGTCGGCACCGGGGTAAGGGTGGGTGAACAGGTGCTGGTAGAGCAAGGCCTGGCCGCGGTGGGCGTGGGCCGCGGATACCCAGTGGATGGTGGCCCGCACCCTGCGCCCATCGGGGGCTTGGCCCGATCCGGTGTCGGGGTCGTAAACACAGCGGACCTCGGTCACCCTGCCGTCTATGTCGGTTTCCACCCCGGTGCAGGTTACGAAGTAGCCCGATCTCAGGCGGACTTCCCGGCCGGGAGCCAGCCGGTAAAATTTGGGGGGCGGATCGAGCATGAAGTCGTCCCGTTCGATGTAGAGGACTCGTGAGAACGGGACCTGCCGGGTACCCGCCGAGGGATCCTCGGGGTTGTTGGCGGCCTCCCGCATCTCCGTTTGGCCCTCGGGATAGTTTTCGATGACCAGCCGTAGCGGGTCGAGCACCGCCATCCGGCGCAGAGCCACCGCGTTCAGCTCCCGGCGGACGAAGGATTCCAGCAGCTCCACCTCCACGGTGCCGTCCACCCGGGCCACCCCGATGTGGCGGCAGAACTGCCGGATTGCGTTTGGCGGGTAGCCCCTCCGGCGCAGACCTTGAAGGGTGGGCATGCGGGGATCGTCCCACCCGGATACATGGCCTTTTGACACCAGCTCCGAAAGGCGACGCTTGGACAGCACGGTGTGAGTCAGGTTCAGGCGGGCGAACTCTGTTTGCCGGGGGCGATCCCCGGGCAGGTCGAGATGTTTTAGGAACCAGTCGTACAGCGGGCGGTGGGCATCGAACTCCAGGGTGCAGATCGAGTGGGTCACACCCTCCAGGGCATCGCTCTGGCCGTGGGCCCAGTCGTAAGTGGGATAGATGCACCATCGGTCGCCGGTGCGGTGATGGGTCTGGTGGCGAATGCGGTACAACACCGGGTCGCGCATGAGCATGTTCTCATGGGCCATGTCTATTCGGGCCCGCAACACCCGCTCACCGTCGGCGAACTCGCCGGCCCGCATGCGACGGAACAGGTCCAGGTTCTCATCAACCGTCCGGTTCCGCCAGGGGCTGTGGGTGCCCGGTTCGGTGAAGCTGCCTCGGGTGGCCGAGATGGTCGCCGCGTCCTGGTCGTCCACATAGGCCAGCCCGGCCCGGATCAGGTCTTCCGCCCAGTGGTAGAGCGGCTCGAAGTAATCGGAGGCGTAAAGGGTGCCCCGATCGGATTGGTAACCCAGCCAAGCCAGGTCGTTCTCAATGGCGGCGACGAAATCGGATCTCTCGGTCTCGGGGTTGGTGTCGTCCAGGCGGAGGTTGCAAGTGCCGTTGAACTCGCCGGCCAGGTCGAAGTTCAAACAGATGGACTTGGCGTGGCCGATGTGGAGATAGCCGTTGGGTTCGGGGGGGAACCGGGTCTGCACCCGACCGGCGAAAGTTCCCTCGGCGATATTCCGGTTGACCAAGGTGCGAATGAAGTCGCTGCGTTGGCTCGACTTGCCATCAACGAAGTCGCTGCGTTGGTTCGACTTGGTATCAATGAAGTCGCTGCGTTGGCTCGACTTGGCATCAACGAAGTCGCTGCGCTCGCCCGGTTCGGCATCCCCGGTGCTCCCCGCGCGGCTCATGGGCCCCATCTTTGACCGATACCGGACCGGCCGGCAAGGTGTTTTATTTCTATGAGCGGCTGATTGGTGCGAAACTTGGGTATGGCCTATTCGATCATCGACGTCGACACCCACATCACCGAGCCGGCCGACACCTGGACCAGTCGAGTTGCCGCCCGCCACCGTGACCGCGTGCCTCGAGTGGAGGTGATCGATGGTCGCCAGATCTGGTTGCTGGGCGATGACCGCATCGGGGCGGTGGGCCCGACCGCTCCGGCCGGTTGGCCCAAGCCCATGCCCGACTCGCCGGCGGGCTATCACGAGGTGCATCCGGCGGCCTACGATGCCGACGCTCGCTTGAAGCTGATGGATCGGCGGGGGGTATGGGCCGAGGTTCTGTATCCCAATGTGGGCGGGTTCGGTGCCCAACGGTTCTTGTCGATTGCCGAGGCCGATCTGAAGCAATCGTGCGTTCGGGCCTACAACGACTTCCTGGTGGAGTGGTGCAGCGCCGATTCCCGGCGGCTCATCCCGTCGATGGCCACCCCGTTCTGGGATGTGGATGGCGCGGTGGCCGAGGTGGAGCGGTGTGCCGCTATGGGCTACCGGTCGGTGAACTTCACCGGCGAGCCCCAGGTGTTCGGGCTGCCGTACCTGGGTGAGCCCCACTGGAACCCATTCTGGTCGGCGGTGTGCGATAACGACATGGTGGTGTCCTTCCACATCGGTAGCGGTGAGTTCAACTGGGACCACACCCGGGTGGAGCGTCGAGGTTTCGCCGAGGCCTACGCCCTGCAATCGGTGGATCTTTTCACCAAGAACGGGATCCAGGTGTGCGATCTGTTGCTATCGGGCGTGCTGCCCCGCTTCCCGAAGCTGCGGGTGGTGTCGGTGGAGTCGGGGATCGGCTGGCTACCGTTCATGCTGGAAGCGCTGGACCACCAGTTCATTGAGGGGGGTGGTCCGAGGGAGCGGCCCGAGTTCGACAAGCTGCCCAGCGAGTACTTCGCGGAGCAGGTGTACACAACGTTCTGGTTCGAGGAGTCGGCCCCCCAGGATTTGCTGGGAAGCAGGATCCCGCTGGACAACGTGCTGTTCGAGACCGACTTCCCCCACCCCACCTGTCTGTACGACAACGTGCAGGAGAAGATTGCGGCCAGCATCGGCCACCTGCCCCCCGAAGCCCGCCATCAGCTTCTCTGGGGCAACGCCGAGAAGCTCTACCGGGTACAAGCACCGGCCTGATAGGTGTGGCCATGAGCGATCAATGGGACATAATTTCCAGCCACTACAGCAACCAAAAGTTGCTGCCTGATAGGTGATGACCATGAACGATCAATGGGACCGGCAAGCTGGTGTGGCCATGAGCGATCAATGGGACCGGCAAGCTGGTGTGACCATGAGCGATCAATGGGACCGGCAAGCCGATGTGGTGGTGCTGGGTATGGGCGCGGCCGGATGTGCCGCCGCCATCGCCGCAACCGATGCGGGAGCGTCGGTTCTCCTGCTGGAGAAGATGCCCGAGGGCCGGGAGGGAGGCAATACCCGCATCTCCGGAGGCATCTGGTTCAATAGTCTCGACCCCGACGGGATGGCGGTCTATCTGCGGTCGTTGTGCGGCCCTTATACCTTGCCCGAGCCGGTGGTGCAGGTGTGGGCCCAGGAGACCTACAAGAACACGGAGTGGCTGGAGAGCCTGGGTGTGACCCCCGGTGTTCATGCCGACTACCAGCCCGAGTATCCCGAGATGCCCGGTGCCGAGTTCTACGGAGGTTACCTGGGGGTAAACGGGGAGATGGGTCGGCAACTGCTGTTCAAAGCACTGTCGGCCGCCGTGCGGGACCGGGGGGTGGAAGTGCTGCTGGACACCCCGGCCAAAGAGTTGGTGACCGGTGAAGACGGCTCAGTCATCGGGGTGGTGGCCTCCTCTGGGGGCGCGCCGCTACGGGTGGGGGCCCGCCGGGGGGTGGTGCTGGCCACCGGTGGCTTTGAGAACAACCCGGAGATGGTGCGCGATTACCTGCAATTGCCCGGTTCCCCGGTGTGGGGGTCACCCGCCGGCACCGGTGACGGTATCAAGATGGCCCAGAAGGTCGGTGCCGATCTGTGGCACATGGACAACATGGCGGCCACCCTCGGCCTGGCGGCCGATGGGTTCGAGGCCGGCATGTACGTAATGTTCATCTTCTCCCAGGGTTTCATATGCGTGGGCAACGACGGGCGACGACCCCATAATGAGATCCCTCCCCAAGGGCATGGCCACGGGCTGATAAATGGTGCCTACGAGCTGTTCCAGCGACGGCCCCTACAGGTGGTGTTCGACGAAGCCACCCGGCTCGCCGGCCCCATCTCACCCCCCAGGGAGATCCTCCCGGTGGGTTGGAACCTGCTCATGGAGGGCTACGAGTGGAGTGCCGACAACTCGGCTGAGATCGACAAGGGGTGGATCCTCGCCGGCGATACCCCCGCAGAGCTGGCTGAGCGGTTGGGGGTGGATCCCGAAGGGCTGGAGGCATCGGTGGAGGCGTGGAACCAGGCCTGCGCGGCCGGCCACGACCCGCTGGGCCGTCCCCGAGCCACCCTCACCCCGCTGGAAACACCTCCGTTCTACGGGTTCACCTCGGCCCCGCTTCTGGGTTGGACCAATGGTGGCCCCCGCCGCAACGAGAAGGCCCAGGTACTCGACCCCTTCGGTGAGGTCATCGGGCGCTTGTACGCCGCGGGCACGGTCAGCTCGACCTATAGCTGGTGCAAGGATGGTGGTTTCCACATCGGGGACGCTTTGGCCTTCGGTCGGGTGGCAGGCCGCAGCGCCGCCGCCGAAACACCCCGCTGACCCAACCCACCAACTCTCGACCATTCCCAACCAAAAGGGCCAAATCCACTCAGTTCAACACCAGGCCCTCGAGAGCACCCTCATATCAGTTCAACACCAGGCCCTCGAGAGCACCCTCATATCAGTTCAACACCAGGCCCTCGAGAGCACCCTCATATCAGTTCAACACCAGGCCCTCGAGAGCACCCTCATATCAGCTCAGCACCAGGCCCTCGAGAGCACCCTCGTCGCGCCAGGTTCTCAGTAGCTTGAAGAACTCCTGGGCACCGCCGCCGTAGGTGCCACCGAACCAGCCGGGGCCTTCGTCGGGCTTGCCTTCGTTGTTGTAGTAGCCAGGGGTGCATGACTCCAGGAAACCGGCCCGGCGGTAGGCCGATTCGAGGATGAGCCGTACCCAGTCGGCCTCGGCCTGCTCGGTGGGCTCAACGGTTTCGGCACCGGACGACAGCACCTGGTTGATGATGTAGGCCACGTGTTGACTCTGCTCGTTGTAAAGCTCGGTGAAGTTGGGGGAAACCCCCGACTGGATGCCGCCCATGTGAAGCAGGTTGGGGTATCCCCGGCTGATTACACCGTGGAAGGTGGACATGCCGTCGCTCCACCGCTCGGTCAGCGTAACTCCGCCCCGGCCGTGGATGTCGCAGCCGGCCCGGTGGGAGTAGTCGGTGCCCACCTCGAACCCGGTGGCGAATATCAAGCAATCCAGCTCGTACTCCCGGCCGCCTGCCACCACCCCAAGGGGGGTGATGCGCTCAACCCCCCGGCCATCGGTGTCCACCAGCGTGACGTTGGGACGGTTGAAAGTGGGTAGGTAGTCGTCATGGAAGCAGGGGCGCTTGCAGAATTGACGGTAGTAGGGCTTGAGCGCTTCGGCGGTGGTGGGATCTTTCACCAGCTCGTCAACTCGTGACCGGATCTGTTCCATCTTCTGGAAATCGGCCAGCTCCATGGCTTCGGCCACCTCTTCGGGGGTGCCGAGGCGCGCACTCTCCCCCAGCGCGGTGAGGTTGCGCAGGATGTCGGTCCAGCCGTCGCTGACCAGATCCTCCTCCTGCATGCTGCCGGCCACGATGTGGCCGAAGTTCTCGATACGGTGTTGTTGCCAGCCGGGTTCCAGGGTGGTGGACCACTCCGGGTCGGTGGGACGGTTGCCCCTCACGTCGATGGACGACGGGGTTCTCTGGAATACGTAAAGGTGCCGGGCGGCCTCACCCAGATGGGGGATGCACTGCACCGCGGTGGCTCCGGTGCCGATCACCCCGACCACCTTGCCGGACAGCTTGGTCAGGTTCCCGTTGGTGTTGCCCCCGGTATAGCTGTAGTCCCACCGGCTGGTGTGGAACGAATGGCCCTCGAAAGTCCCGAGGCCGCTGATGCCCGGCAGCTTGGGCCGGCTCAGCGGACCGATGGCCATCACCACGAACCGGGCCCGCATCCGGTCCCGGTGGTTGGTGTGCAGCACCCACCGGTTGCCGGCCTCATCCCAGTGCATCTCGTGTACGCGGGTGCCGAAGCAGGCATCCCGGTACAGGTCGAAGTGGCGGCCGAGTGATTTGCAGTGCTCCAGGATTTCGGGACCGTAGGAGTACTTCTCCTTGGGCATGTAGTCCAGTTCCTCCAGCAGGGGCAAGTAGATGTACGACTCGATATCGCATTGCACTCCGGGGTACTGGTTCCAGTACCAGGTGCCGCCGAACTCGGCTCCGGTCTCGATCATCCGGATGCTCTCCACCCCGTGCTGGCGCAGTCGCGCTCCCGCCAGCAAACCGCTGAAACCGGTGCCGATTATGGCTACATCCACCTCATCGGTGAGCGGGGCCCTGGTGATGCCGGCATCCGCGGGATCATCCAGATAGCGGGAGAACTTCCCGTCCGTAGCTACGTACTGGTCGTTGCCGTCGGCCCGCAGGCGCTTGTCCCGTTCCTGGCGGTACTTGTCCCTGAGGGCGCTGGGATTGAAACCCATTTGAGTGGCGGTGGAGGAGAGGTCGCGGGTCATGGCTCACTACGATAGGGTTCATGTCCTTCGAGGCCCGATTTGATCTACGAGGAGTTGACTGGACCCACATGGAGGGAGGTCCGGAGTTCGACTATCCCATCGAATACGATGTGGCTGTCCTCGGCTCGCAGCCAGATCATGGTTCACTCGACCTGCTGGTGCGGTTCGCCCCCAATTCCCACTGCCACTTCCACCGCCATGTGGCCGCCACCCGCACCCTGGTGCTCCAGGGTGAGCATCACGTTTTCGATGTCGAGCCCGGCGGCGGGATCGTCCACAAGGTCAAGCCCGCTGGTACCTATGGCCAGAGCCCCGGTGGGGAGGTTCACATGGAGCGGGGCGGGCCCGACGGGGCCATCGTACTGTTCGCCCTGCACTCCCCCACCGGCGTGCTGTTCGAGTCGCTCGACAGCGACCGCAACATCATGGCCGTTTCCACCATCGAGTCGATGGCCGAGGGGCCTCTCATGGGCGGCTAGCCCGAACTTGTTGGATCGCGGACCTCATCGGATTACCGAACTTGTTGGATCGCGGACCTCATCGGATTACCGAACTTGTTGGATCGCGGACCGGATACGAATCGCGATACCGGTGCTCGCCTGCGCTATCCGGTTCTTTCCTACCGCCGGGCGAAACCCGCGGTCACCGCCCTAGCTGTGGTGGCCAGCAGGGTCGGGGCAATGGGAAAGCAAGAGTTGGGGGTTCCCGCCGCGGCCCACACGGTGTCGTAGGCCAGCAGATCCTCGTCGATCCAGGTGGGCAGCGGGTTTACATGCCCGAACGGAGGGGTGCCCCCGATGGCAAAGCCGGTGGCCGACCGAACGGTTTCGGGGTCGGCCAGGCTTATCCGACCCCCGACCAGCGCTCCCAGGCGGTCGGTGTCCACCTGGTTGGTTCCCGAGGTGAGGGCCAGAACCAACCGGGACGGAGAGGCGAACACCAGTGACTTCACGATCTGGCCCAAATCGCATCCCACGGCGGCAGCCGCATCGGCCGCCGTCCGGGTGCTCGCCGGGTACTGCACCAGTGCTACCGGAACCCCGAGTTCCCCCGCCGCCGCCCGGAACCGCTCGATTCCATCAGCCATGGCTGGTCACGGTTCCGGGGGAGGATCCCGGTGCGGGGGCTTGGAACACCCAACGGTTGCCGGTGCGGGACAGGTGGCCGCAACCGGGGCCGGCGAAGTGGGTGCCGAGGATGAGCACGCCGGAGTCGGCGTAGCGTTCCCGGAACTCCACCCGGGTGGCGGAGGCTCGTGACGGATCGTCGTCGGCGGTCATGATCCAATCCGGGGCGGCGAACTGCACCGGATGGTGGACCAGGTCACCGGTGATTACCGCCTCCTGGCCCCGGGATGAGATTTGGACGCTGACATGGCCAGGGGTATGGCCCGGCGTGGGCATGAGGCGGATCTCGCCGGTGACCTGGTGGTGACTGTCCACGAGGTCGGCCAAGCCGGCCTCCATTACCGGCTGCACAGCGTCGCCAAAGGTTACCGCTGCCCCCTCCGCCCCGGAGTCCCAGTAGTCGTACTCGGTGCGGTTGAACAGGTAGCGGGCGTTGGGGAAGGCCGGCACCCACTTGGCATCCACGAGGATGGTATTCCAGCCCACATGATCAAAGTGCAGGTGGGTGCAGAGCACCACATCGATATCGGGGGGTTCATACCCGGCGGCGGCCAACTCGTCGAGGAATCCGGTGCCGAGGTGGCTCATCTGGGGAACCATCTCGATGGGCCGGTTGCCGATGCAGGTGTCCACCATCACGGTTTGGCCCTCGGACTCCAGTACCAGGGCGTGAATGGACAGCGGCAGGTTGCCGGACTCCTCCATGAAGTGGGGTTTCAACCAGTCGGCGTTGGCCTCGAACACTGCCATGTCGGGGTTCGTGTACATGCCGGTGGCGGGGACGCTTTGCAGGGTCTCCCGTATCAGGGTGACCTTCACGTCACCGATTGGCATCATGTCCGGGTGACCTTCACATCACCGATTGGCATCATGTCCGGGTGACCTTCACATCATCAATTGGCATCATGTCGGCCATGCTCATCCTCCAAAGATTATGCACTGGCCACCGGGGGCGAGCCATCGTGGATGGGAGGATGGGCAGGTTCGTATGGTTATGAATGTTATGGGTATGAATGGGTGAGGATGAGCCGGTGATCGCCATGCCTGCTGTTCAAACCATCGAGGAATGGGTGGAGCTGGCTCATACCGAGGGGCTGACAGACGGGTTGCCGGTGTATCCCCCCACCCGAGCCGCGGTGGATGCCCTGGTGATGGCCTCGGGCCGGGATCCCGGCCTGTTGCTGGGAGCCATCCCCCCGAGGGGCGGGGCGGCCACTGTAGAAGTATTGGCCGCCAACGCGGCCATGGCCGGATGCCGGCCCGAGCATTTCGAGGTGGTGCTGTCCGCCGTCGAGGCCATGCTGGAGGATCGTTTCAACCTGCGAGGGGTGGTCACCACTACCCACCCGTGCTGGCCGTTGATCATCGTGTCGGGACCGGTGGTCGAGCAGTTGCAAATGGCGCATGCCGAGTCGGTGTTCAGCGGTGGTGGAGCTCACGCCGGTGCGGCTATCGGCCGGGCGGTCAAGCTCATCTTGTGGAACGTGGGGGGAGCCACTCCCGGCGAGCCGGTCAAGGAGGTTTTGGGGCATCCCGGCCGTTATGCCTTCTGTGTAGCCGAGTCACCGGCCGGCCCGTGGCCTCCCTTGCACCAGGCCCGGGGGATAAAAGCCGGCAGCGGGGTAACGGTGTTCGCTTGCGAATCCCCCACCAGCGTGGCCCTGTGGGGAACGGACGACACCCCGAGCAATCGCCTGGCCCAGTTGGCCGATGCCATGGCCCTCAAGGGGGGCAACAACACCCACACCATGGGCGAGATCCTGGTGATCTTCACCCCCAACGAGGCCCGTCACCTGTTTGAGCAAGGTTATGACCGGGAGGCGGTGCAACTGGATCTGTGGCAGAGGGCCCGGCGGCGAATCGGGGATCTGCTGGCCCCGGGACTCCCTCCCTACAACTGGTGGCCGGCCTGGGTGGATGCCGGCGACCCCGACACGCTGGTTCCGGTGACCGAGCGACCCGAGGACATCCACGTGGTGGTCACCGGGGCCGAGTCCATACCCTGGATGGCGGTGTGCGCCGGCTGGGGAAACCTGGGAGGCCATGCCGTCAGCCGGGCGCTCGACGAGGGCACCGGGCAGGATTGAAAGCAGTTGGTTGGGTGATCAACAAGGTCGGGGGGGGGGGGGCAAGTGATCGGGGCCAGAGAAGTGCAGGCGTTCTGGCGTGAATTGAAAGTGTTCGGCAAGATCGGGGGATGCAAGTGATCGGGGAGTTGGTGGATCCTCGAGGAGTGGTGATGATCGGCGGGGCCGGGTTGGCCGCCCGGCGGGGCCATACCCGGGGACCGCTGATCATCGGGTTCCTGGTCAACGAGTTCAATCCCTCGTCAGGGCCCGACTTCACCCGTTATACCGAGGTGCTGGAGCAAAAGTTCCGGCATCGTCTGGACGTGACCGCGGTGATCCGCCGGCACAAGCCGCTGCTCAGTCGACCGGCGGGTGATGAGATGCTGGCCTCGTTCCGGGCCTGCGCGGGGGTGGTCAACGGTCTGGCCAAATGAGGCTCATGCACGTCGGGCAGTGTGCTCGATGCCGTGAACCTGGAGAAGTTGGGCATCCCCACCGTAACTTTGGTCACCGAGCCGTTCACCGTGGCTGCTGGCACCGTGGCCCGATCCCTGGGCATGCCCGATGTTCCCCGGGTGGCGGTACCCCATGATTATCTCACCGAGAGCGACGGCACCATTGCCAGAAAACTCGAGCCCCTGGTGGATCGAATCCTGGATCAACTGCTGATCCGCTGACCGGATTGCCCGGCGGTGCTGCTGTCTGGTGGTTTCGCTGTCCGGCGGTTTCGCTGTCCGGCGGTTTTGCTGTCCGGCGGTTTTGCTGTCCGGCTGGTTGGGCGATCAGCCGTCCAGAGCCTGCATTTCCTCAGGGCTGCGGATGCGGCCGCCGTCGCGGAAGAGGATGTCGTTGTAACCCTGGCCGGGGGGAATGAACTCGGCCCAGAGGGCCTTGTGGTAACTGATGTAGACCGTCCGGCGTCCCCCCGATTTGGGGGCAGCGGTGGGAGGAGGGGCGGCGTGCATGGTGTGGCCGAAATGGACGGTGACATCGCCGGGTGAGGCGTTGATGGCCACCGTGGGCCAGTTGTCGCGAACCTGGCGGGACCGGTTGGTGGAATTGTAGGAACCGGCCAGGAAATGAAGTCTGCCGTTGTCCTCGTTGCATTCATCGAGCTGGATACCCACGTTGGCCGTGGGGCAGGTTATGGAGTGTCCCCCGGTGCCGCAGTCCCGGTGCCAGGGCAGGTCCGCCAGCCCCTCCACGATCCGGGGCAGCTTGATGACCACCGATACGCCATCACCCCTTTCGGGATAGGCGGCGAGATCATCCCCGGCCAGCGCGGCGATGGCATCCAGCCGACGATCGTCGGTCAACCCGAACATCAGTTCACTGCGGTCATCCATATGGGTGACCCGGCAGCACACCTCCTCACCGTCGGCGTTCACCGCCCACCAGGAACGGTGATCATCGGGGGTGGCCAGACTCCTCAGACGCTCCACCTCCTCCCGCAGATCCTCCACCTCCCCGGCGCTGAAGACCCCCCGGATGTGGAGGAATCCAGCTTCGGTTAGGAACCGGCGCATCTCCTCGGGATCATCGTCGGGAGCAAAGCTGCGGTCCAGGTCCA
Source organism: Candidatus Poriferisocius sp. (assembly GCF_965202595.1). Lineage (GTDB taxonomy): Bacteria > Actinomycetota > Acidimicrobiia > Acidimicrobiales > Bin134 > Poriferisocius. The sequence continues at coordinate 1,119,508 of NZ_OZ241836.1, forward strand.
CTGTGGGGGTCCATCCCTCATACAGGGGGCGGCCGTGGTACATGGCCAGCAGCACCGGCTCGAAGTCCTCGAACAGTCCGAAGTCGCCCCGAACCATTACTGCGGCCTCGGCATATAGCAGGCCGACCCAGGTCCACAGCTCGGCCACGTAGTTGCACCAATCCTGCTCGCTCACCTCCACCACTACATCGGCGTCGTCGCCGGGTCGGATCTCCACATCATCCTCGCCGACTATGTAGGTCACCGAACGCCCGTCGATCAGCCGCCACGCGAAGCTCTTGGCCAGGGCCCCGGCTCCGATGCCGGCGGCCAGAGGCCCGTTGCCCGCAACCAGGCGTCGAGGCAACTCAACGGTGTGGAAGGAGTCGAAGTCCAAGGAGTCGAAAAAAGGAAGTCGAGGTGCGTGTTCCACAACAGCCATGGAGGCACTCTACCCAAAACTACCCCCTATCCAAGCAACCCCTTGGGTAGGGCCCTGCCGGCGGGGACCATGACAGGGAGGCTAGGTCAAAAGGCCGTAGGGTGGTGGGGATGGCTGAACAGGGTCACCGGTTAACTGGCTGGGCCGGTCGAGACGAAGAGGCTCCGGCTCTGGTACCCGCGGCCACCGTGGTGCTTTTGAGAGACGCTCCTGGCGGCTTGGAGACCCTGATGATGAGGCGCAGTTCCCGGCTCAGCTTCGTCGGTGGAATGTGGGTGTTCCCCGGCGGCCGGGTGGACGACGGTGATTACCCTGCCGACCAACCCGACGACATTTTGCGGGCCAGCCAGGCGGCCGCGGTGCGGGAGGCTGCCGAGGAGGCCGATCTGGCTGTCGCCGCCGACCAGCTTGTGCCCTATTCCCATTGGGTGCCCCCCACCACGATTCCCAAGCGATTCGCCACCTGGTTTTTTCTTGCCCCCGCACCCGCTGGTGCGGTGACCGTGGACGGGGGCGAGATAAAGGAGCACGCCTGGTGGCATCCGGCCGAGGCCCTGGACCGCCATGCCGCCGGGGAGATCGAGATCGTTCCTCCCACCTACATCACCATCATGGAATTGGCCGAGCACCCCACTGTCGCCGATGCCCTGGCTGCTGCTCACCGCCGGGCCGAAAACATCCCTCACTACGTTACCCACATCGCACTGGACGGAAAGGTTCCGGTGTCGTTGTGGCACGGCGATGCCGGATACGACACCCATGATCCCGGTGTTCCCGGCTCCCGTCACCGGCTCACCCTGGCGGAGGGTGGTTGGCGGTTCGAGCGGACATGAGCGATTGCGTTCCCCTCCAAGCAGTGGCCCCCCGCCGGGCCGCGAAATTACGGGCAAAGCGGTGGCGTATCGCGAGTTGCGTTCCCCTCCAAGCAGTGGCCTCCCGCCGGGGGGTGGTTCTGTTCACGGCCGCCGTGGTTATGGCGATCATCGGTGCCTGCGGGTCTGGTTCCCCCGGCTCCCCCGGCTCCCCTGCCGCGGTCACACCTCCGGTAGTCTCCGAGCCCGGATTCGCGGTCACGCCGTACCCTGATCCCGGTTCGGTTGTCCATGCCGACCCGGTTTACCGGCTGGACGGCAACCGGATAACAGAAGGCTCCGGGTTGGGTACCGGGTTCATTAACCAGGTCACTACCAAGGACTTGAGCCTGGATGATGTCCCCACCTGGATAACCGGGGCCAGTACCCCGGCAGGGGATGTCTGGGTGGTAGCCCTGGCTGACGGAACGACAGTGGGCTACCGCGTACCGGTTGGTGGGCAGCCGGTGGAGATCGACATTGTCGGCGACCGGCTGAACCCCGGCCAACCGCCGATGCTGGCCATCCAGGGAAACTCGGTGCGCTTGGCCACCACCCCGGCCAACGCACTGTCCAGCGGTGTCCCGGTGTATCTCAACCAGGACCGCACCGCCTATGTGGACAACCTCCAGCGGTTCACCGTCCTGGAGGCCGACGGCACGCTGTGGCGCCCCGATCTGGAAGTGCTGCCCGACACCCGGATGGTTCAGGTCAGCCCGGAGAAAGTGCTGTTACTGGCCGGACCCACCAACCGCTATCCCCATTCCGCCCTGGGTGACAACCTGGAGGCCACTTCGGTGGTGGCGGTCACGGTTGGGGTGAACGAGCTCGAAACCATCTACCGATCCGGGGATGATGTCATCGAGACCATCGCCCCCCTGCTGGCCGATGTGGACGGGGACGGGATCGATGATGTGGTGCTCACCGTCAGCAACGATGCCGGAATCAGGATCGTGGTTGTTTCGAGCACCGGCGGAGGCGTGGTGGCAACCAGCGATCCCACCGACCGCCTGCTGGGCTGGCGGCAGCTCATCGCGGTGGGACCGCTGGGACCCGACGGGGGGACCGAGATCGCCGAGATCCTCCATCCCAGCACCGATGGCTCGGTAAGGTTCCTCAAGCGGAACGGACCCGGCCTGGATGTGGTCGCCCAGAAAGTTGGCTATCGATCCCACGAATTCGGAACCCGCAACCTCGAGCAAGCCCTGGTTGTAGACGCCGATCGGGACGGCCATCCGGAAGTGGTCGTTCCCACCCTGGACCGGCAATCCATGGCCGGGGTGCGTCACGCCCCCGATGGGGCGGCGGAGATGTGGGTTCGCCCTCTGGGGGGGACGCTGGCCACCAACATCGCCGCTCTCACCCGTCCCGACGGTACCTTATCCCTCGCAGCCGGAACCCGGGAAGGTTCGCTGCGTATATGGCAATGAGCACCTGGCTATCCGGTAGTGCGTATATGGCAATGAGCACCTGGGTATCCGGTAGTGCGTATATGGCAGTAAGCACCTGGGTATCCGGTAGTGCGTATATGGCAGTAAGCACCTGGCTATCGGGTAGTTTCCCATCCTGATGGCCTCTGCTACTGCCTTCGATCCGCAAGCAGGACCGGACCCTGTTCTGGGACTCACCAGCGCCCAGGTGGCGGAGCGGGTTGCTGGTGGGCGCACCAACAAGGTGCCGGACGCCCCGGTGCGCACGCTGCCTCAGATCTTGCGGGCCAACGTGTTCTCCCCCGTGAACGGCATAATGCTGGTGCTGTTCGCGGCCATTCTGGTGGCTGGTTTCCCCCGTGACGGGCTGTTCGTAGGGGTGGTGATATCCAACGCCATCATCGGAGTGGCCCAGGAGATTCGGGCGAAACGAGAGCTGGACCGCCTCGCGGTGCTCAGCGCCCCCAAGGCTCGGGTGGTACGCGACGGGGACATCCACGAGGTTGGGGTTAGCGAGGTGGTGGCCGAGGAGGTCCTGGAGTTGACCCCCGGGGACCAGGTGGTGGTGGACGGGGTCGTTCTTGCTTCCACGGGCTTGGAGGCCGACGAGTCATTGCTCACCGGTGAGGCCGATCCCATCGGCAAGGATGTTGGTGATGAGCTGCTGTCGGGCAGCTTTGTGGCCGCCGGCCACGGGCGGTACCGGGCCACCCGCATAGGGGCCGAGTCCTATGCCAGCTCGCTGTCGGAGGAGGCCAAGCGTTTCTCACTGGTCAACAGCGAGCTGCGCCGGGGCATCGACACCGTGCTGTGCTGGCTCATAGTCATCATCCCCCCGGCCTCGGCACTGCTGATCCTGGTACTGCTCGACACCGAGGACCGTTGGCAGAACGCCCTTCAGGGTACGGTGGCTGCCGCCGTGGCCATGGTGCCCGACGGTCTGGTGCTGCTCACCAGCCTCTCGTTCGTCGCCGGAGTGGTGGCTCTGGCCCGCCGGCGGGCGCTGGCCAAGGAGCTGGCCACCGTGGAGTTGCTGGCCCGCATCGACATGCTGTGCCTCGACAAGACCGGCACCATCACCACCGGCCACATCAGCCTCAGCGGGGTGGAAACCCTGCCCGGCGTGGATCCGGCCGTGGTCGCCACCGCACTCGGAGCCATGGCCCATGCCGATGAGGCTCCCAACGCCACCATGCTGGCGGTTCGCGATGCTTACCCCACCCCCGATGGCGGTGGCTGGGCACCGGTGGGAACCACGCCTTTTTCCAGTTTCCGCAAGTGGTCGGCCGTTGAGTTCCGTCACAACGGTGCCTTCTACTTCGGTGCTCCCGACGTTATCGCCGGTGACCATCCCGAGGTTATGGACCGGGTGGTTGGACACGCCGAAACGGGACGGCGCACACTTCTGCTGGCTCACGATTCCGAGCCACTCACCGGCGATGCCCTGCCCGAGAACCGGACACCTCTGGCTTTGATCCTGCTGGAGGACACCATCCGTCCCGACGCTCCCGAGATTCTGGATTTCTTCCGCGAGCAGGGGGTGAATCTCAAGGTGATCTCCGGTGACCACACCGCCACGGTGGCCGCCGTGGCCCGAAGAGCCGGCATTCCCGACTCCCACGCCTGCTTCGATGCCCGGGATCTGCCCGAGGACATCGACGAGATGGCCGGCGTGCTGGCCGGCAACACGGTTTTCGGTCGGGTCACCCCCCGCCAGAAGCAAGCCATGGTCAGGGCACTCCAGTCGAAGGGTCACACCGTGGCCATGACCGGTGACGGGGTCAACGATGTGCTGGCTCTGAAGAACGCCGACATGGGTATCTCCATGGGCAGCGGATCGGCTTCCACCCGGGCGGTGGCCCAACTGGTGTTGCTCGACAATTCGTTCGCCACCCTGCCCGAGGTGTTGGCCCAGGGACGCAAGGTGATCAACAACGTGGAGCGGGTGGCCAACCTGTTCGTGACCAAGGCTTCCTATGCCGTGCTGCTCACGGTGCTGGTGGGGATGTTCACGGTGGAGTACCCGTTCCTGCCCCGCCACCTCACCCTGGTGGGCACGTTCTCCATCGGCGTGCCCGGCCTGTTCTTGGCCCTGGCCCCCAGCACCGAGCTGATCCGCCCCGGCTTCTTGGTCCGGGTGTTGCGGTTTTCCCTGCCGGCCGGCGGCCTGGCCGCATTCGCGTCCTTCACCGTCTATGAGATCGCCCGCCGCCACGATGAGGTCACCCTGGGTGAAGCCCGCACCGTGGCAACGTTCACCCTGCTTGGGGTGGGGCTGGTGATCCTGGTGGTGATCAGCCGCCCGCTGCAACCGTGGAAGATCGGGTTGGCCGTGGCCATGGCCGGGGCATACATGGTGGTGATGGGGTGGCCGTGGATGAGGGAGTATTTCGCGCTGCACCCTCCCCCGCTCTGGATGTGGGGACCGACCATGGCCGCGGTGGCCATTGCCGGTGCCGGTGTGGTCACCATTCCCCGGGCCTTGAGGAGATACCAGGATCGGTTGCCGGGGCCCGGAAGAAGTAGTCGGGGTTACCAGGGGCGTTAAAATTGTGGCTGCGGACGAAAAGGGGCGGGTGGTTTACCGGAAGAAGTAGTCGGGGTTACCAGGGGCGTTAGGGTCGGATCATGCGTATCGGCATTTACCTGGATCTGCGGAATCCGCCGGAGTGGCGAAGGCCCTGGCCGGAGTTCTACCGGCAATCGCTGGAGCTGGTCGTCCAGGCCGAGGAGTGGGGTGCCGATTCGGTGTGGCTCAGCGAGCATCACTTCTTTGAGGACGGCTACCTGCCCCAACCGCTCACCTTTGCCGCGGCGGTGGCGGCCCGGACCCAGCGCATCCGGATCGGCACCGCGGTGCTGCTGGCCCCGCTGCGCTCGGCCCTCCGGATTGCCGAAGAAGCCGTCGTGGTGGATCAGATCAGCTCCGGCCGGCTGGATCTGGGGTTGGGCGCAGGATACGTGCACGACGAGTTCGCCGCCTACGGGGCCGACCTGTCCAAGCGCTACACCACTACCGACCAGCGGGTACGAGAGGTGAGGGAGCTACTTGAGGATGGTGCAGTCACCCCGCCCCCGGTGCAACGCCCGCTTCCCATCTGGCTGGGTTACAACGGTCCCCAGGGGGCCCGCCGGGCCGGAAGGCTGGGCTGCGGTTTGCTGTCCATCAACCCGGCATCGCTCGAACCCTACTTGGAGGGTCTGGGCGATGCCGGCCACCACTCGACCGCTGCCCGCATGGCCGGAGTGGTCAACATGGTGGTGGCCGATGACCCCGATGAGGCTTACGAGCGCATCCTTCCCCACCTGGCTTGGCAGCTCAACACCTACCGGGCGGCGGGGGCCTCGGGAACCGGCGGGACCCCCAGCCCGCTCACGGTGGAGAAGTTGCGGGAGCGACGCAGCACCATGGGGGTTATCTCCCCGCTGGAGGTTCTGACCCCCGACGGTGCCATCGAGCACCTACGCCGCTTGTCCGGGGGCATTCCGATGGTGGAGGCCTACTGCTGGGCCACCATCGCAGGCATGCCCGACGAGCTGGCCCACCGCCACGTCGAATTATTGTGCACGGTTGTGCGAGAAGGGGTGCTCGATCTGTGAAGGCTGCCCTTGGCCGGGGTAGCCGCTAGCTGGGTGAGGCTGCCTTTGGTTGGGTCAGGCGCTAGCCGAGTTTTGCGACATCGTTCAGTATGTCGGCGGCGTGCTGGGCCAGGTCTTGGCTAGCCAGGTCGTAAGCCCTGGCCACTTTGCCGTCGGGGGCGATGAGGTAGCTGATGCGCCGGGGCAGGCCGTACTCGTAATACTCCTCGCCCTCGACCCGCTCGGCGTGATAGGCCCGCCCCACCGTTCGGTCGGAGTCGGAGATCAGCTTGAACGGGAAGCCCTCCCGGCCGGCGAATGCCTTCTGCTCGTCCACGGTGTCGAACGAGGCTCCCACTACCACGACGTTGGCGGCATCGAACTCCGGGGCTCGGTCACGGAACCCCTGTCCCTGGATGGTTCAACCGGGGGTGGATGCCTTCGGGTACCACCATAACGCCACCCACTTGCCCCGCAGATCCGAAAGCGACAGATCCTGACCGTCCTGGTCCGGCGCGGTGAACTCCGGCGCCATCGTTCCTACTTGTAACATGGCTATGTATTCTACCTTGACAGCCAGCTAAGCGCTTGCTTGTAACATGGCTATGTATTCTACCTTGACAGCCAGCTAAGCGCTTGCATCTCGCTGTAAGCGTGAAGGCCGTAGACACCGCGGTCGCGACCGATGCCGCTCATCTTGAAGCCGCCGAAGGGGGCGTGGGTGTGGGGGGCCAGCGAGTTGAGCCCCACGTTGCCCGATTCGATGCGCCGGCCGATCTCGAAGGCCCGGGCAGTGTCGCCGGCAAACACGTAACTGAACAAGCCGTAGTCGCTGCTGTTGGCCAGCTCCACGGCGTGGTCGTCACCGTCGTGGGCCAGCACGACCACCACCGGCCCGAATATTTCCTCCCGCACCACTCGCATGCCGGGGGTGCAGTCCACCAGCAGCGTGGGGGCCACGAAGCAACCGGGCCGGTCGGGGCGCTCACCACCGGCCAGCACCGTGGCTCCTTCGGCTCGACCGCCGGCGATGTACCCCTCCACCCGGTCGCGGTGAGCTTCGGTGATGACCGGGCCCACCACCGTCCCCCGATCCCGGGCATCACCCACCTTCAGCATCCCGGCCACCGCGGTCAGCTTGTCAACCAGCTCGTCGTGGCGCGAGCGGTGGACGATCACCCGGGTGGGCGCGGTGCAGATCTGGCCGCTGTGGAATCCCCACACGGTAGCGATGGCCCCGATCGCGGCATCCACGTCGCAATCCTCGGTGAGAACGCAGGCCCCCTTGCCCCCCAGTTCCATGAGCAGCCGCTTCATGGTGGCCGCCCCGGCCTCCATGATCTTGACCCCTACCGCGGACGAACCGGTGAAGCTCACCATGTCCACGTCACGGGACTCCACCAGAGCGGCCCCGGTGCCGGCTCCCGGCCCGGTCACGATGTTTATCACCCCTGGCGGGAAGCCGGCCTCCTCGATAATTCCCACCGCTTTGATCATGGCCAGAGGATCCTGGGGCGCGGGCTTGATGACCACGGTGTTGCCCATGGCCAGAGCGGGGGCGACCTTGCCGGCCACGTTGACCAGCGGGAAGTTGTACGAGGTTATGCAGGCCACCACTCCTACCGGCTGGCGGATCACGTGGGCCCCGGCCAATCCGCCCGGTCCCAGCGGGTTGGCCTCCACCGGGTAGGGGGCCAGGGTCTCGTCCAGGTTCACCGGGGTTTGGTACTGGCGGAACCGCTCACCGCACGACGGCAACTGCATGCTCTCGGTCACGTTTACGGTGGCACCGGTCTCCCCCTGCACCAGACCGGCCAGGCTCCCGATCCGTTCATCCAGCAGGTCGGCGGCCCGGCCCAGCAGGGCGCACCGGTCGGCCATCGGCATCGCCCGCCAACCCGGCAGGGCTGCTCGGGCCGCCGCGGCCGCGTCGGCCACCTGCGAGGCAGACGCTTCGGGAGCGTGACCGATCACTCCGGTGGTGTTGGGGTCCACGATCGGGTAGGTGCCCGCATCCGGGGTCACCCACTCACCCCCGATGAGCAGGCGGTACTCCTCACCGATGTCAACCGGTGCCGGCTCGGCTGATTCCATGGGTGTCACCCCTTTCCTGCGAACCGCCGATTCACCGAGAACCCTTCGGCCCGGGGACTCTTCGGGTTACGCGGCGATACCAGAAATCCCAGAAGTGCAAATGCCAACACTGGACCTTCGGGCCGGGAAGTCTTATGGCTACGCGGCGATGCCGAACCTGTCCAGCTCGTACAGATGGATGGCGTTGCCCCGGAGCAGCTTGTAGATCTCCTCGTCATTGAGCCCGGCCTCGGTGACGATCCTGGTTGCCACCTCCTTGGTGTGGGGGAAAGTGGAGTCGGCGTGGGGGTAGTCCACCTCGAAGGTGATTTGATCCATGCCGATCAGGTCCCGGTTGCGCAGCCCCACCGCATCGTCGAACATGCAGCCCCACACGTGGCCGGCGATGTAGGAGGATGGTGGGTTGGGCAGGTTCACCCCGAATTCGCCGTTGTCGTCATTGATCCGCTCCTCCCACAACTTGTCCATGCGCTCGATCACGTAGGGCATCCATCCCACCTGGCCCTCGCTGTAAGCCACCCGCAGGCGGGGGTAACGCTCGAACACTCCCGACAGGATGTAGTCGCACATCGATCCCATGGCGTTGCTGAAGGTGATGGTGGAGCTGACTGCGAACGGCGCGTCCGGCGAAGTGGTGGGCATCTTGGATGATGACCCGATATGCATGTTCACCACCGTCCCGGTTTCCTCGCAGGCGGCGAAGAACGGCTCCCAGAACCGGCTCGGATGGTGGATGGAGGGCAGTCCCAAGTGGAATGGGTTTTCCGAGAAAGCCACCGAGAAGCTGCCCTTGGCGGCGCACCGGCGGATCTCCTCGGCAGCCAGGTGGGCATCCCACAGCGGGATGATGGTCAGGGGGATCAGCCGACCCCTGCCGTCACCGGCACACCACTCGTCGATCATCCAATCGTTGTAGGCCTTGACGCACAGGAGGGCCAGCTCCTTGTCCTCACGCTCGTGGAATGTCTGCCCGCAGAACCGGGGTAGCACGTTGGGGAAGCAGATGGATGCATCCACATGGTTGGCGTCCATGTCCGCCAGGCGTTCCTTCTGCTTCCAGCACCCGGGCAGGATCTCGTCGAAGGTCACCGGCGTGTTGGTGAGGGGTTCGAACCCGATGGCGGCCGAGAGTTTGGGGAACGGGTACACCAGATCGTCGTAGAGCCACCAGTCGCCCCACGTTCCGTCGGGGGCTCCCTTCTCGTAGCTGAACACACCACCCTCGAAGTGGAACTTGGCCTTGTCCCGCTCCACTCGGGGGCAACGGTCGTGGTACTTGCGGGGAAGGCGCTCGGTCCACAGGTCGGGTGGTTCCACCACATGGTCATCCACGGAGATGATGCGAGGGATGTCGTGGTCGTCCACGGAGATGATGCGAGGGATGTCTGCCATGGCCACCCAGCTTACCGGCAATAGGGACAATTGGTAATGGGGCCAAAGGGTCAGCGCGTGGCCTAGATTGTTGGGGGGATACCAGCAAGGGGGAAGAACCATGTTCGATACCATCATCAAGGGCGGGGAGGTGGTCGATGGAACCGGCGGTTCTCGCTACCGGGCCGATGTCGGTCTGCGGGACGGCCGCATTGCTTCCATCGGCGATCTGAGCGAGGCCCGAGCGGCCGGGGTGGTGGATGCCACCGCAAAGGTGGTGTGCCCCGGATTCGTGGATGTCCACACCCACCTCGATGCCCAGGTGTTCTGGGACTCCACGCTCAGCCCATCCCCCCTGCACGGGGTCACCAGCGTGATCGGGGGCAACTGCGGGTTCACCATAGCCCCACTCACCGACGACCCTGCCGACGGCGAATACCTGATGCACATGCTGGCCCGGGTGGAGGGCATGCCCCTGGAGTCGCTCCGGGCCGGAGTGCCGTGGAACTGGCGCACCACCGCGGAGTACTTCGACGCTTTCGACGGCACCCTCTCCATCAACACCGCCTTCAAGGTGGGCCACTCCGCGCTGCGCCGGGTGGTCATGGGCCCGGACTGCGTCAAGCGGGAGGCCACCCCCGAGGAGTTGGCCCGGATGCAGGATCTGCTCAGGGCCGGGTTGGAGGCCGGTGCGGTGGGGTTCTCCTCCTCTTGGGCCCGAACCCACAACGATCCCTTCGGCAACATGGTGCCCAGCCGCTATGCCAGCCGTCACGAGCTGGTGGAGCTGGCCCGGGTGTGCTCGGAGTTCGAGGGCACCTCGCTGGAGCTGATCCCCTGTGTCGGCCCGTTCGACGACGATGCCGTTTCGCTGATGACCGAAATGTCGGTGGCGGCCCGGACCCAACTCAACTGGAACGTGATGACGGTGGCCGCCGGCAACCTGGACGAGTGCTACGCCAAGCTGGAGGCCAGTGATCACGCCCGGACCCACGGTGGCAAGGTGGTCGCCCTTACCGTGCCGATGGCCTTCTCGGTGCGCCTCAGCATGGCCGGTGGTTTCGTGCTCGATGCCCTGCCCGAGTGGGAGAGCGCCATGCTCGCTCCCCCCGCCGAGAAGATGGCGCTTTTGGCCGACCAGGCCGAGCGTGACCGGCTGGCCGAGCTGGCGGCCCGGCCCGGCCCCCTTCAGGGTTTGGCCGACTGGTCCACCAAGGTCATCTTCGACACCTTTGCCCCCGAGAACCAGCAGTACCGGGGGCAAACGGTGGGCCAGATCGCCGAGGCCGAGGGCAAGAAGCCGTTCGATGTCCTGTGCGACATTGTGGTGGCCGATGAGTTGAAGACCTCCTTCGGCACCCCACCGCCGGTTTCCTCCGATGAGGATTGGAAGGCCCGCATCGAGGTCTGGCGGGACGGCCGGGCGGTTATCGGCGCCTCCGATGCCGGTGCCCACCTGGATCTGTTCATGACCGCCAACTACACCACTTCCATGCTGGGCCAGTGCATGCGGGAGCGGGGCCTCATCTCGATCGAGGAGGCCGTGCACCTGATGACCGATGTGCAGGCCCGCCTCTACGGGTTGCGGGAGCGGGGTCGTCTCCAGGAGGGCTGGCACGGCGACGTGGTGGTGCTGGATGAGAGCTGTGTGGGCGCCCGGCCCCTCACCACCGTGGCCGACCTGCCCACCGGTGCCCCCCGCCTCTATGGGGAGGCCGACGGCATTGACCACGTGTTCTGCAACGGGGTTGAGATCGTCCGGGACGGGCAGTTCACCGATGCCCGCCCCGGCCGGCATCTCCGCAGCGGGAGCGACACCGAGCGCGTCGATCTGAGCTAGGCAATCTACCCTGGAGGGGATCCGTCCCCCGGGGGACCAGTTTCAGCCAATCCATAAACGCCAATCCATAAACAAGGAGCCACCATGCCCGAAGCAGTCATTGTTGCCACTTCTCGCACGCCCATCGGGCGAGCCATGAAGGGGTCGCTGGTCGATGTCCGCCCCGACGACATGTCGGCGTTCATCATCGGTGACGTGCTCGGCAAGGTCCCCCAGATCGAGGGGTCCGATGTCGAGGACATCATGTGGGGCTGTGCCCAGCCCGCCGGAGAAGCCGGTTACAACATTGCTCGCCTGTCGGGGCTCCTGGCCGGCGTGGATGTGCCGGGAGTGACCGTCAACCGCTACTGCTCCTCCTCGTTGCAGACCATTCGTATGGCGGCCCACGCGGTGCGCGCCGGCGAGGGTGACGTGTTCGTTTCCGGCGGGGTGGAGTGTGTGAGTCGTTTCGGGGCCGGAGCCGCCGACCGGGGCGGCAAGAACGCCCTCTTTGCCGAAGCGGAAGCCCGATCCTTGGAGCGCAGCGAGGAGGGAACCCCGGTGTGGTCACCACCCGAGGGGCTACCCGACATTTACATCGCCATGGGCCAGACCGCGGAGAACGTGGCCCAGTACAAGGGCGTGAGCCGCCGGCGCCAGGACGAGTTCGGTGTGATGTCCCAGAACCGGGCCGAGGCCGCCCAGGCGCGGGGGTTCTTCGAGCGAGAGATCACCCCGTACCCGCGGGCCGACGGCTCGCTGGTTAGCGCCGATGACGGCATCCGGACCGGTACGGTCATCGAGAAGGTGTCCCAGCTCAAGCCGGTTTTCCGTCCCGACGGCACTGTGACCGCGGGCAACGCCTGCCCCCTGAACGACGGTGCCGCCGCAGTGGTGGTGATGAGCGACACCAGAGCGGCTGAACTGGGCATCAAACCGCTGGCCCGGATCGTGGCCTCGGCGGTGGCGGCGGTGAACCCCGAGATAATGGGTCTCGGCCCCATTCCCGCCATAACTCAAGTGCTGGAACGAGCTGGCATGACCATTGATGACATCGATCTGGTGGAGATAAACGAGGCTTTCGCCGCCCAGGTGATCCCCTCGGCCGATGAGCTGGGTATCGACTATGGCAAGCTGAACGTGAACGGTGGTGCCATCGCCCTGGGTCACCCCTTCGGAATGACCGGGGCTCGTATCATGTGCACCCTGCTCAACGGCCTGGAGGATGCCGGCAAGACCTTGGGGATTGAGAGCATGTGCGTCGGTGGCGGCCAGGGCATGGCCATGATCGTCGAGCGCCTGAACTGAGGCACCCGGCTTTTTCAGCCCCTGGGGTGTTCGGGCTCTCTCAGCCCCAGGGGTTACGAGCTTGGGGCTATGTGCCGTAGCGGTTCACCCCGGTGGCATACCGGCTGGTGAATAGCTCCAGAATCTCACCGGGTTCGGCGTGCCGGCAGCAGCCGTCCTTGGAGAAAAGCATCTCCCCATCGACTTCCACATCGAAGATTCCCGATGTCCCCGTCACCAGGGCCAGGTTCTCGATGATGTGCTGGTAGTTACCCAGCAAGTCCTTGGCAGCGCTCACGGCGTGCTCCGAATAGTCTCAAGGGACGCAATAGGTGATGGTGATGCGATGCTTTTGAGCCACGGGAGCAGGCTACCAGCGGGTTCACACGAATGTTTCCCACCTATGGTTATTGCCCGTCCGCAAATACCTCTCACCTCCCCCGGTTCAGTGCAATTCGGGCCACAAATCCAGGGCGGTGCCGCCCAAGAATTGGGCTTGCTCAGGGGTTGACATGTTCGAGCAGGCCGCCCGAGCCTGGTCCACCAGTTCACGGTAGGGACGGTCGTGGGTCTGGGAGTAGTCGGACCCCCACATGATCCGGTCGAGGCCGAACTGCTCGGCCAGCCGTTGCAGCACTGATGCCGGATCGCCCGAATCCAGCACATGAGGGGTGACTTTCAGGTACAGGTTGGGCAGGTGGGCGTAGTCGCCCATGGTCTCGGGGGCGAAACCGCAGTGATCCAGAGCGAGGGCCACATCAGGATTGGCCGCCAGGGCCTTGCCCAGCGCGGGCAGATGATCGGGAACCGTGGCCGCGCTCACCCGCAGGCCCAGCCGCCGAGCCGCGTCCCACGTGGCCTCGTGGTGCAGCAGCCCCTCCCCACCGATGGCGAAGAGACGTACCCCACCCACTCCAGCGGCGGCCAGAGGGTCGAGTTCGGCGGGATCGTCCACGATGGCCACCGCGCCGAGAATGCCGGGGTGGGCCGACCGGGCGGCAACGATGTAGGAGTTGTCGGTGCCGTAGGCCCCCTGAGCCTGGACCAGAATCGCCCGATCCACCCCCGCGCCGCCCATCTCGACCCGCAACTCTTCCACCGTGATCGGTGCTTCATGCACCCACTCCACCCCCGGATAGTCGCCCACCCGGAGCGGGTACCGCTGATGATCGCCAGAAATCACATGAGTATGGGTGTCCACTACCAGCACCCGATCAGTCTGCCCGACATGAGGTCATCGGGTTGGGTAATCCCGAGGTCTCCGGGTGTCCACTACCAGCACCCGATCAGTCTGCCCGATGCAAACTCGGTAAGAGTTGTACCTAGCTGGTGGGTTCAGCGGGAAGGGTGGTTAGGAGATGCGTGCCAGTTGGCGATGGAGCCAGTCCTCCTGGTCGGCGGTGTAGCGCCGGGCCACCTCGGTGCCGGCGAACAGGGCAACTCCATGGGGGGCACCGGGGTAGACGTGCAACTCGGTGGGGACGCCGGCACCGTAGAGGCGCATGGCGTAGGTGATGTCCTCGTCGCGGAAGCCGTCCGCACCCCCGACGCAGACGTAGGCCTCGGGCAGCCCTGACAGGTCGGTGGCTCGAGCCGCGGCCGCGGTGGGCGGGATGTCGTCGGTGCCGTACATAGCGCCGAGATAGCTCTGCCACCCGAATGTGTTGGATGCCTTACTCCACACCAGAAGATCCTCGAGCCGGCTGGACGGGGTCTGCTGACGATCATCGAGCATCGGGCAGTCCAGCAACTGGAACTGCACCGGCACTTCACCCCGGTCCCGAGCGAGCAGCGCCAGGGCCGCGCTCAAACCTCCCCCGGCGCTGACACCGGTGATGCCGATCTTGTCCCGGTCTATGCCGATCCCGGTTGCGTTGTCATACGTCCATCTCAAACCGGTGTAGCAGTCCTCCAGCGGCCCCGGGTACGGGGTCTCGGGAGCCAGGCGGTACTCCACCGAAACCCCGATGATGCCGTACCGCGGACACCACCGGTCGAACTTGGCATCATCCATGTCGAAGCTGCCCAGAACGTAGCCCCCGCCGTGAATCGAGTACACGCATGGTGCCGGGCCCTCCAGCCCCTTGGGCCGGTGGACTCTCACCATCACGCCGGTGGCTTCATCGATCACATGTTCCGTGCGCTCCACCGCATCGCTGAGCTCGGCGAGCGCAAGCCTCGGTCTTTCCCGCAACTCCGGCAGGATCGCGGCGTTGATTTCCCCAAACGGCACCAAGTCCTTGAGGGGTTCGATTTCCTCGTGCAACGGGATCGTGGCCACGTACACTCCTTTTTGAATTGGGTTGAAGCCTCATGGATATTTGGCCAATGGCTACTTGGCCAATGGATATTTGATCAATGGCTACTTGATCAATAAATACTTGCTCAGCGGCTGGTTGAGCAAGATAGCCCACCGGCGATCCGGCACTGGTGTGGCCAGGAAGAGCCCGGTTTTGGGTAGTCTGCCGGGCAATGTTGAGGCGTTGCTGGGCAATGGGCCGGGGCGAGGAGGCGGCATTCGTGGATGGCAGCACCCGATACCGGACAATGTACCGGGGCGACCTCTCGAGCCCGTGATCCTCCAGCACTGGCGCGTCATTGAGGTGGGCGGGGGCATCGCGGCCTGCTACGCCGGCAAGCTGCTGGCCGACGCCGGAGCCGACGTGATCAAGATAGAGCCCCCCGGTGGCGAACCCCTGCGCCGGTGGTCGGCCTCGGGTGCCGACCTGGGGAATCGGGACGGTCCCCTGTTCCAGTTCCTGAACACTTCCAAGCGGTCGGTGATCGCCGACTGGGGTGACCCCGGCATCATCGGGTTGCTGAGTACCGCCGACATCGTCATCGACTCCACCGACCGGGGTTTGCCCCCATCCATCACCGGTACCGCTCGCCGTGCCAATCCCGCTCTGGTGGTGGTGTCGCTCTCGCCGTGGGGGCGCACCGGTCCCTGCGCCGGACGGCCGGCCACCGAGTTCACCCTCCAGGCCGAGTGCGGCGGTCTGGGTAAGCGGGGCAACCCGGAGCGGCCCCCGGTACAGTCCGGGGGCGCCATCGGCGAGTGGACCACCGGCATCTACGCCGGAGTGGGTGCGCTGGCGGCGGCTCGAGCTGCCGGTCGCAGTGGCCGGGGCGACCACGTGGATGTGTCCATGTTCGAGACGATGGTCATGACCATGTGCACCTACGCCTGGATAAACAGTGCGTTCACCGGTGACCCCGACCCCGAACGGCCCGGCCGCAACGTGGAGCTACCCTCCATCGAGCCCACCGCTGATGGTCACGTGGGCTTCTGTACGGTAGCTCGCCAGCAGTTTCTGGATTTCCTGGTCATGATCGAACGCCCCGACTGGCAGGAGGATGAGGAGATGTGCAGCCATGCGGGGCGCTGGAAGCGGCGGGAGGAGTTCCGGGCCGCCATGCACGCCTGGACCACCCGGCGAACCACCGCCGAGGTCATCGCCGAGGCATCGGCCCGGCGCATCCCGGTAGCCCCCATAGGCAACGGGGCCACGGTGCCCACCCTGGAGGCGTTTTTGGGCCGGGAGGCGTTCACCGCCAATCCCTCGGGAGGTTTCACCCAGCCGACCGTGCCCTACGAACTGCACGGCACCACTCCCCGACCCTTCGCCCCGGTCCCCGCTCCTGGTGAGCACACCGGGCAGATCGAGGCTCGCGCTCCCCAACCCGGCAGGGATGAGCTCGCGTCCCTACCCCTGCACGGTGTCCGGCCGGGTTCGGATGGGATTGAAGTTCCCGGCAGGGATGAGCTCGCGTCCCTACCCCTGCACGGTGTCCGGGTAATCGACTTCACGGCCTGGTGGGCCGGGCCCATCGCCAGTCACTCCCTGGCCCTCCTCGGTGCCGATGTGGTCAAGATCGAATCCGTGTCGCGACCCGACGGGATGCGGTTCGCCTCGGCCCGCCCCCCCACCGAGGACCAGTGGTGGGAGTGGGGCATGGTCTTCCACGGGGCCAACACCAACAAGCGGGGCATCACCCTGGATATGCGCTCCCCCCGGGGGGTGGCAATGGCCGAGCGGCTGATCTCCGATGCCGATGTTGTGATCGAGAACTTCACCCCCCGGGTGATGGAGGAGTTCGGTCTCGACTGGGACCGCCTGTCGTCCATCAACCCGAGGGTGATAATGGCCCGGATGCCGGCCTTCGGGCTCAGCGGGGCCTGGCGCAACAACACCGGGTTCGCCCAGACCATGGAGCAGCTCACCGGCATGGCCAACATCACCGGCTATCCCGATGAGGATCCCCAGATACCCCGGGGGCCGTGCGACCCGCTGGCCGGGATGCACGCGGTTTTTGCCGTTCTGGCCGCGCTGGAGGAGCGGGATCGCACCGGTCGGGGCCGGCTGGTGGAGGTAACCATGGTATCCGCCGCCCTCAATGCCGCGGCCGAGCAGTTGGTGGAGTACTCGGCCCTCGGTCGTCAGCTTCCCCGGCAGGGCAACCGGGGGCCGCGGGCCGCCCCCCAGGGGGTCTACCCCGCGGCCGGTACCGAGCGCTGGGTGGCGGTGGCGGTGGCCGATGATGCTCAGTGGGAGGCTCTCTGCCACCTGTGCGAGCGCTCGGACTGGGCGAGGTACAACACGGTGAGCAAGCGGCGGGCCGCGGCCGATGAGATCGATACCGGGTTGGCCGAGTGGCTGGCCGGAAAGGTTGACACCGACGCGGTAAGAGCACTGACTGCTGTCGGGGTTCCAGCCGGCGTTGTGATGCTCCCGGCCGAGATCGGTGATCACCCCCAGCTCCGGGCTCGCTCGTTCATCGAACCCGTCCACCACCCGGTTTGCGGCGAGGTACCCGCCGCCGGCCTGCCGTTCAGGTTCGATTCGGTACCCGGTGGCTGGATCCGAAGCCCCGCTCCCACCCTGGGCCAGCACAATTGTGAGATTCTGACCAAGGAGCTGGGCATATCCCCCTCCGAACTGGCCGATCTGGAGAGCCAGGGCGTTATCGGCACCCGTCCCGTAGGGGTCTAGCGCCAGAAGCGTTATCGGCACCTGTCCGGTTTAGGTCTGGGGATCAGCCGCTTGCGGCCCCGGGTTTGGATGATTCGGCGGGGTCGGGGCGGCTGGGGCTGACTCCCAGCGTGGCCGATGTGGTGAGCTCAACCAGGTTGCCGGCCTCGCAGTCCATGGTGCCCTGGGCGAGGGGGTGGCGGCGCACCCAGCCGCCCGGGGTGGGGCTCATGAGCACGAAGCACGGTGAGGGGATGCCCTCGGCGGGGTTGGTCGGGCCGTGCAGGCCGTTGCCATCCCACTCGGTGATCGTGCCGGCCGCTTCGATAACCAGGTCCCGGGTCAGCCCTCCCCCGCTGGTGAACATGGCCTGGTTGACCGCCCGCTCGAACAGCAGTGCCGATGCCCAACTGGAAAGGCCGATCAAATCCTTCCCGGCCTCGGGGTTGGCATCGGGACCTACCTGGGTGAGGTAGAACAGGTATTCCACCAGGGCGGCGCTCTCACCGGGTTCCTCAAAGGGGAGCATCCCGATGCTTACCCATACGTTTGATCCCAGCTCCCCCACATCTTCGGCCCAACCGCGGGAGTAGCAGTCCAGTGAGCAGTGGACGAAGGCCAGCTCCGCGTCAAGCTCCTCGTCCCCTTCCGGGGGTTCCGGCCCGGGTTGTCCCGCCGGGGTTGCCCCGCCGGCCTCCGCAGGAGGAGAAAGTGGCGGGTCAACCGGCTTCGCCCGGGCCTGGAGCAGCTCCAGGAGCCGCCGGCCACCGGCTGACCAGGAGATGGCCCGAACATCGGCCTCCTCCAGCGCGGCTGCTATGGCGGCGTAGTCCTCGTTGAGGTCAACGGTGGTCCGGAAGGAGAACTCGAATCCTGCTTTGGTGGCCGCCTCGATCTCCCGCTCGGCCCGGTAAAAGGCCACGGGCAGGTCCAGCACCACCGTGGCTACCGCGGTGGCGGCATCGGGGAAGCGCTCGCTCAGGTAGCGGGCCGGGCCGGCCTGCCCCAGATTGTTGGCGGTGGGATTGGAAACGAATGTCACCGGTGACTCCCTCCGGGCCGGACTCAACGCGGCTGCGGGGAAGTCGGGCAGGCGGCAGGACTCTTCGTTCAGTATGTCCACCCCATCCCCATCGAACCGCGCGTAAGAGCCGACCAGGGCGAAGATGTCGCTCCGGCACGCCTCCTGAATGGCGGCCCGGTGATCGAACACGTTGGCGTTGATCAGAACTACCTCTACATTCCGACCCCCGACCCCGCCGCTGTCGTTCACCGATTGGGCCCAGGCTCGCATGGCCAGCCAGGCCGACTCGCTGCCATCGCTGACCACGTTGCCGGTGCTGGTGTCGGCAATGACTCCAACCCGGATCACCTTATCGCTGATACCGGGGGTCACCGGTACCGCGGTCGGCCCCGGTACCACGGTGGGTACAGCCGCCGGAGTGGCGGTCGCGGTGGGGGTAACCGGGGACCTCACCACCGGTCCCTGTAGATCGGGGGTTTTGCAGGCCGGGGCCAGCAGGGCCAGGGCCGCGACCAGCACCCCCAGAACCGGGATCCTCATGAGCAGGCGACCCAACCGCACACTCAATGGTCGCGCGTGTGGGTATGGGTAATCACGAATTTGGCGCGCGT
Source organism: Candidatus Poriferisocius sp. (assembly GCF_965202595.1). Lineage (GTDB taxonomy): Bacteria > Actinomycetota > Acidimicrobiia > Acidimicrobiales > Bin134 > Poriferisocius. The sequence continues at coordinate 1,138,968 of NZ_OZ241836.1, forward strand.
GTTCAAAGGCGCCCGATGGGGGTCAGGACCGGGCGGCGGTGAACCCCTGATCCAGGTCGGCGATTATGTCGTCCAGCGTCTCGAGGCCCACCGAGAGCCGGACCAGTCCGGGATACACCCCTGAGCTGATCTGCTCCTCCTCGGTGAGCTGCGAGTGGGTGGTGGACGCCGGATGGATCACCAGGCTGCGCACATCGCCGATGTTGGCCACATGGCTGTGCAGGCCGAGCGCGTTCACGAACCTCTCGCCGGCGTCGCGCCCTCCCTTGATGTGGAAGGCGGGTACCGACCCGTAACCCTTACCACCGGTGTAGCGGTTCATGCGCTCGTGCCACGGGCTGGACGGCAAACCGCCAAACTGCACCGACTCCACCTGGTCGTGGCCATCCAGGTACTCGGCCACCGCCAGGGCGTTGGAGAGGTGCCGCTCCATGCGCACGCTGAGAGTTTCCAGGCCCTGGAGGAAGTAGAAGGCGTTCTGCGGGGAGATGGCCGCACCGATGTCCCGCAGCAATTGCACCCGGGCCTTGATGATGTAGGAGCCGTGACCCAGTGCAGGCCAGTAGGCGAGACCGTGATAGCTGGGATCGGGCTCGGTGAAATTGGGGAAGCGGCCGCTGGCCCCGTAGTCGAAGGAGCCCCCGTCGATGATGACCCCGCCGATGGAGTTGCCGTGGCCACCGATGAACTTTGTCATGGAATGGACCACGATGTCGGCACCGTGGGCCAGCGGCTGGATGAGGTAGGGGGTGGGCACGGTGTTGTCCACCATCAGCGGGATGCCCTCGGCGTGGCCCACCGCGGCCACGCCCTCGATGTTGAGGCAGTCGTTCTTGGGATTGCCGATGGTTTCGGCATAGAGCACCTTGGTGTTGTCCCGAATGGCGTTTCTCCAGGCCCCCAGATCGTCGGGATCCTCGACGAAGGACACCTCGATGCCCATCTTGGGCAGGGTGTAGTGCAGCAGGTTGTAGGTGCCCCCGTACAGCGATGCCGAGGACACCACGTGGTCCCCCGATTCGGCCAGGTTCAAAATGGCCAGCGTCTCCGCCGCCTGCCCCGACGCCAAAGCCAGGGCCCCGGGTATCCCTATGGCGGTCTCGGTTCCCCCCTCCAGGGCGGACAGGCGGGCCTCCAGCACCATCTGGGTTGGGTTCATGATCCGGGTGTAGATGTTGCCCACCTCGGCCAGCCCGAACAGAGCCGCGGCGTGTTCGGTGTCGCGGAACACGTAAGAGGTGGTCTGGTAGATGGGTACCGTCCGAGATCCTGTGGCCGGATCGGGTTCCTGCCCGGCGTGGATCTGCTTGGTCTCAAAACCCCAGTTATCGCTCACGGTCACTCCTTTTTCTTTTTCTTTCTGGCAACCGCTTGTGGGCAACCGCACGGATGCTACGAATACTAACGAAATGCAACCCTCGGGCTGCTAACCGGCCACGGGGCAAATCAGTTCTTTCCCTGGCCCCCGGACACGTCCTGGACGCTCCGCCGGCCCTCTGAGATCCACGGCATCATGGCTCGGAGCCTCGCACCCACCGCCTCGATGGGATGCTGCTGGCCCTCGGCCTCCATCCTCAGGAAGTTGGGGCGCCCGCCGCGGCTCTCCGCCATCCACTCCTCGGCGAAGGAACCGCTTTGGATCTCGTCCAGAATCTTCCTCATCTCGGCTCGGGTGTTCTGGTTGATGATGCGGTCACCCCGGCTCAGGTCACCGTACTCGGCGGTGTCGGAGATGGAGTAGCGCATTCCCCCGATCCCCTCCTCGTACATGAGATCCACGATCAGCTTCAGCTCGTGCAGGCACTCGAAATAGGCCACCTCGGGCTGGTAACCGGCTTCGCACAGGGTCTCGAAGGCCGCGGCGACCAGCGAGGTGAGCCCGCCGCACAGCACCACCTGCTCACCGAACAGGTCGGTCTCGCACTCCTCGGCGAAGGTGGTCTCGATCACCCCGGCCCGGGCCCCACCAATGGCATCGGCATAGGCCAGGGCCAGTTCCCGGGCGTGGCCGCTGGCATTCTGCTCCACGGCGATGAGGCAGGGCACGCCGCCGCCCTCCACGTAGGTGCGCCGCACCAGGTGGCCGGGGCCCTTGGGGGCCACCATGGCCACATCCACGCCGCTGGGAGCCGAGATCAGGTTGAATCGCACGTTGAAGCCGTGGGCGAAGAACAGGGCATCGCCCGGCCCCAGGTGGGGCTCTATGTGGGCCTGGTAGATGTCGGCCTGCTCGGTATCGGGCAGAAGCATCATGATGATGCCGGCCTCGGCCGCCGCCTCGGCCATCGGCAGTACCCGCAACCCGGCTTCGCCGGCCTTGGCGGCCGAAGCCGATCCCTCCCGCAGGCCGACCCGGACGTCAATGCCCGAGTCCTTCAGGTTCAGGGCATGGGCGTGGCCCTGCGACCCGTATCCCAAAATCGCCACCTTGCGGTCGGCGATGCGGGAGCGGTCGGCGTCCTTTTCGTAGAGCACGGTTGCCATTGGTTGTCCTCGCAGTTGTCGGTGTTCGGAAGTGGGCCCCGGTCAGGGGTAAGGAGATCGGGGGATGAGCCCGGTCAGGGGGTAAGGGGGTCGGGGGCGGTCTTTACCAGTTTGGGCAGCGCCACCTTGCCGGTTCGCTGCACATCCACAATCCCATAGGGTTGCAGAAGATTCTCGAAGTCATCCACCCGGCTGGGCGATCCGGTGAGCGACACCATGATCTCGTCGTAACCCACGTTGAGCACGGTGGCCTGGAACACCCTAACCAGGTCCAGGATCTGCCCCCGTATGGAGGGGTCGGCCCTGACGGTGACCATTGTCAGCTCCCGCTCCACGCTGACCGCAGGGTTCAGCTCCCGGATTTCCACCACGTTGATGAGCTTGTCCAGTTGCTTCACCACCTGCTCCATGGGGGCGGAGTCCACCCCCACCACTATGGTGAGCCGGCTGAACCGCTCGTCGTTGGTGGGAGCCACGGCCAGCGACTCGATGTTGAATCCCCGGCGGGCGAAAAGTCCAGCCACCCGGGCCAGCACCCCCGCCTTGTTCTCCACGTGGACCACCAGAGTGGTGGTCCCGCCACCGGTCCCGCCACCGCTCATCGGGGACGATCCCTTTGGGAGGGATCCACCACCACGTCGCTGTTGGACATGCCGGCCGGGACCATCGGGTAGACGTTCTCGCCGGCCTCGCAGCGGAACTCGACCACCACCGGGCGGTCGTCTATCTCGTTGGCCCGGTCGATGGCCGGGGCGACCTCCTCGGGTGATTCCACCCGCAGCCCCACGCACCCCAGGGCCTCGGCCCACAGCTTGTAGTCGGGCACGTTGCGGGTCAGGTACACCTCGGAGTACCGCTCCCGGTAGAACATCTCCTGCCATTGGCGGACCATTCCCAGGTAGGCGTTGTTGATGAGGGCGACCTTGATGGGGAACCCCTCGGTGGTCGCGGTGACCAGCTCCTGGGCGGTCATCTGGAAGCATCCGTCGCCGTCCACCGCCCACACCATGCGATCGGGGCGGCCCGCCTTGGCCCCTATGGCCGCGGGGATGGCGAACCCCATCGTGCCCAGCCCGCCCGAGTTCACCCAGGTGTAGGGGTGGTTGAACTTCCAGTACTGGCTGGTCCACATCTGGTGCTGGCCCACTCCCGAGGCCACGATGGTGTCGTCGGGGGTGGCATCGCGCAACTGTTCCAGCACGAACTGGGGCTTGAGCAGCTCATCGGGTCCGGACTGCTCGTAGGTAAGCGGGAACCTTTCCTGCCATCCGCTGATGCGGGACCGCCACTGGGTCCGGTCGGGCTGGCTGCTGCTCCCGCCCAACTCCCCCAAAGCCTTGACCATCTCCTCGATGACCAGCTTGCAATCGCCCTGGATGGCCACGTCGGGGCGGCGCACCTTGCCCAGCTCCGCGCTGTCGATGTCCACGTGGATGATCTTGGCCAGGGGGGCGAACCCTGCCACCTTGCCGGTGACCCGGTCGTCGAAGCGGGCCCCCAGCGCTACGAGCAGGTCGGCCTCCTGCATGGCGGTGACGGCGGTGTAGTTGCCGTGCATACCGGGCATGCCCAGACACAGCGGGTGGTCGTCGGGGAAGCCCCCCCGGTTCATCAGCGTGGTGACCACCGGGATGCCGGTGAGCTCGGCCAGCTCCAGCAGGGCCTCGGCCGCCCGAGCCTTCAAGATGCCGCCCCCACTGTAGATCACGGGACGCTCGGCCTCGCAGATGAGCTTGGCCGCTTGGGCGATCAGCTCGGGGTCGCCGGTGCGGTTGGGACGGTAGCCGGGCAGGTCGTGGCCGTCGGGGGTGTACCACACCATCGCGGAGCGGGGATTGTTGGGGTCGATGATGTCCTTGGGGATGTCCACCAGAACCGGTCCGGGCCGGCCGGTGGTGGCGATGTGGAAGGCATCATGGATCACCTGGGGAATGTCGGCCGCCTCGGTCACCAGGTAGTTGTGCTTGGTCACCGACATGGTGATCCCGGTGGTGTCGCATTCCTGGAAGGCATCGGTGCCGATGGCGGCGTAGGGAACCTGGCCGGTGACAACCACCATGGGGACGGAGTCCATGTAGGCATCGCACAGCGGGGTGACGATATTGGTGGCCGCCGGTCCCGAGGTGACCATGGCCACGCCGGGGTGCCCGGTGGCGTGGGCGTAGCCCTCGGCCATGTGGCCCGCGCCCTGCTCGTGGCGCACCAGCACATGGCGGATGGAGGAGTCGATCAGCGGGTCGTAGGCCGGAAGTATGGCCCCACCGGGCAGCCCGAACAAGAGGTCAACCCCCTCGTTCTCGAGGGCCTTCATCAGCGCTTGGCCACCGTTCATTTTCATGTTATCGCACCAGTATGAACGTTGAGCACCGCCGGTGACAAAACGAATTGGGGTCTATCCCGGTTCGTTCAACCCACCCACCATCGGGCATCTGGCCATAGCCCGGGCCGCGCCGGCCCAGCAGGGTCTGGATCGGGTGGATCTGGCCGTGTCCCGGGTGGCGCTGGGCAAAGAACTCGTCGCCCGCCCCGCGGCCTGAACCACCCGATCCAGACCCGATTTTCACGACCGGATCAAGCTTCGGTGACGGCACCTTTTTCGGCACCCTGGGCCAGGCGGGCGTACTTGGCCAGCACTCCCCGGGTATAGCGGGGTTCGGGGGGCTTCCAGCCGGCCCGGCGCTCGGCCAGCTCGGCCTCGCCGACCATCATCTGGATCGAATGGCTGGGCACGTCGATGCAAATGGTGTCGCCCTCGGCTACCAGCGCGATGGGTCCGCCCTCGGTGGCCTCGGGGGCGACGTGGCCCACGCAGAACCCGTGAGTACCTCCGGAGAACCGCCCATCGGTCACCAGCGCGGTGTCCCCGCCGCGACCGGCCCCCTTCATTGCCCCGGTGATGGCCAGCATCTCCCTCATGCCGGGTCCGCCCCGGGGCCCCTCGTAGCGGATCACCACGACGTCACCGGCTTCTATCCGCCCCCCGAGCACCGCGTCCATGGCCGCATCCTCGCCGTCGAACACCCGGGCCCGACCCTCGAAGCGGTCGAAGTCGATTCCGGCCACTTTCACCACCGCCCCGTTGGGGGCCAGCGACCCGGTGAGCACCGCGATCCCGCCGATGTCGTGAAGCGGATCGCCGAAGCGGTGAATCACCTCCCCGTCGGGGCCGGGGGGGTCGATCAGAGCCAGGTTCTCGGCCATGGTTCTACCGGTCACGGTTATCTCGTCGCCGTGCAGCAGACCCTCGTCCAGCAGCATCCGCAACACGACCGGCACGCCGCCGATGCGGTCGATGTCGGCCATGTGGTACTGGCCGTGAGGTTTGGTGTCGGCCAGGTGGGGTACCCGGGCCGCTACCCGGTTGAAGTCGTCCAGCTCCAACTCCACCCCGGCCTCCCAGGCGATGGCCAGAAGGTGCAGCACCGCGTTGGTGGACCCGCCCAGGGCCATGGTCACCGAGATGGCGTTCTCGAACGCCGCCCTGGTCATTATCGTGCGGGGTCGGATTCCCTGGCGCAGCAGCCCGATCACCGCGGTGCCCGCAGCGTAGCTGTAGTCGTCACGGCGGCGATCCACCGCGGCGGCCGAGGCGCTTCCCGGTAGGGACATGCCCAGGGCTTCGCCGATCGAGGCCATGGTGTTGGCGGTGAACATGCCGGCGCACGACCCCTCGGTGGGGCAGGCGTTGCGCTCGATGGCGTCGAGTTCCTCGCTGTCGATGTCACCCACCGCGTGAGCGCCCACGGCCTCGAACACGCTCACGATGTCGAGCACCCGACCGTTGTGGTGGCCAGGGAGTATGGAGCCGCCGTAGACGAACACCGAGGGGAGGTTGATGCGGGCCGCGGCCATCAGCATGCCGGGCAGCGACTTGTCGCAACCCGCGAAGCTGACGAAGGCGTCCAACCGCTCGGCGTGCATCATCGCCTCCACCGAGTCGGCGATTATCTCCCGGCTCACCAGCGAGGCCCGCATGCCCTCGTGGCCCATGGAGATGCCGTCGGACACCGCAATGGTGTTGAACTCGAGGGGGAACCCACCGGCGTCCCGCACCCCCTGCTTGGCCCGTTTGGCCAGCCGATCCAGGGGCAGGTTGCAGGGGGTCACCTCGTTCCACGACGACGCCACTCCCACCTGGGGCTTGTTCCAGTCGTCGTCGGTCATGCCCACGGCCCGAAGCATGGCCCGGGCCGGGGCCCGCCCGGACCCGTCGGTGACTTCGTGAGACCGGGGCTTCATTTCGCTCATGACGGCCAACCCCATCTGTCGCCAGCGGGTTGCTGCTCAGCTTCGTGAGACCGGGGCTTCATTTCGCTCATGGCTACAGGCTAGTTACTGGAGTGGCTCAGCTTGGAGGGCAACGGCGGCGGGTGTTCAGAAGTTGGGTTACGGTTTTGCCGTCGGCTCGGCCTCGGGTGGCTTTCATCACTTGGCCGACGAAGAAGCCGGTGAGCTTGGTGTCACCGTCACGGAAACGGGACCACTCGTCGGGATGGTTGGCGATGAGGCCGTCCACCAGGGTCTCCAGCTCATCGTCCCCCATGGCTTCGAAACCCAGCGACCGGGCCACCTCCTCGGGTGATCCTCCCTGTTCAACCAGTACGGAAAGAACCTTCTTGGCCTGGGTTGCGGTCAGCTCCCCGGCATCCTCCATGGCCACCAGCCCGGCCAGAGCCTCGGAGGTCAGATTGCCCGAACCACCGGCCAGGTTGTGGACGATGTGGGTTATCACCCGTTCGGGTGTTGCTCCCCCGCCGATGGCACCCAGGGCCATGCCGTCCATGGATCGCTCGACGGTCAGCGCTATGTGACCGGCATCGGCCGCAGGGACCGCCCGGGCCAGCTCGATCCGGCGGTCGCGGGGCAGGGGGGGCAACTCCCGGCGAATTCGCTCCACCCACCGGGGGTCGGGGTCGAGAGGCAGCAGGTCGGGTTCGGGGAAGTAGCGGTAGTCGTAGTCCTCCTCCTTGGAGCGCAAAGCGTGGGTGCGCCCGTCGTCCTCGTTCCAGTGCCGGGTCTGCTGTACTACTGGCCGGCCACTGGTCAGCAGATCGATCTGGCGGCGGGCCTCGTAGTCCACGGCCAGACCCAGTGAGCGCAGGGAGTTCACGTTCTTGATCTCGCACCGGGTGCCCATCCGGTTGCTGCCCGCCGGCCTGACCGACACGTTGCAGTCAACCCGCAGCGAGCCCTCCTCCATCTTGCCGTCCGATGCCCCCACCGCCACCAGAATCGAGCGCAGCTCGGCCACGTACTGGCGGGCCTCCTCGGCCGAGCGCAGATCGGGGTGTCCCACGATCTCGATGAGCGGCACCCCGGCCCGGTTGTAATCCACCAGGGAGTAGCCGGCCTCATGGATGCGCCCGCCACCCCCGACATGGGTGGTCTTGCCGGTGTCCTCCTCCAGGTGGGCCCGTTCGATGCCTATGCGCCGCCCCGAGGGCAGCTCCAGCCAGCCATCGACGTTGATCGGTTGGTCGTACTGGCTGATCTGGAAGTCCTTGGGCATGTCGGGATAGAAGTAGTTCTTCCGGGCGAACACGGATGGTTGGATCCGGCAGTTGAGGGCCAAGCCCACCCGGATGGCCAACTCCACCGCCTTCTCGTTGAGCACGGGCAGCGAACCGGGCAGCCCCAGCGACACCGGGTCTATGTAGGTGTTGGGGTCACCGCCGAACCGGTTGGGGCTGGCGCTGAACAGCTTGGTCTCAGTGGCCAGCTCGGCGTGGACCTCCAAACCGATGACCGTCTCCCACGTCACCGGTTCGTTTTGAGTGTTGTTGCTCGTCATCGCCGGTTCGTTTTGAGTGTTGTTGCTCGTCATCGCCGGCTCGCTTCCAGCACGGCGGCGGCTCGGAACATGGTCGGCTCGCCCAGAGCGGGGGCCAGGATTTGTACCCCGATCGGCAATCCGTCGTCGCCGATCCCAAAGGGAACCGACATGGCGGCCTGACCGGTTAGATTCACCGGCACGGTACACACGTCACTCATGTACATGGCCATGGGGTCGGCGGTGCGCTCCCCCAGTGCGAAAGCGGTGGTGGGTGATGTGGGGCTCACCAGCAGGTCGAACCGTTCCCAGGCCGAGGCGAAATCGTTGATGATGAGCGTGCGCACCCGCTGGGCCTTGCCGTAGTAGGCGTCGTAGTAGCCGGCCGACAGGGCGTAGGTGCCGATAATGATGCGACGCTTGACCTCGTCGCCGAACCCGGCCGATCGGGTGGCGATGTTCATGGCGGCGGTACTGGGGCCCTCCACTCGCAGGCCGTAGCGAACCCCGTCGTAGCGGGCCAGGTTGCTGGAAGCCTCAGCCGGGGCGATCAGGTAGTAGGCCGACAAGCCGTACACCGACGCGGGGACACTGGCCTCGCCCACCCGGGCCCCGGCCGATTGCAACGCCTCGACCGCAACCCGCACTCGGGCGGCAACATCGGGGGCTATACCGTCTCCGTTCAGCTCGGTCAGAACCCCCACCCGGAGCCCCTCCACCCCGCCGTCCAGCGTGGCCGAAACCGGGGGTTGGGGCTCATCAATGCTGGTGGAGTCCCGGGGGTCGGGGCCGCTGATCGCATCCAGCACCGCAGCGGCATCGGCCACCGTGGTGGTGAGTGGGCCGATCTGGTCGAGGGACGAGGCGAAGGCCACCAAGCCGTAGCGTGACACCAGGCCATAAGTGGGTTTGACGCCGACCACGCCGCACAGCGCCGCCGGTTGGCGAATGGATCCGCCGGTGTCGCTGCCCAGAGCCACCGGGGAGAATCCGGCGGCCACCGCGGCCGCGCTGCCGCCCGACGACCCCCCCGGTACCCGGTGAGGATTGCACGGATTACGGGTGGGACCAAAAGCCGAGTTCTCGGTGGAGCTGCCCATGGCGAACTCATCCATGTTGGTCTTGCCCAAAGCCACCGCACCGGCTTGTTGCAGCCGCTCAACCACCGTGGCGTCGTAGGGGGGTTCCCAGCCCTCCAGGATGCGGGACGAGCAGGTGGTGGCCACTCCCCGAGTGCACAGGTTGTCCTTGAGGGCCACGGGTACTCCAGCCAGGGGGCCGGGATCCTTGCCCGCGGCCACCGCGGCATCGATCTCACCGGCCCGGGCCCGGGCCCGGGCCGCGGTCACCAGGTTGAAGGCCCCGATGTCGCCATCGCCCGCGGCAATGGCCTCCAGGTATTTGTCCACCACCGACCGGGCCGACCGCCGTCCCGACCGGACCGCAGCGGCAATTTCTCGCGCGGTCGCGGGGCGCCCCGGTGAGGTCGGTGGGTCACCCAACCCGGTCACGGAGTCTCGCCCAGAACCGGGGGAACTCGGAACTGGCCGCTTTCGACCAGTGGGGCCTGGGCCAGCACCTCGTCGTGATCCGACACCTCGCCCGGGGTGTCGGGACGAAGCCGGTTGGGGATGGGCAGCGGGTGCATGGTGGGGGCCAGCCCGTCGATGTCCAGGGTTTCCACCTCGGCCACATGGTCCAGCAATTCATCGAGCTGACCGGTGAAGCGGTCGAGTTCGTCCCCGGTCAGCTCCAGGCGGGCCAAAGCGGCTACTTGAGCACACTCTTTTTGGGTGATGCGTTGTTGCCCCATACCGAAACGACATCGTACCGCCCTGCCTGTCCGGGCCCCGCCCCGGAGAGGGGTTAGCCCAATTTGGCTTGGTCACCCGGTTGACCAACCAGCACCAAGCGCCGAAGCGGGGAGGGGGAAGCCGTGATGGGAAGGGGAAACCGGGAGGGGAAGGGGAAGCGGGGAGGGGAAGGGGAAACCGGGAGGGGTATGTTGCCGGTGTGGGGGTGTACCGGTTCCTCGGTCCGGAGTGGATCCAGGCTGCTCTGGTGTTGCGCGAGGAGCTGGCCCCGGCCGCTCCGGCCTCCGAGCGCAGGGCCAGGGTAAATCTGGTGGTTACCGGTACCCCTTTCGGCGGCGAGGTTCGGGCCTACATCGACACCGAGGCCGGCGGGCCACTGCCCCTGCCCGGCGAGCTGGAGAATCCCGATGCCACCGTTACCCTCGACTACCGGTCGGCTCTGGCCGCGTTCGTCACCGATGATCCCGAAGGGGTTGCCCGCGGCTTTCTCACCGGCACCCTCCGGGTGGATGGCGACCTGACTCTCGTGCTCACCCTGTTCGGTGAGGGGATGAACGACGAGCAGGCCGCCTTCGCCCGCCGGGCCCAGGCGCGGTTGCGAGCGATCACGATCCTTACTGGATGAGTGTGATGCAGGTTCCGAAGTGCATGTTTTACTGGATGAGTGTGATGCAGGTTCCGAAGTGCATGTTTTACTGGATGAGTGTGATGCAGGTTCCGAAGTGCATGTTTTACTCGGGTCGGGTGATGAGCTTGATGCAGGTTCCGAAGTCCACGACCGCGGCTGCGGGTGGGTTGCTGGCCAGTATCTCGGTGTCGTTCGGCCCCTCGATCTCCCCCGGACACAGCCCCAGGCCCTCCAGGATCTCCGTGGCCTCCTCCACGTTCAGGGTGGCCAGGGGGGGCACCGTAACCTGCTGGGGGCCATCCGAAACCACCACCGTCACCACCGAGTCAGCGGCCACCTCCGTTCCCGGAGGAGGTTCCACCCTCACCACGAGGCCGGAAGCCACCTGGTTGTCCTCCACCCGCCACTCCTCCACCCGCAGCCGGAGATCCTCCAGCTTCTCGACGGCCACGGCCCGCGGCGTACCGGTGTCTATTGCCGGCACCACCCGGGGCACCGGTCCGAGGGATACCACCAGGTCCACCTGGCCTCCCGGCTCGACCTCGGGGAACAGCTCGTCCACTTGGATGATGACCCCCTCGAGCACGATCTCGTCGTGGCGCTCGACCACCCCTCCCAGCGACAGACCCACCCCGGCCAGAACAGTCTCGGCATCCTGAACCGCTATTCCCACGAGACCGGCGGGGATGGCCACCAGCTCGGGACCCAACGACACCCATACCGTTACCGTCTCGCCCCGTTTCAATCCGGTGCCCGGTTGGGGGTTCTGGCTCAGTACTTGGCCGGCCTCCGTACCGTCCCGGCGCTGCTCACGGCGGTCGAGCACCCAGCCGAACTCGTTCTCGATACGCAGCAGCCCGGCCTCACCGGTACCAGCCAGATCGGGTACCGGCCGGGTCTCGGTACTGAACCAGTTGTCCCACGTCATGTAACCCCCGAACCCCACCGCCCCCACGAGCAGCACCATGAGCAGCAGCAGCCTCCGAAACCCCGCGGGTTCGATCCGGTGGGGGCTGCCGTCCTGCGGTCTCGTTGCCGAAACCGGATCATCAGGGGTGGCAGGCGCGGGTTCGATCCGGTGGGGGCTGCCGTCCTGCGGGAGCATCACCGCGGTCGGGGTGCCGGTCGTATCCTGGACGATGCTGGAGGCGGTGAAGGCTTCGGCATCAGATCCGGGCAACCCCGGTTCGGGCATGTCCGGCAGGGCCCTGGACAGCGGAAGCGGTTCGGGGCGGTGCAGCGATTCCGCCGCTTCCAGAAGTCCGGTGGCCAGCTCGCCGGCGCTGGGACGTTCGTTGCGGTCCGGCTGCCCGGCCTCCTCCAGGACTCGACCCAGACGGCCGAACTGGCCGCCAAGATCGAGCTGTCGCCCCATCTTGGCCATCTGGGTGTATTCGGGATCGTCGGAGTCGAACGGAACCTGCCCCGACAGGACCTCGGTGAGCACCAGCACCAGGGAGTACACGTCGCTCTTGTGGTCCGGGGTCAGGCCTTGAGTCTGCTCGGGCGGGGCGTAGCGAACCGCGTCCACCCTGGTGAAAACCGATCTCTCCGCCAACATCCCTGCCGTCTCCAGCATCACCCGGGACAGGCCCAGATCCGCCAGATGAGCCTGGCCTTGGTTGTCGAACAGGATATTGGAGGGTCGGATGTTTTGATGGATGAGCCCTAGCCGGTGTATGTGCTCCAGCCCGCGGGCAACCTCCAAGCCGACCATCAGGGTTTGGGAGGGCGACAGCAGGTGCCCGGATTCCAGTATTCCCAGCAGGCTTCCACCCTCCAGGTAGTCGGTCACCACGTGGAAGCCATAATCGGATTTCCCCCAATCCCGGGTGGCCACGATGTTGGGGTGGGCCACCGAGGCGGTCTCCCGGGCTGCCTCGACAAAGCGGTCGGCAAGGTTCGGGTCGGTGGCCCATCCTGCGGGCAGAACCTCCGCCGGCAGCAGCTTGACGGCTACCCAGCAGGATTGCGACAGGTCGTGGGCCAGGAACACATTGGTGAACCGGCCCGAGCCGATGAACGACACGAGCCGGTAGCGCTTGCCCAGAACTCGACCGATCTCCTTCATTTCGGGCACGCTTTGAGGGTACCGATCTCCTTCATTTCGGGCACGCTTTGAGGGTACTGCCTGCTCGGAGTGGTTCCTGTGACTCGCCCAATCCAAAGTCATCCGGGGTGTATCTCGCCATCGGTAGCGGGCACACTGAGAAAGTGCGGAACTTCAACTTGTTGCGACGGCTACTTCTGGGAGCCGCAGCCCTGGTGGGCATAGCCGCCATCCTGCTGGCGCTGTTCCTGGCCGACACCGACGACATTGACGTGACCATCTCCGGCAACGCTGCGGTGGACGCGCTCATTCCCCCTCGCAACGCCGAGGTCCTCTCGCAAGAGACAGTGGGGGTGGATCTCGCCACCGGCTACGATGCCCGCCTGGCGCTCAACGGTGTGAACATTCCCCCGGAGCAGGTACGCCACATGCCCAATATCAACCGGTTCACCTTCCGCCCCGATGAGGGGAAGGTGATCGAGAGGCTTCAGGCCGAGCGGAACTGTGTTGAGGTCACCTACTGGCCCCTCGCCGCCGGTCCCGAGCAGGCCGACACCATCAGTTGGTGCTTCAACGCTTCCTAGCCGGTTAGGTGTTTGTTTGTCCTCGGGGCTGGTGCTTCAACGCTTCCTAGCCGGTTAGGTGTTTGTTTGTCCTCGGGGCTGGTGCTTCAACGCTTCCTAGCCGGTTAGGCGCTGGCGGGCAAGGGTGGTGGCCAGGCCGGGGCGGGAGGGGGCGATCAGAACCGCGGTTGTCTTGATGTCACCGGTACTCGTGTCGCCGGTGGCGCGATTCGCCCGACGGGTGGGTGGGGTCAGGGTGATCGGCTGGGTCATGGCCAGCTCCAGGATCAAGCCGGCCGCCCCCATGCTCAGGTCCACCGTGTCTGATTCTTGTGGGGCCGCCCCCGTGCTCAGGTCAACTGTGTCTGATCCTTGATCTGATCCTTGCGGGGCAGGGCCGAGGACGGCCACCACCCGGCGGCGCAAGAGCAGTGGATCCTGCACCGCGAGATGATCGTGGATCACCACCCCGGCGGGAACGAAAACCAGCCATCGCCGGGTTAGTGAGTAGAGGGAACGGGCCCCTACTACTGCCAAAAGCCCGCCCACCACCGTGATTACCACCCCTGCCACCCAGTGCTCGGCGGCCAGAAGCAGGGGTCCGCTGAGCAAGCCGCCCACGGTGATGGCCGCCGCGGCCGGCACGGGTCCGGCCACCAGCATCGCCGGGGGTCGCAGCAGCAGCCTGATCTCATCGCCGTAGGAGATCCCGTTCACGAGCACCTGGCCCACCGGAGCGCTGAGCGAGGCTGCGGCCACCGCGGCGGTGATCGCTGCCACCAGGGCAACCTCATCCCAGCCGGCCCCGCCCAGTCCGGCCCACACCAGCGCGGCCACCGCCGAGGGCAGCGCCAACCGAACCAGGACCAGCGTCACCGGATGAGCCAGCAGGATGCCCACCAGTACCAGTGCCCACAGTACCCATAATCCCAGCGACGAGGTCGATCTCCACGACGGCGATGTTTCGTGCAGGGCATCGGCCAGAACCGGCCCGGCAGTGAACGGCAACGCCGCCCACCACCCCCGCACCCCCCACACCCACAATCGATCTCCCCGAAGACCCCTCACGGCCCCCACTACAGCACCTCCCCCACCCCAGCCCAAACCATCCACACTGCACTCCGTATCAGTAGAGCTCGCCGTTTTGCCGCCGAAGTTGGTAGGTCGGCAGGTGTCGCCGGTGGTTGCGAGTTGTACTTGAACTGCGATTCGCAGTGCGCTATGTTTGACCCATGAGATTGAAAGCAACCTTCAAGTCGTTTGGGCGTGACCGCTCCAGCGACACACACACACACACACACACAGCGCGGGGGGAACAGCAATGGCTGACACCTCTCGTGTCTCACTGCGTAGTCCCCGCAGGGTCTTCGCCCTAGCGCTTACTGCCGCGGTTCTGACTGCCGCTCTCACGGTGGTACCGATCTCCAGCAGTGTTCCCCTGCTTGGCAACTCGGATGATCAGGCTCTGGCCCAATGTTGGGGGCTTCCCAGTTGGGCGTGTGGAGGGCATGATTTTAGAGACTCCGTGGATTTAGCCAACAAGGTGTTGGATCCCGTTTATGATGCCACTTCCGCGGCTCGGATGGGGACGTGGCAAACGGTGTGCACGCCACCGGTATCTTTAGGCACTCTGGTAGCTGCCAGCCAGACTGGTTTCCCGAGAATCGCTCAAGGGGCTGTTCGGTTTGCACCTGCCGCCGCTGTTGTCTGTACAACAATTTGGATATCGTTCTACTGAATCAAGGAGAAAGCACATGACACTGATGCACCATTGGCTGAGTTGTGTAGCCAGGTTCATCACGCAACCGAGTCATGCCCGCCGAGTGGTGTTCACGGCGGTTTTTGCAGGCGTGATCATCCTGCTGCGGATGATTGGGTTGCCGAACTAGGGTACGTATCCGGCATCTTGGCGAAGGCCGCTGCGTATGCAGGAGCGGTTTTCGCCGAGTTCCGGTGCTTTGTCCGTGAACGCCCCCGTTTCTTTGCCGAGGCCCGCCCCGACTTCTTCCCTAATACGGTATTGGAGGCCATAACTACCTGGATGTTGTAAAGCATTCCCACCTCGCTGCCGGTCCGCATCGGGGTAGAGTGCGACGAGTGACCAGGGGGGCAGAGGAGCGGATTGCTGAGCTGACCGAGCTTGTCCGCTATCACAACCAGCGCTACTACGTGAGCAACGCCCCGGAGATTTCCGATGCCGAGTACGACGGGCTCATGCGGGAGCTGGTGGAGCTGGAAACCGCCCATCCGGAGTTCGCCCGCCCCGACTCCCCCACCCAGACGGTTGGAGCCGACCCGGCCACGATGTTCGCCCCGGTGGAGCACCGGGTGCCGATGATGTCGCTGGACAACGCTTTTGACCGGGGCGAGCTGAATGCCTGGGCCGATAGGGCCCGGCGGGTCCTGGGCTCCCCCGAGCTGGGCGAACTGGTGTGCGAGCTGAAGTTCGATGGGCTGGCGGTGTCGCTGCGCTACGAGAACGGGGTGCTGGTCCAAGCCGCTACACGGGGAAACGGTCGGGTGGGTGAGGACATCACCGCCAACATCCTCACCATCAAGTCGCTTCCCCACCGGCTTGCTGCCGGAGCACCCGAGGTGCTGGAGGTGCGGGGTGAGGTATACCTTCCACTGGCCGCTTTCAATGCCCTCAATGCCCAGCAGGAGGCGGAGGGCAGGCCCCGGTACGTGAATCCCCGAAACACCGCCGCCGGTTCGCTGCGCCAGAAGGATCCATCCATCACCGCCACCCGGGGACTGGCGATGTGGTGCTACCAGGCCGGCGAGATGCGGGGAGGCCCCGATCTGGCCAGCCACAGCCACACCCTGAATTTGCTGGCCGATCTCGGCCTACCCATCAACCCGGAAACCACCACGGTGAGTTCCCTAGATGCAGCTTGGAGGTTTGTGGAGCACTGCGAGGCTGAGCGCCACAGCCTGCCATATGAGATCGATGGCGCGGTGATCAAGATCGACCGTCTGGACCTCCAGCAGGAACTCGGGGCCACCAGCCGGGCCCCCCGCTGGGCAATTGCCTACAAGCTCCCCCCCGAGGAGAGGGCCACCAAGCTGCAAGGGATCCAGGTATCCATCGGCAGCAAGGGCAAGGCCACTCCGTTCGCAGTGCTGGAGCCGGTTTTCGTCGGTGGTTCCACCGTGGCCATGGCCACCCTGCACAACGAGGATCAGGTGCGGGCCAAGGATGTGCGTCCGGGCGACACCGTGGTGGTTCGCAAAGCCGGCGATGTGATTCCCGAGGTGCTGAGGCCGGTCCTGGCCGACCGCCCCCCCGATCTGCCCGAGTGGGAATTTCCCGCAGTATGCCCCTGCCCCCACGCCGAACCGCTGGTCCGCAAAGAGGGTGATGCCGCCCACTACTGCCGATTCGCCCGATGTCCCGAGCAGCTCCGGGGTTGGATCGAGCACTTCGCTGCCCGCAACGCCCTTGACATCGAACACCTCGGCGAGCAGCGGGTGCGCTTGTTCATCAAACTGGGCCTCATAACCGATGTGAGCAGCATCTACAGCTTGGACCTCGAGCGCCTTGAAGCATTGAAGGGCACCTCCTGGAGTGCAGTGCTGGACGGCGGCACGGAGCTGATCCTGGACACTGATTTGATAGCAGCACTGTCACAGATGAACGCCGAGCGGCGCGACAAGCTGGCCGCATCGATTGAGGATCTGAAGCGGCGTTCTTTGGCCGAGCTACTGGTCGCGTTGAAAATTGACGGGTTGGGATCCAAAACCGCCGCATTGATAGCCCAGGCTTTCCCGCATCTGGACGATGTAATCGGGGCTTCCGCCCAAGAATTGGCCGAGGTCCAAGGTGTCGGGTCCCAGGTGGCCGGCAACGTTCACGACTTCTTGGGGTCACGGGTCAACCGGATCGCCATCGATAAGCTGCGCCGAGCTGGGGTGAACCTTGGAGCTTCGGCTTCTGAAGCATCAGGCCCGCAGGCATCGGAAACCAGCCCGCCACCTACCGGGGCGTTCGTTTCCCAACCGACCCGACTCTCACCGCCAGGAATGAACCTGGATCCGCAACAGGACCAGGACTTGCAGCGGATAATCCGCTTCACCGCCTCAACCCCAAAAAGGGCCGAAACGACCAAGGCCATCCCTGCGACCGCCGTGGAGGGATTGGGCAAGCAGAAAGCCAGGTTGCTCTTCCATCTGGGGCTGGTTGACGACTTCGGTGATCTGTTCGACCTGGATTTGGCGATGGTCGAGCAGCCCCGGCAGTCGGACTGGAGCACGGAGATCGACGGTGGGGGCCGGTTGACCCTACCGGTCGATGAGTTGGCTCAGTTGGGGAGCTTTGCCGACCTCTCCATGTCCAACCTGAAGGCCGCCATCGACACCTCCAGGCAGCAACCTCTGGCCCGGCTGCTCATAGGACTGAACATCCGCCACCTGGGTGATACCGCCAGCGAGGTTCTGGCCGGAGAGTTTGGACACCTGGACCGGATCATGGAGGCATCGATGGAGGAATTGGCCGAGGTGGACGGAATCGGGCCGGTTATTGCCGAGAGCGTGTACGAGTTCTTCCAGTCGGCGGCCAACCGGGAAATCATCGAGAAGCTCCGAACCGCGGGACTCAACTTCGCTGACGATACCTCCGGGGTCGGCACCGGGGTCGGCGCGCGGCCCCAGACGTTGGCCGACATGACCATCGTGGTCACCGGCGGGCTCGAGGGCTACACCCGTGACGGCGTGGGGGCGGCCATCAAGGCCCGGGGGGGTAAATCCCCCGGCAGCGTGTCATCCAGAACCACTGCTTTGGTGGTGGGCCAGAACCCCGGTGCTTCCAAACTGGACAAGGCCGAGAAACTGGGGGTCCCAGTCCTGGACGAGGCCCAGTTCCAGAAGCTCCTCGAGACCGGGGAACTGCCATGATCATGCCCCGATAACGGTCAACCCCAATGATCTGGCGGCTTGTGCTTGGCGATTGTCGAAGGTCAACAGGGTGGTTGCTGGTCCGGTACGAAAAGCGGAGGCAAGATGCAGCGCGTCCAGCGATCGGCAAAGGGTTTGCTCTGCGATCCTGGCTGCCTCACTGACGATTACGACATCCAGGCTTACCATATGTAATGCATCCAAGTCCTTGAGAAACTGGCTCTTGGCTCTGGCTGCTTCGTCCGGGTGGAGGAGGCGAGTGAGGTTTTGCCTGATCTCTATTTCGGTCAATCTGGATGTGACCAACACCGGGTCTGCTGCCATCAACTCTTCGGCCAGGTCAGAGTCGTGTTCGGCCACATAGCGCTTCAGCAGAGCGCTTGTGTCAACATACAAACTCACCCGCGATCCTCATCGAGAACTTCAAGCACCCCTTTTCTGGCAAAAAAGCGCTGTGTCGACTCCAACCCGGAGCGTTTCGAGGGCTCGATCCAGCCTTCCCGTATCCCTCGTTCTATGGCCGAATAGCCTGGTAGAGGTCCTAGCTGGGCTACCGGGCGGCCTCGATCGGTTATAAACACCGGTTCACCCTCGGAAGCAATCCCGATGAACTCGGACAGCTTTGCCTTCAATTCCCTTATACCAACTTCCATGTAGTCACATTACAAGAATAACGTGACTACCGCAATTTGCAGGCCAATAACCCCCCCTACCCCAGGACTGTTGGTTTCAACAGGTCACGCTGCCACCCCGCCGCCTATAACCAGATCACCCTGGTAGAACACCAGGGCTTGGCCGGGGGCTACTCGCCGCTGCGGCTCAACCCAACGGATCTCGCAACTGCCCCCTCCTCTGCTGGCGGTAACGGTGCCGACCATGGGGGCGGGGTGCGGGCCGCCTGGTTCGCCCTCCCTTGCTCTGCTTTCCGTAACCGTGCCGACCATGGGGGTACCGTGGGCGCTGGCCTGGATGTCCACCGGGCCGTTTACCGCCTCGCCGGTCCACTGGATGCCAATCACGTCCTGGGTGTCGGTGTAGAGATCCTCCCGCCGGCCCAGGGTGATCCGGGCCGAGGCGATGTCCACGCCGGTCACGTACCGGGGTTCATCGTTTCCGCCCAGGTTCAGCCCCCGGCGCTGTCCGATGGTCACCGCCGGCACCGACTCCACCGAGCCCAGCACCGTTCCGTCGGCATCGACCACGGTTCCCGGCATCTCGCCCAACCGCCGGGCCAGAAAGCCGCGCCTGCCCCCCGACCGGTTGGCAATGAAACACACATCCTGACTGTCGGGCTTGGCCGAGTTGCGCAGGCCCAGATCGGCAGCCCGCTCGCGGACCTCGGCCTTGGTCAGGTGACCGATCGGCAGCATCAGCCGGGCCATCTGCTGCTGGCTCAACATGTATAGCACGTAGGACTGATCCTTGGCCGTGTCCACCCCCCGCTGCACACGGGGCCCGCCGCCGGTGTCCAGCAGGCGAGCATGATGGCCGGTGGCCACCGCGTCAAAGCCCAGGGCCTCGGCCCGCACCATCAGCTTGTCGAACTTGATGTGCCGGTTGCACTCGATGCAGGGGTTGGGGGTAAGCCCGCCGGCGTGGCCATCCACATAGGGGGTTACCACCCGCTGCTCGAAGGCATCGCCGAAGTTGAACACGTGATGCTCCAGACCCAGCCGGTCGGCCACCCGGCGGGCATCCTGCACATCTGACACCGAGCAGCAGCCGGTGTCCGACTCCCCTCCCCACAGCTTGAGGGTGACCCCCACCACATCGTGACCCTGCTCGGCCAGCAGCCCCGCAGCCACCGACGAGTCCACTCCTCCCGACATGGCGGCCAGAACCCTCATTTCGTCACCTCCGGTACTGGGTGGTGGCTGGGGGTTGCTCCCTTCGACATGGCAGCCAGAACTCTCATGGCTTCAGCCCGGGCCGTGGGCGCGGAGGCGGGCGACCGCGGTGGGGATGGCGGCCAGCGCCCGGTCGATGTCGCTCTCGGTGGTCTCGTAGCCCAGCGACAGGCGCAGCGATCCCCCGGCCAGCCCCCGGTCGTAGCCCATGGCCGCCAGGACATGCGACGGATCCTGAGCGCCGCTGGAGCACGACGAGGCGGCCGACGCGTACACCCCGGCATCCTCCAGCAAGAACAGCAGGGCCTCCGACTCAATGCCCTCGAAACACAAATGGACCGACCCGGCCACCTTGGCCGACCGGTCTCCGGTTTCCACCACCCCTTCCACCGTACCCAGCACCCCGCCGGCCAGCCGATCCCGCAGCCGGGCCAGTCGGACCACCTGGTCGTCCCGGTTCTTCACCACGACCTCGGCGGCGGCGGCCATGCCCACGATGCCGGCCGCGTTGTGGGTGCCCGAGCGCAGCCCCCACTCCTGGCCGCCCCCCAGCAGCAGCGGGGACAGTTCCACCCCGGCGCGCACCACCAACGCCCCTACCCCCTTGGGCCCCCCGAACTTGTGAGCACTCACCGAGATCATGCCGGCTCCGGCGGCGGCGGTGGCCACGTCCAGCCAGGGAAAGGCCTGCACCGCGTCGGTGTGCAGCACGGCCCGGGGAGCAGCCGAGCGCACCACCTCGGCCACCCGGCTCAGAGGCTGCACCATGCCGGTCTCGTTGTTGGCCAGCATCACCGATACCACGGTCACGTCCTCGTCCAGGGCCGCGGCCAGGGCCTCGCAATCAATGACCCCGGTGCTGTCCACCGCCACCACCCGGCCCCCCAGGTGCTCCACCGGCTCCAGCACCGCGTGATGCTCGATGGCCGAGCACACCGGCACCCCGCCCGCTCGCCGGTAACGGCCGACCACGGCCAGGTTGTCGCTCTCGGTGCCCCCGCCGGTGAACACGATCTCACCGGGTTCGGCCCCGAGGGCCTCGGCCATCAGGTCACGGGCATCGTCAATCCGCCGCCGGGTGGCCCGGGCCAAGCAGTGCGCTCCGGTCGGGTTGGCGTAAAGCTCCCGGTGCAGCGGAGCCATCGCCTCAGCCGCCTCCCGGCACAGCGGGGTGGAGGCGGCATTATCCAGGTAGGCAACCTCGTCAGGCCCTGCGGATGCATTCATTGGGGGTTCGCTTTCATACCGGCACCTGCTGAGGTCGCGTAGAAGAGCAGTTCATGTCGGCACTCGTCTAGGTCGAGGAGAAGAGCAGTGTTCGTACCGGCACCCGCTTAGATCGCGGGGAAGACCAGATCGTCGCGCTGGGAGCGTTTCAGCTCGGCGAATGACGGCCATGAGGCCAGGGTCACCACCGCGTCCCACAGGCGCACCGAATCCTCCGGCGGCGGGAGTTGACTCACCACCGGTCCGAAGAACGAGGTGGTCCCCCGATCATGGTGAAACGTGATGATCGGGGTGCCCACATCCGGCCCCGTGCGCCTCAGCGCCTCCTGGGTGGAGTCCCGCAGGGCATCGTCCAACGACTCGTCCCCGGCCCGGCCGGCCAGCTCCCGGGCCACGCCGATTCGCTCCAGCGCGGCGGCCAGGTGCTCTTCGGAGGCCACCTTGTCCATTGATGAGCGGATGTTGGGGTCGGGGTTCCAGATGGTGTGCCCGTAGGCGGTGTACAGCGGGCCGACCGCCGCTGGTCCGTGCTCCTGGCGCACCGCTTGAGCCACCCGCAGCATCCGCCGACCCTTGTGGTGCAGCTCCCGGTAGCCGTCGGGAAAGCCGTCGTAGTCGCTGTTCTCGTTCAGGATCGACAAGCAGATAAACCGCCAGTCCACCGAATAGTCCCGCTGGCGAACCACCTCGGTCACCCATCGAGAGGTGATCCAGGCAAACGGGCAGATGGGATCCCAGAAGAACTCGATGTCGGTATCGGCCATGCCCATGATCCTACGGCTCGTGCCGCCACAAACCGGCCATCAAAACCGATCCGGCGATCCAGCTAAACCGGCCATCCAGCTAAACCGGCCATCAAAACCGATCCGGTGATCCAGCTAAACCGGCCATAAACTTGGGGGGTGGCCAGAATCCGGGTATCCACAACCATCGAGGCCCCCCTGGATGCGGTCTGGGAGTATGTGCGTCGCATCGACCGCCATACGGAGTGGATGGCCGACGCCCGGTCGATCGCCTTCAGCAGCCCTCAAACCGAGGGGGTGGGCACGGCCTTCGAGTGCCTCACCCAAATAGGCCCCTTCCGGCTCACCGACACCATGGTGGTTACCGAGTGGATCGAAGGGGCCGCCATCGGTGTACGCCACACCGGTCTGGTTGCCGGCGAGGGCCGCTTCACCCTGAGGGCCGCCGGAACCAATCGCACCGAGTTCTGCTGGGCCGAGGAGTTGCGCTTTCCCTGGTGGATGGGAGGCCCGCTGGGCGACATAATCGGGGCCCGCATCCTCGAATGGGTGTGGCGGCGCAACCTCAAGACCCTGCGCAACCAATTCTGAACCCACCCCCGCCGGCCCTCATGCCCAGCGGGTGGCGGCCCAGAGGGCACCGGCGAAGGAACCGGCAGCGACGACGACCGCAACCAGCAGGATGATCGCGATGGGGTGGTACTGCCGCCGGAAGGCCTGAGCCGTGGCCATCCCCACGATGAACCCGCCGAGGAGTCCACCGATGTGGCCACCCAGCGAGATCGACCGAACGAAGAGGCTGATCGCCAGGTTGATGATCAGGATCATCCCCAGCGGGGTCCGGAACAAGCTCACCCCCTGGTTCAGGGACAGAGCTGCGTAAGCACCCAGCAGCCCGAAGATGGCTCCCGATGCCCCAGCCACCAGCGCGTCGGGAGTTTCCAGGAGGGCTCCGAACGACCCGCTCACCAGCGACGAGAAATACACCGCAGCAAACGGGATCCGGCCCAGGGACTGCTCCAGTATCAACCCCAATATGAAGAGCGAGTACATGTTGACCGCCAGATGAAACAGTCCATGGTGCAGGAACCCGCCGGTGAACACCCTCCACCACTCGTTGAGCACATCGATGGCTACTCCCCGAGTGGCGGCCTCGAGGATCAGACCATTTTCGCTTGGTGTGCCGGTAAGGCTGTCCCCCAAGGCCACGCTCGCAATGAACACAGCCACATTGGTGGCAATAAGCATCTGGGTGACGATCACATGGCTGCTGAACCATGTACCCGTTTGCTGTGGAACCATACCGAAGCAGAGGCTACAGCCCCACCAGCGAGCCACCACTCACCAGATCTAGAGCCACGACCACCCCTTTACACAATGCGGAGGTTGTGTCTGCCCCAGCAGGTTATGGTGCCATCGGTGCGTATCCCGCAGGTGTGGACATTGCTGGTGGTGATGGCGGTGAATCGTCCCTTTGGGGCTTTCGTCTGACCGTATTCGTTGTCTCCCCAGCAGGTGATGGTGTTGTCGGTATGCAACCCGCACGAGTGAGATGAGCCGGCGGTGATGGCGGTGAATTGTCCCTCCGGCGCTTCGGTCTGACCGTATTCGTTGTCTCCCCAGCAGGTGATGGTGTTGTTGGTGCGCAACCCGCAGGCATGCCACCCACCGGCGGTGATGGCGGTGAATTGTCCCTCCGGCGCTTCCGTCTGACCGTATTCGTTGTCTCCCCAGCAGGTGATGGTGTTGTTGGTGCGCAACCCGCACGAGTGCGATGAGCCGGTGGTGATGGCGGTGAATCGTCCCTTTGGGGCTTCCGTCTGACCGTATTCGTTGTCTCCCCAGCAGGTGATGGTGTTGTTGGTGCGCAACCCGCACGAGTGCGATGAGCCGGTGGTGATGGCGGTGAATTGTCCCTCCGGCGCTTCGGTCTGACCGTATTCGTTGTCTCCCCAGCAGGTGATGGTGTTGTTGGTGCGCAACCCGCACGAGTGCGATGAGCCGGTGGTGATGGCGGTGAATTGTCCCTCCGGCGCTTCGGTCTGACCGTATTCGTTGTCTCCCCAGCAGGTGATGGTGTTGTTGGTGCGCAACCCGCAGGCATGCCACCCACTGGCGGTGATGGCAGTGAATCGTCCAGCCGGGGCCACTGCTTGGCCGGTGTCGTTATTGCCCCAGCATTCGATGGTTCTGTTGGTGCGTATCCCGCACGAGTGGTAGCTGCCGGCGGTGATGGCAGTGAATTGTCCTGCCGGTGCTACTGCTTGACCGGTGTAGTTGTCGTCCAGGTCGCTGTTGCTGCCCCAGCAAGTGATGGTTTTGTCGGTGCGTATTGCGCATGAGTGGTCCCAGCCGGCGGTGACAGCTGTGAATTGTCCTTCAGGTGCTTCTGCCCGACCACTTAGGTTGCTGCCCCAGCAGGTGATGGTGTTGTTGGTACGCAAGCCGCACGAGTGCAATAAGCTGGCGGTGATAGCTGTGAATTGTCCCCTTGGTGCTTTTGTTTGGCCAAACTCGTTGCTGCCCCAGCAGGTGATGGTGTTGTTGGTGCGTATCCCGCACGAGTGGTAGCTGCCGGCGGTGATGGCAGTGAATTGTCCTGCCGGTGCTACTGCTTGACCGGTGTAGTTGTCGTCCAGGTTGCTGTTGCTGCCCCAGCAAGTGATGGTTTTGTCGGTGCGTATTGCGCATGAGTGTGACGAGCCGGCGGTGATGGCTGTGAATTGTCCCCTTGGTGCTTTTGTTTCGCCAAACTCGTTATCGCCCCAGCAGGTGATGGTCTTGTTGGTGCGCAACCCGCATGAGTGTAACGAGCCGGTGGTGATGGCGGTGAATTGTCCTGCCGGGGCTACTGCTTGACCGGTGTAGTTGGAACCCCAGCAAGTGATGGTTTTGTCGGTGCGTATTGCGCACGAGTAGGCCCAGCCAGCAGTGATAGCGGTAAATTGGTTTGATTTAGAAAATTGAAGTGTGAGTGGGGAGCTGGCTAGCCAGCGGTTGGTGGGGGCGTTAGGGGGGAAGTAGCGGGTTTGGGGTAGCAGGCGCTCACCCCATGTGCCGTCGGGTTGGGCGGGTTGGAGGGCGAATTCAACTTTGCTGTTTTCCAGCTTGCGGGCAACGATGCGGACCTTTGCAATTCCCACAAGCAGCGAGGAGCTGGCTAGCCAGCGGTTGGTGGGGGCAGCAGGGGGGAAGTAGCGGGTTTGGGGTAGGAGGCGCTCGCCCCATGTGCCGTCGGTTTCTGCGGGTTGGAGGGCGAATTCAACTTTGCTGTTTTCCAGCTTGCGAGCGACGATGCGCACCTGTGTCGTGGTGTCATCGTTGGTGGGGTTTTGCGCTGCTGCTGAGGATGGGGCGATTGCCATAACTGCGGTCAACGACAACGCGGCGACGCAGGCAGCCGCCAACTGCTTCCCCAACACGGTGGGAACTCCGATTTGCCTCTTTGCCATGGATCTTCCTCTTTCCTGGCCATACCGCAGAGCGGCCCAAGTCTAAAGCGTTTTCGATCGGTGTGGAGGCTACAGACCTACCGGTGAGCCGTCGCTCAGCAGGGTTTGGCCGATGTTCACCACCTCGGTGATCCCTTCCACCCGGTCCTTGAGGATTCGTTCCACCCCGGCTTTCAGGGTGACGGTTGAGGCGGGACAGCTCACGCAGGCTCCCACCAGCTCTACGGTGACCACGCCGGTGGTCTCGTTCACCTCTCGCAAGTAGATGTCCCCGTTGTCGGCCTGCACCGCGGGGCGGATGGCTTCGATCACCTTGGCAACGGCCTCCTGCACTCCCCCATTGTCTCAACCAGGGATCGCTTCGCCAACCTCGCCGTCAAACTCCTCAACTATGAGGGCTCCCACCCGCCGAGTCGGGACCACCCCTACCCACAGCGTAGAGAATCATACATAGTGCTAGCTATATACCCTCTGACATGGGGTTTTAGCCCTGCGAAAGTGGATGAGGGTGTCTGCGGGCTGTAGCCGCGCTGCTGTCACACACAAGCTCCGCTACAAATTGTGTGTCGATATAGTAGTCTGTACGTATGGGTTTGGTCGCTGCGCGTGAACTCTCGGAGTGGATGATCAGTCAGGAACGCACTTTCGCTTCCGCGGGTGAGATCGCCCGCTGGCTCGGCTGCTCTCAACTTCAGGTTCCGCACCGTCTCCGAGGGGCGCGACAGGCAGGTGAAATGGTTTGCGTAACCACCGGAGGCTGGGTGCCTGCCCGCAATCATCGAATCTGGGTGGATTCGTTCCTCGACGAAATGATGCGTTACCTCGGTCACCCCTACTATGTGGGATACCTCACCGCTGCCAGCATTTACGGGGTGACGCATCAAGCGATCCAAACCACCACCCTGGCTACCACCGCTGCCTTGCGGACACGTAGCATCGGGGTCCACGGAATGCGATTCGCCCGTAAAAATGACTTGGCACGGTTCCCAACCCGGAAGCGTCAGATGGTAACAGGGTGGGGAAACTCCAAGAAGGCCTTACTGTTATCTACCCCGGAGGTGACCCTGCTGGATTTGATGGAACGTCCAAAACGGCGCGGTGGGCACATTTACTTGAACGTGGTGGCCGAGATGCTGGACTCCAGGGAGACCATAGTTCCAGCACCCACCGACCCTGATGCTCCCAAGCTACGCCAAGTGTCCATGGTTGACCCCTACGAACTGGCAGACGCAGCATATCTGTACGGTCACAGCACACGGCAAAGAGCCGGATACGTGCTAGACGCAATGGCGGATTACATGGGTGTTGAGTTCGACACCGACCCGTTGCGATCCACTCTTCCGGTCAACCCACGCCGTGTTCACTATGATACCAATATCGATGAATATGACCGTGAAGAAGGCTGGGTGAAAATAGACGACCGTTGGAATGTCACCCAGTGGCGCGAATTCGACCCCGATGTCTGATGCTCAACCGTGAGACTATTAAGCAATGGAGGCAGCAGGTTCCCTGGCGTGAGGCTCAGCAGGTCGAGCAGGATTTGCTACTCGAAGCGGTTTTACATACTTGGGTAAAAGCGGAAGAGGCATTAGACAATTTTGTTCTGATCGGCGGTACTTGTCTTCACAAATTCCATATAGATAAGCAGCAAGGACGCTACTCTGAGGACATTGATGTCACATACACGGGCGATATCAAGAGGCTATGGGATGTGCTTCACTCAATAAGAGATTGTCTGGGCGATCTTGATTTTGAGGAGATTGAAGTGATCCCACCAGATTCAGCGAGGTTCCCGAAGCTGCTGCTTTACTTCACGAATATCAATGGAGGTAAGAGGAAGATCAAGTTTGAGATAAACACTGGCTTAGCCGATGTTTTGAGAGGCGAGCAGGTGATGTTGCCGTTATACACCGACTCCGATTGGATGCGGCAACAGTCATTAATACCGTGCGCTCCACTGCCTTCCATAGCTGCGATGAAAGTCCTTGCTTTAGGCGACCGTGTGAAGCCTCGCGATTTTTATGATCTTTGGGTCATGCGAGAACAGCTCGGAGTCCTTCACTCCGACCTGGAATGGTGGTTCAGACGAATGAGCCCCTCGGACCTGAAGTTACCTCGTCGCCATCGTGCTGTGAAACGCAGATTACATAAAGGTGTCGATTGGGGGGAACTGGAGAACACTTTGCCTCAAGGCACCATGCTGGACAAAACCATCAAGGCCGATATGGGTAACCTGGCTTTGAACACTCTGCACCGGCTACAACCTCAAAACACAGCACAGTAAAGATCCCCCAATCCACCGTGCAGAGACTACAAGCCCACTGGTGAGCCGTTGTTCAGCAGGTCTTTGAGTTAGGACCACCCCTACCTGATGCGTAGGTTGGAGATGCCCCAGCATTCGATGGTTTTGTCGGTGAGCAACCCGCACGAGTAGAACAAGCCGGCGGTGATGGCGGTGAACTCTCCCTCTGGGGCCACTGTCTGGCCGTAGCTGTTGTCGCCCCAGCAGGTGACAGTGCGGTTAGCGCGCAACCCGCAGGTATGCCCACTGCTGGTGGCTATGGCGGTGAACTGCCCTTGCGGGGCCTCCGTCTGCCCGGACGAGTTGCCTCCCCAGCAGGCGATGGTGTTGTTGGTTCGCAACCCGCAGGAGTGGTACTCGCCGGTGGCTATGGCGGTGAACTCTCCCTCTGGGGCCACTGCTCGGCCGTATTCGTCGTCGCCCCAGCAGGCGATGGTGCTATCGGCACGCAATCCGCAGGAGTGGTGCCAGCCGGTGGCTATGGCGGTGAACTCTCCCTCTGGGGCCACTGCTCGGCCGTATTCGTTGTCGCCCCAGCAGGTGATGGTGTTGTTGGTTCGCAATCCGCAGGCATGCAAATGGCCGGCGGCGATGGCAGTGAATTGTCCTTGTGGAGCCTCCGTCTGGCCGTATCTGTTGTCGCCCCAGCATTCGATGGTGCTGTTGTGGCGCAAACCGCAGGAGTAATACGGGCCGGCGGCGATGGCGGTGAATTGTCCTTGCGGGGCCTCCGCCTCGCCGTAGCCGTTGAGGCCCCAGCAGGCCGCGGTGCTGCCGGTGTGCAACCCGCACAAGTGGAACAATCCGGAGCTGATGGCGGTGAATTGGTTTTGCGGGAGGGTGAGGGGGGAGCTGACCAGCCAGCGGCCGGTGGGGGCACTAGGGGGGAAGTAGCGGGTTCGGGGCAGAAGGCGCTCACCCCATGTGCCGTCGGGCTGGGCGGGTTGAAGGGCGAACTCAACCCGGCCACTTTCCAGCTTGCGGGCAACGATGCGGGCCGTTGTGATTCCTACGGTGAGTGGGGAGCTGGCCAGCCAGCGGTTGGTGGGGGCACCGGGGGGGAAGTAGCGGGTTTGGGGCAGAAGGCGCTCACCCCATGTGCCGTCGGGTTGGGCGGGTTGGAGGGCGAATTCGATTTTGCTGTTTTCCAGCTTGCGGGCAACGATCCGCACCTGTGTCGTGGTGCCATCGCTGGTGGAGCTCTGCGCGGCGGCTGAGGATGAGGCTATTGCCATAACCACGGCCAACGACAATGCCACCATGCCGGCACCCGCCAACTGCTTCCACAGCACGGTGGGAACCCCGAATCGACTCCTTACCATCAATCTTCCTCCAAATGGCGGTAGCGCAGAGCAGTCTAAATGTAGAACCCCCGGTAGGGAAGCCAGGGAGGGCTCAGTTGGGTGGGGGTCCGGGGGTCTGGCAGACTCGGAGGTGTGGAAGTGCTGGCCCACCAGGGGGGATGGGACGAGATTCTCCTGCTTGCCGTTCCGCTGGTTCTGCTGGGTGGGCTCTTGTTCTTGGCTAACCGTCGGGCTTCTCGCGGCGGACGTCGGCCCCAAGGTCGCTGAGCTTGCCGACCAGGTTCTCGTAGCCCCGATCGATGTGGTGGGGGTCCAGCACCTCGGTGGTGCCGTCGGCGGCCAGGCCGGCCACCACCAGGGCTGCCCCGGCCCGGATGTCGGAAGCCCGAACCGGTGCGCCGCTCAGCCGCTCGACCCCCCGGATGACCGCATGGTGGCTCTCGGTGCGGATGTCGGCCCCCATGCGTATCAGCTCGTCGATGTAGCGGAACCGGCCGGAGAACAGGTTCTCGGTGACGATTCCCACCCCCTCGGCCACCGACAGCATGGCCACCAGCAACGGTTTGCAGTCGGTGGGCAGACCCGGGTAGGGCAGGGTCGAAACATCGGCTGAGCGCGGCCGGCCCCTGCTCATGGCCCACATGCCGTCGGGATCCGATGAGGTCCGCACTCCCATGTCCCCGAGCTTGCGGCACAGCATGGCCATGTGGTCGGGGCGGGCCCCTTGCAGGGTAATCTCCCCGCCGGCCACTCCGAGGGCGGCCAGGAATGTAGCCGCCTCGATCCGGTCGCTCATGGCGGTGTGCTCGGTGGGGTGCAACTCGCTCACTCCCTCCACCACGATGGTGGATGTTCCCGCCCCGATGACACGACCGCCCATGTGGTTGAGAAACCCGGCCAGGTCGGCTATCTCCGGTTCCCGGGCGGCGTTGTCGATCATCGTGGTTCCCCTGGCCCGAGCCGCGGCCATCATCACGTTCTCGGTGGCCCCCACGCTGGGGAACTCCAGCAGCACCGAGCTGCCCCTCAGGATGTCGGCGGTGGCGTGGATGTCACCCCCCGAGATTTCGAACCGGCACCCTATGGCCTCCAGCCCGGCAATGTGCATATCGATGGGCCGGGACCCGAAATCGTCCCCACCGGGCAAAGCCACCCGGGCCTGCCCGGCTCCGGCCAGCAGAGGGCCCAGCACCGCGGTGGAAGCCCGTAGCCGTTCGGTCAGCTCGTAGGGAACCTCGGGGTTGATGTCCGGGGGGCGGACAATGGTGAGGGTATCGCCCGACCGATCCACGGACACCCCCATGGTTCGCAGCACCTCGGTCATCACCATCACGTCTTCTATGTCGGGCACGTTGCGGATCACGTTCGTGCCCACGGTCAAAAGGCAGGCGGCCATGAGCTTGAGCACCGAGTTCTTGGCTCCGCCGATGGGCACCGTCCCCTCCAGTGGCCCACCGGGGTGCACCACGATCCGATCCTGCTGTTCCCGACTGTCCCGGTAGGTGCGCTCCACCCCACCAGTATGCCCGCCCGAACCCGCCAACCCATCCGATCCCCGCTTCGTGGATCGCGGGCCGTCCCTTTTCCGCAAGTAAACTGCCCCGCACCCATGCCCTCTGTGATGTCTCGTCGCGTCCTGGGTACCGATGTTGCCGATGAAGCGCTGAACGGTCCCGGCGGCCTGCTGACCCCCCGATCCGACATGGTCCTGGAACGCCTCGCTGAGGATGGCACCGACCAACTAGCCGGCGGTCAACTAGCCATCAACCAGCCGGCTGGCGATCAACTAGATGGCAAGAGGGAGATGGGCTGTGGGGAGGCCGTGTTCGTTGCGGTGGAGGGGCCGGTCGACCACTACTTGCGCACGGTCACCGTCGAGCCGCTCGGGCGCGACCAGGTTGTGGTCATCGAGAGGTTCGACTACCGGCTGGCCGTGCCGGTGTGGCAGGTGCTGTTCGACATTCCCTTCCGCCGCGCCCTGTGCCGGGGCCGGGAGTGGCCGTGGTGGCATCCACCGGTTCGATTCAACGCCCGGCAGGCCCGGGTGGTGGCCCTTCTGGCCATCCTGGCGGTGATCGCCGGGTTCCTGGGCACGCTGATCGGCCAGACCATCACGTTCGCCCGCCAGGAGTTCGGGTTCAGCAAGTCGGCCGAGGGGGTTGCTCTCGGGTTGATCCGGCTCAGCATCCTGGTAACGGTGGTGGTGGCCGCCCTCGGTGATCGCCAGGGACGCCGGCGCACCCTGCTGCTGGCCGCCGCCGGATCCATCACCGCGGCGGTGGCCACGGCCCCGGCCCTGGGGTTGGGCATGCTGGTGGCCACCCAGGCCGTGTCCAGGGGTCTGTCCCACGCCATGGCCCTGCTGGTGCTGGTGTTCGCCATGGAGGAGTCCCCGGCCGGGGCCCGAGCCTACGTGGCCTCGATGCTGGCACTGGCTGCCGGTCTGGGCTCGGGCCTGGTGGTCGGGTTCCTGCCCCTGGCCGACCTGGGAACATCCGGATGGCGGTTGGTCTTTTTGACGGCTCTTGCCGGTTTGCCATTGGTGGCTTACGTGGCTCGGCACCTGCCCGAATCACGGCGTTTCGAGGTTGTCCGCCGTCAACCCCGAACCCAGCGGCCGCCCGAGCATCGCTCTCGCCTGGGGTTGCTGGCGGTGACGTCATTTGCCGCTCTGGTGTTCTCAACCCCCGCGTCCCAGCTCCAGAACGATTTCTTGCGTGATGATCGGGGTTTCAGCGCCACCAGGATCACGATGTTCACCCTTCTCACCGCCTGGACCGCCGGGCCGGGCATGCTCTTTGCCGGAAAGCTGGCCGATCTCCGGGGTCGGCGGGTGATCGGTGCTCTGGGCTCGGCGGGCGGCGCGCTTTTGATTTTGTGGCACTTCACCCAGACCGGATGGCCCATGTGGGTGGTGTTCGCGGGGGGCGCATGTCTGGGGGCGGCCACCATACCGTCGCTGGGGGTGTACCGGGCCGAGCTGTTCGGCACCGCTCACCGCTCGGAGTCCAACGGGTTGCTGGGGGTGGCCTCGGTGGCGGGGAGCGCGGCGGGGCTGGCCGCCGCCGGTTTCATGGCCGATGCCTGGGGTTATGGCACCGCCTTTTCCGTTCTGGTGGCCGGCCCGATTCTTGTCGCTCTCGTCGTGATCCTGTTCTATCCCGACACCGCTCGCCGCTCCCTGGAGGACCTGAACCCCGATGACAAGCCCGATGACAAGTAGGCGAGATCGGCCATCACATGTGGCAACTACATGTACGGTCGCAGGTGATCACGCAGGGCTGTTGCGGCCTCAACCCCGGACATTTCCCCGGCCCCCGGATCGGGGTCGGTTGCCAGGATGTCTCGTAGTTGTTCGGCGCAATCCAACATCGAGCGCCAGAAGTCGGCTGTGTAACCCCACGGCAGGCTGAGCTGCGTCACCTGGTCGTGGGCGATCACGAAATCCTGCACCGCCCTGGAATCCTTGAGGGTGCGGCGCAGACGATCGGCAGCCAAAAAGAGCGCTTCCAGCACCTCGTAGGGCTCAACTCCGGGAAGTCCCGGTCCGAACCGGGGTGGGGCATCGGCACCGGCCATGCGGTCGAACAACCCGTCAACGGCCTCCTCGTCGTTTTCCCCCACCACCAGGTTGCCGTCGTCATCTGTCTCATGGGCGATGTGCTCGGACAGCAACTCGCTCAGGACCGCGGCCCTCTGGTCATCACCGAATTCATCCATCTCGTACACCACCGTGGGCTGGTTCTGGTCGAGCTCGGGCAGTTCATCCCGCAGGACTTGCTCCACCGCCCGGTCCACCGCCTCCTCGTCACGCTCGCACACGATCAGGGTCGGACCCAGCCAGGCGTGCTCCAGGGTTTGATCCCTGAGCGAGGCCTCCAGGCGGCCACGGGCGCGGTAGGACCACTCGTGGAACTCGTAGGCAAGCTGCTCCTCGTCGTGGCCTCCCACATCGGTGGCCGGCTGGGGTTGGGTGGGGAAGGTGGCCACACCGCACTCCACGCACTCCAACACGTCCTCCTCGTAAGGGGCACCGCACTGGAAGCACCAGACCATTGCCCCATGCTGACAGATCGAGATGAGCCGGCCACACCCGAAACCGCGCTCTGTCCAACCCCTGAATCGAAGTGTTGGGAACCTGTTGGCGGATAGTGCCTTTGGCGGTTCGGTGGCATTACGGTTGGGCAACGTGAATGCATCGCCCGAGACCCCCGACCGCAACCTGGCGATGGAGCTGGTCCGGGTTACCGAGGTAGCCGCTCTGGCGGCTTCGCGGTGGATGGGTCGGGGTGACAAGGAGGGGGCCGACGGTGCCGCAGTCGAGGCCATGCGAGTGCTGCTGCGGACCGTACCCATGGACGGGGTGGTGGTGATTGGCGAGGGCGAGAAGGACGAAGCGCCCATGCTCTACAACGGGGAGTTGATCGGCGATGGATCACCCCCGGAGTGCGACATAGCCGTTGATCCCATCGATGGCACCACGCTCACCTCGTTGGGCCGGAGCAACGCCCTGTCGGTGATCGCTGTCTCCGAGCGGGGCACCATGTTCAACCCCGGCCCCTGCGTGTACATGGAGAAGATCGCCTTCGGCCCGGAGTGCGCCGGCCACGGTATCTCACTGGACAACTCCCCCACCCAGAACCTGGAGCTGGTGGCCGAGGCCAAGAGCGAGTCGGTGCGAGATGTGACCGCTGTCATACTGGATCGGGACCGCCACGCCGAGCTGATTGCCGAGGTGCGCGAGGCCGGGGCCCGCATTCGTCTGATTCCCGATGGTGACGTGGCCGGGGCCATCTCGACCGCATGGGCCGACTCGGGGGCCGACATCCTGTTCGGTATCGGAGGCACCCCCGAGGGGGTGATTTCGGCTGCGGCCCTGAAATGCATGGGTGGTGAGATGCTGGGACGGCTCTGGCCCCGCAACGACCGGGAGAGGAAGGCAGCGGAAAAGAGGGGAATGGACCTGGGGGCCACGCTCACCGCCAATGATCTGGTTCGCAGCAACAACTGCTTTTTCGCCGCCACCGGAATCACCGACGGGGACCTGCTCAGGGGGGTTCACTACAGCAAGCAGCACGCCAGCACCCAGTCGCTGGTAATGCGGTCCAAGTCGGGCACCGTCCGGTTGGTCAACGCCACCCACCAGATGAGAAAGCTGACCAGCTTCTCCGCGGTGGAGTTCGGCTAGCAGCCCCCAGTTCGGCTAGTAACCCGGTTCGGCTAGCAGCCCCCAGTTCGGCTAGTGGCCCGGTTCGGCTAGTAACCCGGTTCGGCTAGCGGCGGCGGGCGGCCCAGCCTATGGCTATTCGCCGCAGACGGCGGGGAGCTTTGGTGGTCACCACCGAGTAGACCCGGTTGAGCCGTCCGGTCACCACCTCGGCTCGACCCCTGACCGCAGCGGCCAGCGCCTCGGTGGCCACGGCATCGGCATCCTGCCAACCCACCGACGGCCAGCGATTGAGATCCCAACCTCCCCGCTGGTGGAACTCGGTGCGGGTCAGCCCGGGCAGCACAGTGGTGACCACCACCCCGTTGGGTTTCATCTCCTCGTGAAGAGCTTCGCCCAGGCTGGTGATGAATGCCTTGGTGGCGGCGTAGACCGCGGTCATGGGCATCCCCTGGAGCGAGGCCATGGATGACACGAGAATCACCTGGCCGCGACCCCGGGCGGTCATCGGCCCCAGCGCGGCATGGGTCAGCCGCACCAGCGCTACCAGGTTCACCCCAATGGTTTCGGACACCTCTGAGCTGCTCTGGGTGTGGAAGGGCCCTTCGTAGCCCAAGCCGGCGTTGTTCACCAAAAGGTCGATGGGGGCCTCGCTAGCCGTCACTCTCCGTTCCACCTCGGCCAGGTCATCAGGGTCGGACAGATCCGCGGCCAGCACCTCCACGTCGGGCCCGGTGCCGCCGGCCCGCAGCTCCCCCGCCAGCGCCTCCAGCCGGTCGCGGTTGCGGGACACCAGCACCAGATCGGTCCCGGCATCGGCCAAGCGGACGGCGATGGCTCGACCAATGCCGGCGGATGCCCCCGTTACCAGCGCCCGATCCCAGGACCGCCCCTCAACCCGATTCCTCAAGAACAGATATGTTAGCGCTACAAGCTCGGGCCAGGATCAATGCCGTCACCGCTGCCAGCTATAACACGCGGCCATGGCTCTAAACCCCTTCCCCGCTGTGGCCGGGTGGATGGAGAGACGGAGCGACGGCATCGCCCTTGCATCACCTGTAACGCTTGGGGCTATAATTTTCCATGGCTTTCGGGGGCTGGGGTGATGATGACGACTCCGATGGGGGCTCCGGCGGTTGGGGTGGTGGTGGCTCCGATGGGGGTTTTGGCGGCTGGGGTGGTGGTGGCTCCGATGAGAGTTCAAGTGGCTGGGGCGATGACGACGACTCCGATGTGAGTTTTGGTGGTTGGGGTTCTGGGGATGATGATGATTCCGATGAGGGTTTTGGTGGTTGGGGTTCTGGGGATGATGATGATGATTCCGATGAGGGTTTTGGTGGTTGGGGTTCTGGGGATGATGATGATGATTCCGATGTGGGTTTTGGTGGTTGGGGTTCTGGGGATGATGATGATGATGATTCCGATGAGGGTTCAAGTGGCCGGGACGATGACAAGGACTCCGATGAGGGTTCAAGTGGCCGGGACGATGACAAGGACTCCGATGAGGGTTCAAGTGGCCGGGACGATGACAAGGACTCCGATGAGAGTTCAAGTGGCTGGAGCGATGGTGATAGGGACAACTCCGATTTGGTCATCGCGGGCACAGCGACCTTGGCTGCCGCGAACATTGCCCGAGAGAGGAAGAAGGCTGCCAGGGCCCGCTACAAGAAACGGGCAGCGGCCGCCTTTGTCATCTGGCAAGCGATGAAGCGAAACACTGCCACCCGGAGCGCCGCGCGCAGGAAAGCTAGGGCTGCCTACAACGCTGAGCTTCGTGCGGCTGCCGCCGAAAAACGGGCTACGAAGCGAGGGAAATAAGTACCGTTACCGCTGCCAGCTATGCGGAGGCAGTCAGGATACGGTGGCGGTGTCGCTGAGTACGGCTACGTTGTCGTGGGCGATTTCCACGAAGCCCCGCTCCACTGCGATGGTGGTCTTGGTGCCGTCGGTGGTGTACACCCGCACATCGCCGGGAACCAGAACTCCCAGAAAGGGCACGTGGCCGGGTTGGAACGCGATCTCCCCGTCGGTGGTGCGGGCCACAACCATCTCGGCTTCGCCGGAGTAGACGATCTCCTCGGGGGAGACTAGCTCGATGCTCAAAGCCATGGTCGGGTTCCCCTGCCTGCCGATGCTTCGCGTCCCCTGAGCGCCACTAGGCCGCCTGAGCCTCGAGTTCGGCCGCCTTGCGCTGAGCATCCTCGGCCCCGCCGACCATGAAGAACGCCTGCTCGGGCAGGTCGTCCAGTTCACCGCCCACCAGGGCCTCGAACGAGTCCACCGTCTCGGTGACCGGGGTGAATATCCCGCTCAGCCCGGTGAATACCTCGGCCACGAACATGGGCTGGGACAGGAACCGTTGCACCTTGCGGGCCCGGGACACGATCACCTTGTCCTCCTCCGACAGCTCATCCAGACCCAGGATGGCGATGATGTCCTGGAGCTCCTTGTAGCGCTGGAGGATCTCCTGCACCCTGCGGGCCACACGGTAGTGACGGTCACCCACCACCTCGGGAGTGAGAATGGTCGAGGTGGAGGACAGGGGATCGACTGCGGGGTAGATGCCCAGAGCGGCGATGTCCCGGCTCAGCTCGGTGGTGCCGTCGAAGTGGGTGAACGAGGTGAACGGTGCCGGGTCGGTGTAGTCGTCGGCGGGCACGTAGACCGCCTGCAAAGAGGTGATCGACCGGCCTCGAGTCGAGGTGATGCGCTCCTGGAGTTCACCCATCTCGTCGGCCAAGGTGGGCTGGTAACCCACCGCCGATGGCATCCGCCCCAGCAGGGTGGACACCTCCGAGCCGGCCTGGACGAACCGGAAGATGTTGTCGATGAACAGCAGCACATCCTGGTTCTGAACATCCCGGAAGTACTCGGCCATGGTGACCCCGGCCAGGCCCACCCGCAGCCGGACACCGGGGGGTTCGTCCATCTGGCCGAACACGAGGGCGGCCTTGTCCAGAACCCCCGACTCCTCCATCTCCAAAAACAGGTCGGTTCCCTCACGGGTGCGCTCCCCCACACCGGCGAACACCGATACGCCACCGTGCTGGGTGGCCACCCGGTTGATCATCTCGGTGATGAGCACGGTCTTACCCACACCGGCCCCCCCGAATAGGCCGATCTTGCCGCCCTCCTTGTAGGGGGTGAGCAGGTCGATGACCTTGATCCCGGTTTCGAACATGCGGGTGGACGGTTCCAGGGCGGCGAACGCCGGGGCCGGGCGGTGGATCTCCCACTCCTCCTTCACGTCCAGGGTGGCCCGGTCGGTGTCCAGGCACTCCCCCACCACGTTCCACACGTGGCCCAGAGTGACATCGCCCACCGGTACGGTCATGCCCCGGCCGGTGTTGCGCACCACCGTTCCCCGGGTGAGGCCGTCGGTGGGCTTCAGGGCGATGGCCCGAACCCGGCCCTCACCGATCTGCTGGGCCACCTCGGCCTTCACCGTCACGGTCTGCCCGTCCACGTTCACGTCGAACTCGAGGGCGGTGTTGATCTCCGGCAGCGCGTCCGGGGGGAACTCGGCATCGATGACCGGGCCGGCGATGGTGATCACCCGGCCGTCCTTGAGATTCTCCGACATCTTTACTCCTACTGGTTGGTGATGGCAGCGAGGTGATCGGCCATGCTGCCGCCACCTTTTTCTTTTTCTTCCTTGAGGGCCTCGGCCCCGCCCACGATCTCCATGATCTCGGTGGTGATGGCGTCCTGGCGGGCCCGGTTCATGGCCCGGGTGAGCTTGGTGATCAGCTCCTCGGCGTTGTCGGTGGCCGCTTTCATGGCCCGCTGGCGGTTGGCGTGCTCGGAAGCAGCCGCGTCCAGAAGGGCCGAGAAAAGCCGTGACTCCACGTATCGGGGTAGCAGCGACTCGAGTACTCCCTCGGGGGAGGGTTCGAACTCGAATGCGGCCCGCAGCTCTCCCGAGCCGGAGGCGGCGATCACGTCGATGCTCTCCAGCGGCAGGAACCGCCGCACCGCCACCCTTTGGGTGCCGATGGTGAGGAACTCCATGTAGGCCAGGATCACCTCATCGATGTAGCCCGATTCGAATCGGTCGGCCACGATCTCGGCCACCTGGCGGGCATGATCGTAGGTGGGGGTGTCGCTCATGCCGGTGAAAGCCTCGTCGATGCGGTAGTTGCGGAACCGGAAGTAGTCCTGGGCCTTCTTGCCGATGAGGATGAGCGAGTAGTCCTGCCCCTTGGTCTGAGCATCCATCAGCTCTCGCTCGGCGGCCTTGATCACCGAACTGTTGTACGGTCCGGCCAGGCCCCGGTCGGAGGCTATGACCACGAACCCCACCCGCCGCACCGTCTCCCGCCTTTCCAGCAGCGGGTGCGAGGCCTCGGCCCCGCCGGCCGCCACATCCTCGATGATGCTGGTGAGCCTGGTGGAGTAGGGACGGGCGGCGTGGGCCCGCTGCTGGGCCTTGACCACCCGGGTAGCGGCGATGAGCTCCATGGCCCGGGTGATCTTCTTGGTTGACTGCACCGACGAGATTCGCCGGCGAAGCACCCGTTCCTGACCGCCGGCCACGGATCAGTTACCCCCGGGGCGGTTCGCCGCCCACCGACCGGTGCGATCTCGAGCTCGATCTCGACCACGGGCCACGGATCAGCTCTCCTCGGGGCGTTGAATATCGGTTTCGGGGAGGGTGTAGTCGGCATCCACCACCCCCGAGGTGGCTTCGGCCTGGGTCTCGGCGTCGGGTTCATCGCCCTCGGGTTGAACCGACGACTCGAACTGGGAGGCGAAGGCCCCCACCGCGGTTTCCAGTTTCTCCTCGTCCACCGCCCCGGTATCGACCACCTCCGCCAGCAGGTCGGCGTTGCGAGTCCGCACCCACTCCAGCAGTTCGGCCTCGAACCGGGCCACATCCTCCACCGGGATGGTGTCCAGGTAGCCTCGGGTTCCGGCGTACAGCGTCACCACCTGCTCCTCCACCGGCATGGGCGACTGGATGCCCTGCTTGAGCAACTCGGTCAGGCGGTAACCCCGGTCGAGCTGGGCCTGGGACACCGCGTCCAGGTCGGAGCCGAAAGCGGCGAAGGCCTCCAGCTCCCGGAACTGCTGGAGGTCGGCCTTGAGCGTGCCCACGGCGGTTTTCATGGCCTTGATCTGGGCGGCTGAGCCCACCCGGGATACCGAGATGCCCACATCCACTGCCGGCCTCACCCCCGACTTGAACAGGTCGTCCTGCAAGAAGATCTGCCCGTCGGTGATGGAGATCACG
Source organism: Candidatus Poriferisocius sp. (assembly GCF_965202595.1). GTDB lineage: Bacteria > Actinomycetota > Acidimicrobiia > Acidimicrobiales > Bin134 > Poriferisocius. The sequence goes on from NZ_OZ241836.1 coordinate 1,178,445, forward strand.
TTGGTGGGAATGTAGGCCGATACGTCGCCGGCCTTGGTCTCGATGATGGGCAGCGCGGTCAGCGAGCCCGCCCCCCGCTCGTCGCTCAGCTTGGCCGCCCGCTCGAGCAGCCGGCTGTGCAGGTAGAAAACGTCGCCGGGGTAGGCCTCCCGGCCCGGAGGGCGGCGCAGCAGCAGCGCCATCTGGCGGTAGGACTCGGCCTGCTTGGACAGGTCGTCGTACACCGCCAGGGCGTGGCCGCCGTTGTCCATCCAGTGCTGGCCCATGGCGCAGCCGGCGTAGGGAGCCAGGTACTTGAACGGGGCCGGGTCGGAGGCGGGAGCCACCACCACCACCGTGTATTCCATGGCCCCCCGCTGGGTCAGGGTGGCCACCGCTTGGGCCACGGTGGAGGCCTTCTGGCCTATGGCCACGTAGATGCACTTAACGCCCTGGCCCTTCTGGTTCAAGATGGTGTCCAGGGCCACGGTGGTCTTGCCCGTCTTGCGGTCGCCGATGATCAGCTCCCGCTGGCCCCGACCGATGGGGATGAGCGAGTCGATGGCCTTGATGCCGGTCTGGATGGGTTCGTGCACCGGCTTGCGTCCGGTTATACCGGGGGCCTGCACCTCCATGCGGCGGGTTTCGGCCCCGACGATGGGGCCCTTGCCGTCCACCGGCTCACCGAGGGCGTTCACCACCCGGCCCAGAAGAGCGTCACCCACCGGAACCGACAGGATGTCCCCGGTGGAACGGACTGCCTGGCCCTCCTCGATCTCGTCCACCTCGCCGAGCACCACCGCGCCGATGGAGTCCTCGTCCAGGTTCAGGGCCAAACCGATCATGCCGTTCTCAAACTCGAGCATCTCGTTCACCGCCGCTCCGGGAAGCCCGGAGATACGGGCGATGCCGTCGCCCACCTCGGTGATCCGACCCACCCGGGCCTGCTCGACCTTGGGCTGGAAACCCTCCAGGTTGCGGCGGATGGCCTCCGCGATGGCGCTGGTCTCGATGGTCAGCTCAGCCATTGCTCTCCTCGGTAGGAAACGTTCATCGAATTCATCGGCCCGAGGATCACTGGAACGAGTCCCGGAGCTGGTTCAGGCGGTTGCGCACCGATCCGTCTATGACCTCATCACCAATGGTGGTGATCACGCCCCCCATGACGTTGGGATCCACCACCACTTTGATGTCCACCCGGTGGCCGGTCGCGGCACCGAGGGCGGCGGCCAGCCGCTCGGTCTGGTCCTCGGTGAGCGCCACCGCGGCTCGTACCTCGGCCACCGAGCGACCCCGGTCGCGGGCGTTTTGCTCCACCGCCTCCCGGGCAATGCCGCCCAGGTCGGAGGACCGCCCCGCCGCCACGATCATGGATGCCACAGCGATGGTGGTGTCCGATGCCCGGTCGCCCAGCAGGTCCTCCACGATCTGCTGGCGGCGGGCCGCGGGAATCTGCCGGTCCGAAAGAGTCATGCGCAGCTCGTCGGAGCTCTCCAAAGCCCGGGCCACCCGGAACAGCTCGTCGGACACCACGTCGAGGTTGCCCTCGGCGCGGGCCACCGCAGCCACGGCATCGGCGTAGCCGGCAGACCGATCGCTCATGGCCACCTGCTGGTTCGCGCCCACGCGGGCGATGGCCCGCCCCAGTCTTGTCGCTGCCTTATCATCGCTACTGGTTAGCGCCCACGCGGGCGATGTAGTCGTCGACCAGTTGACGCTGGGTCTCGGGGTCCTCCAGGGTGCGGCCCAAAACGGCCTCGGCCGCGCCCAGGGCGATGTCGGACACCTCCGACTGCAAGTCGGCTATGGCCTGCCGCTTGGAGGCTTCGGCATCGGCGGCGGCCCGTTCCCGCATCTCGGCGATGTCGGCCTCGGCTCGAGCCTGAAGGTCGGCCCGTACCGAGGCTGCCTGGTTGCGGGCCTCCTCCACGATACGGGCGGCCTCGGCCTTGGCATCGGCCAGCTCCGCCTCGTAGCGAGCCTTCACCTCGGCGGCTTCGTCCTTTTGCCGGTCGGCATCGTCGAGAGCCCCCTGAATGCGCGCGGCCCGCTGGTCCATGAGGTTCTTCACCACCGGGAACAGCTTCCAGCGCATCAGGAGGAGGAGTACAACGAACGCTGCCCCGCCCCAGATGATCTCGGTAACCTCGGGGATGATCGGGTTGGGGGCCTCAAGGCAGCCCTCGAGATCCTCCTCGAACTTCTCCTTGAGTTCCTTGGCCTGCTCGTCACCCGCCTTGTACTGGTCTTTCAGGTTCTTGACCGCGGTAAACCCCTCGCCGTCGATACCGGTGAACCGGGCCTCGCCCAGTTCGTCGAAGACGCAGGAACCGACCGTTTCTCCGGCAGCGCCGGCCGCCGACGCGCTGAGCGCGACCACGGCCACCACCATGGCGACCGCGGCTCCAAGCCGCCGGTTCATGGGAGCAGGAGGATGAAGACGACGAAACCGATCAGGGCCAGCGCCTCGGTGAAGGCGATGCCCAAGAACATTGTGGTCCGGGCCACACCGGCCGACTCGGGCTGGCGAGCCATGGCGGTAATGGCGTTGCCGACCACGGTACCGATACCGATACCGGGGCCGATTGCGGCCAAGCCATAGCCGAGACCGGCGCCGATGGCCTTCAGTCCCTCGAGGAACTCGCCGGCTTCGGTGGCCGACTGGGCAAGGATGGAAAGCAAGGTGTTTCTCCTAATGCTCGGGGTGTAGTGATCCACCGATGTACACGGCGGTGAGAATGGTGAAGATGAAGGCTTGCAGGGCCGATACGAATATCTCGAACCCGGTCAGCAGTATCAGGGCGGCGAAGGGCAGCACCGCCGGCAGGTATCCCGTGCCCCACAGGGCGGCCGACAGCACCGCAAAGGTCACCAGCAGGAGGTGGCCGGCCACCATGTTGGCCCATAACCGGATGGCCAGCGACAGCGGCCGGATCAGCAGGATCTGAAGCAGCTCGATGGGGGCCACCAGGATGTAAAGCGGCTTGGGCACCCCCGGCGGGAAAATCGCACCCTTGAAGTATGTACCCAATCCCTGGGCCCTGATGCCCACGTAGTGGTAGATGGCCCACACCACCAGGGCGAGCGCCAGGGGGATGGCCATTCGGGAGTTGGCGGGGAACTGGATGAACGGTATGACCTCAAAAATGTTGCTGAAGAGTATGAAGAAGAACAGCGTGGTCAAAAAGGGTAGGTACCGGCGGCCCTCAGGACCGATGGTTTGCATGATGATGCTGTTCTCGACAAATTCGATACCGGTTTCGACCACCGTCTGGGTGCCGGTTGGCACCAGTGACCGCCGCCGGCCGGCAGCCCAGAACAATCCGGCGGTCAGCACTAGCGAGGCCAGGTAGATCAACCCGGTCTTGTTCAGCGCCAGCGGTGTGTCCTGGAACAAGATGTCGGGCCAGTTGAACAGTTGCGAGACCGGAGGGAACTCCAGGGCGAACACGGTCATCGGCTAAACCCTGCCCACTTATTAAACCGGCTTATCAGCCGCCTTATCCACCGCACCACCCGGCTCGGGACTGGCAGGAACTTCGAGATGTTCACGAGCGGGCTCCTTGCGGCTTCAAGCCGGGGTAAGCGAGCGACATTGAGACGTACCGGGTCTCCCAGACAAGCAGAACAATATGGGCTGCCACCAGGGTTATGACAAATGGGAGCGCCTCGAACCAGCCGGTATTCCTCACCAGGAAGTAGGCCCCGGTGAGAATGCCCAGCCGCACGAAGTAGCCCCCCAGCACGCCGGCCAGCAGCACAGTGGGGGAAATCCGTACCGACCAGGTGATCAGCGAGGCAGCCAGCCAGAAGTTGATCAGGATCAGGCCCAGGGCATAGCCGCTCGACCACAGTCCGTCGAGACCCCACGCCCCGGCGCAGGCCCCGACCAGAACCGGGCCGCCGATCACCCCTCGCCTGATGATGTCGCGAGCTACGGCCTGCTCGGGGTTCTGCTGGTTTACGGCCCGCTCGGGGTTCTGCTGGTTTACGGCCCGCTGGTCGGTCCGGTCGGTCGGCGCAGCCGAGCGTTCAGCCATCGGTGGCCTCCGAATTGGGCGAATGGGAAGCGACCCGGCGGCTGGGCAGGTTGCGGTCGTAGATATCCATACGGGCGCTGTAGGTTCTCATGGCTTTCCAACCGGCATAAACCGCAGTGAACAGGCCCAGCGCCAGGGTGAACGCCGGCCCGGTGCCCAGCGCCCTGTCGATGAGCCAACCGAAAAAGGCGAACAGGGCAGGGGTGGCCACCAGCTCAAAGGCTATGGATAGGGCATCCCCCGCGCTCTGGGGGTTGTTGGGTTGGCGATTCTGCGTCATTGCAGTGGGCACGTGGTGGGCCTTTGGTAGACGGTCCGACCTCGCCGAAATAGTTTCGCGAACCGCCCCGTGAGGACAAATCATGAGCCACCTCTGATCATGAATAACCATGAGGATCGGACCATGTTGCGACGCGTTGGGGCCGGTTGATCACCGATCATGGGGTGCGGCGGCGCAGGATGGGGTGGAACACCGTGTAGAGCATCAGCACCAGCACCGCGGCTGCCGGCACCACGATTGCTTCGCCCCCTCCGGCGTAGGTGGGGTACAGCACCAGGGTGGACATCAGGGCGGTGAACAGCCACAGGATCAGCACGCTGCGGCGGTGCCCGTGGCCCAGGCTCATCAATCGATGGTGCAGGTGCTCCTTGTCGGGGGTGGTGAGGCTGGTCCGGGCCCGGGTTCGCCGGAGCACCGCCCACAGCACATCCACTACCGGCACTGCCAGGATGATCAGCGGGATGAGCATGGGGGCGAACAAGAAATAGGTCTGGCCGGCGAAGGGCTCGCTGCTGCGCCCCCCCACCGAAACGGTGGAAGCGGCCAGCAGCGTGCCCAAGAACAACGCCCCGCCATCGCCCATGAAGATGCGAGCCCGGTGGAAGTTGTGGGGCAGAAAGCCCACCGCCACCCCGCCGGCGGTGATGGCCACCAGCGGACCGATGTTGTTGGGCAGCAGAACCTCGTCGTCGGTGAGCTTGACGGAGTACACGAAGAAGGTGATCCCGGCGATGGCCACGATGCCCGCGGCCAGGCCATCGAGGCCGTCGATGAGGTTGATGGCGTTGACGATGGCCACCAGCCACAGCACCGTGATCAAAAAGGCGAGGTCCTGGGACAGGATGAGGGCTCCCACCACCGGCAGGCGCAGGTTCAGCACGGTCACCCCGGTGAACGACAGAATGCTGCCGGCCAGCACCATGGATGCCACCTTGGCCGGGGCCGACATTTCCCGGACGTCGTCGTAGGTGCCGAACGCAATCATCACCAACCCGGCGATGACGATGCCCACGGCCTCGGAGGCGGCTGCGAAAACCACATCGAAGTCGTCCAGCAGCCAGGCCACGCCCATGGCCGACAGGAAACCGGTGAACATGGCCACCCCGCCGAGCAGAGCGGTGGATCGCTCGTGGATCCGGCGGGCATCGGGTTCCACCATGAAATCCCAGCGCTCGCTGATCCGGCGTACCACCGGAGTGATCACCAGCGTGACCCCGGCGGCTACCGCGAAGACCGTGAGGTAGCTGCCGATCCCGGGGGACATCGCGAAGACCGTGAGGTAGCTGCCGATCCCGGGGGATATCGCGAACACCGTGAGGTCGCTGCCGATCCCGGGGGACATCGCGCTTGCCGGTTCCGGCCTCGATGTTTATGCCGCGCTTATACCGCGGGCGGGTAGGGGGTGAACCGCTGGCAGAGATCGTTGACCTCGGCTCGAACTTCGGCCACCACGCCCTCGTCGTCGCGCTGGCGCAGGGTCCGGCCGATCATCCCCGCAATGGTGCCCATTTCCTCGGGGCCCATGCCCTGGGTGGTGGTGGCCGGGGTGCCGATCCGTACCCCGCTGGTCACGAACGGGGATCGGGGGTCGTCGGGCACGGTGTTCTTGTTCAGGGTTATGCCCGCCCGGTCGAGCACCTCCTGGGCAACCTTGCCGGTGAGGTCGGGATCGAAGGCCCGAAAATCCACCAGCAACAGGTGATTGTCGCTGCCCCCGGAAACCAGGCGGAAACCCTCCCGGGCCAGTCCCGCCACCAGTTCCCCACTGTTTTTCACGATTCGGGCTGTGTAGCCGGCGAACTCGGGGGTGGTGGCCTCGCCGAAGGCCACCGCCTTGGCGGCGATGACGTGCTCCAAGGGACCGCCCTGGAGCCCCGGGAACAAGGCCTTGTCCACCGCCGGAGCCAGTTCCTGGGTGCACAGGATGGTCCCGCCCCGGGGGCCGCGCAGGGTCTTGTGGGTGGTGAAGGTGACAATATCGCAATGGGGTACCGGGTTGGGATGGACACCACCGGCGATCAGCCCGGCAATGTGCGCGGCGTCGAACATGAACAGGGCCCCCACCTCGTCGGCGATGGCGCGGAAGGGTTCCGGGTCGATGATCCGGGGATAGGCGGTGGCACCGGCCACGATCAGCTTGGGCCGGTGCTCGTGGGCCAGGTCGCGAACCTGGTCGTAGTCGATGCGCTCGTCGCTGGGGGTCACGCCGTAGGCCACGAACCGGTAGGTGCGACCACTGATGTTCACCGGGGAGCCGTGGGTGAGGTGGCCACCGTGGTCCAGGCTCATACCCAGCACCGTGTCGCCCGCCTCCAGGACGGCCAGGTAGGCGGCTACGTTGGCGTTGGCTCCCGAATGGGGTTGCACATTGGCGTGATCGGCCCCGAACAGGGACACGGCCCGCTGCCGGGCAATGGATTCCACCTCGTCGATCACCATGTTGCCGCCGTAGTAGCGGCGTCCGGGGTACCCCTCGCTGTACTTGTTCGTAAGCACCGACCCGGTGGCGGCCAGAACCGCGGGCGAAGCGAAGTTCTCCGATGCGATGAGCTGAACGGTGGTGTTCTGGCGCTCCACCTCCCGGTGGATCATCTCGAACACCGGGTCGTCGCTGCTGTCCGGCCAGATCATGGTCATCCTTCTCCCTCGGACTCCGGTGTGCCCTTGGGCCCGGGCAGCAGGGCGTTTATTTTTGCCACCCGGGGAGCATGGCGACCTTCCTCGAATGCGGTGTCGAGGAAGGTTTCCAGGGCCTCCCGGGCCAGTTCGGGGCCAATGAGCCGCTCCCCCAGGCAGATCACGTTGGCATCGTTGTGGGCCCGGGTGAGCCGGGCCGAGGTCACGTCGTGCACCGTGGCCGCCCGCACGCCGGGCACCTTGTTGGCCGCCATGGCGATTCCGATGCCCGTACCGCACACACATAGCCCCATCTCGACCTCCCCGGCGGCCACCTTGCGGGCCACGGCCTCCCCGTAGTCGGGATAGTCCACCCGGTCGGGGCCGTGGGTACCGCAGTCGATGACCTCGTGCCCGCCGGCCCGCAGATGGTTCACCAGCTCATCCTTCAGCCGCACTCCGGCGTGGTCCGCTCCGGCGGCGATTCGCTTCACGACCATCAAACCTATCCCCCGCCGGCGACACTTCGGACGGCATTAGCCGAGATCGCGCCTTCCCGCAGCACGGTGAGCCCGGCCTCGGTGACCTCCACAACGGTGGATGGCGGGGATTGGCATCGGCCACCGTCGATTACCAGACTCACCGCCCCGAACGCGCCGGCCGCCGCCGCGGCGGTGTGAGGGGTCGGCTGCCCGCTCAGGTTGGCGCTGCTGGTGGTTATCGGGCCGACCTCTGCCGCCAGGGCCCGCACCAGGGGGTGATCGGGGCAGCGCACGCCACAGCCGTCCTGAACAATGGTGAGCGCGCCGGGCCAGAACCTCTCCATGAGTCGCCGGGTGGGGGGAAGGGGATCGAACAGTTCCCCGGCATCGGCGGCTCGGGCCACCAGCACGGCCACCGCCTTGTCGGGGGGGCGGTGCTTGAGCTCGAACAGCAGCTCCACATTCTCGGGCAGAACGGCCAGCCCGTACACGGTATCGGTGGGGATCACCACTGCCCTTCCGGCTCGCAGCTCCGCAACGACCATTCCTATTGCCCCGTCGGCATCGCTTTTCACCATTGTTTGCGATCCGGGTTTTATTGCATTGCCGGCCATTCCTACCGGCTCCGGCATTGCAGTACGCGGTCCCGGCCGGTCAGGTCGGGGTGGATAGCCTCAACCTCCAGGCCGGCGGCTCGGGCCAGCGACGAGGCGGTGCCCATCTGGTCGGGGGACAGCTCCAGCAGTACCGATCCCCCCGAGCTCAACCAGCGGGAGGCCCCGGCCAGAATCCGGCGGGTGCCGTCCAGACCGTCGGGGCCGCCCCGCAGGGCCAGAGCCGGCTCCCAGCCGGCCACTTCGGGGGGCAGCGCATCCTCGTCGCCCACATAGGGGGGGTTGCTCACCACCACATCAACCGTCGAGGCCAGGCACTCGGGCAGGGCCTCGTACCAAGACCCCTGATACACCGACACCCTCACCGCCGCTCTGCCCAGCCCGGCCAGATTGGCTCGGGCCACGGCCAGGGCATCGGTGGAGACATCGGTCAGCACCACCTGGGCCGCCTTGCACTCCGCGGCCACGGCCAGGCCCACCGCTCCGCTGCCGGTACCCAGGTCCACGACCAGACCGCCGGGAGGATCCCTGCGTTCCAGCTCGGCTATGAGCAGGCCGGCCAGCGTCTCGGTCTCGGGTCGGGGGATGAGCACCGAGGGGTTGACGATCAGGTCCAAACCCCGAAACCCCCAACGGCCCAGCACGTACTGGAGCGGTTGGCCCGCCAGCCTGCGGGCCACCATCGAATCCAGGCGGGCCGCCTGTCCCCGGGTGGCTGCTTGGGTAAGGCCCCGGTAGTACTCCGAGCCCTCGTAGCCCGATGCCTGTTCCACCAGGCGGCGAGCCTGGACCTGCGCTCCGGCCACCCTGGCCCTCTCGAGACGGTGGGCGGTCTCGGCGGCAATGGCACCCCAGGTAACCGTGCCGGTGGTCGGGCTCACGATCCGACCTGCTCAGAATCCGACCTGCTCAGAATCCGACCCGTTCACGGTCCGACCAGCTCATGATCCGACCTGCTCAGAATCCGACCAGGTTGTCCTGGCGCTCTGCGTCGGCCAGGGCGTCCACAACCTCGTCCAGGTTTCCGGCCAGGATGCGGTCCAGCTTGTACAGGGTGAGGCCGATTCGGTGATCGGAGACCCGGTTCTCCTTGAAGTTGTAGGTGCGTATCTTCTCCGAGCGGCCACCTCCGCCCACCTGGCCCCGGCGCTGCTCCGACAGCTCGTCCTGGCGGCGCTGCTCCTCGGCCTGAAGCAGCCGGGCCCGCAGGACGGCCATGGCCTTGTTGCGGTTCTGAAGCTGGCTCTTCTCGTCCTGCATGGACACCACCATCCCGGTGGGTTTGTGAGTGATGCGCACCGCCGAGTCGGTGGTGTTCACCGATTGCCCGCCCGGCCCCGAGGACCGGTAGACATCAATCTGGAGATCCTTCTCGTCAATGTGGATCTCCACCTCCTCGGCTTCGGGCAGCACCGACACGGTGGCGGAGGAAGTGTGCACCCGCCCCTGAGACTCGGTGGCCGGTACCCGCTGCACTCTATGAGGCCCCCCCTCGTACTTCATCCGGCGCCAAACGTTGTCGCCCCGCAGCATGAACACCACATCGGTGTAGCCCCCCATATCGGAACTCCGGGCGTTCATCATCTCCAGCTTCCAACGGTTCAAACCGGCATAGGCCTCGTACATGGCAAACAGGTCGCGAGCGAACAGGTTGGCCTCCTCGCCCCCCTCGGCTCCCTTGATTTCCACGATCACGTTCTTGCCGTCGTTGGGATCGGTCGGGATCATCAGATCGGCCAGCTCGGCCTCCAGGGTGGAGACCGCTTCGGTGGTGGTTCGGATCTCGGCCTCCAGCAGGTTCCGCTCGCCGGCATCGGCCTCGGCCAGCATCTCGGTGGCCACCGCTATGTCCTCGCGGTGCCCCAACAGTTCCCGGATGCGGGTGGCCCTGGGCTCGAGTTGCTTGTAGCGCCGGGCGGCAACGGCATACCCATCCCTATCGGCCAGCAGTTCGGGATCGCCCAACCGTGCCTCCAACTGGGCGAACTCCGCCTCGATCTCCTCGTAGGTGGAACGGGCCTGCATGGCTCCAAGCTACCGCCGGGCCGGGAACAGTATGGAAAGGGTGGGGGCGCGCCCGGTCAGCTCTGGCGGGGGGCGCGCTTGCGGTGGCCGTAGCGGCGCTCGAAGCGCTCGACCCGTCCCGCAGTGTCCACGATGGTCATCTGGCCGGTGAAGAACGGGTGGCTGGCGCTGGAGATGCCCACCTTGGCCAGGGGGTACTCGTTGCCGTCCTCCCACACCACCGTCTCGGTGGTGTCAATGGTGGATCGGGTGAGGATGGATGTGCCGGCGGAGGTGTCCTGGAACACCACCATTCGGTACTCGGGATGGATGTCGGGTTTCATGTTCCTCCTAGTGGCCCCGGCCTCATACCCCGGCGGGACCCTTGGCTACCTCCTCCAGGAAGGCATCATTGTTGGGAAAGGTTCGCAGCCGGTCGATCAGCAGTTCCAGTCCGGCGGCCCCGCCCCCGTTGCCGTCACTGGAGATGCCGTTGAGCACCCGGCGCAGCTTCCACACCTGCTGGAGCTTGCGCCGCTCAAACAGCAGCTCCTCGTGGCGGGTGGATGAGGCATCGACGTTGATGGCCGGGTAGATGCGCCGCTCGGCGATGTGCCGGTCGAGGCGCAGCTCCATGTTGCCGGTGCCCTTGAACTCCTCGAAGATCACCTCGTCCATCCGGGAGCCGGTCTCCACCAGTGCGGTGGCCAGGATGGTGAGCGAGCCGCCCTCCTCCACGTTGCGAGCCGCCCCGAAGAACTTCTTGGGCGGGTACAGGGCCCCGGTGTCGATACCGCCGGACATGATGCGGCCGGTAGCCGGTGCCGCCAGGTTGTAGGCCCTCGACAGGCGGGTGATGCCGTCCAGGATTATCACCACGTCCTCGCCCCGCTCGACCATGCGCTTGGCCCGTTCGATGGTCATCTCCGCCACCTGGGTGTGCTCGTCGGCCGGCCGGTCGAAGGTGGACGCAGCCACCTCGCCCCGCAGCAGCCAGCGCCGCATGTCGGTAACCTCCTCGGGCCGCTCGTCCACCAGCAGCACCAGCAGGTGCACCTCGGGATTGTTGAGTTCGATGGACCGGGCAATCTCCTTCATGATCGTGGTCTTGCCCGCTTTGGGAGGGGACACGATCAGGCCGCGCTGACCCTTGCCGATGGGTGACAGGAGATCGATGATCCGGCAGGTCATGTTGGTGGGGTCGTCGTCTCGCTCCAGCCGCAGTTTCTGGTCGGGGAAAAGCGGGGTGAGATCCTCGAATCGAGGCCGTTTCCTGCTGGACTCGGGTGGCTGTTCGTTGACGCTGTCGATTTGCAGGATGGCCGGGTTCTTCTCGTTGCGGGTGGCCGGCCGGCAGTCACCGGTTATGAGGTCGCCCTTGCGGAGCCCGAACTGGCGTACCTGCTTGACCGATACGTAGGCGTCATCCCTGCTGGGGTGGAAACCTTTGGTCCGCAGGAAGCCGTAGCCGTCTTCCCTCAGATCCAGGTAGCCGGAGATGGCGATGGGATCACCGGTCCAGGGTTCCTCCGGACGATCCCGGTCGTTGCGGCCTCGCCCCCGGCGGCGGCGACGGTTACCGGCTTCGGGTTGGTCGTCGGATTGGCGCGATCTGTCCTGGCGGTCATCGCGGTCCTGGTTGTTGCGCGATCTGTCCTGGCGGTCCTCGCGGTCGCGGTCCTGGTTGTTGCGGGGGTGGTCTTCGCGGTCGCGGTTGTCGCGGTCCTGGTTGTTGCGGGGGTGGGGAGTTGGTCTCTCGCCCGCTTTGTCCGGTTGATCTCGGCTTTCGGGGCTGCTTCTGGCTGCTCCCCTTCGGGTTCCCCGGTGCTTGACTCGGCGGCAGCCGGCTCCGGGAATGCGCTCGGCTCGGCCTCTTCCCCGGTACTGCTGCGCTGATCCCGGCTGCTTTCCTCCTGCTTCGCGATCCGGATCGGGGCGGGGCCGTCCCCATTGCCGGTCGGGTCCGGCCCGGCACCATCGGGACCGATACCGGCGAGGTCGAGGATCAGATCCACGATCTCGGCCTTGCGAGCCTTGCCATCGGGTCGCCCGCCCATGGCTCTGGCAATGATCTGGAGCTGTGCCCGGTCCTTGCGTTGAAGTTTGGACCGAGAGAGCCCAGTGGTTTCTACGCTCACGATTCTCCCTTGAACATGAATCACTTATGTGCGTTGCTCGCGCTTGCGGGTAACACAATCCGAACAGCCGTTCACCGCCGGGACGCTGACAATAGGAATGTCGAAATCGACCAGGAGGTCAGAAGGCTTAGCCTGAGGTTGCGGGCATTAGCGAAACCTCAACGCCGGTTACCTTACACCAATCCTCGACTCCGGGCAACATTCCGGCTTTGCCATCCCGATTTTACCATCTTGGGTCATTTTGGCTTTGCCATCCCGGTTTTACCATCTTGGGTCATTCCGGCTTTGCCATCCCGGCGTTGCCGGTTCTTTTGGTCCCGGTTGCTTCTGCCGGCTTCTTGGCTACCACTGCCCGTGCAATAACTCCGTCATCAGCAGGTGGCCGGGCAGCACCTGGGCAGCTTCCGCCCCCCGCTCGGTGTAAACCCCACCGGAGCCATCGGTCCGGGAGTCCACCAGAAGGTAGGGAACCGGATCGCTGGTATGGCTTCTTAGCGACAGTGGCGTGGCGTGGTCGGGCAGCAGCAGCAGTCGCCACGGCCCCATCCGGTCCAGGCCGTCCACCAGTCCGGCCAGGATGCGGCGATCCCAGTTCTCCAGGCACCTGACCTTCTCGGCGACGTTGCCCTCGTGGCCGGCTTCGTCGCTGGCCTCCACGTGGATCACATACAGGTCGGCTCCTGCGGCCAACCCGGCCAGGGCCGCATCCCGCTTGCCCTCGTAGTTGGTGTCGTACCAGGCGGTCGCACCGGGTACATCGGCCACGGCCATACCGGTGAGCACACCGATCCCCCGCACCAGGTCGACCGCGCTGACCAGTCCGGCATCCACCCCGTGCATTTCCCGGAAGGAGGGCATATCGGGTTGGAAGCCCTGCCCCCACAGCCAAATCCGGTTGGCCTTCAGGTCGAATCCAGCCAGCACCGCCCGGGAAGCTTCCTCCAGTGCGGCCAGCTTGGGGGCAGCCGGGCCCTGAGGGCCCACCACCGGTTGATCGGAGAGCTCGTGGGGCGGGATGCACACCGCATCGGCCCACTCGGCCGGGGCAATCATGGTGTGGCGGTACTGGACACCGGGGTAGAAGCTGACCTCGCCGCCCAGTTCAGTGTTCAGGGCGGCGATGGCTTCGCCGGCCCGGCCCGAGTCGGGGTGACCACCGGAGAAATCGGCCATGATCCCGTCATCTGTCACCGTGACCAGATTGCACCGGTAGGCCACCTGGTCGGGGGTGAGGGTCAGGCCCATAGCGGCGGCCTCGATGGGCGATCGGCCGGTGTGGTACCGGGTTGGGTCGTAGCCGAAGATGGACATGTTGCCCACATCGCTACCTGCCGGCAGGCCCGGGGGGATGACCTCGGCCAGCCCCACCTGCCCCCGGGCGGCCAGCGAATCGAGCACCGGGGTGCGAGCCACTTCCAGCGGGGTGGCCCCATCCAGCTCGGGCACCGGCAGATCGGCGCACCCGTCGGGGATGCACACCACGTACTTCACAAAGACCTACTCTCTTTCATCGAGGCCCATCTTCTCACACTCCCCATCAGCCCGATACGCCGAACCGCCCCTGTCGCGCCGAAATTCCCGCCACCCCATGGAACGACACCTCACCAGCCGGCGGGCAATCTTCCCGACACCCCGTACATACCAGCATGGTCGCCCCGTCGCGATCACCGATGGAGCCCGGCGTTGAGCTGTGGTCAGTTTGTTTGAGCGGTGCAGCGGGTTATGTGGGTTTTTACTGCGGCTAGATCGTTGGGTAGGTGGGTGCAGTGTTCGGGCCGGTCGGCCAGTTCGACCAGGGGCGGCGGCACCGGTGGGGGTTTTCCGATGGCGACTTTTACCGCGTCGCCGAACTTGGCCGGGTGGGCGGTGGCGAGTACCACCATCTGCTGGCCGGCTTCACGGTTGACCCGGTGGGCGGCGGCCAGGGCTACCGCGGTGTGGGGGTCGATGATGATCCCTGTGTCTCGGTAAAGCTTGGCGATGGTGGCTGTGGTCTCGGTGTCGTCCACCCTCACCCCGAACCAGCCCTGAGAAAGCCTGGCGGAGACACCGGCATCTATACGCATCCGCCCGGTGGCCCGGAAACTGTCCAGCAGATCGGCGGTACGGGAGCCATCTCGATCCAAAAGCTCGAACAGCAGCCGTTCGAGGTTGGACGAAACCTGAATGTCCATACTCGGTGACAGCGTGGGATGCACCTCGGAGATGGTCATCGAACCGGTGGTGAAGAACTGGGTCAAGATGTCGTTACGGTTGCTGGCCACCACGAACCGGTCCACGGCCAGGCCCATCTGCCGAGCGGCATGGCCGGCCAGCACATTGCCGAAGTTACCGGTGGGCACCGAGAAGCTCACCCGCTCCAGCTCGTAGCGGGTGGTGGCGGCCACGTAGTAAACGGTCTGGGCCATGACCCGGGCCCAGTTGATGGAGTTGACCGCCGACAGCCGCTGCTCGTTCCGAAAGGCGGTGTCGGCGAACATGGCCTTCACCAGATCCTGGCAGTCGTCGAACGTACCCTCGATGGCCACGTTGTGAACGTTGGCGCTGTCCACGGTGGTCATCTGCCGGCGCTGCATCTCCGAGATTCGCCCGTGAGGGTGCAGGATGACGATCTGGATGTTCTCCCGGTCGCGCACCGCCTCGATGGCGGCCGACCCGGTGTCGCCCGAGGTGGCTCCCACTATTGTCACCCGCTCACCCCGGCGGGCCAGCTCCTCGGCGAACAGTCGCCCCACCAACTGGAGGGCAATGTCCTTGAAGGCCAGCGTGGGGCCGTGGAACAGCTCCAGGAGCCACAGCCCGTCACCCACCTCCACCAGCGGGGCCACCTCGGGGTGGGAGAACCCCCCATAGGCATCCCGCACCAGCTCATCGAACCGGCCCCGGGGGTAGGTGCCGTCCACGAAGGGCCACATGACCTCACTGGCCAGATCGGCGTAATCCCCGCGTCCGGGGCTTCCGCTCCGCGCCCCCGAAGACAGCTCGGGCCACCGGTCGGGCACGTAGAGCCCGCCGTCGGTCGCCAACCCGGCCAGCAGCGCATCCCCGAACTCCAGAACCGGTGCCCGGCCCCGGGTGCTGACATACTTCATGGGCTCATGGTTGCCTAGCGGATTCGCCCTCACCGGTTGATGACGCGCAGCAACGCGGGCGCTCCCCGCACTGCCTCCAACTCCCGGAGATCGGTAAGGGTGGCCTGCACATCCCGCTCGGTTGCCCTGTGGGTTATGAACACCAGCCGGGCCTGGTCGTCCAAGCCCTCCTGCTCCATGGAGCGGATGCTCACCCCGTGGTGCCCGAACACGCCGGCCACCGCGGCCAGCACCCCGGGGCGGTCCAGCACCTCCAGGTCGATGCAGTACTCCGACGCCAGATCGTCGATGGGACGGATCACCGCCTCCCCCAGGTCGCCAATCGGGTTCCACGTATTCCGGTAGCGGTTGCCGGCGGCGTCGATGAGATCGCCCAGAACGGCGCTGGCGGTGGGCCGGCCTCCGGCACCCCGGCCGTACAGCATCAGCTCCCCCACCGCGCCGCCCTCCACGAACACCGCGTTGAAGGAGTCGCGGACCGAGGCCAAAGGATGATCCACCGGCAGCATCGCCGGGTGGACCCGAACGGCCAGCTCGGGCTTGCCCTCGACCCGACCCACCTGCTCCACGATGGCCAGGAGCTTGACCACGTAGCCCAACCGCCCGGCGTGAGCGATGTTCGTGGGGCCGATGTCCGAGATCCCCTCCCGGTACACGTTGCCGGCCAGCACCCGGGCCCCGAAGGCCACGGTGGCGATGATGGCCGCCTTGGCCGCCGCGTCGAAGCCCTCCACATCGGCGGTGGGATCCCTCTCGGCGTACCCCAGTGATTGGGCACTGGCCAAAGCGTCCTGGTAGCTGGTGCCCTCCTCGGTCATGCGGCTGAGGATGTAGTTGGTGGTTCCGTTCACAATGCCCATAACCCGGCGGATGGGCTCGGCGGCCAAAGATGCCCGCAGGGGGCGGATGAGGGGTATCCCGCCACCCACGGCGGCCTCGAACAGCAGGTCCACCCCGGCGGTGTCGGCGGCGGCGTACAGCTCGGCACCATAGTTGGCCAGCAGCTCCTTGTTGGCGGTGACCACCGGCTTGCCCAGCTTCAGTGCGGTGGTCACCAGCTCCCGGGCCGGTTCGATACCCCCGATCAGCTCCACCACCACATCCACCGAAGGGTCGCGAACCACCGCGGCGGCATCGGTGGTCAGCACGCCATCGGCTATTGCCACCTTGCGGGAGCGCGAGGCGCTGCGCACCGCCACCCGGACCACATCCAGCTCCAGACCGGTGCGCCCGGCGATAATCGTCCGCTGCTCGGCCAGCAGCTCGACCAAAGCCGCTCCCACGTTCCCACAACCCAACAAGCCCACGCCCACCCGCGCCCTGGAAGGATCCTTCACCTTTGCCGGTTGGGTAGCCGTGCTCTCACCGGCCTGGTCGTGCGTCCCGGAAGGATCCTTCACCTTTGCCACCGTATCGGCTTGGGCCGGTTGGGTGGAAGGTTTTACCCGGTGGGGGGTCACTGCCCGGCGGTGCTTTCCCCAATCCAAAAGATTCTATTGATTTTCATTATAAAACATATACTCTGAATCAAACATGACCTCCCATGAACTGTTTGCCCTGGCCGACGATCTGCAACGTCAGGCGTTGATTTGCGATCGGTTGCGAGCCGAGGTGGATCCGATCTGGTTCGGGCTCGACGAGGTGCTCAACCGGCCGGTGGACGGGCATGCCCCGGCGGTTTGGCAGTCGGCCACGGCTGATGCCAGTCGCCTTCGGCTTCGCCACCAGCGCTCCCACCTGGTGAGGCTGCGCTACGAGATCCAGCAGGTGGCCCGCCGTCTCGCCGACCGAGCCGAGAGTCTGTACGGCGACGCGGTCCGGGCTCGAACCGCCGCCGAGTACGCCTTACGGGAGGAAGCTCGAGAACTTGAATTGCAAATGCATTATTTTAGATAAATATCTTGCTATTTCAGTTTTGAAGAGCTAGGAATAGTGACGTTCAACCGGCTCAGCCGAAAAATTGGAGCAAGGAAAGGCCCGCCATGTCCGTTCTCAGCATGAACACCGAGGAGATGGACCATCTCCAGCAGCAGTTCTCCGCGTTCGCCGCCCAGGTGGAGGATCTCCGCTCCCGGCTGTCGGCAACCCTGGAGGGCACCACCTGGACGGGGAGCCGTTCCGAGCGATTCCGGGGGGCATGGCACGAGCAGTGGTCACCCTCTTTGGGTCAGCTACAAGAGGCCCTAACCGAGCTGGCCACCTCCGTGGGCCTCGAGCGTCAAAACACCATCGCGGCCCTCGACGCGGTTTGATCGCCGGGGCGGAGTGCGGGCTCGTGTTATTGGCATTTTCACTGAAGAATCGGTTGCCTCGACGCGGTTTGATTGCCGGGGCGGAGTGCGGGCCCTCCGGCACGGCCTGATCCGGCCCTGATCTCGCCCCATCGAGGCGGCCCGTGCGCCTGCTCTACGAGGGGCCCGAGGGCGGTCGCGAGATAAGTATCAGTACCGCTCGGGTCGCCTCCGTAGCAGAACTGGCCGAGGCCCTGGGTCTGCCCGCTCCGGTAACGGGTTTATGGATCCACGACCATTGGGTGGCAGCCGATACCCGGCTGGACGAAGCGGGGATGGCCGATGGTGTCCGGGTGGGTATCCGTCCCGACCCCGAGCCCGACCAGCCGGGGTTGACCCTCGAGGTGATCGGGGGTATCTGGGCCGGTGACCGCCACCGATTGGGGTCGCAAGGTTTACGGGTGGGCCGTTCGCCGGGCGATGACGTGACCCTGCCCCACTCCGGGTTGCGCCCCCACCATGCCCGCCTCGAGCACCGGGATGGCCGCATCCAGGCCCGGCTGGGCGATGACGAACCGGTGGCCATGGAGACAGCCGTCCCGCTCCGGGTGGGTCGCGCCCTGGTGCAGGTGGTGGATACGCCCGATGACCGTCCCCACCGCCTGGTGGTGATCCCCGGGGGTACCGTCTCGGGGCGGGTCGCCTTCAATCGGCCTCCCCGGGCATCTCCCCCCAGTGCTCCAGAACCGCTGCCCGCCCCGGTTCACGAGCCCGGCCGCTCGTTCCGGGCGGCGGCCTTCGGCTGGGCCGCGCTGGGAGGGCCGCTCCTGGTCGGGCTGCTGATGGCCGTGCTCTACCGGCCGGTCATGGCTCTTTTTGCCCTGCTCAGCCCTTTGATGATGGCGGCAAGCTGGATCGATGGTCGCCGCCGTGACCGCTCGGCCCGGCGCCGGTTGTGGCATCGCATGCAGGCATCCCTGGCCGACTTCGGTGAAGCCGCCGCTGCTGCCCACCGGGCCGAGACCCGGCACCGGCGGGAGATTCATCCCCACCTGGCCGAGGTGGTCAGGCGAATCCGCCGCCCGAGCATGCGATTGTGGGAGCGAAGACCGAGCCACGAGGATTTCATGCTGCTGGTTGCCGGCCACGGTTCGTGCCCCTTCGATCCGGAGCTGAAGGTGGAGGGATCCCGCCCCGCCGATGGAGTTGCCGGCGCGCTCGAACAGCTGGGTCCGCTGATCGACGTGCCCATCCCGGTGGACCTTGGTCCGGGCAAGCTGCTGGGCCTGGTGGGGCCCAGGGTGGTGACCACGGCACTGGCCCGGTCGCTCATCCTCCAGGCGGCGGCTCACCATGGTCCTGCCGACCTGGCGGTGCTGGTGGCGGCCGATGCGGTTACCGCGCCGGCCTGGACCTGGACCTCCTGGTTGCCCCATACCCACCATCCGGCCATCGGGGAGCACCGCCGGCTGATCACCGGTAGCCGTTCGGGGCTGGCCGGCCTGGCTCTCGAGCTGGCGGATGCCTGGCAGCGGCGGGGAGAGGCACCCTGGCCCCAGCTCATGGCCGTGTTCGACGGAAACGATCTGGCCACGGGACGAAACCCGCCGGCGCGACCCCTGCTGCGGGGTGATGGTCCGGTTTCGGCGATCGTGCTGGCCCCCAGCGTGGATCAGCTTCCGGCGATGGCCACCACGGTGATCGAGGCCCGTGATGGGTCGGGTTTGGTGGAGGTATCGTCCCGCGAGACGGTTCCGTCGGTTCTGGCCACCGGGATGGGTTTGAACCTGGCTCACGACACTGCCCGCCGGCTGGCTCGCTTCGAGGATCCCGAACTGGCCGGTTCCGACTCCGGCATTCCCCGCTACTCGTCTTTGTTCAACCTGCTGGATCTGGAGTCCGTCGCCTCCGAGGTTTCGCAAGTGGATCTGGAATCCGTCGCCGAAGACTCACCAGCGGATCTGGAATCCACCGCTCCCGAGACCTCGCCAGCGGATCTGGTTGCGGCGATCTCGGCCCGGTGGAGCGAAAACAGGCACAGCGACAATCTGGCTGCTCCTATAGGAGTCGACGGCCACGGGCCTTTGCTGTGTGACATGGTGACCGACGGCCCCCACACGCTGGTCGGCGGTACCACCGGATCGGGCAAGAGCGAGCTGTTGCGCACGCTGGTGGCATCGGTGGCTTCCACCTACTCCCCCGAGCAGGTCACCTTTGTCCTGGTGGATTACAAGGGTGGTAGCGCGTTCGATGCCTGCGCCGGTTTGCCGCATGTGGTCGGCCTGGTCACCGACCTGGACGACCGCCTGGCCGAGCGGGCGTTGCGCTGCCTGGAGGCCGAAATTCGCCACCGTGAGCAGGTGCTGCGAGCCCACGGAGCCACCGACCTGATTCAGTATCGAACATTGCGTCGCTCCCCGCATGAATCTGCCCAAGATCGAGACGCTGGGGACCTGATTCACTATCGAACATTACGTCGCTCCCCGCATGAATCTGCCCAAGATCGAGACGCTGGGGACCTGATTCACTATCGAACATTGCGTCGCTCCCCGCAACCGCCCTGCCCTCCCGCTGAAAGCGACCCGTGTTTACTTGCTGAGAGCACCCCGTGCCCGCCCGACGAGAGCCCCCCGTGGTTACCGCTTCCCCGCCTGGTGGTGGTCATTGACGAGTTCGCCGCGCTGGCCACCGAGCTGCCCGGCTTCACCGACTCGCTGGTGAACGTGGCTCAGCGGGGGCGCAGCCTGGGCATGCACCTGGTGCTGGCCACCCAGCGCCCGACAGGCGCGGTCAGCGCCAACATCAGGACCAATACCGGGCTGCGGATCGCCCTACGTATGCTGGACTCGTCCGATTCGGTGGACATTCTCGACAGTCCCGAAGCCGCCGGAATCGGCCGGGATCAGCCGGGACGGGCTCTCGTGCGCTTCGGCCCCAACGATTTGATCGGGTTCCAGGCCGCTCTGGTCACCGGGGTAACCGCCCCAGCCGAGCGGGGTTTGCGAGTGGTGGCTGTCGTGGATGGGATGCCGGCTCCCGATCCCGCGACCACACCACCCGGGGACCGACCCAGCGACTTGTCCCGGCTGGTGGTTGCCGCCCGCGACGCATGGTCCCGGCAGGGTGCGGTTCCGTTGCGCTGCCCGTGGCCCGACCCCCTACCCCGGCGGATCACCCTAAAGGAGTTGGCCAAACATGAATCAGGTCTGGTTCCGCTCGGTGATCCCAACCAGAAACCCCTTTATCCGGGGGCAGTCATCGCTTTGGCCGATGATCCCAACCAGCAGAGGCAGTATCCGTTGCAGTGGGATCCTCACCGGGGCAGCGTCTTGTTCGCGGGCATTGCCGGAAGCGGGACCACCACCGCGCTGGGATCACTGGCACTGGCCCTGGCTCACCGCTACCGCCCCGCCGGTTGCCATCTGTACGCCATCGACTACGGCTCCGGCGGGCTGTCAGCCCTGGAGGATCTACCCCACTGCGGTGCGGTGGTGGGGATTGATGAGCGTGACCGGACCTTGCGGCTCATCCGCCGCCTGGGGGAGGAGCTGGATCGCCGCCTGGCCGCTAATGCCGGCCGGGGTGACGGCGGAGATCAACCACCGCTGGTGGTGACGCTGGTGGACAACTGGGGAGCGCTGGCCAAGAGCCTGGACACGGTAACCGACCACGCCCTTTTGACCACCCTCGAACGGGTATGGGTGGAGGGCCCCACGGTCGGGCTGGGCATTGCCGCGGCCACCGACCAACTCTCCCGGGTGAGCCGTACCGTGCAATCCTCCACCCCCCAGACATTCGTGTTCCGCCTCACCGATCCCGCGCTGTACCGGCAGTGGGGAGTGAGCGTTGCCGACCCCTCGGTTCTGCCTCCGGGCCGAGGTTTCGCCGTCCCGTCGGGAATCGAGGTGCAGGTGGCGCTACCCGATGGCGGGCTGGCCGAAGCAGTGCCCCGAGCCGCCGGCCTTCATCCCCCCGCGGGCGGTCCCCAACCGGTGGGGAGCTTGCCTTCCGTGGTGAACCCCGCCGGCCTGGACGGAGCCCGATTGGCCGGCTCCCCCATCTACCTCCCCCTGGGGCTGAGTGACGACACCCTGGCTCCGGTCGGGCTTACCCTGCACCCCGGTGAGCACGCCATGATCCTGGGACCGGCCCGGTCGGGCCGATCCACCGCCCTGGCCCAGGTGGCCGCAGTGGTATCGGCCGCCGGCGGGTCGGTGGTCGCCCTGGCCTCACCGGAGTCGCCACTGGCCCGCTGCCCCGGTGTCGGGTTGGTGGCCGATCCGGATGATCTGGTTACCGCGGTGAGCGGCCTCGAGAACTCGGTGCTGATACTGATCGACGACACCGAAACGGTGGACGATCCCGGTGGGGCACTGATGGCTCTGGCTGCCGGTGGTCGCCCCGGGCTCCACATCGTGGCCGCCGGCCGAGCCGACCGGCTGCGCACGACCTACGGCCACTGGACCACCGAGATTCGCTTCTCCCGCACCGGGGTGCTGCTTCAACCCGCTCCCCTGGACGGTGACCTGTTCGGACTCCAACTCCCCACCCGTCCAGCCCTGCCCCCACTGCCCGGCCGTGGTTGGCTCATCCAGAACGGCCACCCTTCCATCATCCAGGTAGCCGGGAACGCCGAATCGGTGTCCAACGGCATTTAGGCATTTAGAGGTACAACGGTGTTTAGGTCCGGAGGCCCAGCCGCGTTTAGAGGTCGTTGCGGATGAGGTCTTCGTGGGTTTCCCGGCGGATCACCAGACGGGCCTCACCGTCTCGCACGAACACAACTGCGGGGCGGGGTACCTTGTTGTAGTTGGACCCCATCGAGTGACCGTAGGCTCCGGTCACCGGGGTGGCCAGGATATCGTCCACCTTGATGTCACCGGGCACCCAGCCGTCCCGCACCAGCAGGTCGCCCGATTCGCAGTGCTTGCCCACAACTCTGACCGCCCGGTCACGGTCGCGGTCAACCGCTCGGGGCAAGAACGTCTCGTAGCCGCTGCCGTACAGCACCGGCCGGGGGTTGTCGCTCATGCCCCCGTCCACCGAAACGTAAGTGCGAATCCCGGGCAGGTCCTTGATGGTGCCCACCCGGTAGAGCGTGATCGCCGAGGAGGCCACCAGGGCTCGTCCCGGCTCCACGCTCACCGGGGCGGTGAAACCGGCCACAGCGCAGGCCTCGTCTATGGCCGCGGCCCATTCGGCGATGCTCGGAGCCGATTCCCCCTCCACGTAGGCCACACCCAAGCCGCCGCCCAGAGAAAGCTCGGGCAGGCCGTAGGGCTGGGCGAACCCGGCGATCACTTCCACCGCCTGGCGGAACGGACCCAGCTCGAACACCTGGCTACCGATGTGGGCGTGCAGGCCCATCAACTCCACCGAGCCGGACCGCCGGCACCGGTTGATGGCGGCATCGGCCATCCCGCTGGAGGCGGTGAAACCGAACTTGGTGTCGTCCACCCCGGTGGTTACGTACTCGTGGGTGTGGACCTCCACCCCCGGGGTGATCCTCAGCAGCACCCGGGGGCGGGCACCGGTGGCCTGGTGGAGCGCATCCAGACGATCCAGCTCGTCGAAGGAGTCCACCACGATGCGGCCCACTCCGGCATCCACAGCGTCGCTCAGCTCGGCGGCCGATTTGTTGTTGCCGTTCATCACCAGGCGGTGGCCGGGCATCCCCGCGGCCCGAGCCACGTACAGCTCTCCGCCGGTGGCCACATCCAGGTGCAGCCCCTCCTCGTGGGCCAGGCGGACCATGGCTAGGCAAAGGAACGCCTTGGCGGCATAGGCCACCGAGCCGGCGAAGGCGGTTCGGGCCTGGCGGCACCGCTCCCGCAGGTGGGCCTCGTCGTACACGAACAGCGGGGTGCCGAACTCCTGGGCCAGCTCCAGTGTGTCGCATCCGCCAATGAACAACCGCCCACCGGCCCCCAGCGATGCGTTGTCGGGCAAAAGAGGCAGGGGAAGCACTGACATGTTCAGATTTTCACAGGGTTTCGGATGTGTTCATGTTCAGATTTTCACATGGCTTCGGAGGCGCTCATGTTCAGATTTTCACAGGGTTTCGGATGTGTTCATGTTCAGATTTTCACATGGCTTCGGGGGCGCTCACGCCGAGCACGCCCAGAGCGGTGGCCAGGCCCACCCGAGCGGCTTCAATCAGCATCAGGCGGGCCCGGGTCAGTTCGGGGGCGATGCCGGTACCCATTACCTGGCAGTCGTGGTAGAAGCCGTGAACCGCGGCAGCGAAGTCTCGTAGCCAAGTGGTAATCCGGTGGGGGGCCCGCTCCTCGGCCGCGGTGGCGATCACTTCCTCCAGGGTGGAGAGCCGGCGCATCATATCCAGCTCCCGCTCGTGGTCGAGCACCCCCAGATCCACGGGGGCGGCACTGTCCCCAACCATCCCTCCGGCCCGGGCCCGGGCTGCGATGGAGCACAGCCGGGCGTGGGCCATCTGCACGTAGAACACCGGGTTCTCCATGACCTGGGCAGCGGCGGCGGCCAGGTCGAAGGTTGGCGTGGAGTCCATCGACTGGAGCAGGTAGGTGAACCGGGTGGCATCGGCCCCCACCTCGTCGATCACATCACCCAGCTCGATGATTTCACCGGCCCGCTTGGACAGCTTTACATCCTCGCCGTCGCGCTCCAGGTGGACGAGTTGGGTGACCACCACCTCCAGACGGTTGGGGTCGTAGCCCAGTGCGGCCAGAGCCGCCTTCATGCGGGCAACGTATCCATGGTGGTCGGCCCCCCACACGTTGATCAGCAGGCCCTCCGGACCGACCCGATCCAGCTTGTCACGGTGATAGGCGATATCGGGCAGCAGGTAGGTGTACTCACCGTCGGATTTCACCAGTACCCGATCCTTGTCGTCGCCGTGGTCGCGGGTGCGCAGCCACCGGGCCCCCCCGGAGTCGTAGCAGGCCCCGGCCGCCTCGAGCAGGGCCAGCGTCTCGTCGATGGCTCCGGAGTCCACCAGCGATTGTTCGCTGAACCAGGTGTCGAACTCCACGGCCATCGAGCCCAGCACTTCTTTCTGGGTGGCCAGCGCCTTCTGCCGGCCCCACCGGCGGGGGTCGGCGTCGGCAGGCATCTCCGCTGCCCAATCGGCGATGTACTGGCCGTTGTAGCCCCCATCGGGTACCGGCTGGTTCTTTCGGGCCGCGGCCAGCGAGGCGGCGTAGAGCTCCATCTGGGTTCCCCGGTCGTTGACGTAGAACTCCCTCTGCACGCGGTAGCCGCACCGGGCCAGCAGCCGAGCCACCGCGTCGCCGTATGCCGCACCCCGCCCGTGGCCGGCATGGACCGGCCCGGTGGGGTTGGCGCTCACGAACTCCACGATCACGGTACGACCCCGACCGAGGTTCCGGCGGCCGTATCCCTCGGTGCCGGCGGCAACCGCCTCCCGGACAACGCTGTGCAGCCAGCCCGGTGCCAGCCGGAAGTTGATGAATCCGGGGCCCGCGGTGCTCACCTCGGCCACGTGCTCGGGCCGGTGCTTGTCCAACCAGGCCGCCAGCTCTGCCGCCAGCTCCCGGGGAATGCGTCCCGTCCCCCTGGCCGTGGCCAGCGCCACATTGGACGACCAGTCCCCGTGCTCGGGCCGGGCCGGACGTTCCAAACCGGCCCGAAAACCGGCCGGCAGGTCAATCCCCGCGGCAATCAGCGCGGCATGCAGGGCCTCGATCAAAGAGGCGCGGATATCGGCCATGAAGTGAGACATGCTAGACCCGCCTGGCTGGGTATACTCATCCGGTCACTGCCTCACCCATGTCCAGCGGGCTGCCTAGCCGGTGGTGGCCGCCTGGCTGGGTATACTCATCCGGTCACTGCCTCCGTGGCTCAGAGCTATGACCAGCAGTGGCAATAGCGAGTAGTACATCTGATCACTGCCCACGTAGCTCAGGGGATAGAGCACTTGCCTCCGGAGCAAGGGGCCGCAGGTTCGAATCCTGCCGTGGGCGCTTCCAGGAGTTTTCTGCGGTTGCCAGCACGAAGTGGGGCCCCTGGGCTCAGCCTGCCGCCGCTGTAGAGAGCCTCCCCCAACAGCGCCCGAGCGTCGCCGCATCGAACAGCGGGGTGCCGGGCTGGCAATTGGGATGGCCCATTTCCCCAGGCAGCTCCAACACGTTGATGACCCGCACAGCTCTCACACACCTCATCCTACAATCGGCCACCCGCCGGAATGGTCGAAACCCTAAGTAGAACTTCTGATAGGTTGTGAGTGTTGGCAGTGTGCTTCTTGTAGCTATTTTGACAAAATATTTTTTAGAAATATCTTTATATTTTGGGTGGGTATTGTCACTCGGTCTGATAGTATTACAGGTATGGAGTTCGACCCCAGTGTTTCCGAACCTGAGAGCAAAGGTAATGCCAATGCTGCTGGCATTAACGATGCTGATGGTGGGGATGTTTTGCGGTTGGAGATGGTTGATTTGGAGGGCATGGATTCCAAGGGTTTGTTCAATTTGCTGTTCGAGATCAACGCGGCCCGCTGCACGCTGGATGGGTACATGACCGAGGTGTTGAATCGTTACGGTGATCTTTTGGGCGAGGGCGAGGTGCGGGCTCTTTGCCTTCAGTTCGGTATGGGCCGTTACCTGGCCAACCGCGAGGCCCGAACTGCTGGGGCGTTGCGGGAGTTGCCGGCCACGGTGGATGCGGTCAAGGCCGGGGGTTTTCGATAGATCATGCTCGTTTGTTGGGGGAGTCTCATGGTCGGGTGCCTTTGAGCCGGGCACAGGAAGATGACTTGATCAACAAAGCCAGAACCGAGGACCTGGACAGGTTCAGAAAAACCCTGGCCCGCCAGGAGGATGATCGGCGCGGCTCTGATGGTGAATCGCAACTCGACCAGCAGCGCCGCCGCCGCAAGGCTGCGGTGTTCAACGGTGATGACGGCATGGTGGTGCTGCACGACGAACTTGACCAGGTGACTGGTGAGCGGGTCAAAACCGCTTTGGACGGCATGTGTGATCGCCTGTTTCGCGATGACTCCAAAGTTGGTAGCGATCGCACCCACCAGCAGCGCGCCGCCGACGCGCTGGCTGCGCTTATTACCCAAACCCCTGGTAAGAACCCTAAAACCGGTGGCACCTGTGGTGGCCATGTGGTGGTGCAGCCCACGACGCTTGTGGTGAAGGTTGACTACGACTTGCTCACTGGTCAGCTCAAAAATGCTGGGCTCATAGATGACACTCCCATTGAAATAGAGGAGTTGCGCCGCATCGCTTGTGACGCAGCGCTGGTGCCGGCCATTTTCACCGCCGAGGGAATACCCCTGTATCTGGGTCGCAAGCAGCGTTCCGCTACCCAAAAACAAAAACTCGCTCTCTACGCCCGTGACAAACACTGTGTCAACTGCGGGCTGAGAGCTACTGCTTGTGATGTGCACCACATCAAGCCCTGGGAACACGGCGGCAAAACCAGCATCAATAACCTCGTCCTGCTCTGCCCCACCTGCCACGCTGAAACCCACAAACAGCAACCCCAACCACCCTCCACCCCATGGGCCCGAAAACCCATCTACAGCAACGTCCTCCTCAGCACCTAAGCAACCGGTCAATCCCCCGCATCCACCCGAAACACCCTGCCCAACCCAGCAGGCCTTCACCGGAGAGTACTGGGATCTGAAGCCTTGAGGTGCCAACCCGCCGGAATGGTCAAAGCCGTGCCGGACTGATTTGGGGGTGGATGAACAAATCCTGGCCCCGACGTGGCAAGATTTGAGTATGGCTGCGGGCAAGGTTCGTTGGACCCATCAGTGGAAGGAGCTCTACGAGGAGGTAATCGACTCGGGGCTGTGCACGGGTTGTGCCGGCTGTGTCATTGCCTGCCCCCACGATGTGATCGGTTACAAGCATGAGCCCGGCCAGTACAAACCCTTCCACCTCGAGGAGGAGCTGGGTCTCACCGACTGCATCCATGGCCAGAAGGGATGCACCTCGTGCACCCGGGCCTGCCCCCGGTTCCGCACCTGGGAGGCCGAGGCCGATGAGCACCTGTTCGGTCGTATCCGCACCGAGGACGAGGTGGCGGGGATCTTCAGCGATGTCCTGTTGGTGCGGGCCTCCGACGATTACGTATACGAACTGGGCCAGGACGGCGGCCTGGTGTCGGCCATCCTGATCTGGTGTCTCGAGAACGATGTGATCGACGGTGCCCTCACCTCATTCCTGGAGGGGGGCGATGCCGGCGGCTGGAAAGCGGTGCCCGGCCTGGCCGTCAACCGCGACGAGGTGCTGCGGGGTGCCGGCAGCCGCTACACCTACTCGGCCAATACTCTGGCCTACCCCGAGGCCAGGGAACGGGGTTTGAGCCGCCTGGCCCTGGTGGGCATGAGCTGCCAGACCTCCATAGGCCCGGTGATGTGGAACCGCAAGGTGGGCAAGGTGGGCCGCCCCATCAAGCTGAACATCGGACTCCTGTGCTCCAAGAGCTTCGACGACTCCATGTTCGAGGAGTTGTTCTGGGTGAAGTACGGCCTGCCCACCGATCAGATTGCCAAAATGAACATCAAGGGTGTCTTCCAGGTGTGGATGAAGAACGGCGACTACCACGAGATAAACCTCAAGGAGTGCCATGCCTGGACCCGGGAGGGCTGCAACTTCTGTCCCGACTTCGCCGCCGAGCACGCCGACATCTCCACCGGCGGCATTGGCGACGTTACCGACTGGACCCTCACCGTGGTCCGCACCGAGCTGGGCCGGGCCATCGTCAACGCCATGCTTGCCGATGGGGTGATCGAAGCCCGGCCGGGTGACGACGACCCCGGCGGGGTGGCGCTCATGCACAAGCTGGCCGCCAAGAGTCGCCAACGCTGGCCGGAGTGGGCCGAGAGCGCGGTCAGGGTGGGAGTCTGAAGGTTCCCCACCGGATCGGCCGGGTTCCCGGCTAGCTGCCGCCGGCTAGCTACCGCCGGCCGGCGAGCCGTCAGATTCCGGCTTCGTCCTTGATGCACTGGCCTATCTTGGTTTTCACCGATTCGGGCAACCGGGTGTTGATGTTGCTGCGCAAGTCATCGTCGAGCTTCTTGAAGTCCTCGAAGTTCGGGAATTCGTCCTTGATCGCGTCGAAGCTGCACTTGCATACATCTGCCAGGTTCTGCTTCACATCATCACTCAGGTCATCCCGGCCGGATTCTTCGCAGCCGTCGCGGAAGTTCCTCTCGGCCTGACCGACATCGGGTTCTCCTTGATATTCGGCGGGGTTGTCCTCATAGGTGGTTGGAGCGCCGGAATTGGCGCAGGCCGCCAGGACCAGGAGCAGCAGGGTTACCACGACCAGCAAGCGGCCATTTCTCACGGTCCCAACTGTATTGCCCCACTCCACCCGGTCGCGAACCATCCCGCGGTTGGGTCGATCAGCCACCGGGGCCGCCGACCTCGCCATCCTGAGGGGCACCGGCGTGGGCCAACCTCATCATCCTCCTGAAGGGGCACCGGCATGGGCCAGCGCTTTTTGGAACACCTGGTCGAGCATGCCGGGAGTGAGCCGGCCGGTGAACGTGTTCTGCTGGCTCACGTGGTAGGAGCACATCAAGATGGGCCCGCCGGGGACGGTCACCTCCAAACCGTGGGCGAACCGGGGCCGGGGCTTTACCGCCAGTTCGGTGGCCGCGGCATCGTAACCGATGGCTCCAAGCGCCACGAACACCCGGGCCCGGTTCAAAAGGGCCAGCTCCCGGGCCAGAAACGGGCGGCAGGCATCTCGCTCGGCTGCGGTCGGCTTGTTCTGAGGCGGTGCGCATCGAACCGGTGCGGTGATGTAGACATCGCGCAGAACCAGCCCGTCGTCGATGCCGGTGGCATCGGGCTGGTTGGCCAAACCCATCCGATGGAGCGAGGCGTACAGGAAATCCCCCGACCGGTCGCCGGTGAACATTCGCCCGGTGCGGTTGGCTCCGTGGGCGGCCGGAGCCAGGCCCACCACCACGATTCGGGCCCCGGGATCGCCGAAGCCCGGCACCGGTCGCCCCCAGTACGTCCAATCCCGGTAGGCGGCCCGCTTGGTTGCCGCCACCTCCTCCCGCCAGGCCACCAGCCGGGGGCAGGCCCGGCAGGCGATAACATCATTGGCCAATCCATCTAGTGAATCCATTACCACCCCAAACTAGGTAAAGCTGGAGAATCATGCCCCGCAAACCCACCATGGTGTTGTTCGTGCGCCACGGCCAAACTCCCACCACCGGGGCGGTATTGCCCGGACGGGCCCCGGGCTTGAATCTCAGCGACCGGGGCCGGGAGCAGGCCGAGCAAGCCGCGGCTCGTATTGCGGTCTTGGGCCCGGACCGGATTGAAGCGGTGTACGCCTCCCCCATGGAGCGGGCTCGACAGACCGCCGCCCCCATCGCCCGGGCGGTGGGCCGCCGGGTGCGGGTGCTTCAGGGGCTGAACGAGTGCGATTTCGGCCGGTGGACCGGTCGCCGCCTCAGCGACTTGCGCCGCCGCCGCGATTGGCAGCAGGTGCAGCGCACCCCGAGCAGCTTCCGCTTTCCTGGTGGGGAGTCCTTTGCGGAGATGCAGATCCGGATCACCGGCGCAGTGCAGTTGCTGGTGGACCGTCACCCCGGCTCAACGGTGGTGGCAGTGTCGCACGCCGACCCCATAAAGGCGGCGATCGCCCACGCCTCGGGGACCCACCTGGACCTGTTCCAGCGGATAGTGGTGTCACCCTGTTCGATAAACGCCGTTCTGTACCATGAGGATGGCCCGCTGGTGCTGGCGGTGAACAGCACCACCGATCTGGAAGCGCTGGTGCCCCAATGAACGTTTTACTGTCACAGCGTCTCGCAACCGCAACCACCGATCTGGAAGCGTTGATGCCCTAATGACCGTTTTACTGTCACAGCGTCTCGCGACCGCAATCACCGATCTGGAAGCGTTGATGCCCTAATGAGCCCCTCCTACGATCTTTTTGACCTTGAGCACTTCACCGTGGGAGCCACCGGATCCCCCGGGCAGCGGGTGTTCTATCTTCAGGCCGGGGTAACCGGCACGCTGGTCTCCCTGAAGCTGGAGAAGCAGCAGGTAGCCGCGCTGGCCGAGTACCTGGACGGGGTTATGCGGGAGATCAGCGACGACCCCGAGGCCATCGTGCCCGAGGCCGACATCGGCCTGATCGAGCCGGTGGAGGCGGAGTGGACGGTGGGTGACATCGGTATCGGGTACGACCCCGAGGCCGACCGGATGCTGATTATGGCCACCGAACTGCTGGCCCAGGACCACCCCGACGACCCGGCCTCCGCCCGGTTTCGGATCACCCGGGCTCAGGTGGTGAGATTCGTGGCCCGCGCCCGGCAGGTGGTGGCGGCCGGGCGGCCTCCATGCCGCTACTGCGGTGCCCCGCTCAACGACGACGGTAGCTGGTGCCCCTGCTCCAACTAGTTGCCCACAAGCCCGGTAACGAGTCGCCGTTTCGATGGTTGCGCCGAATGGGGTGGCCCCGGTGAAGCCCGGTAACGAGTCGCCGTTTCGAGATCGGCCACCCCTGGCCGACGGGGAGGCCGTTGAGCGGTTGCGAACCGGCGAGCTGGACGTTCTGGGGCGGATGCCGTGGAGCTCGAACCTGACCTTTTTGGTGGATGTCCACTCCCCCGGTGTTCCCATCATCCAGGGGGTGTACAAGCCGGTGCGGGGGGAGCGGCCTCTGTGGGATTTTCCCGCCGGGTTGTACAAGCGAGAGATCGCGGCCTTCGAGCTGGCCCGGGCGCTGGGTTGGAGCCTGGTGCCCCCCACTGTGCTGAGGGGTGGACCGCTGGGTGAGGGGTCGGTCCAGCTCTACGTGCCCACCAACTACGACGAGCACTACTTCACCCTTCGGGAGGAGCCCAACCACCACCGGTGGTTGCAGCAACTGTGCGCATTCGACTTCATCATCAACAGCACCGACCGCAAGGGCGGCCACATCCTGCTGGGCGACGACGGGAGGCTCTACGCGGTGGACAACGGCTTGTCGTTCCACCACCAATTCAAGCTGCGCACGGTGATCTGGGAGTGGGCCGGGGAACCCCTGCCCCCCGCGCTGGTCGATGCAGTGAACCGCCTGCTGGTCGAGGGCCTGCCCCCCGGGGTGGCCGGCCTGCTCTCCCGGTCGGAACACGATGCCCTGCTCATCCGGGCGGGCACCCTGGTGAACGAGGGTCGCTTCCCCACCGATCCCAGCGGTAACCGCTACCCCTGGCCCCTGGTGTAAGCAACCGAGAACCGGAGCGGGCCCCGGTTTGAGGTGATCCCAGTAACGAGGTTCTGGCCCCCGGTTTGAGGTGATCCCAGTAACGAGGTTCTGGCCCCCGGTTTGAGGTGATCCCAGTAACGAGGTTCTGGCCCCCGGTTTGAGGTGATCCCAGTAACGAGGTTCTGGCCCCCGGTTTGAGGTGATCCCAGTAACCAGGTTCTGGCCCTAGCCTCGGGCTTGCAGTGCTTCGATCAGCTTGGGCAGTACTTTGTGCACATCGCCCACCACCCCGAGGTCGGCGATCCCGAAAATGGGGGCCTCGGTGTCCTTGTTGATGGCGATTATGTGCTTGGAGCCCTTCATGCCCACCATGTGCTGGGTGGCTCCGGAGATGCCGCAGGCCACGTAGACATCGGGCTTGACCACCTTGCCGGTCTGCCCCACCTGGTGGGAGTAGGGAACCCAGCCGGCATCCACTATGGCCCGGGAGGCCCCCGCCGCTCCCCCCAGCAGCCGGGCCAGATCCTCGATCATCGAGTACTTCTCGGCATCGCCCAGGCCCCGACCGCCGGACACCACCACGCCGGCCTCGTCGAGTTTGGGGCCGGTGGCCTCCTCGGCGTACCGGTCCACCACCCGAGCCGCTCCGGTGGCTCCCAGCTCGGGAACGGCCAGCGCTGACACCGCCGCCGGGGCCCCTCCGCTCTGCTCGGCGGTGAACGACTTGGGGCGGACCAGGTACAGGCCTGTACCCGGTCCGCTGAACCGGGTACTGACGTTGACCGTTCCGCCGAATACCGGCTCGGTTCCCACCAGAGTCGCATCGGACTGTTCGAGCTCGACGATGTTGGTGATGACCGGCACGCCCAGCTTGGCCGAGAGCCGCCCGGCCACGTCCCGGCCGTCGTAGGTGGTGCCGAACAAGATCGCGCCGGGGGCGGCACCGCCGGCAACGGCGGCGGCGATGGCCGAGGCCACGGCGGGGCCGGCCAGGCGGCCTTCCAGATCACCGGTGGCGTGGACCGTGGTCGCCCCGTGCGCGCCCAGCTCGGCGGCCACCGGCTCGCCCTCGCCCCCCACCACTGCTTCCACCGTGCCGGCCAGCTCCCGGGCCCTGGTCAACAGCTCGAGGCTGATCGAGGCGACCTTCCCCCCCGAAGCCTCGGCAAGTACCCAAATGGTGTCCATGGTGCCTCCTAGACGATCCTGAGTTCTTCGAGCAGGGCGATGATGCGTTCGTGGGCATCGCCCTCGTCGGTGATGATCTCACCGGCCTCCCGCTCGGGGGCAGGGCTGATGTCAACTATCTCCTGGCCCCCGCCGCTCCAGCCCACCTGGTCCGGGTTCATACCCAGATCGGTTATTCCCACCTGGTCCATCGGCTTGGATTTGGCCGCCATGATTCCCTTGAAGGACGGGTAGCGGGGCTCAACCACACCGGCGGTGACCGAGACAACTGCGGGCAAAGGGCACCTAACCTCGTCGTAGCCTGCCTCGGTCTGGCGTTTCACCATCACCTCATCGCCTTCGATCCGGATCTCCTTGGCGAAGGTTACCGAGGGCAGACCCAGTAGCTCGGCCACCTGCTCAGGAACGGTGCCGGTGTAACCGTCGGACGACTCGGTGGCCGTCAGAATCAGGTCGGCTCGAGCCCGCCCGATGGCCGCGGCCAGAACCCGAGCCGTGCCCAGGGCATCGGTTCCGGCCAGAGCCTGATCGCTTACCAGGATGGCCTTGTCGGCCCCCATGGCCAGTGCCGATCGCAGTCCGTTGACCTCCTCATGGGGGGCCATGGACACCAGGGTTACCTCCCCCTCCCCCACGGTATCCCGGAGCTGGAGAGCCATCTCCACGCCGTAGGAGTCCGACTCGTCCATGATGAGCTTCATGTCTCGTTTGAGGGTTCTGGTTTCCGGATCGAGTTCCCCGGGATCGGCCGGGTCGGGGATCTGCTTCACGCAGACGACGATGTCCATAAGGTGCAAGTTTCCCACCACACTCCGGGCGCGCAAAACCGAGCACCCAAGCCCTCCCGCCGGGTCGGGGAACGTCTTCAACAACCGAGCCCTGCTTTTGGGTCGGGGAACGTCTTCAACAACCGAGCCCTGCTTTTGGGTTGGGGAACGTCTTCAACAACCGAGCCCTGCTTTTGGGTTGGGGAACGTCTTCAACACCCAAGCCCTCCCGCCGGGTCGGGGAACATTTCATGGTAGGGGGTACCATTGGGGGTCTGAGAGTGCTGCTTCTCGTCAATCCCCATGCCTCGTCGGTGACCGCTCGGACCCAGGTGATCATCCAGAAGGCACTGTCCGCCGACCACGATGTGACGCTGGCCACCACCCACCGGCGGGGCCATGCCTCCCGCCTGGCTCACGGGGCGGTGGCCGATGGGTGCGAGGTGGTGGCGGTGCTGGGGGGCGACGGAACCCTGAACGAGGCCGTCAACGGGTTGGCCGGTTCCGGCGTGGCCCTCGCCCCCCTGCCCGGGGGGTCCACCAATGTGTTCGCCCGTTCCATAGGGTTGCCCGACGATCCGGTGGAGGCGGCCGCCCTGCTGCTGGAGACGCTGGCCGCCGACAACATCCGAAGTGTGGGTCTGGGCTGGGTGAACGGGAGGTTCTTTCTGTTCCATGCCGGGGTGGGGTACGACGCCGCCGTGGTGCAGCAAGTGGAGCGCCGGGCCGGGTTGAAGCGGTACGCCAACCATGCCTTGTTCGCCTTTGCGGCCGTGGACACCTGGATGCGCCACTACGACCGCTCACGTCCCCGCTTCACCGTGTACCACTCCGACGGCGAGCCGGTGGCCGGCCAGTTCGCCATCTGCCTCAATACCGACCCCTATACCTACCTGGGGTCACGCCCCTTCAACATCGTACCCGGAACCACCCTGGATGGACCGCTGTCCATGGTGGTTTTACGCTCGCTGCGAGCCACCCGGCTCCTGCGGGTGGCGGCCGGAGCCCTCGGCCTCGGCTCTCCGGTTACCGCCCACCGCCACGTCCACTCCCGCACCGGAGTGGATCACGTTGTTGTGGCCGGTGAGACCCCCTTCCCGTACCAGCTCGACGGCGACTACCTCGGAGAGACCACCCGCCTCGAGTTCCACCACGCCCCTGATGCCCTGGCTCTGGCCCTGCCCCTGGTCTGAAACCCCCGCCCCAATCAGTTGAAGAGGGGGCGCGCCACGGGTCACAACTACCGGTTGTCCAGCACCTCGCGGGCGACATGGCTACCGGTTGTCCAGCACCTCGCGGGCGACATGGCTACCGGTTGTCCAGCACCTCGCGGGCGACATCGCTACCGGTTGTCCAGCACCTCGCGGGCGACATCGCTACCGGTTGTCCAGCACCTCGCGGGCGACATCGGGGACGTCGGTGATCACGGCATCGGTGCCCAGGGAGGCGAGGTGGGCGATCCGGTCGGGGTCGTTCACGGTCCAGACGTTCACCTCCAGATCGGCGGCGTGGGCGGCATCCACCAGGGCCTTGCTGGTGGAAGCCACATGGGGGTGGATGGCAGTATGGCCCGCGGCCACCACCCGGCTCACCAGCAGTTCGGGGGCCAGTACCTCGAAGGTCAGGTAGGCGGTGGGGATCCGGGGGTCAATGGCTCTTATCCGGTTGATGGCCTCCATATCGAATGAGGAGACGATCACCTCCCCGCCGGTCTCGCCGATCCCCCACCCCAGCACCAATCCGGCCACCGCGGCCGATACTTGGTGCTCGGCATCGTAGTCGGGGTCTCCGGGCCAACTCTTGATCTCGAGGTTGATGAGGAACTCCCGATCAATGGCCGGATCCCGGCACACGTCCATGGCTTCGGCCAGCGTCGGCACCCAATCGGGGAGCTCGCCGTCCACCAGATCCACGAGGGCTCGGCCGTCGGGAAGGTGGGCATCGTGGTGGACCACCAGGACATCGTTGGCCGTCCTCCTCACGTCCATCTCCACCCCGTCGGCGTTGAGCCGCATTGCGGCGCGAAACGCATCCAGGGTGTTTTCCCGCTCCACCGCAGATGCTCCCCGGTGGGCGATCACTCTCACTCAACCATCCCGACCGGACCAACCTTCAACTCTCACGTAGCCACCTCGAGCGGACCAACCTTCAACTCTCACTCAACCATCCCGACCGGACCAACCTTCACACGAGCAACACGGTTATGTGGCATCATCATCAGCCCCTCTTGCCCCATCAGTAAACCTGCTCTATTCTTATTCCCAAGTGATGCACAAGAGCTTGCTGGAGAGCCTGGACCGCGACCAGAGTCAATGGCGGTGCGATGCGGCCTGCCGCGACACCGATCCCGACCTGTTCTTTCCCATTGGGAGCACGGGCTTGGCCCTGGAGCAGATCGAGTTGGCCAAGTCGGTGTGCCAGGCGTGTGTTGCCCGCACCGACTGCCTGGAGTTCGCCCTGACCACCAATCAGGACTCCGGCATATGGGGCGGCCTGTCCGAGGAGGAACGTCGTCAGATCCGCCGCCGCCGAAAGGCCGAGCGGCTCCGGGTCTCCGTTGTCGGGGTTTAGCCTCACGATTCGCTCCGGGTCTCCGTTGTCGGGGTTTAGCCTCACGATTCGCTCCGGGTCTCCGTTGTCGGGGTTTAGCCTCATATCTGCTTGACCTCCTGATGGGCCATCAGGGGTATCGCCACCTCCACCACGGTCCCGGGCCGGGGAGGATTCCCCCCACCGTTGCTCATGGAGATGCTCCCTCGGAGGTCGGCACCCACCAGGCTTCGCACTATGGCGATTCCCAGGCCGTCGGCGCTGCCCACCTCGAAGCCAGGAGGCAAACCCACCCCGTCGTCGATGACCCTTACCCGTACCCGATCACCGTCGTTGTCCAACTCGATTCGTACCTGCCCGCCGGGGGGATCGGGATAGGCGTGGTCCACCACGTTTTGCAAGCACTCGTTGATCACCACCGCCAGCGGTGTGGCCACATCGGCGTCCAGCTCGCCGGCATCGCCCGTCACCTTGAACTCCACCGGCCGGTCGGGACCGGTCAGCCCCTCCTCGACCATGCGCATCAGCGACCGCACGATCTCCACGAAGGGCACCTCGCTGCTGGCATCACGGGACAGGATCTCGTGGACTATGGCTATCGCCCGGATGCGCCGCACCGATTCCTCGATGACGGCCCGGGTCTCCGGCTCGGTAACCCGGCGCCCTTGCAGGCGCAGCAGCGAGGAAACCGTCTGAAGGTTGTTCTTCACCCGGTGGTGGATCTCGGCGATGGTGGCATCCTTGGACATCAAAAGCCGGTCCCGGCGGCGCAGCTCGGATATGTCCCGCATCAGGACCAGCGCGCCGGTTACCTCTCCCCCGCCAATCAGCGGCAGGCAGCGCAGGACCAGCGTGCCCCGGTCGCCCTGCTGTATCTCCTCGGTCTGGGGGAGGCGGGAGGCCAGCGCGGCCCGGATGGCTCGCTGCTCCAGGCCGATCTCGGCCAGCCGGTGCCCCTCGGCATTGCTGTGCAGACCTATGCGGTGCAGCGCCGAGGCGGCGTTGGGTGACAGCAACCGGACTCGGCCCGAAGCGTCCAGCAGCATCAAACCGTCACTGACTCGGGGGGATTCCTCCGTCTCGATGTCGTCCACCGGAAACGGGTACTCGCCCTCGGCGATCATGGTGGCCAGGCGCCGGAACAGTCTGAAGTAGTTCGTCTCCAGTTCACCGGGGTTCCGCTGGCTGTCGGGGTCGAACTCCCGGGCCAGCACCGCGATCACCTCGCCGTGGCAGTTCACCGGCACGGCCAGCGTCCGGATGCGGGGTTGGTCGGCATGGCCGATGCGCCCGCCGTCGGTTATCCGACCCTCCCGGTAGGCCACATCCACCAAAGGACGCTGCCCGGGGGTGAAGCGAGTACCCACCAGGTTGTTGCGATGAACAGATCGAGCCGTGGTGGGACGGATCTGCCCGGCGATGGTGTAACTCTCGACGGTTCCTGCGGGCGGGCCTTCGCCATTTTGGTCACCGGAGCGCAAGCCGCCCGGCACGTACAGCAGGAGATCGGCAAAGGAGATGTCGGCCAGCGGCGCCCATGTCCTCATGAGTCGCTTGAGGTGGTTGAGGCGCGACTTGGGCAAGCCGGGTGCCAGCTCCTCCAGGCTCGCCATTGTTCAAGTCTACGGGCCGCGGGCAGCCCGACTTTGGCAGGTGCTGCTAGCTCCCGAAGCGGATCCTCCCACGAACTCGGCCGTGGGGTCAGGCAAGGCGGTCAGGTTCTGCTAGCTCCCGCGGTCAGCTCCCGCGGTCAGCTCCCGCGGTCAGCTCCCGAAGCCGATGGATCGGCTCGAAGCGGCGGGATCGAGCTCGATGTAGGCCACACTGGCCGCCGGGATTCCCACCTCCCGGCCCCGGCTGTCGGTCAGCCACAGCATCTCCCCCGAGACCACCCCGGAGGTGATGGTTTTCTTCACTTTTTTCACATCGGAGTCGGGGTCCAGTTCCACCTCGATCTCCTTCTGGCTCCGGGCAACGCCGATCCTCACGTGCATGGGTGTTCTCCTTTGTCCTTCAGTGTTGTCTTGGATGATCTTTCCTAGATGATCTTGAGCTCCGGCCGGTGGATCCGCCGGGGAGGCGGGTTGTCCAGCAGGTGGGCGGCCATGGCCGAGAAGGCCCGGCCGGCCTCGGAGTCCGGAGCGGTCGCCACGATGGGCCGCCCCCCGTCGGCTCCCTCCCGCAGCGCGGGCAGAAGCGGCACCCGGCCGATCAGGGGCACGTCGAGCCGGTCGGCCAGTTCCTGGCCTCCCCCGGCGCCGAACAGCTCGTACCGCTTGCCGTCGTCGCCGGTGAACCAGGACATGTTCTCGATCACCCCCCGCACCGTAAGGTTGACCTTGCCGGCCATGAACGCCGCCCGCTGGGCCACCCGCTGAGCTGCCGGTTGAGGGGTGGTAACCACGTACACTTCGGAGCGGGGCAAGAACTGGGCCAGCGATATGGAGATGTCCCCGGTGCCCGGCGGCAGGTCCACCAGCAAAAAATCGGGATCCTCCCAGGCCACATCGGTGAGGAACTGCTCCAGGGCCTTGTGAAGCATGGGGCCTCGCCAGATGACCGCTTGGTCCTCCTCGGCGAAGAACCCCATGGAGATGCACCGCACGCCGTGGGCCTCGGGGGGCACGATCATCTCGTCCACCATCTGCGGGGGGTGGTGGATTCCCAGCATCCGGGGAACGGAGAACCCCCACACATCAGCGTCCACCACTGCGGTGCGGTGCCCGGCCGCGGCCAGGGCCACGGCCAGGTTCACGGTTATCGACGACTTGCCCACCCCGCCCTTGCCCGAGGCGATCAGCATCACCCGGGTCGAGCACGCCGGATCGGTGAAGGGGATGGTTCGCCGGGGCGGGGCGGAGGTGTCGTCGCCGGGAGCCATGCCGGTAGATTACGGCATCGACTCCCCGTTCCTTGTGCCGTGACCAACCGCCACTATCTCGACCACGCATCGACATCGCCCATCCGCCCCGAGTCGGTGGCGGCCATGAATCGCTGGTGGGCCGCCGAGCACGGCGATCCCTCCCGGATGCACGCCGAGGCTCTGGCCACCCGCTACGAGATCGAGCAGGCCCGCCGGCAGGTGGCCGATTTCTTCGGTGCCCGACCCCGGGAGGTGGTGTTCACCAGCGGAGCCACCGAGTCGATAGCCGCCGCGGTTCATGGGGCATCGCATCGCGGTACCCACCAGGTGTTGAGCGCGGTGGAGCATTCTGCGGTGCGGCTGTCCACCCGAAGGCTCGAGACCCAGCATCACGACATAACCGTGGTCGGGGTGGACGGCACCGGGCGGGTGGACCCCGACCGGATGGCCGGGGCCATCACGGCCGTAACCGCCGCCGTTCACTGCCAGTGGGCCAACCACGAGGTGGGCACCGTGCAGCCGGTGGCAGAGGTGATTGCTGCCTGCCGGGAACGATCCCCCGAGGTTCTGATCCACGTGGATGCCGCCGCCGCCGGCGGCCGCCTGCCCATCGACTTTGCTGGGATCGGAGCCGATTTGCTGTCGATCAGCGCCCACAAGTTCGGAGGTCCCCCCGGCGTGGGGGCGTTGCTGGTGCGCCAGGGGTTGCGTCTGGTGCCGCTCCTCGAGGGCGGGGACCAGGAACGAGGCCGCCGGGCCGGGTTGGAGAACGGCGCGGCCATCGCCGGCTTCGCGGCCGCTTGCACCGCTCTGGCCGGGGATGGCCTGAAGAGGGAGGCCCAGCGCTGCGAATCGCTCACCGGCCGGCTCAGGTCGCAGGTCGCCGCCATCGAGGGGGTGGCCATCCACGGGCACCCCACCCAGCGCCTACCCCATCTGGTGTGCCTGGGAATCGACGATGTGGAGCCTCAGGCAGTGCTGCTGGCCCTGGATCGAGCCGGGGTGGCCGCCCATTCCGGCAGCTCCTGCGCTTCGGAGTCGCTGATGCCTTCCCCGGTACTGGAGGCCATGGGGGTGGATGCGCACCATTCGCTGCGCCTCTCGGTGGGCTGGTCCACTGGGGACCAGGATGTGGACACCGCCGTCGAGGCTCTCCAAGAAGCTCTGGCGGGCCTGCGCCGCCTCCGGCCCCACTGAGAGGCGCCACTGAGGGTGAGGGTCAGGAAGTCGAAAGTGGGCTAGCCCAGCCAGTCGAAGAAGTCGGAACCGGCCAGGGCACCGGGGATTCCCTCCAGCTCCTCCACGTGCAAGAACTCGAACCCGGCGGCTTCGGCATAGTAACGATCCACTTCGGTGTCGCCGATGTGAACGTAGCGGCTGGCCTCGAACCGGTCCCGGACGTCGCTCAGGTGGTGCTTGCCCCCCACGAAGTCAACGTTGATCCCGTTGGCATCCCACAGACGCTCCTGATCGGAGCGAACCCGGTCGGAGCCGCTGCCAATCACGTAGCCCCGGGCTTTGGCTTCGCGCATGGCTTCCAGTGAGATAGGACCGGGAGGATCGCCACATTCCAACGTGCCGTCGATGTCAAATGAGATGAGGATGGCGAAATCTTACTACCTTGTCGGTATTGATCGGTACTGGTTCTCCTATGGGCCAGGAGGTAACTTGCGAATTGAACCGCTCAGCGCCATCATCGGGGCGTCGGTGGCCGACGTTGCTGCGCCGACTGGTTAGGTGCGGGGGCGGGTGGGGACGTTGGTTTGGCCGCTACTGTTGTCACCCCAGCAAACAACGTGGCCTGTGCGCAGCAGCCCGCACGAATGCTCATGGCCAATCGACACCTCTCTGAACAGGTGCGCCGAAAACTTTGACTTGCTGAAGTCGTAATCGCCATCGCCCCAGCAGAAAGTAGCGCCATAAGCATCCATGCCGCACGACTGCCAGTAACCAGCCGACACCCTCCTCATGGTGGATGGGTGCGTAGGCACATCCGTCTGGCTTCTACTGTTATCACCCCAACAAACAATAGTGCCGCCCTGTTTGACTGTGCAGGAATGCTGGTAGCCAGCCGATAGTCTAAGGAAGCTTTCGGTCCAACTTGAGCCTTGTTGTTTCACGGGTGCGTCCGTTTGACCGCTACTGTTATCACCCCAACAAACAACACTTTCGCCTCGGAGTATGACTATACTATATCCTCGCTTTAGTCCACAAGAATGCTGGTAACCAACCGACACCGCATCGAACGTGCCCGAAGGGGCGTCCGTTTGACCATGGCTGTTGTCACCCCAGCAGGCAATAGCGCCGCCAGGGCGCAACCCGCACGAATGAGCCCCACCGGAAGATATAGCAATGAACTCACCCGACGGAGCGTCCAACTGGCCTTTGCTGTTGTTCCCCCAACAACTAACGGTACTGCCAGTGCGCGCTACCCCGCAGGAGAAGTCCTGGCCGGTGGAAATAGCGGTAAACTTGCCTGAATTCGGAGTTGACTGGCCATGGCTGTCGTCTCCCCAACAAATGGCTTTGGCATCATCACTCAACAAGCCAGTAAGCAACCCGCACGTGTGATCCCCACCAGAAGATATAGACGAGAACCGGAATGGCTGGTTTGACCCATCGGTTGACGTACCCGCCAAATCGTCGGGTACGTCCGTCTGGCCATCATCGCTGATACCCCAGCATACAAGGGTGCCATCAACACGCATGGCACAAGAATGCCGCCAACCAGCACTGATCGCAGTGAAGCTCCCCGCTGGTGGGTCAGTCTGGCTCAACCTCTCATTACCCCAGCAGGCAATGCTGCCGCCAACACGCACCCCGCAGGCAAAGTCAACGCCGGCAGCTAAAGCTTTGAACTCACCCTCCGGAACATCCGACACCAGGGAGAGCCACCCGTCGCGACCCCAGCAGGCAATAGTCCCATCAGGGCGCAACCCGCACGCAAAATCCCCGCCAGCCGAAACCGATGTGAACTTACCTGGTGGAGGAAGCAACTTGCTGTAAATACTGGAAAGGTCGGGTTTCTTACAGTAAAAATCTTCCATCGTGGTACCAGTGAACACTTTGCATAGAAAAGGATCGACAGTAGGAGTAGGACTTGGAGTGGTGGAACTTTCGCCTACCCAGCAGGCAACGGTGCCGTCAGCACGCAGAGCGCAAGCAGCGTTAAACCCTGTTGACAAGGTGCTGAACTTGCCTGACGGAACGTTTAACTGGCCCGACCCGTTGCTACCCCAGCAGGCAATAGTACCGTCAGTGCGCAACCCGCACGCATAAGACCGTGCAGTTGATACCGCGCTGAAGCTTCCCGATGGTATACCCACCCGCAGATCCACACCCTTATTACCCGCAGACCCCCAGCAGGTAATGGTACCATCAGTGCGCAACCCGCAAGAAGAGTAGCTGGCAGCTACCGCACTGAACTTACCCGCCGGAACATCCAACTGGCCATCCCGGTTG
The DNA here is from genome assembly GCF_965202595.1 of Candidatus Poriferisocius sp. Taxonomy (GTDB): domain Bacteria; phylum Actinomycetota; class Acidimicrobiia; order Acidimicrobiales; family Bin134; genus Poriferisocius. Next base: position 1,220,923 of record NZ_OZ241836.1, read on the forward strand.
CTACCCCAACAGGTAATACTACCGTCGTCACGCAACGCGCAGGAATGGTCCATACCAGCAGCAAAAAGAGGGCTTTCAGACGCAGTAACAACAACGTCATCCACCTTGCCCACAGCACCATCACCATCGTCATCATCATTCAAACCACCATCATCGTTATTGTCATCATTACTATCATCGTTTACATTGCTGGGAGGAGGCGTGGGTTCAGGAGTCGCAGTGGCAGTGGGGGTTGGAGTGGGAGTAGGAGTTGCAGTGGGGGTAGAGGTTGGAGTGGGAGTAGGTATGCCATCTTGTGTGGGTTGTTCGTCTCTGATTCCAGCTCCGTAGACTTGGGTTTGAGTCGCATCGTCATCACGGATGGTGCCGGTGGCTTCAAGTTTCCGATCGCCTCCTGTGAAAATAACTCGATCATCCTGAGTTTGAAGGTTTTTGAGGCGCAAAACAAAGGTTTCGTCGTCCTCCGATGCTGTATCCCCCACCACTTTGACGGTAACGGTTTGAGTGAGCTGAGTTCCGGTGGCGTTGGCTGGAAAGAGCACAGATCTTTTGTTGAAACCTACGTAATCACGCCCCGGATTGTTTTTATTGCGGGTGGCTGAGGCACCCAGGGGTGACACTGCTGAGGCATGCATGGTTACGTCATGGCTGGGGGTGCCGCTCAACTCCACCGTGAACACAAGGTCGGTGTAATCGCGGTTACCCTCAGCAACGCTCACATCAGCCATTGATACCGTCAACACCTCTGGCGTGGGTTCGGGGGTGGGCTCAGGGGTTGGTTCTGGCGTGGGTTCGGGGGTGGGCTCAGGGGTTGGTTCTGGCGTGGGTTCTGGCGTGGGCTCAGGGGTTGGTTCTGGTGTGGGTTCGGGGGTGGACTCAGCGGTCGTTGTGAAACTAACTGTTTTGCCACCGTTGCTTGCGTACCTGTCACAGCTTTGCGAATGAGGCCACACCTGGACCCAATAACCAGTAGACGGAGCCAAACCCTCATCGACCTCGAAACTGGTGGCCGGGTAATCCAAATAATCCTCGGCATCAAGAACATACTGGCCTGCCGCGAAGTGATACACCCTCACCCAGTACCGTGAAACAGGACACTCGACACCCTCACCAGCACCACCAACATGAGTCCATGACAAAGTAACCCCAGCACTCGAAGGAACAACCACCACCTCCGGCACAACCTCAACCCCATCAACAGCCCCCTCACCCGAAGAGCCTTGCGCCGCCAGACCCTGAGGAACAACTGCCACAGCAACCCCACCTGCCAACAACGCCACCAACAACAAACACCTGCGAAAACACGCTCTACTCATCAATCAGTCCTCCTAGGGCTGAAACTCACTCAGCTCCAACCTTACCCCCCCCCCCCCCTCCCGAAGTCAAGCCTACCCACGATATTTCTCCTACCGGTCGCTGGGCCTCCATCGAGTACAACTCACCGAAGGCGCGATACCAGCCCTCCGGGACGAACAGGGCAACGATCTCATCCGGTTCGTTACGGCGGCATCAGGGGTGAGGTTGCCGGCATCGCACCCGTCGGCTGCGGTCAGCGTGGAAGGGTCATCACGGTACTCGCACGGGAGCACGAAAATGGGTGGCGCGGCTGTCCAGCCCGAACCGGTGATGGCGAACTCCGTACCGCCGGAAGCTTCCACGTGGCTCGGTTCGGCTCCAGGATGTCGTTGCTGTTCAGAACCTGTACCCAGGTGGCCATCAGCCGCTCGGCGGAGATCGCGTGGTTGAACAGGCACCCCCCGACCGGTCGTAGACCGACTGGGGCAACACCCCCGATTGGGCGTAGGCGATGCGCTCGTGCTGCTCGGTGACGCACAGCACGGTCTCCGCGGCCATCCCGCCGACGAACACCACGATGAAGGCCTCGTCGTCCTCGGTCGCCTGGATGCAGGCCGGCTGCTGGTCGGTGGCCGTGGCCCCGATCACGATCAACACCCTCACCGTTCGTAGCACTACGATCCCCTCTCATTGGTGGCACCGCCGCGGGCGGCCACAAATTGATGTTTACCGGGGGCCGAGCACTTCAAAGGCGTTCATGCAGGCAGCCCAACGGTTTCCCGCTGTTTTTTGGGGGTTAGCGCAGGTCGAAGCGGTCCAGGTGCATGACCTTGGACCAGGCGGTGGCGAAGTCGTTTACGAACTTATGCTCGCCGTCGCTGGCGGCGTAGACCTCGGCGATGGCTCGGAGCTGCGAGTTGGAGCCGAACACCAGGTCGGCGGCAGTGGCGGTCCAGCGAAGTTCGCCCGAGGTTCGGTCACGACCCTCGTAAACTTCGGCCTGGTCGGCCGACGGCTGCCACCGGGTGTCCATGTCGAGCAGGTTCACGAAGAAATCGTTGGTGAGCGCCCCCGGCCGGCCGGTGAGGACACCGTGGCGAACCGAACCGACGTTGGCATCGAGGACCCGCATGCCCCCGACCAGCACCGCCATCTCCGGGGCGGTCAGGTTGAGCAGGAACGCCTTGTCCACCAGCAGTTCCTCGGCCGGCCGCTTGTGGAAGTCAGCCCGGTGATTGCGGAAGCCGTCGGCGGTGGGCTCGAGCACGGCAAAGCTCTGAACGTCGGTCTGTTCCTGGCTGGCATCGGTCCGGCCCGGCGAGAAAGCAACCTCCACCTCGTGTCCGGCATCGCCGGCGGCCTTCTCCACCGCGGCGCAACCGCCGAGGACGATCAGGTCGGCCAGCGAGACCTGCCGGGCTTCCCGGGCGTTGAAGTCGGCCTGGATCCGCTCGAGAGCGCTCAGCACGGGGTGGACACCGGCCAACACGTTGACCTCCCAGTCCCTTTGAGGAGCAAGCCGGATGCGAGCTCCGTTGGCACCGCCCCGCATGTCGGTGCCCCGGAATGTGGAGGCCGAGGCCCACGCCGTTGCCACCAACTGGGCCACGGACAGTCCCGACTCGAGGATCATGGTCTTCAGGGCGGCGGTATCCGCCTTGGTGATCGCTTCGCCACCGGCGGCGGGAACCGGGTCCTGCCAGATCAGCTCCTCATCGGGAACCTCCGGGCCCAGGTAGCGGGACACCGGCCCCATGTCGCGGTGGGTGAGCTTGAACCAGGCCCGGGCGAAGGCATCGGCCAGCTCATCGGGGTGGGCGTGGAAGCGGCGTGAGATGGGCTCGTACACAGGGTCGAATCGCAGCGCCAGGTCGGTTGTGAGCATCACCGGTGCATGCCGCTTGGAGGGATCGTGAGCGTCGGGCACGGTACCGTCGGCGGCTCGATCGGTCGGTCGCCACTGGCTGGCCCCGGCGGGGCTCTGCGTAAGCTCCCACTCGTAGTTGAACAGGTTGTCGAAGAAACCGTTGTCCCACCTGGTGGGATCGGTGGTCCACGCCCCCTCGAGACCACTGGTGATCGTGTCAGCACCGGTACCGGAGCCGAAGGTGTTCCTCCAGCCCAGCCCTTGCTCCTCGAGGGCGGCCCCCTCGGGTTCGGGGCCGACATAGCTGTCGGGGGCCGCTCCGTGCATCTTGCCGAAGGTGTGACCGCCGGCGATCAGGGCCACGGTTTCCTCGTCGTCCATTGCCATGCGGCCGAAGGTTTCCCGGATGTCGATACCGGCGGCAACCGGATCGGGGTTGCCGTTGGGCCCCTCGGGGTTCACGTAGATGAGACCCATCTGGACCGCGCCCAGCGGGGTCTCCAACTCGCGGTCCCCCGAGTAGCGCTCATCACCGAGCCACTCGCTCTCGGTGCCCCAGTTGACATCCTCCTCCGGGGCCCAGATGTCCTCGCGACCTCCGCCGAAACCGAAGGTCTTGAGGCCCATCGACTCCAGGGCCACGTTGCCGGCCAGGATAAGAAGATCGGCCCATGACAACTGGCGGCCGTACTTCTGCTTGATCGGCCACAGCAGCCGCCGGGCCTTGTCGAGGCCGGCGTTGTCGGGCCAACTGTTCAGCGGCGCGAACCTCTGCGCCCCGGTTCCCCCACCCCCGCGACCGTCACCGATCCGGTACGTGCCGGCGGCATGCCAGGTGAGGCGAACCATCAACGGTCCGTAGTGGCCGTAGTCGGCCGGCCACCAGTCCTGGGATTTGGTCAGCACGCCGACGATGTCCCGCTTCACGGCGGCCAGGTCGAGGGACTCGAACTCGGTGGCGTAGTCGAAGTCCCCACCCATCGGATCGGCTTCGGCCGAGTGCTGGTGCAGGATCTTCAGGTTCAACTGCTCGGGCCACCACTGTTCGGTGGCCGATGCTGCCTTCACGGTGTTGGCACCCGAGAACGGGCACCGGTTCGCTTCTTGTGACATGGGATTCTCCTTACGGATGATGGATGTTATGGATGGATGGGTTCATAAGGCCGAGGATTTCGGCGCTTCGGCGAGGCACCGGGGGCATCGGCCCCAGTAGATGACCTCGGCCTCGTCGATCTCGTAACCGGAGTTGTCGGCGGCGGTGAGGCAGGGGGTGTACCCCACCGCGCAGTCAACATCCACCATGCAGCCGCAGGCCCGGCAGATCAGGTGGTGGTGGTTGTCGCCGACTCGGTCCTCGTAGCGCGCCGGGGATCGGGCCGGTTGTATCCGGCGGATCAGTCCCCGGTCGGCCAGCATCCCCAACGAGTCGTACACGGACTGGCGGGATATGGCGCCGATCTCGTGGTGGACGGCTTCGGCCACATCGTCGGCGGTGCTGTGGGGTTGGGTGGCCACGGCACGCAGAACCGCGAGCCGCTGAGCAGTGACCTGAATACCGCTCCTGCGCAACAGATCAGCAGCGGGTTCTCCGGGGGCCATGACCCCATACTGCTACTGATATTGGACTAAGTCAAATTATATTAGCAATCCAATTTAAGTTTTCTCCTTCTGATGATTCCCCACTGGGATCCAACCGGGTGCGGTTTTGTATGGGCCGGGATCAGTCCCAGATCGAGGTGTGGCCGTCGGGATCGAAGAAATGGAGATTCCCAACCTTGACCGTGATATCGATGATCTCACCGGCGCTGCATCTGCTGCGGGGATCCAAACGGGCTACGGCGTTGTTGTGGCGGGTGTCATCGCTGGGGTCGGGATTTCCGGGGTCAGCCCTTGTGGCATCGAGCAGGAAATGGATGACGATCTCGTTGCCCAAAGATTCGGTCAACTCCACAGTGCAGCTCATGGTCGTGCCGCTCGGCGGAGTCGGCCCCAACGATGCATCCTCCAGATCCTCGGGCCTCACCCCCACGATCACGTTCTGGCCCCGGTAGCGCTGGAGAGCGGGCCGCTGCTCGAAGGTTGAGGTCGGCAGCGTCAACTCGTGCGATCCGAGCCGGAGCCGGTGATCCTCCAGCGAGGCTTCGTAGAGATTCATCGAGGGCGAACCGATGAAGGCGGCCACGAAAACGTTATTGGGCCGGTCGTAGAGCACTTGGGGGGTGTCGATCTGCTGGAGTACCCCGTCTTTGAGAACAGCCACCCGGTCGCCCATCGTCATCGCTTCGACCTGGTCGTGGGTGACGTAGATGGTCGTGACTCCCAACTGCCGCTGGAGCCGGGAGATGTCGGCTCGCATCTGGACCCGGAGCTTGGCATCGAGGTTCGACAGCGGTTCGTCCATCAAGAAGGCGGCGGGTTGCCGCACTATTGCTCGACCCATCGCCACGCGCTGGCGCTGCCCGCCGGATAGCTGGCTCGGTTTCTTGTCCAGTTGTTCGGACAGCTCGAGCATCTGGGCGGCCTCGATGACGCGTTTGGTGACCTCCTTTCTCGGGACCTTGGCCAGCTTCAGTGCGAATCCGATGTTCTCCCTGGCGGTCATATGCGGGTAAAGCGCGTAGTTCTGGAAGACCATGGCGATATCGCGGTTCTTGGGTTCAACATTGTTGACCACCCGATCGCCGATTCGCAGCACGCCGCTGGTGATCTCCTCGAGGCCCGCCACCATTCTCAAAGCGGTTGATTTGCCGCAGCCGGATGGCCCGACGAGTACCAGGAACTCCCCGTCCTCGACCTCCAGGTTGAGGTTGTGGATTGCCTGGAAGTCATTGGGGTAGACCTTGTCCACCTGCTGGATCGTTATCGATGCCATTGCCTCAACTCCTTTTCGGGGCTGCCAGTTCGGGGCTCAACTCGTACTGTGAGCTGAGATCCCCGGTTGTAACCACACGTCAACCCTGGTGATCGCGCCCTTTCGGGCAAACAACGCCCTGCTGGTTTCCCGGTCCAACCGGTCATCACCGGTGACCACCTCTCCATCGGTATGGGTTGCATGGGTCAGCAGCTCTCCATCTCGGCGGTGGTAGACGATCGGGATTCCACAGTAAGTGAAACCCAAAGTGTTGGCCTCAAGGGCCTGACCCGGCCCGAGCGGTGCCCATGGTCGCGGCTCGGTCAGGAACTCCTGGTTGGCGAGAAAAATGGGTTGAAAGCGTACGGAACCGGCTTCTACTCGCACCCCGAGTTCACCCCACCGCAGAAGAACGCCTTCCTTGGCCGCACCGGTTGGTCCGGGCTGCTGCGCACCGGAGTGGGCCGGAGTGTGCGAATGGGGGTCGAGCGGGAACGCCCCGTGGTTGGCAACGGTTTTCCTGTCCCCGAGGCCGGCCCTTATCCGGCGGTAACGTTCGATCATCCCGGTCACGAGGGCCACGTCGTCACCCGAGTCAACCGCGGCAAAAATACGTTCCTGCAACGCGAGCAGCAGTTTGGCCACCATGTGCCAGTAGACCGACCCGAGCCCCTCGTACCGGTACATGGTCTGGGATCGGCCGGTGAAGGCCCAGTGGTTGAACACGGCCTCGTAAGCATCCATGATCTCGGCGCGGTCGAGCGGCAGCGATGCATCCAGTTCATCGAGAGCGGCTGTGAGATCCCGAGCGCAGCGGAGGTGGCTACCAAATCGCACGATGCCGTTTATGTCGCGGCTCACGATCCCGGTATCGGCATCCAGGAGGCTCGACACAACAGGGCCGATCATTGTGTTGGGAACCCGGTTCTTGTGCAAAAACGGTGGGCGCGGGGTGAACGGATAGAGCAGGAAGGAGGCCTGATCGGGCCTATAGAGCCTGCTCCTGAACAAGTTGTCAACGAGTTCGATCACCGAGTTGGGGTCGGTGGCCGAAGAACCCAGTGCAGCCACCTGGCCTTCGAGCATGAGGTAGAGCCTCTCCGAGTCGGCGGTGTTCGGCCCGAGTCGGAGCAAGCGGTAGGCATCCACCAGCCCGTCGGGCCGTCGCGCCGTATCGGTCACATTGTCCAGATGGGGCCGGACGGCGTGGATGAAGCTGCGGAGTTCGTCCACACCGACCGGGGCGGCTTGCCCCGGGGAGTGGCCGTATACCCGTGATCGGTACCGGCTGGCGGCGGTTCCCAATCGATCCATCAGCCGCCGGCGGGTTACGGCGGTCAGCGAGCCCAGCGGACCCAGCGGACCCGTCAAATCGGTATCGGCGGGGTCGGCATATGCCGAAAAGGCGGCATCCAGATCGCGGAGCCAGTCGATAACCGGCAGCCCGATCGGCACCTGATCCCCCGGTGATCGCTCCAGAATCCCATCGATGAAAGCGAGGTAGTCACGAAGATGGAATACCGTCACCACCGATACGCCATTGCCAACCAGGGCGTTGTTGGCATCGTTCCATTCGGGTCGTTGGGTATTCAGCCAGATTCCCGCGCCGGGAACCAGGTTGGAGAGCTTCGCCAGCGCAGGTACGAGCAGTTTCTCGGCCAGTGACGCGTGGTGCACCTGGCCGTCGTTTGTCAGCACGAGCTTGCCGTCCGAGCCCATTGCGGCCACCCGGAAATCTATCCTGGCTTGCTCGCCATGGTCGAACTCCAGGGTGTACTTGGGGTCCTCGAGGATTGTGTCGTAGGGAAGGATCCGGTACGGCACGTTGGCATACGAGAAGGCCGGGTTGGGCAGCATTTTTTCGAGTAGTCCGGGATGGAAGCGATGCACGGCATCGAGCAGCCGGTGCAGGTAAACGATCTGATGATCACCCCAATAGCCGAAGTTGGACCAACTCCCCTCTTCGGGTGTCTCCCATTCGATTCCCTGACTGGTGATCCGGTACGGGTTGTACCCATCCATCGTGGATGCGTTGAGGAACTTGGCCACCACCGGCTCGGCATATCCCGGAAAGCTGCGAATCAGCGCTTCCCAATTCTGGAAGATGTCCCGCCAGTTGCCCTCGTACTCGAGGGAAACCGTTCCTCCGGAGGGCCAGCTTCCTATGTTGAAGCTGTTCCACGGCCGGCTCGGATCGCCGTGGCGGCGACTGAGCGCCAGAGGGAGGTACTCGTTGAGCAGGCGGGAAAGGTCAATGTCGCCTGCCACCGCGTCGCGAAGCACGTCACGCTCCACCGTGGGGTCCAGAGCTTTGACAAGGGGAGCGAGCCTGGTACTCGCAGCCCGGTTTCGCGATGCCACGAAGCGGCTGAAGTCGTCGATCTCCAGGCGGTGGCTGTCAACGGGCACACCACCTCGCATGCAGTTGTAAAGCACGTTGGTGAAATGGCTGACGACTGCTCGACGATCCCCGGTCTCCTGCTGGGCATCGGCTGACGCGACAAGATCGATCAATCCGGAACTGGTGGTGTCCGCGGCCGCAGCCACCTCGGCCTCCGGTGCTGTCGAGCTGCGAAGCCACCGGAGGAGGCGAACCACGGCGGCATGGTCCTGGCCCACATCGGCGACCATTGTCCACCGCAAGGGCGAGGAAGCATCCAGACGGGCTCTCGTCGAGACGAGAAAAGCCCCCTTCCTACCGGTAACAAGGTGCTCGGGCTGGATATTTTCTCCAGAACGGAAGCTGCGAATCTGGCGCTCGGACAGGGCCGTGGTCACGTTCTCCAGTCCGGCTGACCACACCACCGATGCCCTCAGGGATTCCGCGGGGTCGGGCTTATCGGTTATCAGGGCCTCGAGTGTGAAAAGCGCCAGACCCGACTCGGAATCCAACTCCGAGCGGCGGTATGCATCCACCAGGGAACTGGATAACTTTTGGGTCGAGAGTTCGACTCCGGCAGGGAGCACATCGATCAATCCGTCAAGCAGATCCACCTCCACCGCTTGCTGGGGACCGTCGAAGGCCAGCTCGCAGGTTCGGATCAGGCCGAAATCCACCGCTGATGACCATGTGTAGCAAAAGGTGAGCCCCAACGCCGGATTGTGTTCCTGGAAGCGCAGCCGGTCGCCCTGGGATGTCTTGGCGATGGATCTGTGGACCTTTCCCATCGGGGTGTGCTCGGCAAACGGTTCCCAGGCTTCGTCTATTCCTTCGACACGAATGAGGGTGAAAGGGCCGGTTTTTCCACCGCTGCGGTGCAGGCGGTCCTCCGTTTCATAAGGAAAAAGTGCGTTGTCGGCACGATGCCGTCCCGCGGTGATCGCCCCCGAACTCGAGGCGAAGAGCCACTGGTCGTGAGGAGCGATTACGTTGATCAAAAACGGGTCGAGGAGGTCGTAGTTATCAATCCTGTACCACTCGAGGCCGTCCTCCACGCAGAACTCCCCCACCGGCCTTACCCCGGACATCGAGCCCCCGGACACCGCTAGGCCCCGGATTCCGAGATTGGCCGGTAGACGCGCACATGGTCCACGTAGAGGTTCACCGGAAACTCCACATCGAGGCCGATCGGGCCGGGGAACTGGCCGCCCACCGCAAGGTTCAAAATGAGAAAGAACTCGTGGTCGAATACCCACTCACGCTTGCCCACAACATCTCTGGTCAGGGTGTGGTACAGCTCGCCGTCGTAGAACCAGCGGATTCCCTCCGCGTCCCATTCGATGGCATAGGTGTGGAAATCATCGGCGATGTCGTAATCCCGGCGGTTCCACTTGGTGAAGCCGAGTGCCCCCGAATAGCCCGGACCGTGAAGCGTTCCCATGATGAGGTCGGGCTCGCGGCCGAGGTACTCCATGATGTCTATCTCCCCGACGAAGGGCCAGTGGTTGGTCGGATCGGCGGAGTGCCGGTCGAAATGAGCACCGAGCATCCAAAACGCCGGCCACAATCCGGCACCGGCGGGAACCTTGATTCGAGCTTCGAATCGGCCGTACCGGAACTCTTGCAGCCCCTGTGTCTTGAGACGGGCAGATGTGTAGTACGAGTTCTCGAAGCGCTCCTGGCGGGCTTCGATCACCAGCAGACCGTTCTCGACCCGGGCGTTCTGGGGGCGGGAGGTGTAGTACTGCGCCTCCCCGTTTCCCCAGCCCCAACCGCCAATGTCGTAAGTCCAGTTGGATGGGTCAATGGTGTCGCCGTCGAACTCATCGTGCCAGACCAGTTCCCACCCCACCCCCGGATCGATCGGTACGGGAGTAGGGGCGGCAATCGGTGCAGTGGTCGGCACCTCAGTCGGGGTGATGCTGCTGGGGCTGGGCACAGGCGATACCTCCACACCGACCGCCTGGGTTGATGCCCGGGTTGGTGCCTGCTCCGGTACAGCTTGCTGCTCAGCCCCGCAACCGGTCGCCAAAATGATGCAAATCAGCGTTATGATACTCATGGCTTTGGTGCTCATATCGACTGCGGTCAACCTTTCACTGCGCCGGCGGTCAGGCCAGAGATTATGTATCGCTGCAAGAATAAAAAGAGCAGGAGCATCGGCATCATCAACATGAGCACAGCGGCTGCCAGAGGCGGCCAATTGCTGCCATACAGTCCCTCGAAAACGATCAAACCGCGCGTAATCGGATAGAGGTCATCATTGGTCAAGTAAATTGTCGGTAGAATCAACTCATTCCATATTCCAATGGCATGGAGCACCGTCACGGTAGCAATAGCAGGCCGAATAAGAGGCATTATTATAGTGAAAATAAACCGGTAGTACCCGCAACCGTCCACCGCAGCCGACTCGTCAAGTTCTCTCGGAATGGATTTTATATAGTTAACCAAAATGATTATACCTATAGGGTTCACAAGAAAAAGCAGGATGTAGCCAGTTCTAGTGTTGAAAAGGCCCAGGTTCAAAATTAGTTGGAACTGAGGGATCAGTGCCGGTGGTAGGAAAAGTGCGATGAGGTACAAAGTCAGGATGAGCTTGGCTCCCTTGAAATATCCACGGGCTATTGGGAAGGCAACCAGCACCGAAGTGATCACGCATATTGCCGTAGCTATCCCCGTGTACAACGCGGTGTTGAGAAGGTAGCGGGGAAAGTTGGCCAACTCCCAGGCAGTGGTAAAGTTTTCAAAACCGAAACCCTCTGGCCAGCCGGTTGGGTTCCTGAAAAACTCCGGAAGCGATTTGAACGAGGTGAGAACCAGCATCAGCAGTGGACCGATGTATAGAGCAGTAAACACCAACAAGACTACATAAGAAGCAACCTTACCTTTTTTCGGCATTTTTTTTGCACCTAATCGTTGTTTCGGTGTCTTGAGTGGCTTTTTTGCAATTATGGTCATGATAAGTACTTCTTCTCACGGCGGGAAACTAGGAAATTGGCTGCCAGCGCGATGAACAGCACCAGCATGAACAAGGCTATCGAAGCTGCTGCGGCGTAACCTTGGCGAAAGGCTGTGGTCACTGAGCCTGATGTTTGCCCAAACCCCTCGGCAAATACTAGATATCCCAGTACTTGACTGCCCGGTCGGTAACCAATAAGTACAAGGAATAGCTGCCATGCTTGTAGAGAACCAATGATGTTGAGGAGAAAGTTAGTGTTGGCTGCTGGGGTCAACAACGGCCAGGTGACGTTTTTGAAAACCTGCCAGCCGCTGGCACCATCAATCCGGGCTGCTTCGTACAGACTATCTGGTATTGTTTGCATACCTGCAAGGAAGATCACCATGGTTATACCGACGTTTGACCAGATTTGAACGACGATAACCCAAGCAAAAGCCTGGTTGGGTTGGCCGCCCAGAAACTCGGAGGTAACTCCGAAGAATTCAAATACTTCCGCCGCAGGACCCCCTCGTGGCAGGAGGAACAACTTCCAGATCAGTCCCTGAATTGCCACCCCGAGGATAACAGGCATAAAAAAGATCGTCCGGAAGAAGGCCGTGCCCTTCAGCCGGCGGTTCAGGAGCACCGCAAGCAAGAGCCCCAGCACGAACTGAATAGTGGTGACGAAGAAACAGAAGTAGAGCGTTCGCTTGAGCGCATCGATGTTGTCGCGTGATGCTGCCCCGCGAAAAAGAAACTCATCGTAGTTCTCAAAGCCGACCCATTTGATGGGTATGCCCGTGATTCCTGTCGCATCGGTGAACGAGTAGACAGCGGTCGCCAGCGAGGGTCCAACCGCTATTACCAGGTAGAGCAGGAACCCCGGCAACAGCAGGACAATCGGGGCCATGCTCTTCCAGCCCCGGGCGAACAGGTAGTCCCGCTTGATGAACTGCATGCCTTCCCCCGCAATCCGCCGGGGTGCGGGCCCCACGCGGGGCCCGCACCATTCAGCGGTTGTGGTTTCTACTGGCTGGCGTCAAGTCCGGCTTGCAGGTCGGACTGAGCCTGCTCCGCCAGCGCGACTGGATCGCTCCACTCATTGAACGGCTGGAACCATGCCGCTGCTTGAGAGCCATTGGCCCACTGACCCGCGCCGGTGGGCGGAACCCAGTACTGCTCAAAGCCAACCTGGAAGTTCTTCAAGTATGGTGCGACTTCGGCACCAAGTTGGGTATTGAGGTTGGCAGTGGGCTGGGTGGGAATGAATCCGACTGCGTTGGCGAAAGCCTCGTAGTTGTCCGGCTCCGAAAACGCATCGAGGTAAGCCAGCGCGGCCTCCGGATGCGGTGTGTTCGCAGCTATGGCCCACCCCTGGTCGTACTTGCCGAACAGGTATTGGTTGTCCTCAGGGTTGTTGCTGCCCGGGAAGGGTATGTAGGCCCAATCGAAGTCCACACCGGCATCTTCGAGGGCGGGAGCCTGCCATACCCCGGTGGGCATCATTGCGACATCACCGGCAGCAAAGCGGGCCGGAGCGGCATCATGGGACAGGCCGGTAACCCCGTCCTCGAGCATCTCGGTGGCGTATACCTGCATGCGGCGGAACATCTCCACCGAACGCTCGTCGTCCCAGGTGATGTCACCGTTCCAAAGTCCCTCGACCAGCGCCGCCTGGTCGGGGTACATGGAGCCCAGCAAACCGTAGGAACCGACGAAGATAGGCCACCCGTCGGATCCACCTGCGGTCATGCAGGAGTTACCGGCATCCTTGAACGCCTCACATGCGGCCACGAGTTCATCCCAAGTGGTGGGGATCTCAACGCCGGTGGTCTCGAAAAGATCCAGGTTCAAGAACATGCCGCTGTAGGAGGTGCGGCCAAGATTTATCGCGTAAACCTTGCCATTGAGTGAACCGGCATCGGCGATGGTCGCAGCGTCGTAGTTGTCCACAAATGGCTGGCCGGTCAGATCCATCAACAGCCCGGCTTCAATCAAGGTCTGCCAGTTCGGCGGCGTTACATCGGACATGTAGGGCTGAGCGGCGTTGGCGAACCCGAAGATGTCGATGACATCAATGTCGTTGGCCGACAAACGGGTTTGAGTGGAAATACTCAGATCGCCGGCTTCAACCACCTGCATGTCGATCGAGATGTTGGGGTTGTCGTCCTCGAATGCTTCGTTGAACTGTTCCATGAACTCCACCATTGGTGGGTTCTGGTGCACGAGCACTCGTAAGGTGACATCCTCGGCCGGCTCCTCAGTGGGAGCCATCGGGTCGGGCGAGTCGGTGTCGCCCGGTTCGGCCGTGGCCGGGTTCGGTTCATCCGTGCCCCCCGTTGAGTCATCGTCGTTGCCGCAAGCGGTCGCGACCATAACCAGAGCGAGCAGGAGGACCAGCAGGTTTCTGATTACTGGGATTTTCATGGTTGTGTATCTCCTTTATAGGGGTTACGAGGGTTGGGGGTTTCTTGGCCAAAATGGCAAGAGCGTAGGGAGCGCTCGCAGCCTCTTGCGCAAGGAGGGGATCGCGCAATGGTTGGGAGCGCTCTCAACAAATTGTTCGGCAAAGCTAAGGGCTGAAAGGTGAGCAAAAGCCGATCTCATGATTTACATCCCGTTGGCGAGTCGTGACCCGCACGATTCACGTATGACCAGTTCGGTCGGGAATGAGATGCACTCGGGAACCGTGACAGACCCGTCAATAACCGATTTGAGTAATCTGACGGCGCGTTCGCCTACCTTGCTCACCGGTTGAGCTACCGAGGTCAGTGACGGAACGGTCTGATCGGGAGCAACCAGACCGTCAAATGACACCATCGCGATGTCTTTTGGACACGAGAGCCCGGCATCTCTTATAGCCCCCAACGCACCCACGGCCATGCGATCCGAGGCGATGAAGACGGCATCGGGTCGATCGGGCAGCAGATCCTCCATTGCTCTTCGGCCCGAGCTTTCCGTCCAATCCCCGGCTCGGACTCGATTTTCCAGGTTGAGTCCGGCTTCGGTGATGCCGTCCAGAAAACCTTTCCGCCGGTCAACCCCGGCGCTGGTGCTGGATGGCGCGGAGATGAGCGCCATGCGCCGGTGACCAAGCCCGGCCAGATGCAGGGCTGCCGCTCGGGCCCCTCCTCGGTTGTCGACATCCACCGAATAGACCGGTCCTCCGTCATCAGGTCGCCCGATGACTACGAAGGGCATGTTCGTACCCCGTAGGTAATCGATCAGCGGGTCGCCCATCTTGGTTGCAGTGACAATGACCCCGTCAACCAGACCTGGACTCACCACCCGCGAGATGATCGAGCTCTCATCGGGTACTTCTCCGAACAGGAACAGGGTCAAAGTCATACGCACTTCGTTCGTGGTCCTGCTGATGCCGTAGATGAGGCGACCGAAATACGGATCGTCAAAAAGAGTCTCCACCGCGCTGGGGATGACGAGCCCCAGGACATCGGTGCTGTTGGAGGCCAGGGACCGGGCCGCGGCGTGGGGACGGTAGCCGGTCTCGGCAATGACAGCCTCAACCCGCTTCTTGGTCTTGGAACTCACGTTGCGGTCGCCGTTGACCACGCGAGAAACGGTTGAGCGGGACACACCCGCTCTACGTCCGATCTCCTCCAGGTTCAGTCTTCGCTCCATCCATCCCCCCTGAGAGCGCTCCCACACCATATTGGCCTCGTACCTGCCTGTCAACCCCAAAATCTAGCTGGAAAAATTTCCCCGGCAATGGCCGACAGTATTCTGGGAGCGCTCCTAATTGGGAGCGCTCCTATTATGGAGTGGGATCAGCGGGTAACCGAAGCCTGCCTGGAGGGGCTCAGGGGGCCGCGTACTTCTTCGGCTCAGCCCGTTTTGGTCCGGTCGTGGGTTGTTGGGGACACGCCGCGCTCGCGCAGCTTGATTTTCTGTACCCGTTCCGACGGGGTCTTGGGGAGCTCATCGACCACCTCGATGAACCGGGGCACCGCGAACGCCGGCATGCGGGTATCGGCCCAGGCCCACAGTTCGGTCATATCGATCGGGCCCGAGGTAACCAGCCAGGCCATCACCTCGTCCTCGCCGGCCTCGATGTCGGCCTCGACGGCGACAACCGCGCACTCGGCGATGTCGGGATGGCCGAGCAGGGCCTGCTCGACCTCGTAGGAGGAGATGTTCTCGCCCCGCCGCCGCAGCGCATCCTTCAGGCGGTCCACGAAGTAGTACCAGCCGTCGGCATCGCGGCGCAGGCCGTCACCGGTGTGGAACCACAGGTTGCGCCACGCCTCCGCGGTCTTGTCGGGCATGTTGTAGTAGCCCATGGAACAGGTCCACGGGTATTTGGTGCGGATAACCAGTTCGCCCAGTTCGCCGGTGGGAACCTCCTCGTCGGTCTCGGGGTCCACCAGCCGGACATCGAACCAGTCCTCGACCGCCAGACCCGCCGCTCCCGGGGGGCGATCCTCCCCGTAGGGCGACAGGATGGGCATCGAGGTCTCGGTGAGTCCGAACACCTCAACGAACGCGTCCACCCCGAACCGGGCTTTGAACTCGTCGATGATCGAGTAGGCGGTCGGTGCCGCGAAGATGCACCGCAGATCGTTGCCGGCATCGTCGGGCCGAGGCGGCTGTTTCCACACGAAGTCCATCATCACGCCCAGAAAGTTCGTCACGGTTGCCCCGCAGTCGCGGATCTGATCGATCCAGCGGCTGGCCGAGAAGTGCGAGTGCAAAACGAACCGGGCTCCCGCCACCAGCGCCGGGTACGCGGCGAGGAACTGGGCATTGCCGTGGAACAGCGGTGTGGTGATCATGTAGGTGTCGGCATCGGTGAGGCGGGTGAGCGAGACGCACTCGTCCGCGAAGAAGTACATCTGCGCCTGGGGCATCATCACCCCCTTGGACGGCCCGGTGGTCCCCGACGTGAAGAAGATGGATGCCAGATCTCGGGGCGACGCTTCGACCGGTTCGACCGGCTCCGAAGCCTCGAGCGTGTTCCACAACTCGGCCTCCCAGCCCGCGTCGCGCAGCGTGGCTATGCCGGTGGCCGCGTCGGGGCCCGCCACCCAGAACCGCTGGATGGATTCGCAGGCTGCCCTGGATTCCACGAAGCGCTCGGCATACGAGCCGTCGATCACGGCCAACTTCGGACGCACCGTGGATACCTGATGCTCGAGGAACTGGCCCCGGTAGCTGGTGTTGATCGGAACCTCGACCATGCCCGCCACCTGGGAACCGAGCCAGGTGCGGATGAACATCGACGAGTTGGGCAGCATCACCAGCAGCCGCTCGCCCGGCCCACCCCCCGACGACAGCGTGGCCGCCACCCGGCAAGCCGCCTCGAAGATTTCGCGGTAAGTCCAGGTGCGCCCCTCCTCGGGACAATCCAGGTAGATGGCATCACCATGGCTCTGCGCCCGGTGAGCCAGCACCCGTGCGGTTGTCCAGGACTCACGATCAGCGAACGTGGGCCGGAGATCCCGGTAGGTGCGAACGGGACGGTTGGGTTCGGCCGGGCTCAAGTCTGAATGCCCGGCCCTAGGAGTGACTGTTGGGTTGCTTGCGTTGGCTGCACTGCCTCAGCTTCAGGATCGGTCACTGCTGCTTCGAGATCATCGATCGACGAGATCGCAAGTGCCCCTTTTTCGATGAGTTTTTCGTTGCCAGGACCTTGGCCGGGCCCTCGCCACACGCCCACACGCCCTGATCTCTGTTCCAAGGCTTTGCTGGCTCCGTACCAGGTTCCACCCTTCTCGAGATCGCTCGCGACAACCAGGGTGATGATGGATAAAGCGTAGATGAGCTTGTTTCTGCCCATCGCGGTCCCGCGGTGGAAGTGCGGCGCGTCAGGGTTGTAGGGCGTGCACATGACGGCGCGCCTTTCGTGAATGGCCCCTCGTACATCCGGAGACTTGAGTTTTCGCTCGAGCGCCCCAGCGAGGACACCTACGACAGTCCCGCCGGCATCGAGAGCGGCATACATGGCGAGCTCATCCACGCCTCTTGCGCCTCCCGATACCAACCCGTAGCCGAGTCCAGCGGCTAGCTGGGCTGCCTCCTTTGCCACATCGGCACCATCATCGCTCACATCCCGGCTGCCGACCACCCCAATCCCAGGACGCTGGAGCAGGTGAAGTTCGCCGGCTGCATAAAGAAGCGTGGGGGCCCTGGTTGCAAGCTGCTTGATAAAACGTTCTGGATAGCGGTCATCGAATGGGGTGAGCGTGCTGATGCCCGACTGCTCAAGCCTCTCGAGCTCGGAAGTCATATCCGTGGCTCTAGCGAGCAGGCGAACGATTCTGGCCGCGAACTCAGATTCAAACCCATGGCCCTGGGAGAGCTCACTCTCGGTCTGTCCAAGCAAGACACTCGGCTTGCCAATTTGGCTACACAGCTTCCAGTACTCCGAGGGCTTGAGCGGCTGCACTCCTTCATCAAAGAGTCTGCTTACAAGCAAGATTCTTGCCAGAGAATCGTCGCTCCTCACGTCAGCGACCTCCTCGCCGTGTCGGCCAGAGCGAACGGATAGACGTGCGAGACACCGGCTGCTCGGAGTTCGTACCCAATGACGGTCAATGTCCATCGAGAGTCGACGATGTCGTCCACCAGCAACACAGCCCCACCCGGTACCGGGGTAAATACCTTGAACGCCCCTCGGACGTTGCCGTACTGCTGCTGGCTGTTCTCCAGCGTCTTCTGCGGCTCAGTCTCACGAACCTTCACCACTACATCTTCGCAGGGCAAACCCAGGGATTCGGCCAGGCTCTCGGCAAAGTCCGGCACGAGGGTAAGGTTTCGCAAGGATGGAGCGTAGGTCACCCACGTAGGAGGCGGGTTGGGGCGCCAGCGGTTTCTGATGAGGTCGGCTGCGTCCCCAACGAGTCGGTCGTCGAAGTGTCCGTCAACTTGCTTGCCCGAGCGGACAAGATCGCTCCAACCCCCATCCCCCCATACTGAGAGGACTCGTCCGACTTCGAGCCGACGGTCTTCTGCGATCTTGGTTCCATCTGGCAGTTGCTTGAGCGGTTTGATCAGTAGCTCCGCCGAGCCTGAGCGCAAGTATCGCTCTGCCCTTTGCTCTTCCTCTGGCGAGGGCAAGGCCTTGAGGGTGTGGGCTGCATCGGAGCAGTTGTCACAGATGCCGCAGGTCTCACCGGCCGGGTCATCCAAAAACCTCGACAAAAGCTGCATCCGGCAACCCTTCGCACGTATGTACTGGCGCATTTGAGCCTGCTCTGTCCGTCGTAGGGCGATGACTGACCGAGCCCGTCTGTGATCGTAGGCCCAAGGTTTACTCGTTCGTCGCCACCCAGTGTTCTCGCTCTCCATACCCTCGCGCTTTGTGCTCTCACGCTCTACTGCCCCCTCCGCTTCCAGAGTCTTCAACAACTTCTCGAGTTCCTTCCACTCCACGTTGACCTCTTCCAGGATCTCCTTTCCTGACGTGAAATCAGGGCGATTCTCCAGGAAGGTCACAACCTGCTCGGCGAGATATAGGTCGGGAAATGCCGAACGAATGAAGTAGTCCTGTCTGTTGGTTTCCTCAGCCACGCTCAGCAGAATCCCTAAAGATTTTGGGAGTGCAGTACCAGCGCGGCCAACCTGCTGGTAGTAGGCAACCGGTGAACCAGGTGGTTGGTAGTGAATGACAAACGCGAGGTCGGGTTTGTCAAATCCCATCCCCAGTGCCGATGTCGCCACCACCACCTTGAGTTGGTTCGACAGGAGATCTTGTTCGATCCGAACCCGTTGCTCAGAATTGGTGCTCCCGGAATACGCGACCGCGGAGATCCCGTTGATCTGAAGCCACTCAGCGACTCGCTGCGTGTCCGCAACCCTCACGCAGAACACGATTCCGGTGCCCGGCAGCTTGGGGATCTGGTTGGCAAGCCACGCGAGGCGGGTGGCCTGCTCCGGCATTTCGAGGGCAGCGAGGTAGAGGCCGTCGCGGGCCAGCGGACCTCTGACCAGCGCTAGATCGGAACCGAGTTCGGACGTTATGTCATCGAGTACTCGCTTGTTGGCAGAGACCGTGCAACAGAGCACCGGTATACCAGTGGGAAGCAGATCCAGTACTCCTGCGAGTTGCCGGTAGGCCGGCCTGAAGTAATGACCCCAGTCGGAGATGCAGTACGCCTCGTCGATGACCAGCAGCCCGCTTCGACGACCAACCTCCGGAAGGATGTCGGAACGGAACTGCGGTTTGGCGAGACGTTCCGGCGAGATCAGGAGAAGATCAACCTCGCCTGCCTCGAGCTGCCACTCGATCTCCTTCCAGTCCTCATAGTTCTCGCCATTGATCGTGGCGGCCCGAACGCCCATGCGTTGCGCTGCCTGGATCTGGTTACGTATGAGCGCTAGGAGCGGTGACACCAAAAGCGTGGGGCCAGCGCCTCGGTCACGCAGCATTCTGGTCGCAATGAAGTAGACGGCGCTCTTGCCCCACCCTGTCCTTTGCACGAGGAGCATCCTTTGGCGATCCTCAACCAGTCCCCGAATCACCTCAAGCTGCCCATCGCGAAAGGTACTGCTCGCATCGCCAGTGAGCCTGCGCAGCATGGCCAGCGCCTCAGCAGCAAGAGAATCACTCATCAGCACGACGATCTCGGGCATCCGGACCTCGGGGTCAACTCCACGACACTCCCCATCGCTTGCCCCACCCCCTCAGAGTATCCCGTGAAGTCGGCCCACGCGGGAACTCCGGCTTATGGTAGTGGACATGTTGAGAGGTTTTCGTTACATTTAGATCTTATGAGTACGGCTGAGCTGGTCCGCAAGCGGGTTGAAGGCGCTCCGCAGCGTTCCTTCATCGAAATCGCTGAACTGCCAGGGTCTCGTCACGCCGTTGAGTGTGAGTTGTCTCGACTTCTCGCCAAGGGTGAGGTCACGAGGGTTCGTAGGGGCCTGTACTGGAAGGGGCCACGCACTCCGGTAGGTATGCCGCTACCTCCCGCTTTCGATGTTGGCATGGTGATTGCCGGACCTGGTGCCGGCCCGGCCAGCGTGTCCGCAGCCATGTTTCTTGGACTGACGACACAGGTTCCTGCTGTCGAGACGATCGCGGTCCCTGGGCGGGTCCCAACGCCTCCGGCTGGTGTTCGATTTGTGAGTCGGTCGATCGAGCGGCGTATCCAAGGTTTGGAGTTGGCTGAGGTTGCCGTTCTTGAGGTTCTTAGGGGCGGGCCCACGACCATCGAGACACCATGGACCCGTCTGGCCGGGGTAGTCATGCGTCTTGAACACGACACCCTGATTCGCCCCTGGCTGATCACCGAACAGCTTGCCCAAGAACACCACGTTGCCGCGCGCCAGCGTTGGGCCGAGCTGCATTGACCGACCCTAATCAGCGCCACCTGCGCGAGACTGTGGAAAGCGAACTGATCTGGCCTACAGCACCAGCATCATCGATCGCTGAGTGCTGCCAGCGCGTGTATGAGCTTGCCGAACTACTTTAGAGCGCACAATAGAGGGCTATGACCGGGTTGTGGGCATCGCTTTGTCCGAAGCATCGGTGGACACATCGACCCACAAAGCGCCCTGCAGGGGCGACCGGGCAGGCAAAAACGTAGCAGGACCCGAAGAGTGCACCAGCCAATGTGTCGGAGGGGGGACTTGAACCCCCACGCCCGTATTGGGCACTAGCCCCTCAAGCTAGCGCGTCTGCCAATTCCGCCACTCCGACGTGGATACCTGGCCGCCGGGGTCACCGGCGGGAAGGTCATCCTACTTCATGGTCACGGAGTTTTCGCAGTGGGTAACCGGGGAGCGCTGGGCAGGCCCAGTACCCGCTCGCCCAGGATGTTGCGCATCACATTGGAGGTGCCGCCCATGATGGTGTAGCCGGGGGAATAGCAGATGCCCCGGGTCCAGGGGCTGTCCAGCAGGGCATCCGGGCCCAGTTGGGTGGCGGCGAACCGGGCCACCCGCTGCTCGTGCTCGGTGCAGAACGCCTTGGTGGCTGCGCTGAAGTTGGTAGGGGCCTGTCCCATCGCCTCCCGGTAGACCAGCAGCCGCCCCACCCGGTACTCGCTCTCGAGCCGGGCGATCTGCTGGCGAACCCGCCGATCCTGCCGGTCGGCCCGGGCACAGGCGTGGTGAAACAGCGCCCGGTTGGACACCAGGCGGTCGATGCCCCCCCGCTCGTGGGCCAACTGCGCCATGGTCTGCTTGAAGGCATCCCCCTCGGTGCCCACCAGATTGCCGGCCGGCACCCTGACACCGGTAAAGAAGATCTCGCAGAAGTGCCGGTTGGAGATCATGTCGGTGATGGGATGCACCTCGATACCCGGGGAGTCCATGGGGACGACAATCTCGCTGATCCCCCGGTGGGGCGGCCCATCGTCGCCGGTGCGACAGATCAGGTAGCAGTAGTCGGCCACATGCCCGAAGCTGGTCCAGATCTTCCGACCCTCGATCACGAAGTCCGATCCGTCCCGCACCGCCCGGGTGGAAATGGACACCAGGTCGGAGCCGGCGTCGGGCTCGCTCATCCCGATGCACCACGTGGCCTCCCCCGACAGCATCTTGGGCAGGTAAGCCGCCTTCTGCTGCTCGGTGCCGTAGGCGATCAGGGTTGGCCCCATCTGGCGGTCGGCGAACCACATGGCGGCCACCGGGGCCCCGGCGGTGATCATCTCCTCGGCCACGATCAGCCGCTCGATGGGCGGCCGGGCCTGGCCCCCGTACTCCTTCGGCCATCCCATGCCGATCCAACCCTCACCGGCCATGACCTGGGCGAACTCCTTGGAGTAGCCGTTGATCCAGGAATCGTTGTGCCGACCGAACCGAGCCACTCCCTCGGCGGCCACCGCCCGCGCCCGGTCGCGCAGCTCCAGAAGGTCGGGGCTGAGGGCGAAATCCAACCGGAAGCTAGCTGGAGTCCAGCAGCAGGGCCAGTGCCAGGGTGCAGAAGGTGAAGATCAGGGCGGTGGAAATGGTCAACCGGTCCAGGTTCTTCTCGACCACCGTGGACCCCGCAGCCTGGGTCCCCAGCCCACCGCCGAACATGTCGGACAGGCCACCCCCCCGGCCACTGTGCAGCAGCACCAGAAAGAGCAGCGTCAGCGCGGAAGCAACATCTATCACCAGCAAAGCGATGGTCACGACGGGTAATCCTACTTGCTCAAAGCGATGGTCACAGTGGGCAATCCTACTTGCTCAACGCGATGGTCACGACGGGTAATCCTACTTGCTCAACGCGATGGTCACAGTGGGCAATCCTACTCCTACCGCCGGCCTGATCGGCCACCCGACAGGGAGGCTCCCTGCCGCCCGGTCCGCGGAATTGATGGGGCTTGTCTACCGCCCGGTCCGCGGAGTTAAGCGTGCGAAGCATTACTCTGACCTCAACTGCTGGATGCCCGACGGTGTCGAGGGAGATCGCTTGCTTACCGTTTCGATTGCTACTGGGAAACGCCCGTGAAACCGGGCCGCGGGTTGGTTCGTGGGGTTCGCCGGGGCTGGGGTGGTGTAGCGGGAGTTGCGGGCGTGGCGGGCCGCGGGTTGGTTCGTGGGGTTCGCCGGGGTTGGGGTGGTGTAGCGGGAGTTGTGGGCGTGGCGGGGCGCGGGTTGGTTCGTGGGGTTCGCCGGGGCTGGAACGCAACCAGGCAGGCTTTGGGAGGCTTCGGGCTACGCCGGACTCTGGGGGTGCTCGCAGTCCTAGGGGTTGCCTTCGGGCTGGGGATCGTGGTTTCTAGGACATGGATACCGGGTGGTTCCGGCAACGACGGGCGAACCGGCGATCCAACCGGCGATCCCCCGGCCGGCTCGGCAACAGTGGTTCCCGCTATCCCCCAGCCCACCCCCACGCCGACGACCACCCCACCACCAAGCGCCACCCCCACGCCGACGACCACTTCCACCCCTACCGCTACCCCCGCGCCCACCCCGACTGCCACCCCCGCGCCCAGCCCCACCCCGGTGTTCGTGGTTCTGGAGCGAGAGCCGCCCCCCTTCGAGCAGGCCCTGGAGTTCGCCACCACCCTGGCCCCGAGAACCTCGGTCCCCAGCGACTGCATGTCCCCACTTCCCCACCCCGCCCTGCTGCCCAACTCCTCCCGAAACTACCGCTCGGGAATCCACCAGGGGGTTGACTTCCGGTGTTTTGCCCGAGGCCACGAAGCGGTAGCCGCTCTCGATGGGAGGATCGTGGTGGTGGTCGGTGAGTACGCCGACCCCGATCCCAACGACCGGATACAACTGCTGGACATAGCCGCCCAGGTCGGCAACACCCCTCCCTACACGCTGTTGACGCTGTACGGGAACTATGTGGTGATCGACCACGGCATCATCTCCGGCGTGGGCCATGTCGTATCGATCTACGCTCACCTGGAGGAAGTGGACCCAAACATCAGGGTCGGCCAACTCGTGGAGGCGGGCCACACGATCGGCTTGATCGGGAACCGGGGAACCCATGCCGCCGCCAACGGTGATCTCTACGACGATCCCCACCTGCATTGGGAACTGCACATCGACAACCAGTTCCTCGGCGCCGGCCTCTCGGTCGACGAAACCCGAAAGGTGTACACCACCCTTTTTGCCCCACCCTCGGGCTGATACTCCTCCACCCTTTTTGCCCCACCCTCGGGCTGATACCTCACCGGCGGACTCAAGAACCCCCGCGCCGCTCTGCAAGACTTATGGGAATGGATTCGGAATTCATCAAACGGGCGGTGGAGTTGGCCGATCTGGACGCGGTGCGGGTGGCGCTTTATCACAACACCGACGATCCCGAGATCGAGGCCCTCCCCAGAGCCATTGAGCTCGACGACGGCGACCGGGAGCTGCTTATCGACAAGGCGGTGTCCTGGCTCGAGAAAAATGCCGGTCCGGGAATGCCCGAGGAACCCCCGCTCCCCCGCTTGCGCAAGCTCATGAACCTGGCCATGAAGGAAGAAATGGGCGACCTGGAGTTCGAGGCCCGCCAAGACCTGGCCGCCTTCAAACCCTTTCCCTGGACGGCCGGCTGGACGGGCACCAAACCCGATCTCCCCGAGGGCTTCAAGGTGGCCATCATCGGCAGCGGTTTCAGCGGGCTGGCCGCCGGCATCCAGATGGAACTGCTGGGAATCCCCTACGTGATCCTCGAGCGCCGATCCGAACCGGGCGGCACCTGGAGCCGGCACCGCTATCCCGACATCCGGGTGGACACCATCTCCATCACCTACGAGTTCGCCTTCGAGAAGAACTACCCGTGGTCGGAGTACTTCGGTCAGGGCCGCGAGGTTCTGAGCTACCTAACCCACATCTCCAAAAAGTACGGGATGCACGAGAACACCCGCTTCGACCACGAACTGAAGCGGGCAACGCTCGACGAGGGCCGCAACTTGTGGATGCTGGAGGTGGACACCCCGAAAGGCCCCGAAATCCTGGAGGCCAACGTGGTGATCAACGCGGTGGGGGCGTTTGCCAACCAGAGAACCCCCGACTTCGAGGGTTTGAACGATTTCCCGGGCCCGATCATCCACCCATCCCAGTGGCCCGACGACTACGACTACGAGGGGAGGCGCATCGCGGTGATCGGCAACGGTTCCACCGGCGTGCAGCTCTTGGCCCCCATTGCCGAAAAAGCCGAACAGGTTTACGTGTTCCAGCGCACCAAGCAGTGGATCAGCCCCCGACCCAAGTACGGCGACCCCATCGAACCCGAGATCAGGTGGCTGCTCGACAACTTCCCGGGTTACTGGAACTGGTGGCGCTACATGGCCATCGCCGCGCTCTTCAAGACCCACGACCAACTCGTTCCCGACGAGGAATGGCAGGCCAAGGGCGGCTACTGGAACGAGGTCAACGACCAGTTGCGCGCCTTTCTCACCAACTACATCCACGAGCAGACCGACCACCGTGAAGACCTCGTCGATAGGTTGGTTCCCGACTACGCCCCCTTCTCGAGGCGTCCGGTGGTGGATAACGGCTGGTACCGTGCGCTGACCCGCGACAACGTCGAACTGGTCACCGATCCCATCACCCGGTTCACTTCCCGCGGCATAGAGACGGCCGGGGGAACCCTCCATGAGGTGGACTCGGTGATCACCGCCATCGGTTTCGACATCGTGCAGTACCTCTGGCCCGCCGACTGGATCGGTAGGAACGGCCTCAGCGTGCACGACTTCTGGTCCAAGGACGGCCCCCGCGCCTACCTGAGCATGATGGTTCCGAACTATCCCAACATGTTCATGCTCTACGGCCCCAACTCCCAGCCCCTCTCGGGCGGCACCGGGCTGCCCATCTGGTACCAGGTGTGGTCAGGTTACGCAGCGCAGCTCATCGTGAAGATGCTGGAAGAGGGAAAGTCCAGCGTGGAGGTGAAGCCCGATGCTCACGATCGCTACAACGAGGCCCTGGATCAGGAGGCTTCCGAGCTCTTGCTGATGCAAGACATCGGGGCCCCGGAGAAGAACTACTACCTCAACCAGACCCACCATCGTCTCCAGATGAACGCCCCCTGGTACGGGCCCGAGTTCCACCGCCTCTGCACCGAGGTGAACTGGGAGGACATCCAGATCACCTGATCGGCTTCACCCGATCAAGCAGCTACTGGAGCCGGAAGCGGACTATCCGGGAGAAGCTCTCCACCTCCAGGGAGGCACCGCCCACCAGTGCCCCATCGATGTCGGGTTGGGCCATGAGGTCAGCGATGTTGATGGGTTTGACCGAGCCGCCGTACTGGATGCGGACCTGGGCCGCGGCTTTGCTCCCGAACCCGGCCCGTACCCGGTCACGGATGATGGCGCAGCCGGCCTGGGCATCGGCGGGGGTGGCGGTGCGACCCGTCCCGATGGCCCACACCGGTTCGTAGGCGATCACCATGGATCCCACCTGATCCCGCTTCAACCCCACCAGCCCGGCATCCACCTGAGCGGTGATGCGGGCCTCGGTTTGTCCCGCCTCCCGCTCGGCCAGCGTCTCCCCGCTGCACATGATCGGGGTCATGCCGGCGGCCAGGATGGCCTGCACCCGGCGGTTCACGTTCTCATCGGTCTCCCCGAAGAGCAGGCGACGCTCGGAGTGGCCGGCGATCACGTGGCTCACCGCCAGCCGGGCCAGCATGGGGGCCGACACCTCCCCGGTGAACGCCCCGCCGCTCTCCCAGTGGCAGTGCTGAGCCCCCAGAGCGATGGGGATGTTGTCGGCGTCCAGCACCGTCTGGGCCGACCGCAGGTTGGTGAACGGCGGGTGTATGGACACGTCGGCGGTGTCGTAGTCGGCCTGATCCAGCAGGTACGACAGTTTCTGGATGAACTGGATGGCCTCCAGATGATTCATGTGCATCTTCCAGTTGCCACTGATGAGCGGCTTGCGCTTGTCAGCCATTCGCTACCCCTTTCCGGTAGGTTTGCGAGTTCCGGAGGGCTTCGAGGCCGGGCAGGTCGCCCCGCTCTATCAACTCCAGGGATGCTCCCCCTCCGGTGGAGACGTGATCCATCTCCCGGTCCAGCCCGAACCGGCGGACCGCGGCGGCGCTGTCACCCCCGCCGACCACGGTGAACGCCCGGGTGGTGGCCATTGCCTGCGCCACCACTTTGGTGCCGGCCGCGAACCGGGGATCCTCGAACAACCCCATGGGGCCGTTCCACAGCACGGTGCCGGCATCGGCAATGAGGTCACTGAATTCGGCGGCTGAGCCCGGCCCGATGTCCAGCCCCCGCCATCCGGGGCGTAGATCCACCCCGGCCTGCACCACCCGCTCCCCCGGGGCCAGCGCGGTGATGTCGGAGGGCAGCCGGATGCGAGCCCCCGAGGCCAGCAGGTGGGAGCAGGCCTCCACCTGGTCGGCCTGAAGCAGCGAATCACCCACCGGGTGCCCCAGAGCGGCCAGGAAGGTGAAGCACATTCCCCCACCGATCACCACCTCGTCGGCAATCCCCAGCAGGGCGGCGATCACTCCCAACTTGTCGCTCACCTTGGCCCCGCCCAGCACGGCGACGAACGGACGCTTGGGCGCGGCCCGCAGGCCCAGCAGCACCTCGGTCTCCCGGGCCAGCAGGGAGCCGGCGGCGCTGGGCAGGTAGCGGGGCGGTCCCACGATCGAGGCATGAGCCCGGTGCGATGCCCCGAAGGCTTCGTTCACATAGCCGTGGCAGCCCTCCACCAGTTCCTGCACGAAGCGGTCGTCGTTGCCGGTCTCGCCCCGATTGAACCGCAGGTTCTCCAGCAACTCCACCCCGGGAGCCCGCTCGGCCAGCCGCTCCCGCACCGGGGCCAGCGAGTAGCGGGAGTCGGGTTCGCCGCCGGGACGCCCGAGGTGGCTGCACACGACCACCGCCGCCCCCCGGCCGGTCAGCCATCGGATGGTGGGCAACGTAGCCTCGACGCGGAAGTCGTCGGCGATCCGCCCCCCGGCATCCAGCGGTACGTTGAGATCGGCCCGCACCAGGATCCGCCGGGACTCCAGACCCCCCAGAGCCTCGCTCAAGGATTCGAGGGAAGGAAGCACCGGTGTTATGCCGAGCCCACGATCTCCACCAGGTCAACCAGGCGGTTGGAGTAGCCCCACTCGTTGTCGTACCAGCCCGATACCTTGACCAGGTTGCCCAGTGCCATGGTCAACTTCGAATCGAAGGTGCAGGAGGCGGGTGATCCGCAGATATCGGCCGACACCAGCGGGGCCTCGCTGTAGTCCAGCACCCCGGCCAGCGAACCACCGGTTGCGGCGGCGGCGAAAGCGGCGTTTATCTCCTCGGCGGAGGGCTCGCCCCTCACCACCGCGGTGAAGTCGGTGAGCGAACCGTCGGGTATGGGCACCCGCAGGGCGATGCCGTCGAGCAGGCCGTTCATGGTCTGGAGAACCAGGCCGGTGGCTCGGGCCGCCCCGGTGGAGGTGGGCACGATGTTCACCGCCGCGGCCCGAGCCCGGCGCAGGTCGGAGTGGGGCCCGTCCACCAGGGATTGATCGCCGGTATAGGCGTGAACGGTGGTCATCAGCCCCCGCTCCACCCCGAAAGCGTCGTCGAGCACCTTGACCATGGGGACGAAGCAGTTGGTGGTGCAGGAGGCGTTGGATACCACCAGGTGGGTTTCGGGGTCGAAGTCCCTGTCGTTCACCCCCACCACGAAGGTGGCATCGGCCCCCGAGGATGGGGCCGAGACGATCACCCTCGGGGCCCCCGCGGTCAGGTGTGCGGCTGCCTTGTCGCGGGCGGTGAAGAATCCGGTGGACTCCACCACCACATCCACCCCCAGATTGCCCCAGGGAAGATCGGCCGGGTTGCGCTCCGACAGCACCCGAAGAGCGGTGCCGCCGATGTCGAGCCCACCATCGACCACGGTAACCGGGTCGGGGAACCGGCCCATCACCGAGTCGTACTGCAACAGGTGGGCCATGGTTGCCAGGTTGCCCAGGTCGTTGACCGCCACGAACTCGAGGTCGGCACCGGCCTGGCGGGCCGCTCTGAAGAGGTTCCGCCCGATACGACCGAACCCGTTGATTCCCACACGAATGCTCATGGTGTTGAGGGTAACTCAGTACAGTCGCCTGAAACCTATGCGAATCGTTGATCTGCTTGAACGGGATGCTGCTTCTAGGGGGTCGCATGCGAATTGTTGATCTGCTTGAACGGGATGCTGCTTCTAGGGGGTCGCATGCGAATCGTTGATCTGCTTGAACGGGATGCTGCTCTTTACCCCGATCGGGTGGCGGTCGCAGTGGTGGGCGGCCCCTCGCTGACCTTTGGTGAGCTTCGCGATCGGGTTCGGCGGGTGGCCGGGGGGTTCCGGGCCGCCGGAGTGGGCCGGGGTGACAGGGTCGCAGTCATGGCCGGCAACGGTTTGGTGTTCTTCGACGTGTACCTGGCCGCCGCGTATCTCGGTGCCGCCGTCGTTCCCATCAACCCCGGACTCACCGGCGAGGAGATCACCTACATCCTTGCAGATGCCGAACCCGCACTGACCATCGCCGGGGCGGGCCACGCCGATCGGGTGGGGGCAGGGGTGGGGGCCAAGATGGAGGTTGTCGAGGTGGCCACGGCGGGGTACCGGGATCTGCTGCTGGCTGATCCCTTGGCCGGCACGGAGCACTCGGACGAGGAGGATGTGGCCCTCATCATCTACACCAGCGGCACCACCGGGCAACCGAAGGGGGTGTGCCTCACCCAGCGGGGATTGGCGTTCAACGGCCTGACCATGGCCCTGGTGCAGCGGTTCCGGCCCGACGACGTGTTTCTATCCACCCTGCCGCTGTACCACGCCGCCGCCGGCACCCGGGTCAGCTCGATGCTGGCCGACGGCCAGACCCATGTGGTGCTGCGCTCCTTCTCGCCCGAGTCGTTCTTCGCCGCGGTGGCCGAATACCGGATCACCATCTCGATATTGGTTCCCGCGCAGTTGCGCCGCATTCTGGATCACCCCGGCTTCGACGGTGCCGACCTCTCCAGCCTCCGTCTCATCGTGTACGGTGCGGCTCCCACCGCCGGGGCGCTCATCCGCCGGGCCCACGAGCGTTTCGGCTGCGGGTTGTACCAGGCCTACGGCCTTTCCGAGGGTGTCAGCAACCTCACCGGGTTGCTGCCCGAGGACCACGACCTCGCGATGGCCGGCCGTCCCGAGCTGCTCGACTCCTGCGGGCGCCCCGTGCCGGGGGTGCAAATCGAGATCCGTGACGGCGATGGCGCTGCGGTGCTCCCCGGTGAGGTGGGCGAGATCTGGGTGAGGAGCGAGAAGGTCATGGCCGGCTACTGGCGCGATCCCGACCGGACCGCCGAAGCCCTCGTTGGGGGATGGCTGCGAACCGGGGATCTGGGCCGGATGGATGGCGATGGTTACCTCTACATTGTGGATCGGGTCAAGGACATGCTCATCAGCGGCGGTGTCAACGTCTACCCCGGCGAGATCGAGGCCGTGCTGCACGCCCACCCGAGCATCATCGAGGCGGCGGTGGTCGGGTGCCGGGATCCCCAATGGGGCGAGCGTCCGGTGGCCTTCGTCCAGTTGCGGCCGGGCGGATCGCTCGACCCTTTGCCCGGGTGGTGCCGCCGGTACTTGGCCAGGATCAAGGTTCCCGATGAGTTCTTTGCCGTGGATGGTTTCCCTCGTACCGCCACCGGCAAGATCCGCAAAGCCGAGCTTCGGGAGCGCCTCGCCGCCGGGCAGCAAGCCGCTGGCACCTGATACCAGGGGCCGGTTCGGGCTGCTGCCTTTCGATGTCCCAGGGGGCCGGTTCGGGCTGCTGCCTTTCGATGTCCCAGGGGGCCGGTTTTGCCTGTTACCTTTCGATGTCCCGGTGGATGATCAGGGGGCGGACACCGAACTCGGGATTCTCGGTGAGGCGGCGGCTGATGTCCTCGGCCACGAAAACGGAGCGGTGGCGGCCCCCGGTGCAGCCGAAAGCAATGGTGAGGTACGACTTGCCCTCCCTCACATAAGCGGGTACCAGCAGTTCGAGGAGGTTCTCGGTCTGCTGGAGAAAGGTTTCGGCCATGGGCTGGCCGGTGAGCAGGAAGTCCTTCACCACCGCGTCCTGGCCGGTGAGGGGGCGGAGTTCCTCAACCCAGTGGGGATTCGGCAAGAAGCGACAGTCCAGCACCAGGTCGGCGTCGAGGGGGATGCCGTGCTTGAAGCCGAACGACATGATCCGGGTGGTTACCGATTCCGGGCCGGAGTCGAGCTCGAACACCTCGTCTATGAAGCGATTCAGTTGGTAGATGCTGAACTCGGAGGTATCCACCACCACGTCGGCCTGGCTGCGCAGGTAGACCAGCGCTTCCCGCTCGGACTCGATGGCATCGGACACGCCCATCGGTGAGGTGCCGGCGAACGGGTGGCGGCGCTTGGTGCTCTCGAAGCGATTCACCAGCACCGGGGTGGTGGCATCCAGAAAGAGGATCCGCACCGCCCCTTCGGCGGAGGCCCTGAAAGCGCTGAGAGCGGGAGCCACTTGTTTGTGGTAGCGGTTCAGCCCCAGCACCAGACCCACTCGGGAGATGCCGCTGTCGGGGGCATCGGCAAACTCTCGCACTTTGGGAAGCAGTGCGGGGGGCAGGTTGTCCACCACGTACCAACCCAAGTCCTCGAAGTGGTTCGCCGCCTGAGAGCGGCCAGCTCCCGACATGCCGGTTATCACCACGAATTCGGCCATACCTCCAGGCTAACGGCCAAAACCTGGTCGTTCGGGCAATCCCGGTTGAAAACGCAGGAGTCGAGAATGCGCAGATCAAACAGATTAGTCCGAGGTGCCGACTTTTCAGGGTTGTGGTTGGTGGTGGGTGTAGTGGAGGTTGAAGTTGACGGGTTGTTGGAGGGGTTGGTCGAGGGTGATGGTGATGGTTGTGGTGGGGTTGGTTCCTTCGGTGACGGTGGTTGTGGTGGGTTGTATGGAGATGAGGTTGTTGTTGGTGATGGTTATGGTGATTGTTCGCAGGTAGGCGTAGTCGTTGGTGTCGGTGGCGGTCACCGTCATGGTGTAGGTGCCGGTTTGGGTTGGCGTGAAGGTGAGTTGAGCGGTGTTGAGTATTGTGCCCTCCGGTAGTGGTGGGGTGGTCTCGTCGGGTTCACGAGTCCAGGCGTAGGTGATGACCTCATCCTCATTGGTGTGGGTGGCTGTGGCGGTGATGTTCACTTGTTGGCCGAGTCTGAGGACCAGGTTGTTGAGGGGGGCGAGCTCCAGTGGGTTGGTGTGGTTGTCGGTGGGGCTGATTTCGTGTTCTTCGGGGGTTGGGGGGGTGCCGACGGTGATTATTACTGTTTGGGTGTCGGTGTTGTTGTGGGTGTCGGTGGCGGTGATGGTCATGGTGTAGGTGCCCGATGTGGTGGTGGTGAACCGTAGTCGGGCGGTGTTGAGTGTTGTGCCGGTGGGTAGTGGTGGTGCGGTCTCGCCGGGTTCGCGGGCCCAGGTGTAGGTGATGGTTTCGTTGTCTTTGGTGTGGGTGGCTGTGGCGGTGATGTCGATTCGTTGACCGGCTTGGACTTTGATGTCGTTGAGCGGTTCCAGTGCTGGGGAGTTGTCGTCGTCGATGACGGTGATGGTGGCGGTGGCGTTACCCATCCCGAAACCCGCCGGCAGCGGGCCAACCGGTTCTATGGTCACCGTGATGGTTTCTGTTTCTTCGTCCACTTCGTCGTCGGGTATGGGGATGGTGATGGTTTTGGACACCTCGTCGGGGCCGAAACGCAAGGTGGCTACAACTGCTACCACCACGGTCCGGGTGTCGGTGTTGCCGTTACCGTCACTGGCGGTCACCGTCATGGTGTAGGTTCCCACCTGGGTGGGGGTGAACGTCAACCGGGGTGTGTCCAGCGCGGTGTTCTCAGGCAACGGTGGGGTGGTTTCGCCGTCTTTGCGGGACCATTGGTAGGTGATTGTGTCTGCGTCGTTGTCGGTGGCTGATGCAGCGATGTTGACTTTTTGGCCGGCTCTGACGGTGATGTTTTGTAGTGGTTTGAGTATTGGTGAGCTGTCGTCGTCGGCGATTTTTGCGATTGTGATGGTGTTGCCCATGACGAACCCATCGGGTAGTGGGTTGATGGGGGCTATGATCACGCTGAACCATTCATCACCCTCATCTACCCCGTCGTTGGTGATTGGAATCATGATGTCTGCGAACCGTTCGTTGGCTTCAAGGACGACTTGGGTGATGTTTTCACCGAAATCCGTTCCGTCGGTGGCTGTGCCGCCGGCGGTGATTCCACCGATTGAAGCGGTGTCGTAGATGACTCTGAAGGTTACGTCCTGGGTGGGTGGTTCAGCGGTGCTGATCCTGACTGCGGCGAAGTTATCGGTGCCCTCTGTCACCGACACCATGGCTGGTACCGAGATCACGGTGTCG
The DNA here is from genome assembly GCF_965202595.1 of Candidatus Poriferisocius sp. Lineage (GTDB taxonomy): Bacteria > Actinomycetota > Acidimicrobiia > Acidimicrobiales > Bin134 > Poriferisocius. Next base: position 1,253,989 of record NZ_OZ241836.1, read on the forward strand.
GCAACAACGGTGATAGTCACGGTTTCGGTGCTGACAGTGTTGTTGTTGCTGTCGGTGGCGGTGACTGTCATGGTGTAGGTTCCCATCCGGGTTGGGGTGAATGTCAACCGGGCTTGGTTGAGTAGTGTGCCCGTTGGCAGCGGTGGTGCTGTTTCGCCGGTCTTGCGAGTCCACTGGTAGGTGTAGGGGTTGTCGTCATCGGTGCTAGCAGCCGTAGCAATGACGTCCACAAGCTGGCCGACTTTGGTTGTTACCTGGAGTGGGAAGCTGTCGTAATCGGTGATCGTCACCGTCGCCACCGTGTTGCCCAATCTGTAACCGGCTGGTAGCGCTGCTGATGGTGCGATGGTGACAACAATGGTTTCGGCGCCCTCTACTACATTGTCGTCGGTGATCGGGATCACAATGTTCTTCGACGTGTCGCTGTTGCTGAAGGTGATCGAGGTTACAGCGTCGTTGTCGTAGTCCCCGTTGGCCGGGTCAGCCGCGCCGGTCGCGGTACCAGCATAGGTGATGTTGAAGGTGACCGGTTGGGTGAACGCTTCGGCCAGGCTGATCGTGACCGTGGCATTTTTATCGTTGCCCTCGGTTGCTACCACTGCGGCGGGCACCGACACCACTGTTTTCGGGTTGACTGTGATGACCACTGTTTCAGCGTCGGTGTTGGCGTTACCATCGCCGGCGGTCACGGTCATGGTGTAAACCCCGGCAGTGGTTGGGGTGAACATCAACTGTTTGGCACCCAACGCGGTGCTCTGGGGCAGCGCGGGTAAGTTCTCACTCGCCTTACGTGACCAGGTATAAGAGATGGTGTCCCCATCGGCATCGGTGGCGTTGGCGGTGATGTCCACCTGTTGCCCGGCTTTGAGGGTGACATCGGTCAACTCCTCCAACACCGGGGAGTTATCATCATCGGTGATCGTCACCGTAGCCACCGCGTTGCCCAACCTGTACCCGGCCGGCAACGCAGGTGATGGGTCTATGGTTATGGTGATCGTTTCCGCGGTCTCGTCCAAACCATCGTCGGTGATCGGGATCACGATGTTCTTCGACGTGTCGCTGGTTCCAAAAGTGACTGATGTTATGGTGTCGTTGTCGTAATCCCCGTTAGAGGGGTCAGTCGCGCCGGTAGCGGTACCGCCATAATCAATGTTGAAGACGACCGATTGGCCGAACGCTTCCGCCAAACTGATCGTAACCGTTGCGTTGCTATCAGTCCCCTCCGTCACCGCCACCGTTGCTGGTACCGACACCACTACCTTTGGGTTGACTGTGATTGTCACTGTTTTGGTGTCGGTGTTGGCGTTGCCGTCGTTGGCGGTAACGGTCATGGTGTAGGTACCGGTGGTGGTCGGGGTGAACGTCAACCGCTTAGCGTTCAACGCGGTGCTTGGAGGTAGTGCGGGGGTGGTTTCGCCGCTCTTGCGGGTCCAGGTATAGGAAATCGTGTCAGCATCCGTGTCGGTGGCGTTGGCGGTGATGTCCACCTGCTGGCCTGCTTTGAGGGTGACATCGGTCAAGTCCTCCAGCACCGGGGAGTTGTCATCATCGGTAATGGTCACCGTTGTGGTGGCGTTGCCCAACGTGTATCCGGCCGGTAACGCTGCTGAAGGCGCAACAGTCACAATGATCGTCTCGGCGTTCTCGTCCAAACCGTCATCGGTGATCGGTATCACAACATTCTTCGACGTGTCGCTGGTGCTGAAAGTTACTGATGTTACTTCATTATTGTCATAGTCGCCGTTGGCCGGGTTATTAGCCCCGGTAGCGGTACCGCCATAGGTGATGTTGAAGGTGACCGATTGGTCGAACGCTTCCGCCAGGCTGATCGTGACGGTAGCATTACTATTGGTTCCCTCGGTTACCGCCACCGCCGCGGGTACTGATACCACTACTTTTGCGGCGACTGTGATAACCACCGTTTTGGTATCGGTATTACCATTACCATCACTGGCGGTCACCGTCATGGTGTAGGTGCCGACCGCGGTAGGGGTAAAGCGCAACCGTTTCGCACTCAGCGTGGTCTCAGGCAGCGCCGGGGTACTCTCACCGCTCTTGCGGGTCCAGGCATAAGAGATCGTGTCACCGTCGGTGTCGGTGGCGTTGGCGGTGATGTCCACCTGCTGGCCCACCTTGACCCCAACATCGGCCAAATCCCCCAACACCGGGGAATCATCATCATCGGTAATCGTCACGGTTGTCGCGGCGTTGCCCAACGTGTACCCAGCCGGCAACGCCGCCGACGGGGCAACAGTGACAATGATTGTTTCCGCGGTCTCATCCAAACCGTCATCAGTAATCGGGATCACGATGTTCTTCGACGTATCGCTGGTTCCGAAGGTGACCGATGTTACCGCGTCGTTGTCATAATCCCCATCAGCCGGGTTTGCCGCGCCGGTAGCGGTACCCCCATAAGTCACATTGAACGTAACCGACTGGCCGAATGATTCCGCCAGGCTGATCGTCACCGTAGCATTACTATCGGTCCCCTCGGTGACCGCCACCGTGGTTGGTACCGACACCACTACCTTCGCCCCAACAGTGATAACCACTGTTTTGGTGTCGGTGTTGCCGTTGCCGTCGTTGGCGGTCACGGTCATGGTGTAGGTGCCGGTAGCGGTGGGGGTGAACGTCAACCGTTTCGTGTTCAGCGCCGTTCCCCCGGGTAGCGCGGGTGTGGTCTCACCGGCCTTGCGGGTCCAGGTATAAGAGATCGTGTCGCTGTCGGCATCGGTGGCGTTGGCGGTGATGTCCACAAGCTGGCCCACCTTGAGCGTCACATCAGCCAAATCCCCCAGCACCGGGGAGTTATCGTCATCGGTGATCGTAACGGTTGTCGCGGCGTTACCCAACGTGTACCCGGCCGGCAACGCCGCTGATGGGGCAATGGTCACAGTGATTGTTTCCGCGGTCTCATCGAGACCATCATTGGTGATCGGGATCACGATGTTCTTCGAGGTGTCGCTGGTGTTGAAGGTGACCGAGGTTACCGCGTCGTTGTCGTAATCCCCATCAGCAGGGTTTGCCGCACCGGTAGCAGTACCGCTATAGGTGATGTTGAAGGTGACCGACTGGCCGAACCCCTCAGCCAGGCTGATCGTCACCGTAGCATTCGTATCGGTTCCCTCGGTGACCGCCACCGTAGCGGGTACTGATACCACTACTTTTGCGGTGACTGTGATTACCACCGTTTCGGTATCGCTGTTACCGTTACCATCGTTGGCGGTAACGGTCATGGTGTAGGTGCCGGTGGTGGTGGGGGTGAACGTCAACCGCTTCGCGTTCAACGCCGTCCCCCCGGGCAGCGCCGGGGTGGTCTCACCCGCCTTGCGGGTCCAGGCATAAGAAATAGTGTCGCCAGTATCGGCGTCGGTGGCGTTGGCGGTGATGTCCACCTGCTGGCCCACCTTCACCCCAACCGCCGCCAAATCACCCAACACCGGCGAGTTGTCATCATCAGTAACCGTCACCGTCGCCGCGGCGTTGCCCAACGTGAACCCGGCCGGCAACGCCGCCGACGGGGCAACAGTGACAGTGATTGTTTCAGCAGCCTCATCGAGACCATCATCAGTGATCGGAATCACGATGTTCTTCGATGTGTCGCTGGTGCTGAAGGTGACCGAGGTTACCGCGTCGTTGTCGTAATCACCATCAGCCGGATCACTGGCACCGGTAGCGGTACCACCATAAGTCACATTAAACGTAACCGACTGGCCGAACCCCTCAGCCAAACTAATCGTCACCGTAGCATTACTATCGGTTCCCTCGGTTACCGCCACCGTAGTGGGTACTGATACCACTACCTTCGCGGCAACAGTGATAACCACTGTTTTGGTATCGGTGTTGCCGTTACCGTCGTTGGCGGTCACGGTCATGGTGTAGGTGCCGGTAGCGGTGGGGGTGAAAGTCAACCGTTTCGTGTTCAACGCCGTTCCCCCGGGTAGCGCGGGTGTGGTTTCACCGTTCTTGCGGGTCCAGGTGTAGGAGATCGTGTCGCTGTCGGTGTCGGTGGCGTTGGCGGTGATGTCCACCTGCTGGCCCACCTTGACCCCAACCGCCGCCAAATCCCCCAACACCGGCGAGTTGTCATCATCAGTAACCGTAACGGTTGTAGCGGCGTTGCCCAACGTGAACCCGGCCGGTAACGCCGCCGATGGGGCGATGGTCACAACGATTGTCTCCGCAGCCTCATCGAGATCATCATCAGTAATCGGAATAACAATATTCTTCGACGTGTCAGTAGTTCCGAAGGTGACCGACGTTGCCGCGTCGTTGTCGTAATCCCCGTCAGCCGGATTAGCCGCACCGGTAGCGGTACCGCTATAAGAAACGTTGAAGGTGACCGATTGGCCGAACGCTTCGGCCACGCTAATCGCCACGGTTGCGTTGCTATCGGTACCCTCGGTCACCGCCACCGTCTCGGGCACCGACACCGGGGTGTCAGCCAGAACAGTGATAACCACCGTCTTAGTGTCACTATTACCGTTACCATCACTGGCGGTCACCGTCATCGTATACGTACCGGTGGTGGTGGGGGTGAACCTCAACCGCTTCGCGTTCAACGCCGTCCCCCCGGGCAGCGCCGGTGTGGTCTCACCGGCCTTGCGGGTCCAGGCATAAGAAACCGTGTCGCTATCGGCGTCGGTGGCGTTCGCGGTGATGTTCACCTGCTGGCCGGCTTTGACCCTAACCGCGGTCAAGTCATCGAGCACCGGGGAGTTGTCATCATCGGTGATCGTCACCGTCGCCGTGGCGTTGCCCAACACAAACCCGGCCGGTAACGCCGCCGACGGTGCGATGGTCACAATGATCGTTTCCGCAGCTTCATCGAGATCATCATCGGTGATCGGAATCACAATATTTTTCGACGTATCCGCGGTGCTGAAGGTGACCGATGTTACCGCGTCGTTGTCGTAATCACCATCAGCCGGATCACCAGCACCGGTAGCGGTACCACCATAGGTGACATTGAACGTCACCGATTGGCCGAACGCCTCGGCCACACTGATCGTCACAGTCGCATTAGTATCAGTGCCCTCGGTTACCGCTAACGTGGTTGGTACCGATACCACCGTTTTCGCGTTGACTGTGATAGTCACTGTTTTGGTGTCGCTGTTGCCGTTACCATCGGTGGCGGTAACGGTCATGGTGTAGACACCGGCCTGGGTTGGGGTGAACCGCAACCGCCTCGCACCCAACGTGGTCTCGGGCAGCGCCGGTGTGGTCTCCCCGCTCTTACGGGTCCAAGCATAGGAAATCGTGTCACTATCAGCATCGGTCGCCGTTGCTCTGATGTTCACCTGCTGGCCCACCTTGACTGTCACATCCTCCAAATCCGCCGCACCGGGGAGTGGTCATCATCGGTGATCGTCACCGTCGTGGTGGCGTTGCCCAACGTGAACCCGGTCGGTAACGCCGCCGACGGTGCAATGGTCACAGTGATCGTCTCCGCCGGCTCATCGAGATCATCATCGGTGATCGGGATCACGATGTTCTTGGAGGTGTCGCTGGTGCCGAAGGTGACCGATGTTGCCGCGTCGTTGTCGTAATCCCCATCAGCCGGATCACTAGCACCGGTAGCGGTACCACCATAGGTGACGTTGAAGGTGACCGACTGTCCGAACGCTTCGGTCACACTAATTGTGACTGTCGCATTGGTATCGGTGCCCTCGGTTACCGCCACCGCTTCGGGTACCGACACCACCGTTTTCGCTGTGACCGTGATAACCACCGTCTCGGTGTCGCGGTTGCCGTTACCATCGGTGGCGGTAACAACCATGGTGTAAACACCGGCCCGGGTGGGGGTGAACGTCAACCGTTTCGTGTTCAACGTCGTACCTTGGGGCAGCGCGGGGGTGGTCTCACCAGCCTTGCGGGTCCAAACATAAGAAACCGTGTCATTATCAGCATCGGTCGCATTAGCGGTGATGTCCACCTGCTGGCCCACCTTGGCATCAACATCGGCCAACCCGTCCAACACCGGAGAACTATCATCATCGGTGATCGTCACCGTCGCCGTGGCGTTACCCAACACGAACCCCGCCGGCAAAGTTGCCGACGGTGCAATAGTCACAATGATCGTCTCCGCGGGCTCGTCGATATCATCATCGGTGATCGGAATCACAATATTCTTCGACGTATCACTGGTGCCGAAAACAACCGAGGTTACCGCGTCGTTGTCGTAATCACCATCAGCCGGGTTATTGGCACCAGTAGCAGTACCCCCATAAGAAACATTGAAGGTGACCGATTGGCCGAACGCCTCGGTCACGCTGATCGTCACCGTCGCATTGGTATCGGTGCCCTCGGTTACCGCCACCGCTTCGGGCACTGACACCACCGTTTTCGCCCCGACAGTGATAACCACCGTCTCGGCGTCACTGTTACCATTACCATCGGTGGCAGTCACCGTCATCGTATAAGTACCCGTGCTTGTAGGGGTGAACCGCAACCGCTTCCGGTTCAACGCCGTCGCTTCGGGCAAAGCGGGTGTGGACTCACCGCTCTTACGGGTCCAGGCATAGGAAATCGTGTCACTATCAGCATCAGTCGCGTTAGCAGTAATACTCACCTGCTGGCCTATCTTCACCGTCACATCATCCAACTCCTCCAACACCGGAGAACTATCATCATCAGTGATCGTCACCGTCGCCACCGCGTTACCCAACGCGAAACCAGCCGGCAACGCTGCTGACGGCGTAATGGTCACAGTGATCGTCTCATCGGGCTCATCCAAATCATCATCAGTAACCGGAACCACAATATCCTTCGACGTATCACTGTTCCCGAAAGTGACCGATGTCACCGCGTCGTTGTCATAATCACCGTTGGCCGGGTTATTGGCACCAGTAGCAGTACCCCCATAAGCCACATTAAAAGTAACCGACTCCCCGAACGCCTCTGCCACACTGATCGTCACCGTCGCGTTACTATCAGTGCCCTCGGTCACCGCCACCGCTTCGGGCACCGACACCACCGTCTTCGCCGCAACAGTAATAACCACCGTCTCGGTATCACTGTTACCATTACCATCGGTGGCGGTAACCGTCATGGTATAAGTGCCGGCCTCAGTAGGAGTAAACCGCAACCGCCTCGTACTCAGCGTCGTGTCAGGCAACGCCGGGGTGGTCTCCCCAGCCTTGCGGGTCCAGGCATAGGAAATCGTGTCACTATCAGCATCAGTCGCCGTCGCCCTGATGCTCACCTGCTCACCCACCTTGACCGTAACATCGGTCAAATCCTCCAACACCGGCGAGTTGTCATCATCGGTGATCGTCACCGTCGCCGTGGCGTTACCCAACGAGAACCCCTCCGGCAACGCCGCCGCCGAAGCAATGGTCACAGTAATCGTCTCATCGGGCTCATCCAAACCATCATCAGTAACCGGAATCACAATATCCTTCGACGTATCCCCGGCCCCGAAAACAACAGAAGTCACCGCATCATTATCATAATCCCCATCAGCCGGATCACTCGCACCAGTAGCAGTACCACCATAAGAAACATTAAACGTAACCGACTCCCCAAACGCCTCACCCACACCAACCCTCACCGTCGCACTAGCATCAACACCCTCCGTCACCGCCACCACTGATGGAACCGACACACTCTTAGGAGACACAACAGGAATAACAACAGCACCAATCTCATCAAGGGACAAATCCCCGCCTAAAGCATCTATCACAGCCACTAGAATAGCCATACCCCCCTCCGGTACCGTGAAAGTTCTCTTACCTGTCCAACTACCCTCACTGTTGACCCTCGCGCCTCTGACAGAGGCTAGGAGCGCCAGTAGACCACCAGCAAAAGCTATATTTTTCACACAAATGTTGGGGTCACCTTCAATCTTGTTCACATCCCCACCAGGTGGGTAATCACATGCTATGAAGAAAACACCCAGATCTTGAGAAGCTCCTTCAGTGTCCCACCCGGAACCGCTAAGAGTGAACTCATAATCACCAGCACTTTCAACACTTGCTGGGCTAACTGTTACAGGCTTAAACTCAGGAAACTTAGGATAAAACATTGACGCTTGCTCAGGTGACACCAAACCATTATCCGTGCGAACCTGGAAAGTATACACAGAAAAATTGGTTAAACCTGTTGTTAGAGTATAACTAGTCGTATCCGCATCCGAACCCGGCACCTCCAACCAAGAAGTATAAGGAACATCAGGCGCAACCTGATGATCAACTTTATAACGATACTCATAACCAGTAATACTATTATCATTAGGATCAGTCCACGACAACTCCATCAGCCCCTTAGCAGATTCCACTGCAAAACCACTGAGTTGCTCCGCTGGGTCATCCAGCGTCCCATCAGCGATACTATCACTGCCTACCGTATAACCCGTACCAGCATTCAAAGTGACCCGATAAGCCTCACCACCCTCAACAGAAGCATCACTCAAGGTCGGAATTATTACCGCACCAGTTGTATTAGGAGTCGAACCGAAAACGGCATCGAAGTTACGCGGCCCCAGCATGCCCTGAATATCGTCTGCGGTGAAACCACTGGAATCACGGGCCGCCAAAGTTAGACTCACCTGCTGCGTGCCCGTCAACGCCTTATTGGAGGTAACCGTCAAACTGATATCATTGCCCTCCGACACCGTCGCCGGATCAGTCAACAACTGCAAAACCGGAGGGTCAATCAGTGCTCCATCAGCGATGCTGTCACCACCCACTGTGTAACCCGTCCCAGCATTCAAGGTAATCCGATAAGCCTCAGCACCCTCAACCGAGGAATCACTCAAGGTCGGAATCGTCACCGTACCAGTCGTATCAGGAGTCGAACCGAAAACAGCGTCGAAGTTACGCGGCCCCAAAGTGCCCTGAATATCAGCTGCGGTGAAACCACTGGAATCACGAGCCGCCAAAGTCAAATTCACCGCCACCGTGCCCGTCAACGCCCTACTCGAGGTAACCGCCAAACTGATATCATTGCCCTCCGACACCGTCGCCGGATCAGTCAACAACTGTAGTAAAACCACTGCATCGTTAATTGTTCCATCAGCGATACTGTCACTACCCACCGTGTAACCCGCCCCAGCATTCAAAGTAACCCGATAAGCCTCATCACCCTCAACCAAGGTATCACTCAAGGTCGGAATCGTCACCGTACCAGTTGTATTAGGGCTCGAACCGAAAACAGCGTCAAAGTTACGCGGCCCCAAAGTGCCCTGAATATCGTCTGCAGTGAAACCACTGGAATCACGGGCCACCAAAGTCAAACTCACCTGCTGCGTGCCCGTCAACGCCCTATTGGAGGTAACCGTCAAACTGATATCATTGCCCTCCGTCACCGCCGCCGGATCAGTCAACAACTGCAGCGAAGGCGGTGGGTCGCTCAGTGTCCCATCAGCAGTGCCGTCACTACCCACCGTGTAACCCGTCCCAGCATTCAAAGTAATCCGATAAGCCTCAGCACCCTCAACAGAGGCATCGCTCAAGGTGGAAATCGTCACCGTACCAGTCCTGCTGGGACTCGCCCCGAAAACGGCATCAAAATTGCGCGGCCCCAAAGTGCCTACAATGTCGTCTGCGGTGAAACCACTGGAATCACGAGCCACCAAAGTCAAACTCACCTCCTGCGTACCCGTCAACACCCTATTCGAGGTAACCGTCAAACTAATATCATTGCCCTCCGACACCGTCGCCGGATCAGTCGACAACTGCAAAACCGGAGGGTCGTCCACTGTACCATCAGCAGTGCTGTCACTACCCACCGTGTAACCCGCCCCAGCATTCAAAGTAACCCGATAAGCCTCAGCACCCTCAACCAAGGAATCGCTCGAGGTGGGAATCCTCACCGTACCAGTCCTACTGGGACTCGACCCGAAATCAGCGTCAAAGTTACGCGGCCCCAAAGTACCCACAATATCGGCCGCTGTGAAACCACTGGAATCACGAGCCGCCAAAGTCAAACTCACCTGCTGCGTACCCGTCAACGCCTTATTAGAGGTAACCGTCAAACTAATATCATTGCCCTCCGACACCGCCGCCGGATCAGTCAACAACTGCAAAACAGGAAGAAGAGTAGCTACACGGATAGCAACCAAAGCTACTTCATTAGGAGCACCAGTAGCTAATATGATTGTCCCTGTTGCCGGCACCGTACGGTTAGTAATTTTTTTGGTAAAGGCACCCTGCTCCAGCTTGACAAAATCAATATAATTACCAAAATTGGTGCTACAAGCTGTGTAGACAAAATCTTTAATTTTGCCGCTTGATGGCATATCACATTGAAAGAGCCAGGGAGCAGTGGTACCCCAGTCGCTGCCGGTAATTGTGAAATCATAAGTACCAGCACTAGAAACCGACGACGGATCTGCCGTAAGCGAAGGCCCAGCAGGTGTTGTAGTAGGAGCAGGCGTAGGAGCAGGCGTGGGGGTAGGATCGGACCCCTCAGTTTCCTGCGCACGGAGCTCACCAGACCCGACGATTGACCCCCCCCCCCCCCCCAGATCATGAGAACCAGCGCAACCATGACGACCCACCACCTCTTAAGGAGCGTCAAAACTTGAGCTGATGATCCGTGCTCTTTCATTTTCCCCCTCTTTTCTGTTTTGCTGTTCACAGCTAGCCACCCACAGACCCCGTATGCTACCGCGAGTGACGCTCCCTGTCCAGAGCCTCTTGAGATTTCTGCCCAAGCCGAACAGCCGCGCCCACCCCAGCAGCGATACCCACCCCCACCCGGGCCGCTTCAAGCTCGAGACCGACCCCATCCTCAAACACCTGCACCTGGCGGTTACCCCTCAACTACGAGCTACCCACCCCCAACACCCACAGGGCGATGGATACCACGAGAAGAAAAAACAAGAGGAGTGTTGCTGGGGCACGGGTGTCGAAGTCCACATCGAGAAGATAGATGCCCGCTTCGAGGGGTTGGATGCCCGCATGGAGAAGATGGACACCCGCATCGAAGGGGTAAAGACCCACGTAGTCGAGTTGGGAGACAAGGTGGACCGACTAGGAGGTCGGGTTACCCGAATCGAAGGAAAACTAGACATCCCCGAGCCAGTGACCCCTTGAACACCCGCCCCAACCCTGCCCACGGCGCTGTTCCTAACTCACCGCCCTGGGAAAAGTTCCCGGTTCCATAACCGATCGGCCCGGAGGGTATGGTGCCCAGGTGGTCTACAGCGATGACGTGACCCTGGGCCTGACCCGGCGGGTTCTCGACCTGTGGCAGAACGACACCACCGATCTGGCCGCCGGCGTGATGCCCCAGTCAATTGATGCCTACCTCGACCGGGATCGCTTCGAGTTCGAGACCAACCGCATCTTCAAGCATCTGCCGCTGGCCCTGGCCCTCAGCTCCGAGTTGCCCACACCGAACACCTACAGGGCAATGGAAATCATGGGAGTGCCGGTGCTGCTCACCCGGGGAGCCGATGGTGAGGCCCGAGCATTCCTGAACGTGTGCAAGCACCGGGGGGCACCGCTGTGCGAGGCGGGGTCGGGGTCGGCCCGGCGCCTGACCTGCCCCTACCACGCCTGGGTCTACGACACCGCCGGCGACCTGGTGGGCATGTTCGGGGCCCAGACCTTCGGCGATGTGGACCGCGATCATCTCTCCTTGACCCCGCTGGCCTGCGCCGAGAGGGCCGGCTTCGTGTTTGCCTGCCTCACTCCTGGTGTCGCCTTCGACATTGATGCCTTCCTGGGCGATTTTGCCCCTTACATCTCCGCGCTGGACCTCGACCGCTGGCATATCTTCGAGCAGCGCACCCTGGACGGGCCGGGCTGGAAGGTGGCGTGGGACGGCTACCTGGAGGGCTACCACCAGGAGAGGCTGCATCCCCAGACGGTGGGGCTGAACACCATCGGCAATCTCATGGCCCACGACACCTGGGGGCCGCACCAGCGCATCGTGTTCGGGCGCAAATCGCTGCCGGCACTGGCGGGAAAACCCGAGGAGGAATGGGACCCGCAGGAGCACATCCGCCTGATCCATTCCATCTTCCCCAACGTTTCGATATCGGGAATCCTGGGTGACCACTGCCTGGTGAGCCAGCTCTTCCCCGGCCCCACCCCCGACACCAGCCTCACCATCCAGAGCATCCTCTGTAGGGACGAGCCATCCACCGATACCGAGCGTCGAGCCGCCGAACAGTTCAGCGCCCTGGTGCTGCGAGCCGTCCGCGACGAGGACTACTGGGTTGGTTTTCAGATTCAGAATGCCTTGAAAAGCGGGGCCATGAGCGAGGTGCTGTTCGGGCGCAACGAACCCTCTTTGCAGCACTACCACCGGGCGGTGGAGCGCTATGCCGAAACCGGTGCCGGCGCAGGAGGTAACCAAAATCGGTAACAACCCGAAACCGATGGTCACCCAAAACCGGTAACCGCGTAACCTCTAGGTAATGCTCAGCATCCGGTCGAGGGCGATGCGGGCCTGGGCGGCAATATCGGGGTCCACGGTGATGCGATTGCGAACCTTGCCCTCCACCAGACCCTCCAGTGTCCAGGCCAGATGGGCGGCATCGATGCGGAACATCGTGGAGCAGGGGCAGATCAGCGGGTCCAGCGACACCACGGTTTTGTCCGGGGTCTCGTTGTTGAGGCGGTTCACCAGATGGATCTCGGTACCCACCCCGATCACCGATCCGGCCGGTGCCGCGGCCACTGCCTTTATTATGTAGTCGGTGGAGCCCACCTGGTCGGCCAGGGCGCACACCTCCCGGCTGCACTCGGGGTGGACCACCACCAGCCCGCCGGGGTGCCCCGTTCGGAACGCCGCCACATGATCGGGCTGGAATCGCTGATGCACCGAGCAGTGCCCCTTCCACAACAACAGCACCGACTCCTTGCACTCGGCATCGGTCAGGCCCCCCATGTCCAGGCGGGGATTCCACACCGCCATGTCGCCCTCGCGGTAGCCCAGATCGAATCCGGTGTTTCGCCCCAGGTGCTGGTCGGGGAAGAACAGCACCTGGTCGCCCCGCTCCAGCGCCCAGGTGAGCACCGCCCGGGCGTTGGACGACGTGCATACCGCTCCACCGTGGCGAGCCACGAATGCCTTGAGGTTGGCAGCCGAATTCATGTAGGTGATGGGCACCACCCGGCCGATATCAACCACTCGGGACAGTGCGTCCCACGCCTCCTCCACCTCGTCGATGTCGGCCATGTCGGCCATGGAGCAACCCGCGTTCAGATCGGGAAGCAGCACCTGCTGGTGGTCTCCGGTCAAGATGTCGGCTGACTCGGCCATGAAGTGGACACCGCAGAACACGATGAACTCGGCCTGGGGTCGCTGCTGGGCCAGCACCGACAGGCGGAAGGAGTCACCCCGGGCATCAGCCCAGGCCATAACCTCGTCCCTCTGGTAGTGGTGTCCGAGAATGAACAGCCGGTCGCCCAGGGTCTTTTTGGCCGCGGCGATCAATGACACCAACTCCTCGGGGGATGCCGTTGTGTACCGCTCGGGGAGCGGGCGCTGCAAACGCAACATCTCTTGAGAACCTCCATGAGGTACGGGAACCCCGATCAGTGGCCGGTGGGGGCAGCCGGGTCGCCTCGCCACGGGGATGTCGGCCTCGGAATTCGATATGTCGCCGGATACCCGGCCGGCGTGGGATGAAATTATAACCGCGAGGATCGGCAAAGAAAAAGCGGAAGCCGGTTACCCGCTGCCGGCCATACTCGGCTCGTAGGATGGGCAGGGCATGTTGAAGCGCCCACTCCCCGGCACCATCCCCACCACCGCGGGCTCCTACCAGTTCAAGGACCGTCACGGTCGGCCCATCTACGTGGGCAAGGCCAAGAACCTCAGGGCCCGGTTGGGCAACTATTTCCAGAACCCGGCCCACCTCCCGCCCCGAACCGCTCAGATGGTGGCCGCGGCCGCATCGGTGGAGTGGATCCAGGTGGACAACGAGGTGGAGGCGCTGATGCTGGAGTACAGCCTCATCCAGCAGCATCAGCCCCGCTTCAACGTCCGTTACCGGGACGACAAGAGCTACCCGTTCTTGTGTGTCACCACGCTGGACGACTGGCCCCGAGCCATGGTGATCCGGGGCCGCAAGAAGAAGGGCAACCGCTACTTCGGGCCCTATGGGCACGCCTACGCCATCCGGGAGACCCTCGATCTTTTGCTGCGCACCTTTCCCATCCGCACGTGCAGCGACAACAAGTTCAACCATCACGCTCGGCTGGGTCGCCCCTGCCTGCTGTTCCACATAGAGAAGTGCGCGGGCCCGTGCGTGGGAGAGGTGGCCCCGGAGCGTTACGGCGAGATGGTGGAGGATCTCATCGGGTTCTTGGGCGGTGACACCGACGAGGTGATCCAGCGGTTGGAGAGCGACATGGCCCGAGCCTCGGCCGCCCTGGAGTTCGAGCAGGCCGCCCGCCATCGGGACCGGCTGGCCAGCGTGCGCAAGGCCATCGAGGGCCAGCAGATGGTGGGCCCCCGCTCGGAGGATTACGACGTGATCAGCCTGGTTGACGACGAGCTGGAGGCGGCCTGCCAGGTTTTCTACGTCCGCAAGGGTCGGGTAATGGGCCGGCGGGGTTTCATAGTGGACAAAGCCGGTGATCTCAGCCGCCCCGAGCTGGTGAGCCGGGTGCTGGAGCGGTTGTACTTCGAGGAGAACCCGCTGGGTTACCCCAAGCAGGTGCTGGTGCCCGACCTCCCCGACAACCAGGAGCTGTACCAGGAGTGGTTGCGGGAGCAGCGAGGGTCCCAAGTGGTCATCTCGGTACCCCAGCGGGGGGCCAAACGACGCCTCCAGGAAACGGTGAACCGCAACGCGGCCGACGCGTTCGCTCGGCACCGCCTCAAGCGCACCTCCGACCACAACAGCCGGGCCCGAGCCCTCAACGAACTCCAGAACCACCTGGGTCTCACCGAGGCTCCCCTTCGGATCGAGTGCTATGACATGAGCCATCTCCAGGGGTCCGACTACGTGGGCTCAATGGTGGTGATGGAGGACGGCCTACCCCGCAAGTCGGAGTACCGGCGGTTCAAGGTGCGTGCCGTGGTCGGCAACGACGATTACGCCGCCATGGAGGAGGTGCTCACCCGCAGGCTGAACAACTACCTGGCTGAGCGCCACCGACCGGTGCAGGAGCGCGGGCGGTTCGCGTACCCACCGCAGCTCCTGGTGGTGGACGGGGGCAAGGGCCAACTGGGAGTGGCCGAGCGGGTACTGGCCGACCTCGGCCTGGAGGGAGAGATTTTTCCCGCGGGGCTGGCCAAGGAGTTTGAGCAGGTCTTCGTGCCCGGTCGATCCGACCCGGTGGAGATTCCCCGCCCATCGGAAGGTCTGTACCTGCTTCAGCGGATTCGCGATGAGAGCCACCGCTTTGCCAACGACTACCACCGGCGGTTGCGGGGCAAGCGGATGACCCGATCCTCGCTGGATGGCATCGACGGCCTCGGCCCGGCCCGCCGAACCCGGTTGGTCAAGGAACTGGGAGGGTTGCGGGCGGTGGAGCGGGCCTCGCTCGATGATCTGCTGGGGTTGAGCTGGTTGCCTGATGCGGTGGCCTATTCGGTGTACGAGAAGCTCCACGGGCCGCAGTGACCCTAGGTATAATTTTTTTTGGGCGTAGCAGGCCAGGTTTGTAATAGGGTCGGGTAGCATCCACATACAAATCGCTACGTAGCCGGAAAGTGCACAAGGAGCGTGGTGCCATGTTAGACGGATCCAAGTGGGATGGCCTTTCATGGGGGTGCCGCGGGGCACGAGGGGCCCGTCGTCGCGGTCTCGCGGTTCTCGTTGCTGTGGCTTGCTCTCTTCCCGCTCTCCTGTTCGCGTTCGCGGTCCCGGCATCGGCCCAGGCCCCAGGCGAGACGGAGGGTTCTGACGCTCCTGTGGCTGATCCGGTTGTGGTGTCGGTGCCGGTGGCGGTGGCGGTTACTGAGGGTTCTGATAGTGATGCGGTGGTGACTATTAGTGTGGATGAGGCGTTTGGTGAGGAGGTGTTTTTCAGGGTTACTTATGCTGATGTTACTGCTACTGGTGCTGGTGAGGGGGGTGATTATGACGACATTGCTGTGCAGGATGTGCGTTTTGGGGCTTCTGATACGTCGGTGGATATTGAGGTTGGGATCAGGTTGGATGAGTTGGCTGAGGAGGATGAGACGTTCACGGTGACCATCGCCCCCGCCGCGCCGATAAATGAGATGTTCTGCCGCACGACGGGTATTGGGTGTACGGGTTTGGATCGGGATTTGCCCGCCGGGTTCGTGTTGGGTAATGCCACCACCACGGTGACGATCAGCGACAACCAGTCCCCCGTCATAGCTGAGATTGCCGATGTGACGGTTGGGGTGGGCGAGGAGGTGGATATCACTGCTACGGCCACCGATGCTGATGGTGATGCTCTTACTTACACCTGGACCCGCGAGGAAAGCGAGACCACCCCGGCGCTGCCTGATAACACCGCTTTGGATTCTGAGCGGTTGACGTTCACCCCAACCCAGGCCGGTACTTATACGATGACGGTGACCGCTGACGACACCTACAGCGATACTCACAGTCAGAGTGTGATTATAACGGTGGCTGATCCGGTTGTGGTGTCGGTGCCGGAGGTGGTGGCGGTTACTGAGGGTTCTGATAGTGATGCGGTGGTGACTATTAGTGTGGATGAGGCGTTTGGTGAGGAGGTGTTTTTCAGGGTTACTTATGCTGATGTTACTGCTACTGGTGCTGGTGAGGGGGGTGATTATGACGACATTGCTGTGCAGGATGTGCGTTTTGGGGCTTCTGATACGTCGGTGGATATTGAGGTTGGGATCAGGTTGGATGAGTTGGCTGAGGAGGATGAGACGTTCACGGTGACCATCGCCCCCGCCGCGCCGGCAAATGAGATGTTCTGCCGCACGACGGGTATTGGGTGTACGGGTTTAGATCGGGATTTGCCCGCCGGGTTCGTGTTGGGTAATGCCACCACCACGGTGACGATCAGCGACAACCAGTCCCCCGTCATAGCTGAGATTGCCGATGTGACGGTTGGGGTGGGCGAAGAGGTGGACATTACTGCTACGGCCACCGATGCTGATGGTGATGCTCTTACTTACACTTGGACCCGCGAGGAAAGCGAGACCACCCCGGCGTTGCCTGATAACACTGCTTTGGACGTGGCACGGTTGAGGTTTACTCCAACCGAGGCCGGTACTTATACGATGACGGTGACCGCTGATGACACCTACAGCGATACTCATAGTCAGAGTGTGATTATAACGGTGGCTGATCCGGCGGTGCCGGTGGCGGTGGCGGTTACTGAGGGTTCTGATAGTGATGCGGTGGTGACTATTAGTGTGGATGAGGCGTTTGGTGAGGAGGTGTTTTTCAGGGTTACTTATGCTGATGTTACTGCTACTGGTGCTGGTGAGGGGGGTGATTATGACGACATTGCTGTGCAGGATGTGCGTTTTGGGGCTTCTGATACGTCGGTGGATATTGAGGTTGGGATCAGGTTGGATGAGTTGGCTGAGGAGGATGAGACGTTCACGGTGACCATCGCCCCCGCCGCGCCGATAAATGAGATGTTCTGCCGCACGACGGGTATTGGGTGTACGGGTTTGGATCGGGATTTGCCCGCCGGGTTCGTGTTGGGTAATGCCACCACCACGGTGACGATCAGCGACAACCAGTCCCCCGTCATAGCTGAGATTGCCGATGTGACGGTTGGGGTGGGCGAGGAGGTGGATATCACTGCTACGGCCACCGATGCTGATGGTGATGCTCTTACTTACACCTGGACCCGCGAGGAAAGCGAGACCACCCCGGCGCTGCCTGATAACACCGCTTTGGATTCTGAGCGGTTGACGTTCACCCCAACCCAGGCCGGTACTTATACGATGACGGTGACCGCTGACGACACCTACAGCGATACTCACAGTCAGAGTGTGATTATAACGGTGGCTGATCCGGTTGTGGTGTCGGTGCCGGAGGTGGTGGCGGTTACTGAGGGTTCTGATAGTGATGCGGTGGTGACTATTAGTGTGGATGAGGCGTTTGGTGAGGAGGTGTTTTTCAGGGTTACTTATGCTGATGTTACTGCTACTGGTGCTGGTGAGGGGGGTGATTATGACGACATTGCTGTGCAGGATGTGCGTTTTGGGGCTTCTGATACGTCGGTGGATATTGAGGTTGGGATCAGGTTGGATGAGTTGGCTGAGGAGGATGAGACGTTCACGGTGACCATCGCCCCCGCCGCGCCGGCAAATGAGATGTTCTGCCGCACGACGGGTATTGGGTGTACGGGTTTAGATCGGGATTTGCCCGCCGGGTTCGTGTTGGGTAATGCCACCACCACGGTGACGATCAGCGACAACCAGTCCCCCGTCATAGCTGAGATTGCCGATGTGACGGTTGGGGTGGGCGAAGAGGTGGACATTACTGCTACGGCCACCGATGCTGATGGTGATGCTCTTACTTACACCTGGACCCGCGAGGAAAGCGAGACCACCCCGGCGCTGCCTGATAACACCGCTTTGGATTCTGAGCGGTTGACGTTCACCCCAACCCAGGCCGGTACCTACACGATGACGGTGACCGCTGATGACACCTACAGCGACCCCCACAGCCAAACCGTGACCATAACGGTAATTAGGCTGCTTGGAAAGGTGTCGGTACCGGAGACGGTTACCGTAACCGAGGGCATTAATACCGACTCGTTGATAACTATCAGCGTGGGGGAGGCGTTTGGTGAGGAGGTGTTTTTCAGGGTTACTTACACCGACGGCACCGCTACCGGTGCTGGTGAGGGGGGTGATTATAACGACATCGCTGTACAGGATATCCGTTTCGAGGCCACCGACACATCAGTGGACATTCCGATTTTTACCAATACGGATGAGTTGGCTGAAGGTGATGAGACGTTCACGGTAACCATCGCCCCCGCCGCACCGATAAATGAGGCGTTCTGCCGTATTACGGGTACCGGGTGTGTGGGTTTGGATCGGGACCTGCCCGCCGGGTTCGTGTTGGGCAACGCCACCACCACGGTAACCATCATCGACAACCAGCAGCCGGTTATAGCTGAGATCGATGACGTAACCATTGAGATAGGCAAGGAGGTGGACATCACTGCTACAGTCACCGGTAGCGGTGATGCCAGCATTACCTACACCTGGACTCGTCAAGACGGAGAAACCACCCCAGCCTTGCCCGACAATACTGCTTTGAATACTGCACGGTTGACCTTCACCCCCACCCAGGCCGGTATCTACACAATGACGGTCACCGCCGACAACGGCCACGGCAACACCCACAGCCAGACCGTGACCATAACCGTGCTGTCCGAGCAGGAAATATATTACTTGCAACAGTTTAGTCTTTATTCACAACAGTCAAATGAAATGGTGTCAGTGCAACAAGCAGTCTCCGTGAACGAGACCGATGGAAGGAACAGTTACGCCTCTATTACAGTGAGTGTGACTGAGGCATTCGAAGAGGTGGTATACTTCAGTGTCACCTACCAAGACGTTACAGCTACCGGTGGATCAAAACTTCAGGCTGGTAGAAATACTCAAGTATACGATGATGATTATATTTATGACGCGGTAACTCGAATAGCCTTTGAGCCTGGCGAGACATCGAAAGAAATTAGAATCCCAATTGGTGATGACGAAGTAGTTGAGGGTGCTGAAACCTTCACAGTAACGGTTTCACCTGCTGAATTGACATCTCATTCAGAATGGCTATGCACACTGTTTACTTGTCCTCGTTTTTGTATGATAGCCGTGCCTTCTTCAGCTTCACCTGGCAATAATTTAGCCAAGTGTACTTTGCAAACTGGTGAGCTGCCAGAAGGTTTTGCAATGGGCAACTCTACCACAACTGTGACGATCTATGACGACGACACCTCCTCCACACTAGATCCCAACCGAGCACCAGTTTTGGAGTCCATCGCTGCTAAATCAATCAGACCTTACCAACGATTGAGAATCACTGCGAGGGCTGTAGACCCTGGCGATTCAGTCACTTATGAATGGTCACGTAAATCCGGTGAAACCTCACCACCATTGCCCGCGGGGACTTATCTCCGAACCGCCATGCTGGACTTCAGGCCCACTCGAACCGGTACTTATACGATGACAGTTACTGCCACAGACAGTGGCGGTAATATTGACACCGAAACTGTGATCATCACGGTTCTACCCCCACTAGAGATAGGTGTTCCAGAAACACTTTCAGTTACTGAGGGAGTTGATAGCGCTGCGGTGGTTTCAATTACCACACCCGAGACGTACCCCGCTACAACCCAGTTCGATGTCATTTTCACGGACGGCACTGCTATCGGTGCCAACAGTCCTGCTAATCGTGATTACGACAACACACCGGTGGTAAACTTCCACGGTAGGAACTTTGTTTATTTCAACAACGGCAGCACCTCGTTGGACATCACAATTCCCATTACTGATGATGCAGTGGCAGAGGGCAATGAAACGTTCACAGTAACTATAAGGCCGAGGGGAGGTAGGTTCCAATATGCCGATGGCCACCAGAGCTACACCCCAGAAGGGTGGATACTGGGTAATGCCACCACAACTGTGACGATCATGGATGATGATAACTCACCGGTGTTGGCTGATTTGACCGATGTAACTGTCAAGGTGGGTGAGCAGGTGGATATAACTGCAACCGCGACTGATGCCGATGTTGGGGATACGATTTCTTATGTCTGGACCCGCAAGGCCGGTGAGACCACTCCTGCGCTGCCCGGGGGAACGACGGTGAACACGAAGCGGTTGACGTTCACGCCTACTGCTACCGGTACTTATACCATGACCGTGACTGCCAGTGATGGTAATGGCAACACAGACACCAAAACGGTGGTTATCACTGTTGCCGCGAAAACGGTGGTGTCGGTGCCAACTGCGGTGGCGGTGACGGAGGGTACTGATAGTAATGCTACGGTGACGATTAGTGTGGCTGAGGCGTTTGAGCAGTCGGTTACCTTCAATGTGTCTTATGGTGGTACGGCTACCGGCGCGGCAAATCCTGCCAATGGTGATTACGACAATGATGCGGTAACATCAGTCACCTTCGGGACCAGCGATACCTCGAAGAACATTGTGATTCCGATTACCGACGATGATTTGGATGAGACTGCGGAAACGATCACTGTGACCATTGCCCCGTCGTCGGCGTTACCGACCGGGTTCAGTTTGGGTAATGCGACTACGACCGTGACGATTACCGATGATGATAACTCACCGGTGTTGGCTGATTTGACCGATGTAACTGTCAAGGTGGGTGAGCAGGTGGATATAACTGCAACCGCGACTGATGCCGATGTTGGTGACACGATTTCTTATGTCTGGACCCGCAAGGCCGGGGAGACCACTCCCGCGCTGCCTGGGGGAACGACGGTGAACACGAAGCGGTTGACGTTTACCCCAACAACTACCGGTACTTATACCATGACCGTGACCGCTAGTGATGGTAACGGTAATAGTGATACCAAAACTGTGGTTATCATAGCTACCGAAAAAATAGTAGTATCAGTACCAGCGGCGGTGGCGGTGACGGAGGGTACTGATAGTAATGCTACGGTGACGATTAGTGTGGCTGAGGCGTTTGAGCAGTCGGTTACCTTCAATGTGTCTTATGGTGGTACGGCTACCGGCGCGGCAAATCCTGCCAATGGTGATTACGACAATGATGCGGTAACATCAGTCACCTTCGGGACCAGCGATACCTCGAAGAACATCGTTATCCCGATCACTGATGATGATTTGGATGAGAGCGCCGAGACAATAAT
Organism: Candidatus Poriferisocius sp.; assembly: GCF_965202595.1. Classification (GTDB taxonomy): domain Bacteria; phylum Actinomycetota; class Acidimicrobiia; order Acidimicrobiales; family Bin134; genus Poriferisocius. Next base: position 1,275,714 of record NZ_OZ241836.1, read on the forward strand.
TGTGACCATTGCCCCGTCGTCGGCGTTACCGGCCGGCTACACATTGGGCAATGCGGTGGCAACAGTGACGGTTACCGATGATGATAACTCGCCGGTGCTGGGGGATTTGACTGCTGTTGGGGTCAAGGTGGGTCAGCAGGTGGATATAACTGCAACCGCGACTGATGCTGATGTTGGGGATACGATTTCTTATGCCTGGACCCGCAAGGCCGGTGAGAGCACTCCTGCGCTGCCCGGGGGAACGACGGTGAACACGAAGCGGTTGACGTTCACGCCTACTGCTACCGGTACTTATACCATGACGGTGACCGCTAGTGATGGTAACGGCAACACCGACACCAAAACGGTGGTTATCACTGTTGCCGCCAAAGTAGTGGTGTCGGTGCCAACTACGGTGGCGGTGACCGAGGGGACTGACAACAATGCAACGGTCACGATAAGTTTGGCTGAGGCGTTTGGGCAGTCGGTTACGTTCAATGTGTCTTATGGTGGTACTGCTACCGGTGCCAACAACCCGGCCAATGGTGATTACGACAACGACGCGGTAACATCAGTCACCTTCAGCACTACGGATACGTCGAAGAACATCTTGATTCCAATCACCAACGACGGGCTCGACGAGAGCGCCGAGACAATTGTTGTAAGCATTGCACCGTCAGCAGCGTTACCGGCCGGCTACACATTGGGCAATGCGGTGGCAACAGTGACGATTACCGATGATGATGATTCCCCGGTTTTGGAAGAGTTGACCGATGTTACGCTCAAGGTGGGGCAGCTTGTGGACATCACCGCCAACGCCACTGATGGCGATGTTGGGGATACGATTTCTTATACTTGGACCCGCAAGAGTGGGGAGACCACCCCGGCTCTGCCTCAGGGCACTGCTTTGAATGCCAAGCAGTTGACGTTCACCCCAACCACCACCGGTACTTATACCATGACGGTTACCGCTAGTGATGGTAACGGTAACAGCGACACCAAAACAGTGGTTATCACAGTCAACCCGAAAACGGTGGTTTCAGTACCAAGTACGCTGGCGGTGACAGAAGGAACCGACAACAACGCAACGGTAACAGTAAGTTTGGCTGAGGCGTTTGGGCAGTCGGTTACGTTTAGCGTGTCTTATGGTGGTACTGCTACCGGCGCGGCAAACCCGGCTAACGGTGATTACGACAACGACGCGGTGACATCGGTTACCTTCAGCACTACGGATACGTCGAAGAACATCTTGATTCCAATCACCAATGACGGGCTCGATGAGAGCGCCGAGACAATTGTTGTAACCATTGCACCATCGGCAGCGTTACCGGCTGGATACACATTGGGCAACGCCACCACAACAGTAACGATTACCGATGATGATGATTCCCCAGTTCTGGAAGAGTTGACCAATGTTACGCTCAAGGCGGGGCAACTTGTGGACATCACCGCCAACGCCACCGATGGCGATGTTGGTGACACGATTTCCTATGCCTGGACCCGCAAGGCGAATGAGAACTTACCCGCACTGCCTCAGGGTACCGCATTGAATGCCAAGCAGTTGACGTTCACCCCAACCACCACCGGTGTTTACACCATGACCGTGACTGCCAGCGATGGCAACGGTAACAGTGATGCTAAAACGGTGGTTATCACAGTCAACCCGAAGACGGTGGTGTCGGTGCCGGCTGCGGTGGTGGTGACGGAGGGTAATGATAAGAATGCTACGGTGACTATTAGTCTGGCGGAGGCGTTTGGGCAGTCGGTCACGTTCAATGTGTCTTATGGTGGTACTGCGACTGGTGCGGCTGATCCGAGTAATGGGGATTATGATAATGACGCGGTGACATCGGTTACCTTCACTTCTACGGACACCTTGAAGTATATTTTGATCCCGATTACTGATGATGAGGTGGTGGAAGGCGCAGAAACGGTTGTTGTGACTGTTGCACCGTCAGCGGCGTTGCCGGCTGGTTATAGGTTAGGTAATGCTACTACTACAGTGACGATCACCGATTATGACAGTTTCCCGCTTCTGGTGACATCCAAGGTGGGGCAGCTTGTGGACGTTATCGCTACGGTTGCTAATGGTAATGGTGATGACAAAACGTATACCTACCGGTGGACCCGCATGGCTGGGGAAACTGCGCCGGTGTTGCCTGCGGGTACGGTACTCAACAGGGCTCGGTTGATGTTCACCCCGGCTGCGGTGGGGACTTACACGATGACGGTGACCGCAACCGATGGTAACGGTGAGGTTGTTAGTACCGAAACGGTGGTTGTTACTGTTGTTGTTGACACGGTGGTGTCAGTGCCGGACGCGGTGTCGGTGACTGAGGGTACCGATGCTTTCGCGGCGGTGAGGATCAGCGCGGGTGAACCACTCAGTGAGGACGTGACCTTCGAGGTCATCTCTGATAGTGCCCCCCGTGGCGAGCCTGCCACTAGTGATATGGATTATGACGAAGTTGGTGAGGTGGTTTTTGAGGCTGGTGAACGGTTTGTGGATGTTATGGTTCCGATCACCGATGACGGGATAGATGAGGATAACGAAACGTTCCTGGTGATCATTGTGCCGGTCAACCCACTACCGGGTGGGTTTGTCATGGGCAACACTATCGCGACGGTGACAATTGCCGATGATGACAGTTCACCGGTCCTGAAACCGATTGAGGATGTCACTGTCAGGGTTGGCCAAAAGGTGAACATCACCGCTTCGGCCACCGATGAGGATGGGGATACGGTTACCTATGAATGGTCTCGCAAGGCTGGGGAGGTCACCCCGCCGTTGCCTGAGAGCGCTGCGCTGGATGAAGCGGGGTTGGTGTTCACCCCGACCCAGGTGGGGACCTACACGATAACGGTGACCGCCAGTGACGGTAACGGTAATACCGACACCCGAACTGTGACGATAGCGGTTGTGGGCACCTTGAGTTTCGGCCCTGGTGAGGTATCCAAGACCGTCACGATCCCTATACCCGATGATCGGGTGGACGAGGACGTGGAGACCATCACGGTGACCATAGAACCGGTGAGCGAGCTGCCGGCAGGGTTCAGGCTGGGTAATGCCACCGCCACGATTACCGTCATCGACGACGACAGCTCCCCGGTGCTGGAGCCGCTCGATAACGTCACCGCCCAGGTTGGTCAACGAATCGACATCACCGCCACCGCCACCCACGCCGACGAGGACGAGACCATCACCTACGCCTGGACTCGTGAACCCGGCGAGACCACACCACCGCTACCTGAGGGCACTACACTCAACACCGCTAGGTTGCGGTTCACCACCACCGCTTCGGGCACCTACACCATGACGGTCACGGCCACCGACACCCACGGCAACACCGACACCCAGGCAGTGGTAATCACCGTCGGCACCCCCTCAACCCCCGAAGAAACCGAAGAACATGAGGAAATCAGTCCCACGGACAACGACACCAACCCACTGGAGCTCGCCCCTTTCAGTGATCTGGTCCTCAGACTCGGCCAGCAGGTGGACATCACTGCGGTAGCCACCCACGCCGACGAGGACGAGACCATCACCTACGCCTGGACTCGTGAACCCGGCGAGACCACACCCTCGCTACCGGAGGGCACAGCACTCAACACCGCCCGACTCACTTTCACCCCAACCCAAACCGGCACCTACACCATGACAGTTATGGCCACCGACACCAAGGACTACGCCTACCTGCGCACAATCACCATAACCATCACCACCGACAACCTCATTACAATCAAACCCACAACCACCACCATCACCGAAGGAACCAACCCCACCACCACCATCACCATCACCCTAGACAAACCCCTCCAACAACCCGTCAACTTCAACCTCCACTACACCCACCACCAACCAGATGACTTATGATGCACCCGGTGAGCATTTCAGTACCACTGCCACCTACCAGTTGAGCTTGCTGCGAGACAGAAAAGAGGGGACATGAATAGGTATAGAACATCACTGGATGCTTTAAAAACCAATAAGAATCGGTGGGTTGTTATGATCGCACTGATTCTTATGGTCTGGGGAGGGGTAATCGTTGGGCCGGGTGAGCACTTTGCCCAGGGGCAGGGAAACCAGGAGGAGGATAACCCGTTCGTTGATAAGATTATTAACACGGTCGTTGCTACTCCATCGTACGTTTCGGCTGCTGGTACACATAATATTACTGTCAGTAGCGCTTCAGGCTGGAGTGTAGCCAGTGTTAGAGTCATAATTTGTAACTGGCCATCAAGTGGCAAAGTTGACGATATAGGACCGAATGAATGTGGTACTAATGCTTTAGCGACAGGATTTTTTAAAATTGTTTCAATCAATCCAAGTGGCGGTTTCAGTGTTACTTTCAACAATGTCCAAGTAGCAAGTCCCGGTGTAGCTTTTGGAGTATCCGATAATGCTACTCTTTTGAATGTTCTTACCGGTGGAAAAATCAAGGAAAGTGGTGGGGTTCTGGTGCCAGTCGGTAGGCCTACTGCGACCCCCACTGCTACATCTACTGCGACCCCTACACCAACTGCTACTCCTACACCAACTGCAACCCCTACGTCTACTGCTGCCCCGGTATCAGGGGGTGTGTCTGTACCTCAGGCTGTGACTGTAATTGAGGGGGCAAATAATAATGCGACGGTCACGATCACAACAACAGAAGCGTTTGGGCAGTCGGTTACGTTTAATGTTACCTATGGTGGTACTGCTACTGGTGCGGCAAACCCCTCTGAGGGTGATTATGATAATGATGCGGTCACATCAGTTACTTTTGGAAGTAATGAGACCTCGAAGGACATTGTGATTCCCATCACTAATGATAATACGGATGAGAGTAATGAAACTATTACTGTAACCATAGCACCCTCGGCAACGCTGCCTACCGGGTTCACGTTGGGTAACGCCTCGACTACAGTGACCATTATTGATGATGATAGCTCTCCGGTTCTGGAGCAGTTGAACGATGTCACGATCACAGTGGGCCAGCCGGTGGACATTACCGCAACTGCAACCGATGCTGACCGCGACACCATTTCTTATCAGTGGACCCGCAAGGCCGGTGAGAACACCCCTACCCTACCTCAGGCGACGGTATTGAACGCGAGACGTTTGACGTTTACACCAGCAACTACCGGTACCTTCACCATGACGGTTACGGCCACCGACAGCAACGGCAACACTGCCACGGCAACGGTGGTAATTACGGTGGGGTCGAGAACACAGGAGGGGCCCGGTCCCAGTGCTCCCATCAATGTTAGAGCCACGCCTGGAAATAGAAGTGTGATGCTTAATTGGGATACTCCAAGCCGTGGAAGTGCTTCTATTGCCAGATGGGAATATACCTACTATGAAGGCAATGTAGGCGGAGTTCTTCGAGCAACTAATGTCTGGGTCTCGATACTAGGTAGCAGTCGTGCAACCACCAGTCATACTGTCATCAACTTGAGCAATAGCAAAGAATATAGATTCAAGTTGCGAGCGGTTGACTCTGAAGGTGTGCTAGGTAATGAGAGCGAACTAACCGAAAAGGTAAAGCCACTATCTTCTGGTACGACTGTTCCTAGGCCGCCGGTTGGTTTGACTGCTATTCCGGGTGATTCGCTGGTTTACTTGTCTTGGGTTCCTGCTGCTTCGTCTGAGACTGAGAGGAATGTCCAGAATGGGTTTTCGCCCATTACTGAGTATGAGTACCGGACGAAGGTTGGGAGTCGGTCTTATTCCCCCTGGACTGTGATTGTCGATTCTGGTCCTACTAGCGGTACTTCTGGCGCTGCGGGTAGTGAAGTATATCCTTTCAGGGTTACTGGTTTGGTTAATGGGGTTATTCACCAGTTTCAGGTTCGGGCGGTTAATGCTAGGGGCAGGGGTGGTGCTGCTGAGACAAAACCGGTTCTCGTCGCCGGTAAGCCGGGGAGTCCCCGTGCTTTGATGGGTGTTGCCGGTAATAGGTTTGTGGCTTTGTCCTGGGTGGCTAGTGGTGATGGTGGGTCTCCGATTGTTGGGTGGCATGTTCGGTGGGCTGAGGTGGGTAGCGAGTTTAGTGATGATGATTGGGTTACCGTTCCGGGCGGTGCGGGTGCTAGGTCTCATACTGTTATTGGTTTGGATAATGGTAAGAGTTACAGGTTTCAGGTTCGGGCGGTGAACGCAGCAGGGGCAGGTGCTGCTGGGGTTAGTACTGTGGTGGATCCCGGTGATGGCCCGCCCGCTCCGACGGATTTGAGTGCTGTTGCAGGGGAAAATTTTGTGACTTTGAGTTGGGACCCGCCTAAGGATGATAGCAATAATTTGGATGGTAATGGTTCTGCAATTTTGGGTTACGAGTATTCTTGGCGGGTTGATGATGAGGAGTGGGGCGAGTGGTTGCCAATTCCGAGTACAAAAACTTTTGTTGCTAACTCCTCAGGTGTGCTTAGTGAAACAGTGGCAAACTTGAATAATATAGCCAGGAGGGGCTTCAAGGTTGAGGATTTGGAAGCGGGGGTAGGTTATTGGTTCAGGGTTCGCGCAGTAAATGCAGTTGGTGGCGGTCGTTTTGTTGAGTTGTCGAAGCCAGTTTATCCTGGTGCAATTCCTGCGGCTCCTGTGGAGTTTGCAGCTAGGCCAATTTATGATGTTCGTTCGGGGGTTGGTCGGGTTGTCCTGTCGTGGGAGCCGGGTGATTACAGTGGTCCTCCGGTTGACAGGTGGCAGTTCCGTATAGTAGTTGATAAGCCAGAAGAGATAGCAAAATCTGCTGCTGTGGCTTCTGCTTCCAACCCGGGGGGGTGGAGGACGATTTGTGACAACACTATGGGAGCGGACCCGGGTTGTGGGTCGCGAACCAGGGTTACTTTACCCAGGCCACCGGGTTTGTTCGGTGTAGTCCCCGTAGAGGTTCCTCCGTTCACCTTCAAGCCTGGACCCAAATATTATTTTGTGGTTCGAGGTTTGAATGCTTTTTATAAAGCAAACGATGACGCGAACACCGCTGGGTTTGCATCTGCCGCGATCAATGTAAGTTTTGATAAGGCTGTTCCCTCCAAGCCTAGCTTTATATATGTGAAGGAATACAAGGTTGTTGATGACAAAAAGAATGTGGTTCTGGTTCCGGTTGGGGTAGCCAATGGCGGTGAAACGGTGTCGGGCTATGAATACTCTGTCAAAATTGAAGATGGTGAGTGGGGTCCGTGGATCAAATCTGCCTCGTCACCGGTGCTGGTTGGTGGTTTACAGGACGGGACCATGTATGCGGTGAGGATCCGGGCCCTCAACAAGCTGGGGGCTGGTGATTATGCCGAAACCCCGGAGTTGACGTTTGGTGCTCCGCCGCATCCGGGGGCGAAGGGTGTAAACACTAATGATGATCCTCGGGTGGCGAAGGCTCCTTCTTTGTTGGCCTTGCCGGGCAGTTTGGTGCCCTTCAATGAGTTGACCGCGTTTGTGGTCAATGCTCAGGCTCCGATCAGCGATCGTGATAAGTTTTTGAAACCGTCCACGGTTACGTTGAGGTTGTCGCTTGCGCCTGCTTTCGATTTTTTTGGCGTCTCGGCGGAGACTTCTGATATGGGGGGTGGGGTTGACAGTAATACCCGGTGGGAGTATTCCTACAGTTCCGGTGCCGGGGGTTTCACCGACTGGTTATTCGTGAATGAGGGTGCACAGTTCAATGGTGGGACCGATTATGTGGTCGATGGTCTGGTGAACGGCATGTTTTACACATTCCGGGTTCGCGCCATCAACCCGAGAGGGCCCGATATTCCCGATCTGGTGGGCCCCTACCTTCAAACCCCGGCGACCATTCCCGGCATACCAGGTATACCGCCGGGAGCGCCGTTGAACGCCAGAGCGGTTGCTGGGGACAGCCAGATCACGGTGTCGTGGGTTCCGGGCAACAGCGGCGGGTTTCCCCTGGATAGCTGGCAGTACTGCCTGTACGACATAGACGAGGACCCAACCACACCCGGCCGCCAGGGCTCCCACACCCCGGGCTGTACCTGGACGAAGATACCCAACAGCAACGCTGCCACCACCTCCCACACCTTCACGGGCCTAACCAACGGCTGGGCCTACACCTACCAGATCCGAGCCCTCAACGTGATAGGAGCTTTCGTAACAAAACTGGGATCCGGGGCTTTGGCGCAAACGCTGCCCACAGTGCCGGGCCGCCCCCCCGGTGCTCCTACCAATACAGTGGTTCAACCCGGTGATGGCCAGGTGACCATCTGGGCAGCGGGGCCGAGCGACACCGGTGGGAACCCGGTGATTGCTTACCAGGTTCGCAAGAAGCACTCCGGTGGAGCCTACGACGCTTGGGAAACCCTGGGCACAATGGTGAGCCCCACATCCCCGCGACCATCGGCTGAACAAGCGGGGGCGGTGGTGCGCAACCTCATCAACGGAGCCAGCTACACATTCCAGGTACGAGCCCGGAACGCCCTCGGTGCCGGTCCCGAAAAACAAACCGCAACCGTGATCCCCATCGGTGCCCCGACCCCGGGCCAACTCGAAGCCGAACCCGACGACCGACAAGTGACATTGACATGGACTCCGGGCAGTCCTGCCGGCAGCGTGGTTACCGGATGGCAATACCGTCAAAAACAAGCCAACACCGGTTACGGACCCTGGACCGACATCGCCCGAAGCGGCCCCGATACCAGAACCCATACCATTACCGGACTTTCCAACGGCATCACCTACACCTTCCAAACCCGTAATCTCACCAACAACCCGCAAGTCAACGGCAACCCCTTCGAATCCCAACCGGTCACCCCCGCCACCACACCACCCGCACCGCAACTCACGGCCACCCCGGGAAATCGCACCGTTACCCTGTCGTGGACCCCCGGAGCATCCGAACCCGCCGGACAGCCTGGCTACAGCGCACCTGTTACCGGTTGGGAATACCGAACCAGAGCCGGCACCGATTCCTACGGTGACTGGACCAACATTGACGGCAGCGACGCAACCACCACCAACCACACAATAAACGACCTAACCAACGGCACCATCTACACAATCGAGCTACGAGCAAGCAACGTCATAGGCAAGGGTGCTACAACGACCGTCTCAGCCATCCCCGCCACTGGGCCCGAAGCTCCGACCGTGACCGTTACCGCCACCGACCGCACGGTGGTGTTGTCATGGACCCCGGGCGATAACGGTGGTTCGCCGGTCACCGGATGGCAAATGAGGATCGACGACGGGGAGTGGGTTGATCTCAACGCCGAAACCGGCATCAACAGTGTGCCCGTACCCAACCTGGTGAACGGCACCACCTACACGTTCGAGGTGCGAGCGGTGAACGCGACGGGTGTTGGTGCTGCCGGTGAGGTGTCGGCTACCCCCGCTACTGTGCCTGGGGCTCCGGTTGTGACCGCTGCTGGCGCTGATCGTGCGGTGGTGCTGTCATGGACTCCCGGCGATAACGGCGGTTTTCCCGTTACCGGGTGGCAGTTGAGGATTGACGATGGTGAGTGGGTTGATCTTGATATTGAGGCTGGGGCCAACGGTGTGTCTGTGCCTGATTTGGTGAATGGAACCACCTACAAATTTGCAGTTAGGGCGGTGAACGCGGCGGGTGTTGGTGCTGCCGGTGAGGTGTCGGCCATCCCGCTGGCGGTGCCACCGGCCCCCGAGGTGGATGTTGTAGCTGGTGATGGTGAGGTCATTTTGTCGTGGGTGTCAACCGGTGATGCTGGTTCTCCGATCATGGGTTGGCAGTACCGCATCAGGATCGGTGCGGGTGATTATCTGGATTGGGTTGATGTTCCCGCCAGTACCACCACTGTTAGCCTTAGCGGTCTCAACGGCGGTACCGGTTTGTTGGCCTATACCTTCCAAGTGCGAGCCATCAATGCTGCTGGTAACGGTGTCATAGCTACCTCACCACCCATCACCCTCCGGGAACCGGTATCAGTTGGTGAAAACTACTACTCCGGAACCATCACCGGCGCGAGCTTCTGTGCCGAACTATCACTCGGCGGCCCCCGCCTGTTTCCCCTCGACAGCGATGGTGATGGCATCGCCGATGTTTGCTCGCTGCCCTACACCCGCCGCGAAGCCATAGCTCGCCAGAACGCGGTGCGCACCCTTGCGAGCCGCTACCTAGAGGATTACACCGCTCTGGTGAACACCATATGCGCCACCCTCGAAAACAACCAGGACGAAACATGCGGGGGCGAGACGTTGAACATCCCCGGCTCCCCCCCTGCCAACGATGGTGGCCCCTACTACTCCGGAAGCATTACCGGGCCAACCTACTGTGCCAACCGTTCCCTGGGTGGGCTCACCACCTACCCCCTTGACAGCGATGGTGACGGTGTCGCCGATACTTGCTCGTTGCCCTACACCCGCCGCGAAGCCATAGCTCGCCAAATCGCGGGCGATACTCTGGCCGCCACTCATCGCGACGAGTACAGGAGCGCCCTGGCTGAGGAGTGCCGCCGACTGGGCCTCGGCGACTACGGCGACAATCCCCAGGACCTAAGCAACGACATCTGCGCCCCGTAAACAGGCTCTCCGGCTCTCTTTTGTGAGCTGACCCGAAGATGTGAGGGTTGCGGTGCTGGTACTGCCGGTTGGCGTTTGGGATTCTCGGGGCAGAGTTGCCCCAGTTGAAGGTTGTTTTGAAAGCGGGCTATGTCGGGGTGGATGGTGCCGTTCAAAATGTGAAGAGTTCTTTTAGAGTGCGCAAATGTCGTTGCCGATGTCTTGGGAGTTGTCGCCATGGTTTGTGTTCTGGAGGCGGCGACATTCCTCGGCCAGTGTGGTGTTGAACTCTGTGAGGTGTAGGGCGGAGAGAATATCGCCGGCTATTTGGCGGGCGATGGCTTCTCGACGGGTGTAGGGCAACGAGCAAACATCGGCAACGCCGTCACCGTCGCTGTCGAGGGGGACCAGACCGGGGCCGCCGAGTGAGCTGTTGGTGCAGTAGGTTGGGCCGGAGATGGTCCCGGAGTAGTAGGGACCACCGTCGTCGGCGGGTGCGAATCCGGGGGCGGCCAACTCGTCTCCCCCGCAGGCCTCGTCCTCGTCGCTGGGGATGGTGGTGCATATGGTGTTGACCAGTGTGGTGTATTCGTTGCGGTAGCGGTTGGCGAGGGTGACCACTGCGTTTTGGCGGGCGATGGCTTCGCGGCGGGTGTAGGGCAGCGAGCAAACATCGGCGATTCCATCATCGTTGGTATCGAGGGGGAACAGGCGGGGGCCGCCGAGTGATAGTTCGGCACAGAAGCTCGGGCCGGTGATGGTCCCGGAATAGTAGTTGTCACCAACGGTTGCGGGCTCCAGGGGCACGATGGGCAACGAAGTAGCTATGGCACCGTTACCAGCAGCGTTGATGGCTCGCACTTGGAAGGTATAGGCCAACAAACCGGTACCGCTGTTGAGACCGGTCAGAGCAACGGTGGTGTTAGCAGCCTCGACATCAACCCAATCGAGATAGTCACCGGCACCAATTCTGGTGCGATACTGCCAACCCGTGATCGGGGAACCACCATCACCAGTTGAAACCCACGACAGCGTGATCGCACCATCACCAGCTACAACATCCACCTCGGGGACCGGCGGCACCGTCACCGGGATGGCCGACACCACGCCAACAGAACCACCACCCACCGCGTTCACCGCCCGCACCCCAAACCGGTAAGCAAGACCGTTCACCAGGTTGGGCACCAGCACACTGCGGGCAACAGCTTCAACATCAAGGTCAACCCACTCACCATCATTGATTCTCAACTGCCACCCGCTAACCGGCAAACCACCATCACCACCCGCAGACCACGACAAAACCACCGAACCATCAGCCGCAGCAGCAGTCACAGCCGGAGCTTCGGGCACAGTAGCAGGGATAGCCGAGACGGTCGTGGTTGCGCCGTTGCCTATGGTGTTGATGGCTCGCACCTCGAATGTGTAGGTGGTGCCGTTCACCAGGTTGGGCACGGGCACACTGTTGATACTGGTTTCGGCGTTGAGATCAACCCACTCCCCATCGTTAACCCTCAACTGCCAGCCGGTGGTGGGGGCGGCGTAGCCGGGTTGTCCGGCTGGTTCGGATGTTCCCGGGGTCCACGACAAGGTAACGGAGCGGTTTGTGGCTATGGCGGTGAGTTGCGGGGCGGGGGGCACGGTGGCGGGGGTGGTTGAGACGGTTGAGGTTGCGCCGTTGCCCATGGTGTTGGTGGCTCGCACCTCAAATGTGTAGTTAACACCGTTGGTTAGATCACTCACCTTGTGAGTGGTGGTGGTTGCATCACTATCGTCGATGTTGGTCCAGTCACCGTAGGGGTTGGTGCCGGCCCTGGTTCGGTATTGCCAGCCGGTGACCGGTGCGCTGTAGCCGGGCTGTCCGGCGGGTTCTGATGTTCCCGGGGTCCATGACAAGGTAACGGTGCTATCTGCGGGGGTGGCGGTGAGTTGTGGCGCGGGGGGCGTGGTGGCGGGGGTGGCTGGCTGGGATTCGGAGGGTTCGCCGCTGACTTGGGGGAGGTTTCGGATTTGGAAGGTGTAGGTAACGCCGTTGGAAAGCCCGGTGATGGTATGGGTTCTGGTATCAGGGCCGCTATCGGGGATGTCTGTCCAGGACATGTAACCGGCGTTGGCTTGTTTTTGACGGTATTGCCACCCGGTAATCTTGCTGGCATCGGGTTTGTTGCCGCCACTGTCCAGGGTCCACGACAGCACTACTTGGCGGTCACCGGGTTCGGCTTGGAGTTGGCCCGGGGTTGGAGGCCCGATGGGGATCACGGTTGTGGTTTGTTTTTCGGGGCCGGTGCCGAAGGTGTTCCGGGCTCGTACCTGGAATGTGTAGCCGGCACCGTTGATGAGGTTGCGCACCACCGCCCCCGACCGTTCAGCCGAAGGCCTCGACGAAGACGATGACGTGGCTCTCACCGTTGTACCCAGGGTTTCCCAAGCGTCGTAGGCTCCATCGGAGTGTTTCTTGCGAACCTGGTAGCCAATCACCCGGTTCCCACCGGTGTCGCTCGGTGCGGTCACCCGGATTGTCACCTGGCCATTACCGGGTTGAACCATAACATTGGCGGGCGCACCGGGGGGGCGACCCGGCACTGCCGGAGATGTTCGTATTGGAGCCCCCGACCCCAGTTTTTCCAGGAAGGCACCTATTACATTGAGGGCTCGGATCTGGTAGGTGTAGGCCCAGCCGTTGGTGAGGCCCGTGAAGGTGTGGGAGGTGGTGGCGGCGTTGCTGTTGGGTATCTTCGTCCACGTACAACTCGGGGTGTGCGATCCCTGGCGGCCGGAGCGGGTTGGGTCCTCATCTATGTCATACAGGCAGTACTGCCAGCTATCCAGAGGGAACCCCCCGCTGTTGCCCGGAACCCAAGACACCGTGATCTGGCGATCACCACCAACTACTCTGGTGTTCAACGGCGCTCCCGGCGGTATCCCCGGTATACCCGGAATAGTCACTGGGGTTTCAAGATAGGGGCCCACCAGATCGGGCCGGCCCGGGTTGATGGCGCGAATCCTGAAGGTGTAGAAGTTACCGTTCACCAGACCATCGACCACATAATCGGTCCCACCATTGAACTGCGCACCCACATTCACGAACGTCCAGTCGGTGAAACCCCCGGCACCGGAACTGTAGGAATACTCCCACCGGGTATTACTGTCAACCCCACCACCCACCTCAGAAGTTTTTGCCGATAAACCGAAAAAATCCAAAGCAGGGAGAACTGACACAGCAGGAGGAATCGACAACCTCAACGTAACCGTGGACGGCTTCAAGAACCTATCCCGGCCTTCTATCGGAGCCGCAGCATTGAGCACATATGCGGTCAACTCATCGAACGGCACCAAACTACCCGGCAAAGCCAGCAAAGAAGGAGCCTTCGCAACCCGAGGATCATCGTCAGTGTTGACATCCTTCGCTCCCGGATGCGGCGGAGCACCAAACGTCAACTCAGGGGTTTCCGTATAATCACCAGCCCCCAGCTTGTTGAGGGCCCGAACCCTTACCGCATACTTCATCCCATCCTCCAACACCGCATACTTCTCCCCGCCCTCCAAAGCAAAACTGCTAATAAGTATCGGTGATGAGGCAGACCCGCTCCATGGACCCCAGTCACCATCTTCAAGTTTTATAGAATATTCATAGCCCGACACCGCTTCACCGCCATTGGCTATTCCAACTGGAACCAGAACCACATTCTTTTTGCCATCAACAACCTTGTATTCTTTCACATAAACAAACCCAGGCTTGGAGGGCACACTCTTATCAAAACTAATGGTAATTATAGAAGAAACTAACCCGGCAGTGTTCAAATCACTGTTCTCATCATAAAAAGAGTTCAAACCCCGAACCACAAAATAATACTTGGACCCCGGCTGGAAGGTGAACGGAGGAACCTCTAGGGGGACTATACCGAACAAGCCCGGGGGCCTGGGCAAAGTAACCCTGGTTCGCGACCCGCAACCCGGATCTGCTCCCGCGGTATTATCACAAATCGTCCGCCAACCCCCCGGGTTGGTATCAGAAGCCGCCGCAGCAGATTTCGATATCTCCGCGGCATCATCAACCACCATACGGAACTGCCACCGGTCAACCGGAGGGCCGTTATAATCACCCTGTTCCCACGACAGAATAACCCGACCAACACCGGAACGAGCATCATAAACAGTCCTAGCTGTCAACTCCACAGGAGCCGCCGGGCTCGCACCGGGATAAACCGGCCCTGACAACCCAGCAAAATCACTACCACCAACAGCATTAACCGCTCGAACCCTGAACCAATAACCCAAACCCGCCTCCAATCCATCAACCCTGAACCCCCTTTTAGCTACACTAGTCAAGCTTGCCACTGTTTCACTAAGTGCACCGGAGGAATTAACTACAAAAGTACTCCCACCCGGAACCCTCAACCACTCACCCCATTCACCATCGTCAACTTGCCAAGAATACTCGTAACCTGAAAGCGCAGAATCACCATCATCCAAATTATTGCTATCATCCTTAGCAGGGTCCCAAGTCAAAGTCACAAAATCACCCCCTCCAACCGCGGTCAAACCGGTCGGAGCAGCAGGCAAATCACCAGGGTCCACAACCGTAGTCCCAGAAGCAGCCCCAAACCCTATTGTGTTCTCTGCCCTAACCTCAAACCTGTACCTCTTACTATTATCCAAACCAACAACGGTATAGGACCTAGAACTTGGCCCACCAGGAACAGTAACCCAAGCACCAAACTCACCATCCGCCTCAGACCACCGAACATGCCACGCAACAACCGGAGAAGTGCCATCACCACTAGGCTCCCAGGACAAAACCGCAAACTCATCACCGGCAACACCCTTCAAGCCAAGAGGACCCCCCGGCACCCCAGCAGCAGCAACCGGCTTCGTCTCACCAGCAGCACCCATGCCCCTAACATTAACTGCACGAACCTGGAACTGATAAACAACACCATTACGCAAACCACTAACCCGGAAAGGATACACCTTGCTACCCACCGGGCCAGAAGTGCCACTGGTAGCACCAGAACCAACAATTACAGCCCAGGGGGAATAAGACTCACCTTCAACTCTCATCCGGTACTCATACCTAATAATAGGAGAGAACCCATTCTGAGCATTCTTCGTATCCCCGGATGAAGCAGCAGGAGCCCAAGATAAATCAACCCCCGAGTCAACCGGAATAGCAAGCAAATCAACCGGTGCCCGCGGGGTAGTGGCTAGTAGTACTATTGGGGATGCAGTAGCAGCTTCAGAAACACTGCCCGCGCGATTAATCGCTTGCAGTTTGAACTCGTAGTGCTTACCGTTGGTCAAGCCGGTAATGGTATGGCTAGTAGTAGTCGCATCGCTGTCCGGTATGGGTATCCAAGTATTTGTAGAGGTAAGATTACTGCTGGTGTCGCCCACCGAGTAAATGTATTGCCATCTGGTGATCGGGCTACCGCCATCGTTGGAGGGTGCTGTCCACGTCAGCGTGACCTGCCCGTCCCCGGCCTCGGCCCGCACATTGGTGGGGGCACCCGGCCGGGTAGCCTGCTGCGCCCTGACGGTGGAGGCCGGAACCAGAACCGAGGCCAGCAGCACCAGAACGCCCAAGGTGACCGGTGCCATGACCCGGGGCGGGGAAAAATTTGCTTGCCCACCCCGCGGATCAGCCCTCGTGGGCGCTCTGGCCCGTACAGCAGATTTCCTGGGTCGAACCCGGACAAGCTTCATATTTGAATCCTTCTGGATCATGGACTCAGGAAGAACTAATCCTACACCAATCAAGTATTGAATCAAGATTGACACAACATTAACTGATTCAACAGTAACTATAGCAACTATAGCCGCGCGGGGCCGGCACAGAGCAGGAAATCAGATTCCCAGGGCAGGACGGAGAAACTTGCCGGTGTAGCTGTGGCCGGAGCGAGCAACCAGTTCGGGGGGGCCCTCGGTTACCAGGGTGCCACCCTTGTCGCCGCCCTCGGGGCCGAGGTCCACGATCCAGTCGGCGGTCTTGATCACATCCAGGTTGTGTTCGATCACCAGCACGGTGTTGCCCTGGTCCACCAGGCGGCCGAGTACGGTGAGCAGCTTGCGAACATCCTCGAAATGCAGACCGGTGGTGGGTTCATCCAGAATGTAGATGGTGTGTCCGGTGGGCCGTTTGGCCAGCTCCGAGGCAAGTTTCACCCGCTGGGCCTCACCCCCCGACAGGGTGGG
The DNA here is from genome assembly GCF_965202595.1 of Candidatus Poriferisocius sp. Classification (GTDB taxonomy): domain Bacteria; phylum Actinomycetota; class Acidimicrobiia; order Acidimicrobiales; family Bin134; genus Poriferisocius. Next base: position 1,292,344 of record NZ_OZ241836.1, read on the forward strand.
GGCGGGCTGGCCGAGCCGGATGTAACCCAGCCCCACATCCACCAGGGTTTGCATGTGGCGGACAATGACCGGTTGGTTGGCGAAGAACTCCAGGGCATCGGCACAGGGCATATCCAGCACCTCGGCGATGGTCCGACCCTTGAACTGGATGTCGAGGGTGTCACGGTTGTAGCGGGCCCCCCGGCACTCCTCGCAGGGCACGTACACATCGGGCAGGAAGTGCATCTCGATTTTGATGGTGCCGTCACCCGAGCAGGCCTCGCACCGGCCGCCCTTGACGTTGAACGAGAAGCGACCGGGCAGGTAGCCCCGCACCCGGGCCTCGGGGGTCTGGGCGAACAGCTTGCGGATGTGGTCGAACACGCTGGTGTAGGTGGCCGGGTTGGACCGGGGGGTGCGGCCTATGGGTTGCTGGTCGATGTTGATCACCTTGTCCAGAGCCTCGATGCCATCGATTCCCTTGTGCAGGCCGGGCGGAATCTTGGACTTGTAGATGCGCTGCATCAACGAGCGGTACAAGATGTCGTTGACCAGGGTGGACTTGCCCGACCCCGACACCCCGGTGACGGTCACGAAACACCCCAGCGGGATGTCGATGTCGATGTCCTGGAGGTTGTGCTCCCGGGCTCCCCGGATGGTCAGCCAGTCGTCACCGGGAACCCGCCGGCGTCCCGGCACCGGGATGGAGCGGTGCCCCGAAAGGTACTGGCCGGTCAGCGACTGCTTGTTCTTGATGAGGTCGGCAACGGTACCGGAGTGGACCACGGTGCCGCCGTGCTCACCCGCACCGGGGCCGATGTCCACCACGTGGTCGGCAACCCGGATGGTTTCCTCGTCATGTTCCACCACCAGAACGGTGTTGCCCAGGTCGCGCATCCGTTCCAGGGTGTCGATCAGGCGGTGGTTGTCCCTCTGGTGCAGCCCTATTGACGGCTCGTCCAGCACATAGAGCACCCCCACCAGGCCGCTACCGATCTGCGAGGCCAGCCGGATGCGCTGGGCCTCTCCCCCGCTGAGGGTCCCGGCCGAGCGCCCCAGGGTCAGGTACTCCAGCCCCACATCCAGAAGGAAGCGAAGCCGGGCGTTTATCTCCTTGAGTACCTGCCCGGCAATGGTCCGGTCGCGCTCGGACAGCTCCAGCGAGGCCAGAACCGCTGCCGATTCCCGGATCGACAGGGAGCACACTTCGGCGATGGTGCGATCCCCAACGGTCACCGCCAGCGACAGGGGGTTCAGCCGGGCCCCGTCGCACTCCGGGCAATCCACTTGTCGCATGTACCCCTCGGCGTGGGATCGCAGCGAATCGGAGTCCGACTCGCTGTGACGGCGCTTGAGATAGGGGATGACCCCCTCGTACTGGGCGTTGTAGCGGCGGGAGCGTCCGTAGCGGTTGCGGAAACTCACCTCGACCCGCTGGCCGGCGATGCCCCTCCCATACAGCAGCAGCTCCTGGTGATCCCGGTCCAGGCTTCCCCACGGCTGATCCATGGGTATGCCTTGATTCTCGGCCACCGACTCCACCAAACGCTGGAAGTAGTGATTGTGACCTCTGGCCCAGGGGGCGATGGCTCCCTGGGCCAGGCTCAGATCGGGGTTGGGGATAACCAGCCGGGGATCCACCTCGAACACCGATCCCAGGCCATCGCAGTTCCGGCACGCTCCGTAGGGGGAGTTGAAGGAGAAGTTGCGGGGGGCCAGCTCCTCGAACGACTTGCCGTCGGATGGGCGGGACAGGTGCTGCGAGAAGGTGATGGTTTCCGGCTCCTCCTCCGGTGATCGGGGCACGATCATCAGCTCGGCCACGCCCTCGGCCAACCCCAGGGCGGTCTCCATGGACTCGGTGAGCCGGCGCTCGATGCCCTCCCGCATCACCAGGCGGTCGACCACCACCGAGATGCTGTGCTGCTCGTAGCGGGCCAGATCCAGATCGTCGATGCCGCCGTCCAGCTCGATCGGTTCACCGTCCACTATGGCCCGCACGAACCCGCCGGCGGCCAACTCGGCCAGCAGGGTGTCGTAGGTGCCCTTGCGGCCCCGCACCACCGGGGCCAGCACCTGGAACCGTATGCCCTCGGCCATACCCATCACCCGATCCACGATCTGCTGGGGGGTTTGGCGCACCAGTCGCTCGCCGGTCTCCGGATCGTGGGGGATGCCGATACGGGCGAACAGCAGCCTCAGATAGTCGTAGACCTCGGTTATGGTTCCCACCGTGGAGCGGGGGTTGCGGGAAGCGCTCTTCTGGTCGATGGAGATGGCCGGTGACAGGCCGTCGATGAAGTCCACATCCGGTTTGTCCATCTGACCCAGAAACTGGCGGGCGTAGGCCGACAGCGACTCCACGTAGCGACGCTGACCCTCGGCGTAGATGGTGTCGAAGGCCAGCGAGGACTTGCCCGACCCGGACAGGCCGGTGAACACGATGAGCCGGTCACGGGGTATCGTCAGGTCCACGTCACGCAGGTTGTGTTCACGCGCCCCGTGGATGACGATCTCATCGGCCATGCAGTGAACTTACCGGCCCGCGACGGGATTGGAATAAGAGAACCCGAAGTTGAGGAAGATACCGGCGCAGCCGAGAATGGGATGCCCATGGCCTACCCCAACGTGTTCCAGCCGCTGAATATCGGCGGCTGCACGCTCGCCAATCGGATCGTCAGGGCCGCCCACAGCACCGGGGCGGTCGGCGAGGATCTGATCGCGTACCACGAGGCTCGGGCCCGGGGAGGTGCTGCGCTCACCATCCTCCAGATCGCCGGGGTTCACCCCACATCCCCCACCGACATCCCGGTGTTCGACGACAGGGTGCTCCCGTTCTACGAGCAGATGGCCCTGCGCCTGCACGCGGCGGGGGCCAGGGTGTTCCAGCAGCTCTGGCACGGGGGCGCGGCCACCGAGCACCGATCTCTCCGGAACTTTCAACAACCTCTAGCCCCCAGCGCGGTGCCCAACCCCATGGTCGGCATCGTTCCCCAGGCCCTGACCGGCACCATGATCGACGAGATTGTGGGGTCGTTCGCCGCCGCCGCCCGGCGGTGCGAGCAGGGCGGGCTCGACGGGGTGGAACTCCACGCCGCCCACGGCTATCTCATCGGCCAGTTCCTCTCCCCGGCCACCAACCGGCGCGACGACCACTACGGCGGCAGCCTGGAGAACCGCACCCGGTTCCTGCGGGAGATCCTGGCTGCCATCCGCCAGGAGACCAGCCCCGGTTTCCCGGTGGGCATCCGCATCTCGGCCGATGACCAGATCGAGGGTGGGGTGGATCCCGAGGAGTCGGCTGCCATCGCCGCCCTGGTGGAACCCGGCATCGACTTCTTGGATGTGTCCCTGTCGTCCTACTGGCGCTTCCATCGACTGCTGTCCACCCTCGATGAGGGCCTCGGCTACGAAATCCCCACCAGCGAGGTGGTGACCCGAACCGTTGAGGTGCCCACCATCGTCACCGGACGCATCATGACCGTGGACCACGCCGAGCATCTGATCGGCAGCGGGGTTGCCGATCTGGTTTCGATGGTTCGGGGGATGATCGCCGATCCCGAGCTGGTGGTGAAGGCCCGGGAGGGTCGGGAGCGGGAGATCCGGCCCTGTATAGGCACTTCGGTGGGCTGCGTGGCCCGCTTCATGACCACCGGGAGGATGCGGTGCGTGGTCAACACCGCCGCGGGTCAGGAGGCTTCGGTGCCGTTCGAACCGGCCGGCAGGGTTGCCGAACCCAAGCTGGTGCTGGTGGCGGGGGGCGGACCGGCCGGTCTGGAGGCAGCCCGAACCGCGGCCCTCCGGGGCCACGAGGTGATCCTTCACGAGATGACCGGTCATTTGGGGGGTCAGGTGCGCATGGCAGCCTCGGCCCCGCACCGGCCCGACCTGGGGGCGATCACCGCTTTCTTGGCCGGTGAGCTGGAGCGTGTGGGGGTGAGTGTCCGGTTGCGCTCCCCCGTTGATCCCGATGTGGTGACCGAGGTGGATCCCGACGAGCTGATCGTCGCCACCGGCACCATCCCCCGCCGCGGTTTTCAGATCTCAGCGCCCTCGAAACCGATTCCCGGGGCCGACCTGCCCCACGTGTTCACCAGTTGGGAGGTGCTGGGGTTCGGGGGTCGAGCCACCATCGGCACCAAAGCGGTGGTGTATGACGACACCGGTACGTTCGAGGCCATCTCGGTGAGCGATGCCCTGATCGCGGCGGGGGCGGAGGTGATCTTTCTGAGCCGCCACGAGCAACTGGGGGCGGCCATCATGTATCCGGCCGCCACCGTCGCAGCCAGCCGCGAGCGGCTGTTCGGCGGGCCGTTCTGGTTCGTTCCCACCGTGGCGATCCGGGAGATAACCCCGGTTGACGAAGGGGGTGGGGGCACGGTGGTAACCCGCGATCTGGGCACCTACAGGGAGCGGAGCTTCGAGGCCGACACCGTTGTGGTGGTGAGCTACCACCATTGCAATCGGGAGTTGGCCGACCACTGGAGCGCCAATGTTTCGGGCCAGGATCCCTCGCCCCGCTTCAACCTGCACCTGGTGGGCGATGTCAACGGTACCAGCAGCATCATGGATGCCATCCACGCCGGGGCTCGGGTGGGCCGGGAGATCGGCTGAACCTAGACACACCGGTGCCAGGGGTGGCGGTGGCGGTAGCGAAACCTCCGGGGCTCAGGGGGCCGGAAGCGGGGAGAGCCTCAAGCCATGGCCCGCAGGTCGCGTTCCAAGTCCTTGATCTCGTCCCGCAAGCGGGCGGCGTACTCGAACTTCAACGCCACGGCGGCCTCGTTCATCTCCTCGGTGAGGGTGTGGATGAGCCGCTCGAGGCCCCCCGAATCCAGGTCGATCACGTCGGGACGGTAACGGGAGCGGTCCAGGGTGCGGGAGCGCCGGCCCGCGCCCGGGATGGGGGCCCCGTCCTCGGCCGGCCGCAGCTCGGCCAGGATATCGCTGACCGCCTTGCGGATGGTTTGGGGGTTGATGCCGTGCTGGTCGTTGTGAACCTGCTGGAGATTTCGGCGACGATGGGTCTCCGAGATGGCCCTTTTCATGGAGTCGGTCACGATGTCGGCGTACATGATCACCTGACCGTCCACGTTGCGGGCGGCCCGGCCGATGGTCTGGATCAGCGAGGTCTCACTGCGCAGGAAGCCTTCCTTGTCGGCATCCAGGATGGCCACCAGGGACACCTCGGGCAGGTCGAGGCCCTCCCGCAGAAGGTTTATGCCCACGAGCACGTCGAACTCCCCGAGCCGGAGGTCTCGCAGGATCTCGATCCGTTCGATGGTGTCCACCTCGCTGTGCAGGTAGCGGACCCTTACCCCCAACTCCAGCAGGTACTCGGTGAGGTCCTCGGCCATCTTCTTGGTCAAGGTGGTGACCAGCACCCGCTGGCGGCGCTCGGTGCGGTCCTCGATTAGCTTCATCAGGTCATCGATCTGCCCCTTGGTCGGGCGTACCTGCACCTCGGGGTCGACCAGGCCGGTGGGCCGCACGATCTGCTCGACCACCTGAGCGGAAACCCCGATCTCGTAGTCGCTGGGAGTGGCCGACAGGAACACCACCTGCCCCACCCGCTCCATGACCTCCCCGAACCGCAGCGGGCGGTTGTCCACGGCCGAGGGCAGCCGGAAACCGTGGTCCACCAGGGTCAGCTTGCGACTCCGGTCGCCCTCGAACTGGCCGTGAAGCTGGGGCACCGCCACATGGGACTCGTCGATCACGGTCACGAAGTCATCGGGGAAGTAGTCCAGCAGCGTGAACGGCCGCTCGCCCGGAGCCCGGCCGTCGATGTGGCGGGAGTAGTTCTCGATGCCGTTGCAGAAGCCGATCTCGGTCATCATCTCGAGGTCGTAGGTGGTCCGCATCCGCAACCGCTGGGCCTCGAGCAGCTTGCCCTCCTTCTCGAACCGGGCCAACTGTTCCTGGAGCTCGACCTCGATACCGGCAATGGCTTGCTGCATTCGTTCCTCGCCGGCCACATAGTGGGTGGCCGGGAACACCGCCACCTCGCTGAGGGTCTGGATCCGCTCACCGGTCACCGGATCGATGGTGGTGATCTGCTCCACCTCGTCGCCGAACAGTTGGATGCGAACCACATACTCCTCGTAGGCCGGATGAACCTCGATGACATCGCCCCGCACCCGGAACCGGCCTCGCACCAGATTGGCATCGTTGCGCTCGTACTGCATGTCCACCAGCCGTCGCAGCAGATCGCGCTGGTCGTAACTCCGGCCCACCTTGGCGATGAACAAAAGGTTCCGGTACTCCTCTGGGGCTCCCAGACCGTAGATGCACGACACCGAGGCCACCACGATCACGTCCCGCCGGGTCAGCAGTGCCTCGGTGGTGGAGTGGCGCAGCCGGTCGATCTCGTCGTTCACCGACGAGTCCTTCTCTATGTAGGTGTCGGAGGCCGGCATGTAGGCCTCGGGCTGATAGTAGTCGTAGTAGGAGACGAAGTACTCCACACGGTTGTCGGGGAAGAACTCCCTCATCTCGTTGGCGAGCTGGGCGGCCAGCGACTTGTTGGGGGCCAGAATCAGCGTGGGGCGCTGCACCTGCTCGATGGTCCAGGCCATGGTGGCACTCTTGCCCGACCCGGTTATGCCCAGAAGCGTCTGGAAGCGGTCCCCCCGCCTCAGCCCCTCCGACAGGGCGGCGATGGCCTTGGGTTGATCCCCCGCCGGGTCGAACCCCGACACCATCCGAAAGGCGGCATCCTCCGGCTTGCTCACGGATCACCCCGCCGATCGGGGCAACCGGTAGCCATCACCGCCGGCCCGGCCGGGTCAGACGGTGCCTTCCGGTGCCGGTTCCTGTGCTGGTGCTAGTTCCTGTGCTGGTGTCGGTTCCGGCACCGGGGCGTGCTGGCCCTCGGGGGCGGCAACGACGGGTTCACCACCGGCTTCGGAGTAGTACTGGGCCCAGGCCTCGTCCTGGTCCGCCGCCACCTCCTCGGCCACGGTGCCGATGTAGTTGCCCTCGGTGTCGTAGGCGTGCTCGCCGAAGTGCTCCTGGAACTCGGCGGCCACCACCCCACCCTCGGCCGCCTGCTTGATGGACAGGCTGATGCGGCGGCGGGCGATGTCCAGGTCGATGATCTTCACCCACAGCTCCTCGCCGGGGGTCACCACCTGCTCGGGCAGGTCGATGTGGTGGGAGGAGATCTCCGAGATGTGAACCAGACCCTCGATGCTGTCGCCCACCTGGACGAACGCCCCGAACGGTACCAACTTGGTGACCCGGCCGTATACCAGCTCGCCCACCTGATGGCTGGAGGCGAACTCCTGCCAGGGATCCTGCTGGGTGGCCTTCAGGGAGAGGCTGATGCGCTCCCGGGTCAGATCCACCTCCAGCACCTGCACCTCGATCTGGTCGCCCACCTGCACCACCGCGCCGGGGTGGTCCACATGCTTCCAGGACAACTCGGAAACGTGCACCAGGCCGTCCATGCCTCCCAGATCCACGAACGCTCCGAAGTTCACCACCGAGGACACCACGCCGCTGCGGCGCTCCCCCGGCTTGAGGTCGTCGAGAAAGGCCTCGCGCTGCTCCTTCTCCGTCTCCTCCAGCCAGGCCCGCCGGGACAGCACCACGTTGTTGCGGTTCTTGTCCAACTCGATGATCTTGGCCTCCAGGGTTTGGCCGATGTAGGGCTGGAGGTCACGGACCCGGCGCAATTCCACCAGCGATGCGGGCAGGAAACCCCGCAGGCCGATGTCGATGATCAAGCCGCCCTTGACCACCTCTATCACCGTGCCCGACACCGTTTCCTCCTTGGCCTTGATGTCCTCGATCCGGCCCCAGGCCCGCTCGTACTGGGCCCGCTTCTTGGACAGGATCAGGTTGCCGTCCTTGTCCTCCTTGTGGAGCACCAGGGCTTCGATCTCCTCGTCGAGGGTGACGATCTCGGCGGGGTCGGCCACGTTGCGGATGGACAGTTCCCAGATCGGGATGATGCCCTCGGACTTGTAGCCGATGTCCAGCAGTACCTCGTCGCGATCCACCTTGACCACCTTGCCGGCCACGATCTGGCCGTCCTCCACCTGGATCATGGTGGAGGAATAGGCATCCTCCAGGAGCTGCTCCTCGATGTCGTGGTCGATGATCGGGCGAGGGATGTAGTTGCCCTCGGCATCGAAGGTTCCCATGCCTTCGGGCGCCTCGAGCACTGCGGTTGCCGAAGGGGGAGCGGGAGTTATCGAAGTTGGAGCGGAGGTTGCCGAAGGTGGAGCGGGTGGGGGGCTGGCGGGATCGGACACGATTGACTGAGCCTCACGGGAGGAAGGGGATGGAACAAATGCCGGGGCCCAACGGCCCGAGTCGGCTCCCCAATGATAGCAGTCGCACCGGGGGGCGGGCTACTTGGCATCGGGCTACTTGGCATCGGCCCAGGTGCGCCCCGAGGAGAGATGCACCTCCAGGGGGATCCTCAGGTCGTAGGCACCGGCCATGGTCGCAGCCGTGAGTTCGGTGGCCGCGACCTGCTCCTGCTCGGGCACCTCGAGGATCACCTCGTCGTGGACTTGCAGGACGATGCGGCCGGCGAGCCCCCGGTGTTCCAGCGCGGTGTCCAGGGCGACCAGGGCGACCTTGAAGATGTCGGCGGCCAGACCCTGAATGCCGGAGTTCATGGCTTGGCGCTCAGCCGCCTGCCGGAGCCGGGCGTTGGTGGAGTTGATCTCGGGGATCCGCCGCCTCCGGCCGAACAGGGTCTCGGTGTAGCCCCTGCTCCGGGCTTCGGCCACCGTTCGATCCATGTAGTCCCGCAGCAGGGGGAAGGCGGTGAAGTAGGCATCCAGGATCAGGCCGGCCTCCCTCGTGGGTATGTTCAGCCGCTGCCCCAGACCGTAGGCCTCCATGCCGTAAGCCAAGCCGTAGGACACCATCTTGGCGGTGGATCGCTCCTCGATGCCCACCGCGGCGGGGTCGATGCCGAACACCTGGGCGGCCACCGAGGTGTGGATGTCCTGACCGGATTCGAAGGCATGGATCAAACCGGGTTCCTCGGCCAGGTGAGCGATGCATCGCAGCTCGATCTGGTTGTAGTCGGCCACCAGCAGCACATGGCCCTCACCGGCCACGAACACCCGGCGAAACTCCCGCCCGGTCTCGGTGCGGATCGGGATGTTGTGCAGGTTGGGGGCATCGGAGCTGAGCCGCCCGGTGCGGGCCACCGTCTGGTTGAACGTGGCCCGGATGCGCTGGTCGGGCTCCGACTCCACCGCCGCCAGCAGCCCCTCCGCGTAGGTGGAGCGCAGCTTCTCCACCTCCCGGTACTCCAGCAGCTCCTCCACCACCGGGTGCTCACCCCGCAGCTTCTCCAGCGTGGCGGCATCGGTGCTGTAGGCCCCGGTTGGGGTCTTCTTCTGGGGGGTCAGTCCCAACTTGTCGAACAGCAACTCGCCGATCTGTTTCGAGGAGTTCACGTTGAAGGCTCCCCCACCAGCAGCCTCGATCACCGAGGCTCGGTATCGCTCGGCGGCCTCGGCCAGACGGTTGCGCAGGCGGCTCAGCTCCTCCACGTCCACCTTGATGCCCACCAGTTCCATGCGGGCCAACACCCGGACCAGGGGCACCTCCATGTCATCGTTCAGCGACCGCAAACCCTGGACCTCCAGAGCCTCCAGCACGGGAGTGGCCAGATGGGCCAGGGCCAGGGCCTGGAGGCCGGCCTGCTTCGACTCATCCGGAGCATCATCGGAGTCGTCGCTGAACAGCCGCCCCTCGTCCTTTTGGCTGGCTTGCGGTAGTTGCAGTTGCGTGTGGGTTCTCAAGAGATCGTCCAACTCGAACCGTCCCCCGGTGGGATCCAGCAAGTAAGCGGCGATCCGGGTATCCAGCATCAGGCCGGTGACATCGACTCCTCGCGCCAGCAGCCACCGGATGAGCGGTTTGGCATCGTGGGCGATGAGCTGGTTGCCCGCGCCGAAGAAGCGGCTCAGAGCCTCGATCCCCGCCGACTCCAGCAGTTCGGCTCGCAGCCACACCGCCTGGCCGGTGCCGGCATCGGACACCAGGGCGAGACCCAGCAGCCGTCGGTGGTGGGGGCGGCGGAGATCGAGCGGGTCGCCCCACGCCGCGGCCAGTGCCACCGGGCCCGACTTGGTGGCCGCCTCGCCCAGAGCTTCGATGCCAGCAGCTTCCACCACGGATACCTGCAATTCCCGAGTCCCACCCCGGCCCGGATCCACCCCCAGAACATCGACCATGTCCTTGTCGAACCCTCTGAACTCCAGGAAATCGAACAGCTTCTTGACCTCGGTTCCATCCGGCTGCCCCCGGCTCAGATCGTCCACTCCCACTTCCAGCGGGACATCCCGCAGCAACCTCATCAGCTCCAGATTCAGCCTCACCCGATCCTCGGCGGCTCCGAGATTCTGCCGGAGCTTTGGGGTTTGGTGCCCCAGGTGCTGGTACAGCCCGTCGATGTTGCCGTAGGTGTTGATGAGCTTGGCGGCGGTCTTCTCCCCGACCCCGTCCACCCCGGGCAAATTGTCGGAAGGGTCACCTCGCAGGGCGGCGTAGGCCACGTAGTCGGCCGGTTTCACCCCGGTGCGGGCCTCGATGCCGGCCTCGTCGTACTCCTCGCAGTCGGAAACCCCGCGCTTGTTGTAGAGCAGCCGGACATGAGGATCCTCCACCAGTTGGTAGGCATCCCGATCCCCGGTGACCACGATCACGTGGTCGCCCCGGTCCCGGGCCTGGGTGGCCAGGGTGGCGATCACATCGTCGGCCTCAACCCCGGCGTGATCCACAACGGCTATCCGCATTGTCTCCACCAGTTTCCGCACCAGCTCCAACTGCTGGAGCAAGGTGTCGGGGGTTTCCCGGCGGTTGGCCTTGTAGCTGGGGTTTTGCTGGTGGCGGAAGGTGGGCTCGGGCCGGTCGAACACCACCGCCACCCGGTCGGGCCGATGGTCCCGCAGAAGCTTCAGGAACATTCTGGTGAAGCCGTAAATCGCGTTGGTCACCTGGCCGGCGGCGGTGGTCATGTCCTCGGGCAGCGCGAAGAAGGCCCGGTAGGTCAGGGAATGACCGTCCACCAACATGACGGTTTCCGGCCCGGTCGGGGGGTTCATCGCCGCGACCCGATGATCTCGCCAAAATTGCCGGTTGGGGGGCTCATTGCCGCATCTGCATGATCTCGGCAGCCACCTTGGCCATCGAGGTGCGCTCGCTCATGGCCCGGCGCTGAATGTGCCGGTAGGCATCGGATTCCGACATGGAGTGGACATCCATCAGCCGGCCCTTGGCCCGATCGATGGTCTTGCGGGCCTCCAGCCGGGCCTCGGTCCTCTCCAAACGGTGGTTGAGCGCCACCAGCTCCTGGAAACGCGCCAGGGCCACCTCAATCGCCGGCACCAATTCGGCTCGCTCGAACGGTTTGACCAGGTAGGCCAACGCACCGGCCCCGGCCGCCCGAGCGATCAGGTCCCGCTGGCTGAACGCGGTAAGCAGCAGCACCGCGCACAAGCGTTCGTCGCGGATCCGGCCGGCAACGGTGATCCCGTCGGTGCCCGGCATCTTCACGTCCAGAATGGCCGCATCGGGCCGCAGCTCCCTCACCATGTCCAGCACCTGGTCTCCCCGGCTGGTCTCCCCCACCACCGCGTAACCCTCCTCCTCCAGCGTCTCCCGCAAGTCCAGGCGGATGATGGCCTCGTCCTCGGCCAGCACGATGCGCACGGGATCTGGTGGCGGCGGCAGATGAGGCGCTTGCAAAGAATCCGGCATAGGCGAAGGCTCAGGTTACCCCGGCGAGGCGGGCCACCGGGCTGGTGTCAGCCATCGGAGTAGAATCTGTCCAGCAGTTCGTCCTGTTTTTGCTCCAGATGGTGGATCTCCTCCCGCAGGCGGGCGCGATAGGTGTTCATCGTCTCCGCCCGGCGGAAGGCATTCTTGTAATGGCGCTCGGAGGCCGGGGTTTCCGATACCAGCGACCGCAGCCGGGCATCGTCGGCCAGAGCATCGAAGTGCAGGCACTGCTCCTCGGCAACCTCCATGTCGGCTCGCAGCCGCTTCAACCGGTCGGCCAACTCGGCCAACCGCTTATCCACCCTGCTTCGGGCCACCATCCGATGCTATTCCCCCGGCCCGGGCCAGTTCGTTCCGGAGCCTTCCCGGCTGCTGATTGTCGGGGGTGGAGGTCGGGGTTACGTAATCGTCGGAACGGTTCTCGACTTCGGCTGCCGATTGTCGGGGGTGGAGGTCGGGGTTACCCTTCCGGCATGGGTCAGAACCCGAGCATCGACTTGTTGGGAACCTCCGGGCCGGAGATGGCCGCCGAACCGACAATTCTGGCCGCCGAGCCGCGCCGGCGCATCAGCCGCGAGGACTACAAGCGGGAGTTGACTAGCCTCCAGAAAGAATTGGTGCGGTTGCAGCGCTGGATTCGCCACCGGGGCCTCAAGGTGGTGGTCATCTTCGAGGGGCGTGATGCCGCGGGTAAGGGCGGGGTGATCAAACGGATAGCCGAGCGGACCAACCCGCGGGTGGTTAGGGTGGTGGCACTGGGCACACCGAGCGACCGGGAGAAGACGCAGTGGTGGTTCCAGCGCTACGTGGCCGAGCTGCCCGCCGCCGGAGAAATGATCCTGTTCGACCGTAGCTGGTACAACCGGGGGTTGGTGGAACCGGTAATGGGGTTCTGTAGTGAAGAGGAGTACCGGGAGTTCTTGCGGTCGTGCCCCGAGTTTGAGCGGATGCTGGTGCGGTCGGGGATCATCCTTATCAAATACTGGTTCTCGGTGAGCGATGCCGAGCAGGAACGGCGGTTCCAGAACCGGCTCGCGGATCCGGCGAGGCGCTGGAAGCTGTCGAGGATGGACATCGAGGGCCGAGCCAGATGGGTGGAGTTCTCCAAGGCCAAGGACACCCTGTTCTCCCACACCGATATCAAGCAGGCCCCATGGTATGTGGTCAATGCCGACTCCAAGAAGGCGGCCCGGCTCAACTGCATCTCGCACCTGCTGTCGCAGATCCCATACAAGGACGTGCCCTGGGAAGAGGTCGAGCTACCTCCCCGCCAGGAGAGAGTCGGCTATATGCGTCCTCCGATGTCGGACCAGACATTCGTTCCCGAGATCTACTGAATTCAGGGGTGTGCGGGCCGAGCTGATGCTTGCTGGTCACGACGATGCTCCCTCTTGCATCATGTAGGTGACCACCGCTGCGTCGAACCTGCGTTCAGGCCTGAGTTCAAGTTCGCCGCCACCCGTGATGAGGTCGGACAGGACGTTACGTGGCAACCGTGGTTGCCGTAAGTGGGGATGGGCGAGATAGCGGATGCTCTTACTTCCGTTCAGCGAAAATGCCTTGTCGGTCTGGCTGCCCAACGCCATCCCCTTGTAAATGCTCTCGTAGTTGTAGTCGCCTTGGCTCAGAACCTCATATAGTGCCCTGACGTGACGGGCGACCTCGCGTATTGGGCGCGACACCGTGGCTGTATCGTCCGACTGGTCCACCGGCAACCGCATCACGGCGACATCGGACCATACAAAGACATCGAAGCAATTGTCCGCCAGCTCAAAGGACTGGCCGACGGTACGCCATAGAGGTTGGATCAGGAATGGGCGTTGTAGTCCGCCGGTTGCCACCGCTTGTAAGGCTTCGTCAAGAGCGGAGCGCAAATGTTTGGCGTTCTGGGCTATTTCGGTGGCGTTGTCCCAATTATTTATGAGGTTGTAGCCGGCCCGCAGGCTCGCCATGACATTTCGACGGATTGAACCGTTGCTAAGGCTCGCGGCAACACTCATCATGGCGTAGGCCCGAGCTAACAGGCCGCATTACCATCTCCGGTGCCCAGAGATTCTCAAGGGCGGAAGCGGTGGCGATATCGGGTACGACTGTGAGCTTTACCTCCAGCGGGCGCAGAGGATCGCCGCCTGACGACACTACTAGGTCGATCTTGTCCACTCTGCCGCGTACACAGCCAGCAAACGGATCGAATGCCGTCTCGAACAAGTATCGGCAGCCAGGCCCGCCGATCACATCATCCATTAGCCATTGATCTTTGTCGGTTGTGATGCCCGAGCGCTCAATGACGGCCACGGGCGCTAGGCCGTGGTCTCGCATGTAGAGGCACAGAGCAAGTGGAAACGTCGAGTTGAACTGGTTCTTGCCCCACAGCGACGCGCCGTGCCGGGTGGAGTTCTCTTCAGTAATGCCGTACAGCGACGGGCTATCGATCGATGGCATCAAGGATCGCGGCTCCCACGCGGGCCGCAAGTTTCACCGGCACCGCGTTGCCGACCAGCAGCTCCGCGTCCGCATTGCGGTCTCCACCGGGCCATTTCCAGGTGGGCGGAAAAGTCTGCACTCGCCCTCGCTCACGTGTCGTCATAGGGCGCACTTTGCCTGGCGGGGCGCTGTCCAGATGGTTGCCAATGTAGTTCGGCGGTACGGGACGATTCACTCCCCGCACCGTGGGCGACGGCTCATGGACGCTGAACACCGAACGGCGGCTGTAGTTGCGAGGATGCCGGTAGTAGAACTTGATGTCGATCTCGTCACCTAGATACTCTTTAACGGTCAGCCGCTCCGGGGTCTGGCGGGCTTCGAGACCATCAGCGAACCACTCGCCGACGGTGCTGTTACCAAGGTGTCCGAACACAAAAAACCGGCGACGTAATTGCGGTACCCCGAATCGGCTGGCATCGAGCACCGTCTCCACCAGCGAGTAGCCGGCTCCGGTCACGTCTCGGCGCATCCGCTCGTAGGTGGAGCTGGTTCGGACCTGTGGCACATTCTCCATCAGGAACGCCGCTGGGCGGTACTCGCAGACAATCTGAGCGAACGCGGTGGTGAGGTTGGCCTGCTCGGCTTCGACCCTTTTGCCCGCGGTAGAGAAGTCCTGGCACGGCGGCGCACCGGCCACCAGATCAGCTCCAGTCTCGGCGATCCATTTGATCGCGGTGGCGGTGTCAGACAGGTCAAGCTGAACGGCGTGATCGCCGACGTTGCGGCGGTAGGCGTCGAGTGCCTGGGGCCAACAGTCATAGGCTTCGACCACTTCGATACCAGACTCAATCAGGCCTGCCGACAGGCCACCGCATCCGCTGAACAGATCAACCGCTGTGAGGCTCATGACGCTGTTAGCGCTGTGAACACGAACCCTTGCAAGTTGGCGGCATCGGTCGATTCAACCACCCTAGCCGCCACCATGTCGATGGCACGGTCTTTCACCCCCGCAACCGTCGCCTTGTCGTCCGCGCCCCTACCCGTGATCCGCTCCGCCCTCACCCTGGCGTGCATTTTCTTGGCCTTCCCGCCGAAGTACGATTCGTCGGCCTCCACCGGCCCCATAAAAGACTCGGTTGCCGTCCGGCAGCACTTGCGTCTGCGATGGGCCAAGTGCCAGACCGCATTTTGGAAGATATCCAGATCGCTTTGCAGATTCATTGAGCTAGTCCCCTTGATGGTCGTGTTGAACTGATGGACGGCAATCAGAGTTACATACGGGAGTGACAGTTACCCGCCTTCCGGCGACTTATGTCCATGACTCCCCTACTGGCAACGGGGGGCATGGGCGCGGGGTGCGGGCTACTCGTGCCGGTCTGCCCATGGTGCCCGGGGAGGGACTCGAACCCTCACTCCCTTGCGGGAACCGGATTTTGAGTCCGGCGTGTCTACCAATTCCACCACCCGGGCCGGTGGCAAGTGTCGGGGTGTTCGGCAGGATCCCCGAGGCAAGCGCAGTTTAGGGGGTGCCGTCCCCGAAAGCTCACCGGATAACCGGTCGGGAGCCCCCAGGTCGTAAAGTGTTGAAACCCCATTGCCGTTCGGGAGGTCTGACCCCTGATGATCTGCTTCACCTATCCCGGCCAGGGATCCCAGAAGGCTGGCATGGGTGCGGCTTGGATCGACCACCCCTCTTGGGAGTTGGTGGCCGAGATGTCCGAGGCGGCGGGGCGGGATGTGGCCCGGCTGCTCCTCGACGCGGGGAAAGATGAGCTGCGGGAGACCCGTAACTCCCAGTTGGCCACCTTCGCGACGTCGATGATCGCTCTGGACGCGGTGACCCGGGTGGGGATCGAGACCGCGGCCCACGCCGGTCACAGCCTGGGGGAATACTCTGCGCTGGTGGCCGCCGGGGTGGTGGATTTCACCGACGGGATCCGCCTGGTCACCGAACGGGGAGAGGCCATGCAGGTGGCGGCCGAGGAGCGGGACGGCACCATGGCCGCAGTCCTGGGTTTGGATGATGATCTGGTGGAGCAGGCCTGCCGGCAGGCCGACGGCGATGTCTGGGTGGCAAATTTCAACGCCCCCGGCCAGGTGGTAATCGCCGGTGCCCCCGAGCTGGTGGACCGGGCCGGTGCCATTGCCCGGGATCTGGGGGCCAAGCGCACCATGGCCCTACCGGTGGGGGGTGCCTTCCACACCCCGTTCATGGCCCCGGCCCGGGACAGGCTTCGCAAGGCAGTGGACAGGACCGAGTTCCGGCTCCCCGACCACCCGGTGTACGCCAACGTGGACGCAGCTTCGCACACCGGGGCCGACCCCTGGCCCGAGCTGCTCAACTCGCAGTTGACCAACCCGGTGCGCTGGCGCCAATCGGTACACAACATGTGCGATGCCGGGTTCACCACTTTCGTGGAACTCGGCCCGGGCACGGTTCTGACCGGTACCGTGAAGCGCACGGCCCGGGGCAGCCAGGCCCTGAAGGTGAACCTACCCGCCGATATCGACACGGTGCTGGAGACGCTGGCCGGGCCGCCGGTCACCGAAATCGGTCCGCTGGAGGGCGAAGCCCTGTTCACCACCGAGCGGCTGGTGGTCAGCCCGGCACTGGGCATCTTCCGACCCACCGACGACCGGCTCCTGGGTACCGTTGTGCCCGCCGGGCAGCTCCTGGGGCATGTGGGAGACACCGAGGTCCGCACCCCGTGGGCCGGCGTGATCATGGGGTTTCTGGCCGTGGAGGGGGAGCGGGTCACCGCCAGCCAACCCATAGCCTGGCTGCGAACGAGTTAAGAGTCCTGAGCCGATGACCCGCAGCGGCTTTGACCCCCAGCGGCCATGACCCGGGCGACGATAACCGGTCTGGGCACGGCGGTGGGTAACAAGGTAATCACCAATCACGACCTGGCTGCCGTGCTGGACACCAGCGATGAGTGGATTGTGGAGCGTACCGGCATCCACGAACGCCGGGTGGGGGGAAGCTGCCTCGAGTTGGGGGGCCAGGCGGCCAGGATTGCCCTGAAGGAGGCCGAGATGGATGCCTCCGACCTGGACCTGATCATCTGCGCCACCTGCACCCCCGATCAGGTGTTCCCGGCGGTGTCCAACCGCCTCCAGGAGGACTTGGGCGCAGCATGCGGAGCTTTCGACCTGAACGCCGCCTGCTCGGGTTTCACCTATGCGATTTCCCTGGCCCAGGCCCAGATATCCGCCGGGATGGAACGGGTGCTGGTGGTGGGGGTGGACACGCTCAGCCGCTTCACCGACTGGGATGATCGTTCCACCGCGATCCTGTTCGGCGATGGTGCCGGCGCCGTGGTCATGGAACCGGCTCGACGCGACGACCGGGGCGTGCTCAGCACCTACATGGGCTCGGAGGGCCGTTTCGCCGATCTTTTGACCTGTGACTTCGGTGACTACATCCGCATGGACGGCAAGGAGGTGTTCCGCCAAGCGGTGCGGGTCATGGTCTCGGCCAGCCGGCGAGTTCTGGCCGATGCCGGGTTGGAGCCGTCGGATGTAACCGTGGTGATCCCCCATCAGGCCAACCTCCGGATCATAGAGAGCGCCATGAAACGCCTGGGCATTCCCCTGGGGAAGGCAGCCACCGTAATCGAGGTCACCGGCAACACCTCGTCGGCGTCCATCCCCCTGGCCATGGGCGCGGCGGTCTCGAAGAGCGGCATCGCCGACGGTGATGTTGTCCTGCTGGTGGGTTTCGGGGCCGGCATGAGCGTGGCCGCCGCGCTGCTACGCTGGGGCCGGTGAGCGCATCCAGGGTCGTCTTGGTGACCGGGGGGAACCGGGGTATCGGGCTGGCCACCGCCACCGAGTTTGCCCGGAACGGCCACCGGGTGGCCATCACCTACCGGGGAGAGACGGCTCCGGCCGACGAGCGGTTCGAGCTGATGGGGGTGCGCTGCGACGTGACCGACGAGTCTCAGGTGGACACCGCCTTCACCCGGATAGAAGAGCATCTGGGGCCGGTGGAGGTGGTGGTGTCCAACGCCGGCATCACTCGGGACAAACTGGTTATGCGCATGACCGAGGCCGATTTCACCGACGTGATCGACACCAACTTGACCGCCGGTTACCGGGTGGCCCGCCGAGCCACCCGGTCCATGCTCCGCAATCGTTGGGGTCGCATCGTGTTCGTGTCCTCGGTGGTTGGGGCCGTGGGCCAGGTGGGTCAGGCCAATTACGCCGCCTCCAAGGCCGGACTGGTGGGGCTGGCCCGATCATTGGCCCGAGAGCTGGCCAGTCGCAACATTACGGTGAACGTGGTTGCCCCCGGCCCGGTGGGCACCGACATGTTGAATGAGCTGGACGAGGATCGACGCTCGACCATCATCGACGCGGTTCCCCTCGGACGATTGGGCGACCCCGGGGAAGTAGCTGCGACCATCTCGTTTTTGGCCTCCGATGCTGCCGGGTATGTCACCGGGGCGGTGATTCCGGTAGATGGGGGCCTGGGCATGGGAGGATGAACCATCCCAATAATCAATTGTCCCACAAAGGAGGGAGTCAGCGTGAGCGACGACAACTTCACTCGTTTCCGGAACTGCACCGTGGAGGTGCTGTCGGTGGAAGCCGATCAAGTCACCCCCGAGGCCAGTTTCGCCGATGATCTGGACTCGGACAGCCTCGATCTGGTGGAGCTGGTCATGGCTCTCGAAGAGGAATTCGACATCGCCATAGATGAAGAAGAGCTCGACGGGATCGAGACCGTGGGCCAGGCTTTCGACTTGGTGACGGCCAAGTTGGGATGACCCCGAGCCGTCGAAAGGGAATCCGGCCCCGGGGGGCGAGGCCATGACGGCCCCTCGCCGGGTTGTGGTAACCGGGATTGGGGTCCTGGCCTGGCCGGGTCTCGGCCGGGAAGCATTCTGGCAGGGGCTGCTGGAGGCACCGGCCGGGGGGCGGCGGGTCATGGATCACTTCGATCCCCTCCCCTGGTTCGACAACCCC
Source organism: Candidatus Poriferisocius sp. (assembly GCF_965202595.1). Lineage (GTDB taxonomy): Bacteria > Actinomycetota > Acidimicrobiia > Acidimicrobiales > Bin134 > Poriferisocius. The sequence continues at coordinate 1,311,475 of NZ_OZ241836.1, forward strand.
AAGGAGGCCCGCCGCACCGACCGCTTCGCCCAGATGGCTCTGGCTGCGGCGGCCGAGGCGCTGGAGCAGGCCGGCGAGTTCAGCACCGATCCCGATCGCATCGGGGTGTGGGTGGGATCGGGCGTGGGTGGGCTGCGAAGCCTCGAGGATCAGATTCAGATTCGCATCGAGCGGGGTGAGCGCAGGGTATCGCCGTTTCTGGTGCCGATGATGATGGCCAACGCGGCATCGGCGGCCATTTCGATGCGTTACGGCTTTTCGGGACCGTGCGAGAACACGGTGACCGCCTGTGCGGCCGGCACCCAGTCGATCTCCAACGCCGCCCTGCTCATCCGCTCCGATCGCTGCGACGCGGTTATCACCGGCGGCAGCGAGGCCTCGAACTCCATCACCGCGGAGGCCGCGTTCAGGAACATGACCGCTGTCTCCAGCACCAACACCAGCCGCCCCTTCGACCGGGAGCGGGACGGCTTCATCCACGCCGAGGGGGCGGCGATTCTGGTACTGGAGGAGTTGGAGACGGCTCGCCGGCGGGGAGCCAACGTGCTGGGCGAGGTGCTGGGGGGAGCCAGCACTGCCGATGCCCACCACATCACCGCCCCGGCACCGGGGGGAGCGGGAGCCGTGCGCTGCATGGAGCTGGCCCTGGCCGATGCCGGGCTGGAACCCCGAGACATAGTCCACATCAACGCCCACGGCACCTCCACCCCGCTGAACGATGCCGCCGAGGCCGAGGCCATCCATAAGGTATTCGGCACTCCGGGACCGCTGGTCACCTCGACCAAGGGTGTGACCGGCCACGCCCTGGGAGCTGCCGGGGCCATCGAGGCGGCCGCTGTGCTTTTGGCCATGCACCACCGGCTGATCCCCCCCACCTACGGGTACGAAACCCCCGATCCCGATATGGCCCCCATCCGGATCGTGGCCCGGGAGCCCGCCCCGTGGACTCCGGGGCCATCGCTTTCCAACTCCTTCGGTTTCGGTGGACACAACGGAACCGTGGTTATCGGCCCGGCCCCGGACTAGCGGGTTAGACCTAGTTATCTCTGCGGCTCCCGAACCAGCGGGTTACTCCCAGCGGGTTACCCCCTGCGGGTCCCGAACCAGCGGTCTACTCCTGGTTATCCACCACCACGAACAGCAGCTCGCACTGGCAGGCCAGCTCCCCGGCCACCGAAGCCTGCCCCCGGCCCCGGCCCCCCCGGGCCGACAGCCTGGTCATCTCCACTTCCAGATCCAGGCGCTCACCGGGGGTCACCTGGCGGCGAAAACGGGTGCCGTCGAGACCGCCGAACAGGGGCAGCTTGCCGGCAAACCGATCGTCGTGGAGAACCACGTAGGCCCCGAGCTGGGCTACGGCCTCCGCCATCAGCACCCCGGGTAGGGTGGGACGGCCGGGAAAGTGCCCGGCGAAGAAGGGTTCCTGACCGGTGAGCTGCCAGTAGCCCTCGGCCCTCGGCCCGGCCCCCACTGAAACCACCTCGTCCAGGAACAGGAAGGGGGGGCGGTGGGGCAGAACCTCGGCCGGAGGTCGCATCCCGCGGTGCCGGCTCCCCGCTACCCCGCCGCCAGCGCCGCGGCCAGCTTCTTGGGGGTGTCCTTGGGGCTTACCTTGTACCAGGCGTGCTCGATGAGACCATCGGCTCCCACCAGAAACGCCGATCTGACAATGCCCAGGTAACTCTTGCCGTAAAGCTTCTTCTCCCGCCAGACCCCGAACGCCTCGGCAACCTCGTGGTCGAGATCGGACAGCAACCGGTAGCCCAAGCCGTTCTTCTCATCGAAGCGCTTCTGCTTCTCGGGTTTGTCCCCGCTGATGCCCAGAACCACTATGCCTCCGAGCTCTTCGGCAGTGTCACGCACGCCAACCGCCTGAGTGGTTCAACCGGGGGTGAGCGCCTTGGGGTAGAAGAAGATCATCACCCTCTGGCCGGCGAAGTCGTTCAACGACACCTGCCCCCCGTGCTGGTCCGGCAGGGTGAACGCCGGCGCGGGATCACCGGTGGACAGCAACCAATCGGTCATGGGCAAGAGGTTACCGGATGGGAGCGCGCCGGACTCAGGTGCCCTTTATCGCGGCCTTCAACCGGGCCCCGGCGCTGACCTTGCAGCCCTTGGTCTCGGCAATCTGGATGTTCTCACCGGTGCGGGGATTGCGACCGGTACGAGCCCCCCGGGTGGTCTGCTCGAAGGAGACGAAACCGGGGATCACCACCTTCTCGCCCAGGACCACCTGCTCGGTGACCACCTTCTCCAGCCCGCCGAGCACCGCATCAACGGTGCTCTTGCTCTCGCCGGTGCGCTCGCTGATGGCGCTGACCAAATCGGACTTGTTCATTGGATCCTCCTGCTTCTTGAACCGCATGACTGTAATTCAGTCAGGGGGCAAAACAAAATCCAAGCAGGCGCACGGGGGCGGTCAATAATCGTGATCATGCTCAATGTGACGCTCAGTGTGACCATGCTCAATGCAAGCACGGCTCAATGCAAGCATGGCTCAATGCAAGCATGGCTCAATCCAGGGCCCGGCGGAACCGCCCGACCAGCTCGGCTACCGCCGCCGGATCCCCGTGATCCAGCATCCGGCGCACCACTGCGGATCCCACCACGACACCGTCGGCCACCCGGCAGACCTCCTGGGCCTGAGCCGGGGTGCCCACTCCCACGCCGACCAGCACCGGAACATCGGTTACCCGCTTGAGCCTTTCCGCCATGACCACCGCCGATGAGGCCAATTGGCTGCGCACGCCGGTCACCCCCAGCAAGCCCACCCCGTAAACGAATCCTCGACTCCGTGAGCAGATCCGGGTCAGCCTCTCATCGGAGGCGGTGGGAGCAGCCAGCAGCACGGTCTCCACCCCGGCGGTGTCAGCCGCTTCGACCCACGGTCCCGCCTCTTCCAGGGGAAGGTCGGGCAGGATGGCTGCGGCCACCCCCCGCTCGGCCAGAACGGCGGCGAACCGTTCCAGCCCGAACCGGAAGGCGATGTTGTAGTAGGTCATAACCGCCAACGGCACTCCGACATCGAGGCGGCCCAGATCGTCCAGCACGCTTGTTGGGGTGACCCCAGCGGCCAGCGCCCGATCATTGGCCTGCTGGATCACCGGGCCATCCATTACCGGGTCGGAGAAGGGGATCCCCACCTCCAGGGCATCGGCTCCGGCGTCGGCAGCCGCAGCCAGCGCGCCCTGCCAGTCTCCCAGCCCTCCCGTCAGGTAGGGGACCAGCGCCTTGCCCCCCCGGGAACGGCGGACCCGCAGCGCCGCCTCAAGGGGGCCAGGCTCAAACCCCACCGTTGCCCACCTCGTCCCCATTCGGAGCGCCATCCATCCCCAGAGGGTCACTACCCACCTCGTCCCCATCCATTCCCAGACGGTCCATCATCTGGCCCACGTCCTTGTCGCCCCGGCCGCTGAGGTTCAACAGAACCGTTCTTCCGGCCAGTTCCGAGCGGGATCGCGACACCCAGGCCAGGGCGTGGGCCGGCTCCAGCGCGGGGATGATGCCCTCGGTTCGCGACAACAGCTCGAAGGCACCAACCACTTCGGTGTCGGTGACCGGCACGTAGCGGGCCCGGCCGATGCTGGCCAGGTGCGAATGCTCCGGACCGATGCCGGGATAGTCGAGACCGGCGGATATGGACTCGGCTTCCAGCACCTGACCGTGCTCGTCCTGCATGAGGAACGACTTGGATCCATGCACCACGCCGGGAACTCCCCGTCCAATGGCCGCCCCCCCGGCCGGCTCCACCCCCACCAGCTCGGCATCGCCGTCCACAAAACCGCTGAATATACCGATGGCGTTGCTGCCGCCCCCGACACAGGCGGTTACCACGTCGGGATCGCCCCCCAGCAGGTGCCGGCACTGCTCACGGGCCTCGTCGCCGATCACCCGGTGCAGCTCCCGGACCATCCAGGGGTAGGGATGGGGTCCCATAACCGAACCCAGGCAGTAGTGGGAGGACTCCACGGTCGCCACCCAGTCGCGCATGGCCTCGTTGATGGCATCCTTGAGGGTACGGCTGCCCGACACCGCCGCCCGCACCTCGGCACCCAGCAGCCGCATCCTGAAGACGTTCAGAGCTTGGCGCTGGATATCCACCTCGCCCATGTACACCGTGCATTCCAGACCCAGCAGGGCGGCCGCGGTGGCTGCGGCCACTCCGTGCTGCCCGGCTCCGGTCTCAGCCACTAGACGGGTCTTGCCCATCCGCACGGCCAGCAGGGCTTGCCCCAGCACGTTGTTGATCTTGTGGGAGCCGGTGTGGTTGAGATCCTCCCGCTTCAGCAGCAGGCGCAGCCCCAACTCCTCCGACAGGCGGCGGCATTCGGTGAGCGGTGACGGCCGGCCGGCGTAGTCGGCCAGCAGCCGGTTCAACTCGTCCCTGAACTCCCTGTCCCCCCAGGCCGAGCGGAACGCGGCCTCAAGTTCTTCGCAGGCCGGCACCAGGGTTTCGGGAACGAACCGCCCGCCGAACTCCCCGAATCGCCCGCCGGTGGGTTCGGCGATGGTCATGCCCGTTGCCAGTCGTAGGGAGCATCGTCGATATCCGATTGAGCAGGGGGGGCGGGCTGAACGCTGCGGACGGTGGTGATGAAGGCTCGCAGCCGGGCCGGATCCTTGCGGCCGGGAGCGACCTCCACCCCGGAGCTCACATCCACCCCCCAGGGCCGGACCTTGTCGATGGCGGTGGCCACATTGTCGGGGTTCAGGCCACCGGCCAGGATGAGCCGGATCCCACTGGGAGCCCCCTCGGCCAGCGACCAGTCGAAGATCCGGCCCGAGCCGGGGGTGTCGGAGTCCACCAGCACCAGGTCGGCACCGTAACGGTGGGCCAGGGCCAGGGCCTCGTCATTGCCCGGGAATGCCTTTATGACCACCGGAACCTCATCGCGTACCTGCTGGGTGCCGGCAATGCTCTCCTGACCGTGGAGCTGGGCTGCCTTGAGACCGCAGCGGTTCACCAGTTCGATCACCCGCTGGGGGGCCTCATTGCGGAACACCCCCACGGTGAGAACCCCGGGGGGAAGCCGGCGAACGATCTCCTCGACCCGGGGTGGGGCGATCCGGCGGGGTGACGGGGCCATTACGAAACCCACCGCATCGGCCCCCAGGGCAGTGGCCAGCAAGGCATCATCGGTCGAGGTAATGCCGCAAATCTTTACGAACACCAACCCCAAACTACCGGCTGATCGTCCCGGAGCATGGATCATCCGAGGGTTCTACGGGGAAGGGCCGGAGATTACGCAAAGGTTCTACGGGGAAGGGCCGGAGATTACGCAATAGTTCTACGGGGAAGGGTCGGAGCATGGATCATGCAATAGTTCAGCGGGGAAGGGCCGATGCTTGAGCCCGGTGGCCCGCTAACTCGACTTCGGACGGCATCTCCACGGAGCGTTTTATGTATCCCAGGGCCACCGTGGTGCCCGCCCCCGCATCCCAGGCCGTACTGGTCACCACGCCCACCTCGCCACCGCCGGAACCGGTGATCGGATCGCCACCGGCCAGGCGAACCCGGCCGGCCACAACGAGCAGCCGAAGGTACCGGGGGGCAGTGTTTCCCCGGGAGTCCATGCGAGCCACCAGCTCCTGGCCGGTGAAGCATCCTTTGGTGAAGCTCACCGTCCAGGGCACCACCTCGGCTTCGGCGGGAATGGTACGGCTGTCGATGTCGAGTCCCATCCGGGGGAATCCAGCCCTGATCCTGTGGGCCTCCAATGTTTCCGGATCCACCTGCGGTACTTGCGGCGGGACTATGGGGGCCGGTCCCAGCACATCGATGCCGCCAGTGGGGACCGGACCGATGATCTCCCCGGATACGGTTGCCTCCCCGGCTCCCGGCCCCCGAACCGCCAGGCATCGCCAATCGAGTGCTTCCAGGGTCACGTCGGTTCGGAGCATGAACCGCTCCAGCCGGGTGGTGAGTTGCTCCAGGGGACCATCGGTATCCAGCACGAACTGTTTCCCCGCCCTCCGGGTGATCCGCACCAGAGCGTCGATGCGCCCCTGGGGCTGGAGGATCAGCGACCAGGCCGATTGGCCCTCGGTCAGCCCGTGGATGTCCTGGCTGAGCTGACCATGCAGGAAGGTGGCCGCGTCGGGGCCGGCCACCGACAGCACAGCCCGCTCCACGGGACAGACCCCCACGGTGGTCGAAAGATCCACGGTGCCGGTCATGACAGGGTCGAAAGATCCACGGCCCCGGTCATTACGGTCGGCTCCGTCTCATGCGCCGGGCGGCAGGCACCGCCGAAAGGAGGGCTCGGGCCTTGTTGCGGCATTCCAGATCCTCCTGTTCGGGGATGCTGTCGGCCACGATGCCCGCGCCGGCCTGGACCGACGCTCGCCCTCCCCGGATCACCATGGTGCGAATGGCGATGGCGGTGTCGATGTTTCCCGAGAAGTCGAGATAGCCCACCACCCCGGCGTAGGGCCCCCGCTTCACCGGTTCCAGATCGTCGATGATCTCCATGGCCCGCACCTTGGGCGCTCCCGACACCGTGCCCGCAGGCAGGGTGGCCCGCAGCACATCGACCGGGGTGCGGCCGGGGGCCAGTTCACCCGACACCTGCGAGGTCAGGTGCATTACATGGCTGTAACGCTCCAGAGTCAGCCTCTCGTCCACCGTCTCGGTGCCGAAGCTCACCACGCGCCCCACATCGTTGCGGGCCAGGTCGAGCAGCATTATGTGCTCGGCGATCTCCTTGGGGTGCTCGGACAGCTCGGCGGCCATCCGGCGATCCTCGGCCGGTGTGCGACCCCGGCGGCGGGTGCCGGCGATGGGACGGGAGATGACCCGCCCTCCGAGAAGCTGCACCATCGGTTCGGGGGAGCACCCCACCAGCGACAACTCGGGAAGGTGCACGAAGTACATGTACGGGCTGGGGTTCACCTGGCGCAGCGAGCGGTAGACATCGAAGGGCTCGGCATCCAGGTCGAAGTCGTACCGCTGGGCCAGCACCACCTGGAAGATGTCCCCGGCCAAGATGTGCTCCTTGGCGGCCTCCACCGCGGCACAGAAGCTCTGCGAACTCATGGTGGACACCACCTCGGGCAGTTCTTCGTCATGATCGGGGGGCTCCAGTAGCGGTTCGGCCACGGGGCGGGCCCCGTCGGCGGCCAACTGCTCGAGGGCGACCACAGCCCGGTCGTAGGCCTCGTCCATCTCGCTCGGAGAGGCACCGGGGGGAACGATTACGTTCTCGATCAGGCACACCCGCTGGCGCCAGTGGTCGAACACCGCCAGTTCCCCGATGACCGACAGCACCGCATCGGGCAAGCCCTGGTCGTCGTGGGGCTGGTTGGGCAGATGCTCCACCTCCCGGACCACGTCGTAGCCCAGATAACCCATGAGGCCACCGTGCAGTGGCGGAAGATCTTCCAGGGCCGGGGAGCGCCACCGGGACAGGATGTGCTCCACCGCGGCCAGTATGCCCCGGTCCAGCGGGGTGTCCTCGGGCAAAGCGCCGGTGGCGGTAATCCGGTGGCCGCGAGCCACCAGTGTCCCCAGGGGGCGGCGACCGATGAAGGAGAACCGGCTCCACCGCTCGCCATGCTCCACCGACTCCAGCAGGAAGCCCGGCTCGTCACCCACTGTGCGGGCAAAAGCCGCCACCGGAGTGGTGAGGTCGGCTATCAACTCCTGCCAGACCGGCACCACCGTCCACTCCGCAGCCAGCCGGTGGAACTCCTGGCGCCCCGGACGGATCACAGGAACCCCCACCAGGACACCAGGAAGCGGATCACAGGGACCCCCAACGGAGCGTTGGGTACTCGATCACGGGGACCCCACCAGGACACCAGGCACCGGATCACGGGGAGGGGGGCTGGTCGAAGGATTGGAAGAAGCAGGAGTACTCCCCGGTATGGCAGGCCCCCCGGCCCTCCTGCTCCACCTTCAGCAGCAGGGTGTCGCCGTCGCAGTCGTAATAAGCCTCTCGAAGGTACTGGCGATCACCGGAGGTCTCCCCCTTGCACCAGTACTCCTGCCGGGACCGGCTCCAGAACCAGGTGCGCCCGGTGGCCAGGGTGCGCTCCAGCGATTCCCGGTTCATCCAGGCCATCATCAGCACTCGCCCCCCCTCGTGTTCCTGCACGATGGCGGGAACCAGCCCGTTGCTGTCGAACGCCACCTTGTCCAGTGCGCCCGGATCTGCGTTCAAGGGAGTGGTTGCCGGCATCCCCCCATCGTAGGATCAGATCTCACCCCGCAAAGAGCCATTTGCCCCAACCCCTGTTCCAAGGCACCTGATCAGAGATACAGCCTGATCAGCAATGAGGCACCTGATCAGAGATACAGCCCGGTGCTTCCCTCATCGAGGCGAGGGGCGGCCACCGCGTGAATATCCCGCTCGCGCAGGATCAGGTAATCGGCACCGCGTACCTCCACCTCATAGCGGTCCTCCGGGTTGAAAAGAACCTGATCACCGGGTTCGACGGTGCGGACGTTTGGACCCACCGCGATGGCCTCGGCCCAGGCCAGGCGCTTGCCCACCTGAGCCGTGGCCGGTATGAGGATGCCGCCGGTGGATCGCCGCTCCCCCTCGGGGGTCTCGATGTGCACCAGGATGCGGTCGTTGAGCATCTTGATGGGGAACTTGTCCTTCGGTGTGACCTGATTCGCGGAGCTTGCTGTCCTGGCCATGGGGTCACAACGCTACCGTGATCGGTATCTGCCCGGCGACTTTGGGGCCACCACAAGCACGCTGATCACCTCCGATCGTCTCGTACTCAAGCCTCAGTGGGTGCTACCTCTTCCAGCTTGAGCCGGGGTGGTTACACGGTTTTTCGTGGGGGTACTTGCGCGGGGGCGTGTGGGAGACTTTTCAGTGTAATTGTTTGAGCCCTCGCAGCGAAGTTGTATGCTTGGGGTCCTGGTCCTTTTGGAAAGGATGGTTCGGTGATGGTTGATCGGTTTGACTCAGTGAGGGGGGGGGGGGGTAGGCGTGTAGGGCTGCTCTGGTTTATTGGGACCCTGGTTTTGGTGGGGTTGTTGGGGTCGGTGTTGGTTTCGGTGGGGGGTGTGGGTGCTCAGAGTGTGCCGAATGCTCCGTCGTCGGCATCAATGGTGGTGTTGGGTGGTGGTGCGGTGCGGTTGTCGTGGGGGCCGCCGTCGGATGCTGCGACTACGGGGGTTTCAGGTTATGAGTACACGTATTCTGAGCAGGCGTTTGGTCAGAGCAGTTGGGTTCCACCGGAGAACAGGGTGGTGGATGCTTCTACGAGTTTAGCGCCTACTTCGGGGGATCGTAGTGGGGTTGTATGGCGGCCGGTGCCCGGTGGTGGGGCTGCTGGGTCGGTGGTGGTGTCGGGTTTGACGGTTGGTAGCCGCTACCGGTTCTTCGTGCGGGCGGTGAACGCTGCGGGATCGGGTCAGATTGAGGTGCTGAGTGGGGATTGGATGTCTGATGTTGCGCCGGCACCGGCGGGTTTGCGGGCGGTTGTTTCCGATTCCCAGGTGGAGTTGAAGTGGACCAAGGCTAACGGTCAGGTGGCGGGGTCGGGGTTTGCTACTATTTTGCGGTACGAGTACGCGATCAAACAAGGCGATGGGGGATGGTCGGGGTGGTCGGTGATGGCCGATGACGGTAGTACGGCGGCTGGGCTTCGCGAGTTGTTCGTGGTTTCGGGTTTGGTTAACGATGTTGGGTATTCGTTCAGGGTGCGGGCGGTCAACAAGCATGGCAACGGTGCTGCGGGTGAAGTGGGGCCGGTGGTGGTGGGGGGCGCGCCGGGTGCTCCTCGTAACTTTGTGGTGGCACCGGGTGATAAGTCGGCGTTGTTGTCGTGGGCTTTGCCGGGGGTGGTTGGCTCGCCGATCACGGGTTGGGAAGTCCGGTGGGCCGGGGGTCGTAGTTACACAAACTTGGGGTTGGCTCAGTGGTTTAGGGTTCCTGGTGGGGTTGGGGTTAGGTCTTATTTTGTGACCGGTTTGGATAATGCCCAGTCCTATGTGTTTGAGGTGCGGGCTGTTAACGCGTTGGGTGGGGGTTTGGGGACGCGTTCTGGGTTCATATATTTGGGTGAGGTTTTGGGGGCTCCCAAAAATTTGAGAGCGACACCAGAGGAGTCGTCGGTGACGCTGAACTGGGGCCGACCGGATGGTGCTGCTGGCGGGACTTTTCGGCGTTTTGAGTATTCGGTGCGGGCTGGTGATGGTGAGTGGGGTGGTTGGGTGGCGATACCGAACAGTGTTTATTCAACTGTAAAGTATCAGGTTCCGGGTTTGACAGCGGGTGTGGGGTATCGATTCCGCCTACGGGGGGTGAGTAGTGCGGGTGCGGGTCCGGCGGCGGAGACGGGGGTTGTTTATCCGGGTACGGTGCCGCCGGCTCCGGCGGTGTCCGCGGAGGTGGTGTCGGATTACACGGTAGGGTTGCATCAGGTGGTTTTGTCGTGGACCGGTTTTGATGGTGGCTCTCCGATAATTAAGTGGCAGTTGAAGCAGGCGACATCGGTGGACAAGTTGGGTGATGCAGTTTGGTATGATTTGTGTGATAACAGGGCGGGGTTGGATCCAGGGTGCGGGGGGTTGTCGACGGTGACGTTGCCCAGGCCTCGGAGTTTTGATTACGATAATGCTACTAACTGTTTTGCTCAGTTGTGTGTGGGGGCTTTGGGTGCGGGGGAGCGTTATTTTGTGTTGCGGGCACAGAACGCCAGGGGTGTGGGTTTGGAGTCGGGGGTGGTGAGGGTGAATATTCCCAAGGGTGTTCCTTCTATGGATTATGTCGTGTTTTTTAGGGGTTATAATGATGATCCTCGCAAGGCCGGTAGTCGGCCTCATATGGGGGCAGGCTCTCCTGTGAGTTATCTTCATGGTGGTACGCGTTTGCGGTTTGAGTCGTCCTGGAAGGTCGGTGATGGGCAGTGGGGTGGTTGGGTCACTCAACAGGGTAGCTTGAGTAGGGGAACCGAGACTTTCGGTGGGATGACTTTTGAGGTTGGGAAGACGTATACGTTTAGGACTCGGACGGTGTCTGTTGTGGGGGCGGGTTATGCGGCCGAGTCGGAGCCGTTTGTTTTCGGGTCTCCGGGATTGCCGGGTGCTGGTGATTGGGCGAGTGAATCCCTGATGCGTCCGGAGGTGTTGGCGATTCCGGGTAATGGTCAGGTGAAGTTGAACATTGTTCGACCCAAAGCGCGGCTTTTCAATCGTAATGATAAGTATTTGTTTCAGTATGAGAATGCTTTCACCGATACCGATGGTACTTATGCTGGCACGGTTTGGGAGTATTCGTATCGTCCCGCCGGTGGTGAGTGGTCGCCGTGGGCGGTGTCCAATGTGGGTCCAAGGTTCGCTGATCGGGATGCGGGCAGTGCTGATGTGGCTGGTGATGGGATTACGGTGTCGGGTTTGCGTAATGGGGTGGCCTATGAGTTTAGGGTCAGGGCGCGAAACCGGCACGGTACCGGTTGGTTGGTGGGTCCGGCGTTGTATTCCAACGGTGCCGGTTTGTTGAACAAAGCCGCCGATGCCATTCCGGATAGGGTGGTGATCCCGGGTGTGGCACCGCCCGCGCCGGCGGGTTTGACGGCTTCGGGTGGTGATGGTGAGGTGTCGTTGTCGTGGACATCGGTGGGGTCGGGGGGTCCGCCGATTATTCGTTGGGAGTACATCAAGGATTCAAAAGCTGCAGGCGCGAATACCTCATGGAGTGGTTGGGACGATGAGTGGACAGCGGTTCCGGGTTCGGGGCCGTCGACGACTCAAGGGGTGGTGAAGGGTTTGACCAATGGCACCTCATACCGGTTCCGGTTGCGGGCGGTGAACGCGTTGGTGGCCTTGGACAGCGATAACACCTTGGATCCCAAAACCCAAACCGTTGGTCAGGGTGCGCAAGCCCAGTCGTTGGTGGTGGTTCCCGGTAAGGTGCCCACCGCGCCCCGCCAAGTAACAGCGACACCGGGCGATGGTGGGGTGAGGGTCACTTTGTTGGCCCCGGTGGGTGGTTCTGCGGTTTTGAGTTATGAGGTTCGGATGCGGCGCAGCGGTAGTAGCAGTTTTGATGCGTGGCAATCGTTGGGAGCTCGCGTCACCCCACCGGCGCGCCATTTGGCCGAATCAGCAGGGGTGCCGGTGCGGGGCCTGGTCAACGGGGTGGCTTATGACTTCGAGGTGCGAGCGGTGAACCAATTCGGCACCGGCCCCGCCGCGGGGGTGGTTGGTCCGATAACACCAGTGGGCGCACCCGCCGGCGGTGCGCTGTCTGCGACTACTGGTGATGGGCAGGTCACGCTGTCGTGGGTAGCGGTGAACACGGGGGGCAGCACGGTTACGGGTTGGCAGTACCGGATGAAAACCGATGGTGGGGGTTACGGTTCATGGACCACCGTCACCGGTGGGGCGACGGCTCGTAGCCTGGTGGTGGATGATCTCGCCAACGGGCGGGCCTACACCTTCCAGGTGCGAGCCACGGCTCGGTTGATGACCACCAACACTCAGGTGATTGGGGCGGCGTTCGAGTCCGAGGCGGTCACCCCTTCAGCGGTGCCCTCCGCACCGTCGGTGACCGCCACCGCTGGCAACACGATGGTCACTTTGAACTGGGCAGCCGGTGCTAGCGGTGTGGTGGGTGAATCCAACTGGGCTGCGGCGGTTACCGGGTGGCAGTACCGGATGAAAACCGGCACCGCTGGTTACGGGGCTTGGGTTGATGTGGCTGCCGCTACTACCACCCGTGAGGTTGATGGTCTCACCAACGGTGTTGCCTATATGTTTGAGGTCCGAGCGCTGAACAGGATTGGTGCTGGTACTGCCGTTACCGCGACGGCGATGCCGGCAACGGTGCCTGATGCGCCGGCGGTTACCACCACGGCTGGTGACAAGACGGTGACGGTGAGCTGGACACCGGGTGGTGATGGGGGTTCGGTGGTGACGGGTTGGCATTTGCGCACCGGCGATGGTGAGTGGGTTACTTATCCTGCTGGTACGACTTCGGTGCCCGTCTCCAATCTCGCCAATGGCACCACCTACACCTTCCAAGTCAGAGCCCAAAACGATATGGGCAACGGCACTGTTGGAGTTGACACTGCGATGCCAGCGATGACCCCTGCCGCTCCCACCTTTACCGTCACGCCCGGTGACGGTACGGTGACTTTGTCGTGGACACCTGGTACCGATGGGGGTTCTGCGGTGACCGGTTGGCATTTGCGGGTTGATGATGGCCAGTGGCGGGACTTGGCCGGGATGGGTTTGGGTGCTGATGCCACCTCGGTGCCGGTGTCGGATCTGACTAATGGCACCAGTTACACGTTCCACCTAAGGGCTGAGAACGCGATGGGTGCCGGTGTGGTGGCCTCGGTGTCGGCGATGCCTGCTGCGGTACCGGCTGCTCCCAGCGTCACAGCATCGGCCACCGATGGGACCATCACCGTTACCTGGATGGCGGGTGATGATGGGGGGTCTGCGGTGACGGGTTGGCAGTGGCGTACCCGGGTCGGGAGTGCCGGTTTTGGTGAGTGGGCCGATGTTGGTGCGGTCACGATGAGCACGGTTATATCCGGTACCGATACCGGTACTTCTCCGGTGGCCTATACCTTTGAGGTGCGAGCGGTAAACGCCATCGGTGCCGGTCCCGCGGGCACATCGTCCACCATCGCCTCCGGCGACGATGCTCCTGGTGGCGACAGCCCCAGTGATCAGGTTTATTACTCCGGCCCGGTTACCGGTCCGAGTTTTTGTGCGGAGTTCTCTTTGGGTGGGGCCCGCTTGTTCGCCTTGGATAGCAACGGTGACGGGGTGGCCGATATTTGCTCGTTGCCCTACACCCGCCGTGAGGCCATAGCCCGGCAAAACGCGGTGATCACCCTGGCCAACCGGTACCCCGACCTGTATCGCCGGCTCGTCAACGCCGAGTGCGCCAACCAGCCCGGTAGCGGGGCTTGCGGGGGCGATGAGTTGGCGGTGCCGGGGTTCCCGCCGCCCAACGATGGGGGCCCCTATTATTCGGGGACCATCACCGGGCCTTCCTACTGTGCCAACCGCTCTTTGGGTGGGCCCACCACCTACCCGCTGGACAGCGATGGTGACGGCGTGGCCGATGTGTGCTCGTTGCCCTACACCCGCCGTGAAGCCATAGCCCGCCAAAAAGCCGGCGACACCCTGGCCGCCACCTATCGCGACGAGTACAGAGCCGCTCTTGCTGAGGAGTGCCGCCGCCTCGGCAACTACGGCGACAGCGTTGCCGACCTCAACAACGACATCTGCAACTAACCAACCCCGCCGGAAGCCCGGTGCTTGCCGGTGCTGCTATCAGGCACCGGCGGGGCGTAGAGGGATTCCGGCGGCGGCCATGAAAGCCTTGGCCTCGGCCACGGTGTGTTCGCCGAAGTGGAATATGGAGGCAGCCAGCACGGCATCGGCCCCGCCCCGCTGCACGCCCTCGACCAGGTGATCGAGGGTGCCCACTCCCCCGCTGGCGATCACCGGTACGTTGACCACTTCCACCACGGCCCGAGTCAACCCCAAGTCAAAACCATCGCGGGTGCCGTCACGATCCATGGATGTGAGCAGGATCTCCCCCGCACCCAGGGCGGTCACCCGGATGGCGTACTCGATGGCATCGATCCCGGTGGGTGTACGGCCTCCGTGGGTGAATACCTCGAACGGGAAGGCCCCGCCCCCGCTACGACGGGCATCGATGGACACAACCGCACACTGGCTACCAAACTCGCCGGCGATCTCGGCCACCAACTCGGGACGCTTCACCGCCGCAGTGTTCACCGACACCTTGTCGGCCCCGGCCCGCAGCAGGCGGCGGGCATCGTCCACCGTGCGGATACCCCCACCGATGGTGAACGGAATGAACACCTCCTCCGCGGTCCGGTGAACCAGCTCGACGGTGGTATCCCGCCGGTCGGAGGACGCGGTGATGTCCAGGAACACCACCTCGTCGGCCCCCTGCTGGTCGTAGCGGCGGGCCAGCTCCACCGGGTCACCGGCATCGGCCAGATCAACAAAATTGACCCCCTTGACCACCCGCCCCGCATCCACATCCAAGCAGGGAATCACCCGGGCGTTGCCGGCCGCCGGCACTGGGGTGCTTCCCCGGGCGTTGCCGGCCGCCGGTACTGGGGCGCTCCCCTGGGCGTTGCCGGCCGCCGGCATCGGCGCGCTCACCGGTCCAACGTCTTCAGGGCCTCTGGCACCGTGAATCGGCCCTCGTACAGCGCCCGCCCCACGATCACCCCGGCCAATTTCCGCCCGGCTTCACCGATGGTTGCCAACTCGATGAGATCCGCCAGCCCTGCCACCCCGCCGGAGGCGATCACCGCCAACCCCGTGGCGGCCAGCACCGCGGCCAGGCCATCGGTGTCGGGTCCGCTCATGGTTCCGTCCCGACCGATCTCGGTCACCACCACCGCCTCGGCACCCGATGACTCGAAGCCGACCGCCAGCTCCAGAAGGTCCCCGCCACCACCCCGCTCCCAGCCGTGAGTGGACACATCCCGGCCCCGGGCATCCAGCCCCACCGCCACCGGCTGGCGGGCAGCCACCTGCTCCACCAGTGCGGGGGTCTCCACCGCCGCGGTACCGATCACCACCCGAGCCGCCCCGGTGTCGGCCAGAGCCAGGGCCGCGTCCAGGCTTCGAACCCCTCCACCAGCCTGCACCGGCACATTCACCGCGGCGGCTATGGCAGCGATCATCGGCCGATTGACCGGCTCGCCGGTGCGGGCCGCGTCCAGATCCACCACATGCAACCACGAAGCTCCGGCATCGACGAATTGGCGGGCCTGATCCACCGGGTCGTCGCCGTAGATCGTCTCGGCATCGTAAGAACCCTGGTAGAGCCGCACGCATCGGCCACCCCGCAAGTCGATGGCCGGGTAGAGTCGCATGTCACCTTCCCCCGCAGCCCGGGCAATCCGACTCCATGAGCATCATCGGTGGCGGGCCTGGTTCACGAAGTTCTCCAGCAGTTGGAGTCCGGGGCGGGCCGACTTCTCGGGGTGGAACTGAGTGGCCCACACGTTTTTGTCGGCCACCGCGGCGACCACCGGGCCGCCGTACTCACAGGTGGCGGCCACGTTGCCGGCCAGCGGCGCGGCGTAGGAGTGGACGAAGTAAACCCAAGCCTCCTCCAAGCCCGCCAGCATGGGGCCGGGGGTCTTCACCTCCAGGCGGTTCCACTGCATCTGAGGATGCTTCACACCGTCGGGCAGTTTGCGAACAGTACCGGGGAGAACGCCCAGACCCGTGATGCCCGGTGCCTCCTCTGAGCCCTCGTAGAGAAGCTGCAAGCCGATGCAGATACCCAAAAATGGCCGGCCATCGGTGGCTGCCGACCGAGCCAGGAGGTCGAGCCCGGTGTTTTGCAGCGCGGTCATGCACGGCCCGAATGCTCCGACCCCGGGCAGCACGACGGCGGAAGCCTCGGCAATCAGGCCGGGATCGGAGGTGAGCCGGGCATCGGCCCCCATGCGCTCAAGACCCTTCTGGGCCGACCTGAGGTTGCCAATGCCATAATCCAAAACGGCGATCAGCGGCCTGCTCATTGCTTTGCCTGCCTCACCGGAGTTTGCTGCTCACCGGTTGGCCTCGTTCACAGGATGCCCTTGGTGGAGGGGATGGCGGTGCCCTCCACCCGGACAGCATCTCGCAGCGCCCGAGCCACCGCCTTGAAGCCGGCCTCGATTATGTGATGGGTGTTGCGGCCCCGAACCAATGTGATGTGCAGGGTCAGGGCGGCTGAGGTGGCGAAAGCCCGCCAGAACTCCTCACAGAGCTGGGGGTCGAACGGCGGGTCGCCCAAGATCTTCTGCCCCGGAGGATTCACGTCGTAGTGCAGGAACGGTCGACCCGAGAGATCCACCGCCACCGCCACCAGGGCCTCATCCATCGGGACCGATACCGACGCGAAGCGGCGCACCCCGGCCTTGTCACCCACCGCCTCGGCAAAGCACGAGCCCAGCAGGATACCCACATCCTCCACCGTGTGATGGGCATCGATCTCCAGATCTCCCCGGGCTTTCACCCGCAGGTCGAAACCGCCATGGCGGCCGAGCTGGCTCAGCATGTGGTCGAAGAACGGGAGCCCGGTTTCCGCCGCGCCGCGGCCCTCGCCGTCCACATCGATGGCGATGTCGATGCTGGTCTCAGCCGTGCTCCGGGACGCAGTGGCAGTTCGGGCCCGAGCCGTCATATCAACACCTCGCTCATGGCGGACAGAGTCATCGCCACACCTCGCTCATGGCGGACAGAGTCATATCAACACCTCGCTCTTTGGGGATAGGGTCATGCCAATACCTCGCTCATGGCGGATAGGAACGCATCGTTTTCGGTTGGAGTGCCCACCGTAACTCGCAGGCATCCGGCCAGCCGGGGCCAGGAGGAGCAGTTCCTCACCAGCACCGATCGTTCCACGAGTTTCTCCCAGACCTCCAGGCCGTCGCCCGAGTGGGGGCGGAACAGGATGAAGTTGGCCCCCGACTCCCACTGGTGAACCGGGAGCGCATCAAGCATGGTTGCCATCCGCTTCCGCTCGGACACCAGCATGCTCACCCGGTCTTCCATGTCGCTCTGGTAGGCCAGCGCCAGGCGGCCGGCGATCTGCTTGAAGGCATCCAGGTGATAGGGCAGGGTGGCTTTCTCCAGTTCGGCCACCACCCAGGACGGGGCAATGAGGTAACCGAGTCGGGCCGCGGCCATCGACCACGTCTTGGAGTAGGTACGGGCCACCGCCAGAGGGCGATCCTCGGCAACAAGCCTCACCGCAGTGTGGTTATCGAACTGGCCGTAGGCCTCGTCCATCAGCAGCAGGCCGGGCAAGGAGGCCACACCGGCCAGCAGGCTCTCAACCAGGTCCGGGGGCTCCACCATGCCCGTGGGATTGTTGGGCGAGCACAGGAAGGTAACCGCGGGACGATGCTCCATTATCATTTGCCGGGCGTATTCGGCATCTAGCGCAAAACCCTCGTCCCGCTCGCCGGCCACGGCCCCGGTGGAGGTCAGGCGAGCAATGTGGGAATGGAGCGCATAAGTGGGTTCGAACGTCAGCGCTACCCGACCCGGCCCCCCGAAAGCCAGAAGAAGGCACTGGAGCACCTCGTTGGAGCCGTTGGCTGCGAACACCTGCTCGGGCCTCACCTTCTCGTGAGCGGCCACCGCGGCCCGTAGCTCCCGGGCCTCCCGGTCGGGATAGCGGTGCCAGTCGATGCCCGACATGGCATCCCGCAGGGCCTCCGCCCAGCCAGCGGGTGGGGGAACCGGTGACTCGTTGGTATTGAGCCGCACGGCCACGTCGAGTTGCGGGGAGTGGTAACCCGACATCATCGCCAGGTTGTCGCGTACCGCGGGACGGTTGCTGCTAGGCATCATCGGCCTCTTTCGGGGCGCGTACCGCGGGACGATTTTTGCTGTTTATCATCGTGTTGCTGGTCATCGTCGGCCTCTTTCGGGGCGCGTACCGCGGGACGATTTTTGCTGTTTATCATCGTGTTGCTGGTCATCGTCGGCCTCTTTCGGGGCGCGTACCCCCAACCCCTCTCAGGTGAATGGATCGGGCGTGGGCCTCCAATCCCTCGGCAGTGGCCAGGGTGGCCACGTGGGGGCCGACCGCAGCCAGGCCCTCGGGGGTCACGGTGATCTCGTGCATGGGCTTGACGAAATCCCGCACCCCCAGGGCACCGGCGAAGCGAGCGGTCCCCCCGGTGGGCAGCACGTGGGATGGGCCGGCCAAGTAGTCCCCGATGGATGCCGGGCTCAGCGAGCCGCAAAAGATGGCTCCGGCATGGTGAACCCGGCCGGTGATGGCCTCGGGGTCCCCGGTCATGATCTGGAGGTGCTCGGGGGCAATCAGGTTCACCACCTCGGCGGCCGCCTCCGGACCGTCGACCAGCACGGTGTTCCCGCTGCGGCTGAAGGTGGCCAAGATGTCATCCCGGCGGGCTGCGGTGGTCAGCAGCTCGGCCACCGCGGCCTCTATCGCACCCGCCGCTTCGATATCCCAGGTTACGAGCCAAGCCAGCCCGTCGGGACCGTGCTCGGCCTGCACGATCAGATCAATGGCGGCGTAGCTCGCCGGGGTGGTGCCGTCGGCCACCACCACCACCTCCGACGGCCCCGAGAATGCGGCCGGCACCCCGACCTCTCCGGCCACCAGTTGTTTGGCAACGGCCACGTAAACGTTGCCCGGCCCCACGATCACATCCACCGCGGCCACCGACTCGGTTCCATAGGCCAGGGCCGCAATCGCCTGAGCCCCACCCACCGCATACACCTCGTCCAC
The DNA here is from genome assembly GCF_965202595.1 of Candidatus Poriferisocius sp. Classification (GTDB taxonomy): domain Bacteria; phylum Actinomycetota; class Acidimicrobiia; order Acidimicrobiales; family Bin134; genus Poriferisocius. Next base: position 1,330,707 of record NZ_OZ241836.1, read on the forward strand.
CCCGGCCACGGCAGCAGCGGCCAGGGTGACATCGGCCACCCGACCGCCGGGACCGGGGGGCACGCACAACACCACCCGACCCACCCCGGCGGCCCGAGCGGGCAACGCGGTCATCAACACGGTGGAGGGGTAGGCGGCCCGACCTCCGGGCACGTAGCAGCCGGCCCGCCCCACCGGTTGGTCCCAGCTCCGGATGCTGATGCCCTGGTGGCAATGGGTCCGCTCCGGTGAGAGCCGGCCCTGGTGGAACTCGGCAATGGAGTCCGCGGCTGCTTGCAACGCCGATTTCAGATCGGAATCGATCCGGTCCGAGGCTGCGGCCAGCTCCTGAGGGGGAACCCGCCAGCTTGGAGGCACCGCAGCATCGAATTGTTGGGTGAATCGGGCGAGCGCAGCGTCGCCCCCGGCTCGCACCGCGTCGATGATCTTGCGGACCGCAGCCACTGAATCCGCAGAAATGGGCTCGGGACGGGGCAGCCGGCTGGCTATGTCGTCCACCCCCCGCAGGTCCACTCGATCAAGCACAACCCCCGAATCTACCGGCCCACCGGTTCCCGTGACGAAGGGTTTGGGTTCACCAATTGGGGTTAGAGTGAACGCCCCGTCGCGGGAGGGTAAACGTCCCTCGGGGGTTTGGAGGCACCAATTGGGGTTAGAGTGAACGCCTATGGCATCGGATGCTGCTGAGCTCAGCTCGCTGGCCGGCGTAACCCGGGACCTAATCGAACGAGTGGCCGAGATTGCCCGGCGGCACGAGGGCACCGACCGCGAGGATGTGGCGTTCGAACTCTACGAGGTGGAGCGAGGCCTGCGGGGAGCAACCCGCCGCCTCGACCGCCTCACCAGAAGCCTGTGAACTTGCAAACCTATCCATAACCCGAAGCCTGTGAACCTGCAAACCTATCCATAACCAGAAAGCTGACAGGAGAAGAACATGTTCAATCTGCGTTTTGATCTGAGAACCCCTCCGTTCACCGATGTCACCCACGGCGACCAGTACCGCACCATGCTGGAGATGGTGAAGTGGGCCGACAGCCGGGGGTTCGCCGGGGCCATCACCAGCGAGCATCACGGCACCGAGGATGGCTTCATGTCGGCCCCGCTGGCCATATCCGCCGCCATCTTGGGATCCACCGACAACCTTTTGTGCACGCTATCGGCCCTGCTGGTGCCCTATCACGACCCGCTCCGACTGGCCGAGGATATCGCCACCATAGACCTGATGGCACCGGGCCGTTTCATCGTCATCGCCGGACTGGGCTACCGCGAGTTCGAGTTCGAGATGTTCGGCAAGGACCGAACCCGCCGGGGCCGTGACACCGAGGAGGCGATCCGGGTTATGCAAAAAGCCTGGACCGGCGAGCCGTTCGAATACCAGGGCCGGACCGCGTGGGTGACACCCAAACCGGTTACCCAGCCCCACCCCATGGTAATGGTAGGGGGATCGGTCCCGGCTTCGGCTCGGCGCGCCGCCCGGCTGAAGCTTCCCTACATGCCCCCCATCGGCGACCAGGAACTGGTGGACCTCTACTACCAGGAAGCGGCCGAGGTGGGTTTCGAGGGGGCTTTCGCCATGGCTCCCGACGGCCCGGGGCTGGTGCTGGTGACCGAGGATCCCGAGGCTCTGTGGGCCGAGATAGGGCCCAACCTGCTGTACGATGCCCAGGCCTACGCCAGTTGGCAGTACCCCGACCAGCGTTCCGGCTGGCATGTCGAAGCCAACGATGTGGCCGATCTCAAGGACTCCGGCCAGTACGCGGTGGTCACTCCCGAGGGCTGTGTGGATCTGGTGCGCACCAAGGGAGCCGCCACCCTGCATCCCCTATGCGGTGGCATCGACCCCGCCATTGGCTGGCAGTGCCTGGAACTGGTGGTGGACAAGGTCATGCCCGCCCTGTGATCGGGAGATGGAACTGAACCTGAAGCCCCCACGGGGTGCTTAGCTGGTCACCCAAATCCGGGTCCTGCTCAGCAGCCCGGTTATTGTTGATTGCTAACCGGCCAGGTCGTCGATGATTGCTCGGCCTACGTATTTCCCCGCCTCCAGCTCGTTGAAGATCGTGTCCAGCTCGGACAGGGCACCGGTGCGCCCCACATGGGTGGCAACCTGGCCGGCGGATGCCATATCCACCAACTCGCGCATGTCCTGAACGGTTCCGACGGCCGAATAGATGAGGGTGGGGTCCCGGGCGAAGAACTCGAACGGGTTGAGCTCAAGATTGCCCTCACTGGTGGGAGGCAGACCGACGGCCACGAACAGGCCCTTGGGACGCAGCAACCTTAGGCCCAGGTTGAATCCGGCCATGCGGGCCGAGAACACCAGGCTGGCATCCACCCCACCGACCTCCTGAGGCACCACCGTGAGGGCATCATCGGCGCTGACCGCGATGTCCGCGCCCAGCGACTCCACGAACGCCAGCCGGTCGGCTCCGATGTCTATGCCCACCACTTTGTAACCCAGTGCCCCGGCGATTTGGACCGCATAATGCCCCAACCCACCGGCTGCTCCAACGATGGCCACCCAGCGGCCCGGGGGAACCTGGTGGCGGAACAGCTTCTTCACCGCCCCGTAGGCGGTGAGCCCGCCGCAGGCCAGCGCAGCCTCGTGGTCACCCACCGTGTCGGGCAGTACCACCAGCGACTTGGCCCACACGCAGAACTGCTCGGCAAAGGTACCCATGATTCCCCGGGTCTGGGGACAGTGCCGGGGCTCCCCGCGCAGGCAGTACTCGCAGGCCCCGCACCAGTAGCCACCACCGGTTCCCCCCAAACCCAGGATTACCCGATCCCCCACCCGGCTGTAACGCTCAGCCCCCGGTCCCAGTGCCGCGACCACCCCGATGGCTTCATGGCCCAGTACCTCGATGCCGGAAACGCCCAGCCAGTCGCCCCGGGCCAGGTGGAGATCGGAGTGGCACACCCCCGAGGAGCTGATGCGGATAAGCGCCTCCTCGTAACCCGGTTCCGGGGTGGGGACATCCAGGATGCCCAGTTGCCCGTCAACAATTCGTGCTGCTTTCATGGCTTGAGTGGGGCCGCGTCCAACGTCCCTACCTCCAGTTGCCCGTCAACAATTCGTGCTGCTTTCATGGCCGGCCTTATCCCCTCCTACTGGAATGCGAGCGCAGTGGGACTCCAGTGGACAGAACCCTAGTACCTTGCCATTACCGGCCCGCGGAAGGGCAGAAATCAGCCAGGATGCATTCGTGGCAGCGGGGGCGGCGGGCGATGCACACCCGGCGACCGTGGAGAATGAGCCGAAGGGAGAACTCCCCCCGCTCGGCCGCCGGCACCATCGGGTTCAGCTCCATCTCGATTTTTACCGGATCCTTGTGCTCGGTGATCCCCAGCAGGCGGGTTATTCGGGACACATGGGTATCCACCGGCAGGCCGGGCCGGCCCAGGGCCACGCTGCGAACCACGTTGGCGGTCTTGCGACCCACACCGGGCAGGCTGACCAGATCGGCCAGCTTGCCGGGCACCTCACCACCGAAGTGATCCACCAGGTCCTGAGCCATGCCCACAATGTTGCGGGCCTTGGTGGCATAGAAGCCCGTGGACCGGACCAGCTCCTCCACATGCGCCAAAGGAGCTTCGGCTAGATCTTGCGGGGTGGGATAGGCCGCGAACAGTTGGGGGGTGACCATGTTCACTCGCTTGTCGGTGCACTGGGCCGACAGGATGGTGGCCACCAGGAGTTGGAACGGGTTGGCGTGGTCCAACTCGCACACCGCCTCGGGGTATTCCTCGGCCAAAAGCTCGTGTGTTCGCCGGGCCCGGCCCTTGGGAGTACGGGGTTTTGCCATTGCCGGGATGGTAGCGCCCGGTTCCCCATGTTCGGCGCTACCGTGGTTCGGATGACGCTAACGGTTGACCGCCCGGAACCGACACTGCTCGACCAATGCATCCCAGGGATCATGGGGCTCGGATGACGCTAACGGTTGACCGCCCGGAACCGACACTGCTCGACCAATGCATCCCAGGGATCATGGGGCTCGGATGACGCTAACGGTTGACCGCCCGGAGCGGGGAGAGTTCGCGTGGTCGATCACAGTCGGGGCCGATCGGCCCCGGAACAGCAACACCGCCAATGAGATCAGGGCGCTGCTCGACCAGGTTGACCAGGGGGAACCGGTACAGCTCTGGATCGAAAGTATCGAATCCGGTGACGATCCATTCGCCGGGGTCCTGGGCTTTCAGCCCTACCGGGATCTGTGGCGCATGCAGCGGTCGCTGCCGGCTGGTCGCTCCACCCTCACCACCCGATCCTTCGTACCCGGCAAGGACGATGAGGCTTTCCTCGAGGTCAACAATCGGGCGTTCCACTGGCACCCGGAACAGGGCGGATTGACCCTCGCCGATCTGAACCGTCTGATGGCCGAAAGCTGGTTCGACGCCGAGGGGTTCCGGCTCTACGAGAACCGCGACCGCCTGGCCGGCTTCTGCTGGACCAAGGTCCATCCCGACGAGACCCCACCGGGGGGTGAGATTTACGCCATCGCGGTGGACCCCGACTTCCATGGCCAGGGGCTGGGCAAACCCATGACCCTGGCCGGGCTGGACCATCTGCACGACCAGGGTCTAACCGTGGGCTTCTTATACGTGGAATCCGACAACCAGCCCGCGGTGGCTACCTACCGCGCCCTGGGTTTCGCCCACCACTCCACCAACCGGGCCTACCGGTTGGAGCGCCGATGACCACCGACCCCTCCGAACGCTCCAGTGTCAAGTCGGTTGGAAAGCAGGTCTACCGGTTGGAGTGCCGATGACCACCGACCCAGCTCTGCCCCGGGGCCAGGACAAGGTAGCCACGGTGCGTTCCATGTTCGACACCATCGCCCCCCGCTACGACCTGCTCAACCGGCTGTTGACCTTCGGCATGGACCGGCGGTGGCGGCGGCGATCGGTCCGGGAGTTGAACCTGCCCGCCGGATCCCGGGTGTTGGATCTGGCTTGCGGCACCGGTGATCTGTGCCGCGACCTGAAGGCGGCCGGGCACAACCCGCTGGGCTTCGACCTGTCGCCGGGAATGTTGCAAGCGGCCCGAACCCGAGCGCCACTGGTGCTGGCCGACATCCTGCACTTGCCGGTTCCGGCCCAAAGCGCCGACGGGGCAACCTGCGGGTTTGCCCTAAGGAACGTGGCGGACCTCGACAAGTTGTTCGCCGAGCTGGCCCGGGTCGTCCGCCCCGGGGGTCGGGTCTCGCTGCTTGAGGTGGCCCAGCCGACCAACCCGGTGCTGCGAGCCGGGCATCGGTTCTACTTCGGCAAGGTGATGCCCAGGATCGGGGGCTTGCTGTCCGACCGTGCCGCCTATGAGTACCTGCCCCGATCGGTTGCCTACCTTCCCCCCACCCCAGAGATGCTGGCCCTTCTAGCCAGTCACGGATTTGACTCGATCCGGCGGATGCCGCTCTCCGGCGGTATCGCCCAACTCATAACCGCCACCCGGATACCCTCCAACCCGGTGGATCCTCAATCGGTTCTGCCGCTAGATGGCCAGGCCGGCGGTGAGCAGAGCCCCTAGCGCGAGGTGCAGGCGGGCGGTCTGGTTGCGCAGGGGGATGGGCGATGCCGAGGATAGGGCGATTCGCAGGCTGGGGATGGCCAGCGGGAGCACCGCCAGGCACATCAGCGTCCAGGGGTGGGCTACGGTCAGTGCGGTAGCGGCGGCAATGGCGGCCAGCACGAGGACGGTATAGAGCAAGGCCGCCCGGCGGTGACCCAGGCGAACCGCCAGGGTTACCTTGCCTGATGCCCGGTCCTGGGGGATGTCGCGCAAGTTGTTGGCCATCAAAAGCGCGCAAGCCATCAGCCCCACCGATGCTCCCGCGACGATGGCCACCCCGGTCAGCGTCTCGACCAATTCCTCGGTCTGCACGTAAGCCGTGCCCGCGGTGGCCACCAGCCCGAAGAACACAAAGACCGACAACTCTCCAAAGCCGGTGTAACCGTAGGGTCGCCGGCCCCCGGTGTAGTACCAGGCCGCCGCTACGCAGGCCACCCCCACCGCCACCAGCCACGGACTCACAGCGATGCTCAGCGCCAGGCCGGCCCCGGCAGCCACAGCGAACCATCCGAACGCGGCTCGCCGAACCCGGGCGGGCTCCATCAGGTCGCCCCCCACCAGCCGGGCCGGACCCAGCCGGTTGGCATCGGTACCCCTGATCCCGTCCGAGTAGTCGTTGGCGTAGTTCACCCCTATCTGGAGGGCGACAGCCACGACCAGAGCAACAATGGCCCTCTCCACCACCGTGTCGGGAACGGCCACGGCGGTGCCCACCGCCACCGGAACGAACGCCGCGGGAAGCGTTCGCAACCGAGCCCCCTGCACCCAGAGCCCCAACGATCCGGTCCGGCCGGCCCGAGGACGTGCCAACTGGAGGAAGACCCGGTTTCCCTCTATCCACAGCCTCACCTGGCCAGTCTTGCCAATCCTGTCTCATGGCCGGCAATCGGTAGAGTCGGGCTGTTGGCATTCCCAACCCCATTACCGCCAATCCTGACTCGTGGCCGGCAATCGGTAGAGTCTTGCCAATCCTGTCTCATGGCCGGCAATCGGTAGAGTCGGGCTGTTGGCATCCCCAACCCCATTACCGCCAATCCTGCCTCGTGGCCGACAATCGGTAGAGTCGTGGAGCATGAACCGATTGGGCGAGGAGACCAGCCCCTATCTACGCCAGCACGCCGACAACCCGGTGGACTGGTACCCGTGGGGTGAGGAGGCTTTCGCCGCCGCCCGAGCCGCGGACAAGCCCATCTTGCTGTCGGTGGGATACTCGGCCTGCCACTGGTGCCACGTCATGGCCCATGAATCGTTCGAGGACCCAGCCACCGCTGCGGTGATGAATGACTTGTTCATCAACATCAAGGTGGACCGGGAGGAACGCCCCGACGTGGATGCCATTTACATGGAAGCGGTCCAGTCGCTCACCGGTCGGGGCGGGTGGCCCATGACCGTATTCATGACCCCCGACGGGCACCCGTTCCATGGTGGCACCTACTATCCGAAGATCGGTCGGGGCCAGATGCCGGCGTTCACCGAGATCATGCACCGCATCCATGATGTGTGGATCAATCGCCGCCCGGAGGTGAACCACCAGGCCGATCAGATCACCCGGTCGCTGAATCGCACCGCTCTGATCCAACCCGATCCCGCCGGCCCAGCCACCGAGGAGGCTACTGACGGGTTGAACCGGGCCACCGGGGATGATGCCAACGGGTTGAACCGGGCCACCGAGGAGGCTACTGACGGGTTGAACCGGGCCACCGGGGATGATGCCAACGGGTTGAACCGGGCCACCGAGGAGGCTACTGACGGGTTGAACCGGGCCACCGGGGATGATGCCAACGGGTTGAACCGGGCCACCGCCGTGCTGCGCCGGCAGTACGACGCGGCCTGGGGGGGCTTCGGAGGTGCGCCCAAGTTCCCCCACACCATGTGCCTCGAAGTGCTGATGCGCTCCTACCTCCACAGCGGCGACGGTGACGTGCTCAACATGGTGATCAACTCGCTGGACGCCATGGCCTCGGGAGGTATCTACGACCATCTGGGAGGAGGGTTCAGCCGTTACTCGGTGGATTCCCAGTGGATCGTACCCCACTTCGAGAAGATGCTGTACGACAACGCCCTACTCACCCGCCTGTACCTGCACGCGTGGCAGGTGACCGGCCGGAGTCGCTTCCGGCAGGTGCTGGAGGAAACCATCGGTTTCGTGCTGCGGGATCTGCGGCATGACAGCGGGGGGTTCTACTCAGCCCTCGATGCCGACTCCGAGGGCGAGGAGGGCCGGTTCTACGTATGGACCCCCGACCAGATCACCGCGGTTCTGGGCAACGCCGGGGCCGAGTTCATGGCGTGGTACGGGGTGACCGAGGCCGGCAACTTCGAGGGCCACAACATCTTGTGGCGACCGGTTCGGGGTGATCTGGTACGCCCGGCCGGCGTGGAACTATCCCGGGAGAAGTTGCTGTCAGCCCGGAATCTACGCATCCCGCCCGGCCTGGACGACAAGGTGCTGCTGGAGTGGAACGGCCTGATGCTGGCTGCGCTGGCCGAGGCCGCCGCGGCCACCGGGAACCAGCAATGGTTGGAAGCCGCGATCAAGAACGGCGGGTTCCTGCTCGACCGACTCCGCCGATCCGACGGCCGCTGGTTGCGTTCCTGGCAGGCCGGTGACGGAAACCAGCCGGCCCGGGCTCGTCACCTGGCCTATGCCGCCGACTACGCCGCAGTGGTCGATGCCTTCACCCGCCTGGGTGAGACCTCTGGCCAGGCCCGGTGGATCAATGAGGCCGTCGCCGCGGCCGACGGGCTGCTGGAGCTGTTCTGGGACCACGAGCGGGGCGGGGTGTTCACCACCGGCACCGACGCTGAGAAACTGATCTTCCGGCCCAAGGAGATCACCGATAACGCCCTCCCCTCGGCCAACAGTGCGGCCGCGGTTGCCCTGCTGCGGCTGGGCACCCTTACCGGGCGGTCCCACTACCTCGACCGGGCCCGGGACATCCTGACCCTTCTGGGCGGGGTGGCAGCCGACCACCCCAGCGGCTTCGGCCATCTGCTGGAGGCGGCCGACATGAACGCCACCGGCCTCACCGAGGTGGTGATCGGCGGTGACCGCCCCGACCTGCTCGACGCGGTGCGCAACGCTTACCGACCCAACACGGTGCTGGCCTGGGGCGAGCCCTACGACTCGCCCCTGTGGAACAACCGTACCCAGGGACTGGCCTACGTCTGCCGCGACTACACCTGCGAGGCTCCGGTATCCGAACCAGAAGATTTGCTGGCCCGACTCTGAGGTGACTCCAGAACCCGCAATCATGTTCAAGTTTGGCCAGTGAGCGTCACGAGCTGGGACCGGGTGGCGCTGGCAACGGTGCTGGTGGTAGTGGCGGTGCTGGTGGGGCTTCATGTCCGTGACCATCCGACCCTTTCCCATATCGACGAGCTCCAACACATGGACTACACCCTCAAGTCGCCCTTCCACATACCTCGCCACGGCGACTCGATAGGGCGGGAGGCCATGGAGGAGGCCGCCTGCCGGGGCATCGACTACCCCCTGCGGCTGGCCATCGACGACCTCAACGGTTGGCTGCACCGTACCGGTGAGAAGGGAGTGGCTCAGCTCCGCCCCGGCAGCGTTGCCCGAGTTCGGCTGCCGAACTGCCGGTCGCTTTTGATGTCCCCCGACCAGTTCCCGAACTCGGGTCTCAACACCGCATCCACCCACCCTCCGGTGTACTACACCACCACGGCGCTGGGGGCCGCGGTCCTGGATGCGGTACCCGGAGTGGATAGCAGGGTAACGGGGGCCCGATTGGTAGGCATCCTGTGGCTTGGGGCCGCCGCGGTGGTGCTGTGGTATCTGCTGGCCGGCCTGGGAACCACGATCTGGATCAAGGCCCTGCTGATCGGTCTTCTGACGGCATCGCCCACCGTGCTGCACGAGTCGTCCATCATCAATCCCGATGTCACCGCCCTGCTGGGCGGGGCCCTGGTGCTGGCCGCTGCCCTGGACTGGGAGAAGGGCCGGGCTCCGGGGTGGCTGCTGCCGCTGGCCGCGCTGGTGGCGGTGTGGCTCAAGTTCACGAACTCGGTGGCGGTGGGCGCGGCCGTGCTGTACCTCGGCATCCGAGTCTGGCAACAGCGAGGCCGCATCCATGGTGGAGAATCTCGCTCGGGCCGCATCCATGGTGTGCGGATCGGGAGCCTGGTGGTGGTGGGGGGAACCGCCATCGCCCTGGTTTTGGCCTCCATAATCAGTTGGTCGGCATTACAGGATGCCCGGGGCCACATCCCCGCCGAGCAACTACCGACCATTGCCGTCCACAAGGTGAACAGCTTCCAGTGGGACCGGCTGGGCCAGGAGCTGTTCTCGGCGGTCACCCCTTTGCGGGATGCGTTCGTGCCCGACAGTTTGCCTCGTAACCTGCTGGATCCGCTGGGGGATCTCATCAATCTTCTGCTCATCGCCGGCCTGGGAGCGGTGGCGGCATTCGCACCCTCGGGATCGAAACACCGAGCGCTCACCGGGGCGGCCGTGGTCGCCATGGTTGCCACCGGCGTTATAACCATGGTCTCCAGCTACCTGTCGTTCGAGATCTACTTCGACACCAACCCCCGGTACGGGTTGTCGTTGTTACCCTTCGCGGTGGCCGCCGTTGTGCCTGTTCTCAGCAACCGGTCGATCCGCTGGGCCACCACCGCTGTGGTACTGGCCACCGCCGGAGCCGCCCTCGCCGGTGTCGCCACCTAGCCACGCCGGCAATAAAATTAAACCTGGACACCGTTGGGCATAGGCTATGATGGCCCAAGGAGGGTAACCACCGGAAGGTCGGGAACATGGTAACCGGGATATACGTATCGTTGATCAGCGTTCTGGGGGCAGGGTTCATTACGGTGGTCGTGACTTTCGCCCGGAGCTTGGACAACCGGCTGTTAGCAATCTCCAGCAGGATCGACCTGGGGTTTTCTGAATTGCGCACCGAGCTCTCCGGCAAAATCGACAAGCTCGACGACAAGATCGACAGGCTCGACGGCAAGATCGACGAAGTACGCACCGAACTCTCCAGCAGGATCGACAAGCTTGACGACAAGATCGACAGGCTCGACGGCAAGATCGACGAAGTACGCACCGAACTCTCCAGCAGGATCGACAGGCTCGACGGCAAGATCGACGAAGTACGCACCGAACTCTCCGGCAGGATCGACAAGCTTGACGACAAGATCGACAGGCTCGACGGCAAGATCGACGAAGTACGCACCGAACTCTCCGGCAGGATCGACAAGCTTGCGGCTTAGGCTTCGACCATGTGCATGGCGAAGCTGATCGCGGTGATCCCAGCCCACAACGAGGAGGCTACGGTTGGGGAGGTCATAACCGAGGTACAGCGGGTTTGCTCCGGCCGGGCCGAAGTCGTCGTGATCGATGACGGTTCGATCGATCACACGTTCGAAACGGCAACCGCCGCCGGGGCCACGGTCCTGAGGTTTCCGATCAATCTGGGGTACGGGGCCGCCCTACGATTGGGGTTCCGATACGCCGCCGACCGCCAATGGGATCACGCGCTGGTGCTCGATGCCGATGGTCAGCACATTGCCACCGAGATTCCCACCCTACTGGCTGCCCGCGACTCGGGGGCCGACCTCGTGCTGGGCAGCCGGTTTCATCCTGACTGCCCTGCCCCCTACCGGGTGTCAACCACCCGGCGGTCAGCCATGAGACTGGCCGGTAGGGTGCTCCGCCATCGCTACGATGTATCGCTTACCGATCCCACATCGGGGTTCTGGGCCCTGTCAAGACCGTGCATCGACTTGTTCTCCCGAGAACTGCCCACCGGTTTCCTCGACAACCTGGTCGGTCTGTCCCTCGCGGCCCGGGCAGGGATGGCCATTGCCGAGGTACCGGTGACGATGGCCCCCCGCCAGGGAGGCCGACCCTCGGCTCGGGGGGCGGCCCTGGCCTATCACTACCTGCGAACTCTGCTCGCTGTCTCCATAGGAGGTCGTTCGTGAGCCTCACCGCATACCGGCGATGGCTACACGCCCGTTCAGGCAGGCCTGTCTCCATAGGAGGTCGTTCGTGAGCCTCACCGCCCGCATCGTCTCTGCCCTGCTGGCCGCCGCAGTGGTGCTTATCATCCTCAAGCTCCAACGCCGGGGCGGCATGGGCTCCAAGTACGGGTTGTTGTGGACGGCAACCTCGGCCATGATGCTGGTACTGGCCACCGCCCCCGACGTTGCCGACACCGTGGGCGGCTGGCTCGGGGTGGACTACACCCCTTCGCTGGTGTTCATGGCCGCCCTGAGCTTCGTGCTGATCGTGCTGGTGCAGTACTCGTGGGAACTGAACCGAACCGAACAGCGCATCCAGGTGCTGATGGAAGAGGTTGCCCTACTCCGGCGAGAGCTCGAGGATCGGAACGACCAGACGATGGGAGCGGCGGGAACGCCTGGTCAACAGGATCGGAACGACTAGCCGATGGGAGCGGGAGCGCAAAGGCCGTCTAGTTCCACGATCCTTATCCTGTCGCGGTTCTCCCAGGTGATGGGCTGCTCCGGGTCCGGGTGCAACCTGTACTCCCGGAACGACATCTCGGCGGCATCGAACGCCAGCAGCCGTCCCACCAGGGTGTCGCCGAGTCCCAGGATCAGCTTCATGGCCTCCAGCGCCTGAATCGACCCCACGATGCCGGGCAGCACTCCCAGTACCCCGGCCTCGGCACAGCTCGGGGCCATCTCGGCCGGTGGCGGCTCGGGAATCATGTCCCGGTAAGTGGGGCCGTTGCGAGGATCGAACACCGTGACCTGGCCCTCGAACCGGAAGATCGACCCGTGAACCACTGGAATCCCCAACTTCACCGAGGCATCGTTGAGCATGTAGCGAACCGGGAAGTTGTCAGCCCCGTCCACGATCACGTCGTAATCCCGGATTATGTTCAAGATGTTGTCGGCCCCCAGCCGCACGTCATAGGTCACCACGTTCACATCGGGGTTCAGGGCGTTGAGCGTCTTTTTGGCCGAGTCCACCTTGCGTTCCCCCACCCGGTCCACGTTGTGGAGGATCTGGCGCTGAAGGTTGGAGGCATCCACCACATCCATGTCCACGATGCCAACGGTGCCCACTCCCGCCGCGGCCAGATAAAGGGCTGCCGGGGAGCCCAGCCCACCGGCACCCAGGCACAGAACCTTGGCCTCCAGCAGTTTTAGCTGCCCCTCGGTGCCCACCTCGGGTAGCAGCAAGTGACGGTGATATCGGTTGCGCTGCTCCGCAGAGAGCGACACCGGCAGGGACCAGTCACGACCCTCGTCCTTCCAGCGGTTGAACCCCCCATCCATGGAAACCACATCGCCGTAGCCCATCTCCTGGAGCGTTCGAGCGGCGAACGCCGAGCGCACCCCGCCCGCGCACATGACCACCACCGGGGCGTTCTTGGCCGGTAACCGGTTCTCCACGTTGGGTTCCAGGTTGCCCCGGGGAATGTGGATGGAACCGGGCACCGCCCCCTGCTCGAACTCGTCGGGTTCCCTGACATCGAGCAGCACCGCCCCCCGGGCCAGCATCGCCTCGGCCCCGGCCGGATCGGTCTCCCGGATCTCCGCCTTGGCGGCTCTGAGCATTTCTCTGAAGGTGGGCATGGCAACGGTCACCTCGGTACGGGAGCAAAGCGTCGGGGTTGCTCGGAAACTATTCCCCACAAATCCTACCGGGTTAGTCCGATTTTTCCAACCCCGGCCTCGATTCCACCCTCCAGACGCCGAACTGCCAAAAATAATCAGCAGGGCCCTTGACAGGGTTACATGAAAAGTAGCAATATGTATCTAAATCTTCCTCCCCATAGCCAGCACGGCACCAGCCGGCAGAAGTAGTCCTTCCATGAGCTCCAGCTTTACTCACTCATCATTGTGGATTGAGCCCTGGCTCGACATCATGACCGAGGAGAACGGGTACGACCCCCGCTCGAGATATGTCGAACAGTTCTGGCTGGGGGTGATCGGCCCCACCGCCGCCTGGCTCATGCGCTACATCGCCCACGAGCTCGAGAAGCGCCCGGACGGGTTCGAGCTCTGGGTCAGCGCCACTGCCCTGCAATTGGGGATCAGCCCCAAAGCCGGGCCCCGGGGCGGACTTCACCGGACCTTCCAGCGGCTGGTGATGTTCCGGCTGGCTGCCGAGGGCCATGCCAGCTACGCCATCCGCCGCCGGTTACCCCCGCTCAACCACTCCCAGCTCCGTCGCTTGCCCAAGCACCTCCAGCGCTCCCACTCGGCCCATCACCCCCTGACCCCTGCCGGCATGGCCTGATACGGCCTGGGTGGGGTCAAATCGGGCTCGGTCCCGGATATCCGGCTAGACATTGGGGGATGGACAACAACCTGAGAGCCTCCTGGGAACGGCTGTGCGACTCGCTCAAGAAGTCGGCCGATTACATCTTCGACCCCCAACTGGGGGTGGATGCCTCCGAGCAGGCCGAGGGTTTGCGCCATCAGCTCCGCATGCTCTGCTGGGCCATCGACCGGGCAATCGAGAACAATGACACCGACCGCCCCGAACTCGGCTGGGTCTTCCCCTCCAAGGTGGGCCAGGACAACCCCGACGGGCTGTACATGTCGGCACCGGTGGACCTCAGCCGAACCTACCGTCTCACCGGCCGCATCGACACCTTGCGCTATCTGGGGCTGTCGCTCATGGATCTGCGGTTCGGGCGGGGCCGCATCACCCAACTGCTCAATGTCGGCAGTCCCGACCTGATCGATACCGGCGGCGGTCGTATAGACGTGGTGTTCAGCCCCAACCCCGACCCCGGCAACCACCCCGGCAACTGGTATCAACTCGAGCCCCGGACATGCCGGTTGTTCGTGCGCCAGTTCTTTTCCGACTGGAGCACCGAGGAGCACGCCCAGCTTTACCTGGAGTGCCTGGACCCGACCGGACCACCCACCCGGTTGGACCCGGAACTGACCTCCCTGCGACTGGACGACCTGGCCGACGAGATCAGTACCGTGCCCAAGTTCTGGACCGATTTCGCCCTGGCCCAGCGCGACCAGGGCCAGATCAACTCCTTCGCCCACGTTCCCGAGCACAAGGTGAGCGAATCCGGCCTCGGCGGCAGTGACCAGCAATCCTACGGCCAGTGCTGGTACGAGGTGGCCCAAGATCAGGCTCTGCTGCTGGAGGTGACCCCGCCGAACTGCCGGTACTGGAACATCCAGGTGGGTGATACGTGGTTCCAGAGCCTGGACTACGTGAACCTTCCAACCACCCTCAACGATTCCCAGGCCCGCCTCGATCCCGATGGTGTTCTGCGGGTGGTCATCTCCCACCGCGATCCCGGCATCCAGAACTGGATAGCCCTGAGCGGCTGCCCCCAAGGGGCAATAACCTACCGGTGGAACAATGCCGATACCGTGCCGGTGCCGTCGCTGAAACTGCTGGCGATGACCAGTGTGGATGGCTGCCTCCACCCCGACACCCCCCGCCTCAGCGCAGATGACAGGGCCGCCCTTAATGCCGACCGCCGCCGGCACGTCCTGCGCCGTTTCGTGCGCTGACCCCCGATACGCCCGAGGTGCAGGCGCTCGCCGGTAGGGCAACCGTGACCGGCGGGAAACGTTTCGTGCGCTGATCCCCGATGTACGTAGTGGTTGCGGTTTACCTGATGGTCGCGCTTCTGTTGGGGGGGGCCGGAGCGGCCAAGGCCATCACCCCCGAGCCCGCGTCGGTGGCTCTGGCCCGGCTGGGGCTCCCCCACCATTTGTGGATGGTTCGGGTACTGGGTATCGCGGAGCTGGCGGTGGCGGTGGGAGCCTTCGTGCTGGGCGGCGTGGGGCCGGCGATCGGCCTGGCCGTTCTCTACTCGGGGTTCGCGATGGTGGCCGGGGCCATGATCCGCTCAGGGTCGGCGGTGCCCTGCGGATGCTTCGGACGGACTGCAATGCCCGCCACTGCCCGCCATGTCGTGATCAACATCCTGGCCAGCGCGGCTGGGATCGCCGCGGCCCTCTGGTCGGTGGAGGCCATCGACCAGCTCGTTCACCCCCGCCGGTGGCTGCTCGGCCCGCTCGTTGCGCTCCTGGCTGCCGGTGCCTTCGGGCTATTCCTGCTGCTCAACCAGAACCAGCCCGACAAAACAAACCATCAAACCTCACCTAACTGAATGAAAAAACCCTCAAAACTTACCTAACTGAATGAAAACAAACCATCAAACCTCACCAAACTGAATGAACTTGTCGGGCCAAGCAGGTGTACCCCGGACAATGCTCCGCACGCTCACATAACACAGTATGACGTTGTTCTGGTTCATCTCGGATACCCAGATAGTGTTGCCATCCTCAGACACTGCTTCCACAAAAGCAACATGCCCGATGCTTGTCCCTGAAATCCGACCTGGTTTCCATTGAGCCACTGCAAATTTATTGGGGGTTTGGGTAACCTTGACCCCCAAACCCCCCAACTTAGAAGCAATATTGTCCCATTGCCCGGCATGACCCCAAATGCCACCGCCGGATTCACCACGGCCATACCCATTGTCAAATTCCGCCAATACTGTACCTCTCACTCTGAATTGAACCCATGAAGTACACTCACCAAGATAGAAAGCATACCAAGGATATGTCAGTATCCATAACTTGTTGGTTGACGGTTTCCTTCTGGTGCTCCACTCCTCGCACATGCCTCCGTTTGGACTCTGTTCAATGTACTGGGCGTATAGGTCTTCATAAAATGGCGATAAAGTTCTATCGTAATTGTTGCCCTCTTGCTCAATATAACTGCCAGGTTCTAAAGGTTCAGATGAAGCAGTCATATCGCTCTCATCTATCGAAATAAGACGAGCATTCGCTGCTCCAATACTGTGATCACCACCCCAGGAGCACCAGTCATAGGCACCGCTTGACCTGGTGCCATGATTACTCAAAGTCAACCAAAGCTGCCCTCCACCATAGTTGAAGTTGGCAACTGTAGCCCACCTACCTCTTTTTTCGGCCTGGACAAGTTGTACCGGGTCAACAACTGGGTCATTGCCGTTACTTCTGATATTGTAAGTAACTACCGCCGTCGCTTCATGCGGTGGAATATAAACTTCAATTCTATAGTAGCCTGCTGGCATATTGGACCAGACCCACTTTGCCCAAGTTTGCTTATCCGACTTGGCAACTGGGCAGGCATACCGGTAGTTGGAGTCGTAGTGGTTCTTGAACCATCGGGACTTGCCATGAAAAGTAGGAGCAACCTCATGGGCCTCCGATTGAGCATTGACCTCCGTGACCGGCAGCACCGATATCAGGAAGACCGCGGCCGCAGCAAGCACTCGCGCTTTCGATTTCATTCTTGGAAGTCCCTTCCAGGCCTGAATTTCAGCCTTGCTCAGGCCGGTACTGGGGGCTCAAACCTCTCCAGCGTATCCAAAAGCAAGCGTACACCAAAACCGGTGCCCCCCTTGGTGATCTCCCCGTCCTCGGAATCGGTGAACGCCGGACCGGCAATGTCCAGGTGGGCCCAGGGGATGCCTTTGGCCACGAAATTGGACAGGAACAACCCGGCCACCAGCGCCCCGCCGTGGGGCCCTCCGATGTTCTTCATGTCGGCCACCGGTGACTCCAGTTGACTCCGGTAGTCCTCGGGCAGCGGTAGCCGCCACACTCGTTCCCCGGTGCGCTCGGCGGCATCAGCCAGTTGGTCGACCCATACCTCGTTGTTGCCCATTAGCCCGGCCACCCTCGGGCCCAGCGCCACCATGCATGCCCCGGTGAGGGTGGCCAGGTCAACCACCGCATCGGGTTCTGTGCGGCAGGCCACCGACAACGCGTCAGCCAGCACCAACCGGCCCTCGGCATCGGTGTTGAGCACCTCCACGGTCTTGCCGTTGGCCATCGTGAGCACGTCACCAGGTCGAGTGGCGTCACCCCCCAGCATGTTGTCGGTCATGGGAATGTAACCGGTAACCCTCACCGGGGGGGCCACCGAGGATATGGCGGACATCACCCCGAGAACCGCAGCCCCCCCACTCATGTCGCACTTCATGGTCATCATGCCGGTACCCGTCTTGATGGACAGGCCGCCGGCATCGAACGTCAGCCCCTTGCCCACCAGCGCCACCGATCCCCGACACTCGACCTCCGGGGCCGGGGTGTAGCCCACCTCCACAAACCGGGGGGGCTGCTCCGACCCCCGGTTGACCCCCAGCAGCCCACCCAGCCCGGCCTCGCGAATGCCGTCCAGGTCGAGTACCGACACCTCCAGGCCCTCCCGCTCGGCCACCTCCTGCGCTATGCCGGCGAACCGGGCGGGAGTGAGCGAACCACCGGGTTCGTTCACCAGGTCGCGAGCGAAGCACACCGCCTCGGCCACCCGCCGTCCCCGCTCCAGCGCCGCGGTTACCGCCCTGCCCCCCGGGCCGATAATGGTGACCGTAGCCAACTTGTTGGGGGCGGGCTCGGTTTTGAAGGCCCCGTAGGAGTACGAACCCAGAACCATCCCCTCGGCCAGTGCCCGCAGCGCTTCCCGGCGATCCAGCTCCGAGTGCACGGCATCCAGCACCGACACCGTGATGCGCCGTAGCCGCTTGGCCGAACGGGCCAGCTCGGCCCCCGCCCGGCGCACCACCGCGGCGGTGACCTGGCCGGGTGGCCCCAGCCCTACCACCGCCACCGGGCGGTCTGCTCCCGACACGATCTCCACCTGACCGGGCTTGGCCTCGAACCCCCGCCCGTCCAGCACCCTGCGGTCCAAACCTTCGGGCCAATCGAAACCATCGCCCGAACACACACCCACCGAATGAAGCTCAGAGCGCGCCGGGATCTGCCTACCGGCTCGAAACACAATCACCGGACCTCCCCCACCCAAACCCCCATACCGGCTCGAAACACAATCACCGGACCTCCCCCACCCAAACCCCCATACCGGCTCGAAACACAATCACCGGACCTCCCCCACCCAAACCCCCATACCGGCTCGAAACACAATCACCGGACCTCCCCCACCCAAACCCCCATACCGGCTCGAAACACAATCACCGGACCTCCCCCACCCAAACCCCCATACTGGCTCGAAACACAATCACCGGACCTCCCCTGTCTTTGTGCTGCCGGCATCTCAGTGGCTCCGCGATATTACTTGTACCACTTGCCCACCCCGTGAACGGTAACCTCACTATCCATGGTCTCCTACCAGGAGGCGACCCGTGAGCGGGTTCTCATCTACGACGGTGCCTTCGGAACCTACATTCAAGAACTGGCCCTCAACGCCGACGACTTCGGTGGCCCCGATCTGGAGGGCTGCAACGAACTGCTATGCCTGACCCGCCCCGAAATCATCGCCGGGATGCACGACATGTATCTGGGTTTGGGGGTGGACGCGGTGCAAACCGCCACCTTCGGGGCGTTCGCGGTGCCCCTGGCCGAGTACGGCATCGCCGACCGGGCCTACGAGATCAACCGGGCCGCGGCCCGAATTGCCCGGGAAGCGGCCCACGCCCACTCCCGGCCCGGGCAGTTACGCTGGGTGGCGGGGTCGATCGGGCCGGGAACCAAGATGGCATCTTTGGGCCAGATACGCTACGCCGAGCTGCGGGATGCCTTCGAGGTCCAGGCCCGGGGCCTGCTGGACGGCGGGGTGGATCTGTTCAACATCGAGACCCAGTACGATCTGCTGGGGGCCAAGGCGGCCATAAACGGATGCCGCCGGGCCATGGCCGCCACCGGGCGGGAGGTGCCGCTACAGGTTCAGGTCACCATCGAGCTGACCGGCCGGATGCTGCCCGGTACCGAGATCGGTGCCGCGCTGGCCGCGCTGGTTCCCCTGGGCCCCGCCGCTTTCGGGCTCAACTGCGCCACCGGCCCGGCCGAGATGGGCGAGCACCTGCGGTTGCTGTGCGAGCAGTGTCCGGTACCGGTGGCCTGTAGCCCCAACGCCGGGCTCC
The DNA here is from genome assembly GCF_965202595.1 of Candidatus Poriferisocius sp. GTDB lineage: Bacteria > Actinomycetota > Acidimicrobiia > Acidimicrobiales > Bin134 > Poriferisocius. The sequence continues at coordinate 1,350,129 of NZ_OZ241836.1, forward strand.
CCCGGGTGGTGGACGGTCGCATGCACTACGATGTCGGCCCCGACGAGTTTGCCGACCACCTGGCCCGTTACATCACCGATCTGGGGATAAGCGTGGTCGGCGGCTGCTGCGGTACCACCTCTGAGCATCTCAAGGCGGTCATCGACCGTTGTGGGCACCTGACCCCCGCCCGCCGGACCGGGCGGCTGACCCCCTCGGCCACCTCCATCTACACCGCGGTACCCTTCGACCAGGACACCTCCTTCCTCATGGTGGGAGAGCGCACCAACGCCAACGGCTCCCGCAAGTTCCGCGACGCCATGCTGGAGTCCGACTGGGACGGTTGCGCTCAGATCGCCCGTGACCAGGTGAGCGAGGGTGCCCACCTGCTGGATCTGTGCGTCGACTACGTGGGGCGTGACGGTACCGCCGACATGGACGAGCTGGCCCGACGGTTCGCCACCGGGGTAACCGTCCCCCTGGTGCTCGACTCCACCGAGCCCGATGTGATGCAGGCGGGGCTGGAGTGGATCGGGGGTAGGGCCGTCCTCAACTCGGCCAACCTGGAGGACGGCGAGGGCCAGGAGTCGCGCCTGCACCGGGTGCTGTCTCTGGCCCGGGAACACGGTGCCGCGGTGGTGTGCCTGCTCATTGACGAGGAGGGGCAGGCTCGGGATCTGGAATGGAAGATGCGGGTGGCTCATCGCCTTCATCATCTGGCGGTTGAGCGCTACGGGCTGGCCCCGCCGGATCTGATATTCGACACCCTGACATTCCCGCTGTCCACCGGCGACGAGGATCTGCGCAAGGACGGCCTGGCCACCATCGAAGCCATCCGGCGCATAAAGGCCGAGCTGCCCGGTACCTACACCATTCTCGGCGTGTCCAACGTTTCGTTCGGACTGAGGCCGGCGGCCCGTCACGTGCTCAACTCCGTCTTCCTGCACGAGTGCCTGGCCGCAGGGCTGGACTCGGCCATCGTCCATGCCGGGCGGATCATCCCGCTGAACCGGGTGGAACCCCACCACCGGGATGTGTGCCTGGACCTGATCTACGACCGCCGGGGGGCGGCGGGAATCGCATCGGGGGGCCGGGAGGGCTACGACCCGCTGATGGAGCTCATGGCGGCGTTCGAGAACGTTGCCGTTGCCGCCACCGCCGGGGAGGACCGCTCCGGGTGGCCGGTGGAGCAGCGTTTGGAACAGCGGATCATCGACGGCGACCGGGATGGTCTGGATGCCGACCTGGATGAGGCCCTGGCCGGCACTGCGGCACTGGGCATAGTCAATGGCCCCCTGCTGGCCGGGATGAAGACGGTGGGCGATCTGTTCGCCTCCGGGGAGATGCAGCTCCCGTTCGTGCTCCAGTCGGCCGAGACCATGAAGTCCGCTGTGTCGTATCTGGAACCGCACATGGAGAAGTCCGACGAAACCGGGAGCAAGGGCCGGATCGTGCTGGCCACCGTCAGGGGTGATGTGCACGATATCGGCAAGAACCTGGTGGACATCATCTTGACCAACAACGGGTACGAGGTTCACAACCTGGGCATCAAGGTGTCCATAAACGAGATGATCGAGCGGGCTACCCAGGTGGATGCTCATGCCATTGGTATGAGTGGGTTGCTGGTGAAGAGCACCCTCATCATGAGGGACAACTTGGAGGAGCTGAACAACCGCGGCCTTGAGCACATCCCGGTACTGCTGGGGGGCGCGGCCCTGACCCGTACTTACGTGGAACGGGACATGCGGGAAACCTACCGGGGCCGAGTGTTCTACGGCAAGGATGCCTTCGAGGGCCTGGCGGTGATGGATCGGCTGGGTGAGCTGCGCCGTTCCGGTATTGATGATCCCGAGTTCGGTCGCCGGCCGGGAGGCCGTGATCTGCCCCGCCGGGCTCGCCGCGACTCGCCCGGGGATCTCTCCGACCGGCCGGCACGGGCCCCGTCGGTGACCACCGGCAACCCGGTGTTCGATCCCCCCTTCCTGGGGTCCCGGGTGGTCAAGGGCATACCGGTGGCCGGCATCGCTGAATACGTCAACGAGACCGCCCTGTTTCGCAACCAGTGGCAGTTCCGCCCCACCGGTGGCGAGGACGATGCCGCCTTCAAGAACCGCATACGTCCCATCATGCGTGACCAGCTAACCACGGCCACCGCCCAGGGACTTCTGGTACCGCAGGTGGTGTACGGCTACTTTCCGGTGAACGGCAGCGGGGACGACCTGGTGGTGTGGGAAAGCCCCGACCGGGGGGCGGAGCTCTGCCGCTTCCGGTATCCCCGCCAGCCCCGGGATCCGTTCCTGTGCATCGCCGACTTCTTCCGCCCGGCCGCCGGCGACGAGGTGGACTACGCCGCTTTCCACATCGTCACCATGGGGGCCGAGGTGTCCAGAGCCACCGCCAAGCTGTTCAACGACAATCGCTACCAGGAATACCTGCTCCTGCACGGTCTCGGGGTGGAGATGGCCGAGGCTCTGGCCGAGTACTGGCACCACCGCATCCGCACCGAGTGGGGGTTCGTGGCCGAGGACGGCCCCACCCTGAGCGGCCTGTTCCGCCAGCAGTACCGGGGTGGACGCTACTCCTGGGGCTACCCGGCCTGCCCCGACCTGGAGGACAACCTCACCGTGGCCCAACTGCTCGAATCCGACCGTCTCGGCATCGAGGTTGGCGAGCAGACCAGCTTCCAGTACCAACCCGAGCAAACCACCTCGGCGCTCATCTGCCATCACCCCCAGGCCAAGTACTTCATCGTCCGCTAACCCACCTCCCAATCGCTCGAAGGACTTCATCGCCCGCTAACCCACCTCCCCACCACTTCGAGATCTGCTCCCGGTTATGTGGTGTCCAGCAACACTCCGGCTATCCGGTTATGTGGTGTCGAGCAGCACCCGGGCCACCAGGTCCATGCCGAAGGCGGTGAGGATACCCAGGTACAGCAACCCGGTAGCGGCCATCACCGCGGAGTAGAACCGCTCTCGCAAAGCAGCCCGGGCCAGGATCACCAGCCCGATGGTGGTGATGGTGCATGCCCCCCAGAACCAGCCCAAAAGACCGTTGTAACCGTCGTCGATGCTCCCGTTGAGCACCGAGACCATGCCCACCGGCCACAGCATCACCACCAGCTCGGGGAGCCACAGCAAACCCGTCCAGCGGACCAGTTCCAGCAGCGGGCCCCGGGCCAGGCCGGGCTGGACCAGGTACCAGTGTCCCAGCAGCATGGAGCTGGTAACCGCCCCCAAAAAGAAGGCCCCAACAACCGTGCGGGCCACGGCCAGTACGGCCGGATCCCCGGCGTCCAGCCCACCGGCCACCACCCCTATAAGCCCGATCAGGGGGGCCACCAGATCCAGTGCCGGGGGGAACTCCGCCCGGTTGGGGTCGAAGCGCGGCTCGACCCGGTCGATGCCGGTCATGGCCGCCATCTCGCGGCTGCGCCGCTGCGCCCGTTCCCGCTGACCGCTCACCCCGGCCCGCCGCCGGACCACCGACACCACCAGAGCGACCGCCGCAGCCATGGAAGTGGCTACCGCGGCCCAGTCCCTTACCGCCACCGGATCGGTGGCAAAACCCAGCCCGGCCCCACCCCCGGCCAGGAGCCCGAAAAAACTGCGCATCAGCCAGCCGTAACCCAGCCCGGCCTCCCGCCGCCGGGTGGTGACCCAAGTGAAGGCCAAACCACCAACGGCCAGTTGCAACAGAACCGTGGCCGGCTGAAGCTCAATCACCTCAAAGCCCTACTCGAAGGCGCACAGTGCTGGGGATCGGGAGGGGGGATCAGGCGTCGATGAGCGCCAGGTGGTGGTCGGCGGTGGTCAGGTTGTCGGGGGCATCTACGCCGGCCACCACGATGTCCTCCAGCCTCAACCCCCACCGTCCGGGCAGGTAAATGCCGGGTTCGATGGAGAAGGCGTGACCGGGACGAAGCTCCCGAAGGTTGCCCTCCACGATGTAGGGATCCTCGTGGGCCTCGGTACCGATGCCGTGACCGGTCCGGTGAATGAAGTTGTCGCCGAAACCGGCCTCGGTGATCATTGCCCGACCCACCCGGTCCACCTCCTGGCAGGGCTGTCCGGCAACCGAGGCCGCCACCTGAGCTGCCTGAGCCTCGAACAAAACCTCATAGGCATCGGTCAGCTCCGGGGGCGGATCGCCCAGATGCACGCACCTGGTTATGTCGGAGCAGTAACCCACCCCGCCGGTGCCCGCCAGGGTTCCCCCGAAGTCGCACAGCACCACCTCGCCCGGCCGGATAACCCGCTCCCCCGGTTCGTGGTGGGGGCTGGCCGCGTTGGCTCCTGCGGCCACGATGGCGAAGTTGACCCGTTGATGACCCTCGGCCAGCAGCCGCCGGCCCAGTTCGGCCGACACCTGGGCCTCGGTTCGCCCGACCAGGGGGATATCACCGGCCTGGAGGGCGGCGGCCACTCTGTCGGCGGCGGCAGCGGCAGCTCTGAGCGACTCCACCTCGGCAGCATCCTTGATCTGGCGCAATGGGCTGGTCAGCTCGGAAGCCCGGCGAAACTCCACCGAGGGCAGTACCCCCATGAGATCCACCAGGAACCCGGCCCAGGTGTGGTCACCGATGGCCGCCACCGAGGCGGCACCGATGAGGCCGCGAGCCAACTCGATGGGATCGTCGGTCTCATCCCAGGTGAGGATCTCGAACACGTCGGGACGCTCCACCACCCTCGGGGCCTCCAGCCGGGGGACGATGAGGCGGGCGTGATCCTCGCGGGGCACGACCAGCATGGTCAACCGCTCCAGGGGCATGGCTTCGTAACCGCAGAAGTAAGGCAGATCGGCCCCTACCGACAGCAGGAGCACATCCACCCCCTCCCCGACCATGAGGGCCCGCACCCGATCCATCCTTTGACAGAACATCGCCAACATCTACCTCCTGGTCACCAAACACTCAGCCACCGGATACTCGACTGGATACACACCATCACGACTGGCACCGTAAACCATCCTGGTCACCAAACGCTCAGCCACCGGATACTCGACTCCTAGGAACTGCCTCACCATTATGCCCCTCTCACTTCGGCTGTCGATAGCAGAGCTTGGGAATAGGCCTGCTGGGCGTGGTGAGAACTCCGGGTCAGGGGACTGGCCTCCACATGGGAGAGGCCCAGCGACAGGCCGGCCTGCTGGTACCACTCGAACCGTTCGGGAGGCACCCAGCGAGCCACCGGCAGGTGATGGCTCGTGGGTCGCAGGTACTGGCCCACGGTAAGGATATCGGTGCCCACCGCGGCCAGATCGGCCATGGTCTGGGCCACTTCCTCGTCGGTCTCCCCCATCCCGACAATGATCGAGGATTTGGTGACCAGCCCCGCCCTCTTGGCCCGGCCCAGCACGGCCAGGCTGCGGGCATAACCGGCCGAGGGCCGTACCACCCGCTGGAGCCGAGCCACCGTCTCGATGTTGTGGTTCAACACGTCCGGTCGGGCGGCAAAGATCACGTTGAGAGCGCTGGGATCACCCCGGCAATCAGGGATGAGAACCTCCACCCGCGCCCCGGGGGTACGGCTGCGGACGGCGGCCACCGTGGCGGCAAAACCTGCGGCTCCCCCATCGGGCAGATCATCACGAGCCACCGCGGTGATGACCGCGTAGTCCAGATCCATGGCTTCCACCGCATCGGCAACCCGCTCGGGTTCGTCGGGATCGGGGGGTTCGGGATACCGGGTGTCCACCAGGCAGAACCCGCACGCCCGGGTGCAGCGCTCGCCGTTGATCATGAACGTGGCCGTGCCCTCGTTCCAGCACTCGTAGATGTTGGGACACCCGGCCTCCTCGCACACCGTCACCAGATCGCGATGGTGCAACACCGACCGCAGCCTGCGGAACTCGGGGCCGGTTCGCAGCGCCACCCGCAACCAGGGTGGCTTCCGCTCGGTTATGGCCAGCCCTTCCCCCAACCCGGCCTCGACCATCCGGGACTGCCGGCGAGCCTTATTATGGGCGACCCCGTCCGGTACCCGACCTCCGCTGAAGGGGACACGGGAGGGATGCTGCCGGCGACCCTCACCGTCGGTACCCCCGTCCGGTACCCGACCTCCGCTGAACGAGCTCAGATCATCGGGGCTGTGGCGCCAGGCCACATCGGCGCGATCCACTTCCCCCCGGCCCCAACGGTCGGCGGCCCGGACGGCTACCGCATCCACCACCTCCCTCATGGAAACTTCAAGCCCCTCGCCGGCCAGAGTGGTGACCGCCTTGTCGGGAATGCCACAAGGCACGATGCGGTCGAACCATTCCCGGTCGCAGTTCACGTTCAGGGCGAAACCGTGCATGGAGCGGGTGCGGTTGAGACGCACACCGATGGCCGCGATCTTGCGGGGATTGTCGCCCCCGGGTGCCACCCATACTCCGGGATAGTCGGCCAACCTACCGCAGCCCGTGAGCCCGAGATCACCCAGCACATCGATCAGGAGCTGCTCAACCGAGCGCACGTAGGCCACCGTGTCGGCCAGGCCCCCGCCCCGCTTGCCGGGCACGGTCATCACCGGGTAGCCGACGAGCTGGCCGGGACCGTGATAGGTGACGTCCCCACCCCGGTCGGTATGCACCAACTCGGCCCCCACATCGGCGGGGTCGACCAGGATGTTGGATTCGTTCCCCCTCAACCCCAGGGTGAACACGTGGGGGTGCTCCAGCAGCAGCAGGTAGTTGCCCTTCCGCTGGAGCAGGGCCTGCTGGCAAGCGTGGGCATCCCGATAGGCGACCCGACCCAACCATCGAATCCGAAGGCTCACGGCAAATCACCCACCGCCGGGGACACCATCGCCGGAAGCCCCATCGCATCTGAACAGCTCAAGGAATCTCGCAGATCACGGAATCTCGGCGTGCCAGTCGCGAGTTTCGATAATGGAGCGCAGGTGGTCGAGAAACGCGGCCACATAGGCTCCGTCGAAGGCCCGATGATCCCAGGCCAGGGCCAGCACGCCCACCGAGTGGATGGCGATGGCCTCGGTTCCGTCCTCCCCGGTTATGACCACCGGCCGGCGGCGAATGCCATCGGTGGACAGTATGGCCACCTGAGGCTGATTGATGATGGGAAACTGCATCATCGTGCCCCACTGGCCGGGGTTGGTGAGGGTGAAGGTGCCACCGGAGATCTCGTCGGCGTTCAGCTTCTTGGCCCGAGCTCGTTGCGACAGGTCCGCTATCTCCTGGGCTATGGGCACCAGACGCTTGCGGTCGGCATCTACGACCACCGGGGCCAGGAGTCCCTGGAAGTCGAGGTCCACGGCGACGGCCAGGTTCACGTAGTTGTGGACCACCAGCTCGCCGTCACCCACCGAGGCGTTGATGTGCGGGTAAGCGTGAAGGGAGTCGCACACCGCCCGGACAATGAACGGCAGGTAGGTCAGGCTGAAGCCGTTATCAGCCCGGAACTGCTGGCGATGGGCCTGGCGTACCTGCTCAACCCGCTCGAAATCCACCTCAACCGCAGTGAGCACATGGGGAGCCACAGCCTTGGATCGCACCATGTGCTCGCCAGTGATGCGGCGGATGTTGCTGAGGGGCACGATGGTGTCCCGCCCCGATGCTCGACTGGGAGCAGGGGGGGCCGAGGTCGGAGCCGGTGCCGGTGGGCCACCGGCCCTGCGATTCTGGCTAATTACCGCCTCGACATCGGCGCGGGTTATGCGCCCGCCCTTGCCCGTCCCGGTGATCCGTGAAGGGTCCAGCTCGTTGTCGTGGATAAGGCGGCGCACTACCGGTGACAGCACCATCGCCTCGCCGGTCAATAACTGAGCACTCGACTCCTCCACCAGCTCTGGGGAAGGTTCCGGCACGGGAGAAACCGGCACCGGCTCCGAAACCGGCACAGAAGGAAGCGGCACCGGCTCCGAAACCGGCACAGAAGGAAGCGGCACCGGCTCCGAAACCGGCACAGAAGGAACCGAGGCTGTGCCCGTCTCACCCAGAATGGCAATCACCGCCCCCACCTCCACGGTTTCACCCTCAGCGGCCACGATCTCCAACAACACCCCCGACATGGGGGATGGCACCTCGGAGTCCACCTTGTCGGTGGATACCTCGAAGAGGGGCTCATCCTCGGCAACCTCTTCCCCCACCTGCTTGAACCACTGGGTGATGGTCCCCTCCACCACCGTCTCCCCCAATTGGGGCATCCTGACCTCAGACATCAAATCCCCCCGATGCTTCTCTTCCATCCTGTTCAGACATCGAATCTCCGTACCGTTGCGGGCGAATACATGGTGCTCTTCCATCCTGTTCAGACATCGAATCTCCGTACCGTTGTGGGCGAATACATGGTGCTCAGTGCAGTGCCCGACCCGTCAATGACAGCACCGACTCGCCGAACAGCTCGCTCATGGTGGGGTGGGGCTGGATGAACTCGGCAACCTCGGGCACGGTGGCCTCCCAGTTCACGGCCAGGTAACCCTGGCCAAGCTGCTCGGTCACCCACGACCCCACCATGTGAACCCCGAGGATGCGCCCCCCGGTACCGTCAACAGACCGCTCGGCTATCACCTTGACCAATCCGTCGGTCTCCCCCACGATCATGGCTCGCCCGTTACCGGTGAACCGGTGCACGGAAGTGACCACGTTGTGCCCAGCCTCAATGGCCGACTCCTCGGTGTGGCCCACGAAGGCCACCTCGGGATGGGAGTAGATGGCCCACGGAACATTGGCATAGTCCACCGGTGTCGGCGACTCCCCCAGCAGGTGCTTAACCACCAGGATGGCCTCGGCAAAGGCCACGTGGGCCAACTGCGGGGTTCGGATCACGTCACCCACGGCGTAAACCCCCGGAAGGGATGTTTGGCAGTACTCATCCACTGCCACGTACCCCCCCTCGTCCTTTTTTACCCCAGCAGTGTCCAGACCCAGGCCGTCGGTGAATGGTTGGCGACCCACGCACACCACCACCACATCCACCGCGAGGGGATCGTTGCCCTCAATGTCGAGTTCGATGGCATCACCGGCGCTCCGGCAACTGTTGACAGTCACGCCCGATCTCACCTCGATGCCCCGCTTCCTGAACGCTCGCCCCAGCAGCCTCGCCACATCGTTATCGGCTCCCATCAGGATGCGGGGTAGAGCCTCCAGCACCGTGACTTCGGATCCGAGATCGGCCAGCAACGAGGCAAACTCCAACCCAATGGCCCCACCGCCGATGATCGCGGCCCGTTTCGGCAGGGCGGTTATGGACAGGAGGTCATCGCTGGTCATAATCCGCTCCCCGTCCACCTCAAAGCCGGGCAAGGTCCGGGGCACCGACCCGGTGGCCAAAATAACGTGATCGGCGGCAAGCGTGATCTCGCCCGATTCCCCACCCGAGACCGACACCGTTCGATCCGCCTCCAGCGAACCCCAGCCGTCCAGGAGGGTAACCTTCCGCCCCTCCAGTAGCTTGCTCACGCCCTTGTGGAGCTGATCCACGATCTGCTGCTTGCGAGCCTGGGCCGCCCCCATGTCCACCACCGGTGCCCCCGCGGTGATGCCGAACCGGCCGGCGTGAGCCACAGTGCGGTACACCGCCGCGGTCTCCAGCAGCTCCTTGGCCGGAATGCAACCCACGTGCAGGCAGGTCCCTCCCAACTTCTGCTTCTCGACCATGGCGACATCCAGGCCGGCGGCGGCCCCGTACAGCGCGGCGGCGTAGCCTCCAGGACCACCGCCCACCACCACCAGGTCATGGTCACTGCTCACGACCCCAGCTTACCGGTGCCCATCACCAGCGGTCATCCACCCAGCACCACCGTGGCTGATACCGCGACATTGCTGGCCTAGCTGTCCAGCCCGATGCCGGATCATCGCAGGATCAGCACCGCCTGAACCCACGCCAAATTATCACCTATTTCGATCTCGATAAATGCCGGGATTATCGCAGGATCAGCACCGCCTGAACCGCAAACGCAACCAGAATGGCCACCCCGCACAGAAGGGCCAGCAGGATCAACCGGCGGGTGCTCATGGTGGGCTCAGCGATTACGCCGCGCCGGCCATGGGCTCCCGCAGGGAAAACCGGCACCGCTGGTGCTCACGAGGCGGGAGGGGGGGTTCAGCGGTTACGCCGCCGGCCCATGTACCAGCTTGCGATCTCGGCGCAGACCACGCTGAGAACGATGGTGATCAGCAACAGCAGGAACAACGGCAGATCCCAGTCCCACCCCAGGAAGTTGACCTCCACCTCGCCTGTGTTCTGGGCGATGAACACGATAAGCGCCACTGCGGCCAGCGCGCCCAGAACCATTCGGGCGTTGATCCGGCGGAGCCCATCGGCGAGCGAGCGGGGAGCTGAGGGCTTCTCTCCCCCACCCTGCTCGATATCGAAAGGACGGTTCTCGCCGGGTGGTGTCTTCTCATCGGATGGAGGCACGGAACCACATTACCGGCCTCGCCCTCCAAGCTGCTGCTCCAGCAGAAACCGTTAGGCCCGAACGGATAAACGGCAATAGCAGGATTGCCCGCATCGAACCTTCCCCCCGACCGTAAAATGGGCCAATGCGAGTGGTAGTTGCCGGAGCATCGGGATTGATCGGAACCGCGCTGGTGAACCATCTCAATGCCGCCGGCCACGAGGTCATCCGGTTGGGGCGCGATCCAGCCGCCCGAGCCGACGACACCCGTTACTGGAACCCGGCCACCGGGGCCATCGACGACGATGCCTTCGACGGGGTCGAAGGAGTGGTAAATCTGGCCGGTGCGGGGATCGCAGACCGGCGCTGGACAAAAAACCGCCGCCGGGAGTTGCGGCGGAGCCGGGTTGGGGCCACCGAACTTTTGGTTGAAGCCATGATGGCCAACCCCAACCCACCGGGAGTGCTGGTGGCCGGATCGGCAGTCGGCTTCTACGGGGACCGGGGTGATGAGGTGCTGGATGAGGAATCCGGCCCCGGAACCGGTTTTTTGGCCACCCTGGTTGCCGATTGGGAGGCGGCCGCCACCAGCGCCACCGCGGCCGGTATTAGGGTGGCTCTGGCTCGCACCGGGCTGGTCATGGCCGAGAACGCGCCCTTCCTCACCCGGATGCTGCCCCTGTTCAAGCTGGGTTTGGGGGGACCGCTGGGTCGAGGCCGGCAATGGTGGCCGTGGATTACCCTGGAGGACGAGGTCCGGGCGCTGACCCACCTTCTGGAATCCGACATTGCCGGGCCGGTGAACTTGTGCGCCCCCAATCCGGTAACCAACCAGGAGTTCACCCGGACTCTGGCATCGGTGCTGCGCCGGCCCGCCTTCCTGGCTATCCCCCGGTTCGGTCCTCAACTCCTGCTGGGTCGCGAATTGGCCGACGAACTGCTGTTCTCCAGCACCCGTGCCCACCCCACCGCCCTCACCACCGCCGGGTTCGAGTTCCACCACCCCGACCTGGAAGCCACCCTGAGAGCTCTGCTCCAGTGAGCAACCGCCCCCCACTCAGAACAAGCTCTGCTCCCAAGCTCTGCTCCAGTGAGCAACCGCCCCCCACTCAGAACAAGCTCTGCTCCCAAGCTCTGCTCCAGTGAGCAACCGCCCCCCACTCAGAACAAGCTCTGCTCCCAAGCTCTGCTCCAGTGAGCAACCGCCCCCCACTCAGAACAAGCTCTGCTCCCAAGCTCTGCTCCAGTGAGCAACCGCCCCCCACTCAGAACAAGCTCTGCTCCCAAGCTCTGCTCCAGTGAGCAACCGCCCCCCACTCAGAACAAGCTCTGCTCCTCCACCTGGTACTGCTGATCGGCGGCTTCGGTGGCCAGACGGTCGGCCTCTTCGTTCCAGTAATCCCCGGAATGGCCCTTAACCTTGTGAAAAACAATGGATCGAGTTTGAAACTGCTCAATGATCTGCATCCACAGATCGCGATTGGCCACCGGCTTCTTGTCAGCCGTTCGCCAACCCCGGCGGAGCCACCCCTGCCACCACTCATCGCGAAAGCAGTTGACCACATAGGTCGAGTCGCTGTACACCTCCAGTGGCCCATCCAACGCCAGCAGCGCCTCCCGCACGCCCATCAGCTCCATCCGGTTGCTGGTGGTCTGTGGGGCACCGCCCGACCCGGACCGCCCATCGGGAACCACCCAGGCCCACCCTCCGGGACCGGGATTGCCCCGGCAAGCCCCATCGGTGTACACCACCGTGGGTTTCTCTGATTCGGTCATCTTCCTATGCTATAAGTATTGGTGCTTGGACTGGGTAATGGTCGGTGAATTTTTTTGACTCCGGCATCTTTCTGTGCTGGCAAAACAAACCCCGGAATTGAAACCATTGCGCCGTGACCATGAATTTTTCCCACCAAATTGAAAGCATTGTGCCGTGACCATGAATTTTTCCCACCAACTACCGGACACCGATCCGGATGAGACCCGGGAATGGCTCGACAGCCTCGACGCCGTGGTCAATGCTTTTGGCCGCCAGCGGGGACGGTACCTGCTGCGCCGCCTCCTGGACCGGGCCGACGAGTTGGACATGGGCTTGCCGGGCACGGTGCAGACACCGTATGTGAACACCATCCCCACCGCCCAGCAACCGTTCTTCCCCGGCGATGAGTTCATCGAGCGCCGCATCCGGGCCTTCATCCGATGGAACGCCGCGGTCATGGTGGTCAAGGCCAATAAGAAGGCCGACGGCATCGGTGGGCACCTGTCCACCTTCGCTTCCTCGGCCGCCCTTTACGACGTGGGGTTCAACCATTTCTTCCGGGGCAAGGAGGACGGGCGGCCCGGCGATGCCGTATACATCCAGGGCCACGCCGCGCCCGGCATCTATGCCCGAGCGTACCTGGAGGGTCGCCTGAGCGAATCGCAGCTCGACAACTTCAGGATGGAGATCGACGGCGACGGGCTGTCCAGCTACCCCCACCCTCGACTCATGCCCGACTTCTGGGAGTACCCCACCGTGTCGATGGGGTTGGGGCCCATCAACTCCATCTACCACGCCCGCTTCTACCGCTACCTGCACCACCGCCACATCGAGGACACCAGCGGGTCCCAGGTTTGGTGCTTCGTGGGTGACGGCGAGTGCGACGAACCCGAAACGTTGGGATCCATCTCGCTGGCGGGCCGGGCCAAGCTCGGCAACCTCATCTGGGTGGTGAATTGCAACCTCCAGCGCCTGGATGGACCGGTGCGGGGCAATAACAAGATCATCCAGGAGCTGGAGGGCAACTTCCGGGGTTCGGGCTGGAACGTGATCAAGGTGATCTGGGGGTCGCGCTGGGACGAGCTTCTGGTCAACGACGTCAACGGCGTGCTGCTGGAAAAGATGATGTCCACGGTGGACGGCGAGTACCAGCGCTACGCCACCGAATCGGGAGCCTACATCAGGGAGAACTTTTTCGGCCCCGACCCCCGCCTGCGCCAGATGGTGGCCCACCTGAGCGACCGGGAACTCCAGGACCTGCCCCGGGGCGGCCATGACTACCTCAAGCTGTACGCCGCTTACAAGGCCGCGGTGGAGACCACCGACCGGCCCACGGTGATACTGGCCAAGACCATCAAGGGCTGGACGCTGGGCGAGGGCCTGGAAGCCCGCAACGCCACCCACCAGATCAAGAAGATGACCACAGCCCAGCTCATGGAGCTGCGTTCCCGGCTCCGCCTGGAGGAGGAGATCCCCGCCGAGGCCCTCCAGGACGATGCCAACCCCCCTTACTACAAACCCCCGCCCGACTCCCCCGAGCACCAGTACCTGATGGCCCGCCGCCGGGAGCTGGACGGACCCCTGCCCACCCGGGTGGTGAACATCCGGCGGCCCCTCGAGCTGCCCGACGACAAGCTGTTCGCCGACTACGACGAGGGGTCCGGGGGCCGGCAGGTGTCCACCACCATGGTGTTCACCCAGATGCTGCGCAACATGATGCGCGACGAGGACTTCGGGGCCCGAGTGGTACCCATCGTGCCCGACGAGGCCCGTACCTTCGGCATGGACTCCCTGTTCCGGGAGTTCAAGATCTACGCATCCGAGGGTCAGCTCTATGAGCCGGTGGATCACGACCTGATGCTGTCCTACGCCGAGGGGCAGGACGGCCAACTCCTTCAGGAGGGCATCACCGAGGCCGGAGCGCTGGCTTCTTGGACGGCGGCGGCCACCAGCTACGCCACCACGGGCGTGCCCATGGTCCCGTTCTACTCCTTCTACTCCATGTTCGGGTTCCAGCGGGTGGGCGATCTGATCTGGTCGGCAGCCGATTCCCGGGCCCGGGGCTTTTTGATGGGAGCGACCGCGGGGCGCACCACCCTCATGGGCGAGGGATTACAACATCAGGACGGGCACAGCCACCTGATAGCCTCCACCGTACCGGCCTGTTGCGCCTACGATCCCGCGTTCGCCTACGAGCTGGGGGCCATCGTGCGGTCGGGGTTGGCTCGGATGTACGGCAACGGGGGTGGCGAGGACCTCTTCTACTACATAACCATCTACAACGAGAACTACCGCCAGCCCCGCCGGGCCGACTTCATCAGCGACGAGCAGATCCTGTCAGGCCTCTACCAGTGGAACCACCCGCTGAACGGCACTGACCAGCAGGCCACCGTCATTTTCTCCGGAACCGCCCACCAGGCGGCCCGGGATGCCCAGGCCGAGCTGGCCGAGCACTACCGGATAGGAGTGGATCTGCTGAGCGCCCCCTCGTTCAAGGCAGCCCGGGAGGAAGCTCTGGCCGTGGAGCGGTGGAACCGCCTCCATCCCGGGGAGGAACCCAGAGTGCCGATGGTCACCCAACGGCTCGGCGGGGGCCGGGGGCCGGTGGTGGCGGTAACCGACTTCATGACCCTGGTACCCGACCAGATCTCCCGTTGGGTTCCCCGCCCTTTCATCCCGCTGGGCACCGACGGTTTCGGTCGCTCCGGCACCCGGGAGTCGTTGCGCCGCTTCTTCGAGATCGACGCCCCCAGCGTGATCGTCGCCGTTTTGAGTGGCCTGGTCGCGTGCGGCGACCTCGATCCCGCAATCGCGACCGATGCCATCACCCGCTACGACCTCCGCCGCCCTCACCGCGACCCCACCGGTTAGAAACCCGCTACGACCTCCACCGCCCCCACCGCGACCCCACCGGTTAGAAACCCATTACGACCTCCGCCGCCTCACCGGTTAGAAACCGGGCCCTGGGTGGGTTTTCCACCAGGGGTGTCAGGCCGGTTGGAGCCGGTTCAGCTCGGTGACGTTGTCCAGCAGGATCTTCTGCTTGGTGGGGTCGTCGAAGCCCTTGTCCTTCAGCTCCACCAGGTAGTCCAGCGGTTGGGGCATGCCCTCAATGTGGGGCCAGTCACTGCCGAAGATCACCCTATCGGGACCCATGTACTGAACCACTTCGGCCACGTCGTCCTCCCAGAAGGGGTTGATCCACACGTGGCGACGGAACAGCTCGGAGGGATCCTCTTTGAACCACCCGACGTTCTTCTTGGTGGCCTGGCCCAGCTTGCGGAACATGTCGCCCAAGAACTGAGAGCCGTTCTCGACCGAGGCAACCCTCAGGTTGGTGAACCGCTCGAACAGTTTCTCCAGCGCCAGGGTGATCAGGTAGTCGTAGGCGGCCCGCTCGATGTTGTAGGCCTTGATGCTGGGCTTGTACTTGCGCTGTTTGGCCATGCCGGCCGAGCCGAAGCCGTCCACGTCGTAGCCCTGGGTGGTGTAGCCGCTGTCGCCGGCGTGGACCACCGCACAGATGCCGGCCTCGTTGATCCGGGCCCAGAACGGGTCGAAGTGCTCGTCGGCCGGTGACTTGAATCCGTCCGCGGTCCACACCGCCGCCGGCCGCATCACGATGGTGCGGGCACCGCGGTCCAGGCACCATTCCAGCTCCTCACAGGCCCACTCGACATCGCCCAGCGCAATGTAGGGGGAAGCGTAGAGGGTGTCCCGGTAGGAGAAACCCCACTGCTCGTCCAACCAGCGGTTGAAGCCCCGGAACAAGGCGCACACAGCGGCGATGTCGGTCTTGATCAGCTCCTCGTAGAGCACTCCCAGCGTGGGGAACAACCACACCGACCGCAGCCCCTGCTCAGCCACCTTGTCCGCCCGGGCATCCCGGTCATCCACGTAGTAGCGGGGCAACTGCTCCCGCCTGCTCAACATGTCGGCGGGGTTCCGACCCTCGGGATTGCCCCTGAAGTAGTCGTGCATCGCTCCGGGCAGCGCGATTGGATCCCAGGTGGGGTTGACCACCGCATGGCTGATCTTTCCCCCCACCAGGTGGTAGCGGCGACCGTTCACCTCAGCCCACTGCACGCAACGGGGTTGCATGGCCGGTTCGACATGGCGGGTGAAGGCATCCACCGCCTCGTAGTAGTGGTTATCGCAGTCGAAGGGGGTATAACCGAGCTCATCCACGGTCACCAGGCTACCGCGTGCACGGGCGGCATTGCTGATAGATGAGGGTTCCAACTTTGGAAGCACCGCCGCTGAAGGCAGAGATGGGGCGAGCACCGGACACGCGGTGATGGATGAAGGTTCCAACTTTGAAAGCACCGCAGCCGGTAACGTCGATGAATGGATAGGTTCGATCTGGATGGGCGAGTGGCCATCGTCACCGGTGCCTCCCGGGGAATCGGTTGCGCGCTGGCGCTGGGGTTGGCCGAGGCGGGGGCGAAGGTGGTGGCGGCCAGCCGCACGCTGGAGGCTTGCCAAGACCTGGCCGATCGAATAGTCGCGGCCGGCGGGGAGGCTCTGGCCGTCCAGGTGGATGTTGGCTGCCTCGACCAGCATCAACCGCTGCTGGAGGCCACCATCGGCCACTTCGGCCGCCTCGACATCCTGGTTAACAACGCCGGGATCCTGCGCCCCCACCTCACCACCCGGGTCACCCCCGAGGAGCTGGACGACATACTGGCGGTAAACCTCAAGGGGCCTCTCTTTTTGTCGCAGGCGGCGCTGGATCACCTGGCAGCCGGCGGGACCGGGTCCATCATCAACATCGGGGCACTGGGGGCCTTCCAGCCGATGGAGGGCATCGGGGCCTACTGCGCCGCGAAGGCAGCCATGGCCAACTGGACCACCACCATGTCCCGGGAGTGGGCCGCCCGGGGAGTGCGGGTGAACCTGCTGGTGCCCGGCCCCGTGGCCACCGACATGATCCTGCCCCGGGATCCCCAGGCCCGAGCCCGCTTCGAGGACGAGGTGGCGGCCGAAACCATCTTCGGCCGCCTCGGCATCCCCGATGATCTGGTGGGAGCCGCGGTGTTCCTGGCTAGCGATGCCTCTGCGTTCATGAGCGGCCGCCCGGTGTTCGTGGACGGCGGAATGCTGCGCTGAATCGCCTCGGCAGGACGAAGACACCGGAGCAGGATGAAAGGTGCGCGTTCGCAAACCCGACACCGGGCGTGTCGAACCCATCGGATGATCCAGCAACTCGCGGGGATGAAAGGTGCGCGTTCGCAAACCCGACACCGGGTAGGGTCGGATCATGGCCTTTGAGGTGCTGATCGCCCCCTCGGTGCTACCTGCCGATTTTGCCCGCTTGGGCGAGGAGTGCACCGGTTTGGAGAAGGCCGGGGCCGACCGGATCCACTGGGACGTGATGGATGGGCGGTTCGTGCCCAACCTCACCTTCGGCCCCGACGTGATCGCCTCCGTCCGACCCCTGGTATCGCTACCGTTCGAGGCTCACCTGATGGTCGAGGCTCCCCATGAGCTGGCCCACCGTTACGCGGCGGCGGGCTGCGACCTGCTCACCGTACATGTCGAGGCCTGCCCCCACCTGCACCGCACGCTGGGAGCTGTTCGAGAATTGGGGATGGACGCCGGTGTAGCCCTGAACCCAGCCACCCCGGCATCGGCGGTGGCCCATGTACTGGATCTGTGTCAACTGGTGCTGGTGATGACCGTCAACCCCGGCTGGGGTGGCCAGTCCTACATCGCCGCCATGGAATCCAAAGTGGCCGAAGTCCGGGCGATGATCGACGAGGGTGGCCACGATGTGAAAGTAGAGGTGGACGGTGGCATCGGCCCGGTCACCATCACCGCCGCCGCCCGGGCCGGGGCCGAGGTGTTCGTGGCCGGAAGCGCGGTGTTCTCCGACAACCTGGGGTTCGACCACGCGATCACCGAGTTGCGGAGAGCAGCCACCGGCCACTGACCATGCAAAACCGGCAGGAATGCGATCACCGAGTTGCGGAGAGCAGCCACCGGAAACCGGTTGCGACCTCGCTAGTAACACTGCTGGCCGCCGCCGCGGTTTTATCGGCAATGGGGGCATGTGGTGGGGATCAGCCCGACCTGGCTGCTTTCTGCCAGAAGCTCGGTGCTGCCTCCGGGCCCGAGGGAGCGCTGGCCTCGCTCGCCCCCAACGACCCGAATGCTGCCGAGGTGGCCGCCAAGGAGTTGGAAGACCTGCGCAGGATCGCACCTTTGGAGATCAGACCATCGCTGACCACTATCAATGCCACCATGGGCCTGGTTCTCGCGGCGTTTGAGGATCCCGATGGCAACAGCCGCCAGAGCTTGCAGAGGATGGAGAACGAGATGGCCGCCTACACCGAGGCAGCCAGCAAGTTGGACGGTTTTGCCGCCGACCACTGCGGATTGGAACTGAACCCCGCGATTCCAGCCCCCACCATCAACCCCGACCGGATCACCGAGGAGGTGGAATTGAACGTGAAGGGCTAATCACGATGACGTGGTCAATAATGCCGGGCCCGCAGACACCACCACACCGAATCAGATCATCTCACCGCGCTTGACGATGACGTGGTCAATAATGCCGTACTGCTTGGCCTGTTCGGCGGTGAACCAGCGGTCCCGGTCGGAGTCGATCTCGACCTGTTCCATCGACTGGCCGGTGTGGTGAGCTATGCGCTCGGCCAGAAGCGCCTTCACATAGGCGTGCTGCTCGGCCTGGATGGCGATGTCGGAGGCCTGCCCCCGAACCCCACCGAGGGGCTGGTGCATCATGATCCGGGCATGGGGCAGGGCGTAACGTTTGCCGGGCGCGCCGGCGCACAGCAGGAACTGGCCCATCGAGGCCCCGAGGCCCATGCAGATGGTTCCCACATCCGGGGCGATGAACTGCATGGTGTCGTAGATCGCCATGCCCGAGGTGACCGATCCGCCCGGGGAGTTGATGTACAGCCAGATGTCCTTCTCGGGATCCTCGCCCTCCAAGTACAGGAGCTGGGCGGTTATGTAGTTGGCGATGTCGTCATCCACATCGGTTCCCAGGAAAACGATGCGGTTCTTCAACAACCGGTTGTAGATCTCGAATGCGCCGCGGTCGGGGCTGCCCGGCTCGAACATGGCGGGGGTGGTCATGGCCCAAGCGTACCGGCCCACCACCATTGCCCAGCCATCCAACCCCGACCCCACCCCAAAAGTGCGCCAGGTGGGACACCCCCATCCAACCCCGACCTCACCCCAAAAGTGCGCCAGGTGGGACTCGAACCCACACGGGCTTTCGCCCACAGGGACCTAAACCCTGCACGTCTGCCGAATTCCGCCACTGGCGCGCGGTGGGGCCAGGTTATAGGCCGAGTCGGGTGGCAAGGGCGCGGAATGCTCGGCCTCGATGGGACAGGGCGTTCTTCTCCCCAGCCGGCATTTCGGCAAAGGTTCGCCCCCCTCCCCCTTCGGGAACGAAAATCGGGTCGTAACCGAACCCCCGATCACCCCTCGGGACCGTGGCGATGCTGCCGGCGACAACCCCCTCGGCCATCACCTCGGTGCCATCGGGGAAGATCACCACCGCCACCGTGCGAAAGCGGGCCGACCGGTTGGACACTCCCTCCATGGCGGCCAACAACCGGGCTCTGTTGGCAGCATCGTCAGCGTGGTCGCCGGCGTAGCGGGCCGACCGCACTCCTGGATCACCCCCCAGAGCGGTCACTTCCAAGCCAGTGTCGTCGGCCACTGCGGCCTGGCCGGTGTGCCGGCACACCGCGGCCGCTTTCAGCCGGGCGTTGGCCTCGAGGGTGTCGCCGTCCTCAACCACCTCTCCCAAATCACCGGGCCGAGCCAACAGTTCCACGACTGGTCCTGAAACGGTCGATCCCGAAGGCCTCGCCACTGACCCCGAAACAGTTGATTCCAAAACCGCTGACTCCAGGATGGTGGCGATTTCAGCCAGTTTGTGGGGATTGGCAGTGGCCGATACCAACCGCAGCCGAGGCGGGTCGGCCAACCGCATAGTGGTGCAGGGCGGCCAACCGGACATCACCGCAGCCGGAGCGGGTCGGCCAGAAGCTGGTTCTGCTGAGCGATGATCTGCTCGATCCCCGAGCGGGCCAAGTCCAGGAGCGTGTCCAACCGGTCCCGGCGGAACGGTTGCCCCTCGGCGGTGCCCTGAACCTCCACAAAGCAACCCGATTCGGTCATGACCACGTTCATGTCCACCTCGGCGGCCGCATCCTCCTCATAGGGCAAATCAAGCGACGGCGTACCGTTGACGATCCCCACCGACACCGCAGCACACGCCTCTGTGATGGGGTGCTGGTCGATCTCGCCCCGGGCCAGCAACCGGGTGAAGGCATCGTGCAGGGCGATGTAGGCCCCGCTGATGGCGGCGGTGCGGGTACCGCCATCGGCCTGCAACACATCGCAGTCGCAGACCACTTGACGTTCCCCCAACCTGGTGGCATCGGTCACCGCCCGCAGGGAGCGTCCGATCAGCCGCTGTATCTCCTGGGTGCGACCTGATTGGCGGCCCCGAGCCGCTTCCCGGTTGACCCGCTCGGATGACGAGCCCGGAAGCATGGAGTACTCGGCGGTGACCCAGCCTCTGCCCTGTCCTCTCATCCAGCGGGGAACCGAACGATCAACCGATGCCGTGCACAACACCCGGGTACGCCCGAACGAGACCAGCACCGATCCATCGGCCATCTCGGTGAAGTCCCGCTCAAAGCCGATGGGCCGCAACTCATCAAAGGCCCGACCATCACCTCTCATACTGCTCATTTCTCATACCGACACCCCTTTTGGCTGCTCATTTCTCGCCCTCATACCTGGTAAATCCAATCCTGTTTCGCCACGTCCACCGGTTGGCCGAACGACTCCGAAGCCTCGCGCGCCATGGCACCGGCATCAGAGCCGGGGATCAGATGAGTCAGTAGCAGTTTCTCAACCCCGGCCGCCGCGGCCATCGCCCCGGCCTGCCGGGCGCTGAGATGGGGGGCATCCGGGTGGCGGTCGGCCTCGGTGAAGGTGGCCTCGCACAGGGCCAGATGGATGCCTCGGCCCAGTTGCTCGAATGACCAACCCGGGGCGGTGTCGGCCGAGAAGGCGAAGCTGCGGCCCCCGCAGTCCACCCTCGGGGCCAACGTCTCCACCGGGTGATCGGTGCGGGAGAAGCGCCACTGCTGGTCGGCAATACTCATCCGATCCTCCGAGGAGATCCGGCGCCAATCGAAGATGGGGGCCAGGTCGTCCTTACCCAGCAGGGCACAGGCCATCGACCGCGTACCGGCGGTTCCGTACACCGGTAATCGCTTGTCTCCCACGTAGTGGCGAAAGGCAGTGAACGCCAGGGCCAGGTCGGTCCAATGATCGGCGTGCTGATGGGTGATGACCACGGCGTCGAGGTCGGCCAGATCGCAGTGCCGCTGAAGGTTGGCCATGGTACCGGGCCCGGTGTCCAGCCAAACCCGGGCCCCCGGGGAGGTCACCAGATACCCGGTACAAGCCATACCGGGACCGCTGTAAGAACCCGAACACCCCAAGACGGTGATGCTCAGCGCCATGGGGGGATGCTCAGTTCCATAGGGGGGCAGGCACTAAAATGAACGGCCCCGACTCTGGCGGGTGTGAGTCGGGGCCGTTCCGCTGGAGCTGTGCTCCAGCGTTGGTGGTGTGGTTTGGGAGACCTAACCTTAGCCGAACAACCAACGTGTTGCACATCATGGAGCAAAAAAACTGCTCGGAATTATGAATATCCGGATAATAATTCTTGTCGAGGTCGAAACACACCGTTCAGAAGTAGATGATCCCCCCGGCCCGGGCCGCTACCTGGTCCAAGGGGTCGGTCCACGCTCCGGTTGACAGGTATTTCCAACCTCCGTCGGCCGACACCACCACCACCGTCGCCTGGTCGATCCGTTCAGCCACCCGAGCCGCCCCGGCCAGCGCCGCACCGGTGGAGATGCCGGCGAAAATGCCCGCCTCCTCGGACAAGCGCCGGGTCCACTGGATCGACTCCCGGGGTCGGACGATGCGCTTGCCGTCGAGCAACTCATCACCGCCCCACTTTTCGTAGACCGGGGGGATGAACCCGTCGTCCAGGCTGCGGAGGCCGTCAACCGTCTCGCCCGCGGGAGGTTCCACGGCCAGCACCTGAACCGAGGGATTGCGCTCCTTGAGATAAGCCCCGACCCCCATGAGAGTACCGCTGGTACCCAGGCCCGACACGAAATGGGTGACCCCGGGGCAGTCGGCATAGATCTCCGGGCCGGTGGTGCCGTAGTGGGCCCGGGGGTTGGCTTCGTTGCCGTACTGGTAGAGGAAGGCCCACTCCGGGTTGTCGTCGGCCAGCTTCAGAGCCAGGCGCACGGCCCCGTTGGAGCCCTCAGCGCCGGGCGACCAGATGATCTCGGCCCCGAACACCTCGAGAAGCTGCCGGCGCTCGGGCGAGACATTCTCGGGCATGACGATCTTGATGGGGTAACCCCGGATGCGAGCGATCATGGCCAGCGCGATGCCGGTGTTGCCCGACGACGGTTCGATGATGGTGCGACCGGGCACCAGCGTGCCGTCGGCCTCGGCCTCGAGGATCATCTGGCGGGCCACCCGATCCTTGACCGACCCGGCCGGGTTCATTCCCTCCAGCTTGATGTGGATGGACACCGCCGGGTTGGGGGACAGTGCGGTGACATCCACCATCGGGGTGTTCCCGATGAGGTCGATGACCGATTCGTGCAATGCCACCGGCCTCAGGCTACTCCCCCACCGCCACCGGCTCCTCCATGGTGCGACATATCGTCCATTTCGGAGGGGTCACGCTTCAGGCTACTCCCCCACCGCCACCGGCTCCTCGGCTATGGCACCGTTGAGGATGCGGTAGCAGCGCAACGCCGGCTCGGGATCCTTGAGCGACACGATCACGTAGAGCAGAGCTCCGAACGGGTCGAAAGCCGAGGCATCGTGCACATCGGTGGGTGACGGGTAGGCGGTGGTATGGGTGTGGGAGTGCATCACCGCCACCAGCGCGAGACCCTCGGCATCGGCGGTGCGCTCTGCCCGAAGGTGCTCGACCTCGTCGAAGCGGTAGATGCGGCTGGACCGTGCCGCGTTTCGCATCGGGAAGAACCGGGTAACCTGCTCCGCCCCCACCGGCGCGGCCAGCAGCCCGCAGGCCTCGTGCGGCAACCCCGACAGCGCGTGGGCCACCACCTCTGCGTAAACCTCCGCAGTCAACCGCAACACCCACCCACGCTACCCGCCGCCGGTGGGGTGGCGGCCACGCAGGAAAGGGACGGACTGGGTCGGAACTTCCTTCACAACCTGGTCGCCGTTGACGGCCACGTCCGAAAGGGACGGACTAGCGGTGGGATGGTCCCGCCACGGGATAGGCGATGGTTTGCTCGAACACGGCGCGCAGGGCCTCGGCATCGCGGGTGAAGTCCTCACCCGCGCGGACATCCGCGTTCCAGGGCGGTGCCGGGGCCCACCATGGCGGCATCTCCGAACCGCCATCGGGAGTCTCCTCGGGGATGAAGGCCAGGCACCACTGCCACGAACCCTTCTGACCTCCCTCCTGCTCCCCGGGATAGCCACCGGGAGGAACCAAGGCATAGGTGAAACCCGGTCCGGGACCCGATTTGTCGATGGCTCGAGACGAGACCCGGCGGGAGTACGGAAGCCGGGCGGCTACGAACGGCAGGATCAGCAGCAGCAGGACGATGACGGCGGTCACCACCGTGGTCAGGCTCATGTCAGGCATGTCAAGTGTCTCCATCCAGAGCAGGCCGAATACCTACTCGAGCAACACAGGCCCCATTAGCCCCACCCGCAACGAGATACAGGGTATAACGATGCCTCCCGAGCGTCAACCCGTATCCGGATTTAACCGGGAACCCAGCCGGGGGGCCTCAGATCGCCACCACCGAGCGAAGCACCTCTCCCCGCTCCATGCGGTGGAACGCCTCCTCCACGTCCTCCAACGAGATGGTTTCCGATACGAACCGCTCCAGGTTCAACCGCCCCTGAAGGTACAGATCGATCAGCATGGGGAAGTCCCGCGACGGTAGGCAGTCGCCGTACCACGACGACTTGAGCGCACCACCCCGGCCGAACACCTCGATCATCGGTAGCTCGATGCGCATCTCCGGGTTGGGAACCCCCACCAGTACCACCACTCCGGCCAGATCCCGAGCGAAGAAGGCCTGCTCGTAGGTCTGGGGCAGCCCGACGGCATCAATGGCCACATCCACCCCGTTCCCGCCGGTCAGAGCCCGGATGCGCTCCACCGGGTCCTGCTTGGTGGAGTTGATCGTATGGGTGGCGCCGAACTCCCGGGCCCATTCCAGCTTGGTGTCGTCGATGTCCACCCCGATGATGGTGTGGGCCCCGGCCAGCCTCGCCCCCTCGATGGCCGCGTCACCCACGCCGCCGCAGCCGAATACAGCCACCGAATCGCCCCGACCCACCCCACCGGTGTTCATGGCCGCACCCAAACCGGCCATCACCCCGCAACCGATGAGTCCGGCAACCTCGGGGCTGGCCTGCGGATCGACCTTGGTGGCCTGGCCCGCGGCCACCAGTGTCTTCTCGGCGAAAGCCCCGATCCCCAGAGCCGGTGACAGCTCCCGGCCGTCGAGCGTCATCTTCCGGGTGGCGTTGTGGGTGGCGAAGCAGTACCACGGGCGGCCCCGCATGCACGACCGGCATTGACCGCACACCGCTCGCCAGTTGAGTATCACGAAGTCGCCGGGAGCCACGTTGATCACCCCCTCACCCACCGACTCCACCACCCCGGCCGCCTCATGGCCCAAAAGGAACGGAAACTCATCGTTGATGGCCCCCTCCCGGTAGTGCAGATCGGTATGGCACACGCCGCACGCCTGCACGGCTACCACGGCCTCACCCGGGCCGGGGTCGGGCACCACTATGGTCTCGATGCTGACCGGCTCCCCCCTGGCCCTGGCGATAACGGCTCGAACCTGCTGTGCCACCTGCTGCTCCCTTCTCGCGCCCTCCGAAACCTACTACGCCCGGGCTACCCGCAGGCGCTCAGGTGTCCAGGAACCGCTAGGGGCGGTGCTGGTGGGTCTCCATGGCCGCGTCGGGGGCAACCACCAGGCACTCAGGTGTCCAGGAACCGGCTGACCGCGATACCCGAGCCCACCGTGCCCACAACCGCACCCAGGCCCACCATCTGGAAGCCCAGCGTCCATACCCGGGAGGGATCGACGGTGAAACCCCGCAAGAGCTCCAGCGAAACGTCGTCGTTGATCACCCTGAAGAAGTTGTTGGTCAACCAGATCAGCGGTATGGCGATCACCCCGCCTATGAGCCCCTGAATGAGTCCCTCGAACATGAACGGCACCCGGATGAACCAGTTGGTGGCCCCCACCAGCTTCATCACCTCTATGTCCCGCCGGCGGGAGAACAGGGCCATGCGGATGGTGTTCAGAATCAGCACCGCCGCGACCACCAGCAAGATGATGGCGATGATGATCACCCTCTGGCGCAGCCCGCTGGACAGGTCCTCGATGGCCCGTATGGTCTCGCTGGCCGTGACCACCTTGGCCACCCCGGGTTGGGTCCGAAAGGCACCGGCCAGCTCGTCCACCCGCTCCGGCAGGGTATCGGTGGGCCTGACCCTGAACGATGCCGGCAGCCGCTCGGGAGTGATCACGCTCACCAGCTCGGGGGAGTCCCCCAGCAGGTCCTGCACCTCGGCGTAGGCCTCGTCCTTGCCCACATGGGTGAACCCGCTGATCTCGGGGGAGTTCTCCAGTTGGCGGCGGATGTCGGCCTCCAGCTCGGGAGTGATGTCGGGGTCCATGAACACGATGAACTCCACCCCGTCCTTCCAGCGGACGGTGGCGTTGTCCACCGCGTCGCCAAACAGCAGGGCCGCGCCCAGAAGCGTCAGCGAAACCGTGACGGTGATTACGGTGGCCAGGGTTAGGGTTATGTTGCGACGGAAGTTGCCGACCGTCTCCCGCAGGACGTAGTCCAACCTGAGGTTCATCGACCCTTGCCCGCCGATCCACCCCCGTAAGTGGAACCCCTCTGGACCATCGGCTATTCGTACACACCCCGGGACTGATCCCGGACGATCTGGCCCCGGTCCAGCTCCACAACCCGGCGGCGCATCTTGTCCACGATGCTCCGGTCGTGGGTGGCCATGACCACCGTGGTGCCGGTGCGGTTTATGCGATCCAGCAGCGTCATGATGCCCATTGAGGTGTTGGGATCGAGATTCCCGGTGGGCTCATCGGCCAGCAGGATAAGGGGCCGGTTCACGAAGGCCCGGGCGATGGACACCCGCTGCTGCTCCCCACCCGAGAGCTCGTCGGGATAGTTGTTCATCTTCCTCGACAACCCCACCAACTCCAAGATGGCCGGTACCTTGTCCTTGATCACGCTCCGGGGGTGCCCGATCACCTCCAGGGCAAAGGCCACGTTCTGGACCACCGTCTTGTTGGGCAGGAGCTTGAAATCCTGGAACACGCAGCCGATGCGGCGGCGCAGAAACGGCACCTTCCAACTCGGCAACCGGCCGATGTCCCGGCCGGCCACCAGCACCCGGCCCCGGCTGGGGGTCTCCTCCTTGTTGAGCAGGCGCATCAGCGTGGATTTGCCCGACCCCGACGGGCCGACCAGAAAGACGAACTCCCCCCGCTGCACCTCACAGGTCGCGTTCTGGAGGGCGAGCACCTCGCCCTTGTAAACCTTGGTGACGTTCTCCAGCTTGATCATGGAATGCGAACTCCGAACCCCGATCCCGGCGCACCCCCACGCCGCAGACCTCTAGGACTCAAGCAAAGCTACCATCAGGCCGGTTACCGCAAGTGCATCCCCAGGCCAAACCGGAACATCCATCACGATAGCCGCTTCCACCGCAAATAGGCCTCGATCACGATAGCCGCTTCCACCGCAAATAGGCCTCGATCACGATAGCCGCTTCCACCGCAAATAGGCCTCGATCACGATAGCCGCTTCCACCGCAAATAGGCCTCGATCACGATAGCCGCTTCCACCGCAAGTAGGCCTCGATCAACTGGTCGAGATCGCCGGCCAGCACCCCGTCCACGTTGCCGATCGATACTCCGGTGCGATCGTCCTTGACCTGCTGGTAGGGATGCAGCACGTATGAACGGATCTGACTACCCCATTCCGCCTTCATGTAGTCGCCGGCCAGACCGGCCAGCTCGGCCTCCCGCTCGGCTCGAATCCGGTCGGCCAGGCGGGCGGCCAGTATCTGCATGGCTCGGTCCTTGTTCTGGTGCTGGCTGCGCTCATTCTGGCACGACACCACTATGCCGGTGGGCAAGTGGGTTATCCGCACCGCCGAATCGGTCACGTTGACGTGCTGGCCGCCCGCTCCCGACGACCTGAACGTGTCGATCCGCAGGTCCTTGTCGTCGATGTCCACCTCGTCCGACACCTCGTCGAAGAACGGCACCACCTTGAACTGGGCGAACGCGGTGTGGCGGCGGGCATCCGAGTCGAACGGCGAGATACGAACCAGCCGATGAACCCCCCGCTCCGATTGCAGCAGCCCGTAGGCGTTGCGTCCCGAGATGGTGAACTCGGCCGAGGATATACCCGCCCCCTGCCCCTCGGATACCGAGTCAACCTTGAATTTGAAGCCCCGTCGGTCGGACCACCCCCGGTACATGGCCAGCAGCATCTCGGCCCAGTCCTGGGCGTCGGTGCCCCCCGCACCGCTGTGAATCTCGCACACCGCGTCGGATCCGTCATGCTCGCCCCCCAGCAGCGACCGCAGCTCCAACTCGTCCACCTTGGCAGCCAGGGTGGCCAGCATCTGGGAGATCTCCGGGACCAGTGATTCGTCACCCTCCTCGGTTGCCAGCAGGTGCAGCGTGTCGGCATCCTCCAGCGCCGCTTCCAGCTCGGCAAACAGCTCCAGATCCTCAACCAGCTCCGACAGCTCCCTGGTGACCCTGCGAGCCCGGTCGGGGTCGTCCCATAATCCGGGAGCAGCGGCCGCGGCCTCCAGCTCGGGGCGGCGGAGGGTCAAGTCGCCGATGCGCAGGTAGTGGCGGGCCCCGTCCAATTTGGTGCGAAGCAAGGCGATATCGTCGAAGAAATCAGGCACGGGGATTCCCGGACAGAAGCGGTCAGCGCCCGTGGCACTGCTTGAACTTGCGGTTGGATCCGCACGGGCAGGGGGCGTTGCGAGGGGTCTTCTCGAAGTCCGACTTCACCACCGGCACCTTCGGGGTGGGCATCGACTCCTGCGCCACCGCCGGACCGCCGGCAACCGCCCCCCGGGCCCCGGCTCGAAGCAGGGAGGGTTGGGTGGACGGGTCGGCCGGACCCGACTCGGTGATGTTGCTGGTACCGGCATCGTCGACGGGAGTCGGGGTCTCCACGTTGACCTCCACATGCATGATGTAGGTGACGAAGTCCCGGGCCACCCCGGCCATCATCTGACCGAACATCTCGAACCCCTCCCGCTGCCACTCGGTCAGGGGATCCTTCTGGCCCAGGGCCCGCAGGTTTATGCCCTCCTTCAAGTAGTCCATCTCGTAGAGATGCTCCCGCCAGCGCTGGTCGATGATGCGCAGCATGATCTGGCGCTCCACCTCCCGCATGGCCTCGGCACCCACCTGGCGCTCCCGCTGCTCGTAGTGCGCCACGGCCTCGTCCATCAGCAGTTCGCTGAGATGGGCGGTGGAGGTGGCCCGCCCCAGATCATCGGCCACCATCCGGGAGGGCCACAGGACCCGGACCTCGGTCTCGAGCTGGTCCAGATCCCAGTCGGCGGGATCCTCGGACGTACAGTGCCCGCCAACAACCGCCCCCACCGCCTCTCCCAGGTGCTCCAGAGCCTCGGCCCGCAGGTCGCCGCCCGAGAGGATCTGGGCCCGCCGCTTGTAGATCACCTTGCGCTGCTCGTTCAGCACCTCGTCGTACTTGAGCACGTTCTTGCGGGCCTCGGCGTTCTTTTGCTCCACGGTGCTCTGGGCCCGCTCAATGGCCTTGGTGACCATCTTGGCCTCGATGGGAACATCCTCGGGCAGGGCCTTGTCCATGACCCAGTTCATGGCCCCGGTGGCGAAGATCCGCATGAGGTCGTCCTCCAGCGACAGGTAGAACCGGCTCTCACCGGGGTCGCCCTGGCGTCCGGAGCGGCCCCGGAGCTGGTTGTCGATCCGGCGGCTGTCGTGGCGCTCGGTACCCAGCACGTACAGCCCCCCCAGCTCGCGCACCTTGTCGCCCTCGCTCCGGCACTCGGCCTCGTACTTATCGAGCAGCTCGGCGGCCCGGGTCCGACCCTCGGGCTCGGCGGGGTCGAGGCCCTCGGCCGCCACATCCCGGCGGGCCAGAGCTTCGGGGTTGCCCCCCAGCACAATGTCAACCCCCCGCCCGGCCATGTTGGTGGCCACGGTGATGGCATGCAGCCCCCCGGCCTGGGCCACGATCTCGGCCTCCCGAAAGTGCTGCTTGGCGTTGAGCACCTCGTGGTGGATGCCTCGCTTGTTCAGCACATCCGACAGCTTCTCGGAACTCTCCACCGAGGCGGTACCCACCAGCACCGGCTGGCCCCGCTCGTAGCGACTCACCAGATCCTCGACCAGGGCGTTGAACTTGGCATCCTCCGACTTGTAGATGAGATCACCCCGATCGGCCCGGACCACCGGCAGGTTGGTGGGGATGGGCACCACATGCAACCCATAGGTGCCGAACAGTTCGTTGGCCTCGCTGACCGCGGTGCCGGTCATGCCCGCCAGCTTGTCGTAGAGCCTGAAGTAGTTCTGGAGGGTTATGGTGGCCAGCGTCTGGTTCTCCTCCTTGATCTTCACGCCTTCCTTGGCCTCCACCGCCTGGTGCAGACCCTCCGACCAGCGGCGACCCTCCAGGATGCGGCCGGTGAACTCGTCGACGATCTTCACCTCGCCCCGCTGCACGATGTAGTCCTTGTCCCGGTGATACAGCTCCTTGGCTCGGAGCGCGGCCTGGAACTGGTGCACCAGATTGGCGCTGACCGAGTCGTAGAGGTTCTCCACCCCCAGCGCCCGCTCCACCGCGTGGACACCCTCCTCGGTGGGAGCCACCACCCGCTTCTCCTCGTCCACGTCGTAATGGACGTCGCGCCGCAGACCCCGAACGACACCGGCGAACCTGTAGTACATCTTGGCCGCATCGGCGAGCCGGCCGCTGATGATGAGAGGGGTCCGGGCCTCGTCGATGAGGATGGAGTCGATCTCATCCACGATGCAGTAGTTGTGGCCCCGCTGAACCTGGCGGTCGGCTGACATCGCCATGTTGTCCCTGAGGTAATCGAAGCCCATCTCGTTGTTGGTGCCGTAGGTGATGTCGCAGCCGTACTGCTCGCTCTTGTGGTCCGATCCCCGGTCCCCGGGCACCACGAGGCCGACGGTCAGCCCGAGCCACCGGTGAATGGCCCCCATCCAATCGGCATCCCGAGCAGCCAGGTAATCGTTCACCGTGACCACGTGCACGCCGTTGCCGCTCAGACCGTTCAGGTACACGGGAAGCGTCGACACCAGGGTCTTGCCCTCACCGGTGCGCATCTCGGCCACCCACCCGAAGTGGAGAGCCGCACCCCCCATGAGCTGCACGTCGTAGTGCCGCTGACCGATGACCCGCCACGCAGCCTCCCGCATCACGGCAAAGGCCTCGATCAGCAGATCGTTAAGATCCTCCCCGTTGTCCAAACGCTGGCGGAACTCCCCGGTTCGGGCCCGCAGTGCATCGTCGGACAGCGCCTTGGTTTCCGGTTCGAGGGCATTGATGTCGGGCACCAGATCTTGCAGTGCCCTGAGCTTTTTGCCCTCACCGGTGTTCAGGATCTTCTGGAACACGCTCATGTCGAACCCACTCTACCGCCGCGGCCCCAGCACTCGGTCACAAGGGGCCGGGCTCAGGCAGGTAAAGGCAGACCCCGCAGCCGGGCTCAGGCAGGCAAGGGTAGACCCCCGCGGCCGACCCCGAGCAGGCGAGAGCCACCCCCGCCACCCGCGGTCGGCTCAACCGGCCCGGCGCTCCCCGGCGTTGTGCTGGCGGTTTACCCGGCGGGTCTTCTCCTTGCGCAACTGCCGCTCCAGCTTGTCGATGGCACCATCCAGGGCCGCTTGTGCAGTAACGCCATGGCCACCGCCGCGGATGTGGTAACCGTGACCCTCGAGGGTCACCTCGCAGTTGAGGGGCTCCGCGATCCGAGGATTCCTCTCCTCGCTGAACCTCACCTCGGCACGGTC
Organism: Candidatus Poriferisocius sp.; assembly: GCF_965202595.1. Taxonomy (GTDB): domain Bacteria; phylum Actinomycetota; class Acidimicrobiia; order Acidimicrobiales; family Bin134; genus Poriferisocius. The sequence continues at coordinate 1,381,403 of NZ_OZ241836.1, forward strand.
GATGCCCGACAGGTAGCGGTCCAGCTTGGCCACCTTGGTACGGGTCACCTCCTCCAGCTTCTGCGACACCTCGACCCCACTGCTGCTTATGGCGATATCCATAGCGGCTCCTTTCTTTATGAGACCTGATAAAATACAATATCGTAGCACCATTTTACTGCTGTAGCACGAAAGGCGTTTGAACTGTGCCTCCTATAGCCCCCTCAATGCTTGGATTGGCTGAATTCTCGCGGCTTTCAACGAAGGGTATATGCCCGCAGCAAGTCCAATAATGACCCCAGACATTGGCGCAAGAATGGGCAACCAAGTTTGAAGTACAGCATCCCAGCCTCTTATTGCAGAAACTACTGATATTATAATGAGACCAAAAGAAGTTCCCATCAAACCTCCGTGAGCACCCAATACCATAGACTCAATAAGAAATTGATGAGCTATCTGTATCCTTGTAGCGCCAACAGCCCGGCGAAGCCCAATTTCTGCGCGACGCTCCAATACAGAGGCTAGTGTCACATCAGCTATACCAATTCCCCCAATTATTAAAGTAATGATACCCAGCAAAATAAACAGCATATTGATATCACTCCTGACCTTATCTTTCAGACCAGTAAGGTCTGAAGAAACTGTTATACTAACTAGATTAGGGTCATTAGGGCTAAGAGCAACAGGAGCTTGCTGAGCAAGTAGGTTGGCAGCACCTATTTCCGTACGGATGTACACAAGACTAGGTGCTTCTATACCATATACTTGTCTAGCAGTTCCGTTTGGTATGATGATCTGTGACAATAACTCAACATGACGTTCCACACCAAAGTCAGCAATCACTCCTATTACAGCAAAACGTTCTTCGCCCACAAATATAACAGGCTGATTATCAACCCTTCCTATATTCAATCGTTGCGCAGCCACTGGTCCAAGAATAGCAACTTTATCACCCATCTTATCGTGACCTACATCGAAAAAACGGCCAAACTTCAAACTAGTATTTACAGCGTCAAAAAGGCCAGGTGAAGCTGCAACTACTTCAATTGAAAACTCCGTAGCAGCGGCAGGGTCTGTGACAGGAACACTAGTAGTTACTGCTCCACCGATATTTATCAGAGTAAGTGTACCCACCGCTTCTACACCATTCAACCGAGAAATTCTTGATTCAGAATCCCATGGCAAAAAGTAATTATGCTGGTTACTCACCAAAACATTATTGTCTGCAACTTCAGCAGTAACTTCTGTAGCAGATAGCTTATCGAAATGCCCTACTATCTGACTACCGGCGGTTTCTGTAAGCCCCACGGTTGCCACCAGCATGCAAACTCCCATCACCGTACCGAGAATTGTCAATACTGCCCTAGAAGGCCAGTTAACCAAACCAGATGTAGCTTCAATAAGCAGATCAATAATAGAAATTCTAGGCTTACTTAAAGCTATTTTAGGTTTATTCATGGGGTCAATCAATTATAATCTTGGACTATACCATCATTCACCTGGAGAATTCTATCAGCCCGTTTAGCTATATCGAGATCGTGGGTGACAAGCAAGATAGTGAGTCCTCTATCACGAAGATTCTCAAAAATATCTAGGACATCTTTACCGGTACTTTGATCCAAGTTCCCGGTTGGCTCATCTGCTAATAACAAACTAGGGTTACCCACAATAGCTCGAGCAATAGCTACGCGTTGTTGCTCACCTCCTGACAAAGTATTTGGTCTAACTTTAGCATGTTTCTCTAGTCCAACTTCTTTCAAAGCTATTTTCGCTGCTTGTACCCGAGAGGCACGGCTCTGCTTCCTATACAATAATGGTAAAATAACATTATCAAGAACTGTGCGGTGCTCAAGTAAATAAAAATGCTGAAATATAAATCCAATCTTTTGACTTCTCAAAGTAGTCAACTCAACATCATCAAGGTCATCAATATTTAAGCCATCTAAAAAATATGTGCCCTGTGAAGCGCTCTCTAGTAAACCGACTATATACAATAATGTGCTCTTTCCTGATCCTGATGGGCCTATAAGCGAAACATACTCCTTATGACAAATCGTGATATCCACACCTCGCAAAACCTGAACAGGGGTGTCACCGGAAAAAGTACGCTGTAAATTGCGAATCTTAACAATTGGAGTATCTTCCATAACCTGCCTAGAGCTAATAAGTAGTGGGATCCAACATGCCAACTACTACCTGAGTCCCTTCCACGATAGAGACATCATCTAGAGGACGTATTTCAACCTCCCCAAAAGCACGCAGGCCTGTCTCAACCTTTACTGTAATGATTTCTCCTTCAGGACTTTCAATTTGAACTTGGGGTATATTATCTATACTGATTGATAGTGCAGAAAATGGAACTGTAAGAACTTTGCCATTTGTAGATGTTATAGGAATCACAACTCTCACATTACCAGACAGGGCTCCTGCATCTTCTCCCAGGATACTAATCTCCATATAATATCTATTATCTGGTAGGTCATTTGTGCCTGGCACATCCTCAAGAAAAGTGATCTGACCTTCGTAGGTACTATTATCTGACTGATTGTCTAGCATAACACTCATGCCAGTTTCTATTAAAGATATGTCCGTACTGGAGATCGAAGACTCAACAATATGTTCAACTCCTGACAAAGCAACATATACTTCAGAGATAATATCCCCACGATTTACAAATACTTGGGCTACTTGCCTCGGTAACTCTGATACAAATATAATTTCTTCTTTGGGCACTCTTGATCCATAAATACTCGTGTTCCTTGTCAACATCAATTCTGCTATTTCCAGGTTCCGCTCAAACTGAGCAATCCTAGATGAAACTCCTAATTCCTCCAGGTTTGATGTTGAAGAAGTAATACTTTTTGCTTGTCTTAGTTGCTCTCGGGCAGCATCTACCTGATTTTGGCTACGAACAATTTGCTCTCTATCCTCTAATGAAGGCTCATACATACTATATCCAGCATCGCTATAAAATACCTCTACTGCTTCTTCCATAGATAAATCATAAACACCATCAATAGCTCCTACATCATAACCTATACGGGTTAAGGCCTCTTCTAATTGCCGGATATCCTCTCCCTCCAAACCTAGATGAAAGTCTCGGAACATTGGTAGTTCACCTTGAAAAACGAATACAGGCCTAAATGTTACCTCAGCTACAACATTGCCTTCTACTACTCTTGACCCAACATTGAGTATATCTTTTGTAAGGATAGAGGCTCCTGCTCCTTGTACTAAGTTGATATTCTTTGCACCCTTTGTGCGGACATTCCCTCGCACAGCTACTCTTGATTCCAACTCTTGATATTTAACTGGTACGGTTATAATACTAGGTTGAAGGTCCCCTGAAGCAAAACTAGATTCATCTGATGAGCCTAATGTTCTGCCAGCTAGCCACCCACCAACGCCAGCTAAAACAGTAACCACAGTCACAATAGATATTACCTTATGTGGGCGCATAACCCTTCCAATGATCTTTTGACTTAATGCTCGCAACAGTAAGGAGAAAATTAAAGCAATTTATCAATTTGATACTTGTTGATTAGCAATATCTTTGATGATTATATTGATATAACTTTGAAGAGAACTATCAATCAGTTCTTGCTGTAGTTGAACCTTAGTTACTTCAAGATTTGCAGAACATTCATCATTAGCTGTATTTATAGATCGCTCAAACATGCGTGCGTTTGTGAGATCTGAAGCAGCATCTGCTGTAATTTCATCTTGAATCATTTGAGTGATGTCAGCAAATTTTTGTATGGAATAACCATTGTCAGACATACAGTTGAGCCACTTTTCTTCTTCAAACAGGTAATCAGGGTGGGACTCAATTTGCTTATCAAAATCTAGTGAAGCATTTAGCACCTTTAAGCGAGCTTCTACAGCTCTTCGACCATATAGTTCAACCCACGCTGCATTATAACATCCAAATCTACTTTCATCACCGCTGGGCGAGTCCCCTTCAACCATATCTTCTTTGCCCCACAATCTCTCATAATATGCAGTTTTTTCCTGCCTTGATAATCTACCATAAATCTCAGCATTAGGATCTTCATCATTTTCGGAGCTAGATAAACTATGCTCATAAGCATCAACAACTGGAGTATCCGATTTAGAATAATCATAAATATGAGCATCCTCCACCCAGGGTATATACTCAAATCCAGCTTTGTGCATACAATCTGCTACCCAATCTTGTACCTCACCTTCACGTATTACTAGGTACTGATTATCAGCATCTAGAAGACCTTCTAGAGTAGAATACTCACGAAGAGATACACCATCATTGTCGCCTGAGGAACAGGATAACAGGCCGCAAAGACCAACAACGTATATTACTAGTAACATATTTTTCATGTTTGATAACATAACTTCCAAATAAAATCTTGGTATAAACTATTCATCAATAAAACCATGAAGCTCAAGAACTAGAGGTCTGCCTTCAGCTATATCAATTGCGGTGGACAACACGTTCATCGGGTCTGGACTATAGTGTCCCCCCCTTGCTTCAAGAAGATCATTTGCCTTTTGAGCTATTGGTCCAAGTTCCGGAATTGTTTGAGCCATAGAAGTGTCACGTATGTCATCATTCCGAGGACATAATGTAGGATTTTCTTTCAACACTTCTATCATAACATCTTGCAAAGTACCTGATACAAGAGGAATCACTTGACTACCTGTGTGAGTACTTATATCCTGCTCAACCATCTGGACAAGTTCTCCCGTAAAGATTATTTCTAACCCATCTGCATACCAAGTTGCTAAATCAACACAACCACTAGTTTTTGGTGGTTCAGTGTACCTTTTAATAGCTTGATTCACAGCAGCTACTATTTCTGGATCATTTGATACTTTCCCCCCGTGTTCTATCTCAAACTCCCCACTTTTAAAGACTATTGATGAGGAGTTAGAGCCATCATCTCCACACCCAGCAAGTAATATAGCTATAATAAGGGAAATCAAAAATAAAAAAAAATTTCGCTTCAAAAAGTGTGTATTCCTTCTGGTCACGGATCAACCTGTAACTACAGTACCAAAATGAAACCAGTTAGCATCTAAGGCCAGTTGTATGAGGGCTAGAACTCCTAATCCACTTTGTTGCTAGCCCATCTATTGTAATTGAGCCTCCCAGGCTTCCTATACCTAAGGAAATAGAAGTAGTAGATTGATTTACTAGTTTTAGATCCAACCGACCTCGGTATGTACCCGGTGACTTATTACAAGTTGCATATGCTCCTGTATAGGAAATTTGGTTAAAAGGAACTATTATCTCAGAGTTGCCAGATGTGTGCCATCCCCAAAAGCTATATTGAATTTTATATCTAGCTTCGCAGTACACTACACCGCAACTACCACTTAGCAAGATCCAACTGCGCGGATGGCCGTTGTCATTGTACGGAGGGGCCATCCCATCGTTTGTGATTTGCGCACTGGCCGACTGTTGAAAGGTCACTAGCGTGGCCAGAAGCACGATTACACTCAAAAAAGCCAAAAGGGGCCTGGAGGCTAGCCCTCTCGTCCGGATCGGTAGTGCACTCATTTCTCTCCTACCTCTTCAATAGTGCCTGGATAGGCCTCAAGCTTGGTCTTTCCTCACTTGCTAATGCAGCTCTTACCAAAGCTCGCTCCCCTTGTCAAGTCTTTCCAATTTTTTGAGCCCTCGCCTCGGAGCATTGGGCCGAAAACCATCCCACCCAAATCCTCTTGTCAAGTCTTTCCAATTTTTTGAGCCCTCGCCTGCTGTGGAGCGCTCGCAAGCGGAGGAGCAGGCGTGGTTCCGGCCACCACCGCGAACACCTGTTGGGCACCGGCCCCGATCAAGGCTCGGGCGGCTGCTTGTAGGGTGGCTCCGGTGGTGATCACATCGTCCACGACCAGAATCGTACCAGGGGGGCGGCGGCGGGGATCGAAATTCGGGGAACCGTACCGCTGGCTGCGACTTCGTCCGGTCTGGCCCGCGGCATCCATCCTCCGCAGCAGGGGAACCAGGGGCAGGCCGATCTCGCGGGCCAACCTCCGGGCAAGCAGTTCGGCCTGGTCAAAGCCCCTGTGCCGGCGGCGGTGAGGAGAAGTCGGAGCCCAGGTTACCGCGTCCACGGCCGCCCCAGCCGGCAACGCCTGGGCCATGGCCGACACCACCCACCTCACGCAGGACCGCTGGTTGCGGTACTTGAGCTGGGCCAGCAACTCCCGCCCCGCCCCCTCGTAGGAGAAGGCCGCCCACAACCCGGACAGCGGTTCGAGCGCCACCATCTCCCCGATGGACCGCATCCCAGCCGCACACCGCCGGCACGGCGACGGCCCCGGCCCCCGGCAACCCGCACATGCTCTCGACAGCAGCACGGGTACACCCTAGAAACGCCCGGTGACAGCCAAGCAGAACAGCCGGACGAAAGGAGGACTCCAACCAGCATCTGGAAACGACCGGTGACAGCTATGGTGCTCGACAGCACCGGGGTTGCCAGCAACGACCGCAACGAAGCATCTGGAAACGACCGGTGACAGCTATGGTGCTCCAGCAAGCTCGAGCAATCAGTACCGGTAGTGATCGGGTTTGTAGGGTCCGCCCGTCGGTACGCCCATGTAGTCGGCCTGCGCGGGGGTCAGCTCGGTGAGGCGCACCCCTAGGGCATCCAGGTGCAACCGGGCCACCATCTCGTCCAGTTCCTTGGGCAGTGTGGTCACCTCGGTGCCGTAAGCCTCGGCGTTGGCGTGCAACTCCATCTGGGCCAGCACCTGGTTGGTGAAGCTGCACGACATCACGAAACTGGGATGACCGGTGGCGTTGCCCAGGTTCAGCAGGCGGCCCTCCGAGAGGATGATGACCGAGTGGCCGTCGGGAAAGACGTACTCGTCCACCTGGGGCTTGATGTTGATGCGCCGGACATCGGACAGCGCGTTGAGCCCGGCCATGTCGATCTCGTTGTCGAAATGGCCGATGTTGCCCACCACGGCCTGGTGCTTCATCCGTCCCAGGTGCTCGGCGCTGATCACGTCACGGCATCCGGTGGCGGTTATGAACAGGTCGGCGGTACCCAGCACGTCCTCCAGGCGCTTCACCTCGAAACCCTCCATGGCCGCTTGCAGCGCGCAGATGGGGTCCACCTCCGTGATCACCACCCTTGCCCCCTGGCCTCGCAACGACTGGGCGCAGCCCTTGCCCACATCGCCATAACCGCACACCACGGCCAGCTTCCCGCCGATCATCATGTCGGTACCCCGGTTGATGCCGTCCACCAGCGAGTGCCGGCAACCGTAGAGATTGTCGAACTTCGACTTGGTCACCGAGTTGTTCACATCCACGGCCGGGAACCGCAGCGTACCTTCGGCCCTCATCCGGTAGAGCCGGTGGACTCCGGTTGTGGTCTCCTCCGACACGCCGCGTATGCCGGCAGCGATGGTGGTCCACAGCTCGAGGTCTTCGAGCAGCGTCCGCCCCAGCAGCCGGCGTATCTCGGCAAGATCCTCGGAGTCGGCCCCATCAGGGGGCCCAACCCGGCCCGCCGACTCGGCATCCGCACCCATGTGGACCAGCAGGGTGGCGTCGCCCCCGTCGTCCAGGATGAGGTTGGGACCTCCACCATCGGGCCAGCGCAACACCTGCTCGGTGCACCACCAGTACTCCTCTAGGGTCTCACCCTTCCAGGCATAGACGGGAACCCCCCGGGGCTCCTCCACCGTACCGGTGGGACCGACGGCCACCGCGGCTGCCGCGGCGTCCTGGGTCGAGAAGATGTTGCAGGATGCCCAGCGCACCCGGGCCCCCAGAGCGGTGAGGGTCTCGATGAGCACCGCTGTCTGCACGGTCATGTGCAGCGAGCCGGTGATGCGAGCCCCGGCCAGCGGCTGGTGGTCGAAGTGGCGGGCCCTCAGGGCCATGAGACCGGGCATCTCGTGCTCAGCCAGGCGGATCTCCTTGCGCCCGGCCTCGGCCAGGCCCAGATCGGCCACCTTGAAATCGTGTTCGGGGAAGTCCTGTTCGGGGAAATCGTGTTCGGGAACCATCGCGACTATGCCTTTCCATTTTGCATCTGTATGGGGTCCGACTGTCAGGTTTGCAGGTGCAGGTTTGCGGGCGGGTTATCGAGGGTCGCCGATCAGCGTCTCCCGAGCCGTGACGATGGCCGGCACCGGGCCGGGATCGAGGCCAACCACGGCGGCCATCTCCAACGCGGTGACCGACCCCTGGTACATGAGATCGAATATCTGGGCCACCGGACCCTCCCCGGCCGCCTCCACCAAGTGGACGGACCCCACCACCTCTTCCATCATCTCCTCCACGATCCCAAAGCCCCGCATCACCTCGGGGTGCTCGTGCTCATGGCGCAAAACCACCAGGCTGAACGCCTGGCGGGTCAAGTCGCCGTGCTGGCCCCAACCGGCGATCTCGTTGTGCAAAAGGTCGGGCACCCCGGCGCTGAACGCCGGTGACTTGGCGCTGGTGTTGATCATGTTCTTCCAGTGCCGGGCGGCCACCAACCCCAACCCCCCGCCGCCGTAGATCAGCGACACTGTGCCGGCCAGGCCCCGGGCCAGGGCTAAAGCCGTACCCCCGACCGTGTCCCGCCGTCTCCGGATCTGCTCCACCGCATGGCGCACCCATTGGGTGGCACCGGGGAACAATCCCATGCGCTCGAGGACGATCATCGGGGCCACGGTGAACACCCCCAACCCGGCCCGGGGCGGGTACAGCATCGGGTCCACCTCGATCAGCGGGGCCCCCCAGTCGGTGGCCAACCGAGCCAGTTGGCCGCCTCCGGTCACCGCCACCACCCGCCCGCCGGCCTCGGCCGCCTGGGTTGCGGCCTGGAGGATCTCGGGCGTGTCGCCGCTGGCCGAGAGGGCGAAAACCAGAGTCTGCTCGTCCACATACGACGGTGGCTGGTAGCTCTTGACCACCACGATGGGCAGGGGCATGAACGGCCCCGCGGCCACCGCCAGCAGGTCGCCGGCAAACCCGCACGGGCCCATACCCAGCACCAGCACGTTGGCTATACCCGACCGGTCGGGCAACCGAGCCAAGTCCTTGGCCCGATCCACGGCATCCAGCATCTGCTCGGGCAGCCGGTTGATGGCAGGCCACATGCCCAGGGTGTCCACCCGCTCGTTCATGCTGATCCGTTCACGATAATCCGTCGCCGGAACCGGCAAGAGCGCCCACGGGCCGAAGGCAGACCGTGGGGTTCAGATGCTGACCCAGGACTGGAGTCGCCGGAACCGGCAAGAGCGCCCACGGGCTGGCTCACGGGCTAAAGGTGAAGGGGATCGACTCGGTCTCGACCACGGCCATCAACCGCTTGTGCTCGTGCTCGTCCACGGTCTCAGCCTCGTCGATGAGCATGTTGGGGATGTCGTCGTCCACCGAGTAGCGGCGGCGCCGGCGGGGGTTGTACAGCGTGCTCTCGCCGGCAAGGTACAGCAGCGGCCCCTTGTCATCGGGACAAGCCAGTATCTCGAGCAAGCGGGGGTCCAGTGCCATGTCCCCCAGTCTTACCCACACACTGCTCCCGCCCCCAGTGATTCATGGGCAAAATTATGGAGATCATGAAAATTATGGAGATCATGAAGGTGGCCCCATCCATCAGTTCGTTCGGGCCCTGAACACCAGCCCGGTTCCGGCAACCTCGTACTCCCCGGTTCCCGCCGGCAACCAGATCGCGGCACCCCCGGCGACCTCGTGGCCCGCGGCCACCACCCGGCCCGATGCGCACAGCAGGATCTCCGGTCCCACCGGTTGGCACACCACCGTTTCGGTCACCTCCATCCGGGTCGTGATCGAGTTCGACGATGACCTCCCCGGTTGGCACACGACCGTTTCGGTCACCTCCATCCGGGTCAAGGAGAAGTCCCGGACCGGCGGCCTGAAGGTGTGAACCGGGCCCTCGGGAACCATAACCGGTGCCCGGTCGGGGTGGCAGTCCACCACCTCCATCAGGGCGGCGGTATCCACGTGCTTGACGGTGAGCCCGCCCCTCAGCACGTTGTCGCTGCTGGCCATGATCTCCACCGCCACACCGTGCAGGTAGATGTGCAGGCTGCCCGCCCCCAGGTAAAGGGCCTGCCCCGGGTCGAGATGCACTGGGTTCAGCATGAGGGCGATGGCCACGCCGATGTCCCCGGGGTGCTGCTCGCCAATGCGAACCGCCCACCGCCTCTCGCCGGGGAAAGAACCGGGCCGGGCGCAGGCCGCCACCACCCGGTGGGCAAGCTCGGAGCCGTCCCCCGGGGGCAACTCCAGCAACCATCGCAGCGCTGCCTGTATCTCCCCGGCGTTCAGCAGCTCGATCACCGGGCTCAGCCCGGGAACCTCCAGCGATTCGAGGAGAGCAGCGGTGGTGGTTGGCTGCCGGAACCCGCACAGGGCGGTGAACGGTTCGAGCGCGCAGATCAGCTCCGGCTTGTGGTTGCGGTCGCGGTACAACCGGTGGGGTGCGGTTAGCGGGATGCCTCGGGCGTCCTCGGTGGCGTGCCCCGCTTCCGCCCGGGAACGGGTGGGATGCGCCTGCAACGACAGCGGCTGGGCCACAGCCAGGATCTTGAGCAAAAAGGGCAGCTCACCGCCGAAGGTGCCGGCCGTGTCGGACCCCAGCTCCCCCACCGGGTCGGCGGCGATCACCCGGTCGAGCGGACGGTTCATCCCGTCCCGATGCAGTACCGATGGGGCTCGGGGGTGGGCCCCCAGCCAGAGCTCGGCCTGGGGATCCCCGGTGGGCGGGACACCCATGATTCGAGGCAGCGCCGTCACCGACCCCCAGGCATAGCGCTGCACCACGCCGTGCAATCTCCCCGGCCCGTTCACGATCCCAGAGTAAACTCATCGGATCAGCCAGATCAGGTTGACCACCGCAACCAGGTTGAAGCCGATGTGTGCCCAGATGGCCGGTCCCAGCCTTCCGTAGCGCCGCACAAGCATCGCGGCGATTATCGCGAAGGCCACGAGCGCGGGGAACTGGAGAAGCTGTAGGTGCACGGCCCCGAACAGCACCGAGGAAGCCAAAACGCCCGCCACCGGCCCCCACCGCCGCTCGAACGCTCGCAGCGCCAGCCCCCGGAAGAACAGCTCCTCGAAAATGGGGGCCCCCACCACCACTCCCAGCATCACCAGAGCGATGTCGCCCGGGGTTGCGGCCCGATCGGTGATGGCTCGGGCCGCCTCGCTCACATCGAAGTCGAACACCAGTTGGAACGGCGCATATATCAACCACACCACCACCACCTGGGCGAACACCCCGAAGGCCAACCCGATGGGCACGTCCGACGCTCGCATCGACCACCCGAAATCGCGACGCAAACCGTTGCCTCGCCGGGTGGCGGCCACCACCGCGGTCACCGCCAGTCCCGCCCACAGTCCCAACTGACCCACGGGAAGGGTCCAAAGCGGCAACGCCGGATCGACCCGCTCGACCCCCAATGCATCGCCCACCCCGTAGCGCCCCACATACGAACCGGTACCGGTCTCACCCCCGGTTTCCTGCCCGCTCAGGGCCAGAATCGCAAGCAGCACCACCACCGCAGCGACCCAGGACACCACCACACCGATGAAAACATCGGGCAGACCCCACCGGACTTCCCTCTCTTCGCCCTGCCATGCTGGTGTCACAGCCCGCACAGTAGAACAGCAAAGCGGTGAATTCGTCCGTCGAATTGCCAAATCCACCTCCGACCGCCGGAGGTGCCACCGCCCTCTGCCCGCAGAATTGCCGAATGGCCTGGCCGTCGCCCTTGAGCACTTGAGCACTTGCTGCCCGTAGAATCGCCGAATGGCCTGGCCGTCGCCCGCCCGATGGTGAATTCGTCCCTCTGCCCCGTAGAATTGCCGAATGGCCTCACCCCCTCCTCCCGAGCGGCGTGATTCCCAACGCGGACCGGGCCAGCAGACCACACCGAACCGGGTACCCCGCTGGCTGTGGGCAATCGCGTTGGGGATAATGCTCGCCCTGTTGTTTTCCGGGGTTTTCCGCAACAACGACAACGGCGAGGAGATCTCCTTCAAGAAGTTCGTGACCTGGGCCGAGAACGAGCAGATCGAGAAGGCCGAGTACAACAACAACACCGGCAACATCAAGGGCACGACCACGGATGGGACCAGGTTTCACACCACCGGACCGATCCCGCTGAAGGAAACGGTCGAGGACAACCTTCGGAACAACATCGGGGAGGCTTTCAAGTACCACACCCCCAGCAGCAGCATCTGGAGTACCATCCTGCCGCTGCTCATCCCGGTGCTGCTGATCTTTTTCATCTTCTGGTGGTTCCAGCGCCGGGCCCAGGGCCAGATGAGCGGGATCATGTCCATCGGCCGATCCAAGGCCAAGACGTACACCACCGAGCGACCGGGAACCACCTTCAAGGACGTGGCCGGCTACGAGGGGGTCAAAAAGGAGATCGTCGAGATAGTCGACTTCCTCAAGCACCCCGACAAGTTCTCCCAGATCGGGGCCCGCATCCCCAAGGGAGTGCTGCTGGTGGGACCGCCGGGTACCGGCAAGACCCTCATCGCCCGGGCGGTGGCCGGAGAGGCCGGGGTTCCGTTCCTGTCGGTCACCGGGTCGGACTTCATGGAGATGTTCGTCGGGGTGGGGGCCAGCCGGGTGCGGGATCTGTTCCAGTCGGCCCGCAAGATGGGGCGGGCCATCATCTTCATCGATGAGATCGACTCCATCGGCCGCAAGCGGGGGGCCGGGTTGGGCGGCGGCCACGATGAGCGCGAGCAGACCCTCAACCAGATGCTGGCCGAGATGGACGGGTTCGAAGCCACCGAGGGCATCGTGATGATGGCGGCCACGAACCGGCCCGACATCCTCGATCCGGCTCTGCTGCGCCCCGGGCGGTTCGACCGTCAGGTGGTGGTTCCACTGCCCGAGGCCGACGACCGGCTGCAAATCCTCAATGTCCATGTCCGCTCCAAGAAGATCGCCGCGGATGTGGATCTTCCGCTGATCGCCCGGGGCTCACCGGGCATGAGCGGTGCCGATCTCGCCAACCTGGTGAACGAGGCTGCGTTGTTCGCGGTGCGCAACGACTCGGATCAGATCCGCATGATCCACTTCGAGCATGCCCGGGACAGGGTGCTGATGGGCCAGCGCCGGGAGTCCATGGCCATGTCCGAGCAGGAACGCCAGATCACCGCCTACCACGAGGCCGGTCATGCCGTTTGCGCCGCGGTGCTCCCTCACGCCGACCCTCTGCACAAGGTGACGATCATCCCCCGGGGCATGGCCCTGGGAGTGACCATGACCCTTCCCGAGGAGGACCGTCACACCCTGCGGCGCGATTACCTGGAGGACATGCTGGTCATGCGCATGGGCGGGCGCATCGCCGAGGAGTTGGTGTTCGGCGTGTCGTCGAGCGGCGCGGCCGATGATCTGGCCGGTTCCACCGAGTTCGCCCGGCGCATGGTGCGGGAGTGGGGTATGAGCGACCGCATCGGACCCATGGCCTGGCGGAGCTCGGGGCAGGTGTTTTTGGGCGACGAGATGATGACCAGCCGGGAGTACAGCGACGAGACCGCCCGGGTCATCGACGAGGAAGTGGCGGATATCCTGTGCTCCCAGGAAAACCGGTGCCGGGAAGTGCTCTCCGAGCACCGCAACGGCCTCGATCTGGTGGCCCGGGCGCTGCTGGAACACGAGACCATTTCCGGCGAGGAGGTGGGCCGGCTGGTTGAGTTGGGGGCTGAGAATCCCGTCGGGGATCCCCGGGATGTGATCGGCGTTGCCCTGGCGGCCCGGGGCGCGGCGGCGACACTGGCATCCACGACCCCTGCTGCGTCCGACCCCGAGGAGGCGGACGCGCCGGAGACGTGGCCCGCACCCTGATCGCCCTGGGAATCGTTGCCGGGGCGCTGGTGGTGGCCGCCCTCGCCCGGCGCTCCCGCACCGCGGCCCCGGCGGCCCCGTCATACTCGGTACCCGTCCACCTGGAGCGGTGGGACTTCGCCCAACCCAGTTCCGATTGGTTGCTGGTGGTGTTCACATCCAAAACCTGCTCAACCTGTGGTGCGGTGATCGAGGCGGCCCGAGGCTTGGCCGACGATTCGCTGGCCGTGCAGGAGGTCGAGCATCGCCGTCACGGCGATCTTCACCGTCGCTACGGCATCGATGCCGTCCCCCTGGCCGTGCTGGTGGATCGCAGCGGTGCCGTCCATGCCTCTCTGGCCGGGCCCGCCACCCCCGACGAACTATCCAACCTCATCGCCTCGGCCCGGAGTTCAGAAGGTGACAACCGGGATCGATAGGGTCACCGAGGTGAACGAACCCTCAGTACTGGCGGAACTGGCGGGCACACCACGACCGCCCCGGACCCAACCACCGGCAACATGAACGAACCCTCGACACTGGCGGAACTGGCGGGCACACCACGACCGCCCCGGACCCAACCACCGGCAACATGAACGAACCCTCGACACTGGCGGAACTGGCGGGCCGGTCACCGGGTGATCTGGCCCTGGAGGATGACACCCACCGGGTGAGTTGGGCCGAACTCGATCGCCGCACCCATGCCATCGGGCAGGGGTTGCTGGCATCCGGAGCCACTCGTGGGGACCATGTCGGGCTGGTGTGCTCCAACCGCACCGAGTTCGTGGAGGTCATGCTGGCCTGCTTCCGGGCCGGCCTGAGGATGACCCCGATCAAGACCAACTGGACAGCCACCGAGATCGCCTACGTGCTGGACGACGCCGGGTCGGCTCTGGTGGTAACGGATGTGCCCGCAGCCCTGGATGCCGCCGGCGACCGGCCAGTGCTTCGGATGGACGACGGTTTCGATGCCTGGGTGAATGCCCAGGATCCCCGACCCTTCCCGGCAGGTGGCACCGGCTACCGCATCCCCTACACCTCGGGCACCACCGGGCGGCCCAAGGGAGTGGAGCGCACCCTGGACTCGGAGTCCACCTTCGAGCAGTGGTGGCAATTCTCATCTTTGGGAGCCCAGGGTTTGGGTCTGCCCCGTGACGGCAAGCACCTGATGGTGGCCCAGCTCTTCCACGGCGCTCCCCTGGCTTTTGCCCTGGGGGCGCTGGCCAATGGTGCTCCCATGCGGATCATGGGCCGCTGGGACGCCCACCGCTCGGTGGACATCCTCAACGACGGGGTGACCTCCACCATCATGGTGCCCACCATGTTCCGCCAGCTCCTGGGCCTGACCACCGAACGCCGGGCTGAGCTGGATCATTCCCGGCTGGTCACCGTCCTGCACGGCGGCGAACCCTGCCCGGTACCGCTCAAGCGGCGCATGATCGATTGGTGGGGCCCGATCTTCACCGAGTACTACGGGTTCACCGAGGGAGGCATGACCATGTGCAGCTCGACCGAGTGGCTGGCTCGGCCGGGCACGGTGGGCACCCCCATAGGGGAGCTGGCCATCCAGATCGTGGGCGAAAACGGCGAGCTCATGGGGCCGGGAGAGCCCGGCACGGTTTACTTCCGCCGGCCCGAGGGACGCTACTTCCGCTATATCAACGCTGACACCAAGACCGATGAGGCCTACAACGATGCCGGCTTCTTCTCGGTGGGTGACATCGGGTATCTCGATGAGGACGGCTACCTGTACCTGTCGGGTCGCAGCTCCGAAGTGATCGTGGCCGCGGGCGTGAACATCTACCCAGCGGAGATCGAGGACGTGGTGTTCGGGGTGGAGGGGGTGGCCGATGCCTGCGCGGTGGGTGGTCCCGACCCCGATCGGGGCGAGCAGGTGGTGGTTTACCTGGCAGTGGCCGAGGGTTTCGAACCCGACGATGTGACCACGGCCATAGATGCTGCCTGCGCCCAGCACCTGGCCGGTTACAAGCGCCCCCGCCGATACATAATTGGCCCAACCGTGGACCGCGACCCCACCGGTAAAGTTTTGCGCACCAAACTACGCGACCAACTCTGGGATGCTGCCGACCCGCAATGACCATGAAATCGCAATGAACACAAAGCAGCAAACGGCCCAGGAGGATGCCGGCTCGCAACGCCTACAAAGTGCTCCCGGTAAAACGCCGGCTCGCAACGCCTACGAAGTGCTCCCGGTAAAACGCCGGCTCGCAACCACCATGAGGTGGTCGAGGACGATTGCGCCCTGGCCGCGGTCGCGCACCACCACCGGGTTCAGATCCAGTTCGGCCAGGTGGTCACCCAAGGCGGTGGCCAGGGTGGCCGTGGCCATCACCACCTGGACGAGGGCCTCCACATCGCCGAGCGGGCGACCGCGGGCTCCGTCCAGCAAGGGGAACCCCCTGAGCGATCGGATCATCTCGTAGGCATCAGCCTCGTCCATCGGCAGCGGGCGCACCGCTGTGTCAGCCAGAATCTCGGCGAACAAACCGCCGGTGCCCACCATCACCGCCGGACCGAGGGTGGGATCGCGGGTCACCCCCACGATCATCTCGGTACCCCCCACCACCATCGGTTGCACTTCCACTCCATCGATGGCTGCTCCCGGAGCCAGGGCCCGGGCCCGATCCAGCACCGCACGGGCTGACTGCTCCACACCGTCCAGCGAGTCCACACCCAACACCACCAGGCCGGAGTCGGTCTTGTGAGGGAAGTCCACCGAGGCAATCTTCACCACCACCGGCAGGCCGATGTCCTGCGCAACCCGGCGGGCATCAGCGGACGAACCGGCAATCCCGCCGGCAACCAGCGGCAACCCAAAGGCCCGCAACACCGCCGCCGCATCTGCAGAATCCAACCCCAAACCAGCCGCTGCCCCAGCATCGGCAGAAGCAAACCCCAAACCAGCCGCTGCCCCATCCGGCAGAGCATCGGGTAGCGGCGGGCGGTATCGAAAGTTCTTTCTCCGGCGCTGGTAACGGTGATAGGCGGCCAGAGCGCCGAAGCACCCCCGGAAGGAGCGGAACAGCGGCACCCCGGATTCCACCAGGCGATTGAATCCGGCTTCATCCACCTTGAAGGAGTTCCAAGTGGCGATGATCGGTTTGTCCAACTCGCCGGCCAGTGCCCCGATGTCGTCGCCCAGCAGATCGGTCATGGGGGGAACCGCCCCAGTAACCCCCACCACCGTGTAGCCCACCGACGGGTCGTCGCTCAGATCCCTGATCACCTGCCGGCGGATCTCGGCCGGCTGAGAGGTGATGAAGGCACCACCGTTGTCCACCGGGTTGGACACCGTCAGGTAGCCGGGGATGTGGCGGTGAAGTTTCTCCCGGGTCGTCCCGGCCAGTCGGGGAACGGCAACTCCAGCCAGTTCGGCGGTCTCGGCCATCAGCGTGCCCGAACCCCCGGAAATGGAGTACAAACCGGCCCCCTCGGCCACATCGGGACCCAGCTTGGCGAACAGGGCGGCCGTCTCCAGCAACTCGTCGAGGTCACGCACTCGCACCACCCCGTACTGCTCGAACAACCCGTCGATCACCGCGTCCGACCCGGTGAGATGGCCGGTGTGCGACGACGCCATCCGGGACCCGGCATCGGTGGCACCCATCTTGAGCAGCACCACCGGCTTGTTCTGTGCGTTGGCCGCCGCCAGGGCGACACGCAACTTGCCGGCGGAGCGAAAACCCTCCACGTAGCCGGCAATCACTGCGGTGTCGTCGTCGTAGGCGAAGTACTCGATGAAATCGCTCACCTCGAGGTCCACCTCGTTGCCGCACGGAATCTGGCGGCTGAACCCGATGCCGAAGTGGACCCCCTGCATGATGGGACGGCCGTTGTGGCCCGACTGGGTGACCAACCCGATCTTGCCTCCCCGCTGCTGGGGCACCTCGGGCACCGGCTCAAAGGCGTTGGTGTTGGTGTTGGGGCCGAATATCCGAATGTTGTGACGACGACCGGCCTCCCCCAGCGCGGCCTCCAGCGCGGCCCCATCGGGACCGATCTCGCTGAAACCCGATGAAAACACCAGGGCGTAACGGACCCCGGCCTCGGCGCACTGTTCAACCACCGAGGCACACACCGCCGGTGGGGTGGAAATGACCGCCAGCGTCACCGGTTCGGGCAGATCGGCCACCGAGCGGTGGACGGGGACCGACCCGATAGAGCCGCCCCCAGGGTTGACCAGATACCAGTTCCCCACCCCCCAGCGATTATCCATGGCCGCCCGCAGAGCCACCTCCGTCCGGGTCCGGTCCACCCCACCGATCACCGCCACCCCGTCAGGATGAAAGAACTCCTCCAGATCACCTCGCCGCTGAACCATGGGATCTCCATGGTAGTTGGACAAGGCCAAGAGATTGGTAGCAGCGTGCTTCGATTAACCTGCTGTGTAAGTGTGGTTGAAATGTTCGCCGAAACGGGCGAGTAGCGCTTGGGGGTACGACAACACCGTGGTGTATCTAGAGATGTATTCGGCCACCAGGCTCAGGATCGACGGGCGGCCGCACGAGCCGGAGCACCGACTCGTCGTCAAGCAAGAGCTCAACCGAGAGCGAGCCACTCGTGTCAACGTTCACGTCCACAATCGACCTGCCAACCGCAGCTTCAATGAGCTCCGCAACTTCGATAGTACGAAATGAATCAAAACGCGCGATGGCATAGCGAAGGCGGTCTCGAGCAAACGGAGTGAGACACCATCGGCGTTCCGAGATCGCCTTGCGATCGATGGTGCACCGGTAAGTGAGATCGACGAGGCACTCTGGGAATGAGCTATCCGGAGGTGAGGGCAGCGGGTAATAGCCAACAACTCGGCCCGCCCGGTAGTTGCCGCGGCTTCCAGGATTGAAATCCTCAAGGGGGATCAAAGGGCTTGCCTGAAAGGTTCGGTCGAGATCATCGTCCTTGTCTACGATCCGTGATGCCTCTTTAGGGTCCACGCCGGCTCGGATGAGGCGTTTTCGTTCCGCGTTCCATTCCTTGTCGTGATGGTAATCATGGGAGGTGACCATGACAAGCGCCCAGCCCACAACGGTGTGTATGGCGGGTTCACCGAATTCCGACCGGTCAATTTGCTGCTCGATTTGGTCCAGCCGGTCCCAACGGTCCGGCACGAAGCGGTCCGATGCAATCACTCGCGTCATCGGAGCGATCAAAATGTCCCCCTGATTCAGTGGGCCATCTGCGTCCTCGTAGCAGTCCTTCGATTGCATCTAGATTCCCTTACGTCTGGGCGTTGCCGGAGAAGCGACTGAGGGTACGGCCTTCGACAGGTCCTGTTCGTGCTCGGCATCGGATCGGGGTACTCCCGCTCGGGTGGGCAGGCTCCCCTTCCCCTGCCACACACCGGATGCCTTGAGGTAAAGCGGCACCTTTTCGGTCTCTCGAACATGAGTCTGGATCCTTGTCTGGGGAACGATGCCGAAGCGCTCCGCAATGGCGAGGAGCTCCCGGCGTATATCAGTAGCGCCCTTTGCTATCAATAAGAGCGGTGATCTGTCTGGGTCGAGACCCCGCAGAATTCCGCGCGCGTGCTCACCGAACTCATTCGCTGACCAGTCAGCGGTGTCGGCCAATACCCGAAGAGCCCGCAAGCGTTCCTCAGTTGGGCGGATCTCTCCCTTAACGAATCCTGACAGTGAACGCCGGTCAACCCCCATAGCTCGAGCGATCTCCTGTCGTGTGAGACCCGAGCGCAAGACAACCAGGTCACGAAGCTGCTCTACTTCGGCTGCGACTGCTCGCCACATCGTCCGAGCTGTCGGGAATCGAGTCGAGCTCACTAGATCGGGGACGACTCGGCATCTAGCTGCGAAACCGATATGGTCGCTCGTTCCAAAGGTGTCTTCATTGAAGAAAGCTGGCACGAGGAGTGTGAACTCACTTGTTTCGTCAACCATGTCGACAGAAGCAGTCAATGGAGAGGTAGTAACCATCACGACTTGGCTCCAAAAGTTGCGATGAACTGGTCGGTCGTGGCCCACCGGAAGTAGCGGTATATGCGATCCGAAAAGAGTTGAACCTGGCCCTGGATGGCAATGGGGTCGAATGGTCGTTCACCGTGTGAAACATCGAGATCGAGAATCCACGAACTGCTCTCGATCGGATCAATCGCGGGATCAAACGTCGCCTTCGGCGGTAGGAACCCCCATCGGGCACGCATCGCCGTCTCGTCTGAGAACTGGTAATGGCAATCAGTCAAGCTGTGCTGAAGTCGTACACCGGAAGGGTCGGACACCGTCATGGGTCCGAGCACCTCTGGCCGTACCAGTTGCCCAATCGAATCGATGTGCTCTTCGCCCACGCGATCGATATACCGAACGCCAAGCCGCCGAACCTTGCGGGGGTTGATCCAAGCGCCCAGCGCCTCCAGCAGAAACCCGAGACGGTCAAGAAAGTCAGCTCGGCCCGTATAGCTGTTCGTGGCCAGGGCAAGAAACTCAGGGGCAAGCGCAACCTCCCAGTTATCCTCATCGGTGAATCTCCAGACGATGCCTGGTTGCTGGGTTTGGATGCCGGTGGGCCCAATTTCCACTTGGAGCTCTTCCTCTCGACGCAGGTCGGAGTACAGATTCCGGATCCTCTCCTGGAAGGGACCGACGAACGCGTGATCAGCAATCGAAGCGACCACCGGGAACCGAATTTGAGCCACCACCAAGCTAAGGGGCGAATTCGGCAATGGGACGGAAGGTACCGCCGGGCCGAAAGGATCATCTACCATGGTTCTCATTATACTGCCCATTCAGGCAAATGGGAAGTATAATGAGAAGTAGTCTCACAGTTGGTCTGCTGAGCAATGGTCTGCTGGCAAAGTCGGTGCCTTCCGAGCCTCCGCCACAGATGTAGGGTACGCTCGGTGGCATCACCCGGGACGAGGACGAATCACCATCTACAAGCTGCCATGCAGAGGGCGACCAAGAACGATGACGACACCGAGAAGGGGTCTGCTGTTCCACCTCACGCACATCGACTCGATGGTCGATTGGCAGCTCATGGAGGACCAGTGGTGGTTCAACAACACATCTGCCGACCCCGACAGGAAGGAGCGGCGGATGGCTGAACTCCTTGTTCACCAGCGCGTTCCCTGGAGCACGATGCTTGGCATCGCTACCAGGTCGGAAGCTCGATCCCGACAGGTGTCACTGGCGTTCCAAGTCATACGTGTCCGACATTGATCGGGGACTCGACGATCTCGCACACGTCATTGAGGACCGGGGCATCACCTCTATCGCCATTCCTCGCCTTGGCTGTGACAACGGAGGTCTCGACTGGACAGAAATCGAGCCGCTCATTCGCAAGAAACTCAATGACCTGCCAGCGATGGTCCATTTGTTCGTCCCCGAAGGGCCGCTGCCGCTATGACAACTGCGCCGTTTGTAGGTCCTCCAGGGGATCATAATCTACCGAATCCTGCTGCTATGACCCTTGCGACGAAGCGTCCGCCGCTGACCGAAGGCAAAGCCGCGTTGATCGTGTTGCTCGACCGCTACTCGCAGTTGGCATTTGGTGCCACCGTCATCGAAGTGCAGAAGTTGATGTACTTCCTTCAGGAAACAGGGCAGGAGCTGCGGCTCAACTTCGTCAAGGAGCGGTACGGCCCTTACGCCGACAACCTTCGACATGTCCTCATCCGGCTCGAAGGCCACTACCTTCAGGGTTACGGAGATGGCAGCAAGCCAGTACAGGACGCGGAACCGATCCAGCTCCTGGGCGATGCCGCCCACGAGGCGCAAGCAGCGATTGAGGGTCTCGATGACCAGTCGGTGCTTGAACGCATTGATCGCACGTTTGAGCTCGTTGAGGGTTTCGAATCGGCATACGGCTTGGAGCTGCTCGCGACCATCCACTGGTGCGCGAAGCACAACGATGATGTCGGCTCCGCGGTTGACGCAGCCAAATCTGTGCCTGCATGGAGAAAGCGCAAGGAGCGCATGTTTACCGACGAACACGTTGAGGTCGCCTGGGACCATCTCCGGCACCTCGGTTGGATTGGTGCCCGCGAACCAAAACCCGCCTGATACCAACTATGCAGGAACGTCGACGAACTCCGAGACGACACACAACGCAACTTCTTTCACACCCAACACATCCACGTGGCGAAACGGACGGGCAGAAGAGCGGCAACCTACCCTGATCTGATGAAGCTGTCAGCCCCCTCCCGTACAATCGGTCTACATGGAGAGGCTGCGGAAGTATCAGGTTATGGCTGATCGGTCGGGCATCGAGTGGACGGAGGTTACGTGGAACCCAACCACGGGCTGCGACAAGACCTCCCCGGGCTGCGACAACTGCTATGCCCTCACGTTGGCAAAACGTTTGCAAGCCATGGGTCAGACGAAGTACCAGAATGATGGCGACCCGAGGACCAGTGGCCTAGGCTTTGCACTGACAGTCCATGAGGACACCCTGGCTGCCCCTCATAAATGGAAGTCGCCACGGCTCATCTTCGTCAACTCAATGAGTGACCTGTTCCACCCGGAGGTGCCGTTCGACTTCATTAAGCGGGTGTTCACCGTCATGGCTGAAACGCCACAGCACACGTACCAGGTGCTTACCAAGCGCTCCAAGCGTCTCGCGACGCTAGCTGAGCGTCTCGACTGGCCGCCCAACGTATGGATGGGTGTCAGCGTCGAGACCTGTCGCTATGCCTTCAGGCTCGATCATCTCCGATCGGTCAACGCAGCCGTGCGCTTCGTCAGCGCTGAGCCGCTACTTGGACCTCTGCCGAATCTCGACCTGTCCTCGATTGACTGGCTAATTGCCGGCGGGGAGAGCGGACCCGGCGCTCGCCCCATGGACGAAGCATGGGTCCGCGATCTGCGTGATCAGTGTGGTACTGCGGGTGTCGCCTTTTTCTTCCAACAGTGGGGCGGTAGGACTCCCAAAGCGGGTGGCCGAGAACTTGAGGGCGCACTCCACAATGAGATGCCAACCTCAGTAAGGACTTGACCAGTGGCACGCATGTGGAGTTTCTGGACAAAGGGCAAACTTGATGTGTTGCGTAGATATCTCGACGCGTACACGACAGCCACCAAGAGCGTGAGCGAGCGCATATATTTGGATGCCTTCGCTGGTGAACTTGATAACGAGGAACGCTTGACCGGTGAACAGATTGAGAGCTCTGCATCAATAGCTCTATTGATTGGTAACCCACCCTTCACACGGGTCAGACTATTCGAGAGAGAAGGGAAGGCCAAACAGTTGGCTTCATCGCTTCACGCTCAATTCCCAGGACGAGACCTAAAGGTCTACGGCGGCGACTGCAACGAGAGAATCCCAGAGGCACTAGCAGAGTTAAAGGAAGTGAGGTGGGCACCCACATTCGCGTTCATCGATCCGAACGGAACTGAAGCTGAGTGGAAATCGCTCGTTTCGCTTGCCGGGTTTCGAGAGGCACACCGAACGAAGACAGAGCTGTTCATCCTCTTCTCAGCGCCAATGTTCACGCGCCTGCTCCCTGTCGACGGCAACAAGGTCCGCCCCCAGGACTTAGCCCGCATCACGGCGATCTTTGGCTGCGACGATTGGCAACACATCTATGCGGCACGCCTCGACAACGCAATCACTCCTGGCCAGGCACGCGATGAGTATCTCAATCTCATGCGGTGGAGACTTGAGAAAGAACTCGGATACCGGTGGACGCAGCCTTTGGAAGTCCGAAATGAACGCGGCATAATGATTTATCACATGGTCTTCGCTACCGACCACGATGCAGGGTACCGGATCATGAAAAGCGTGTACGCACGGGCCGCCGCCGAGTTCCCCTCAATGGCGGAGCAAGCGCGGCGGCTTCGCAAGAAGAAGGAAGACGAAGAACGGGGCGTGCAAAGTCTGTTCGGCGAGGACGATGCCTTACTGCACGCGCCGATTCAACCCGGCGAGCGCTTATACATCCACGATCCGCCTACACGGCCGTGGTTCATGGAGGAGTTATAGCGGTCCCCTCCGGCGGGGTCAGCCAAACGGCTACGCTGGTGGTCATGGAGATTGGTCACGTTTATGACATGCCCCCCATGCGGCCCGATGAAGCCAACACCACCTACTTCCCAGCCGGAGCGATCAAGATCGGGGTGGAATACCGTGATCTCACCCCCGAGGCACTCACCGAGTATTACGGGGGCGACGAGGCCTACGTGGAGGAGTTGCGCCGAACCGCACCCCTGGGCATCGAGGATCGGGGAGTGTCGCTGCACGTGTTCGATGCCGACGGCCGGTGGGAGTACCTGCGCTTCGACCTGTTCGAGGATGCCCCCCACTACCACTACAACCACCTGGGGGGCGGGCGGAACCACATCGTTCCCTTCGACGAGACCGCCCACGGTCCCATCACCGAGTGGGCAGTGAACAAGATCCGATCCGGCGAGCTGGCTCCCATGCTGGTCCAGGCCGGAGGGTCAGAACTGGCCGACGCGCTGGACCCCGATGTGCTGGCCAGAACAGCCGACCAGGTAGCCGCTTACACAGCCGAACTCCGCAACCGCCTTACCACCAAGACCTAACCGCTTCGCTTACCCAAACAATCTCCAAGCCCGCTTGAGCAGCCCCCTTGAGCAACCCGCTTGAACAGCTCCCTTGAACAGCCCGCATGAACAGCCCGCTTGAGCGCGGTGTCCTAGCCGGCGAGTTCCCCGAAGTCCACCTGGCCGGTGATCACCGAACCCTGGAAGGCGTTGTCGATATTGACATTCACCCCCGACACGAACGAGGCGGCGTCGGATCCCAAATAGGCCAGCAGGTTGGCCACTTCCGACGCGGTCACGTAGCGACCCCCGGAGTTGGCAGCCGTCCAGTCGATCATCTGCTCACCCATGGTCTTCTTGAAATCGGGAAGCAGTGGGGTGTCGATGGGAGCCGGGCAGGCGCTGGCAATCCGCACACCGTTGGCCAGCATCCCCCTGGCGGCCTGCATGGTGAAGATCTGCACGCACTCCTTGGAGAACATGTAGCCGTCGGCCACCACCTCGGGGTGTTCCTCCACCCAGGCCACCGCCTTGTCCCAGTCGTCGATGGACAGCAACTCGGTGATCTCGGCCTGATGCGCCGGCCAGTTCATACCGGCAATCGAGGCGGTGTTGACCACCGCACCCCCAGCGGGGATCTTGGGCAACAGGGCATCGGTGAGCCGCATCAACCCCAAGGTGTTTACCCTCATCACGTCAGCGGGTGAGAAAGTGGCCGCGATGCCGGCATTGTTGAACAGGGCATGCACCGGGGCATCAATGGCAGCCGCCGCCTCGTCGATGGCCACCGGGTCGCCCATGTTGGTGGGGATGTAGCGGGTGATCGGCCCGGTGGGTTCCTTGATGTCCAGCGCAGTGATGGATGCGGCCCCGAGGTCGGCCAGCAGCCCCACCAGCGCGGCACCGACACCGGAGTAGGCACCGGTGACCACCACATTGCGGCCTTCGTAACTCATGGGGTTGGACATGGGGAACCTCCCGCGTTCCTGATTCGCCAGCACAGAATAATACCAACGTGACCCCTCTCCGCCAGCAGCCGGAGTTCGTCTCGCTCGAACTCGGCCAGGTTGTGCCAGGATAATACCGGCGTTGCCCCTCTCCGCCAGCAGAGTGCACCGCGGCGAGTATTCTAGGTTGAGCCCTGAGTAGTTCGGATGCTTCGGAGGTCAAAATGGATTTGAACGAGATGATCCTGGTGAGCGTCGACGACCACCTGTGCGAACCCCCCGACATGTTCGACAACCATCTTCCGGCCCGATGGCGAGATGAGGCCCCCAAAGTGGTCCGCACCGACTCGGGCGACGACGTGTGGACGTTCAACGGCGCGGTCATCCCCAACGTGGGCCTGAACGCGGTGGCCGGGCGCCCCAAGGAGGAATACGGCATCGAACCCACCGCCTTCGACGAGATGCGCCCCGGCTGCTACGACGTCCATGCCCGAGTCAAGGACATGGATGCCGCCGGGGTGCTGGGATCGATGTGCTTCCCCTCCTTTCCCGGCTTCGCCGGCCGGCTCTTCGCCAACCATCCCGACAAGTCGTTCGCCGCCGACCTGATCCGGGCCTACAACGACTGGCACATCCACGAGTGGGTCGGTTCCTACCCGGGCCGGTTCATTCCCATGGCCCTGCCCATGATCTGGAGCGCCCCGGAGTGCGCCGCCGAGGTTCGCCGGGTGGCCGAATTGGGCTGTCACTCCATGACCTTCACCGAGAACCCGGCCAAGCTGGGGCAACCCAGCTTCCACGACGACTACTGGAACCCGCTGTGGGAGGCATTCAGCGATACCGGCACGGTCTGCTCCATCCATCTGGGCTCGTCGGGAGAGATGGTCATCACCGCGCCCGACGCTCCCATGGACGTGATGATCCAGCTCCAGCCCATGAACATCAGCCAGGCGGCTGCCGACCTGTTGTGGTCACCCATCCCCCGCCGCTATCCCGACATCAGGATTGCCCTGTCGGAGGGGGGCACGGGCTGGATCCCCTACTTCATGGACAGGGCCGACCGCACCTACGACATGCATCACCTCTGGACCGGGCAGGACTTCGAGAACCTGCTGCCCAGCGAGGTGTTCCGGCGCAACTTCTTGACCTGCTTCATCAACGATCCGGTGGGGGTCATCATGCGTCACGAAATCGGCATCGACAACATCTGCTGGGAGATGGACTACCCCCACAGCGACTCCACCTGGCCCAACGCCCCCGAACTGCTGGCCGAAACGCTGGTTGGGGTGCCCGATGAGGAGGTGAACAAGATAACCCACCTGAACGCCATGGCCTGGTACCAGTACGACCCGTTCTCCCACCGGAACCGCCGCGACTGCACCGTGGGGGCGTTGCGGGCCTCGGCCGGCGATCACGACATCTCGATAAGGTCGATGGACAAGGGCCGCCACCAGGGCAAGGATCGCAACCTGGCCCGGTTCACCACCCGCAACGCAGGTGTCAACCGCTGAGCCCCAGCCCCACCTCTCAACACCAATTGCCCTCTCACCACCTGTAGCCCCCTCACCAACGATTGGAGAAGATGCCACCATGGGTTGGGATTTCGAGACCGAATCCGATTACCAGGAGAAGCTGGACTGGGTCCGGGCCTTCGTGGACGAGAACATCCTGCCCCTGGAGACCATAGAGCTGGATGTGACCGACGAGCAGTGGACCGCACTCACCGCCCCGCTCCGCCGGCAGGTCAAGGATCGGGGGTTGTGGGCCTGCCACCTGGATCCCGAACTGGGGGGCCAGGGCTACGGTCAGATGAAGCTGGCGCTGCTGCACGAAATCCTGGGACGATCCACCATCGCTCCGGGCATATTCGGCAATCAGGCCCCCGACTCGGGCAACGCCGAACTTCTGGCCATCGGGGGCGATGAGCACCAGAAACAACGGTGGATGGTGCCGCTTTTGGCGGGTGAGCTGCGTTCGGGATTCTCGATGACCGAACCCGACGTGGCCGGTTCCGACCCCACCCTGTTGCAGACCTCTGCGGTGCGAGACGGTGACACCTGGGTGATCAACGGCCACAAGTGGTTCACCTCCGGGGGGTCGGCGGCCGACTTCTTGATCGCCATGGTGGTGACCAACCCCGATGTCCACCCCTATCAGGGGTCATCCATGTTCGTGGTGCCCACCGACACCCCCGGCCTGGAGATCGTGAGGGACGTGCCCAACATGCACCACCCCTATCCCGGCCGGTTCGCCCGGCGGCCCGGCGGCCACTCCGAGGTGATCTACCGGGATGTGCGGGTGCCCGCCGACCACCTCATCGGCAACCCCGGAGACGGATTCGTGCTCGCCCAAAAGCGCCTCGGCCCCGGCCGTATCCACCACGCCATGCGCTGGATCGGCCAGTCCCGCCGCGCCCTGGACATGATGTGCGAGCGGGCCCTGTCCCGGTTCTCCCATGGCAGCTTGCTGGCCGACAAGCAGATGGTGCAGGACTTCATCGCCGAGACCCGCATCGACATCGAATCGGCCCGGCTGCTGTGCCTTCATGCCGCCTGGCACATGGACAAGCACGGATCCTCGGCATCTCGTACCGAGATCGCCATGATAAAGGTGTACGGCACCAGGATGCTCTACAACGCCATCGACCGGTCGATCCAGGTTCACGGTGCCCTGGGCTACTCGGCCGACATGCCCCTGGAGGAGATGTACCGCAACGCCCGGGCCTCCCGCCTGGTGGACGGAGCCGACGAGGTGCACAAGGTGACCATCGCCCGCCGAACCCTCAAGGAGTACTCACCGGCGGACGGTAACCCCACCGAGCACATCCCCACCCGCCGGGCCGCCGCCCTGGAACGCTTCGGCAAGTTGATCGACATCGAGGTGCTGAACAGCTAGTCAAACCCACCACAATTTGAAAATTCTATGATCCAAGAAACGCGAGCAACAAGGGGAAACTGGCTTGCTGATGGGGGTGCCATCCATTCAAATTGGACCACCATGATGCCTGTGCCATCAGTAGATGGAAGAGGAAATTCTATTGCATCCCTATACACTTGTCTAACACATTCATTTTCCGATTGAATACAGAAATCATTAGCCAAAGGTGGTCCTATAGGCATCCTGCTTTGCGAATCACGATCCTTATATATCCAATACTCGGTTGATATAGGTGTAGCAAAGGTTGGAATCCTGAGGGTTAAGCCATCGGACCAAGGGGTTGGGTCCGGCCAATGGATGCCAGCATCTGCGTACCAAAAATTAACATCATCATAATCCTGATTCGGCCATTCATATGCAACTGCTTCCGCTACTCCTACTTGTACCTCGTTGGCGAATACCTGTGCATGCAGTGGAGGATCTTCTGGTAGGTCAACCTTATTCAATAATTGCGATGAGAGATCAGCCGTGTTTTTATCTGAAAATGGAGTGCAGGCAAGGGACGCTCCCATAAGAATTAGGAGGGTTGCCAGCAAATAAAGCCAGAAGGTCGTGTCTCGCACTTTATTCTGATTTCAATTCCATAAAGGTTGGCAGCATATCTTGTGCCATTTTCGATGCTATATACCTTGGCACGAGTTCGATAGTGGTGCGAACCTTGATCTCCTATCTTATGTTGTGACTCGCGGAAAGCACGTCTATTGTTCACTTTACTTTTAACATGATTGTTAGTATGCTCTTTCCATGCAGAAAACCAACCCCACTTATGCTTTCTGTCACCCCATACCTCAATACCTATCTCACCAACAGTAACAAGACAAACAACGGTTGCCCGATAACCTATATTCCCCTCATTATAACGAGAAGCGTGGGCATGATCTGCACTACCTACACACCTAGCAGGACTGGTCTCTCAGTATTTATATGACTGCTGCTGTACCCGAACAACGACATATTCCGAATCAAACTGCTAGAAACAGAACCAACAGGCTCATCAATTTCTTGTGCATTGGCACTGGAAGGAAGGGCCGCAATAAAGCAGATCAAGACTGATGTGCCTAATGCTTTGAAAATTTTATTTACTTTTCCCTTTTTTGATTTCATAGTAACTTCCAATGTCTAGTATTTTTTGGAACCGAACCTAAAGTGACATTTTAGCAGGTCTTGAGTGGCGATGCAAGTTTCGTGGGGGAAAACATAGGCCTCAACCACATGGTTCCTTCATGATCCCAATACGATAATGGTATTATTCCTTGCTCGCTTGCTTTATCATAATTGTCATGAGCAAGAATAAAACCAGCCCAAGAGAGATGTACAGCATCATATTTTTCCGCTATTGAAGCCCAACTTGGCGATATACCTTTAGAAGTACTATTACCTGGATTGCTATCGATCAAATAAAACCAATCCTCAAACTCATGAATCTCATAAATGTGAGCATTGTCGGGTACTGTGACTCTTAATCCTCGTTTTATTGCGCCGTACTCTACTAGCTCTTCTGTGTATCTTGGATCTGTAGACCAAAGAGCAGCCCAGGTTAACTGTCCATCTGCATAAACATCTTCATAAACAAAAGAGGGTTCTTCCAGATCAACCAAGCCATCGAAGCTGACTGACATCTTCCACGCACCTCTTTCCAACACTTCTTGCGAGTTGCGTTTAATATCATCTACTAGGTGGTCGGCAAATTTGTTGCAAATCACTTTTGCGATTTCTATTCGCTCGCATGCTTGAGCAAGAAAACTGGAAATGTTGGTTTTCTGATCTGGATTGAACGGGCCAACCATATCAGCAGCACTCAAGATTGTTTCCAGTAATTCCCCATATGACATTTCTCGCGCATTTTCTGTAGCCCGTTCTACTGATGCTGGATCAAGGGGGGCTTGATGGGTTATAAGCTCGGGGTTACCCGCCCGCCACTCCATAATTGTGACAACTCCAGCCCCTACTGGACTGGCAACAAAATCTTCGATTGCTCTACTCATCCGCTTACACTATCTCATTGCCCGAGAGGTGAGACGGTAGCCTTTGGGTATGCCCAAACCGCTGGCCCTGCACTTTCTGCGGTCGGCCGGCGATGCCGGGCAGCTCCCGGAGTCCCGCTGCGAGGTGGCGCTGGTGGGCCGTTCCAATGTGGGCAAGTCCTCGCTGTTGAACGCGGTGGCCAATCGCAAGGGACTGGCCCGCACCTCCAAGGCACCGGGTGCCACCCGGCTGCTGAACGTGTACGAACTCGACGGTGAACCCGGCCGCTGGGTGGTGGATTTGCCCGGCTACGGCTTCGCCAGGGCCCCCAAGGCGCAGCGGGCCGGTTGGCAGCAGATGATGGACGGCTACCTGCTCGACCGCCCCACGCTGGCACAGGTGCTGCTGCTGGTGGATGGGCTCATCGGCCCCACCCCGCTCGACATCCGGACCGCCGAGTGGCTGGAGCACCACGATGTGGCCCTGCGCCCGGTGGCCACCAAGGCCGACAAGGTGAAACCCTCCCGCCGGGGTGCCCGCCGCACCGAGCTGGCCCATGGCCTCGGCCTCGCCCCCGCCGATGTCCTGTGGACCAGCGCCTCCAAGGGCCAGGGCATCCCCGAACTCCGCACCGAACTTGCCGTCACCCTCCGCTCCGATCCTTACGCCCGCACCCGGCGAGGAGAAAGTAACAAGAAGTTAAAAAGTTAAAAGAAGTGATAAAGTGACAAGAAGTTAAAAGCAAGGAGTCGGGAAAAGCAAGGAGGCTCAGTGGCCGACAACAACCCGTTCCTGCCTACTTTCGGGACTTCACCACCGATGCTGGCCGGGCGAGACGGTGTGGTCGCCAGGTTCCATCGGGCATTCGAACGGGGACCGGCCCACCCCGACTACACGATGCTTATCTCCGGCGTGCGGGGCTCGGGCAAAACAGTGATGCTGAACGAGGCCGAGGATACGGCTCTAAACCTCGGATGGCGGGTTATCTCGGTGTCGGCATCGGCCCGCGATCTGTGCCGGCAAATCACCAACGCCGCTCTGGAACACTTGCGAGAAACCGAAGCCGGCAAGCCGTCGAGACGCATCTCATCGATGAACGTGATGGGGTTAGGAGTGGCGTGGACGCAACAGTCAACCACCGGAACCGGGATAACCGTGGATCTGCGCTCATCGCTCACCTCGCTGGCTGAACTATTGGCCCGCAAAGATACCGGGCTTTTGCTCACGGTGGATGAGATGCAAGCCACCGAGCGTGACGAAGCCACCGAGTTGGCAGTGGCAATACAGCACATAGCCCGCCGGGAGATGCTGCCCCTGGCTTTCGTCGGTGCCGCTCTGCCCGAGATCGACGAGACACTGCTGGCCGACCGGGGAATGACCTTCTTCCAGCGCTGTGCCCGAGCCCGACTGCTGCCCCTCAACCAGGACGAAACGCAGACTGCCCTGGCGCTTCCGGTGGAGCGCGCCAAAGGACGCATCGACCACGACGCTCTCCGGCTCAATGTCGAAGCATCCGGTGGGCACCCGTTCACGATCCAACTGCTCGGCTACCACAGTTGGGAGATGGCGGGACCCGACCGCCACATCACGCTGAAGCACGCCCGGGCTGGTGCACTCGAATCTGAACAGGCACTTCTTGACCAGATTGTCAAGCCAATCTGGAGCAGCCTATCAGCCATGGACCGAATGTTCCTGCAAGCCATGTCCATCGACGACACCGACTCCGAGATCCACCGGATCGCCGAAAGGCTCGGACGCTCCCCCAACTACGTCCAAAACTACCGGCGGCGCCTCATTGATGCCGGAGCCATAGAACCCGCTGGACGCGGCAAGCTCCGCTTCACCCACCAATCCATGCGCCCATGGCTCCGCTCCCAGCAATGACCGGCACCCTGGCGAGATTGTCCATGGTGTGGTGGACTGCTCGGACATAAGCCGCTCCCACGGCGATACGTTGCTTATGAACAGCCGCGACCGGCTGGCCAGGGCGGAGTTCACCAACCAAGTGATAGCCGAGTTGGAGGCGCGCCTGAACGAACACCAGGCGCTGCGAAAGTTGCGCAACGAGCGCATCCGGTACGCGGGTGTTGCCAATCCGACTTCGTCAACACCATCGAGCTGAATGTCAAACCCCCGCACCAGCCGGCCGGCAGCGACACCGACCAGAAGAAGCCCAAACGCAGGTTGCCCAGAGCGGATCTGCCGGAGCTCATACCGGTGGCCGAGCCCGAGTGGTTTGCCGCATCGGCACTGGCAGCGGCAGCCTCCGGGGACGGCGAATAAGCCCGACCGAACGAGACATACCTTTGGGGGAGGAGGCAATTTCCCATCTCCAAGTGTGTGAGCATAGTGATGTGAGGTGTTGAGCATCATGATGCTAGGCTTACATCATGCGAACCACGATCACGCTGGCGGCAGATGTAGCAGCAGCAGTCGAGGGCTTGAGACGTTGCGAAGGAATCGGGGTCAGCGAGGCAGTGAATCGGCTGGCACGCGATGGTCTGGCCAAGCCAAATGTCGTTTCGCGCTACCAACACGCCTCCTATGAGATGGGTGAACGGATCGACATCTCCAACATCGGTGAGGTTCTGGGTCTGCTTGATGAGGAGAGCTAGCAGTGCTGGTTGATGCCAACTTGCTGCTGTACGCCACAGATCGCTCCTCTCCGCATTACGACCGGGCCTCTGAGTGGCTGAAGGCAGCGATGAGCGGCAATCGCCGGGTGGGTATCCCCTGGCAATCCCTGGGAGCGTTCTTGCGCATCGGCACCAACCCCCGGATATATGAAAAGCCTCTCACCGCCGAACAGGCGTGGGGTTGTGCTCGGGCCTGGCTGGATGCCGAACCGACTTGGATACCACCGGTGACCGAACGCACTTTTGCCATCCTCGGTGACCTCCTGACCAGCCATCAAGTGACCACGGGCTTGATGCCCGACGCCATGTTGGCGGCGATCGCTTTCGAGCACGGATTGGTGGTGATGAGCGCCGACAGCGACTTCGCTCGATTCCCTGAAATCGGCTGGGAGAACCTCCTGATCGGCTGACCGAACCCCGGAACAACCGCCTAACCGGGCACCCCAAGCCCCATATTTCTTGCCTGCCTTTTATTTTTTATTAGGTATACCTTATAATTGGCTTGTGGACAGCGGCCTCCCATTGTTGCGACATCACTTTGTGAGCCTGCCTCTCTGCGGCCTGCTGCTCGGTGGTATAGCCCTGCTCAGCCTGCGTTACGGCGTTTTTGGGATCGACATGGCCACGGTGTGGGGTGCCATCTCCAATTTGTGATCAATTCCCTACGAATGCCCCGAATAGTAGTGGCCGTGCTGGCCGGAATGAGCCTGGCCACATCTGGTGCGCTGTTTCAGGCGCTGATCAACAACCCGCTGGTGTCGCCCGACATTATCGGGATCGACACCGGCGCTACGGCATGCGCTATAGCCATCCTCGCCATGGGGCTGGATATCCGCCTGCTACCCCTGATGGCCTTCGCGGGGGCGCTGGCGACTGCGGCCATGATCTTCCTGCTGGCCTGGCGTAGGGGCTTCAGCGGGGGCCGGCTCGTGCTGGTGGGTATCGGGGTCAACGCTTTGCTCAGCGCAGTCATCACCTACCTGCTGGTGCGGTATCCCATAGAAAGGGTCAGCGCGGCTGCCCGTTGGCAGGCCGGCACCCTGGCTTCTTCTTGGAGCGATGCCCGCATGCTTGCAGTCGGCCTGGTCATTCTGCTGCCGGTGGCCCTCCTGCTCACTCGCCGGTTGCAGGTCATGCAACTGGGTGATGGCAGCGCCATGTCCCTGGGGGTTGGCTTGGAGAAAAGCCGCCTGGCGGTGATCGCCACCGGCTGCGGCTTATCCGCAACTGTGGTTGCCGTGGTTGGCCCTCTAGGTTTTGTTGCACTGTTGGCTCCTCATGTGGCCCGTTTTTTGGCAGGTGCTCTCACGCGGGGGCTAGTGATGCTCACCGCCCTGCTGGGAGCGGTCATGCTGCTGTCCGCCGATCTGGTGGCCCAACGCCTGTTCGCCCCGACCGTGCTGCCCGCCGGGGTGGTAACCGCAGCGATGGGTGGTCCCTACCTGCTATTCGTTTTGAGGAGGTTCAACCGTGCCGGATGATCGACCATCCAGTCCCAATCTATGGGTGGAGCACCTCAGCACCGGCTACGGAGGTCCAAAGGTGCTCGAAAACCTCACCACTGCCATACCTCCCGGCGAGATCACCGCCATCGTGGGGGCCAATGCCTCGGGCAAGTCCACCTTCTTGCGAACTCTGGCCCGTCTGCTTCGACCTTCGGAGGGCGTTGTGCTGCTCGATGGGGACGACGTGTGCCGCCAACCCACCCGATCGGTTGCAACCCGCCTCGGCCTGCTGCCCCAGTCTCCCCGGGAGCCCGAAGGTGTGGTTGTTGAAGACTTGGTACGTCTGGGGCGCTACCCCCACCAACGCCTGTTCAGCCAATGGTCCAAGTCCGATGAACAAGCGGTGAATCGGGCGTTGGAGTTGGCCGGGCTGGTCGAGATGCGCAAACGAGCGGTAGACGAACTGTCGGGAGGCCAACGCCAGCGGGTGTGGATTGCCATGGCCCTGGCTCAGGATGTGCCACTGATGCTGCTGGATGAGCCCACCACGTTCCTGGATATAGCCCACCAGGTGGAGATGCTGGAACTGTTGGCCCGATTGAATCGGATGGAGAACCGCACGGTGGTGATGATCCTGCACGATCTCAACCAGGCGTGCCGTTACGCATCCCACCTCATTGCCCTGGCCGGCGGGCGAATTGAAGCGGTGGGCCACCCCTCGGAGGTGGTGACGGCGGAGTTGATCCAGCGGATCTACGGACTCGAGGTGAAGGTGGTCTCCTGCCCGGTCAGCGGCACCCCATTGTGCATTCCATATTCGCACAACCACTCATCGCCTTGGGCATGGGAAGCAACGTGGTGGCAACCGACATGTCGGCCACGTATCCACCCGAAGCTGATGCTTTGCCGGAGATCGGCTACCAGCGGGCACTGTCCGCCGAAACCGTGGCCTCTTTTGCTCCTACCGTCTTGCTGGCCACCGACATTGCCAGCCCGCCCGAGGCGCTGGACGATATGCGTCGACTCGGGTACCCCCTTGTGATCCTGCCCAACGAGGCCACCCATACAGGTGCCGGCGAGAAGATCAGAGCTGTGGCTGCGGCTTTGGGGGTGTCCCAACGGGGGGAAGAACTGGCTGATGAGCTGGATGATGCCATGCTCAAAGCAATGGTCCCCTCCGGACATGAGGGGCACCACCCCCGGGTGGTGGCCCTCTATGTTCGAGGCACGGCGGCTCAACTCGTGCTGGGCCGGTCGTCCAATACCCACTGGCTGATCCATGCTGGCGGGGGTGTGGATGTCTCCCAGGAAATGGGGGTTGAAGGCACTGCACCAGTTTCTGCCGAAGCCATTCTGGCCACTGCTCCCGACGTTCTGCTGGTGACGAAGAATGGGCTCGAATCGGTGGGAGGTGTGGACGGGCTGCTGGCCATCGCCGGGCTCGGGCAAACCCCGGCGGGCCAGAACCGGCAAGTTCTGGCCTATGACGATCAATTGCTGCTGGGCAACGGTCCCCGGACCGCCCAGATGCTCACCCAACTTAGCAAAGACTTGAGCGCCGTAACCGTCGCATCTTCAACCAAATCCTAGAATTTTCAATCCGATCCAATTCCTACCAACCAAAGGAGAAAAACCAATGAGCATCGTCCGGATCAACGCCATCACCGTGCCTGACGGAGCTGGCGACGAGCTACTGAGCCGTTTTGAGCGGCGGGTAGGCGAGGTGGAGACCATGGCCGGCTTCGAGGGTTTTGAACTGCTCAAACCTTCGAAGGGGAACACCTGGTACGTCTATACCCGCTGGTCCAGCGAGGAGGATTTCCTGGCCTGGGTACGGTCACCGGAGTTCGCCCGAGGCCACGCCCAACCCAGCAACCAGCCATTGGCCCATGGTGCCGAATTGCTCAGCTTCGACATCGTGTTGAAGGCCGCACCGCCAAGTAGCTGAAATGTCTTAACCATCAACCCCCCCCCCCTCCCCCCGCCACCAGAGCACTTCGACAACGGGGTGATGGCTGCTGCCGGGTGGTGGTGGCGAAGTAGGGTGTTGGGGCCATGAGTGCTTTCCGTAACGTGCCCGACAAGCCGGCCCTGGAAGGGTTGGAGGCCAAGTGGGGCGAGGTCTGGGAAGCCGAGGGCACGTACCGCTTCGACCGTACCGCCACCCGGGAGCAGGTCTACTCCATCGACACCCCCCCACCCACCGTGAGCGGGTCGCTGCACGTGGGCCACATGTTCAGCTACACCCACTGCGACACCCTGGCCCGCTACCAGCGCATGCAGGGCAAGCAGGTGTACTACCCCATGGGCTGGGACGACAACGGCCTACCCACCGAACGCCGGGTACAGAACCACTTCGGAGTGCGCTGCGACCCATCCCTACCCTACGACCCCCACTTCAAACCCCCCGAGAACCCCGACAAGAACCAACTCCCCATCTCCCGGCGCAACTTCGTGGAGCTGTGCGAAAAACTCACCACCACCGACGAAAAAGCCTTCGAACAGCTCTGGCGCCACCTGGGACTATCCATCGACTGGTCACTCACCTACGCCACCATCGACCAACGCAGCCGCCGAGCCTCCCAAAGAGCATTCCTGCGCAACCTGGCCCGAGGCGAGGCCTACCAGAACGAAGCCCCCAGCCTGTGGGACGTAACCTTTCGCACCGCAGTCGCCCAAGCCGAACTCGAGGACCGGGACCGCCCCGGTGCCTACCATCGCCTGGCCTTCCGGCAACCCGGCGGCGAGGACCTGCTCATAGACACCACCCGCCCCGAGCTGCTGGCCGCCTGCGTGGCCGTGGTGGCCCAT
This sequence comes from Candidatus Poriferisocius sp., assembly GCF_965202595.1. Taxonomy (GTDB): domain Bacteria; phylum Actinomycetota; class Acidimicrobiia; order Acidimicrobiales; family Bin134; genus Poriferisocius. The sequence continues at coordinate 1,418,394 of NZ_OZ241836.1, forward strand.
CCCGACGACCCCCGCTACCAGCCCCTCTTCGGCCAAACCATCACCACCCCCCTGTTCAGAGCCGCAGTGCCCATGGTGGCCCACGAACTGGCCGACCCCGGCAAGGGCACCGGTGCCGCCATGATCTGCACCTTCGGCGACACCACCGATGTAACCTGGTGGCGGGAACTGAACCTACCGGTACGAGCCATCATCGACCGGGACGGCCGCCTGGTGACCAGCCCCCCCGACGGGGTGAACCCGGCCCCCTACGCCGAGATCGCCGGGCGCACCGTCCACGGAGCCCAGCAAAGGGTGGTCGAACTCCTCAAGGAATCGGGAGAGCTGATCGGCGAACCCCGAGCCATCACCCACCCGGTGAAGTTCTTCGAGAAAGGCCAACGCCCCCTGGAAATCGTCACCTCCCGCCAGTGGTACATCCGCAACGGCGGGCGCGACGAGGCCCTGCGCGATGCCCTCATCGGCCGGGGCCGGGAGCTGAACTGGGTGCCCGAGCACATGCGGGTCCGCTACGAGAACTGGGTCGGGGGGCTGAACGGCGACTGGCTCATAAGCCGCCAGCGTTTCTTCGGTGTGCCCTTTCCCATCTGGTACCCGCTGGATGCCGGCGGCCGGATCGACTACCACCACCCCATCGCAGCCGAGGAAGCCTCCCTCCCGGTGGATCCCTCCTCCGACGTTCCCCCCGGCTACCGGGAGGATCAGCGGGACCGGCCCGGTGGTTTCACCGCCGACCCCGACGTGATGGATACCTGGGCCACCTCCTCGCTGACCCCCCAGATCGCCTGCTACTGGGAGGACGACCCCGACCTGTTCGAACGCACCTTCCCCATGGACCTGCGCCCCCAGGCCCACGAGATCATCCGCACCTGGCTGTTCGCCACCGTGACCCGGGCCCACCTGGAGCACGGCGCAGTACCGTGGTCCACCGCGGCCATATCGGGATGGGTGCTCGACCCCGACCGCAAGAAGATGTCCAAGTCGAAGGGCAACGTGGTCACCCCCATGGACACCCTGGAGGCGTTCGGGGCCGATGCCTTGCGCTACTGGGCTTCGTCGGGGCGGCCCGGCACCGACACCGCCTTCGAGGAGGGTCAGATGAAGGTGGGGCGCCGGCTGGCGGTGAAGATCCTCAACGCCAGCCGGTTCGTGCTCGGCCAAGCACCGACGGCGGCAACCGAACCCACCGAGACCCTCGATCGGGCGCTGCTCGCGAACCTGGCCCACCTGGTGGACGGTGCCACCACCGCCTTCGACCGGTGCGACTACGCCCGGGCTCTGGAGTTGACCGAGACCTCCTTCTGGTCGTTCACCGATGACCACCTGGAGCTGGTCAAGAACCGGGCCTACGGCAGCCGGGGTGGCCCTGCGGGCGAATCGGGGCGCCGCACCCTGGAGTTGGCCCTGATCACCTACCTGAAGCTGTTCGCCCCCTTCCTACCCTTTGTGACCGAGGAGGTGTGGTCGTGGTGGCAGCCGGGCTCGATCCACCGCTCGACCTGGCCCGACACCGGAGGTCTGCGGGCCGCCGCCGGCGACGTGGACCCGCGGGCTGCCACGGTGGCCGCCGACACCCTGCGAGAGATTCGCCGCATCAAGAGCGATGCCAAGGTACGCCTGTCGATCCCGGTGACCTCCGCCACCGTTACCGACACCGCCGAGCGCCTGGCCGTTCTGGATCAGGTGGCCCAGGACGTGGCCGATGCCGGCCGGTGCCGGGAACTGCTAACCGCGGTGGGACCGGAGCTGTTCGTAACCGCGGAGCTGGAGACCGGAACCGCGACCTGACATGCTCCCTTTTTCAAGTGGAGTATGCGGAGCTGGAGACCGGAACCGCGACCTGACATGCACGAACCAGAACTGCCTCACAAAACCACCAACGGGCAACACCCAACCGCGGCCCTACATGCGCATATACATGTTGAGCCTTGGTTTGTTGGCCGGGGTTCTGGGTTGGGCATCGGTGGGTTGCGGTGGAGATGATGCCACCACCGTGACCGTGTATGCCGCCGCGTCGCTGTCCGGGGCATTCGAGGACATGGCCGGGGAGTACGAGGCCACCAACCCCAAAACGGCGGTGAGGCTCAGCTTCGCGGGCAGCGCCCGGCTGGCCACCCAGATAATTGCCGGGGCCCGAGCCGACGTGTTTGCGTCGGCCGATACCGCCAACATGAACCGGGTGGTGGCCGGCGGGCGCACCGCAAAATCTCCGGTGGTGTTCGCCCGCAACCACCTGGCCCTGGTGGTGCCGGCCGGCAACCCCGGCGACATTGCCGAGCTGGAGGACCTGGAAGAACCCGGGCTCGTCCTGGCAGTATGCGCCCCCGAGGTACCCTGCGGTGCCCTGGCCCGGGCAGTGCTGGCCGGCGCCGAGGTCGAGATCGATGCCGACACGGAGGAGACCAGCGTGCGAGCCGTGCTCACCAAGGTGATGCTGGGCGAGGCCGATGCCGGGCTGGTGTATGCCACCGATGTGGCCGCCGGGGGGGCAAAGGTGTTGGAGGTGCCCATCGGCCCCCAGGAACGGTTCACCGACTACCCGGTGGCCGCCGTCAGCAATCGGGCGGAGGCCGCCGACTTTGCTGCCTTCGTCACCGGCCCCGAGGGCCGGCGCATCCTCGCCTCCCACGGGTTCGAGACCCCATGAGCGATCCCCCCAATAGGTCTCCACACGATGCGGGATGTGGTGTCGCCTCCCACGGGTTCGAGACCCCATGAGCGCCACCGAAGGGCCGCACAACCGACCTACTACTGCTGCGAACCCGGTTACCAACCGCCGGGAGGGTTCCACCCCCCGTGACCACCCGCCGCACAGCCGACCCCCCATCGCCGCCATAGTGATGGCCTTCATCGCCGTGGCCGTGCTGGGGCTACCCCTGGTGGGCCTGCTGCAACGCACACCGTGGTCGTCCCTGGCCACCACGCTGGGTGAGGCCGGCACCCTGGAGGCGCTGCGGGTGTCGGTGGTGGTGTCACTGGCGGCCGCGGTGGTGTCGGCGGTGCTGGGGCTACCCCTGGCCTGGGTGCTGGCCCGGATGCCGTTCCGGGGCCGGGCGCTGGTGCGGGCCTTGGTGCTGTTGCCCATGGTGCTGCCCCCGGTGGTGGGAGGCATCGCCCTGTTCTTCGCCCTGGGACGCCGGGGGCTCATCGGCCGGGCGCTCCACAACGGGTTCGGGGTGGACACCCTCATCGGCACCACCCCGGGCGCGGTGATTGCTGCCGCGTTCGTGTCCATGCCGTTCTTCGTGATCACCGCCGAGGCGGGGATGCGCCAGCTCGACCCCCGGCTGGAGTCGGCCGCCGCCACCCTGGGGGCCGGGCGCTGGACCGTTCTGCGCCGGATCACGGTGCCATTGCTGGCCCCCTCGCTGGCCGCGGGGATAACCCTGTCGTGGGCCCGGGCTCTGGGGGAGTTCGGGGCCACCATCACCTTCGCCGGCAACCACCCCGGGCGCACCCGCACCCTGCCACTGGCCATCGCCCAGGCCAACGAGGCCGGCCGGCCCGAGGCGGCCATCGCCATGTCGGTGCTGCTCATCGGAGTGTCGCTGCTGGTGCTCATCGGGCTGCGCCACCGCTGGGTCGCCCCCCGCTCCCCACACCCGGCGGGCTTGGCGGAGACCCCCCGGCCATGAGCGTCCGAGCCGGCATCCAAGCCACAACCGGAAACCTCACCATCCAAGCCGGGTTCCACGCACCGGCAGGAAGCTGCACCGTGGTGGTGGGGCCCAACGGGGCGGGCAAGACCACCTTGATCCACGTGCTGGCCGGGCTGATCCCCCTGCAAGCCGGCAGGGTCGTGCTGGCCGGCCAGGTGGTCGAGGACACCGACCGGGGCATACGGGTACCCCCCGACCGCCGACCCATGGCCCTGCACAGCCAGCACAACCTGCTGTTCCCCCACCTCAGCGTGGTGGACAACGTGGCGTTCGGTCCCCGGTGCTCGGGCCTGGCCACCCGCCCCGCCCGCCGGCAGGCCGAGGCGTGGCTCGACCGGGTGGGGCTGGCCGAGGTGGCCGGGCTGCGCCCCTCCCAACTCTCCGGCGGCCAGGCCCAGCGGGTGGCGCTGGCCCGGGCCGCGGCCTGCCGGTCCGAGGTGCTGCTGCTCGACGAGTCCCTGGCCTCCCTGGATGCCGGAACCCGCACCGACGTGCGCCACCTGCTGGCCGGCATCGAAGCCACCCGCATCCTGATCACCCACGACCCGGTGGAGGCCCGGGTGCTGGCCGATCAGATCCTGGTGATGGAAAGGGGCCGGATAGTGCAGGCCGGGACCCCCGAGGCGGTGGCCGCCGACCCCCGAACCCCGTGGACCGCCGGCCTCATGGATGTAAACCTCCTCACCGGCCACGCGTCCGGCACCGAAGTGACCCTCGACTGCGGGCTCACCCTCACCACCGCCTCACCCATGACCGGGCCGGTGCTGGTCACCTTTTCGCCCGCGGCCGTAACCCTGTCGAACTCCCGACCCCACACCAGCGCCCGCAACACCTGGGAGACCGAGGTGGCCCGCGTCCAGCCCGAGGGCGACCGGGTCAAGGTTGTGCTCGGTGCCCCCGTGCCCTGCCACGTATGGGTCACCGCCGGGGCCGAGCGCGAGCTGGATCTGAGCTCCCAACCCCGGTGCTGGGCCGCCCTCAAGGCCACCGAACTGACCGTCCGGGAAGCCTGAGAGCGCGCGCCGGTGCGCGCTCATGGAGATCCAGCAGCATCGACTCACCGCAAAATCCCTGCTCACAACGTGATCTTTTTTATTTCCATTGATGGAATTACCGATTTGTAACTACAATTGAAAAACTTGACGCCAAGAGCCTCATCCGCAGGGGGGAACCGATGACACTGGTACAGGAGCCGTTGGCCGCATTGAGCCGGGACCGGGCCGATAGCGACTCGAACCGTTCCCCCGCCACCGGAATGCGGGTGCGCAAACGCAGCGGCGAGCTGGAGCCGGTGGACGTCAACAAGATCGTCAACGCCGTGGCCCGCTGCGCCGAGGGGCTGGTGGGGGTGGACCCCATGCGAGTGGCCACCCGGACCATCTCCGCGCTGGCCGACGGGGCCACCACCCGGGAGCTGGACGAGCTGTCCATCCGCACCGCGGCCGGGCTCATCGTCACCGAACCCAACTACTCCAGGCTGGCCGCCCGGCTTTTATCCACCTGCATCGACAAGGAGGTTCGCAACCAGAACATCCCGTGGTTCACCGAGTCGATCAGCACCGGTCGCAGCCTGGGCCTGATCGGTGACGAGACGGCCACGTTCGTCGAGACCCACGCCCCGGCGCTGAACGCATCCATCAGCTCGCTGCGGGATCGCAACTTCGAGTTCTTCGGGCTGCGCACGGTGTACGACCGCTACCTGCTGCGCCATCCCGACACCCGCTTGGTGATCGAGACCCCCCAGTACTTCTTCCTGCGGGTGGCCTGCGGCCTGTCGGTGGATGCCAACGAAGCCATCGCCTTCTACGATCTGATGAGTTCGCTGGCCTACCTGCCGTCGAGCCCGACACTGTTCAATTCGGGTACCTCCCATCCGCAGATGTCCTCGTGCTACCTGCTCGACTCCCCCGAGGACAGCCTGGAGGGCATCTACCAGCGCTACACCGACATCGCTCGGCTGTCCAAGTTCGCCGGCGGCATCGGGGTGGCCTGGCACCGCATCCGCTCCAAGGGATCGCTCATCCGGGGCACCAACGGCCTGTCCAACGGCATCGTGCCGTGGCTCAAGACCCTCGACAGCTCGGTGGCCGCGGTCAACCAGGGAGGCCGGCGCAAGGGAGCGGCCTGCGTTTACCTGGAGAGCTGGCACGCCGACATCGAGGACTTTCTGGAGCTGAAGGAGAACACCGGCGATCATTCCCGCCGGGCCCACAACCTCAACCTGGCCAACTGGGTTCCCGATCTGTTCATGCAGCGGGTGGAGAAGGACTGGCAATGGTCGCTGTTCGACCCCAAGAAGGTGCCCCACTTCGCCGACCTCTACGGGGAGGAGTTCCGGGAGGCCTACGAGGAGGCCGAGGCCGCCGGGTTGTACGAGCGTCAGCTTCCCGCCCGCCACCTCTACAGCCGCATGATGCGGACGCTGGCCCAGACCGGCAACGGCTGGATGACCTTCAAGGATGCCTCCAACCTGCGCTGCAACCAGACGGGCCGGACGGGCCGGACGGTGCACCTCTCCAACCTGTGCACCGAGATCATCGAGATCACCAGCGCCACCGAGACCGCGGTGTGCAACCTGGGGTCGATAAACCTGGGGGCCTTCGTCGACACCGAGCGGGGCGGGATGGACTTCGAGCGGCTCGGTGAGGTGGTGCGCCTGGTGGTACCCCTGCTGGACCGGGTGATCGACATCAACTTCTACCCCACCCCCGAGGCGGCCGAATCCAACGCCCGGTGGCGACCGGTGGGTTTGGGGATCATGGGTCTCCAGGACGTGTTCTTCCGCCTGGCGCTGCCGTTCGACAGCGACGAGGCCCGCAAGCTGTCGGCCCTCATATCCGAGGAGATCTACCTGAACGCCCTTTTGGCCTCCACCACGCTGGCCGAGAAGCATGGCCCTCATCCGGCCTTCGACCGGACCAGGGCGGCCGGCGACCAGCTCCAGTTCGACCTGTGGGACCGGGTACCCACCGACCCGGATCGATGGCAGCAGGTGAGGGATCGCATCGCCGAGCACGGGCTGCGCAACTCCCTGCTCATCGCCATCGCCCCCACCGCCACCATCGCCTCCATCGCCGGCTGCTACGAGTGCATCGAGCCCCAGGTGTCCAACCTGTTCAAGCGGGAAACCCTCTCCGGGGAGTTCCTTCAGATCAACCGCTACCTGGTGGACGACCTCCAGAGCCTGGGCCTGTGGGACGAGGAGATGATCGCCGAGATAAAGAGATCCGAGGGCTCGGTGGCCGGTATCGAGCGCATCCCCGACCGTTTGAAGTCGGTGTACCGCACCGCCTGGGAGATCCCCCAGCGGTCGCTCATAGACATGGCCGCCGATCGGGGGGTGTTCATCGACCAGTCCCAGTCGCTGAACCTGTTCATGGAGTCCCCCACCATAGGCAAGCTCAGCTCCATGTACCTGCACGCCTGGAAGTCGGGGCTCAAGACCACCTACTACCTGCGATCCCGACCCGCCACCCGGATCAACCAAACCACCGCCGACACTCCCAACACCCGGATCAACCAAACCACCGCCGACACTCCCAACACCCGGATCAACCAAACCACCGCCGACACTCCCGGCAATACGCCCACTGCTCCGGTGACTGATACCGAAGCGGTGGCCTGCTCCCTGGAGAATCCCGAGACCTGTGAGGCATGCGACTGATGGCCCTGGTAGATACCCCCCTCTCGCAACAACGCTACGGCACCGATCCGGGGGCGCAACCCCAGCCGGCCGGGATCCCGGCCGCTGGCCGCATCCTGGATCCCGGCTTCGAGTTGACGCTGCGCCCCATGCGCTACCCGAAGTTCTACGACATGTACCGCGACGCCATCAAGAACACCTGGACCGTGGACGAGATCGACTTCTCCGACGACCTGGTGGACCTGGAGCGTGCCCTTTTGCCCGCGGAGAAGCATCTGGTCAACCGGCTGGTGGCCTTCTTCGCCACCGGTGACTCCATCGTGGCCAACAACCTGGTGCTGAACCTCTACCGCCACATCAATGCCCCCGAGGCCCGGATGTACCTGTCCCGGCAGCTCTACGAGGAGGCGCTGCACGTCCAGTTCTACCTGACCCTGCTGGACAACTACATCCCCGACCTGGCCGAGCGGAAAGCTGCCTTCGCGGCGGTGGACAACATCGAGTCCATCCGCCAGAAGGCCGAGTTCTGCTTCCGGTGGATGGATTCGATGGATGACATAAACCGGTGCGACACCCCCCAGCAGCGCCGCCAGTTCCTGCTGAACCTGATCTGCTTCGCCACCTGCATAGAGGGGCTGTTCTTCTTCGCTGCCTTCGCCTACGTGTACTTCCTCCGGTCCAAGGGGTTGCTGAACGGGCTGGCCGCGGGCACCAACTGGGTGTTTCGCGACGAGAGCTGTCACATGAACTTCGCCCTCGAGGTGGTCAACACCGTCCGGGCCGAGGAGCCCGATCTGTTCGACGCCGAACTGGGTCGGCAGGTCACCACCATGATCGGGGAGGCTGTGGACTGCGAGCACCAGTTCGCCACCGACCTGCTCGGCCAGGGAGTGCCCGGAATGTCGGTGGCCGACACCCGCCGCTACCTGGAGTTCGTGGCCGACCAGCGCCTGACCCAACTCGGCCTGCCCAAGCAGTTCGGCGCCCGGAACCCCTTCTCGTTCATGGAACTCCAGGACGTGCAGGAACTGACCAACTTCTTCGAGCGCACCGTCGCCTCCTACCAGACCAACGTGGAAGGCAACGTGAGCTTCGACGAGGACTTCTAGGCGGTTGAAAGAGGTTTGTCCGAGCTGCTTTTCCGCCTTCTAGGCGGTTTCCAGCCGCTTAGGGGTTACCGGGGAGTCCTCGGTTCCCGGTCGGAGCAACCGCAGCAGCGAGTGGGCCTGCTCGGGCTTCCATTCCGATGTCTTGAGTTGATCCATGGCTGTTTTCAAGTCGCCGACGCGGCGCATCAGCGGTTCGTCGGCTGAACCGAGGCGGGCCTGGCGCTCTAGGTAGGCCAGCTCTCTCTGCGCCGCTTCATGGATCAGGATCGCCATTGCTATCTCCTGGCGGTGGACGCTGGCCCGCAACTGCTCATCTTCGACAACCAGTAACTCTCGCGTGATCTCGGCCAGCTTGGGGTCGGCATCGGACTGGAGCGCTTCCAGGTCGGGATACTCCAACAGTGCCTCGAACAACGCCCGGTACAAGGGGTAGTCGAACATCTCGGGAACGATCTCGGGCCACACCGCACCGGGTTCATGGGCCGCCAACCACAGCACCAGGCGTTCCATGTTGTTGGGTGGGGGGCCGTAGGGGTCGCCGCCCTGCTCGGAGCCAACCCGATCACCGGTGGAGGGTTCGCCGCCCCTGCCCGGATCGTACCCAGCATCGGCCGGATGGGGAGCAGCATCGCTGGTGGCCGCCCCAGATGTCCCCCGGCGTGATGACCGCTGGGCGGCTTTGGTCACCTGGCGCAGACGGTCGGCGCTCACCGAGCAGCGGTCGGCCACATCCATCAAGTACTTGTCCCTGACCTCGGGGTTGGGATGCTCGGCTACCAGGCGGGCAGCCCGCTCCCCGGCCCGTACCTGACCCTTCAACGTTTTCAGGTCGGCCTCGACCAATATCCGATTTATGCGGAAGTCCATGAAGTCCACCGCCTGATTCACCGCCGCCACCAGCCGGTCGGGTTCGCTCTGGGCCAGATCACCGGGGTCGGAACCCGCGGGCAGATCGGCCACCACCACCTCCAGCCCAAAGTTGTACTCCCACTGGGAGAACCGCTCGGCCGCGGTCTGGCCGGCGGAGTCGGCATCAAAAGCCAGCACGATGCGGGGCGCGAACCGGCGCAGCACCTGAACGTGCTCCTCGGTGAGGGCCGTGCCGCAGGTGGCCACCGCCCGGGAGATACCGGCCTGGGCGAAACCGATCACGTCGGTGTAGCCCTCGCACACGATCACCTCCCCGGCGTTCACGATGTCCTGCTTGGCCCAGTTGAGGCCGTACAGCACCCGGGACTTGTGATAAACAGCGTTGTCCACCGAGTTCTTGTACTTGGGCCCCTCCCCGCCGGGCAGCACCCGCCCGCCGAACCCCACCGGTCGGCCGCTGCGGTCGAAAATGGGAAACAGCAACCGGGCCCGGAAGCTGTCCTGGATGCGCCGGGCCTTGTTGCGAAAACCCAAGCCGGCATCGGAGAACACCTGATCGGACATCCCCTTTTGGGTGCCCACCCCGAGGCTCACCGCCAGCGCGTCCCACTCGTCGGGGGCCCACCCCAGCTTGTAACGGCGAACCACCTCACCGTCGTAGCCCCGCTGGCGGAGATAACCCCGGGCCTGGCCGGCATCGGGGGCGGTGAGCAGCCGCTGGTGATACCACTCCACCGCCCGCTCCAGAGCCTCGGTGAGCCTGACCCGCTTGAGACGGTCGGCACCCTCGCCCGACGACGTGTACCGCAGCTTGATCCCCGACCTTTTGGCCAGGCGCTCCACCGCCTCGGTGAAGTCGGCGTGCTCGGTTTCCCTGACGAAGGTGATGGCATCACCGCTGGCCTTGCAACCGAAACAGTGGTACACGCCCATTTCGGCGTTGACCGAGAACGACGGGGTCTTCTCGGGGTGGAACGGGCACAGGCCCTGCCAGCGCCGCCCGACCCGTTTGAGCTGTACCTGCTCGCTGATGACCGCGACGATGTCGGTAGCCTCCCTAACCCGCGCCACATCATCGTTGTGGATGCCCACAACACGAGATTATGCCGAACCGGCGACAGCTTGAGCAGCCATCCGACGGGTCACCGTCCAACCAACATTCGCAGCCATCCGATGGGTCACCGTCCAACACCAACCTGCACAGCCATCCGATGGGTCACCGTCCAACACCAACATTCGCAACCATCCGACGGGTCACCGGCCAACACCAACATTCACAGCCACCGGGCGAGTCACCGTCCAACACCAATAACAGCATGGGCGGTGGACAGGCGGGCAACGGGCACCCGGTGGGGGGAGCACGATACGTAGTCGATGCCGGCGGCGGCCAAGAACGCGATGGATGCCGGGTCACCGCCGTGCTCGCCGCACACCCCGATCTCGATACCGGAGCGGGTCGAGCGAACCGCCGCCACCGCATCGGCGACCAGCCGTCCCACCCCCTGGCGATCCAGCGTCTCGAACGGGTTGGCATCCAGCAGCCCCTGCTCGACGTAGGGGCGCATGATCCGAGCCTCCACGTCGTCACGGCTGAATCCAAAGGTCATCTGGGTCAAGTCGTTGGTACCCACCGACAGGAAGTCGGCCTGGGCGGCCACCTCGGCCGCGGCCAGCGCCGAGCGGGGGGTCTCGATCATGGCCCCCACCGGGACGACTTTGCCGCCCAGGCGGCCGGCGGCCCCGCTCAACTCATGGGCCACCACCGCCCGCACGTGGGCCAGCTCAGCACCCCCCACCACCAGCGGAACCATGATCTGCACCCAAGGATCGCCCCCGACCCCGATCCGGCGAGCTACCGCCCCGACCACTGCCCTGGTCTGAGCCCTGTACAGCTCGGGGCGCAGCACCCCCAACCGGGCGCCCCGAACCCCGAGCATGGGGTTGTCCTCAGCCAGATCGGGGTGGTCGGGCAGGAACTCGTGCAGGGGTGGGTCGAGCAGGCGAACGGTCACCGGCAACCCGTCCATGGCCTCGAGGAGTTCGGTCAGGTCCTCGACCTGGGCCTCGGTCAAGGCATCGAGGGCCGCAGAGCCGCCCCCGGTCACCGCCCGCTGAAGGAGGGGCAGCCGCTCGCCCAAGAACAGGTGCTCGGTTCGGCACAGCCCCACCCCGGCAGCCCCGAACTTTCGAGCTGTCCGGGCCGTTGCCGCGTCATCGGCATTGGCCCGCACCCCCAGCCGCTCGCCCCGCAGCTCGTCGGCCCAGCCCAGCAACGTGAACAGTTCGGCGGGCACGCTGGTTGAGCCCACCGTCGCCGCACCCAGCATCACCGTGCCCGCCGAGCCGTCGATGGTTATGGGATCGCCGTCGCGCAGCTCGATGTCGCCCAACCGAGCCACCCCGGCGACATCGTCCACCGTCAGGGTCTCCACCCCCACCACTGCGGGAATGGCCCAGCCCCGGGCGATCACCGCGGCGTGGCTGGACAGGCCTCCCCGGGCGGTGACGATGCCGGTGGCGGCCGACATGGCCACCTCATCGGCCGGGGTGGTCAGCGGCCTGACATAGACGGCCGGAAACCCCCGGTCTTCGGCATCGAGTACGGCCTCCACCGACAGGCACACCCGGCCCGATGCCGCTCCCGGCGAGGCGGCCACCCCTCGGGCGGCCACCGGACCCGCCGGGTCGCCGGCTATCCGGGCGTGGAGCAGATCCTCCACATCGCCGGGAGAAACCCTTCGCACCGCCTCGACCCGTTGGATGTCGCCACGCTCGACAGCCCGAACCGCAGCAACCACCGGACCAACCATCACAACAAACTCACAACCCAAGCCAAACAGCCCGAACCACCGGACCGATAAAACTCACAACCCAAGCCCGGCAGCCAGGTGCTCGATCAGGTCTTGGATGGGTACCCGGTCCTGATCCATGGAGTCCCGGTCGCGCACGGTGACCGCCCGATCCTCCAGGGTGTCGAAGTCCACGGTCACGCAGTACGGGGTGCCGATCTCGTCCTGGCGGCGGTAGCGGCGGCCGATCGACTGGGTTATGTCGTAGTCGGTCATCCACCGGGGCTGGAGCAGGCCCAGCACCTCCTCGGAAACCGTCTGGAGCTCGGGCTTTTTGGACAGGGGCAGCACCGCCACCTTGTAGGGGGCCAGCCGGGGATGGAGCCGCAGAACGGTGCGGGTGTCCCCCCGTACCTCCTCGGTGTCGTAGGCGGCCAGCAAGAACGCCATCATGGTTCGGGTGGCCCCCGCGGCCGGCTCGATCACGTGAGGCCGGTAGCGCTCACCGGCCTGCTGGTCGTAGTAGTCCAGATCGGCCCCGGAGTGCTGGGCGTGCTGGGTCAGGTCGTAATCGGTCCGGTTGGCGATGCCTTCCAACTCGCCCCACCCCCAGGGGAACAGGTACTCCACGTCGGCGGTGCCGGCCGAGTAGTGGCTGAGTTCGTCGGCATCGTGGGGCCTCAGCCGCAACCGGTCGGCGGGTATGCCCAAGCCGGTGTACCAGTCCATGCGGGCCTGGCACCAGTACTCGAACCAGAAGGAGGCCTCGCCGGGGGGCACGAAGAACTCCATCTCCATCTGCTCGAACTCCCGGGTGCGGAAGATGAAGTTGCCCGGGGTGATCTCGTTGCGGAACGACTTGCCGATCTGGGCTATGCCGAAGGGGGGCCTCGACCTCACGGTGTTGATCACGTTGGCGAAGTTGATGAACATGCCCTGGGCGGTCTCGGGCCGTAGGTACACATCGGCCCCGGCCCCCGCCACCGGACCGGCCTGGGTGCGGAACATCAGATTGAACTGGCGGGCCTCGGTGAGTTGCCCCGGCTGCCGGCAGTGGGGACACACCTCGGGATCGACCAGTTGGTCCTCCCGGTGGCGGGTACCGCAGTTGCGGCAGTCCACCAGGGGATCGGTGAAGTTGGTCAGGTGGCCCGATGCCTCCCACACCTCGGGGGGCGACAGGATGGAGGCATCCAGGCCGACCACATCGGTACGGAGTTGCACCATGGTCCTCCACCAGGCATCCTTCACGTTGCGCAGCAGCAGAACCCCCAGGGGGCCGTAGTCGTAGGCGCTGCGGAACCCTCCGTATATATCCGCCGACTGGTACACGAACCCCCGCCGCTTGCAGAGGTTCACCACCTTGTCCATCAAGTCGTCGTTATTCGGGTGGTCCTTATCCGGGTCGTGTTTTTCCATCAGTTCGTCACCCGCGCCCTGTTCGGCATCGTTGCTGCTCATGGGGCGCAGGCTACCGGCCCCCGGTGATAGGTCTGATACCGGAGGCGCTCGGGACAGCCATCAAAAGAAGGAGCCCTACCCAACTACAGAATGTAGGCGTTCGTGGTTCGGAGGCGACGTTCCAGGTGGTGCTCCAAGGCGGCGGTGGCCAGGCGCTCCACCTCGGCGGTGGCCGGCGACGGTGCCACCTCCAGCGCCGCGCTCAGGTTGCCCCCCAGAACCATCCGCATCAGCTCCAGTACCTCGGGCATCAGCGGGGATCCTCGCCGGCAGCCGCGACACAGCACCCCGCCGCGGCTGTAGTCGAAAGCCCCCAAGTCGTCGGAGATGCCGCAGGATGCGCACACCCCAACCTCGGGCCCCACCCCGTCGTGGGCCAGCAGCTTGAGGTAGAAGGCGGGCACCACCAGCGCGGAGTCTCCGGCATTCAGGGTGCGCAGACCGCCCAGCAGTATGCGATACAGCGCGCCGTCGGGCTCCCGGTCGACCCCCACCCGATCCACCGCTTCCAGCATGGCCATGGCCTTGCCCAACCGGACCAGATCCTCGCGCACCGCCCGCAACCGGTCCACCGATTCGGCCTGGGTCACCACATCCAGCTCGCCGCGCCCCCGGTGGAGCTGGAGCTCCACATGGCTGGTGGGTTCCAGCCGCCCCCCGAAACGGCTGCGGGTCTTGCGCACGCCCTTGGCCACCGCCCTCACCTTGCCGTGACCCCGGGTGCAGAACACCACGATACGATCGGCCTCCCCCAGCTTGTAGGTGCGAAGCACGATCCCCTGATCCCGATAGAGGCTCACGGCAAAAAGCCCCCCACCCCCCGGTTGCGAAACAAAATCACCGGAGCCCGCCGGTTACAAACCAGGATCATCGAAGCCCCCCACCCCCGGTTGCAAACCCGGATCACCGGATTTCCCCACTCATACCCGGCCGAAACGGCGGTCGCGGTGCTGGTAATCGGCGATGGCGGCATAAAGGTCGTGGCGGGTGAAGTCGGGCCACATCACATCGGTGAAAACCAACTCGGAGTAGGCCAGCTCCCACAGCAGGAAATTGGAGATCCGGTACTCCCCCGACGTGCGGATGATGAGGTCGGGTTCGGGCATCTCCTGGTCGTAGAGGTGACGGGCGATGGTGCGCTCGGTGATCCGCCGGGCCGGGATCCGCCGGGCCGCGATGCGCCGCACCGCATCGGTGATCTCGGCCCGGCCGCCGTAGTTGAAGGCGATCGCCAGGGTCATCCGCCGGTTGCCCCGGGTGAGTTGGATGGCCTCGTCCATCTCCTTGATCAGCCCCTTGGGCACCCGCCAGTCGCGGCGACCCAAGAACCGGATCCGCACCCCCATCTCGTTCAGCTCCTCGCAGCGCCGCCGCAGGATGGTGCGGTTGAAGTTGAGCAGGAACCGCACCTCGTCATCCGGGCGGTTCCAGTTCTCGGTGGAAAAGGCGTACACCGTGAGCCATTCGATGCCGAGCTCCAGGGCTCCCTCGATCACATCGAACAAGGCATGCTCGCCCTGCTCGTGGCCCTCGGTACGAGCCATGCCCTTCTGCTCGGCCCACCGCCCGTTGCCGTCCATCACGCACCCCACATGGCGGGGAATCCGACTGAGGTCGAGGCCATGACCGGGTATACCCACACCTGAACGGTACTCCCCGACAAGCCCTGCTGGGGGGAACAGTCTCCCCGCTGGGAGGACATGGCGGCAACAACCTTCCATTACCCGGTTACCGGCACTGATGCCGGGGGGTACGCGCCCATCCACCCGGCCCCTCCTGCAACGCTTCCATGATGGAGGCTGCTCACTGTCTCACGGCGCGGGTAACGTCGAGCAGATGCCCGACATCGACGAGCTGGAGGTGGCACTGGATGCGGCGGTCTCGTCCCTGAAGGGCGGGGGTGAGCACCGGCCGGGTCAGCGCACCATGTGCAGGGCGGTGGCCGAGGCCATGGAGTCGGGGCGTCACCTGATCGTGGCCGCCGGGACCGGCACCGGCAAGTCCCTGGCCTACCTGATCCCGCTGGCCATGGGAGAGGGCCCCTCGGTGGTGGCCACCGCCACCAAGACCCTCCAGGACCAGTTGGTCGACAAGGACCTCCCCCAGTTGGTCGAAGCGCTGAATCTGCCGGTGCGCTTCGCCGTGTTGAAGGGCCGATCCAACTACCTGTGCCTCCAGCGGCTGAAGGAGCACCTCGAGAGCGACCAGCAGAGGCTGGACATCGCCCCCGGATCATCGTCGGAGATGGCCCGGCTGGCGGCCTGGGCGCAGCGCACCGATACCGGCGACCGGGCCGAGCTCGACTTCGAACCCTCAACGGAGGCCTGGGATGCGCTCAGCGTGTCGGGGCGAGAGTGTCCGGGGGCGAAGAACTGCCTGTCGGGACCAACCTGCTTCGCCGAGAAGGCGGGCCACCGGGCCGAGGAGGCCGACATCGTGGTGGTGAACACCCACCTCTACTGCCTGCACTTGTTCAGCGAAACGCCTATCCTGCCCGAGCACGACACGGTGGTTCTGGACGAGGCCCATGGCCTGGAGGACATCGTGTCGGGCGCGGCCGGTTTGGTGCTCACCGGGGGCCGGTTCGACAACCTGGCCCGCCACATCCGATCGGTGATGGCCGAAGCGGAAGTTGCCGACCTGCTCGAAAGTTCGGGAGATCGGCTGCGGGAGGTTCTGGCACCGTTCCGGGACAAGTCCCTGCCCTCTCCCCTGCCCGACAACCTTCTGGAGGTGGCCGTGCTGGGGCGGGGCCGGGTGGACCGGGCCGGTGCCGAGCTGAAAGCCGTGCCCGATGACGGCCCCGGAGATGTGGGCCAACGCAAGCTGAGGGCGGTGCGGGCAGCCGGCGCGCTGGCCGAGGATCTCAGCAGGGCGGTGGCAAACAACGCCGGTGAGGTTGCCTGGGTGGAGGGCAGTGAGTCGTCGCCCACCTGGCGGATCGCCCCCATCCAACTGGGTGATCTGCTGACCGAGAAGCTGTGGCCGCGCACCACCGCAGTGCTGACCAGCGCCACCATCCCCATGAACCTGGGGAAGGTGCTGGGCCTCGAACCCGAGGAGCACGACACCATGGATGTGGGCAGCCCGTTCGACTACCAGGCCGCCGGGCTGCTCTACTGCGCCAAACACCTGCCCGATCCCCGCAACCCCGACTACGAATCGGCCATCCACGAGGAGCTGGCCGCGCTGATGGAGGCAGCCGGGGGGCGAACGCTGGCTCTGTTCACCAGCTACCGGGCCCTGGATCGAGCGGCCGAGGTGCTGAGGGACAAGCTCGACCTCAAGATCTACACCCAGCGCGACCTACCCAAACCCGAGCTGCTGCGGCGCTTCGCCACCGAGGTGGAGAGCAGCCTGTTCGCCACCATGAGCATGTGGCAGGGGGTGGACGTGCCCGGCGAGTCGCTTTCGCTGGTGACAATCGACCGGCTGCCGTTCCCCCGGCCCGATGATCCCCTGCTGGAGGCCCGGCGTGAACAATACGGCAAGGACGCCTTCCGCCTCGTCGACCTGCCCCGGGCCGGCACCCGGTTGGCCCAGGGTGCCGGCCGCCTCATCCGCCGCGGCACCGACCGGGGAGTGGTGGCGGTGCTCGACTCCCGGCTGGCCCGGGCCGGCTACCGCTGGGACCTGGTACGAGCCCTGCCCCCCTTCACCCGTACCGCCGAACGCCACCAGGTCGAGGCGTTCCTGCGGGCGATCAGGGAGCAAAGCCAGTAGCTGGCATCTCCGGACTTGGACTCCGAGGGCCACACGGGTGATAAGGGAGCAAAACCCACCGGGCAGATCTGATCAGGGCTCGCTCGACGATTCCAGCCCGTAACCCAAACGGTCGAGCACCTCAGGGCTCGCTCGACGATTCCAGCCCGTAACCCAAACGGTCGAGCACCTCGGGGCGGCGCTGCCAGTTCTTCTCCACCCCGACGTGCAATTCGAGAAACACCCCCTCGGGAAGTTGGGCCCGGACTGCGGTACCCACCTCCTTGAGCACCGACCCCCGCTTGCCGATCACCATGGGCTTCTGGGACTCACGCTCCACCAGTATCACCACCCGTATACGGGACCCATCCCACTCGGTCACCGCCACCGTGATGGAGTGGGGAAGCTCATCTCGGGCCAGAGTCAGCAACTGTTCCCGCACCAACTCGGCCACCCAGCGGGCCTCGGGCATGTCGCTCACCATGTCGCCGGGGTACAGGGCAGGACCGGGGGGCATGAGCTCACACAGCCGATCCACCAGAACATCCACCCCCTCGCCGGTGCGGGCCGAGGTGGGAAAGTACTCGGCGAACCCCAACTCGCCGGCGGCGGCCAGTTGGGCCACAACCCGGGCCCGGGAAGCAGCGTCGATCTTGGTCACCACCACGATGGACTCGGGACCGAGCCGCTCGGCGATGAACCGGTCTCCCCGTCCCAGCGGCCGGGTGGCGTCTATGCACAAACACACCACGTCCACGCCGGCAGCCGCATGGTTAGCAGCGGTGTTCAAACGCTCCCCCAAAGCGGTGCGAGGCTTGTGAATGCCGGGGGTGTCCACAAACACCACCTGTGTGTCGGACCGGTGCAGGACACCCCGAACCGCGTGCCGGGTGGTCTGGGCCTTGTCGGAGACGATGGCCACCTTCGTACCCACGATGGCGTTCACCAGGGTGGACTTTCCCGAATTGGGCCGCCCCAGAAGGGTCACGAACCCCGACCGGAAACCCTCCCACCGATCCTTATCACCGGTTTCCTCCCCACCCGGCACATCCGGTGCCACCCCTTCATCGACCACAACCCCAGGTTACCCCGAAGATGCCCAGGGACTTTTCCCGATCAGGCGACCCAAAGGAATCAACCCCCGAGCTCCCCGGCGAGGAAACAAAAGAATCAACCCCCGAGCCACTGAGCCGGTATCATGGGTGGGCACCTTGACAACAGTGCACACGGGGCTGATCGGTTTCGACGTTGGGACCGGAGGCTGCGCTGTGCGACCCGAGTTGCTCAGACTCGCAAAACGGGGCAAACAAATAACCGACACACAACGTGTCCCTCTCGCAGCCTGATCCGTCAGGGTTAGAGAGTCATCGCGACCGGTAACGGCACGCGGGGTCGGTCCATCGCAGCCCGGCAACAGAAGCGGTGGAGACTGTAGGGAAAGACCACCGACGGCGGGAAAGACCGCTGACTCCGGGAAATAGACCCGGTGGTGGGCCTCCTGGTGGGGCCACCCGACCCGGCGGCGCGGCTGCCATTGATGCCGCAAACCGGGAATGGTCGTATCGCAGTCGGACTTCACTCAGCGGACGGGGGTTCGATTCCCCCCAGCTCCACCCTTTCCCGGTCATGGGGCTAACCGGGTCGGCCCCATGAAGGCGAACGAAGCCCCTGGATTACCGCGGCTATGGGGAAGAAGCCGCGATCAGCATCCCTTGTAATTGAGCACAACGATGCCCCTGGATTACCGCAGGCACCAGGAAGAAACCGAAATCAGCATCCCTTGTAATTGAGCACCGCCTTGAGCTTGTGGTCCACCGACACCAGATCATCCTGGTCGGCCACGACCTGCGCTATGGGTTTGTAGGATGCGGGGGCTTCGTCCAGCAGGTCGTGAGCCCGATCCGACCTCCAGGCCCGCCCCCGCATGGAACGTTCCAGATCGGCTACGGACAGCGTCTTGCGGGCCTGGCTTCGGCTCATGCGGCGGCCGGCACCATGCGCCGAGGAATGGTAAGAGGCTTCGCTGCCTGTGCCCGACACCACATAGGTATCGTCACCCATGCTGCCGGGGATAACACCGCGATCCCCGCAACCGGCCCGGATCGCCCCCTTGCGGGTGATCCACAGCGTGCGCCCGCCGTGGATTTCCTCCTCGGCGTAGTTGTGGTGGCAGTCCACCCGATCCACTATCTCGAATCCCAACCCGGTGGTCGCCCTGAGCGCCACAAGAACGGCATCCACCATGAGCCTGCGGTTGGCCGACGCGTAGTCCTGCGCCCACAACATGTCTGCCACATAGGGGGCGAAACCGGCATCGTCCTTGGTGAAGTAGGCCAAATCGGCATCCTCCAGCTCGCGCCCGGCGGCCTGGCAGGTTCGCTTGGCCTCCTTTATGTGGGTGGTGGCCAGAATGTTGCCCACCCCGCGTGACCCCGAGTGCAGCACGACCCACACGATTCCCGCTTCATCCAAGCTGACCTCGATGAAATGGTTACCGCCTCCCAGGGTGCCCAGTTGCGCCCCCATACGCTTTCTGGCTTTCGCAGGAGTGGCCCGAGCATCCGGCAGCGGGTGTGCCTTCAACCACGCTCGGGCTCCCGCGGTCGGTTCGGGATGGCCGGCGAAGCCCGAAGGCACGGCAGCGGCCACGGCATCCAGACAATCGGTGAGATCATCAGGCAGATGTGAAGCGGTGTGCTCGGTGCGTATGGCGGTCATGCCGCAGCCGAGGTCCACACCAACTGCTGCCGGGATGATGGCCGCTTCGGTCGGGATCACCGAACCAACGGTCGAGCCGATACCCACGTGAGCATCAGGCATCAAAGCGATGCTGCCCGCTACCACAGGGCTGCGAGCCGCCCGCTTGGCCTGCTCGATAGCGCCCGGTTCGATGTCTGACCCCCAACTTCTAACCGAGCGCCCACCCCCCGCATCAATAACCCTCGGCGACGTCATGCCTCCAGGTTAGTGAGAATGCGTGACGCTCAGCCCGCCCATTTCTTCCCGCCCCCTCCTCCTGTTGCGGTGGCGTGGACATGGTTGTTGGGCGTGGCTGCTTGGACATGGTTGTTGGGCGTGGGGCGTGGCTGCCCGGGGCGCTCGATTGAGCCTGAGAAACCGCGTTTACGAGCCCACATCGCTTACATCCTCTGGGATTGGAAGGCAACGGCCGAGGTCCAAGCCGACCCTGCGCTGCTCCGCCGCCTGAGCGAACCCATTGCTACTGTGTCGGGAGAACCCGTTCCTATTCCCGCTGCCTGACCGCTACGGATACCCTAGCGTAAGGAGCGGGTAGCCCCCCCCCCCCCCCCCCGAGCGGGATGGTTGGGACATCCTCTTTGGCCTGCTTCTCACCCTGATTGACATTCGCCGGACAGTACGAGTAGGTTATCCTATAAGTAGTTGCAGTGACCGTAAAGAGAGTCGGGGTCGGACACCCTGGCTAACTTCGGAACGGTCACAGCATTGACGGCAATTCGACACCGGACACCCAGAGGCAGCCACTTATGCCCCCCCCCCCCCCCAGAAAATAGCCACACCGAACTGGATCACGGGCTTGTCCGATACCTACATCTCGGCCCCTTGCGGTACCGGGATGATGCTCATGGTGACCTTCCGCATATTCTGAGCTTCTCAGGTGGCCGTTCATCGGCTGCACTAGCACTTATGGCAGCAGAGGAAGGCCTGCTGCGACCAGAACGCGGTGATCTTTTGCTGTTCGCTAATACTTCGGCTGAACATCCAGGCACCTACGAATTCGCTGCGGAGTGCAAGCGGCGCATTGAACACGATTTTGGACTGCCATTCTTGTGGTTTGAGTTCTGCACGGTAGAGGATGCCTGGAGAGGTGAGTACTGGCGGCGTGAGACATACCGCCTTGTAAAGCCTGAGCCCATTGAGAACCACCCGGATGGTTTCCGCAGCCGTGGAGAGGTGTTCGAAGAAATGCTCTCATTTCAGGGGATATTACCAAATCCCCATTCGCGAACCTGTACAGCAAAATTGAAGCTGTACCCATCTCATAAGCTCCTCGGTGACTGGCTGGGTGGAACCACGGGACCTGCGCACGCCGGTCATCACTGGCCCGGGGATAATGGCTGTGCTTCAGGGGCCAACTTGGTTGGAGCAGAGCAGTTTGCTGAGGGCTACATAAGTCGTGGCGGAAGCGCACCCCGTGAACAAGTGTTGCGTCGTGCCAAGCACTTGGCATCCCTTCCTTCTCAGCGTCCGGCACAGGATTTTTCTGATTTCACCGATGTGCCCCTGGTCAATCACAGACGCAACCAGGACAACAGTTCTGCCGTTAAGTTTCGACCGGCCCTCATGCGTGGCAAGAAAGCTGCTCAGCACGTGCGACTACTAGGGCTTCGAGCCGATGAACCGAAACGCGTAGACCGCGTGTTGATGCGCTGCCTATTCGCTGAGGGGGCAACCACTTCAGGATGTACAGTCAATACTCAACCCCCAGGTGAAAGGCCATATTTTCCGCTCCATGATGCTGGCATTGATGCCGACGATGTTATCAAATTCTGGCGTGAACGTGATTTCGATCTTGACATACCCATTGGGGC
This sequence comes from Candidatus Poriferisocius sp., assembly GCF_965202595.1. Lineage (GTDB taxonomy): Bacteria > Actinomycetota > Acidimicrobiia > Acidimicrobiales > Bin134 > Poriferisocius. The sequence goes on from NZ_OZ241836.1 coordinate 1,440,198, forward strand.
GGGAAATTGCACCTTCTGCTTCATGAAGGGAACAAGGAAACTTCTTGAATTGTCGGCCCTGCCGGATCCCCGGCGCAATCTGGGGACACCTTCTGACATCGGGTGGTGGGCTGATATTGAGCAGCGCCATATGCGAACTGAGCCGCGTCGCCACGGCGATGGCATCTCAACCTTCGGCTTTTTTGGTGTGAACTCAGGCACATTTGAAGACCTGAGTCGTAGATGCATTGACGGTTTGAACCGCTACAAGGAGGGAACTCCGGCTTGTGACTGCACCGACTGACGGAGAACTCCATTTTGGACGTACCCATGCCCCTGTGGGCTTCACCAGCGCGCAGGTTTCGCAGTTTGACGGATCAGCGGAACCTGTGGTGCGTGAGCTTATACAAAACTGTTTAGATGCCGCCGACAGAGCCGGACGTCCTGCTCAGGTTAGATTTATAATTACCGATGTGTCACCCAGGGAGCTGCCTGGGTGGTCACAGTACTGCGATGCGTTCTCCAAAGCCAAGAGCGAACGGCAGCAACGGCATACCCAAGCTTCCCATGACGAAAAAATAACCATCAGACGCATCAGTCAGTTAATTTCACTCGAACGGATCCCTGTTCTCCTTTGTGCCGACAACGGCTGTGGTGTAAATCCACAACAAATGATCTCCCTGCTGACCGTCGGCAACACGGACAAAGGCGAAGGTGGAGCGGGATCGTTTGGACTCGGCCACCATGCCGCGTTCGGCGCTTCAGACCTGCGCTATGTACTGTATGGCAGCAGATATACTCACAAAGGCGCAAGTGGAACAATATCCTCAGGCCATGCGATCCTAGCTACACGTACAAATCAGGATGGCAAGCTGCTCGCCCCTGAAGGCTATTGGAGGCGTGCTGACTGGAAGGGCAAAGCATGGAAGGATGGTTCTGAGTTCCCCACCCAAGTACCAGCAATGCTCACATCTTACCTTCCTGAAACTGAGACAGGTACTGTTGTCGCAATAGCAGGGTTCAACGACTTTCACCGGGAAACTGATGAACCATCTTCCGAAGAATTGATAATGCAAGTTGCCGCGGCAAACTTTTGTGTTGCAATTGACGAAGAGCGATTAAAAGTCGAGATTATCAGTCAAGATGGCAGTACTCATAAAGCTGACCGAATCATGCTCACTCCAACGCTCGAAAAAATTGCTGAGCGCAAAAGAGCTTACAAAACAGGACATATTTCAGGAGCACAAGCTTTTGCAGCATGGCTTACATTGCGAGATGGAAATGAGTTAAGACTTCTTTCGGGAGTAAAAATCAAATGGAGACCTCTTGATCCTGCACGTGGTGAGCAAACCCAAGTTCATCTTTTTCGCAAGGGAATGTGGATTGATTCCCGCGTTACAGGCCTCTTGAAGCGGGACTTCAGCTCTGTTTGGCCTTTTGATGCCGTCATAAATCTCAAAGACGGTGAACTAGAAAAGCTTGTTCGCGCATCGGAGGGGCCTGAGCATCGAGGCATCGACCGCGGCCGGCTGGACAACGAACAGAAACGCTTGCTGAGAGAACAACTTGCTAAGGTAGCCGACGCGTTGCGTACCGATGTCGGCCAGCGAGATGATGAGGAGGAATACACTCCGGAATCGTTCGCAACTCTCCAAGGCCACTATATCCGCAAAGCGGAACCCATTCGACGACCGCGTAAACAAGGAGGAGGCAGGCAGAAAACCGATGTTAAGGGAGGGAAAGATAGAAGAAATAGAGGTAAAGGCGAACGACGCCAAGGCACCCCCAGACCTGGCTCGGTACCGCGCTACCGTCATGTTCTACAATCAAGCACTGATGCGGGAACTATTGAGGTCGGTTTGCAGTATGAGGAGGACACCAAAGACGGTCATACTATGGGTATCCGTGTACGTCGCTCCTCAGGTGCAGACGGTACCTGTGAGCAGCCACTCCCTGACGACTACCTTCGACTTGTGTCGGTACTGGATCAAGAAGGCAGACTCGTCTCCGCGGCTACTACCGAAGGCGAGTTGGAGTTAGAACTCCCAGCGACTTCAGGTGGACATACCTGGCTGATCGAGTTAGCTGGCAGCAAAGCTCGCGAACTTGCAGCGGTGCCACACCTACTAAGTATTGACATTGTCAAGCGGACTAAAGCGCCACCTTTTGATCCAGGCATGAGCAAAATATCTGCCCCCATTGATTCTATAATTATGCCAGACCATGATTATACTAACTCAAAGGATCAAGCCTGATGCAACCGAAAGGCTCGCTGGGGAGCAGGGTCGGCCCGATACCCATTCTATACCATGATGGTTCCCGACTTGATTGGCTTCGAGCACAGTATACAACCAATGTAGTTTTGAAGCAGCAAAGAAGCACAGTCAAACACACTCTGAGAGATGCCCCGGAGATCAAGAAACTTCTGGAAAGTGGCGATGCCGTCTACGCAACAGAGATTCGCTGCCCTCGCACAATGTTTAGTCGAATTGAACATGCCGCCAACAGTGAACAATCAATCAACTTGCCGGAGACTGAACGCAACGATAATTTGTACTTAATACCGGGTATCATTGTGGCCCGTGATACGTCATTATCTACGACAGGATTACATAATCTAGTCCATATAAATCGAAAATCTGTGGAGGTACCTGCTGGGTGGTGGCTAGCATATGGTGGTGAGTATCAGTTCACACCACTTCTCGTAAACTTATTAAAATTTTTCAAAGATAATTCACTCAAACCAGGAACTATGAAAGTCGAAGAAGCAGGGGAATTGGGTAACCCTTACTTCAGAGTAAACCTATCCGCAGAGTTATACGACCATGGTCGTGAGAAGCGTGATGTCCAGATCGCTGCACTTATTGCTGTATTTGGTCACTTCCCCCGTAGTTCACTACGAGAAGATGGAGAAAATTATGATAGCCCTGTTGCCCAGGAGCTTCGGGCTAAGCTTGAAGATCATGACCCACCACTACCCGATTGGGACAAGGAAGATTACGACCCTGCTCAGGCAGCCACTTCGTTGGAGCAATTCTGGATTAGCATCGGAGATAGCGAGTGAGCAGCAATTATCGATCTAGCGGTATTTTGACGATGGTTGACGAAGAGGCATATCGGAAATGGCAGGAGGGCATCATCTCGACTAAAAGCCAAAAACAATTGTCCGATAACCAGAAAAATAATGATGTCTCTGAAGGAAAAGATTCGGCAGATGTACAGCTAAGTACCAGCGCCTATGAATCTCAGAAATGGCATCAACTCAACAGTCTACAGCAGGAGCTGATTACAGCAGTTAACACCGGCCATGATGAATGCTCGCGTTATCTACTGAAACAACTCCGCGTCACCGAAGAGGCAGCGAAGGCAGCACTGATGTCAGTAGTGCCTCCGCTACCGAACCCCCTCACAGCAGCGGAATTGAAACGAATGCCTCGGTATGCTGAGGTCAAGGTGGCCGAGAGCCTTGATGGGATCTTGCCAGGCGAAGCAGCAACACCGGCATTCTGGGCAGCTTGCCACGCAGTCTGGATAAAGCAAGAGAGATTCGATGATCTAGTTGACTGCTTTCTCGAAGGTAGTCGCGGAACCGGAGATGAGGAACAGACCCGCAACTTCTTGCGACGCACAGGAGGTCTTGAAGCAGTTAGGGGGAAAGTTAGTGTCCTTACGAACTGTCCGATATCCATGGCGTGGTGGCGTGTCCGAACCGCACGAGAAGCTGCCGAGATAGCTACTGCATCAAAGCTGGACTTCTCCACCGCACACGAACTGCTCCACGACACCATTATCTGGGAAGAACTCACTGGCCTTTCCGTCAAACGACTAACAGCTCTGAACGCGCCGAAAGCCCGTGCTGCCTCAATCGTCGCTCTCTGGCAACGTGGTTCTATAGGTCGTACCGTCTCATCGACACTCAGAAAAGCCCATTGCAAGGGGGCTTTTCACGCTGTTGCTCGCCTTAGTCACAGCTTCAGCTTGAACATTATCCCATGGGAAAAGCTGCTACAAGCAGCACAAGATGGAATCAAAGAAGCTGATGACAATCATCTAGAGGTTCAACCCTCAGACCTTCCCGAGGAAGGATGAGGGACGGACTCAAACCAGGGTTGCATGTTGATGGCTCTGCCACCATTAGTAGCGTATGGCCCTTGCCTGTATACCGTGCATAAGCATCTACTTACGGGCCGAGGGTTGTTATGGGGGTGATGATTACTCCGTCGGGACGGGTGTAGGTGTAGCCGGTAGCGGTTACCACAACAAGGGCTGCGAGCGGCCCGGTTTTTGCGGTGTCCACCGTGTTGGCGATCTTCAGCAACGAGCGGGCGGCGTGGTCGATTGTGTCCGCAGAATTGGAGAGCTTCACCTCTACGGCAATCCACTCGCCGGTGTAGCGGCGGCGGATAACGGCATCGGCTTCCAAACCACCTTCGATACGGTGATGGTAGACATCGCAGTCGTGGGCCCCGGCATATATGCGAAGGTCGCGCACCACCAATGATTCGAACAGCAGCCCGCAAGTTTCCAGATCGGCGTGCAGAGAGTCGGGCCCTGCCCGCAGTGCGGCCGCAGCCAGCGAGGGATCCACAAAATGCCTCTTGGGGGATTTCGTGAGCCGCGCCCGGGAACGCAGATGGGTAGGCCAAGCAGGCAGATCCTCGACAATGAACAGCCTGGTCAAGGCATCGAGGTAGGCCCGCACAGTCTGATGGTTCATGGAATCACCATTGCCGGTGTCGTAGGCAAGGCGACTATTGGGAGCAGTTGTGGCGGTGTTGCGGGCCAGAGAAACCAGCAGCTTCTCTACTAGTACGGGATTACGGCTCCGCTGCGAGGCCACATCGACCTCAAGGCGTCGCACCTCCTCCAGGTAATCACGCAGCCTGCGCTGGACGGTAGCGGCAGGTTGGCCAATAAGCCAGGGCCAACCTCCCACGCAGATCGCTTCACAGACATCGGTAAACCGTTTCTCGCTGGATCCGGGCTCAACCACCTGCCCATCAAGAAGCCGGCCCAGTGACACCAATCCGCTCGACTGATCCGACTCGTAAAGCGACATCGGTCGCATTCTCACTCTTGCCACTCGACCGGCTCCTGAGTGCCGTACCGCATCATCGGCCGGGACAACCGAGCCGGTCAGCAGGAACCGACCCGACTCGCTGGACCGGTCGCAAGCATGGCGGACGTGGTTCCAGATATCCGGGGCCAGTTGCCATTCATCAAGCAGCCGGGGCGATGGGCCGGCCAGCACGGCTTCGGGGCTAATCGTAACCAGATCGCGGGCGGCGGCATCGCCATCGAAGCGAACGGCGCTGCGGGCGTGATTCAAGGCGGTCCAAGTCTTGCCACATCCCTTGGGGCCATCAATCAGCACCGCCCCCACAGAGCCGAGGCATTCTGTGATTATTGGGTCAACTAGGCGCGGGCGATAGTCGGGCGGCGTGAGTGTAGGGATTCCGATGCTTATAGTGTAGGGTTTCCGAAGTTAGCAGTGTAGGGTTTTCGGTGATGGAGTTTCCCCGGTTGGGGGGGGGGGGGGGCACGCTGCGCTGTTCATATCTCGGTGGCTCGCCAGCAGTACCAGGCGGCGACGCTGCGGTAGGGGCGGAACCGGTCGCCCAACGACTCCAACTCCTCAGCAGCGGGAGGTTCGGTCCAGCCGTGGGCCAGGCCATAACCTTTTCTCACCCCCAGGTCACCCACCGGCCACACATCCAACCGGCGCAGCGAGAAAATCAGGAACATCTGAGCAGTCCACACCCCGATACCCCAGACCTGGCCGAGCTGGGCAATCACGTCCTGGTCGGGCAGCCGGCCCAAACAGGTCAGATCCAGCGAGCCCCGCTCGCAGTGGGCGGCCAGGTCAAGTATTGCTCGGGTCTTGGCCCCCGACAGGCCGGCGGCCCGCAGGGGCTCCGCGCCCAGAGCCCTCACCGTAGCGGGAGTCCACTCTGATTCCTGCTCCCGCACCCGCCCCCAGATGGCAGCGGCCGCTTGACCGGCCAACTGCTGGTAAACGATCTGGCGGCTCAGCACCTCGAACCGCTCCCCCACCCTGGGTCTAGCCCCGAACCGGGCCGGCCCGAACCGTTCCACCAGCCGAGCCATCACTTCGGAGGTGCGACACAGAGCGTGGCTGGCCTCGGTCAAGCTCAAATTTCCCACACCGGTTCTCCCACAAAATCAGTTGGCCATGCCACCATTTGGCATCAGGGGCCTTTGGCACCAGCCGATGCTAATTGCGAAACCGTGCGGGCACCTCGCTCTAGGCCATCAGCCCCTCCCACCTTTGGCACCAGCCGATGCTATCCAAGACCACCCTGGCAACAGCCCCCAAACCCCACTCCGAGACTCTAAATAGCACTCAATGAATATTGACCTCAACGAAATAGTATACTCAAACAGCCTACAACTTTTTTATCACTGTAAATTACTTATTTATACTGGAGTGCAAGGTGATTCACTGGTATAAGAGCATACAACATTGTCAAAAATGTTATCAATATTGGAAGGGTCTATATTATGGATAATGTCAATATGTGGCTCACCACAGTCACCAAAGGGGTCACAGGATATATTGCCACTAACACCCTGAAAGTTGTTGACTTTACTCAAGTAAGTACGTACCCTTGCTCTGTCGATGTATAGGGTGTGTAATGGGTCGCTACCCTGAGATGTATCTGGAACAATATATGAAGCACTTCTGATGGCTTCCAAAAGTAGCACTGTAGCATCGTATGCATGAGCCCAAAAGCCTATCTCTGGCATTTCATCGGAAGTGTCTATGAACCTCTGCCGGAGTTCTTGCTGAGATATTCCGGTGATTTCATTTTCCCCAGATGTAAACCTCTGATCGGGAGTAGAAACATAGATCCCTTTTGTAAAAGCCTGGCGCAAGAATGCGGAGCTGGTAAGACCATCCCCAGCGAGTACTACTACCTCATCAAAGGCACTTAGATCTGTGGCTTGTTTGAGAATAGCATTAGCTAAATCCTCATTGAGCGGCAAGAACAATGCTCCAGGCTGTTTGCTAGCTATACCTTTGAGCGTGTCTAGCACTTCAGTTTCATCCGATGCCAACTGTACAAAATCAGTGATAGTGCCATCATGTTGCTCAAAGTACTTTCTGAAGCTTTCTGCTAAGCCAAGTGTATATGCATCGCCATCATGAATAACAGCAGCCCTATCTATTGACAAATGCTCAGTTAGCAAATCAGCTAAAGCATGACCCTGATAATTGTCGTTGTATGATGTGCGATAATAGCCAGGGTAATAATATCGACCTGGAGTGCCAGTCAAATCAGAGGTCAAGAATGGGGAAGTATTAGAAGGAGATATCATTACCATACCTGCCGCCGATAACCTTGGAGAAAGTGTAGTGGCAGTACTGGAACAAGTGGGGCCAACAATTCCGATAACTTGGCTATCCTCAGTAGTCAAGCGGCCCAAGTGTTCGCCGCTTTTAGTATTGCACTCATCATTTAGAGGTTCGCCCAGACTCACTTCAACCTGGCCATGAATGAGCCCATAATCTGCTATAGCGAACCTGGCGGCCCGCAGGTTATCACTATTGCCAACCCCAGCCAGAAAGCTCAAGGAGCGAATCTGAACGCTGTCACCGGGCTGGACTTTCACTACACCCAACCACGGAGAACATTCCCCATCCGCCTGCTCCGACCCTGGCCGCTTGCAGCCCTGGGTTACCAACTCGATGTAGTCATCATGATACCGGCTGGCCAGAGCCTCAAGGGCCTTCTGGCGAGCCAGAGCAACTCGCCTGCTGGTGGGTAGTGAGCAGGTGTCGGCTACGCCGTCGCCATTGCTGTCGAACGGGTAGGTAACTTGACCCCCCGAACTCGACTTCGAACAAATGTCGGCAGCAGATATGGGCCCCGACCAGTACGTGGGATGATCGGGTGGCGGAAGCGGTGGCGGCGCGATGATTCTGCAACCGTCTTCAAACTGGCACTCTTCGGAAAGGAGCACTTCAAAGGCATCCCGGTACCGGTCGGCGAGTGCCTCCAAAGCCCTTTGGTGCGCTATCGCGGCCCGGCGAGAGATCCGCACCGCGCACGTATCAGCCCAACCATCACCGTCACTATCGGCGGGGTGAGCAACCGGACCACCCAAGCTCCGCTCCAAGCACCACTCGTGATCGAAGGCCACAGGCAACGAGCGGTAGATGCTGGTGGGGTCAGTGCCTGCGTCGGCGGGTTTACCGGCAAGTTCATCAGCCTGAGCCGAAACCGTAACAGCACTAGCACCAACCAGGAAAATAACACAAGCAGCACCAGCAACCAACAGAACCCAACGTCGCAGCATCTGGGGAGAGTAGCACATCCGTCAACTCAACATCTGCTTGATGTTTTGTATACTCAAAACACCAATCGGGTGAACCCCTTCTCTCTTGCCATTCCATACACCAGTTGTTGGGTCGAGCATATTGTAAATATCGTAAGAGGTAACCTGCACATTTTCAAGATCAGATGGCCAGTCATACCTTGCAGCTATCTCGCTCATACTGGCAGCATTTTTTTCTAGGTATGATATCCACCGCTCAAAAGGTTCTGGACCTAGCAACAGATTGCTCTTACTGCTATTAACTCTCTTGCTGGTGAGCACAAGATTTTCAACCTGAGTCAACCTAGCACGCGACCATGGCACGACATGATCCAGTGACTGCCCACTAGAACCCAATATTTCACTTGAATATATACATTTATTACCTTGCAAATCCACTAGTTCATTCCTCATCGCAATGGGGGGCATATTCCTTTTGACACCAAATAAATGCTCATAAATCTGACATTCTGTAGTACTGCCCAAATCTTTCTTGTTTAAGTCTGTGACTAATTCTGCAAACCTCCACTCTACTAAAGGCCTTAGAACACCGGCAAACCGAGAGAGCTTTTCGATAACGCCTGGGATAAACTGTATTGTACATCCTTTTATTTCAAACAAAAAAGGTTCTGGGTTTCCAGGGAGGTTCTGTAATTTGTCAACAGGGTTTCTCCATAAACTTTTTTTTACATCTTTGAGTGCCCCATCCCAACATTCTTCCCACCAGGTTATGTTATCCAGCTTACTTCGGACGACATCAAGAATATTGTCTGCTAGAGATCCATATTTTCTTTGAATTATCTCTTCTCTCATATAGCGTACCTGTTGCATGACTGTAGTATCTTGAGCAAAGGAACCGTCATTGCGTTCTTTTTTTACAAAACTATGCCGTAACTCAGTTTCTCCATATGGTCTTGCGTGTTCCCAGTGAAGTTCCAAGTACTTTTTAGCTAGTTCATCTTGGGAAATAGGTCTATTGTTTTCACTAATCTCTGGGGCCAGATCAAGCACGACCAGAAGTAGGCCTAGTTTGTTGGTTCCGGCCATCGAAGCTTGCTCTAGTATCGCCAGCACCCCTTCTATGGGGTCCAGCCTGGTGTCGCTGGTGTGTACAGGATCTTCATGCCCCATGGAGTCCTCCCCTATTGGATCAGAGAGCTTAGTTATCCACCGGAGACGGGGCTGCTGATTGGGGGGGTGGGGGTGGGTTTTACTATTACCCGGGCGATCCGGCGACCGGAAACCCGTTCCACTGCCAACTCCCAACCGTCCACCACCAGCATCTCCCCCTCATCGGGCACATGACCCAGCGTGTTGAAGATCAGCCCGCCCACCGTGTCCCAGTCACCTTCGGGAAGCGGTGCCCCCAGCACATCGCTGAGCTCGTCGATGGGCACCCGGCCGTTCACCCGCACCGCCCCCATCCCCATGCGCTCGATCATGGGCACCTCCACGTCGAACTCATCGACGATGTCGCCCACCAGCTCCTCGATCAGATCCTCAAGGGCAACCACCCCGGCAGTGCCGCCGTACTCGTCCACCACGATGGCGATGTGGAACTTCTCGGCCTGCATCTCCCGCAGCAGCAGGGATATCCGCTTGGTCTCCGGGACGAAGCGGGGGGTTCGAGCCACGGCCACCGCCACCGAGTCGGGACCCTGCTCCCGCTCGGCCCGCATCAGATCCTTGGCGTGGACCACACCCACCACGTCGTCGATGCCATCGGCGTACACCGGTACCCGGCTGTAGCCATGCTCGATGACGATACCGATGGCATCGGCCACCGATTGCTGATCGCTCATCGCCACCATGTCGGTGCGGGGTACCATCACCTCACGGACCACGGTATCGCCGAACTCGATTATCTGGCTGATCAGCTCCCGCTCCTCGGGCTCGATGGCATCGGACGCCTCGGCCGCCTCGGCCACGGCCAGCAACTCCTCCTCCGACACCTGGGGAGCCTCACCCCGCCTGCCGACCCGCAACAGGTGCCTGAACGAACCCAATCGGCGGAAAGTGCTCACTACAGCCAACCCAATCGGCGGGAGGGGCTCATTACGGGACCGCTTGATGGGCGGTCGGCGGACTCGGAACCAACACCGAGGCCAGCAGTTCCTGCTCCCGCCCCTGCATGCGAGCAGCGTCGGTGTCGTCAATGTGGTCATAGCCCACAAGATGTAGGGCACCGTGCACCACCAGCAGGGCCAGCTCGTCCTCCACGGCCTTGTTGCGGTCAGAGGCGTTGGCCGCAGCCACCGAAGGGCAGATCACCACATCGCCCACCAACCGGGGTTCGTCATCGGCACGGGGGGCGCGGCCATCATCGGTACCGAGCGCGAGCACGTCGGTGGGCCGGTCCATGCCTCGGTGAGCGGCGTTGAGCGCGGCCATCTCGCCGGCGGACACGAACGACAGACCGACCTCCCAGGGGATGCTTATCTGCTCCTCCACCATTACCCGGCGCAACAACCCCGCCCAGCGGTTTTTGTCCACCCGTAGCTCCTGCTGATGGTCTGTCACCACCACCGCTACGGGGTCAATACCGGCACAATCAACATCAATACCTGAGTCAATACCAACACAATCAAGATCGATAGCTGAGTCAGCACCAACACAATCAACATCGATACCTGAGTCAATACCGGCACAATCAACATCGATAGCTGAGTCAATACCGTTGGGTCTGGGACCCGGATCGGGGTCGGTGCTCACGAACCGGCCCGCTCGTAGGCATCAACAATGTCGGCCACGATGCGGTGGCGAACCACGTCACGGGAACTCAGATGCACGAACGACAGACCGTTGATCCCCCCCAGGATCCTCTTCAAGGACTCCAGCCCGCTGCGACCCCGACCGACATCCACCTGGGTCACATCACCGGTGATTACCGCCCGGGATTCAAATCCGATGCGGGTCAAAAACATCTTCATCTGTTCGGGGGTGGTGTTCTGGGCCTCGTCCAGGATGATGAAGCTGTTGTTGAGGGTTCTGCCCCTCATGTAGGCCAGGGGAGCAATCTCGATGACCCCCCGATTGACCAGGGACTGCACTTCTTCCGTGTTCAGCATGTCGTGGAGGGCGTCGTAGAGCGGGCGCAGGTAAGGATCCACCTTGGCAATCATGTCGCCGGGCAGAAATCCCAGATGCTCTCCCGCCTCCACCGCCGGCCGGGTCAAAATGATGCGCTCCACCGTTTGAGCCTTCAACTCCCGCACCGCAGTGGCCACCGCCAGCCAGCTCTTGCCGGTCCCCGCCGGGCCGATCCCGAAGGTGATGATGTTGTCCCGCATGGCATCCACATAATTGCGCTGGCCGGCCGATTGGGGGCGGATGACCCGGCCCCGACCCGATCTCAGCACATCGGTGCCCATCACCCCCGAGGGGCTCTCGTCCGCCTCCACCATCTGAATTGCCCGGCTCAGCGTACCGGAATCGAGTTGATGGCCGCCCTGCACCAGTTGAAGCATCTCGTCGAACAACCCGGCGACGCGATCGGCCCCCCGGCCGGACACCGTGATCCGGTTGCCCCGCACGAAGATGTCGGCGTGGGGAAAAGACCGTTCTATCTGACGAAGATTCTGGTCGCGCTCCCCCAGCAGGGCGGGCATGAGCCCATTGCGAGGGATATCTATGGTAACCGGTGCCGTGATGGTCATTCAGGGGTGGTCATTCAGGAGCCGGCATCCGCGTCCCCACCCTCGCCCTTGCCGGCATCGTCGCTGGAAACGGGATCGGGGTACAGGTGACTGAGTGTACCGGGCTCGATGCGGCAGAGCTTGATGAATTCGTCCACATCGGCCTGGTTGACCCGAATCACCCGCCCCATCCGATACGCCGGCAGGCTGCCCTCATTAATGAACCGGTAAAGCGTTCTCGTGGTGATACCCAACCGCTTGGCCGCGGTCTCGGTATTGAGCCACAAAATCTGGGAATCGCTCTGGAAGTCGCTCATCTGTCCCTACCCTATCGCGTTTCCGGTACATCCCGGTACATGCCCCGGACTTGCATGACTAAACACTCCGCAACAACAAGTCGCAACCCGAAAACCCCCTTCACAACCGCAACAACAAGTCGCAACCCGAAAAGCCCTTCACACCGTCTCCGGCGGTGGGGGGGAGTCGTTGGCGTGGCGCAACATCTGCACGGCGCTCACGATCAGCAGCAGGGCGAACAGGGTGGCCGACAACCGGGGACTCAGCTCACCGGCCCCGAGAGCCCCGAGGAACGCCGAAGCCATCCCGGACACACCGATGGCCAGCGCCCCTTTCGGGTCGAGGTTGCCGGCATTGCGGTTCCTCAGGGTGCCGATTATGGAGGTGGGAAGGATCACCAGCAGCGAAGTGCCCTTGGCGGTGACATCCACGAAGCCAAACAGCAGGATCATGGCCGGTATCATGATCACGCCGCCGCCCACTCCCATGGTTCCGGAAAGCAACCCGGTGGCCAAACCGCAGGCCACGTATCCGAAGGCAAGGGCCGGGGACACGTCGCCGTGGCCGGTGGCATCGGGAACCACCGCCAGGAATCGGGCCGCGGTGACCAGCAGCAACACCGCGAAGCCAATCCGGAGCGACCGTATGGGCACGTGGTTGAGCAACGAGGTGCCGATGGTGACCCCCACCGAGGAGCCAGCGAAAATCAGCAGGCCGGGCAACCACGCCACCGAGCCGTCCAGCAGGAATCCACCCAGGGCCGACGCGGAGATCAGCACCATGGCCCCCAGTGAGGTCCCATGGGCCCGGCGCTGCTCCATGCCCAGCACCAGAACCAGGCAGGGAACCATGAGTATCCCACCACCCACCCCGAACAGCCCGGACAGAAAGCCGGTGGCCACTCCAACCCCGACCGGACCCCACCGGGAACCGTTCACGCCGAGTCTCCAGCAAAATGTGCCGGCCTTGTTCGGATCCCCCGACCGACCGTCCCCCACCGGGAGCCGGTCACACTGAGTCTGCTTGTTCTCGCAACACGTACTTGAGTACCTTGCCCGAGGCGTTGAGGGGCAAGGCATCGGTGAACCGCACCCGGCGAGGCACCTTGTAATTGGCCATCTCCTGGCGGCACCAGGCGATGATCTCAGCCTCGGTGGGGTCGGTACCGGGAACGGGAACCACGGTGGCCACCGCTACTTCACCGAGCCGCTCGTCGGGCATGCCGACAACCGCAACCTGCCCGATCCGGGGGTGGGCAAGCATGATGTTCTCGATCTCGGCCGGATAGGCGTTGAACCCCCCCACGATGAACATGTCCTTCTTGCGGTCGGTGATGTCGATGTTGCCCTGCTCGTCCATCACCCCGATGTCACCGGTATGCAGCCAGCCTTCGGCATCGATGGTCTCCGCGGTCTGCTCGGGATCGCCCAGATAACCGAGCATAACGTTGTAGCCCCGCACCACGATCTCACCGGGCTCGCCCCGGGGCATCTCGACACCGCGGTCGTCCACCACCTGCACCTCGACATCGAGAATGGCCCGGCCCGAGGTGCGAGCGATGGTCTCGGGGTCGTCGTCGTGGCGACACATGGTGGCGATTCCCGAAGCCTCGGTGAGCCCGTAGCCGGTCACGATGGTCTCGAACCCCAACCGGTCCCGCATCTGATGAATCATCTCCACCGGGATTACGGCCGCTCCGGTGACCGCCAACCGCAGGGTGGACAGGTCGAAGCTGTCCAGATTGGGATGATTCAGGATGGTCTGGTAGATGGCCGGGGGTCCGGGTAGAACCGAGACCCGTTCTTCGGGTACCCGGGCCATCACCGCCGGGACATCGAACACGGCGTGGGGGATGTTGGTGGCCCCGGCCATGAGGCAGGCCAGGATGCCGGAGTTCAGACCGAAGGCATGAAAGTAGGGGTTGACTATCAGGTAACGGTCACCAGCTCGCAGACCGATCACGTCGCACCACGATTTGAAGCCCCGGCATATGGCCGAGTGGATGAGCATGGCCCCCTTGGGCAGGCCGGTGGTACCGGAGGTGAACATGATGTGGCACAGGTCGTCGCCGGTCACCGAGGCCGCCCGACCATCCCCGTCGGCCTGGCTAACCCGACCGGCCCGGTCGAGGAACCGGGCGAAGCCGGTGGTGCCATCGGGCACAGCCCCTCGCATCACCACGATCTCGTCCAGGTCGGCCCCACCACCGGCATCGCGCAGCAGCCTTACATAATCGGTGTCCAAAAAATCGGTAACGGTGAACAGGATGCGAGCCCCGGAACGCTGGAGGATGTAGCCGGCCTCCCGCCCCTTGAACCGAGTGTTCACCGGCACCAGCACCCCTCCGGCCAGGTGCACCCCCAACCCCGCCACCACCCATTCCCATATGTTGGGACCCCAGACCGCCACCCGATCCCCGGGCTCGACCCCCGAAGCCATCAACGCACGAGCTGAACCTCTAACCTGTTCTCGCAGCTCAGAAAACGTCCAGCGAACATCGCCGTCAACCAGAGCCTCCAGATCGGGAAACCGCCGGGCGGCATCGTCCAGCAGCTCACATATCGTCCTCCACGGTGCGGTGGTCATCCCTCAAGACCCTACTCCCCTCCTCAGCATCGCCGGACTCACCGGACTCAACTTCCACGTCGCCACCGGTAACCGCCACTTCAGCCCCCTCACAAGACGCAACCTCAGCATCGCCGCCGGTAGCCGCCACTTCAGCCCCCTGGGGGGAGCGAGCGCGTTGGTGGCGAAGCCCTATGGCGAGAACAATCGCCAGCCCGAGGATGCCGAGCAGGATGATGGCTACAACAGCCCCGGCCCCCAACCCGCCATCGCCCTCCGGGTTGGTCTCGGCATAAAGCTTCACCTCGGAGCCTTCCATGATCTCCATGAGGTCGAATGACCAGGAAAATCTCGAACCCTCCACAACGTGAGCGTTGTGATCCACCGGCTCGCCCGGAAGGGTAACCGAAACCGACACTGTCACATCGAAAACGAGACCGGCCATCCCTTCCCACATCTCGGAGAGTTCTTGTAGCTCGGCGGCAAATCCCAGCTCGGAAGTCAGCCCAAGGCTGGGATCCTGCACCAGGTCATCCACCTCAAGCCTCCAGTTGCCACTGTCTAACTTCATCACCCTGGTTCCCTCTTCGGCGAGGAGCCTACCCACCTCCGGGAACTCCTCAGCCGTCCATTCCAACGACTCCGTAACCGAGCACTTCCCATTGTTGGAGCTTGCTTCGATGGACAAGCCCGCCAACTCCTGATCCGAATCCTTGGAAGCAATCCTGCTCGGCAAGAATTCGGTTGCAGCAATGCTGCCCAAGCAGACTGTTTTTTCAGAAATCCCCAAGTCGGGTTGCTGGAAGTCTTCTCCGACTAACTCCCGCTGCTGCGGGAACTCTTCTTCAATGGACCTCTGAAGGAAGTTCGCGTATGCCCTTGAGTCGAACTCCAGGGTGCTCGAAAGCCGGCCCGAGCCATCAGGGAACACCTGAATCTCGTTTTCGATGGACAGGCAACCGGCACCCAGCAAAGCACCGATGATGCCCACGATAACGAGCTTTGAACCTCGGATAGCCATTTTGGCCTCCTTCCTCAAGCTGCTTGGGAAGCAGGCTACCAGCCTCAGGGGCGAAAAGGCGGCGGGCTGCTTGTGCCGGCGGTGTACCTTGAGCCAATGCCCCAAACCGGACCGGGATCCGGCAGTGCCCAGGAACGAAACCAGCAGGAACGCATCAAGGTGGTGGCCACCAATCGCCGTGCCCGGCGGGACTACGAGATCCTCGACGAGTTCGAGGCCGGCCTGGTGCTGGTGGGATCGGAGGTCAAGTCGCTGCGGGAATCGGGCGTGACCCTGGCCGAATCTTACGCCCGCATGGCCAACGGTGAGCTATGGCTGCGGTCGTTGCACATCGCCGGCTACAGCCACGCCGGAGCCTCCACCGGCCACGACCCCGACCGGCCCCGCAAACTACTGCTGCACCGGGGGGAGCTGAATCGCATCCGAGCCCGACTCGACCAGGATCGCCTGACCGTGGTGCCGCTGTCGCTGTACTTCAAGCAGGGCCGGGCCAAAGTTCTGATCGGACTGGCCCGGGGTCGCCGCAAGGCCGACAAGCGCCAGACAATCGCCGAATACGATGCCCGCCAGGAAGCCCGCCAGGAGATGGGCCGATCCGGCGAAACGAAATAACTGCCCAGTGTCAGCCAGTAGTTATGGCTAACCAGTAGCTGACGGTGTAGCTAACCGGCGGGGTTTGTATCCCCCTCAGGTTTCTTACCCCTCAACAGATTGAAAAAGCTCCACAGGACTCGGACTGCAACCCAGAGAATCACCAGCCCCATGATGCTGAACACCACGGACAGCAGGATGGTTTCAGCAGATACCCCGTCATCATCCGGAGTCGTCTGGGCGTAGAGAACCAGATCGTTGCGGAGGATTACCTGGGATAAGTCGAAGCTCCAGGTGAACCTCGAGCCCTCAACGTGGTGAGCGTTGTGATCCACGGGCTCGCCGGGAAGAGTGATGGCAGCGTTAAATGTTGGCAAGGCAGGAAGGGGGGAATCCATGTCAGATATCATGGCTTCCTCGTGCTCATGACTACCGTCTATCTCTTCCGGTTCCCCTATCTCGTCTATCTCAACTCTCCAGCCACCGTTATCCAGCCTCATGATTTTCGTCCCCATGGGTTGCAGGATGTCCATCACGGTTTCAAGCTGGTTCTTGGACCACTTCAAAGTCTCGGTTAACGAACATTCATCGCCGTTGTTGGTTTGTTCCTCGGAGAACTCAAACCGCTTGCTCGTATCACTGCCGAAAATGGTGCCAGGCAACAATTGTTGATCGGCAAGCGCTTCGGAGCAGGCTTCTTCGGTGGACATTCCCGGCAGCGAACCGAGTGCCTCCAGCTCAGCCACATCCACCTCAAAAGTGCCGACAATACGTCCGGAACCATCAGAATTGATCCTGATGTCATGATCGACTGACATGCTGCTGGCGGTCAGCAAACCACCCAGAAGCACAGCCATCACTTTGTTGAGACCCAGGATTGGCATCGTCCGCGGCTCCAGTGTTTACCGGTCGGGCTCGCCGTAGCAGGTGAAGGGGTGGGCTACCTCGAAATCACCATCCACAACCTGAACTGCGCTGATGCAGTCGGGAGCGATGACATGGTCAACAGGGAACCTCACCGCCCCCAGCCCACCGGGCTGCTGGGTGGATTCGAAGCCATCGAGGTTTATGGCCTGGTAGAAGCTGGCGGTGTTCAGATCCTCACCAGCCGCCGCCACCATCTGCACCATGAGATCGGCCGACCAGTAGCCAACCAGGCTACCGAAGCCGGGGAAGGCATCGACCGCCTCGAAATCGGCCAGCAATAGCTGGATGGCCGGCTGCGTTTCGTCGAGCGGGGGAACTTGGGTCGCGGCAAACCCGCCCTCCAGAGCTTGACCCAAATCGGGGCTGGACTGGGGAAGGCCGGGCACGTAAGTCAGGTAATCAGCCACCGGACCGTCCCAACCGGAAGCGGCGATGGCCGCCTTGAGTGTGACTGCTCCGGCGAAGTCGGTGGACAGGATCACCAGCTCGGGATTGGCCTCGAGCACCCTGTTCACGAAACGGGTGGGATCGGTGATGCCACCCGCGGTTTGTGTGGGAACGAAATCGCTGAACGCCAGCCTGTCACCCCAAAGGGTTTCGTACAGACCGGCACCGGCACGGCCGGCATCGTCGTCGCTATTGAAGATACCGACAGAGAAATCATCGTTGCCGAGATAGTCGTTCCATATCTCCCGGACCGAAACCAGCGGATGAGCCCCCTCGACCTCGAAGGCAAAGCCGCTCAGGCAGCCGTTGAAGCCGAAGCCCCACTCATTGGGAGCGCAGAATCCGGGCATGAACCCCCAACCGGTGAACGGCACCTGGTTATCGTTCAGATAATCGGTGGTCTGGGGTAGTGAAACCGCCGAGGTCACCATGATTCCGAAGACCTCGTCGTTTTCCACCATGCTCCGCGCACCGTCGAAGTTGGCCTGCGGATCGCTGCCGTCGTCCACGAACTGCACCAGTTCGGCTTGGCGCCCACCGGGCAGCTCACCGTCGCGATTGGCTCGCTCTAACCGGGCCTTGATTCCATCCTCATAACCGGAATACAGCGCCGACTGGGTCATCGCCCCGAACCGCACCGTGTCGTCGGTTACCCCCCGGGTGGAGGGCTCAAAGTCGATGGAATAAGTAAAGGCCCCATACGTGCGAGACCCGATCGTAACATCGCCATCGTCCGTAGGTAGGGGGTCATCGCTATCACCACACTCGCGGTGCACATCGTCCCAGGTGTAATCCGAAGGGGCGGCATCCCACATCCTCTCGGCGGCATCCCCTCTCGCTTCCATAGCGTCGGCCCACTGCTCCAACTCTCCCGACGGCCAGGTGGTCGTGTCCTCCCCGTGCTCGGCCTCTATCGCCCGTGACCTCGCCTCAGCGTCGGCCCAGGTGTCGTAATAGCGACAATAGGAAGGGCGATCATCGCTGGCCTCGGCAGCTGTCGAATCCGGTGCTGGTTCGTCCGGCTCCTCGGTCGCCGGAGCTGGTTCATCGGGCTCCTCAATTGCCGTCTTTGTAGTTGCCGGTGGGTCGGCGGCATCGGTCCCATCGTCGTCGTTGCCGCAGGCCGCAGTCGCCAGCAGCAGGGCGGCCAGGAGTGCTAGCAACTTGTAGAGCATTGAACGTTTCATTTCCCCTCCGAAAATTGGAACGATGAAATACTAGAGCAGCAATCGGCTCATGTCATCCTGACACAGCGCCAATCCGAGACCGTGTCATTCCCGGACCTGGTGGAGCTCAAGAGGATGTCACCTCTCCCAGGTAGGCAGCGTCAAGCTGGTCGTGGTCCACCTCGGAGCGGGAGCCGTGCCAGGTTACGTGGCCCAGGCTGATGAAGGCCACCGAGTCGGCGATCTCCAGCACATCACGAGCCTTCTCCTCGATCAGCAGCAGAGCCACGCCTCGCTCCTTGAACTCGACGAAGAGTTCGAGGATCTGGTTCACGATGAGCGGGGCCAGCCCCAGCGACGGTTCGTCGGCAATCAGCACCTCGGGCGGATGGGCCAGAAGCGGGGCCAGGGTGAGGATCTGCTGCTCGCCCCCCGAGAGGTTGCCGGCCAACTGATTCTGGCGCTCCCCCAGGATGGGGAACCGGTCGCAGCACAGCTCCCGATCCTCGGAGCTGGGCAGCCAGAGCTGCATGTTCTCCCTAACGGTGAGGCCGCTGAAGATGCCCCGAGACTCGGGGGCCAGCACCACGCCTCGGCGAGCCCGGCGATGGCTGCGCTCTGCGGTGATGTCCATGCCGTCCAGAAGGATGCTCCCCCGGGTAGCGGGCAGCAGCCCGGCCGCCACCGCGCCGGTGGTTGACTTGCCCGCACCGTTTGGTCCCAGCAGGGCGGTGATCTCACCCCGGGGCACCGACAGGTCGATACCGTGAAGGGCCTCGACCAACCCGTAGCCGGCTCGCACGTCCACCAGTTCCAGGGCCGCAGGGTGCTGCCCGACGTACCGGCCGCTCCCCACCCCAGCAGCCGGAACATCGGGAGTAACCGGAACCGCGGGAGCAGCCGGAACCGCACTCTGGGTGAAGGCCTCGGCCTCTCCCCGCCACGCGGCCAACCGCCGGCGCCAGGCATCCCGCCGAGCCCGGTTCTGGGCGGCGGTGAGCGCGATGATCCCGTCGGGGCGGCGGGCGAGCTGCATGGCCCCGAGGCCGAACATGATGGCCGGAATGTTGCGGGCCCTGTCGTACTGGTTGAACCCGTCCCAGTCGATGGGATACCAGGAGTACACCCGGGCCAGGCAGATGAAAGCGAGAATCCCCAGAACGGCCGGGATCCCGGGCGAGACCGGCAACCCCACCTGCCGATCCCGGACGGCGGTGGCCAGCGCAGCCGCCCCGAGCACCGAGGCCACCAGCACCACATGCCACGACTCCAGCCACTCCCAGTGCCAACCGTTGCCGAACGTATGGTCGCTGGCTGCCACCATGATCCCGGCCATGACCGCCCCTCCGGGCCGGCGGATACCGATGAGTACAACCACCGCCAGCCAGAACAGCCCTTTCTGGGTGGGGGCGGTGAACGGGGTCACGTTGCCGATGAACACCGCGAAGAAAACGCCGCCGAATCCGGCCAGCAATGCCGACAGGGCAAAAACAGCCAGCTTGGTACGAACCACGGAATGTCCCGAGGTGGCCGCCGCCGGCTCGGAATTGCGCACTGCGATGATGGCCCGGCCGGTGACCGAGCGCTGGAGGTTCCTCACCAACCAGCCGGCGGCGAACACCAGCAACGCCAAAAGCACCGCCAGGGAGGTTTCGTCCTCGAAGTCGAAAGGGCCTATCCGGGGACGGGGAATGTCCCACCCCTTGGTGCCCTGACCGTTCTTGAACCAGCTCCACTCGAACAGCACCCGCTCGCTCATGAAGGCCAGAGCCAGCGTGGCCAGGGCCAGCGGCAGCCCCCCCAATCGCAGGGCGGGGAGGGCCACGATGACCCCGAGCACCCCGGCGATCACCGTGCCCACGATCAGCGCGGGAATGAACGGCAACCCGGTTCGATTCAGAACCAGCCCACCGGTCATGGCCGCCATGGTCACGAACGCGGCCTGGGCCAGGCTGACCATGCCCCCCAGACCGGTGAGAACCACCCAGGACATGAACACCAGGGCCAGGGCCAAGCCGGTGATCCACAGGCCGAGCCAGAACTGATCGGCGAAGATGAACATCTGGAGCACGATGAAAACCGTGCCCAGAATCCAGGGCAGGCGGATCCGCCAGGCCGGGAGGTCGTCGGTGTACTCGGTTACCGGGGGGGCATCGGCGACCATGCCACCCCGACGAGTCCGGTCCCGGGCCATGAACAGCAGCCCGACCAGCAGCACCACGAACGGCACCGAGCTCTCGAACCCCCGGATGTCCTGGGCGAAAGTGGCATACCTGCCCACCCAGCTCGTAATCACCCCCAGGCCCACCCCTCCGGCGAGCGCCAGCGGGATCGAACGCAGCCCGCCCACCACCGCGGCGGCGGTGGCGGTGAACATGAACACGTTGTACTGGCTGGAATCCAGGGAGTTGAACACCGGAGCCCCCACAACCCCGGCTACCCCGGCCAGCATGGTGCCGATGATCCAGGCGGCCGAGGAGGTGAACGACTCGCTGACTCCCCGCAACCCGGCCAGGGCGGGACGATCCACCACCGCCCGCATCTGGAGCCCGAGACGGGTGTGGCGCATGAGCACCCACAGCGCCGCGGAGATGACAACGGCCACCACCAGCACCGTCCACTGGTTGCTGTCGATGCGGAGATCCAGACCGCCGCGGTCGTAGATCCAGGTCTCGGTGGGCACCTTCCACACCCCCGGGGTCAGGAACACGTAGTCGGTGCTCCGGAGCCCCCAGTCCCAGGTTTTGGTGCCCAGATCCACAACCAGATCGGCCAGGGCGGGCAGGGCGACCAGGATGCCGATGGTGGCCATGACCTTGGCCGCGTCGTTGGCCCGGGCCAGGGGCCGGAACACGGCCACGTTCAGAAGCTGGCCCAGCAGCGGGCAGAACCCGAACACGACGATGAAGCACGCCAGCAGGCGCATCCCCAGGCTCTCGATGCCCAAGGCGTTGATGAGCTGGAAGTAGAGCATCGCCGAGGTGTAGGCGACACCCCCGTAGGCCAGGTTGAATATGCCGGTGGAGGTGTAGCTCAGCGTGAGCCCGGCGGCGATCAGCGAATAGATGGCACCGCTGATCGCCCCGCTCACGAGTAACTGGATGAACTCGCTCATCCGATTATTGCCCCCTCGTCCATCTCGACCCCCGACACTTTAGATCGCAAGTCGCGCCGAGCGTCGAAACCTGCAACACTGGGGGGATGGCCGCAACGCTAGATCAGTTACGGGTGATCGACGTGGACACCCACATCACCGAACCCCACGACTTGTGGACCAGCCGAGCCCCGGCCGCCTATGCCGACCGGGTGCCGAAGGTGGCCGACGTGGACGGGCGTCCCCATTGGACACTGGATGGCGAGACCCTGGGAGCAGCTATGGCCAGCGGGGTGATACGCCCCGACGGCAGCAAGGCTCTGGGCACCGACTTCTTCACCTGGACCATCGAGGATGTCCACCCGGCGGCCTACAACATGGAGGCCCGGGTGGAAATAATGGACCGGCTCGGCATCCACGCC
Source organism: Candidatus Poriferisocius sp. (assembly GCF_965202595.1). GTDB lineage: Bacteria > Actinomycetota > Acidimicrobiia > Acidimicrobiales > Bin134 > Poriferisocius. The sequence goes on from NZ_OZ241836.1 coordinate 1,462,682, forward strand.
CAGATCATCTACCCCAACCTGGCCGGCTTCGGCAGCCAGAAATTCGGTGCGGTGGAGGACCGGGAACTCAAGCGGCTGTGCGTGTCGGTGTACAACGATGCCATGGCCGAGATCCAGGACAACTCCAGCAACCGGCTGTTCCCCATGGGGCTGATCCCGTGGTGGGACATCGAGGGATCGCTGGCCGAGGCCGAGCGCATCGTCGGCCTGGGATTGCGGGGCATCGTGATGTGCAGCGATCCCCAGCTCCGAGGGCTACCCGATCTGGGCGAGGAGGCCTGGCGGCCGCTGTGGGAGTTCTGCTGCGACCACGAGCTGCCGGTGAACTTCCACATCGGGGCCAGCGAGAGTTCGATGGGTTGGTTCGGCACCTCGCCGTGGCCGTCGCAGGGTGACGAGCAGAAGCTGGCCATCGGCTCGGCCATGATGTACCTGACCAACGCCCGGGTGCTGGCCAACCTGATCTTCTCCGGTGTTCTGGAGCGGCACCCGACGCTCAGGATCGTATCGGTGGAATCGGGAATCGGGTGGATCCCGTTCGTTCTGGAATCGCTGGACTACCAGATGGACCAGCTAAAAACCGAAGTGCAATCGCAATTCAGCCTGCGCCCCAGCGAGTACTTCCGCCGCCAGATGTTCGGCTGCTACTGGTTCGAGGGACTATCGGCCGATCTGCTCATCAACCAGATCGGCGCGGACAACGTGCTGTTCGAGACCGACTTCCCCCACCCCACCTGCCTGTATCCCTACGGCTTGGAGGAGGCATCGCAAGCCCTCGGTGATGTGAACGACGACATAGCCCGCAAGGTTCTACAGGACAACGCCGCCAAGCTGTACAAGATCGCGATCTGACCAGCCGATCGGGATCGGCAACCCGCAGACCCTGATAATCGATCTGACCGGGGCCGCGGCGGCTTAGAGATCCTCGTAGCCCGGGGCCGCGGCGGCTTAAAGATCCTCGTAGCCCGAGGCCGCGGCGGCTTAGAGATCCTCGTAGCCCGAGGCCGCGGCGGCTTAGAGATCCTCGTAGCCCGAGGCCGCGGCGGCTTAGAGATCCTCGTAGCCGGTGCGGTCGTTGCGGTGGGGTTGGCGGCCGGTGCGGAACGGGCTCAGGGGGGCATCCACCAGCAGGAACCGCTGCCAGCCCTCCACCAGGTGGTTCACCCCGGCCCGCCACCGAGCTGGGCTTCGGTGGCTGCGCTGAGCCTTCTCGAAGTCGGCCCACGCCTCCCAGGTGGGGATGGCCCACAGCAGGAACACTTCGTCGTCGGCAACCATGGCCGTCTCCCACGCCCCGGCCAGCTCCCAGCCGTAGGGCTCGTGGGCCGGGCGGGCATCGGTGCGCACCCGATCCAGGAACTTGGCCGAAGCGCCCCGCTTCAGGGTCACCTGCTCATGGGCGTAGCACTCGCCGGTAACGCCATCGGCGCACAACTCCTGGATGGTACGGGTCCACGGGGCAGGCACCAGCAACCGGTCGGTACCGCAGCGGCGGTACTCAGCCGCCCGAGCCCACCATTTGGCCAGCTTGGGATCCTGGATGCCGGCCCCCTGGCACTCGTGGCGAAACGAGGTGGCCATACCGTCCCAACCGTCCTCCTCCCACAGGTTCAGCACCTGGGGCCAGCCCCTGGTTGTGCCCACGATGCCCCACACTCCGTAGCAGAGCTGGTTGCGCTCCTCCTGGGCGATGGGTGACCAGTTGGCCGTCATGTGGTGCATGTAGTTGGCCCGGTTGTGACCGATTATGTCGATGAACTCGTGGATGTAGAGCTTGTGGTTGGCCACGCTCAGCCTCTCTGGCCCCCAAAATCGGGAACTCGCTTGTTCAAGAACGCATCCACGCTACAGACCACACAATGACTCACCGTTTCGGCAAGAAATCGGGAACCCGCTTGTTCAAGAACGCGTCCACGGCCTCCCGGTGGTCGGTGGTGTCGAAGGTGATGGCCTCCAGCGCGAAGGCCAGGTCGTAGAGGCGGTTCACCCGATCCTCCAGCTCCTTGTTGCACAACCGCTTGTTGAACTCGATGGCATGGCGGGGACCGGCGGCCAGCCGGTTGGCCATGGCGGTGGCCGACCTCAGCACCTGGTCGGGTGGCACCACATGGTTGACCAGCCCGAAACGCTCGGCATGGTCGGCATCCAGCAAGTCGCCGGTCATGAGCAGCTCCTTGGCCCGGTTGAGTCCCACCAGAAGCGGCCACAGAACCGCTCCCCCGTCACCGGCCACCAGCCCGGTGTTCACATGGGGATCGCCGATGCGGGCGGCATCGCTCAAGTACACGACATCGCAGAACAGCGCCAGCGACGCGCCCAAGCCGATGGCGTGGCCATTGACCGCGGCCACCATCGGTTGGCGCACCCGTAGTGCACCCCGAGCTATGTCGATACCGTCGTCCAGCAGGTCGGGGCGGCCCTCGGGGTAGCCCGATTCCAGGTTCTGCTCCATCACCGCGAAGTCAGCCCCCACGCAGAACGAACGGCCCGCGCCGGTGAGCACCACCGCTCGCACCTCGGCATCGCCGGTGATGCGCTGATACAGGTCCCGCAGGTCCCGGTGCATTTGCTGGTTCAGGGCATTGCCCCGATCGGGCCGGTTCAAAGTAGCGATGAGCACCCGGTTGGGGCCGAGTTCGGTGGCTATGGTTGCCAATTCGTACCGGTCAGCCATGGGTTGAGTCTCCCCTCACCCCTCTGAACAGCAGCAGGGATTAGCGGTTGGCCACCCGGTCGGTCTGCTCGCGGTGTTCGTAGATGAGGCGGACCAGCCAGTAACGCATGAACCGCCGGAAGGAGCTGACGGTGATCATCACCAACCCTACAAGGGTGAGGCTCACCCCGAATAGGGCCGACACCACCAGGTCGAGGTGGTTCTTGTTGTCGGAAGCGTCACCGGTCATGAAAAACGACACGAGGGTGAAGGCCAAACCAACAATGGTGAGGATAACCCCGATGCGGAATACCCACCGGTCGGGGTTGGCCCGGCCGCCGGAGGCCTGGAGCCGGCCGACCTCCTGGTGGAATTGCTCCAGCCGGCTTCCATCGGCGGTGGAACCTGCCGCAGTGTCGTTGGGTTGGCTCATGGTGTTCTCCTCAGGAAATGCCCAGGTAGGCAGCGGTCAATTCTTCGGCGATCTCAGCGGGGGGGCCGGTTCTCTGGATCCGCCCATGCAACATTATGGCCGCCTCATCGGCCACCCCGAGAACCTCGCGGGCGAACTGCTCGACTATCAAAATCGACAACCCGGCATGGGCCAGGGTGGCCACCTGCTCGTACAGCTCGCCCACGATGATCGGGGCCAGCCCCATGGACAGCTCATCAAGCATCAGGATGGCAGGATCGGTGGCAAGCGCCCGGGACATGGCCAGCATCTGCTGCTCGCCTCCCGACAGCGTGCCGGCCACCTGGGCTCGACGTTCCCGCAGGCGGGGAAACTGGGTGAAAGCACGCTCTTGAACCTCCCGGTAGGACACACCGGCGTAGGTACACATGCGCAGGTTCTCCTCCACGGTGAGGTTGGGAAAAATGCCGCGGCCCTCGGGAATCAGGCAGACCCCGGCCCGGGCCAGGCGGTCGGGGGAGACCCCGTTCACCTCGTGGCCGGTGAGCAGCACCGACCCCGTCTGGGGATGGATCTGCCCGCTGGCCACCCCCAGGGTGGTTGTCTTGCCCGCCCCGTTGGGGCCCAGCAGGGCGTAAACCGTGCCGGGCAGGACTTTGAGGTCCACGCCGTGGAGCACGTCGATGGTGCCGTAACCGGCCCGGATGCCGATCAGCTCCAGCAAAGGGGTAACAGCCTGTGTATCGCTCATCAGCCGCTCCCCAAGTAGGCCACCCGCACATCTTGGTTGGCCTGCACCTCATCGGGGGTGCCCACTGCGATGATCTTGCCGAAGTCCAGCACGTGGATGCGGGAGCACACGCCCATGACGAAGCTCATGTCGTGCTCCACCAGCAGGACGGCAAGATCGTTGTCCTTGTCCCTCACCAGGCCCAGCAGCATCTTGCCGACGGCCGTGGTCTCCTCCTCGTTGAGCCCTGAAGATGGCTCGTCCAGCAGCAGCACCCGAGGCCGGCACGCCAACGCCCGGGCCAGCTCCACCCGGCGGGCAATGCCGGTGGGCAGCGTACCCACGGTCACATCGGCCACATCGTTGAGTCCTACCCGTCCCAGCATCTCGTGGGCTACGTCGCCGGCTTGGCGGTCCTTCCACTTGAAACGTTGGTTCATCTCCACCGCCACCCGCACGTTGTCGAACGCACTGAGCGAGTTGAACGCCTCCAGCTTCTGAAAGGTGCGAGCGATGCCCATTTGCGAGCGGCGGGCCACGCCGGTCTTGGTTATGTCGATCCCGTCCAGCTTCACCGTACCCCTGGTGGGGGGCAACAAACCGGTGATCACATTGAACAAGGTGGTCTTGCCCGCGCCGTTGGGACCGATGAGACCGGCCACCTCTCCGGGGTGAACCTCAACCGATGCGTAGGAGAGAGCCACCACGCCCCCAAAGTGCACAACCACCTGCTCAGCCTCGAGAAGCGCCATAACCCTCCTTCGGATGCTCAGCCTCGAAAAGCGCCATAACCCTCCTTCGGATGCTCAGCCTCGAAAAGCGCCATAACCCTCCTTCGGCACGACCTGGTCGAGGATTCCCAGCCGTCGATCCATTGCGATCACCTCTTCGGGCGTGAACGGCCGCTCCAGACCCAGCTCGCCAATCTCCGGTTCTCGCTTTTGGGCGTTCTCCGCGGCGATCTCCGCTCGGGCATCGGCCCGCCACGGCAGAATGGGGGCAAATCCCCGACCCATCTCCACAAGCGCTCCTCGAGGATTGAAGACCATGCCCAGCACCAGCAGGCCCGGACCGTAAGTGGTTAAAAGGTCCAGTAGGGTCACCAGAAAGTCCACGTTGCCGGTGTCCTCCAGCCGGTTGCCGAAGCCCTTGAACAGCGGTATGAAGATCAAGAAGATGCCGGCCATCGGCACCGACACTCCGGCAGCCGCCACCAAAAGGACGATGTTGAACCCGATGAGCAGGTCGAATCCCTGCACGCTGTCAACGTTGCCCGAAACGGTGGCCCAGAACACCCCGGCAATACCGGCGATGGCCGCCGACAAGGCGTAAACCACCACCTTGGTTCGCACCACCGGAATCCCCAGGGTGGCCGAGGCTGCCTGGGAGTCGTTGATGGCCATCCATCTCCGCCCGTAGCGGGATCGTCGTAGCAGAACCAGGGCGTACACGAAGATGGCAAAGACGCTCACGATCAGAAGAAAGAAGCCCCGGCGATCATCGAAGGTGATCCCGAACAGCTCGATGTGGGGGAACTGCCGGCCGGTTCCGATGACGGGCATAACCCACGGGTGGGGGAAGAAGATGAGCGACATGGCCTGGGCGAAAGCCATGGTCATCAGCGCCAGGTACAGCCCCCGCAACCGGGCGGCGGGAAGGGCTACAAGAGCCCCGAGGGGCGCGCACAGCAGCCCGACCAGCGGGATCCAGTAGCCGTTGCCGGAGTCCCCGGCCAGCTTGAGGTAGACGAAAGCACCGAACCCGGCAAAGGCCAGCGGCGCGAAGTTGATCTGCCCGGCCCAACCGATCAGCGGAACCAGCGACAGCCCGATGAGGGCCAGAGCCATGGCCTCGTTGGCCGAGTTCAACTCTCGGGCCCCCCATGAGCCGGGATCCCAGATGCCGAAGTCCAGCCAGCCCCCCGAGAACACCACGGCCAAGAGGATGATCACCCCGCAGCCAAAAAGCCCCTCCCACCAGTTGGTGTACCGCTCCTTTCTTCGCAGGTTGTGCGCCAAGCGTCCCACCTCGAGCCGGGCCTGGGGCAGAGCTATAACCACGAACAGCAGCAACAGGGGAGCGATGGAGAGATGGGCAAAGCGGAAATCGGAACCGAAGTCGAGCCACGCATTGGTGTGGGATCTGAGCAAGCCGATCAGCATGGCCCCCACCACCACCAGGGGCAGGTTTCTCAACGCGCCAAAAGCGGCCGCCGCAAATGCGATGATGACCACGCTGTTGAGGGTGGCCGGATCCAACCCCAGCTCGGGGGCAATGAGTATCCCCCCCAATGCTCCGAGCATGGATCCCAGGGCCCAGGAGGTGGACGACACCACATTGGGGCGGGCACCGTTGAGGGCAGCCAGCTCCCGGTTGTCCACCACCGCCCGCATGGCCGTGCCGATACGGGTCCAGCGCAGGAGGATTCGCATGGACGCGGCTATGGCAATGGACACCACGAAGACGATGAGCCGGTGCCAGGGAAGCCGGGACGGCCCCAGGTCCCTACCGTTTTCGATGCCGAACAGGTACGGCACCCGTCGCGGAGTGTCGGCCTTCCATATATCGCCCACCACCGACAGCAACAGCACCATGATCGCCACGGTGACCATGAGCTGCACCACCAGCGATGCGGTACGCAACCGTCTCATAATCACGATGTCCAGGGTCACCCCCAGAGCGGGGGCGAAAAGGCCGACCACCACCACAAGGGCAATGAGGGAGTGCCAACCCCGGTTCACATGAAGTTCCCAGTACAGGAAGGCAGCGAAAACGCCGATGGCCCCCTGGGCGAAGTTGAATACCCCGGTGGTGTTGTACACCACCACCAGGCCGGTGGCGTACATGGCATACAGGGCCCCCAAAAAGAGCCCGATATAGGTGGTTACCAGGAAGGTCTCGCTGGTAACCGGGGCCCCCTTCCAGGCCACGATGGTCAGTACCATGGCCCCCACGGTGGCCCCCACGGTGGCCACAACCACCGAGAGGCGAATTCGCGCCATAGCTACGATCCCGCCTCGCTTTGACCCGGGGGCACTACCTCAGCTTGGTCGGTGCAAGCAGTTCGCAGCATTACAAGAACCCAGCCCCTTGGCCCGTTCCGGTTAGCCGCCGAACTCAGCGCTCCAATCCCGGGACAGCGAGACCACGTTATCGGGGTTGCAGTCCAACTCCCCTCGCTCCTCGGGATGCACCCGCACGAATTCGCTGTTCTGCACCTGCATCAACATGAAGCAGGGCATTATGTTCTCAGTGCTGGAGTAGTCGGCTGGGCTCCACCAGCCGTTCACATCGTAAGAGGTAACGTTGCGAGCGCCCTCCAGCACCGCTTGGCGGGTAACGGCGTTGGGCCCGCCTTCGGCCACTATCTGATTGACAACCTGCTCGAAGAGCACGCCGCCGGCCCATGAGCCCGCTGCCCAGGCCGGGGGGAACTCATTGTCGATGGCTTCCATGAAGTCGGCCAGTTCCTGGTTCTGATCCACCTCGTCGAACGGCAGGAACCAGATCCATACGTAGGTGCCTTCAACCACGTCGCCCTGCTCGAGGAAGCCGGGGGTGTAACAGGAGAGCTGGCACATCCAGATCACATCGTCGGCATCCAACCCCTGAGCCTCGGCCTCGCTGCGCCACTTGATCATGGACTGGTCGTCGGAACCGGTGTAGGCGAAGTTGGCGTTGGAGTCCCGCATCACCTGAATGAACGCGCCGTACTCCGACTGGGTGGTGAAACCGCTCACTCCGGGCTCGGCCTCGATGACCACACCCACCTCCTGGAAGGACCGCACCTGGGGCATGGCCGTGGCAATGGTGGACGGCAGATCGGAGGGAATCAGGAACACCCCGTTGAGCTCCGGGCTGACGTTCTCCATGACCCATTGCACGTGACCCACCTGGCTCTGCACCACCCGGAGGCCAGTGCCCTCGTAGGGGCATTCGCTGTTGGGTCGGCTGGTGGCAAACGTGACCACCGAGCACTGGTGGGGCGGCTCGGTGGTTATGTAGGCGAAGTCGGGCACCCCGATTTCATTGCCCGAAGCGTCTGGGCAGTTCTGCAAATCGGTGGTTTCGAGCGCGAACAGCGAGGTGGTCCCGACCAGAGCGAAAGCATCCTCGCAGGCGATCAGGAATCCGTTGGTGGTCTCGGTGGCGTTGATAGCCGAGTCGTGCTCGATGACCTCGATCTGGCGGCAGGCCAGTCCCCCTTCGGAGTTCAGCCGGTCGGCCCAGGCCTTGACCCCGTCGATCGACCCCTGGAAGAGGCCGGGAGCCAGCGGGGAACCCACATCGGCCATGACCAGCACGGTGATGGTGTCGGAGGTGATGCCGATATCGGTGGCTTCCAGATCCACCGCCTCACACGGGTCAACCTCGGGCGTGGCTTCGGGCTCATCCCCATCATCGGGCTCATCCAGATCGTCGTCAGGCTCGTCCCCATCATCGGGCTCATCCAGGTCGTCATCCAGATCGTCACCGGGCTCATCCAGGTCATCGTCCGGATCGTCACCGGGCTCGTCCAGATCGTCACCGGGCTCATCCAGGTCATCGTCCGGGTCGTCGTCGGGTGCCTGGGTGGGGGCGGCGGTCGGCGCACTCATCCCGGAGTCATCGTCATCGTTGCCCCCACACGACACCGTGACCAGAGCGAGCACTGCCAGCAAGCCGATAATCCAGCGAAGATGCTTCACATTTCCCCCTTATGAAATGAAGAACCGGCTCACACCCTTGGCGTGTACCGGCAATACGATGCGGCCACATTGTTACCCATCCGGTCAACTCCGCGCCACCCTTGCCCCCGACATTCCCCTCCCAGGGACCATCCATGAATTGCGCAAAGCTCGAACAGAGCTCAAGAGGGAAGATCTGAAAAAGCTCGGGAGGGAGGACTCGAACCCCCAATATCGGGACCAGAACCCGGTGTGTTGCCAATTACACCACTCCCGAGGGCAAGAGCCATCCTACCCCCCAGCCCAGTCCGCCCGACAACGCTTTAGTGCCAGTACTTCAGTGCCAGCGCCTCACAGCTTGGATAGGGCTGCCCGGAGGCGGCGGTTGATCCAACCATCTTTGCAGTCGGGGTCGGGCCACCTCACAGCTTGGATAGGGCTGCCCGGAGGCGGCGGAGCACCTCCTCCCGGCTCAGATGCCGCACCATGGGCTCGAACAGCGGCGGACCCACCGATCTGCCGGTTACCGCCACCCGAACCGGGGCCTGGGCCTTGGAGCGATTGACCCCGTTGGCCTCGCCCACCGCGAACACCGCATCCCTGACGGTATCGGGATCCCAGGAACAGCCGGCCAGCGCGGCCATGGAACCCTCGAGTATCGCAACCGCGGCCCGACCCCGCACCACTGCCTTGTCCCAGGATTGCTCGTCGAGGGGCGGATCCACGCAGAACAGCCAGTCCACCTGGCGGACCATGTCGGACAGCGTGCGCAGCTTCTCCTGCACCAGCGGGGCCACCGAGGCGATCACCTCGGGGCGGTAGCGCTCCGGCGGCCACGGCACCCGATCCGGGGCCAGATGGGGCCCCAGCGCGGCCAGGAGCTCCTCGGGATCGAGGGCCCGGATGTACACCCCGTTGAAGTGCTCCAGCTTGGTCCGGTCGAAAAACGCCGGTGCCTTGTTCACGTCCTCCAGGCGGAACTGCTCCACGATCTCGACCAAAGGCCGGATCTCCACCCCGTCACGCGGCCCCCAACCCAGAAGGGCCAGGTAGTTGACCATGGCCGGGGCCAGGAACCCGCTTCGGCGGTAGCTCTCCAGCGACACGTCGTCGCGCCGTTTGGACAGCTTCTTGCGCTGCTCGTTCACCAGCAACGGCAGGTGGGCGTACACCGGCGGGGGCCTTCCCAGCGCCTCGGCCACCAAAACCGCCCGCGGGGTGCTCGACAAAAGGTCCTCGCCCCTGATGGCATGGGTGATGGCCATGTCGGTGTCGTCCACCGCGTTGGCCAGCACGAAAGTGGGGGATCCGTCGAAGCGCCAGATCACGAAGTCCCCGAGTTGGGCGTGATCGAACGACACCTCGCCCCGGATCACATCGTTCACCACCGTGGTCCCCGCCGGGGTTCTGAACCGCACCGCCCGACCCTCGGCCATCTGGGTGCCCGGCAGTTCGTTGTCGTCGCGATCGCACAGGTAGGCCCGGCCACTATCCAGAAGCTGCTGCACGGCCCGGCGGTGGCGCTCCCGGCGCTCCGACTGGTAGTGGGGCCCCTCGTCGTAGCCGATGCCCAGCCACTCCAGGTATTCGAAGATGGCTTGGGTCAGCTCCGGGCGGTTGCGGTTCTCGTCGGTGTCCTCGATCCTCAGCACCATGGTCCCGCCCGTGGAGCGGGCGAACAGCCAGTTGAACAGCGCCGTGCGGGCGGAGCCGACATGGAGGTAGCCGGTGGGCGATGGCGCGAACCGAACCCGTACCCCATCAGCCGGAATCACTGGTCACACAATGCTTTCGGCGCTTTCGGCAAAAAACCTGGTCACACAATGCTTTCGGCGCTTTCGGCAAAAAACCTGGTCACACAATGCTTTCGGCGCTTTCGGCAAAAAACCTGGTCACACAATGCTTTCGGTGCTTTCGGCAAAAAATCCGGATCTATCGGGGGAGCAGGCGGCCTCCACTTCATCGGGGGTCAGGCGCAGGATCTCCTCGGGAACCAGGTTCACCAGGTGGCGGGCCTCCAAGTAATGGTGGGGATTGCTGACCTCGGCAAACAGCTTCCGTCGCCAAGCCAGAAAGGTCGTGCCCGCGGCCGGTGGCAGGTATCCGAACAGCATGAAAGCCACTCGCAGGTCGGCCATCACCGGGGCCCTCCCAAAAGCCGCGGCCCGTTTGAGGGCCAAACCCAGGCAACCGGCAATGACATCCTCGACCTCCTCACCGGCTTCGAGCAGCAGCTCTTGTTCAAACCTGCGGGCCAACCGCAGGGCGTACCCCTGGTCGGGCCCGGGTACTCCCATCCCGGTTCCCTGGGGCTGACCCCCGGTGAGCTCTGCGGGCCGGCCGGCCAACCACGGTTGGGGCAGGCGGGGCGGCGATACATAGTGCCGGTTGGCCGGCCCGGTCTCGGTGGGCACGTAGTCAGGCGCGGCCATCGTATGCCTCACTAGCACTGGCTTCATCCACCTCATCCTCGCTACCCATGGCTTCATCCACCTCGTCCTCGCTCCCACTGGTTTCATCCTGGCTGTGGAGCAGCCCGTAGACCAGGCTGTCCACTAGGGCCTGCCAACTTGCCTCGACGATGTTGGCGGACACGCCTATGGTCGTCCAGACCCGGTCGCCGTTGGTGGAGTCGATAATGACCCGAGTGACCGCGGCGGTACCGGCGGCGGTATCGAGTACCCGCACCTTGTAATCGATGAGGGAGATCGACCGGAACGCCGGGTAGCGATCACCCAGAGCCAGCATCAACGCGGAGTGCAGAGCATTCACCGGGCCGTTGCCCTCACCGGTGGCCACGATGCGCTCACCCCCCACGTGGAGTTTCACGGTGGCCTCGGTATCCATATCCACCGCCACCTTGTTCCAGGCCCGAGCCCCGGTACCCGATCGGTGCTCGGTGGCTACCTTGAACGACTCCAGCTCGAAGAACGGCTGGGTCCACCCCGATGCCCCCCGCATCAGCAACTCCAGGGAGGCATCGGCCACCTCGAAGTGGTATCCAGCATGCTCCAGCTTCTTCAGAGTGTCCACGATCTCACCGATGGCGTTGCCGTCCAGGTCGATACCCAGTTCCCTGGCCTTGATCTCCACCGTCGAGCGCCCCGCCATCTCCGACACCACGAACCGGGTGCCGTTGCCCACCGTGGCCGGGTTTATGTGCTCGTAGGCGTCGGGGCGGCGGGCAATGGCACTGGCGTGAAGTCCCGCCTTGTGGGCAAAGGCCGATGCCCCCACGTAGGCCTGCTGGGGATCGGGCGGGAAGTTCACCAGTTCGGCCACATGGTTCGAAACCCCGGTGAGTCGATCCAGCCGGTCGGGGGGAACGGTGCTTATCCCCATCTTCAGGCTCAGGTTGGCAATGATGGGTACCAGATTGCAGTTGCCGGTGCGCTCGCCGTAACCGTTGATGGTGCCCTGCACCTGGGTGGCCCCCGCTCGCACTCCGGCCAGGGCGTTGGCCACCCCGCACCCGGTGTCGTCGTGCAGGTGTACCCCCACCGGAGTGTCCAGGTATTCCACCACCGCCCCCACGGTGTCCTCCACCCGGTTGGGCAGCGAACCCCCGTTGGTATCGCACAACACGAGCCGGTCAGCCCCGGCCAGCGCGGCCGCCTCCAGCACGGCCAGGCTGTACTCCGGGTTGTCCCGGTAGCCGTCGAAAAAGTGCTCGGCATCGAAGAACACCCGCAGGCCGCTCTTTCTCAGGAACCTCACCGAGTCGGCCACCATGGACACGCCCTCGTCCAGGGTGGTTCGCAGGGCCTCGATCACGTGGTAGTCCCAGCACTTGCCCACGATGCAGGCCACCCGGGCACCGGAGGCCACCAGGCCGGCCAGGGTGTGATCGTCGTCGGTTCGCCCCCTGACCCGGCGGGTGGAGCCGAAGGCCACCAGGGTGCTCACCTCCAGGGTCAACTCGTCACGGGCCCGGGCGAAGAACTCATCGTCCTTGGGGTTGGAACCGGGCCAACCGCCCTCGATGTAGTGCACCCCGAGGGAGTCGAGCTGGCGGGCGATGCGCAGCTTGTCCTCCACGGTGAGGGATATGCCCTCGAGCTGGCTCCCGTCCCGCAGCGTGGTGTCGTATATCTCCACCGCTGACGGCCACGACCGGGGCTCGGCGTTCTCAGCGGTGGACATCTTCGTTCCAATGCCGATACTCAAAGCACACCATCATCGCCACCACCAAGACCTCAGCCATCGACATACTCATTCCAATGCCGATACTCAAAGCACACCATCATCGCCACCACCAAGACCTCAGCCATCGACATACTCATTCCAATGCCGATACTCGGCGCGCCGGCCCCGCACCGCGGCTTGGAACACCTCCTGGATTTTGCGGGTGATCGGACCGGGGTCCCCGATCTCGCGGTCGTCCACCGAACGGATGGGCACCACTTCGGCCGCGGTGCCCGACAGGAAGGCCTCATCGGCCAGGTACAGGTCGCTGCGCAACAGGTTCTCCGACGCGTAGGGAATACCCAGGTCGGAAGCCATGGTGCGGATGGCATCCTGGGTGATCCCCTCCAGCGCCCCCACCGAGGTGGGCGGGGTGACGATGGTACCGTCCCGCACCACGAACAGGTTCTCACCGGTGCACTCGCTCACGTAGCCCTGGGGCGACAGAAGAACCGCCTCGTCGTAGCCGGCCCTCACCGCCTGAACCTTGGCCAGTTGGCTGTTGACGTAGTGCCCGCACCCCTTGGCCGCGGTGGGCATGGAGTTGGGGTCGTGGCGCTGCCAGGAGCTGACCATGAGCCGCACCCCGTTGGTGATGCCCTCATCGCCGAGGTAGGCCCCCCACGGCCAGACCGCAATGGCCACGTTGACCGAGCACGGCAGCGGGTTGAGCCCCATCTCGCCGTATCCCAGATAGGCCAGCGGGCGGATGTAACCGCTCTTCATGCGGTTCACCCGGACGGTCTCCTTGGTGGCGGCCACCAGCTCATCCACCGTGTAGGGGATGTCGATCTGGAGGATCTTGGCGCTGGCGAACAACCGGCGGATATGGGGGGTGAGCCGGAACACCGCGGTGCCCTCACCGGTCTCGTAGGCCCGGATGCCCTCGAACACCCCATTGCCGTAATGAAGGGTGTGAGTCAAAACGTGCACGGTGGCATCGGCCCAGTTGACCAGCTTTCCATCCATCCACACCTTCTCGGTGGCTTCGATTGGCATCGCGCTCAGACCCTTTCTGCGATAGGAGCTTGGATTGACACCGGGCTCACACCCGTTTGGCGATGGCATCGCCGATCTGGGTGGTGGTACCGGTTTGGGTTGTGGGGTCGGCGCAGGCAGCCAGAATCCGGCGGGCGGCTTCGGTCTCGCCCAGGAACTCAACCATCATGGCAGCCGACAATATGGCAGCCGTGGGGTTGGCCCGGCCGGTACCCACAATATCGGGGGCCGACCCGTGAACCGGCTCGAACATCGACGGTCCGGTGCGGTCGGGATTCAGATTGGCCGAAGCGGCCAAACCGATACCCCCCGAGACCGCCCCGCCCAGATCGGTGAGGATGTCACCGAACAGGTTGTCGGTCACGATCACGTCGTAGCTCTTGGGATTCTCCACGAAGTAGATGCAGGCCGCATCCACATGGTTGTAGGCGGTGGCCACCTCGGGATACTCCCGGGCCACCTCGCTGAACGTCCGCTGCCACAGATCCCCGGCGAAGGTCAAAACGTTGGTCTTGTGCACCAGGGTGAGATGACGTCCCGGACGGTTGCGGGCCAACTCGAAGGCGTAGCGCACGCAGCGCTCAACACCGAACCGGGTGTTCACCGACCCCTGGGTGGCCACCTCGGCCGGGGTGTGCTTGCGCAGAAACCCGCCCTCGCCGGCATAGGTGCCCTCGGTGTTCTCCCGGATGACCTCGAAATCGTGGGACCCGTCGGGAGCCCGGAACGGGCGGCGATTCACGTACAGGTTCAACTCGAAGCGCATCCTCAAGAGCAGGCCCCGCTCGATGACACCCGGGGGCACGTCGGGAGTCCCCACCGCCCCCAGGTAGAGGGCATCCATTCCCCGCCATTCCGCCAGAACCTCATCAGGCAGAACCGTGCCGTCCCGCAGGTAACGAGCGCCCCCCAGGTCGTACGGCACCGTATCCATGCCCACCCCGGCCGCGTCCAGCACCTTCAGGCCCTCGGCGACCACCTCGGGGCCGATGCCGTCGCCGCCTATAACTCCGATGACGTAATTCGACATAGAACGCGCCCCAGTGTGAACCCTGAGCACCGCAGCCGTCAATGTAAATACGGCGATGCCCATGAGAGCAGGCCCAGACGGGTGACGATCCACGGGTTGCCATGTTGGCCCGGCTTCCATGTCGGGAGTGTCCCGGAGTGGGCTGCCCCGGTTGGCCGGGAGGTCTTGGATGAAACATCGCATCCTCAACCATGGCTGCCTATAATGCTGGACTGGACCGAGACTATGGACAACGAGGTTTCAATCGTTCGACAGTTGATGGGTTAGCCACACATGACAATACAGAGCACACAAGAGCTTTCCTCCCACCTCCGGGATGGCCCCCGTGGTTCTAGTCACGGTTCGTCCTTCCCTACGAGAAGCACTGGGAATACAGAGACCTTGGCGAACAGGGAAAATGGTGCCTCGCTGAAGTCCTCCAATTCCTTTGGGGAACGACACCCATGGTTGAGTGCCCAACCGGACGAGAGCATCGTCTTCTCCCGTCTTGACGCTCGCGTCCGAACGGCACTCAGGAAGGTCGGATGCTCCACATGGGGTGACTTGGACACGCTGTCAGAAGACGACTTGAGGCTTGTCCCTGGAGTGGGTGATGCTACGATCAACAGCCTCTACAAGGACTTAGAGCGCGCTCCGTCTGTCATGCTGGCACCAATAGCGACTATCTCCGACACAACACTGGATAAGAAATACGGCTGGATGATCGAGGCCGCCGATGAGCAGATCAAAGCTTCGCTCCTTGATATCAGAATGTCCAATGCCCTCCTTCGAGAAAATATAAGGACTTGGGGTGAGCTAGGAGCGCTGAGCGATGTTGCACTCCTCAAACTTCAGCACGTTGGTGTTCTCTCAGTTCGTCGTCTCAACGAAGCGCTTTCAGCATACCAGCCTGATGAACCGAAACTTGCTGGCATGGCGGCAGCTTTTAATGAGAAGTTGCCCGAAGACGACCGAGAGGCATCTGCTGTTGCATTCAACTTGCGAGCTAGCACCGATTGGTTGACCGTCTTCTCAGACGACGGAACCCTAGAAGAGCTTCTTGCCACCTATAACAGCGGGGTTGAAGTTCCCGATGTCGTGAGCAGCGAGATAAGCACTCTGCTCAACACCCCGCTCTCTAGGTTGGCGGGCTACCCTGCTACTCCCCTCAGTGAGCTTGTGGAAGAACTTTTGTCGAAGGCAAAGGAGCCCGAGTTGCTGATAGCTCGCGAGTGCTCACGGCCCAGACCGACACTTGAGGAACTTGGCAAAGAACAGGACCTTACCCGTGAACGAATACGACAGAAAGTAGCCGAAGATGCCGAACGGGTCCGGGACTTGCTCAAAAGCGAGCGGTTTCGAGCTGTAAGATGGGTTACGGAGAGACTCGGGGCTGACTTCGGTCTTGTCATACCCTCTGAAAGCGAAATCGTAGATCGGTGGAGGGAAAGACTCGGTCAGCGGCGATTCGAAATGCTCAGGTGGCTCTCAGACTATACATACAAAGACGATTGGCTTCTCAAGGGCGCTAGCGCTCTGAACGACCTCAAAACAGCGCTGGACAATGCTGTCAGAGATGAATGGCTGATCAAAATCGAAAAACTGGTCGCCAGCCTGAACCTCCCCGTACACTCCGAAGTAGTGCTTGCCTTCCTGCTAGAATCGAACATTTGGCGGGACATAGGAGAGGGGTGGCTGGTCCGATGGGATGGCCCAATTCAGGCCAAGGCAGAGCGGGTTCTTCAATTGACCGGGCGGCCCATGACACCCGCTGAGATTGTCGACAAGATTGGCCATGGATCAATCCCTTCACTCAAGAATCAACATGGCTCAACCTTGATTCGCATTGACAAAGAATTCCGATTAGCACTTCAGGAGTGGGGATACGAGGAGTACGAGGGGATCACAACCGAAATTAAGCAACGAATCGACCGCGGTGGAGGTGTTGCTTCTGTCTCAGCAATTCTGGAAGAGTTTGTCCCTACATTCGGCGTGAAGGAGGCATCAATACACGCATATTTAGAGGCAGGTCCTTATGTAATTTATGGGGATGAAGTCCGCCATCTCAGTAACTACGGATATACACCCAGCAGTGTGTTGGGACGACAGCATGCCATAAAGGTCAGAGAAAACTGGGGTCAACGCTTCACTGTATCCGATAACAATCTAAAAGGGTACTCATTCAACCTTGACCGAGATATAGCTGCCCACAATGGCCTCCAACCAAAAGACTCCCTTCTCGTTCCAGCCATACATCAGGGCAGAGTTTTGGGCAAGGCTTCGCTCATATGGAGGCTGGCCAATCTGAGCAAGAAAGTAGATATAGGCCGTCTCAGGAGTGTTCTCAAAAGGCTGGGGATCAGTTCCGGAGATGAAATCATCATTGTGGCCACTCCTACCTCATGCACTTTGTTACGCGTGGATGAGATACCCCAGAATCAGGAGTGAGCATTAAAAGGAGATCAATAGGCCCAAACATTCAGCGTAATATGCAAAATGAGTAAAATCCTTAAAAAGTAAAATCCTTAAAATATTTTTTATTTAGGGTGGGTTTTGTCACTCGGCCTGATAGTATTGGGGGTATGAAGTTCGACCCCAGTGTTTCCGAACCTGAGACCAATTCTGATGTTAATACTGCTGGCAGCAGTGAGGCTGGTGGTGGGGATGTTTTGAGGTTGGAGTTGGTTGATTTGGAGGGGATGGAATCCAAGGGTTTGTTCAATTTGATGTTTGATATCCTCGCTACCCGCCACATACTCGATGGGTACATGGCCGAAGCGTTGAATCGTTACGGCGATCTTGTGGGCGAGGGCGAACTGCGGGCCCTTTGCCTCCAGTTCGGTATGGGCCGTTACCTGGCCAACCGCGAAGCCCGAACCGCCCGCAGGCTCAAGGAACTACCCGCCACGCTAGACGGGGTCAAGGCCGGCGGGTTCTCCATAGATCATGCCCGCTTGATGGGGGAATCTCATGGCCGGGTGCCTTTGAGCCGAGCCCAGGAAGATGACTTGATCAACAAAGCCAAAACCGAGGATCTGGACAAGTTCAGGAAAACCCTGGCCCGCCAGGAGGACGACCGGCGCGGCACCGATGGCGAATCGCAACACGACCAGCAACGCCGCCGCCGCAAGGCCGCGGTGTTCAACGGCGACGACGGCATGGTGGTGCTACACGCCGAACTTGACCGCATAACCGGCGAGCGGGTCAAAACCGCCATGGACGGCATGTGTGATCGTATGTTTCGCGACGACTCCAAAAATGGCAGTGACCGCACCCACCAACAGCGAGCCGCCGACGCACTCGCCGCTTTGATAACCCAAACCCCCGGCAAGCACCCCAAAACCGTTGCTGGATGTAGCGACAATGGCAGTGATGTGGTGGTGCAGCCCACCACGCTTCTGGTCAAGGTTGACTACGACCTCCTCACCGGCCAGCTCAAAAACGCAGGACTCATTGACGACACCCCCATTTCGATGGAGGAGTTGCGCCTCATCGCCTGCGACGCAGCCCTAATACCAGCCATCTTCACCGCCGAAGGAATACCCCTATACCTGGGCCGCAAACAACGCTCCGCCACCCAAAAACAAAAACTCGCCCTCTACGCCCGAGACAAACACTGCGTCAACTGCGGACTAAGAGCCACCGCCTGCGATGTGCACCACATCAAACCCTGGGAACACGGCGGCAAAACCAGCATCAACAACCTCGTGCTGCTCTGTCCCACCTGCCACGCCGAAACCCACAAACACAAACCGCCGCCACCCACCCGATGGTTCAAACAGCCCATCTACAGCAACGTCCTGCTCAGCACCTAACAAACCGGACGGCAGGCACCCGGCCGCCGGCACACCCGAGAACCCAAGGGACAGCCGTGACCAGCATGAGCAGCTATCTGGGACCCCATGCGAGATACCGGGACGGGGGCCGGGCGGGAATTCAAGTGAAAACCGGGGGCGGGCGATACTAGAGTGGCCCGCTATGCCTGAAACCCATGAGCTCTCCCGGGCGGCATTCGACCGTCTGAGCGCTGAGTACGAGCAGCTCACCACCTTTGGGCGGGTGGACATTGCCCGCAAGATCGAAACGGCCCGGGAACTGGGCGATCTGAGCGAGAACGGTGATTACCACGCGGCCAAGGACGAGCAGGGCAAGATGGAAACCCGCATCGCTCAGCTCGGTGCCCTGCTGAACAATTGCCGGATCGTGGAAGCCGGCGACGGAACGGTGGTGACGGTGGGGTCGGTGGTGACCGTGGCCCACGATGGTGACCCCGACGATGTGGAGACCTACCTGGTGGGGTCGATAGAGGAGCGCCACGACGGCCTCGATGTGATCTCCCCCGCCTCCCCCATGGGGTCGGCCATCCTGGGGGCGAAGGCTGGGGACACCCTGTCCTACCAGAGTCCCGCCGGCGGGGTGCTGACGGCCCGGATCGTGTCCATTGAGCAGTAGCGGTGCCCCGGTCGGCCCCCGGCTGCCCCCGGGGGAGTTCATCGACCTGCCCGAGCGGGGTCGCCTGTTCGTGCGCCGAATGGAGGGGCCGCCGCACTCGCCCACCGTGGTGCTGCTGCACGGCTGGACGGCGACCGCCGACCTGAACTGGTATCCCACCTTCGAGCCGCTCTCCCGCAGGGCATCGGTTCTGGCATTCGACCACCGGGGCCACGGCCTGGGACTGCCCACCGGGCGGTTCAGATTATCCGAATGCGCCTCCGACGTTCTGGCGGTGGCCGACGCTCTGGGCATCGACCGCTTCGTCTGCGTGGGCTACTCCATGGGTGGGGCCATCGCCCAGCTTGCCGCTCGGGCCGCACCCAGTAGAATTATTGGCCTGGTTCTGGGGGCCACCGCCACCAGCTTCCGGGGCCGGGGATTGAGGGCAATCCGTTTCGGGCTGCTCCCGATGGTTGCCGCCGCGTCTCGCCTGACCCCGGTGAGCCTGCGGTCTTGGGGCTGGGAGCAAACCGTCCGCAGCCTGATCGGCACCGATATGAGCCGGTGGGCCCAGGCCGAGATCCTCAAGGGCGACCCGCAGGCGCTGCTGGATGCCGGCACCGAGCTGTTCAACTTCGATTCGTCGTCGTGGATCGCCGAGCTGGCCATGCCGGTGGCCCAGATTCGCACCATCGGTGACAAGGTGGTGCCCGACTACCTCCAGCAGGAGCTCACCGATGCCAGTTACATCGATGGTGCCGAAGTCTTTTCCTACCGGGGCGGGCACGCCTCCGTGGTCACCGACTTCGACAGCTTCTGGGGCTGCCTGAGCCCCGCCCTGGACTCGGTGGGAGTGCCCAACCCATCCGTATCGGGCATGACCGGGTAACCTCCCCGGTTGCTGGGCCAAGACTAGAATTGGAGCGCCTATGGGTCGAACCCTCAGTGAAAAGGTCTGGGACCGCCATGTCGTGCATCAAGCCGAAGGGGAGCCCGATCTGCTCTATATCGACCTGCACCTCATCCATGAGGTGACCTCGCCGCAGGCCTTTGACGGTCTCCGGCTGAGCGGCCGGACCGTGCGACGACCCGATCTGACGGTGGCCACCGAGGATCACAACGTCCCCACCACCGCCACCGCCCGGCCCATCGAGGATCCCGTCTCCCGCCGGCAGGTGGAGACGTTGAGGGCCAACTGCGAGGAGTTCGGCATCACCCTGTACCCGATGGGCCATCCGGGACAGGGCATCGTGCATGTGATCGGCCCGGAGATGGGGCTCACCCAGCCGGGCATGACCATCGTGTGCGGCGACAGCCACACCTCCACCCACGGAGCCTTCGGCGCGCTGGCCTTCGGCATCGGCACCAGCGAGGTGGAGCATGTGCTGGCCACCCAGACCCTCCCGCAGCAGCGACCCGGCACCATGTCGGTAACCGTGGACGGAGCCCTGCCGATGGGCAGCACCGCCAAGGATGTGATCCTGGCCGTGATCGGGCGCATCGGTACCGGCGGAGGCATCGGGTCGATCATCGAGTACCGGGGATCCACCATCCGGTCGCTGTCGATGGAGGGACGCATGACGGTGTGCAACATGTCCATAGAGGCCGGGGCCCGGGCCGGCCTGATCGCCCCCGACGACACCACCTTCGCCTACCTGATGGGTCGCCCCGGTGCCCCCTCGGGAGCGGAGTGGGAGAGCGCTCTGGACGGCTGGCGCAGTCTCTACACCGATGACGATGCCACTTTCGACAAGAAAATGGTGAT
Organism: Candidatus Poriferisocius sp.; assembly: GCF_965202595.1. GTDB lineage: Bacteria > Actinomycetota > Acidimicrobiia > Acidimicrobiales > Bin134 > Poriferisocius. The sequence goes on from NZ_OZ241836.1 coordinate 1,483,536, forward strand.
CGACGGATCGAAGTTGGTTCCGCACGTGTCGTGGGGTACCAACCCGGCTCAGGTAGCCCCCATCACCGGAGTGGTCCCCCACCCCGACAGCTTCACCGACAGCAGCACCCGGGAGGCGGCCGGGCGGGCCCTCGACTACATGGGCCTGACCGCCGGCACGCCGTTGAGGGAGATCCCGGTGGACACCGTGTTCATCGGTTCCTGCACCAACAGCCGGATAGAGGATCTGCGCATCGCCGCCGCCGTGGTGGAGGGTCGCCGAGTGCGGCCCGGCGTTCGCACCCTGGTGGTTCCCGGCTCGGGGGCGGTCAAGGCCCAGGCCGAGTCCGAGGGCCTCCATGAGGTGTTCAAGGCGGCCGGGTTCGACTGGCGGGAACCGGGCTGCTCCATGTGCCTGGCCATGAACCCCGACAAGCTGGCTCCCGGCGAGCGGTGCGCCAGCACGTCCAACCGCAACTTCGAGGGCCGCCAGGGCCGGGGGGGCCGCACCCACCTGGTGTCGCCGGGAGTGGCCGCCGCCACCGCGATAGCAGGCACTTTCGCGGCCCCTGGAGACCTACTATGAACACGAAACCGGTACTGACCATCGGGGGATCTACCATGAAACCGGTACGGATCATCACTGCCCCTGAGGATCTACCATGAAACCGGTACGGATCATCACTGCCACCGGGCTGCCGCTGGATCGCAGCGATGTGGACACCGACCAGATCATCCCCAGCGACTGGCTCAAGCGGGTTGAGCGCACCGGCTTCGAGCAGGGTCTGTTCTCGGAATGGCGCCAGGATCCCGGCTTCGTGCTGAACGACCCTCGTTTCACCGGAGCCCGCATCCTGGTGGCGGGACCCAACTTCGGTACCGGGTCCTCCCGGGAGCACGCGGTGTGGGCCATCCAGCAGTACGGGTTCGAGGCGGTTGTCTCCCCCCGCTTCGGGGACATCTTCCGCAACAACTCCACCAAGAACGGCCTGGTACCGGTGCAGGTGGACCCGGCAACGGCCCGCACCCTGCTGGATGCCGTGGCCAGCGATCCCTCGACCGAAATCACCGTGGATGTGGAACGGCTAACGGTGTCGGCCCCGGCTGCGGGTGTGAGCACCGGGTTTCCTCTCGACCGGGCGGTGCAGCACCGGCTACTGGAAGGCCTGGACGACATCGCCATGACCCTGATGCACGCCGAGGCCATCGACGCCTTCGAAACCACCCGCCCGGCCTGGATGCCCTCGCTGGAGCTCAAATAGCCCAGAGCATATAATCACAAAAACCCGTCGAAACTGCCATGACGGTGGAACCAGCCACTATGGCCGTATCGTCATAAGGGTATGTTCAAACAAATCCACAGCAACCGTTACCGGCGGGGAGCCGTTCTTGCCGCAACCCCGAACCGGGCAGAGGCACCACGATCAAAGAGCAACCGCTACCGGCGGGGAACCGTTCTTGCCGCAATTGCACTGGCCTCGGTGCTGGCGCTTCTGAGTACGGCATGCTCGTCCGATTCCACCGGCTCGCCGGGCATCACCGGCGGTAGTCCCAGAAACGACACCGCCACCCCGGGGGAGCCCCTGGAACTCGACAACGTCGATCTCCTGTCCGCCCTGCGCTCTTTCGAGGACTGCAACAGCGCCCTCGAATACTTGCGTACCGAAACCGTGGAAAGGGTTGGCCCCTACGGCATCGACGACGGAGGCTTCTACCCCGGGTTCCTGGATGATGCAGTTGAAGAAAGCGTGGCGGACATGGCGGGGCGGGAATCCTCCAGTCAGGCCGCGGCTACTGATGACTCGGCGAGCGGGGAGGATTCCGCCGGCTTCTCCAGCACGAACGTGCAGGTGGCGGGGGTGGATGAACCCGACATCATCAAGACCGACGGCAACCGCATTCTGGCGGTGGCCGACCGGCAGTTGCACTACGTCGACCTGACCGGCAGCCGGCCCCTGCTCAAAGGCAGCTTGAAGCTCGGGGATTGGGGCTGGCCCCAGGAAATCCTCATGCACGGCGACCGAGCCCTGATTTTCGCCAACAGTTACGTGGAGGGGCTGCCGCCGGTGAAGCCCGGCGACCTGGTGGGCCCGGCCCGAGCCACGGACGTGGACTTCAACGGCACTTCGGTGGTGCATATTCAAGAGGTTGACCTGTCGGAGCCTTCGGACATGAAAGTGGTGCGCGAGCTTCGGGTTGATGGCCAGTACTTGAGCGCCCGCTCGTCGGGCAGCACCGCCTGGGTGTCGCTTTCCAGTTACCCGCTGCGATTCCAGTTCGTCCGACCCAGCGGACCCTCCGCGGAGGGAACCGCCGAGCGGGTCAACAAGGAGATCGCCGCGGCTGCCGAACTCGGTGCTTGGCTACCCGCCTACCGCTTGGACACACCGGGCGGCCAGACCGAAGCGGGCCTTCTGCCCGCCTGCGAGAACCTTTACGTACCGGCAGACTTCTCGGGGCTCACCGTGCTTTCGGTTATCACCCTCGACATGAACGGGCCCCTGCAAGCCGGCAACGCCGCCTCCGTTCTGGCCGACGGTCACACCCTCTACGGCACGGGACAGTCCCTGTATCTGGCCACCAGCAACTTGGATACGCCGGGGGGCAGGGTAGATGAGCGCACGACAGGGAGCAGCAGCGCTCCCGCAAAGTGGACCACTTCCATCCACAAGTTCTCGGTCTCCGAATCCGGCCCGGCCCGCTACGAGGCTTCGGGCGAGGTTTTCGGCCAACTCCTCAACCAGTTCTCCATGGACGAGCACGACGGCCACTTCCGGGTGGCCACCACCACCGGCGACCCCTTTGGTGGTTCGGAGGATTCGCAGAGCCAGATCGTGGTGCTCCGCCAGCAGGATCGCCGCCTGGAAATCGTTGGCAGCGTCGGTGGCTTGGGCCAGGGGGAACGCATCTACTCGGTGCGATACGCGGGTGATACCGGCTACGTGGTGACCTTCCGCGAAACGGATCCCCTGTATGTTCTGGATCTTTCCGACCCGACCAACCCATCGGTGTCGGGCGAGTTGAAGATCCCCGGCTTTTCCACCTACCTGCACCCCCTGGGCAATGGCCTGCTGGTTGGGATCGGGCAGCAAGCCGACGAGCGGGGACGCACCCAGGGTACGAAGGTGTCGCTCTTCGACGTGAGCGACCCCTCAACGCCGACCGAGCTGGATGTGCTCGTGTTCCCCGGTGCCTACAGCGAGGCCGAAGGGGATCACCGGGCCTTCTTGTACTGGCCGGACGAAGAAATGCTGGCCATCCCGTTGAACCAGAGCGAGCCAAGCGCAACGGAGCAGGGATTGGTGACGTCCAACCCGGCCGGTGTCTCCCGCCCTGACGGTGAGAAGCCGTTCAGCGGGGCGGTTGTCATGCGGGTGAACAGCACCGGGTTGAGCAAGACCGGTCGTATCATGCACCGCAGGGGGGCGGCATCCTTCCCGGGTTGCCGACCCGTGATCAACCGGACACTGCTCCCGGATTGGTTGTCGCAAGCCGACGAACTCCACTTCTGCCCCACCGGCACCCCGCTCCTGCACCCCGGCTTCACCTGCGATACATGGGATGAGGATTCGGTTCGCAAGGAATGGCCCGAACTTGGTATCCGCAACGGCGAGATGCTGCTGGCCTGCCGGGAATGGAACCCGGGCATACAGCGCCTTCTGGTGGCGGATGATGCCTTGTGGACGATGACCGTTGAGGCCATCCAGGCCAACGACATGGAGACCCTGGAGTTCGAGCACCAGCTCTTTCTGACCCGAAGCGCAAACTAGGCAGACCCGCTCCACCCCGGGCTTGGGTTCGAGTGCGGTTACCCGAGCCCGGCGCAGGCGCGGTTCAGGGCACTAACGATGGCCCGCATGGAGGCGGTGGTTATGTCGGTGTGAATGCCACAACCCCACATCTCCCGACCGTCCACCAGCAACTCGATGTAGGCCACCGCCTCGGCGTCGGTACCCCCACCCCGGGAGTGCTCGTAGTAGTCCACAACCTTCACCGGAGTGTCGATGATCCGGTTCAACCCCGTCACGAACGCGTCCAGGGAACCGGCACCCTCACCGTGGACCACCACCTGCTCCTCCCCGGCGGACAGTCGAGCGGTGACCACGGTGAGGTCGGCCCCACGGGCGTTCTGGGCCGACTCGTAGCCATTCAGCCGGTAGGGCTCGTCCAGGTCGAGGTACTCGGTGGCGAACTCGCTGTAGATCCGGTCGGCGGTTATCTCCTCACCGGTGTCGTCGGCGATCCGCTGGATGACCCGGCTGAACTCGATCTGCATACGCCGGGGAAGATCGAACTGCCCCTCGGTCCTGAGCAGGTACGACACCCCTCCCTTGCCCGACTGGCTGTTCACCCGCACCACGTCCTGGTAGGTGCGACCCACGTCCTTGGGGTCGATGGGGATGTAGGGCACCTCGAACAGGGTCTGGCCGGTCTCCTCCATGGCCTCGAAGCCCTTCTTGATGGCATCCTGATGCGACCCCGAGAAGGCGGTGTACACCAGATCGCCGACATAGGGGTGGCGGGGGTGAATGGGAAGCTGGTTGCAGTCCTCGGCCACCCGGCGCAACCCGTTTATGTCGGAGATGTCCAGCTCGGGATCAACCCCCTGGCTGAACAGGTTCATGGCCAGGTTCACCACGTCCACGTTGCCGGTGCGCTCCCCGTTGCCGAACAGGGTTCCCTCCACCCGGTCGGCCCCGGCCATGAGCCCGAACTCGGCCGCGGCCACCGCCGTCCCCCGGTCGTTGTGGGGGTGCAGGCTCAACACGATCCGGTCCCGGCGAGCCAGGTTGCGGTGCATCCACTCAATCATGTCGCCGTAGATGTTGGCGGTGGACATTTCCACCGTGGCCGGCAGGTTGACGATGACCGGTTTGTCGTGGCCGTCGGCCAGTATTTCAACCACCTCGTCGCACACCCGCTTGGCGAACGGCAGCTCGGTGCCGGTGAACGACTCCGGGGAGTACTCGTAGAACACCTCGGTGCCGGGCACCTGGGACTCCAGCGAGCGGCACAGCTCCGAGGCCCGGGTGGCGATCGCGGTGATGCCGTCCATGTCCAACCCGAACACCACCCGGCGCTGCACGCTGGAGGTGGAGTTGTAGAGATGCACGATGGCGTCGGCCGCCCCGGCGATGGCCTCATAGGTGCGCTCGATCAGCTCCCGGCGAGCCTGGGTCAGTACCTGGATGCGGACATCGGTGGGGATGGCCCCCTGCTCTATGATCTCCCGCACGAACCGGAAGTCGGTCTCCGACGCCGACGGGAAACCCACCTCGATCTCCTTGAACCCGGCCTCCACCAGCGCGGTGAACATCCTCCACTTGCGCTCGGGATTCATGGGCTCGATGAGGGCCTGATTGCCGTCCCGCAGATCCACCGAGCACCACCGGGGGGCACGGGTGAGCACCGCGTCGGGCCAGGTCCGGCCGGTCAGCCCGATCGGCTCGAACGCCCGATACTTGTGCACCGGCATGCCCGACGGCTTCTGGGGCGGCAGGTGGGATCCGACAAAGGGGGCCTCGGATCCGCTTCCGGATGGGCTCGATGGGGGGGATTTCATGGCTGTTCCTCTGGTTGTTGCACTGGGAACGACCCCACGACTCGGAACGACCCCACGAAAAGACCCCCTGCCCTTACGGGTCAGGGGGTCGGGGCGAGCACCGGTGGGGGGCGCTCGCCCTACATGAGCAGCAGGTGGGTTAGTGTGCCGCTCATAAGCACCACTCTAGTACCAGGGCCGACCCCGGATCAAGTTCGAGTCCGGGCCAGGCCCAGACACCCCACCGAGACACCCAGCAGCCCTCACCTCCAGCCCCGGATCAAGTTCGAGTCCGGGCCAGGCCCAGGTACCGGACAGCCATCACCCCGTCCAGGGTAACCAGGGCATCGGCCACTTCACCGGGCACCGGCTGGCTTGTGGCAATCACCATTGAGGCCCCCTCTCCGGTGGGGGCCCGACCCACACTCATGTCATTGATGTTTATACCGGCGTTGCCCAAAAGCGTGCCCACCGCGCCGATGACCCCGGGACGGTCGTCGTTGGCAAGCAGGATCATGTGATCGGAAGGGGGCATGTGGATCGTGTGGTCGTCGGCCAGAACCAGTACGGGCTCCTGGCGGGCACCGGCGAGCCGCCCCCCCAGGCTGTGACCCCCGCCCCTCACCGTGAACAAGTTCACGTGCTCCCTGGAGGTTGGCTTGCTCAGTGCCCGCACCTCCATGCCCCGTTCCTTGGCCACATTCAGAGCGTTCACATAGCTGATCGGCATGTCGGACACGGCGCTCAACAAGCCCTTCACCGCCGACATCACCGCTACCGAGTTGTCGGGCCCGCCGATCTCACCGATCAGCTCCACCTCAAGCACTTCGGGCAGGCGCTCGCACAGGTTGCCGAACAGGCGGCCCAGCATCTCGGCCAGCGGCAGGTAGGGGCGCAACACCTCGCTCACGTTCTTGGCCGACACGTTCACGGCGGCGGGCACGAACTCCCCACTCAGCGCCAGCAGCACCTGCTCCGCTATGGCATCGCCGGCTTTGTGCTGGGCCTCCAGGGTGCTGGCCCCCAGATGAGGTGTTACCACCACCGGATCCAACTGGAACAGCGGCGACTGCGTGATGGGCTCCCCGTCGAACACATCCAGAGCCGCCCCCGCGATGCGCCCCGATGCCACCGCCTGGGCCAGGTCGGCTTCATCGACTATGCCGCCTCGCGAAACGTTGATGATCCGAAGGTTGGGCTTGGCCAGCGCCAGCAACTCGGAGTTGATGATCCCGATCGTTTCGGGGGTGCGGGCCACGTGGATGGTCATGAAATCGGACTGGGCCACCAGCTCCTCCAATGACACCAAGGCCATGACGCTGTGGAGGGCCACTTCCTCCGACACGTAAGGGTCGCTGGCGATGACCCGCATGGCAAAAGCCATCGCCCGCTCGGCCACCAACCGGCCGATGCGGCCCAGTCCCAGGATGCCCAGCGTCTTTCCGTTCAACTCGACACCCTGCCACTGGGAACGCTCCCACCGCCCCTCGGTCAGGGCCCCATGGGCTTGGGGGATGTTGCGAGCCTGGGCCAAAAGCAGCGCCATGGTGTGCTCGGCGGCCGACTGGATGTTGGATTGGGTGTCGTTCACCACCAGCACCCCGCGCTCGGTGGCCGCGTCCACATCCACGTTGTCCAATCCCACCCCGGCCCGGCCGACGACAACCAGATCGTGGCCCGCCTCGATCACCTCGGAGGTCACCTGGGTGGCCGACCGGATGATCAGGGCATGAACCCCCGAGACCGCCTCCACCAGCTCGGCGGGAGAGAGCCCCGGGCGGACCTCCACCTCGTGCCCCGCCTCCCGGAGGCGAGCCAGCCCGCCATCGGCAATCTTCTCGGTTACCAGAACTCGCGCCATCGCCACCAGAATAAACCGTGCCTGCGCCTCTACCGGCGTATGGTCACGGGCGGGATGTCGTCAGCGGGGGTGAAACCCAGAATCTGGGCGAAAAAGGACAGCTCTGCCTCCAACGCCGCCACCATGTTGCCCGCCTGGCGGAAGCCGTGCTGCTCACCCTCGAACAGCAGGTAGGCCACCGGGATCGACCGCTGCTCGAGAGCGGTCACGATCATCTCGGCCTGATTGGGGGGAACAACCTCGTCGTCCGAGCCCTGGAGCACGATCATGGGAGCATCGAAATTGTCAACATGAAAGAGGGGTGAGCGGGCCCGGTACACCTCGGCGGCCTCGGGATACGGCCCCACCAGGCTGTCCAAGTAGCGGGACTCGAACTTATGGGTGTCGATGGCCAGAGCCGCCAGATCGGCGATGCCGTAGCGGCTGGCCCCGGCGGCGAAAACCTTGTGGAACGCCAGCGCGCTCAAGGTGGTATAGCCGCCGGCGCTGCCGCCCCGGATGATGAGGCGGTCGCCATCCACCTCGCCGGAGTTGACCAGGTAGCGGGCCGCGGCCACACAGTCGTCCACATCAACGATCCCCCAGCGGCCCCGGAGAGCCTCCCGGTAGGCGGTCCCGTAGCCGGTGCTCCCCCGGTAGTTGACATCCACCACGGCAATCCCCCGGCTGGTCCAGTACTGAATGCCGAGCTGGAGTCCGCTGCGAGCCGCACCGGTGGGGCCGCCGTGGCTCAACACCAGAAGGGGGGGCCGCTCGCCGGCGGGCACCCCGGCAACCGGATTGGCCGGCGGGTAGTAAAGCCCGTGAGCCTCGGCACCATCGGTGGTGGCAAACCCAATGGGTCGAGGCTCGGACAGGTAAGCGGGATCAACCCCAATTCGGGTCGCAGAACTGTGAGCAGGATCAACCCCGTCCCGGGCCGCCGAACTACAGGAAGGATCAACCCCGTCCCGAGTCGTTGAACCGACCACCTCGAAGGTGGCGGTGGATACATCGATGCGAACCGCGGTGGGCTCGTGGGTGGGCGAGGCGGCTATGGCAGTAACCGAACCCGGGCCGGCGGGGCGGACACACCCGTACGATGTCCAGGGAAGATCCAGGCGGACACACCCGTATGATGTCCAGGGAAGATCCAACCGCTCGGGGTGGGCCCCACCGGCGGGCATCAACCACAACTCGGCCAGCGACCCCCTGATGGCTGAGACCACCACGGTGCCATCGTCACACACCGCATAGCTGGGATCGTCGAACAACCAGGCCGGTCGATGCATCTCGGCGTCCATCTCGAACACCGGCACCATTTGGTCGCCATCCAGCGACTGGTCACCGTCCAGCAGTTGTTCGCCATCCAGGTGGTAGAGATTCCACCAACCGTTGTGGTCGCTCACGACATAAAGGCGGCCGTCGGGACCCCACTGGGGTTCCACCACCGAGCCGATGCCCGCTATCACCCGCCGACCGTCCACCCACAGCTCGGTTTGATCCCAGGGCATGTTGGGGTGATCCCACTGGATCCAGGCCAACCGCCGACCGTCGGGGCTGGGCCGGGGCCAAGCGTAGAAGTCGGCCCCGGTGGCCACGATCTCCAGCTCGCTGGATCCACTGCCATCGAACCGCACGATCCGGTTCACCGCTTCGTTTCTGGCCTGATCTTCGCTCTGGTGTTCCTCCAGCACACACACCGTGGTGGTGCCGTCGGCCCGGCCGTCGGCGTAGCGCCGGCTGTGGGCAACCGCGGGCTCGGGCGACACCGGCCGGGCTTCGCCGCCGGCCGTGAGGTGCCAGAGACGACCATCGGCATCGTCGCAGGCATACACCCCACCCTTGCCGTCGGGCCACCAGGCTCCCCCGCCGTAACTGTGGACCCGGGTTCTCACCGAAACGGAATCCCAGATGTCTTCCCCGTCGCACACCAGAGCGTTGCGGCCCGATTCCGCCGGTCGTGACTCGGTCCACCACATCCGGCCCCGATGGCTCCAAAGGTTGTTCAAGAGCGCGGTGCCGGTCGCGATCAACGATGCCGAGATCGGCGACGGCCAACTGCCGCAGGGCAAGTCCTGAAAATCGCTCACCCCAGTACCTCAGCAATGCGGCCGATGCCCTCATCCAGGTCCTCATCGCTCAGAGCGAACGACAGCCGGGCATGGCCGGCACCGGCAAAGGCTTCACCGGGGACGATGGCCACCTGGGCCTCATCGAGGATCCATGCGGCCAGCTCGGCGGTGGTGCCGGGAATCCCCGGGCGACCCAGTACCCCCTCAAAGGAGGGGAACGCGTAGAACGCCCCCTGGGGCTTCATGCATGTCACCCCGTCGATCCCGTCCAGCAGCCGGTGCATGGCCCGGCGGCGGCGATCGAACGCGGTTCGCATCCCGGCCACTGCGTCCAGCGATCCACTCACCGCGGCCAGCGCCGCCCGCTGGGAGACATTGCCCACGTTGGAGGTCTGGTGCGACTGGAGACCCACCGTGGCTGATACCGCGTCCGGGGGACCGATCATCCAGCCCACCCGCCAGCCGGTCATGGCGTAGGTCTTGGCCACGCCGTTGATCACCAGGCAGCGGTCGGCCAGTTCGGGCACCACCACCGGGATGGAGCTGAATTCGTGGTCGTCGTAGGTCAGGTGTTCGTAGATCTCATCGGTGATCACCCACACGTTGTGAGCCGCGGCCCACCGGCCTATGGCCTCCACCCGATCCCGGGGGTACACCGCGCCGGTGGGGTTGGAGGGCGACACGAACACCAGTGCCTTGGTTCGGGGGGTGAGAGCCGCCTCGAGCTGGTCCACCGAGACCATGAACCCATCGGCGGCGGCGGTTGATACCTCCACCCCAACCCCCCCGGCCAGCGCTATCGCCTCGGGGTAGGTGGTCCAGTAGGGCGCGGGCAAAAGCACCTCATCACCGGGATCGAGCAGCACGGCAAAAGCGTTGTACACCGCGTGCTTGCCCCCGTTGGTCACCACCACCTGGGACGGATCCACGGAGTAACCCGAGTCGCGGAGGGTTTTGGCCGCTATGGCCTCCCTCAGTTCGGGCAGACCCCCGGCCGGTGAGTAGCGGTGGTTCCGGGGATCGCCCACCGCTGCTCGAGCCGCATCCAGGATGTACTCCGGGGTGGGGAAGTCGGGCTCACCGGCCCCGAAGCTGATCACCGGAGCCCCCTGGGCTCGCAGCTCCTTGGCCCTGGCGTCCACCGCCAGCGTGGCCGAGGGGGCTATGGCGGAGATGCGTCGGGATATGCGAGCCATTGCCGCAGCTTCTCACACTGCCACCGCCGGGTCGATGCTCTTTTGCCCATGCTGCCACCACCGCCGGCATCATGGGTAACGTTTTGTCTCGTGAGCCGCACCGCCAGTCCCCCCAGAATCACCATTCCCCCCGACCTGCTGCCCGAGGATGGGCGCTTCGGCAGCGGGCCGTCCCGGGTGAGATCCGAAGCGGTGGTCGCCCTGGCCGCTGCCGCCGGCGATTTTCTCGGAACCAGCCACCGGAAACCAGCGGTGAAGGACATGGTTCACCGGCTCCGCACGGGCGTGGCCGAGATGTTCTCGCTCCCCGATGACTATGAGGTGGTGCTGGGCAACGGGGGAACCACCGGGTTCTGGGATGCCGCAGTGTTCGGCCTGATCGAGACCCGTAGCCAGCACCTGAGCTTCGGGGCGTTCTCGGCCAAGTTCGCCGCCGCGGTGGCGGCCGCCCCCCACCTGGAGGCACCGGTGATCATCGAATCCGACCCCGGCACCCACCCCCAACCGGTAGCCGACCCGCGGGTCGATGCCTACGCCCTGACCCACAACGAGACCTCCACCGGGGTGTCGATGGAGTTGCACCGCCCGGCCACCGGCGGCCTCGTGCTGGTGGATGCGACCTCGGCCGCCGGCGGGTTGCGCTTCGACCCCGGCGAGACCGACGTGTACTACTTCGCCCCCCAGAAGTGCCTGGCCGCCGACGGCGGGCTGTGGCTGGCCTGCTGCTCGCCCGCCGCGGTGGACCGGATCGAGCGGATCGCCGCCTCCGGTCGGTGGATCCCACCGTTTTTGAACCTGGGCTTGGCCCTCAGCAGCTCCCGCAAGAACGAGACCTACAACACCCCGGCGCTGGCCACCCTGTTCTTGGCGGTCAACCAGGTGGAGTGGATCAACAGCAACGGCGGCCTGGAATGGGCTGCGACTCGCTGCGACCAGTCGGCGGAGATCATCTACTCCTGGGCCGAAAGGCGGGACTTCACCATTCCGTTCGTGACCGACCCCAACCACCGCAGCGCGGTGGTGGCCACCATCGACCTCAACGGGGTGCCGGCCGACGAGGTGGCCGGGGTGCTGAGAGCCAATGGGGTGGTGGATGTGGAGTCGTACCGGGCGCTGGGCCGCAACCAACTCCGGGTTGCCCTGTTCCCCGCCATCGCCCCCTCGGAGATCGCCGCGCTGTGCGGTTGCATCGACTACGTCGTGGAAGCCCTTTAGGGGTGATCACCTGGACGGCAACTACAAAGAGGCTCGCAGATCGGCAGCCAGCCCTCCTATAACCCAGCCCTCCTACAAAGAGGCGCGTAGATCGGCGGCCAGCCGGGAAACCTCGGGGGGTGGGGCGAGGGTGTCGAGGTGGTCGAGGTCGCGGCGGGCCTGGTCGGGCCGGCCGAGCCCGATGAGCAGCCAGGCCCTCCACAAGCGGGCTTCGGGGTGGTCGGGGTCGGCCTCCACCGCCCGGTCGAGGCGGCGAGCCCCTTCGGCGGCCTGGTCCTCCAACCCGGTCTGGATGAGCACCACCCCGCTGAAGGTCAGGGCCCCGGCATGGTCGGGGTGGTCGGCCAACACCGCCTGGTAGACCCGCAGCCCCAGCACGGGGTCACCCTGGCCCGGAATGGTGGGATCCCACAGGGCCTGGGCGGCGGCCACCGCATCAGCCGCGGTTATGCCCAGGGCGGCCAGGTCCAGTGACTGCTCCCCAGCCGATGCGGTCACCCGGCAGAGGGCGATGCGGGTTCGCAAACCCTGGTCCTCGACCAGCCGATCCACGAACTCGGGGGGGTTGGCCGCGTCGAGAGCAGCCAGTTCGGTCGCCGCTCCGGCACAGTCGCCGGTGCGGTACAGGAGTATGGCCCGAAAGGCCCGGGCATCGGGATAATCGGGAGCCGCGGCCACCGCGTCGGCCAGCGAGTCGGCGGCCTCGACCTCACGACCCTCCAGAAACAGCAACCAACCCCGGTAGGCCAGCGCGGTGGGGTTGGCCGGAGATCTTTGCAGTACCTGGTCGTAAATGCGGATCGCGGCGGTCCGGTCCCCGGTCGCCAGCGACTCCTGGGCGTCGTTGAGCAGCCCGACAGTGCTGGTAACGGCGTCGTTGCCGGTGATGGTGTCCCCCGAGTACCGGGATCCGGCCGCTCGGGCCAGCAACACTCCGGCCACAACCCCCACCGCCACCAACCCGATCACCGCCACCGCCCTCCGGCCCCGATTCCCGCCGGCCGGTGGCTTGGGCCGGCCCTGTTCGCCCCGCAGCACCTGGGCAGCCTGGCGGGCATAGCTTTGGCTGAGAGCCCGATGATCCTCCGGGTCCAGATCTCCCGCGGCCAGCTCCTCGTCCAGGTCATCCAGCGACCGCAACCAGAACTCCCGCTCATCGGCCCGGCGATCCCTCACCCTCCTCTCCCGGTGCCGGTGGTATCGACTGGCGAGGAAGAAGCCCCAGGCTGGATCGGAGCACCAATGCCTCTCCCCGAACCGGTGGTATCGACTGGCGAGGAAGGGGCCTCAAACCGTTGGTCACGAGCCCCGGCCACCAGGGCCAGGTCCTCCTCGGAAACCCCCTCACCCGACCGGCTCGCCCTGCGCCACCGGTTAAGCGTCATCGCCAGCAATCCAACCCCCACCACCAACCCGATCACCGGGATGACCCACACCAGGCCACTCACCCCCGAGCTCGACGGGGTCAAAATCACCCAGTCCCCGTAGCGCTCGGAGAACCGGGCTCGGATGTCATCATCGCTGTAGCCCATAACCACCAACCGGCCGATCTCGGCCCGGATCTCCCGGGCTATGGCCACATCGGACTCCACCACCGACTGCCCCACGCACTGGGGGCAGGCAATGGTGGCACCGATGTCGTGGGCCCGCTCGGCGTTGGTCCGGTTGTCCCGCCCATCCACCACCCCGAACGCCAACATGGTGGCTACCGACACTCCAACCACCAGCCACGAAACCAGCACCCGGCGACGACCCGACATCACACCCCAACCACAAGCCACGACACCAGCACCCCGCGACGACCCCAAATCACGCCCCAACCCCCCCGAATCGAAGTAGCTCAGCCTCCAGTTGGGTCGAGGTGACGCCGCCGGTGAACTTGGCCACCACCTGGCCTTGGGGGCTCACCAGGTAGGTTTCCGGTACTGCGGTAACCCCGAAGTCGATGGCCACCCGCCCGGTATTGGTCACCACCACCGGCCAGTCCCCCCCCTGGGCGGCAAAGAAACCAGCGATGGTCTCGATGTCGTCCCGAAAAACCACGCTCACCAGCTCGACATCGGGATCGTGCTGGTACCGGTCATAAAAGGCCACCAGTTCGGGGTGTTCCACCACGCACTCCACGCACCAGGTGGAAAAGAAATTCACCACCACCCAGCGGCCCCGCTGAACCGCCATGTTGAAACTGCCCCCGTCGAGGGTTTCGCCGGTGAAGTCGGGGGCATATTCGGGTACCGGCGGCGATCCCCGCCCCCGCTCCGAGACGGCGAACACCACGATCAGCCCCGCGATCAACACCCCGACCCCCAGCACCACCACCCGCACGCCGCGAGGTCGCGGGATTGATCGCGGAGCTGGGGGGTGCTCAGGCAACCGGCACACCCCGTTCCCGAACGCCCCGCTCGTGCCCACCCGGTTCCCGGATCGGCACTCCGGTTATCGGTGCCGACACCGGCTGGGTGGGTGACCGGCGGCGGCCGGGGAAGGCCGAGAAGGCCGCGCCCACCAGCATGATCGCCCCGCCCACCCACAACCACAGGGTGAGCGGCTGGACGGTGACCCGCACCCCCACCGGGGCACCGTCACCATCGGGCAGATCCAGCACCGCCACCTGGATGTCCCTGATCGGCGAGGACTTGGTGCCGGGAGTACGAACCACCCCGCCATTGGCGAACCGGCTAACCCCCGGGCGCACGACCGACCCGTCCACCAGCATCACCGCCTCGGTGACCAGCTTGTTGTCGAATGCCCTCTCCTGCGTGCCCAAAAAGGTGATGTCGTGCCCGGCGACCCGGGCCGTCGCCCCCGGCTCCATGGTCAGCTCGCTCCGGTACAGGTAGCTGTTGCTGGCCGCCAGGGCCACCGCCACCACCACCACGCCGAGATGCACCACCATCCCACCGTTGGCCCGCCCCACCAGACCCCTCCACCCCTGCCGCCGAGCCGCCAGCACCAGTTGGCGCACCGCCGCGCCCCCCGCGAACCCGGCCAGGGTGAACGCCAGCAGCGGGGCCAGCCCCCGAGCCCCGACCAGCAGCGCCACCAGCAGGGCGGCCGCGGCGGCCCAGCCCGGCCCCGCCAGGCGCTCCGACAGCCTCTCGACGGTGGTCCGGCGCCAGGGCAGCACCGGGGCCACCGCCATCAGGAACAGCAGCATCAGCCCGACGGGCATGGTCATCCGGTCGAAGAACGGCGTGCCCACGCTGATCCGGTCGCCGTTGATGCTTTCCACAATCAGCGGGAACACCGTCCCCAGCAGAACAACCAGGGCGAACACCCCGAACAGCAGGTTGTTGACCAGAAAGGACGCTTCTCGCGACAGCGCCGAGTCGATCTGCCCCGGTGAGCGCAGCCGGTCGCCCCGCCAGGCAATGAGCCCCACGGTGACCACCACCACCAGAGCGAAGAACACCAAAAGCGCGGGGCCCACCGCGTCGGCCGAGAAGGCATGAACCGAATCCACCAGGCCGGAACGGGTCAAGAACGTACCCAGGATGGTGAGCGCGAAGGTGGCACATACCAGCGAGAGGTTCCACACCCGCAACATTCCCCGGCGTTCCTGCACCATCACCGAGTGCAGGTAGGCGGTGCCGGTCAACCACGGCAGCAGGGAGGCGTTCTCAACCGGATCCCACCCCCAGTAGCCCCCCCAGCCCAGAACGTCCCACGACCACCATGCCCCCAGGATGATCCCCGCGGTGAGGAAGGCCCACGCGAACAGGGTCCACCGGCGGGTGGCAACCAGCCAGCCCTCCCCCAACCTCCCGGTGGCCAGCGCGGCCACCGCAAAGGCGAACGGTACGGTGAACCCCACATAGCCCAGGTACAGCATCGGGGGGTGGACGGCCATCAGCCAGTGATTCTGAAGCAGGGGGTTGGGGCCGGGACCGTCGTAACCCGGCGGCACTTCCACCCGGCGGAACGGCTGGGCCAGGTCCAGGTTGGGCCAGTTGAACATCAGCACGAAGAAGAACAGGCACACGGTGAACAGCACGACCATCGCCCAACCCACCAGAGGGTCGTCCAGGCGATGGTGGAACTTGGTGGCCACCAGCACCGTATAACCGGCCAGGATGAGAGCCCACAGCAGGATGGAACCCTCCAATGCCGCCCACAGGGTGGCCACATTGAACAGGGCGGGAGTGGCATGGCTGCCGTTGGCGGCCACGTAGGCCACCGAGAAGTCCCGGGTGATGAGCGCCATCTCCATGGCCAGCACCGACAGCGCGGCCCCGCCCAGAACCAGCCACGAGCACAGCTTGATCCAGTTGAACCGCCGGGTGGCCACCGCATGGATCCCGAGAGCGGATGCAGCCATCGCCACCGCGATTCCCAGAACTCCCAGGGTGATGTTCACACTCGTAGCTACCCGTACTGGCTGCGCTGTTCCGCGTCGTCGATGCGGTCCTGATTCTCAACCCGGTAGTCGCTGCGCTGTTCCGCGTCGTCGATGCGGTCCTGATTCTCAACCCGGTAGTCGTTGTCGTGCTTGATCAGCATTCGATCGCTGGCGAAGTACCAGTCGTCGTCGGCCAGGCCGGCGTGCTCCCGGCTCTCAACCCAGCGCCCATCGATAACCACCGGAACCCCGGGCTGGAACTGATCCGACAGCGCCCCGGTGTGCACCACGTCGGCCACCACCCCATCAAGGGTTACCGAGAAGGCCACCGCGGGACGGCCGTCGGCCAGGGTGACCTCGCGTACCGAACCGCTCACCGGGGAGCCGATCATCCGGAACCGGTCGTCGCCCACCTCCTCCCGGTGCTGCACCGCATCGTCCACCTCGCGAAACACCAGCGTGGCGTCGGCCAGTGCCTTCCACAGCACGAATCCGATTACCACCACTATCACCGCGACGATCAGAACCGGCCCCCACCGGCGAACCCCCCGCCGCACCGGGCGGGCCGGGCGGGGAGTCAGCTCCACCGACTCCCCGGAACCCGCCAACTCAGCCCCGGAAGGGGTCAGCTCCCCGGAACCCACCGATGCGTCCCCGGGATCAGTCATCGGGCATCATCCACCGGCGGCGGTTCTCGGGTACTCGCCGGCTGAGGGATCGCCCCCGCATCAGCACCCATCCGGCGTATGTCACCACCGCAGCCACCGAGATGCTCCAACCAGCCACGATGTAGCCCACATGGGTCATGGCCGCCCCCTCGACGGGTCGGACACAACAACGGGTGTTTTCAAAAAATAGGCAGAGCACCCGGGGGTCATGGCCGCCCCCTCGACAGGTTGGACAGGTCGGCCTCGGCCCAGCGCTCCTCGAGGGCTTTGCTCACCTCGATTTGCTCGATCTGACGCTCCAGGTAGGCCAGGCGGAAGCGGTGCAGCATCAACCAGGCGAACAGCACCAGGCCCACCGCGAACGAGAACGACAGCGTGAACAGGGTTTCGTCGCGAATCCTGCGGGCGATGAGCGTGGACTGCTGGTGCAGGGTGCGGTTCTCCCACCAATCCACCGAGCGGTTCACGATCACGATGTTCACCGCCCCCACCAGGGCTATCACCACCGACCGGCGGGCCTTCACCGCCGCGTCGGCGGGAATGCGGCGCACGGCCAGATAGCCGACGAACACCAGCACCAGCATCAAGGTGGTGACCAACCGCACATCCCCCCACTCCCACCAGGTCTGCCAGGTAGGGCGCCCCCAGATGGATCCGGTCACCAGGGTGAGCACCCCGAACACCACCCCGATCTCCGCGGAGGAGTGGGCCATCATGTCCCACCAATCGGTGCGCCATCGCAGGTAGGCCAGGCTGGCCACGAACGTGAGCCCGAACCCGACATAGGCGAGGATGGCCGACGGCACGTGCACGAACATCAGGCGCACGGCGTCGAACTGGCCCACCACGTCACCATCGCCGGTTATACGGGTGTCCTCGGGTACCCAGACGAAGGCCAGCACCAGCAGCACCGCGAACCCGACCAGGGCCAGTTGACCCAGAACTCGGGTGGCCCGTGAGGAGGTGGTGGCCAGAACTCGGGTGGCCCGTGAAGAGGTGGTGGCCGACCCGGTGCTCATGCTTCCTCCAGCAGAGCGCCGTAGCTCAACGCTCCCAACACCGCATAGATTGCGGCGAAACCCACCAGGAGGCCCAACCAGGCCCATCCCTCGGCTCCGGCAACGCCGAACGCGTCCTGGAATGCCCGGGTGGCCCCGATGAGCACCGGTGCCACCACAGGCAGGAGAAGTACCGGCAGCAGGGTCTCGCGCACCCCGAACCCGGCCACCAGCGCCCCGTACAGCGTGCCCGCCGCCGCTATCCCGGTGGCGGCAACCAGCCCGGCGCACACCAGAAGGCCGAAACGATGCACGGTCACGTCGAACAGCAGCACCACACCCGCCCCCAGCAGCACCTCCAGAGCGATGAGCTGAACGGCGATGGCCGCAGCTTTGCCGCCGAAAACGGCGATGGGATCGATCCCGGCCAGCAGCAGGTGGTCGGCGGCCCCGTCGGCCAAATCCACCGCGAAGGAGCGGCTGATGGCCAGCAGCGAGGCCAGCAGCACCGTCACCCAGAACAATCCGGGAGCATGGGTGCGCAAAGCGTCCTGATCGGTGTCAAGGGCGAACGCGAACAGCACCAGGACCGTCACCGCGAACGGCGCTATCTGGTTGAGCCCCACCCGGGAGCGCATCTCGATCCTCAGGTCCTTGCCCGCGATCAGCCACACGTCACGAACCACGGTTTTCCCCCTCAACCCCCGCCACTAACCCCAGGTCATTCACGCGAGGGGGTGGCAACCGAGCTTGATCCTTGGTCGATCCCTCAACCCCCGCTGCTGCCCCAAGGTCATTTCCGGGGCGTACCATGCCGCCGGCCAGGCTCACCACCCGGGGTTTCAGCAACCGGATGCGGTCCAACTCGTGGGAGGCCATCACCACCGTGGCCCCGGCGGCGGCGGCCTTCCGTACCAGCCGATCCACGGTGTCACGTGACGGCTGGTCCAAGCCGGCGTGGGGTTCGTCCAGCAGCCACAGCTCGGGCCGCCTCACCACCAGGGAGGCAATGGAAACCCGCCGGCGCTGGCCGGACGAGAGCCGACCCACCCGGGTGTCAACCAGTCGCCCGGTGAGTGAGAGCTGCCCCAGCGCGGCATCCACCTCGTTCGGGCCGGCCCCGGTGGCCCGAGCCCAGAATGCCATGTTCTCCGCCACCGTCAGATCGTCGTACAACCCGGTTCGATGCCCGAGAAGCGCCACCCGGCGCCGCACCATCCGCCGTTCGGACGACAGGTCGTGACCCAGAACCCAACCCTTACCCGAGACCAGCGGGCACAAACCGGCACAGAGCCTCAGCATGGTGGTCTTGCCCGCCCCGTTGGGGCCCTTCAAAAGAACAACCTCCCCGGGCGAAATGTCGAGATCAACTCCGGCCAGAGCAGGGAACCGCCCCAATAACGTCACAGCGGCCCGGAGCCGGACGGCACATTCCACAACTCCCGCCAGGCTACAGGCAGCGAAGCCAAGAGGTAGCATCGACTCGGTGTTCGTACTGGTGAGCCAGAGGTAAGAGGTAGCATCAACTCGGTGTTCGTGCTGGTGAGCGAGAGGGCATATGAGCGGCACCGGTGCCATTTCGACACTCTGGACGATGAGGGGCACGGCCTCGAGTGGTTGCCCATGGCCGGGGACGGGCGTATCAATGGTCCGATCGGGGCCGAACCGGAGGTGGCGTGGCTGTCGAGCGATGTTTTCTTCGATGGGCTGCTGGACCGGTTCTTCGAGGCGGTGGAGGGCACCCCCCGACTCCGGTGGCTCCAGTCGGCCGCCTCCGGGGTGGATCTGGAGCCCTACGGCCGCCTTCTGGATCGGGGGGTGCGACTGTGCAACGCCCACCCGACCGCCATCCCCATCGCTGAGTATGTGCTGCGATCGGTGCTGGACATATTTCAGGATGCCGGACGCTGGCGGGCGGCCCAGGCCGAGGGCCGGTGGGAGCACCACGATTTCAAGGAGGTGTGGCGAACCCGCTGGATGGTCATCGGCATGGGGGCCATCGGCACCGAGACGGCCCGCCGGGCCCGGGCGTTCGAGGCCCACGTAACCGGTGTGCGGCGCTATCCGACCGGCGATGAGCCGGTGGACGCCTTGATCTCCCCGGCCGAGGTGACCGTCGCCCTGCCCGCAGCCGACGTGGTGGTGCTGGCCGCACCCGCCACCCCCGAAACCGAGAACCTGGTGGGCGAGGGCTTCCTGGCGACCATGAAGCCGGGAGCAGTGCTGGTGAACGTGGCCCGGGGGAAGCTGGTGGACGACGATGCCCTGCTCCGGCACCTGGACCGGGGCCACCTGTCGGCCGCGATTCTGGACGTGTTCAACACCGAGCCCCTGGACCCCGACCACCCCTACTGGACCCATCCCCGGGTGGTGCTCACCCCCCACTCCTCCGGTGGGGGCACCGGGCGCTGGGATCGGGGGGCCGAGTTGTTCTGCGAAAACCTGCGCCGCCTGCTGGCGGGCGAACCCCTGCTCAACGAGGTGACCGCCACGCAACTTCCCGCCACCGATCTGCCCTTCACCCTGGGCCAGCACCCACGATGAGTTCGACCGTAGGAGCACTGGCCGGGAACGCAACGGCGGTGGGACGCACCACCGAGGCCCCATGAACCCGGGCGCGGGAGCACTGGCCGGGAACGCAACGGCGGTGGGACGCACCACCGAGGCCCCATGAACCCGGGCGCGGGAGCACTGGCCGGGGTTCGGGTGCTGGACATATCCTCGTTTCTGGCCGCGCCCCAGGTGGCCACCTTTCTGGGCGACTTCGGTGCCGACGTGATCAAGGTCGAACCCCCATCGGGCGAGGCCCTGCGCCGCATAGGAGCCGCCCGCAACGGGGAATCGCTGGTGTGGGCAATGGTCTCCCGCAACAAGCGGGTCATCACCTGTGATTTGAACCGGTCCGAGGGCCGGGACATCCTCCGCCAACTGGTGGCCGAGGTCGATGTACTGGTGCACAACTACTCCCCGACCGTGCTCCAGCGCTGGGACTGCACCTGGGATCGCTTCCACGCCATCAACCCCGGATTGATCATGGTTTCGGTGAGCCCCTACGGGCATACCGGCCCGCTGGCCGACCGCCCCGGCGCGGGCACCATGGCCGAGGCCTTCGCCGGTCTAACCCATATGACCGGGGAGGCCGGCGGGCCCCCCATGCTCACCTCCATCCCGCTGGGCGACACCCTCACCGGGGTGTACGGCATGATCGGGGCCCTGGTGGCCTGCTACGGCCGGGATGTGAACGGTCTTGGCGGCCAGCACGTGGACGTGTCCATGTATGAGCCCATCCTGACCCTGATGGGCAGCACCCTGGCCGCCTGGGATCCCGACGGCGACGACCCTCCCCCGGCCCGGTTCGGGTCTCGCCTGGCCACCGGCGTGCCCCGCAACATCTACCGCACCGCCGACAACCGGTACCTGTGCCTGTCGGGAACCACCGACCGCCAGGTGGAACGCATCCTGGCCCTGGCCGGCAGGGACGGCCCCGGCGACAGGGCCAAGTTCGCCCGCATGGCCGACCGCCTGGCCCACAATGACGAGCTCGACACCCTGGTGGGCGACTGGGTGGCCCAGCACTCCCTGGACGAGGCTATTGCGATTCTGGTGGAGGCCCGAATCCCGGTGGCCCCGGTGAACGACCTCTCCGGGCTGCTGGTCGATGCCCAGGTTCGGGCCCGCAACAGCATCACCCTGGTGGCCCACAACGTGCTGGGCACCGTGCCAATGGCCACCCCGGCCCCCGTGCTGAGTGAGACCCCCGGTGCCATCCGCCACCCCGGGCCGCCGGTGGGGGCCCACAACGCCGAGGTTTACGCCGCGCTGCTGGGCTGGGACACCCACCGCCTGGCCCAGGCCCAAGCCGAAGGCATCATCTGAACGGCCCCGCTCAGAACCATCGGCGGGCTTCACCGGTGGAGCCCGCCGTCCCCCTCGGATTCCGGCCCCGGTAGGGTACGGCTCCATGACCCCTCAAGAGGTGGCCGCGGCCACTGCAACGTCTCAGTACTCCATCGAAACCCCACCGGCCCAGCCATGACCCCTCAAGAGGTGGCAGCGGCCACTGCAACTCCCATCGGCGCTCTGGGGCGCAGTTACTTTGCCGCCGGCGCGGTTACCGAGGCGATGGAGGCCGCCGGCTTCGAAGGTCTGCCCCGGTACGTGGGGGGCCGGGGCGGGGTGCTCGGCGATGTCGCCGCCGGCGTGGTGGTTTCAGGATTCGCCCTGTTCCACCCGGCCATGATCCGGAAGGCCTGGGATCAGACCCGGGAGCAGGGATCACCCCCCGATGCCGCCGCCGCCCTGGCCACAGGAATCGGCCGGTGGGCGGTCGACACTTTCGGCCATCTCGACGGGCTCGGTGACTTCGCGGCCGCCGCCCGCACCGTGTTCGACGCCACCGAACCCATGAGCCAGGCTCTTTACGCCGGCTGGCGAGCCATGCCGGTACCCGAGGGCGAAGCCGAAGCCGCCGGCCTGGCCCTTCAGATACTGCGCGAATTGCGATTCGGGTTCCATGTGCATGCCCTCAGCGCCGTTGGCATGACTCCGGTGGAGGCAATCATTGCCCGAGCCAATCCCCAGCAGGCCCGGTTCTTCGGGTGGAGCGAGCCGTTCCCCGACCCCGAACCCCTGGTTATCGCCCATCAGAGGGCCGAGGAGATCACCTCGGCCCGGATGAGCGAGGCATACGAGGCCATCGACACCGATCAGCGGGCCCACATGGCCACCACCGTCGCCGCCATCGCCACAACCGCCCTTGCCCAGAGCTAACCGGAAGACCCAGGACCAGCCGGCAAGTAAACAGAGCTAGCCGGAAAACCCAGAACCAGCCGACGAGGAGCCAGATCAAACATCCAGAACCAGCCGACGAGGAGCCAGATCAAACATCCAGGACCAGCAGGCGAGGAGCCAGATCAAACATCCAGGACCAGCAGGCGAGGAGCCAGATCAAACATCCAGGACCAGCAGGCGGCCCCGGGTGGCGAACTCCGCCCGGATCGTTTCTATATCGGCAGGCAGCAGTGGGCGGTAACCGTCACCGTCGCGCCACCAGGTTTCGTCGTTGGATTCCCAGCGTTCCCGGCGCAGGGTGCGCTTCAGAATCTTGTTGGTCTCGGTCTGGGGCAGGGCATCGGCCCAGCGCACATAGCGGGGAGCCCACTTGGTGCCCAGATCGTCCTGGGCGGCCAGGAACTCGGCGAAACCCTGGGGGTTGAAGGGCACCCCGGGACGGCGCACCACCGCCGCCATCACGTCGTCACCCACCGAGGAGCTGGGTACGGCGTACACCGCAGCCAGGTCGATGTCGGGATGGCGCACCAGGATGCGCTCCACCGGGGCCGCGGCAAAGTTCTCCCCGTCCACCCGCAGCCAGTCGAAGTTGCGGCCCGCGAAGTAGATGAACCCGTCGGCATCCCGGTAAGCCAGATCACCCGACCAGTAGATGCCGTCATGGGTGCGCTCCTCATCGGCTTCGGGGTTGTTCCAGTAGCCCTCGAACGTCGGTGCCGACACCATCGACACCAGCTCACCGATGGCCTCGTCGGGGTTCATGAGCTTACCGGTGGTGTCGAAAACCGCCGTCGGGGCCTCCTCGCCGGTATCGGGGTTGAGCACCTTCACGGTCTCGTCGGAGCGGCCCAGGGCGTTGGGCGGGGTGTCCGGGGTGCGGCTCACCGACACTCCCCCCTCGGTGGAGCCGTAGGAGTCCTCCACCGGCACCCCGAAACGGCGGGAGAATCGCTCCAGGTCATGCACCGCCCCCTCGTTGCCGAACACGATCTGCAAGGGGTTGTCGGCGTCGTCGGGCTGTTCGGGGGTGGCCAGGATGTAGGTGAGGGGCTTGCCCACGTAGTTGAAGTAGGTGACCCCGAAACGGCGAACGTCGGGCAAGAAACCCGATGCCGAGAACCGCCGCCGGAAAGCAGCCACCGCCCCTGCCGTCAGCCACGGGATCCAGCCGGCCATCAGCGCGTTGGAGTGGAACATGGGCATGACCTGGTAGAACACGTCGTCGGCGGTCAGTTTCCTCATCCCGGTGATTACCTGACCGATCCGGGCCAGCCGAACCTGGGAGCAGATGGCCGCCTTGGGATCACCGGTGGTGCCCGACGTGAACAGCAAGAGGTAGGGGGCCAGCGGATCGATGCCGACCTCCGGTGGGCCGATCCCGGCACGGGAGGCCAGGGCCGCACTCCACTCGGGCGAGTCCACGTCCAGCACCTCGACCGGGCCCAGGTTCAGACCGTCCAGCAGCCCCCGGTGGCGGCTCTCGGTGACAATGATGCCGCAATCGGCGTGGTTTATGTCACGGGCCAGCTCCGCACCCTGCCGGGTGGGGTTGATACCCACCACCGCGGCCCCGGCCACCGCCGCCCCACCCAGAAGCATGGAATACTCCGGCCCATTATCGAGCAGCGCGCCCACGTGGAAAGGCCCCTCTCCCCTGTGGGCCAGCAGCAGGTGGGCCCGAGCGACGCTGCCGGCGGTGAACTGCCGGTAGGTGTACCGCTCATCTTCGAACAGCATGGCCAGGCGATCATCGCCCGCCCGCTCGAGCACCAGATCTCGCACGGTGGGAAGGGCTCCCGTTGTTTCTTCCACAACAGTGATCGTAGGCCCGCCCAGCCAACCGTCAAAAACCTCCTTAGGTGTAACCCTTATGGAGGTTGTTGACGGTTCGGTTGGGGTTGGCAGGTTTCGCCGGTGGTTGCGTTGGTTGGTTAGGGGCTGAGGAGGACGTTGCTGTAGATGGGCTGTTTGAATCGTCGGGTGGGTGGTGGGGGGTTGTGTTTGTGGGTTTCGGCGTGGCAGGTGGGGCAGAGTAGGACGAGGTTGTTGATGTTGGTTTTGCCGCCGTGTTCCCAGGGGTTTGGGTTATCAAAGCAGCGAGTGCGTCGGCGGCCCGCTGTTGGTGGGTGCGGTCGTTGCCATTTTTGGAGTCGTCGCGAAACAGGCGATCACACATGCCGTCGAGAGCGGTTTTGACCCGCTCACCGGTCACCTGGTCCAACTCGGCGTGCAGCACCACCATGCCGTCATCACCGTTGAACACCGCAGCCTTGCGACGGCGGCGCTGCTGATCAAGCCGCGACTCCCCATCAGTGCCGCGCCGGTCATCCTCCTGGCGGGCCAGGGTTTTCCTGAACCGGTCCAGGTCCTCGGTTTTGGCTTTGTTGATCAAGTCATCTTCTTGGGCCCGGGTCAAAGGCACCCGACCATGAGACTCCCCCAGCAAGCGGGCATGATCTATCGAAAACCCCCCGGCTTTGACCGCATCCACCGTGGCCAGCAACTCCCGCAACGCGCCGGCGGTTCGGGCTTCGCGGTTGGCCAGGTAACGGCCCATACCGAACTGGAGGCAAAGGGCCCGCAGTTCGCCCTCGCCCACAAGATCGCCGTAACGATTCAACGCTTCGGTCATGTACCCGTCGAGTATGTGGCGGGTAGCGAGGATATCAAACATTAAATTGAACAAACCCTTGGAGTCCATACCCTCCAAATCAACCAACTCCAACCGCAAAACATCCCCACCACCAGCACCGTCACTGCCAGCAGTGTTAGTATCAGAATTGGTCTCAGGTTCGGAAACACCGGGGTCGAACTTCATACCCTCAATACTATCAGCAAGGGTGACAATACCCACCCAAAATATAAAAACAATTCTGAAAAATTTCAGGCAAAAGTAGGTACTGACCAGTTTACAGCCGACGATAACGTGCCCGATGGGCCCACCAATACTACCCAGGCGGTTCAAACCATTGCATTTCAATATTTTCCCCCACCACCGAGATAATTGACAACCACCACAACGGCACCGCAGACTCACCCAACCGAACCATCAACAACGCCCATAAGGGTTACAGCTAGAACGCTGAGATGTCCAAAAAGGTGGGGTCGAAGGGAACGGAGGTGCTTGAGGCCAGGCCGGTTCCGCTTGGGGACATGAGTGAGCGGGTCACCGCCACCGGCCGGGTGGACTCCACCAGAAGGGCGTAGGAGTCGCCGCTGGTTAGCCGGTCCACCGGCACTATCAAGCGGCTGCGGGGGCCCAGTTCCCGGGGATCCAGCCGAGCCACGGGAACGACCCGGCCATCGGCGATCCTCGACACGGTGATCTGGACAATCGAGTCGGGCGAGGGGTTGACCACGGCCAGAGCCACCCCGGTCCCGCCGGCCCGGCTGCCGGTGATCAGGTGCCGAACCGCGGTGACCGCAGTACCGGCGGTGATCCCCACTCCGGCCGGCGAGGACAAAGCCGGTGCGGCCACCACCCGCTCGACCACGATGGGCACACCGTTGAACACCTGCACCGCGGCCCAGAACCCCGACCCGCCGGGGAGCTGGTCCCCGACATAGTAGGTATGGGGGGCAGGGGGAAGCGGGTAGGGCCCGGGGGAACCCAACACCAGGACGACCCGCTGGTGGGGCGGCACCTGCACATCCAGGGGAGCCACCGTTCTGGCCGACTCGGGGGCATCCAACCGGATGTTGATACCGGTGTCGGCCACCTCCCCGGAGGGGTTGTAAAGAACGATGTGCTCCACCACTCCCCCACCGGTCGGACCACCGGGCAGCGCCCACCGGGTTTGGGGCTCGGCAATGCCGGCCCCCGCGGTCAGGCCCTCCAACCCCTCGCTGCCATCGAAGAGCTGGAGCCGGCCGGCCACGATACGGCCGGCCGGCGACTCGATCGTGGTGGACACCGAAGAGAACCGGGGCACCGCGTCGGTGGCGTTCACCACCACCAGCGATCGGGGCGGCACCAGTACCCCCTTCAGGGCCGAGGGCTCGCGGATTCCCTCGTCGGTGGAGAAAGTGAACCTGGCCACCGCCCGGTCGCGAAACGGGTTGAACAGCGTGAAGATCAGCCGAGCATCCCGCCGGGTGGATCCGGCGGGGAAATGCCAGACCGTAGACGAGCGGGTGGCGCAAGCGGTGGCATCGGTGCCGGTGGGTCCCTGCACCCGCTGCTCGACAGTCGCCTGCCCCGAGTCGATCTCGACCAGGGCCGCTGTGTACTGCGACACCACCACCTCGGCCAACCGCAGGGAAACCTCCGATCGGGCCGGCACCGCCAGCGTCACCTCCTGGGGAGCGGCCGATGCCGATCCCGATCCTCCCGGTGTCACCGGAAACACCGTTACAGTGGCGGTAACCGGATCCGGGCTCGGATTTATCACTGTCACCGAGTGGTCGGCGATCTCTCCCGGCATCGACGTTCCCGCGGTGCAGTACCAAACCCCTCCCCGGGCGTTCGGGCCCGGAGCGGCGCTGGTGATCCCCCAACCCGCCGGGGCTTCACCGGGTCGCGACCCTCCGCCCCCGCTCTCCGCCACTGCCAACCCGACCACCACCACCACCAGGGCCAGAACCACAAACGGTCGGCGCATGACCGTTCCCCTCACCACGCCTGGCCCGGATGCAGTCCCCGGCGGCTTACCAGCCGAAGCAGAAGCCATATTTCACCAAGCCTCCCCCGGGCGCAGGCTCCGGCGGCGGGTCCGAGCCAGGTAAGCCAGAGCAAACAGGGCCACCGCCCACAACACCACCTGCATCGACAGCAGCAATCGGGTCGATCCTGAGGTGTCACCGCTACCCACCGAGAAAACCGGGAGTTCGGTCGCCGCCGGGTTCGAGGCGACGTTTCGGTAGGTGGTGATACCCGCGGCCAGCCGGCCCGAAACCAGATCGAGCTGGTCGTCGAGCAGGTCGAGCAACCACTTGGGAGTGGCCCACGACAGCTCGCCGTAGGGGGCGGGCGCCAATCTTTCCGCCACCAGGATCGTGTCGATCCCCCACCGGGCAAGCTCAGCACCCAGGCGCTTGGTGCCGGCGGTACGAGCCCCGACCACCGCCGCCCCCACCTGTCGGTTGTGGTCATCCAGCTCGCCAACCCAACGTTGTGCCACCGTGGGGAAACGGTCCGATATCGCGAACGACAGCCTGCCGCTCAGCTTCCAACTACCCAGAGGCAGGACATCGGGATGCCCGATCCACAAGACCCTACCCCCGCGACCATCACCCTCCCCGGTAGGTTCACCGGAGAGCGGCACCACATCGGCAACAGCATCGCCGCCAGTACGTTGTTGGTCACGTTGGGCGATGGAATCCCCGGAGAGGAGCGGCACCACATCGGCAACAGCATCGCCATAGTCGTCACCGGTTGCGTTCCAGTCACCATCGGATACGGCGGCCAGCAACGGAAACATTCCCGCCACCAGGGCGGCCAGCGCGGTCAGGGGCACGATCTGCCGCCACCCGAAGCGATAGCGCCGCACGTCCACCTGGAACGCGGCCACCCCCATGGCCACGGCGATGGCCAGGCCCACCGCACCGGGCACCTGCACAACCTCGGGCCGGGGCAAGGGCACCGGCGACCAGCCCTGCTCACCGGCCAGAGCCACCGCGGCGGTACCCAGGTAAAGCGTCCATCCCCGCACCGCCCAGGCCAGGCGGGAGTCGTGGGCCAGAACCAGAGGGAGCAGCGCGGCCACCGGCAGGGCCCAGCCCAGGCGGTCATCGCCGAACGGTCCGGTGTCGAACCGCAACAGCTCGGCCCATGAGTTCTCGTGTCCACCTCCCGGACGGTTCCCCAGAAGCGACGGTCCGCTGTCCAGCAACCACGGCAGGTTAAGCACCGCGCCGACCGCGGCGCCGGCCAACACCACCAGCACGAGTCGGATCACGCCCGTCGCGGTTCCGGCCAGAAGCGACCCCAGCGCCAGACCTACCGCCATCAGAGCCACCACAATGAGGGCCTCCGGTGCCATGGCCACAACCAGCCCCATCAGCAGGCCCACCGCCAGCACCCCCCGACCGGCCCAAAGGCGCGCCCCCAACACCGCCCCCGCACTGTGGGAAGCAGCCAACCCCCCGGAACCGAGCACCGCCCCCGCACTGTGGAAGGGGTCCAACCCCGCGGCGGCGAGCACGGCCCGCAGCAACCAGGGAGCGATGCCGTAAAGCAGCAGGGCACCCCACACCCCATTGGCCAGCGCGTTGTACGGCACCGGGCAGGCCAGGTACACCGCCAGAGCAACCACCCGGAGCGGAAAGTCGAACGGGCGCATGATCCGCCACATTCCCAGCGCTCCCAATGGGACCATCCCGACGATCAGCACCGTGCGCAAAAGATCGGTCTCGCCGATGAACAGCCAGCTCAGCAGGGTCAGCACCGCCAGACCGGTGGGCGCGAACCCCTCCTGGCCCAACCCGACGGGGCGCGACTCGCTCCACCAACCGGCCAAAAGGTCGGAACTGGACCCCAACCGGGGCAACCCTCCCGCGGCGGGAATACCTCCGGTTATGAGGCCCCGGGCCCCGAGCAGGATCACAATCGCGGTGATGATCCCCACCACCATCGCACCCCGGGATCGACTCATCCGGGCCCGGTAGGCATCCTGGGCTGCCGGCCCGCCATCGGAGCCGAGCCCGGTGTGCCCATCGCCACGACCCAGCAACGACGAGGCCCACCGGGTGTACCCCTTGACCTGATGGCGGCGGATATCGGCATCTGAAACGTGGCGGCTCCGGCCGATGGCCTGCCGGCGCCGGTGGATCGACAACGGGCGAACCAGGTTGTACCCCCAAGCCGCGGCGATCCGCCGGGCCTGGCCCGGATGCCCGTTGATCAGGGCAGCCAGCAGTTCTATCGCGGCCAACACCAGCGCTCGGGGGATCACCAGGAGCGAGTGCCAGAACCCGTGAACCGACAGCAGGGTCCGCACCCGGTGCCGGCGCGACAGCCGGTCAACCTCCCTCGGGGAGAGGCGTTCGGCCAGCTTCTGGCGGTGACGGACCACCGCGGAAGGGGCCACCATGACCCGAGCTCCCCGGATCCGGGCTCGCCAGCACAGATCCACCTGCTCGTAGCAAAAAGGCATCTCCGGGTCGAAGCCCCCGACCGCCCGGAACAGATCCTCACGCACCAGCACGCACCCTCCCGGCACCGCGAACACCTCCTCCACGGCATCGTGCTGCTGTTGATCCAACTCCCCGGCCTCCACCGTCGGGAACAAACCTCCGGCCCTGTCCACCATCAGACCCACCTGGCGGATGCGAGAGGGATCGTCCCAGTCCACATACTTGGGGCCGATGATCCCGGCGTTGGACCCGACCGCCTCCTCGGCCATCAACCGCAGGGCGTTGGGAGCCAGCGAAACATCGTCGTGACACACCACCAGGAACCCGGATCGGGGAGCGGTATCCAGCGCCCGGTTGGCAGCCACGGCGAAACCCGGATTGCCGCCGAGCCGCAAAACGGTGGCCTGGGGCAGAAAGCGGTGTACCCGGGCAGTGGGATCGGCCTCGCTGCCGGTATCCACCACGGTTACCTCCACCCCAGGATGATCCTGGGCGGCCACCGACTCCAGCATCTCGTCGAACCACAGACCGGGATCGTGGGTCACGATCACCACATGGATCCTGATGCTGGACTCGGCTTCCATCAGCGCTCGGTTCGGCTGAGAAACTCCCGGAGAGCCGCCGCGATGTCCGGGGCCTGCTCAACCGCATCGGACAGGACGGTGCGGACCGACTCGGGGAGTTGGCGAGCCAGGTCGGTCACCGAGTACCGGATGTCCTCAGGAATCTGATCGGCCAGGTCGGCCAGGGAATCCCGCAGGTCATCGGGCATCCGGCCGGCCCAATCCTGCCGGGCGGCCTGAAAGCGATTGACGGCGAGCAGCCCGAGCCCAACCGCCGCGTATATGCCGTTCCTGATGCACTCGACCAGCGGATCGTCCGAACCAGACCCACCCGACAACTGCACTTCGTCCGAACCAGACCCACCCGGCAACTGCGGATCCTCCGAACCCGACCCACCCGGCAACTGCGGATCCTCCGAACCCGACCCACCCGGCAACTGCGGATCCTCCGAACCCGACCCACCCGGCAACTGCGGATCCTCCGAACCCGACCCACCCGGCAACTGCGCTTCGTCCACGTCACCACCGTACCGGCCCGCTAGGGCCACCAGCGGGAACAGATTATGAGCAGATCAGGGGCTGGTACGGCAGATCCCGGCTCGAGGTGGCACACTCGTGGCGATGCGAGCCCTGGTTACCGGGTCACGAGGGTTTGTGGGCACTCACCTTGTCGCTCATCTGAACGCCTGTGACGACGACGTTGTGGAGGTGGACCGCGTCATCGGCGGTCCCCCCATCGAGGATGCCGGAGCCCTGGCCGAGCTGATTGCGGAGGCGAAGCCGGAGGCGGTGTATCACCTGGCCGGCCAGAGCGACGTGGCCGCTTCCTGGGACGACCCCCTGGGCACTTTCCGGACCAACGCCGACGGTACCCTCCACGTGGTCCGGGCCTGCATAGATGCGGGAGTGGAGCGCCTGCTGTCGGTCACCAGCAGCGACGTGTACGGGCGTGTCAACCTCGACGAGTTGCCCCTACACGAGCACGCCCCCCTCCGACCGGTCAATCCCTACGCCGCCAGCAAGGCCGCCGCCGAGATGGTGTGCATCCAGGGCTTTCTGGGTCACGGCCTCGGGGTCATCCGGGCTCGGGCCTTCAACCACCTGGGCCCGGGCCAGAGCGACCGATTCCTGGCCCCGGCGCTGGCCGCCCGGATCGTCCGCAACGAGCAGTCCGGCAAGACCAGGGTGCCGGTGGGCAACCTCTCGGCTCGACGCGATTTCACCGATGTGCGTGACGTGGTCAGGGCCTACCGCCTGCTGGTCGTACACGGTGAGCCGGGCGAGGCCTTCAACGTGTGCACGGGCCGGGATGTGGCCGTGTCCGAGGTGGCGGAGATCCTTTTGAGCCTGGCCGAGGCTCCGATGACCCTGGAGCAGGACGACCGCCTGTTCCGTCCCGTGGACGAACCGGCCATGCGGGGCGACAACACCAAGCTCCGGGAGGCCACCGGCTGGACCCCGGAGATCGGCCTGACCGAAACCCTGGCCGAGACCCTGGCCGAAACCCGCCGCCGCCTGAACCCTCCAGCCGGAGGCCCCCATGGCCGATGAACACCCCACCCCGCAAACCGAGTGCCGAGCCCATGGCCCCGGAGCCTCCCATGGCCGATGAACACCCCCGGCGAGCGCTGATCACCGGGATAACCGGCCAGGACGGCTCCTATTTGGCCGAGTACCTGCTCGACATGGGCTACGAGGTGGTGGGGCTGGTCCGGCGCTCCAGCACCGTCAGCTTCGAACGAATCGCCCACCTCCAGAACCGGATAACCATTACCGGCGGGGACCTGCTCGACGAGGCATCCCTGATCGAGGCTCTGCGGCAACACCGGCCCACCGAGGTTTACAACCTGGCGGCCCAGTCGTTCGTGCAAACCTCCTTCGGTCAGCCGGTTCTCACCGGCGAGACCACCGCCCTGGGGGTGACCCGCCTGCTCGACGCCATCCGCATCGTGAATCCGAGCATCCGCTTCTACCAGGCCTCCAGCAGTGAGATGTTCGGCAAGGTGCAGGAAGTGCCCCAGACCGAGACCACCCCGTTCTATCCCCGGAGCCCCTACGGTGTCGCCAAGGTGTACGGCCACTGGATCACCGTCAACTACCGGGAAAGCTACGGGCTGCACGCCAGCTCGGGCATCCTGTTCAATCACGAATCCCCCCGCCGGGGACTGGAGTTCGTGTCCCGCAAGATCTCCCACGCGGTGGCCTCCATATCGCTGGGGCGCCAGGATGAGCTGCGGCTGGGAAACCTGGATGCCAAGCGTGACTGGGGTTTCGCCGGGGACTACGTGAAGGCCATGTGGTTGATGCTCCAGCAGGAAGAACCCGGCGATTACGTGGTGTGCAGCGGGGAGACCCACTCGGTCCGGGAGTTCTGCGAGCTCGCCTTCGGCCACCTGGGCATGGACTACCGGGACTACGTGGTGATCGACGAGGCCTTCATGCGCCCGGCCGAGGTGGACCTGCTGGTGGGCGACGGCAACCGAGCCGCTTCCATCCTCGGATGGCATCGGGAGGTGGAGTTCCCGAGTTTGGTGACCATGATGGTGGATGCCGACTTGGATCTGCTCCAGGGCAAGCTCAAGGGACTCTCTTGACCGGAGGAACCAACCCGACCCCATCCGATCACCAGCAAGGAACTCTCCTGACCGGGGGTGTGGTTACGCTGGCGGGAGGGGTGGGGGCGGCCAAGCTCCTCACCGGCCTGGTTCGGGTCCACCCTCCCAGGGATCAGCTCGCGGTGGTGAACACGGCCGACGACACCGTCCTGCACGGACTCCACGTGAGCCCGGACCTGGACACCGTGATCTACACGCTGGCCGGGGCGGTGAACCCCGAGACCGGGTGGGGATTGGCCGGGGAGACCTGGCAGGCCATGGAAGCTCTGGATCGCTACGGGGGCATCACCTGGTTCCGGCTGGGCGACCGCGACCTGGCCACCCACCTGTACCGCACCCACCGGCTGGGGCAGGGAGCCGATCTGGCCTCGGTGACCGGGGAGATCGCGACCGCCTGGGGTCTGGAACTGGCCGTTGTCCCGGTAACCAACGACACGATCCGAACCAGGATCACCACCGTTGATGAGGGGGAGATCGACTTCCAGGACTACTTCGTGCGCCGCCGCCACAACGTGACCGTGACCGGGGTTCGGGTGGCCGGGTTGGAGAGCGCCCACCCCGCACCGGGCCTGATCGAGGCCCTGACCCGGGCCACGAGAATCATCATCGCCCCCTCCAACCCCATCGTGTCCATCGCTCCGGTGCTGGGGGTGCCCGGGGTCAGGGAGGCGGTGGCTGCTCGCCGGGAAGCGGTGATGGCGGTGTCCCCCATCGTGAACGGCGCGGCGCTGAAGGGCCCCGCCGACCGGCTCATGCTGGAGCTGGGTCACGAGTGCTCGGTGGTCGGGGTGGCCCGGCTGTACCGGGATGTGGCTGCCACCCTGGTGATAGATGAGGCCGATGCCCACCTGGCCCCCGATGTGGAGGCGTCCGGCATGAACTGCGTGGTAACCCACACCGTGATGAACGGACCCGAGGAGGCCACCGCGCTGGCCCGAGTCGTCCTGGGTCAAGCCGGTAGGGGCCGGGCATGAAACCGGCTAACCCAAACCTGGGTCGAGCCAGAAAGGGTCCGGGCATGAGGCTGGAGATTTTCGGGGTTGAGGGTTTGCCGGAAATCGGGGCGGGTGCCGATCTGGCCGGCCTAATCGCCGGGGCGGCCGGGTTGGCCGGCGGCGATGTGGTGGTGGTCACCCAGAAGATCGTGTCCAAGGCCGAAAACGCCATGGCCGCCGTGGACCCTAATGATCCCCGGTCGCACCAACCGGTGGTGGAGCGGGAGTCGGTGCGGGTGCTGCGGCGCCGGGACAACCTCATAATCAGCGAGACCAAGCACGGATTCGTATGCGCCAACGCCGGAGTCGACCGGTCCAACGTGGCTAGCGGGATGGTCGCGCTCCTGCCCGACGATCCCGACCGCTCGGCCCGGCGCATACGCGACGGGATCAGGGCCCGAGCCGGGGTGGAGGTGGGGGTTATCATCTCCGACACCTTCGGGAGGCCCTGGCGGCGGGGAGTTACCGATGTGGCCATTGGTATAGCCGGGATCCGCCCCATACTCGACCTGCGAGGAACTCCCGATGCCTCGGGACGTGAGCTTCAAGTGACCGAGGTGGCCATCAGCGACGAGCTGGCCGCTGCCGCCGAGCTGGTGATGGGCAAGGCCGCCGGCGTCCCGGTGGCCGTCATCCGGGGGGTTGACCCGGCCTGGCTCGGCCCCGGAAGCATCCAGCAGGATCTGATCCGCCCCCCCACCGAGGACCTCTTCCGCTAGCCCAGCTCAATCAACTGGTGACCCAGCCGCTAGCCCGGCTCAATCAACTGGTGGCCCAGCCGCTTACCCAGCTCAATCAACTGGTGGCCCAGCCGCTTACCCAGCCGCTGGCAACCGCTCGGCCCGCAGAACGGCCTGGGGGGGGATCACGCAGCCGTCCCCCACCACGGACAGGTCGCTCAGGCGGGCACCGGCTCCGATTTCGGCCCGGTAGCCCACGATGGAGCCCTCCACCGTCGCATCCCGACCCACCCGGGCCCCGGGTAGAACCGCGGAATCGATGATCGCGGCACCCGGGTGAACAACAGCCCCATCCATCACCACCGAGTGCGTCACCGATGCCCCGGGCGACACCACCGCCGCGGGATGAACCCAACCTTCGCCCGCCAGAGCAAGCTGCACCTCCAGGTAGGTTTCGGGAGTGCCGGCATCCACCCAGAACCCATCCCACCCCAGCGCGTACAACCCGCCCTGGGAAACCAGGCCGGGGAAAATCTCCCGCTCCATGGATGCCCGCCCCCCCTCGGGAACCGAGTCCAGCGCCCGGAGCTCCAGGGCGTATATGCCAACACTGATCTGGTTGCTGGGGGCCTGGAGGGCCGGGGGCTTCTCCACGAACCTCTGCACCCTGCCGTTGGGATCGCACACCACCACGCCGTAGCGGGAGGGGTCGGCCACCGGGGCCAGGGCTATGGTGGCCCGGGCCCGGGCCCGGCGGTGCAACTCCAGCAGGCCGGCCAGGGGAAAACGGTTGATCACATCACCGTTCATCGCGATGAAGGTGCCGTCCACTCCGGCGGTGCGAGCGGCAAAGGCAATGGCTCCAGCCGTGTCCAGCGGTTCGGGCTCGACGGCGTAGAGCAGCTCCACCCCGGCACAGCGACGCTGCGGATAGGCCGCCTCGAAGCCGTCGGGCCGGTATCCGAGCGACAGGATGGCCCGGGATACCCCCTGCGCTCCCAGGTGCCCGACCACATGCTCGATCATGGGTCGATCCACAACCGGCAGCATCTGCTTGGGCCGGTTCAAGGTCAGGGGCCGCAACCGGGTACCGAAGCCCCCGGCCAGAATCACCGCGTCCATGTACCGAAGCCCCCGGCCAGAATCACCGCGTCCATGTACCGAAGCCCCCAGCCAGAATCACCGCGTCCATGTCGGAGCTCGGGCTCAACGGCTGCCCTTTAACCCGACCCCAACCGGGCTCAGCCGCTGTCCTCCACCCTAACCCCCGGGATCTCGCCCTCAGGCGTTTCCTCAATGCGAACCGGACCCTCGGGCTGCTGGAGATTGGCGGTCAGTGACGGCGATACAGAGAGAAGATCGTTGATGGTGGGAGGCGGGGGCACTACCGCGTCGCGAGGG
Source organism: Candidatus Poriferisocius sp. (assembly GCF_965202595.1). Classification (GTDB taxonomy): domain Bacteria; phylum Actinomycetota; class Acidimicrobiia; order Acidimicrobiales; family Bin134; genus Poriferisocius. The sequence continues at coordinate 1,519,507 of NZ_OZ241836.1, forward strand.
GCAAGGGCCAGCGTGAAGGCCTCGCCATCATTTTTGAAGTGAATCTTGTCGAAATCCTCGTAGATCCGCTCATCGGGCGGCGCCACCCCCGCGGTAAGCGCGTTGTACCAGCGCACGATCTGGATAACCGCCGGCTCCCCGTTGCAAACGGCATCCGCCGCGCTGATCACCCCGAACTCCGATGCCTGAATGGCGTTCTCGTCCATGGTCACGAACATGCTCTCGAAGAACTTACCCATCACGGCATCCTCACCCGCCGCGTTGGCGGTGTACGGGTGAATGTGGATGATCCCGTCGGAGTGGGAATGGATGCCCTCGGGGTCATAGGGGAAACCCTGGCTGTTCTGCCGACCCTGGAAAACCGGCTGAAACGCCCCGTCCTCGCCGTCGGTGCAGTCCCATACCCCGTAGGCCGAATGCCAGTGATCGCTGATACTGGGACGAGATTCGGCCTCGCGCAGGGTGTAGGCCATCGCCACCACCCCGCTGCCGAGCAGTATGATGAGCGTCAGGACCGCAGGGAAGCCGATGAACCGGCGCTGCCGGCTGGCCTCGCCCATTGACGCGGCCCGCGCCACCTTTCGTGAACCAGAGGCTCTTGCCACAGCCAACTACGCTACCCGGCCCAACCGGCAAACCCATACCTGTAGCCCGTGGTCCGGTTTGCGATTCGTGGTCCGATCCGCAGCCCCAAGGATGCGAGCTAAGGCCGGGCCAGGCGCTGGAACAGCTCCAGATACCTATCGGCCACCTGGCCGGGACTGGGGATCTGTTCGGCATAGGCCCGTGCCCGGCGACCCATCTCGGCCAAACCGCTGGGGTCGTCAACCATCTCGGCCACCGTGGAGCAGAAGGCATCCACATCATCGGGATCCACCGTCCGGCCGGCACCGGCGGCCACCAGCAATCGCTCAATCTCGCTACCCCGGTCGACGGCAGCCACCATTGGCCGGCCCGCGGCCAGCACCGAGTACACCTTGGAGGGCACGCTCGAGGCCCCCAGCCCCTTTCGCAGCAGAATCAGGTGCAGATCGGCAGCCGCCAGAACCTCACCCAGGCGCTCGGGCGGTTGCCAGCCCACGAGGGTCAAATTGTCCAGGTGCCGGGCCGCTTCAGCCACCAGAGGGCGAGCCACCCCGTCGCCGTTGACCACGAACCGGACATCATCCCGCCCCTCACCGGCGAACCGCTCCGCAGCCGCCACCACCAACTCCAGCGACTGGGAATAGCCCAGGTTACCGGCATACATCACCACCGTTCCGATCGCTTCCGGGCCGCGGCCGCCACCCGACCCCAACTCCGCCCCCGGCTGGCCAAGCCGCGAGGCCGCCGAGTCCGGGCCCCTGCCGCTGCTGCCGCCACCCGACCCCAACTCCGCCCTGTAGCGGTTGTGGCGGTCAGCGGGGGTGATGCGGTCCACATCCACCACATTGGGGATAACCACCACTTTGGACTCATGGTCACCGGGGTCCAGCTTGGCCCTCACATTGCCGGCCATGCCCTCCGACAACACGGTCACCGCATTGGCCCACCGGTACACCCGGCGCTCCAGCCGGCGGGCCGCGGCCACCCCCCGAGAACCCCGCAGCACGCCCGTCTCAACCGCCACATCGGGAAACACATCCTGCACGTTGAACACCAGCGGTACCCGTCGCATCCGGGCCGCAACCCTCCCGGCCACTCCCAGAGTGAGAGGCGGTGACATGGCGAACACCACATCGCACCGTCTCGAGGTCGCCACCGCGTCCGCTCCGGCCAGCACGGTGAAACCGGCGAACGATACCGCCCTGGCCACCAGCCGGCCCTTTCGGGAAGGAAACGGATGCCAGCGGCGAATCCGACCCCAAACCTCGTGCTGGGTCCGCAGGAGACGTCCCGACCACCCGGCAGCCACGGCATGGTCCCGGTACCACGGAAGGCTGGTGATGATCTCGACCCGATGACCACGCTCCACCCAGTGCCGGCAAAGGATCGTCATGATCTCCCCGGTGGGGGCGGTATCCGGCTCATAGTGCGGGCACAGCACCAGGATCCTCAACCCGGCGCTCACCCGGCCACCTCGAAGTAGAGAGCGCACAACTCGGCTGCGGGGTCCAATCCGGCCAGCTCCTGCGCCCGGGACCGGCCGGCCTCGACCAGATTCCGGCGAGCACGAGGGTCGAGGAGCAGGGATTCGATGGCGGTAGCCCACGAAGCATCATCATCGGGATCGACCAGATACCCCCCCGATCCCACCACCTCGGGCAGTGATCCGGCATCAGCGGCCATCACCGGGCAGCCTCGGATCATGGCCTCGACAACCGGAAGCCCGTAACCCTCATAACGCGACGGGAACACAACGGCCAGCGCCTGGCGGTACAACCCCTCCAGCACCCCCGCGGGGATGCGACCCAGCCGGTGCCACCGCTCCCCCAGCCCGAGAGCGTCCGCCAGCCGGTCCAGCTCGCCATCGAGTGGGCCGGGAATGCCGGTAACCACCACGTCCACCTCCAACCCCCGGCCGGCCAGCCGGGCCAGCGCCCGCAGCAGCACCGCATGGTTCTTGTGAGGGTAGGTGATTGCCGGGTACAGCACGAACGGCCGGGACAGATCGGCAACCAACGGCGGCCTGGCGGAGGTCGAGACACCCGGTGCCGGCTCCACCCCACCCGGGTTGGCAGCAACCAACGGCGGGGCGGTCAAGCGGGAGTTGGCGGAGGCCTCTGTGGAAGCCAACACCGGTGCCGGCAGAACCCGCACCCGCCGGGGATCAACCCCCAGGTGATCCACCAGGCGATCCCGGCAGAAGCCACTAACGGTAACCACCGCCTCGGCCCGGCGCACCGACCACGGCAGCATCATCCGCAGGTACGACCTCTTGACCACACCGAAACGTTCGGGAAACTCCAGGGGTTGAACATCGTGGATGGTCACGATCGAGGGGCGGTTGCCGATCAGGGGTACCGTGCCCCCGAAATGGTGAACCAGGTTGGGGCGGCGGCGGCGGCACTGATCGGCCAGCCAGGTGTTCTCGCTGAGAACCCGAAGCGGGCGACCCCTCCCCACCGGTGAGGTCACCACCTCGTGGCGCTCGGCCAGCCTCGGATGGGCTCCGCTGAAACCGGGTTGGGCGAACAGGGTCAGGCGCACGGGCGCATCGAAGTCGATGGCGGCCAGCAGCCGGACGGCATACTCCTCGGACCCCCCGACCCGGCCGGGCCGGAGCCAGAGCAGGTTGACCCCAACCGAGATCGTGTCCCCCATCAGCAGGTCACGCTCACCGGCCCGCCAACTCCCGGTAGGCACCATACAGCTCCCCAGCAGTGCGGGACCAGGTGAACACTGCCAGCGCCCGTTCCCGTCCCTGCCGACCCAGGCGAGCCGCTTCGCCGGTATTGTCCAGCAGCCCGGCCAGTGCCCCTGCAATCTCGCCCGGCCGGGTGGGATCGACCAGCAACCCGGACGACCCGGCCACCTCGGCGGTTGCCCCCGTTGCCGAGGTGACCACCGGTGTGGCCTGAGCCATCGCCTCCAGCACCGGCAAACCGAAGCCCTCGGTCAGGCTCGGATAGCAAACCGCGGTCGCCGCCCGCAGCAGAGCCCGCTTGTCGGTCTCGGCCACAAACCCCAGCCACCGCACCGACGGACCGGCCGAGTCAACAGCACCGGTCCGGTTGGGCCGCCGGCGGCGCAGCGACCCTGATGATACGGGACCGGCCGAGTCAACAGCACCGGTCCGGTTCGGCCGCCGGCGGCGCAGCGACCCTGATGATACGGGACCGGCCGAGTCAACAGCACCGGTCAGGTTCGGCCGCCAGCCCTGCGGTCCGGCCAGCACCAGTTCCTCACCGTTACGGTCGAGCATCCTCCACGCCTCCAGCAGCCCCGGCAGGTTCTTGCGGGGCTCCAGGGTGCCGATCCACAGCACGAACCGCTCGGACAACCCGAACCGCCGGCGCACCTCCTCGGCTTCGCTCGCCGGCACCAGCAGGTCATCCACCCCGTATGGAACCACCCGCACCCTTTCGGCCCCGATCCCGGCCCGCACGCAATCATCAGCCGTGTGCTGCGACGGGCATATCACGATGTCGGCCTCGCTGCGGGTCAGCTCCAGCGACTGCTCAAAGAACCGGAGTCCTCGGCTGGTGAAATGATCGGGGTAGTGACGAAACGCCAGGTCGTTTACCGTCACCACTAGCGGTGCGGTGCGGGGCGGTACCGCCATTCCGGTGGCGTGGATCACATCCACCGCCCCGGCAACCCGCTCCACGGATGGCCGGCGCCGATGATGCCACCCCCAGTACAGGGCGGTTCGGGGCAACCCCACAGTGGCCATGGGCACCTCGGGAGCAAAGGGGGCCTGGGGAGGATCCCGGTGCCAAGCCGATATACCCACCATCTCCGGCGGCACGGGCAACCGTTGCAGAGCCCTCACACATCCCAACGCCGCCGCAGCCGTACCCCCCGGCACCCGATGCCAGCACTGCTCCAGCGTTATGGCCGCTCTCACCACCCCCAGTCTGCCACCGAAGCCATCCAGGTTGGTGATGGGCTAGTTGTAGCAGAAGTCGTTCTGGCAGGGGTGGGTCCCCGCCGGGGTTGACCCAGGGTGGTAGGGGGCACCCCGGCGGGGAGAAATAGGATGGAGGTGGGCTAGTTGCAGATGTCGTTGTTCAGATCAGCGGTGCTGTCGCCGTAGTTGCCGCGGCCCAAGCGGCGGCACTCCTCGGCCAGGATGGCTCTGTACTCGTCGCGGTAAGTGGCAGCCAGGGTGTCACCGGCTTTTTGGCGGGCTATGGCCTCACGCCGCGTGTACGGCAACGAGCACACATCGGCCACCCCGTCACCATCACTGTCCAAGGGGTAGGTGGTGGGGCCTCCCAGGGAGCGGTTGGCGCACCAGGAAGGACCGGTAATGGTCCCCGAATAATAGGGACCCCCATCATTGGGGGGCGGGAACCCGGGTGTAGCCAGGGTGTCGCCCCCGCAGGTCTCGCTACCGGGTTGGTTGGCGCACTCGACGTTGACGAGCCGACGGTACAAATCGGGATACCGGTTGGCCAGGGTGATAACCGCGTTGTGGCGGGCTATGGCCTCACGGCGGGTATACGGCAACGAGCACACATCAGCCACACCGTCACCGTTGCTGTCGAGAGCGAACAAGCGTGCCCCGCCCAAAGAGAACTCGGCACAAAAACTCGGGCTACTGATCGGGCCGGTGTAGTAACCCTCATCATCAGCTTTGTCATCACCGGGGACGATGGTGGGCGAAGTGCCCGCGGGGCCAGCACCCACCGGGTTGATGGCTCGCACCTCGAAGGTGTAGCCCACCGGACCGGTACCGGTATCCACACCGGATATGACCGCGCTCATCGTGGCCGCACCAACATCGGCCCACTCACCGAAACCGGCGCTCCCGATACGGGTACGCCACTGCCAACCCGTCACCACAGAACCCCCATCACCACCCGCCATCCAGGTAACGGTGATAGTGCCATTAGTAGTCGTTGCTGTGACGGTGGGAGCCGCAGGCACCGCCGCCGGTGTCGCCGTGACAGAGGCCACAGCCCCGGGACCCATCACGTTTTGGGCTCTTATGTGGAACGTGTAGCTGGTGCCGTTGACAAGGTTCAGCACCGGCACCGAGGTGGCATCAGCGCCCAAACCCATGCCGGTCAGGTCCTGCCACTGGCCTTCATCGACCCGCAAGTGCCAACCCGTCACCGCAGACCCCCCATCGGTGCCGGGTGTCCACGACAAAGTAACCGTACCGTCACCGGCGGTGGTGGTAACGGTGGGAGCAGCGGGGGTCATCGCCGGCATCGCGGTGTCAACTCCAACAGCCCCAGCCCCCATGGCGTTTTGGGCTCGCACCTGGAAGGTGTAGGTGGTGCCGTTGGTGAGATTCTGAACCGGCACCGAGGTGGTACCAGCAGGATAACTACCCCACTCACCATCATCGGTGCGCAACTGCCAACCCGTCACCGCAGAACCCCCATCACCACCAGCCGTCCAGCTCACCGTCACCGTCTTGTCACCAGCCGTGGTGGTCACTGCCGGCGCATCAGGCACCGTCGCCGGCATCACCGTCGCGGTAGCAGCGGTACCAGCACCAATCCTGTTCTGCGCCCGGACCTCAAAGGTATAAGCAACACCGTTGATGAGACCATCAACCTCACGGATGGTCGTAGCAGCAGGCACATCAACCCAAGCCCCGTAACCGGCGGTGCCGGTTTTCATCCGGTACTGCCAACCAGTAACCGCAGCAGCCCACGACGATTCCCCCACCGCCCCACCATCAACAGCGGTCCAGTTCAAAGTGACCATCGTATTGGCAGCGGTGGCTTTCACTGTGGGGGCGGGGGGCACCGCCGATGGGGTGACAGGGGTGGACTCGAACGCCGCCCCAATCACTTGAACATTGGTAGTCACCGCTCGCACCTGGAACGTGTAGGACCGACCATTGGCCAAACCATCCACCACCAAACCCCGGGCCGCCGCCCCACCGGTGACCGCGGTCCACGAACCGTAACCCCCACCGTTGGTTTTCATGCGGTACTGCCAACCCGTAACCACAGAACCCCCCGTGTTCGTTGCCGCCCACGACAAAGTGACCTGCCCATCACCAGCAGTCGCAGACAGCGAACCTCCGGTGGGTGCGCCGATCGGTGTTATCGGGCCGACCACTCCTGCGGCGGGGCCGGCACCGAACTGGTTCACCGCCCGCACCTCGAAGTCATAAGCCACCCCATTGACCAAACCCCGCACCGGCACCCCAACCGATTCCGCCAAATGACGAGCTGGCGGGGTGATGCGAGCTCCCAACGACTCCCACGCATCAAAACTGCCACTACCGCTGCGGCGCACCCGAACCTCATAGCCCAAAACATCAGAACCACCCTGCGGAGCCAACAAAGTAACCCTCACCCCACCATCGGCCGGTGTCACTGTTACTTGGCGGGGCGCGGTGGGCACCTTACCGGGGGTGGCTGCCAATGACTGTGCCTGCGCACCCTTGTTGACATCGGTAGTCACAGTATCCAAAACACCTTCACTGTCGAAGACTGCCAAAGCGTTCACCGCCCGCAGGCGGAACCGGTACGTCGTGCCGTTGGTCAAACCCTTTATCACCGCTTGAGTCGTCAACGGCCCCGAACCCGGAACCGGAGTCCAAACACTGTCCCAACCACTCCATGTGGTCGAACCCGCAGCTTTTGAATCCTTGATGTATTCCCAGCGGATGATCGGCGGACCTCCCGACCCCACCGACATCCACGACAGCGTTACCTGGCCATCACCACCCGAAGCCGTCAACCCTGCCGGGGCGGGGGGTGCCACACCCGGTATGGCCACCTTGTCGGGTATGACATCGGAGGCTTTGTTATGCAAACCGGCACCGTTGGAATACAACACCGGACCCGGCAACCAACCGGTGCCGTGCCGGTTCAGCGCCCTGACCCGGAACTCATAGGCCACCCCATTGCGCAAACCCGACACCACGATCCCATCGCCAGCCACATCGGCGCTGTTCGCAGCCCGCCCCGCGAACCTTTGACCCGTATTGGACACCGCCCACGGCGACCACTCGCCACCAGTAGGCCGATACGAATACTCCCAAACCGTGTCATCATAAGTACCATCGGTATCGGTGAAAGCATTCTCATAACCAACCACAAAACCACCACTACGTCTTATAAACCTTCCTTTGGGTCGAACGATGTTCAACTTCACCTGACCATTACCCGGCACCGCCAACACCTGCGGACGCGTGAAGGGTACACCCGTCCAACCATCAGCACCGGGCAAAGGCGGAGCCCCGAACACAAACGGTTCCGACTCGATCGCATAACCCGCCCCCACATCAGACACCGCCCGGTGCCTGAACGTGTAAGTCTCCCCAACTCGGAAGGTAATCTCATCAAAACCATCAGTAGCATCCCTCAACCTGCCATCTAGAGTAGCCGATCCACTCCACACCCCATCACCAGCTTTCCAGGAATACTCCAACCGCAAAAGCGTACCACCATGAAGATAACTAGCAGGAAATCTTGACCCCATATGAGGACGACCACCGGTAAGGGGATCATCAGTATAACCCCTCAAATACACGTTCCTCGGCATAGCGGGAACACCATTAGCAATGTTCACCCTCACCACCCCCGACTCTAAACCCACACCCCTGGCATTCTGCGCCCGCAACACAAAATAATGCTCCCCCACCTTCAAACTCCCCACACACACCCCAACAAAACAGCCAGTTGCATTCTGGTAATCTAAGGTCCGATTCTTGGTCACCGTAAACGTCGATAACCCCGCACAGGTCGGATCTAACCCCGTGGTGTTATCACACAAATCATACCACGTCGCGCTGGTCAACTTCCCCACATTAGCCGCACCTTCTACCCGCTTCAGTTGCCACTTCGTTATCGGTGAACCACCATCGGAACCCCTCCACGACAAAACCACCTGATGCAACCCTATCGTGTAATCCGACACCACCTCTGCGGACACTGCCGGCGCCGACGGTACCGTCCCCGGATAAACAACCCCCGTTTCAGCCACCGCACCAGCACCAACAACATTCACCCCCCGCAACCGGAACCGATACCCGGTGCCCGCCTTCAAACCCGGAACCGTAAACTCTTCAGTCGTGTAGTCACCCGGTATCGTCACCCAACTACCCCACTGCCCGTCACCAGCCCGCACCGAATACTCATAATGCTGAAACCCCGCACTATCACCACTACTAGAGAAATTAGCTGGCCGTTCCCACCCTAATGTCACCGACGAATCCTTCACCGTCTTCGTCTCCAAATTAGCAGGTGCATCCAGCAGCTTACCCAAATAAACGAACCCAGAACGCGCCCCCAAACCCCCACCCAACGCGTTAACAGCTCGCACCTCAAACACATAACTCTGGGTATTATCCAAACCGGTCACATAATAAGACCTGGCCCCGGCCTCACCAGGAACCCGGTTCCAATCAGCTTCCGCCAAAGTGCCGTAATTACCGTCTGACCACCGGACTTCCCAACCCGTTACTGGGGAGCCAACCACCCCCGGCGGCTGCCACGACAACAACGCCGACTTATCACCCGGTGTCACCACAAAGTTACGAGGAGCACCCGGCGCGCCCCCCACCACCACCGGCCCCACCACACCTGTGGCCCCGTTGCCATGCTTGTTAACCGCCCGCACCCTGAACGAATACCCAACATCATTGGTCAAACCCAAAACCACGAACGACTCACGATCCCCAGCCGAACTACCATCATCGGCCATCACCGACCACCCCGACCATCCCCCATCACCTTGTTTAATCGCGTACTCATACCGCAAAATAGGAGAAAACCCCGACCCTGCAACCGTGCCCCGAGCCTGCGTCCACTTCAACTCCACCTGGGAATCGGAAACAACCGCCCGCAAACCCGCCGGTGCCGGCGCAACATCAGACACCAAATCCCCACTCACCGTGCTAGAAAGCTCACGAATTCGCCCCGCTCCCGCAGCGTTCACCGCCCTTACGAAGAATCGGTAGGTGCTACCAACCGTCAAACCCGACACCACCACCCACCGAGCAGCCCCACCACCGGGCACCGTCCTCCACACAACCCCACTACGATCCCTCGAAGTGGGCGCTAATCCCCCTGTAGAAGCCACCACCCTGTCCACCGGCGGAACCCAATTGGTCCCACCATCGGTCGACTGTGAAAACACATACTCATAACGCACCTCCCCCGACCCCGGCGATTCCCACGACAACCGAACCTGACCACCACCCAACACCTCCACCTTCGGCGATCGCGGAGCCGCGGGTACACCCCCCTGCGCACCCACACCCCCCACCCCAACCAACACCGACCCCACCAACCCCACCAAAACCAGGAACCCAAACCAGGGCAGCGCTAAACGACTACCCCCCCCCCCGGCTAGAACCCAAAACAACCCGCAAAAAACTCAACATAAACCTCTACTATACCCGCACCCCCCCCCCCAGCAAGTATTTCCACCACAGAGCAGGTAACAGGGGTGGGTCCCCGCCGGGGTTGACCCAGGGTGGTAGCGGGCACCCCGGCAGGGAGAAATTAGGTGGGAGTTGGTTAGGCGCAGATGTCGTTGTCCAGATCAGCAATACTGTCGCCGTAGTTGCCACGACCCAAACGGCGACACTCCTCAGCAAGCACAGCCCTGTACTCGTCACGATAGGTAGCAGCCAGGATGTCACCCGCTTTCTGGCGGGCTATAGCCTCACGCCGCGTATACGGCAACGAGCACACATCAGCCACCCCATCACCATCACTATCCAACGGATACGTGGTGGGCCCACCCAAAGAACGATTAGCACACCAGGAAGGACCGGTGATGGTCCCCGAATAATAAGGACCCCCATCGTTGGGCGGCGGGAACCCCGGCACAGCCAACTCATCACCCCCACAAACCTCATCACCGGGCTGATTAGCACACTCAGCGTTCACAATCCGGCGATACAAATCCGAGTACCGGTTCGCAAGGGTAATAACCGCGTTATGCCGCGCTATCGCCTCACGGCGGGTATACGGCAGCGAACAAATATCGGCCACCCCATCACCATCGCTGTCCAAAGCGAACAGGCGGGCCCCACCCAAAGAGAACTCCGCACAAAAACTCGGGCTATTGATCGGGCCGGTGTAGTAAACCTCATCGCTGGGGGTGTCGCCACCGGGAGCATCCTCACCAGGGGTGACCATGGACGAGGTACCCGCGGGGCCTGCACCCACGGCGTTGATGGCTCGCACCTCGAAGGTGTAGCCCACCGGACCGGTACCGGTATCGACCCCGCCTATGACCGTGCTCATCGTGGCCGCACCAACATCGACCCAGTCACCGAAACCGGCGCTCCCGATACGGGTACGCCACTGCCAACCCGTCACCACAGACCCACCATCGGCACCCGCCTTCCAGGTGACAGTGATGGCCCCATCGGTGACCGCAGCAGCAACATTGGGAGCGGCGGGCACCATGGCCGGCATCGCCGCGATGGTGGCCACCACACCGGGGCCCATAGCGTTCTGAGCTCTTATGTGGAAGGTATAGCTGGTGCCGTTGACCAGGTTGGGTACCGGCACCGAGGTGGCATCATCCATCCCGGTCAGGTCCTGCCACTCACCATCATCAACCCGCAAATGCCAACCCATCACCGCAGAACCCCCATCGGTGCCCGGTGTCCACGACAAAATAACCATCCCATCACCAGGTGTCGCGGTAACAGTAGGAGCAGCAGGGGTCGTAGCAGGGGTCGCCGTGTCAACCCCAACAGCACCGGCACCCATGGCGTTTTGGGCTCGAACCTGGAAGGTATAAGCGGTGCCGTTGGTGAGATTCTGAACCGGCACCGAGGTGGTACCAGCAGGATAACTACCCCACTCACCATCATCGGTGCGCAACTGCCAACCCGTCACCGCAGAACCCCCATCACCACCAGCCGTCCAACTCACCGTCACCATCTCATCACCAGCCGTGGTGGTAACCGTGGGCGCAGCAGGCACCGTAGCCGGCGTAGCGGTCACAACCGCAGCGGTACCAGGGCCCATCTTGTTCTCAGCCCTGACCTCAAACACATAAGCAGTGCCATTCATCAAATCACCAACATCAACGGTGGTGGTTGCGGCAGGCACATCAGACCAGGTGCCGTAATCACCGTCGCTGGGCTTGGCCCGGTACTGCCACCCCGTAACCGCAGCAGCCCACGACGACTCCCCCACCGCCCCACTCACACCAGCGGCCCAGTTGAGAGTGATCTTTTTGTCGCCAGCGGTGGCAGTCACCGTCGGCACCGGGGGCACCGCCGAGGGAGTGACCGCCTCGGACTCAAAAGCCGCCCCAATCACCTCAGCATCAGTGGTTATGGCCCGCACCTGGAAGGTATAAGCCCGACCGTTGGCCAAACCATCCACCACCAGGCTGCGCGCCGCGGCCCCACCGGTGACGGCGGTCCACGAACCGTAACCCCCACCACCAGTTTTCATACGATACTGCCAACCCGTAACCCTGGAACCCCCCGTGTTCGTTGCCGCCCATGACAGCGAGACCTGGCCATCACCAGCAGTGGCTTGCAGCGAACCACCGGTGGGTGCGCCCACCGGTGTTACTGGACCGACCACCCCCGCCGCGGGGCCGGGGCCGAATTGGTTCACCGCTCGCACCTCAAAGTCATAGGCCACCCCGTTGGTAAGGCCCCGCACCGACACCCCCGCAGACTCTGCCCGGTGGCGGGCCGGTGGGGTGATACGAGCTCCCAACGACTCCCACGCATCAAAACTGCTACTACCGCTGCGCCGCATCCGAACCTCATAACCCAAAACAGCAGAACCGGCTAACGGGTCCGGGGCCGCCACCGGGGCCATCACAGTGATCATCACCCCACCATCACCGGGCACCACCTGCACCTGGCGCGGCGCGGTGGGTGCCTTACCGGGGGTGACCGGCAGCGATTGCGCTGGCGCGCCTGCTCCCGCGGAGATCAAAGCCCGCTTGGTGCCTGTGGTTTCCAGAGCCACCAAAGCGTTCACCGCCCGCACCTGGAACCGGTACAGGGTGCCGTTGGTCAAACCCCTCACCGTCGCCGAGGTAGTTGAGGGGCCACTACCGGGAACCGGTGTCCAATCGGTGTCCCAAGCCCCGAAATCAGCATCGCCCGCGGCGCGTGACTGTTTGCGGTACTCCCAGCGAATGATCGGCGGCCCCCCAGACCCCGCCGATGCCCACGACAACACCACCTGACCATCACCACCAACAGCAGCCAATCCGGCCGGGGCGGGGGGTTTCACACCCGGTATCACCACCTTGTCAGGATTTCGATTGTAGAATTCGCTCACCAAACCGGCACCGTTGGAATACAACACCACACCGGGCAACATGGCGGTGCCGTGCCGGTTCACCGCCCGAACCCGGAACTCATAGGCCACCCCGTTGCGCAAACCCGACACCGTCAACGCCCGATCAGTACCAATACTACCGGTGTTGCCCATGAACTGCTGACCAATATGAGCCACCGCCCACGGTGACCACTCCCCACCTACGGGGCGATACGAATACTGCCAAACCGTGTCAGCATAAACCCCCTCGGTATCAATCAAAGCAGTCTGATAAACAAGCGGATAACGATACCTAAGATGGGGAGGGTGCGTACCGGGAAGGAGTACCCGGTCACCATCTGAGGCTCTGGCAATTCTCAACTCCACCTGACCATTACCCGGAACCGCCAACACTTCAGGAATGCCGCGTGTATCACCTGTCCAATCCTTAGCACCCGGCAAGCCTGGAGCACCGAAAACAAACGGCTCCGACCCAACCGTATGACCTGCACCCACATCAGTCACTGTCCGGTGCCGAAACGTGTAAGTTTCTCCAACCCGGAAAGTTATCTCATCAAAAAGCTCCGTAGCGCTAGTCAAACTACCATCTTGAGTAACCCACGAATCCCACGTCCCATCACCAACCTTCCACGACCACTCAAACCGCAACCGCGTACCACCATTATAAGTACCCGCCCAGGCACCCATATGAGGCCGACCATCGGTACGGGGATCAGCAGTGTAACCCCGCAAATACACAGTACTCGTCTTAGCCGCAAGCCCCTTGGGAATGTTCACCCTCACAATCCCCGACACCAAACCCTCACCCCTGGCATTCACACCCCGCAACACATAATACTGATCCCCCACCCCCACATTCGGATCACACCTCTCATAAGGACATACAGTACCTCCCTGACCATCACTGACCCGACCCTTGTTCAACGTCGCCGACCGCAACGCCCCACACCCCGAATCCAACTCTGTTTCACACAAATGCAACCATCTCGCATCATCCAACTCATCCACCGTTGTCGCATGTTTGAACTGCCACTTCGTTATCGGCGAACCACCATCAGAAACCATCCACGACAAAACCACCCGATGCAACCCGTTCTCATAATCCGACACCACCTCCGCAACCACCGCCGGTGCCGACGGCACCGTCCCCGGATAAACAACCCCCGACATCGCCACCGCACCCCCACCAATATTGTTCACCGCCCGCAGGCGGAACCGATAACCCACACCCGCCGTCAAATTCGGAACCGTGACCGTAGTGACCTTACCACCCGGTATCGCAACCCAATTACTCCAATCACCGTCACCAGCCCGCACCGAATACTCATAACGCCGGAACTTTAGATTACTAACACCAGTCGGTTGCGACCAACTTAACGTCACTGATGACTCCCCCGGCGTCGCTGTGAAACTACCAGGTGCTCCCAACACTGTACCAGGCGACACCAATCCAGAACGCGCCCCCGTTCCCGCGCCCAGCGCGTTGATGGCCCGTACTTCAAACACGTAATTCGCAGTATTATCCAAACCACTCACATTATAAGACCTGGCCCCAGCCCCACCAGGAACCCTCAACCACTGAACCGACGCTAAAGCATTGGTATTCACTGACCATCGGACCTCCCAACCCGTTATCGGGGAGCCAACCACCCCGGGCAGCTGCCACGACAACAACGCCGACTTATCACCTGGTGTCTGCACAAAGTTACGAGGAGCACCCGGCGCACCCCCCACCACCAGCGGCCCCACCTCACCCGCTGCACCGTTGCCATGCTTGTTGACCGCCCGCACCCTGAACGAATACCCAACATCGTTGGTCAACCCCGTGACCACGAACGACTCGCGATCCTCAGCCGCCACAACCGCATTGTTCGAAATCAAATCCGGTATCGTCGACCACCCCGACCACTTTCCATCACCTTGTTTGATCGCGTACTCGTACCGCAAAATAGTAGTAAAACCCGACCCCGCTACCGCACCCCGAGCCTTGGTCCACTTCAACTCCACCTGGGAATCGGAAACAACCGCCCGCAAACCCCCCGGCACCGGCGGAGCACTAGACATAAAATGCCCATTCGCCGGACTCATACTCGCAATACGGCCCGCTCCAGCAGTGTTCACCGCCCGTATATAGAACCGGTAGCTGCTACCAACCGTCAAACCCGACACCACCACCGACCCAGCAGCCCCACCACCGGGAACCGGCCGCCACACAACCCCACTACGATCCCCCGAAGTAGGCGCTAACCCCGTAGAAGTATCCACCACCCTGTCCAACGGCGGAACCCAACTGCTCTGACCAAACGCCCGCTCAGAATACGCATACTCATAACGCGAAACATCCGCACCCGCCGACCCCCACGACAACCGCACCTGACCACCGCCCAACACCACCACCTGGGGCGATGTAGGATAACCCGGCACACTCTGCGCACCCACACCCCCCACCGAAACCAACACCGACCCCAACAAAACCAGGGGCCCAACAAACCAGGGCAGCGCTACACGCCTACCCCCCCCCCCCCCGGCTAGAATCCAAACCAACCTGCAAAAAACTCAACATAAACCCCTACTATACCCACACCCCCCCCCCCCCCCAGCAAGTATTTCCACCACAGAGCAAGTAACAGGGGCGGGTCCCCGCCGGGGTTGACCCAGGGTGGTAGGGGACACCCCGGCGGGGAGAAATAGGATGGAGGTGGGCTAGTTGCAGATGTCGTTGTTCAAATCAGCAACGCTGTCGCCGTAGTTGCCGCGACCCAAGCGGCGGCACTCCTCGGCCAGGATGGCTCTGTACTCGTCGCGATAAGTGGCGGCCAGAGTGTCACCGGCTTTTTGGCGGGCTATGGCCTCACGCCGCGTGTACGGCAACGAGCACACATCGGCCACCCCATCACCATCACTGTCGAGGGGGTAGGTGGTGAGCCCACCCAGGGAACGGTTGGCGCACCAGGAGGGACCGGTGATGGTCCCCGAGTAGTAGGGGCCCCCATCGTTGGGAGGCGGGAACCCCGGAGCGGCGAGGGTGTCACCCCCGCAAGCCTCGCTACCGGGCTGGTTGGCGCACTCGGCGTTCACGAGCCGGCGATACAGGTCGGAATACCGGTTGGCCAGGGTGATAACCGCGTTATGGCGGGCTATCGCCTCACGGCGGGTATACGGCAACGAGCACACATCGGCCACACCGTCACCATCGCTGTCGAGGGCGAACAAGCGAGCCCCACCCAAAGAGAACTCCGCACAGAAACTCGGACTACTGATCGGGCCGGTGTAGTACTCCTCATCACCAGCCCGATCATCACCAGGAGTGATGGTGGGCGAAGTACCCGCAGAGCCGGCACCCACCGCGTTCACCGCTCGCACCTCGAACACATAGGCCACCGGACCGGTACCAGTATCGACACCGGATATGACCGCGCTGGTCACCGCCGCACCAACATCAGCCCAATCACCAAAATCGGCATTACCGATACGGGTACGCCACTGCCAACCCGTCACCACAGACCCCCCATCACCACCCGCCATCCAAGTAACGGTGATGGTGCCATCGATGGCGGCAGCAGACACAGTGGGGGCAGCGGGTACCGCAGCAGGTGTCGCCGTAACAGAGGCCACAGCGCCGGCACCCATCGCGTTCTGGGCTCTTATGTGGAACGTGTAACTGGTGCCATTAGTCAGATCCGACACCGGCACCGAGGTGGCATCAGCGCCCAAACCCATCCCAGCCAAATCCACCCACTCACCATCATCAACCCGCAAATGCCAACCCGTCACCACAGAACCCCCATCGGTGCCCGGTGTCCACGACAAAGAAACCGTTTCGTCACCGGGCGTGGTGGTAACCGTGGGTGCAGCGGGGGCGGTAGCAGGGGTTGCAGTGTCAACCCCAACAGCGCCGTTGCCCATGACGTTTTGGGCTCGGACTTGGAAGGTGTAGGTGGTGCCATTGGCGAGATTCTGAACCGGCACCGAGGTGGTACCAGCAGGATAACCAACCCACTCACCATCGCCGGTGCGCAACTGCCAACCCGTCACCACCGAACCACCGTCACCACCCGGTGTCCAGCTCACCGTCACCGTCTTGTCACCAGCCGTGGTGGTAACCGCCGGCGCATCAGGCACCGTCGCCGGTGTCACCGTCGCGGTAACGGCAGTACCAGCACCAATCCTGTTCAGCGCTCGGACCTCAAACATATAGGCAACACCATTGGTGAGACCATCAACCTCACGGGTCGTGACCTCCGCAGCCACATCAACCCAAGCCCCGTAACCAGCGGTGCCGGTTTTCATCCGGTACTGCCAACCACTAACCACAGCAGCCCAATTGGACTCCCCCACCACACCGCCAGCACCAGCACTCCAATCCAAAGTAACCATCGTGTTGCCCGCGGTGGCTTTCACCGACGGCGCCGGGGGCACCGCGGAGGGGGTGACCGCATCGGACTCAAACGCCGCCCCAATCACCTGAACATCGGTGGTTACCGCCCGCACCTGGAAGATGTAGGCCCGCCCGTTGGCGAGATCATCCACCACCAAACTACGAGCCGCCGCCCCACCAGTGACCGCTGTCCATGAACCGTAACCCCCACCAGCAGTTTTCATCCGGTACTGCCAACCCGTAACCGTGCTAGCCCCCGTGTTCGTTGCCGCCCACGCCAGCGTGACCTGCCCATCACCAGCAACAGCAGTCAACGCCCCACCAGCGGGTGCGCCCACCGGTGTCACCGGACCAACCACCCCCGCGGCCGGACCGGCACCGAACTGGTTCACCGCCCGCACCTCAAAGTCATAAGCCACCCCGTTGACCAAACCCCGCACCGGCACCCCTGCCGATTCCGCCAAATGGCGGGCCGGTGGAGTGATGCGAGCCCCCAACGACTCCCACGCATCAAAACTGCCACTACCGCTGCGCCGCATCCGAACCTCATAGGCCAAAACCGCAGAACCACCCTGAGGGGCCAACAAAGAGATCCTCACCCCACCATCGGCCGGTGCCACTGCCACCTGACGGGGCGCGGTGGGTGTCTTACCGGGGGTGACGGATAATGACTGCGCCTGCGCGCCGTTACCGGAACCTGCTGGCAACTGCCCTGAGTGGGTCCAATCGGCCAGCGCGTTCACGGCCCGCAACCGGAACCGGTACGATGAGCCGTTGGTCAAGCCTTTGACCGTTGCCGAAGTCGTTGACGGCCCCGAACCCGGAATTGGTGTCCATTTGGTGTCCCATTCACCGAACGACGTGTTACCCGCGGTTCGTTCCTGTTTGATGTATTCCCAGCGGATGATCGGCGGACCCCCAGAACCCACCGAGGTCCACGACAACGAAATCTGGCCATCACCACCGGTGGTGGTCAACCCGGCTGGTGCTGGGGGGTTCACACCGGGTATCACCACCTTATCCGGGTTGGTGTCGACCCCTTTTTCCAGCAACAAACCAGCACCGTTGGAATACAAAACCACACCGGGCAACATGGCGGTGCCGTGCCGGTTCAGCGCCCTAACCCGAAACTCATAGGACACCCCGTTGCGCAAACCCGACACCGTAATCCCGTCGGTGGTAACACTGGTGCTGCTGGTATCCCGGTTCGCGAACCTCTTACCAACATTGGCCACCGCCCACGGCGACCACTGGCCCCCTACAGGGCGATACGAATACTGCCAAACCGAGTCATCATAAGTACCCTCAGCATCAATAAAAGCATTCTCATAAACAATCGTGGTGTAGCGGCCGGCGGTCGTGGGTCGAACGATGTTCAACCTCACCTGACCATTACCCGGCACCGCCAACACCTCCGGACGAGTCCGGGAATCGCCGCCCCAGCCCGAAGCACCCGGCAAAGGCGGAGCCCCGAAAACAAACGACCCCGACTCGCGCGCATAACCCGCACCCACATCAGTCATCACCCGCCACCGAAACGTGTAAGTCTCCCCAACCCGAAAAGTCACCTCATCAAAAAGCTCAGTAGCCCTGGTCAAACTACCCACCTGGGCGATCCAACCACTCCACGGCCCGTCACCAACCCTCCACGACCACTCATACCGATGAGCAGGCGATGCCCGAAACTGGCCACCATTCGACCAGCCGGTACCGCCCACAGCATTACCGGCCAGCAAACCTGCACCCATATGAGGGCGACCATCGGTACGGGGATCATCGGTGTAACCCCTCAAAAATACACTAGCTGCCTTAGCGGCAACACCTTTGGGAAAGTTCACCCTTACCACCCCCGACTCCAAACCCTCACCAACCGCGTTCTGCGCCCTTACCACAAAATAATGATCCCCCACCCCCATACTCCAAGCACACTCAGAACAGCGATTAAGACCGCCACGATCATTGGGAACCTCACCTCGTCCCAACGTCACCGACCGCAACCCAGCGCACGTCGGATCCGCCCCCTGGCTGTTGTCACACAAATCCACCCAATTCTTACCAACCAAACCTGCCACCGTCGCTGAGCGTTTGTATTCCCACTTCGTTACCGGCGAACCACCATCAGAACCCGTCCACGACAAAACCACCTGATGCAACCCCAACGCATAATCCGACACCGGCACCGCAGACACCGCCGGTGCTGGCGGCACCGGCCCCGGATAAACAACCCCCGCCTCAGCCACCGCACCAGCGCCAACACTATTCACCGCCCGCAGGCGGAACCGGTACCCCACCCCCGCCGTCAAACCCTGAACCGTATAAGACGTGACCGGACCACCCGGTATCGCCACCCAAGCACCCCAATCACCATCACCAGCCCGAACCGAATACTCATACCGCCGAAACCCCTTGCGTTGAATACTGGCCGTAATACTGGCCGGCCGCCTCCAACTCAACGCCACCGACGACTCCGCAGGTACCACCTCCAAATCAGTAGGTGCCTCCAACACCACACCCGGCGACACGAACCCAGAACGCGCCGCCACACCCGCACTCAACGCGTTAACAGCCCGCACCTCAAATAGGTAATTCTTGGTATTATCCAAACCCCTCACGTTATGAGACCTAACCCCAGCCCCGCCAGGAACCCGATGCCAACCAGCTTGCACCAACGCCGTATGAGTCTCGGCCCACCGAACCTCCCAACCCGTCACCGGCGAGTGAACAACTCCGGGCGGTGCCCATGACAGCAACGCTGACTTATCACCCGGTGTTACCACAAAGTTACGAGGAGAACCCGGTTTGCCTGCTACTACAATTGGTCCTACCTCACCGGTGGCACCGTTGCCGTGTTTGTTGACCGCCCGCACCCGGAATGAATATCCAATCTCGTTGGTCAACCCCTTGACCACGAATGATTCGCGATCCCCAGCCGCGTTGCCGTCATCAGCCATCACCGACCACCCCGACCACTGCCCGTCGCCTTGTTTGATCGCGTACTCATACCGCAAAATATCAGTGAACCCCGACCCGGCAACCTCACCGGCAGCCTTGGCCCACTTCAGTGTGATTTGGGAGTCCCCGGGAACCGCCCGCAAACCCGCCGGAGCGGGGGCAACACTGGAAATACGAACCGAAGTCGGATCCGCAAACTGGGAAGCACCCGCACCAGCAGCGTTCACCGCTTTGACATGGAACTGGTAATGAACACCAACCATCAAATTCGACACCACAAACGACCGGGCAGCCGCACCACCAGGCACCGGCCACCACACCACCCCACTACGATCCCCCGAAGCGGTCCTTACCTGAGCCGAAGTCGGAACCCACGTACTCCCACCATCGGTCGACCGCGAAAACGTGTACTCATAACGCGCAACACTCTCAGCATTCGCCCCCGGTGTCCACGACAACCGCACCCGCCCACCATCCAACACCACCACCGACGGATTCGGATACCCCGGCACACCCGACTGCGCACCCACACCCCCCACCCCAACCAACACCGAACCCAACAACCCCACCAAAACCAGAAGCCCAAACCAGGGCAGCGCTACACGACTACCCCCCCCCCCTACTGAATCAAACCGACCAGCCATCACAAGGCCACCCTTCCCGAAACGACCAGAACCCCAAAGCCCCAGCCAAAAACGATTAGCAACACCCCAACACTACCATCACCCCCCCCCCCCCCCCCGCAAGTACCCCCCACAAAAACTTTGACCCCCACACCAAAGAGCCAGCCATGCCGTGGAGCTGGCCTGCCGCCTCCCCGCCGGGTTCGACCGGCAGCACCGGTTGCTGGTGCCAATTGGTCGTAATGTGGAGTTGATGAGCAGTTTCTGGGCCAACAAGCAGGTTCTCGTGACCGGGGGAACCGGGTTCTTGGGGCAAGCGGTGTGCCGGGTGCTCAACCAGCAGGCTCCAAAACTGATGGTGGCCCCCTCCCGAGCCGATTACGACCTGAGCGATCCGGGCGCGGCCCAAAGCCTGCTGGCCGAGACCCGGCCCGACGTTGTTATCCATCTGGCCGCCCGGGTGGGGGGGATCGGGGCCAACCGGGAACGGCCCGCCGATCTCTACCTTGAAAACCTACTTATGGGTACAAACGTCATAGAGCAGTGCCGGTTGGCGGGGACGGAACGGCTCGTGGTGGTGGGCACCATCTGCTCCTATCCCGAGCACACTCCGGTGCCGTTCTCGGAGCAGTCCCTGTGGACCGGGTACCCCGAGAAGTCCAATGCCCCCTACGGCATCGCCAAACTGGCTCAACTGGTGCAGCTTCAGGCCAACCGCGACCAGTACGGCCAGCAGGGGATCTACCTGATGCCCACCAACCTGTACGGTCCCGGGGACAAGTTCCACCCGTCGGTGTCCCATGTCATTCCCGCCCTCATCAAGAAGTGCGTGGAGGCAGTCGAGGCCGGTGACGACCATATAGAGGTTTGGGGCACCGGAACCGCCAGCCGGGAGTTCCTCTACGTGGACGACGCCGCCCGGGGAATCCTGCTGGCCACCGAGCATTACCGGGGTCGTGAACCGGTAAACCTGGGAACCAACCAGGAAATGCCCATCAAAGAACTGGTGGAGTTGGTGGCCGAGGTGGCCGGTTTCACCGGGCGGGTGGAATGGGACACCACCAAGCCCGACGGTCAGCCCCGCCGCTGCGTGGACACCGGTCGGGCCCGGGAACTCTTCGGATTCGAGGCCTCCACCCCGTTCACGCAGGGGCTGCGCCGCACCTACCAGTGGTACATGGCCAACCGTCAGGAGGCCGAGTCCCGGGGGCGGCCGGAAATGGTGGCGTAGTCGCCCCCCACCACCAACTCCACATCGGCACCGCTGATACCGGTCACCAGCTCCAGCCGTGGTGCGGGCTCGACATACCGGGCCAGCGTCTCCGCCTCCGCCTCAAATCCCTCGGTGTAGCGAACCACGGTTCTGGCCACATCGAACCGGTCGGCGTTGCCCCGCTCCACCACCGAGAACCCGGCCAGTTCCAGGGCAACCTCCACCCCGACCACGGTGCCCGACGGGGCCCCGTTCAGCACCCTCACCCGCACTCCGGCCAGGCTCCCGGCCCGGAAGAACTCCAGCGCGGGCCGAGCCTGTTGCTCCCTCAGCAAGAGCACCTGCTTGCCGTCCCTCACCGCGTCAACCACCGGCAGTTCGTAACGCTCGATCTGATCCACCCCGAACGATCGGAACTCGTTGCCCAGATTCACCAGCCGGCCAACGGTGATGCGGTCATCCAGGGTAATGCTCGGGTTTTCTCCGCCCAGCAGCTCGTCGACCACCCGCCGCAGGGTCAAGGGGTTGCGGATGCCTTTCTCAACCGCCCGCTTGAGGGTGGCCACCACGAATTCCTGCTGGCGCTGGTTGCGCTCCAAATCGTTCCACACCCCCAGCCTCACCCAGTCGTTGTCGTCGTCCGGGTCACCCCCCTCAACCAGCGTCAAGGGCCGGCGGGTCCGCGCGTAGGCCAGGGCGGTGTCGGGGTCGAGGGGGAACACCCCGGCCTGCTCGATCCGCAATCCCACCGAATCGTCCCGGATGGGCTGGGCGATCTGAACCGGAACCCCGTCCACCGCTTCGACGATCTGGAGGAATCCGGCAAAGTTGACCTCCACGTAGTGGTGGACGGGTACGCCCAAATACTCCGACACGGTGTCGATCAAGGTGGCGGCCCCGCCCATGGCTCGAGCGGCATTCACCCGGTCGTGCCGTCCCTTACCGGAGATGGGCACCCACAGGTCGCGGGGAATCGACAGCATCGCCACCCGGTCGGCGTCGGGGTCGATGCGAACCAGGATCACCGAATCGGTCAGCAAGGTGTTGATGTCCCGGTCGATGTGGATGGGACTGCCGGGGTCGATGCCCGCCGCGCTGTCGATCCCCACCAGCAGGAAGTTCTGGGCCTCCGAGTCGCCCCGCTCCTCGAAGGACAGGGACAGTCCGACCGACACCCGGGGGATCCTGTCGATTCGTGACTTCACCATGGCCAGGCCGACCGCTCCCCCCACCGCAGCCAGAAACACCAGCAAACCGGCCAGTACCACGCAGAGTTGCGCCCAAGTCCTCCTCCCCTGCCCCCGGCGGCGACCCATTACCCACCAGTGTAACAGCTCGCCTATTGGTGCGCGCTATTAGTTAGAATTAGGGCTAGGGCAGGTAGTAGTTCCTTGCTGAGAAGTTGCTACCATTTCAGTTGTTCTGTCCCCCTCAACTAGATAGCTAGCAACAGTAAATGAGTATTGCTCTCCAGGAGTTGCATCAACAGTAGCGGAGGTCGTCCCAAATCTTACTTCCTCAATAATCACCTTTTGATTGCCTGATTCTCGGACCCAAAATCCAGTAGTATTACTACTATTACTAGCAGCGACAGGCTCCCAACTCACTGTCAAAATTTTCCCATCTTCTGAACAAGTTACTTCTACAGAAGTAGGGGAGTGTAAATCAGTATATGATTCTCCTGACGAACGGTAAAGGAGGCTGCTAAAAGAGCCTGGAAATAAATGAACAACATCCGTTAAGATATACAAAACAGACAGTCCTAAAGTAGCCCCTACGATGCCCAGACATGCATGTTTTATCAAAAACAGTGCTTTGGGTACTTTACCCTCGGGCCTTTTAGGGCGCTTGCCCTTCTTCTCAAGAGAGTTAGAGAAGTCATCAATCACAATATCTTCATCAACATCTTGTTGCTGCTTTTGAAATCTGTTAGCCTTTTTCATTCTATTGTTCATTTTCAAGCGCTCGTACTCTCCCACGAATTCCTCAACTTTGACCACTTGACTGAATCCTTCGCGGTCTGGCTTTGCAAGTTCGCAGAAAAGTTCGCGAGTCGTCCGCTCCGGTGTTATGCGGTCATCCACGAACCCTCGCAGGGTCACCCCGTCCACAGCATCAACCACCTTGCCGGTCGCCCGATCCTTGATCCCCACAACAGGAGTCTTGTCCACGCCACCGCGCCCCGTCAAATCTGCACGCTTGGCGGCGTGCAGATTGCGGGCATTACCACCCATGCAGGTCTCGTCCACCTCGACCGGCCCCTCAAACATTACCTGCGGGCCTTCGGCGGCGAACGCCTCGCGGATGCGTTGTTGCATGAAGCACGCCGTTTTCTGGGTTATCCCCAGGTCACGGTGCAACTTCATCGACGACACACCTTTGAGGTTGGTCACATCCAGGTAGATGGCGTAAGCCCACTTCTGTAGGGGAATCGGGGACTGTGCCGTCACTGTCCCCGTTTTCACGGAGAAGTAGCGCTTGCACGCCCGGCACCTTCGCGTGATTGGCCTCGTAGGTATCATCAGAACCACAGTTCGGGCACACCCTGCCGTCTGCCCAGATGATCGCCTCGAACCAACGGCGAGCCGCTTCCTCGTCTGGGAACATCTGGGCCAACTCCAGTAGCGTTATACCGGTACGATGGCTTTTAGCAGGAGCTTTACTATAGGGGCTTATATATGTGACTAGCCAAACTGCTGTTGACCTGGGGAAATGGGCCACAGAGAAAGTGTCGATTGTGTCGGTATAATAGTAAGTATGGAGAATAAGAAATCCTCGGGTAAAGGGCCGGGACGGTCGGGTAGGAAAGGCATTTCCTTGCCTCAATTTTTTCGACTCTGCACACATCCGCAGCCGCCACTCTTTTGTTTGGCATCTACCCCGCAGCCATAACCCACTTCACCGATGGCACCCTCCTAGCCCTCTCCCACCAGCAACCCGCCTGAGTAATATGGCCAGTTCGACTGCGGCCCAAGTAAAGCCGCACTGAAAGTCCTGCTAAGACATCTGCGGGAGCTGCTCTGTTAATGCTTGGACTTACTCTACCTATTTTTGTTGGTGAAGAACATCCTCACTTTGGAATGGGACAGATACCCAACCTGGCCATCTCATATTAAAATAGTATATACTTGCCAAAATTGTATATAAGCCCAAAATAACTCCTACGACTAAAGCAAAAAATCCTGATAAGCCCACGAGCATTAAAGATATAGCCACAAAGTAAAATAAAACTATAGTTATTGAGATTAATATACAAAAATAAACAAATGGAAGTTGTTTTCTTAAATTAGGTGGCGATTTTAGGCCTATCTTATGCCCAATAACTACATAGCATAATACTAGACAGCTACACATAAAAAAACTTATACCATGCCTAACAAATCCAGGCACTTTAAAAGTTTCATAATACTTTCCATCCAATTGTATTTGGAAAAAAACCGCGCCACTAACAAGCAAAGTGCACAAAAAATAGAAAATAAGTTGCTGCAGCTTTTTTTCTCGACCTACATACCTTCTAACTAAATTCATGGTATATTCTTTCTATCTTTCCGGCCAAACCACAAAATGTTTACAACATAAAAATATAGATACCCGAAAATATAAAATGCTATAAATAATGCTACAAGGATAGCAACCAGCCTAAATCTAGGTGGCATAAATGCTATAAGTAGTTCACTTACAAGCAAATAAGCACCTGAAATAAATAGCATACAACAAACAAGCGATCTTCCACTCTTAGGTTGTATATCATTTCTGCTCATAGCCTTTATGACTTTTATCATATATATTTTAATTCCTGCTTTTAGGTACCTTTGGAAAGAAAATAAAGTACTTCTAGTGTATCACTTGTGTTGATTGATGTCAAATGATGGCAAGTCAACCAGTGCTAGCTAGCAGGTAGTGGTGTCACTTTGGTAACCATATTCCGAGAACTTACGTAAAGTAGATGAGTAGCTACTTATAGCAAAGGAGTACTTAGTACCAGCAGTTGCATTGAAGGTAACCGTTGAGCCATTGGTTACTCTTTTGGCTAATCCAGAACCATACCGATCTGAGACATCATACCAAGCAATCGGCACGGTTGATTCGTCGTCCCAAGTGACTGTGATAGTTGAGCTATTCGAGGAGCACACAGCTCTTACATTAGTAGGGATAAGCAATCCTCTAGGCACAGGAGTGGGCCTGGGTGTGGGGGTAGCGGCTACCGATTTCGAATGTGTGCCGGTACCAGTACTGTTTATGGCCCTTACCTGGAACCGATATTTCACACCCCCGGTCAGACCTGATACTGTTAATGAAACAGTATCATCATTGGAACCAGGTATGTTAGTCCATCTACCCCATCGTTTTTGTCCTACCTTTTTTCGATACTGATACTTCGTGATCGAAGTATTGTCAGGATCATCCCAGGATAATACAACCTGCTCAATACCACCTACCACAGTCAAACCGTTCGGTGCCGATGGCTTGACAACAGGAACAGGTGTAGAGGAGGGAGTTGGTACAGGTGTGGTAACAGATGCAGAGCTGCAAGTGGTTGTTCCATCCTGTAGAAGCCAAGATGAGTATACGCCCAACTTGGACGAGTAACCTATTACAGCAAAAGAATAGGCAACTCCAGAAGTTATATTATTGAAAGTGATTTCAGTAGTACCACCTGTTGCAATTAGTGTTAAAGGTTCAGTAGCACGACGTCTTTGCATTGAATTGACCGTTTCTTGAACAGTATACTTACTAGTCTGACCGCTCCTATCACCTAACCAAATAACTTTAATACTTGTGCCCTTAACACAGCTTGCAAGCACATTACTAGGATCAGTTAAAGGTTGCTGTGGAGGAGGGGTAGGGGTTGAAGTCGGTGTAGGTGCTGGGGTCGGAGTTGAAGTAGGTGTTGCTTCATTACCCAACCACAAACGTTCAATATCCTCTTCAAGACCACAATAAGCGTCCGTTCCTGCAACACCAATCCCATACGCTAGAAAACCTTTACCCGGATTTAATGTTATAGAAGTGGTTATACCTCCTGCTATAAAGCCTGCTAATTGTGGTGATATTCGACCACATATTGCTGCACGGACTCCTGATTCTTTGGAGTACTTATAAGCAATATAAATTGTCGGAAGGACTGCAGGAACCCCAGGCAAGAAAGCTAGATACCTCTCTGGTGTTCTTTTGATGCTACTAGCTAAAGCCTCATAAGCATTTTTGAACATACCTGCTATATCTATTGACTGGTTTTCTGCTAGTTCATAGCAATCATACCAACTCCTACTTCTAGTATTGCTGTAACCGTACCAGATCTTGTATCCACTTTGTGTTGTCAGTAGTGGACTATGTTTAGAGTCAGCTTGGCTGTGGTATCTCCATACATTGTCACCAGGAGCGCTTTCAGGTACAGGAGGATTGTCAGAAATAGCTAGTTTTATATCTTGGGATGGGCAAACTGCCTCATTTAGTCTCCAGCATACATATTCATCTGACGTAGACTTGACTTTTTTGTACGTCCAAAAATAACCCCAATTAGCTAAATTCCTATAAGGATTTGAAGCGGTGAGTGGAGGGGTTGGATATTCAGCAGATATTTGAAGTTGATATGGTTTTTCAATGTCTCCTTGTGGACAACGGCTCGCGGTTGTTGGAGTTGGGGTAGGTGTCGGAGTGCTAGTAGGTGTTGGACTTGGAGTAGCAGTGGGGGTGGGTGTGGGTACGGCTCTACATTGGTTGTGGTTATAAAGTTCCTGGCCCGTGCCACAGGAATGGTCCGCATGGCAGGTAAAGCTATTGTGGTCATGGTGGCCTAGGTGCTGCCCACTGGTACAGGTGTGATCGGCGTGGCATATACCCTGTTCAGGAGCCCCTAAATAGGTGTGTTTGTGCTCACCAACCCCAGGGCTGCAAGGAGGCTTAGGAGCAGGGGTTGGGCTAGGGGTAGGCACAGCAGTGGGCCTTGGAGTTGGACTAGGAGTGGGTGCAGCGGTAGGTACAACAGTGGGCCTGGGGGTTGGGGTTGGGCGTTGGCAAGTTGCTGATGCGGTGTTGGACCATGATGAGCTCTGGTATCTGTTGCTATCCGAGGTGACCGCTTGAACTTGGAAACTGTAACTGACTCCAAGGTTGACGTTTCTAGCTCTCGTTATAGTGTTACTACCTCGATAAGACAAGCGAGCATTGATCGCTTTAGCATAATAACCGCCAGCATTAACCACTGGAGTCCAAGACAAAACAATATCACTACCACTAGACGAACAAATTACAGATAAAACAGGAGCAGAAAGACGAGAAACTGGAGTGGGATGAACACAGCTTCTACCTTTCAAAACATGGGACACCCCAGACGAGGAACCACCATGAGCACTCACACCAGCACAGGATAAACCAACCGGACGGTTAGCAAAAACACACCTATCACCCTGAACATTACCTTCCGAACAAGCAAACCTAGGATCTGTAATATGATAGCACCGCTGATTTTCAAGCAAATAACCAGAACTACATTTATAATCCGGTGCCCCAACCTGCACATAACTCTGCTTAACACACTTACTACCCTGAAGCGCACCCTGCCCCGCCTTACAATACAACTTAGCAACACTATACCGAACACACGCATCCCCTGAGAGTGAATAACCACTAGGACAAACCGGAAGAGTCGTCTTATGAGTCGTCGGATGGTAACAACCATTAAACAAAGGCCTATACCCCTCCGGACACTGCCTAGAAACAATATGCTTACAAACTTTCACACCAAACGCACCAGTCGCCAACGTACCAGAAGTACAACTATAAGAAGCCGCTGCCGTAACCTCTACCCGCCTAACACAGACACCCCAAAACAAAAACGCATCACCCTCACAAGGCTCAGCAGCAACATAAGAACTGCTCTTACACCGAAAAGACCCACTAACAAACCCCCAACTCAACCGAACAGCCTCATAACCCGAAGGACAAACCGGCGTAGCAGCAACAGACGACCTAACACACGCCGTACCAGCAGCATCCAGAACATACCCACCAGAACACGTCACCGCTGACGGCTCATGAGCCTCAACCACCGGCACCCCATCAGGAACCGCTACAACCAAACCGCTTGCCAGCAACAACACGGCCAGCAGCAACAACAACGCTCGCCGAGCGCTGGAACTTCCATGGACAGCGGGGAGAGCTTCAGCTCCCCGCTCGGTTTGCTCTGCCGATTTATTGGCAGAGGAAACCGAGCGGGGAGAGCTTCAGCTCCCCGCTCGGTTTGCTCTGCCATCTCAGAGGGCTCCCTTCGGGAAAACAAATTTTCAGCCACCAGCTACACCTGACGACTGTTAGACAACATACACCATAACAACCGGAGCACGCAACCCCAAACAGAAAAAAATTGGGAACAGACACCCAGGACCGATGGATGTGTACCGAAACAGCGTAGTCGGCATGCTCCCAGGAAGTAGTCTGCTTTGCTCTCCCACTGCCACCGCATCGAGTTACACTGACCGCGATGGAGATGGCGGCCATTGCCGTGGTGGGGTGCCATCTGTGTTCGGATTTGGCCGAGGTGACCGGGGACCTGGGGGCCCTGGATTCGAGCGGGTTCTGGGCAGTGGCCATCGACTTCCACGGTCAGGCGGTGTGTGCCCGCTTCAACTCGGTCCGCCCCGCTCGTCCCTGGAGGGGCCGCCCCTGGAAGGGACTCCCGGCCGATACCTGGACGAGTTCGCTCAACCGGGACGGTTTCACCACCAGGGTGTCGGCCATCCGGGAGATGATCGCGGCCGGCGATGTCTACCAGGTCAACCTTACCCGCCGCCTGAGCGCCCCGCTCGTTCACCCCAACACCGACATCGCCGCGCTGGGGGCAGCGCTGGCCGAGGGTAACCCCGCCCCCTACGCCGCCGTGCTGCGCCTGCCCGAGCACGGGGTGCACATAGCCTCGGCCTCACCCGAGCGGTTCCTGGTGCGCAACGGTTCGTGGGTGGAGTCGTCCCCCATCAAGGGCACCGCAGCCGATCCGCGGGGGCTGACCCCGAAGGACCAGGCCGAGAACCTCATGATCGTGGACCTTGTCCGCAACGATCTGGGGCGGGTGTGCGAGTACGGCACGGTCAGCGTGCCCGCACTGTTCTCGCTGGAAGCCCATCCCGGATTGGTCCACCTGGTGAGCACGGTTCGGGGCAAGCTGGCCCCCAACCGCGGCTGGTCGGAGCTTATAGATGCCACCTTCCCACCGGGGTCGGTAACCGGGGCCCCCAAACCGGCCGCTCTGGATGTGATCGCCGCCCTGGAGACCCAACCCCGGGGGGTTTACTGCGGCGCGGTGGGTTGGGTGGATGCCGACCGGAAGCAGGGCGACCTGAACGTGGCCATCCGCACGCTCTGGCTGGAGGGCGAGCACCTCCACCTCGGGACCGGCGGCGGCATCACCTACGACAGCGACCCCGAAGACGAGTGGCAGGAAACCGAGTTGAAGGCCAAAAGGCTGCTAGCCGTTGCCACCGGGGAGCACATACCCCTATGACTTCTGGTGACATGACCTCAACCGGAGAGCACGTAGCCTTATGACCTCCGACAACCCTATGACTTCTGGCGACATGACCTCCGGTAACCCCCGCATTGTCTGGTTCAACGGATCCCTGCTTGCCGAGGATCAGGTGCGGATATCCCCGTTCGACCACGGCTGGTTGGTGGGCGATGCCGTGTTCGAGACCCTGACCATCGTGCGGGGGATGCCGTTCGCGGCTCGCCGCCACCTGGAGCGGCTCAACCGCTCGGCCGAACCCCTGGGAATCGCGGTGCCCGATACCGGCACGCTGAGGGAAGCCATGATCTCGGTGGCCACCGCCAACGGCCTTCGGGAGGGGCGGCTGCGGATCACCGTCAGCAGCGGCACCGGCCCGCTGGGCAGCGACCGGGGTACCGGCCCCCCAACCGTCACCGTGGCCGCCGGTGAGCAAACCCCGTGGCCGCTCACCACCGCGGTAGCCACCGTCGACTGGACCATCAACGAGCGCGGCCCCCTGGCCGGCCTCAAAACCGTCTCCTACGGGGCCAACGTGCGGGCTTTGGCCTCGGCCAAGGCGGTTGGAGCCGGCGAAGCCGTGCTTGCCAACACCCGGGGGATGCTGTGCGAGGGTACCGGCAGCAACGTCTTTCTGGTGCACCAGGGCCGGTTGATCACCCCCTCGCTGGCCTCGGGA
Organism: Candidatus Poriferisocius sp.; assembly: GCF_965202595.1. Lineage (GTDB taxonomy): Bacteria > Actinomycetota > Acidimicrobiia > Acidimicrobiales > Bin134 > Poriferisocius. The sequence goes on from NZ_OZ241836.1 coordinate 1,550,685, forward strand.
TGCTTGGCCGGGATCACCCGCCAACTGGTGATGGAGCTGACCGGCGCTACCGAGCAGGATGTACCCATCGGTATGCTGGCCTCGGCCGGCGAGGCGTTCTTGACCTCCACCACCCGCGACGTGCAAGGCATCCACGCCGTTGATGGCCACCCCATGGCCCCCGCCCCCGGCCCGATAACCATCGCCGCCGCCCAAGCCTTCGCCGAACTCAAGGCCGGCAACCTCGACCCCTGATTTTCCACCCCCCGGCCCCATCCCCCCAATTACCATTACCAACCGCTTGCTAATCGCTTCGCAGGTTCACCACGTCTCCCACCACAACCCTCTTTCCCCCTCTCAGAACCAACCCACCCCCCTCGTCCAGATCCTCGGCCAGTCCCTCCAGCACAACCCCATCGGCCATCCGCACCGACACCATCTGGCCAACCGTCACCGACTCGCTCCGGGCCGCCTCCACCAGCGCCAACCGACCCCCGCGCTCGGGCACTGCGTCCATCCACCGGGACAACCCGGGCAGGATCGCGGCCAGCAGAGCTTCGCGTTGCAGCGCAAAACCGCACACCTCCTCCAGGGCGATGGCGATTGCTGCCGCCTCCGGGGGGGCCGCCCCCGCCAGCACATTGAGACCCATCCCCACCACCACGGCCTCCAGCCGCTCCCCCACCACCACCGACTCGGCCAGCACGCCGGCCAGCTTGCGATCCCCCACCACCAAGTCGTTGGGCCACTTCAATCCGGGGCGCACCCCCGCCAGCGCATCGCAGGCCTCCACCGCCGCCAGCGCCAGGGCCGTGGTAACCAGGTGGCTGTCATGGGGACCCAGCCGGGGCCTCAGCAGCACCGAGAACAGCAGGCTCGATCCCGGTGTCGCCCCCCAGGACCGCCCCCTCCGCCCCCGGCCGGCCCGCTGGTAATCGGCCACCAGCACCACTCCCGACTCCTGCCCCTGCCGGGCCGCGGCCAGCAGATCGGCGTTGGTCGAGCCGGTCTCACCCACCCACTGGATTCGAAAACCGCCAATACCGCCCAAATCGACCATTATTCGTGAGCTTGAGAAATTGTCTGCCACCATATTGCCGTGCTGTCCAAGGTACTGGTCGCGAACCGGGGAGAGATCGCCGTTCGGATAATCCGAGCCTGCCGGGAGATGGGCATCACCACGGTGGCGGTGTACTCCGAGCTCGACCGCAACGCCCTCCATGTGCGCATGGCCGACGAAGCCTACGCGCTGGGGGGTCGGACCGCCGCGGAGAGCTACCTGAACACCGATGCGATCCTGGACGTGATCGAGCGTTGCGGGATCGACGGTGTCCACCCCGGATACGGCTTCTTCTCGGAGAACGCCGACTTCGCCCGGGCCATAACCGGCCGGGGGGTTGCGTTCATCGGTCCCAACCCCGAGGCCATCGAGATCATGGGCGACAAGATCTCCGCCCGCCGAGCCGCCGAGCGGGTGGGGGTTCACGGGGTTCCCGGCACCACCGAACTCATCACCGATCCCGAGCAGGTGCGGGCGTTCGGAGCCGAGAACGGCTACCCGGTGGCCATCAAGGCCGCCTACGGCGGGGGCGGGCGGGGCATGAAGGTGGTGGCCGGCGAGCACGAGGTCGCCGAAGCCATGGATTCGGCTCAGCGGGAGGCCCTCAGCTATTTCGGGCGTGATGAGATCTACATGGAGCGCTACCTGGAACAGCCCCGGCATGTGGAAGTGCAGGTGCTGGCCGACAGCCACGGCAACTGCGTTTACCTGGGCACCCGCGACTGCTCGGCCCAGCGCCGCCACCAGAAGCTGATCGAGGAGGCACCGGCCGCCGGCATAGACCCCGATGTTCTTGCCGCCATGGGTGAGGCCGCGGTCAAGGTGGCCCGGGGCTGCAACTACGTGAACGCCGGAACGGTGGAGTTCCTCTACGAGAACGGGCAGTTCTACTACCTGGAGATGAACACCAGGCTCCAGGTGGAGCACCCGGCCACCGAGCTGGTCACCGGGATGGATCTGGTGGAGCAACAGATCCGGGTGGCCTCCGGCGAACCCCTGGCCTTCACCCAGGACGACATCGCCATTAGCGGTCACGCCATCGAAGTGCGTATCAACGCCGAGGATCCGGCCGGGGGGGCCTTCTTGCCATCACCGGGACGGATCACCGACCTGCGGCTACCCAGCGGCTACGGAACCCGTTGGGACGGGGGCTACGAGGCCGGGGACGAGATAAGCCAGTTCTACGACAACCTGGTGGGCAAGCTGATCTGCTGGGGCCGGGATCGGCCCACTGCCATTGCCCGCACCCTGCGGGCCCTGGACGAGCTGGAGGTGAGCGGGGTGGCCACCACCATCGAGGCCGACAAGGCCATCCTCTCGCATCCCGATTTCGCCGCGCTGGCCCACTCCACCAAGTGGGTGGAGGAAACGCTGGACCTCACCGGTGTGAAGAGCCCGGTGTCACCGGGGACGGCCGGCGAGGAGGATCGGGTACGGCGCGACCTAGATGTCGAGGTCAACGGGCGGCGGTTCTCGGTGCGGATGTGGCTACCGGATGACCATCGGGGCGCGGTCGTGGCCCCGGGCCCGGCCAAGCGTCCCCCGCGGGCCGGTACCGCAAGAAGCGGGGGAAGCGGAGGAAGCGGCGACGTCACCGTCCCCATGCAGGGCACCATCGTCAAGGTAATGGTCGCCGCCGGTGACACGGTGGAGGCGGGAGACCCCATTGTGGTACTCGAGGCCATGAAGATGGAGAACAATGTCTGCGCCGAGAAGTCGGGCACGGTGCTAGAGATCCGGGTGGCCGAGGGCGACGCGGTGGGGGGTGGCGATGTCGTCGCCGTCATCGAATAGCACTCGCTGATGGCCGCGAGCGGCCCCGAGACAACCCGCAAGTAGAGCCGGCACAAGTAGCCTGGGTTGGTGGCCGAGCTCGTAGTTCTGACCCAGGGGCCACCGGATTCAGATGTGAGTTGCACGCCACTGGGGAGGTCGCTGGGCTGCCAAACCGGGGGTGGGTGGCGCCTCTCCCCGGCCCCGGGCGGGGATCTCCAACCCGACGACATCGTCATGGTCCTGCCGGTGGAAACCCGGTTTGCCCGCTCGGCGTGCGAGACGATCCTGCAAGCATTCACCGAGCACCCCGAGGCTGTGGCGCTCTACGGCGATTGCCTGGTGGGAGGCCGGTGCCACTCCCGCCCGGCATGGTCGCCCACCAGGGTGCAGTCCGAGCCGGGGGCTTCGCTACCCCTGGCCGTCCGGGTGAGCCGGCCAGGATTTGACCCGGCGGACGACCCGCTGGAGCAGGAACGTCAACTGGCGGAATCCAACGCCCCGGTCCTCCACCTTCCGAGCGTGCTCACGATCCACCCGGATTGGCCACCCCCCGGGGATGAATTCCTGATGGGTGATCCCCGGTTCGAACCCGGGGAGCGTTCGGGCACGCGCCGGCGGTGCCCATCCTTGCGGGGCCAGGCGAGCACTTCCATCATCATCCCCAGCGCCGGCGTGTCCCGGCCGGCCACAACCCGGTCGATGCTGTCTCGACACCTGGAGACCCTCACCCTGCTCGACCCCCCACCACTCGAGGTCATCGTGGTGATCGGCGACGAGTTCCGGGGGGAACCCCCCCAGCAGGAAGACCTCAAGGGGAGCGGCCTCGAAGTGAAGGTTCTGCACCGCGGTCCCGGCACCTTCGACTTCTCCCGGGCGATCAACCTCGGACTCCTGGCCTGCCGGGGCGAGCTGGTGCTGATGGCCAACGACGACCTCGAGGCCGAGACCCCCGACTGGCTGGGCCGCATGGCTGCCCACCTGGATGATCCGACAGTGGGGGCGGTGGGTGCGGCGCTGCTCTACCCCGACCGGACGGTGCAACACGCCGGCATGGTGATCCACGGCGGCCACCCACGCCACCTATTCAAGGGAGCGAGCTTCGACGAGTTGGGGACCGGCATGGTGATCCACGGCGACCACCCGCAACACCTATTCAACAACATGGAGCCGGCGGGCACCGCGGCCCACGGTGGGGATGTGGCCCGGGATGCCATAGGGGTAACCGGAGCCTGCCTGCTGGCTCGGCGCCGCGACCTGCTGGCGGTGGGCGGTCTTTCTCACGATTACCCGGTCTCCTATGGCGACATCGACCTGTGCCTGCGGTTGCGCAGGACCGGTTTGCGGGTGGTGATCGAACCCGCCGCAGTGCTCGTTCACCATGAGAGCGCCAGCCGGGAGCCGGTGATCCAACCCTGGGAATGGAACCGCTTCATCCATCGCTGGGGCGAGGTGAACGATCCGTGGTTCCACCCCAGTTTCCGGGGCCCCAACCATCCCGACCCCAAGGACGGCAACACCGATGCCGACCCAACCGATACCGACCCCGATGACGATGCCGCCACTGCCGATGACAATGCCGCCCCAACCGATGCTTCGGGGCCGGCCCGGAGCACGGCCATTCGTTCGAGGATGCACGAGTCCTGGGTGAACATCCCCTGGGAGTTACCTGCTCAGGGGTAACCGATCCCATCCGGGAACCCCCTACTTACCTAGGATGCAACCATGACCGCCGACTTGATCGAGAGTGAGGATCTGGCCGAACTCCGCCTCGAGATCCTCCGCCTGCGAGACCAGACCCTGGGAGTTGAGGTTCGCAACCAGTACCTCAGCGGGCACATAACCAACCAGAACGACCGGATCGCCGAGTTGGAGAATCAGGTGGCCGAGCGGGACAGCCGGGTCGAGGAGTGGAAGAGCCGGGTGGCCGAGCGGGATGCCCGCATAGCCGAAAAGGACATCCGTATAGCCGAAAAGGATGCCCGGATAGCCGAACTGACCGGCTCGATCATCCTCCGGGCTGTTCGGCGGATCCTACCCGGATCATCCAAAACATGAGCAGCCCCGATTCATTCGACATCGAGGTTGATATCGAGGGCATCAGCGCGGAAATCGAAGCCGAGGCCGGCCAGCGGCGACACCAGAACCCCGGGATCGGCCAACTGGAGTTCGAGATCCAGCAGGCATGGGCCGGTATCGCCCACGAGGCGATGGCCTCCAGCAACGATGACCCACTCCTGGACCGGATGGCGAGCCGGGCCGCGCTGAACCCCCATGTGCCCGTCGGGTCGCGCCGGGGACTCGGCGGAGTCAAGTGGATGATCCGCAAACTCACCTACTGGTACATCCGGTTCATAACCGACCAGTTCAATGTGTTCTCCGGAATGCTGATCCGGCACCTGCGGGGCATCGAAACCCGCCTGGATCGACTGGAGGGCACGGCCCTCTCCGGGGTCGGCGGATCGGCCCTGCTGGACATTCCCCCCGAACCATCGGCCGCCACCGCAACCCGAATAGCCGATCTGGTGGGCCCGGAACCCTGCCTGGTGCTATCCGGTGACCCGAAAGCGCTCCCCGGCTTGAGCAAAGCCAAGGACGGATCGCTGGAAACCATCGCGCTCACCGGGGTAGTGGAGGTGCTCCCGTTGAGGCACCTGGTGGAGATAATCCATTTGGCCGGTCGGAAACTCACCGAAACCAGCCGGATCATCGTGGCGGTCGCCGATCCCGCCACCAGGAACCGCGTTGAATCGGAGTTGGGATCGGGATTGGGTATCTCTCCAGCAGCATGGCGACACCTGCTGGAAAGAGCCGGCTTCGAGGCCCGGCTGGAGCCCTGCCCCGACCCCCGCATCACCGAAATAGTCGTTGCCGAAAGAAAAGCATTTCGAACCCCATCCAAGTCATGAACCCCACGGTTGATCTCCTGATCCCCCAGATTTCCACCGGTGATGCCACGAGCAATCACACCCGGCTGATCCAGAAACTCCTGGAGGAGAAAGGCACCAAGGTTCGCATCGTTGTGGAGCGCAGAACCAGATCAGCAAGCCGCGCCCTCCCAATCGATAAGTGGAAAGCCAACGCCCGGGTGTCGGTGCTCCAGCACTCCATCGGCTCAGAAGTCGCCCAGTGCGTCATCAGGAAAAAAGTGCCGATCGTGCTGAATTACCACAACATAACCCCATCGAGTTACTTCGAGGCCTGGCAACCGGAGCTGGCCAAAAGCGTCGAACGGGGCCGCCACCAACTCGGCGAATTGGCCTCCCTAACCATCCGGGGCATCGCAGACTCCGAGTTCAACGCCCGAGAATTGAGAGAATTGGGCATAGATGATGTGGCCGTGTCTCCCGTGTTGTGGCAGTTGGGCAAGGCCGAGCACCCCCGCCGGAGCAAACCACCGGTTGACCCGGACGGTGGGACAATCCTTTTCGTGGGACGGTTGGCTCCCAACAAGTGCCAGCACGATCTGATCGCGGCGCTGGCGGTTCTGTCCCGCTTCCGGCCCCGGGCCCGTTTGGTTCTGGTGGGTGGTGCCTCCCCTCCCCAGTACCGGCAATCCCTGAAAACCCTGGCCCAGCGGCTCGAGGTGGACGACCGGGTGGTGTTCACCGGCAAGGTCTCCGACCGGGGCCTGCTCGAGTGGTACCAGGTCTCCGACGTGCTCGCCTGCGCATCGGAGCACGAGGGATTCGGGGTGCCCCTGGTGGAGGCCATGGCGAACGGCCTGCCCGTAGTGGCCTACGATGCCGCCGCGGTGGCCGAGACCCTGAACAACTCCGGTGTGGTTCTGAAGGACAAGCGGCCGGCGACCATAGCGGTAGCCCTCGACCGGGTGCTGAGCGACGAGTCGCTCCGAAACAGCCTGTGCCGCCTGGGAATCAGCTCGGCCCGGCGATTTGACCTCGCGGTGACGCGCGAGCAGATGTGGGCCGCTCTCGAAGATTTGCTCGGCACCGGCCCCTAGCTTCAGCGGGAACCCAAAAATCGGTACCCGCGGTGAGTATCGGAACCCGAACCTCAGCGGGTGCGGCGGATCAGCCGGGCGATCCTGCCGTGGATCCGCTCCCGCCAGGCCACCCGGGCCAGGCGAGTGCGGGCCTCATCCCTATCAGCGGCCACCCGGGCCAGGCGGGCACGGGCCTCATCCCTATCAGCGGCCACCTCGTCCCGATCAGCGCTCAACTCGGCGATCAGCTCCTGCTGGCGGTGAACCAGGTGCTCCAAGCGCCGGTAGGGGGCCAGGGGTGACCTCAGAAGATCCATCCGTGAGCGGTTCCCGGCATCGTGCAGCTCGGCCAACCGGATCGCAGGCCGAAGGTAGACCCGGCGAACCAGATCATCCTCGGCCCGGCGCCACCGTTCCAGCAGTTTGGTATCCACTTCCTCGCCGATCAGCCCCCCCAGGTGAACGATGAGGCGGTTGTTGCTCCAGGTTGGCGGCCAGGGCAGGGGGCAATGGGAGCTCAACAGGGCCGAGAGCGTTTTCCAGAGGCCCCGGACCACGACCAGGCGCACATCAACCCCCCCGGCAGCCCGCCATTCCCGGTCCACGAACCGGAGACCGCCGGCGGTGACCACGAAGTTGTCCGGTCCGGCATCGAGCCACTCCGGGGGAAGGGCCCGGGGGCAACCGGCCGGCAGGAAGGGGTGGGGGGCGGCACCGGCAGCGACCGGGCCCTCCTGAGCCGCCAATTCGGCCCGCCATGATTGCAAATGGGCCACGAACCCGTCGATGTCCCCCTGGCGAACGCAGTCCAGCAGGCACTGCTCGAGGTTCCGGCCAGGGTGATAGGGCTCCTCGCTCACCACCTCCTGGCCGAGCCAGTCATCGAAGTCGCCGGCCCGACCCGGGTCCATCAGGCGGCGCCTCATTATGAGTCCCGACCCGGAATCCATCACAACGGCTTGCTGCCTCCAGCGCCGGCGACGATCGGGAGCGACTCGCCACGCCAGGGCCCCCTCCTCGACCCGCCCGACCAGAGCCTCCGGGTCCCGGCCGGCCACCACCAGGAACGAGTTGGCCACCTCGGGTCCCAGCCCCGCGGCCAGCAGCGTCCTGTGAGCGGCCCGATCATCGGCCACCAGCACCGGCTGGAAGTACTCGCTGCTGGTCGGGTGGCCCACGATCTGGTCAACCAGGTCGACCGCGCCGGTTTGGGCATAGATTTCGTGGGCCAGTACCGCCCGGGGCAGCTTGTAATCGGGAAAGGGATACAGCCATCTCTGGGCCACCAGCCCGGCACCGGCCAGCATCCCCGCCAGTTCCCGCCGGGACCATGTGGTGGGCTCCTCGGGCCGGTAGCCCTCCAAACCCACCCAGGGCAATCCCAGATGGTCCTCGGGGAAACCCAGCAGGTACTTGAGGCCCAGGCGGTTCTCGATGGCCAGAACCACCACCCCTCCCGGAGCCAGGGCATCCACCACCCGGTCGAGGAGCGCCATCGGCCCGGCACCCCCACCGAGGTCAGTGCCGGCATACTCCAGCACGCCCACCACCAGCACCACGTCATGGAGCCCCGACCGGCTGCCATCCAGACCGTCCAGGGGTCCGCAGAGAACCTTCACCCCCTCCAGCCCGGCGCAGCGATGGGCAATCAGCTCCGCCCGGGACGCGCTGCCCTCGACTGCGGTCACCACCGCCCCCCGGTCGGCGCAGATACGGGTGTTGACCCCCGAACCGGCGCCAACGTCCAGAACCCGGTCGCCCGGACGGACGACCACCGGATCCAGAAGCACTGCCCGCTCCGGAGCCAGGTGGTAGGCGGTGGGCCAGTTGCACACCGCCGCCGCCAACTCGTCGGACCCCACCCGGCGATCCCCGACCGTGCGAAACCGCGCCAGCAACTCGGACTCCACCCCATCGGCATAGGGCAGCGGATCACCGATCATGGTGATGGGCCGCGGCTCAGCCCTCACCGCCTCAGCCCTCACCGCAGCCCCCCGGTCACTGGGATCCCACCCTCCAGCCCCACCCCGGCCCCGAACCCACCGAGCACGGCCCCCCGGTCACTGGGATCCCGCCCTCCAGCCCCCCTCCAGGTTCAACAGGCCGTTGGCCCGGGGGTCGGGCTCGCCGGTGATTTGCAGCCAGAACTCCCGGGCCCGGCGGTCGTAGAGGAACGAGGCGTCGCGGTCCTGAACGGCGGCGTTGACGTGGAAAGCCCCGGTGCGGAAAGGGATGCGGCCGGCGCGGAACTCCACCCACCCCTCGCCCTCCAGCCTGCCGGGGCGGAACCCGTCGATATGCGAGCGCGGCCCGGCCAGATGGAGGTTGTTGTGGTCGTAGAACCCCAGCGAGAACACCGGATCATCGATGGGCTCGGAGGCGAGGTAGTGGATGCGCACGATGAGCGGATCACCGGATGCGAACGACTTGGGCCGGTGACCGGCGTCATCGAAGAACTCCAGGTTGGTGATGCGCATCGGGGTTTCACTGCCGGCATCGGGGCGGGGGCGGTGACCCACCGAGGCGGCCCCCTCGGTGTCAACGGTGTCGAGGTAGGCGTTGATCACCGCCTGGGGCTCGCCCTCCGCGGCCAGCAGGCCCCGGTTGAGCCATGCCATCCGGTCGCAGTTGGCCCGCAGCATGCCCAGGTCGTGGCTCACCAGAACTATGGTCACCCCCTGGGCCCGGAGCGACTCCAGATGGCTGAGGCAGCGGTGCTGGAACTCCTCGTCACCGACTGCCACCACCTCGTCAACAATGAGGATCTCGGGATCCACATTCACGGCCACGGCAAAGCCCAGCCGCACGTACATGCCGCTGGAGTAGATCTTGACCGGGCTGTCGATGAACTCCTCCAGGCCAGAGAACTCGATGATCCGGTCGACCCGGTCGTGGATCTGGGCCTTCGGCACCCCCAGCACCGAGGCGTTCAGGTAGATGTTCTCCCGGCCGCTCAGCGCAGGATGGAACCCCGCACCCAGTTCCAGCAAGGCCGATGTCCGGCCCCTGACCACCACCCGGCCCCCGGTGGGGCGGTAGATGCCGGCCATGATCCGCAAGAGGCTGGACTTGCCCGACCCGTTGCGCCCCACCAACCCATACATCGAACCCCTGGGCACCTTCAGCTCGACATCTCGAAGCGCCCAGAACGGCTCGCTGCGCCCCCGGTGGGACCGGCGGCCCGAGCGGGGGCGCATCCCCGTCCAGGCCTCCTTGAGGCTGAGGGGCCGGTCCCTGATCACCCGGAAGCACTTGGAGACCCCGTCAACGACCACTGCGTACTCGCCTGCGTACTCGCTCATGGGTTTCCTAATGCGTACTCGCCTGCGTACTCGCTCATGGGTTTCTCAATGTCATAGCTGGTCATAGCAGTCTCAATGCGATGGTCATGGCTCTATAGTTCCTCGGCTATGTCGAGGGTGCGGGCCTTGAACACCGACCAGCCGATCACCCCCACCGCCAGAGAGATCACCGCCATGAGCCCCAAACGAAGCAGCCCGGGCCAGTCCAGGCCGTAAAGCAATTCGCGGGAGGCCTCGGTGAACTGGGAGAGCGGGTTCAGCCGGATGATGTCCCGGGTCGGCAGGCCCATGGCCCGTTCGGGAATCAGCGACAGCGGGTAAACGATGGGGGTGATGTAGAAGAGGAACTGGAGGGCAATGGTGGCCAGGTAGCCCACATCGCGGTAGCGCACGTTCCAGACGCTGAGCACCAGCCCGATGCCCATGGCAAAAACCGTGAGCAGCACCAGCAGCACCGGCCACAGCAGGAACGTCCAGCTCACGTTGACCAGGCAGACAAGTATGAGCATCAGGATGAACACCTCGATGGCCGCCTGGAACAGTACGGTGATCAGAGCCGCGACCGCCGGGGTCTCGGGCGGAAAGTACACCTTTCCGAGAAGCGGTCCGAGCTCCAGCAGAGCGTTCATCGCCCCGGTGATCACCCCGTAAAAGGCATTCCACATCACCAGCGCGCAGAACAGGTAGAGGGCGAAGTTGTCGAAGCGCCCGTTGCCCGCCCGGGGAGGGTCGAACCGCAACAGCACGCCGAACACCAGGGCGTAAATGGCCAGCGTGGCCGCCGGATTGAGCATCGACCAGAGCCAGCCCAGTACCGACCGCTTGTAGCGCGAACCCAGTTCCCGCTGCACCAGCCGCCCGATCAGCTCCCGGTAGTTCCAGATCTCGAACAGCCCGCCCCGGCCCACGCCCCCCCGACCCCAACTACACCCGGGCACCGGCCCCTCCCCCGACTCCATCCCCCTCACCGGCGGGACTCGGGATCGCACAGGTATTCGTACACCCCGGCCAGGTTCTGACCCCAGTGGGCATGACGCTCGGCAATATCGGCCAGGCCCTGGGCGGAGAGCCGCTGCCGGCGAGTGGGATCCTCCACCAGGGCCCCGATCTCGGCCGCCAAACCATCGGCGGTCTGGGGGGCCTGCATGCAGTTGTGGTCGTGGCGCAGCAACCAGTCGCCCGCCGGATTCTCGAACGTGACCACCGCAGCACCGCAGGCCATCAGCTCCAGCGGCAGGTAGGAAGGATGCTCGGACGTGGTGAGAGCCACCCCGATGTCGCAGGTACGGTAGAGGGGGCCGGTTTCCCTGTAGTCGAGTTGGCCGAAATGAGTGATGAGAGCGTCCATGTGTTCCGGAAAGGCCCACGAGCCGGCGGTAACGATACGCACGTCGTCGGCCCACCTCTCCTTCACCAGGCGCACCGCTCGAGCAGCCAGCTCCCAGCAGTTGCGCAGATGGCCGGGGCGGGCATAGAGGAACACGGTCACCGGGCGGTCGGCATCGGAACCGGGATCGGCATCGGCACGGCCGCGGGCATGGAAGATGGAGTCATCCACCGCGGGCCAGAAGTGCTGGGCGACCCCGCCGTAGCGCTCCCGGTAAATGCCGGCCAGGTGGCCGGTGTTGCACAGCCCGTACAGGCCCAACCGGTAACTGTGCTCAGCCAGGGCGTAGAGCGTGCCCGCCGGGTAGAACATGGGCTCGTAGTCCTGGATCAGGTAGAAGCGCCGGGTCTGGCCGGGGGTCCGGACGGCAAAGTAGGCGGTGGTCCACATGGTGGCCAGCGCCGCGTCGGCCGGGGGAACATCATCGGGGTTGAAGGCGAAGGAGTCGTGATAAACGATACGGCTGGCGGCCAGTGACTCGAAAGCAGCGGCGATGCCCGACCGGTACCACCGCTCGTCGTGGTCCACCGGACCGGTCATAACCATGAACCGGTTCTCCACCCCGTGGTTGACCGCCAGATGATCCGCCAGCCGGAACACCGTGTGGATTCCCCCGTAGAACGGATTCTGGAACTCGGGTACGAACCAGTTGACGGTTCTCACCGCGTGCCGGCCCCGAACGGCCCGGTGCGCCCGGCGCACCGCCTCGGTCAAGTCCCGGTCGGCCTCGGAGACCAACGCCAGGGCGTGAGCCTCCCCCGGGTCGTTGCGCTGGTGGAACACCTCCATGGGTCGGCCCAGCATGGCGGTCAACCGTTCGAGGATGCTCGGCTGCTCCTCGCAGCGCAGCGCCGGTTCGGGGTTGGTGAGGTCAAGGTTCGGGGAGAAGTAGGGATCACCCCCCATCAACCATCGCTGGTAGGCCCAGTAGCTGGCGAACACATCGCCCTCGGGCACATTCTCACCCCGGGTGGCCGATTCCCGATGCCCGACCGGGGTGGCCGCGCAGACCACGTTGCGATATCCGGCCTGGCGGGCTCTCAGTCCGAGCACCACATCGCTGCCGCACAGCTCCAGGCGCTCGTCGAACCCCCCGACCTCCTCGAACACCGACCGGCGCACCGCCAGGCAGGCCCCGGTGACCGCAACCGTGTTGCGGGTCCAGCCGGTGGGGCCCAGCAGGCTGCCGGAATGCGGGGTCATGCCCTGGAAGAGGTGACCGGCCAGACCGGCCAGACCGATGATCACCCCGCCGTGCTGGATGAGGCCGTCACCGTCCAGCAACTGGAGGCCGACCACGCCGATCTCGGGGCGCTGGACCCACCCGCAGAGGTTGTCCAGCCAGCCGGGGTGGCCGGGAAAGGTGTCGTCGTTCAGGAACACCAGAACCTCTCCGGTGGAGCCGGCGGCGGCCCGGTTGTTCACCGCCGAGTAGTTGAACGGCTCGTCCCACCAGATGATTCGGGGATGCAGATCGGCGGCATGGGTCCGGTACCAGGCCCGGTTGGCATCGCTGCCCCCGCCGTTGTCCACGATGATGAGCTCCAGCGCGGGGTGGTTGGCTGATCGGATCAGGGCGAGGGCCCCCTCCAGCAGCTCGCGGTTGTGGCGGGTGGCAATCACGACGGTGACCGGCACGGCAGGACCCGGGTCCCACACCAGATTCATGTTGATGCCGCCCGGTCCCACCTCGGCTCTTGCCGGCCAACCATCCCGGGCCAACCGGCGGCCCACCAGTTCCCGTTGGTGGAGCCCCACCCGGTCGTTGCGCCGGCTCAGCGCGTGCAGAACCATCGGCAGCCGGTAGACCTGCTGATCGCCGACATCCAAGCCCATCAGCAGGTCCCACCACAGCGAGTCGTCATCCGGTCCGGTGTCCGGATACCGGCCGGCCACCTCCGATTTCAGGTGGCGGGCTCGCACCGCGAAGGCCCGCCCGATGTAGTTCGCCCCCACCAGGAGATCGGGCGACCATCCGGGCTTGACGCGGGGCGGGGCGATCCTCCTCAGATCCTCGCCGGAGTAGCCACCCTCGGGCATCCCTTCGAGATACCAATCCCAAACCCCGGCCAGGTCGGACAAACCGTCGTCCCAGTACACCAACTCCAGCGCCGGATCCCGCCACACGGCCTGGGCCACCTGGTACACCGCATCGGGTCGCAACCGATCCCCGGCCCGCAACAGGATCACCGGATCGGCGGGGCAGTCCCGCGACAGCCGCTCGAATTCCCCGGCCAACGCCTCCGGCTCCACCCTGACAATCTCCACCGACCCCCAGCTCTGGTGGCCCAGAGAGGCCTCGGTGGCCGCAACATCGCCGTCGCCGCCGATCACCACCCCCCACACCCTCGGGGGTCGCGACCACTCCTGGAACCACCGCCGTTGCACCGCGAGGATGCTCGGATCGGGTGGTAGCCGGCAGAACCACTCCCGGTAGGTCACCCCGGTGGACCGGGATTGCGATCCCGCCCCGGGATCGGTGGCCACCATGCGTCGATTGGTGCGGGCACGGGTGCGGCGGGCCGCAGCACGAGCCTCCCTGACCATCCTCCCGATGAGTTGGCGGCGGCGGGTCCCGAGAGGCAGAGCTCGCTCCAGCAGGCGACGGACCACTGTGACACCCTACCCCTGCCCCACCCCGCTACCCGGCTTTAGATCACCGAGGTTTGCATCACCACCGGCGAAGTACTCGAAGTGGGAGACACCGAGTGCGGTGTGCGTTCAACGATCACGGTCACACCCCCGCCGGCGAAGTACTTGAAGTGGGGGGCCGGAACTGGGAACATTTGGGGGCGGGCGGCCAAACAGTTGCGAGCAACCTATGCATTGGCTGCGGCTGGTGGTCCTGAACCGCCTGCGCTCATACCTATTGATAACCGCCGTTGGCGCACTCACGATCTCGGTTGTGGCCACCGTTGCGGCCCGGGCCCAGAACGATCCCGAGCCGGTGCTCATCGTCGATCCCGCGGCCGTTGTCACCTTCACCGGAAGCGGCTGGGGACACGGGGTCGGTCTGAGCCAGTGGGGGGCACACTCCCGGGCTCTCGCCGGGCAGACCAGCACCGACATCCTGGCGTTCTACTTCGAGGGAGCCAATCTGGCCGAAAATTACGGCCGGCCACTGCCGCCCCCCACGCCGGAGCCCACCCCCGAGCCACCCCCGGAGTCGGTGGTGACCATTCCGGTGCCCACGTCTTTGGAGTCGCCGGTGGCGGTGCACCTGGCCACCACAACCACCACCACCCTCACCCCCACCGGACTCAACCGCATCACCATCGACAACAACAACATCACCCACAACAGCCAACCCGAAACCCGAGCCCCCGCCAACACCCCCATCACCTTCACCCGCCACAACAACAACTGGCACATCACCATCAACGGCACCAACATATGCAACACCGGATGCCCCGGCCACACCGCCCAACTCCTATTCGCCTCCAACACCTCCGTCGCCATATCCAACACCGGACGCTCCCACGCCCACGGCCGCATCAACCTAATCCCCAACCCCAACAACCCCACCCAATTCCACATAACACTCGACCACCTCACCGCCAACACCTACCTCAACGACCAAACCCAACCCCCAACCCCGGGGAATGATCCCCCTGCTGCGCCCACGTCTTTGGAGTCGCCGGTGGCGGTGCACCTGGCCACCACAACCACCACCACCCTCACCCCCACCGGACTCAACCGCATCACCATCGACAACAACAACATCACCCACAACAGCCAACCCGAAACCCGAGCCCCCGCCAACACCCCCATCACCTTCACCCGCCACAACAACAACTGGCACATCACCATCAACGGCACCAACATATGCAACACCGGATGCCCCGGCCACACCGCCCAACTCCTATTCGCCTCCAACACCTCCGTCGCCATATCCAACACCGGACGCTCCCACGCCCACGGCCGCATCAACCTAATCCCCAACCCCAACAACCCCACCCAATTCCACATAACACTCGACCACCTCACCGCCAACACCTACCTCAACGACCAAACCCAACCCACCAACCCACCAACCCGCACCCCGCCCAAACCGGAGTTCCCCGAGGACTCCATCCGAGTGCACCTGGCCACCACAACCGCCACCACCCTCACCCCCACCGGACTCAACCGCATCACCATCGACAACAACAACATCACCCACAACGGCCAACCCGAAACCCGAGCCCCCGCCAACACCCCCATCACCTTCACCCATCACAACGGGCACTGGCATGTCGCCATCAACGGCACCGACATATGCAACACCGGATGCCCCGGCCGCACCGCCCAACTCCTGTTCGGCCTCGACACGTCCGTCGCCGTATCCACCACCGGTCATTCCTACCGCCACGGCCGCATCAACCTCGTTCCCGACACCAGCAACAAGTTCCACGTGGTGCTCGACCTGCTGAGCATGGAGGAATACCTGCGGGGCATTGCCGAGATTCCGGGCAACTGGCCCACCGCGGCCATCGAATCCCAGGTAATCGCCGCCCGCAGCTATGCCATCGCCGCGCTCGAGCGCCGGAGGGCTGCCGACACCTGGCCCCACCCGTTCGACCTGTACTCCTCAACCTGGGACCAGGTGTACATCGGGGACACCACAGAGATGAACCCGCGCATGGTGCCCTGGGTGCAAGCGGTGGAGAACACCGCCGGGCGGACCCTGCTTTACGGCGGGGCCAAGGTCCAGGCGTTCTACTCATCCTCCAACGGGGGGCACACCGAACGCAGCAACTACGTGTTCCATTCCGACCTGGCCTATCTCAAAGCCAAACCCGATCCTTTCGACCAGCAGCACAGCCCCCACGCCTCGTGGACCCGCACCTACCCGGTGAGCACGTTCAATCGCTGGCTGAACGATCACGACGACACCCGGGTGGGCCGGCTCATCGGCATGGAGTTGACCGGCGGGCTCGGGGAGTCCGGCCGCATGGACAGAGCGCAAATCCTGATCACCGGCACCGACCGGACCATCACCATCAGCGGCAACCGGCTTCGGGCCAGGATCAACACCGCGACATCCGATGACGGCCTCGGTCGCGCCGGCCAACTCCTCTCCACCAGATTCACTTTTTCGGTCCCGCCGGCCACGGCTCCGCAGGACTCGCCCCCGGTGCCGGCAGACCCCACCGGGGATCCCGCCGATCCCGGCCAACCCCCATCCGATAACCAGCGTTTCTACTCGGGGGTGATCACCGGTCCCGACTTCTGCCTCAACCGCAGCCTGGGGGGGCCGATCACCTACCCCTTCGACAGCAACGGCGACGGCATCGCCGACAACTGCGTACTCCCCCGCACCCGCCGAGCCTCGGTGGCCCACCAGAACGCCCTCGAACAACTGGCCCTGGTGTTTCCCGAGAAGTTGCGGGCACACATGGCCGAGGAGTGCCTGGCCGGCCCGGCAACACTCGGCGAACCCCAGAACGAGGCCACCGACGAGTGCTCGCTGTATCTCAATCGCCAGACCACCGCCGGTATCTCTTCAGAACCAGAACCTGGACCCGACCCCACCCCCGGCACCCCAACCGAACCCACCCCCACGACAACCCCAACACCCGGCACCCCAACCGAACCCACCCCCACACCCGGCACCCCAACCGGGGAGGACCGGGCGGTGAATACTCCCGACCCACTCCCCGATTCGAGCCTGTTCTACTCGGGGGTGATCACCAGCCCCGACTTCTGCCTCAACCGCAGCCTGGGGGGGCCGATCACCTACCCCTTCGACAGCAACGGCGACGGCATCGCCGACAACTGCGTACTCCCCCGCACCCGCCGAGCCTCGGTGGCCCGCCAGAACGCCCTCGAACAACTGGCCCGGGAGTATCCGATTCATTTCGGTGCCCACCTGGTCAGGCAGTGCCAACTCGGGAAACAAACATTCGGAGAACCCCAAAAAGAAGCCGCCGACGAGTGCGCCCCCTACATCGACCCCAACCAGCGGAAATAGAACCCACCCTCTTTCCTGCTTCCCGCGTCGTTACTTGCCCGATCATTGACCTTGAGCAAAGCTTGCCCATCCCCTAGAGCGGTCTCAGAGCAATTCGGCTAGCAGCCTTCGCAGGGAGTAACGGAAGTCGGGGGGCAGTTCGAGGCCGGCCAGGGTTAGCGCCCGGTTCTCGAGCACGGAGTTGGATGGGCGGGGGGCGGGGCGGGGTGGGTTCAGGTCGGCGGTGGCGATGGGCTCCACCCGGCCGGGGTCGTGGCCGGCGGCAATCATGATCTTCTGGGCGAACTCGTACCACGACACCGATCCCTGGTTGGTCACGTGATACAGCCCGGGCCGGCGGTCCACGCACAGGCGCTCGATCACCGCAGCCACATCGGGGGTGAACGACGGGGAGCCCCGCTGGTCGTCCACGAACCGCATCGGCCCACCCCTGCTGGCCAGCCCCAGCACGGTGCCCACCATGTTGGAACCGTGGCGACCGCTCAACCACGATGTCCTCACCACGGTGGCCAACCCACCGGCCTCCTGCTCACCAGCCAGCTTGCTGGCCCCGTATACAGATAGGGGATCGGGCCGATCCCACTCGTGATAGGGCTCGGGCTGGTCGCCGGAAAACACGTAGTCGGTGGAAACCTGGCACAGGTGAGCGGCAAACCGGCGGGTGGCCTCGGCCAGATGGCGAACCGCCAGAGCATTCACCCGGTAGGCCCGGTCGGCGCTGGACTCGCAAGCATCCACCGCGGTGAAGGCGGCACAGTTGACCACCACATCGGGGCGGATGCTGCCGATGGCCCCCAACACCTGGTCACGCCGGGTTATGTCCAGCTCCTGGTGGCCGGCCGCGACCACCTCGTGACCCGATGCCATGAACCGCTCGGCGGTATCCCGGCCCAACTGCCCAGCAGCACCGGTAACCAGCACCCTCATGGGGGCACCGCACTCACCGGGACTCCCCAGCCGGCACCAACACTCCCAGCAACCGGGCCACCAGCACCCTCATGGGGTCGCCTTGAGTGGTTCCCACCACCACCGGTTGTGCCGGTACCAGTCCACAGTGGCGGCCAGGGCCTCCTCCAGTTGCCGGATGGGTGACCATCCCAAGCCGGCCACCTTGGTGGTGTCCACCGAGTAGCGCCGATCGTGACCCAGGCGGTCGGCCACCAACCGGATGAACGACTCGTCCCGCCCGCACAGCACGAGCAAGCGGTTGGCCAGATCACGATTGGTCAACTCGTTTCCCCCACCGATGTTGTAGATCTCCCCCGGCTGCCCCTGCCGCAGCACCAGATCTATGGCGGCGCAGTTGTCCTCCACATGACACCAGTCCCGCACGTTGTCCCCGTCGCCGTACAGGGGCACCGCCAACCCGTCCAGCAGGTTGGTGGTGAACAGGGGAATGACCTTTTCTGGGTGCTGGTAGGGGCCGAAGTTGTTGGACGACCGGGTGACCACAACCGGCAGCCCGTGGGTCTCCCGATAGGCCAGCGCGATCAGATCGGCACCGGCCTTGGATGCCGAGTAGGGCGAGCGGGGTGCCGGCCCGTCGGCCTCGGTGAACGACCCCTCGTCAATCGATCCGTACACCTCGTCGGTGGAGACGCACACCACCCTGCTCACCCCCAGGCGGCGGGCGGTGTCGCACACCACATTGGTGCCCCCGCAATTGGTGCGCACGAACTCATCGGGATCGACGATGGAGCGGTCCACATGGCTCTCGGCCGCGAAGTGAACCACGGCATCACAACCGGCCATGGCCTCGCCCACCCCGGCACGGTCGCACACATCGCCCCGGATGAACACCAGCCGGGGGTCGCCCTCCAGGCCCCGCAGGTTGTCCCGGTTGCCGGCGTAGGTGAGAGCGTCGTACACCACCACGGTGTCGTCGCTACCGGCCAGCACCCGGCGCACATAGTGGGAGCCGATGAACCCGGCACCCCCGGTGACGAACAGCCTCACTTCATGTCCTCAACATATTTTCGATCTCAATATCCTCATCTTCGATCTCAATATCCTCAATCTCATGCCCTCCAACCGTCATGGGCTTACCTCCGAAACCGGGGCCTGAGCGAAGCGGGGATGTCGGCCCGGCGGGGGTTGGCCTGGTCCCGGTTGGAAAGAACCGGGTTATCCATCCCCCAGTCGGCGGCAATATCGGGGTCGTCCCAAGCCACGCCCAGCTCATCGGTCGGGTTGTAATACCCGTCCACCAGATAGGTGATGGTCATGTCGGTCAGGGCCGCAAAACCGTGAGCCACCCCGGAGGGTATGTACACCCCGAGGTGGCGGCTGGTGCCATCGGGCTCGGTCCCCAGGTTCAGGGCCACCGTCCCCCCATCGGTGGGCGAGCCCAACCGCAGATCGTGGAGCACCACTCGAGCCCGGCCGGCGGGCACGTACCAGTAATCGGCCTGATGCAAGTGGTAGTGCAGGCCCACCAGCGACCCGGCGCGACGGTCTCCCCGGTTGGCCTGGACCATCTCCCGGCCTCCGGGAAACCACTCCCGGCGATAGGTCTCCACCAGAACCCCCCGCTCATCACCATGAACATCGGGTTCCACAACGAACACGCCACTGATCCCCCCCAAAGCGGTCACCTCGGCCAAGGCCCTACTCCCACCTGGCCATGGTCACCCAAAAGCAAAGCCCTACTCCCTGGCTATCGTCACCCAAAAGCAAGGCCCTACTCCCACTCCACCTGGCTATGGTCACCCAGAAGCAATCGGGCCGCTGAGCGGTGATCGGGAGATCGCACCACCCGAACGTGCTGGCCAATCAGAGAATCGGTGATGCGGTTGATGCCGATCACGTGGCTGCCGTCCAGCACCACCGAATGGTCCAGTTCGGAATCGGTTATCACGCAGTTGGCCCCGATGGAGGTGTAGGGACCGATGAAGGTGTTCTCTATGCGGCTACCAGCCCCTATCACCACCGGGCCCCGCACCGTGGAGCTGACAATCCTGACCCCCTCGGCCACCACCACCCGCCCTTCCACCCTGGAGGTGTCGTCCACCATGCCGTCCACCTGCCGGGTGATGGTGTCAAGCACCAGCCGGTTGCACTCCAGCAGAGGATCCTTCTTGCCGGTATCGATCCACCACCCCTCCAGGATCCGATGATCCACCCGGTGACCGGTGCGGATGAGCCAGTGGATGGCATCGGTGATCTCCAACTCGCCCCGGGCCGACGGTTCGATGGCCCTCACCGCCTCGTGGATGGAGGCATCGAATATGTACACCCCCACCAGGGCCAGGTTGGAGGGCGGATCCCTCGGTTTCTCCACCAGGTTCACCACATCACCGTCGGGACCGATCTCGGCCACCCCGAACGACGACGGGTTCCCCACCGGGGCCAGGAGAATCTGCGCCCGGCACCGGCCGGCCCGGCAGTCGGTTGAGGGTTGAGAATCATCCAGAGCCCGGGAATCGGTTGCCAGCCGGGAATCCTGCTTGCGCTGCTGCTCGAACTGGGCCACGAACCCCGCCAACCCCTGCTCCAGCATGTTGTCGCCCAGATACATGACGAAGCAGTCGTCGCCCAGAAAGTCGCGGGCGATCAGCACGCAGTGGGCCAATCCCAGGGGCGCTTCCTGGTGGATGTAGGTCACGCTCACCCCGAAGCGTTCCCCGGTGCCCACCGCATCCCGTATCTCCTGATGGGTGTCGCCCACCACGATTGCGATCTCGGTGATACCGGCGGCAGCCATATCCTCAATGCCGTAGAACAGCACCGGCTTGTTGGCGATGGGCACGAGCTGTTTGGCCCGGGTATGGGTAAGGGGCCGCAGTCTCGTTCCCGCCCCCCCCGACAGGATCAGCCCCTTCATCTCTCCCGGGGATCCTCGATGGTTACCGCATTCACCCCGGCCGCTCGGGTGCGAATCAAGTCCAGGGCGATGGGCTCCAGGAACTCCCGGGGCATGACGCACTCACGGCACTCGACCCCTTCCAGGATGAGCCGCAGGGTAACCGTTGAACCGGCAACCGAAACCAACTCCACATCACCGCCGTCGAGAGCCACCATGTCCCTGACCTCACCAACGGCCTCGTGCAACAACTTTTCATCCATCACAGCAACCCATCATTACTTCCCGGTTGTTGTTTCCAACCCAACCCATCATTACTTCCCAGGGTCGGGGTTGGGGGCGAGGTTGGGGGGCCGGGTTCGGGACAGGAAAGCCCCGGCATCGGCCAGGATGAGCTGACCGGTTGTGCAGCGAGCCAGATCGGAGGCCAGGTACACCGAGAGTCGCCCCAACTCGGAGGGTGAGGTTTCCCGGCGCAACGGGGTGGCGGCCACAATGGCTTCGTAGTGGTCGGCGGGAAAGGCCTTCTCCACCTGCTCGGTGAGGGTGGTGCCGGGGGCGATGGCGTTGACCCGAATACCGTGGGGCCCCAACTCCACCGCCATGGACCAGGTCAGGTGGTTGATGGCCGCTTTGGCCGCCCCGTAACTGGACATCAGGGGCGACGGCCGGGTGGTCTCCCCCGAGCTGACGTTGATGATGACCCCACTGCCCTGCTCCATCATCACCCTGGCCTCGGCTCGGCCGCACAGCGCGGTCAGCACCAGGTTCTGATCCAGAAGGTCACGCCAGTAGGCCCCATCCATGTCGATGAACCGGGTCGGGGATCGCCCGGCCATCATGCCGACGTTGTTGATCGCAACATCCAACCGGCCCCCCCACTCAACCGCACCGGCCACCAGGCGGTCGATGGAAGTGTCGTCCCGCAAGTCGGCGACCAGCGCAGTGGCCACACCCCCCTCGGCGGTGACGAGATCCACCGTGGCGGTGGCATTGCCGGCCCTGATGTCGTTGACCACCACCGCCGCCCCGGCCCGAGCCATCCACCGGGCGATCTCCCGACCGATGCCCGCTCCCGACCCGGTGACCAGCGCCACCTTGCCGGAGTGATCAATCGCAATGCTCATGGTGCCTGCACCGGAGTTTCCCGATCCATGACGATGCTCATCCCCCGGTAACCGCTACCGGTGGCGGAGTCCGACCCTCACCGCATCGCGGTCGGCGGTGCGCTGGAGCATGGCCATGGCCTCATCCATCCGGTCAAGGCCGAACACCTCCCCCAGCAGGGGGCCGGTGGGGAACTCCCCGCTGTTCAAGATGGCCACCGACTCCTCCATCGAGTCGTAGGTGGAGCCGGCCCCACCCTGCACGGTGAGCCCCTTCAGCACGATCATGTCGCTGACCAACTCCACCGGGGCCATGTTCTTGAGCCCGGCCAGTAACACCTTGCCCCCCTGACGCACCAGGTTCAGGCACAGCGGCACGGTCGCCACGGTATCGGCAGCCAGATCCACCACCATGTCGGCCATGGCCCCGCCGGTGACACCAGAGACCAGTTCGACCGGATCGGCCGCGGTCACGTCGATGGTCATGTCCGCACCCACCTCGCGAGCCACCTCCAGTCGCAGGCCGTCCATGCCGGTGCCGGTCACGATCACCGTCCCCGCGCCCCGGCGTTTGGCCTCGGCCGCGCACACCAACCCCATGTGACCCGGCCCCTGGACCACAACGGTGTCGCCGTCCACCACCGGCATCAGCCCGAACCAGTTGCACACGCTGGCCAGTGGCTCGAACAGGGTCAGCTCGGCGGCATCGGTGTCCTCGGTCAGCTTCATCAGGTGGGATCCGGGCAGCAACCCCATGTACTCCCCGTAGCCGCCCCACAGCCCATGGTCGTCGTCAACCCCCATGGTGTACCCGTACAGATGGCCCAGGCCGAACGGGTTGGTGTCGGTGGGCGGTACCCGCACGATGAGGTCCACCGCCACCCGATCCCCCACGGCCACCCCCAGGTCGGCATCGGCGGCCAGCGCACTGACCCGACCCACGATCTCGTGGCCGGGCACCAATGGGGCCTTCTCCCCGGGCACGTGCTGGTGACCGTGGAGTTGGGCCAGGTCGCTGCCGCACATGCCAACGGCCTCCACCTTCAGCACCCCACCTCCAGCAGGGGGCTCGGGCACCGCGAAGTCGTCGCGCCGGTGATAGGTGCCGTCACCGTTGAACACCACTGCCCGGCAGGTGCTGGTCGTCATCGCCACCTCCTAGTTGGTTGGTTTGTACCTAGTTGGTCGGTACCGGGCTGGTTGGTCCGGCTCCGAGCGGGTTCAACCGATCCCGCTCCTTTCCAGGATGTGGACACCGCAGCTCGAGCCCAGACCGATCACGTGGGTCAGGCCCACCTTCGCCCCCTCGATCTGGCGGTCACCGGCCTCGCCCCGCAGGTGGGTGACCACCTCGTAGATGTTGGCCACACCGGTGGCCCCGATGGGATGGCCCTTGGAGATGAGGCCGCCGGACACGTTCACGGGAGTCTCGCCGTCCCGCCACGGAGCCCCGCGGTCAATGAAGTCGCCGGCCCCCCCGGGTTCGCACAGCCCCAGATTGTCGTAGTGGATGAGTTCGGCGGTGGCGAAGCAGTCGTGCAGCTCCACCAGGCTCAGATCCTCGGGACCCACGCCGGCCTGCTCGTAGGCGGCCTGGGCGGCATTGCGGGTGAGGGTGTTCACATCGGGTTGAACATGACCCGACGGCACGTAGGGATCGGTTGTCAGCACCGACGCGGAGATCTTCACCGCCCGGGACTGCTGCTGGAGGCTGAGCGATGCGAACCGCTCCTCGCCCACCAGCACCACGGCGGCAGCCCCGTCGCCGGTGGGGCAGCACATCAAAAGCGTGTTGGGGTACGACTGCATGGGCGATGCCATGACCTCCTCCAGCGTGAACTCCTTCTGATACTGGGCCAGGGGATTCAGCGTGGAATGGGCGTGGTTCTTCTGGGCCACCTTGGCGAACTGCTCGAACCCCACACCGTCGTTGTCGTTGGCGTACTCCATGCCGGCCTGGGCGAACACCCCGGGCATGGTGTCGGTACCCAGGATGCCGTCGATGGGCATGACCGTCCCGTAGCGGCCCGACGGCTCGTAAACGTTCTTCTCCTTGCGGCTCCCGCCGGCCAGCAGCCCCATCTTGCCCATCTGCTCCACCCCTATGGCCAGACCCAGATCGGCCTCCCCGGAGCGAATGGCCATGATGGCGGTGCGCAGAGCGGTGGCCCCGGTGGCACAGGCGTTGGAGACGTTGTACACCGGTATTCCGGTCTGACCGATCTGCTTCTGCACCTGCTGACCCATGCCAGTTGAGGCCTGGAACAGGGTGCCGCACGCCAGGATGTCCATGTCGGCGATACCCACCCCCCCGTCGTCCAGCGCCCCCAGGGCGGCGGTGGAGGCCAGATCCACCGCGTCCTGTTCGGGGTACCGTCCGAACGCAGTCATGTGCGCCCCCAAAACCCAGATGTCCTGTGCCATTTGCGGCCTCCTATCGGTTGTTCAAACTATTCGATTGTTCGGATCAGCCTGCCATGCCGGTGCGTAGCCGAACCGTGATTATGTTACGCATCCCGGCCAGAACCTCAGCATTTATGCTATAGCAGGCAGCGTTAGACCAGGCCAGCGGTGGTATCGGCCCTCGGTGGTGGCCCAGTGGTAGCCCTCGGCGGTCGGCCCGATCCTCGGTCAGGTCAGGGCCTCGGCGGTGGCGGCGGCCAGTGTCCGGGCCAGTCTCCCGGTGGTGACCTCTGCCCTCAGCGGCGGCAGACTCGGCCAGTATCTCGGCGGCCCATAGTCGATCATCGGCGGTGGTCAGTATCTCGGCCAGTGTCCGGGCGGTCATCTAGTTGTAATCCTTATGGAGGTTGTTGACAGTTCGGTTGGGGTTGGGGGTTGGCCGGTTATCGCCACAGGTCGGTTGTCATGGGTAGAGGTCTGCTGTGTTGGTTAGGGGCTGAGGAGGACGTTGCTGTAGGTGGGTTTTCGGGCCCATGGGGTGGGTGGTGGTTGGTGTTTGTGGGTTTCGGCGTGGCAGGTGGGGCAGAGTAGGACGAGGTTGTTGATGCTGGTTCTGCCGCCGTGTTCCCAGGGTTTGATGTGGTGCACATCACAAGCAGTAGCTCTCAGTCCGCAATTGACGCAGTGTTTGTCTCGGGCGTATAGGGCGAGTTTTTGTTTTTGGGTGGCGGAGCGCTGCTTACGACCCAAATACAGGGGCACCCCCTCGGCGGTGAAAATGGATGGTATTAGCGCTGCGTCGCAAGCGATGCGGCGCAATTCGTCCATTTCGATGGGAGTGTCGTCCATGAGCCCAGCGTTTTTGAGTTGGCCGGTGAGCAGGTCGTAGTCAACCTTCACCAAAAGCGTGGTGGGCTGCACCACCACATGACCACCACGGGTGCCACCACCGGTTTTGGAGTTCTTGTGAGGGGTTTGGGTGATTAGCGCGGCCAGCGCGTCGGCGGCCCGCTGCTGATGAGTGCGGTCACTACCATTTTTGGAGTCATCGCGAAACAAGCGATCACACATGCCATCCAAAGCGGTTTTGACCCGTTCACCGGTTATGCGGTCGAGTTCGGCGTGCAGCACCACCATGCCGTCATCACCGTTGAACACCGCGGCCTTGCGGTGGCGGCGCTGCTGATCGTGCCGCGACTCACCATCGGAGCCGCGCCGATCATCCTCCTGGCGAGCCAAAGTTTTCCTGAACCGGTCCAGGTCTTCGGTTTTGGCTTTGTTGATCAACTCATCTTCCTGGGCACGACTCAACGGCACCCGACCATGAGACTCCCCCAGCAGGCGAGCATGATCTATCGAAAACCCCCCGCCCTTGACCGCATCCACCGTAGCCGGTAGTTCTCGAAGGGATCCGGCGGTTCGGGCTTGGCGGTTGGCCAGGTAACGGCCCATACCGAACTGGAGGCAAAGAGCCCGCACCTCGCCCTCACCCAAAAGATCACCGTAACGGTTCAACACCTCGGTCATGTACCCGTCCAGCGTGCAACGGGCCGCGTTGATCTCGAACAGCAAATCGAACAAACCCTTGGAATCCATCCCCTTCAAATCAACCATCTCCAACCGCAAAACATCCCCGTCGCCAGCATTGTCGCTGCCAGCAGTAGCAGCATCAGTATTGGTCTCAGGTTCGGAAACACTGGAGTCAAACTTCATACCCCCAATACTATCAGGCCGGGTGACAATACCCACCCAAAATATAAAGATATTTCTGAAAATGTGAAAAGTTTTAGGGAAAAATAGGTACAGGCCAGACCTTATATAATATCTATGATGTAGGCCCACCCGATCAGCAAGCAACCTCAACAACACCGGCGCTCCCTTGAACACAAGAAAAAGGGCTAACCGATGGTGACGAGCCTGAGCCATACCCGACTCAACCCTTCGTACCACCAACAACCACCCCGCGGACATAAAAAGCGCATTACCATGTGACACAAAGCCTCCCCTGCCACCTAGATGGACGTGATTCACAACCACCACAATGGCATCACAGACTCACCCAATCGAACTGTCAACAACCTCCATAAGGATTAAACCTAGATGACCGTCCGGACACTGACGCTGAGGATCAGGCCGCTGCTGGACTATGACCACCACCGAGGCCACTACCGGCCACCGAGCCAGGATCATGGCATGGACACTGGCCGGGCGCTACTGTCCGACACTGCCCTGACCGACACCACCGAAGGCTGAACCGAGGCACTGGCTGATGCTGCCGATGCCCTGGCAGTGACCGCCGAGGGCCTGGCCACCGCATTAGGCCAGTATCCCTACGTTGCCGCCCGCTTATCGGCCACCGCT
The DNA here is from genome assembly GCF_965202595.1 of Candidatus Poriferisocius sp. Classification (GTDB taxonomy): domain Bacteria; phylum Actinomycetota; class Acidimicrobiia; order Acidimicrobiales; family Bin134; genus Poriferisocius. The sequence continues at coordinate 1,577,757 of NZ_OZ241836.1, forward strand.
ACTAAGGGCCATGTGCTGACGCTGACCGCCGACTGGCTGAGAGATATTGTCCGCCTACTGACCGGCTACGCTGAGGATCAACTATGACCGACACCGCTGCCCGCCTACTGAGGATCAACTAGATGGGCCGCCGCCGTGAGGATCGGCACTGGCTACTACGCCCGCCGAGGAACCGCCAGGAACTATTGAGGGGCATAGCTATCGCCATACCGACCGTCCTAGTAACCATCGTGGTCGTGGTCATAGTGACCGCCGATCCTGACACCGAGGATCGGCCCGCTGAGACTGCCACCGCCGAGGCTGCCGCTACTGAGGTTGAGTCACCGCCACCTACTGCCACCGCTGAGGCCATGACCGATCCTGCCAACGCCCAGGCTGTCGCTACCGCTGCCCGTACTGCCGCTGCCGCTGCCTTGACCCTGGCTGCCACCACCGAGGGCCTGACCAACATTGCCGAGACACTGACGCTGACCGCCCTACTAATGCCCGCCGAGGTTGCCGAGGGACTGACCGACCTGGCTACAGATGCCACTACCAACGCTGAGGGATTGACCGACATAACCGAGTTGATGACCGCTATTGCCGCCGCCGAGGTTGACTACGCCGATACTGACTACGCCGAGGGACTGGCTACCGCCGCTGACTGGCTGGCCGCTATTGCCGAGGCCCTGCCCGGCATTGCCGAGGGATTGACCGAGATTGCCGAGGCCCTGCCCGCTGAGCTTGCCGCCGCTGCCTCGGCCCTGGCCGATCCTTCCGAGGCTGAGGCAATGACCGCCTACGCCGATGCGCTGACCGCCGCTGCCGATGCGCTGACCACCGAGGCCGACCTACTGACCGCCGCTGCCGTGATCCTGACCGATCACGCCGAGACACTGGCTACCGCTGCCGAGACACTCAGTGAGGCTGCCGCTGAGTGACCGCCTACGCCGAGGATCAACTATGAGTGTCACTGCCCGCCTACGCTGAGGATCAACTGTGACCGACACCGAGGATTGACTGCCGCCGCCTGCTGATGATCGGCCCCGACCGACTGGTCCTAGATGGCTGCCACTCCGACACCTGAGGGATTATCGATGGTGGCACTGGCTGAGTGTCGTAGTGATTGGCCTACTGGCCGCCGTCATTCGGAATGGGCCGCTACCTGGCCAACCGCAAAGCCACGGTGTTCAACGGTGATGACGGCATGGTGGTACTACACGCCGAGTTGGACCAGGTGACCGGTGAACGGGTCAAAACCGCACTCGACGGATCGCATGTTCCGCGACGACTCCAAAAATGGCAACGACCGCACCCACCAGCAAAGAGCCGCCGACGCACTCGCTGCTATGCCCGAGACAAACACTGCGTCAACTGCGGGCTAAGAGCTACTGCTTGTGATGTGCACCACATCAAACCCTGGGAACACGGCGGCAGAACCAGCATCAACACCTCGTCCTACTCTGCCCCACCTGCCCCACCTGCCCCACCTGCCACACCCAAACCCCAACCACCACCCACCCCATGGACCCGAAAACCCACCTACAGCAACGTCCTCCTCAGCCCCTAAACAACCCCAAGCGACCAGTACAACAAACCCCCACCCACCAAAACCAACCCACCGCGACTGCGTAGCCGAACCGGATCAGCCCGTCATGCCGGTGCGTAGCCGAATGCGACTGCTTCTTGGCCCTCGTCATCGGTACCCACCACGTAAGTGTCGAGCTTGACCTTCATTCCCAGCTTTATGCTTTCCGGGTCGGGCTCAATCCCAACGAGGTTGGCCCGCACCGAGGTGCCGTCGTCGGTATGCACGATGGCCGAGACGTAAGGAGTGGGGATGCTGGGAGCGGCCCGGTGAACGATGCTGAAGGTTCGCAATGTACCGGTATTGCTCACCTGCACCACATCGAACGACCGGGCCCCGCATTGGGCACAGCCGTTGCGCCGCCCAAAGAACCTGGCTCTGCACGCCGTGCACTCATGGGCCTGCAAGTAGGGCTCGTCACCCAGGACGAGATAGTCCACCAGTGGAATCTGCACGCCCGCAGACTACCCCAGCAACCCCGGCCCAGACCCAACCGCCCGCTATCGAGCGGCTACTCGGGAACGCCGAACCCCTCGGGGAAGCCGCCCTCGTGGTATCCCGACTGTTCCACCTTCTTCTTGATGCGGAAACCGTCGGGGGTTCGGGTGACGGTGTCGTGATACCAACCGCCCACGAAGAACATGAACAGCTTGGAGCCGGCGGCATCGAACGTTTTGCCGTCGTCGGCCACCGGAATGCCCATCGGGTTGTGGAATATCGTCGTGCATTCGGCAGTTTCGCCGTCCCAACTGCGTATGTAGGTCTTTCCCACCATGTGTTGGGTCATGGGGAAGACCGCCAGCGCCGTTTGGAGCCAGCGCTTGACCGTGGGGTAGTCGGCGGCGGCTTCGGCCACACCGGGAGCCGACGAGGAATAGTCCAGGTAGGCATCGGGGGTGAAAACCGTGTCGAGGAGATCCCAGTCCTTCTCGTCGATGGCAACGGTGTAGCGGACGATGGTGTCCTCGATGGCCAGGCGGTCAACCGGATCAGGCATGCTCATGACGGGCACCGTATACGATTGGGTGGCCGGTGGTGGCAACCGGTCTCATTCCACGATGTGAACCACCTCGTGGAGGGGGCGGCGGGGGCGGGAGGCCGACGGGCCGGCACGATCGTCAGCGGGATACCCCAGGGCCACCGTTCCCACCACTCTTCGATCCTCGGGGATGCCGAGACCGGCCACCAGGGCGGCCTCATGGTGGAATGCGCCGAAAAAGCACGACCCCCAACCCAGGGCCGACGCGTCCAGCAGCAGGTTGTGAACGGCCATACCCGCGTCCACCCACCAGTACGGCACCGGCCAGGCCTCGGCGCTCTCCCCCAAACCGGTGCGCAACTCGTCGGCCTCGGCGCTCTCACCCAATCCGGTGCGAAACTTGTCGGGCTCGCCATAGCGGCGGACGTAGCGGTCGGGCTCGGTTAGCACCACCACCAGCACGGGAGCGGCCAGCAGGCCGGGCCAGGCGAAACCGGTCCGGCGTTCGGGTGTAAGAGTCAAACTCCAGTACCGCTCGGGCTGGGACACCACCCAGAACTCCACCGCCTGGGTGTTGCCCGCCGACGGGGCCCGGCGAGCCCGGTCCAGCAACTCCGTCACCAGCCCCTCGGGCAACGGATCGGCCCGAAAGTTGCGACACATCGGCCGCCGCCGGGGCAAAGGTATACCCCCCAAGGAGAATTGCTCAGCCATGCCCACCGGTTGCACCCCCCAAGGAGAATTGCTCAGCCCCACCCAATGCCTGCACCCCCCTGAGACAAGTGCTCAGGTGTATTTGAGCAGGTCCTCGGCCATGATCCAACCGAAGGCGATCATGGTGTCGTCCCTCTCGCTGTCCACATCGTCGAACAGGGCAACAATATCGGGGGCGATGCTGTCGGGCTTGGGGGTCTCGTAGTCAAACAGGCGGGCCTGGCTGCCATCCCCCACCACCCGGAAGTCACGGTCGAGATAGCGGGAGGGGCTGATGCTGAACCGCTTGGCCAGCCGGCGGCCCCAGGCCCGCTCCTCACCGGAGGCCTTGTGGCCGGGACGGGGGACGATGTCCACCAGGGGCTTGAAGGCATCGAACCCCCCGGGGTTGTCCAACTGGGTGCCCACCAGCACGTCCTCATCGGGAAAAGCCATCAGCGCCCGGTGCAGTTGGGCCTCGGTGAGCTGGCGCAAAACGGTGCTGCGCTTGGACGTGCGGGCCACGGATGCCAGACCCACCAGCACGCTCGGGGTACCGCCGATGCGCTCCAGCGTGAAGAAGGCGAACCCCCGGAGCTTCCCGTTCTCCCGGGCGGTGGAGATCAACACCCACTCCTCGGCCTGCTTGGACAGCAGCCCCACCGAGAATGGATTGGAACCGTCAACACACATGTCCGCCATTTCGGCCAGCTCAGCGTCGGTGACCGCGGTGCAGTCCTTGGTCTCGGCGTCGATTGCCATGTGCTGCTCGCCCTCCTCGTTGGATGCCTTCCCCCGCGGATTTCCCCCCCGGGTCACCCATAGTCCATCAACCATCCCGGTAGGAGCGCAAACCCGCAGCAGAACCAGGGGTTTTTGAGACCCGATAACCCCAGCTAGTCCCTTGGATGGCCGAGGGATCTCCGAAACCCGATAACCGCCGGGCAATCCAGGTCGGGCTACACCGCGATGGCCTCGTCGCCCAGCATCTCCTGAAGCGCACCGATCAACCCGCTGCCCAGGTCAACTCCATAGGCGGGTGGGAGCTTGACCCCCCTGCTGTCGCCGAGCATCAGAATCACCTCGGAGGTGCCCGGGTACTCGGAGATCACCGACTTGAGATCATGGATGCGGTCGCGGGAAAGACCGCGGCCCCCCAGGTTCAACCGCAAAATACCCGGGCCGTCCACCCGATCGGTGGCGATCAGCTCCACGTTGTCGCCGACCAGTTTGGGCTCGTCATCACGGCTATCCAGCCGTCCCTCGACCACAACCACCAGGTCGTCCGCCAACTTGTGGCCGTGCTCCCTGGTGGTATTGGGGAACAGCGTCACCTCTATGGTTCCGTACAAATCCTCGAGATCGCACGACATCATCGGGTCACCCTTGCGGGTCCATCGCTTGCGCAGGTTGCTGACCACCCCGGCAACTTTGACCCTGCTTCCCTCCTTCACCTCGGTGAGCTGGTCGATCCGATGGGTGACCTTGCTGTCCAGCACGCTCTCCATGCCCATTATGGGGTGGTCGGACACGTAAAGCCCCAGCATCTCCTTCTCGGCCGCCAGCCTTTTGGACTTGTCGAACTCGGTGTCGGGGATCTCGATGTCGTCGTTTGCCTCCCCCGAGCCGCCGTCCCCGAACAGGCTCATGATGCCCTGACTCTGCTCCTTCCTCTGCTGGATGCAGCGGCGGGAGATCGACTCGTGAACGTTCAACAGCCCCTGGCGGGGATGACCCAGAGAGTCGAAAGAACCCGCCTTGATCAAAGCCTCGACGACCCCCTTGTTCAGCACTATCGGATCGACCCGGCGGCAGAAGTCATGGAAATCGGTAAACGGGCCGTTCTCGTTCCTCTCGTCCAGAATCATCCGGGCGGTACCGGTGCCCATGTGGCGAATGGCCGACAACCCGAAGGAGATGGACTGCTCCCCGTCCGGGGAACCGATGGCGGCAAAATCCGACTCCGAAAGGTTCACGTCGGGCAGCGCCACCCTTATGCCCATCTGGCGGCACTCGGCCAGATACACCGCCGCCTTCTCCAGCTTGTTCTTCACGCTGGTCAACAGCGCGGCCATGTACTCCGCCGGGTACCGGGCCTTGAGGTAGGCACCCTGGTAGGCGATCAGGCCGTAGCCGTAAGCGTGGCTCTTGGTGAAGGCGTAGTCGGCGAACTGCTCGATTATGTCGAACAGCTCCGTGCCCAGTTCGGCACCGTAACCGAGGCGGCTGCACCCCTCCACGAAGGAACCCCGTTCCCGGGCCATCAGCTCGCGGTCCTTCTTCCCGCAGGCCTTGCGGAGATTGTCGGCGTCGGCCAGTGAATAGCCGGCGAACCGCTGGGCCACCCGCATCACGCTCTCCTGGTAGATCATCAAACCGTAGGTGTCGGCCAGGATGTCGGTGGCTTCCTCGTGGAACACCTCCACCTTTTGGCGTCGGTTCTTGCGATCGGCATAGTCGTTGTGCATGTTGGCGGCCATCGGGCCGGGCCGGTACAGGGCCACCAGGGCGGCCACATCGTCGAAGCAGGTGGGCTTCAGCGCCCGGATCAACGCTCTCATGGGGCCGCTCTCGAGCTGGAACACCCCTATGGTGTCACCCCGGGCCAGCAACTGGTAGGTAGCCTCATCGTCCAGGGCCACGTTGTCGATGTCCACCCGCTCGCCCCGGGATCGCTCTATGAGCCCCACGGCATCCTCGATGACGTCCAGGTTCCGCAGGCCCAAAAAGTCCATCTTGAGCAGGCCCAGATCCTCCACCGCGTGCATCTCGTACTGGGTGACGATGGGGGCATCCTCCTGGGCCTGGCCCTTGGAGGCCTTGCGCTGGATGGGAAGATGCTCGGTGAGCGGATCCTTGGTGATGACCACCGCAGCCGCATGGATGCTGTCCTGGCGCCGCAAACCCTCGAGCCCCCGGGCCACGTCCACCACCTTTCGGGCATCCTCATCGCTGCGGTACATCTCCCGCAGATCGGCGGCGGCCTTGAAGCCGTCGGCGTACTCCTCGCTTTCCTCCAGGCAGGCCCACAGCGGGGTATCGCGCCCCATCACCAGCGGGGGCATGGCCTTGGCCAAGCGGTCGCCCAGGGCGTAGGGGAGGTTCAGCACCCGGGCGCTGTCACGCACCGCGGCCCGAGCCTTGATGGTGGAGAAGGTGATGATCTGGGCCACATGGTCCTCGCCGTACTTCCTGGAGGCGTAGCGGATGATCTCGTCCCGGTAGCGGGAGTCGAAATCCATGTCGATGTCGGGCATGGAGACCCGCGACGGGTTGAGGAACCGCTCGAACAGCAGGTCGTAGCGAATCGGGTCCAAGTCGGTGATTCGCAGGCTGTAGGCCACCGCGCATCCCGCGGCGCTGCCCCGGCCCGGGCCCACCCGGATGCCCCGCTCCCGGGCGTAACGGATCAGATCCCAGGTGATGAGGAAGTAGGAGGAGAAACCCATGTCGGAGATGATCTTGAGTTCGTAGGCCAGCCGGTCGGCAACCTCGTCGGGCAGGGGGCTGCCCCAGCGAGCCTCGGCTCCCTCGAGGGTGAGGGCTCGCAGGTATTCGTCGGCACTGCCGTACTCCTCGGGGAGGGGGAAATCGGGAAGCTGAGGCTTGCCGAACTCGATCACCACATCGGCCCGCTCCGCGATCCACAGTGTATTGTCACAAGCCTTACTCAAATCGGGGAACAGGGCGCGCATCTCGGCTGCCGACTTGAGGTAGTGGTCGTCGCCATGGAACTTCAACCGGTCGGGGTCGCTGACCAGCGAGCCGGTCTGCACGCACAGCAGCGCATCGTGGGCCTCGGCATCGGACCGGCTGGTGTAGTGGCTGTCGTTGGTGAGCAGCAAGGGGGCGCCGATCCGTTCGGCCAGCCGGACCAGGTCGGGGTTGGTTCGCTTTTGTTCCGGGATACCGTGGTCCTGAATCTCCACGAACAGGTTGTCCTTGCCGAAGATGTCCTGGAGCCGGGCCGCCGTGGTAACCGCCTTTTCGTAGTCGTCCCGCAGCAGGGCCTGGAGCACCTGCCCGGCCAGGCAGCCGGTGGTGGCGATCAGACCCTCGCGGTGGTCGGAAAGCAACTCCCAATCCAACCGGGGTTTGTAGTAGTAACCCTCGAGGAAGGCCCGGCTGGAGAGTTGGATCAGGTTCTTGTAGCCGGTGTTGTTCTCGGCCAGAAGGGTGAGGTGATAGTAGAGCTTCTCGCCCCCCTCGGTGCTGCCCCCGCCATCGTCCAGCTTGCCCCGTCTCGGCGGGCGGTCGAACCGGCTCTCGCGAGCCATGTAGGCCTCGGTGCCGATGATCGACTTTATCCCCTCGTCCCGGCAGGTCCGGTAGAAATCGACAATCCCGTACATGTTGCCGTGATCGGTGATCCCCAGCGCGGGCTGCCCGTCGGCGACTGCCGCTTGGACCAATTCCCCCACCCGGGAGGCACCATCGAGGATGGAATACTCGGTGTGAACATGGAGGTGGGTAAAAGAGCTGGTCACTGCACTCCTTATGGGCGGGTCGAGTTATGGTCTGGTCAAATTAAGGTCTGGTCGAGTTATGGGCGGATCAAGTTATGGTCTGGTCGAGTTATGGGCGGGTCGAGCGGCTACCGGTAATCGAACAGCTACAGGTAGGTTCCCGAGGGTCTCTCCGGTCCGACATGGCGGGTGCCGGGTGGCAACTCGGCCCGGATGTTGGCCAGTTGCTGCTGAGCGGAGACCTGCTGAGCGAACAGAGCCGCCTGGATGCCCTGGATGAGGCCCTCCAACCAGCCCACCAGTTGGGCCTGCGCCACCTGGAGCTCGGCGTGGCTGGGAGGGTGGCCCTCGGGGAAGGGCGACACCAGGCGATCCAGTTCATCGCTCAGATCGGGGGACAGTGCCGATCCCAGCTCGTCGATGGACGTTTCGTAAATGTCCCGCAGCCGGTCGCGGCTGGACTCGTCCAGGGAAGCCTGGCGGACCTCTTCCAGGAGCTGCTTCATCATCGTGCCGACCCTCATCACCTTGGCCGGCTGCTCGATGGCCTCCCTGGCTTTCTCGGGATCGGCCTGCTTGACCTCGGAATGGGGGTTGTCGTGGACCACCTCGACGGGCTCGGTCGGCTTCGACAGGTGGGAATCGGACATGGTCGGCCAATCTACCCGGTGGATCCATGCCCCGGGTGACACCCTTCATTATCCGGTTCCGCAGGCAGCCAGGCAGGAACGGGCCGGGGGTTCCTCCGATGCCACCACCCAACCGGCCTATCCGGTGCCATAAGCAGCCAGGCAGGAACGGACCAGGGGCTCCTCCGATGCCACCACCCAACCGGCCTATCCGGTGCCATAAGCAGCCAGGCAGGAACGGACCAGGGGCTCCTCCGATGCCACCACCCAACCGGCCTATCCGGTGCCATAAGCAGCCAGGCAGGAACGGACCAGGGGCTCCTCCGATGCCACCACCCAACCGGCCTATCCGGTGCCATAAGCAGCCAGGCAGGGAACCAGCACCTCGGCTGGGGTGAGCGAGCCGTGACGGGCCAGCAGTTGGAATCGGGGCTTGGTGCCCGGGCCGGAGGGCTTTCGGGACGGGGTTTCGGGCTCGGTGAACGCCACCGGATCGCGAGGCACAAGGGCCACGTCACCCATCCGGGACCGGGCCTCGGGACTGACCCGGGAACCGAACCACCCCTCGTCCAGTACCTGCTGGCGGGTGACCACCAGGCCATAACGGCCATAGTGCTCGGTGGCCGTGTCCAGAAGTTCACCGGCCCGGCCGGAACGGGCGTGCAGCCAGCGGAACCGGGCTTCCCCCGAGACCACCGATGACAGGGCCAGCACCGGGCGGGCCAGCTCAACCTTGGCATCGCCCACCATGACCAGGCCGTGGTCGGACACCACCAGCAGCGCAGCCTCCGGCGGCAGCGCAGCCAGGATCTGGGCCACCAGGTGATCCACAGCCCCATACTCGGCATCCAGGTGAGGCCCGAACCCGTACTCATGGGCCACCCGATCAGGGCCGTCGTAGTAGGCATACACCAGCGGCGCACCGGCATCCACCTGCATCCGTACTTCGACCGGGATGGAACTGGTCAGCTTGTAGCTGTGGTGATCCACTCCATCCATGTGTGCCCGGGTGAAGCCGCTTTCATGAAACTCGCTCCGACCCACCACCGGCACCCGCCGCCCGAAGAAAGCCGGTTGGGTCTGGAACTGCTCGGGGACGATGCTCTTGCGGGCATCGGCCCGTTTTTTCCCCACCGTCCACCGCAAGGCGTTCAACAATTGGCCCTGGGTGTGGATCTGATAGCCGATCAGGCCGTGCTCACCGGGGGTTGCGCCGGTGACCAGCGAGGTCAAAGCGGTGGTGGTGGTGGTGGGAGCCACCGTGGTGATGACACCGCCCTGCATGCTCGACAGCACCGGGGTCAGCCTCGCCCGGGGTTGAAGCTGCTCCCATCCCATCCCGTCCACCGCCAAAAGCACCACCGCCTCGGCCTCGCGGGCCGGAGGCGGCAACCAGGGGGAGGCATCTCGCGGGCCGAGCAGGGCGGGCACGACATTGCTAAGGCACGCCCCCCGGTAATCCGGCAGTACCGGGAACTTTGCCGGTGATGCGGGCGAACCGGATGGGTCGGATGTCGGACCGGATGGGCCGGATGCCGAAACAGCGTTCTCGGAGCTGTCAGTGCTCATGTGATCCCCAATCCTTCCCAACCTAATCGGCACAACCCAACCGGCAACTAGCATGAAGGGTGGTGAGAGTATCCACGCGTGGTGACTATGCCGGCCACCATCAGGGACGATCTAGGTAGGGGTGGGGGTGAGAGTATCCACGCGTGGTGACTATGCCGGCCGGGCGCTGCTGTCATTGGCCCTGCACGCCGATGAGGGGGGCCCCACCTCGGTGCGGGACATTGCCGAGCGAACCGGTCTCCCTCAACCCTACCTGGAGCAAATCCTGCAAGCGCTGAAGGGAGCCGGGCTGGTCCGCTCCAAGCGAGGGGCGGGCGGGGGCTACGTTCTGGCCCGCCCCGCCGAGCAGATCAAGCTGAGCGAGATCGTGAGCGCGGTTGACGGGCCGATAGTGCTGGGCGATTTCGGGGAGCCCCACCAGGACGGAGCCTGCGACCACGAGGGCCAGTGCGTGCTGCTGGCCATCTGGACGCACGCAGGCGAGATCATGCATGACCTGCTCAGCAACTACACCCTGGCCGACATCGCCAAAACCGCCCAGGGCCTCCTCCCCTGGCCGGGATCCTACTGATGCTTCCCCTCCCGCCCATTGCCACTCGCTCAGCCTCATGGGCAAGGTCAGGCAAGTTGTCACCATCAGTGACTAGTCTCACCCAGCGTGAGGCAAGGACGAAGGGCGAGCGACACGGCTCTGCGGTCACGGATCACCCCGGGCGCACCATGCACCATCTTGCATAAACTCAACTACTAAGTAGACAAGGGCACCAAATGAGACTCGATTTCAATGGCAAACAACATATTTACGGCCACCACCTCACAGTGCCGATCTCACCTTTGATTCCCAACTACGAAAATTCGGTGCCGAGCACTGACGGAGACTTCGACGATGACAACATGATAATTCATGGCGATAACTTGCGCGCCCTCAAATCATTACTGCCTCGATATGCAGGAAAGATTGACTGTATCTATATTGACCCACCATATAATACAGGAAATGAACAATGGATCTATAATGATAATGTAAAAAGCCCGTTAATGAAAAAGTGGTTTGAAGATAACAAGCCTGTTGACAACGAAGATCTGGAACGGCACGATAAATGGCTTTGCATGATGTGGCCAAGGCTACATTTGCTTCGTGAATTATTAAGCAAGGACGGCACCATTTTTATTTCAATAGACCATAATGAGCAACACCACTTACGAGTAGTATTGGACGAAATATTTGGCGAAGAAAACTATCTCAATACATTTGTATGGGTGAATAATTTAAAAGGAAGACAAATCACAGGACAGGGAGCAGCCGGCACGCATGAAAATATTTTAGCGTATAGAAAAGAATCCAATACATCACAAACATTTACAGGTTCTATAAATTATTTAAAGCAATTAATGCCTGATATATATAGAGGATTCAATTACTCAATAAAAAAAGATAGTCTGAGTGATTATGTAACAAAAAATGAACTTCATAACACAAATTCAAGATTCAATGAAAATACAAGGCCCACTTTGGTATTTGATATTTACTACCAACCTAGTTCTGGTAAAATTATTTGTGAGGACATGACCGACTCTCATCTTCACTCCGATTTCATCAAGATACCACCTAAGAAAAACAATAGTGACAGGGGTAAATATCATGCCTGGAGATGGAGCAGAGAAAAAATAATCAGCGATTCCCATAACCTAGAGTTTCAAATAGATGCCAATGGAAGTGCAAGAATTTTTACTAAAGTCAGGAGTACTGACCAAACCGCTGTCAAAGATATGATTATGGGAATAAGCACTACTGCTGGCACGAATGACTTGAAAAATACAGGGATCAATAGGATTTTTGATAATCCCAAGCCAGTAGCACTGATAAAATTTTTACTTTCACTTTGTATTGACAATGCAATCATTTTAGATTCTTTTGCTGGTTCTGGTACTACCGCACATGCTACCTTAGCATTGAATGCTGAAGATGGTGGGAACAGAAAGTTCATACTCGTCGAGTGTGAGGACTATGCCAACTCCATTACTGCTGAACGGGTGCGGCGTGTTATTAATGGAGTACCCGATGCTCAAGATCCGAAGTTACGCAAAGGGTATGGGGGGCAATTTACTTATTGTACATTGGGAGAACCTATAGAGGCTTCGTCCATGTTGACTGGAGAATCACTACCCTCCTATAAGGATTATGCTATATATGCTTACCATCATGCTACCGGAAAAGCAATAGATCCTGAAATGATTGATGATTCAGGCAATGGGCCATTTTATCGAGAAGCGACAGGGAGAGATTTTTGGCTTCTCTATAAGCCTGATTTGGCCTGGTTACAAACCAGCGAGTCCGCTCTTACCAAGGACTACGCCGATCAAGTATCCAAGACTAGCCAAAATGCAGTTGTATTCGCATCGCATAAATTAATTCCACAGCGGCTCCTCACAGACATGGGAATTGTATTTTGCCAGGTACCATTTTTCGGAGCGGTCTGAAATGCAGCTCAAACGCTACCAAGAACGCACCTTGGAACAGTTGGCAAAGTGGTTCGAGTGCTTGGATGCTTGTGGTGGGTACCCTGGCGCAGCTTGGGAGCGGGCTGGCTTTGATAGACATGTATCCAGAAAGGATAGTTCCGGCAAGCCAATCCCCCATATCTGCCTGAAGGTACCAACCGGAGGCGGCAAGACGTTTCTTGCTGCACAAGCGGTGTTGAAATCCAAGCGGCGTACCGGTCTCTTGCTTTGGGTGGTACCCAACAAGGCAATTTTTGCTCAAACCAAGAAAGCCTTATGGAATAGAGAACATCCTTACCGTACAATTTTGAATCTTGCCAGTGGTGGGCGAGTTAAGGTGATGGAGAAGGACGACAATTTATCGCGCCAGGACGTTGAAAATTATCTTTGTGTCATGCTGCTATCGGTGCAGGCCGCAAATCGTACCAACAACAGAGAGTTCTTGAAGATGTTTCAAGAATCCGGCCGCTACTCTTCATTTTTCCCCGATGTTGATGATACACAGATGGCCGAGCAGTTACTGAACGAACATCCCGGGCTTTATACTTCAGAAGAGGGGCGAGTCCTCTCGACGCTAGCCAATGTATTCAAAGTATCACGTCCAGTGATTGTGCTGGACGAAGCTCACAAGTCCTACGGCAGGAACTTCGACCATGCTTGGTTCAACCAATTTGACCCCTCGCTCATCATCGAGCTCTCAGCTACTCCCGATCAGTCAAGAAGTAACATACTGGTGGATATTGGTGGGCAGGAGCTAAAAGATGAAGAGATGATCAAACTTCCAATTCAAGTCACAGGATACGAAGATACATCTTGGAAGGATATACTAAGGGAAGCTGGGGAACAGCTAAAAGGATTGTCCTCACAAGCTGAACAGTTATTGGAGAATAATGGCACCTATATTCGACCTATGATAGTTGTACGGGTAGAACGAACTGGCCAAAACCAGCGCGGGGAAGGGAGACTACACGCAGAGGATGTGCGAGAGTTCCTTGTTTCAACAATGGGTATCAACGCCGATGAAGTTAAAGTCCAATCCAGTGATTTGAAAGAATTAGAGTCTGAAGATCTGCTTTCTGAGCAAAGCAAAGTTAGGTGGATCATAACAAAAGATGCTTTGAAGGAAGGCTGGGACTGTTCCTTTGCTTATATTCTGGTATTGCTGGACAACACCCGGGCCAAAATTACAGTCACCCAGATGATGGGACGTGTGCTGAGGCAACCATACGGCAGACTTACCGGTATTGATGAACTTGACCGTTGCTACGTACATTGTCAAAATGCCTCGGTAGACCTGGCGGTCAGTGCAGTTAAAAGACAGTTACAGAATGAAGGATTTGGAGATTTGGAAATGTATGTACGCGGAGGTACCGAAGAGGCCAAGCCGATACGAACAGAACGACGCAGCCCTATTACACCGGAGATGACCAGACTTCCCCGGGTTCTACACAAAGACAAGAGAGAGATTGACTACGATATGCACATCCTAGCGGGTATCAACTGGGCAGAGATCAGCCCACCTGAGAATTGGGAGATGCTGGAAATCCGGAATCGGCTAAGTACTGCTGCGGTGGATATAGGAGAAGATGGGTTCGGCACCTCCAAGCAGCACTATCATGTTGACTCGACCGACAACCAAGATTTTGACCTGGCATGGCATGCCAGACAGTTGGGTGATGCCATCCCCAACCCCTGGCAAGCAGCACGAGTTGTTACAGAGGCGGTTGAGAGCCTACTTAAGAACGGACATGATCACTCCTGGATTGGAGAAAGGCGACCCGCCTTCCTTCGTGCCATCGAACGGCATGCTTTGGATCAGATTGATGAGCAAGCAGAACGTTTGTTCAAGAACAAGCTTGACCAAGGTGAGATTACCTTCGATTTGGATTTACCTTTTGAATACTGCGATTGGTACGAGTTGGAAGTTCCCCGATATGACCCAGGAGCTGCCTTCCAACGAACTTTGTTTTCACCAGCTTATAACCACAATATGAACAACCTGGAAAAAAAATATGCTATTTTTCTTGATGGTAACCCAGCAATCCAGTGGTGGCACAAGATAGCAGCGAGAAAACCAGGAGAGTACCGATTACAAGGATGGCGTAAAGATTACGTATACCCCGACTTCGTAGCCCTCCAAATGCAAGACACGATCATCGTGCACGAGGTCAAAGGAGAACATTTACGCCATAACGACGACACTCAATACAAACAACGTTTACTGAACTGTCTGGAAAGCCAATTTAACAGCAACGCTACGGTGACAATTCACGGTGGCACGGTAACTGCCGATTTCAAGCTGATATTTGAAAAAGACATCCCATGATCCTGCTCCACCTGGAGTCATCGGCCATTGCCGACTACTGCGGATCGAGCAGGCGGTAGAGGCTGGAGAAGTCATCGGGAGGTTCGGCCTCGAAGCGATACTGCTCCCCGGTGCCGGGGTGCTCGAAAGCCAGGGTGGCCGCGTGCAGTGCCGGGTGGCTCAAACCGGAAACCGCAGGACCGCCGTACAGCTCATCGCCCAGAATGGGGTGGTCAATGGCAGCCAGGTGAACCCTGATCTGGTGGGTGCGCCCGGTTTCCAGCCATAACTCCAGGTGGGCGGTGCCATACGGAACCACCCCAACCGGGGACTCCGCTCGGGCCGCCATGCGGGCAACCACCCGGTAGTGGGTGCGAGCCGGGCGACCATCAGCGATTACCGCCATCCGGGTGGGGTGGCGGGGGGAGCGCCCCACCGGAGCGTCAATCACCCCCCGGTCATCGGCCGGTACCCCCTTCACCAGGGCTACATAGCCGCGGTGCATCTCGCGCCGACCCAGTGCGCCGGTCAGCGCCTCGTAGCTGGACTGGGTGCGGGCCACCACCATCAACCCCGAGGTGCCCCGGTCCAGCCGGTGGACGATTCCGGGGCGCTCCGGTTCCCCCACCCCGGTGATCTCGGGGAATCCGGCCAGCAGGCCGTTCACCAGCGTCCCGCTCGAGTTGCCCGATCCGGGATGGACCACCAGATCGGCGGGTTTGTTCACCACGATCACCTGCTCATCGGCATGCACCACCTCCAGAGCCACCGAAGGATCGGGCTCCGGTGCCGGGTAGCCGGTGACCGGTGCCTCCGCCAGCACCACCCGATCCCCGGCAGCCAACCGCTGAGAGCGCACAACCGCCGGGGCACCGTTCACCACCACCTTGCGCCCTCCGATCAACCGGGCCGCCTCAGCCCGGCTGCACTCCCACACCAGCGCCACCACCCGGTCAAGCCGCTCGCCAGCCAACACCGAGGAGACAGTTACCTCCATCTAGTGTAACGGCTCTTTTTGCCTGTCTGGTATGCCAAGTACAACATGTCCATTTTGATAAAATGTTGGTTCAACAAATTCAAACCGGCGGGACATTACCTGGATGGCTTCGGGGTTGTTGTCCACCAGTACGGCGCTTCGGCCGGCCAATAGGGCAGCTTCTCCAGTTGTTCCACTGCCGGCAAAAAAATCCAAAATACGGTCTCCAGGGTTTGAATGTACCCTCACTATCCTGTTCATAATAGCAATAGGCTTTTGCGTTGGATATCCTGTTTTTTCCTTACTGTTGGGGCTAACAATGGTATGCCACCAAGTATCAGTTGGAGTTTTACCTTTAGCAGCTTTTTCCGGACCAACCAGGCCAGGTGCCATATAGGGAATCCGACCTATATCATCAAAACGGTATGTATAATTATCAGGGTCTTTGACATACCAAAGTATGTTATCATGTTTTGCAGACCAATGTTTCTTTGATCTTGCCCCATAATCGTAGGCCCATATTATCTCATTCATAAACGCTTCCCGTCCGAATATTTGATCCAGAAGAACTTTGCAATAGTGTACTTCACGGTAATCAATATGCAGGAAAAAAGAGCCAGCCGGTGATAACAATCGGTAAGCCTCACTCAGTCGCGGTTCCAAAAAAGCCATGAAGTCATCAAAGCTGTCCTCAAAGGACAAAGACCCCAGGCGAGTTGTTTTGTAGCGCTTGCCTTGAAAACCCGTGCGGTCACCATCCACATCCCGAACCGTCTTGAGTCGTACCCGCGACTGAGTTCTCCCGGTATTGAAGGGCGGGTCAATGTAGATCAGATCAAACATACCATCATCAAAACCCGAAAGAACATCAAGATTGTCACCAATATGAATTTCGAGGGTGGTCACAGTTGCCTTTTTATCAATCCAACCCAAACCTTCTCCGTATTCTTAAGGGCAGTGCCTTCACTTTGGTTTGCATCTCCTCAAGCTCTTTACGGACCTTATCTCGTTCCTTACGAGAGTCATTCAATTGCAACTCCATCATTTTGTTGAGCGCAGCAAGGTGATCTCTCATAGCAGTAATTGTGTTCTGAAGCTGTTTATAGGCTTTGTCTTGTTCCTTTTGAGAGTGGTCTAGTTGCTGCTCCACCCTTTTGCTAAGCGCAGCAATATTATCTTTTACAGCAATAGCAACCTGCTGATCAAACTGCTTGAAGATGGTTTCTGCTAATGTAGTTGTTTCTTGGAGCGTGGCCAGCACCTTTGCTCCAAGTTTACCTACTGGGCTAAGTGCTTCAATTGTGGACATCAACCTTATATTTGCCTCGATAAAAGTTTCTGAAACTTCAGAATGCTGCAATTTAAGGTCATCAAGAGCTTTTACTTGCTTACAAAATTGATCCAGAGCTGCGGCAGCATCGTCAAACCGGCGAACAGAGGCAGCAAAACGGCTTTGCAAATTATTAGTGTCAGTCATTGAGCCATCATTTCGAGTTTGAGCTGCTTATCTGAGCCTAATTGTATTTTGTTATCAAAAGCAATTTTACCGGCAATTTTGTTAGCAGTTTCAATGCTATCAGCTAGTTTGAACACTACGAGGTCGGGGCTGCGGTGCCAGTTGAATTCAAGCCATCGGTTAACCATATCACAAGTAGGTATCGTAGAACGGGCAGCAGCAACGCATGCTGAAGCAATCTCCAGCCGTTCATCTTGAGGTTTGTTGGCGATTACGGGTAGCGGCTCCGATTGATCTGAAACCATGCTCAAAATCTGCATTACCATCTGCTCCGCGTCGCCTGGGTCAGCCTGATAGCGGTTGAAGGCCAACTCAATTGACTGCTTCAGACGGTTTTCAAAATCATCTGGAGAACTTTCAGAAAGGAGAGCTCCGGCAAAAGCACGGGTGGCTAGCAGGCCGGGATGGTCCGGATATGAGCCGAGAAGGCGAGCGGCAGCGCCACGCCACTGCCGAGCATAATCAATGCTGGCAATTTGGCTCCACTGCTCAGTCCAGCGCTCATATCTGAACTCATCCTCCTGGGCAAGCTCCTGGGCAACGACCGATGGGATCCCATCAGAGAGGTAATCAAGGATACCTTGCCGAATTGTCTCACTATCTTTGATGCCGGAGACGGCCAATTCATACATTTCGTAGAGGTTTCTCAGGCGAGACCGACCAATTGTACCGTAAACAAAGTCGGCGAGCTCCCGGCTGCACACCTCAATGGCGCTTTGTGGACTATCAAAATTGAAATCAAAAAGGCGGGATCGTAATGCTCTAGCCTGGCCAGGTTGAGAGCGGTCAACAAACTCAAGCAAATTATTAACGATCTGCTCTGGGCTGATATCCGACAGTTTAACCACAGCTTTTTCATTGTTTTCCCACCCTTCGATGCAGTAGTCCTCAACAACACCAAGTGTAGCTAGCCGATACAATGCTCGTTCTGACGCGCTATTAATACTTTCACCTTCGCCAAGGTGTATAGTGCTGCCCACGCGAAGTTTGGTGTACATTTCTATGGTTTCTTTAGCATCTTCTTGTGAGCTTGGAAATGACTTATCATAGAACCAAATAACAGTGGAGATGTCGTCGCTAGCTTTTCTTGTATTTGTTTGGGATGCGGTCTGTTGCAGTTTGGATTCTAATATAGCTTTGTTATAGGCTCGATCGCTCTCAGAAAGAATGAGCACACATTTTGATTTTTCTCGGTCTCGTCCCGCGCGCCCGACTTCTTGGTAGTAAGACTCAATTGACTGGGGCAAACCATAGTGAATAATCCACCTTATATTTGACTTGTCGATACCCATACCAAATGCTTTGGTAGCTACAATAGCTGTGGCTTGATCTTGTTTGAACTTCTCAGCGTTTTGGGGTTTTTCTTTTTCCCACTGCTTGCGGCTTTTGCCTTTGGGAGGCTTTCCTGAGAATCCCACTACCGCAGGGATGACCGAACCCACCACGTCAAGCGTCTTGTTCAGGCTGCGATGTCGTCCGTTTACAGTGGGGATGAAGACAATTCCCGGAAGCTTTACTGGCTCCGAAAAAGCTGACAGATACTCTTTAAAATTAGTAGGAAAACGTTTTAGTACGTTTACGAGGGTTTTCTCAGATTCATTAGGGCTAGTGGGTATCACCTCATAGCTAAGCTCTTTTCGGTCAAATGTCTTCGGGCTGATGATATTGTCAGAAATATCTAGTTGGAACAGAACGTCGGACAACACCACCTGTGAGGCTGTACCAGTCAAAGCAAGTATGGGGACCTTGTTAAGCCGATAAGGGTCGCAAACCCTTTGAACAGTCTGACCAAAGTTAAGATAAGCAGGGCGGAAGTCGTGCCCCCATTCTGACACACAGTGAGCTTCGTCAACTACCACAAGATTTACTGGAAAAGACCAGTCTGAGTCTTTAAGGAAGTCGCGGAACTTCTGCTTCTGGAACCGCTCAGGGGAAACGAACAAGAAAAGCACATCCTTGGCAACATCATGGCCTTCCCAACTATTGCGGTAGGTAATCCCCCTCACCCGGTCTATGCCGTGACCAGTCAACCCTCTAATCTGATCATCAATCAGCGAAACTATCGGATCAACAACCAGAACTCGGCCACCCAGGATCAGCCCTGCCAACTGGTAGATCATGCTCTTGCCCGCCCCGGTGGGAAGCAGCACTACACAGTCCTCACCGGCCAGAACCGTCGAAATCGCCTCGAACTGGCCCTCCCTGAACTCATCAAAACCGAACACGGCCTTCATCACCGTTTCCAAGGCCTGGCACATCCGGGGGCTTTCACCGACCCCTTCTGGCCGAGTGGCCAAGCGGCGAAACAGATCGTTGGGCAGCACCGGAACACCGGTTGAGCGGATCACCACCGACGGAGGCTCGATTGGATCAGGAACCGGGAGTTTCTCGCAGGGAAACCAGTCGCTCTGCAAGATAATCTTGACCGCGGCTGCTTCCTCACTGGCATCCGTGCTGGTGGACTGCTCATAGCCGAACCCGCCACCCTCCTGGAACCCGTAGATGACCTCGGTACCGTTGCTGCGGAATACCACCACTTGCGGCGCGAGCTCACCAGAACCCCAGATCTCGAAAAGCGCGGCCAATGTCGCCAAATATGGCCCCACCAGATAAGCCGACAAACCCGTCGGGTCGTCCAACTCGATTATCCACCGCTCGCCGGACAAGAACCCCGCTTCAACTGCCTCGCAAATGGCAAGAACCAACCTGTGAACCTGTATGGGCCCCCACACCAGCGGGGGCCATGCATCAAACGAGCTTTCAGGCGAATGCAGGCCATTTTGACTCCGAACGGCCTCATCTATCGCCTTTTGCAGGCTATCAAGGCCCGGGCCTTTCCAGCGGCCCCCCAATTCGGCTGTAGGCACCCTCACCGTGGAAATACCGGCCTGTTTCAGCAACCTGTCCCTCTGGCGATCCACCGACTTGGCCTCTTGATGCTGGGAGCCATCCACCTCAACCACGGTCGGAACGGCCCCCGGCGGGCAGAACAAGAAATCACACCGGCGATGGGCAGAAGGCTCCGCGCCCTTCACTCCAGCAGCGCTAGCAAGCACGTCAAGCGGCACCTGCGGGATCAGATACCTCTCCGCCCCCGGCTCGACGGTCATAAAAAAATCTACCAATGCCTCCTCAGCGGCAGACTCGCACATCCCCTCAGCGAACTCCACTGCTCCTCGAGCGGGAACCAGAAAATCATGGTCATCCAACCCCGACGTGGAATCGTTTTTGTAGTTATCGAGTAAGCATTTCTCGGCGTCCGGGTGCATTGGAGGCGACACCCCCCTGGCCAGCAGCCTCAGCATCGAATGCACCGCCGCAGATGACGAAGGCGACCTGCCCGCCGCTTGTCCTGGTTCTGGTTCCCGATCCTCGCGTGCGACCCAGCAACACCCCAGTTGCCCGAACCGCTCGGCCTGCTCACCGGAAAATGACCTCAGCGACCCCCCAGCCGACGCGTGACGGACTCTCCAACCCTCTCGACCGAAAGTCGTCCCATCAGCCCAGTCCACCCTCCGCCGGCGCAAGTCATGCACCCTCGGCACCGTATCAGAGCCGCCAGCTATCGACCATCGTGACCAATTGGTTGCTACCACCGGTGGAGCCTGCCCTCGCCCGAGCCGACACCCTCAACGCCGATCAATCTCACTCATCATTGCCAACCCTGTGCTCATCCGATTGCGGATGGGGTTCACCGGCCGGTGAGCCGCGGCGGTTGCCGGAGGCGCTCAGCACCAGGGCGATGGCGGCCACCACTATGGCGGAGTCGGCGGCGTTGAACACCGGCCACCACTGGAGGTCTATGAAATCAACCACCGCCCCGCCCAGAAACCCATCGCCGGCCCGCACGGCCCGATCACTCAGGTTGCCGACCGCACCCCCCAGCACCATGCCCAAAAGCACCGGGGAAAATGGCAACCGGCGACCTCCCCAACCGGCCCAGATCACTATGACCACGAACCCCAGGGCCACCAGCCCGATAACGGTGTCCAGGCTCTGGCCCAGCCCGAAGGCAGCCCCGGAGTTGTGGACCAGATGCAACCGCAAAGTCCAGATCAGGTGTATGTCCTGATCCTTCAACACCTCCAGCGCCCACCACTTGGTCAACTGGTCAACGGCCACCACCAGCGCGGCCACCGCCAGAAAGACCAGGTTGTGACGGCGAGGGCGAAGGCGAGAGCGAGATCGGTTACCGGCCTCGGCCGGGCTAGAACCCACCGGCTCGGTTGCCGCCCCACCCGGGCTAGAACCCACCGGCTCGGTTCCTGACCTCGGCCGGGCTAGAACCCACCGGCTTTGTGCTCAACCCGCTCAGCCGCCCAGGGAATGGCATTGAGCCTCGTGCGCGGGATTGGCTTACCCGACACCAGGCATATCCCGTAAGTGCCGTCCTCGATCCGGGCCAGGGCGGCATCGATCTGCTCCACCGCCGCCCGGGCGTGGGCGCTGAGCGCCAGATCCCGCTCCCGCTCCACCGCCAGGGTGTCACCCTCGCCCGATTCCTCGTCGAACTGGATGTCGCCCGGCTCCCTCTCCTCCACCAGGGAGTCGGCCTCGGCCTGGAGACGGGTGGCCGAGTCGATGTAACGACCGCGCTCGGTCAGCAGAAGCCGGCGTTGCTTCTCCAGGTACTTATCATCGAACAGCGGCTTCTTGCTCGCCGGGGACTTGGTTTTACGGGTTCCCATTGTCGCTGTCTTCCTGACGGTCATCGAACTTCCTGGCGGCCACCAAAGGCGGGAGTTTAGCCGCCGCCACCGCCCATTACCCCCGGATTGGCCCAGAAATGGTTGGAAGAGGCACAACAATGTCAGAACCCGCACCCCAACGGGTTATTTTGTGGCTATCCGGTACCCTCTGTGCGCTCCTCGGGGCGATCCTGCCGGGGGACTGCCGGCAAAACTGCCCGCCAGGCCTGGAGGCCCGTTGCCCGTGCCCGACTCGCCCACCCCCTACCCCGAGGTAGACCCCAAACCCTTCTTCCCCGACATCGAGCAGCGGGTGCTGGCGTCCTGGACCGAGGGTGCAACTTTCGCCCGGTCGGTGAGGGGGCGACCGGCGGGCACCGGCGGTGACAACGAGTACGTGTTCTACGACGGTCCCCCGTTCGCCAACGGACTCCCCCACCACGGGCACCTGCTGACCGGCTACGTGAAGGACGTGATCCCCCGCTTCCACACCATGCGGGGCCGCCGGGTGGAGCGCCGCTTCGGATGGGACTGCCACGGGCTTCCCGCCGAGATGGAGGCCGAGACAGAGCTGGGGGTATCGGGACGGGCCGCCATCGATGCCTACGGTGTCGAGCGCTTCAACGCCCATTGCCGCCAATCGGTGCTGCGCTACACCCGGGAATGGGAGACCACGGTGACCCGCCAGGCCCGCTGGGTGGACTTCGCCAACGATTACAAGACCATGGACCTGCCCTACATGGAATCGGTCATGTGGGCGTTCAGATCACTGTGGGACAGGGGCCTGATCTATGAGGCCTACAAGGTGATGCCCTACTCCTGGGCGGCCGAGACGCCACTGTCCAACTTCGAGATCCGCCTGGACGATGCCACCCGACTCCGCCAGGACCCGGCCATCACCGTGGCCTTCGACCTGGTGCCCGAACCCGGCGATCCGGGGCCGGGGCCGGTGCGCCTGCTGGCCTGGACCACCACACCGTGGACCCTCCCGTCCAACCTGATGCTGATCGTGGGCCCCGACGTGGAGTACGTCATCGTGGAGCACCGGGAGGGCCACGTGGTACTGGCGGCGGCGACGCTGGAGGCCTACGGGGCCGAGCTGGGTCAGGGGCGGGTGGTGGGTACCGTCACCGGCTCGGAGCTGATCGGTCGGCGCTACCGGCCCCTGTTCGACTATTTCGCATCCCTGGCCGGCGAGGGTGCCTTCCGGGTGGTGGGGGCCGACTTCGTGGACACCGGCGAGGGCACCGGCGTTGTCCACGCCGCTCCCGGCTTCGGCGAGGACGATCAGCAGGCGGCCGAGGCCAACGGCGTGCCGGTGGTGGTACCGGTGGACGACCAGGGCCGTTTCACCGATGAGGTCATCGAGTGGTCGGGAACCAACGTGTTCGAGGCCAACCGGGGCATCATCGACCGGCTCAAGGCGCAGGGCAGGATCCTGCGCCACGCCACCTACGAGCACAATTACCCGCACTGCTGGCGCACCGACGAACCGATCATCTACCGGGCGCTCAGCTCGTGGTTCGTGCGGGTCACCACCATTCGGGCCCGGATGCTGGAGCTGAACCGCCAGATCAACTGGGTGCCGGACCACGTTCGCAACGGCCGGTTCGGCACGTGGCTGGAGGGAGCCCGGGACTGGTCCATCAGCCGTAACCGGTTCTGGGGCTCGCCCATCCCGGTGTGGCGCAGCGATGACCCGGCCCACCCCAGAACCGATGTCTACGGCAGCCTGGATGAGATCGAGCGGGACTTCGGCGTGCGCCCCACCGACCTGCATCGACCCTTCATCGACGAGCTCACCCGGCCCAACCCCGACGATCCCACCGGGGCCTCCACCATGCGCCGGGTACCCGAGGTGCTGGACTGCTGGTTCGAGTCCGGGTCGATGCCCTTCGCCCAGATCCACTACCCGTTCGAGAACAAGGACTGGTTCGAGCACCACTTCCCGGCCGACTTCATCGTGGAGTACATCAACCAGACCAGGGGTTGGTTCTACACCCTCCACGTGCTGGCCTCCGCCCTGTTCGACCGACCCGCGTTCACCAATGTGATCTGCCACGGCATCCTGCTCGACGCCAAGGGCAGGAAACTCTCCAAGAAACTGAGGAACTACACCGAACCCGAACAGATTTTTGCCACCAAGGGGGCCGATGCCCTGCGCTGGTACCTGATGAGTTCACCCATCGTGCGGGGCGGCGACCTCCGCCTGGACGATTCGGGGATCGACGATGTGCTGCGCCAAGTGATCATCCCCATCTGGAACGCCTATTACTTCTTCACCCTGTACGCCAACGCCGACGGGGTGACAGCAGAACCCGTAGCGAACTCCACCGACGGGGTGAAAGCAGAACCCGGGGCAAACTCCACCGACGGGGTGAGAACAGAACCCGGGGCGAACCCCACCGACGGGGTGAAAGCAGAACCCGGGGCAAACTCCGAGGACCTGCTGGATCGCTACATCCTGGCCAAGACCAGGCTGCTGATCGAAACGGTCACCCAAAGGATGGATGATTACGATCTTCCCGGTGCCATCACCGAGCTGGAGGGGTTCATCGACTCCCTCAACAACTGGTACATCCGCCGCAGCCGGGATCGGTTCTGGGCCCCGGCCCGACCCGCATCGGCCCGCGACAAGCAGGATGCCTACAACACCCTCTACACGGTGCTGACCACCCTGACCCGGTTGCTGGCCCCCTTCCTTCCCCTGGTGTCCGAGGAGATTTACCGGGGACTCACGGGGGAGCCGAGTGTTCACCTGTGCGATTGGCCCGATCCCACCGAGCTGCCGGCCGATCCCGGGTTGGTGAGCACCATGGACCTCGTGCGAGAAGTGTGCTCCACCGGGCTGCGGGTGCGGGAGGACGAGGGAATCAGGGTACGCCAACCCCTGCGGTCACTGACCGTGGCCGGCCAAAAGACCGCCGGCCTGGTGCCGTTCACCCCGCTGATCGCCGACGAGATGAACGTGAAGGAGGTCATCCTCAGCAACGACCTGGAGGCCCACGGCCGGTTCGTGCTCAGACCCCGGGGCCAGGAACTGGGTCCCCGCCTGGGCCGGGAAGTGCAAGCCGTCTTCGCGGCCGCCCGCACCGGCCGGTGGGAACGCAACCCCGACGGCACCGTCACGGTTGGCGGTCACATCCTGGCCGAACATGAGTTCGAGCTGGCCCTCAACCCGGTAGAGGGCACCACTGCCGCCGCGCTACGCACCAACGATGCCCTGGTGGCGCTGGACACCACCATAAGCCCCGAACTGGCCACCGAGGGGGTCGCCCGGGATGTGGTCCGGGTGATCCAGGCTGAGCGAAAAGCCCAGAATCTGGAAGTCACCGACCGGATCAACGTGACATTGACCGCCGGCCCCAGGGTCGCAGAAGCGATCGAGGCCCACAAAACCTACGTGTGCGAGCAGATCCTGGCGGTGAAGCTGGAACTCAGGAACTCCCCCGATGGCAAGAATGCCGCCCCAACCGCCGGAGCCGCCGAGATAGATGCCGGTTCGCTGGAGTTCTCCATCCAGAAAGCCAAACCTTAGGGGGGTTCCGCAATTCAATTGCCCCCAAGGTTTTGGGGCTTCCCGGTGGGGTTAGTTGTTGCAGATGTCGTTGTTCAGATCAGCAACGCGGTCGCCGTAATTGCCACGGCCCAGGCGGCGGCACTCCTCGGCCAGGATGGTTCTGTACTCGTCGCGGTGGGTGGCGGCCAGGGTGTCACCGGCTTTTTGGCGGGCTATCGCCTCACGACGGGTGTAGGGGAGTGAGCAGACATCGGCCACGCCGTCACCATCGCTGTCCAAGGGGTAGGTGGTGGGCCCACCCAGGGAGCGATTGGCGCACCAGGAAGGGCCGGTGATGGTCCCCGAATAATAGGGACCCCCATCGTTGGGCGGCGGGAACCCCGGAGCCGCCAGAGCCTCACCACCGCAAGCCTGGCTATCGGGTTGGTTGGCGCACTCGGCGTTCACGAGCCGGCGATACAGGTCGGGATACCTGTTCGCCAGGGTGATGACCGCGTTGTGCCGGGCTATGGCCTCACGGCGGGTATAGGGCAGCGAGCAAATGTCGGCCACCCCGTCACCATCGCTGTCCAAAGCAAACAGGCGGGCCCCACCCAAAGAGAACTCCGCACAGAAACTCGGACTATCGACAGGACCGGAGTAGTAGTCCTCATCACCAGCCCGGTCATCGCCGGGGACGATGGTGGGCGAGATGCCCGCAGGGCCGGCCCCCACCGCGTTCACCGCTCGCACCTCAAAGGTATAACCCACCGGGCCGGTACCGGTATCGACACCGGATATGACCGCGCTGGTCGCAGTGGCCCCAACGTCGGCCCACTCGCCGAAACCAGCGCTCCCGATGCGGGTGCGCCACTGCCAACCCGTCACCTCAGACCCACCATCGGTGCCCGCCATCCAGGTGACGGTGATGGTGCCGTCGGTGACCGTGGCAGCAACAGTGGGAGCAGCAGGTACTGCCGCCGGTGTCGCCGTAACAGTGGCCACAGCACCAGCACCCATCGCGTTCTGAGCCCTTATGTGGAAGGTGTAGCTGGTGCCGTTAGCGAGGTTCAAAACGGGCACCGAGGTGGCATCAGCACCCAAACCCATGCCAGCCAGGTCCTGCCACTGGCCATCATCGACCCGCAAATGCCAACCCGTCACCGCAGAACCGCCATCGGTGCCGGATGTCCACGACAAAGTCACCGTACCGTCACCGGCGGTGGTGGTAACGGTGGGAGCAGCGGGGGTCATCGCTGGCATCGCGGTGTCAACTCCAACGGCACCAGCCCCCATGGCGTTTTGAGCTCGGACCTGGAAGGTGTAGGTGGTGCCGTTGGTGAGGTTCTGAACCGGCACCGAGGTGGTACCCGCAGGATAATCAACCCACTGGCCGGTACCGGTACGCAACTGCCAACCCGTCACCACCGAACCCCCATCACCACCAGCCGTCCAGCTCACCGTAACCGTCTTGTCACCAGCCGTGGTAGACACCGCCGGCGCATCAGGCACCGTCGCCGGCGTCGCCGTCGCAGTACCAGCAGTACCAGCACCAATCCTGTTCAGCGCCCGGACCTCAAAGGTATAAGCAACACCGTTGATGAGACCACCAATGTCGCGGGTGGTGGCCTCAGCAGTCACATCAACCCAAGACCCGTAGCCAACAGCACCGGTTTTCATCCGGTACTGCCAACCGGTAACAGGGGCGGCCCAGTTGGATTCACCCACCGCCCCGCCAGCACCGGCTGCCCAGTTCAAAGTGACCTTCATGTCAGCGGCGGCAGCGGTCACCGTCGGTGCCGGGGGCACCGCGGATGGGGTGACCGCCTCGGACTCGAACGCCGCCCCGATCACCTGGGTGTTGGTGGTTATGGCTCGCACCTGGAAGGTGTAGGCCCGCCCGTTGGCGAGATCATCCACCACCAGGCTGCGCGCCGTCGCCCCACCGGTGACGGCGGTCCATGAACCGTAACCCCCACCAGCAGTTTTCATGCGGTACTGCCAACCCGTAACCGTGCTACCCCCCGTGTTCACCGGTGTCCACGACAGCGTGACCTGCCCATCACCAGCGACCGCAGCCAACGCACCACCAGCAGGTGCACCCACCGGTGTTATCGGACCGACCACCCCCGCTGAGGGGCCGGCACCGAACTGGTTCACCGCCCGCACCTCGAACTCATAGGCCACCCCGTTGACCAAACCCCGCACCGGCACCCCCACAGATTCAGCCAGGTGGCGTGCCGGTGGGGTGATGCGAGCTCCCAGCGATTGCCACGCATCAAAACTGCCACTAGCAGCACGGCGCATCCGAACCTCATAGGCCAAAACCGCAGAACCACCCGCCGGGGCCAACAAAGTGACCCTCACCCCACCATCGGCCGGTGTCACTGCCACCTGGCGGGGCGCGGTGGGCGTCTTACCGGGGGTGACCGGCAGCGACTGCGCCGGCGCGCCGTTACCCGCGGAGATCAAAGCCCGCTTGGTGCCTGAGGTTTGCAGAGCCATCAAAGCGTTCACCGCCCGCAACCGGAACCGGTACGACGAACCATTGGTCAAACCCTTCACCGTCGCCGAAGTCGTCAACGGCCCCGAACCCGGAACCTTTGTCCAATCAGTTTCCCAATCACCCCATGTGGTCTCACCCGCAGCTCGTTCCTGCTTGATGTACTCCCAGCGGATGATCGGCGGACCCCCCGAACCCACCGATGTCCACGACAACGAAACCTGACCATCACCACCAGCAGCAGCCAACCCTGCCGGCGCCGGCGGTGCCACACCCGGTATCACCACCTTGTCGGGATTTCGATCGGTGGCTTCGGCCACCAAACCGGCACCATTGGAATACAAAACCACACCAGGCAACACCCCGGTACCGTGCCGGTTCACCGCTCTAACCCGGAACTCATAGGCCACCCCGTTGCGCAAACCCGACACCGTCAACGCCCGATCAGTGCCAATACTACCGGTGTTGCCCATGAACTGCTGACCAATATGAGCCACCGCCCACGGCGACCACACACCACCGACAGGCCGATACGAATACTCCCAAACCGTTTCAGCATAAACCCCATCGCCATCAATCAAAGCAGTCTGATAAACAAGCGGATAACGAAGGCGTCGCCCGAAAGGGTCCCCAGCAGGAACTGCTACCCCGTCACCGTCTGAGGCTCTAACGATTCTCAACTCCACCCGACCATTACCCGGAACCGCCAACACCTCCGGACGATCCCGGCCCTCGCCGATCCAATCCACAGCCCCGGGCAACGGTGGAGCCCCGAAAACAAACGGCACCGTCTCGCGTGCGTAACCCGCACCCACATCAGTCATCACCCGCCACCGAAACGTGTAAGTCTCCCCAACCCGGAAAGTGACCTCATCGAAAAGCTCGGTAGCCCTGGTCAAACTGCCATTCTGAGCAACCCAGCTACCCCACGGCCCGTCACCAACCCTCCACGACCACTCATACCGATGAGCAGGTGACGCCCGAAACTTACCACCATTCGCCCAACCACCGAGCAAAGCTGCACCCATATGAGGCCGACCATTACTGAGGGGATCAGCGGTGTAACCCCGCAAAAATATACTCAGAGGCTTAGCAGCAAGCCCCTTGGCAATATTCACCCTTACCGCACCCGACACCAAACCCTCACCCCTGGCATTCACACCCCGCATCACAAAATAATGATCCCCCACCCCCAAATCCGGGGTACACTCACCATAATGACAATAAGTACCACCCTCACCATCACTAACCCGACCCTTGTGCAACGTCACCGACCGCAACGCCCCACACCCCGGATCCGCCCCCATGCTGTTGTCACACAAATCCTTCCAATCCCCAGAAACCAAACCCGCTAAATCACCCACATCATCCTTACGCACGAACTGCCACTTAGTTATCGGAGAACCACCATCGGAACCCGTCCACGACAAAACCACCTGATGCAACCCCTCCGCATAATCCGACACCACCTCCGCCGACACCGCCGGCGCCGGCGGCACCGTACCCGGATAAACAACCCCCGCCGTCACCGCCACCGCACCAGCCCCAACATTGGTCACCGCCCGCACCCGGAAGCGGTACCCAACACCCGCCGTCAAACCCGGAACCGTGAACTCTGTAGTCGTGTAGTCACCCGGTATCGCCACCCAACCACCCCACTCAGAATCACCAGCCCGCAGCGAATACTCATAACGCCGAAAACTCCTGCTAGCAATACTAGCCGGCCGGGACCACTCCAAAGTCACCGAAGACAACGACACCGATGTCACCCTAAAATTAGTAGGCACCTCCAACACCGAACCCGACTGCACGACCTCAGAACGCGCTGGCGTGCCCGCTCCCAGCGCGTTAACGGCCCGCACCTCAAACACATGATTCTTGGTATTATCCAAACCAGTCACGTAATAAGACCTAGCACCAGCCCCACCAGGAACCCTCTGCCACGGAGCTCCCCCCACCCCTGGCGCGGAACTTGTCGAAGAAACCCATCGGACCTCCCAACCCGTTACCGGCGAGCCAACCACCCCCGGCGCAGACCACGACAACAACGCCGACTTATCACCCGGTGTCACCACAAAGTTACGAGGAGCACCCGGCGCACCCCCCACCACCACCGGCCCCACCACACCAAAAGCACCAGCACCATGCCTGTTAACCGCCCGCACCCTAAACGAATACCCAACATCGTTAACCAAACCCGAAACCACGAACGAATCACGATTCCCAGCCGCCAAAACTGAATTCCCACTAATCAAATCCGGCATCGGCGACCACCTCGACCACTGCCCGTCGCCTTGTTTGATGGCGTACTCATACCGCAAAATATCAGCAAACCCCGACCCCGCAACCTCACCGAAAGCCTTGGCCCACTTCAACTCCACCCGGGAATCGGAAGCAACCGCCCGCAAACCCCCCGGCGCCGGTGCCACACTAGACACCAAATGCCCATTCACCGCGTTGCTAAGCTCACGAATTTGCCCCGCTCCCGCAGCGTTCACCGCCCTTAAGAAGAACTGGTACCTACTACCAACCACCAAACCCGACACCACCACCGAGCGAGCAGCCCCACCACCGGGCACCGTCCTCCACACCACACCACTACGATCCCCCGAAGTAGACGCTAAATCCGTAGAAGCATCCACCACCCTGTCCTCCGGCGGAACCCACGTAGTCCCACCATCAGTAGACCGCGACAACACATACTCATAACCCAAAACACCCACAGCACCCGACGGCGGCCCCCACGACACCCGCACCTGACCACCACCCAACGACACCACCTGCGACAACGACGGATGACCCGGCACACCCTGCGCACCCACACCCCCCACCGAAACCAACACCGACCCCAACAACCCCACCAAAACCAGGAGCCCAAACCAGGGCAGCCCTAAACGACTACCCCCCCCCCCCCCGGTTAGAACCCAAACCAACCCACAAAAAACTCTGCATAACCCCCACTATAACCACACACCCCCCCCCCCCCCCGCAAGTATTTCACCGAAAAGCGATTGGCGGAGGTGGGTCCCCGCCGGAGTTGACCCAGGGTGGTGGGGGACACCCCGGCGAGGAGAAATAGGGTGAGGGTTGGTTAGGCGCAGATGTCGTTGTTCAAATCAACAACGCGGTCGCCATAGTTACCACGACCTAAGCGGCGGCACTCCTCAACCAGAATGGCCCTGTACTCGTCGCGGTGGGTGGCAGCCAGGGTGTCGCCGGCTTTTTGGCGGGCTATGGCTTCGCGGCGGGTGTACGGCAGCGAGCAGACATCGGCCACACCGTCACCATCGCTGTCCAACGGGTAGGTGGTGGGCCCACCCAGGGAGCGGTTGGCGCACCAGGAAGGGCCGGTGATGGTCCCCGAATAATAAGGACCCCCGTCGTTGGGCGGCGGGAACCCCGGCGCGGCCAACTCATCACCCCCGCAAGCCTCGCTGCCGGGTTGGTTGACGCACTCGGTGTTGACGAGCCGGCGGTACAGGTCGGGGTACCGGTTGGCCAGGGTGATCACCGCGTTCTGGCGGGCTATGGCCTCACGGCGGGTATACGGCAACGAGCAGATGTCGGCCACACCGTCACCGTTGCTGTCGAGCGCGAACAAGCGGGCCCCACCCAAAGAGAACTCGGCGCAGAAACTCGGGCTATCGACGGGGCCGGAGTAGTAGTCCTCATCATCAGCTTTGTCGTCACCGGGGGTGATGGTGGGTGAGGTGCCCGCAGGGCCGGCACCCACCGCGTTGATGGCTCGCACCTCAAAGGTGTAACCCACCGGACCAGTACCGGTATCAACCCCGGATATAACCGTGCTCATCGTGGCCGCACCAACATCGGTCCAATCACCGAAACCGGCACTGCCGATACGGGTGCGCCACTGCCAACCCGTCACCGCTGACCCCCCATCACCACCCGCCATCCAGGTGACGGTGATGGTCCCGCCGGTGGCCGTCGCAGCAACAGTGGGCGCGGCGGGAACCGCAGCAGGTGTCGCCGTAACAGTGGCCACAGCACCGGCACCCATCGCGTTCTGAGCCCTTATGTGGAAGGTGTAGCTGGTGCCATTGACCAACCCGGTGACGGGCACCGAAGTGGCATCAGCGCCCAGACCCATGCCGGTCAGGTCCTGCCACCCGCCATCATCAACCTGCAAATGCCAACCCGTCACCGCAGACCCACCATCGGTGCCGGGTGTCCACGACAAAGTAACCGTACTGTCACCGGGCGTGGTGTTAACGGTGGGAGCATCAGGCACCGTGGCCGGCATCGCCGCAGCAACCCCGGAGGGGCCGGTACCCATGGCGTTTCGGGCTCGGACCTGGAAGGTATAAGTAGTGCCGTTGGTGAGATTCTGAACCGGAACCGAGGTGGTGCCAGCAGGATAGTTGGCCCACTCGGCATCGCCGGTGCGCAACTGCCAACCCGTCACCACCGAACCCCCGTTATCACCAGGTATCCACGACAAAGTGACGGTTCTATCACCGGGCTTGGTGGTAACCGTGGGCGCATCAGGCACCTTGGCCGGTGTCGCCGTGGCGGTACCAGCGGTGCTGGGGCCAATCCTGTTCTGTGCTCTGACCTCAAAGGTGTAGGCAACACCGTTGGTGAGACCGTCAACCTCACGGGTTGTGGTAGCGGCAGCCATATCAACCCAAGCCCCGTAACCGGTGGTGCTGGTTTTCATCCGGTACTGCCAACCGGTAACAGGGGCAGCCCAGTTGGGTTCCCCCGCCACCCCGCCAGCACCAGCGGTCCAGTTCAAAGTGACCCCCATATCACCAGCGGCAGCGGTCACCGACGGAGCGGGGGGCACCGCCGAGGGGGTGACCGCTTCGGACTCGAACGCCGCCCCAATCACCTGAGTGTTGGTGGTCACTGCTCGCACCTGGAAGGTGTAGGCTTGCCCGTTGGCGAGATCATCCACCACCAGGCTACGAGCCGTCGCCCCACCGGTGACGGCGGTCCATGAACCGTAACCCCCACCAGCAGTTTTCATGCGGTATTGCCAACCCGTAACCGTGCTACCCCCCGTGTTCACTGGTGTCCACGACAACGAGACCTGCCCATCACCAGCAACAGCAGACAGCGAACCCGCACCCGGTGCGCCCACCGGCGTAACCGGGCCGACCACCCCGGCGGCGGGACCGGCACCGAACTGGTTCACCGCCCGCACCTCGAACTCATAAGCCACCCCGTTGACCAAACCCCGCACCGGCACCCCAACAGATTCAGCCAGGTGGCGGGCCGGCGGGGTGATGCGAGATCCCAGCGATTGCCACGCATCAAAACTGCCACTAGCAGCACGGCGCATCCGAACCTCATAGGCCAAAACCGCAGAACCATCCTGCGGGGCCAGCAAAGTAATCCTCACTTCACCGTCGCCCGGTGTCGCTGTTACTTGGCGGGGCGCGGTGGGCACATTACCGGGGGTGACCGCCAACGATTGCGCCGGCGCTCCCTCACCAGAACCCGCCGCCAACTGGCCGGAGGGCACCCAATCAGCCAGCGCGTTCACCGCCCGCAACCGGAACCGGTACGACGAACCATTGGTCAAACCCTTCACCACCGCCGAAGTCGTCGACGGCCCCGAACCCGGAACCTTTGTCCAATCAGTTTCCCAATCACCCCATGTGGTCTCACCCGCAGCTCGTTCCTGCTTGATGTACTCCCAGCGGATGATCGGCGGACCCCCAGAACCCACCGAGGTCCACGACAACGACACCTGGCCATCACCACCAGCAGCGGTCAAACCTGCCGGCGCCGACGGTGCCACACCGGGGATCACCACCTTGTCCGGGTAAACATTGGCACCTTTGCTTGTTATCAAACCGGCACCGTTGGAATACAACACCACACCCGGCAACATGTTAGTACCGTGCCGGTTCAGCGCCCGAACCCGGAACTCATAAGCCACCCCATTACGCAAACCCGACACCGTAATCCCATCGGTAGTCACACTGGTGCTGCCCTCAGCCCGGTTCGCGAACCTCTGACCAACGTTGGACACCGCCCACGGCGACCACTCACCCCCTACGGGACGATACGAGTACTCCCAAACCGTACCAGCATAGATGCCATCGGTATCGGTGAAAGCATTATCATAAACAATCACATTGAAGGCATCACCACCAGAAGCGGGGCTCCTAGTAGTGCTATGTACCGTGCGGCCCCTGACGATGTTCAACCTCACCTGACCATTACCCGGCACCGCCAACACCTCCGGACGCTCCCGGGGATCACCGGTCCAATCCTTAGCGCCCGGCAAAGGTGGAGCCCCGAAAACAAACGGCACCGTCTCGCCCGCATAACCCTCACCCTCATCAGTGATCGTCCGAAGCCGAAACGTGTAAGTTTCCCCAACCCGGAATGTGATCTCATCATAAAGCTCAGTAGCGCTAGTAATGCTACCATTTAGAGTAACCCATCCACTCCACGGCCCATCACCAACTTTCCACGACCACTCAAACCGCAAACGCGTACCACCATTATAATTACCAACATTTACACCCATATGAGGCCGACCAGTGCTGCGAGGATCAGTGGTGTAACCCCTCAAAAACACAGTCGTAGGCTTAGCAGCAAGACCATTGGGGAAGTTCACCCTCACAACTCCTGACGACAAACCCTCACCTCGACTGTTAACGCCCCGCAGCACAAAATAATGATCCCCCAACTCAAAACTCGGACCACACTCTTCAAAACAGTTAACCCCACCAATATCATTAGGATAAAACCCCGTAGGCAACTTCATCGACCGCAACCCACCACACCCCGGATCCGCCCCCGCGGTGTTGTCACACAAATCCTGCCACGGCGCGTCAGCCAACAACGCCACCGTTTCGGCTCGTTTGAACTGCCACTTCGTTATCGGAGAACCACCATCGGAACCAGTCCACGACAAAACCACCTGATGCAACCCCTCCGCATAATCCGACACCGCCTCCGCAACCACCACCGGTGCCGCCGGCACCGTACCCGGATAAACAACCCCCGTCTCAGCCACCGCACCCGCACCAACAACATTCACCGCCCGCAACCGGAACCGATACCCTGTGCCCGCCGTCAAACCCGAAACCGTATAAGAATTAGTAGAAGAAGGCCCCGATATCGCCACCCAACTACCCCACCCACCATCACCAGCCCGAACCGAATACTCGTAACGCCGCCAGGTTCGAACATTGGTATTAGGAACCGAGGACCAACTCAAAGCCACCGACGACTCCGCCGCCGTTGCAGTGAAACTACCAGGCGCTCCCAACATCGTACCCAAATACACAGACCCAGAACGTACCCCCGCACCTGCACCCAACGCGCTGATGGCCCGCACCTCAAACAAATAAATACTGGTATTATCCAAACCACTCACAAAATAAGACCTAACCCCAGCCCCACCAGGAACCCTCAACCACTGAGCCCGCCCCAAAGCCGGGTAACCACCACTCCCGACCCACCGAACCTCCCAACCCGTTATCGGCGAGTGAACAACTCCGGGCGGTGCCCACGACAGCAACGCCGACTTATCACCCGGTGTCACCACAAAGTTACGAGGAGCACCCGGCGCGCCCCCCACCACCACCGGCCCCACCACACCAAAAGCACCAGCACCATGCTTGTTGACCGCCCGCACCCGGAACGAATACCCAACATCATTAACCAAACCCGAAACCACAAACGACTCGCGATCCTCAGCCGCCGTACTACCGTCATCGGCCATGGTAGACCACCCCGACCACTTTCCATCACCCTGTTTGATCGCGTACTCGTACCGCAAAATATCGGTGAACCCCGACCCTGCTACCGCACCGGAAGCCTGCGTCCACTTCAACTCCACCTGGGAATCGGAAACAACCGCCCGCAAACCCCCCGGCGCTGGTGGAACACCAGACATCAAATGCCCTTGCACCGCGCCACTCAACTCAACAATTTGCCCCGCTCCTGCCGTGTTCACCGCCCGCACCCAGAACCGGTAGCTGTTACCAACCCTCAAACCCGAAACCACAATCGACCGGGCAGCCCCACCACCGGGCACCGTCCGCCACACAACCCCACTACGATCCCCCGAAGTAGGTGCCAAACCCGTGGAAGCATCTATCACCCTGTCCACCGGCGGAACCCAATTGGTGCCAAAATCGGTCGACTGTGAAAACACATACTCATAACCCACAACACCCACAGCACCCGACGGCGGCCCCCACGACAACCGCACCTGACCACCACCCAACACCACCACCACCGGCGACGACGGAGTCGCCGGCACACCCGACTGCGCACCCACACCCCCCACCGAAACCAACACCGACCCCAACAACCCCAACAAAACCAGGGGACCAAACCAGGGCAGCCCTAAACGACTACCCCCCCCCCCCCCCCCCGGCTAGAGACCAAACCAACCCACAAAAAACTCAACATAACCCCCACTATAACCACACACCCCCCCCCCCCCCCGCAAGCATTTCCACCACAAAACCGTTAACGGGAACCGGTCCCCGCCAGGGTTGACCCCGGGTGGTGAGGGACACCCCGGCGGGGAGAAACTAGGCAGGGGCGGGGTCAGTTGTTGCAGACGTCGTTGTTCAAATCAACAACGCTGTCGCCATAGCTGCCACGACCCAAGCGGCGACACTCCTCAGCCAGGATGCTCTTGTACACATCGCGATAGATGGCAGCCAGGGTGTCACCGGCTTTTTGGCGGGCTATGGCCTCGCGCCGGGTGTAGGGGAGTGAGCAGACATCGGCCACGCCGTCACCGTCGCTGTC
Source organism: Candidatus Poriferisocius sp. (assembly GCF_965202595.1). Taxonomy (GTDB): domain Bacteria; phylum Actinomycetota; class Acidimicrobiia; order Acidimicrobiales; family Bin134; genus Poriferisocius. The sequence continues at coordinate 1,614,400 of NZ_OZ241836.1, forward strand.
CAAGGGGTAGGTGGTGGGCCCACCCAAAGAACGGTTGGCGCACCAGGAAGGCCCGGTAATCGTCCCCGAATAATAAGGACCCCCATCATTGGGCGGCGGAAACCCCGGCACAGCCAGAGCCTCACCACCACAAACCTCGCTACCGGGCTGGTTAGCACACTCAGCGTTCACCAACCGGCGATACAAATCGGGATACCGGTTCGCCAAGGTAATAACCGCGTTGTGACGGGCTATCGCCTCACGCCGGGTGTACGGCAACGAGCAGGTGTCGGCCACTCCGTCACCGTTGCTGTCCAAAGCAAACAAGCGGGCCCCACCCAAAGAGAACTCGGCGCAGAAACTCGGGCTATCGACGGGGCCGGAGTAGTAACCCCCATCACCCATCCGATCATCACCAGGAACGATGGTGGGCGAGGTACCCGCAGGGCCAGCACCCACCGCGTTGATGGCTCGCACCTCAAAGGTGTAACCCACCGGGCCAGTACCAGCATCAACCCCGGATATGACCGCTCTCGTCGTGGTGGCCCCAACATCGGCCCACTCACCAAAACCAGCACTCCCAACCCGGGTACGCCACTGCCAACTCGTCACCACAGAACCCCCATCGGTGCCCGCCATCCAGGTGACGGTGATGGTCCCGCCGGTGGCCGTCGCAGACACGCTGGGGGCGGCGGGCACCATCGCCGGCATCGCGGCGACGGTTGTCACAGCACCGGGTCCCATCGCGTTCTGGGCTCTAACCTGGAACGTGTAGCTGGTGCCGTTGACAAGGTTCAGCACCGGCACCGAGGTGGCATCAGCGCCCAAACCCACCCCAGTCAAATCCACCCACTCACCATCATCAACCCGCAAATGCCAGCCCGTCACCGCAGAACCCCCATCGTCACCGGGCATCCATGACAACGTGACTCTGCTGTCATCGGGTGTGGCGGTAACCGTCGGCGCAGCAGGGGTGCTAGCAGGGGTCGCGGTGTCAACCCCAACAGCACCATCGCCCATAGCGTTTTGGGCTCGAACCTGGAACGTGTAAGTGGTGCCGTTGACCAGGTTGGAGACGGGTACCGAGGTGGTATCAGCAGGGTGGTCCTGCCATTGGCCATCGCCGGTGCGCACCTGCCAACCCGTCACCGCAGACCCACTGTCATTGCCGGGAGTCCACGACACTGTGACCATCTCATCACCAGCGGTAGCAACAACCGTCGGCGCAGCAGGCACCGTCGCCGGCGTTGCGGTGACGGTGGCGGCGGTGCCGGGACCCATCTTGTTCTGGGCTCTGACCTCGAACACATAACCAGTGCCGTTCATCAAATCACCAACATCGGCAGTGGTGGTAGAAGCAGCCACATCAACCCAGGTGCCATAATCACCATCGCCGGGCTTGGTCCGGTACTGCCACCCCGTAACCGGGGCAGCCCACGACGATTCACCCACCTCACCACTCACACCAGCGGCCCAACCCAAAGTGACCATCATATCACCAGCGGTGGCGGTCACCGCCGGGGCGGGCGGCACTGCGGAGGGAGTGACCGCGTCGGACTCAAACGAAGTGCCGATCACTTCGGTATCGGTGGTTATGGCTCGTATTTGGAAGGTGTAGGCCCGCCCGTTGGCCAAACCATCCACCACCAGGCTGCGGGCCGATGCCCCACCGGTGACCGCCGTCCACGAACCATAACCCCCACCAGCGGTTTTCATACGATACTGCCAACCCGAAACGGTGCTACCCCCCGTGTCGGCCGGTGTCCATACCAGCGTGACCTGCCCATCGCCGGGGGTGGCTTGCAGCGAGCCGGCTGCGGGCGCACCGGTCGGTGTCACCGGACCAACCACCCCAGCCGCGGGCCCAGCGCCGAACCGGTTCACCGCCCGCACCTCGAACTCATAGCCCACCCCGTTGACCAAACCCCGCACCGGCACACCTGCTGTTTCAGCCGGATGTCTGGGTGTCGCGGTGGCCGGCGACGGGTTCTGCGGCTGCGCGATAGGGGTTCCCAACGCCTGCCACGCATCAAAAGTGTTGCTGCCGGCACGGCGCACCCGAACCTCATAACCCAAAACCGATGTCCACTTCACATCCCCCGCAGAAGCACCCCGCAACGGGGCCACCACAGTGATCTTCACCTCACCATCACCCGCCACCGCCATCACCTGACGAGGCGCTTGGGGCACCTTACCAGGCACCACTTCCAGCGACTGCGCCGCCGCACCGTTACCGGAGTTAGCGGGCAACTGGCTTGAGGGCACCCACTCAGCCAACCCGTTCACCGCCCGCACCTGGAACCGGTACAGGCTGCCATTGGTCAAACCCCTCACCACAGCCGAAGTCGTCGACGGCCCCGAACCCGCAACCGGTGTCCAAGTCGTTTCCCAAGCCCCGAACGCGGCATCAGCCGCCGCCCGTGACTGTTTGCGATACTCCCAACGGATGATCGGCGGACCCCCAGACCCTGCCGAGGTCCACGACAACACCACCTGACCATCACCACCAGTCGCGGTTAACCCTGCCGGGGCCGGGGGGTTCACACCCGGTATCACCACCTTGTCGGGGATAGCGTCGGAGGCTTCGTTGGTCAAACCGGCACCGTTGGAATACAACACCACCCCTGGCAACATGTTGTTGCCGTGCCGGTTCAGCCCCCTGACCCTGAACTCATAGGCCACCCCATTACGCAAACCCGACACCGTGACCCCATCAGTGGTCACACTGGTGCTGCCCGCAGCCCGATTAGCGAACCGCTCCCCAGTGTTGGCCACCGCCCACGGCGACCACTCACCACCGGCGGGACGATACGAATACTCCCAAACCGTCTCGGAATTCGTACCCTCAGCATCAGTGAAAGCATTCTCATAAACCACCGCATAGTATCTGTATCTAATATTATTAGCAGTAGCGAAGCGGCTTTCCTCTTTGGGTTGCACAATGTTCAACCTCACCTGACCATTACCCGGCACCGCCAACACCTCCGGACGAGTCCGGGGGGTACCGCCCCAATTCGCAGCGCCCGGCAAAGGCGGAGCCCCGAAAACAAACGGCACCGTCTCGTACACATAACCCTCACCCACATCAGTCACCGTCCGCTCCCGAAATGTGTAAGTCTCCCCAACCCGAAAAGTCACCTCATCGAAACGCTCAGTCGCACTGTTAATACTACCCTCCTGAGTAACCCACCCACCCCACGGCCCATCACCAACCCTCCATGCCCACTCAAACCTCGACTTACTACCACCATTAAAAGAACCCGATGCGACCACCATATGAGGCTTGGCATTGCTATCAGTAAGAGGATCAGTGATATAACCCCGCAAATTCACACTCTCCGACCTAGAGGCAAGCCCTTTAACAAAGTCCACCCTCACCACCCCCGACACCAAACCCTCACCCCTAGCATTCACACCCCGCATCACAAAATAATGATCCCTCACAGCTAAATCCCTGGCACAATCACCATCAGGACAATAAGTAGCCCCAAGTTGCCTAGGATCAACAAGCCTACCCGTGGGCACCGTCACCGACCGCAACCCCCCACAAGTCGGATCCGCCCCCTGGCTGTTATCACACAAATTCTTCCAATCCCCAGAAGACAAAGATGCCAACTCATTCACATCTTCTTTGCGCACGTACTGCCACTTCGTTATCGGCGAACCACCATCATCCACCGTCCACGACAAAACCACCTGATGCAACCCCAACGCATAATCCGACACCGCCTCCGCAGACACCACCGGCGCCGCCGGCACCGTCCCCGGATAAACAACCCCCGACATCACCGCCACCTCACCAGCCCCAACATTGCTCACCGCCCGCAACCTGAACCGATACCCAACACCGGCCGTCAAACCCGTAACCGGAAACGACGTAGTCGTGTCGTCACCCGGTATGGCAACCCAACCACCCCACTCACCGTCACCTGCCCGCACCGAATACTCATAACGCCGGAACTTATCATCAACAAGATTAGCCGGCCGCCTCCAACTCAACGTCACCGACGACATTGTCACCGTCCCGGTACGGAAGTCAAGCGGCGCTCCCAACACCACACCCGGCCACACGAACCCAGAACGCGCCGGTGTACCCGCACCCAACGCGTTAACCGCCCGCACCTCAAACACATAATTCTTGGTATTATCCAAACCACCCACAACATGAGACCTGGTCCCAACCCCGCCAGGAACCCGATGCCAACCAGCATTAGTCAACGCCCTATAACTCTCGGCCCACCGAACCTCCCAACCCGTCACCGGGGCTTGAACAACCCCCGGCGTAGACCACGACAACAACGCCGACTTGTCACCCGGCATCACCACAAAGTCACGAGGAGCACCCGGTTTGCCTGCTAATACAGTTGGCCCCACCTCACCGGTGGCACCGTTGCCGTGTTTGTTGACCGCTCGCACCCGGAACGAGTAGCCGACATCGTTGACCAAACCCTTGACCACGAACGATTCGCGTTCTTTAGCCGCACTACCGTCATCAGCCATTATCGACCACCCCGACCACTCACCATCACCCCGCTTGATCGCGTACTCGTAGCGCAAAATATCGGTGAACCCCGACCCTGGTACCTCACCGGATGCTTTGGTCCACTTCAACGTCACCTGGGAATCGCCAACCTCAGCGCGCAACCCTGCTGGAGCCGGGGGAACGCCAGACATCAAATGCCCATCCGCCGCTTCACTAGCCTCACCAGGACTCCCCGCTCCCGCAGAGTTCACCGCCCGCACCCAGAACCGGTACCTGCTACCAACCGTCAAACCCGTCACCACAACCGACCGAGCAGCCCCACCACCAGAAACCGGTTGCCACACAACCTTACTACGATCCCCCGAAGTACCCGTCACCCTGTCCACCAGCGGAACCCACACAGTCCCACCAGCCTCCCGCTCCGAAAACGCGTACTCATAACGCACCTCACCCGACCCCGGCGAACCCCACGACAACCGCACCTGACCACCACCCAACACCACCACCACCGGCGACGACGGAACACTCGGCACATTCTGCGCACCCACACCCCCCACCGAAACCAACACCGACCCCAACAAAACCAGGGCAACCCCAAAGGGCAGCGCTACACGCCTACCCCCCCCCCCCTACTGAATCAAACCGACCAGCCATCACAAGGCCACCCTTCCCGAAACGACCAGAACCCCAAAGCCCCAGCCAAAAACGATTAGCAACACCACAACACTACCATCACCCCCCCCCCCCCGCGCAAGTACCCCCCACAAAATCTTTAGTTTTGGCTGAATTACCGGGATCTGGACGCAGCAGTGGTACCTACCCGCGTGTTGGAGTCGGTCGGCATCAGGGTTCCCTGTAGCCTGCCTCCTCGATGCGGCGACGCTCCTCGGCTGACACCTCGACGTTGGAGGGGGTGAGCAGGTAAACGTGCTCGGACACCCTCTCCATCCGTCCATCCAGCCCGTAACAAAGACCGCTGGAAAAATCTATTAGCCGGCGGGCCACCTCCCGGCTGCCGTGCTGAAGGTTCACGATGACGGCCTGCCCTCCCCTGAAGCAATCCCCCACATCTTTGGCATCGTCGAACGACATCGGGGTCACCACTGCCGGTCGAGAAGAGGTGGAGGGGATGGGGCGGACGAAACTGGTCCGGGTTTGAGCAGCCCTGGCCTCAACCTCGGATGCCGCGGTCGGGGGAATGGGCCGGACCGAACCGGTATCGGCATCGGTCGAGTACTGCACATCGGGCACCGGTGCCACCAGGCGCATGCCGGCGGAATCCTGCTCCGCAGGCATCCCCGGGGGTAACTCCTTCTCGGGCTGGCTCCCGAACCCGAACAACAACTTTGTTTTCTGCCATGTGGTGGACATCCGAATATCCCCTCCCAGCATTATTGCATCTACTTCAACCGATGGTACAGCAAGCAACTACCGCATCGGGGACCCATGCAACAAACCCACCGTCGACCGCTGATCGTCGCCAGGGCCTGTGTCTTTGGAACACCCCTCAGCGGGGACGGGCACCGAACAGCGCCGAGCCCACCCGCACAATGGTGGCTCCCTCCTCCACGGCAACCTCCAGATCGGCGCTCATGCCCATCGAAAGGTCGGCCAGACCCAGTTCCGCGGCCTGGGTCGCCAGCATGCGGAAACCGGGTCGGGCCTGTTCCGGCAGCCCCGGGCGGCCCACCGCCATCAGACCGGCAACCTCCAGACCGGCCCGGCGGCAGTCGCCCACCAATCGAGCAGTGTCCTGCGGCCGGCACCCCCCTCGGCCCCCCGTACTGGCGATGTCCACCTGTACCAGCACGCGAGCGCCCGGGGCCCAACGGGCGATCTCGGCCGCCACCTCAGAACGATCCACGCTCTGCCATAGTTGCACCAGGTCGGCAATCCTGCGGATCTTGTTGCGCTGGAGCCGGCCGATGAAGTGCCACCGGGGCTGGGGTTGGATATCGGGGTTGTCGCGACAATCACCCGCCTTGGCCACCAGTTCCTGGGCGTAGTTCTCCCCCAGATCCAGCAGGCCGGCACCCACCGCAGCCGCCACTGCCTCGGGACCGAAACCCTTGGTCACCGCCACCACCCGAACACCGTCACCCCCGGCGCGAGACAGCCGTTGCCGCAGAGCAGCCAAACGCCGGGCGACCTCCGATGCGTCAATCACATCCGGTGCCCGATCCGGCACCCGATCCGGCACCCGGCGATGGGGATCACTCGAATTGTCCTGGACAGAGCCCGGCGATGGGGATCACTCGAATTGTCCTGGACAGAGCCCGGCGATGGGGATCACTCGAATTGTCCTGGACAGAGCCCGGCGAGCTTATGGCACCCGGTGATGGGGCTATCGAAGGAACGATGGGATGTCGAACTCGTCTTCCTCATCGGAAGCCAAAAGATCGTCGTCGGTTCCCCCGAACACATCGGGGGTTGCCGAAGGTGGTCTGGTTGCCATCCGGGTGGCCCGCTCGCCCTCCCACCGATCGAAACCGGCAGCGATCACCGTCACCCGGATGTGGTCGCCCATCGAATCGTCGACCACCGTACCGAAAATGATGTTGGCATCGGGATGAGCCACCCCCTGGACTATCTCCGCCGCCTCGTTCACCTCGAAGATACCCAGTCCGGGACCACCGGATATGTTGAGCAGGATACCGCGAGCCCCCTCGATGGAGGCTTCCAGCAACGGGCTGGAGATGGCCTTGCGGGCCGCACCGGCCGCCCGGCCCTCGCCCGAGGAAATGCCGACACCCATGAGCGCCGACCCGGCATCGTGCATCACCATCCGCACATCGGCGAAATCGGTGTTGATGAGACCCGGGGTGGTGATGAGATCAGTGATGCCCTGAACCCCCTGAAGAAGCACCTCGTCGGCCATGCGGAACGCATCCACCACCGAGGTGTTGTCGTCGGCGACGGCGAACAGGCGGTCGTTGGGGATGACGATCTGGGTGTCAACCTTGTCCCTCAAAGCCTGTATCCCGCTCTCGGCCTGCACCGAGCGGCGCCGGCCCTCGAAGCCGAAGGGACGGGTCACCACCGCGATGGTGAGCGCCCCGAGGCTCTTGGAGATCTCGGCAATAACCGGGGCCGCTCCGGTGCCGGTACCGCCCCCCTCACCGGCGGTGATGAACACCATGTCGGCTCCGCTGAGCACCTCCTCGATGTCCTTGCGATGGTCGGCGGCGGCCTGAGCCCCAACCTCGGGATCACTGCCCGCGCCCAACCCTCGAGTCAGCTCTCGACCGATGTCAAGCTTTACCTCAGCCGAACTCATGAGCAGAGCTTGAGCGTCGGTGTTGACAGCCACGAACTCGACACCACGCAAGCCGGATTCGATCATACGGTCAACCGCATTGACACCTCCACCGCCCACGCCGACGACCTTGATGACGGCCAGATAGTTCTGGGGTTCACTCATGGGTATTCCTCTCAGGTCTTATCCTCTACAAACGGTTTATCCGAATGGAGAGTTCAGGGTTAAGAACCTATTCCTCTAGTTGAGGTATATCCAGCTTAAGAGCAATCCTCGTGCCGGGTCAAGACGGGGAGTTCGGGAACACTGAGATTCACTTTCTCCAAACAGTTCAAATCGGCTTTGGCCAGCACGGTGGCCAAGGCGGCCGCCTTTCCGAAGGGGTCGTCCCTACCTCCCCAATGGACCTCCCCGGCTTCGAGGAGGTCCACGATCACCTGGTTGTTCCTCAAGAAGATCAAACCGATACCGTCACCGCCAAGAGGTATCAGAGCCTCGCTGACCTCCAGGAGGGGCAAGGACGGTTCCCGCAACCACTTTCCCGGTTCGGGAACCGGGCTGAACAGCACCACGGGCAGATCCCCACGATCGGCATCCACTTGGAGCACCCGGCCCCGCCGGTCGACCAGCGCCCATGCTTCATCAATCGGGATCTGGGCAACCGCCTCCCGCTCGGTGATGTCAAAGGTGACCCTGCCCCCCCATGTCCGGCTGGAGCGAACTTGATCCACCCAGGGTAGGGCGGCGATGGCAGTGCGGGGACCCGACAGATCCAGCCCCAGAAGCGGGGTTCCCGGCTCGACAGCCGCGACCTCCAGCACCTTGCCAGCGCCGGTACGGGACGCACCGATGACCTCGACCTCGTCCACATCCAGCAGGGCACTTTGGGAAATCCCGTAGGCCGCGGCCACCAGGGCAACGACCACCCCCACGGTGATCCACAACCGGAGCCACCGCCGGGACCTGACATCATGGCCCCGAGCCTCGATCCGGGGATCAACCTGGGGGGGCTCGCTTCGCCGGTTAGCAACCTGCCGAGCCTCCACCTGAGGATCAACCGGAGGGTTGCCGGCCTGAAGCGGGGGTAGAGGTTGACCTCCGGGCCGTCCCGGTGTGCGATCCGAGGGCATCTCAACCGGCCTGATCGCTCCATGGGCCCAACCCGAAACCCACGAGACGAGTCTCCGGTTGCAGCGCAAGGCCGTAACCGGCCCGCACCCGGCTGAAGACCTCGCACATCAGGGCAAAGAGATCGTCGGCCGAGCCGTCCCGGTCGGCAATGAAGAAGTTGGCGTGCTTGACCGAGACCGAAGCAGTACCCACGCGGTACCCCTTGAGGCCGGCGGCCTCGATGATCCGCCCCGAGTGATCGCCATCGGGGTTGGTGAACACCGATCCGGCATTCTGGCCTCCGGGCTGGTTGTCGCGCCTCCAGGCCACGATGCCGGCGATGCGGGCGTGGGCAGCCTCGACATCCCCCTCGACCAGGTTCATTTCGGCCCCGACCACCAGGTGGTGATCGGCCAGAGCGGAGCGCCGGTAACCCAGATCAAGCCTTCCCTTATCCCAATGCTGCACCTCGCCGGCTCGTAGATCCAAGATCTCGGCCCGGACCAGGCAGGCCGACAGGTCGGAACCGTGACCGCCGGCGTTCATGCGAATCCCGCCTCCCAGCGACCCCGGCACCCCGACGGCCCACTCCAGGCCGGTCAGCCCGGCAGCCGCACTGCGGCGGGCCAGCACCGGAAGCCCGGCGGCACCCCCGGCCCGGAGCCGCGAGCCGTCGATTTCCACCCCGTCGCACCCGGAACCCAACCAGATGGCCACGCCGTCGAATCCGGCATCGGCTACCAGCAGGTTGGAGCCCTTGCCCACCACCAGCACATCGCATCGGTGGGCGGCCAGAACTTCGGCCACCGCGGCCCGGTCGGCCACCGCGGCGAGGGTCACCCCGATCCGGGCGGCTCCTCCCACCCGGTAGGTGGTGACCGGACCGATAGGGAGTTCCCGGCACACCGCCCCGGCACCCAACACACCGGCCAGGTCCCGGGCCAAACGATCCCAATCGATGCCGCTCATCGCCGTCCGGCCAGCACGGAAATAACCAGCACCGCTCATCGCCGCCCGGCCAGCAGGGGAATAACCCGGGGGGGCAGCTCGGTCAGGTCACCGGCGCCCAGGGTGAGGCATAGATCCCCGGGGCGCAACAGGGCCGCCAGATGGTCGGCGACATCGTCGAGGTCGGCCACGTAGGAAACATCCCACTCCGGATGAGCCTCGGACACCGCCCGGTGGATCAACTCTCCGGAAACACCAGGAACGGGCGACTCACCCGCAGGGTAGATATCGGTGATTATCACGATGTCGGCGCACTCGAAGCAATGGGCAAACGTCGGCCAGAGGTGCGAGGTTCGGGTATAGCGATGGGGCTGGAACACGCACACTACCCGCTCCCAGTTGCCCTCGAACCCCGTTCTCAGCGCGGCAGCCACCTCGGTGGGCAAATGGGCGTAGTCGTCGACGAAGTCAACCCCGGCTGCTTGCCCGCGCCACTCGAACCGCCGAGTCACCCCCTCGAAGTTGGCCAGAGCCCCGATGGCGTCGGGCCAATCCACCCCCAGCTCACGGGCCATGACCAGAGCACCCAGAGCGTTGAGGGCGTTGTGGTCGCCGGGCATGGGCACTGTGACCTGCCCCACCGGCCCATCGGGGCCATGTATCTCACCGAAGGTCTTGTACCGGTGGCGGCGCAGGGGTACCCAGCGGTAGCCGGCATCGGATCCCCGGCCATACAGAACCCGGCTGCAACCCTCGGATGCCTTGAGAGCCCCGGCATCGTCGGCACACACCACCAGGCCACCGGCCGCTCCGGCGCAGAACCGGGCGAACTCCGCCTCCAGCTCGGCCACAGGGCGGTCGGGGCGCAGGTGATCGGGTTCCACGCTGGTCACCACCGCCCGGTTCACCGCCAGCTCGTTGAAGGTTCCGTCGCTCTCATCGGCCTCCACCACGAACCACGGGCCATCGGACCAGCGAGCCCCGATGCTGCCCCCCGCCAGAACCCCACCCACGATGAAACCGGGATCACTCCCGGCCGCCACCAGCACATGCGACAGCATGGCCGCGGTGGTGGTCTTCCCATGGGTGCCGGCCACCGCCACGGTGGTACGCATTCCGGTGAGGGCCGACAGAATCTCAGCCCGGCGGTGCACGGGTATCCCGGCCCGGCGGGCGGCGACCACCTCGGGATTATCGTCGCCGATAGCGGTGGATCGGGCCACCATATCCACCCCCGACACCCGGGAGGGGTCATGGCCGGCGAAGACCTCCACCCCGATCCCCCGCAGTTGATCGAGCACCGGAGTGTTAGCCAGGTCGCTGCCGCTAACCGAGCATCCCATCTTGTGCAGCACAACCGCGATCGCCGACATGCCCGCACCCCCCACCCCCAGTATGTGAACCCGGGCCGGTAAGCACAGCTCGACCATAGGCCCTATTGTGGCCTCATCCCGCCACCTTCCCGGAGCGGGAACACCTCGATACCATCCATCCCCCCGACCTTATTGTGGCCTCATCCCGCCACCTTCCCGGGGATGGCGGGCCCACTTTTGGAGCAGATCGACCACCTGGTTGTCGGCATCGCGGTGCCCCAAACCGGCTGCCGCCCGGCCCATGGAGGCGAGGAGCTCCGGTGCCGCCAGCAACCGGTCCACCTCGGCGGCCATGCGGCGACCATCCATCTCCCCGTCGCGCACCAGCACCGCCCCACCGGCGGCCACCAGCCCGGCGGCGTTGGCGGTCTGGTGATCACCGGGGGCCCACGGCAGCGGAACCAGCACCGAGGGCAGGCCCACCAAGGCCAACTCGGCCACACTGGTTGCCCCCGCCCGGCCCACCAGCAGATCGGCGGCGGCGTACACCCCGGGCATGTTCTCCTCGAACTCCACCGCCCGGTAGTCCAGCAAGGCACCCGCCAGGTCGGGCCGCAGGGGGGCCAGATCCTGCCAATCCCTTCGACCCACCACGTGGTACAGGGTCAGATCATCGCGATCGGCCCAGAAGCGGGCCGCCTCGAACGCGGCCCGGTTGATGCGGGCGGCCCCCAGAGACCCGCCGACCACGACCACCAGGCGACGCCGGCGGTCCACACCGAGGGCCGCTCGGGCGCAGTCCCGGTCCCGGTCCCGATCCACTGCCTGCACCTCGGCGCGCACCGGGTTGCCGGTCAGCACCGGACGCGGCAGCTCCGTCCCCGGGAACGACACAGCGGATGCCCGGGCCCAGCGCCCCGACAGGCGGTTGGCCACACCGGGTACCGCGTTCTGCTCCGCGACGACAACCGGGATCCATAACAGTCGGGCGGCCAGCGCGCACGGCAGGCTGGCGTAGCCGCCCAGTGCCAGCACCACCGCCGGCCGGAGCCGGCCCAGCAGGTATCCGGCCCGGACCCCGGCCCGGACCAATCCCCAGAGCGCCGACAGGTTCTGCCAGGACAGGCGGGACAGGCGGCGTTCGATACCCCGCCCCGGCAGCATGGTCAGCTCGAACCCCGCAGCGGGCACCAGGTCACGCTCCACGCCACGAACCGACCCCACGAAACGGATGCTTTCGGACTCGCAGCCCCGGCGTACCAGCGCCCGGGCCACCGCCAGGCCGGGATGGACATGGCCGGCCGTTCCCCCCCCGGCTATGACCACCCACACCCGATCTCTCCGGCCGGGCGCACCCCGGCCCCCAGCGAGCTTCGACCAAAAGCGGTTCGAATAGGGCCGATCGGCTCCCGATCTGCCGGGCGCACCCGGCCATTTCATGCTTCGACCCGGATCTGGCGGGATATGTTGAGCAGCACCCCCGCCGAGGCCATGTTCATCAGCAGGGCGGACCCCCCGACCGACAGGAAGGGCAGGGGAACCCCGGTGACGGGCAGCACCCCCACCACCGCGGCGATGTTCACGAACGCCTGAACCCCCACCCACATGGTGATGCCCGCCGCCAGCACTTGCCCGAACCGGTCCGGGCTGCTGACGGCAACCCCGAACCCGCAAATCACGAATACGGCGAACAGGGCGATGATCAACATCGCCCCCAACCACCCCATCTCCTCGGCGATCACGGAAAAAATGAAGTCGGTGTGAGCCTCGGGCAAGAATCCCCACTTGATCCGACTCTCGCCCAGCCCGGCACCGGTCAGCCCCCCGGAAGCGATGCCCACCTTCGACTGTATGGTCTGCCAGCCGGTGTTGAGCGGGTCGTCCCACTCGTTGAACAACGACAGCACACGGTCTCGGCGGTAGCCCGATCCCCACGCCGCCAGAGCAGCCACCCCCCCGCTCAGCAGCGACCAACCGGTCAGGGGAACGAGGGGTACCCCAGCCATGAACAGTGAGGCGAAGGCGATAAACCCGATTATCACCGCGGTTCCCAGGTTCGGCTGAAGAAGGATGAACCCGGCCATCAGGCTGCACACCAGCAGCACCGGGCGGATGGTGATGCGGGCATCGTCCTCGCTGCCGGCCTTGTCGGTCAACCACGCGGCGGCGAACAGGGCCATGGCCAGCTTGGCCAGCTCCGAGGGCTGGAAGCTGATCGGGCCGAAATAGATCCAGCGGGTGGCCCCGTTCGCCGTTGTGCCGATCCCCGGTATCAGCACGGCGACCAGCAGCAGCAAGGTGAACGCCACGAGCAAACGGGCGTACTTCTGCCAGTACAGGTAGTCCACCCGCATTGTCACAATCATGGCGACGAACCCTCCCAGGGCCCAGAAGAGCTGGCGCTGGAAGGTGAACCAGGGCGACTGCCCGGCATAGAGGCCGGTCACCGACGATACCGACAGCACCAGGGCCAGGCCCAGGCCGGTAAGGATCACAATCAACCCGGCCAGCAGGTAGAAGGGCTTGGTGGCCCGGCCCGCCGGTGGGGATAGAAGCACCTCGGCCCAAGCTCGCCGGGCGATGCGGGGGGAAACCGTGGTCATCGTGAACCTCCGATCAACGGGGCGGCTGTGGTGGACACTCGACCAGCGTCCCCGCCGGGGGAAACCGTGGTCATCGTGAACCTCCGATCAGCTCTTCAACCAGGTGGGCGAAGTGATCACCCCGCTGGGCATAGGACTCGTACCAGTCGAACGAAGCGCAGCCCGGTGACAGCAGCACGTCATCACCGGTGCGGGCCAGCCCCGCCGCTGAACTCACCGCCTCTTCCATCGAGGTTGCGACCACCACCGGGCACCGCCGGGCAAAAGCCTCCTGCACCTCGGGCGCGGCCTCACCGATGGCCACCACCGCTCGCAGCCGGCCGGCGATCTCGGCCATGGCCCCCAGGTCAAGGCCCTTGTTGCGGCCCCCGGCGATGAGAACCGCCGATTCCACCGACCGCACCGCGGCACGAACCGAGTGGGGGGTGGTGGATTTGGAATCGTCGTAATACCGGACACCGTTGTGCTCGGCCACCAGCATCATCCGATGGGGCAAACCCACCCATTGCCGCAGGGCCAACCGCACCCCATCCGGATGAGCACCCCCGGCCATGGCCACCGCCGCCGCCGCCAGTGCGTTGGACAGTTCGTGGGGCTGTGACCGCCGCAGTTCGGCGATGGGAACCAACTCTGTTGACCCGGCCCACAAAGCCTCGCCGCTCACCCGGTAGTCACCCTCGCCGGCGCCGTACTCCCCCCCGGGCCAAGCCGCCGGCCGGGTACCGCTCACCCGGTGATCACCCTCGCCGAGGCCGTACTCCACCACCCGACCCCGGCGGGGAGCGTGAGCCGCGACCACGGGGTCGTCACGGTTGACCACCGCAGTGGTGCCGCCGGCGGCTCTGGCCCACAATGAAGCCTTGGCCGCCCGGTAGCTCGCCAACGATTCATGGACATCCAGATGGTCGGGGGCGAAGTTCAGCCAGGCCCCCACTGCGGGGCGGTAGCACCGGCTATGACCCAGGCGGAAGGAGGATGCCTCGACCACGAACACCGCGGGTCGGGGGTCCCGGATGGCCTCCACCATCGGGGTCTCGGTGTTCCCGGCCACGCTCGCCGCGATGCCCGATGCCTCCAGCATGGACGAAATCAGAAGCGTCACCGTGGTCTTGCCGCTGGTGCCGGTCACCGCCAGGGTTGGGCGGGAATCCCACCGCTGGGCCAGATCCAACTCGGAAACGATCGGCGTGCCCGTGGCCGCCGCGGCCCCGAAGGCGGGATGGCGCTCGGGCAGACCCGGAGTGGGAACCATCACCCGCGCATTGGCCACCAGCGCCAACCATGCCTCGGGATCCGGTCGCTCCCGCAGGTTTATGCCCAGTTCGCCGGCATGGCTCAGGGCCCGGTCGTCGGGAGCATCGTCGGCGGCCACCACCGGATGGCCGCGCTCTGTCAATTGAGCCCCCACAGCCTGGTTGGCCACCGCGTAACCGGCCAAAAGAACGGGATCTGGACTCAATCCGCACCCCCGGCCAAAAGAACGGGATCCGGACTCAATCCGCACCCCCGACAGAAACGAAGTCGGCGTAGAACAGTCCCAGGGCCACCGCGGTGGCAAAACCGGTCATGATCCAAAGCCGGATGATCACCGTGGTCTCCGGCCAGCCGAGCAGTTCGAAATGATGATGGATGGGGGCCATCCGGAACACCCGGGTGCCGAAAACCTGGAAGCTGAAAACCTGGATGATCACCGACAGGGTCTCCATCACGAACAAGCCGCCGATTATGGGCAGCAGCAGATGGGTGTTGGTGGCCAGGGCCAGCGCGGCCAGCCCGGTACCCAGGGCCAACGATCCGGTATCACCCATGAAAATACGAGCCGGGGCGGCGTTCCACCACATGAACCCCGCGCTCGCTCCCAGCATGGCCGCGGCCAGGATGGCCAAATCCAGGGCGTGGGGAATGCCGTAGATGTCCTGGTTGCGAAAAGCCCAGAAGGCGATGAACACGAACGCGGCAAAGGCGAATATCGAGGAGCCCGCGGCCAGGCTGTCCAGACCGTCGGTCAGGTTCACCGCGTTGCTGGTGGCCAGGATGAGCAGCACCGCCCAGAGCCCCCAGCCCCATGACCCCAGGTCGATGTTCAGGGAGTCGTAGCGGGTGAACGAGAGCTCGGTGCGCACATCGGTGAAGTGGATCATCATTACCGCGAATCCCACCGCCACGGTCAAAAGACCCAGGACCTTGGTCCGCTTGCCCAAGCCCAGGTTTCGCTCCCGGGACACCTTGAGCCAGTCGTCGACAAAACCGACTATGGCCGAACCGGCAATGGCCACCATGACAATCAACCCGGTACGGGTGAAGATGCCGTTGTAGAGATCACTGATGACATATCCGGCCAGCCCGCCCCCCACGATGGCCACTCCGCCCATGGTAGGGGTGCCCGCCTTGCTGACGTGGCCTTGGGGACCGTCCTGGCGTATCGGCTGGCCTATGGAGTGCTTGCTCAAAAAGGTGATCAGCAACCGGGTGCCGATAACCGAGAGGGTGCCGGCGATGGCGACTGCGACGAGCAGGCGGATCATCTCGCGAACTCTCCTTGGCTCTTCCGGCCCAGGATCTCTCGTATCACCGCTCGGTCGTCGAAGGGGATCTCCCGATCCTCCACCACCTGGACGGTCTCGTGACCCTTGCCGGCCACGACCACTACATCGCCCTCGGAAGCCTCGGCCAGACCTCGGGCTATCGCCGCTCGACGGTCGACCAGGGCCACCAATGCCCCACCGCGTTCGCCTACCCCACCGGTTTCGGATACCCCCGACAGCACGTTATGGATGATGGTCTCCGGATCCTCAAAGCGAGGATTGTCGGAGGTCACGATGACCTGATCGGCCAGCCTAGCCGCCGCCCGACCCATCATCGGCCGCTTGCCGGCATCGCGATCACCACCGCAGCCGAACACCACCCTCAAGCACCCGGATCCGGTCACCAACTCCCGGGCCGCGGCCAGCACCTGGGCCAACCCATCGGGGGTGTGGGCATAGTCCACCACCACCGTGAAGGGCCGGTTCGACCCGATTACCTCGAAACGGCCCGGCACCGGAACCGCCGATTCCAACCCGGCCACCACCTCGGGCACCCCGACACCCAGCAGGAGTGCGGTTTCTGCCGCCGCCAGTGCGTTGGCGGCGTTGAACCTCCCCATCAGGGGCAGGCGCACATCCTGGCCCCGCCACCGCATGACCATGCCCCAGGATGGGCGGCCCCCGGCCTGCAGCTTGGCCTGGGGGGGAGTTCGGAACCGGACCATCAGGCGGCGAGGGTCATAGCCCACGGTGGGAATGCGGGATTGGTGCGCCAGCCGGTCCCCGTGCTCGTCACCCCGGTTGATTACCGCCCTGGCGGCCAGGTCGGGGGTGAACAGCCGAGCCTTGGCCGCGAAGTACCCCTCATCGGTGCGGTGATAGTCGAGGTGTTCGGGGGTGAGGTTGGTGAACACGGCGGCGTCGAAGCGGATACCGTCCACTCGATGCTGATGCAGTGCGTGACTGGAAACCTCCATGGCCACCACGTCCACACCGGCCGAGAGCCAACCAGCCAATCGGCGCTGTAGATCCAGCGATTCCGGGGTGGTCAGCGAGCCGGTCAGCGTGCCGAGGACCTCGGGGCGGAAACCGGCGGCCGCCAAAATCGAACCCAGCAAGCTGACCACCGTGGTCTTGCCGTTGGTCCCGGTTACCCCGATCATGGTCATCCAGCGGGCGGGGTGACCGTAGAATGCAGAACTCACGGGACCCATGGCCCGACGTACCGAAGCGGTTTCCAGCTCGGGGCAACCCAGTCCCAGAGCGCGCTCCACCACCAGAGCGGCCGCTCCCCGACCGAGGGCATCGGCGGCGAAATCGTGACCGTCGTGGTGCTTGCCCCGCACGCAGAAGAACAGGTCGCCGGGTTTCACCACCCGGGAGTCGTGAGCCAGCCCGGTGATGGTGGCTTGCCCGCGGCAACCGATCAGCTCCGGGGCAGCCGCGGCCAGCTCCGCCAGTGACCGGGCCGGGACGGTCACTGCCCAACCTGAGGGGTGGGAGCGGGCGTTGCCTGGGGGGTGGGAGCGGGTCCCAGCCTGGGCTTCACGGCGACAATGTCAACCGGGGGAGCGATGCGGAGACGTTGCAGGGAGTACTTGGCCAGATCGGCGAACAGCGGGGCGGCAGCCTGGCTGGCGTAGATGTTGGTGACCGGCTCGTCTATGACCACGATCATCGAGAGCTGGGGATTTTCTGCCGGATAGAAGCCGGCAAACGTGGCCGTGTGGTGAGTGAGTCCCTCGCTGTCCTCGTAGCCACCGCTCAACGACGCCTTCTGGCCGGTACCGGTCTTGCCGGCAATGGAGTAGCCCTCGACCTGGGCTTTGCGTCCCGTTCCCTCCCGCACCACGGTGACCAGCATCTGGGTCATCTGGTCGGCGGTGCTTTTCGACACGATCTTCCTCGCTTTGTCCCGCTTCAGCGGGATCTCCTGGCCATCAGCCGCGACCGCTGAGCGCACCAGGGTCGGGGGCACCCTGATCCCACCGTTGGCCAAAATGTTGTACGCCATCAAAACCTGCAAGGGGGTGACCAGGATGCCCTGACCCAGCGCGAAACTGGCCACATCGGTCCCGCTCCACTGCGACCTCGGTGGCATCAGGCCGGATGATTCACCCTTGAACCCCAGTTCGGTAACCGATCCCACCCCGAAGCGGGACAGGTACGCGTGCAAACGGTCGGAACCGAGCATCAGGGCCCATTCCACGGTACCGGTGTTGGACGAGCGGCCCAGGATTTCCTCCATGCTGTAAACCACGGTGCCGTACTCGGTGTGATCGGTGAACCTTTGATCGTAGAGATCGATCCAATGGTTCACCTCCCGCACATGGTGCGGTGCTCCCAACCCCTCCTCGATCACGCCGGAGAACACAACGCTCTTCATCACCGATCCCGGCTCGTAGGCCCAGGTAACCGCCCGGTTCTCGCCCAACGAGATCGGGTTACCCTCATCATCCCGGCCCACCGAAGCCATGGCCAGGATCTCACCGGTGGCGGGAACCATGATGATGACGGTGCCGCTGGAGGCGCTGACCTTCTCGATCTGGCGCTTCAGCGCTTGCTCGGCCTCGAACTGCAAGGAGCGGTCAATGGTCAGGAAAAGGTCGGCCCCCGACTTCTCGGGTTTGACCTCCCGAACCCCGGTGGGAATCGTGCGTCCGTCGTGACTTCTTTCCATTAGCATCTCGCCGGGGACCCCTCCCAGCATGCGGTCGTACTGGTACTCGAGGCCGCTGATGCCCTTCTGGTCCACATCCACCGACCCCACCACGGCCTGACCCAGAGAGTTGCCGGCAGGATTGAACCGGGCCGACTCCCTCAACAGGTACACGCCCTTCAACTTGAGGTCGCCCACCCGGGCGGCAACATCGTCAGGCACGGTGCGAGCCAGGTAGGTGTGCTGGTCGGGTTCGCTCAACCGCGCCAGGAGCCTTTCCTCGTCCATGCCCAGCACGGGGGCAAGGGCCGCGGCCGCCGCGGCCGGGTCTTCCACGTGAGTCGGGTCGGCCCAAACAGTTGTCTGGGGGACCGATATGGCCAGCTCCACCCCGTTGCGATCCAGGATGCGACCCCGGTCGGCCGCCAGCTTGACCTTCCGAATCCGCTGACCCTGGCCGTACTCCACATAGGCATCGGAGCTGAAGAGCTGAAGGTCGGCGAGCCGAACGCTGAGCCCCACTGCCACAAAGATGAAAGCCACCACGACCGCGATCCCTCGCCGGCGCCGGGAGCGGCTCCTGACGGCCTCCTTGGTGAGGATCACCTCGCTCTGATCCCGGTCGGGGCGGTCCCGGTTGGAGCACTGATCCCAGTTGGGGCACTGATCCCGGTTGGCTCCACCGGTGACAGGTAGATCAGATTCTCGGGTTCCACCATTCCCAAACGGAAGCGGGCCTCCGCCAGGATCCGGTCGGGGGCTTCGGACTGGCCAACATAAAGCTGAAGCTTGTCGTTCTGTACCTGGAGATCCTCGATCTCGTGGTTGAGGCTGTCGAGAGCGGTCTGACCATCAACTATCACCGCATGGAACACGGCCAGCAGGAACAGGCCGATGACCACCGTTACCGCAGCGCCCCACACCAGGTTCGGGATCAACATCCGAGGAGGGCTGGGGACGGCGCGAAGGTGCCGGGGGTAACGGTCTGCGGGCTCGGTCGATGCCGGATGCGGGAGGTGTTGGGGAGCAACCATCACGCGGCCCCCTCTTCCCGGCCCGTCTCCACCCTGGCGAAAGCCCGGAAGCGGGCGCTGGAGGCCCGGGGGTTGCCGGCAACCTCGGCCGGGCTCGGGCGGCGGCTGCCCCGGGGAATCAACTCGATCACCGGTGAACCCCCAACCGGGGACCGGGGCAGGCCGCGGAAGCGGGCTTCGTCGCTCAGGCCGGCTCGGCAACGCAACACCCGCTTCACAATGCGGTTCTCCCCGCTGTGGTAGCTGATGACCACCCCACGGCCCTGCGGCACCATCCGGTCGATAGCTGCGTTCAGGGCGGGCTCTATCTGACTCAGCTCATCGTTGACCGCGATGCGAATGGCCTGAAAGGTCCGCTTGGCGGGGTGCCCTCCCCGGCGCCGGGCCGCCGCGGGAATGGCACCACGCACCACATCGGCCAGGGCGGTGGTGGAGGTGATCGGCCGGGCGGCGGCAATGGCGGCGGCAATGCGCCCGGCGTAACGCTCATCGCCGTAGGTTCGCAGGATCTCGGCCAGATCCTCGACCGCCCACGAGTTGACCACCACATCGGCCGATCTCTCCTGGGTCCCGTCCATCCTCATGTCCAGCGGTCCGGCGTGGCGGTAGCTGAAACCCCGCTCGGGGTTGTCCAACTGGGGCGAGCTGACCCCGAGGTCGAACAGCACCCCCACCAGACCGGCCACCTGGAGGGAGTCCAACACCTCACCCAACTCGGCAAATCGGGCCTGGCGGATCGTGGCCCCCCGCCCGGCCAGGGCCACAGCCGCGGCCTCAACCGCCGAAGGGTCCCGATCGAGGCCGATGGGCAAGAGGTCGGGGCGGGCGTTGAGAAGGGCTCGCGTATGACCCCCTCCCCCCACGGTGGCATCCAGGAAGGGGCCCGGCGGAATCTCGGAAAGGTGCTCCACCATTTCGGACACCATCACGGGGTGATGCACGAATCGTCGATTCGGCACTGTCGGTGTCACCCCGTTCATGACTTTTCTTCCCTTTCAAAGTAAGGCGGCCGGCTGCACGCTCGGGCTGATGAGGAGTCAGCTTTTGCGCCCGGCGGATTCGGACAGCAAACTGGTCGCTAGTCGGCAGTCCCCCGCCCGGCGACCGCACTCCGGGATTTCTCCCCGGGGGTGCCGAATGGCAAGCGGGCGGAGTAGGGGCCTTCCATCTCGTCGGACGGAGGACTGCCCATTAGCGACCTGGATCGTTAAATCACACCTGCATCATCGATCCCCCTGGAGTGCCGGAAACCCGCATCATCGATCCGCCTCGCGAGCCGGAAACCCGCATCACAGCCACCGATCCACATCGACATCGCCAAGGTCGTCCTGGAGCGAATCCCACGCCGCCTCGTCCCACACCTCGCCACGGCTGAACACCCCGAGCAGCACCACCTGCTTGCCCATCCCGACCAGCTCGCGCTTGGTGGCCGGCAGGCTCAACCGGCCCTGGGCATCAACCGACACCGGCTCGAGGCTGGCAGAGAACCGGCGCAACTCGTCGCCGGGGGTCTCCCCGGCCCTTACTGCGGCCTCAAGCCGCTCCAGCGCGCCGCGGGCCTCACCAGCCGTCCATATTCCGAGACATCCCTTGTAGATGGCTACATAGGCCCCTTCGGCCAGCACCGATCTGAATGCTGCCGGCAACGAAAGTCGGCCCTTGTCGTCAAGCGAACGCCGATGCTCACCGGTGAGCATGGTTCCCCCCTGCCGGGGCCATATGCTTGCCTACCTGCTTGCCACTTTCTCCCACTAAGTCCCACTATAACCCCCATTGCCCCACAAAGCAAGACCTCTCAGGAGTTATTGCCGCAGAGCGGTCAGGAAGGCGGTGCGAATCTCGTCGGGGGGGGCATCCACCGGTTGGGCGGCAATCGACAGGGCCTCTCGAAGATCCTCGCTTTGGGGAGGCGGCACCGCGAGGCGGGCCAGCAGTTCCCCCGGGGCCCACCGGCGGTAAACAAGGGTTTGGAACCGGGCCGCAACCCGGGTGCGGCTCTGGGAGACCCCGACCGCTTTGGCCCCGTTCACCAGCACCTCACCCGGGCCCCGGCCGGCGAAACAAGCCACCCTGCCCCACCGTCCGGGCCGGTAGCAGTCGCTAACCTCCCCGCCGCTGACTCCCAGCGAGGCCAGCGCCGCCACCCACACCCGACCCAGCCACAGGGGGGCGCGGTTCATATCCTCGTCCCAGAGAGGGTCATCACGGCTGATCACAACGTCGATCCACACCGAGTCATAAGGGACCACCAGCACGGCCCCCCCACCGCTTCGGCGCCGCACCACCCCGGCATCATCGCCCGGATCGCCCACCGCAAGGTTGGGCTCCTGCGCCGAGCCCAGCACCAGCGCAGTGTCGATGGGTGACATCAACCACACCTGCCGGTGGACATCCACCCCCGGGCGCCGGGCGTGCAACTCCCCCACCGTCCCCCTCAAACGACGCACCGCCCACTCCCCCACAGTCCCACTCATATGTGGCCGTAGATCGGAGCCAACCCCAGAAATCGTTTCAGGCAGTCCGCGTTTCAGGCAGTCCGGGCCACGGGTTCGGCGGTTCGATCCAGGAAGGGCAACCAGTCGGACGGTACCTGGCCCACCGCGGAGGCCACCCAGGCGGAGCGGGGAGGCTCGGCCGGTGGGCGCATCAACCTCATCGGGGTTTCGGACAGCAACCGATCCCGCTTGGTCATGTTGCACCGGCGACAGGCCGCCACCACGTTTTCCCACGAGTGGGTGCCGCCCCGGCTGCGGGGCCGAACGTGATCAATGGAGTCGGCATGGCGGCCGCAGTACTGGCAGCGGTACCCGTCCCGGGCGAACACCCCCCGGCGACTGAGCCCACCCGTGCGAAAGAACGGCACCCGAACGAAGTAACTCAGTCGAACCACCGACGGCACCGGTAAGTCCAAACGCTCGGAGCGGAACCGCTCGTCGGACTCCAGCAGAACCTCGGCCTTACCCGCCAGCACCAGAATCAAGGCGCGCCGGGGGGATACCACGCTCAGCGGCTCAAAAGTGGCGTTCAGAACCAGTGCCCGGCTCATGAACAAGAACCATAGTGAACAAGACCACCCGATTTTTGCGGTTTACCCCGATCGCATCCCCGTTCAGCACCCCGACAAGCTGCGGTTCCCCTGGTTCATCGGGATCGTTGCCAGGCTTTGCACCACCTCAGATAGGTCACGAGGTCGTCACCCCGGGGTCGGGCATCGGCATCGCCGTACATGGTGACCATCCTGAACCTCAGGTAGTCCGGATCGGGGACCAAGCCCAACCGCCACCCGACCCGCATCGCGGTTACCCAGATTCCAGGATGGGCCAGCAGTTTCACCAGGGATACAACCACGGTTCAAGGCTACTTCGCTATAGCGAACTTCCAGGCCGGCCGAGGCCTCGGAGGTTTCCAACCACGGTTCAAGGCTACTTCGCTATAGCGAACTTCCAGGCCGGCCGAGGCCTCGGAGGTTTCCAACCACGGTTCAAGGCTACTTCTTCCGGTTGCTGATCGGTACGATGGGGGAATGGGAACACTTGCGGTAACCGGCGACCACGATGCCGACCAGCTCCTTATCGATGATCCGTTCGCACTGCTGCTGGCCATGATGCTCGACCAGCAGATTCCCATGGAGTGGGCGTTCATGTCGCCGTTGCGCCTGAAGGAACGCATACCCGATGATTTCTCCGCCGAACGCCTGGCCGTGCTCGACCCCGGCCGGGCCGAAGCCGCCTTCAAGGAAAAACCCGCCCTTCACCGGTTCCCGGGGTCAATGGCTCGCCGAGCCCAGGAACTGGCCCGCCATATAGTTGACCATTACGGCGGCGACGCCAGCCGAGTGTGGATGGGAGCCACCACCGGCCCGGAGCTGCTCGACCGGCTCAAGGCCCTTCCCGGCTACGGGCCCGAGAAGGCCATGATCTTCCTCGCCGTGCTGGCCAAGCGCTTCGGCGTGACCCCCGAGGGCTGGGAGGCCGCCGCCGGTCCGTTCGCCGATGCCACTCCCCGCTCGGTTGCCGACATTGATAGCCCCGAAGCCCTGTCCCAAGTGAGAGCCTGGAAGAAGGCTCAAAAGGCAAGGGGCAAAACCAAGCAGGATTGAAACGGGGGGGCCCCGTCCCGGCGGAATCAGGCGATAAGGGTTATCTGGGAATCCAGCCAGCCCAGCAGGATGGCGATGCAGCGGGGGTCCGAGTGGAGGCTGTGACCGGCACCGCTGATGATGCGGAGGGTGGCCTCACCGTGGGCA
Organism: Candidatus Poriferisocius sp.; assembly: GCF_965202595.1. Lineage (GTDB taxonomy): Bacteria > Actinomycetota > Acidimicrobiia > Acidimicrobiales > Bin134 > Poriferisocius. Next base: position 1,638,556 of record NZ_OZ241836.1, read on the forward strand.
TCGGCAATCACCCGAGCGTCCAGGGGCGACACCTCCCGGTCATCGGAGCCGTGAAGTACCAGCATGGGTCGGGGAGAGATCCCGGCGGCGCACCGATCCACCCGGACGGACAGAGCGGCCTCGGCCCAGGATTCGACCGAGTCGGGAAACCCGGGAGTGGAGATGATGCCCAGCGAGCGGGCATACGACACCACCCCCGAGGCATCGAGACCCCAGTGGGTGAAGTCCACCGGCGCTCCCATGGTGGCCACTCCCCTGACTCGGGGATCATCCTGGGCAACGTGAGCGGCCAGCGCGCCGCCAATGCCGAATCCGGCCAGCCAGACCCCCTGCACCTGCTCCATCCCGTCCAGGTGGCCCACCGCACTGCGGACATCGCCGATCCAGCCCTCCAGCGAGAAATCGCCCTCGCTGTCGCCACATCCCCGGTAGCTGGGCACCAGCGCGGCCCACTCCATGTGCTGGGCGATGCGATCGGCCAGGGGGTAGATGCGGGTCGCCGCCCTCGAGCCCCCGTTGGCCACCGACGGGAAGCCCGGACACAGCACCACTCCCGGCAGCGCCCGAATCCGCCGGTTCTCCGGCAAGGCCAGATGCCCGGCAAGCTTCACCCCGCCGGATGAACGCCAATGGGTCATACCACCCGGAGGCGGTAACCGCGGTTTCGGGCTTCGGCTAGGGTGTCGGGCCCGAACACCAGGAACTGCTCCGATGCCACCAGCTCCTCGATAACCGACTCGTCGCTCACTTCATCCAGGTCGTACACCACCTGGTACCGCTTGTCCCCCACATACCGGAAACCCTGCAAAGACCTCGGCCTGTCCATCCCCCAACCGTACCGCCAACAACCTCCGTAAATGTTATACCTAGCTTGGTTCCGTGGCGGGAGGGCCGATGGCGCCGATGGCCCTCAAGTACTGGCCCTCCAGATCGAGCACCACCACAACATCCAGGGCATCGATGTCGCGCCCGGACTCCGTGGCTCGAGCCAGCACGTAATCCACCGAGTCGTCATCGCTGGTCACCACCGCCTCTTCCCGACCCTCCGCGGCGGTGGCGGTCGTATCGGCCCGACCGTAGGTGGCCGCCCCCCGCCGCCGCAGATGATCCAGGTGCCACAGCAGGATGGCCTCCACATCTTCATGGCTCAGCTTGGCCGCCAGCTCGTGGGGCAGCTCGGTGGCCACAAAATCCACCGCCTCGACCAGGTCGTACACCGCCCGAGCCCGGGTGTGGGCCAGCCGGGACGACACCCGCATCACCGCATAGGCAGCCAGGCCCACCACCAGGACGGCGGCGAGAACCAGCAAAAGAGCCATGCCCGCTGCTCAGACCTCGAAGACGGCAGCGAGAACCAGCAAAAGAGCCATGCCCGCTGCTCAGACCTCGAAGACGGCAGCGAGAACCAGCAAAAGAGCCATGCCCGCTGCTCAGACCTCGAAGACGGCAGCGAGAACCAGCAAGAGAGCCATGCCCGGTCAGATACCGATGCGCTGAGCCAAAAGCTCGCGGTGATAAGTGGGATCGATCAGATGCCGATGCGCTGAGCCAAAAGCTCGCGGTGATAAGTGGGATCGCCGAACAGCAGCTCCGACGACTTGGCCCGTTTGAAATACAGGTGGGCCGGGTGCTCCCAGGTGAAGCCGATCCCCCCATGGATCTGGATGTTCTCCGCCGAAGCGTGGAAATAGGCCTCCGAGCAGTAAGCCTTGGCCAGGCTGGCCACCGAGGGGAGTTCGTCGTTCAGCTCCGAGGCGCACCAACCGGCGTAGTAGGCGGCCGACTTGGCCGACTCCACCTCGAGGAGCATGTCGGCACACTTGTGCTTGATGGCCTGGAACGACCCGATGGGACGGCCGAACTGCACCCGATCCTTGGCGTACTGCACCGCCATGTCCAGGCACATCTGGGCCCCACCCACCTGCTCGGCCGCCAGAGCCACCGCGGCCAGGTCGAGCACCCGCTCCAGCACCGGCCAGCCCCCGCCCTCGGTGCCAACCAGCGTGACCGGGGTGTTGTCGAAGTCCAGGCGGGCCTGCTTGCGGGTCTGGTCCATGGTGGACAGGGCCGTGCGGGTCAGCCCAACGGCATCGCCGGAACACCGGTACAGGCTCACCCCGGCGGGGGTGCGGGCGGCCACCAGCACCAGATCGGCCGTGCACCCGTCGATCACGAACATCTTGGTACCGCTGATGCGCCAGTTGTCGCCATCGGAAACCGCCTCCACGGTGATCCCAGACTCGTCCCACCGACCGTTCTCCTCGGTAAAGGCCAAGGTGGCCACCGTCTGGCCCCCGGCGATGCCCGGCAGCAGTTCGGCCTTGGCCTCATCGTCCCCGCTGTGAATCAGGGCATTGGCCGCCAGCACCACGCTGGAGAAGAAGGGAGCGCACAGCAGGGCCCGGCCCATCTCCTCGAGCACCACGATCAACTCGATGTAGCCGAAACCGCTACCCCCGTACTGCTCGGGGATGATGAGGCCCTGCAAACCGAGTTGCTCGGCCATCTGGGCCCAGACGGCATCGTCGTAGCCTTTCTCGGTGTCCATCTGCTCCCTGACCGCCGATTCCGGGGATTTATCCTCCAAGAACTGGCGGACGAAACGCCGCAATTCTTCCTGTTCCTCGCTGAAGGCAAAATTCACACCCCTGTTTCTACTAGATGGTGACCCAGGTAGTCACCCTCTAGCCTCAAGGCCATGACTCTTCACTGGCAGGACACCCAGGCCGAGATCCACAAAGTGGTGGTGGGTCCGATGGACAACAACGTGTTCGTCGTGCGCTGCCGCCGAACCGGCGAGGCGGTACTGATCGACGCGGCCAACGAGCACGAGAAACTGCTGGAGCTGTGCTCCTCCTTGGGGGTCCGCACCGTTTTGGAGACCCACGGGCATTGGGATCACATCCAGGCCATCCCCGCGGTGCGCAACGCCGGATACGAGGTGGGGGTAACCGCGGAGGATGCCGCCATGCTCGACTCCTACGACTACCTGCTCGAGGACGAGTCGGTCATCGAGGTTGGCGGGTTACGGCTGCATTGCATCCACACTCCGGGTCACACCCCGGGATCCATGTCATTTCGCCTTGAGGGCTCGCCCGTACTGTTCTCGGGCGACACCCTGTTTCCCGGGGGGCCCGGTGCCACCGGCTTCGAGGGTGGCGACTTCGGCACCATCATCACCTCCATCGAGCAGCGAATTTTCTCCCCCCTGGCGGCCGACACCCTGGTGCTTCCGGGTCACGGCGACCAAACCACCATCGGTGCCGAGTCCCCCCATCTCCAGGAATGGATAGACCGGGGCTGGTAGGCAGTTCCTCCAGAACCTGGATTCGATGCCCTACTGGTCGGTGGTTTGAGACAGGGCCTGGGTAAGGGTGTGCCAGGACAGGGTGGCGCACTTGATCCTCACCGGGAACTTGACCACACCCTTCAGGGCCTCCAGGTCACCGAGCTTCACGTCGGAGCTGTTCATACCGATGGTATCGGCGCTGGTGCCGTTCACCGGAGAAGGGTCATCGGCGGAATCGGGCTCAATGGACATCATGGCCCGGAAGGCCCGGTTGAGACGGTGCAACTCCTCGGTGGTGCGGCCCTTGACGGTGGCGGACATCATCGACGCGGAAGCCTGACTGATGGAACAGCCCTGGCCCCCTACCCGGATGTCGTCGACCACCCCGTTCTCCACCCGCACATAAACCACCACCTCGTCCCCGCACAGGGGGTTGAACCCCTCGGCCCTGACCGCGGGCGGGGTGTCGAGCTCCCCCCGGTTGCGGGGGTTACGGTAATGATCGAGGATGATCTCCCGGTAGAGGTCTTCAAGATCGGGCATGGCTACAGCTAATACCTCATGACCAAAATTTCATGAGAACCCAATATTTCATAAGAACAAGTCATCGGTGTCACTCAATATTTCATAAGAACAAGTCATCGGTGTCACTGAGCGCGTCGGCCAGGGCATCCACATCGGATTCATCGTTGTACACGTACATTGATGCCCTGCTGGTGGCAACACACCCCAACACCCGCATGAGCGGTTTGGCGCAATGGTGGCCGGCTCGCACGCACACCCCGGATCGGTCCAGCACCTGCGCCACATCGTGAGGGTGCACCCCCTTGTACTCGAACGACAGAACCCCGCCCCGCTCCGCCGGCTCGGTCGGCCCGTGAATGATGATGCCGTCCCCGTAGCGCTGGGTCAGGGTCCGCAAGGCATAGCCGGTCAGGGCCACCTCGTGCTCACGCACCTGGTCCATGCCCAGGCCGGACAGGTAGTCCACCGCCGCGCCCAACCCCACTGCCTCGGCGATGGGAGGGGTGCCGGCCTCGAACTTCCACGGCACCTCAGCGGTGCTGAAACCCTCCTTGGTCACGTTGGCAATCATCTCGCCCCCGCCCAGGAACGGGGGCATGGACTCCAGCAGCTCGGACTTGGCCCACAACACCCCGATGCCGGTCGGGCCGCACATCTTGTGGCCAGTGAAAGCCACGAAGTCGGCCCCCATCTCCCCCACATCGGTGGGCAGGTGCGGGGTGTGCTGGCTGGCATCCACCATCATCAGCGCCCCCACCCGGTGGGCGGCATCCGCCAACTGGCAAATGGGATTGATGGTTCCCAGAACGTTGGACACCGCGGCCACGCACACCAACCGAGCTCCGTCCAGCAAGCGGTCGAGATCGGTCAGGTCAAGGTGGCCGTCATCGCCCACGGGGATCCAGCGCAGCTCAATGCCTCGTGAGGCGGCCAGCATCTGCCAGGGAACGATGTTGGCGTGATGCTCCATCTCGGTTATCACCACCGGGTCGCCCAGCCCCAGGTTGGCCTGGCCCCAGGTGCGGGCCACCAGATTGATCGCTTCGGTGGCGTTCTTGACCAGAATTACCTCGGAGGCTCGAGGGGCCCCGATGAAGCGGGCGACCTTGGCTCGGGCCTGCTCCAGCGCCTCGGTGGCTTCCACCGCAAGCTGGTAGGAACCCCGGTGAACATTGGAGTTGAAACGTTCGTAGTAATCGGTGATGGCATCTATCACCGATCGGGGCTTGTGGGAAGTTGCCGCCGAATCCAGATACACCAGGCGCCGGCCGTGCACCTTGCGGCACATGATCGGGAAATCACCACGAACGGCAACCGGGTCTAACGCCACGCCTCAAACCCCTCGGCAACTCGACCTAACGCCACGCCTCGAACCCCTCGGCATCGAGTTGGGCGGCCAACTCGAAGCCGCCGCTGGCCACCAACTTGCCGCCGATCAGAATGTGAACGTTGTCAGGGCTGAGATAATCCAGCAGGCGGCGAAAATGGGTGATGGCCAGAACTCCCATCCCCGGTCGGGCTGCTCGCACCTCCTGCACCCCGCCGGCCACTATCCGGAGGGCGTCGATGTCCAAGCCGGAGTCGGTTTCGTCCAGGATGGCCATCTCCGGTTCCAGGATGGCGAGCTGGAGAACCTCGTTGCGCTTCTTCTCCCCCCCGGAGAAGCCATCGTTCAGATAGCGGTCGGCAAACGCCGGATCCATGTTGAATCTCTCCATCCACTCCATTACCGCCAGACGCAGCTCCAGTATCGACAAGTCGATGCCCTTGCGGGCCGACAGGGCCTGGCGCAGGAAGTTCATAACCGATACACCGGGGAACTCCTGGGGGTACTGGAAGGCCAGGAACAAGCCGGCCTTGCCCCGCACATCGGCGGACCAATCGGTAATGTCGTCGCCCCGGAAGCGGATGGAACCCCCGGTCACCACGTACTCGGGGCTGGCCAGCAGCGCGCTGGCCAGCGTGGACTTGCCCGAACCATTGGGTCCCATGAGGGCATGGACCTCGCCGGCCCCCACGGTCAGGTCGATGCCCGACAGGATCGGGGTGCCATCGGTCGTGGCCACATGCAGGTTTTCGACCTCGAACAGAGGAGGCTCCGGCAAGCTCACCCCATCAGTCTACGCCAGCCCGGGGGCCGTCCCTATCACCCAACACCATTAGAGCTTGCTCACGCGGCGGGCGAACTCAAGGTCCAGCTCGGTGAGGCCACCGGCAGCGTGGTTGGTGATGGCGATATCCACGGTGGACCAGACATTGGACCACTCGGGGTGGTGGAACAGGCGCTCGGACACCAGGGCCACTCGGGACATGAACCCGAAAGCCTCGGAGAAGTCGGAGAAATTGAAGGTGGCACACAACTTCTCTGCCTGCCGCTCCCACCCGGGGAGATCCTCCAGGGCGGCGGCGATCTCCTCGTCGCTGAGCAGCCTTCGGGCATCAACTTCTACAGACATGGATCTCCTCCTGAATGGATTCTACGGCCACGGGTCTCCTCCTGAATGGATTTCTACGGCCACGGATCTCCTCCTGAATGGATTTCTACGGGCGATGAGGTGCGGGTGTCGATCCAGGGGTCGTAACCGGTTTGCTCCAGTTGGGCGGCCAGCTCAGGACCACCGGTCTCCCGGATAATCCCATCAACGAGGATGTGGACCACATCGGCGTGCAGCACGGTCAGCAACCGGCTGAAGTGGGTGATGGCCAGCACCCCGAGAGCGTCCTGATGGGTGGCCTGTTCGATGCGATGGCTCACCGCAGCCAGCGCGTCCACATCCAGGCCGCTGTCGAGTTCGTCCAGAATGGCGATCCGGGGGCGGAGCACGCCCAGTTGCACGGCCTCGCTCCGCTTCATCTCGCCCCCGGACAGATCCACATTCACCGACCGGGTCAGCAACTCGATGTCGAAACCCACCCGCTCGGCCTCAGTGGCCACCCGGTCCGCCACCGTGCTGCGGTCCCCCCCAGCGGCCGCCACCGCCTCGGCCATCATGATCTCCAGGCCCACCCCCGGCACTTCGGTGGGGTACTGCTGGGTTGCGAACAGCCCGGCTTGGGCCCGTTCCCACGGGGAGAGGGCCACCAGGTCGGTGCCGTTCAACACCATCGACCCCGCCGTCACCTCGTACCCGGGACGGCCCATGATGGCGTGAGCCAAAGTCGATTTGCCCGACCCGTTGGGCCCCATCACCGCATGGACCTCACCGGACACCACCCGCAGATCCACCCCGTTGAGCACCATCCGGCTACCGACCCGAACATGGAGCCCCTCGATCACCAGTTCGCTGATCCCCGACTCACCCATCACCATCAAGCCCCTCGATCACCAGTTCGCTGATCCCCGACTCACCCATGAGCACTGGTTATATCCAACCAGACGTGCCCGTCGGATACGCCTACGTCGTAAACCGGGACCGGAAGGATGGCGGGCATGGTCTCTGCCTCCCCGGTGGCCAGCGAGAACAAGCTGCCGTGCTTCCAGCATTCGATGGTGCCCTCCTCGGCATCCACCTCCCCCTCGGCCAGGGAGTAGTCGGCATGGCTACAGGTATCACCCAGTGCATACAGGTCGTCCCCCAACCGAACAACTGCGATGCGGTGGACGAGGCCGCCGGCCTCCACCTCAAACCGCCGGGCCTGCCCGTCGGGCAGCTCCTCCAGCGGGCACAAACCCACCCGGTCGGAACTACCCTCATCGCCGCCATCGGTCCGAGGGCGCGCCCCCGGATGCGTCCGACCCCGGTCGGAACTCACGATGGGGCCTCATCGCCATTGGGGTGGTGGCTCAGCCCGGAGATCTTGGCTTGGAGCCGGTCGCGCACCGCGGGTACCGCCCCGGGAACGGGGAAACGATCCAGCACCTCGTCGAAGAACCCGGTCACTATGAGTCGCTCGGCGATCTCGGTGGGCACACCCCGGCTCTCCAGGTAGAACAGTTGCTCACCGTCGATGGGGCCCACCGTCGATGCATGATTGCAGCTTACCTGGTTGTTCTCGATCTCCAGATTGGGCACCGACTCGGCCCAGGCCTCCCTCGACAGCTTGATGTTGCGGTTGGTCTGGTGGGCGGTGGTTCCCCGGGCGTCGGGGCCCACCCGGATGAGCCCGGTGTACACCGATCGGGAGTCGTCGTCCACCGCCCCCTTGAACAGCAGGCTGCTGGTGGTATCGGGGGCAACATGATCCTGGAAGGTGCGGAAGTCCAGCGTCTGGTGGCCGTCGCCGAAATACAGCGACACCAGATCGCCGGTGGCCCCCCGCCCCGACAAGTGGGTGTCCAACCGCATCCGGGCATACTCCCCGCCCAGCGCCGCCGAGGAGGCCCGCATATGGGCCTGCGAACCGATGTGGCTGACCTGCGAACCGATGTGCCACACCCGGGGGCCGAGATCCTGTACCGCCAGATAGCCGACCCGGGCGGCTGCCGCCACCCTGATCTCTATCACCGGGCTCACGAACACTGCTGCATCCACGGAGCCGTACAACTCCAGCACTTCCACCGAGGAGTCGGCCCCCGCGTCCACGATCAGCCGGGGAAACACCGCGGCCCCGTCGCTGCCCGCATCCAGCCAGTGACGCACCACAACCGGTGCCCCCACATCCACTCCGGGGGGGATCCGCACCAGCACCGGCTGAACCGAGAAGGCCGCGTTCATGATCGCGAACAGATCCACATCCACTCCCGCCGCCAGTTCGGAATCACCGGGGCCCAACGGGCGGACCTCCACCCCCTGGGCCGCCGCCTCGGGGGACAGCTTCACCGCCCCCAGGCAACCGTTGCTGGTGTCGGCCAGGGCACAATGGTCGGGAACGGGTACCGGTGATCGATCCCCGGGGTCGCCAACCAGGTGGTACCGCCCCAGATCCAACTGCCCTATGGGGGTATACCGCCACACCTCCTCCTGCGCCGAGGGCATCGACGCGGCGGCCACCTGCTCGGCCGCAGCCACCCGCCGGCGCACCAGCCAGTCGGGACCGGGAATGGCCCCGGCGGCCTCAGGAGTGAAGCGGGTTCCTATCACAGAGTTTCAATCACAAACGGACCACACACAAACGGACCACAGCCGCCGCTCACGACCGGCGGCGGCGCTTGCGTCGCTTCGCCTTCCGTTTGACCCCCGCTCCCAGCCGGCGCCGGGATTTCTCCCTCTCCAGTTCGGCCATCACCCGGGGCCCGGCCGCGTTCACGATGTCCTCGGCAGCATCCAAAAGAGCCCCGATGCTGTCGTCGCTACCCAAACTGGCCGGTGCTTCCGGGGTGGGCGGCGTGACCAGCGTGCCATGCGACCAGTTGACGTCCACCATGCGGCGCTCGTAGGAAGGGCAGTCGTCGGGGCACCGCCACGGGGCCTCGGGGGCCAGGTCCAGGTCGCACTTCCTCACGGTCTCCCCGTTGGGGTAGGACCGGCTCTCGAAGTACTTGCAATCCTGCCGCATGGGCATCAGCCGACGGATCCCTCCATCTGCAACTCGATGAGCCGGCTCCACTCCACCGCATACTCCATCGGCAGGGTACGAGTGATGGGCTCGATGAAGCCGTTGACGATCATGCCCATCGCCTGCTCCTCGGTCAGCCCCCGGCTCATCAGGTAGAAAAGCTGCTCATCGGCCACTTTGGAAACGGTGGCCTCGTGGCCGATCACCGCGTCCCGGGTTCCCACCTCCATGTAGGGGTAGGTGTCGGACACGCTGTTCTCATCCAGGATCAGCGCGTCGCACTGCACGTGGCTGCGGCAGCCGTGGGCACCGTCCTCCACCCGCACCAAGCCCCGGTAACTGGTACGACCACCGCCGTTGGAGATCGACTTGGACACGATCTTGGAGGTGGTCTCCGGAGCGGCGTGGGTCATCTTGGCCCCGGCATCCTGGTGCTGGTCGGGCCCGGCATAAGCCACCGACAGCACCTCGCCCGACGCCTTTGGACCCACCATGACCACCGCGGGGTACTTCATGGTCAGCCGGGAACCAATGTTGCCGTCTATCCACTCCATGTGGCCCTCGGCCTCGACCTTGGCCCGCTTGGTGACCAGGTTGTACACGTTGTTGGACCAGTTCTGGATGGTGGTGTAGGTGACCCGGGCCGATTTCTTCACCAAGATCTCCACCACCGCGGAGTGGAGCGAGTCGCTGGTGTACACCGGGGCCGAGCACCCTTCGATGTAGTGAACCTGAGAACCCTCGTCGGCGATGATGAGGGTTCGCTCGAACTGGCCCATGTTCTCGGCGTTGATGCGGAAGTAGGCCTGGAGCGGCATATCCACGGTCACGCCGGGAGGTACGTAGATGAAGCTGCCCCCCGACCACACTGCGGAGTTCAGGGCCGCGAACTTGTTGTCGCCCGGGGGGATGATAGTACCGAAGTGCTCCTTCACCAGCTCGGGATACTCCCGTAGCGCGGTGTCCATGTCGCAGAACAGCACCCCCTGGCGCTCCAGATCCTCCCGGTTGCGGTGAAACACCACCTCCGACTCGTACTGGGCGGTGACCCCGGCCAGGTACTTGCGCTCGGCCTCGGGGATGCCCAGCTTCTCGTAGGTGTCCTTGATGGCGTCGGGCAGGTCCTCCCAGTCATTTACCTGCGACTCGGTGGGCTTTATGTAGTAGTAGATATCCTCGAAATTGATGCCCGACATGTCGCCACCCCACGAGGGCATGGGCCGCTTCTCGAACCGGTTGAGCGACTTCAAACGGAAGTTGCGCATCCAGTCGGGCTCGCTCTTCATCCATGACATCTCCTGCACGATGCCGGTGTCCAGCCCCTTCTTGGGCTTGAAGACGTAATTCTCCTCGTCGCTCCAGCCCAGCTTGTAACGGCTGAGGTCCAGGGCAAGCGCCTCCGACGACATATCAAAGTCCTCGCAATTATATTGAGATATTGAGTCCTGACGATTAGTCCTGACTTAGTCCTGAGGGTTCATGGACTACCCCGATACTACCGGCGCTCAACCCAATAATCGCATCTCTGCCCTATATCGGTGGCCGAGATCCACATAGTGCTGGGCATCCTCCCGATTCTGGCCCTCGGACATGAACCCCTCGCGCACCCCGGCGGGCACCCCCACGGCCAGCGCCAGCGGTGGAATTATCATCCGGTTGGTGACCACCGCGTTGGCCGCCACCAGCGCACCCCGACCCACCAGCGCCTCGTGCAGCACCACCGAAGCAGTGCCCACCAGCGCCTCGTCCTCCACGGTGCAGCCCTCCAGATGGGCCAGATGCCCGATGGTGACATCGCTGCCCACCACGGTGGGCAATTCGCCGGTGTTGTGGATCACGGCGTTGTCCTGAACGGAGGTGCGAGCGCCGATGGTGATGCCCGCCCCGTCGCCCCGAAGCACCGCTCCCGGCCATACCGTGGATTCGGCCCCCACGCTCACCCTGCCGATGATCACCGCCTGGGGATGGATGAAGGCATCGGGGTGAACATCGGGCTCGAACGCTCCCAGCGCGTACAGCGGCATGGATCCTCAGCCCTTCCCGCAATCGAATCGATCCAACATCACCGTCAACCCGCTCAGCGCGTACCGCACAGCATGAATCCTCAGCCCCGCTGTTGGAAGGAGCCGTACTGGCCGGACAGGAACACCAGCGGACCCACGTCGTCGCGCTGGATGCCCAGGTCCAGCACCCGACCGAGAACGATCCAGTGGTCGCCCCCCTCCAGCACCCCATCGATTTCGCAATCGATCCATGCCAGCGAGTCCTCGAAAATGGGGGCCCCGGTGATCTTCGTGATCCACTGCAAACCGGCAAACTTGTCCTCGGCCTTGGAGGCAAACAGGTTGGACATCTCCTCCTGGTCCTCGGCCAGGATGTTGACCCCGAAATGCCCCGCGGCTTCGATGGCCGGCCAGCTCGTGGATGATTTGCCCGGCATGAACATGACCAGCGCGGGGTCGAGCGACACCGAGCCGAAGGAGCCAATGGCCAGCCCGGCGGGACCGGCCGGACCGGTGGCGGTGACCACGGTCACCCCGGTGGGGAACCGCCCGAGAACTTGGCGGAAAAAAGCCGAATCAAACGGCGGATGATCGGACACACGGGCTCCTCAACACAAGCATGCTCTGTTCTGCACCAACCCAAAGGTTAGCGCCCCGCCCCCCATCCACCCCAACAGCGCCCAGTCTCCACCATGGACAGGCAGCCACGCCATCGGGTATGTGGGGTTGCCGGTGTGGGCGGGCTCCACCGGTGATCGCGACGGGTCGGCCATGATGGTCGATCAGAAACATTGGCGAGTCACCGGTGGAGGTGTTCCAGTATGGCACAGAGGTTGTGTGCGAGCGAGCGAGCCCGCATCGAGACGATGGTTGAGATGGGAGTGGGGACAACCGGGATGGCCCGCCGGTTGGGCAGGAGCCGTTCGGCGGTGTGGCGGGAACTTCGGCGCAACGGGGGTGGTTCGGCTTATCGGGCCGATGCGGCCCAAGCCGCCGCCGATGTGCGGGCTCCGAGGCCTCGCCCATCCAAGTTGGCCACAGATCCGGTGTTGGCCGACGCGATGGCCAGGTTGTTGGCTGATCGTTGGAAACTGCTGGTGCGCCGTCGCCGCAAACCCCGAAGACGTTGTGAACAGGCCAAACGCTCCGTGCTGGGCGATTTCCGGCCCATAGCGCAACGTTTGTAGTACCACTACCCGATGGCTACGACACCCACAACACCGCCAAAGCCGTCACCGCCCCACTCAAACGCCAACCCGCCGCAATGGTCAAAACCCTCACCTGAGACCAAGGCACAGAAATAGCCAAATGGGCCGACATCGAACACAACCCGGGCACACAAATCTACTTATGCGAACCCCGATCCCCCTGGCAACGACCCACCAACAAACAAAACAACACCACACTCAGACGCTAGCTACCCAAAAGCACCAACCTCAACATCAGCCCGATACACCTCACCATCATCGAAGACCTAATCAACACCATGCCCCGCAGACCCCACCACTGACAACCCGCCCAAACCACCTACACTAAACTCTGTCGCAATCACCAATAGATCTGTCGCGATCACCAATAGAGCCTACCGCCTCTTAGCGGGCCTCATAGCCGCCCGCCGGGAGTTTGTGAGTCAAGCGGCACGGCCCGCACAAAGCCGGGCTAGTGAGATGGCACCGACAAACCCCATGCTCAGCGTCAGCGAGCATTGAGGCCGCCCTCTCGGTGGGATCATCCGACAAGATGGCCACCCAATCCGAGGTAGCGGTGGTGGTAGTGGGGTCAAGGGTCATGGCCGCGCATAATAGCTAGCAGCGGTGGCAAAGATACAGGGGCCACTCCGGTAGCGTGCGCCCAGGGGTCGGGTCGGTGGAGGGTCATCGGTGGTGGCCCGACCCTTCTTACACCACCCACAGATCAAACACCGTCCAGCCCCCAGTCACCGCGCCGAAAGGGGTACCTCAGTGAGGCCCAAACCCCACAACTCGCCTCTCAGAAGCCCAGATACGGCCACCTGGGAGCCGATCCGAGGCCTGTGGCGGCTCGGGTGCTCTGTGAGGCCCCGCACCGCTCAAAGCCTCAGGTCGGCTCCCGTTTGCTTTGCTGCGGGCCGGTTCTAGTCGGTTTCGGGGTGCAGCGAGTCGGCCAGCGAGTCGGCCAGTCCGGTTAGTGCTTCGATCACCGGTGCGGTCAGGGGTGCTTTGAAGGTGGCTCTTTTGTGGTCGGGCCATGCCTCGGTGTCGCTCAGGTCAACCATAGGAGCCACCAGGGTTGCCATGAGTACCGCCACCGCCTCGGCCAGAGGGTTCGCGGTGGCAGCATCTGGGTGGTCTAGGGCCGCCATCAGTGGTTCGGTGGGCAACCCCGGAGTGTTACCCACCGCCTCGGCCAACGCGAACTGAGCGGCGGTGACCTTTTCGGCCAACAACTCCACCGAAGCGGTAGCCAACAATCGACTCAACCCGGACAAAGCATCCCTCAGTTTGGCGACCTCAACCGTCAGGTACGCCATCGACTCCCTGGCATGAGCCTCAGCCTCGATGCCGGCCCGCTCGGCCAGTCTCGCGGCCAGGGTTTCTCCTAGAGTGCTCAATGTGGCCGCCAACGCCTCGCCAGGAGCCTCACCCCCACCGGGTGCTGATGGCCACGCTCGATCTCGCTCGACCCCCTCCAACGCCTCAGCCAACCCATCGCTGGGAGCCTCGGCCACAACCTCGACCAACCCAACCAACGCCTCCTGTAGCGACGGCAAACCCTCACCCGCCAAAGCGTCCCGCAACAAAGTCAAACCCTCAACCGATCCTGTCTCAGAACCAAGAACCTAACCAGGTGGGGAACAACTAAAGCGAATACTCCTGGAAGACCACTCAGAAGCAGGAATACCAGAAGCCCGAGCCTGAACCTCGAACTGATAAGTACCCCTCACCGTTCGAGGAAACACAGTCGAAGTGCCAGTCAAACCGCTCCGAGACAAACCCGAACCCAACGCATCGCGAACAACATAACTCTGAGTCCTACTATCCCCACTCCGCCACTCAACCGACACATTCACCGTACCCGGCCTACTACTAGAAACACAATCAACACGATAAACAGAAGGAGTCCCCAACCGCGCAGGAACCGCAGTAGGCGTGGCAGTAGGCGTGGGAGCCGGGGGGCGGGTGGGAACATTACAAGTAGTCTTGTCACTCCAACCAGACCAACGCGAACTACTCACACCGTCAGCATGACCCCGAACCCTGAACTGATAACTACCGTCCACACTCCGAGTAAATGTAACCGAAGTACCAGTCACCCCAGTTCGGGACAAACCCGACCGGCGACGCTCCGAAACAGAATAACGCTCAGTCCTACTATCCCCACTACCCCAACTAACAACCACATTCACCCTCCCAGCACTCCCACTAGCAGCACAACTAACCCTCACACTAGAAGGAGTCCCCAACCTAGCAGGCGCAGTAGTCGGAGCCGGAGTAGCAGTAGGCGTAGCAGTAGGCGTGGGGGTAGCAGTAGGCGTGGGAGCGGGAGTGCGGGTGGGAACATTACAAGTAACATGAGCATTAGTATTATACTGAGAAGACCAATGCGACCACTTATTCAGAGACTTAGAATACCCGGCAACCACAAACCGATAAACACCGCTAACAGTCCGAGGAAACACAGCCCTAGTAACACCCTTTACTCTCTTGGTCACCACCGAAGAACGATTAAGATCCTTCACACTGTAGTCCGTGGTAACACCCGTCGAGTCAGCATCCCACTCAACAACCACATTTATAACACCAGTTCTAGGATCATTCGGACTACGACCAGGAACAACACAACTAGCCCGCACATTAGCAGGCACAGACACCGTCGTAGGAACAACAGGTGGAGTACAGGTGATACGGGCACTCCTGGAAGACCACTCAGAAGCAGGAATACCAGAAGCCCGAGCCTGAACCTCGAACTGATAGGTTCCTTTCACCGTTCGAGGAAACACCGCTGTAGTACCAGTCAAACCAGTTTTAGACAAACCCGAACCCAACGCCTCGCGTACAGCGTAACTCCGGGTTCTGAGATCACCGCTCAGCCACCTAACAACCACATTTACCGTACCCGGCGTACTACTAGCCACACAATCAACACCAGAAACAGAAGGCACCCCCAACGGCGAAGCCGTAGGAACATCACAAGCCGTAACCGGGCTATAAGAAGACCAACCCGACCAACCCAACCCAGACCTAGAAGAATACCCGCGGACCTTGAAACTATACCTACCGCTCTCCGTCCTAACAAAAGTAGCTGTATTAGCACCGACCACAATTTTAGACAACCCATTAACAAGCGACGGCACCGCCGACGCTTTCACCTCATAACGCTCAGTCCTACCCGTCGAGTCAACATCCCAACCAACAATAACACTAACAACACCAGCCCTACCCTTAATCCCACCAGCGTAACACCTAACAGATACATCAGAAGGAACCACCATCGGCCTACTATCAACACAAGTAACACTACCAGGTTTACGAACCCAACCCGAATACCTACTATTACCCCCGCTAGTTACAACACTCCTCACCTCAACCAAATAACTAGCAGTACCAGGAGCCATCCTAAGAGTACCACGAATAGCAGGAGCCCTCACCGTCTTAGAAGACCCACCAACTACTTTGAACTCATAAGAAGTAGCCCCCACAGCGGCATCCCATGTAACAGTTATAGTACGACCATCAGCCGAACAAGTAGCCGAAATATTAGAAGGTGAAGGCGCAGGATTAGGACAAGTAACACTACCCGAACTAACCCAATCCGAATACTTACTATTACCCCCGCTAGTTATAACACTTCTCGCTTGAGCCGTGTAAGTACCGCCCGGAGATACTGTAAAAGTAGTAGAGGTAGCGGGAGCCCTCACTGTCTTAGAAGACCCACCAACTACTTGTACCCCATAAGAATTAGCCCCGTCAGAAGCGTTCCATGTAACAGTTATAGTACGACCATTAGCCGAACAACTAGCCAAAACATTAGAAACCACAAAAGTATCAGTAGGTATAGTCTTAAGTTTAGCAATAAGTGCCCTAATCACTGGCGCTCTATGACATACATTAGTCAAAGGTATACAAATATTAAGTAAAGGATTAGAAGCAATACGACTAAGATATACAATCTCGTTATCAATAATTGCTTTAGCTGTAATTTTGTCAGTACATACTTTAGTGTTATCTATAGTTATACAAAATGTATCATCAGGTGCAGGTACAGGAGTAGGAGTAGCAGTAGCAGTAGGAGTAGCAGTAGGGTCTGTTCTAGCGCAAACCTCAGCAGCAAATACCTCAGCACCAACTCCGAGTGTAAGGCTAGTTATCAATTTCCACGGAGAGCCTCCCCTTGTGATTGCTTTACTCGCACCGTTTTTTAAGTTTGTCAATATTCGTTTTGCAATATTTTTTTCAACACGATGTGTTACTACATACGTTGTCCCCACCCCAAGAACAGTAAGAACTCCGCGAGCACAGACAACATCTAATATAGAACTACCCTCAAATATTGGTGAATAGCAATTATGATAATGATCCGAAGCAAGACTAATTCTCGTCCAAGCTTCAACCTTTTTACCTGGCCCACTTCTCGGACTACGCCGCCCATTTATATAGCTAAAAGCCCTTTCTGGGAGGGGAGGTGAATACTGCCCTTTCTGGCAAGGGTGGGCTTCATGGGTAGTAACGGTTTCTGTGGTAGCTTCGCTGACCAACACACTTTCAGTTTTCGTTTGTTGTACCCGCCGAGTCTCAGTTTTATAACAACGATACCTAGTCACATTACGATATACAGTGTATTCGTAGGTAACGGTGACTGGAGTTGCTATTTTCCATTTCCCAGCGGCAGTAGATAGGGGAAAGAAACGGCCAGAAGGATATATATAAGCACCCCAAGCATTACCAACTCGTTGTTGTAAAGCTACCTCAACTGTGATACTCGTCACCCTGCGGGCAGCAATACGCACCGAAGTGCCACCAACGGTAACTGCGGAAGTATGCAACCATTTTCCAACCGTAGTACTTGCCGGGAAAAAACGAGATGTAGGATATATTGTGCTACCCCAGGAACCAGTCAGCCCAGTACCGCGTCGTTGTAAAGCTAACTCAACCTTAATACCGCTTGATGTCTTACGAGCACCAATACGAACACCGTATGAAGCAGATACAGTAGATGGCTTGTGGGCGATATAAGGCACCCGCTTAGTGACTCCCTCCTCATCACAATTGACCTCAACCGTATACTCCTTATCAACCCATTTTGTAACCTCTCGATCCTCATAAACAGCCGGAATGGTTACAGTTCGAGGCTCCGGGTCATGCGCCAACACAACCTTAGGAGCAACCGAAGCCAACAACCCAGCAACAACAACAAACACTAATACTTTTCTCATGCAACACTAATACTTTTCTCATGCTTATATCTCCTTTCTTTTTTGTCTATACTTTTTATAGTAACAAAAGCACCTAACAGCTAATTGACATAATAACGCCACAGTAGCCATTGTTATCAGAACGCTAATCCACACATTTATATTCAATAAACTACTAAAAAAATACACAAAATGTATTAATCCAAAACCAGCAAGACCAACCATAAGAGCACGAATGTATAGATTTAGAGTGGCCTCTTCTGGGCCAGATACGGCAGAATTACGGTCACTGGTGACATCCGAGGCAAAGTCGGTATCTTCGGTCGGGGTCGTCAGGTGGGTGTCCGAGCTGGGGTCGGGGGTGTGTGGGGTGGTCACGGGGCCGATGGTAGCCGGGTGGGGTGTTGTTGTCATTGGTGGCTCCCTTAAGACTGGCGTTGAGCTTCAGTTCACAAAAGCATCGTGGTCAGGGCCGAAGGGAGCCATGAGGCGAAGCCCCAAAACGCCTTTTGATCCCGACCACGAGGCCGAGGCCTGACGATGCTTTTGTGAACGCCGGTCATTATATTGGGTGGGGTTGTTTGTTTGTCAAGTGAGACTGTCGAGGGCCGCCCGCCGGGGTTGGCTGCCGGGGAGGCCATCGAGGGCCGCCCGATCCTCGGCCCGCTGATCCCCCGCCGCCACCGCCGAGGCTGAGAGAGGCCCGTTCCTGGCCGTCTCAGAGGCCCTGACACCAACCGACCGCTGCATGACTGCCGCCACCACCGAAGATCGACTATTACCGTCTGAGGCCCGTAGTAGGCCCGCCCGCATAGTTCGCCGCTGAGAGGATGACCGCCGTAGTAGGCCCGTTATCAGCCCGCTGAGGCCGAATTAGGGCCGATAACGGGCCTACACCCCTACCGAGGCCCCCCCGCCGAGGTAAACGCGAGGGCCGACTACGGGCCGCCGCCACCGAGGGCCTATCTAGTTCGCTGACCTGGCACTATGCCCGCCGCCCTTTGAGGGACGATCCGCGCCCGCTACCTGCCGCCCTTTGGGAGATGATCCACACCTGACAGGGCCGGGGCCGCCCAGCACGGCTCAACACTCCCCAGAAGCCACCAGGGGTGTAAGGGGTGGTTCTCAGCCACCGGCACAACCGGGGGTCAGGCCTGGACACGGTTCGAGACCGAGGGGGCACTCCAGTAAGGCTCAAACCCCATAACCGGCCTGTGAACGGCCCAGAACCGGCCCCACAGGCCCGCCACAACGCCGGTCAGGGTTCAGGTGCCCCCAACCGCTCTCCGTGCGGCCCAGAGCCTCACAGCCCCATTAGGGGCCTCAGGCGACCAAGATACGGCCCCACAGCATCACAATCGAGAGCCAACGCATCACTCCACAACCCACTCCCCGATCCCGTCACCGCCGCACACCCCACCCCCTCGGGGGGTGGGTCGAAACTCTGTTTAGGAAGCACCTCTGAAACCCAATTTTCAAGCCTCTTTTCTCTCCCGAAGAAGTCTCGGCCTTACCACCGAACGGGCCGATACCCCAAAACAAGCCATCAGAGTTACCCCAAACCCGAGGGATCGCTCAAACAACCCCAGTAGCGAACCGCTACACAACACGACACACACCCCACCAACCCTAAACCACAGCTTTACAGTAACAAACAAAGCCGGTTACCAACTAAAACCCCCGCCTGATAGTGGATAAAGTTCGTGAAGTTGGGTTTCCAGGGCCGCCGGTGCGCAGAGTTTCAACCCACCCCCCCCCCCCCCCCACCACCCAGCCCTCAGAAGCCCCACAAAACCGAAGTGATGTTAACCACCACCCCAACGACTCAACACCGCCCACAAGCCACCACAGGGCAGGCGCGCATCGTCTCCCACAGGGCGGCGGGGCCGTAGCCCCAGCGAAGGCCCCGACCGCCCACCTACCCCACCCTGGGGGGTGGGGTATAGGGGTAAAGCGTTTTCCCAGGTCAAAGACAAATAGCATACCCGTAGGAATGTCTAGGCGTTCGGGGCTTCGAGGATGATCCATCGGCCTGGTTTTATCTCCCACAGGTCGAGTACCGGATCGTCCTCGTCGGCCAGGGCCGTAAAAGTGTTTATTGCTCGGCTGCGGTTGGTGCGGGTGGTATCGGCCAGGGCGAGCATCCGGGCGAGTTCGGCGGCGCTCCAGGTTTGCCGCTCTACCCGTGCTAGTAGGTCTCGCCGCCGCCGGGTGCGGTGTCCGTTTTCTATGTGGGCGCGGGTGATCCCAGCCCCTCGGTAGGCGGTGCGGTCGATGATGTAGCGGGCGATGATGTGGCCCCGGTACATGGGGGCTGAGGTGATGCCGTGTACTTGTAGGCGGGGCCAGTTGATGCGGGGGCCGTGCTCGCTTCCAGGCGGTAGCCGTACTTCCAGGGTGGTAGTGCCGTGTCTCAGGTCGTCTCGGTTTAGGGGGCCTCGGCGTACTGTGATGGGTGCCCACCCGCCGCCCGGTACAGGTACCACTATCCGGCCCATAGTCCAGATCGCATCCGCTATAGCCCGCCAGTACTTAGACAAGTTGGGTGGGGCGGCATCGGGTGGGGTGAGGTACCTCACGATGTCGGCGGTGGGCCAGGTGAGTATCACCGGGCCACCGGCGGCGATGCGGTCGGCGGGGGTGTGGATCAGGGTTGCCACCCACAGGCGTAGCGGCCTGGGCGCTCCTTTGCCCTGGGTGTAGCTCAGCATCCCGGCGGCATCGAATACGGCGAGCATCGGGGCGGGTACTTCACCACCTCGGCCCAGGCCGGGTAGCGCCAGTTGATCGCCGACCTCGGCGGGTATTTCTGTTAGGGGGATGCGGTCGGTTTCGGTGCGAGGGGCAGTGACGATCTCGGCGGCCCGCCCGATGTGGGGCATCATCGGGCGGCGGTCGTGGCGAAGTGTGGGTGTTTCGGGGGGTGATGTGGCCCAGTGTGTTTGCCAGGTGTGAATGATGGGGGCGAGGGGGTGTTTGGGTCGGTGTTGTCGGTCGGTGGTATCCCAGCGGCGGTGCGTCTCTGCGGTGGATAGTACGGGTAGGCGGTCGGGGTTTGTGGGTAAGCCGTCACCGTGCCAGGCGGGAGCGGCCCACAGGGGGCCGATGATCTCGCCTCCGGTTTTGGTTCCGATGATCGGGGGGCCGGGTGTCCAGGTGTAGGCCCATCCTTCGGGTGGTGAGATAAGGGTATTGAGGCGGGTGTTGGCCTCGGCCAGGTGCTCGGCAATAGTGGTTTCGCTGTCGAGTGTTTGAGGTGGTGGGGGGTCATTGAGCATCTTGGCGAGGTCGTCCTCGGTGGGGATGATCCAGCCGGGGCAGTCATCGGGGTTGCTATCGGGGTTGTGTTTGGCCCAGAGGTGGGTGGCGAGGCGGTTGGCCCAGGGATCGGTGGTGGTCATTACAAATCTTCCAGGCGGGCGGCGTAGGGGTCGGGGTGGTTCGAGGTAGTGGTGTTGGTGGGTGTGAGGGCGGCGGGCCAGCCGTTGTGTGGGGTGATGGTGAGTGTGAGTGGTGTGGTTGGGGTTGGGAGGTTGGTGGTGGTGTTTGTGAGGGGGCCGGTTTTGCCGAGGTTGGCTTTGGTGACGGTGAGGTGTACTCCTTCGGGTTGTTCGGTTGATCCTTTGGGTTTGGGTGGTGGTGTGGCGGTGATGACTAGGCGGGCGGCGTCGTGCCAGGCGGCGCTTCCGCTTATCGCTCCGGCTTCGCTTAGTCCGTCTCTGGCGGCTTTGGTGGAGTGGGCCACTATGAGGGCGGCTCCGTCTATTTCGCCGGTCATCCGGCTTAGTGTGGCGATGAATGAGCGGACGGTGTGGGCATCGGCGGCGGGGGCGGCGAGCGCGCACAGGGCGGGGTCGATGATGGTGAGGATGGGGCGGCGTTCTAGCAGGTCGGCGGCGAGGGTGAGCATTAGGTTGGTGGGGCCGTGTTCTTTGTCTCGGTGCCGGTAGTCGGGGGCTTCCCAGAGGGGGCCGGTGTCTTCGGCTCCGTAGATGGCGATGCGGGAGCGGTAGTTGTCCAGGTGCGGGCCGCCGGTGCTGGCCCACCAGTCGGCGGTGGCGGCGGTGCGGCGGGCGGCGAGGGCGGCGGGGTCTTCTAGGCACCACATTGAGACCGGCCTACCGGCGAGGCCGGGGCGGGAGCCGGGGGCGGCGGCGAGGCCGATAGCGGCGAGGCCCGCTCCGGTGGGATTACCGGCGGCGGCGGCGCAGGCGATCATTTGGGCGAGGGTGCTTTTGCCGATACCGCCGGGGCCGGAGATGATGCCGACGGTGCCCGGTGCCAGGAGTCGGCGGTCGGTGGGGATGTCCCTGTCTGTTAAAGCGTCCCGTAGCAAAGTCAAACCCTCAGTAACAAAGTCAAACCCTCAACCGATCCTGTCTCAGAACCAAACACCTAACCGGGCGGGGAACAACTAAATCGAATACTCCTCGAAGACCACTCAGAAGAAGGAATACCAGAAGCCCGGGCCTGAACCTCGAACTGATAAGTACCCCTCACCGTTCGAGGAAACAAAACCGAAGTACCCGTCAAACCAGTTCTCGACAAACCCGAACCCAACACATCGCGAACAGCATAACTCCGAGTCCTGAGATCACCACTCAGCCACCTAACCGTCACATTCATCGTACCCGGCCTACTACTGGAAACACAATTGACAATCAACCCAGAAGGAACCCCCAACCGCGAAGCCGTAGGAGCATTACAAGTCTTGGCGGGACTGTAAGAAGACCAACCCGACCAACCCAACCCAGAAGAATACCCACGAACCCTGAAACTATACCTACCACTCACCGACCTAACAAAAGTAGCCGTATTAGCACCCTCCACAGTCTTAGTCAACCCATTAACCAGCGGTGGCAGTGCAGACGCTTTCACCTCATACTTCGTAGTCCTACCTGTCGGGTCAGCATCCCAACTAACAATAACACTAACAACACCAGCCCTACCCTTTATCCCACCGGCATAACACCTAATAGATACATTAGAAGGCACCACCATCGGCCTATTAGTGGCAGTAGGGGTAGCAGTAGCAGTAGGGGTAGCAGTAGGCGTGGGAGTGCGGGTGGGAACATTACAAGTAACATGAGCGTTACTATTATACTGAGAAGACCAATGCGACCACTTATTCAAAGGCCTAGAATACCCGGCAACCACAAACCGATAAGTAGCATTCACAGTACGAGGAAACACAGCCCTAGTAACACCCTTTACTCTCTTGGTCACCACCAAAGGACGATTAAGAGGCTATTCGCGTTTGAGCGGGGTTTTGTGGGTTCTGATTCTTGTGGTGGGTGTATTTTGGTGGGGTTTGTGGCCGGTGGCAACTAGGATGCGGAGTCGGTAGTTGCCGATGTTGGTGTAGCCTCTGGCTTTGCGTTTGATGTCTTTGATTTTGGCGTTGGCGGCTTCGGTTCGGGCGTTGGTGGTGGCGGTGGCGACGCTGGTTATGGTTTCGGTGTGCCAGCGGTTGAGGGTACCGGCGAGGGCTTGTAGTTCTGGGGGTGCGTCGGGATCGGAGCAGTAGGCAATAGTGTCGTCGAGGCGTTGGACGGCGGTTTGGGGGTTGGTGGTTTTGAAAATGGATCGGGTTTGTTCTTTGGCTTGCCAGCACTCGAGGACCTCATCGCAGGGGTCACCGGCTTTGAGGGCTTGGTGTAGGCGTTGCCAGCCTCGGGGGTCCAGCCGCTCGGCGGCCATCAGTAGGAGTTTGCGGATACCGTAGAGAGGGTCACCTTTGCGGCCCCGGTGACCGGTGGTTTGTTGCTGGGTGCGTTGACGGGCCCGAGTGATGGCCTGGTTGGCCAGCCGGACGATGTGGAACGGATCGGTGGCCAACCGTGTGCCGGCTGGTAACAGGCCCTGGGCTATGAGGGCTCGAATGGCTTTTCTGTACCCCTCGTGGGGATCACAACACACCACCCGAATATTTTGTCTCCACCCCCGGGGTTGTGCACTCACCCATTTGTGCAGGTCATTGGCATCGCGGCCGTCGAAGACATCTATGACCTGGCCGGTCGCGGTGTCCACCGCGGCGGTGATGTAGCGGCACCGGCGCCGGCGGGTGGCGGAGTTCATCACGGTCTCATCGAATCCCACCCCGAAGGTGGCCCCCACCCTGTCGGGATCATCGGCCCGCTGTTTTAGTTCCGGTTCAACTGCTGACCAAACGGTGTGCCAACCCGACCGCCAAACTACAAGCCACACCGGCGACCGAGCCCTCCACCGCGGCCAACACCTCAACCGCGTGAGCTGCGGCCCGACGTGTGAGCTGGCAGCGAGGCTTCGCCAAACAGTGCTGCTCAGTCCATGTCTTGGTCTCACAATCAGCGTTCCCGCAAACCCATAAACGCTTGTTCCACACCACCCGCACCCGGTGACCCCCCGGGATGCAAGCATCCCGCAACCGGGTTCTGCGTCGCCCCTTGGACCTGGCCCTGTGACCGCACCGCTCACAACAAACCCGCCGACCTGGAGGTGTCTCCACCTCCACCACCACCTCGCCATCAACCACACACTGGCCGGTCACCACCAAACCCAACGCACCGTAACCCAACACCCAACTAACATCAACCACCAGGGACCTCCCGACTCCACGACTATGTGACAGTCACAAGAATCGGCGAGGCCCCCACCCAAAAGACAGACCCCACCCAAAAACACCCCCTCCCCACTCAAACGCGAAGAGCCGCTTAAGATCCTTCACACTGTAGTCCGTGGTTACAAACATCGGGTCAGTATCCCACTCAACAACAACATTTATAACACCAGTTCTAGGATCATTCGGATTACGACTAGGAGTGACACACTTAGCCCGCACATTAGCAGGCACAGGCACCGTCGTAATAAAAGTAACACTATTAGAACTCACCCAACCCGAATACCCACTATTACCCCCGCTGGTTATTACACTTTTCACTTGAGCAGTATAAGTATCACCAGGAGACACAGCAAAAGTAGTAGAAGTACCAACTACCTCTTTACTAGCTTTCCCCGTTGCCTTAACCTCATATGACCTAACCCTCGAAGCAGCCCTCCACTCAACAGTCAAAGTGCGACCATCAGCCGAACAACTAGAAACCACCCTAGAAGGCGCAGGAGGAGCAGCGGTCGGCGCAGCAGTAGGACTAGCTGAGGATGTAAAACTACAAAGCCCGATTCCGGCAGCCGTACCCGCCGCTCCCACCACAAAAGCAACACCCACCCTTACAGGAGTGGTTATCTCTGTTGGATCAGGTGATGACATTGCTGCTGCCATTGCTGCTTTGGCTCCACCCTCCAACGCCTTATAAGCGACATTCCCAAATATCGCACCTGCCCCACCAGCAATTATCCGGCCACCTACACTATCACATAGACCTTTATGTACCCTCTTTAACCACTGAGCTAGACCAGAGTCACTCGGTTGAAAAATTGGTAAATAACAGTCATGGAAACGGTCAGTTGGCCCTTGCCAACCTATAACAACTCTAGTCCTAAGAATACCATCTCTTAACCTGAGAGGCTCTCTATGGCTCACTCCTGACACAAAAGAACCTATGTAATAACCATGTGGACAAGCGTGTGGTTCATGCCTTCTAACAGTGTCTGTCCTAGCTGCGCTGACCAACACTCTTTGAGTTTCCGTTTGTTGTACCTGCCGAGTCTCGGTTTTATAACAACGATACCTGGTCACATTACTATATACGGTGTAGTTGTAGGTAACGGTGACTGGGGTTGCTATTTTCCATTTCCCAGCGGCAGTAGATAGGGGAAAGAAACGGCCAGAAGGATATATATATAAGCACCCCAAGAATTACCAACGCGTTGTTGTAAAGCTACCTCAACTGTGGTACTCGTCGCTCTGCGGGCAGCAATACGCACCGAAGTGCCACCAACGGTAACTGCGGAAGTATGCAACCATCTTCCAACCGTAGTACTTGCCGGGAAGAAACGAGATGTAGGGTATATTGTGCTACCCCAGGAACCAGTCAGCCCAGTACCGCGTCGTTGTACAGCTAACTCAACCTTAATACCGCTCGATGTCTTACGAGCACCAATACGAACACCATATGAAGCAGACGCAGTAGAAGGCACTAACCCGGTATAAGGCACCCGCTTAGTGACTCCCTCTTCATCACAATTGACCTCAACCGTATACTCCTCATCAACCCATTTCGTAACCTCTTGATCCTCATAAACAGCCGGGATAGTGTGAGTAGTAGTCACCGGGTCATGTGCCAACACAACCGCAGGGGTAACTGAAGTTATTAACCCGGTGATAACAACACATACCAACAGCTTTCTCATACTGACACCCCCTAATTGTTATGCCGTCTATACATGTAACGGTCAAATACCAGTAACAGTTTTCGTAATGAAATACCAGTCAAAAACGAAATAACAAATGTAAGTAAGATATACAATGTAACAGAAGACCATGAACTACCAGATACACCCATAACTTCATATACAAACAGGCTCACACCACCCCAACAAACGGGATAAAACACAAACGTCCATCGGTTGATTGTCCTAATTGAAAAGAAAATTAAAGTGCCAGGTTTGGGTTCGGTTGGGGCTGCTGGGGCTGCCTCGGCGTGGTCAGCCAGTGTCTCGGTGGTGGTGTCGGGTGTGGGGTCGGTCATGGGGCCGATGGTAGCCGGGTGGGGTGTTGTTGTCATGGGTGGCCCCCTTCAGTCTGGCGTTGAGCTTCAGTTCACAAGAAGCGTCGCGGTCAGGGCCGAAGGGAGCCATGAGGTGAACCCCAGAACGCCTTTTGATCCCGACCGCGAGGCCGAGGCCTGACAATGCTTTGCTGAACGGCAGGGAGGGTAGGGGTGGGGTTGTTTTTTTGTCAAGTGAGAGTTGCCGGGTGTGGCCCGGTGATGGCCGCCGAGGCCCGACCTGAGGCCGTTTGAGGGCCGCCCGATCCTCGGCCCGCATGAGATCGGCGCTGCCACCACCGAGGCTGAGAGAGGCCCGTTCCTGGCCGTCTCAGAAGCCCTGACGCTGCCCGACCCCGGCATGGCTGCCACCACCACCGCTGCCACGCTGAGGGCCGTAACCTGACCGCCCGCTGACCACCGCACCACCGCTGCCCTATCTACCACCGAGGCCATGACCGGGCCGGACACCACCGATCCTGCCGACCGGCTGAGAGCCGAGGAACTGACCACCGCCGAGACGCTGACCGAGGCCCTATCCGACGGGCTGAGAATGGCCCTGACCGATGCTGCCGAGATCTGGCGATCACCCCAGGAAGTACCAACGCGTTTTTGTAACGCTACCTCAACCCTGTTATTCACTGCCTTACGAGCAGCAATACGAACCGCGCCATTAGGAAAACTGATCGGGGCGCTGTATCTCCATTGTCCAACAGGAGTAGATAAACTAAAATACCGGGTGGCAGGATACTGGCGGTCACCCCAGGAAACAATAAGAGCAACAGCAATACGCTCCCGTAATGCTACCTCAACACTGCTCCTGTGCCTACGAGCAGCAATACGGAAACTCAAAGAAGCAGTCGAAACAACAGGAACCTTTACAACTTCTTTCCAATAATCCGCATAAACATCAACTTCCTTATCCTGATAAACAGGAACCTCTACAGTCTGCGGGTCATGCGCGAGAACAACCTTAGGAACAACCGAAGCCAACAACCCAACAACAACAAACATCAATAACTTCTTCACAAACACTCACTTTCATTTCTATTTCTTTTTTTGCTACCAGAACGCCTTGCTCCGTGCACCTCTATGGTCTGGGCCTTTTTCCTTTCTTCCATTTCTCTGAATACCTCCATAAACAGGGCTTTTTTCCTTTTTCTACCCAAGAACCCATACCATATTTTACCTCTAATAAAACATGGAATTACCATCACTTCAACATAACTACATACCGCTATTGGGAAAATCATAATAAACAGGATTAAAGCAGTCCTACCTGAAAAACCATGCGACCGATAATCGAATGGAAGTGTAACTGCAAACATCAGCGACACCCATATGAGTAGAGCTATAAACCACAAAAATACTTTTTTAAGGGTAGAGTCTTCAGCCTCTTCCAAATCTTCCAACTTGAGAGCGATGTATCGCTCAAAGTGGGGTGAGAGTGGAGTGTTCGAGTTGGGTGGGGTGGTCATGGGGCCTAGTTGTCGGTTCGTGTTAGGTTGTGTGCGCGTGTTGCGGGTGGGCCGCCTATGGCGGTGTGGTGTCGGTGGCAATTGTAGCGGTGGATCCATTGGGTGAGTCGTCGTCGGTGGTCGGCTTCGGATCGGAACTTATGGGCGTAGAGGAACTCCTCTGCGAGAGTACGGTTGAAGCGTCCGGCTTTGGGGTTGGTTTGGGGCCGGTAGGGCCTGGTGCGCCGGTGCGCGATAGCCCGCTCCGCGAGCAGCACAGCGAACGCGTCGGAGCAGAAGTTGGCTCCGTTGTCGGTGAGGACTTCGTTCACGGCCATGTCGTTTGACCAGAACCAGTCCTGCGCGCGCTGCCAGAACCCGACCACGGTGTCGGTGGTCTCGTTGTCGTGGGCCTCGACATAAACCACCCGGGAGTAGTCGTGGATCGCGACGTGCAGGTACGTGTACGCCACCCGCTTGCGTTTGCGGCGGCGGGCTTTGGCCGAGCCGCGGCCATGAGCGCGCCACCCACCACCAGGGGGAACACGAACGACTTTTTTGATGTCGAGGTGCACCAGCTCCCCTGAGGCCTCGCGCTCATAGCGGCGTATCACCTGTCCCGTGGGCCGATCCAACCAGCCAAGCCGGTTGAGACCGTTGCGGCACAGGATGCGCCACACCGTCGAAACGGGCACCCCAGTACGAACCGCCAGATAAACAGGCCCCCGCTCAGTGCTCCGGCGCAGCCCGCAGATGCGCTGCCCAACCCCAGCCGAGGTGCGCCGCGGCGAGCTGTGAAGACGCGACGACCGCCCATAAAGCCCCGCGGAACCCTCGTCGCACCAACACCGATACCACTTCGCCACCGTACCCCGCGACACCCCCACCTGCTTCGCGACCACCGAGATATGTCCACTACACCTAGTGTATCAGTGTGTGGTGTTTCCATGTTGGGGTGGCCCCCCTTCAGTCTGGCGTTGGGCTCCAGTTCAACGCAGTGTCGCGGTCAGGGCCGAAAGGGGGCCATGAGGTGAAACCCCAGAACGCCTTTTGATCCCAACCGCGAGGCACACACCCCAGCGATGCTTCTTGTGAAAGCCGGGGAGGTTGGGGGGTGGGCCTACGGTTTGCAAACCTCCAGGCGATACGCGAAGCCAACTCCGACGGGGCCGACAGCCCCCAGGAGAACACCAGCAGGGGCGATGGGCGAGGTGGTTCTCAGCGTCTGCCAGGGCCTCAAATATGTTCAGCGCTCGGCCCAAAACCCACATTTTCGCGAAGGCTCACATACATATCAACGGTGAGGCACGAATGTTACCTCTAGCGTTGGAGAGGGGGTATGTGTCACAGGTGGTTGGTATGGTGTTTGGCATGGAATCCAACAGTGCAGCTACCGGTTTAGCTGTTGAAAAAAAGCCGATTGCAAACGACCTGGCTGGGTTTGTGGCTGAGGCTGTTTTGGCTTCTGGTGAGGGGTTTGTTGTTCGTGTTGCCCGTCGGAGTGTTGATGGGTTGTCTTTGGATGAGTTGGATGATCGTATTGAAGAGCTTGGTAGGGCCAGGGCCAGGATTGAGGGTTGTTTGGCTGAGGTGTTGGCGGAGAGAGCCCGCCGGAGTAGTAATCGTGAAGCTGCCGCGGTGTTGAGGGAACGGGTGTTGGAATCGGCGGGTCGCGCTTCGGGTGAAGTGAAAACAGCGGTGTCTTTGGCGGAAAACTTTCCCTCCACCCTGAAGGCGTTGATCGGCGGTGAGATCAACTCCGGTCACGCTCGGGTTATCAACCGGGTGGCTGGGAAACCCGATTACCGGGGCGAGGAAGAAATCTTGGGGTCCGCTCGGGTTGTGCCTTCGGATTTGCTGTCCAGGTACGCGCTGCGCCACACCCCGGTTGAAGAGCGTGACTACAGCAAGTACCAGCAACAGCGCCAGGATCGGCGGGCGATGATGACCCAGGAACCCGACGGGCCAACGGTGGCGAAACCAACATCAACAACCTCGTACAACTATGCCACAGCTGCCACCACCTCACCCACGACACCAACTGGCAAGTCCACCAAAACCACCAAGGCCGACACTACCTCAAACCCCCACCCGACCCATTCCCCAACACCGCAACAACCACCCACCAACCCAACCAACACAACCCCATACTCCAAACCTGAAACCCCACTACGGCGCCTCCAGAATGGTTTTATTGCCTGGTTACGACTTTGACATCTATTCCGTGGCTGCGGAGTGTTGTGGTGGTTCGGTCCCGTGATTGTTCTAGTTGCGGGGTTAGGTCGGGGTGGGTGTCGTTGGCCAGGGCACCGACCACATCGATAATGGTGAAGGTCCGGCGATCCACCCAGGTCGGCACGGCTTCGATGGCCTCCACCTGGATCCGGCCCGATTCGCTCTCCGACAGCTCCACCACCACGATCACGCCATCGGTGGATCCCGGCGGGCATGACCGGCACGACTGGGGCGACTGGTTGGACAGGAAGTTGCCCAGGCCGTAGATCACGTAGTTGCCGTTCACCAGATCCACCGGTTGGATCACATGGGCATGGGAGCCGACGATGAGGTCGATCTCGTCGCCGGCCAGGAGTTCCTCGGCCAGCGCCCGCTGGTGAGCGGAGGGAGCCGTCCTGTACTCGGTGCCCCAATGGATGCTCAGCACCACGAAGTCGGCACCGGCTCCGATGGCGGCCCGGGCCTCGGCCAGAATGTCCTGGGTGGATATGACGTTCACCACCCAGGGCCGGTCGGCCGGGCGGATGAAACCGTTGAGGCCGTAGGTGTAGGAGAGGTGCCCGATGGTAATGCCGTTCACCGCATACAGGGTCGGGGTGGTGGCTTCATCGAAGGTACGGGCCATACCGGCATGGCCCAGATCAGCCTGGTCCAGCAGGTCGAGGGTGGCGGCGATCCCGGCCGTCCCCTTGTCGAGGGAGTGATTCGAGGCGGTGGAACAGCCGTCGTAACCCACTTCGGCAATGGCGACCGCCAGATCACCGGGGGCATTGAACACGGGGTAACCGGAAAGGTTCTGGTTGTCGGGCGACAGCGGGGTCTCCAGGTGGCAGATGGCCAGATCCGCGCCGCTCAAGGTAGCGGCCACCGGCTCGAACATCGGCCGGTAGTCATAGGCCAGCTCGTCGCCCCCGTAAACCTCGGCCCGGTTGAACACCGATGAGTGCGACAGCAGGTCCCCGGTGAAGGCCAGCCGGGCCTGCCGGGGCGGGGTTGGAGTGGGGGTAGGGGTGGGAGAAGGAATAGGGGTGGTAGCGGGGGTGGGCGGAACAGCAGCTTCGGGAACGGGGGTCGAAGCGGTGCCGGGCCGAGATGTCGCCGCCGGACCCGAGTGGGGATCGGGAGGTTCCGGGGTGGTCTCATCGGTAGTGGTCGAAGTGATCGGGGTGGCAGCCGGAGATGGCGCTGTGGCCGGGTCAGCGCCCCCGCAACCGCCGACCACTCCGAGGACCACCGCCAGCAGGGCCGGCATTCCCCAACGCAGCATGGGTATCTCCCAACGCGATATGGGCATCCCCCAACGCAGCATGGGACGGAGCAAGCGTGAGCGGTTCAATCGGCTGCGCAGAACAACTCGGGAACCACCGGACAATCGGTTTCGCCAACCGCTTCGGCCACCGTCACCAACCCTTCGGGGCCGACCACCATGTCGGCCAGAGCGAGGGACACAACCTCCCGGTCCGCCTCCCAGGGCTCCACCCCTGCCAGCGTCCGGGCAACCAGCGCGTCCCACATCGGTGCGGGCAAAACCGCACCCCTGCCCGCCACCAGCCACACCGGCACTCCGGTGGTGTGAGCCACCGCCGCAGCAGCCCGGGATCCGGAGACGGCGAGGAATCCCCCGGGGCCGACCGCGGCCGATTCCAGCAGCACCACATCGGCCGATGCCGCCGCCGCTCCCAGCCCGCTTTCGGCCACCTCTGCCACCCAACCGTCCTGCTCCGAAAGCCGGCGCACCAGGTGGTGGCCCTCCCCCAGCACATCCACCACCAGCACGTGGAGGTCGCCGCGCCGCCGCAGCGTGTCGCCAACCAGATCGGGACGACCGAGCACGCACACCGTCGCCTCAACCGGCAGCTCCAGTGCCAGGAACCGGGCAGTTTTGTCCTCGGTCATCTCCCGCAGGCACATCCTGATCTCCGACCGGGGGTCAGCGGCGGTGAGCACCCGGGCCGCCAACCACATGAGCGGTCCCGATGAGGGCCGGCGGGCAATCATGCTCCGGCAGGCGGTTACCAGCCCGGCGGGATCGTGGCCGAAGCTCAGCAACGCCCCGGCCGTCTCCCGCACCAGCGATTCCTGGCCCCAACCCGAGGATCGAGCCACGTAACGCAAATGCTCAATCGGATGCACCACCCCAGAGTACAAACTCCTCACCCGATCATGAGCCACACGCCCCCATTCCCAACCCCATCACGAGCCACGACACCAGGTCACACCTTCTGGCTGGAGTAGCCTCAAGTTTGATGGGTACCACGCTTGATGCCGATGTGGCCTTGACCCCGCTGAACGGCGATCCCCGACCGATGGGCGACTGGGTCACCGTCTTTCACCTGGTCATGGTGGTGCTCGACCCGTACACCTACGAGAGTTCGTGGATGATCGACACCGCCGGGCGCATTCTCCGCAGCTTCACGGGGGCCGATTGCCGGGTGGCATTCCTGGTCACCTCCTCACCCGAGGAGGCCGAGGAGTTCCTCGGGCCGTGGAGCAGGGAGATACTGACGTTCGCCGATCAGGATCGGTCGGTCGTGCGAGCACTGGGGTTGGAGTCGCTCCCCGCCGTGGTCCACCTCGATCACCGGCTCAGCCTGCGGGCGTCCGCCGAGGGCTGGAACCCCCCCGAGTGGAGGGCATTCGCCACCGAGCTCAGCCGGATGATGAGCTGGCAAGCGCCGGTGATCCCCGCCCCCGGAGATCCGTCACCTTTCATGGGCACCCCGGCACAGGGCTGACGCTAGCGAGCAAGGTTTCGCCAATGGCCGACTTCGCCTACACCGAATTGCTGATCCACTCCCTTTTGACCCCAATCTAAGGTTTCGCCAATGGCCGACTTCGCCTACACCGAATTGCTGCCCAAAGGGCCGGATACCGGCACCGAGTACCGCCTTTTGACCACCGATTACGTCTCCACCGTCACGCTCGGCAACCGCCGGTTTCTGGAGGTCGATCCCGAAGGCCTCCGCCTGATCACCCGTGAGGCCATGAGGGACATCGCCCACTTGTTGCGGCCCGGGCACCTGGCGCAGTTGGCCGCCATCCTGGACGACCCCGAGGCCTCGACCAACGACCGGTTCGTGGCCACCGAGTTGCTTCGCAACGCCAACATCGCAGCCGGCGGGGTGCTGCCGGGTTGCCAGGACACCGGTACCGCCGTGGTGGTGGGGCACAAGGGCGAGCGGGTGCTCACCGATGCCGACGATGAGCGGGCCATCGCCCATGGGGTGTTCGACACCTACCAGACCTCGAACCTGCGTTACTCCCAACTGGCCCCGCTGACCATGTTCGAGGAGCGCAACACCGGCAACAACCTGCCCGCCCAGATCGAGCTCTACGCCACGCCCGGAGACGAGTACTCGTTCCTGTTCATGGCCAAGGGCGGCGGTTCGGCCAACAAGTCGTACCTGTTCCAGGAAACCAAGGCGCTGCTCAACCCCGACTCACTCACCCGCTTCATGGACGAGAAGCTGCGCACCCTGGGCACCGCGGCCTGCCCGCCCTACCACTTGGCCGTGGTCATCGGGGGAACCTCGGCGGAGTACACGCTGAGAGTTGCCAAGTACGCCTCGGCCCGATACCTGGACACCCTTCCCACCGAGGGGTCGGAAACCGGTCACGCCTTCCGGGATCTGGAATGGGAGAACCGGATCTTGGAGTTGACCCGGGGCTTCGGGATCGGAGCCCAGTTCGGGGGCAAGTACTTCTGCCACGACGTGCGGGTTGTGCGGCTGCCCCGACACGGTGCCTCCTGCCCGGTGGGGGTGGCGGTATCGTGCTCGGCCGACCGCCAGGCCCTGGGCAGGATCACCTCCGAGGGGGTGTTCCTGGAGCGCATGGAGACCGACCCGGCCCGGTTCCTGCCCGAGACCACCCCTGAGGACTTGAGCGGCGAGGTTGTGCGCATCGATTTGAACCAGCCCATGTCCGACATCCGGGCCGAGCTCTCCCGGCACCCGGTGACGACCCGGCTTTCGCTAACCGGCACCCTGGTGGTGGCCCGCGACCTGGCCCACGCCCGGATCAAGCAACGCCTCGATGCCGGGGAGCCCATGCCGCAGTACCTGCGGGATCATCCGGTGTACTACGCCGGCCCGGCCAAGACCCCAAAGGGCTACGCCTCAGGGTCGTTCGGCCCCACCACCGCCGGGCGGATGGACCCCTATGTCGAGCAGTTCCAGGCCGCAGGGGGCAGCCTGGTGATGCTGGCCAAGGGCAACCGATCGCGCTCAATAACCGAGTCCTGCGCCCGCCACGGCGGGTTCTACCTGGGATCCATCGGCGGGCCGGCTGCCCGGCTGGCCCAGGACTCGATCCGCAGCGTGGAGGTGCTGGAGTATGCCGAACTGGGCATGGAGGCGGTGTTTCGGATCGAGGTGGAGGACTTTCCCGCCTTCATGGTGACCGACGACAAGGGCAACGACTTCTTCACCGAGTTGGCCACCCCGGTGTCCTTGGGCCGATAACCCCGAGGAACCGCCCCCTGCGGATCGGTTGATCCCCCTTCGCGGATCGGTTGATGCTTCGGATCAGTTGATGTTGCGCTCGTGTTCGGCCCAGTAGGGCTGGCGCAGGCGGTACTTCTGGAGCTTGCCGGTAGCGGTACGAGCCAGCTCGGCCCGGAACTCCACCGAAGTGGGGCACTTGTAGTGGGCCAGGCGGTCCCGGCAGTGCTGGATCAACTCGGCCTCGGTGACCGTAGCTCCCGAGGCCGGCACCACCAGGGCCTTGACCGTCTCGCCCCATTTCTCGTGGGGCACCCCGATCACCGCCACCTCGACCACCGACTCATGGGCGAAAAGCACATCCTCCACCTCGATGGACGACACGTTCTCGCCCCCGGAGATGATCACGTCCTTCTTGCGGTCCGACAGAACCAGGTAGCCCTCGTCGTCGATGATCCCACCGTCGCCGGTGTGGAACCAGCCACCGGCCAGCGCCTCGGCCGAGACCTGGGGTTGCTGCCAGTACCCATCCATCACATGGTTCCCCCGAGCCATCACCTCGCCGGAGTTGTCCACCGTCAACGAGACCCCCAGGGCGGGCACACCCTGACGGGCCAGCTTGTCGGCCCGCTCCGCCGGACTCAGATGATCCCACTCCGCCCGGCTGCGATTCATGGTCAGGTAGGGAGCGGTTTCGGTAAGGCCGTAAAGCTGGATGAACTCCCAACCCAGCTCGGTTTCCATCCTTTCTATGATCCGGGTGGGCGGGGGCGCACCGGCCACGGTCATGCGAACCCGGCCCGAACCGGGGACGTCCCCATCCCAATCCTGGGCCGCATCCAGCACGGCTGCCACCACCGCCGGAGCCCCGCACAGGAACGTCACCCCGTGACTCTCCACCCGACGCAGGATCTCCCTGCCGTCCACCTTGCGCAGCACGACATGTCGTCCACCCATACCGGTGATCGAGTACGGCATCCCCCAGCCGTTGCAGTGGAACATGGGCAAGGTGTGGAGATAAACGTCGCGATCGCTCACCCCGGCGGCCCAGCCGAATGTGGCGGCGTTGAGCCACAGGGAGCGGTGGGACATCCGAACACCCTTGGGACGGGCGGTGGTGCCCGACGTGTAGTTGATGGTGGCGGTGGCATCCTCGTCAGGGGTCCACGGCTCGGGATCGACACCGAACCGGTACAGGGCCTCGTCGGATCCAGCACCCATTACATACCGGTGGCGGCAATCCACGGCGGCCAGCGGGTCGGCCAGTTCCGGATCCACCAGCAGCATCGACGCCCCGCTGTGTTCCAGTATGTAACCGATCTCATCCTGCTTGAGCCGGAAGTTGATGGGAACGCACACCCGGCCGTACCCGCTCACCCCGAAAAGTGAGACCATGAGGCGGGCGGCATTATGGGAGACGATGGCCACCCGCTCGCCGAAGCCGATCCCGTGCTCATCCAGGGCCGCAGCCTGGGCCCGGGCCAACTCGGCCACCCGGGCGTAGGTGAGCTCTCCCCAGCTCTTGGCGGGCTGATCCGGCTCGTCCACTATCCCCACCCGGTCGCCGTAGACGGTTTCGGCCCGGTTCAGGAAATCCTGCACATTCAGCGCAATCCTCATGGGTACCACGGTAACTACCCGCCGAGGTCGGGAACACGGCGAGGGGGGCCATACAATTTCTACCGTGACCGTCGTCAGGGTTCTGGGAGCGTTCGGCAAGACCGTTATCGCTATCGGGCTCATAATCCTGCTGTTCGGGATATTCCAGCTCTGGGGAACCGGGGTCATCGAGGCTCGAGCCCAAAGGGGACTGGACAGCGAATTCTCCGATCTGCTGGAAAATGCCGGGGCTCTGGGCGCACCGACCTTCAACCAGCTACCCGCTGCAACCCCCCCACCCCCGGCTCCCCCCCAACCCACGACCAACCCCGCCACAATCCCCGAACCCACGGCTCCCCCCCAACCCGATCCCGCCACAACCCCCCAACCCACACCCGAACCCACGGCTCACCCCCAACCCACACCCGAACCCGATCCCGCCTGGCTGGAGATGCTCTACCCCAAGTGGGGATCGGCCCTGGCGCGAATCCATATACCCAGCCTCGGGGTGTCCAAGACCGTGGTGGAGGGGGTGCGGGTGAGCGATCTTCGCAAGGGTCCCGGTCATTATCCCAACACCCCCCTTCCCGGTCAGGCCGGTAACGCCGCCATTGCCGGGCACCGCACCACCTATGGAGCACCCTTCGGCGACATCGATGAGCTGGTCCCCGGTAATCAGATCTTCGTCGAGACGATCCAGGGAAGGTTCGTCTACCAGGTGGTGGCCCAGGAGGATGACCAGGGCCACTTCATCGTGCCCCCCGATGCCGTCGAGGTGCTGGATCAGAACTTCAGCGACCACCCCAATCGCCTGACCCTGACGGCCTGTCACCCCAAGGGCTCGGCCCGCCAGCGCATCATCGTGGTGGCCGAGCTGGTTGGCCAACCGGCCCCCACCTACCCCCGACCCGGCTCGCAGGAACCAGCCCCCACCATGATCGCCGATGAGAACCTGGACGGGGCGGGCGGCAACGACCAGACGGTCGCCGAAACCCCAACCCCGGAAGCAGCCGGGCCGGGATCAGCCCCAACCCCGGAAGCAGCCGGACCGGGATCAGCCCCAACCCCGGAAGCGGCCGGGCCGGGATCAGCCCCAACGCCGACCCCTACCGCCGTCGTCGCCGCCGATGAGAACCCCGACGGAACCGGCAGCAACCAATCGTTGGATGGCACGGCCGGGGTAACCGGCGCGGGATCCACCGGACCCCCCGGAGCGGGCCGGGCCGGAGCCGGGGCGCCAAATCCGGCATCGCCAAGTCCGGCACCCGCTCCGGTCACCGATTCCTTCGGGGAAGGTCTCAACGGCGACTCCGATGCCCTGGTCCCGGCCATTCTGTGGGGTTTGGCCGCCCTGGCCGTGTGGTTCGCGGCCCTGTTCGCGGGATACCGCTGGAGGAGATTCCCCGCCTATGCCCTGTCCGCCTTACCCTTTCTGGTGGTGCTGTTCATGGCGTTCTGGCACATAGACCGGATCATCCCCTCATATTGAGGTTCACCGACATTTTTGGTTCGATGTCCATAATCGCTCGCATCCTGCCCGCCGCTCTGGCGCTGAAGAGGTGGCCCATTCCCCGCCCCCGAATTGGCCCCGCTACTCGCATCCTGCCCGCCGCCGCTCTTGTTATGGCACTGGTCTGGAGCGGCTGCACCACTGCCGAACCCGAGAACGACCGGTTCAGCGAGGTTTTCGTGGACCCCACCCCCGAACCCGACCTTCTGCCGACCGAGGAGGATCTGCGGGACCGGTTCGAGGGAACGGTAACCGAACCCTACGATCTGCTGGTGGGAACGTGCTTCAACCAGTACTCCTACCGGGACCGCAACGACCTGCTTGCCCGGCTCACCACCGCCATCGGCTGTACCCGCCCCCACAACGCCCAGGTGTACGCCATGGTCCTGCACGATGCCCCTCCGGGTGCCCCCTACCCCGGGGAGGAGGCGGTGGACACCTGGGGCCAGATGCAGTGCTACCAGAAGTTCGAGTCGTTCGTCGGTCTCGCTTACGAGCTGTCCCAACTCGAGATCGGCATGATCACCCCCCGCCGCGACACCTGGGAGGGCGAGGACTCCCACCGCCTCATCGCCTGCTACGTGTACAGCCTCGAGCGCAAGCTTCTGGTGGGCACCATGAACGGCATCGCCCTCTGAAACCCCGGCCCGATCCGGCTGCCTTCTGTCCCGCCCCCTGGCCCGGAGGGCTCACACCATCAACGCAGCCAGGGCGGTCCACGACTGGGGCGCGGCGCCACCACCGGTGCCGTCGTCGGGATCCCAGTATTCGGCGAAGCCGCTCCGCATCGCCCCCCGGACGGTTGCAGAGGCCACCGCCGCGGACTCGGGTCGACCGTGCCGGCCCAGGCCCACCCACATCAGGTAGCTGAGCTGGGGCCAGGCCGGTCCCCGCCAATACGCGCCAGCATCGAAACCGGGTTCGGATCGGTGCACGCCCGCCGGCCCGCACCACCCGCCGTAAGCCGAGGGATCCACGAGGTCGGCGGCCACCGCATTCACCCGATCCGGCTCGGTGGCCACAATCATCGGCAGCAAACCGTCCAGCGTTCGGGCCCGACCCGAGCCCGACTCAGATGCTCCCGCGTCCACCCATGTCCTGAGGGCTCCATCCCACCGGGCGGCCAGGCATCCGGCCAGCTCATCGGCCCGGTCGGTCAATTCCGACCGGCCAGTGACCATCGACAGTTCCCGAGCGTTGAACACCACCAGAGCGTTGAACCCCACCGATGCCGCCACGAACCCCGGATTGGCCACGGGGGAACCCGCCGGGCTGCGCCGGATCGAACCCACCATCTCGTTCTTGGCCAACCGCCAGGCACCAACCGAGAACCCACCGGGGCAGAAGTAGTCCCAACGAGGGCTGTCGTCGGCCCCGCTCTCCCAGGGATGGCACAAAAGCACGAGCCCGCTGGGATGGCGATGCCGGTCGAACAGCAGGAAGCGCAGGCCGTGCTCGGCCCGGGCCAGGGTGGCTTCGTCAACATCCACTCCCCGGCGGACCAGCTCGGCGAGGGCGTGCCCGTACATGGGGGGTTGCGTGATGGAAGATGCCCGCGACCGGCCCCACAGGTCGGCGGCCACATCGGGGTCGCGCCCGTAGTTGATGTGGGGTACGAACCCGTCGGCGGCCTGCATCGACAGTGCGGTGCGAATCTCGATAAGGCCGCGGTCGTCGCCCAACTCGGCCCAGCACACTGCTTGGAAGCACGAGTCCCACAACCACTGCCAGGGGTAGGTAATGGGGTTGGGGACGGCATAACCCCCATCCACCCAATGCGCCTCCAGCACCGCCCGAGCCGCCTCCCGCACCGCTAAGCGGTCGAAGCCCTCGGACTCTCCCATATCCCCAAAGTCTCACAAACCAGGATCATCTGGTTACCTCGAAGGAATGGCCCGCGGCGCAAAACCTGATTACCTCAAAGGAATGGCCCGCGGCGCGATTGTCTCGTTCCGGCTCGGTTTGAGCGATGGAGTGTCCATGGTCGCCCGCGTCTGGCAGGAGCTGCTGACCGATATCGGCTTCGACATGGTTACGGTGGCCGGGGAGGGTCCGGTGGATCGGCTGGTTCCCGGTCTCGGCATAGATCAACTCGACGGCCCCGATCCTGAGGTGTTCGCCGCCTCGGTGGCCGATGCCGACCTGGTGGTGGTGGAGAACCTCTGCACCATCCCGCTGAACCTGCCCGCATCTCGGGTTGTGGCTCGAACCCTGGCCGGCCGGCCCGCCATCTTGCACCACCATGATCCCCCGTGGCAGCGGGAGCGGTTCGCGGCGGTGACCGAGCTGCCCCCCGACGACCCCTCCTGGCACCACGTGACCATCAACCGGCTCACTGCCGATCAGTTCGCCCAGCGAGGTATCCAAACCTCTGTCATCTACAACGGATTTGACACCGAATGCCCCGAGGGCGACCGGACCGCGATGCGAGCCGAACTGGGGGTGACCAGCGACACCCTGCTGGTGGCCCATCCGGCCCGGGCCATTGCCCGCAAGAACATCCCCACCGCCATTGCCATTGCCGAGGAGCTGGAGGGCACCTACTGGCTGATGGGGCGCGCCGAGGAGGGCTACGACGCCACCCTGGCCCGCCTTTTGGCCGGGGCCCGATGCCCGGTGATCCATCGCCCGGTGGCCCGCACCCCCGACATCTATGCGGCGGCCGATCTGGTGGTGTTCCCCTCCATCTGGGAGGGGTTCGGCAACCCGCCGGTGGAGGCGGCCATCTGGCGGCGCCCCTGCGTGGTGGGCGACTATCCGGTGGCCGCCGAGTTGGCCGGGTTGGGGTTCCGATGGTTCTCCCCCCACCGCCTCGAGGAGGTGCGGGCTTTTTTGAGCAACCCCGATATGGATCTGCTGGACAGCAACCAGGCCATCGCCCGGCAGCATTTCTCGCTGGATAGGGCCCGATCCGACCTGGTTGCCCTGCTGTCCGGTGCGGGCTGGTTACCGTGAACGGCATGAACCTGGTTGCCCTGCTGTCCGGTGCGGGCTGGTTACCGTGAACGGCATGAACCTGGTTGCCCTGCTGTCCGGTGCGGGCTGGTTACCGTGAACGGCATGAACCTGGTTGCCCGGCGCCGGCGCATTGCCCGACTCACGGTGGCCGGCCAGAGGTTGGGCTACCTGCTGTACCTGACGGCCATCGCCTTGTTTTTCACCGGCTTTGCCACCAGGTTCCACAACGCTCTGGTTACCGCCACCATCGCCTGCCTGGTGGTCGGATCACTCGTCCTCGCCCCCGCCATCATCTTCTCCTACGCCGTCCGAGCCGCCGACCGCGACGATCCCCTGCCCGAATGATCGGGAAGGCAACCCCGCTGCCCGAATGATGGAAATGGGGCCGAGCGCGGGCCGGCCCAGTACCCGTCA
Source organism: Candidatus Poriferisocius sp. (assembly GCF_965202595.1). Classification (GTDB taxonomy): domain Bacteria; phylum Actinomycetota; class Acidimicrobiia; order Acidimicrobiales; family Bin134; genus Poriferisocius. The sequence continues at coordinate 1,679,460 of NZ_OZ241836.1, forward strand.
AGGGCTTATGTCAATCGGCTCCTCCGGCAGGTAACCCGCCACCACTGCGGGCAGGAACTCCCGCAACCGCTCGGGCAGAACCTTCTCATCGGAGGCCAGCAAATCGTCGAGACCCCACCATCGGGCCTCCTCGAACGCGGCTGCCTCCAGCGCCTCGAGATGCCGGGGGGCCCACCTGCCCCCATCGGGGCACCAGGCGATGTGGATGCGCTCATCGGAGTCGAAATGGATACCGGCGAAGTCGAACTCAACCTGCTGGGTCCAGATGCAGGGGCCGACCTCCACGTCGGCGAACCCGGTCTCCTCCCACAGTTCACGCCGAGCACCGGAAGCGGAGTCCTCCCCCGGTCCGAGCCCGCCGCCGGGTATCTCCCACCACGACTCCTTGCCGGGATCGATGGGGTCGCTGGCCCGCATCATGAAGATGCGCCCGTGGCGATCCAGCAGCACCACCCTGGCCGCCGGGCGCTGAAGTGTCCATACCATGGCCCCCGACCATACCGCCCCACCCCACCGGCAACGGTGGTACGCCGGGCAATGGTGGTACGCCCAACAGCGGTAGTAGACCCGGCAATGGTGGTACGGGGAGGTGGATGGACAGTACAGTCCCGCTGGACAAACCACACCCGGGAGTTGCCCAAGATGGAGTTCGGATATTTTGCCCAATGCTTCGTACCCGATTTCGGCTACGAGAACGACCCCGACTGGGAGGCCCAGCGCATTCGCGACAACCTGGAGATCTCCCAGTTGTGCGACCGCAACGGGTTCAAGTACATCTGGGCCTCCGAGCACCACTTCCTGCGGGAGTACTCCCACATGTCCTCACCGGAGGTGTTCCTGTCGGCGGTGGCCTCCACCACCGAGAACGTTCACCTGGGCTCGGCCATATTCAACATCACCGCCCCGGTGAACCATCCGGTGCGCTCGGCCGAGCGGGCCGCCATGATCGACATCCTGTCCAACGGTCGGTTCGAGCTGGGCACCGGTCGGGGCTCATCGTCCACCGAGGTGATGGGATTCGGGATGCCCGGCACCCCCCGCAACCCCGCCACCGGACTGGCCGACACCGAGATCACCCGGGGCCTGTGGGACGAGGCCATCGCCCAGATACCCCACATGTGGCGCGAGGGTGCCTACAGCTACGAGGGCGACAGTTTTTCGATGCCGCCCCGGGAGATCTTCCCCAAGCCGGTAACCAAGCCCCACCCCCCGCTGTGGGTGGCCTGTGGCAGCCCGGGCACGTTCGAGAAGGCGGGAAAGCTGGGCATCGGGGTGCTGTGCTTCACCATCGGCACCCCCGATGAGATCGCCCCGCTGATCGAGATCTACAAGAACGAGGTGGCAAGCTGCAAGACCCCGGTGGGCGACTACGTGCACGACAACGTCATGTGCGTGGGTTTCGGTATCTGCCTGGACGACCGGGAGGTGGCCATCGACCTGGCCACCCGCAGCCACATGTACTACTACCAGTGCCTGGTGTACCGCTGGCTGGATACCTTCCCCAAGCCCGACGGCATCCCCGAATGGCCCGCGGTCATACCCGAACCGACCCACGAGGATGTGAGGGCGGCCATCGAGGGCGGATCGCTGTGCGTGGGCAACGTCGAGGACTGCATTCACGTATCCCGCCAGTACGAGCGGGTGGGGGCCGATCAGTACGTGATCAGCCCTCTCACCTCCACGCTGCCCATGGAGGTGGTGCGGGAAACCATCGTGAACTTCGGCAAGCACGTGATTCCGGTGATCGACACCGACCCGGTCCACCGCTCCACCCGCCAGCGCCAGGCGGCCCTGGCCGCCACCGGCTAGGCCGCACTCCCCACCATCAACATCAAAGCAAGATCAAAAATACCCCAGAATTATTCCAGAAGAATTGTGGCCCGGTGGGTGACGGGCCGCTAGCGTGGTGGCTGCCTGTACCCAAAGCTGGGAGCAACACCATGAAAAAATCAACCAGCCGCCTGCTCGCCCTACTGGGATTGCTGCTGACCTTCGCGTTGATCGCCACCTCGTGTGGCAACGACGACGACACGGGTTCCGATGCTAAGACCCCGACCGCCACCGAAGCACCAGCAGCAACGGAGGCACCGCAAACCCCCGTTGAGCTGGTACAGGACGGCGGCACCCTGGAGGCCGTCATGGACCGCGGCCGCGTGCTGTGCGGATCGCGCGACGATGTGCCCGGGTTCGCCCTGCTGAAGGACGGGGAGTACCAAGGCTTCGACATCGACATGTGCAAGGTGGTGGCCGCCGCCGTTTTCGGTGATGCCACCAAGGTCGAAATAGTGCCGGTCACCAGCGCCGAGCGCTTCACCGCCCTGGCCTCGGGCCAGTTCGACGTGATGAACCGCAACACCACCTGGACGGCGACCCGTGATGGCTCAGAGGGTGCCAACTTCCTGTTCACCACCTACTACGACGGCCAGGGCCTCATGGTTCCGGCCTCAACCGGTTTCACCACCCTTGAAGATCTGGAAGATGCCAACATTTGCGTGAGCACGGGAACCACCACCGAGTTGAACCTCACCGCAGTGTTCGCGGCCCGGGGTATCCCCTTCAACCCGGTGACCTTCGAGGGCTTCGACACCCTGGTACCCGCTTACGAGGAGGGCCAGTGCGAGGCCATGACCTCCGACAGCAGCGTGCTCGGCGTGTACAAGTACGAGATCGAGCAAAAGGGTGGCCCCGAACAGCACATCATGACCGAGATCATCTCCAAGGAGCCGCTGGGAACCGTGGTGCGCGACAGCGACACCCAGTGGGCCCAGGTTGTGAACTGGGCCACCATGGCCACCGTGCAGGCCTGGGAGTTCGGCCTCAACTCCTCCAATATCGCCAGCTATGACGGCAACGACCCCAACATCTTGAACTTCCTGGGCCGCGACGGCTTCGACCCCGGCCTCGGCCTGCCTAGCGACTTCGCCATCCATGTGGTGGAGCAAGTGGGCAACTACGAGGAGATCTACAACCGCTACCCGCAGTTGGGGGTCCTTGATGGAAGCGTGAACGACCTCTGGACCAACGGCGGCCTCATGTACGTGCCGCCCTACCGCTAAGCACAACCACTTCGCTCGTCCCCGTTGACGGGCAACAACCGACACTTTGAGCGGCCCACCGGTCACCAACCGGTGGGCCGCTTTCGTCTACACTGCGAAACCAACCTGCTATGAGCAGCATTGACGACCTCGCCAGTACCAGAAACAACCTCTCGGCAGTGCCTTCCGCGCCAAAGCCCCGGATGCTTCTGGGGCTGCTGATCGATCTGCTGCTTCTGGCTGTTGTAGGAGTTGTCTCGGTGTGGCAGCTCGGTTTGCGGCTGCTGGACGGCTACAGCGACATTGCCGAGCTGCTGCTGGCCTGGGTATTCACCGCCGTGTTGCCCGCAGCGGTGGTGACCATAATGGTGATCGACGCGGTGCGCGTGGGGCAGACACCGGGACAGGCCGCGGCCGGCATCCGCACCGTTCACGATGGCGATCGCCCAAGAGTTGTTCTCGCCAATGACCCGCGCGTGCCCGAACCCGGCACTCCCGCTTTGTGGCGCGACGTGCGAATACTGCGGCTGCTCGGCCAAGCCCTGGCCGTGCTGGTGGTTGTAGCCCTCATCCGGTGGATGTTCCACAACCTGATCGTGAAGATGGATGAACTGGGCCTGCCCAAGGATTTCGATTTCCTGGATGCCCCCTACGGGGTGGCGCTGCGCGATGCCCAGGGATTCAATGTGCGCGACCCGGTTTGGAAAGCGTTGCTTATCGGGCTTCAGAACACCGTTGTGGCATCGGTGGTAGGGATATTGATAGCCACCGTGATCGGGCTGTTCGTGGGCATAGCCCGGCTCTCATCCAACTGGCTGGTGGCCAGGGGAGCCGGCCTTTACGTGGAAACCCTGCGCAACATTCCCCCACTGGTTGTCATCGTGTTCTTCGGTTTTGCCCTGTTCACCTACGGCCCCTTCCCCCAGTTCAATCCCTCCAACCCGCCGTGGCAGGGCACGTTCTTCGGATCCGACAGCAACTGGATAATCGTTAGCAAGGACCGTTGGGCAATACCCTCGCTGGCCTCCGAAAGCAACGTGGGCTCGTTCTGGCTGCTGGTTGCGCTGGCCGCGTTGATTGCCGCCGCCGTGTGGGTCTCGCGCACCCAGCGGAACGAAACCACCGGTGAACCCCACCACCGGGTTCTGTGGTCGCTTGGTGTATTCGCCGTGATCGTGGCGGCGTGCTTCGTGGTATTGGGAGGCCCCTACTCGTGGTCGTGGCCGGCGGTTTCCGAGAACGGTCGGCGAGTTGTGGGGGGATTCAGCACCAACTCCGGCTACATGGCACTGACCCTGGCCCTGGGCCTGTATACAGCCAGCTTCATTGCCGAGATCATTCGTGGCTCCATCCTGGCCGTGCCCAAGGGCCAGGCCGAAGCCGCCATCGCGGTGGCGCTGAAACCCGGCCAGCGTTACCGCCACGTCGTGCTACCGCAAGCAATGCGAATCGCCATTCCCCCCTACATCAGCGAGTGCGCCAACCTCATCAAGAACACCTCCCTGGGCATCCTGGTGGCTTACCCCGACCTGGTGCTCGTGGCGGTGACCGCGTGGGGTATCAACTTCCCCGCTCCACAGTTGATCTTCATCCTCATGATCGCATACCTGCTCATCAACCTCATCGTGTCCGGGCTGTTGAACCTGTACAACCGATCCCTCCAACTCAAAGAACGATGAACCGATGACCAACACGACACGCTCCACCGGAACCAACCCCCAGGACAAAGCTGCGAACCTTCCCCCCAACCTGCGCTTGTCACCTTATGATTGGGCCCGAAAGCACTTGTTCAACACCTGGTACAACGGTCTTATCACCCTGATCGTGGTTGTGCTGGGAGCGATCCTCATCTTCTATGGCGGGCGCTTCGTGCTCTTCACCGGGCAGTGGAGGGCAGTGCGCATCAACCTCACGCAACTCATGGTGGGCACATTTCCCCGCGATGAGCACACGAGGCTGGTAGCACAAATGTATATTGCTGCCTCGGCAATCGGCCTGGTTTGGGGGACGGTAACCGCCAGGAGCCAGGACCGGGCACAGGACACCGGTACCAACGTTTCCCGGCCCAGCCCGCTGGACTTGCTGCGCCGTTACTGGGCCATCCTGCTGCTGCTGGCCGTGATTCTGGTGCTAACCAGAACCATATGGCCAACTTTGTTCACTCTGTCAACCATTGCGCTGGGGCTCGGCGTGCGTGCTGTGGCCATGCGCCTACCACGCTCTGCCCGACAACCCTGCTGGTACATAGCCGCGTTCATGGCCATACTTTCATTCCAGGTGGTATCAGGAACCGGTGGTAACGCCTGGTGGTGGACCGCCGGTCTGGCGGCTTACATCGCAATGAAATCCACGGCCAATCTGGAAACCTACGCTGCCTGGCACCGGGTCGTTCTACGTACCATAGGCATAGGGCTTGCTGTAGGGGTTATATACCTGGCTTACCGGATAGCTGGCCTAGCTGGTGACGCTGACGGCGTTAGCTGGGACCGATGGTCGGGTCTTTACCTGACGCTGGTGGCTTCCGGCGCGGCCATCATCCTTTCGTTTCCACTGAGCTTGATGCTGGCGCTGGGCCGGCGCTCCTCCCTTCCGGTGGTGAGGTGGCTTTGCGTGGCCTATATCGAACTGTTCCGGGGCATTCCCTTCATCGCACTGTTGTTCGTAGCGAAGACTTTCATCGACTTCTTCCTCAACGTCGAAACTCCTCTCTCGCTAATGACCCGAGCCATCATTGCCTTCACCATCTTCAGCTCGGCCTACCTGGCCGAGGTGGTGCGTGGTGGCCTTCAAGCCGTACCCAAGGGGCAGATAGAGGCCGGCCAAGCCGTGGGCCTTCAGCCGCCGGCGGTCATGCGCCTCATCGTTTTGCCCCAAGCACTGCGGGCGGTGATACCCGCCTTCGTGGGCCAGTGCATCAGCTTGTTCAAGGACAGCTCCCTGCTGGCCATCATCAGCATCGTGGACTTCTACAGGGCCCGCGAGCTGATTCACTCCCAGCAGGAGTTTTCTACCATTGCCCACGCCGAAACGCTGGTGTTCGTGGCCTTCGCCTACTGGGCAATCAGCTACACCATGTCCAGGGAGAGCCAGCGCGTCGAACGCCACCTCGGAGTAGGAGAACGATGACAGACATCACCGAACCAACACCGGCAAACACTTCCGCTTCCACGCTTATAGTCAACCGCGACGCCACCCAGATCGGCGGGCGAGAGCTGATGATCGAGATGGTCGGCGTGGACAAGTTCTTCGGAACTTTCCAGGCGCTCTCGAACATCGACATGAAGGTGGGAACGGGCGAGGTTGTGGTTGTGATCGGCCCGTCGGGGTCGGGAAAGTCCACGCTCATCCGCTGCCTAAACCGGCTGGAGCATCATGACCGGGGGCACATCGTGGTGGACGGCATCGAACTCACCGACGATGTGCGCAACATCGCCCTCATCCGCCGCGAAACCGGCATGGTCTTCCAGCAGTTCAACCTGTTCCCCCACCTGACCGTCATCGACAACATCACCCTGGGCCCCCGCCAGGTGCTGAAGATGCCCAAGAAACAGGCCGAGGATCGGGCCATGGAACTGCTGGAGCGGGTGCACATCCCCGAGCAGGCCCGCAAGTACCCCGGCCAGTTGTCGGGCGGCCAGCAGCAACGGGTGGCCATCGCCCGCTCGCTGGCCATGCGCCCCAAGGTAATGCTGTTCGACGAGCCCACATCGGCGCTGGACCCCGAGATGATCTCCGAAGTACTCGAGGTCATAAAGGAGCTGGCCGGAACGGGCATGACCATGATCCTGGTAACCCACGAGATGGGCTTCGCCCGCGAGGCCGCCGACCGGGTGATCTTCATGGCCGACGGCGAGATAGTCGAGGTGGGCGAACCCGAGCACTTCTTCACCAATCCCCAGGAGGAACGTACCCAACTCTTCCTGTCACAAATCCTTTGAGCCGGCAGGCGCAGTTGACCAGGCAGACACAGTTGAGCCGGCAGGTGCAGATGCAATCTCGTCGATCAATGATCTCGAAATCGTGTGCGAACACCGGACTCGGGCTGCGAGACTGCTCGTGATCGTGACCGGCTAGGAGGTATTGGACGCTGTGCGCAAGGTGCTGATCTACTCGGTGTTGCTGCTCGCCGGCCTGGCGTTGTCGCAGGTTCTGCCCCAGATATTCGGCGGCGTGCACGACCAGGCGGCAACCACGATCCGCGTGCTGACCATGACCGGCCTGGCCTTCATCATGATCCACGTCGGCTTCGAGTTTCACATCGACAAGACCAACCTTCGCCAGTACGGGTGGGACTACTTCGTGGCGTTCACCGCCGCCTCGTTCCCGTGGATCTTCGTGACCAGCTACTTCGTGTTCGTGATGCTGCCGGCGGATCTCTGGGGCGATGCCGATGCCTGGAAGGAGACGCTGCTGGCGGGCCGGTTCGCCGCCCCCACCTCCGCCGGAGTGCTGTTCAGCATGCTCGCGGCTGCTGGTCTGGGTGCCACCTGGCTGTTCCGCAAGGCGCGGATCCTGGCGATCTTCGACGACCTCGACACCGTGTTGTTGATGATCCCGCTACAGATTCTGCTGGTGGGCCTCGCCTGGCAGCTCGGCCTGGTGGTGGTGCTGATGGCAGTGCTGCTGTCCATCGCCTACATTTTCCTGCACCGGGTCACGCTGCCGGTGACGTGGGGCTGGGTGCTGTTCTACGCCGCGGCCATCGTTGGTATCAGCGAGCTGCTGTACGAGCTGACCAAGGTGATCGACCCGTCGGTGCCCATCCACATCGAGGTGCTGCTGCCGGCGTTCGTGCTGGGCTGCATCGCCCGACCGAGCACCCGGACCAGGGCTGGCGCAACCTCCTCACCGGACGCGGTGGCGCAGGATGGCGGTGAGGCCGTAGCAGTTGACCCTGGCACCGCCTCATCCCCACCATCACCGGACACCTCGGCGCAGGTGGAGGCCGATCTGCACAAGCTGCTGGAACGGCCAACCGAGATTCGGGCGGCAGCCTGGGTCGCAGCGACGTTCATGCTGCTGGTGGGGCTGAGCCTGCCGCAGATTTTCGAGGGCGACGACGCGCAGCACCTCGAGCCCGTCGCCGCCTCGCTGCACGCCGCCGCGCCGGCCGCCTCGGTGGACGATCCGACACGGCTCGGCGGAGATTACGAGGGCCGCTACACCGCCACGGTCACGGCCAGCCAGCCGCAGATGAGCTGGGGAGAGATCCTCATGCACGTGCTGTTGCTGTCGGCGTTGAGCAATCTGGGCAAGATGTTCCCGGCGCTGTGCTATCGCAGCCAGGCTCACTGGCGAGAACGGCTGGCCGTGGCCATCGGCATGTGGCCCAGAGGCGAGGTCGGCGCGGGCGTGCTGGTGCTGAGCCTGAGCTACGGCATCGGCGGGCCGATCGTCACCGTGGCGATGCTCTCGCTGGCGCTCAATCTGGCGCTGACCGGGGTGTTCATCCTGATCGTCAAGAAGCTAATCGCCCCGGTCTCGGTAGAGCTTCAGCCGGCTCACCGCGCCTAGACGCGCGGAGGGGGTGGCGTTGCCGGGATCATCGTTGCCCGAATCATCGTTGCCGGGATCATCGTTGCCCGAATCATCGTTGCCGGGATCATCGTTGCCGGAATCATCGTTGCCGGAATCATCGTTGCCGGAATCATCGTTGCCGGGATCATCGTTGCCGGAATCATCGTTGGACGGCAGGATCCGGCGGTTGCTCGACCGTGACGAGGAGTTGCTGGCTTCGCCGTGGCAACTCTTCGAGGATTTGCGGTCGGATTGCGGGCCGGCGTTTTATAGCGAAGCCATGGGGGCCTGGGTCATCACCGGCCACCAACTGCTGCACGACATCGTTTCGGATCCCGAGACATGGTCGAACCGCTCCCCCACCGCTACCTACAAATTCCGCGACCCGGTGGCCGACCATGTCGAGGCCATTGCCGAGGAACCGGAGATGGCCGAGGCGGTTCGCCGCTTCCGTAACCGCTCCCGGGGCCGGGTGCTCAACACCGCCGACCCGCCCGAGCATGTCCGCCAGCGGCGAGCGCTGCACCGGGCGTTCCGCCCCGCCCGCCTGCGAGCGCTGGAACCCGAGGTGAAATCGGTGTCCGACCAACTGGTGGCCGGTTTCGCCCACCGGGGTCGGGCCGACCTGGTGAGCGAATACGCCGTCTTGCTGCCCATGGTGATGATCTCCCGGATGCTGGGGGTGCCCGAGAGCGAACTCGAGATGTTCAAGGGATGGTCCGACGACTTCGCCATACCCATCGGGCGGGCCAAGCCCAGCCGCGAGGAGGTGCGCAGCTACATCAAATCGGAGTCGGAGTTCGAGGACTACTTCACCACCATGGTGGAGCAACGCCAGGCCGAGCCCCGCGACGACCTGATATCGGATGTGGCCAACGCCGAGGTGGACGGCGAACCCCTCAGCCACGAGGAGCGCATGGGGGCGCTGAGGCAGTTTTTGCTGGCGGGCAACGAGACCACCACCACGCTTTTGGCCAACATCGGCCACCGCCTGGCCACCGACCACCGGCTGCGGGACCGGCTGGCTTGCAATCGCAACCTGGTGCCCGCATTCGTCGAGGAGGCTCTGCGCCACGAGGCACCGGTAACCGGCCTGTTCCGCGTCGCCACCGCCGACACCGAGATCAACGGTACGCCCGTCGCCAGGGGCGAGTTCGCGTGGCTGGCGTTCGCCGCCGCCAACCGCGACCCCCAAACCTGCCCCGTGCCCCACACCTTCGACATCGACCGCAACCCCAACGACCACGTGAGCTTCGGCCACGGAGAGCACTACTGCATCGGCCAGGGCCTGGCCCGCCTCGAAGCCAAGGTCGGCACCAACGCCATGATCGACCTGCCCAACCTGAAACTGGCCGAAGACCACACCGACACCTTCATGGACAGCTACATCCTCAGAGGCCGCACCCAACTACAAGTAACCTTCGACCCGGTGGCGCTGGCGGTGCGCCATCTGCGCCAAGACCGGATAGGAGCCGACCTTCGCGATGATCTGAGCGCAGCAACGATCACCTTCGACAGACCGGAAGGTCAGCACCGATAGCGCTTTTCCACCCAACCAGGTACATTGCCACCTGTGGTGTTGAGCATCAAGAGCGCTAAGGCCGACCAACTTGCCCGCGAGTTGGCCGCATTGACCGGAAAATCCATCACCGTGGTGATCACCGAATCGCTGGAGACCCAGCTCGATTTCGAGCGCCGCCGCCGGCGGCACCGTCAGGGTTTGAGCGACATCGTGGAGCGGTTCCGGCTGCTACCGGTGCTCAACGAGCGCGCTCCCGACGAGGTAATCGGCTACGACCAGCACGGACTCCCCGCATGAAAGTCGTGGACACCTCGGCAACCGATCGCCCCGGTTGACGAGAACATGGCCGAAGAGGCCCTGGCGTTCGGCTGACCGCTGGGCTTGACCGCTGGGGTCTGGTTGTTGCGGGCCGGTAAGGTCTTGGAGAAGCCCTGGAAGGTGATCTTCCACAACAGCTTCAACGGCGAACCGATGCCGTTCAACGATCTCGGTTGGCCCGAGCTGGACAACCCCGAGCTGGCCGCGACGGAGTTCCAGATCTACAACCGATGGCTGGCCGACTTCTGCTCGGTGGCCCCGGAGCGCCTGATCGGCCTGGCCCACATACCGCTTTGGGGCCTCGAAACGGCCATTGATGAGGTGCGATGGGCGGCGGCCCACGGATTGCGCGCAGTGAACTTCCCCAGCGCCCGCCCCCACTGGAAGCAGTACAACGATACCCACTGGGATCCACTCTGGGCCGCGGTGCAAGAAACCGGATTGGTGCTGGCCACCCATGCCGGGGCGGCCACCGATCCGGCGGTGATGGAGGTCAACGGCACACCTCTGCTGCTGATAGAGGCCGGAGGGGCCTACAACCGCCGGGCGGTGGCCCGCATGATCCTATGACCCCGACGAGACCCCGATGACCCATCTCTCGCTGCGCCACGCCATGGTCGGTATCCCCCCCCCCGACCAGGTTCGGGCGATTGTCGGCACCAACGCCGCCAGCGTCTATGGCCTCGACACCAAAGCGCTGCGCTTGATCGCCGACCGGATCGGACCCACGATCGACGAGATCACGACCCCGCTTGAGGCTGTGCCTACCCTGCACGGCGCAGAACGCCAGGGCTGCGGCTACTTCGCGTTCCGAACCCTAGGCCCCTACGCCTAGCCCCAACCGAAAAGGATGGGTCAGGGCACCAGAAACAACAACCACATTGTATGCATATCTGCTAACATAGATGTATGCAGAGCACCAGCGTGCGGATTGATGTTGCGACCCACCGGGAGCTAAAGGCACTGGCATCCGCCTTGAGAATCAGCGTGGGGGAGACGGTGGCGCTGGCGGTGCGGTGTCTGCGCCAGGACCGGATCGGAGCCGACCTTCGCAATGATCTGAGCCCAGCAGAGAAAGACTGGCTCGATGCTGAACTCGGGTGATGTCCTCATGGTGGAGCTTGGCATGCCCGCTCCGAAAGAAGCCGGATTCCGCCATCCCGCGATCGTGGTAACCGCTCAGCGCATCTTGGACGCAGACCCGAGTGTTGTTCAAGTAGTGCCGCTCACTTCGAAACTTCGTGGATTCGCGTCCGAGATTGTGATTGATCCCGATGCCGCGAACGGGCTTGAACACCCTTCGGCTGCCCAGTGCCAGCACATCAGGGCAGTGGCGACAAGCCGCATTGAGTCCAAATTGGGCAACGCAGGGGCAATTGCGTTGTTGCAGATCCGTGAAGTGATCGGGCTTCTCCTAGAAGTCGGCAAACCCTAACGGTGATCGCGACGGGTCGGCCATGATGGTCGATCAGAAACATTGGCGAGTCACCGGTGGAGGTGTTCTGGTATGGCACAGAGGTTGTGTGCGGGCGAGCGTGCCCGCATTGAGACGATGGTTGGGACAGCTGAGATGGCCCGCCGGTTGGGCAGGAGCCGTTCGGCGGCGTGGCGGGAACTTTGGCGCAAACCCCGAAGCCGTTGTGAGCAGGCAAAACGCTCCGTACTGGGCGATTTCCGGCCCATAGCGCAGCGCTTCCGCAATAGTCGCCACCCGAGCCGAGGCGGGCCACTGGGAAGGTGATCTCATAATCGGCAAGAACAACCAATCAGCCGTAGCCACCCTGGTGGAACGTACCAGCCGCCACACCCTGGTAGTGCCTTTACCCGATGGTTACAACGCCCAAACCACCTACACTAAACTCTGTCGCGATCACCGGTGGAGCCCGCCAACCTGAGGTTGCTCAACCCCAGGGGTTATGTACGTTGAGGTTCTCGAACCGCCCAAAATCACTGACGTTGCGAGTTATGACAGTCATGCCATGGTGCAAAGCGGTAGCGGCGATCAGCGCATCCCGAAAAGGTGCTGGGTTGGGAACCTGCAAGGTAGCAGCCTGCCGGGCTATTTCGGCTGTTACGGGGAGGATCCGGTCTTGGAAGGCCGCATTGACGCTGACATCCAGCCACGTGCGCAGGAGCATGCCCTGGTTGAGGTCTCGGCGCTCAAGGAGCAGAACTTCCATGTTCGAGCTCGTGAAGCGATATCACCGAAATGAACATTTGGGTTGCGGGAACCGAGTCGGCCCACTCGGTAACGCCGGGGTTCGCCCTACCAGAGAGCACCTTTCTGAGTTCGGACACCACATTGGTGTCAACCACGAACATCATTCAAGGTCAGCCGGCTGGGGGGTGTCGGGTGCTTTGGGCGGGTGGAAGTCAATGGCCTCCACTCCGGGAGGTTGTGCCAGCAGCTCTATGATTGTGGTTTGATTCCCGCAGAGGCGCTGGAAATCGGCAAAGGTGAGAAGCACATGGGACGCTTGCTCTCGGTTGGTGATGTCCACAGGGCCATGCTAAGTCACCGAAACCTTGTGGGTTCGCGTTTGAGCCCGAGGCGGGCATAATTGCTGGTATGAACGCTGAAACCCGCCCGGCTGACAACATCGCTCCTGCTGGGCTCAAGGGTTTGGTGGTGGCCGACACCGAGGTGGGGTCGGTTCGCGGGGACGAGGGGTGGTACCACTACCGGGGCTGGAACGCTACCGAGCTGGCCCGGGATCACTCCTTCGAAGCGGTGGCTCACCTGCTGCTGGCCGGGACGCTGCCGACCGGTGCGGCCGAGGAGGCGTTCCGGGCTGAGTTGGCGGCGGCCCGCCCCCTGACCCCGCCGGCGGCGGAGCTGGTGGCTTCCCTGGCCCTAACCGGCCTGCCCCCGATGACCATCCTGCGCAGCGTGATGGGGATGATCGTCGACCCCCGACCCACCCTCGATCTCGATCCGGCCGAGCGGCGGGACGCGGTGACCCGAGCCATTGCCATCACCCCCACCGTGCTGGGGGCGGTCAACCGGATCCGTTCGGGGGCCGAGCCGCTGACCCCCGACGAGTCGCTGTCCCACAGCGCCGACTACCTGCGTATGACCCTGGGGCAGGCACCTCGGCCCGAGCACGCCCGAGCGGTGGAGACCTACCTGTGCCTGACCGCCGATCACGGTTTCAACGCCTCCACCTTCGCGGCCCGGGTCATCACCAGCACCGGAACGGATGTGGGCGGAGCCATTATCGGGGCGCTGGCCGCCCTGGCCGGTCCGCTGCACGGTGGCGCGCCGGGCCGGGTGCTGGACATGCTGCTGGCCATCGGCCATCCCGACAACGCGGTGGACTGGGTTGCGGCCGAGATGGATGCCGGGCGCAAGATCATGGGCTTCGGCCACGCCGTGTACCGGGCCGCCGACCCCCGCTCCGAGACCTTGAGAGCCGTCGCCCTCGAACTGGGGGGCGACCTGGTGGACCGGGCCACCGAGATCGAATCGCGGATCCTGGACTACCTGGCAGAGCGAAAACCGGATGCGGTGATCGTGACCAACGTGGAGTACTACGCCGGTGTCGTGCTCCACCTGGCGGGACTGCCCCAGGAGGCTTTCACCCCCACATTCACCACCAGCCGTGTCGTGGGCTGGGGTGCCCACCTGCTGGAGCAAGCCGCCAACAACAAGATCATGCGCCCCAGCGCCCGCTACACCGGACCACTGCACTGAACCTTTGTTAGCATTCCCCCTCAAAAGCACCGCAGTGCCGATTATTTATGGGGGGCCGGATGGCGGATGTCGTCCTTGAGGATGTCAACAAGGAATACAGCAACGGTTTCAAGGCCGTCACCGACCTGAACCTCCGGATCAACGAGGGCGAGTTCCTGGTTATGGTGGGGCCGTCGGGATGCGGCAAATCAACCACCCTGCGGATGATCGCCGGTCTTGAGGACATCACCTCGGGGACTTTGAAAATCGGGAACCGGGTGGTCAACACCCTCGCCCCCAAGGATCGCGACATAGCCATGGTGTTTCAGAACTATGCGTTGTACCCCCACATGAACGTGTTCGACAACATCGCCTTCTCCCTGAAACTGGCGCAACGGCCCCGAGCCGAGATCAAGGAGAGGGTGCTGGACGCAGCCCGCATCCTCGAGCTGGAAAGCCAGCTCAACAAACGACCGGCACAGTTGTCGGGCGGCCAGCGCCAGCGAGTGGCGATGGGCCGGGCCATCGTTCGCCGCCCTCGGGTGTTTTTGCTCGACGAGCCCCTGTCCAACCTGGACGCCAAACTCCGGGTGCAGATGCGGGCCGAGATCACCGAGTTGCAACGCGAGGTGGGGGTCACAACCTTCTACGTCACCCACGACCAGGTTGAGGCCATGACCATGGCCGACCGGGTTGCGGTGATCAGCGAGGGGATCCTGCAACAGGTGGACATCCCGATGAAGCTATTCAACGAACCCGACAACATCTTTGTTGCCGCCTTCATCGGCTCCCCCTCGATGAACCTGATGGAGGCCGTCGTGCGGCGGAAGGACTCGGGTTTGTGGATGGAGCTGGGAAGCCAGACCCTGGCGGTTCCCGAATCCGTGCCCAACCGGCGGCCGGCCCTGGAGCGATACCTGGGCTCGACCGTGGCCGTGGGCCTGCGACCCAAGGACTTCGAGGATGCTGCCATAGCCTCCGACCATCCCCTTGATCAGAGGTTGAGGGTGAACATCTCACTCATCGAGGCCCTGGGCTATGAGGCCATCGCCTACTTCGAGGTGGATGCCAAACCGGTCATCTCGCGGGAGGCGTTGGAGCTGACCGAGGAGCATCTGACCGGTGAGGAGCAAAGCTCCACCCGGGTGCACGCCCGATTCCACCCCACGACCTCGGTTCGGCCCAACGACACGATCGAGGTTGCCGTGTCGATGGAGAACGCCCACTTCTTCGACTTGCAGACCGGCCGGGCCATCCGGGATTGATACCCCGTCCACCCACCCCCTACCGGCAGCTCCCCGGCAGCCCCGCAACCCACTCCGGCGGACTCCCCTCACCCACATCCCCCCCACCCGAAAGTTCAGTTCCGGGGCAGGGGGGCGTGGTTCAGGCGGGGCAGCACGAAGCGGCCGATCCGCTCGCACTCGGCCAGGTGCGGGTAGCCCGAGAGGATGAAAGCATCGATGCCCGCCCGGCGGTAGGCATCCAATTTGGCCAGCACTTCATCGGGGCTACCGACGATGGCGGCACCGGCCCCCGATCGCGCCCGACCGATCCCGGTCCACAGGTTCTCCTCGGCATAGCCATCGGCATCGCTCATCTCCCGCAGTTCGGCTTGGCGGCGCACGCCGGCCGAGGTCGAATCCAGCGATTGTCTCCGTATGGCCGCGCCCGTCTCGTCATCGAGGCGGCTGACCAGCCGGGCGGCGGCGGAGCGGGCCTCCCCGGCAGTTGGGCGCACGATGACATGGCTCCGCAGCCCGAACCGCAACGTGCGACCCCGGCGGCCGGCTCGAGACCTCATATCGGCAACGGTTCTGCCAACACCGGCCACAGTGTCGGGCCAGGTGAGAAAAACATCGGCCGCGGCCGCTGCCACCTCCCGGGCGGCATCGGAGAAACCGCCGAAGTAGAGGGGCGGGCAGCGGCCCGACAGGGTGGTGGCTCGGGGGGGATCAATGGCCAGATCCACGAACTCGCCGTGAAAGTCCACCGACCGGCCGTCGAGCAGTGTCCGCAGCACCTGCATCCACTCAAGGGTGCGCCTGTAGCGGGGTTCGGAGTCGAGGGTGCGGCCGGGAATGTCGCTGGAGATGATGTTGATGGTGAGGCGCCCGCCCAACACCCGGTCGATGGTGGCCATTTGGCGAGCAAGCTGAGGAAGCCACAACTCCCCCATTCGCACGGCCAACAGGAGTTGGATCCGCTCGGTGAGCGGTGCCACGGCGGCGGCGAAAGCGGTGGAGTCGATACCCAGCGCGTAGCCCGAGGGAAGGAGGATGTTGTCGAATCCTTGGCGATCAGCGGCCAGGGTGATGTTGCGGCAGTGCTCCCAGGAACTGGCCAACCCAGGGTCGGCCACACCCAGAAACTCGTAGTCGTCGTCGCACAGCGCCGCGAACCATGCCACCTCCACGGGAGCAGAACCTTTCGCAGTACCGCCCGACGAACCGCTCACGGCAATGGGAAGGGATTGAGAGACCACTTCACTGCGATGGTAGGTGCCGAACCGCGGGGCGAACCGCTCACGGCAATGGGACACCCTCGGAGGCCTCGATGATGCTGTAGACGTCAGCCCGATCCAGGGAGATGGCGGCTGCTTGGGCGGCATCGGCCAGCCGCTGGGGATTCTGTGTTCCCAGCAGCGCAACCGGGCGAGACGGATGAGCCAGCACGAAAGCGATGGCCAGAGCGCTCCTGCTGGTGGCATGGTGCTCGGCCAGCCGGTCCAGCGCAGCGACCAACTCGGGACGCACCTCGGTGCCATCGGCCAGCCTTCCCCCGGCCAGCGGGCTCCAAGCCAGGGGAACAACCCCATCACGCATGCAAAGGTCCAGCGTGCCGTCCCGCAGCGCCCCCAAGCAGGCGGCGGAGTACTCGGGCTGGCTGGAGGCTATCGGAAACGGCAGGTGAGCGGCGAGCGCCTCGTGCTGGCGGGGGGTGAAATTGGACACCCCCACTTCCCGTATCTTCCCCTGGTCACGCAGTGCAACCAGGGCCTCGGCCAACTCTGCGGGGTGGGTGAACAGATCGGGCCGGTGAATCTGGTAGAGGTCGATGACATCCACCCCGAGACGGCCGAGCGAAGCCTCGCAGGCGGCGGTGATGGCCGGCGAGCCCGAGTTGTAGGGGGTGGGCGGGGTGATGCCTCCCTTGGTGGCCAGAACCATCCGGTCCCGCAGGCCGGGGGCCTCGGCCAGAACCCGTCCCAGGTTGTCCTCGGCCTCACCGAAAGATGTCCCGCCCCAATCGAGGCCGTACACATCGGCGGTGTCAACCAGGTTCATACCCAAACCCAGGGCGGTCTCCAGCAGCTCCCGGTAGTGGTATTGCGAGCCGCCGACGAGGCGCCAGCAACCGAATCCTAGCCGGCCGACCCGAAAGTCGGAACCGAGGGGGATGGGATCGGGATTGATGAGGCTGGTTGGCACCAAATCAAGCTACCGTGTGAAGCCGCCCACCGGGAAGCACGGGGATGCTCCCCCGATCTGGACGGTTACCTCCGGTCACCACCGGCTATGCAGCGGCTATGGGGGAGCAACAGGATGATCCGCTACGGCATTATCGGGGTTGGCATGATGGGCCAGGAGCACATGGCCAACATCCGCCACCTTCCCGGTGCCGAGGTTGTCGCGCTGGCCGACCCCCACCTCCCATCCCTCGAAGCCGCGGGGGCGATGGCCCCCCGAGCGCAACGGTTCGCCGACCACAAGGACTTGCTGGCCGGCGAAGTGTGCGATGCGGTGGTCATCTCCACGCCCAACATGACCCATG
Source organism: Candidatus Poriferisocius sp. (assembly GCF_965202595.1). Taxonomy (GTDB): domain Bacteria; phylum Actinomycetota; class Acidimicrobiia; order Acidimicrobiales; family Bin134; genus Poriferisocius. The sequence continues at coordinate 1,697,299 of NZ_OZ241836.1, forward strand.
CCGATGTTTTGGGCGACGTTTTGGGAACCGATCTGCACGTGCTGATCGAAAAGCCGCTCTGCACCACCGTGGCCGGCAGCCGCCGGATAGTCGACGCCGCCGCTCATCATCGCGGGGTGATCCGGGTGGGGTTGGAGTACCGGTACATGGAACCGTTCGCCCGGCTTCTCACCGAGGTACGAGGGGGTGCGGTGGGCCGGGTACGGATGGTTTCGATACGCGAGCACCGGTTTCCGTTCCTGCCCAAGGTTGGCAACTGGAACCGCTTCGCCGAAAACACCGGCGGAACGCTGGTGGAGAAGTGCTGCCACTTTTTCGACCTGATGAACCTGGTGATGGCGGGGCGGCCCGAACGGGTGTTCGCCTCGGGAAGCCAAGCGGTCAACCACCTGGATGAGCGCTACGGGGGCCGTGTTCCCGATATTGATGACAATGCCTATGTCGTGGTCGACTACGACGACGGGGCCCGGGCGATGCTCGACCTTTGCATGTTCGCCGAAGCCACCCACAACCAGCAGGAGTTCGCCGTGATCGGCGACACCGGCAAGGTGGAGGCATTCGTACCGGAGCACATCGTGCGGATCGGGCGCAGGGGCGAGCATTCGATTGGCGCGGTCCAAGCCGTTCACACTCCGGTCAAGGCCCCCTACGAGGGAGTTCATCATGGTTCGAGCTTCGTGGAGCATCAGCGCTTCCTGGAGGCGATAAGCGCGGGTGGTGGCCCCGATTCCAAGGCCCGATCCATTGCGGCGCTCGAAGCCGCCACGGTGTGCGTGGCCATGGGGGTTGCGGGGCAGCGGTCCATGGCGACCGGCGGGCCGGTGGCACTCACCGAAGTGCTGTGAGTATCTCGGAGAGTATCTTGAATTACCTCGGTGGGGATCAGCCCTTGACCGAACCCGCCAGCAGCCCGCGCACGAAATGGCGCTGGAGGCTGAAAAACACGATGAGCGGCACAATCATGATCACGAACGCGGAGGCAAAACGGAGCTGGAAATTGGAGCCTCGCTCGCCAACCAGGTTGACCAGCGCCACCGTCATCGGCTCGTTGTCGGTGAGGAATACCGCAGCTATCAGGTAATCGTTCCAGGTCCACAAGAACTGGAAGACAGCGAAAGCGGCCAGCGCGGGGCGGGCCAGGGGCACGACAAGGCGCCAGAAGATGGTGAGGTGGCCGGCACCGTCGATCCGGGCCGCCTCGAACACCTCTCTGGGCAACTGGCTTATGAAGTTGTGCAGCAACAACACGGCCAGCGGCAGGCCGAACGCCGTGTGGGTCAGCCAGACCGCGGCGGCGGTGTTGGCCACTCCCACATCGGGAATAAGCACGAAGGTCCAATCCAGGCCGGGGATGGTGAGCCGGGCCCCGTTGTTGAACAACTGGAGCAGCGGTACGAAGGCCATCTGGTTGGGCAGAGCGATCATCGAGACCAGGGCGATGAAGAGCCAGTTGCGACCCCGGAAGTCGATCCAGGCAAACCCGTAGGCGGCGAAGGCGGCAATGGCGATGGGAATGATGGTGGCCGGCACCACGATGGCGAGCGAGTTGAGGGCGAACTCCCACATGGACGGTTGGGCGGCGCTGTCCCTGAAGATGTCGCGGTAGTTCTGGAAAGTCAGGTTGTCGAGGTCGTTCCACGCCGTCCACCAGCCCGAGCTGTTTATGTCGGGAACCTTGCGGAACGAAGAGACGAACAGCCCGAAAGTGGGCACGGTCCAAACCACCACGATCAGCCACATCACCCAACTGGGGGCATTGGCCAGCATCCGGCGGAGTCTTCGGCCCGTGGGCATAAGCGCGGTGGTGACCGGGCTGGCGGCGGTGCTCATCTCAACTCCGATTGCAGCCTGGATGCCGCCAGCAGATGGCAACCGGTCGGGCTGGCGGCGGTGCTCATCTCAACTCCGATTGCAGCCTGCGGATGTTGTAGATCATTACCGGCAGGACGAGGGCCAGCAGCACCACCGCGAACGCGCTGCTGGAGGTGAAGTTGCGGTCGCGGAGCTGGTCGAACATCTCATTGGCCAGCACGTTGGTGCGGTTGGCCCCGTTGGTGGTGGCCTTCACCAGGTCGAACACTTTGGTGACGATCACCATGAGCGTGGTGACCACGACGATGATGGTGGGCCGGATCTGGGGTACCACCACCCGCCAGAAGACCTGTATTTCATTGGCCCCATCCACCCGGGCTGCCTCGGTGAGGTCCTCGGGAACGGCCCGGATGGCGGCCGACAGGATGACCATGGCGAACCCGCTTTGGATCCACACCATGATGAACATGATCCAGAAGTTGTTCCAGGGAATCATCGAGGAGTTGATGAAAAACCCCCGGGGTTCAAACCCGAGACCTTGGAGTAAGGCGTTGAGCAGGCCGGTTTGGGCACCGGTGGGCTGCACCTCGTACATGAAGTCCCAGATCACCGCGGCACCAACCATGGATATGGCCATGGGCATGAAAATCAGGGTCTTGGCCACCCGCTCACCCCGAGCCCGCTCGGCCAAAATGGCCAGCAGCAGGCCGAGCATGGTGGACAGCCCGGCTACGGTGAACACCCACCAGATGTTGTTCCACACCGCCCCTCGAAGGGTGGAGAGCAAGCCGAAAATACCCATGGCGATGGCCAGCACCAGCATCATGGAGGATGTGGGGGATCCCCAGTCCATCTCCACATCACGGCTGCGCAGCCCGGCCCAGAACCATGCCCCCAAAAGTGCGACAACCACTGCGGCCACAACCACCAGCGTTGTCCGGCTCGACACCAGAACGGTGAGCACGTCCACGATCTCGGACCGGTTCGGCTCGCGGATCACCGACTCGATGAAGCCGAGCAGCGCCGCCGTGCCGAGCAAAGCGGCGAGGATGCCGAGAACCCTCATGGTTCGCCGGGCCAGGTTCGCTCTCAGCGGGCCACCGACAATCCGGGATGCGCTGGCCCAAGCGGCAACCCCCGCAACGGCGGCGGCGGCCAGGGCAACTATGAATAGGCGGCTGGTGAGAAACGAGCTCCATCCGGAAACGGAGAAGAAGTTCTGATTGGTGAATATGTCCCGGTAGTGCTCGATGGTGAAACCGGCTTCTTGGCCCCGAGTTCCGTTCTTCAACGACAACCACAGGGTTCGGAAACCGGGAATGATCAAACCACCGGTGACGAACAAGAGGGCCGGGCCCACGAAAACCCATGGTCTCAGCCGGGCCTCCAGGCGAATGCGCCGATCCAGAGCGGGCACCAGCGCTCGCCCCCCGGCACCCCCGAGGGCAGCCCCGATAATCCCGCCGATGACGATTACCAGCCAGCCCTCGGAGAACGGCCCCCCGGCGGCCGGGCCTCGGGGGATCCATCCATTGTGCTGGAGCACAGCTCCGGCCACCAGCCCCAGCACTGCCCCGATAGAGGCCATGAAGGCCGGCCATCGGTTCAGGGCCGAGTCAACGGTGCGGTCGGCACCGACAAACAGCACCGCGGTGACAACCAGCGCCCCGGCGACGCTGATGAGCATTGTGATGATTTGGCTCATGGCTCACCCAACCGAACCGTCAACAACCTCCATAAGGATTACGACCAGCCGCCTAGTGTTGGGTTAGGAGGACGGCCACGCATCCTCGGTGTCGTCAGCGAACTCCTGCGCAGACTTCGAGCCCGACACATAATCGGTGCCCGAGCGCCAGAACTCGCCCGCCCCCACTTCGGGAGGCATGAGGTCGGAAGCGTCGAACCGGAAGGGATCCGCGCTCACCAGTATGTCGGCCAGGCCGCGGTCGAAGTCCGAGCTGTAAAGCGAGGTGTCGTGCTCGCGGTTGGGCGACAGGAACCCGCCCTTGTCGGCCATGATGCGAGCGTTGGCGTACTCGGCGGTGCCGATGTACTCCATAACCGCAAGAGTTTCGGGCTTGTCGGTGAAGGCCACCGCATGGGTTCCGGCCCCGAGCACAACTGTCCCGAACTCGTCGCTGATGGTCGGCAGGTAGAACACGTTCACGTCACCGTTGGGGCCGAGCGATGCCTCCGCTGCGGTGAAGAACGCGCCCGCGAAGTTGGCTTGGCGGTGCAGCACGCAGTCGCCGTCGATGATCGGCAGGGCCGCCTCCTGGAAGCCGGTTGACGCAATCAGGTCACGGCCACCAAGCACGTTGCCCTCCCCGAACCAGATGTCGCCCACGAACTCGGCCACCTCGACCACTCGCGGATCGTTGAAGGGAATCTCGTGGGACACCCACTGGTCGTAGACATCGGGGCCGTGGATGCGGAGCATCATGTCCTCCATCCAGTCGGTGAACACCCAGCCGGTTGCGTCACCAGACCCGATGCCGATGCACCATGGCACCAACCCGTCAGCCTTGATCTTTTCCGTGAGTGCTTCGAGCTCGTCCCAGGAGGTGGGGATCTCGTAGCCCCTCTCGTCGAACAGCGACGGGCTGTACCAAACCAGGCTCTTCACATCGCCCTTGTTGGGAACGCCGTACACCTGCCCACCCGTCGTGGTGGCCAGATCGAACCAGAAGGGGTCGTAAGCCCCGCTTATGTTGTCGAGAAGCGACTGGGGCAGGGCCACGGCCTCACCGTCCTCCCCGAACTCGATGATGCGCCCCGGTTGGGGAATGATGACGATATCGGGCGGGTTGCCGGCCTCCAGGGCCAAGCTCAACTCGGTGGTGGCATCACGATTGCCGGAGTAATTGACCGTAATGCCGGTGCGTTCGGTCAGCGGGTCGAAACCGGCCAGGAAGCCCTCCGCCTCGGTGCCGGTTTCCGGGCCCAAAATGGTGACCACGGTCCCGGCCAGGCTCATGCCATCGTCAGGCTCGGGCTCGTCATCTGGCTCATCCTCACCACTGGGTTCGGCATCCGGCTCATCCCCACCCATCGGCTCCTCCGGCGCTTGGGTAGCAGGAGCGGGCGTGTCAGCAGGAGATGAGTCGTCGTCATCGTTGCCGCAGGCCCCGGCCACTAGGGCCATCGTGAACAAAACGGCGACAAGCACCAGAAGCTTCGATTTGATTTTCATGGTTTGGGACTCCCTCCAGTCGCACCAGTAACTGCAAAACTTGCTTGCAGAACCTACTTGTAAAATTTAAAGGTTAGTGTTCGGTTTCGGGCTGTAGCCAAACTTGGACGCACTCACCCGTCGAAGGCGGCGAAAATCCGGTCGCATGCCGTGGCGGGGGTGGTTCGGCCCGCGGCCACTTCCTGCTCCAGGCTGGGCATCAGGTTGGCGACCGCCGGGGATTTTTGCAATCGATCCTGGAGGCGGTCGTGCACCATCGCCCACATCCAGCGCACCTGCTGGTCGGCTCGGCGGCCGGCTAGTTGGCCCGAAGCTGTGGCCTGCCCGAAGTAGTCCTGAATATGACGCCACACCTGATCGATGCCGGTACCCTCGATGGCGCTCACCGCCAGAACGGGGGGCACCCAGTTGGGTTGGGCCGGAGCGGTCAGGGCCAGTGCCGCCCGGTGGTCCCGCACTGCCCGCTGGGCGGCGATCTCGTTGCCGCCATCCGCCTTGTTCACCACCAGGATGTCGGCCAGCTCCAGCACACCCTTCTTGATTCCCTGGAGCTCATCGCCCGCTCCGGGAAGCATCATCACCAGGAACAGGTCAACCATGCCGGCCACCGCTGTCTCCGACTGGCCCGCCCCCACCGTCTCCACCAGCACCACGTCGAAGCCGGCTGCTTCCACCACCACCATGGTCTCGCGGGTGGTGCGGGTCACCCCGCCCAGCAACCCCGAAGACGGCGAGGGTCGGATGTAGGCGGCATCGTCCACGGCCAGGTTGGGCATTCGGGTCCGGTCCCCCAGGATGCTTCCCCCCGAAACCACCGAGGACGGATCCACCGCCAGCACCGCCACCCGGTGTCCCTTTCCGGTGAGGTGGGTGCCCAGCGTGTCGATAAAGGTGGACTTGCCCACCCCGGGCACGCCGGTGATCCCCACCCTCTTGACATCCTTGGCCTCTTTGGCCTCCTTGATATTCCCGGTATGGGCCAGCAAGCGCCCCAAGAGCTCCCCGGCCAATTCCCGGTCGCCGGCACGGGTGCTCTCCACCAGCGTGACCGCCCGCCCCAGCCAAATGCGATCACAAGCCAGAACCCCCTCGACACAAGCATCCAGATCGATCATCGGTTTACCCACCCCAACCACAAGGCTTGCAAGCGTCGAGATCGATCATCGACACCCCTCGACACAAGCGTCCAGATCGATCATCGGCACCCCTCGACACAAAAGTCGAGATCGATCATCGCTCCCGGGATTCCAGGGCGGCCAGCAACTCCAGGGCGGCGTCGGCGATCACCGTGCCCGGTCCGAATATGGCCTCGGCCCCGGCTGCTCGTAGCTCGTCGTGGTCGCTGGGGGGGATCACCCCGCCCACAACTATCATGATGTCGGGCCGTCCCAGCTCTTTCAGCTCGGCTTGCAGTTCGGGTACCAGCGTCAGGTGCCCGGCGGCCAGCGAGGATGCCCCCACGATGTGCACATCGGCCTCCACCGCTTGGCGAGCCGCCTCGGCCGGGGTTTGGAACAGCGGCCCGACATCCACGTCGAAGCCCAGATCGGCAAATGCGGTGGCGATCACCTTCTGACCCCGGTCGTGGCCGTCCTGGCCCATCTTGGCCACCAGGATGCGGGGTCGGCGACCGGTTTGGGACGCGAAGCCGGCCACCGCTTCCCGCACCTTGCCGGTGCCGCCCGCGTCGTCGCTGCGTCCCATCTCTGCCCGGTACACCCCCGAAATCGTTTGAATGCGGGGGGCATGGCGACCATACACCTTCTCCAGGGCATCGCTGATCTCTCCCACGGTGGCCCGGGCCCGAGCCGCATCCACGGCCCTCGCCAGCAGGTTGGATCCCGCCTGGCCCGGTGGTTGTGCCGCCGCCGCGGTGAGCGCATCCAAGGCCCGGCGGCAGGCTTCGCTGTCCCGCTCGGCCCGCAACCGGCCCAACCGGGCGATCTGAGCGGCCCGCACCTCGGCGTTGTCCACCCTCAGCACCTCAACGGGCTCCTCGCTCTGCGGTTGGTACCGGTTCACGCCCACCACCGTCTGGGCTCCCGAGTCGATGCGGGCCTGGGTGCGGGCGGCGGCCTCCTCTATCCGCATCTTGGGGATCCCGGCTTCGATGGCCTCGGCCATACCGCCGGCGGCCTCCACCTCGGCGATGTGCTCCCAGGCTCTTTTGGCCAGGTCGTGGGTGAGCCGCTCGACGTAGTACGAGCCTCCCCAGGGATCGGCCACCCTGCAGGTGCCCGACTCGTGCTGAAGCAGCAGTTGGGTGTTGCGGGCGATCCGGGCCGAGAAGTCGGTGGGCAGGGCCAGGGCCTCGTCCAGGGCGTTGGTGTGCAGCGACTGGGTGTGACCCTGGGTGGCGGCCATGGCCTCGATGGTGGTGCGGACAACGTTGTTGTAGACGTCCTGGGCTGTGAGGCTCCACCCCGAGGTCTGGCTGTGGGTGCGCAGCGACAGGGATCGGGGGTTGGCCGGGCCGAACGGGCGCATCAGCTTGGCCCACAGCAGCCGGGCGGCCCGCAGCTTGGCCACCTCCATGAAGAAGTTCATGCCGATGCACCAGAAGAAGCTGAGCCGGGGGGCGAAGGCATCGATGTCCAGCCCGGAGTTCACCCCGGCCCGCACGTACTCCACCCCGTCGGCCAGGGTGTAGGCCAGCTCCAGGTCGAGCGTGGCCCCCGCTTCTTGCATGTGATAGCCGGAGATGGAGATGGAGTTGAACTTGGGCATGTGGGCCGAGGTGTGGGCGAAGATGTCGGAGACGATCCGCATGGACGGGGCCGGGGGGTAGATGAAGGTGTTGCGGACCATGAACTCCTTGAGGATGTCGTTCTGGATGGTTCCGGCGAGCTGCTGGGGGGCCACCCCCTGCTCCTCTCCGGCCACGATGTACATGGCCAGGATGGGCAGCACTGCCCCGTTCATGGTCATCGACACACTCATCCGGTCCAGCGGGATGCCGTCGAACAGGATCTGCATGTCGAGGATCGAGTCGATGGCCACCCCGGCCATGCCCACATCGCCGCTCACCCGCCGGTTGTCGGAGTCGTAGCCCCGGTGGGTGGCCAGGTCGAAGGCCACCGACAGGCCCTTTTGCCCCGCGGCCAGGTTGCGCCGGTAAAAGGCGTTGGAATCCTCGGCGGTGGAGAACCCGGCGTACTGGCGGATGGTCCACGGCTGGGTCACGTACATGGTGGCATAAGGGCCCCGCAGGTAGGGGGCCAGACCGGGATAGGTGTCGCAGAAGTCCAGCGGGGCCCGATCCTCGGCGGTGTACAGCCGGTGCACGCCGAAGCCCTCGGGGGTGGCCCACACCAGCTCATCGGGATGCTCACCGGTTTCGGCAGCCACCAGCTCATCCCACCGGCTGCGGCCTCGACCCGGATCATGAGCGCTCGCCGCGGTACTCGCTGAACCCCCCGGATCGCTCGCCGGGCGGCCATAGTCATAAAGATCAACCTTCGAGAAGTCGGGGATGGTCACAGGCCCAGCCTCTCGTGGATTGCTCGCAGCACGGCCAAGGCATCACAGCCCAGGTATATGTGGGCATCAGCCAGATGGTCATCGGCCAGGTGATCATTGGCCATGTGGGCATCGGCAAGGCAGTCATCGGCACCCCAACGCTGGCCGGGTCGTCCGGCGATCACCACGTAGTCGCAGCCGGCCTTTTTCAGCGCCGCCATCGTGGGCCCGGCTTGGGTGGCGTACACCTCGTCGGAGGAGCACAGCACCGCCACCGGCGTGCCCGCCAACGACCATGCCTGCGCCGCTTGTTCCGGGGTGTCGAACCCCTCGCTGGTGAGCGAGCGGATGCCGCCGGCGGCGAGCAGGTTGGCCGCGAACGTGGATCGGGCAGTGTGGGTGGGTAGCGGGCCGAGGTTGACCAGAAACGCCCTGGCTCGCTCGGGAGCGGCATCGGCAGCATCCCTCAGGGCCTCGTAGGGTTCGGCCAGCCGGTTCAGCCCGTTGTCAACCAGCATCGACAGTCCAGGGTCCGACAGCGGCGGACGATCCAGCGGAACCTCGTGCGGGTCGGCGAACTCGCTCACTCCGGTGAGCGGCAAGCGCCGGGTGGCCACATCACGGTTCCGGGCGACGCTGGTCTGCTGGATGCGGCCGGCAAGGTCGGCTCCGGCTTCCAGTTCCTGGAACAGCGCCCAGGCTTTTTGCGCCAGGGCATCGGTGAGCGCTTCGACATAGTACGAGCCCCCGCCCGGATCGATCACCTGGTGCAGGTGCGATTCCTCCCGCAGCAGCAACTGGGTGTTGCGGGCAATGCGCAGCCCCAGGGGATCGGGCACTCCAACGGCGGAGTCATAAGGCCTCACACCGATGGAGTCGGCACCACCGGCCGCGGCGGCGAAACAGGCCACCGTGGTGCGGATCATGTTCACGACCGGGTCGCGGCGGCTCATCATGGCCCAGGAGGTCACCGCGTGCTGGCGTTGTGCCACCTGATCCGACCCGCAGGCCTCGATCACCCGGGCCCACAACCGGCGGGCGGCCCGCAGCTTGGCCACGGTCAGGAACTGGTCAACCCCCGCGCCGTAGCGAAACTCCAACTTGGACGCGGCCTCGGAGACCTCGATGCCGGCCTGGTGGCAGGCCCGCAGGTAGGTCACCGCATCGGCCAGCGAGCCGGCCAGTTCCTGGGCCTCGGACGCACCCCGATCGGCCAGCTGGGCCGCGTTCACCACCGCCACCAGCACCCCCGGATAGTGCGAGGAGTTGGCCACCGACGGTGCCGCAGCCGGATCAGCGGCATCGATCCCAAAACCGCCTCGGGCTTCGGAGCGGTCCATGCCCCCTTGCTCCCACCACTCGACCAGGGGGCAGATCGCACCGCTGCTGCCGGGGGACAGCATCACCGGCACCGTGGAGGGAACGCCATCCAGCAGAGCGTCCAGCTCCTTGACGCTGGCCGGTCCGTCCAGGTGCAGCTCGATGGCATCGGCTCCCCCGCGCAGATCGGCGAGTATGGCCTGGTTGCCCGTGGCTCGGCTGTGCGCCTGGCGGACTTGCCACGGCCCGCCGGTTAGCCTGCCGCCCCGGGTGAACGGCGCGATACCGGGCAGGCCGGTGTCGCCCGAATGGTCAGCGCCGGTGTACAGCGGTTGGATGGAGATGCCGTCGTAGGTGGTGCTCACCAGCTTCTCGTCGAAGGGTGCTCCCCGCAGCACCTGTTCCACCAGTGCCATCCACTGGTCCCGCCCAACCACCTCGAAATCATCGGCCAGGCTCATCACGGCATCGCTCACAACCCCAATGCTACGCCCCCAAGCCCAACCGCCCCATAGCTGTATCCCCGGCATTGCCCGCCGGGACTCACCTGCCACCCAGCACACCCACTATCCTGCTTCAACGCGAAGGCTCCAAATTGACAACCATAGAATTTGACAAATAGGGATATACATAGTATAAGTATCACTATGACATCTGCAACAAACCCACACATTAAACCAGCTAATGGTATGGCCACCGCAGGATTTATTCTATCCTTCTTTACGCTGACCCCTTTTGTTGGCTTTCCTATATTTGTTCTTAGCATTGTCTTTTGCAGCATTGGACTGCGTCGTGCCAATGTTGAGGGTCGCCAAGGTAAGGGACTAGCGATAGCTGGATTAGTTATAAATATTGTAATGCTACTTTTCGCTATCCTTATTGTGATTGCAATACTAAGTGAATCCTCTTGAAGGACATTTTAGCTTCACATTTTCACCAGCTATAAGCTGGCCCAGATCTATAGAAGATATCCGGTAAAGATTATGTTTTGGACAAACCTCTGGGCACGGATGAACCATTGTTGGAGGGGCTGGTCAAGCCCATAGCGTGCTAATCAGCAGCCCCCAGCTCTTGGGGCATCTCCTGCCACTCGTCAAGCAGCACGGGCTCGTCCAGACCCTCGATGGCAGCGTCCGGGTCAGCCGCAACCGCTAGGGCTTCGGCCTTTCGGTCCAGCCTTATGATTGTTCGGGCGTAACGCGCTGCTGTGGTGGTCTTCCCCGAAGCTCGCGGGCCGGTGAGCGCCAGCGCCGGAAGCTCTCGGATCAACCCGATGATGCGCTCGTCCGCCAGGCGCTCCAGATACTCCACCGCCCCTACACAGTACCGGTTTTCGACACCTTTGAGTACCGGTTTTTAACACTCCAGGGTGCCGCTGATTGACAACGCCCATAACTCCGACCTCCCGGACCGCAGATGTCCACCCGAACCACCAACTGGCTCTGCCGGCGGGTAGTTCTTTCTGGGTTGGGCTATTCGGGTTGCTCTGGTTTGATGTTGGTTTAGCGTCTTTGGGTGGGTTTGGGTGGTTGTTGCCAGGGTGGTCGCAGGTAGGGGCGGCCGGTGTCGGGGTGTTTTTCGACTTTCCAGTTGCGGTGGTGGGTTTTGTGGTGGCAGTCGTGGCAGACCAGCACCAGGTTGTCGGGTCGGGTGGGCCCGCCGTGTTGCCAGTGCTCGATGTGGTGGCTGACACACCATTCGGGCTCTTTGGCACACCCGATGCACCCCTGGTCGCGGGCTATGAGGGTGGCTCGGAGTTGGGGACTGGGATGGCGCTGGCGGCCCAGCGACAAGCACTCCAGGTCGCGGTTGAAGATACCGGTGAGCACCTCGGCATCGCAGGCCAGTTCGCGGAACTCCCCGTCGGTCAGCGGAGTGCCATCGGCCAGGCGGGGCCGCCCGAGTTTGTGGTCAATCACGTCATAGTCGGCGAGGATCAACAAACTGGTCGGCTGGGGCCGCTCCCTGATGCCATCCTCACCATCGTCCTCGGTGGTTCGGGTCAACAACTCAGCAATCGCATCGGCCCGGCGATGACGAACCTCGCGGTGCTCACGACCACCGGCGGCGTGCCAGGCCATGTCCGTCCTATGGTTCAAAGCGGCCCGAATACGTTGAGCTGTGACCGGGTCGAACAGGCCGTACAGGCACCACATACCGTCGTCGCGCTCACCGAAAGTAGCGGTACGCGCGTTCTTCTGACGCTCCAACCGCTTCGAACCATCATCACCGCCCGACAGCTCATCTTGATGAGCCCGCACCGTGCGACGGAGCTGCTCCGGACTCTGAGATTCCGCAGCAGCCACCATCTTTTGCTCATCCAACGGCCCTGCCTTGGCCGCACTACCCAGGATGCGGGCGTGCTCAGAAGTGATGCGACTGTCAACCAGCGCCTCACGCGCCACCGGCAACGACTCCAACCGTTCCGCCTCATCCACGATCCGCTGAGCCTCACGACCCGACTGGCGCAAACCATCCTGCAAAGCACCTTTGGCATCAAAAGCACAACTGCGCCGCTTCTTCTCAGCCACCACCTCAGCCAGATAACCGTCCAAACGATTGCGAGCCCGACCGATCAACCGCAACCGCAAATCCAAACCAGCATCATCCAACCCCACCACCTCCACAGCATCCACATGCACCCCCGAACCAACCCCACACGCCGCGGCGGGCCGCTCCCCCACATAAGTGTTTTCCCTGCTCAGAACCCCTAACTCCATACCCACCAGTCTACCAACAACAGTGACAACATCTTTTGCGATCCAACGCGCTGGGTGGCTTCTCGGGCCAGGTTCAGGCCACCCTGATGGCTGACATGTCAAAGGCTGTGTGTTTGATGTAGTTGGCTATTTGTTCGACTTGCCCGAGGATCTCTTCCGGGGTGGCGGCGAGGTTGAGGGTCTCGACCCGCAGCCGCTTGCCCGCCATTGGGATCTCATGGGTTGCCGGCTCCGACTCTCCTGCGGCATAGATCAGCAGCCCCTCGTCGAGGCCGGCTGCGGTTACATAGGCGAGCAACTGGTAAAGGTCGGCATGCTTGCCCATCCCGTCATCGGTCTGCTTGTACTTGACATCACCGATGAAGCGGCACTGCTTGCCTTGCCACCACGACAGATCCGGGTGCATCCTGATGCTTCCTGCTTCGTCCAGGCAGAGCTGGCTTCCGCGCGGGAATGCGTGCTCACCCAGGCCCAACTTTTCTCGAAGCGCCGTGTGAACGAATCCCTCGAAAACCTGGTTCATGTCCACAAGGAAGGTGCTGGCCGGTGCGTCGCCTTGCTGGAGGTCGAAACCGGTGTTCTTGAGAATTAGGGTGGCCAGCCTCACCGCCGGTTGGTAGTGGCCGTTGAGTCGAGTCCAGTGAATCTCGGGCTCACGGGCCGGTTCGGTGATACGCGAAACTCCCGAGAACATATGCCGACTCTCTCGGAGGGAGTCCCGAAGTTCAGAGTTGTGAACACCAAGTCGCAGCAGTCTATCGGTCGCTGTGGCCAGGAGCCGATTCTCGAGAATGTCCTCGGTGTGCTCATCGAAGGAGACCTCTATCGGAGGCACCCGGCCGTGGTGGCGGGCAATCTGGTCTCCGAGTAGGATACGGCCCCGGACAGTATTGAGTGAGTCTTCGACCGAGAGATAGTCTCTGAGAAGTCCACGACCGGTTGCTGCCTTAACGTGGTGCAAAAAAGACGGGATCATCGCCTCGACAAGGCTGTCGGACTTGCCCAGGGTAGATGGGTCTGGTTTCTTTTTGTCCAACAAGTCGAGGGCATATGACACCAGGAAGAGGACGTTTTCGATGGTCAATTTCGGATGTACGATGATTTGCAAATCGCCCAGCATTACCGTGCCAACAACCGAGTCAGGGGTGAGATCGTAGTGATCATTGCTCCCCGGGGATGGAGCTATGCTTATCGACGGAGCCAACCGACTGAGTTGATCCCGCTGTTGCGATGTCAGTAAAACATTGGGTTTAGTTTTATATTCTTCCAGATCAATAAAACGCATGACAGGATATTCACTCCTCAGGCTGATCCTCCGAGGAGGAATCCGGTTTGGAGTCATCATTTGTGGAGCTTGAGATCTCACGGAGTCTATCGAGTTGGAACTCGTCAATTCGATCATGTTCACCGAAGAGCAGCTCCCTCACATGGGGTAGGATCGAATGCTCCCAGATGCGTTTGATCCACGGCTCGTCAAGGTTATTCCCCATGGCAATGAAATGGCTCGGACCAATCGCGTAGTCCCGGTCACCCAATAACTCGTTGGCTTTCTCAACCACACCGGCAAGCCACATCAACTCCGGTTTGTTGTCCTTCAACCACTTTGGCAAAACATCGGAGATTGGAGGCTCGTCCGGGTAGAAGTCAACGAAGTAGAAGCGGCGGCGCAAGGCCGAGTCCACAAGCGCGATGGATCGGTCAGCGGTGTTCATGGTCCCGATGATCCAAAGATTCTCAGGCAATGAAAACGCCTGTTTCGAGTACTGCAAGTGCATCTCGTCATCCCGGTACTCGAGCAGGTAGTACAGCTCGCCAAGGATTTTCGCAACATTGCCCCGGTTGATCTCGTCGATGATAAGAATATGCTTCGCATCCGGCTCTTTTGCCGCCGCAGCAGCCGCCCGCTTCAGGGGGCCAGCCTGCAACTTAAAGCCCGGTTGACCCTCAATCAGGGCCGGTCTGTAGCCCTCAACAAAATCCTCATAAGCATAAGACGGATGAAACTGGACAACACTCACCCTATCCTCGGCTCCGGTTAGGTAGGCAGCGAGTCGGCGGGCAACAAAAGTCTTACCAGTCCCCGGTGGCCCCTGCAATATAACCTGCCCGCGATTCTCCAAGAGCGTTCCAATTTCTTCAAGGAACTCCCCATTTAGATAAAGTTCCTCGGCCAACTTTTCCAGAGGGTGGGGCGGTGGTTGACCCTCTTTACTGTCATTCATCAGTTTGCCTCCTTTTTTGTGCATGTCCCAGATTGACCACACCAGCCCTCGAGCTTCAAGCCGGTTCTTTACCTCAATCCCACGTTCATTGCACTCTCTAATCAAAGTGTCGAGAAAGTCTGAAGCATACTCATAGATGTCGCTTTCGGAATCCGTGGGGAACTCAGAACGACCAACCAATTTATAACAGTTTGTAAACCTCTCCCAGGCAAACAAAGGGTTTTCATCCACTTCACAAGCCAATAATAATACCGATGCAAGACTAAGGCTAGTACCTGGTCTTGGTATAACTCCAGCAATTTGACTACAGAACTTTGTAATTCTATCCACCAAATTACCTTCACAGTCCCAAATGACTTCTAAAGCCTCGCGCCCTTTAGCTTCATTATCTTCAACCCAGTAGAGGAAACCTTTTCTATTTTTATTATCTTTAATATAGCTCCAGCGGATAAAGTGATTGATCTCTTTATGTTGGAAAGCTTTATCTAATTCGTCTTTCCAGCTCGAGCTACTCTCACCTGCCTGAAGAGCTTCCTTAGCTTTTACAAAGTACTTTGCAATATCACGTTTGTATTCCTGTACAGAGTCAAACTCAGGATCATTAAGAAAACGTGCGCACCAGCCGCAGAACTCATCCCACTTCTCGGCAGAGCCCAAATGCTCAGCATTGTTCATAGTTCAGCAAATCCTCCTATAGGCACTAGAACTATATGTGATGGTTCGCAGAGGGTAGGAAGGCTCCACCGGTGATCGCGACAGGTCGGCCATGATGGTCGATCAGAAACATTGGCGAGTCACCGGTGGAGGTGTTCCAGTATGGCACAGAGGTTGTGTGCGAGCGAGCGTGCCCGCATCGAGACGATGGTTGGGATGGGGGTGGGGACAGCCGAGATGGCCCGCCGGTTGGGCAGGAGCCGCTCCGCGGTGTGGCGGGAACTTCGGCGCAACGGGGGTGGTTCGACCTATCGGGCGGATGCGGCCCAAGCCGCTGCCGATGTGCGGGCTTTGAGGCCTCGTGTGTCCAAGTTGGCCGCAGATCCGGTGTTGGCCGACGCGGTGGCCGGGTTGTTGGCTGATTGTTGGTCACCTCATGCGATCTCAGATGCTCTCCGCAAACGGGCTATTCGCGTTTGAGCGGGGTTTTGTGGGTTCTGATTCTTGTGGTGGGTGTATTTTGGTGGGGTTTGTGGCCGGTGGCAACTAGGATGCGGAGTCGGTAGTTGCCGATGTTGGTGTAGCCTCTGGCTTTGCGTTTGATGTCTTTGATTTTGGCGTTGGCGGCTTCGGTTCGGGCGTTGGTGGTGGCGGTGGCGACGCTGGTTATGGTTTCGGTGTGCCAGCGGTTGAGGGTACCGGCGAGGGCTTGTAGTTCTGGGGGTGCGTCGGGATCGGAGCAGTAGGCAATAGTGTCGTCGAGGCGTTGGGCGGCGGTTTGGGGGTTGGTGGTTTTGAAAATGGATCGGGTTTGTTCTTTGGCTTGCCAGCACTCGAGGACCTCATCGCAGGGGTCACCGGCTTTGAGGGCTTGGTGTAGGCGTTGCCAGCCTCGGGGGTCCAGCCGCTCGGCGGCCATCAGTAGGAGTTTGCGGATCCCGTAGAGAGGGTCACCTTTGCGGCCCCGGTGACCGGTGGTTTGTTGCTGGGTGCGTTGACGGGCCCGAGTGATGGCCTGGTTGGCCAGCCGGACGATGTGGAACGGATCGGTGGCCAACCGTGTGCCGGCTGGTAACAGGCCCTGGGCTATGAGGGCTCGAATGGCTTTTCTGTACCCCTCGTGGGGATCACAACACACCACCCGAATATTTTGTCTCCACCCCCGGGGTTGTGCACTCACCCATTTGTGCAGGTCATTGGCATCGCGGCCGTCGAAGACATCTATGACCTGGCCGGTCGCGGTGTCCACCGCGGCGGTGATGTAGCGGCACCGGCGCCGGCGGGTGGCGGAGTTCATCACGGTCTCATCGAATCCCACCCCGAAGGTGGCCCCCACCCTGTCGGGATCATCGGCCCGCTGTTTTAGTTCCGGTTCAACTGCTGACCAAACGGTGTGCCAACCCGACCGCCAAACTACAAGCCACACCGGCGACCGAGCCCTCCACCGCGGCCAACACCTCAACCGCGTGAGCTGCGGCCCGACGTGTGAGCTGGCAGCGAGGCTTCGCCAAACAGTGCTGCTCAGTCCATGTCTTGGTCTCACAATCAGCGTTCCCGCAAACCCATAAACGCTTGTTCCACACCACCCGCACCCGGTGACCCCCCGGGATGCAAGCATCCCGCAACCGGGTTCTGCGTCGCCCCTTGGACCTGGCCCTGTGACCGCACCGCTCACAACAAACCCGCCGACCTGGAGGTGTCTCCACCTCCACCACCACCTCGCCATCAACCACACACTGGCCGGTCACCACCAAACCCAACGCACCGTAACCCAACACCCAACTAACATCAACCACCAGGGACCTCCCGACTCCACGACTATGTGACAGTCACAAGAATCGGCGAGGCCCCCACCCAAAAGACAGACCCCACCCAAAAACACCCCCTCCCCACTCAAACGCGAAGAGCCCGCAAACGGGGGTTGCGGGTGTGCGCAGAAACGATCTACCGGGCCTGTTACGACCCCACCGGACGCAGCGGCCTAGCAGCCGATAGCTGGAAACTCCTGGTACGACAACGCCGCCGGCGCAAACCCCGAAGCCGTTGCGAGCAGGCGAAACGCTCCGTGCTGGGCGATTTCCGGCCCATAGCGCAGCGCTTCCGCAATAGTCGCCACCCGAGCCGAGGCGGGCCACTGGGAAGGTGATCTCATAATCGGTGCGAACAACCAATCCGCCGTAGCCACCCTGGTGGAGCGCACCAGCCGCCACACCCTGGTAGTGCCACTACCCGATGGTTACGATGCCCGAAACACCGCCAAAGCCGTCACCGCAGCACTCGGCCGTCAACCCGCCGGGATGGTCAAAACCCTGACCTGGGACCAAGGAACAGAAATGGCCAAATGGGCCGACATCGAAAAAACCCTCAACATACAGATCTACTTCTGCGAACCCCGATCCCCCTGGCAACGACCCACCAACGAACAAAACAACGCCACACTCAGACGCTGGCTACCCAAAAGCACCAACCTCAACATCAGCCCAGTACGCCTCGCCATCATCGAAGACCTAATCAACACCATGCCCCGCAGACTCCACCACTGGCAACCCGCCCAAACCATCTACACTAAACTCTGTCGCGATCACCAATAGAGCCTACCGGTCTTTGACAAAGCGCCTTTCTCGCCGGCTGGTCCGCGATGCGAAAACGATGACGGTTTCGGCAACCGCGCGGTGTCACAAACTGAGCTGGCATCTGGTGATGGGTGTGCTCAGCGCTTGGGCGGGGCTCGTCGCTGACCGGCACCGCCGACAAACCTGCCGGGTGTTGCTGGTCGATGAGACATCAATGCGTAAACGGCACCGCTACGTCACGGTGCTGGTCAACGGTGACACCGGCCAGACCCTGGCTCCTGTACCACACCGGCTTTAAACTTTACCCAATTATTCCCCTCTTCACAAAATATTGCTTCCGGAGGTCTATAAGTGGTTTGCCGTCATCAGTACACCATTTTTCCCACCCATTACAGTTCAGAATCCGCTCTTTTTCTCTTCCTGGCTGAGCTGCTACGGTATTGGCTGCTTTTTTTGCTGCTTCTGAAGGAGAATTGCAAGTCAAGTTATCAGTGAATTCAAAAATGCCACTTTTCAGCAACTTGATTTTTCCGGTGTCCAATACTTCAGCCCAATAATCAACTCCATACTCCTTACGATCCCATGTGAGTTTAGCTCCTGCTTGCAGCAAACCTTCGTCAATTAAATCCTTAACCAGAAAATCGCGATTCCTAATCATATATCTACCTCGACTAATCCACGCTTTCTCAGCCGGTTTATCCTCCGAGCGGTCACGCCCCCTATGCTCTCCCCGTCCGCCCCCACGGCCACGCTCCTCCTTAGAGCGCGCGCAGATAGGTGACCATCCACCTGTCGTTGTGTTGGTCCGGCTTTGATGTCGGGTAGTTACTCAACGACAACGACATGGTGGAGGTATTGTAATCATGCTTGCTTTGGATCCGCGGGTGGTGGATGCTGTGTGGGCGGCGGTGGAGCCGCTTGTGCCGGTGCGGGGGGAGGTGTTCCATCCGTTGGGTTGTCACCGGCCGAGGATCCCTGACCGTGACGTGTTTGAGGGGATCTTGTTGCGATTGGTGACCGGGTGCTCTTGGGATGTGGCCGGCCGGTTGGGCAAAGGCGGTGAAACGGTGTTGCGCACCCGGTTCAACGAGTGGAACGCCCAGGGTGTGTTCGAAGGTGTCGTCACCGAAGCCATAGAGGGCTACGACCGCGTTGTGGGCATCGATTTGTCCGAAGCATCGGTGGACACCTCGACCCACAAAGCACCCTGCGGTGGGGAGGGAACGGGTAAAAGCCCTGTTGACAGGGGCAAATCCGGGTGGAAATGGTCGCTTCTGGCGGACCGTAACAGCTATCCCAGTGGGTTGGGCCGCTGGGGCCGCGAACCGTCACGACCAGCAACTGTTCGCTCCCACTTTGGCGGCCACAGCACAACGCGGTCTACACCTAGACATCGAGACCCTGCACCTAGATCGCGGCTATACCGGTGAGCCCGTCCGCCGAACCTGCTGGAGCTACGGAATCGAAGACATCGTCTGCGCTCCCAAACGAGCACCCGCCACCACCCCCCAAGAACCCAAACCCATACCCCTGGGGAAACGCTGGACCATAGAACCCTGGCTATCCAACTTCGGACAACTACGCCGCAACACCGACCGCAACACCAAAGCACGCCTCGGCCAACTCGCACTCGCCATCACCCTCATCATCACCATCAAACTCACCAAACTCAACCCCGACTAACCTATCTGCGCGCGCTCTTAGTAGGATTATCTTTCATTTCCTCGGTAGGCTTATCTTCCGGACGGGACCCCTCCCCATAGAGCTGACGCATCAGATTCTCTCGCAGGCTACGGATCTGCTTGCGTTCTTCTGCGTTGTCGAAGGCTTCCAGAATCCTCTCCATCGAGTCAAGTGCCCTGAGGATGTCATCGCTAGACAGGGCCTGCTGATGAGCCCAACGGTTACGCACATCGGCCACCTCAAACACCAGCGAGCGCACCGATGGCCCGAGCGACTGGCCAAAGACCTGAGCCCACGTGGCCTTGAGAGCGTTGAACAGAAAGGCTACATCATCGGGGTTTGGGTTGTGCTGAGGTCTGTGGAGTTCTTGGTTGACTCTGTTGAGCCAATCCTCGCCGTAGTGTTTCTGCCAGGTTTTCTTACACACTGGTACTAATCCGTCACGCAATAACTTTAGGGCCAGATTCACCTGGTCTATATTGGATATCATGGGAAGCTCCTCTCGAGCATCAGCACAGAGTAGATTATAGAAGATTTGGGCTGGTAAGCTGGCTTTTCACGTTGCCCCACCCACCAGCCTGCCAGTCCAGATCAAGGCTGGTGACAGGCGACTCCTTGTTTCTGGCGAAAAACCAGCAATTGAATTCCAGATACTTGGTCACGTCAATAAATTCATTCAGCTACCGTCTGTGTAGGCGTCTGAAGACTACTGTCGCTTGCTACCAACAACAAAAACTGCTACCAGCGAGACAAGGTTGGTTGATGCCAGCACAGTTCCGTAGATGCCATGCCCATTGTTGACCAGCCAGCTTGAGAGGCCCACGACAAGAATCGTCACCAATAATCCAGAGCAAACCCCAAGCAGAGAGTGACGAGAATCCCGTTTGGCCTGCTGCTCGCCCATTCTCTGCTGATGAGCAATGCATAATTCTGCCATTGTGATGATGCGATCCGCAGCACCTGGCATCACCGATTCATACTCTTGTAGATCATCAGGTGGAGGAAGAGGTCCTATGCGCAGATGCCTGGACATGGCAAGACGCACCTCGGTCGAGCTTGCCTCCTGGGCAGATTCTGCTTTTTCGGCCGCCAGGGCTTGTTCTTCAGGTTTCTTCAGGTCTGGAGGATGCTCGCTCACCGGGTTGAGCCGGGAAACTGTCCCATGGCAGTTCGGAGAGCGTCGCCTACAGTCAGCCAGCCGTTTGCCAGTGCCTCGGTGGCGGCCTCGTGCAAATCGCCTTCAGACCGGCGTTTGGGTCTCAGATTGCCCGCGAAATCAAAAATAGAGGCTGCTCCAAGCAGGAACGGCGACCTACGAGTGCTGGACATACACATACCTCCGTTCTCGGTTACCCGCACTATAGCTGGGTTGATAACAATTCTCCCCAACAAAACCCTCAAACCGTCTGAACCGGGCGGAGTTGGCCTGATTTGGGGGGATGGGTGGGGCAACTTGTAGCTGGGCCCTGGTAGGGGGGACAATGCCGAGCAGTCCCAACCCGTATGGCGGGAGCTGTGATCCGGCATCGGGAGGGGGAAGATACCGTCCAGCCCGATTGCCCCGATTGCGAGGTGCCACATGGCCGAGCTGCCGTTCAAGGTGTTCGATGCCGACAACCACTACTACGAGGCCACCGATGCCTTCACCCGCCACATCGACCCAGCCATGAAGAAACGCTGCATGCAGTGGGCCAACATCGACGGCAAGACCCGCCTGCTGGTCGGAGGCAAGATCAACCGCTTCATCCCCAACCCCACGTTCGACCCGGTGTCCAAGCCGGGAGCGCTCCAGGACTTCTTCCGGGGCCGCAACAAGGACGGCGTGGATGTCAAAACCATGTTCGGCGAGCTCGACCCCATCTCCGAGCGCCCCGAGTACCGCAACCGGGACCAGCGCCTGGCGCTGATGGACACCCAGAGCATCGAGGCGGCCCTGTTCTTCCCCACCCTGGGGGTGGGCATGGAGCAGGCTTTGCGCCACGATCCCCCGGCAGTGACCGCCGCCTTCGGTGCCTTCAACCGGTGGCTGGCCGAGGACTGGGGCTTCGCCTACCAGGAGCGCATCTTCTCCGCGCCGATGATCTCGATGATCGACGTGGACTGGGCGGTATCCGAAGTGGAGTGGGCCCTCCACAGCGGGGCACGCATGGTGGTGATGGTGCCCGGCCCGGTGCCCACCCCCGATGGCGGCAGCCGCTCGCCGGGCATGAGCGAGTACGACCCGGTATGGGCCCGCATTGCCGAGGCCGGCATCACCGTGGGCATGCACGGCGGCGACGGCGGCCTGCACGACTACAACGAGTGGTGGGAGCCAACCGACGACTTCCAGTCGTTCCGCACCTCCCCGTTCAAGCAGATCACCGGCCATGATCGCCAGATCTTCGACACCATGGCCGCCCTGGTCTGCCACGGGACATACGACCGCCACCCCAACCTGAGAATCGCCTGCATCGAGAACGGGGGTATGTTCGCCCCCCGGCTGGTGGAGGAGCTGAAGATCGCCTACGGCAAGATGCCCCACGAGTTCCGGTCCGACCCGGTGGAGCAGTTCCTCACCCACGTCTGGGTGTCGCCCTACTACGAGGACGACATCGACCTGATCAAGGAAACGATGGGGGCCGATCACATGCTGTTCGGCTCCGACTACCCCCACGCCGAGGGGTTGGAAGTGCCCACCGACTTCATCTACGACATTCCCAACTTCACCGATGCCGAAACCAGGGCCATGATGCGCGACAACGCCTGGGACGTGATTACCCCCCGCTCCGCATCAGCGGCCTGAGCCCGAAGCACTTACCCGAACCGAACACGGCCATAACCGAACAGGAAAGGAACACCTCAATGGGCATGCCCACCGACATCGCCATCATCGACACCATGGTCGGGTTCCCCAAACCCGACTTCTCCACCTACGACTTCATCCGGGCCCAGACCAAGGACACCCAGTCGTCCGAGGAGTTCGACTTCCCGGTGGAGTACATGTTCAAGGGGGTTCCCAAGGAGCTGTACGGTACCGGCGACGACCCCGTCCGGGTGGTTCTGGGCGAGATGGACCGGTTCAACATCGAGATGGCCATGGTCTCCTGCGAGGACGAGACCGGGCAGCGGGCGATCAAGAACCATCCCGAGCGGTTCATCCCCTCAATGAGCGTGGATCCCAACGACGTGATGGGCGAGGTGCGGCGCATGGATCGGCTCCACCGGGAATGGGGAGTGAGAGCGGCCGGGGCGTTCCCGTCCGGCTGCTTCCCCCAGGTGCCGATCGACGATGCGAAGTTCTATCCCATATACGCCAAGTGCGTGGAGCTGGACATCCCCATCTTCGTGTGCGCCGGTGTGCCCGGCCCCCGATTCCCGTTCTCTCCCCAGCACGTGGAACGCATCGACCGGGTGATGTACGACTTCCCCGAGCTCACCTTCGTCACCCGCCACGGTTGCGAGCCGTGGGAGGATCTGGCGGTGAAGCTGATGCTGAAGTGGCCGGGCCTGCACTACTCCACCTCGGCGTTCGCTCCCAAGCACTACCCCGAGGCCATCATCCGCTACGCCAACACCCGGGGGGCCGACAAGATCATCTACGCCGGCTACTTCCCGATGGGCCTGTCGCTGGAGCGGATAATGACCGAGATGAAAGATGTGCCCTTCCGGGACAAGGTGTGGCCCGGCTTCCTGCGGGAGAACGCCCGGCGGGTTCTGAAGCTGGGCTGAGCAACCGCACCGAACAAAAGGAGATAACCAATGAGCGATCAAAAGGTTGAGCAAACCTGGGAGACCCCCTCGCTGGAGGAGATCCCGGTCATCAGCAAAATGCATGTGGAGGCCATGGAATCCAGCGACGATCCCGAGGTGTGGGGTCAGGTGGGCATGCACCATGTGCTGATCCGCACCATCGGGCGCCGTTCGGGCACCGAGCACAAGGTGGCGCTGCCCTACTGGCGGGATCCCGAAGGCCACCGCATCGTGGTGGCATCCTTCGCCGGGGCCAAGGCCCATCCCTCGTGGTACTTCAACATCGCCGACAAGGAGGCCAACCCCGAGCTGCTGGTCACCGAGGTGGGCCACCGGTTCTGGGCCGAGGCCGACATCTGTGACGAGGACGACTACCGGGCCACCTGGGAGGGCCTGGTGGCCGACCGGGCCTGGTACGCCGATTACCAAGCCAAAGCCCCCCACCGACGGATCCCGCTGGTACGACTTATCGAAAAGCGCCCAGCCTGAACAAGACCCCGCTGGTACGACTTATCGAAAAGCGCCCGGCCTAGAGTGAATCGCCATGGAAGATAGACCGGTTAGAACCCTGCCACCGGCCGGGGCCATTCAGGACGAGCGGGAGATCGAGGCGGTGATGAACGTGCTCCGCTCGGGGAACCTGTTCATCGGCGAGAACGTGGCCCGCTTCGAAGACGAGGTGTCAACCCTGCTGGGCAAGAACCGGGGGGTCATGGTCAACTCGGGTTCCTCGGCCCTGCTGCTGGCCATCGGGCTGCTCGATCTGGAACCGGGCGACGAGATCATCACATCGGTGCTCACCTTCTCCACCGATGTGGCCCCAATGGTGCAGCAACAACTGGTGCCGGTGTTCGTGGATGTCGAACCCGACACCTTCCAGATCGACGTGAACCGCATACCCGAGATGATCGGCCCCCGCACCCGGGCCATCCTGGCCCCCAACCTCATGGGCAACTGCCCCGACTGGGATGCCATCCGGGCCATCGCCGACGAGCACGGGCTCAAGGTGATAGAGGATTCCTGCGATGTGCTGGACACCCGGCTGCGGGGCACCCGGATCGGCACCCGCAGCGACATCAGCGTCACCAGCTTCGCCATCTCCCACTCGCTCACCTGCGCGGGCAACGGCGGCATGGTGGCCATGGACGACCCCGAAATGCACGACAAGTGCCTCACCCGGCGGCGCTGGGGACGGCGCTCGGAGTCGTACCTGTACGGCTCCCGGCAGGGGCAGGAAACCCGCTGGGGTCCGCTGGAGGATGGCACCATGTACGACCAGATCTTCATCTTCGACGACATCGGCTACAACCTCGAGCCGTCGGAGCTGGGGGCGGCCTACGGGCTGGTGCAACTAACCAAGCTCCAGGAGTTCAACGCCCGCCGCCGCCATGCCTGCGACCGCTACAACGACCTGCTGGTCAACCACACCGACAAGGTGATACTGCCCCGCACCACCCCCGAGGTGGATACCACCTGGATGCGCTACGGGTTCATCCTGCGCCCCGAATCGGGATACGACCGCACCGAGGTGCAGAACTTCCTGGAGGATCGCAACGTGCAGTCCCGCATGATCTGGACGGGGAACATCCTGCGCCAGCCCGGTTTCGCCAACATCGAGCACCGGGCCCCCACCGGCGGCTTCCCCAACGCCGATCTGGTGATGAGCCACGCCCTGTCCATACCCACCCACCATGGTCTGGGGTCCGACGACATCGGCTATGTGGTCGATACCCTGACCGACCTGTTCGGCGGCTGATCCCCGGGCAGGCTCAGCGGCCGGGGCTGCTCAATCGGGTACCGGTTGGCAGGACCAGCCCGCGGCCAACACTCCCATATCAGCCGCTGCCCTCCATCGGCTACCAGTTATCAGCCGCTCTCCTCAATCGGCTACCAGTTATCAGCCGCTGTCCTCGATCCACGCCGCGGTGACGGCCGCCTGCTTGGTGCCGTCGAAGGAGATGCGCTGGGTGGGCTCCACCTCAAGGATCACCCGCCGGGGCGAATCCAAAAAACCCGCAAAGTGTCGCTGCATCTCCTCCTGGGGATGCAGCGCAGCAGCCAGCCTGGGGTAGAACCAAGCCTTGGTTTCGGCATCGTCATGCACGCGGCAGATGCCCTTGTAGGTAACCGTCTGCTTCTGCGGCACCCCGGCAGCACCCTTGCTGGTCACCACCACGCACACCCTGGGGTCACGGCGCACCGCGGCCACCCGGGCCCGCTGGCCGCTGGCGGTGAGCCAGAACCGACCCCGATACCAGATGAAGCTCATGACGACCCCCACCGGCCACCCCTCCTTATTGGCCCAGATGAACGTGCACTCGGTCTGGGCGGCCAGCATCGCCTCCTCGGCCTCGGAGTCCAGACCCCACCCCGATACATCCTCGTAGTTAGCCACCTCTCGCTACACCAGGTTGAGCAAGTGGCCGAGGCGCTGCTGCTTGGTGCGGAGATAGTGCTCGTTCTCCGCTCGGGGAGGCACCTCCAGGGGGACCCGGCGGCAGATCTCCAGGCCGAAGGCGGCCAGGCCGTTGTGCTTGGTGGGATTGTTGGTCATGAGCGCCACCCGCTCGACCCCAAGCTCGGCCAGGATGGCGACACCGATACCGTAGGTGCGGTCGTCCACCGGCAGGCCCAGCTCCAGGTTGGCGTCCACCGTGTCCCGACCCTCGTCCTGGAGGGCATAGGCCTGCACCTTGTGGCCTATGCCGATGCCCCGACCCTCATGGCCCCGCAAGTACACCAGCACCCCGTTACCGCAGGACGCTATGGCAGCCATGGCTGCGTGGAGTTGAGCCCCGCAATCGCAGCGCCACGAACCGAACACATCACCGGTCAGGCACTCGCTGTGCACCCGCACCAGCACCTCGCCCCCGGTAGCCACCTCACCCAGGGAGAACGCCACATGCTCCTGGCCGTCGTCGGTTGACCGGAAGGCGTGGCAGGTGAACCGGCCCCACTTCGTGGGCACCTCGGTGGTGGCAATCAGCCGGGCCGGGCCCACCGGCGGCTCCCCACGGGATGCAAGCGTCATCGTCGGGTCAGGTCTTTTGGCTTCGGAGCATCATCAAGGTCGCAGCGTACCGCCGGGGTGCGGCCGGCATGTATTCAGACCACTCCTGGCCGGGGTCCGGCCGGCAAGTAACCAGATCATTCCTCGCCGATATCCAGCACGGTGCGGACCACACCACCGGTGTCCAGCTCATCGAGAGCGGCGGTGACTTCATCCAGAGGGCGGTGCCGGGTCACCAGTTCGTCCAGCAGCAGCCGGCCGGAGCGGTAGAGATCGAAGATCCACGGGAAGTCCCGGGCCGGGGAGGAATTGCCGTACATGCTGCCGGTCAGGGCCTTCCCGAAGTAGATCTCGGTGGCATCGATATGGAACGGGGTTCCCGCGGGCGGGCCCCCCACCATTACCGCCAGACCCCCCATGCCGATCGAGTTCCAGGCATCCATGTAGGTAGCCCCGGAGCCGATCACCTCGAAGGCGTAGTCGGCCCCCCGGCCACCGGTCATCTCCATCACCACCGCCACCGGATCGTCATCGGACGCGTTCACCGTCCGGGTGGCACCGAAGGTCTCGGCCAGGGCCAGCTTGGCGGCCAAAAGATCCACCGCCACGATCTCCGCGGCCCCCATGAGCCGGCAGCCCTGGATCACGTTGAGGCCCACGCCCCCGCAGCCGTAGACCACGCAGGTGCTTCCCCGGTGCACCCGGGCGGTGTTGACCGCCGAACCCACTCCGGTGGGCACTCCACAGCCCACCAGGCAGGCCACATCCAAACCCACATAGTCGGGAACAACCACCGCCTTCGAGAAGTGGACAACGGCGTGCTCCGCGAACGAACCCACCGTGCAGAACGAGTGATGGACCTCACCAGCGCGCTCGAAGCGATGCCCGCCGTCGTAGTAAGTACCGATGGGGAACCCCATGTACTCCCGGCAGCGGTTGGCAAAGCCCGAGGCGCACGGGCGGCACCGGCCGCAACTGGCCACCAGAGACAGCACCACCCGGTCGCCGGGCCTTATGCCGGTGACCCCCTCCCCCACGTGCTCCACCACTCCGGCCCCCTCGTGACCCAGGATCATGGGGGTCTCCCAGTCGCGATTGCCGTGGTAGACATTCAGATCGCTGTGACATATCCCACTGTGGGTGATCCTCACCAGCACATCCTGGGGGGCCAGGTTGCAGATGTTCAGCTCGACGATGTCGAGGGGCGCGTTCGGCGTTCGGTGTCCGGTATACCGCAGCCCGTGTTCTCATGCCTGCCCCTCCTTTCCCAACACCTTACCGCCGTCGGTATTCACCGGTATCGCACCCGAACCGCGGCCGGTATTCAGCGGTATCGCACCCGAACCGCCGCCGGTATTCAGCGAGAATCGGCATCCAGGCCGGCAAACACCAAGCTTCAGCGAGAATCGGCATCCAGGCCGGCAAACACCAAGCTTCAGCGAGAATCGGCATCCAGGCCGGCAAAGCCGTTGGACCGGATGGTGGTTATCACCCAGAACACGGCCAGCAGGCCCCCGAACAGCAGCATCACGAACCGCATGGAAACCAGGTCGCCGAGCAACCCCCCGATCAACGAACCGAGGGGTAATCCCGCAAGGACCGACATCAGCCACACCGACATGACGCGACCCCGGTACTTCTCTTCCACCTGAACCTGCAAGGAGCTGTTCATCGTGACCCCGTGGGCCACATGGGCCGCCCCGAAGATGAAGTATCCCAACAACCCGAACACCAGCCAGGGGGTGGCCCCGGTCAGCAGCACCCCGATGGCGTACACCCCAATCGCAGCCATCTCGGCTCGGGATCGAGCATGGCGATCACCGCGCCAGGTCATGTAAAGACCCACCACCAGAGACCCGAACCCGAAGGTGGCCGTGAGCCACCCCAAACCGCCATCACCGAGGGAGAACATGTCGTCGGCCACGCTGGCCACCAGGGCAAAGGCGAAAACCGCCCCGAGGCTGGCCACAACGAACGAGGTCACCACCACGAGACGCATGGCCCGGCGATGCCTGATGTAGTCCACCCCCTGGCGGAACTCCTCCCGGAACGACTCCCGGTTGACCGCCTCGGACGGGCGGAGCCTCATGGGGGCCATGAAGGCCAGGCCCAGCACGAAGCCGACGATGGTGATGGCGAAGGCCGGCCCCGGGCCCCAATTCAGCAGGACTAGCCCGGCCAGAGCGGGACCCAGCGCTCTGCCGGCGGTGAACGAAAGGGACACGAAGCGCACCGCCGAAAGCAGATCCTCGGGTGGCACCAGCAACGATGTCATGGCCTGGGTGGGGGCCCACTGGAACCCCGAGGCCACGCCCACCACCAGTTGAAGCCCGATGATCGGCCACGGGCTCAGCAAGTCGGCGATGTACAGGACCAGAAATACCGCCGATCCCACCAACTGGAGGAGGAAGGACCCAATCAGGATGGCTTTGCGGCTGACCCGGTCGCTCCAGATACCCGCCACCGGGGTCATTATCAAAGACGGAACCAGCACCGCGAAAGACGAACCCCCCACCCAGAAGTTAGAGTCGGTCAGCTCGTTCACGTAGAAGGGTACGGCCAGCGACTGCATGAACTGCCCGGTGGTGGCGATGGACACCCCGATGAAGAACAGAAGGAATCCACGGTGGGTCAGAGCGCGAAACGAGGAGTGGGGCGGGATCACGATCTACCGACAGTATCCGGCCCGCTTTGCTGGTCGGAACTGCCCACCACCTGAGAGACTCCCCAGCATGACTTCGGAACAGGCGGAACTGCCCACCACCTGAGAGACTCCCCAGCATGACTTCGGAACAGGCGGAACTGCCCACCACCTGAGAGACTCCCCAGCATGACTTCGGAACAGGCGGAACTGCCCACCACCTGAGAGACTCCCCAGCATGACTTCGGAACAGGATCTGTTCGCCAAGCAGTTCCAATCCATCGTGGACAACATCGGCCAAGCCATAATCGGCAAGCAGGATGCGCTGGAACTCGCCGTCACCTGCCTGCTGGCCGAGGGTCACCTGCTCATCGAGGATGCCCCCGGGGTGGGCAAGACCAGCCTGGCCAAGGCGCTGGCCATCACCGTGCAGTCCGAATTCGGCCGCATCCAGTTCACCCCCGACCTGCTTCCCTCCGATGTTGTCGGCACCACCATCTGGAACCGAACCGGCAACACGCTCGACTTCCGGCCCGGGCCGGTGTTTGCCGGCATCATGGTTGCCGACGAGATCAACCGAGCCTCTCCCAAGACCCAGTCGGCGCTGCTGGAAGCCATGGCCGAACGGCAGGTCACGGTGGACGGGACCACCCACATGCTGCCCCGGCCTTTTATGGTCATCGCCACCCAGAACCCGCTGGAGCACGAGGGCACCTACCCATTGCCCGAGAGCCAGCTTGATCGCTTCATGATGCGGATCGAGGTGGGCTACCCGTCGAGGCAGGCCGAGGGTGAAATCCTCAACACCCACGGCGGCCAGAACCCGCTGGATTCCCTCCAACCCGCAGTGGACCCCGGCACCGTAATGGCGCTGGCCGAACGGGCCAACGAGGTCTACACGGCACCGGCCATAAGAAACTACCTGGTGCAGATCGCCCACACCTCTCGGAACCATCCCAGCCTCGCGCTGGGGATGTCCCCCCGGGCGACCCTCGCCCTCCAACGGGCCGGCCGGGTGCGAGCCGCGGCCCGAGGGCGGGATTTCGTGCTTCCCGACGATGTTAAGCAGCTTGCCAAACCCGTTCTGGCCCACCGGCTGCTCCTGAACCCCCAGGCCCGGGCTCAGGGAGTCTCTCCGTCTCGGATCGTGGACAGCATCGTTGCCTCGATCCCGGCCCCCGCAGGCTGATGATCCGGATACCCGATCCCGGCCCCCGCCGGCTGATGATCCGGATACCGGAGCAGCTCGCGGCGGCACCGGCCGGCTAGGCCGTTCATGCTCTCCCCCCAGGGCCGGTTGCTCCTGGCCGGATCGGTAATACTGGGAGCCGCGGGACGCATACTGGGCCTGGACGAGCTGCTCGCCGTGGGGGCAGCCGGCGCGGCGGTGGCTGTCCTGTCGGTGGTCTACGTAAGGACCCACCGGAGTATGCGACTGATCGCTCGCTCCCTGGAACCGAATTGCATCCATGCCGGGGACAACTGCCAGGTACGCCTGAAGATGTTCAATCCCGGTCGCTTCCGCACCCCGGTGCTGCACATAGCAGATCGTTTCCTGCTCTCCTCCGAGGCTTCGACCACCTCCTTCGACACCCCTGAGATGCTGATAGCCCCAGTACCGGCACGAGGCGATCTGGAGGTTAGCTACCAACTCCCCACCAAAAGGCGAGGACGGGTGTCGGTAGGACCGCTCAGCCTGACGTTGACCGACCCGCTGGTGGTATCAGCCCGGCACATCCGGTTCGAAGAGCCCTCCGAGGTTCTGATCTACCCCGCCGTTCACCCCCTGGAACCCCCGCCGCACCGGCTGGGAAACACGTTCGAGGCGGTCCGGCGCAGCCCCCTGCCCCACAGCGGCGACGAACTTTACGGGCTGCGCCCCTTCCAGCAGGGCGATGATCCTCGCCGCATTCACTGGCGGTCGTCCGCTCATCACGACGAGTTGATCGTCCGCCAGCTCGAGGAGTTCTCCCCCACTCACACCACCCTATTGCTCGACACCCGGATCGACCCGACCAGCGCTGAAGGCAAGGAGGACCGGTTCGAAGCCATGGTGTCGGCTGGCGGGGAAAGCAGATTCGAAGCCATGGTGTCGGCTGCCGCCAGCATCTGCCGGGCCTGCCAGCGCCGGGGCGACCGGATCCGGCTGACCACCTCCGCTGATTTCGACAGCGGTTACGGGTCCGACTCCGCCCATCTCCACAAGATCTACGAGCACCTGGCCATGGTCGGCCCGCAACCCGGGAATCTGCTCGGGGCGATTGACAGGCTCGATGGCGGGCTGCTGGTGGTGGTAGCCGCGGCGCGGGACGGAACCGAGTCCGGCCTCTTGAACCCACCGGTTTCGCAGTTCGGCTCCCGGACGGTGGTTCTGTTCGCCGGCCCCGGGTCGAGCCCACCGGAGTTGACCGAACCGAAGACACCGCCGGCGGCAACCGGGGCGGTGGTGTGGGTGAACGAGCCATCCGGGTTTGCCGAGGCATGGGCCAAGCACACTGCTTCTCCAACCGGGATTGCCACCACAACCGACCCGGTTACCGCGGCCAACCCGGCCACCACAACCGACCCCGTTACCGCGGCCGGACGACCGTGACCCCCTCCCCGGCACCGGCAAGGGGGAACTCGGCTCTCTGGACGGTGACCCTGGAGGCAGTTGGCCCGATACTCACGCTGGCCCTCGCCTTCGGCCTGATCCGGGTGTTCGAGGGCGACCGCTGGGTCATACCCGTGCTCATTGCCGCCCTGAGCAGCCACCTGCTGGCCCTGTCCGCCCGCCGCATCGGCTGGGGTGTACCGGTATCGGCTCTGGTCGGGGGGGTCGGCTTGATCCTGGTGATCACCTGGACCCACTACCGGGACACCACCTTTTGGGGTCTGCCCGCAAGAAGCACCTGGTCAGCATTGATCAACGACCAGGACCAGGCCTGGGCGGCTCTGGGCAACCTCAGCCCGCCGGTGGAACCCCTGAACGGGTTCATCGTCAGCGCCATGGCGGCCGTGTGGGCACTGGCCTTCTTCAACGACTGGGCGGCCATGAGGACACGGACCCTGCTCGAGTCCCTGCTGCTGCCCATCGCGGTCACCGGCCTCGTGGGGCTAATAGGCGATGAGCGCCACCGGATGCTCACCATCGGGGTGTTCATCGCCGCCCTGCTGCTTTTTGTCTGGATTCACCGGGTGGTGGCCCGCACCACCGGCGCGGCGTGGCTGGGAGGGGAGAGCCGAGCACCGGATGGGCGCCGGGCGATGTTGCTGGCCGGTGCCTTGCCGGCCGCAATCGCGCTGGCCGCGGCGGTGCTGGTGGGTCCGGTGCTGGGTGACCACGACGATCCCCTGCTCGACCTGACCGGTATCGCCGACCGCGACGATTCCGGTACCGAGCGGTTCGTGATCAGCCCCCTGGTGGACATCAGGGGGCGGCTGGTGAACCAGGCCGAGACGGTTATGTTCCGGGTGCGAGCGGACCAGCGGTCGTACTGGCGCCTCACCTCACTGGATCGGTTCGATGGCCAGGTATGGACATCCCGAGCCGACTACGCCGAGAGCCCCTCCCGGCTGCCGTCCCAATTCCCGTCGGGTACCAGCGTCGAGCAGTCCTCCCAGGAGTACCACATAGAGCAGTTGGCCGCGGTATGGCTGCCGGCGGCATTCGAACCCCGGTACCTGGATTCCGACATTACCGACATCAGCTATGAACCGTCATCCTCCACACTGATCGTGGGCCGATCGCTGGCCAACTCCGACAACCTCACCTACACCGTGGTGTCGGCGGTACCCCGGTTCGACCCCGAGGCGCTCAGAGCCATCCCCAGTTCGGCACCAACCAGTCCCGATCTGGCCCGCTACACCCGCCTACCCTCCGACTTCAGTCCCCGGATACGGGAGCTGGCCGCCGAGATCGGTGGGGGCACCGGATCGGACTACGAGCAGGCGTTGGCCCTTCAGAACTTTTTTCGCGATGGGAGCTTCATCTACGACACCAGCACCGCAGGGGGCCATTCCGAGAACCGCATCGAAAGTTTCCTGGAGACCCGGCGAGGTTATTGCGAGCAGTTTGCCGGAACTTTCGCCGCCATGGCCCGATCATTGGGTCTGCCGGCCCGGGTGGCGGTGGGCTTCACCGTGGGCGAGTCCGATCCCTCCGATCCCGGCCTGTACCGGGTGCGGGGCCAGCACGCCCACGCCTGGCCCGAGGTCTTTTTGAACGGGGCCGGATGGGTGGCATTCGAGCCCACACCGGGCCGGGGGGCCCCCGGGGCTCAGAACTACACCGGAGTGGCCGAGAGCCAGCACACCGGCGACACCGTGACCCCACCGTCCGGGGAAGACCTGCCCCCCGACCCGGACCCCGACTCCGACATACCCATCGATTTCGAGAGCCTCATCGGCTCCGAGCTGGCGGACTCCGGTGAGACCCCCACCGGCGGCGGTGACGGCAACGGCAAGGGAACCCGGATACCCTGGCCTGCCATTCTGGCCCCTGTCCTGGCCGTTCTGCTGATCGCGTCGGTCCCCTGGTTGAAGCGCCTCCAGCGGAAACGGCGACTCGGGAAGGCTCCCGGGAACCGGGGAAGAATCAAGGTTGTCTGGGCCGAGACCATCGAGTCGCTGGCGCTGATCAACGTCATCCCCCGGCCGGATGAAACCCATGCCGAATTCGCCCATAGGGCCATAAAGCAGATCCCGCTGCACAGCCCCGACCTGCGAAACCTGGGGGAGCTGGTCGCAGCCGCCACCTTCGGCCCGTCCGAACCCACGGACCGCCATCAGTGGCTGGCCCGAACCTGGTCGATGTCGGTGCGCTCCGAGGTCAGATTCCGAACGAGCCGGCACCGGAGGATGATTGCGGCATTCAACCCGCAACCGCTGTTCACCACCCGGACAAAAAACAACCCAGCTCCGGAGCCCTGAGCACTGCCAAGCCCCCGCCGTTGCCGGGGTGCCTGCGCTACTCGCGTTCGGGGTGATCGGCGCTGCCGCGGCGCAGGCGGTTGAGAATGCGCCGGCCCGGTGATCGCAGGTAGGCGCTCACGTCGCCCCGATTGATGCTTTCGCTGATCTGCTGGAGCCCGAACCGACCGAGCTGGCG
This sequence comes from Candidatus Poriferisocius sp., assembly GCF_965202595.1. Taxonomy (GTDB): domain Bacteria; phylum Actinomycetota; class Acidimicrobiia; order Acidimicrobiales; family Bin134; genus Poriferisocius. Next base: position 1,731,404 of record NZ_OZ241836.1, read on the forward strand.
CAGGTTGCTCCAGCCCCACAGCGATGCGGCCAGCATGACCAGGAACCCCAGAAACGACAGCCACAGCGAGGTGGACAGGGTCAGGATCATGAACACCAAACCGGCGATGCCGGCCAGAACGGCCAGCCGGAGATTGCGGGCCGGATGGGTGAACACCGTGGTCCGGCCGACCTCGCGAGCCAACGCCGGGTCGGTCTCGTACAGTCGTTCCTCTATCTCGCTGAGGATTCGTTGCTCGTCCTCGGAAAGTGGCACGCCTAAAGTGTCTCACAGGCCAACCCGCCTGACAATACCGGTTATCCCAATTATCCCGAGAGGGCTCCGTCTTATCCCGAAACGCCGTCTTATCCCGAAGGGGTGCCGTCAGGGCGAACCCGGCTTCAACCACCGGTTTGTTCCCGAACCAGCCGCTTGCTTCGCCCCGGGGTGGATGGCCCCATCCCCGAAACGATCCCTGATGAGATCAATGGCCCTATCCACATCGCGCCACGACGGGGAACCTATGTCGTCCAGGGAGAGCTGATGGCGGCCGGTGCCCTCCAGTTCCGACACCCCCACTCCTATGAGGCGCACACCCGATGCCACATCCACCGAATCCAGGAGCCGCTTGGCCTCCCTGGCCAGGACAACCCCGGAGTCAACCGGGCCGGCCGGTGTGCAAGACCTGGTTATGGTGCGGAAGTCCCCGAAGCGAACCTTCACGGTGATTTTTCGCCCCGCCAGACCGGCGGCCCGGAGCCGGGAGGCCACCGAGTCGCTGAGCCCCACCACCACCGCACCGATGGCCTCATGGGTGTGCAGGTCGCGGGGGAAAGTCTCCTCGCGACTCATCGACTTGGGCTCCGTGCTCGGGTTCACCGGGCGGGGATCAACGGCATTGGCCAGATTGTGAAGATGCCGGCCCTGGGCCTTGCCGACGACCTCGACCAGCCGCTCGATGGAGAACTCGGCCAGCTCCCCGATGGTGGTGATGCCGATCCGGGTGAGGCTGGCCAGGGTGGCTGGGCCCACCCCCCAGATATCGCTCACCGGGCGGGGAGACAGGAATGCCCGCTCCTGCCCCACCCCGACCTCGTACACCCCGATCCCGCCGGCCGGTCCCGATGGGGTGGGCTCGGGCTTGGCCAGCTTGGAGCCCAGCTTGGCCAGGAACTTGATCGAGGCCACCCCCACTGCGCAACCGATCCCCTCCTCCTCTCGGACCCTTCGGCGGATCCGATGGCCTATCTCAACCGGGTGATGGCGGGAACCGGACACATCCAGAAAGGCCTCGTCCACCGACAGGGGTTCAACCAGCGGGGTGAACGACCGGAGGATGGACATGATGCGCTCGCTGACCTCCAGGTAAAGGGCGTGATCACCGGGTAGGAACACCAGATCGGGGCACTGCCGGCGGGCCTGAACGGCCGGCATGGCCGATTTGACCCCGTAGGCCCGGGCCTCGTAGGAGGCCGATGCCACCACACCCCGGCGGCCCGAACCCCCCACCGCCACCGGCAGCCCTCGCAACTCGGGATGCCGCAGCAGTTCCACCGACACGAAGAACGCGTCCATGTCCACATGCAGGATCGACCCCGAACGGCGGTGGTGCCCCTGGCCTGCCCGTGATGCATCACCGGAACCGGTCACAAGCGGGCAACCTCCAGGCCCCGAGCCTCGAGTCCGGTCACCCGGTAGCAGTAGCTCAACACCCGGTCGGATCGATCACGGCACCACTCCAGCAACGGCTCGTGCACCCAGCGGGGGCTCTGGGCCAGGAGGGCCTCGCACTCATCGGGATCGTAGAAATCGGCGTGTTCCACAATACCGTCGGGGTCCTCCACCACGATCCGGCCGTCCCAATCCAATGCCCGGTGGGTCTCCACCCGGAGCCGCCAACCCAGATCGGCGAAATCCACTATTACCCGGTACAACGGCCCGTCCCAAAGATGCACCCGGAGCCCGGTCTCCTCTCGCACCTCACGACCCAGTGCCTCCAGCATCGTCTCGCCCGGATCCACCACCCCTCCGGGGGTGCTCCACTCCACCGAGTCGTTGCGGCGCCGGTTCCGTACCAGCAACAATTGCTCCCCCCGCAGGATAACTCCCCCGGCCACCGCCCAATCCCGAACCGATCCCGGCCTCGCCCCCGACATAGCTCCAGTATGGCCCCACCCGCTACCCCACCCCGATAAACACCCAAACCGCCATGGCCCCACCCGCTACCCCACCCCGATAAACACCCAGCCCGCCGGGGCCGTAATATGGGTGGATGGCCGACCCGGAATCGCCCGAGGAGAACTCGACGGGCTCCCCCCCAGATTCAGGGGAACGCCCACCCTCGCCGGCAGAACGAGATTCAGGAAAACGCCCAGCCTCAATGGCAGAACGAACCGCAGCCCCACCCCGGGGGGCCCGCTGGCTGGCCTTCGCATCAATACTGGTCGGGGGCCTGTGCGGCGGCCTCATCGGCTTTGCCTACATCGATCTCCAGTGCGAGGGCTCCTGCGGTCTGTGGACCGGGCTCAGTGCCCTGATCGGAGCGGTGGCCGGCGCGATGGGTCTGGCCGTGGTGGCGGTTTTGACGCTGCGGGCCATGGAGGAGTGGCGAATGTTCGGCGGCCGCCGCCAAGACCGCCATCGCCGCTGAACCGCAAGGGGAGTTTCCTCGAAAAGCCCGGGCACCAAGCTGACATCTGAACCACAACAGGAGTTTCCTCGAAAAGCCCTGACACCAAGCGTAGGGTGTCGGTTGTGGGGAGGTTGGAAACTGGGAACGCAGAGCTGGAGAAACTGGCCGCCGAGGCCGCCGGAGTAGCCGCCTCCATGCTGCGGGTGGAAACCGGTGCCCAACGCCGGATCACGGCCAAGTCCTCACCCACCGACCTGGTCACCGACATGGATCTGGCCTGCGAGGCCGCCATCGTGGACTTCCTTTCGGCCCACCGGCCGGATGACGGGGTGATGGGAGAGGAGGGCTCGGTCCGGGACGGCACCAGCGGTGTGCGCTGGATAATCGACCCCATAGACGGCACCGTCAACTTCGTCCACGGCCATCCCGGGTTCGGGGTGTCGGTGGCGGCCGAGATGGGGGGCCGGGTTGTTGCCGGAGCGGTGCTCGACCCCATCCTGAACGAGGCATTCACCGCCCATCGGGGCGGCGGAGCCCGAGTCAACGGGCTTCCCATGACCGTCCGAACCGGGGGCGACCCGGCCCTGGCCCTGGTGGCCACCGGGTTCTCCTACCAGCACGAGCGGCGGCGGCGGCAGGCCGAAGTGCTCGGCGAGCTGCTGCCGATGATCGGCGACATTCGGCGGGTGGGAGGAGCGGCAATCGATCTCTGCTGGGTAGCCTGCGGCCGGGTGGATGCCTTCTTCGAGGTCGGACTCAACCCGTGGGACTACGCCGCCGGCGTACTGATAGCGGCGGAGGCCGGAGCGGTGGTCCAGGACCTCAACGGGGGGCCACCCAGTAGTGATTTCGTGTTCGCCGCTGCCCCCGCGGTGGCCGAACCCCTTCTGAAGCTGCTACAAAGTGCCGCTGCCGACCGTATATGAACGCTCGCAGCCAACGCTCGATGCGCAATGAGTCACGCATGAGCACCGAAAATCGGGCACCATTCTGGGGTGGAAACTCGCATCCTGACCATTGAGGACGACGAGAGGATCCGCACCGCGGTCCGTCTCGCTCTTGAGGACGAGGGCTGGGAAGTCCTGGAAGCCGCCAACGGCCGGGATGCCTACAAAGCTTTCTCCGAGAAACCGGCCGATGTGGTGCTCATCGACATAATGCTTCCCGACCTCGACGGTTTCGAGGTATGTCGCGCCCTTCGGAGAACCAGCGATGTACCCATCATCATGGTTACCGCCCGAGCCGATACCCACGATGTGGTGGCCGGCCTGGAAGCAGGGGCCGACGACTACCTGACCAAGCCCTTCGCTCCCAAGGAACTCTCGGCCCGGATCCGTGCCCTTCTGCGCCGGGTGCGAACCTCCGACAGCGTCATGACCAACTTTCGCTTCGGGCAACTGGAGATCCTGCCCGAGCAGGGGGTGGTGACCATCACCGGTGAGGAGGTCCACCTCACCAAGACGGAGTTCCGCCTTCTGGTCGAGTTGGCCGCCAACTCCGGCAAGGTGCTCAGCCGGGAGGCCCTTCTCCAGCAGGTGTGGGATATCGGGTACCTGGGGGATGGCCGCCTGGTGGACGTTCACATCCGGCGCCTGCGCACCAAGATCGAGCGCGACCCGGCCAACCCCCGGTACGTGGTGACCGTCCGGGGCCTGGGTTACAAGCTCCAGGCCCCGGCCCGGCCCGAGGATGTCCCAACCCCCAAGGGCAAGCACTAGGACACCCCACTGATGTCCCAACCCCCAAGGGCAAGCACTAGGACACCCCACTGATGTCCCAACCCCTGGAGGGTTCCGAGGTTCACCGGCCGGGATTGCATTCCCGCATGTGGGAACGGGTGGGTTCCCGGACCCGCAAGCTGAAGCTTCGCACCCGATTCATCCTGGCCTTCGTGCTCACCACCCTGGTGCTGTCGGGGCTGCTGACGGTGGCGGTGTTCGCGCTGACCCGCCAGAACCTGCTGGATGGGAGGGAGAACGATGCCTTGGCCACCGTTGGGTTCAACGCCTCCTCGGTCAGCCGCCGGCTGAGACCCGAAACCGGGTCGGAAGCCCTCCAGAACCTGGTCAACACCCTTGCCACCCCGGAGGGCTCCCGACCCGTTCTCCGGGTGGGAGACGACTGGTTCCAGCAGTCCTTCGAGTTCGAGTCGGGCAACATAAACGAGCGCCTGCGCCGCACGGTGGAGAGCGGGAGACCCGCACAGATGCGCTACCGGGTGAGAGACAAACCCTTTCTGGTGGTGGGCATACCCATCCCCGGACTCAACGCCTCCTACTACGAGGCCACCCCCCTGGATGAGATCGAGGACACGCTGGGCTCGCTGGGAATCATCCTGGCCGGTGCCAGCGGTGCCGTCACGCTGGTATCAGCCGGAGTCGGCTTCTGGGCCAGTCGCCGCCTGCTGCGCCCGCTGGTGGATATCGGCGAGGCGGCCCAATCCATCGCCCGGGGCAATCTCAGCACCCGCTTGGAGGCAGGGACCGCCCAGGAGCTGGTGGCCCTCACCGACTCGTTCAACACCATGGTGGGGGCACTCCAGAACCGGATCGCGCGCGACGAGCGCTTCGCGTCCGAAGTGAGCCACGAACTCAGGTCCCCCCTCATGACCCTCTCCGCTTCGGTGGAGGTCATGAATACCCGCCGGGCCGAGCTCCCCGAGCGGGCCCGAACCGCTCTGGACCTGCTGACCGAGGACGTGAACCGCTTCGAACACCTGGTGGAGGACTTGCTGGAGATCTCCCGCTTCGACGTGGGGACCGCCGAGCTGGACCCGGACCTGTTCACCCTGCTCGAGTTCGTGCAGAACGCGGTATCGATTTCCAGTCCCACCGACATACCCATAATCTGCGATCCGACCACAGCCCGGGTAAGGGTGAGAGCCGACAAGCGCCGGCTGGTGCAGGTGATCGACAATCTGGTGAGCAACGCCCAGAAGTACGCCGGAGGTGCCACCAGCGTGGTGCTCATGCGCCGGGGAAGGGAGATCGAGATAATTGTGGAGGATGCCGGGCCGGGGGTGGCCGCCGAAGAGCGGGAGCACATCTTCGACCGGTTCTCCCGGGGCCGCCAGGGAGGCGAGCGGGGAGCCAGCACCGGCGTAGGACTGGGACTGGCACTGGTGGCCGAGCATGTGCGGCTTCACAAGGGTCGGGTATGGTGCGAGAACCGGCCCGACGGCCGCTCCGGGGCCCGCTTCGTGGTCCGCTTGCCGATAGTGGTTCCATGACCCGGACGGCACCCCTGCGAATCCTGCTGGTAGCCCTGGCCCTGTTCGGCACCACCTGCTCGGTGCCCGAGGACAGTAGCCCCCGCACATTGGACTATTCCCGCCTCCCCGACGACCTGGCCACCACCCCCGAACCCATCGAACCCACCCCGCTGGTCACCCAGAAGGTGCTGTTATACCTGATAGACGACAACAACCTGCTGCATCCGACGAGCCGTGACGTGGCCAGCCCCGCCGATCTCAGAACCGTGCTGGAAACGCTGCTGTCCGCCCCCAACGAAGCGGAGACCGAGCAGGCTCTGTCAACCGCCCTGCCCGCCGAGGTCAAAGTGGTATCCGTGGAGCCGTCCGGGGATCTGGTGACCGTTGCCCTGGAGTCGGAGGTCTTCGAAGAGCGGTTGGAGGGTGAAACCCGCCGGCTGGCCGTGGCCCAACTGGTATTCACCGCCACCCAGGCCACCGGGGCGACCCGCTTCTTGCTGAGGTTGAACGACAACCCCGTACCCCTGCCCACCGATAGCGGTGAGAGCGAGGACCCGGTGACCCGCGACGATTTCCGGTCGGTGGACCCCGACCAGCAGGCCGAGCCCACCGCCACTGCCGAGCCCACCCCCGTTCCCCCGACCCCCACGCCATCGCCCGAACCGACCCCCACCGCCGTGCCCGATCCCACCCTGCCTCCCGGATTCAGGTTGGACTTCTCCAACAACAACGACGAGAACGGCGGCTAGGAGAAAAAGCCCGAACCAGAACAGCAGCTAAGAGCGCGCGCAGATAGGTGGCCATCCACCTGTCGTTGTGTTGGTCCGGCTTTGATGTCGGGTAGTTATTCAACGACAACGACATGGTGGAGGTGTTGTGATCATGGGTGCTTTGGATCCGCGGGTGGTGGATGCTGTGTGGGCGGCGGTGGAGCCGCTTGTGCCGGTGCGGGGGGAGGTGTTTCATCCGTTGGGTTGTCACCGGCCGAGGATCCCTGACCGTGACGTGTTTGAGGGGATCTTGTTGCGGTTGGTGACCGGTTGTTGTTGGGATGTGGTGGGCCGGTTGGGCAAAGGCGGTGAAACGGTGTTGCGCACCCGGTTCAATGAGTGGAACGCCCAGGGTGTGTTCGAAGGTGTCGTCACCGAAGCCATAGAGGGCTACGACCGCGTTGTGGGCATCGATTTGTCCGAAGCATCGGTGGACACCTCGACCCACAAAGCACCCTGCGGTGGGGAGGGAACGGGTAAAAGCCCTGTTGACAGGGGCAAATCCGGGTGGAAATGGTCGCTTCTGGCGGACCGTAACAGCTATCCCAGTGGGTTGGGCCGCTGGGGCCGCGAACCGTCACGACCAGCAACTGTTCGCTCCCACTTTGGCGGCCACAGCACAACGCGGTCTACACCTAGACATCGAGACCCTGCACCTAGATCGCGGCTATACCGGTGAGCCCGTCCGCCGAACCTGCTGGAGCTACGGAATCGAAGACATCGTCTGCGCTCCCAAACGAGCACCCGCCACCACCCCCCAAGAACCCAAACCCATACCCCTGGGGAAACGCTGGACCATAGAACGCACCAACTCCTGGCTATCCAACTTCGGACAACTACGCCGCAACACCGACCGCAACACCAAAGCACGCCTCGGCCAACTCGCACTCGCCATCACCCTCATCATCACCATCAAACTCACCAAACTCAACCCCGACTAACCTATCTGCGCGCGCTCTAAGCGAAAAAAGCCCGAACCAGAACAGCAGCTAAGCGAAAAAAGCCCGAACCAGAACAGCAGCTAAGCGAAAAAAGCCCGGGCCGGAACAGCAGCTAAGCGAAAAAAGCCCGCGCCACCTCGTAGAGAGCGGGATTGACCGGCTTTAGCTCGGCCACCGCCTGATCCAGGCGCACTCGAACCATCTCGCCACCGCGAAACGCCACCATCGAACCCCAGTCGCCGTCGTGGACCGCGTCGATGGCGGCAATGCCGTACCACGAGCACAGAACCCGATCCAGCGCCGACGGGGTGCCGCCCCGCTGGATATGGCCCAACACCGTGACCCGGGCGTCGAAACCGGTGCGGGCCTCTATCTCGGCGGCAACCACCTGGCCTATACCCCCCAAACGAATGTGGCCGAACTGGTCGATATCCGGCGGGGGTAGCTCCAGAGTGCCCTCCGCCGGCCGGGCCCCCTCGGCCACGACCACTATGGAGGCCCACTTGCCGTTGCGGTGACGCCTGATGATGGTCTCGGCCACCGCGTTGATGTCGAAGGGATCCTCGGGGATCAGGGTGAGCGTGGCCCCACCGGCGATACCCGCCCAGGTGGCGATGTGGCCCACGTGGCGGCCCATCACCTCCACCACCATCACCCGATCGTGCGACTCGGCGGTGGTGTGCAACCGGTCGATGGCCGCAGTAGCCACTCCCACCGCGGTATCGAACCCGAAGGTCAACTCGGTCAAACCTATATCGTTGTCAATGGTCTTGGGGACCCCAACCACATTGGCCGCCCCCGCCGTTTGTACCCCCACCGCCGCCGACAGGGTGCCCTCGCCCCCGATGACGATCAAGGCATCGATGCCGGCTGATGCCATGGTCGATCCCACCCGGTCGATCCCGTCGTCGTACATTCGGGGGGATACCCGGGAGGTGCCCAGCACGGTGCCGCCCCGGGGCAGCGTTCCCCGCATGCGCTCCACGTCCAACTCGATGAAGTCGCCCTCCAGAACCCCCCGCCACCCATCCAGAAAACCGAGCACGCTGTCCTGGTAGTGGCGCTCGGCCTTGCGCACTATCGCCCGGATAACCGCATTCAACCCCGGGCAATCACCACCCCCGGTCAACACCCCAACCCTCATAAATGATCACCACCTCCGGTCAACCTCATGAATAATCAGCCCAGTTCGGCGAGCGCTTGGCGGAGCTGGCGAACGGCCTGTGCGGTGCGCTGCTCGTTCTCGATAAGGGCGAACCTGACATGACCCTCACCTCCGGGCCCGAATCCCACGCCCGGGGAAACCGCTACTCGAGCGTCCCGAACCAGCCAGGAGGCGAACTCCACCGACCCCATCGCCAGGTATGGCTCCGGTATCTTGGCCCACACGAACATGGTGCCACGCGGCGGCTCCACCTCCCAGCCCATGCGGTTCAACCCCGAGCAGAGGGCGTCCCGGCGACTCTGGTAGATGTCGCACACCTCCTTGGGGTAACCGGGAGCCTCGTTCAGGGTCACCGTGGCCGCTATCTGGATGGGCTGGAAGGTGCCGTAGTCCAGGTACGACTTGAGCTTGGCCAGCGCCGCCACCACCTCGGGGTTGCCCACCATGTACGCCACCCGCCACCCGGCCATCGAGAAGGACTTGGTCATGGAGTAGAACTCCACCGCCACCTCCTTGGCCCCCTCCACCTGCATGATGGACGGCGGAAGGTAGCCGTCGTACCCCAGGTCGGCGTAAGCGAAGTCGTGAACCAGAAGAACATCGTGCTCCCGGGCGAAGTCCACCACGCCGGCCATGAACTCCAGGTCCACGCAGGCCGTGGTCGGGTTGTGGGGGAAGGACAGAACGATGATGCGGGGTTTGGGCCAGGAGTACTGCCAGCGTTCCTGCATGGTCCCGAAGAAATCGGTTCCGGTACTGAGCGGGATCTCACGCACCTCGGCACCGGCGAAAAGCGGGGCGTACAGATGGATCGGGTAGGACGGGGAGGGAACCAGAGCGGCATCGCCGGGCTGGAGCAAGGTCCACATGAGGTGGGACAACCCCTCCTTGGCCCCGATGGTGTTGATCACCTCCGTCTCGGGATCCAGATACACTCCGAACCGGCGGGCGTAGTAACCGGCAACGGCCTCCCGGAGCTTGGGAATGCCCCTACTGGCCGAATAGCGGTGGTTGCGGGGGTTGCGGGCCGCCTCGGCCAGCTTGTCCACCGCGATGTCCGGCGACGGGAGGTCGGGGTTGCCGAACCCCAGATCGATCACGTCATGGCCGGCTCGGCGGCTCTCCACCTTCAGATCGTTGATGATGGTGAACACATACGGGGGCAGGTTGTTTATCCGGCGGAAGTCCACGCTCCCAATGTACCCCCACCCGGGGCGGATCCAGGTTCATCTAGGGGGAATCGCCGGCAACCAACCCAATGCCCCCTCCCCCCTCCCCCACCCGGGGCGGATCTAGGAGAGTTTGCCCGCGCCGGATTCGGCTCGCCGCCGTAGATCCTCCAGCGCGGTGCGCATGATGCGGGCCTCGGCCCGGCGCTTCACGAAACCGGGTAGTGGCATCACCATCTGGACGGCCAGGTGGTAGGTGACCTCGGTGAGATCGGGCTCTCCGGGTACCGGGTTGAAGCAATATTCCCCGTCGAGGCGGCGGGTCAGATCGCCCTGAACCAGGCGCCAGGAAATCCGGAGCGGGTTGGTCCCGTAGTAGTACTCCAGCAGGTAGTTGGTGCTGCGACCCATCGCCGCGGCCCGGAACGACACCAAACCGCCCCGGCCGTCATCGTCCCGTCGAACCACCTCGACCTGCTTGACCTCCGTGGCCCACTGGGGATAGGACTCAAAGTCGCACACCACTTCAAAGCACCGCTCCGGCGATGCCTGGATCGAAATACTCCGGGTGGCGTGATCAAACATGGTCACCGTTCCTAGATGGATCATCGTAAATGGAGGTTGTGCCGCCGGAGGGGCGGGGTGGGAAAGTCCCGTACCCGGCCCCCCATGCACCGGACAGGCCCAACGCGTACACGGGTACCAGGATACCGAACGCGGCGGCGGTGAAGGGGCGCACCGAGGCCGCGATCAGCGCCACGACGACCTCCACCGCCAGCGCAGACATCATCGAGAGCCGTACCGGGCGGGGAGCGCACCCGGCCAGGAAGTACAGGCCTCCCACCCCGATCAGCTCGTAGCGACTGCGCAGCAGGGCCCGCCGGAAGGCCCAGAGCATGGCCCCGCATCCCCCGGCAAACAGTGCCAGCGACACCACCGAGATGGGAATGGCCATGGCACCGGGGGCAGCGGTGGTGAGAATGGCAATGGCGGTGAACAGACCGGTCCCGGCCCAGCAGGCCCGAAGCAGATCCCGACCCTCGGCCCCTTTCGGCACCAGACGTTGGCTCAACATACGAGGCTTTGGAGGCGCGGGAGGATAATCTGCGTTTCGGCCCCTTTCGGCACCAGACGTTGGCTCAACATGGCTCGCGATTCTCACCCCGGTGGATGACCTCATCTATCAAGACCCGCAACCGTTCCGCCACGTAGTCGTAGGAGAATTCGGCCACCACCCGCAGCCGGCTCTCCAGCCCCATCCGCCGCAACCGGGCAGGATCGGACAGCAGGGCATCCAGCAAGGCGGTCACGGCGTCCACGTGGCTGGGCTTGTCCACCACCAGACCGGTGCGGCCATGCTTCACCGCTTCAGCCGCTCCCCCGCTGTCGCCGGCCAACTGCGGCACCCCGGCGGCGGCGGCCTCCAGGAACACGATGCCGAACCCCTCCTGCTCCAGACCTCCCCACCGCCGGCGGCACACCATGGCGAACACGTCGGCGCAGCCGTAGAGGTCGGGCAGGTCCGAGTCGGTCACCCGGTCGAGCAACCGGGCCGGAGCACCGGTGCGGCCTATGAGGCGATCCAACCGGGCCCGATCCCGCCCGCTGCCCGCCACCACCAGGGTTAATCCCGGATGGCGGTCGGCCAGGCGAGCCGATGCCTCGATGAGAACATCCATGCCCTTGCGGGGCACCAGACGGCTGATGGATACCACCACCGGCGCATCCACCGGCAGGCCGAATCGGCGGCGGACCTCCACCCTCCGGGCGGCATCCAGGGGTTCGAAGCGGTCCAGATCCACCCCCGGGGGCACGATCACCGCGGGCAACGGTCCCCCCGCGGCTCGCTCGGCCTCGGCCACCGAGTACCGTCCCGCCGCGATCACCACCCGGGCCCCGCGCAACACGCGGGCCAGCACCTGCTTGCCTCCCGGCAAGCGTCCGGGAACGGTCACCTCGGCACCGTGGAGAACCACGCCGTAGGGGTGGGGCAGTCGAGGGGCCAGCACCCCGAGCGGGACCGCAGGATCGTAGATGACCAGCTCGGCACCGACCTGCTCAACCAGATCGGTTATCTCGCCGGCCATGTCGGGGGTGGGCAGCAAGAACCGGCGCGGGGAACGAACCACCCGATGGTCCTGCTGGGCATCCCATTCGGCATCTCCGGGATGCGACCGGGTCAGTACGCAGACATCATCGGGGGGCAAGCGGCGCCACAACTCCCACAGGTAGTTCTGAATACCCCCCACCTTGGGCGGGTAGTCGTTGGTAACCAGCAGGTGCCGGGCCATGACTCAAGCCGGTACTGCCGCATCCACCCCGAGGCGGCGGGCGGCCCAGACCGCGTGGCGGACCAGCATCGGATCGGCATCGGCCAGGTAGCGCACCACGGTGGCTACAACCTCGGGATCATCCCCCCGCCCCGAGTTGCCCAGCGCCACCAGCGCGTTGCGCCGCACGTAGCGGGGTTCACGCCGGGGAATGTACCAACGACCGTAACGATCCATGAGCCGGTCATCGTCCAACCCCAACAACTCCACCAGGTCCACCCACGCCATCTCCTCCTCGGAGCCGGATGACACACCCCCAGCCACCGACCCCCACGCCATGTCCTCCTCGGAGCCGGAAGCCGTACCAACACTGGCATCTTCACCGGCATCTTCGAGCAACCGGTTGGGGGGGCACACCTCCTGGCAGTCGTCGCAGCCGTAGATCCGGTTTCCCAGGGCCTCCCGGTACTCCAGGGGAAAGTCGCCACCGGCCTGCACCAGCCAGGCCAGGCAGCGGCGGGCGTCCACCACCCCGGGGGCGATGATGGCTCCGGTGGGGCAGCTTTCCAGGCAGCGGCGGCATGGCCCGCACTGATCGGGCACCGGGTCCGACGGGACCAGTTCGGCGGTGGTGACCACGGTGCCCAATACGAACCAGCTCCCCCGGCCCGGCAGCAAGATGTTGCTGTTCTTGCCGTACCAACCCAACCCGGCTCTGCGGGCGGCCTCCCGATCAACCAGGGCATTGTCGTCGGCCACCACCACGGCCTCGTATCCGGCGGCAACCAGCATGGCGGCCACCTGCCCCAGGGCCTGCCTCAGCGCGCCATAGTGATCGCGCCGAGCATACGCGGCCACCCGGCCCACGGCCCGGTCGGGTCGCACCGGGGTCGGGCGACGGTACCCGAGTGCGCCGACCACCAGGGAGCGGGCCCCGTCAACCACCCGGCCGGGGTCGGTGGAACGATCGGGGTTGCGATAGGTGAACGCCATACCCCCGTGGAGTCCCTGGTCCCGGTGCCGCACCAGCTCGGCCCGCACCGACCCGAACCGCTCGGCCCGGGCCACCCCGACGGCATCCAGACCGGCAGCCACGCCGGCAGAGATAACCTCGGTGGAATCAGGGGGACTCACTGAGAGATAACCTCGGCGGAATCAGGGGGACTCACTATTCGCCAAAACCCGACCATCCCAGGGGATCGGCCACTTCCAGACCCATGATCTCCAGCAGCTTGTAGGGGCGAACCAGGTTGGCCCCCCGGTCGCGGGCCCGCTCGCGAACCTCGTTGTCCTCCGAGACCACCACGATCTTGCGCTTGAGCGGGTAGTTGTCGCACAAACCGATGATGTGGTCGTCGGCGGTCACCCCCGGAGCGGAGAAGCGGACGGACAGTCCCAGGGAGCGGGCGGTGGTGGGGATGTAGTCGTAGTCGGTCTGCTTGCCGTCGAACACCACCACCAGATCGACCCCGCTGTAGCGAGCGCTCAACTCCTCCAGCTTCTGGAGGAATCGCTGCCGCTGTCCCCGCGGCGGAAGATCCGCCCAGTTCTTGAAGGTCACGTTGTAGCCATCCACCAGGACGACCAAATCAGGCTCATGACGGAGAAGATGCTCGGCGGCCTCCACGGTGTCCTGAAGCATGCCGGGAGGCAAAGATGCCGGTACTCGATGGGTGAGCGGGGGCTCCGGGTCGGGATCGGCCTCCACCACCGGCGGGGGCTCCGGGTCGGGATCGAACCCCGCCGCTCGGGCCCGATCCACCCCGTCCTGCGCCACGGCCAGCCGCTCGGTCAGATCATCGAGTTCGTCGCGATGCTGATCACGGGCTTCTCCCCATTCCTTTTCGAGCCGATCCTTCTTGGCCGTAACGCTCTTGAGCTTCGACTCGGTGCGGTCCTGCTTGCGCTGGGCCCGCTCCAATTTTTTCAGAGCGCCATCTTTCCCCGCCCGCACCTTGTCCAACTCTGCGGACAGCTTGGCGGCCTCATCAGCAGACCGGCGGGCCTGGGTGCGGGCCTGCATCGCATCGTTGCGGGCCGCGTCGCGGTCTTCCTCTGCCTTCTCCCGGCGGCGCTCGGCCTTTTCCAGGGCCGCTTCGGTTCTTTGCAGCTTTTGCTCCAGCGCCTCGACCTGCTGGTTACCGGTGGCCTGCTCGGTCTCGATCTCCGCCGCCTCGGCCAGATCCCGGCACTCCTGCTCCCACCCGTCCGGGCGGGTCAGCCACAGCCAGCCGACCCGGCCCAAGTCCTCCTCTTTTACGCTCTCGACCACCCTCCCCCGGAACTCCTCGTCGCTGTCCACCACCCCCCGCACCTGCGACAGTGCCCTATCGGGCAATTTCGTTGTCAACCTCAAGAGGGGCTTCAAGCGAGTGGGTGGATCGATGGGGGGCTTCTCCTTCAATCCCGCCTTAGCCGCTTCCACCGCGGCAACGAGCACCTGCCTGAGTTCATCTATGGCCGGACTATACGGCTTTTCCATTCCTACTCCTTCCCTGACCGGGCGGCACCCTTGGATACCCAAGCGAACAACTCCGGGGAGCTGCTAATGCCCACTTCCGAAGGCTACCTAGTGGGCGGCGTCTTTGGATACCGAAACGAACAACTCCAGCACCTGGCGGGCCCGCCCACTGTCGATGGATGCGGTGGCGGCCTCCAGACCCTCACCCAAGGATCCGCACATCCCGGCCACCCCCAACGCAGCCGCCGCGTTCAGCACCACTATGTCCCTGTGCGCCCCCCTTTGGCCGTCCAGGACCCGCTCCAGGCAGCCGGCGTTCACCGCGGCATCCCCCCCCACCAGGTCCTCAGCCTTCGCGACCGCCAGGCCCAGATCAGCCGGATCCACCGTGTAGCGGAGGGTGCCACCGTCCCGCAGTTCCCAAACTTCGGTCGGCCCGGTGGTGGACAGCTCGTCCAAACCGTGGTGACCGTGCACGATCATGGCCCGCTCGGAACCGGTGACGGCCAGCACTTCCAGCATGATCTCGGCCATGGCCCGGTCACTGATGCCCACCAACTGGTGGGTTACCCCCGCCGGGTTGGCCAGCGGTCCCAGAAAGTTGAACACCGTGGTCACTCCCAGCTCCCGGCGGGACGGACCGGCGTGACGCATGGCGGGATGGAACCGGGGGGCCAGGCAGAAGCCGAAACCGGTCTCGGTCACGCAGCGGGCCACCCCGGTCGGGCCGAGATTGATGACCGCGCCCAGCGCCTCCAGCACATCGGCCGAACCGCAGCGGGACGAGGCCGACCGGTTGCCGTGCTTGCAGACTCGAGCCCCCGCGCCGGCCGCCACCAGCGCCGCAGCAGTGGACACGTTGATGCTCCCGCTACCATCGCCGCCGGTACCGCAGGTATCGATGAGCCCCAGGGCCGCGGCATCGAGCGGTACCGTCTCCGATGCCGCCCGCATTGCCGTTAGCAAACCCACCAACTCCTCAACGGTTTCCCCCCTGATCCGCAGAGCCACCAGGAACCCCCCGATCTGAGCCGGCGTAGCCCCGCCGGTCAAAATATCGGTCATCGCCGCGTTGGCCACCTCGGCAGTCAACCGACCACCCCCGGTCAACTCTCGGAACACGCCGACCCACCCCCCGTGCTCACCCAGGCTCATGGCCATAGTGTGGACCACCCCCGCCCCCCTGCCACAATCTCCTCCATGAACATCTGTGTCATTGATGTGGGCACCAGCAGCATCCGCTCGGCAGTGACCGACGGCCACCGGGTGATCTGCTTTCGCCAGCGGCGCACGCCCCCGAGGATGCCCGAACCCGGATTGGTGGAGTTCGATGCGAGCGATATGGCCGAGGTCGTGCTCCAAACCGCGACGGAGGTCATCGACGAGGTTGGAGGGGTCGATGCGGTGGCGGTCACCAACCAGCGGGGGTCGGCGGTGGTTTGGGACCGCCGCACCGGCGAACCGCTGGAACCCGCTATCGGGTGGCAGGATTTGCGCACCGTGGGTGATTGCCTGGCCTGGCAGGACCGGGGCCTGCGGCTGGTACCCAACGAATCGGCCACCAAACTCGCCTACCTTCTGGATCTGCACGACCCCGACCGGACCCGTGATCTGTGTTTCGGCACCGTGGACACCTGGACGGTGTGGTGCCTGTCGCAGGGTGCGGCCCATGTTATCGACCCCTCCAACGCGGCCATGAGCGGGATGCTGACCGCTGACGGGCGGGGCTGGTCGGAGGCGGTGATCGATCTTCTCGCCATCCCCCCCACCTGCTTGCCGGAAATCGTCGACTCCACCGGGGTTGTGGGCAACGCCACCGCCCTGCCGGGAGCTCCGCCCATCGCCGGGATCATCGGTGACCAGCAGTCGTCGCTCATCGGGCAGCGCTGCGTTCTCAAGGGCCTGGCCAAGCTGACATTCGGTACCGGTGCCTTTCTGGATGTGTGTACCGGTGCCGAACGGCCGGCCTTCGAGAACCGCAGCCCCCGGGGAACCTTCCCCATCGTGGCCTGGCAGGAGGGCGGCGACCTCGTCTGGGGGGTGGAAGCCATGATGATCGCCGCGGGATCCAACATGAGCTGGCTCATCGACGACGTGGGCCTGCTGACCGATGCCGCTCAGTCCATGGAGCTCGCCGGCAGCGTGGCCGACACCGGTGGCGTGGTCTATGTGCCCGCCCTGTTCGGCTTGGGCACCCCCCACTGGGACTTCGGAGCTAGGGGGGCGATTCTCGGCATCACCGGGGGCACCACCGCGGCTCACCTGGTCAGAGCCGTCCTCGAGGGGGTGGCCCACCGAGCCGCCGACCTGATGGAAGCGGCCGAAGCCGACAGCGACTGCCGGTTAGAGCGACTCCGGATGGATGGTGGCATGTCCCAGAACCCGGTTTTCATTCAGATTCTGGCCGATGCGCTGGGCCGTCCCGTGGAGCTCTGCCCGGTACCGGAGGGAACGGCGCTGGGGGCCGCGGTGTTGGCCGGGCGGGCCCTGGGCCAATGGTCGAGCTGGCAGGAGGTGGCGGACTCCTGGTCGCCCCGGGCCGTGATCGAACCGGCGGGAACATTGGACCGCGACCGCTGGCACGAAGCGGTGAACCGAGCCGCACGCTGGCATCCCGACCTCTCCGCCATCAGCTTCTGATCCTGAAACCTCCCGGCCCCCGGGCGTTCGGGATGGCCCTTGCTATCGCTGCCTGGCCCCCGGGGAGCTCGGGATGGCAGACTGGAGGGGACGGTGAGTCGGCCGGGTGGCCGCGGCTTCGGGGCCCGAAATCCGGGATTCGAGGTCGAGGAAGGTCGGGACTCCACAGGGCAACGGTGCTGGCTAACGGCCAGTCGGGGCGACCCGCAGGAAAGTGCCACAGAGAACAGACCGCCGATGGCCCGCAAAACCGGGCACAGGCAAGGGTGAAACGGTGCGGTAAGAGCGCACCAGGGGCCGGGGCAACCCGGTTCGCTAGGCAAACCCCACCGGGAGCAAGGCCAAGCAGGGGACATGGTGGCCCACCGCCCCCACCAGGGGGCAGTCCCCGGGTAGGCCGCATAGATGGATGGTCACCCACGGTCCGCCAGGACCGGGACAGAATCCCGCCTACAGGCCGGCTCACCGTTTTTATGTGCCGGGATTCAGCGCCGCGCTTATCCCCCCCCCCCCCCCCTCACCGCAACTGGCCGGGACTCAGCGCCGTGATCCCCTGCTGCCCATCCTGGCGCGGTCCAATCGACCCTGGGTGAGGAAAAGCCTCCACCTCTTCCGGTCGGCCAAGCCGTAGCGGTGCACCGCCCAGGCCCCGACGACCAGCCCTATCACCTCCAGCGCGACCAGTACGGCCACCGGCTTCAACTCGGGCAGCTCACCGGCCTCCACAACCACCCCCCGAGCAGGCCACCAGAAGAGTTCGGTGCGCAACCACGCCCCGTCCAGCACCAGGTACAAGAACAACCCGATGGGGAGCCCCAACCAGCGACGCCGTGCCAATCGGTGCCCCCGGGTAACCGCCATCACCGCAGCCAGCACAAGCAGCGGAGCGAGCAGGGTGTGCAGAACCCACGGACCCCCGGCCGCCAGCTCGACCAGGGGCAGTACCGATCCGAGCATCACCACCCGATAGTCCAGCGCCGGGCTGTCGAACACCAGAGCCACCAGAACGAAACTGAGGGCCAAAAACCAGATGAACACGGCTTGAATCCGATCAGGCCCGAACCGGAATGAACACGGACTTACCCCGATCAGGCCCGAATCAGAATGCAGCCGCACTCCTCGCAGTAGCAGACCTCATCGGCGGGCGCGCGGCGGATACGATCCTGCTCCATGGCCGACAGCGCCAGGTGGCAGCCCTCGCAGGTCCCGTTGCGGAAGCGGGCCACCGCAACCCCACCCATGCGAGCCCGCAGGCTTTCGTAGCCGGCCAGCAAAGTCTCGGGGATCCCGGCCGCCTCCACCGATCGGGCCGCGACCTCCCTGTCGATCTCCTCCCTCACCACGGCCTCGGCCTCGGCCAACTGTCGCCGAGCCTCAACCTCGGCCGCCTCGGCCGCCTCGACCTCGGCATCCAGGGCTCCGAGATCGGCACTCACCCCCTCTATGGCCTCCATCAGCATCAGAGCCTGCTCTTCCATGTCCGAACAGCGGGACCGCAACCCGTTCACCTCGTCCTGGAGGGCCAGCAAATCCCGGGTACCGCTGATTTCCCCGGAGTACAGGCGGTCGTTCTCCCGCTTGGTGCGCTCCTCCAGCGCAGCCAGATCGTCCTCGTTGCGCTTGAGAGTCCTCTGAAGCTCCAAACGGTTGACCTTAACCTCCTCCTGGCGGCTCAGAACCTGCTGGCGGGCCTGCCCGCAGGCAACCAGAGCGGCTCGCTCGTCCAGGTTGTCCAACCGGTAGCGGAGCTGGTCCACCCTGGTGTCGTGGTCCTGAACCGCGAGAAGGCGTTGGAATCTGTCGACGCTCACGGCTCGATACTAGGAGCAGGCGCGCCCCCAGGATCAGGGGTGGTGGCAGAATCGGCCGAAGGATCAGGCACACCCCCAGAATCGGGCGCGGGATCAGGCACACCCCCAGGATCGGGAACACCCCCGGAATCGGGCGAAGGGTCCGGGGTGGCGGCAGAGCCCACGCAGGTTTCGGCAATGCCGTCATCGTCGGAGTCCAGGGGGAACTGACCATCGGGGCATTGCACCTGAACGGCCGAGGGAGTCCCGCAGTACAGGGTGACGGGATCGCCGTCCTCGGTAACGAACTCGCTGGGCCCGCAGGGCTCGACTCCCCCGAAGGTATCGAGGTTCAAACAGATGTCGTGAACACCGTCGTCATCAGTGTCCACCGGGACGGCAACCGTAGCAGGGGGCGTTTCCCCGGGTTCCGAATCATCCTGCGCTCCCGAGGCCTCGCAGGGGTTGTGCACCGTGAACACGCCCTCCAACTCGATCAGACTGCCGATCCGGGGTTCGTTCGGGCAGCGGGGAAAATCCACCACTTCCCTGCCCTCGTGGTAGCCGGTCATGAACCGCCCCCAAGCGACCGCCGGATAGGAGCTGCCGGTCACCCGCCGCATGGGTATGACCTCGTTGGGGTTCCCCAACCACACCGCAGTGGCCAGATGGGGGGTGAACCCGACGAACCAGGCATCGGCCGATTCTTCGGTGGTGCCGGTCTTGCCCGCGGCGGTCTGGGCCGGCAACTGGGCCCGCCGGCCGGTGCCGTTGATCACGTTGTTCTCAAGAACATCGGTGGCCCAGCAGGCCGAGCGCTCCGAAACCACCCGCCGGCCGGACAGCTCGTGCTCATAGATGACGTTGCCCCGGCGGTCGACGATCCGTTCGATGAGGTAGGGCTCGTACCGGATACCCCCGGTGGCCATCACCCCGTAGGCCGATGCCATATCGATGGGGTGCACCTCCTCGGAACCCAGCGGCAGCGACGCCACCGGTTCCAGTTCGGTGGTTATGCCCATCTCGGTCGCGGTGTCGATGACCGGCTGGATCCCCGCCACCTGGCCCAGCCTCAAGAACCCGCAGTTGGACGAGACCCTGATCTGGTTGGTGATGGTGTCCAACCGTCCAGCCGATCCGGCGAAGTTCTCGGCCACATAGGGGTCGGGGACACCACCGGGGTTGGGAATCTGGCAGGGACCCCGGCCACTGATCCGGTCGCTGGGCTGGTACCCCTGCTCGAACAGGGTCAACATGACGAACGTCTTGAACGCCGACCCCGGCTGGCGGGAACCCTGGGTGGCCAGGTTGAACTCCTCCTCGTCCTGGGCAAAGCCCGGCCCGCCCACCAACGCCCGCACCGCTCCGGTATCGGGCTCGAGGGCGGCCAGGGCCATGTGGGCCACAACGTCACCGTGATCGCCAAGTTCGTACTCAACCATGGTGGCGTTCACCGCATCCTCGGCCTGCCGCTGGGTCTTTGGGTCGAAGGTGGTGTAGATGCTCAACCCGCCGTTGAAAACCAGGTTGAAGCGGTCCTCGGGGCTGCCGCCCAGATACTTGGGGTCGTCCAGGAGCTGCTGCTTGACCTCCTCCACGAAATAACTCTTGGGGGGAAGCTCGATCTCGTAGACCTCGGTGGGGAGCGGCTGGAGGTTGAGGGCATCGGCCTCCTCGGCGGTGATGTAGCCCAGCAGGGACAGCCGGTTGAGCACAACCCGGCGCTGGCGCAAGGCTCTGAGAGGGTTGAGAATGGGGTCGTAGCCGCCGGGGTTGCTGATGAGCGCGGCCAGCAACGCAGCCTCCCCCCAACCCAGATCGGACGCATCCATTCCCCAGTACACCTCGGCCGCGGCCTGCACGCCGTAGGCACCCTCGCCGAAATAAACCGTGTTCAGGTAGAGGTTGAGAATCTCGTCCTTGCTCAGCTCCCGCTCCAGACGCTTGGCCATGGCCATCTCCTGGGTCTTGCGCTCGGCCTCCACCTTGTTCCCCACCACCAGGTTCTTGATGAGCTGCTGGGTGATGGTCGAACCGCCCTGGGTGATACCGCCGGCCCCCACGTTCTCGAGGCCGGCCCGGAACACCGCACTCAGATCTATTCCGGAGTGGAGATAGAAGTTCTTGTCCTCGATGGCGATCACCGCGCTCTTCACCGGATCGGAAATGTCATCCAGCCCGACCAACTCGCGGTTCTCGACGTAGCTGAACACATCCACGAGCCGCTGGTCGGTGTCGTACACGTAGGAGCGGATGGACAGCTCGTTCACGCTCACGTCCTCGGCCAGGTTCACGTCCACCGGGGTGGATTCCCACGACTTCAGAACATCGGCTACCGGATCCCAAACCACGAACAAGGTGGCGGCCACCGCCAGGGCCAGCATCGGCATCAGCACCACCAACCGGAGCAGGTGCGACAACCACCTCAGCAGATCCTTCACCAGATCCCCCAGCTCGACCCAGCGCGCTCACCGGGCCGGGAGTGCGACAACCACCTCAGCAAATCCTTCACCAGATCCCCAAGGCTACCGGCCCCGAGGCCAGCGGCGGGGTGGCGTCAGTAGCTGCCGCCCAGTTTGGTGTGATCCCAGCTAATGGTGCGCTCCGCCTTCACCACCACCGCTGTGCGCTTCTGTGCCATGCTCTCGGCCGCTTTGGAGAGCATCTCCCGGTCGATACCGGGATTGTTGCGAGCCATCACCTCCAAGGCATAGCGGTGCACCACTGCCGGATCGGTGTGCAGCTCAGCCCGCCCGTTGATCGCCACTCCCCGGAGTTTGTCGTACTCGAGCCCGTCCTCCAGCAGCAAGGCGATGCGGTCGTCCCGCTCCAGGTTCTTGATCTTCTGCGACTTGGTGTAGGTCTCGAACACGATGTCGCCGTCCACCACCGCGAACCACAGGGTGCTCATATGCGGTGTCCCGTCCCGGTTGATGGTGGCTACTTGCAGGCTCTTCTGCTCCTCGATGAAGGTTTTCAGCTCCTCGGGAGACAGGCGGATCCGATCACGACGCTTTACCACCCCACCAGCCTGCCACATCCAGCCCTACCACGGTTACTCATCCAAAACCGCCCTAAAAACAACACCGACCCCTACCACGGTTACTCATCCAAAACCGCCCGGGCCCGGCGGGCCAGGGGCTCGTCGATCATCTGGCCCTCGAATGCCACCGAGGCTTCGCCCCGGGCCAGGGCCTGATCCCATACGGTCAGCAACGCTCGAGCCCGGTCCCGCTCGGCAGCAGACGGGGAGAAGCACTGGTTGGCCAGCGGTACCTGGGCGGGGTGTATGCAGAGCTTGCCGCGATAACCCATGGACCGGCCCAGCGAAGCATCGGTGCGGAACCGGTTGTCATCACCGAACTCGATCACCACCTGGTCCAGAGCGGGCACTCCGGCCAGGCGGGCGGCCAGCGCCACCCGGGAGCGGGCGTACAGCACTTCGAGGCCCCCAGCGGTGCGCACCCCACCCATGTCGGTGATGAAGTCCTCGGCACCAAAATAGGCGGCTGCAACCCCGGGGTGCCCCAGCACATCGGCGGCCCGGGCCACCCCGGCGGCGGTTTCGATGCCGGCCAGGATCAAAAGATCGTCCCGGCCGGCTCGCTCCAGCGCGGCCATGACTCGATCCACCTGGGCACCGCTCTCCAGCTTGGGCACCACCACCCCGGTCAGACCCCCGGTCAGAGCCCCAGCCACATCACCGCTGAACCACTCGCTGCCGGGGGGGTTGAGCCGCACGAAAATGGTCAGCTCGGGGTGCTTGTCGTGCAGCTCGGCCGTTGCGGTCCGGGCCTGGGCACGGGCCCCGGCCTTGGCCGCAGGGGCCACCGCGTCCTCCAGATCCAGCACCACTGCGTCGGGACCGCTACGGGGCAGCTTGGCACACAGGTCGGGGCGGCTGGCCGGGGCGATCAGAAGGCTGCGCAGCCGGGGCGGTGAGGTGTTGGGCGGGGGATTCCCGGTCATGCCAGCTCCGGTGTCAATGCCGGGGGCATTGCCGGGCCATGCCGTTGGGCGGGGGATTCCCGATCATGCCAGCTCCGATCGGTTGCGGAAATGCTCCAGGGCCTCGGGGTTGGCCAGCGCCTCGATGTTGGTGACGGGCCGCCCGCTGATCACGTCGCGCACCGCCAACTCCACGATCTTGCCGCTGCGGGTGCGGGGAATGTCGTCCATCGCGACTATGACTGCCGGCACGTGCCGGGGGGTGGCTCCGGCCCGGATGGTCGCTCTGATGGCGGCCTCCAGCCCGGCATCGAGGCTCACCCCCGCGGCCGGCTTCACGAACAGCACCACCCGGGTGTCGCCATCGGTCGGCTGGCCCACCACCACGCTCTCGGCCACCTCGTCCATGGCATCCACCAGCCGGTATATCTCGGCGGTACCGATCCGCACACCGCCGGGGTTCAAGGTGGCGTCGGACCGCCCGGAGATCACGTAGCCGCCGTGCTCGGTGGCATGTATGTAGTCACCCTGGTGCCAGCGACCCTCGAACCGTTCGTAGTAGGCGGCCCGGTACCGCTCGGCTCCTCCCTCGCCCCAGAACCCCAGGGGTTGCGATGGGAACGGCGACGAGCACACCAGCTCACCGGAGAGTCCCGGGGCCAGGGGCGAGCCGGATTCGTCGCACACCTGTATGTCCATGCCCAGGGCGGGACGCTGGATCTCCCCCGGCCACACCGGGGCGGTCGGATCACCGGCCACCAGGCAGCCGCACAGGTCGGTACCCCCCGAGATGGAGGCCAGATGCACATCGGCCTTGACGTGGTCGTAGATGTAGCCGAACCCGCCAGGAGACAGCGGCGACCCGGTCGAGCAGATGGTACGAACGGTGGTCAGGTCATGGGTGCGGCGAGGTGACCGGCGGGCCTTGCGCAGCGAATCGATGTAGCGTGCCGAAACTCCGAAGAGCGTAACGCCGGTTTGGTCGACCAGATCGAACAGGGTGTCGAGGGTCGGATGAGCGGGATTGCCGTCCCACATCACCGCGGCGGCCCCCGATGCCGGGGCCGAGGCCAGCCAGTTCCACATCATCCAGCCGGTGGTGGTGAAGTAGAACACCCGGTCGCCGGGGCGCACATCGCAGTGGAGCTGGTGCTCGCACAGGTGCTTGAGCAGGACCCCGCCGGCCCGGTGGACTATGCACTTGGGTCGCCCGGTGGTGCCCGAGGAGTACAGCACGTACAGCGGATGGTCGAACGGGAGCTGCTCGAAGCGGATCGACCCGGCCGGGTGGGGCTCGATCCAAGCATCGAAGTCCACCGTGCCAGCGGGTGGGGGGCCGCCGCCTTCGGAACGGTTAAGCACCACGGTGGCGGTCACGGAGGGCAGACCGGCCCGGATTTGCCCCAGTCGCTCGGTGCAGTCGAACCGCCGGCCGCCGTAGGCATAGCTATCCACGGCAAACAGCACCACGGGCTCTATCTGACCGAACCGGTCGAGAACCCCGGCAGGGCCGAAATCGGGGGAGGTGGATGAGAACACCGCCCCCACCGAGGCCGCCGCCAGCATGACTGCGTAGGTCTCGGGAACGTTGGGCATCCAGCACGCCACCCGATCACCGGGACGCACTCCCTGGGCCCGCATGGCCCCGGCCAACCGGGACACCAGCGCCCGCAGCCCGGCCCGGCTCATCTCCGCGCCGGCCCCCGACTCGTCGGCGAACACCAGCGCTGTCTCGGCATCGTCACCATCCCCATCGCCATCGCCCTCACCGCCGTCACCGTGAAGCAGGTTCTCGGCATAATTCAAACGAGCACCGTCGAAGAACCGGGTGTCGGCCATGCTCCCGGCCCTCACCACCGGAGAACTCCCCCTCTTCGAGGCCACCACCCCGCAGAAGTCCCACACCGCCGACCAGAACCCGCCCAGGTCCTCTACCGACCACCGGTGCAGTTGCTCATAACCCCCACCGGCCCCAATGTGGATCCCCACTCCGGCGGCAAACCGGGCCAGATTGGATTCCGCCACCCGACCCTCATCGGGCACCCACAGCGGCCGAACGCTCATATATCGACTTTATTGGGTGCGGGTGTTACTGGGTGCGGGCGTTACTGGATGCGGGCGTTACTGGATGCGGGTGTTACTGGATGCGGGTGTTACTGGATGCGGGCCAGCCACCACCACCAGGCCGCCGCGGCCACCGCGCCCAGCAGCAGGGCAGCCACGAAGGCCCGTTTGGCCAGCTTGTACAACAACCCCAAAACGGCGGCCACACCGACAACCAATGCCAGCAGCGTCGGGATGGGGTTGGCCGAGGCGAATTCGATCAGGTCGTCGGGAATGCGGTCACGGACATCGGGAGGCAGGCAATCCAGAGCTCGCTCGGGGAGCTTGCTGATCGACCCGTCCCGCAGCTTCTCCAGCAACTCGGAGTCGACACAACCCATGCCCTCGGGCAGGTCCGGGCGTTGACGGCTGAGCGGCACAGCGACATTCTTTCCGACTCACCGGTCAACCGGCCAGATCGCCCTTTCAGGCTCAGCGCAGATCCAACCCTGGAGGCCCCTCCTCCACCATACCTCCTCCCAGGTTCAGCGCAGATCGGACAGCTTGACCAGCTCGGTCTCGATGCGCTCGACCGGGCCGGTGGGCAGGAAGAATCGCCAGAAGATGCTGCCGGTGGGGCGGCCCTCGGTGTCCAGCCAGTTGTATCGGCCGGGATCTTTGTGGGCAATGACCATCCTGAAGGTGCCGTCGGCCTCCGGGGTGGTGTTGGCCCGGTTGCGGCTGGTCCGGCGGTTGACGTAGTCGTAGGTCTGGCCGAACTTGGTCCACAGGCAAACGTTGCCGAACTTGCAGTCTGGCCAGCGGCCGGTCATCACCAGAGCCTCATCCGGGGTGATCTCGTAGCGCCCCATCGTGTAGTAGGCATCAAAGGCGGCAAAACCCATGGCCCCGGGAGGCTGGGGATCGGGCAAAACATTGGGCTCACGGCTGACCCACGAGGGCAGGGGGTAGGTGCCGGGAACGGGTTGTTGCACCGTCTTGCCCAGCACATGGTTGGTCACCCGGTTGATGGCTGCGGCCACGGTCTCGTCGGTCCATTGCGGGGCCGGGCCCACCGGGGAAAGGCATTCGATGGCCAGGGGTATGTGCAGAGACTCCTCAGCCGCTGCCGGTTGAGGGAACTCGAAGTAGTGCCGGGTGGTGATCCGGCCCGAGTCGGGGGGAAGAGCCAGCCAGTTGCGATCCCTGGGCTCGCCCCCGAGGTGCACCACGTAGTTGCCATCGGCATCCACATCGATGTCGTCGTCGTTGAGCACACCACCGGTGCCGGTGGCATACCGGCCCTCGGAGGAGCCCAACTCCACGGTGAACGAGGTGTAGACCGCCCCGGCCAGGTTGCCGCTCACCCGGTAGGCCCGATCACTGAGCACGGGGGCCTCGAAATACACCGCGTCGGAGTTGTCCCCGGTGAACTTGCGGGTGGGCGACACTATACGTCGCCATACCGGACGCTCGGGATCGAACTCGGCGTGGGCAAACAGGCCCGACTGGAGAATGTGCATCACCAGGCGATGGCAATCGGCGATTTCCTGCTCACCCGACACCCCCCATTCCTTGCCGCAGAAACGGTCGCCGGCTTCGGTCAAGGCATCAACCATGGATGCCCACGCCACCTGGGTTCTGGTCCGATCAGCCATTGCAATCTCCCACTTGGTTCGGATCAGACACTACTGTTATGTTTCCTCAAGTTCATTATCAACTCTTAGGAGGTTGTTAGATGTCTGATAGCGGTGGATTGAACCCAATCACCCAAGTCACCCCCCCCCCCCTAGTTTGGGCGGTTTGACAGTGCCCCGGCTTCGAGGGTGGGCGCTACTGGCGGCAGTGGGTTTGCTAGCCGGTGTCATTGGTGGGGTGTCGAGCTCCGCGGCTGCTGCCCCGATGCCGAGCACACCAACCAACGTGAGCGCTCAGTCGAGCTACAGCACAGCGCTTATCTCGTGGTCCAGTGGTGGTACCGGTGTGGGAGGCAATTGCGCGAGCAGCGAGTACTACGTAACGGTGTACGACATGTCCAAGCGGTCGCTTCCCGTGGCGGCGGAGTCCCTACCCATCACCGACGGTACAAGCTGGTATGTGGACGGTTTGTCCCCTGGCACCTGGTACTTCGTCGAGGTAGAAGCCTACGGTTCCGCCTGCGATGACTACTCCCCAGACCTGGGAACTGCCAGGTTCGCGACCACTTGGGGTGGTGGTAGCGTCACCAAACCGGCGAACGTAAAAAAACGCAAGCCGGCCCCGGTGAGAAACCTGCAAGCATCTAAAGATCCATCAACCGGCAATTTGGTGGTAACCTGGACCAAACCTAAAGCCGCCCAGGCCAGCAAAAGATGCCTTTATATTCCCTCCGGCGGGGATCATGCCGCAAAATCCATAGAATACAACTACCTTGTGGAGGACCTCACCAGCGGCACCGACATTGCCGACACCGACTTCTCCTCCGCCGATGACACACTGAGCAGAACCATCAGCAGTAATGTGCCCTCGGGAACTGGCTACTACATAAGAGTAACAGTCAGCGCGTATTCCGAAGAATGTGACCACTGGTCCCCGCAACGCACCTTCACATTCTGGATATAAACCAAACCACCCCTTGAGCTAAGCCGAGCTAAGCCGGGGCGACTCCTGCCACAAGCCGGAGTCGCCCCGGTTCAACCGGTGGTCATCGTACCCCTCGGCCCGGAGCACCCTCCACATTTCCACCCGGCTGAACCAAGTTCCCCGCCGGCTTCTGGTCCGATCAGCCATTTCCATCTCCCCTTCGACTCGGGCCGGACACCGCCGCAGCCGCCCCCCATCCACCAAACTGTCACCACTCCATTTAGGATGGGAGCATGGAAGATCGTTTCGAGGGCTTGCAAGAAGCGGCCCAGCTATTGCTTGACACCCACGCGAAGGCCGCAAGAGGTGGGGCAACGGAGAGCGACATCATTCGCTGTGCCTTGGACTTGATGACAAAAGCGGGTTTGGTGAAGCCGGAAGATCTAGCCGAAGTTCACCAGGAACAACACTATGTCGATTTGTCCACTGGTGTGCACCGGTTCGAGTTCAAAAAGAGGATCGGTGTCGGCAGCGAGCCCTACTCCGACCATCTGGAGCAGCTCGATGGATACATGAGCAAAGCCCAGGAACGGGGCGAGCCTGACAAGCTGGGTATGCTCACCGACGGGAAGTACTGGGTGACCCGGTTCCTATCAGAGGTCGGAAAACCCGCCAAAACTGCACCCCCGCACGCGTTCACCCTCCACTCCGCTCTGGAGGTGGGCGACTGGGTGGTGTGGATGAGGGACCGTTCTCAGTTGCTCCCTGCTAGCGGTGCTTCCCCAAACACCGGGACTATCGGAGACGCTTTCGGCACGAGCACCCGTGCTCAGGAAACTCTTGCTAGGTTACGGCAGCTTCATGACCTGAACAAAGACCACCCCACGGTGGAAGTGAAACGCGATCTCTGGCATGAGCTGCTGGGCGCGGCACTGGGCGAGGCAGTGGAGCAGGAGAGCGACCTTGACGGCCTGTTCGTTCGCCACACCTACCTGGTTACCGTCGTGGCGCTGGCATTGCAGCAAGCCTTCGGCATCGACATCGAAGCGGCGGCAGCGTCATCGCCCGAGAGGTTACTGGACGGCTCTGAGTTCGTTTACAGAATCGGCGTGCGCGGGGTGGTGGAATCGGATTTCTTTGGTTGGCCTGCCGAGTTGGAAGGTGGAAGCGGGTGGATAAAGGCGCTGGCTTCCTGGGTGAGCCGATACGAGTGGAAGGATGCCGATTACGATGTCGGTAGGCTGCTGTACCAGGGAGTAGTCACCGCGGAAGAGCGGAAACGGCTCGGGGAGTACTACACGCCCGACTGGTTGGCCGAAGCAGTCGTTGCCGAGACCGTGGACGACCCCCTCAACCAGAAGGTTCTGGATCCGTCCTGCGGATCCGGGACGTTCCTGCGGGCCGCCGTGACCAGGCATGTGACCACCGCAAAGGAGGCAGGATGGAGCGCTGGCGATATACTTTCGGGGCTACGGGCCAACGTAATCGGCATCGATGTTCACCCTGTTGCCGTTCACCTGGCGAAAGCGGCGTGGGTGTGGGCCGCTCTGGACGTGATCAACAAAGCGCCCAACCTTTCCGGTTTCACCGTACCCGTCTACCTGGGTGACAGCCTCCAACTCCGGACCCACACGGATAGCACC
Source organism: Candidatus Poriferisocius sp. (assembly GCF_965202595.1). Taxonomy (GTDB): domain Bacteria; phylum Actinomycetota; class Acidimicrobiia; order Acidimicrobiales; family Bin134; genus Poriferisocius. Next base: position 1,760,628 of record NZ_OZ241836.1, read on the forward strand.
GGTGACCTGTTCAGCGCACTCGACAAGGTGATAATCGAAACCGACCATGTGCGCCTGGAGTTTCCCAAAAACCTCGTAACAGACACCGATTTTTTTGACTTTCTGATGCAGAGGGTGGCCGAGAACATCAAGGACGGGCTCAATCCCACCAACCGCATTTCCCCGGAGAGACTACCAACCGGAGGAGACCTTGCGACGCTCAATCAGACGCTGGGGAAACTGCGTGAACTGCACGAGCAGAGCCGTAACCACGTGTGGGCCTACTTCACACGCAACCTGGTGCGTCCGATATGGATGTCCACCGATGAGGGCAAAGCCGACCGAATCGTCGGCAACCCACCGTGGATGGTGTACAACCAAACGCGCTCCAACCTTCGTGAAGCGCTGGAAAAGCTGGCCAAGCAGCACTACCAGATATGGCCGAAACCCCACTATGTGACACACGCCGATGTGGCCGGCCTGTTCTTCACCCGCTGCTTCGACATGTACCTCGCGCCCGGCGGACACCAAGCCATGGTGCTACCCCACTCGGTGCTCTCCGCCGGGCAGTACGAGAACTGGCGCTCCGGGATATGGGGCGGTCAACCAGCAGACCTGTCCGCCGATCCGTGGGACTTGGAAAAGCTCGAACCCAACAACTTTTTCCCGGTTCCTGCCAGCGTGGTATTCGCCACTAAACTCACCACTGCTAACTCCAACGAGCCGGCAACGGCCCGGAAGATGTCGGGAACTTGCCAGCAATGGATCGGTAGCCCCGGTAAGGATGCCAACCGGATAACGGCTCCTATTCCCGGCATGGGAGATTCGCAGTCACCATACATGGAACGAGCGCGACAAGGTGCGACCATCGTGCCACGCTGCTTGTTCTTCGTGACCGCTGAACCTTCTCCCACATCGTTGATAGGAGGAACCAGCAACGTCACTCCCGTACGTTCCAACAACGAGAAAGAACCGTGGAGGTCGCTCCCGGTGAATCAGCTCAAGAACCAGCCCATTGAGGACGACTACATCCGAAAAGTGCATCGCGGTGACTCGCTCGCACCGTTCCTCCTACTGGAACCCGCCCTAGCCGTGCTGCCCTGGCCCGAGGATGGCGAACCGCAGTGGAGAAAAGATAGAACGAAAAAAGGATCGCCAATGATCGCATCCCGTGAGCTGATGGAGATTCGGATGCGCGCCCGATGGGATGAAATAGACCGAGTATGGGAAGAGAACAAGTCCGAACAAAACAAGCTGAGCCTTATTGAGGAAATTGATTACCGCGGTAAACTCTCCGCGCAGCGGGATACTGTACCGATCCGCCTGCTTTATGCTTCCTCAGGTCGCCCGACTGCCGCCGTGTTCAATACCCAGAACATTCTGATTGACTACACGTTGTTCTGGATAGCTTGTTCCAGCCTGGACGAGGCCCGCTACCTAGCTGCTATCATCAACAGCGATGCCCTGTGCAAAGCGGTAGAACCACTAATGCCGATGGGGCAGTACGGAGCAAGACACCTTCAAAGACACCTTTGGCGCTTGCCCATACCCGCATACAACCCTACCAACGAACTGCACATAAAGCTAGCCGCTGCTGCCAGGAAAGCCGAACAACAAATTGCGAAAGCCTGGGCAAAAGAATCACAGCACCGTATCAGCAATAATAAGTCCACCTCGTCGCAGGTGGCTCGCAATCACATCAGGAACTATCTCGCCGAATCCCAAATCGGCACCAACATCGAACAGCTTGTACGAAAACTACTAGATTAGTTCAATCTCACAGGTTGGCCCAGAGCCAACTCAGCACGCTCGACTTCCAGTGCTGCTACCGCATCCCACGGGTAAAATGCCCTAATTGCTGGCTTTCCATGTGCTCGATCATTTCATCCACGGCAAACCCGACACCATCCACCAAATTGTCACCACCTGTCGGTAGGGTCGCACCATGAGTTCAACCTTGCTGGATACAGCGATTGATGGGGTGCCAGAGGTTTTGCCACGACTGCCGGTACGAGTCATCCGCAGCGCGAGGCGGCGGAAGACGGCCGCGGCCAGGATCCAACCCGATTGCATCGAGGTGCGTGTGCCCGCCGGGATGACCCCTGATGTCGAGGCCGAGATGGTGTCCTCCCTGGTAGGCCGCTTGGAGCGAAAGCGGGCGGCCGAGGCCGGCGGGACCAACCTGGCCGACCGGGCCGCCAAGCTGGCCAAGAAATATGGCCTGCCGCGGCCGGAGTCCATCGACTGGGCCGAACAGAACGACCGGTGGGCATCGTGCACCTCGGTTCGGGGCACCATCCGCATTTCCACCCGGCTGGCTCGGGTTCCCCGCTGGGTTCTGGACGCTGTCATCGTTCACGAGCTGGCCCACCTGCGCGAGCCCAACCACAGTCCCCGATTCTGGGAGCTGGCCAACCGCTGCCCTCGCCAGGAACGAGCCCGGGGCTTCCTCGAAGCCATGAGCACCGGCCACAGCGACCCCTGCCACACCATTTGAACCCTGCGCTACGATTCCCGAACGCCGGGGAAGCCAACGAAATAGGGTTGGTAGTGTCTGACCCATCCTGGGGATTCCCGAACGGACACTGGGAGGAGGGTGAGCAGTGGAATTGCCTGATATCGATCTGAGCGATGTCACCGGATTCTGGACCCGGCCCCCCGCCGAGCGGGAAGCCGCATTCACCCGGCTGCGAGCGGAGGATCCCATCCGATTCTTCGAGGAACGTGCGGTTCACTACAACGAGACCGAAATCCTCCCGGCCGGACCGGGCTACTGGGCGATAACCCGCCATAGCGACATAATCGAGGCCAGCCGCCGGGCCGACCTGTTCAGTTCCGGCATCGGCGGCACCCAGATCGCCGACCTGCCCCTGGAGTTCAACGAGTTCTTCGGCTCGATGATCAACATGGACGACCCCCGCCACGCCCGCCTCCGGAGGCTGGTGTCGAGGGGTTTCACCCCCAGAACCCTCGACCGGGTAAGCCGGCAGGTGGAGCAGGTCGCAGCCAGGATCGTCGAGGACCTGGCCAGGATGGGCGAGTGCGACTTCGTGACCGAAGTGGCCGCCCGCCTACCCCTGCAAATCATCTGCGAGATGATGGGCATACCCGAGAACCGCCACCAGGAAGTGTTCCACCTGAGCAACATCATCCTGTCGCAGGGCGACCCGGAATACATCCCCGAGGGGGAGAACCTCCTGGACGCGTTATTGGTGGCCGGTGCCGGGTTGGCCGAGATCATGAACGAGCTGTCCACCGCTCGCCGGGCCGAACCCACCGACGACATCACCTCGATTTTGATCCATGCCGAGGTTGACGGGGAGCGACTGAACCAGGCAGAGCTGGCTTCGTTCTTCGTGCTGCTGTGTGCGGCCGGCAACGAGACCACCCGCAATTCCATCAGTCACGGGATGGTCGCCCTCACCGATAACCCCGACCAGCGCCGGGTATGGCTGAACGACATCGACGGGGTTACCCCCACCGCAGTGGAGGAGATGGTGCGCTGGGCCTCCCCGGTCATCCACTTCCGGCGCACCGTTACCACCGACGGGGCCCGGCTGGGCGACAAGGAGTTCAAGGCCGGCGACAAGGTCGTGCTCTGGTACAACTCGGCCAACCGCGACGAGGCCGTTTTCGAGAACCCACACCGCTTCGACGTGCTCCGCAACCCCAACGACCACATAGGCTTCGGTGGCCCCGGACCGCATTTCTGCCTGGGAGCACACCTGGCCCGGCGACAGATCGGCACCATGTTCCGGGAGTTGCTGAAGCGGTTCCCCGACATAAGAACCACCGGAGAGCCCGATCGGCTCCGATCCAACTTCATCAACGGCATAAAGCACCTCCCCTGCTCGGTCTCCTGACCCCTTGGCAGTGAGTAAAACCAAGCAGTGTCCTGACCCCGCCTCTCGGGCACTGCTTTTTAGTTTTAGGCCCGGACGCGCCTACTGTCTGCGTTGGATCCGACCTCGATTCAAGGAGATCACCATGCGTGGAGCCGTCCTGCACACCAGTCCCGGCGAGCTTGTCGTAGAAAACCTGACCGTCGACAAGCCTCACCCCAACGAGGTGCTGATCAGCACCACCTACGCCGGGCTTTGCCATTCCGATCTGCACTTCATGGACGGTCACTGGGCCGTACCGGCACCGATGGTGATGGGCCACGAGTCCGCCGGTGTGGTCGAGGCGGTGGGCGATGACGTGACCTACGTCGAACCGGGCGACCACGTTATTACTTGCGTGTCGATGTGGTGCGGCGAGTGTCGCCCGTGCCTATCGGGCAAGCCCTACATGTGCGCCCACGGCGATGCACTGCGCAACGGCCGTCCCGCACCCTCGCACCGGTTCGAGGACGGCCGGCCGTGCGCAACCATGGCCGGGCTGGGGTCGTTCGCCGAGGAAATGCTCGTGCACGAGCGGGCGGTGGTCAAGATCCGCAACGATATGCCCCTGGATAGGGCATCCTTGATCGGCTGCGGGGTCACAACCGGGCTGGGGGCCGTTATGCGAACTGCGGCTGTGCCCGCCGGATCCAGCGTGGTGGTGATCGGCTGCGGCGGCATCGGGCTGTCGGCCGTACAGGGCGCACGCATCGTGGGGGCAACACCGGTGATCGCGGTTGATGTGCTGGACTCCAAGCTGGAGATGGCCCGCACTTTGGGAGCCACCCATACCATCAACGCTTCGGAGACCGACCCCGTTGGCGAGGTTCAAGAAATTACCGGGGGTGGGGCGGACTTTTCCTTCGAAGCCATCGGTTTGAGCGCCACCGCCGAGCAGAGTTGGCAGATGATCGGCCCCGGCGGCACGGCCACCATCATCGGGATGCTGCCCATGGGCAGCCAGGTGAGCATTCCCGGCCCCGAGATTTTCATGAAGGAAAAGAAGCTCCAGGGTTCGCTCATGGGCTCCAACCGGTTCAGGATCGACATGCCCAAGTTCATCGACTTGTACCTGGACGGGCGGCTCATGCTGGACGAGATGGTGTCGGCCACCATAGGCATTCACGAGGTGAACGCGGGCTACGCAGACATGAAGGCGGGCAAAACCTTGCGCTCGGTCATAAAGTTCTAGCCGACTCGCCCGATTCGACGACCGGCGGCCGGGACATACTCGCCCGATTAGAGGGCCGATGGAAAGGACATACTCGCCCGATTAGAGGGCCGATGGAAAGGACATAGCGGATGGGAAGATTGGATAACCGGGTAGTGGTTATCACCGGCAGCGGTGACGGCATCGGATACGGAATCGCTCGGCGTTTCGCGGCCGAGGGAGCCACGCTGCTCATAACCGACATTGACGCCGCCGCTGCCGATCGGGTGGGCAACGAGTTGCGAGACGATTTCGGTGCCGAAACCCGGTCGATGCGGGTGGACGTTTCGGTCAAGGATGAGGTGCTGAACATGGTGTCAGCCGCGGTGGACGGCTGGGGCCGCCTTGATGTTCTCATCAACAACGCTTGGGGGGGCGGGGAGTTGGGCCGGGTCGAGATAAAAACCGATCAGCTCATGAACGATGCCATGCATGTGGGCTTGTTCGGCCCGCTGTGGGCCATGCAGGCGGCCTTTCGGGTAATGCGTGACCAGCGCTACGGCCGGGTGGTGAACCTGTGCTCGCTCAACGGGGTGAACGCCCACATGGGCACGCTGGAGTACAACTGCGCCAAGGAGGCCTTGCGCACCCTCAGCCGCACCGCCGCCCGGGAATGGGCCCCTTACGGCATAGTGGTGAACGTGATCTGCCCGGGAGCCAAAACCGCCTCGGCCCGGCGGGTCGAGAAGATGATGCCCGACCTGATCCGTAACGCCGAAGCAGCCAACCCCATGGGCCGGATGGGTGACCCCGAGGCCGACATCGCCCCGGTGGCCCTGTTCCTGTCCACCGAGGATGCCCGGTACCTCACCGGCAACACGCTGTACGTGGACGGCGGCAGCCACATCAACGGGGCAAGCTGGGTGCCCGACCTGCCCGAAACCGGGTAACCCGCCAACCGGGGGGAAGGCGCAGCAACCGGGCAACGCAGGATCGGCTGATACCGACCTAATCCTGTGCCAGCACCTCAGCCATCGTGTCGAACAGCGTGCCGATCTCGTGGTCGCTGATGACCAGGGGCGGGCAGATGGCCAAAGCGGTGCCTATGGGGCGGAGAACCACCCCGGCATCCAGTAGTCGCATCCGGACCGCAGCGGTGTCATAACCCAGTTCGGCGGCGTACACCGCTCCCGTTCCCCGGTAGCTCGAGATGAGCCCATCGGCTTGGAGCGCGGCCAACCCCTCGGTGAGCCTGCCGGCCAGATGCGGCACCCGCTGAACCAGCTTCTCGTCCTCCATCAGGGCCAGGTTGGCCACCCCGGCAGCCATGCCCGCGGGATGCCCGGAGTAGGTGTACCCGGTCCGCAGCACCCAGCCGGGCCGCTCCAGCACGTCGCACACGTCCCGACTGCATATCACCCCACCAACCGGCTGGTATCCCGAGGTGACCCCCTTGGCGAACGTGATCAGGTCGGGCACGACACCGTAGTGCTGAGCCCCGAACCACGATCCGGTCCGGCCGAAACCGCAGATCACCTCGTCCATGATTAGCAGGGCCCCGTGCCGGTCGCATAGGCGGCGCAGCCCCTCCAGGTAGCCGTCGGGGGGCGGGAACACTCCCCCGGCCCCCTGCATCGGCTCGGTTATGACCGCGGCCACCTGACCCTGGTTGGCGGCCATCGTGGTGCTCAGCGCCTCGATGTCCTCGCGGGGCACCTCCACGAAATGAGGGACCAGATCACCCCAACCCTCCCTGTTGCCCGCTATACCCTGCGCCGAGGTACCGCCGAAGTTGGTGCCGTGGTAGGCATCGGTGCGGCGGATGACCACCTGGCGGTCGGGTTCCCCCCGAAGCTGGTGCACTCCCCGGGCGATCTTGAGCGCGGAGTCCACCGCCTCCGAACCCGACCCGCAGAAGAACACCCGCCCATCGGGCAGCGGCGACCGCTCGGCCACCATCGCTGCCAGCTCCTCGGCCGGCTGGTTCGTGAAGGGGGCAAAGGTCTGGTAGGCATCCAGCAGGCGCATCTGATCGGCCACCGCATCGATTATCTCGGCCCGTCCGTGCCCCACCTGGCAGTACCACAGGCTGGCCATGGCATCCAGGTACCGCTTCCCCCGATCATCCCACAGCGTGCAACCCTCGGCTCGCACGATGGTGATGAAATCATCCGACGAGGGCGGCGCGAAGGCGTGAAGGAACTTGCTCGGCACCCCAGCACTTTACCGGCAACCGATTCACGCACCGGTCTCGAACAGCTGATCGCCGATCCACTTTGCGTTCTGATTTTTTACCGGCAACCGATTCACGCAGCGGTCTCGAATAGCCGATCGCTGATCCACTTTGCGTTCTGATTTTACCCGTCGCCAATTCACCCACCGGTCTCAGGAAGTGGAATAGTCACCGGATATGAAGCTGGGCATCGGGGTGGACGTTTGGAACCAGGCCCGGCTGGAGATCCCGCTGGCCCGGGTCAAGCTGGCCGAGCGCCTGGGATACGACTCGGTCTGGTCGGCGGAAATATACGGGGCCGATGCCATAACCCCGCTGGCCTGGATGGCGGCCCATACCCGCCACATCCGGCTGGGGACCGCGGTGTGTCAGGTGGCCGCCCGCCCGGCGGTGACCACCGCCATGCAGTTCGGCACCCTGGAGGCGCTGGCCGGGCCGGGCCGGGCCATCTGCGGGCTGGGACTGTCGGGGCCCCAGATCGTGGAGGGGTGGTACGGCCAGCCGTGGGGCAAGCCCAACGCCCTGCTCCGGGACTACGTGTCCATCATCAAGAAGGTGTTCGCCCGCCAGGGGCCGGTCACCCATGACGGGGCCCAGATCAGCCTGCCGCTCACCGGCGACGGCGCGCTGGGGGCCGGCAAACCGCTCAAGTCGATCCTTCACATGAACCCGGAAATCCCGGTGTTTCTGGCCACCGGCGGGCCGGCCAACACCGCGCTGATGGCCGAGCTGGCCGACGGGTGGCTGCCCCTGGGCTACACCCCCGCCAGCGCCCACCTCTACACCGAGACGATCCAGAAGGGGCTGGACCGGTCGGGGCGCACCTGGGACGACATCGAGATCCAGGCCGGGGCCCGGGTTTCGATCACCGACGATGTGCAGGGGGCCATCGATGCCGCCAAACCCCAGTTCGCCTTTCTGGTGGGGGGATACGGAACCCGCGAGCACAACTTCCACCGCGACGCCATGGTACGGCGGGGTTTCGGCGAGGCCGCCGAGCGCATCCAGGAACTGTTCATGGCCGGCCGCCGGGACGAGGCCGCCGCCGCGGTGCCCGACGAGTACATCGACGACGGGGCCCTGATCGGATCCCGCCGGCGCATTAGGGAACGCTTCGCCCTCTGGTGCGACACCCGGGCCACCGGCCTCACCATCCGAGCCGACACCGACGAGGAGCTCGCCTACATGGCCGAGCTGGCCGGAGCCAGACCCCGGGACCCCCTCTAACCAATCGGTGCCCAGCTCCCCCTACCTGTGTACCGGCACGTTGGGCCGGGTTCTGTGGGAGAGCAAGGCTCGGGCCGCCGCGAAGGCGGGGTTCGTCCGGCTGTCCATATACCGCCACGAGCATCGGCAACTCCGGGAGCGGGGTTGGGACGACCTGGCCCTGCTGAACCTGCTGGGCGACCTGAACCTGAAGGTGGCCGAGTACGACGGGGCGGTGCTGACCATGCAATCCCCCGGCGACGCAGAAGAAACCGTCGCCGCAGCCGCCGCCATCGGGGCCCGATCCATCACCGTGCTGGAGCACTCCGGGTGGCAACCGGGTGAACACATCGACCAGGCCGCGGCCACCCTGGCCGAGATAAGCGACATGGCCGCGGAGCACGACATCCTGGTGCTGATCGAACCGTTCGCCTGGTCACCCCTGGACGACCACCGGGTGGCGGCGCGGATAGTCGAGCGGGCCGACCGGCCCAACGCCGGGCTGCTGCTGGACACCTGGCACCTCTGCCGGGGACCCGAGCAGGGCCGCCTGGACCCAACAATCGACCCGGCCATCATCGGAGCCATCCAGATAGCCGGCACCGGCCCAACCCCCGCAAACCCACAATCACCACGCCAGATCGCCCACGAGTGCATGCACCACCGCCTGCTACCCGGCGACGGCCACACAAACATCGCCAGCCTGCTGGGCAACCTGACCACCCGCGGCGTGAATGCCCCGGTGGGCATCGAAGTTTTCTCCGACAAGCTGAACACCCTCAACCCCGAAACCGCCGCCCACCAAGCCAAAGACAGCTTCGACCGGTTGACCCTGTAAGCGCCTACTATGCGGACTTTGCTTCAGCTCGATTCGCCTGAAAGGATCTCCCAGACCCTCTTGTACTTTTCTCCTGACAGGGCAGCACCCTTGGGCCTCACTCCATCCCATTCACCAGTGTCAAGCTCCTTCAAAAAGCTCCGTGCCTCTCTTACCGAATATCTGCCTTGATCCTCACCAATAGTCTCCCGGTACAGGCTGCCCAGAGCTTCAGCCACGCTTCGCGGAGCCGAGTTCATCCGCATCAGCACCGCCTCTTCGGTACTCACTCCGTGATAGATCATGGCTGGCAATGCATTGATGCGCCGTTTGTCAGATTCCGAAAGCGCATCGAACTCGATTCCTGACAACCGACTCAGGGCAGAAACCCCCCACGTTCCGCTGTTGACGATAGTTCGATATATTGCTTTGCAAGCATCCGTAATTGCAGTGGTACTTGCTTCACTATCTCCCTCACTACTAAAATATTCTCTGGCAATTGCTTCTAAGCCCTTTCCATTCACCCAGTCACTGGTGATTTCAGATATCCGACTATTTTTGGAGCCTTGGACACTCAAATCATTTAAATCCTGCCTGAGTTGTGGCACCTTCAGCATGACACCAAAAAGATCTGCCAGTCTACCGCCGTTTCCGAACAAGCTCTCCGGTGCCCAGTCTGATAGGGTGAGCTTGCTCTCCAAGCCTCTAATGCCACGTAGTGCTGCTTGGACACCTTCGGGTGAAAAGCCAGTGGAATCAGCCAATTCAGCAGTGCCTTCGGGCATACCATCAAGTTTCTGCATATATTTGCGCGTGGCCTCCAGCAGGGCATCTGCTTTCTGTCTCTGCTGGGGATCATTCCTCATTGAGGTGTACCCATAGGTTTGCCTCAAAAGCTGCTCTGAGTCCGCGAGAACTGCATCAAGGTTCTTCTTCTCAGCCCACAAATGCGCTATGTAACAGCGAAAATCCTCCCACTGTTCCTTCCAAAGAACCTCTGACAAGTCTGCCAATGATCCTTGTTCAGCAAGTTCATTGAGCAAGACCACCAGGCGGGAGACCAAAGCACCGGTGTTCCTACTCACAAACTCAATCATCGCGTCACGATCTCTACCCTGACATAATCCTACTACACCAACACTATCATGGTAGATGCGCCCTGCACGACCGGCAAGATTCCAGAAGTCTCGCGGGGCGATCTCCACAGAACTCTTTCCATATGGTAAATAGCGTGAAGACAAAAAAACCGACGACACTGGAAAATTGATGCCTTGAGCAATCGTTGATGTCGCGCATAATATTCGAAGACTCCCCCTTTCTGCTAGCCATTCCATCAACGCCCTAACCTCGTCAGACAGGCCCGCGTGATGCACTCCGACACCCTTTTCTAGCATGCCAACCAGCTCAAAATTGCTGCTGACCTCGGTGCGCAGGAAGTCCTGAACTAACCTGATATCCGGCGATAACTCTTCCATCTCTGGAAGTTTCTGTGTCGCTTCTCCAGCCATCCTCCAGACTGCTTTAATGGTGTTACCCACTGCAATGCTTGTTCCTCGTGCCGACATCACCAAAGCAATTGCCACCGTTTGCAACCCAAGCCCCTTTTGATCCCCTCTCGCGAGCACCTCGCTTTTTGGAACTTTGATTGGCTTCACACCTCCTACACGGTGACTACCCTCAATTGGCAAGGCCCTCTCGGTAGCGGTCAGCGTCTCGAACTCAAGGTGCCAACCACCACGAACACTTTCGTCTGCCACCGCACGATAAATGCCAATGATGCGTTCATTTGGCTTCCACGGAACCGTGCTCAGGCTGATTGCGTTGCCTGCGTTGATGTCATGCGCCAGCCAGCGCGCCACTGCCGCCGATTCTTCAACATATGGCATCAGTAACAAGAAGTTTGCCTGTAGGCAGTCGCGTTTGACTGTCGCCAGCAATAACTCAATCCTCAGACCTCGCCCCTCCGATTCCATATTGTGGGCCTCATCCATCACCACAAGCGCAAGAGGGCGCGCTACCTTATGATTGCGGATCAATAATGACAGCTTCTCAGGGGTCGCTACCAGGATGTCGAACGGCTTCTCATTCTCGGCAAGTAACTCTTCCTCGTAGGCATCCACTTCTACGGCCGAAGTCAACTGCTCGACGCGTAGCCCGACTGGCTCAAAATCCGTGCGCAGCTGCCGCGTGATTTGTGCCGAAAGCGCCCGAGTTGGCGCGACGTAGACAACCCATCCCTTTTCATCCCGGAACTGGTTCAGCGCCTGGAGAATTCGGAACTGAGCGAGCAGAGTCTTACCGCCAGATGTGGGCATGTCCACCACAATCGCCGTCTTCGCCTGATCGAGCAGGCCTTGTTCAGCCAGAGCAGCTCGCTGCGGCGGCAAAAGCTCAAACATCGCCTGGTGTTCTCGTTTCGTGACCGAATTCACAAAATGCGATGTAAGCGAGTTGACCGTCCGTGTAGCCCACCAGAGCGAATTCGTCACCATGATGCGCGCCGTTGCATGCAGCCATCGCAGCATCACTTCATGTTGCGCGTCCCCCGACGCAGCGGCTGCCTTGATCCCCGCTTCAAAATGCTTGTCCAGGGTGCCAAACGGATCACCGGGCTCGCCTTGCAACATATACGCTGCAAGAGTCTCAGTAGCCTTCGCCCAGTTGTAGAGCGCCGCCAGTCGCAGAGCCATCGCCCTGTCGCCCGCCTCCGAACCATTTTGCAGCCGACGGGCTTCGTGAACCTTCTGGTCGTTTCGCAAGCCGGCGATGATCTCGCGAATACGATCCAGGTCGTCCCAACCCTGCTTGCGAAAGAGCCTGACCCAGCAATCGAACAGTCTGTACAAGAGTCTGCGATCCCATTCCGTGTTCGCCACGCTCGGTGCTATCAGAACCTCTTCATGCTCTCGGTACCAGCGGCGCAAGTCAGACCAGCGATCACCGCAATAGGCAATCGCGGAAAGGTGAAGCACGAAGAACAAGCGATCATGCGTCTCTGCCGGGACAGGAAACAGGCGGCGAATATTGAAGGTTTGGAACGAAGCTGCAACCGCCTGATCACGCAAAGCAAGGTTATCTCCGGCTGGACGGCTCAACTCCTCTAGCCCCTCAATGGCGGCCAACTCAAAAGCGAGCGCTACCCGCTCCAGGAAGGGTTCGTCCTCTGTGGTGTCCACAAATGAAAAACTGATCTGGTTTCCAACTGCCTGCCGTACGAGACGCTGGTTGACGAGAACATCGGCACGTTCAAGCTCTCCGGCACCGATAGCTGTGACCGCCCAATGTTCTTTCAAAGCCCTCAATGCTTCGTTGGACAAGCTCATCGCTCCAAACCTGCCCTTTGTATAAGCATCTCCTGCCCGATACCATCTAACCTATCCTGTGGAAGATAGATCGCAAGCAGTTCAATGCGCGTTCCTTCGGGACATCCATTGCCAAGGTCGCTGACCCGTGCTCGCAAGTCATCCTCATGGGGTTCTACATCACGAACAAGACATCCATAGAGCTGAATGTCAGATGAGTTTCGTAGATACCTGCCAGCCGCGTGCTCGTACTGAGTCTTCCACGGTGCAGATCCAGAGCGGTAGCCCAGGTATTTCATCAGATCGTCGCGAGTCGCCTCAACATCACGCAGATCTTCCAGTTGCTGCTTCAAGCCCATTCGACCGTACATAACCCCAGGAGGGTGTCGACGCTCACTTGAAGTCTTTACTTCGCCAAATGCAAAGCAGGCTCCATCATCATCAACTCCGAATCCAACCAGATCTGCACCTGGCAGGCTGGATCTGCTCCTTCTCTCATCCCGCGCATCTGGCCAGGGAAAACTGCATGACCGGTGGTCGGTTAGATAGGTTTCTGCTATCGCCTCTCCCACCCGCCAATCCTCGACTTCTTCCGGGTCTTCCAGCAAACGGCGCAGCCCTTCCCGATTAAACTCTGTTTCAATCACGCCAGCAAGAATTTCCTTGATATTTTCCTTTCCTTCGTCATCAAACAGAACAGCTGCAACCGGATTATCCATCGCTGCCCCTAGTTCTTCTTCCGACCACCTTAGACCAACCCCCTGGCATGACTCTTCGCCTAATTGGTAAACAATCCGTCCCGCTTCAACTGGCACTTTGCGCAATGTCAAATTTTACTCACTGCTTCAAAGCTGCTCAGCGCTGAGCGCAGGTTCTCCACAATCTCTTCCATAAGCACTTCCGGCTCCGGCAGGGTATCGAGATCAGTCATGGAGGCATCCTTGAGCCAGAACACATCGAGGCTCGCCTTGTCGCGTTGAAGAAGTTCTTCGCGCGTATAGGCCCGCCATCTGCCGTCCGGGGACTCCTCGCTCCAGGTTTCCTCTCGCGGGTGCCGGTCCTCAGGTTTGTAGCAGGCAACGAAGTCCTCGAGATGCGCATAGGTCAGCGGCTTCTGCTTGAGGGTGTGATGCACGTTGGTGCGGTAGTCGTAGTACCAGACCTTCGAGGTCTGTGGATCAGCGCTGGCGGGACGGTTGTCGAAGAAGATTACGTTTGCCTTCACTCCGTGGGCATAGAAGATCCCCGTAGGCAGCCGCAGGATCGTGTGCAAGTCGGTGGCGTGAAGCAGTCTTCGCCGGATCGTCTCGCCGGCCCCACCTTCGAAAAGCACGTTGTCGGGCACGACAACAGCCGCTCGGCCGGTCGTTTTCAGCATGGTCCGAATGTGCTGGACGAAGTTCAACTGCTTGTTGGATGTTGTAGCCCAAAAGTCCTGCCGGTTGTAGGTAAGGTCTTCGATCTGCTGCTCACCGGCGGCGTTGGTGAAGCTCATCGAGCTCTTCTTGCCAAAAGGAGGGTTGGCGAGGACGTAGTCGTATGTCTCCGAAGGCGGGGAGATCAGCGCGTCAGCAGGTGAAATTCGCGTCTCGCCAGTCATCTCCCCGATCCCATGCAGTAACAAGTTCATCAGGCAGAGCCTACGTGTACCCGCCACGATCTCGTTGCCATGGAAGGTGTCGTGCTTCAGGAACTCCTTCTGATCCCTGTCGAGCGCCCAATTCTGCGGGTCGGTCAAAAAGTCATGGGCGGCGAGGAAGAATCCGCCTGTGCCGCAAGCCGGGTCAGCGATGGTCTTGCCCGGTTCCGGACGCACACACGCCACCATCGCGCGGATAAGGGCGCGAGGCGTGAAGTACTGGCCCGCACCGGACTTGGTGTCCTCGGCATTCCGCTCCAGCAGACCTTCGTAGATGTCGCCCTTCACATCCGCCCCGGTCTGCACCCAATCGGTGCCATCCACCATATCGATCAAGCGATAGAGCTTGGCTGGATCGGTGATCTTGTTCTGAGCCTTGGCGAATATCTGACCCAGCATGCCCCTCTGCTCACCGAGCTTTCGCAAAAGGGTAACATAGTGTTCTTCGAGATCTGCACCGCGACGGATGGTCAGGCTCGTCCAGTTGTAAGCATCAGGAACGCCAACATCACGGCTATAGGGTGGGCCGGCATATTCGTCGGCCATCTTCAAAAAAATCAGATAGGTCAACTGCTCTAGATAATCACCATACCCGACACCATCATCACGCAGCGTGGTACAAAAACTCCATACTTTAGAAACAATCGGAGCTGTGCTCATTCTGCCATTCCAATCGTTTCAGCTTCATCAGACTGGTCTCGATGTACGGATATTTTAGTAGCTATCTCTATCAATTCGATCAATGCTCTCTTGCGATGAGAATAGAATGTCCGAAAGTCATCAGATCTAAGAGGGGCAAAAGGAATCCTATGGGTGGAAAGGATACGGTTCATTTCCTCATCAGTAAGACCAACCTGGTTGTGAGATTGTAAGGCAATCAGATATTCAGATGGAGCCTTGCGGCCGATCATTTTGTTTGCCCTCGAAGAAATTGGTGTCCGATTGATGATGGAGTCGTACTCTGATCGCTCGATACCATTTTCTTGACACCACGCTCGGGGAAAGATATGGTGGATGTCAAGAGCCATTTCTGGGGCTTATATATGTGACTAGCCAAACTACATCTGGCCTGGGATTTTTTTGACTGGTTAGAGAGAAAAGCCCTGGTCAAAACAGATGTGGTTAGCTTTGTATATAATTTCCGCATTAGACGCTATCCTCCAAATCGGTTGTGTCCACAGCGTCGGGTGGCATGATGAGCACGGCTCGGAGCGTATCCGCTAGTTCTTCCTCTGTGGGATAGTCAGGCTGCATTCGCTTGGACCCCCTCGGCGGTTAGACGGTCATAGGTTAGTAGTTTGTCCTCCATCATGGAGAACGCATCCGCCATTTGCTGAATCGTGTTCTTGGGACGCTCGTTGTGCCTGTGCTGGAACTCAGCGATGTAGCGGTGGAGATGTTCAGGCGATATGTGGTGGTAGGTGCCCTGATAGCCGCGCTTGAGCAACGCCCAAAAGGATTCCAGCCCATTCGTGTGGGCCATCCCATCAACCCAGCGACCTGTCGAATGCGTAACGGCGTGGTGCTTGTACCCGGCCCTGTTCAACGGCAGGTAGCCGGGGGCCTCGTCGGTGAACACCACAGACTCCCTCTCAGTGTGGTCGGTGACCACGGCGGTCAAGGTAGCAGCTTTGGTGTCAGCCACCACACCGGCAGCAACCCGACCCGTTGTCCGCTCCCTCACACCGGCGACGATAGCCTTCCCCGATGGGCCGCCTGCTGCTTTCATCCGTTTGTGCTGGTGCTTGTTGCGCTCCAGCCCGCCCACATAGGTCTCATCGGCCTCCACCGGGCCGACAAACAGGAAATCGTCAACCTTCATCCCCTCACGAATCCGGTGCGCCAAATGCCACGCCGTTTTCTGCGTCACCCCAAGATCACGATGCAACTTCATACTAGACACACCTTTCAACCCGGTGTTGAACAAATACACGGCTAACAACCATGTCTGGCAGGAGAGCTTTGAGTCGGCCATCACCGTGCCGGTCTTCACTGAGAAATGCTTACGGCAGTCCTTACACCGAAAGGGCATCGGCTGGCGGGTTCTTATACGACTGATCCGTTCACTTTGGCATCGTGGACAGGCCACACCGTTCGGCCACCGCGCCGCTTCTATAAAAGCTTCTGCACTTTGATCGTCGGGAAAGAGTCGAAAAAATTGAGGCAAGGAAATGCCTTTCCTGCCCGACCGTCCCGGCCCTTTACCCGAGGATTTATTATTCTCCATATTTACTATTATACCAACACAAGCGACACTTTCTCTGTGGCCCAATTCCCCAGGTCAACAGTAGTTTGGCTAGTCACATATATAAGCCCCCCATTTCTTCATAGTTAAGTGCCTCAATCGTCTCTTTCCAAAAGAAATCTTCTGCACCCTCCCGTAGGACCAGGACATTCAAGGCCTTATATGCGGCACTGACACGAGATCTCAAGGTATCCAGGCGGCTCTCTCGAAAAGTTGCTTCGGAAATTGTACGGGGCCTCCAATTCGATGTTTCCTGCTTGAAACCAGCCAAATCCAACTCAAACCAATGCATAAGGTCTTCAAAGTCATTGGCAATGCGTGTCTCAACAGATTGGCCATACAACTCGCCAAGTACACCGCACCAGAACCATTGAGATAGACGGTCATAGATACGCGGTTCCCGCCAACGGTCTTGAAGTTGTGAAAGCACAGCAGCCAAAGGGACAAGTTGTGTTTGATAGGGGAGCTCACGAGAGGCAAAAAAGCGTTGTTTATGCATAAATTGAGATGCCAAGTTGAAGCCTTCCTCAACAAGTTTTGCCCACCTTCTATACGCATCTAGATCCAGTGATAGTATGGCAGCACGCTTAGCACTGACTGCGGAAACCATCTTTCCCTTCTTGCCCGCAGAGATGTCTGCTTGCCGATGTTGATATGTTTCGAGAATAGACACCGCCTGTAAAAAATCCGTGGGCTCTACACTGGCCAGTACAGGTATTCTAGCAAAACGTTCGGAAATTCCTTCAACTTCTTTCAACTCGCTGCCAAACCAATGATCGCGAAGATTGAAGCCTTCAGCGGCAAAAGTTGCCGTGACCAGTTCAAATACGGAAAGTGGCACACCACCAGTGTTAACTTTTTCGAAGACAAGGCACACGGCCTCTTTCGTAGTCGTTTTTCCCAAAGTAATCACTGGCAGTTGATAGTTCCTGAACTTATCCAGGATTTCTTTGCGAAACCTCATATAGTCTGCAAATCTTTCGGGAGCCTGAGCGTGCAGCGCCTGTTCCCACTCATCTGAATCAAGTACTTGCGAACAGGGAAAATAAAAGTTTTCTAGTTCCAATTCACGTGTAGAGAGGTCCAAAACAATATCTCGATTGAAATTGGTTTTAACTTTGTGATCTTCTGGAACTGAAATAAAAGCCTCTTCCAGTTTTCCTTCTTCCAAGGCCATCGCAATATCTATATAGTAATGTCGGCTAATTTTAGCGCCCTTGTGATCAAAGGTATGAACAGGCTTTTCCACAGAAAGCACCTGTGTTAGTGATGTAAGCCTTTGTTGACCATCCAAAATAAGGCGCTCTGGTTCTGGAGGGTTCCCAAAAAAGTCTACGTTTTCAATAGGTCGTGCCTGAAAGCGGATATCACCACCCACTTCAAGTATCATCACTGCACCGACTGGAAATGACCGGGCAATGCTGACCAGTAATGACTTTACATGTTCGTCATCCCACACCCAACCGCGCTGAAAATCTGGAAGCTGAATCTTTCCGGCTGTAATATCAGCTAGTATTTGTGTTAGGGGAAATTTAGTGCTGTCAAATGTGTTCATATGGACCTTTTCTGTTTGTGTGATTTATTGCCATCTGAAGGACGCTCAGCTTGTATTCGAGCAAGTAGGACAGCGGCAGGTTCGTCATTTGGATCTTGGGAGATAAGTTGGCCGGCAAAGGCTTTCTTCAGGATGGATTGGCGAAGTTTCTCGGCGTGAACTAGGGCAGCATCTATCTCAGCATTCAGTTTTTCTGCTGCCTCAAAATGAGAGTCAATAATCTGGAGGATACGTTGTTGTTCATTGATGGTAGGTAATTTAATAGGTATTGAAAGTACCTGAGTTTTTGTGATTGCAGAAAAGGTCGACCCAGTAGCAAGTTTTGCTAATGTTGGCTCATACGACCGAAGTGCCCACATGATAAACCGATTGGATATACACCCAAGGGAAGTAATAGCCGCTAAGCCTCTACCAATACAATAATCTTGACATGCAATGTTAGTTGGCCCTACAGGTGCCTGTACAGACAACAGAACAGCTCCAGACTTTGCAATCTTTTGTGGAATAGCACAAAATTTTTTTGGTGTCGGATATAGATTGCCAAAATCGCTCTTCCCTTGAAGGAATGGAAGCCCAGAGCTGCTAATATTATAGGTGCTTGATGGTGGGGCTTGGCCCATCTCTATATCACAAACTTCAGCAAGTTTCGCCTGTACCCAACCTGTAGGCAAATCCGTCACGCTGCCAGTGCCTTGTTCATTTCAGCCATTATATCATCCATCCTGTCACCAAATAGGGTATACATCCGCCCGAGGCCGCCTTGTGCTTCGAAGGGCGCTAGTTCCAGGTCGTCGCGCTCTATGGTGAACGAAGTCACAAGGTGGTCACGGATCATGTGCAGCCAGTCTATCTGCTCCTCGGAAAATTTTTCACCTGCCCCGGCGTGGCGCTTGAGTATCCACTCCTGGAAATTACGCCGCACTCTACCGGAATGGGGTGTCAGTACTTCGTCCAGGCCACAAACACGCCGTATCAGAGAGACCAGGGCCGTGAGTTCGCTGACCGGATGGGTGCCCTTGTAGTCGTCGAGATGGGCGTAGGCACGCCAGACATTCAGAGGGGCAAGGCGCGGGGAGCCTTCTCTGAGCTTGGCCAGCACAGCCTTGACCATGGCATGGCTCACCTCTGAGCGGCGAGCGGGCTGTGAGAAGAAGATGGTCAGCGCCTCTATCTCGTCTCGATGCTCCGCCAGATACACCTCGAACTCCCTTGCGGTCGCCTGAGCGTTCTCGGCTATGTCGCCTTCCCAGCCGGCTCTCAAGAGCTCGTCGAGATTTTCATGATCGATGGTCTGTTCCTTGTCGCGACGGATCGTGTCCAAGAGATTGATGAGCGGCCCGGTGAAGATGGTGGCCGCCTGCTTGATGCGTTCCTCCCGTGCAACCTGCATGGCAGCATCGTCGGGTTCGGCATGGCCAGCGGCCTTGGCATCGGCCTCAACCTTGTCCGGGTCGATGGCGTCAACAAGATCGCGGACAATGGTGGTGAGAGGCTTTCCGGCGACTTGCTTGACCTTTGCCTGATCGTGGGGTTCGAGTGTGTTGTCGAGGCGCGATAGCCGCGCGGCGAGCGAGCTCACGGTCTCTTCCGAGCGGTCGCCCATCATCAGGCACATGGCAAGATCCTTGAGCGGGATTGAAGGCTTGGAGTCGAGCGGCTGGCTCGCAGTCTTCAACGACTTGGTGACACCTACGGCATCGACGATCACATAATGAGTCTTGGCTCGGGCCGACGGCGTAACCCTTTGCAACTCATCCGGTGTGAGAACACGGGTACCCCGACCCTTCATCTGCTCGAAATAGTTACGTGATCTCACATCGCGCATGAACAGCAGGCACTCGAGCGGCTTCACGTCGGTGCCCGTGGCGATCATGTCCACTGTGACAGCAATACGCGAGTAGTAGTCGTTGCGAAACGCCGCCAGGGATGATTTTGGGTTGTGGGCACCGTTGGTGATTTTGCGGCAAAAATCGTTACCCTCGCCGAATTCCTGCCGGACAGTCTGGATGATGTCGTCGGCGTGGCTGTCGGTCTTGGCGAAAATCAGAGTCTTGGGTAGCTCATTGCGTCCAGGAAATATCTTCGGCCAATGGTCACAAAAGGTGCGCATTACGGTCCGTATCTGGTCGGGGTTCACCACCGACCGGTCGAGTTGGGAGGCCGTGTAGTCCTCTTTTTCGTCCTGCACCTCCCAGCGACGGGCACGGGTCTGCCGCTCGCGCTTCTCCACAAGCTGCTCAGGTCTCAGGGTGTCTCCGCTCTGGGTGATCTCCGTTTCGATGAAGTAGACCTCGTTGCCGACGTTGACTTTGTCGGCCACTGCCTGCTCGTGGCGGTACTCGCTGACCACGTTCTTCTGGAAGAACCCGTAGGTGCGGTTGTCAGGCGTGGCAGTGAGCCCGATCATGTAGGCATCGAAATACTCGAGCACCTGCCTCCAGAGGTTGTAAATCGAACGATGACACTCATCAATGACAACCACATCGAAACTCTCCGGTGGCAGGTCGGAGTTGTAGACGACCGGAAGCGGTTCGTTTCGTTGCCATCTCTGCTCCGCCGGGTTCTCCTCGTCGACCCCTTCGGCCAACTCCTCGCCCTTCAGGGTCGCGTACATGCGCTGGATGGTGGAGATGACGACCTGGCTGTCTTTGGCGATGGACGGTGAGGTGAGGCGCTGAACGTTGTAAAGCTCGGTGAACTTGCGGTTGCCATCATTGGGGATGAAGGCCAAGAACTCCTGTTCGGCCTGCTCGCCCAGGTTCCGAGTATCGACGAGAAACAGCACGCGGCGGGCATCAGCGTACTTCAGCAGGCGGTAGACCTGGGTGATCGCGGTGAAGGTCTTGCCGGCACCAGTCGCCATCTGGACAAGCGCACGCGGCTTGTCGGCCTTCAAGGAAATTTCAAGATTGGTGATCGCGTTTTCCTGGCATTCGCGCAAACCAGCGGGGTTCAGAGGCGGAAGCGCCGCAATTCCTGCCCGCAAGGACCGCTGGGCATTCGCCCAACCGTTCAGGGTTTCCGGACGATGGAAGGTGAAAACCTCCCGGGAGCGTGGCTTGGGGTCGCGTCCATTCGTGAACCGTGTGATCTGCCCGGTGCTCTCGTAGAGAAAGGGTTGGAGGTCGGAATCAGGAATCCACTTGAGCTCAGCATTGGCATAGCCTTCCGATTGCTCTTCTACTGTGGTGAGCCTGGCCCCCCAACTGTCCGGCTTGGCCTCAATGATGCCTACGGGCCTCCCGTCGGAGAAGAGCACATAGTCGGACGGTCCGATGCTGGTTTGGTATCCCCGCGCAGCAATGCCAGGACCCGCCCTGAAGTCAATGGCATCCTTGTTCTGCACATGCCAGCCCGCCGCCCGGAGCCGATCGTCGATTCGGTCGCGGGCAACTTGTTCCGGAGTCTGGTTTACATCATACGGCATGCAACCACTCAAGCCCTTGTGGCGCTGCGTGAGGTATCGTTGTAGTCGTCAGCACCGGCCACGCCCCCCCCCCCCCGATAGCGGCGCGACCCTGTCATCATCACCCGGCGGGAGATCGTCCAGGTCAAAGGGGTAATCAGCAATGGACCAGCGCACCTGTGCGATGATACCGGCAGTGGTAGTCCAAGCGCCAGGCTACTCCCATCTGAAAAACTCAGTGATGATTGCATTCCAGCCATCACTTCCTAAGTTTTGACAGCACGGTAGGGCCAAACTCTACTCTAAATGGAGCAGTTGTTATTGATGCTCTGTCAACCTCTATTCCTAGATAGCTCAGCCGGTTGACGATCCAGTCAAAATGCTCTAATTCGTCGTCAGGTTCCAGGACAGCTATTACTTCTCGTGCCAACTTGGCCCGAGAAGTGAACCACCACATCACCCGTGGTGACCTAGCCAGTGGCAAAGACAAAGTACGCCATTTGCCGACTTTTACTGCCAAACGCCATGGCCCCTCACTGAATCCACGGTCTGCCTTCAGTGTGATCCGCCTACCATCGCTCAAATCGGGAAACTCTTCCAAGCTGAAAATCAGCACCATTGGCTTGTGCCTACCGGTCTTTATTTTATGTTGTGTTGGAGTAGCAGGGCGAAA
Organism: Candidatus Poriferisocius sp.; assembly: GCF_965202595.1. GTDB lineage: Bacteria > Actinomycetota > Acidimicrobiia > Acidimicrobiales > Bin134 > Poriferisocius. The sequence goes on from NZ_OZ241836.1 coordinate 1,782,714, forward strand.
TACATCAGGCTTAGCATTGGAGGTGTCTAGTTCTTCATCCACCCCAGTTAACCTGCTATCCCAACCAGTACTTTGCTTCAGCTCACATACAGCTCCCAGAGCAACTACGCTTATCATGGTTCATCAAATCTTAGTCAATTGTATTGGTCTGTATTCAATCTATGCTCAATTCAATCTATGCTCACTCAGAGGCAGCAGGTGAGCCACCAGCCCATAGCCAGCTCATCCCACCCCCTCCACGGTGAGCACCGCCGGGTGATAGCATTCAGTGCACCACTGGACGGTTACCGAACGGGGAGGAGCGTGATGAACACACGGTTGACCGCGATTGTCGAACGCGAGGGTGATGGCTATGTGGCCCTGTGCCCGGAAATTGATGTCGCAAGCCAAGGCAGAACCGTGGCCGAAGCACGTGACAACCTCGCCGAGGCACTTGCACTCTTCTTTGAGGCCGCTCCAGCCGAGGAAATCCACCGGCAGCTGCGCGGGGAAGTCTACGTAACTCAAATCGCCGGAACCAGCTTGGGTAGATTGGGCTTGTGAGCACTGACAGCGTACCCCGGGAATTGGATGAAGCCATCGACACCCTGCTGGCGGAGCATGATCCGGCCACGGTGCCGGTTGTGGAGTTCCGGGGCTACCAGTACGATGCCGGGCTGGCCTGGGTACATTTTCCGGTGGGCTTCGGGGGGCTGGGGCTGGCCCCGCGCCTGCAACGCCACGTTGAGCGCCGCCTGCGGGATGCCGGGGCCGGGGGTGCCGATCCGGGCATCTTTTTTTTCACCCTGGCCGGTCCCACCATTGTCACCCACGGTACCGACGAGCAGAAGCGTCGCTTCCTGCGCCCGATGTTCACCGGCCAGGAGCGTTGGTGCCAGCTATTTTCCGAACCGGGAGCGGGTAGCGACTTTGCCGGCTTGGCCGCTCGGGCGGTGCTCGACGGCGAGGTTTGGACGGTGGACGGCCAAAAGGTTTGGAACACCCTGGCGCACCGGGCCGACCGGGGGATGCTGGTGACCCGCAGCAACCCCGAGGCCCCCAAGCACAAGGGCCTCACCTACTTCGCGCTGGACATGCACGCCGAGGGGGTGGAGGTGCGCCCGCTGCGCCAGATCACCGGCGAGGCCGAGTTCAACGAGGTTTACCTCACCGGCGTGAGGGTGCCCGACGCCGACCGTATCGGTGCCGAGGGCGAGGGTTGGCGGGTGGCTCTCACCACGCTGATGAACGAGCGCACGGTGATCGGTGCCGGCGGCTCTCCCAAACGCGGATCGGGAAGCATCGCCGAGTTGGTGCGAGTGTGGTCGGCGCTACCCGATGAGCAACGCACGCCATCACGCCGCGACCGGGTTATGCAACTCTGGAGCCAGGCCGAGACCCTGCGGCTCACCAACATGCGGGCCTCGCAGAATCGCCGGGCCGGCAACCCCGGTCCCGAGGGATCGGTCTCCAAGGCCATACACTCCGATTTGAACAAGGCAGTGTTCGAGGAGTGCATAAACCTGATGGGGCCGGCCGGATTGGTGGGCTTCGACTACACCTTCCGGCGACCCGAGAACGTGTCCGAGACCGGAGCCGAGAACGGGGTGGCGCATGCCTTCCTGCGGGCCCGGGCCAACTCCATCGAGGGCGGCACCAGCGAGATCATGCGCAACATCCTCGGCGAGCAGGTGCTGGGACTGCCCGGCGAACCCCGGGTGGACAAGGGCATCCCCTGGAGCCAGATCCCCCGGAACTAGAGGCTCAAGCGAGGCTCAGACGAGGCTCACACGAGGCTCACGCGAGGCTCAAACGAAACTCACACGGCGGCACCGGCTCTCTGGCGATCCAGCCAGCCGATTACTGCGTCGGCCACGGCTTCGGGCTGTTCGGGCAAAAGGGCGTGGCCGGCGTTGGGGATGAATACCACCTCCACCCGATCACCGGCGGCCTCCACCAGGGCCTCGGCGTTGGCCGGCACGGCCAGCACGTCGTCGGCGGGCTGCACCGCCAGCATGGGGGCGCTGCCTCCCGCCCACCAATCGGAGACCGGTGTGGACACGGTGGCCCGCTCCTGGCGGTGGGCCAGGGACCCGTGCCAACCGCCGACCCACGGGGTCGGATCGTTGCCGGGGGCGAAGAAAGCCCTGGCCACCGCGTCCCGGCGAACCTCGGGCGGCTGCCGGGTGTCGAACACCGTCCGCAGGGTGCCGGCCACCTCCTCGGTCGGGGGAACGAACCCGCCACAGGCCAAAAGCACCAGGCCTTCCACCAGCTCGGAGTGCATGGTGGCGGTCATCCGGGCGATCCGGTTGCCGTAAGCGTGCCCGACCACATAAGCAGGACCCCCACCAAGACCGCGAATCACATCGGCAACGTCACCGGCCAGCGCTGCCAAGGTTTCCTCACGTTCGGCCCCCGCACTACCACCCAAGCCCCGGGGCTCGGGGCAGGCCACCCGGTAGCCGGCCCGGGCCACATCGTCAGCCAGCCGGTCGAAATCGGCCGCCCCCCGGCCCAGCGAGGGCAACATGACCACCAGCGACTCCTCCCCGCTGGTGCCTCCGCTGATGCGAACCTCAATGGACCCGTGGTTGGTGGGCACCATCATCACCGGAGATCATAATCCAGAGTTGCCAACCGGCAGATAGCGATTGGCATCCATGCCTGCTGCCGGCGGCAACGCAACCCATTCAGACCAGGACGGCGAAGAGGGAGCCGGATAGCCTTTGGCATCCATGCCCGCTGCCGGAATTACCCCGCCGATGCTTAGCGCGATGCTTAGCGTCGAGCACGCGTACAAGTCATTCGACAGCGGCCCGGTGCTGACCGACTTGGATCTGGTGCTGAACGCGGGGGAAGTGCTGTCGCTTCTGGGGCCGAGCGGGTGCGGCAAGACCACCCTGCTGCGCCTCATCGCCGGACTCGAGCGGGCTGACCGGGGAAGGATAATCCTGAACGGAACCGTGGTGGACGATGGCGAGAACTGGGTACGGCCCGAGGACCGCAACGTTGGCATGGTGTTCCAGGACTGGGCACTGTTTCCCCACCTGGATGTGGCCGGTAACGTGGGCTACGGGGTGCCCCGCCGCCGGCGAGGCGGGGAAGTGGCCCGGACGCTGGACCTGGTGAACCTGGCGGGAATGCAGAGCCGCACCCCCGACACCCTCTCCGGTGGCCAGCAGCAGCGGGTGGCGCTGGCCCGGGCGCTGGCCCCCGAACCCACTGTTTTGCTGCTGGACGAGCCCTTCTCCAATCTGGACACCACGCTGCGGCGGGAGGTGCGTGCCGAGGTGCGCGAACTGCTGGGGAACGCGGGGATGACCGCTGTATTCGTGACTCACGACCGGGAAGAGGCCCTGGTTCTGGGAGACCGGGTGGCAGTGATGAACTCGGGCCGTATCGTGCAGACCGGATCGCCCACCGAGATCTACCGCAACCCGGCCACCCCGTGGGTGGCGGAGTTCGTGGGCACGGTGTCGCTGTACCCCGCGGTGGCCGCCGGGAACATCGCCGAGACCGACTTCGGACCCATCCCCCTGATAGACCCCTTCCACGGCCCGGTGAATATCGCGGTGAGGCCCGAAGCAGTGGACCTGAGGGAAAGCGACGGTACCGCCGACCACACCGTCGAGCACTTCGAGTACCGGGGAGCCGATGCCATGGTCACCGTGGTCGGCCCCAGCGGCACCCGCCTCCACACCCGGGTCGACGGCACCAGGAGCTTCTCACCCGGTGACCGGGTCTCCCCCACCTACACCGGCCCCGCCGCCGCCGCTTTCGACCCCGACTGACAAGCCGCCGCTAGCCACAGCTTTCGACCCCGACCCCGCCTAACCAAATCAGGGTTACCGGAGCCGGTCAAGGAATGTAAGGCAAGCTTTATTCCGGGTGATGCCGGTGGGTATAGTTGCCGGTCGTGCTGTCGCCGACCACCCGATCCACGGTGGTGCCGAAGGCGGTTGCCGTCGTGGTGACCATCGGGTTCGCCTTCCCCGCCGGTTACCTGGTGTGGCGCAACTTCACCTTCCACAGCGACCCGCTGGACGTTCTTTTCTCCCAGCGCACCCGGGGCCCGCTGCTGCGCACGCTGCGGCTGGCGGTGCTGGTATCGGCATGCACCGCGGTGCTGGGCACTGCTCTGGCCTGGCTCACCACCCGCTGCGACGTTCCCCTGAGGCGACTCTGGCAGGCACTGCTGCCGCTGCCGCTGGTATTCCCCACCTTCATCGGTGCTGAGGCCATGATCCGCACCATCAACCCGGGAGGGCTGCTGGCCGACTGGCTCGACAACGTGGGTCTCACCTGGAACGTCGAGATGAGGGGCCTGGTCGGGGCCCTGCTGACCCTCACCCTGTTCACCTACCCCTACGTGTACCTCCCGGTCGCCGCCCGGCTGCGCCGCCTACCCGGTTCGGTCGAAGAGACCGCCCGGCTGCTGGGCGACAGCCCGCCCACCATCATCCGGCGGGTCGTGTTGCCCCAGACAGTGGGAGCCATCAGCGCCGGCACCCTGCTGGTGTTCCTCTACACCATCAGCGACTTCGGCGCGGTGCAGCTCATGCGCTACGACACCCTCAGCCGGGCCATCTACACCACCCGGCTCAGCAACCAGCGGGAATCCTTGGCCCTCAGCGTGATCCTGCTGGTGCTGGCGGCCGTGGTGGTGCTGGCCGAGCGGGCGGCTACCAGACGATACGACTTCTCGGCCCCGGCCCGGTCGGGGCAGCCGGTGATATACCGCCTGGGCCGCACCAAACCCCTGGCAGTGGCGTTTCTGGCCGCATCGGTGGCACTCAGCCTGCTGGGTCCGCTGGCATCTTTGGCCGACTGGGCCATCGACGGCATCAGGCTGGACATGTCCGGCGAGCGCGAGCTGCTGGTGGGCTGGAACAACATGTGGTCGCCGACATGGAACACCGCCTACGGCAGCGTGCTGGCCGCGGTGGCCGCGGTGGCCGCGGTGCTGCCCACCGCCTACCTGGTGGCTCGTCACCGGTCCTGGATCGGCACGGTGACCAACACGGTGATCGTTTCGACGTTCGCCCTGCCCGGCATTCTGATCGGGTTGGCCCTGCTGTTCTGGACGCTGAGAACCGGTATGGGGAACCATCTCCGCAACACTCTGGTGCTGCTGGTGTTCGCCTACGTGGTCCGCTTCGGCGGCCAAGCCATGCGCACCTCCCAGGTGGCGGTCTCGGCCGTCCCGCCGCGCCTGACCGACGCGTGTCGCACCCTGGGAGCGGGCTGGGTCCGCCGGTTCTGGACGCTGGATCTGAAGCTCATGGCCTCGGGTCTTCTGGCCGGGGGCGGGCTGGTGATGCTGTCGGTGATGAAGGAGCTGCCCATTACCCTGCTCATAGCCCCGTTCGACTTCCCCACCCTGACCACCAAGGCGTTCAACAGCATCGAGGAGGCCTTCGTGACCGAAGCAGGGGTGTGGGCCGGTATCCTCGTTGTGCTCTCGGGCGTACTCACCTGGTTCTTCGTCGTCCGCCGCGCCGACCACTTCGACTAGACGATGCCGGCGCGACGAGGGGGCTGGATCGCGGGGCTCTTCGACTGAAGGATACCGGCGTGACAAGCTCAAGGGGATGAGCATCGAGCCGTTCGAGATCGACATCCCCCAAACAGACCTGGACGATCTGCATCGGCGGCTGTCGACAACCCGCTGGCCCGACCGGGTGCGGTTGGGCTGGGCCGACGGTGCCGATGTGGATTACCTGCGGGAACTGGTCGGCTACTGGGCCGGTGGCTACGAGTGGCGGGAGCGGGAGGCATACCTGAACGCCTACCCGCAGTTCACCACCACCACGGCCGGGGAGAGGGTCCACTTCTACCATGTGCGCTCATCCGAGCCCGGTGCCCTGCCGATGGTGCTGATCCACGGCTACATGGGGTCGGTGGTGGAGTTCCGGGAGATGATCGGACCGCTGACCGACCCGGCGGCTCATGGTGGCGATCCGGCCGATGCCTTCCACGTGGTGGTTCCCTCGCTACCCGGCTACGGCTTCTCGGGACCGACCACCAACCCCGGGGTGGACATGCATCGCTGTGCCGATGCCATAGCCGGGGTCATGGAGCAGCTCGGGTACCATCGTTACATTGTGCAGGGGGGCGACTGGGGGGCCCTGGTTGCCCGGCGGATGGCTGAGGCCCACGGAAACCGGCTCATCGCTGTCCACTTCAACATGCTGTTCGCCCAGCCAACCCCGGAGGAGGCCGCCGACCCGGAGCAAATGATGAGCGGGGTGACCGAGGCCGAGCAGGCGGCCATGGCCCGGTCGCTGGAGGTGATAACCGGGGGCACCGGCTACATGTCCATGCTGTCCACCAAGCCCCAAACCCTGGCTCTGGCCCATAACGACTCCCCCACCGGGTTGGCCGCGTGGTTGATCGAGAAGTACCAGCACTGGTGCGACCTCGAGGACGGCCAACTCGAGAGCGTCTTCACCAAGGACCAGCTCCTGGACAACATCATGCTCTACTGGATCACCGGCACCGCGGCATCATCGGGGCGGCTCTACCTGGAGTCGGCCCGCCAGGGCACCTCAGCGCTGGACCCGTGGGCCGGCCAGGTGACCGTTCCCACCGGCCACGCGGTTTACCCCCGGGAGCTCATGCAAACCCCGCGGGTATGGGCCGAGCGCCGCTACAACATCGTCCACTGGTCGCTACAACCCAAGGGCGGCCACTTCGCCCCCTTCGAGCAGCCGGAACTTTTCGCCGCCGATCTGCGCACCTTCGCCCGGCTATTCCGCTGAACCGCCGGGGTTCGCCACAGAAGGGGGCGCTTTCGCCCGGCTATTCCGCTGAACCGCCGGGGTTCGCCAGCGAAGGGGGCACCTTCGCCCGGCTATTCCGCTGAACCACCGGGGTTCACCAGCGAAGGAGCCGCTTAGACGAATCGGGCCGAGCGCATCGCCAGGATATCGCCCTTGCCATCCCCGGAGGCATCCTCCTGCTGGGCGGCCTCCTCGGGGCTTTTCATGCGCAGCGGGCAGGAGACCGAGACGTCCATAACCTGGTTGAGGCGGCCAAAGGCGATCCAGCAGCCGATGGACAGGGTCATATCCACCAGAACCTCGTCACCAAAGTACTCGACCATCCGGTCAATCAGGGCCTGGTCGATGGACATGTGATCGGTGGCGAACCTCTCGCAGTACTCGAGGGCATCGCGCTCGGCCTGGCTGTAACCGCCGTAGCCATCCCGATTGCCCACGTGGAGGTAGTCGTCCTCGCTCAGATCATGTTGCGCCAACGACGCAACCCGGGTGTCCAGTCAAACCCCGCAATGGTTGATCTGGGCGATCCTCATCCGCAGCAGCTCGCGCAACCGAACCGGGAGCTTGCTGTGGTTGTAAACCGCGGCGCTGAACGCCGATGCCGGTGCGGTCAGCTCCGGGTTCATCATCCACAAGCGGTGCAGCTCCTCCTCGGGGCCATCGGGAATCCGAATTCTTGCCATGTTTCCTCCTTGGCTGGGATGACCCCTACAGTATCGCTCGCGGCCTCGCCACCTCCACGGTTGTGCTCCGGGGTCGCGGTTGCAGGGTCGTGCTCCACGGTTGTGCTCCGGGGTCGCGGTTGCAGGGTCGTGCTCCGAGGTTGTGCTCCGGGGTCGCGGTTGCAGGGTTGCCTCGGGCTAATCCGGGGAGGCTGAGACCCGAGGACGAGTGATTCCCAAGGTGCCGTAAAGGACACCGGCCAAAACGACCACGGCACCGACCGCAGCCGCCGGTGGGGGCAGTTCGCCCAGGAACAGGGCGGCCCAAACGGTTCCGGCCACGGTCTCCACCGGGGCGAACAGGGCCACGTCGGCCACCGGGGCATAGCGGGGCGCGGTGGACAGCCCCAGGCGGCCGAGGGGGTTGAACACCAGCCCCATGGCGGCAATCGACAGGTAGGCACGGGTATCCAGCGAGAGCGGCGATGCCACGAACAGCGTGCCCACCACGGTTATCACCCCACCCAGGGACAGCCCCACCAGCCGGCTCATGTCGCGATAGAGCCGCCACATGGTCAGGCTCACCGAGAAACCGATCACCGCCAGCACGGCCAGGAGGTCACCGGTCACGGTCGGCCCTCCCAGCGAACTCGACACGATCACCCCGATACCGGCCATGGTTACCGCGATGGCGATGCCCGTCCTCGGACCGATCCGCTCCCTGAGCATCACCCAGGCGCACACCGCAGCCAGAAGCGGCACCGCAGCCACTATGGCCACCACATTGCCCACCCGGGTCTGGGTGACGGCGATGATGAAGCAGAGTTGGCTACCCCCCGACAGCGCGCCCACCACCAGATGAGGCCGGGGATGTCGAAGGAATGCCTCCAGCGGCCAACAACCGTCCAACCGGCGGCCCAGCATGGTGTAGAGAGGCACCGAGCAGCACGCCACCCAGAACGCCACATCCACCCCGCCGGCCTGCGACACCCGAATCCACAAAGAATCGGTGGACACCGCCAAAATCCCGGCCCCGGCCAGCAACCAGCCCAACCGGCGTCGATCACTGGACCGGTCGACAACCATGAGGTGGGCCGTAAGGGACTCGAACCCCTGACCCCCTGCGCGTCATGCAGGTGCTCTAGCCAACTGAGCTAACGGCCCCGAACAAAGCAGGCTAGCAGCACCAGCCACCCCATCCATTACCAGTAACAACCTTGCTCGGTTATTTGGTTAACAAGCCAACCGAGCCGGGGGCTCAACCCCTGAGAGGCACCGAACCTGACCAGTTACTATTATTGGGCTAGTTGACCTACGAGTCTTCGCGTTTCCCCTATGGCTCTTGTGAATCGTCATCGGATCAGGTTCATCCCAGCGGTGCTGGGAACATTGATACTCGCCACGGCTGTCACCCCGGTGCTTCACGCCCCTGCTCTGCCCCTGCCCACGCAACCGGTTGGCGAAAATACAGAAACCGACTCGTCGCCACGACCCGGCGAAAATACAGAAACCGATTCGTTACCCGATCCCGAGCCACCGGCCTCACTGGCTGAGATGCTCACCCGGATAGTGATCCAACCGGAGCGCTACACCGGCTACAACCGCCGGGATTGGAGGCACTGGACCGATGACGACAGGGATGGGCTCGACACCCGCCAGGAGGTTCTGGCGGCCGAGTCGCGGGTGCCGGCCGAAATAAGGGGTGGGAGAGTGCGCCGGGGTTACTGGGTCAGCCCTTACGACAATGTGGGGACGAACACGCCAGGAGACTTGGATGTGGATCACGTTGTACCCCTGGCCGAGGCCCACCAGTCCGGTGGTTGGGCCTGGGACGCAGCAACTCGGCAGCGTTACGCCAACGATTTGGTTTTTGACCACCACCTGATCGCAGTATCGGCGGTTTCCAATCGCAGCAAGGGGGCCGATGATCCCGCAAGATGGCGGCCCCCCAACATCGATATCTTGTGCCCGTACCTGGTGTGGTGGACCACGATCAAGGTTAGATGGAAACTATCCATGGATGAAGCTGAATATAATGCTATTTCAAGGTATACTGATACTGATTGTGCTGATACCACCATCGACTTGGATCCCGCCACGGTCGAGATCACTCCGGTGATCAGAATACGCCCGAGATACCCGATAATCCCGATAATTCCAATCATATTGGACCTTTCTGCTATCCCATTCATGTCCAACCTGACCACTGGGCCGCGGTGCCACCCCGCCTACTCCCCTTGCTTGCCGAACCGGCCCGGTGATGCGTTGAACTGCGGAGACCTGAACCGATCGCAGCGGCCGGTCACGGTGAAAACCCCCGGGGTGGACCCCTACCGGCTGGACCGCGACCGCAACGGGATCGCGTGTGCCCCCTGACCACGTCAGCCCACAAGAATCGGATGGAGCGCCGGACGGGATTTGAACCCGTGAATTCGGATGGAGCGCCGGACGGGATTTGAACCCGTGAATTCGGATGGAGCGCCGGACGGGATTTGAACCCGTGAATCATGGCTTTGCAGGCCACTCCCTTAGTCCACTCGGGCACCGGCGCGGGTCTGGCCACCGCAGCGGCCAGCACCAACAGTGTAGGGGATCAACTTTGGTGGTGGCGTGGAAGTTGAGTGCGGCGGCCGGTAAGGGCCTATAAAGAAGGCATCCGGTAAAGGAGATGGCCATGGAAGACACCCTGATCGGGCCCGAGGACGACAACTTCCACCCCCCGTCCGACGACCCGTGGGAAACCGAGACCTGCTGGTTCGCCTTCTGCGTTCCCGAGCGCAGCATGATGGGTTACCTCTATAGCTGGATCCGCCCCAACCTGGGCATAGCCGGGGGTGGAGCCATGGTGTGGGACGACACCGCCCACCTGCCGTGGGAAGTGCCCTTCTTCGACTACAACCACAGCCTCCCCCTGCCCGGCGGCCTCGACCTGCGGGATACCACGCTGCCCACCGGCATGCGAGTGCGGGTGATCGAGCCCCTCACCCGCTACGAGTTGGGCTACCGCTACCGGGACCTGTTCGAGGCCGAGCTGCGCTTCGATGCCCTCACCCCACCCCACGTGTTCACCCGTGGGGACCCCCCGTTCACCATCGCCAGCCACATCGACCAGCCCGGCCGCGTCACCGGGCGCATCAGATTGCACGGCGAGGAAATAGATGTGGACTGCTGCGCCATGCGGGACCGATCATGGGGGCCTCGCAGCGATCTGCGGGGTTTCCGCATCGGCTACTCCTTCGCCACTGCGTCGGCCCAAAGTGCGTTCTTGTGCTACTCGCTGCCCAAGGACAACCACGACCCCATCAGCGCGGGCTACTACCGGCGCGACGGTGTCCGGGCCGGCATCGTCAGCGGCCGGCGGCGGGTGGAGCGTCACCCCGAGCACGGCTACGCCACCGCCTTCGTGCTGGAGGCGGTGGACGAGCTGGGCCGGGAGCTGCGAGCAGTGGGCACTCCGGTCAGCCGCATCGTCTTCAGCCCCTATCCGAAGATGCTCACCTGGGTGAGCACCACCCTCTGGGATTTCGACAACACCACCGGATGGGGTGAGGACCAGGACTGCTGGCGTCCCGACCAGTGGTCCCGCTACCGCCGCAGCCTCCGCTGACCCGTCCAGCCACCAGAGCCGATGAGCAATAACAACCCGCGCCTGCTGAACCCCACCGATGAGCAATAACAATCTACGCCTGCTGAGCCCTAACGAGCTGGCCGAGCTCTCCCTGTCCCCCCGGGCCGAGCTGGCGGGGGCACTGGCCGGCGACCCAACTGAAGCGGTCGAGGTTTTTCGCCGCATCGACCGGGGCTACCGGAGCTTCATCGACGGCTTCGGCGCGTGGATCGCCACCACCCAGTGTTTTGTCGCCAAGCACTACGGAATCGATGGCCTCCAGCAGGTGGGCTCAGCCGACGATACCTACCGGTCGGCACTGCTTCACGGGCTGACCGAAGAGGATATAGTCGGTTGCCGTCGCCCCGATCGGGCCAACCGCATAGAGCAGCTCATCGGTCAGGGTGACCACGAGGCAGCCCTGGCTTGCTACGACACCCTGGAAGCCAGCTACCGCCGAATCCACGATGTCGAGTGCGACCGGCTGGCATCGGTGCTGTCTCAGGTGTACCGGGCCTGGGGGCCCGATGTGCTGGAGGCGGGCATCCGCTTCGCCGGGGAGCACACACTGCTGGGGTGGATGACCCATGACGTGTCCCGACCGGCCGAGGTACGGGTGCGGCAGTGGGCCGCCATGCAGAAGGGAAACTTCGCGGAGATAACCGTGACCGAAACCGACGATGCCTTCGTGATCGACCTGCACCCGTGCGGTACCTGCGGCCGTCAGGTAGCAGGTGGCTGCTACGGGCAGAACCTGGATCTGGCGGTGGTCACCGAGGACCATCCCCTGACCTTCGGGAAAGGTCCGGTACCCATCTACCGCACCCACGTGGCGGTTATGCACTTCCTGATCCCGATGGAGCGCACCGGCGTGCCCTGGCCGGTGATCCGGTGCCCGGCGGGACTGGAGGCGGAGCCCTGCCAGGTGATGCTGTTCAAGAATCCCGAGGCCACCCCACCGGAGGCCTACGAGTTTGCGAGCCCCTGACAAGCGCCGAGGAACAACCGCTCGGACCACATCATCGCGGCTCGAATGCACAACTTGGAGCGAGTCTGGAGCGGATGACCGGGCTCGAACCGGCGACCTACACCTTGGCAAGGTGTCGCTCTCCCAACTGAGCTACATCCGCGTGTGAACCCAGCATAGCAAGCTGCCGGCAATACCCCCACTGCAATACCCCCAAGACCAGGAATCAGCCCCACTGCAATACCCCCAAGACCAGGAATCAGCCGCCGGCTGCGTCGAGCAGGGCTTTGGCTTGGGGGCTGAGCGGGAGATCCCGAGCGATGGCCCGGGCCGGGGGGCTCATCTTGGCCAGGGTCTTGGCCAGCACCCCGGTCATGTGATCGTCGCCCAACTTGGCCGCCAAAGCCTCGAACTGGGTTTGCAGGAACACCAGGCACAGGGCATCCTCATGGGTTTGCACCCGGGGGTCGGTTCCCAAGCCCTGCTTGGCCACGATGGCCGACACCTCGGCCGCGAAGTCATCGTCATAGCCCGCCGCGGTGGCGATGCGAACCACGTCGGCGGCCTGGCGCCTGCTCTGGGCCGCCCGCCACCGCAGGTAGCCGGCCCGACCCTCGGGGAAATCCGACCGGGGCACCACCCACCGCCGCAAGTGATGGGCCCGGGCCGCCACCATCTGGGCCTCGTCGGCCCCGGGATCGAGGCGCTGCACCCATCCGGTCATGAGCTCGGCATGGGCCTGCTCCTTGGGTCGGGCCACCCCTTCAACCACGATGGTGTGGGGATCGTCGGCGTTGGCCGCGTCGATGGCAGCCAGAACGTCGCGCAACCTCAGGTTGCCGGATGGGTCCATGGCTCCGGGATCAAGGCGAATTGGTGGCACATCGCAAGCAAGCCGCGAACGATTGGCCTGGCCCACGGCTCCGGGATCAAGGGTCGGCGGGAGGGCGCAAATCCACCCGCAAGACCAGAAAGCCGTCCTCAATGGTGCCGATGGCATCGCCGATGATGGCAAAATCCTGGAAGTCCTCCTGGGCCCGGCGGATGAACAGGGTCCGCTCCTCACCGGCCACCGGGGGCAGCGGACGGGTCCTGACCGCCTCGGCCCGCTCCCGGAACCGGGTAATCATCGCCTCCACATCCAGCTCGCCGGCCACCACTACAGCGTACCCCCCGATCAAGGAGTGTTCGGCAAATCCCGGCCTTTGCCCCGAGCACCGTCGCCGGTTCGTACCCAATAGATCAAGGTGCCCAGCAGGGCAACCGCGGCCACCGCGATCAGCAGGGCCAGCACCACCCGGACCTCCTCATCCGAGTTCCCCGGCGACGGGGTGACCCGGGAATCATCGGACATCCCCGGCGACGGGGTGACCCGGGAATCATCGGACATCCCCGGCAACGGAGTGGGCTGGGAATCGGGTTCGCCAGCCTGGGCGACCGGGGCGGATCCCCCCGACCGGTCTTGGGCCATCACCGGCCCAGCCATCACCATAAGCAGCGCCAGCACAAGCGCCAGCACAAGCCCCAAAAGCACCAGCCGACCCGCCGACCCACTGCTAGCGCCCATACCCACCAGCCTCGCGCGCCCCAATGCCGCTTCGGAGATCAATCATCTCCGTAGGCAGTGGCCCTGCTCGCGGCGTGAAGCAGGTCGGCAACCACGTCGTCGCCGTGTTCAAGGCCCACCGAAACCCGGACGGTTCCCGGCCCGATACCGGCCATAGCCAGCTCGTCGGGGGTCAGCCCGGCGTGAGTGGTGGATGCCGGGTGGGTAACCAGCGTCTCGGGACCGCCCAGCGAGGTTGCCACCTGAGCCAGCCTCACCGCTTGGATGAACCGCTCCCCCGCCTCGAACCCACCGGCCAGATCGAAGGCCAGCAGACCCCCGAACATCCGCATCTGCCGCCGGGCCAGCTCGTGCTGGGGATGGGCGGCCAATCCGGGATACCGCACCACCTCCACCCCGGGGTGATCCGACAGGGCCTCGGCCACCTGCTGGGCGGTGGCGCTTTGACGCTCGATGCGAACCCCCAGGGTGCGCAAACCCCGGAGACCGTTCATGGCATCGAACGGAGCGGCATTGGCCCCCTGGATGACGGCGAACCCCCACAACGAGGTGATCAGATCGGTGCCGCCCGACACCACCCCCAGGGTGGCGTCGTTGTGGCCGCCGAGACTCTTGGTGGCCGAGTGCAGGCTCAGATCCACGCCGTAGTCCAGCGGCCGGGTGATGTTCGGGGGTGCAAAGGTGGAGTCCACCACCGTCAGCGGCCCCCCAATGGCACCCAGCTCCTCCAGATCAACCAGATCCAGGCAGGGGTTGGCGGGGCTCTCGGCGAAAACCAGCATGGTTCGGCCCGGTCGCACCGCGGCCCGGAACGCTCCCGGCTCGGTGCCGTCCACGAAGGTCACCTCGATACCGAAGCGGGGGCACACCGCTTGGAGCAGGAACTGCGTACCGGAGTAGAGCTGACGCTGGGCCACTATGTGGTCGCCCGACGAGCACAGGCCCAGCACCACACCGGTGACCGCCCCCATGCCCGACCCGAAGGCCCGGGCTGCCTCGGCCCCCTCAAGATCCGCCATGGCCTCCTCGAAGGCCCGCACGGTGGGGTTGCCGTTGCGGGTGTAGTAGTGGCTCTCCGCCGGGTCCAGCGCCATGCGCCGGCCGGCCTCCAGTGATGGGATGCGAAACGTGGTGGTGGGAAACAGAGTGGGAGCCAGCTCCGCCCCCCCCGAGCGGCGGCCGGCCAGGACGGCCACCGTGTCCGGATGGCTGTATTCCAAAGGATCGGGGGCCCCCACCCTTTGGCCCCTTTGGCCCCTTTGGCTGTATTCCGCCGGATCGGGAGGGTGCAAGGAGGTGTCAGCGGGCATCGCTAACCACCTTCTCCAGAAAATCCTTGATGGCCCGGCCCACCGCCTCCACCTCCAGCAGGAAACCATCATGACCATGAGGGCTGTCCACCACCGTGTACAGGCACCGACCACCGGCAGCAACCACCGCGTCGTGGAGATCAACCTGCTGGCGGGGTGGGTACAGCGTGTCGCTGTTGATGCTCAAAGACAGCACCGGTGACGATATCCGGGCGGCGGCGGCGGCAATACCACCCCGATCCCGGCCAATGTCGTGCAGATCCATCGCCCGGTTGAGCACCAGGTAGGTGTTGGCATCGAACCGCCTCACCAGCTTCTCCCCGTGGTAGTCGAGATACGACTCCACCTGGAAGCGGTCCCAGGCACCGTACACCGAGTGGGTGTCGAACAGCTCCCGACCGAAGCGACTCTCGAACACCTCATCGGACCGGTAGGTGATCTGAGCCAGCGACCGGGCGATGGCCAGCCCGGCACTGGGCCCCTGACCCGGCGGGTTCCGGTAGTAGTCGCCCCTCCGCCAGTTGGGATCCAGCGCCAGCGCGGTGCGCCCCACCGCCGACCAGCCGATCTGCTGGGCGCTGGCCGCCATGCAGCCGGCCAGAGAGCACACCGAACTCACCCGCTCGGGGAACATGACCGCCCATTCCAGGGCCTGCATGGCCCCCATGGAACCTCCGATCACCGTGAGCCATCTCGGGATACCCAGGTGGTCGGCCAGCCGCCGCTGGGTGCGCACGATGTCTCGCACCGTCACCGTGGGGAACGAAGAGCCGTAAGGGGCACCGGTGCCGGGATCGGGAGACGCCGGTCCGGTGCTGCCCTGGCATCCGCCCAATACGTTGGCGCAGACCACGAACAGCTCATCGGTGTCCAGAACCTTGCCCGGCCCGACCATGTCCCCCCACCAACCGGGGGTGGGGTGGCCGGGGCCGGCCTCCCCCGCAACGTGGGAATCACCGGTCAGGGCGTGGCAGACGAGCACCGCATTGGAGCTGTCGGAAGCCAGCCGACCCCAGGTCTCGTAGGCCACCGTCACCCCTCGCAGTGCCCCGCCGCCCTCGAGCTCGAAGGAGTGGGGGCGATCCAGGGTGAAGAACCGGCGGTGGCCGGGAGGGTGGCCGGGTTGCCACGCGCCGGTTACCGGCAGATCGGTGCTGTAACCCCGGGGATGGGTAGGTCCGGCGGCGGCGGGAGGGGTTGGAGGGTGGTTTCCCCGGCCGGGGTTGCTTGCTGATGACATGGTCCTCCCTTCACGCTTTCTGTAGGGAGGGCAGACCCTGCCACCGGCAGGCCCGGACACTTGGTTGCCCCCGGCCGAGCCGGTGACCACATCTCCCGCCGGAGCGGGTGAGCACCTTGGGTGTCCCTCCCAGGTTGCTGGACCCTCCATCGGGGCACGATGTCCCCGGCGGTGAGCCGCTCTTGATGAACCCCATAACATTAGCGGGACCGCGATCCCGGGCTCAAGCCCTTACTCTCGATCCAGGCGATACCCCTGCCCCCGGTCGACTTACTCTCGATCCAGGCGATACCCCTGCCCCCGGGTCGAAGAGATGTACCCACTTCTGGCCGAAAAGATGAACCGCAGCTCGGGTCCTAGACGGCCTCAACCACCGGGTCCCACCGGTCGAGGGCCTCCAACCGGTCGTCGTTGGAGAAAATCTGAACGATGGGGATGTCCAGCGACAGCCGGCGTTGGAGCCTTTTCACCTCCAACTCCTGGTTCCACAGCACCAGGGTGACGGCCATGCCCGACTCCCCAGCCCGGGCAGTGCGCCCCGAGCGGTGCAGGTAGGTCTTGTGATCGGGGGCCGGGTCGTAGTGGATCACCACATCCAGATCCTCGATGTGCAACCCCCGGGCCGCCACGTCGGTGGCTACCAGGGCCTGCACCTCACCGGCCGCGAATCTGGCCAGCGAGCGCTCTCGAATCTTCTGGTTGAGGTTGCCGTGAATGGCTTCGGCTCCGACGTTCTCGGCCCTGAGCTTGCGGCAGAGGCGATCGCATCCGTGGCGGGTGGAGGAGAAAACCAGCGTGCGGTTCGAGGCCCGAATAATGGCCGCGGCCACCTTGGCCTTGTCCATCTCATGAACGGCCATGAACCGATGCTGCATCTCTTCCACCGTGACCTGCCGGGAACTGACCTCGTGGCGAACCGGGTCGACCTGGTACCGGCTAACCAGGGTGTCAACCACACCGTCGAGGGTGGCGGAGAACAGCATGGTCTGGTGACGGGACTTCACATGGCGCAGGATCCACTCGACCTGGGGCAAGAACCCCATGTCGGCCATGCGATCGGCCTCGTCCACCACCACGATCTCCAGCTCGGTCACCGACACTGCCCGGCGATCGATCAGGTCGATGAGCCGTCCGGGGGTGGCCACGATGATGTCCAGGCCGGCCTTCACCTTACCAATCTGGGCCTCCATGGGGGCCCCGCCGTAAATCGGAGCCAGATCCAGCCCCCGGCACCGGGCCAGCGGCCGCAGCTCCTCGGACACCTGCACGGCCAGTTCCCGGGTGGGCACCAGTACCAGCCCCCGTACCCGGTTGGAGTCGGCCCCGGAGAGTTTCTCGATGAGGGGCAGACCAAAAGCGAGGGTCTTGCCCGACCCGGTCTTGGCCTTGCCACAAACATCACGACCGGCGAGCGCGTCGGGGATGGTGAGAGTCTGGATGGGAAACGGGGTGTGGATACCCCGTTGCTTGAGCGATGCCACCAAGTCCGAGGCCACGCCCAAAAAGCGGAAATCTTCTGTCATCTATGGTGCGGACCGCGGCAGGAAACAGGAAATATGGTCGGTCCCGCGCTTGTAGCTTACCGGATCGAGTCCCCAAAGGTGATGTTTTCGGCACCTTGGCCGCGGCGGCCCCGCAGCAGGTAGAGCACCGAACCGCCGATCAGGGCCAGCATGAGCCAGATGTTTACCCGCACCCCGGCCAGTTGGCTGGCGGGGTCAACCCGGATGGTCTCGATCCACAACCGTCCCAGCGAGTATCCCAGAACGTACAACCCGAACAGCCGGCCGGGCTTCAGCACGAAGCGCTTGCCGGCCCACAGCAGGACCCCGACCAGGGCCAGGTTCCACAGGCTCTCGTAGAGGAAGGTGGGATGAAAGGTCTCGTCGGCGTAGTACTGGGGGCGGCGATGCTCGGAGTCGATCTCCAGCGCCCATGGCAGGTCGGTGGGACGCCCGTAGAGTTCCTGGTTGAACCAGTTGCCCCACCTCCCGATGGCCTGACCCAGCGGCAGGGCGGGGGCAACCGAGTCAGCAATATCGGCCAGCGGTATGCCCCTGCGGCGAGCGAACACCCACAGGGCCGCAGCCGCGGCGATGACGGCGCCGGGAATCCCCAAGCCACCCTCCCAGATCTGCCAGGCCTCGCCCCAGTTATCGTTGTCCCGGAAGGTTCGCCAGTCGGTGACCACGTGGTAGGCACGAGCCCCGATCAGCCCGGCTACTACCGCCCACACCGTGGCCGAGCCGGCCAGATCGGAGGAATAACCCCTCCGGGTGAACCGCCGGGTGAACAACCAGGCCGCGGCCAGAACCCCGAGGGCGATCATCAGGCCATAGGCCCTTAGATCCAAAGGACCGATCTCCAGGCTGCTGGAACCCGGACTGGGTATCGACAACAAAATCACCTCCCTACTCTGCCACGCACCGCCGACGTTTGGTGGTTCGACCAAAGGATCATGCTGGTGGACAATCACGATGCCCCGACCCGGTTAGTTCGACAATCACGATGCCCCGACCCGATCCGGTTAGATTGCCGGCCATGAGCGATAGTGCCCGCCTGATCGAGAACCTCCTGTACTCCTATGCCGAGCGGATCGATACCGGAAACCTGGAGGGGGTGGCCGATCTGTTCACCCACGGTTGCATTGTCACCACCCCCGAGGCCCCGGTGGACCAGGTGCTGGCGGGACGCGACCAGGTTCTGGGCCTGTACCAGAACTCCGTCCGCCTCTATCCCTGCGGCACCCCCCGCACCAAACACGTCACCACCAACGCCATGATCGAGGTGGATGACGGCGCGGGAACCGCCGCCGCCCGTTCCTACTACACCGTTTTCCAGCAACTGGACGACTTCCCGCTGCAACCAATCATCACCGGCCGCTATCACGACACCTTCCACCGCATCGACAACGTTTGGTGGTTCGACCAAAGGATCATGCTGGTGGACCATCTGGGCGACCTCAGCCGCCACCTACTGTTGGAGCTGAAACCATGACCGGGCTCAACTTTGGACAGGAGGCACCATGACCGGGCTCAACTTTGGACAGGGGAACTTATGACCGGGCTCAACCCGGCCAACCTGTTCGGTCTCGACGGCAGGATTGCCCTGGTCACCGGCGGGGGCAGCGGTATCGGGGCCATGATCGCCGAGGGTTTCTTGGGGGCGGGAGCCCGGGTCATTATCGCCTCCCGCAAGCAGGCCCAACTCGACGGGGCGGTGGAGCGCCTATCGGACATCGGACCCGTAGAGGCGATCGTTGCCGACCTGTCCTCCGAGCAGGGCTGCCTGGACCTGGCCGAGGCCGTTGGCGAGCATACCGAGCGATTGGACATCCTGGTGAACAACGCCGGTGCCACCTGGGGGGCACCCCTGCGGGAGTTCCCCGACTCGGCGTGGGACCGGGTGCTGAACCTGAACGTGAAGGGGGTCTGGCACCTGACCGTAGCCCTGCTCCCCCTGCTGGAAGCAGCAGCCACCCCCGACCATCCCGCCCGGGTGATCAACCTGGGCTCGGTGCAGGGCCTGCACGCCCCCGATATCGAGAACTACTCCTACTCAGCAGCGAAGGCGGCCGTGCATCACATGAGCCGGGTCATGGCCAAAAAGCTGGGTCGCCACCACATCACGGTCAACGCCATCGCACCGGGGGCATTTCACTCCAAGATGATGGCCAAAACCTTGAACGACATGGGGGACGAGATCAGCGCGGCCACCGCGCTGGGGCGGCTGGGGCGGCCCGAGGACATGGCCGGTGTGGCCCTGTTCCTATCCGGGCGGGGAGGGTCGTACCTGACCGGTGCCGTGATCCCGGTGGACGGAGGCTACGTCACCACCCTGTAAGTCCTGTAAGTCCTGCCATTCACCGACACCCGTAAGTCGCCGGTATCCCCGTTCCCGGGGGCAGGGCTTCGAACCGTTGGTTAGGTTGGCCTCGTATTTGACTTGCCGGGCACACGGACCAGAAGCACCCCTTCGGGAGCATCCAGGCTGATGGCCGACTCGACCACCGCCCCGGCGGGCCGGCGGGATGAAAACGCCAGTTGCCATTGCCCGGGTGGCAATCGTAATTCGGTCGGAACCTCGGCCACATTCAGGGCACAAACACAATCGCCCCGCCGGAAGCTGATCACCGGCACCGACCGATCGGTCAACCACTCCAACCCACCGCCCGGAGGCACACCCACGGGAGGAGTACCGGCATAAGGATCACCCACGGGAGGAGTACCAGAAGCAGGGTTGCCGGCATACGGGTCACCGGCACCCCTGCTGTGGGTATGAAGGTCTTCCAGTTCCCGGCGCACCGCCAGCAGCTCCCGGTACTTGTGAAGGATCGAGCTGGGATCGTCCCGCTGGACCGCCACGGTCTCGGTATCGGCGCGACCCACCGGCAGCCACGGCTCCTGCCCATCGGTGAATCCTCCCCCCGGCCCCGGGGCCCACGGCATCGGGGTCCGGCAGCCGTCCCGGCCGTCGCCGGGGTTCCGGTTGCGAACGGCCACCGGGTCGCGCCGCTGGTCCGGGGACACATCCACGTCGGTCAGACCCAGCTCATCGCCCTGGTACAGAAACGGCAGGCCGGGCAGGGCGAACAGCAACACGCTGTAGGACAGAGCCCGAATCCGGCCCAGCTCGCCACCTCCCAGCCGGGTCGGGGCCCGGGGGTCGTCGTGGCTACTGATCGCCCAGGACAGGTCCTGGGGCGCGGCGTCCAGGGCATCCCGGAATGTGGACCACATGGCCGGCGGATCCCAGGGCGTGTGCATGGGAGCGAAATAGAAGGCCCGGTGCAACCCGTCCTGCTTGGCCACGTACCGGCTCACCCGGTTGGGATTGTTGTCCCTCAGGTAGACCTCCCCCAACAGCATGGCATCGCAGTCCTCGACGATGGCCCGCCAGCGGCGGTAGATGGCGGCGTTGCCCGCCTGATCCAGGTCGTATCGGTGGTCATAGCAGTCGAACACCTGGCGGGGGCTCATGTTGGGGGCGACCGGGAAGCGCTGCGGGTTGTCGGGCATGAGCATGTTCTTCACCAGCCCCTGGGCCACGTCCACCCGGAAGCCGTCCACCCCCCGGTCCAACCAGAACAGCAGCACCTGGTCGAACTCCCGCACCAGATTGGGGTTCGACCAGTTCAGGTCGGGCTGCTCGGGCAAAAACAGGTGCAGGTAGTACTGCCCGGAGGACTCGTCGTAGGTCCAGGCCGGTCCTCCGAAATGCGACACCCAGTTGTTGGGGGGCCCGCCCCCCGGAGCCGGATCCCGCCAGTGATAGAAACCCCTAAGGGGACCGTCCGGGTCGGCCCGGGATGTTTGGAACCACCGATGCTGGTCGGAGGTGTGGTTGGGAACCAGGTCGATGAGAACCCGGAGCCCCAGACGTCGAGCCTCGGCGATGCAGTCGTCGAAATCGTCCAGCGTGCCGAACAGCGGGTCCACCCCGGTGTAGTCGGCCACGTCGTAGCCGAAGTCCCGCATGGGCGACGGGTAGAAGGGGGTGATCCACACAATGCCCACCCCGAGCCAGGCCAGGTGATCCAACCGCCCGGTCAAGCCGGGCAGATCCCCCACCCCGTCACCATTGCCGTCGGCAAACGACCGTATGTAAACCTCATAACCCACCTCGCGGTCCCACCATCGCCGACCGTTGCCGATCCCGTGCCGCTGAACCTCCCGGTCACGCATGGGTCATGGCACCCGTCGAAACAGCCGACCAGCTCGAAAACTGAACCTCCCGGTCACGCATGGGTCATGACCTCCGCGTGGGGGCGGGGATGTCGTTCGTTGTGAACCTCCCGGCGGGGGGTTGATCCCGGGCCGCGCCGGGGAGCGGGAGGAGCGACTCGTGGCGGTCCGGGCGGACGACCCGCTGGTCGGTCACGAGGGCGGTTATGAGCCCGGCCGGAGTGATGTCGAAGGCGGGGTTGACGGCGTTGGTGCCCTTCGGAGCCGTGGCCACACCGACCACCGACACGACCTCCCCGGCCCCCCGATCCTCGATCTCGATGCTGTCGCCGCTCGGGGTGGTCATATCCACGGTGGACTCGGGGGCCACCACGATGAAGGGCACCCCGGCATGGCGAGCCCCCAGCGCCAGCGAGAAAGTACCGACCTTGTTGGCCGTGTCACCATTGGCGGCCACACGGTCGGCTCCGGTCAGCACCACATCGGCCTGCCCCCGGGCCAGCATGAACGGGCCGGCCGAATCCACCAGCAGCCGGTGGGGAGCGCCCATGCGGGCCAACTCCCAAGCGGTGAGCCGGGAGCCCTGGAGCAACGGTCTCGTCTCCAGGGCCAGAACCTCGGCCAGCCGGCCCCGCTCGTGCACCGTCTGGATGACTGCCAGCGCCGTGCCCCGCTCGACCGAGGCGAGACCACCGGTATTGCAGATGGTCATGGCCCTCACGGGGCCCGGACCGACCAGCTCAAGCACCAGATCGGCACCAAGAACGCCCATAGCCACCGACGCAGCCAGCTCCTCGTCGCGGATGGCCAGGGCCTCGGCCAGCACGGCATCGAATCCTTCGGGGATCCTGGCCGCGGCCCGGTCGACCATGCGAGCCAGGTTCACCGCGGTGGGCCGAGCCCGGCGCAACCGAGCTATCGCATCGTCCAACCGGGGACCTGAGGGACCGAAAGCCCTGGTGGCCAGCACCACCCCGAAGGCTCCGGCCACTCCGACCGCCGGAGCGCCCCGCACCGACAGGCGCTGGATGGCCGCCACCATGTCATCCACAGCGTTGATGCTCAACACGCGGAGAGTGCCGGGCAGGGCGGTCTGATCAACCATCGCCACCGCACCGTCGGAGCCACCCTCCCAGTCCAGGGCCCGCAACCCGCCGGTATCCATGTAGAGCCGAGGCTAGCCGCTAGCCGGCAACCTCCATAAGCAAGAACCAGACATCAGGAAAAAGCACTCAGGAACAACCCGAGGTGACACCACCGGAAAAGCACTCAGGAACAACCCGAAGTGACACCACCGGAAAAGCACCCAGGAACAACCCGAAGTGACACCACCGAAAAACACTCAGGAACAACCCAAAGTCGCACCACCGGAAAAACACTCAGGAACAACCCAAAGTCGCACCACCGGAAAAACACTCAGGAACAACCCAAAGTCGCACCACCGGAAAAACACTCAGGAACAACCCGAAGTCGCACCGCAACCGGGGCAGGCGTGGCAGCTTCCGGACTGGACCATGATCGTCCCGCAGTTGGAACAGACCGGAGCGGACGAGTCCTGAGGGCCCCGCCGGGTGAACGGCGACGGAGGATCGGGATACACATTGCCAGCCGGCATGGTTGCCGCAATCTGCTCCTCCATCCCGGGCAGGGTGGGCTGGGTGCGCTCATCGGTGGTGTAGATGCCCAATCCGAATCGCTCCTCGGCCCCGAGATACTCCACCGCCAACCGGCGGAACAGGTAATCGATGAGGCTGGTGGCAATGCGGATGTCGGGGTCGTCGGTCATGCCGGCCGGCTCGAAACGCATCCCGGTAAAGGCATCCACGTAGGCCCGCACCGGTACCCCGTACTGCAAACCGTGACTTACCGCCATCGCAAATGCGTCCATGACCCCGGCCAGGGTGGAGCCCTGCTTGGAAACCCGGATGAAGATTTCTCCGGGCCGGCCGTCCTCGTACTCCCCGACAGTGGCAAAACCCTTGCAGTCGGCCACCCGGAACTCGAATGTCCGGCTGGTTCGGGACCTGGGCAAACGTTGCCGTTCAGGCATGACCGCCACTTCCGGAGTGCCGTTGGAGCTGGACACCACAGAACGGTCGGAAACACCAGTGGAACCGGACACCACAGAACGGTCGGAAACACCAGTGGAACCGGACACCACAGAACGGTCGGGAGTGCCGTTGGAACCGGACACCACAGAACGGTCGGGAGTGCCGTTGGAACCGGACACCGACAGGGGTTGGCCCAGCTTGCAGTTGTCCCGGTAGACGGCCAGGGCCTTCACCCCCATCTGCCATGCATCCACGAAGAGCTGCTGGATCTGCGTTGCGGTGGTGTCCTCGGGAACGTTTACCGTCTTGCTGATCCCCCCCGAGAGCCAGGGCTGCACCGCAGCCATCATGGCGATGTGGCCGCCCGGGGAGATCACGTTGTCGCCCATGGAGCAGGCGAACACCGCCAGATGCTCCCGGGCCAGATGGGGAGCCCCCAGAACCGTGCCCCGCTCATCAATATGAGCCTTGATAGCGGCAGCTTGGTCAGGACTGTAACCCAGCCGTTGCAGTGCCCGATCAACCGTTTGGTTTACGATGGGAATGGTACCGCCCCCCACCAGCTTCTTGGTCTTGACCAAACCCAGGTCGGGCTCTATACCGGTGGTGTCGCAGTCCATCATGAACGAGATGGTCCCGGTGGGAGCCAGAACGGTGGCCTGCGAGTTGCGGACCCCGACCGTGTCGACCCACTCCACCGCGGCATCCCACGCCGCCCGGGCCGCTTCCAGCACCCCCGGCGGCGTGGGCTCAGCCTCCAAACGGCTCAACGCGTCCCGGTGCATCCGCAGCACCCGTTTCGTGGGCTCCCGGTTCTCGGCGAACCCCTCGAAGGAGCCCAGGCGGGCGGCCAGGCGCCCCGAGGTATCGTAGGCCACCCCGGTCATCAACGCGGTCACCGAGGCGGCCAGACCCCGACCCTCGTCGGAGTCGTAGGCCATGCCCTGGGCCATGAGCGTGGCCCCAAGATTGGTATAGCCCAGGCCCAGTTGGCGGAACCGGCGGGTGGTGTCACCGATCTGCTCGGTTGGATAGTGCGAAGGGTCGACCAGGATCTCCTGGGCGACGGTCATCACCCGGACCGCGGCGCTGAAACCCTCCACATCAACCACACCGCCGTCGCCGATGAACGGCAACAGGTTCAAGCTGGCCAGGTTGCAGGCCGAGTTGTCCAGGTGGAGATACTCGGAGCAGGGATTGCTGGCAGTGATGCGACCCGTGTTGGCCGCGGTGTTCCACCGGTTGATGGTGGTCTCGAACTGCACTCCGGGATCGGCGCACTCCCAGGCCGCCCGAGCGATCTGGGACAGAAGCTCTCGCGCCGGCACCGCTTCCACAATCTCACCGGTGGTGCGAGCGGTGAGATGCCAATCCCGGTCATCGGCCACCGCCGACATGAACGCATCGCTGAGGCGGACCGAGTTGTTGGCGTTCTGGTACTGGATGGAGTGGAGGTCGGAGCCATCCAGATCCATGTCGAACCCGGCATTGCGAAGCACCCGGGCCTTGCGCTCCTCAATGGCCTTGCACCAGATGAACTCCGCCACATCGGGGTGGTCGATGTCCAGCACCACCATCTTGGCCGCCCGCCTGGTCTTACCCCCTGATTTTATGGTGCCGGCCGAGGCATCCGCGCCCCGCATGAAGCTCACCGGGCCGCTGGGAGTGCCTCCCCCACTCATCGACTCCCTGCGGGAGCGGATACGGCTCAGGTTGACACCCGCGCCCGAACCCCCCTTGAAGATGCGGCCCTCCTCCCCGTACCAATCGAGAATCGACTCCATGGTGTCGTCCACCGACAAGATGAAGCAGGCCGAGCACTGGGGGGGAGCACCGGAAACCCCGAGGTTGAACCAGACCGGCGAGTTGAACGCAGCTCTCTGGTGGACCAGCAGCCAGCGGAGTTCGCCGGCAAACGCCGCGGCCTCCTCGGGGTCGGCCAGGTGCCCCGATTGGGTACCCCAATCCACCAGCGTGTCCACCACCCGGTCGATGACCTGACGCAGGGAGGTTTCCCTCTCCGGGGTTCCCAGCCCTCCCCGGAAGTACTTCTGGGTCACGATGTTGCCGGCGTTGACCGACCAACTCTCGGGAAACTCCACCCCGGCCTGTTCGAAGACAACCTCACCCCCGGCACCGGTGATCCGGGCATCGCGGCGGTGCCAGACCACCTCGTCGTAGGGATGGGTGCCGGCACGGCTGAAATGGCGGCCCAGGCCGATCCCGATGCGGTCAGATACCAGAGCCATCAGCACTCCTCAACGGAATGCGGCCCAAAAAGCGCATCCCATCCTCGTAGATTAGCGACGAATTTTTAGGCTGCGGTGTGGGTGGCCAGGTCAAAGAGGCCTCTGCACGAGGCATGAAAGCCCATCCCTGCGGTGGGCCTAACCTCTCAAGGAATCGCCTGAACCCCACTACGGTCGTCGGCACCATCCACCATTCCGGCCACCCACTCCGCAGCAATCGGTCACGGTAGAGCAAGAAGCCTGTGGACAGTAAGGAGGAGATTGGGATTTTTCTGTGGATTTCTGGTGGATCATTGGAATCTTCCGGTGAACCCCCGCCTGCTACGGTCGAAGACCGGTGGATCAATTGTTTCCGCGGTTCGCAACCGGTGTGGACCCGGCTGCCCTGTATGCGTCCGACGACCGCGCTCCCCACTCCGATCGACCATGGTTGATGCTGAATATGATCACCTCGGCGGACGGAGCCACGGCGGTCGACGGCGTGTCCGGGGGTTTGTCGGGGCCGGAGGACCGGGAGGTGTTCGCGGCCATCCGGGCCGTGGCCGATTTCATACTGGTTGCGGCAGAGACCGTTAGGCGCGAGGCCTACGGACCTCCACGAACCAGCCCTGGAACGGCTGCGAGCCGAACGCTTCGGAGCCAGGCCCCGAGACCACGCCTGGCCGTGGTGAGCCGATCGCTGGAGCTGGACTTCACCGCGGCCCTGTTCGACGACCACCCGCCGCCGGTGCTGTTCACCGTGACCGATCCGCCCGCCGAGCGGTTGGCCGAGGCCGGGACGGTCGCCGAGATCCACCGCTTGGGAACAGACCGTGTGGACATGGAACAAGCCATGCGCCGGATGGGCCGGTCGGGAGCCCGGGTGGTGCTGGCCGAGGGCGGACCCAGCCTCAACGGGCAGCTCCTGGCCGCCGGGCTGGTGGACGAGGTGTGCTGGACCATCTCGCCGGCGTTGGCCGGTGGCGACACCCACCGGATGACCAGGGGTGCTCCCCCCCGGCTCGACCGACTCCGGCTGGTTCGGGTGCTGGCCCAGAACCACACCCTGTTCCTGCGATACATCACCCCCTGACCACCGAAGCTCCTGCCATGCCTCAACCCCCGACCACCGAAATTCAATCATTGCCCGGCTCGATGATCGGCAGGGCGGTGTCCCCCACAATCACGTAGCCAGGAGACGCTTGGGGAGCAGCGGGCCGGGACAACATCGCAGGATCATCGAGGGTCAGCGCCCCCTGGAACTGGCCAGCCAGCAACGAGCTGAGCCAGAGAAACAGGAGCAGGCCCGCCGCCGCCAGAGCCCGCCGCAGCCAGCAAGCCGCAGAAGGTGACCGCGGGGCCGGTGATGGGCTCTGCTGGTGGGCCGGAACTTTCGACACCAGGGTCGGAGCGAACCGGGTCGGGGGTTGTTCACATAGGGGTAATGCCATGTAACCATCATCCGGACCATGGTGACAGTTTGCCGGAAAACGGTGGGAACAAGCCTTCTTACCTGGGGTTATGCAAGTTCAACAGCAAATTTGACCCCAGTGTTTCAGCACGCGGTGAGCAAATGCTCGAGGGTGCGCCTGTAGCTCTCGATGGCGGCGGCATCCACCCGCTCCTGAGCGGTGTGAGCCAGGGTGGGGTCTCCGGGTCCGTAGTTGGCGGCCGGAATGCCCTGCTCGGCGAAGAAGGCAACATCGGTCCACCCCAGCTTGGCCCGGACCTCCAAACGGTTATCCCCGATCAGGCCCTGCAATACCGGATGACCCAAACCCGGAAGCGCCGACGGGGACCGCTCGGTAACCGTGAAGCAGTCCCCGTCGCCCATCACCGGCACCAGAAACTCCTTGAGGGCGGCCTCCGCGACCTCGATGTCACGGTCGGGGGCAAACCGGTAGCCCAGGGTCACCTCGGCGGTATCGGGCACCACGTTGCCGGCAACCCCCCCTCCCACCGCGACCGCCTGGAGGGACTCCCGGTACCGGCATCCATCTATCTCCGGGGTTCGGGGCTGGTAGGCATCCACCCGCGCCAGCAGCGGTCCCAAACGGTGAATGGCGTTCACCCCCATCCACGGTCGGGCCGTGTGGGCCCGGGTACCGGTCAGCGTCACCACGGCTCGCAGCACTCCCTGGCAACCGGCCTCCACCGCTCCCCCGGTGGGCTCGCCGAGCAGGGCAACATCGGCGGCCAGCAGGTCGGGGCGAGCATCGAACAGCTCCCGCAGGCCGCTGTCGGCAACGCGGACCTCCTCGCGGGCATAAACCAGCCAGGTCACATCCACCACGGGCTCGACCACGGTGGTGGCCAGCTCCAGAATCACGGCCAGCGCGGCCTTCATATCGGCGGCACCCAGCCCCCACACCACATCACCGTCGATGCGGGCAACCGCATTCCCATTG
Organism: Candidatus Poriferisocius sp.; assembly: GCF_965202595.1. Lineage (GTDB taxonomy): Bacteria > Actinomycetota > Acidimicrobiia > Acidimicrobiales > Bin134 > Poriferisocius. The sequence goes on from NZ_OZ241836.1 coordinate 1,811,202, forward strand.
GGAGCCACTGTGTCGCTATGACCGCCAATCAGCACCCGCCGGTCGCGGCCCAGGTTGGTCCGGGCCACCACGTTGTCGCCCACCCGGTCCACGACGAGCCCGGGCCCGGCCCGCAACCGAGCCTCGATGAGATCGGCAATGGCTCTCTCGTGGTACGACACCGATGCCACATTGATCAGCTCCGCAGTCCGGGCCAAAAGATCAGCACCCACGGCCCCTCCGCTCATGCTCCTCTACCGGGGGGCGAACCATGCTCAGAACCGGGCACGACTAAGGGGGTGCGCGGATAGGCAGGATGTAGTCTGATTTTTCGGCTGATTTGTTGGGATCGGGCGGCTTTCATACTACCTATCCGCCTGTGCTCTAAGTGGCAGCACCGTGCTGGCGCAGCACTGCGTTGAGTTGGGCCTTGTCGTGACGCTCACCCGGCGCGAGGTGGCGTATAACCAGCACGCAGGGCATCCCAAACGTGCCCCCGTCGAAGGTGCGGGACCGGGTGGCCGACACTGCCACCGTCCAGGGCGGCACCGAACCACGGCCCAGTTCCTCACCGGTGGCCGCGTCGATCACCGGGATGGAGCCGGTGAGCACGCAACCCGCACCCAGCACCACCCCTTCCCCCAGCCTGGCTCCCTCGGCCACTATGCAGCGGCTCCCCACCAGGCAGTCATCGCCGACAATGACCGGCGCGGCCTGGGGAGGTTCCAATACCCCACCGATGCCCACGCCCCCCGACAGATGGACGTTGGCCCCCACCTGGGCGCAGGAGCCCACCGTGGCCCAGGTGTCAACCATGGTGTTGGCCCCCACCCGGGCCCCGATGTTCACGTAGCCGGGCATCATGATCACGCCCCGGTCGAGGAACGCGCCCCAGCGAGCCGATGCCCCCGGCACCACCCGAACCCCGGCGGCCTCGTAGCCGGTTTTCAGGGGAATCTTGTCGGCGTACTCGAACGGCCCCAACTCCATGGTCTCCATCTTGGCCATGGAGAAGAGCAGCAGTATGGCCTGCTTGAGCCACTGGTGGACCACCACTTCACCGTTCTCGTTCACTTCGGCCACACGGGCCGCTCCGGTGTCCAGCAGGCCGATGGCCGCCTCCACCGTGGCTCGGGCCTCGGGATCGCCCCCGGTAATGGGGGTTCGATCGGTCCACAGTGCCTCGATCCGGACCTGAAGATCGTTGATGGCCTCGCTCATCACGGCATTACCAACCCTGCATTGCGGCCGCTCATCACGGCATTACCAACCCTGCATTGCGGCCGCTCATCGCGGCATTACCAACCCTGCATTGCGGCCGCTCATCGCGACAGAGTATCTCCGTAGCGGGCCGCCATACGCTGTTCAAGCAGGTTGATCCGAACATCGGGGGCCACCGCAGCCACCCTGACATGGCCCGCACCGGCCGGGCCGTAGAACTCGCCCGGGCTGACCAGAGCCCCCATTTCCCCCGCCACCCGCCGGGCCAGCCCCCAACCATCGCCGTCGACGGATGCCACCCATAGGTACAGCCCGCCGCCGGGCCCGGAAACATCGGGGTCATAGGCCGAAAAGAGCGCCCGAAGGCGGTCCAGGCGAGACCGGTAGACGAACCTCTGGGCCTCGACATGGGCATCGTCGTTGAATGCGGCCACCGCCGCGACCTGCACCGGTCCGGGAATCATCATCCCCGCGTGCCGGCGCACCTCCGACAGGTAGCCGACCAATCCCGGGTCGCCGGCGTAGAAACCGGCCCGGATGCCGGCCAGGTTGGATCTCTTGGACAGGGAGTGAACCGCCACCACCCCCTCGGGGCCATGATGCAGGATGCTGGCCGCGCCGCCGCCCCCAGGATTACCGCTAGTACCGGACCGCCCGCCCGCCCAGGTGAACTCGATGTAGCACTCGTCGCTGAATACCGGCACGCGGTGAGCCCTCCCCCATCGGGCTATGGCGGCCAGGTCGTCCAGACCACCAGCGGGATTGCCCGGAGTGTTGACCCAAAGGCACAGGGCCCGAGCCGCGTCCTCGGGAGCTATCGCGCCGGTATCCATGCACCACCGGCTGTCCACCGGCACCGGAACCGCCCGGCAGTTGGCCAGGGTGGCTCCCATGGCGTAGGTCGGGTAGGAGATCGCTGGATAGAGCACCGTGTCCCTGCTGGGGTCCCGCAAACGCAAGTAATGGGGCAGCGAAGCGACGAACTCCTTGGTGCCCACGCATCCAGCCACTTCCACCCCGGTGCTGTCAACCCCGAACCGGCGGGCGAGCCAGCCCATCGCCTCCTCGCGGTACGCAACCGATCCCCGCGATGGCGGGTACCCCCGTTCGGTATCGGAGCCGGCCAGGGCTTCCACCACTGCTGGTGGGGGTGGATCCGAGGGTGTCCCCACCGATAGATCGACGCACCCCCCCTCGAAGCCGCCGGCTATCACCCGTAGCTCATCGAGCCGGTCATAAGGATAGAGAGGGGGAACAAAACCAGCCGCAACTGTCACTAACCCACCACCCATTCGGAAAGCCGAACAACCACTAACCCACCACCCATTCGGAAAGCCGGGCGGCCGATGCCTGATCCAGCCGGGCCCGCAACCGGTAGCCGGTGTCGTCGGTGCCGGTGGTCAGCACCTGCCCGGCCCGCTGCACTGCGGCCATCACCTCGCCCCGCTCGTAGGGCACATGCAGCTCCACGATCTTCCCGCTCGAACGCAGTTCATCAGCCATGGCATCCAGCAGCCTGCCGGTTCCCTCGCCGGTGGCAGCCGAAATCATGATGGCCTTGCCGCCGGCACCCGGATGGCCGTCGGCACCCAGCTTGAGATCGGCACCCGGATGGCCGTCGGCACCCAGCTTGAGATCGGCACCCGGATGGCTGTTGCACCCGGCGAGCAGGTCGCACTTGTTGTGTACCAGCAGCTCGGGCACGGCCCCGGCCCCTATGTCCCGCAGCACCCGGCGCACGGCGGCGACATGGGCCTCGGGATCGGGACCGGCGGCATCCACCACGTGCAACAAGAGATCGGCCTCGACCACCACACCGAGTGTGGAGCGAAACGCCTCCACTAGCTGGTGAGGCAGCTTTCGGATAAATCCCACGGTATCGGTCAGCAGCACCCTTTCGCCGCCGGGCAACTCCAAGCGGCGGGTGGCGGCATCCAGGGTGGCGAACAGCCGGTCCTGCACCAAAACCTCCGAGCCGGTGAGCCGGTTGAGCAGCCGGGACTTTCCGGCATTGGTGTAACCCACGACGGCCACCAAGCTCTGGGCCGAGCGCCGGCGATTCCGGCTCTGCACATTGCGGTTCTTGACAATGTCACGGAGCTGGGACTCCAGCTTGTGGATGCGCCGCTCGATACGGCGGCGATCAACTTCCAGTTGGGTCTCCCCCGGTCCTCGAGTGCCGATACCACCGGCCTGCTGGCTTAGACCGCGGCCCCGGCGAAGTCGGGTCAGCCGGTAGCGAAGCTGGGCCAGCTCCACCTGAGCCTTGCCCTCCAGGCTGCTGGCGTTCTGAGCGAAGATGTCCAGGATCACCGCAGTGCGGTCAATGGCGGAACGCCCGAGGATCCTCTCCAGATTGAACTGCTGGGATGGGCTCAACTCGTTGTCGAACACCACGGTGTCGGCATCGAAACGCTCGCACACCTCCAGGATCTCATCCACCTTGCCCCGGCCGACATAGGTGGCCGGATCGGGCGAGACGCGCCGCTGGACCACCCGCCCCACCTCGTCGGCTCCCGCCGTGTCGATTAGCTGGGCCAGCTCATCCAGATCAACCAGGGTCCGGTTCGGGTCGTCACCACCCAGGTTGACCCCCACCACCACGATCCGCTCCCGGAAGGCCCGTTCGATGAACGCCCCCGACTCCCCGCCGTGGGTTCCGAATCCACCCCTGTGGGTGTCCGGTTCAGCCATCTTCCCCGCCATGGTCAACCCACCCCAATAATGCGCCCCTGTGCCCGGTTCAGCCATTGTTCCCGCCATGGTCAATCGTTGCGATACGGACCGCGGGGCCGGTTAGCACCGCTGTTTCGTCCAGCTCCACGACAACCTCACCCCCCAGCATGAACACGCTCACCTCCCGGCCATCCACAAGCCCCCACTCCTGGGCCGCATGGGCCGCAGCGCAGGCCCCGGTACCGCATGCCTGGGTCTCCCCAACGCCCCGCTCCCACACTCGCATGTCGATCCCCTGGTCACCGGCGCGCCGGCTGACGAACTCGACGTTTATCCCCCCCGCGGCCCGGGACAGCTCGTAGCCGTCCCAAGACACGTTCATGCTCCCGGCATCGGCGACCTCCACCACCAGATGGGGGTTGCCCACCTCTACGGTCATGAAGCGCAAGCCGCCCGAGTAGTCGATGCTCGCCAGCTCTGGTCCGGGGCCGATCGGGCCCATATCCACTCGAGCCCGGATCATTCCCCGATCCTCAGTGGCTTCGATCCAGACGGTGCGAACCCCGGCATCGGTTCCGATCCGCAGCACCCCGTCGTGGCCGGATTCGACAATCGCCTGGGACACCCCGTCGTGGCCGGATTCGACAATCGCCTGGGCCACCCCGTCGTGGCCGGATTCGACAATCGCCTGGGCCAGGCAGCGGATGCCGTTGCCGCTCATCTCGGCCCGGGTGCCGTCGGCGTTGAACAGCACCATGGTGGCATCGGTGCCCATGGCGGGATCGCCGGGCAACCCCCACAACAGGCCGTCCGCGCCCACCCCCCGGGTGCGATGACACACCTCCCGGGCCCGAGCGGAGGCATCCTCGGGCAACGAGTCGACCATTGCGACCAGAAAGTCGTTCCCCAAGCCGTGGTGCTTGGTCAACCGCATGGGAGATCCGGCTCCTTCGGTCGTACCAGCAAACCCCGCTTACCCTCCATCGGTCTCATACCAGCAGACCTTGCTTGTCGCTGCGCACCAGCACCTGATCGGTCAGCCATTCGGTGCCGGCCCGGGCATCCAGCCAGACGATGCGGGGATCGCGCCGGAACCACCGCTCCTGGCGGCGGGCGAACCGCCGGGTGCGGGTTGTGGCCAGCCCCACTGCCTCGTCCAGCGACATGTCACCGTTGATATGAGCCAGTAGCTCCTTGTACCCCAGGGCCTGGGAGGCAGTGCGCGACAGTGGCGGGCGGCGGGCGGCCAGCGCCTCCACCTCGGCCAGGAACCCGGCTTCCATCTGCCGGTGATAGCGCTGCTCGATGCGGCGGTCGATCTCGTCCCGGGGCAGCCGCAAACCGATCTGAAGGATATCGCGTGGCGGGTAGGCACCCAGCCCCGGACCGTAGGAGGAGAACGGGCGGCCGCTACCCACCGTCACCTCCAGGGCCCGCACGATGCGCCGCCGGTTGGTGGGTTCCATGCGGGCCGCGGCCACCGGGTCAAGCTGGGTGAGACGGTTGTGCAGCACCGCGGTATCGGGTTCCTCCTCCAGGTCGGCGGCGGCCTCGGGATAGCGGCCGGGTATCTCCAGATCATCGATCACCGCCCGGTGGTACAGCCCGGTACCCCCCACCAGCACCGCCTTCCGATCCCGCTGGGCCAGGTCGGACCGAACCCGGCGGGCCGCGGTCTGGAACCGGGTCAAGGAGTAGTCCTCCGATGGATCGGCCACATCGATGAGGTGATGGGGCACTTCGGCTCGTACCGCCTCTGTTGGCTTGTCCGTACCTATATCCATCTCGCGGTACACCTGCATGGAGTCAACCGAGATGATCTCAGCATCGCCCAGGCCGCGGGCAACGGCCAGAGCCAGAGCCGACTTACCAACAGCCGTGACCCCAACTATGGCGAGCACCCTCTGAGCAAGATCTCGAGAACCGGAGGGGGAAGGGAAGCTCAGAGCTCCACCTTTGGAACCGGAGGGGGACGGGAAGCTCAGAGCCCGACCACCGGGATCCGGGTGCGCCACCGGGGCGGGGCAGTGACCTCCACCAGTTCTCCTCTCAGGTGATGGGCACCAGCCGCGGTCACATCCACCAATGCGAATGTTCCCGGCCTCAGCTTCTTGGACGAGGGGAAGTGAACCAGCCGGTTCTGGCGGGTCCGGCCGGTTAGTTCGCCGGGGTCCCGCTTGGACGGACCCTCCACCACCACCTCCTCCCGATTGCCGATGCGAGCCCGGTGGCTCGATCTACTGGAGCGGTCCACCACCACCCGAAGCCGCTCGAAGCGGTCCCTGACCTCGTCGGGATCGCAGAAACGGTCGGACATCCCTGCGGCCTCGGTACCCGGGCGGGGTGAGAACACGAACGTGAAGGCCGAGTCGTACTCGGCTTCGGCGACCACCAGCAGCGTCTGCTCGAAGTCCTCCTCGGTCTCGCCGGGAAACCCCACAATGATGTCGGTGGACACCGCCAGATCGTCCACCGCGGCCCGGGCGGCTCGCAACCGATCAAGATACCGCTCGGCGGTGTAGCCCCGATGCATGGCCCCCAGCACCCGGTCACTGCCCGATTGCAGGGGCAGGTGCAGGTGCTCGCACACTGAGGGCACCTCAGCCATGGCCTCGATGGTCTCGGAGCGGAGATCCTTGGGATGGGGGCTGGTGAACCGGATTCGCTGTATGCCGTCCACGTCACCGATGGCCCGAATCAGGTCGGCGAACAGGGGGCTCAGGGGGACGCGCTCACCGGTCCGGCGCCGATCCCGTTGAATGTCCCGGCCGTAGGAGTTGACGTTCTGGCCCAGCAGGGTTATCTCGGTAACCCCACCGGCAGCCAGGGCCACCGCTTCGGCGACCAACGCCTCCAGGGGGCGGCTGATCTCCGCCCCCCGCACCGAAGGCACGATGCAAAAGGCGCACGAGTTGTCGCAACCCACCTGGATGGTCATCCACGCGGCGTAGGGGGCATCCCGGCGCACCGGCAGTGCGGAGGGAAAACCTCCGGGATCATCGGTGTCGGCCTCCTCCAGTATCTCCACAACCGGTCCGCGGGCGGCAGCATCGATCAACTCTGCGGCCCGATTCACGTTGTGGGTACCGAACACCACATCCACATGATCGGCCCGCTCCCGGATCAGCTCCCGATCCTTCTGGGCCAGGCAACCCGCCACCGCGATCTGCACACCGGGACGGGCTTGCTTGAGTCGCTTGAGGTGCCCCAGTTGGCCGTAGAGCTTGTTGTCGGCGTTCTCTCGTATGCAACAGGTGTTGAGCACGATGACATCGGCCGACTCCATGGTATCGGCCAATGCCATCCCGTCTGCTTCCAGCAATCCGGCGATGCGTTCGGTATCGTGCTCGTTCATCTGGCACCCGTAGGTACGGATGAAATAGCTGCGACTCACCCCGCCAGATTAGCGGTCGGATCGCAAGACCCGGCTAGCCAGTTTTTACGACCTCCTCTTCCTCCACCGGGGGGTCCGCGATCTGCCAGACCCGGTCGGTGATCTCCACCATTATCTCGGGGTTCTCGGACAAGAACGCCTTGGCCTTCTCCCGTCCCTGGCCGAGGTGCTCGCCCTCGTAGGTGAACCAGGCCCCGGACTTATCAATGATGTCCAGGCTCACCCCCACATCCAGGAGCGAACCCTCCCGGCTGATGCCCTTCGAGTACATGATGTCGAACTCGGCTTGCCGGAACGGCGGTGCCACCTTGTTCTTGGCCACCTTCACCCGGGTGCGGTTGCCGATCACATCCATCCCCTGCTTGATGGACTCTATGCGCCGGATGTCCAGCCGGACCGACGAGTAGAACTTCAGTGCCCGACCCCCCGGCGTGGTCTCGGGAGAGCCGAACATGACCCCGATCTTCTCCCTCAACTGGTTGATGAAGATGCAGACGGTCTTGGACTTGTTGAGATTGGCGGTGAGCTTGCGCAGCGCCTGCGACATGAGCCGGGCTTGCAGGCCCACATGGGTGTCCCCCATGTCCCCCTCGATCTCGGCCCGGGGGGTGAGGGCAGCCACCGAATCGATGACGATCACGTCGAGCGCCCCCGACCGGATCAACATGTCGGCTATTTCCAGTGCCTGCTCCCCGGTGTCGGGCTGGGAGATGAGCAGCTCGTCCACATCCACGCCGATGGCCTTGGCATACACCGGATCCAGAGCGTGCTCGGCATCCACAAACGCGCAGATGCCCCCGTTGCGCTGGGCCTCGGCCACGGAGTGCAGCGCCAGGGTGGTCTTGCCCGACGACTCCGGGCCGTAGATCTCCACAACCCGGCCCCGGGGAAGCCCCCCGACTCCGAGAGCCAGGTCGAGGGCCAGAGCGCCGGTGGGGATCGTCTCGATCGCCATGGTGCCCTTCTCCCCCATCTTCATGACGGCACCCTGGCCGAACTGCTTCTCGATCTGGCTCATGGCCATCTCAAGGGCTTTTTCTCGCTCCACTTTTCCTCCTAGGTTCGTGGGTTTTGTGGCTGCAAACTTCCTGGTGGAAGCCTGAGCCCCACTATAGGTACAGCCGGTGACAGTTTATTCTCGGCGAATGACACCAGCGTAGTTACACCACCCGGATTCAACAAGCACCCCCACCCCAACGGGCATCGCCGATGTGGCTGGCCCCATCGACCAGGGTCAGCAGCCAGGCCAGGGGTGTTCTATGCTTGGGCTGCTGTGCGGCACAGCGATATTGAGGAGGGTTCATCGTGATGAGGCGATTCGGGGTTCCAACCGTCTTGTGGAAGCAGTTGGCGGGTGCGGGCGTAGCCGCACTGTCGTTGGCTGCGATCGCGGCTTTCGTCCCCTCCCCAGCAGCCGCGCAGGACTCCACCAGCAACGACACCACCGCTCAGGTACGGATAGTGGCCCGCAAGCTCGAAAACGGCAGGATCGAATTCGCACTCCAACCGGCCGAAACCGACAACACATGGGGTGACCGCCTCCTACCCAAAACCCGCTACTTCCCCCCAACCGCCCCCACCGGACGCTGGCTAGCCAGCTCCCCACTCACCATAGGAACCACAAAAGCCCGCATCGTGGCCCGCAAGCTCGAAAACGACCGAATCGAATTCGCACTCCAACCAGCAAAAACCGACAACACATGGGGTGACCGCCTCCTACCCAAAACCCGCTACTTCCCCCCAACCGCCCCCACCGGACGCTGGCTAGTCAGCTCCCCACTCACCCTCGAACCTACCCCCCAACCAACTCCAACACGCACACCAAACCAATTCACCACCATCACCGCCATCGAAAATCATACTTGCGGGTTGCGCACCGATAAAACCATTACCTGTTGGGGCAACAACGATTATGGTCAAACGGAAACCCCGAAGGGACAATTCACAACCATCTCCATCGGCCGATCCCGCTCGTGTGGGCTACGCACCGATAAAACCATCAAATGCTGGGGTGTCAACAGCAACGGCCAGTCGAAAGCCCAAGAAGGACAATTCACCGCCGTCACCGCAGGTTATGGGCACTCGTGCGGGCTACGCACCAACAAAACCATCACCTGCTGGGGCAACAACTTATGGGGTCAGGCAAGAGCTCCACAAGGACAATTCACCGCAATCGCCGTTAGCCAGACTTACTCGTGCGGGCTACGCATCAACAAAACCATCACATGCTGGGGTGACAACTTTAATGGCAAAACAGAAGTCCCAGAGGGAGAATTCACCGCGATCACCGTTGACTTGTCCCACTCGTGCGGACTGCGCACCGACAAAACCATCACATGCTGGGGCCGCAACGATTATGGTCAAGCGGAGGCACCACAAGGACAATTCACCGCAACCACCACCGGCTGGTTGCACTCGTGCGGACTGCGCACCGACAAAACCATCACCTGCTGGGGAGGTGATGATAGCAACAAGCGGACGGAAGCCCCAGAAGGACAATTCACCGCAATCACCACCGGCCAGGCTCACTCATGCGGACTGCGCACCGACAAAACCATCACCTGCTGGGGCAACAACCATTCTTATCAGGCAGAAGCCCCAGAAGGACAATTCACTGCAATCACCGCTGGCGATTCCCACTCGTGCGGGCTGCGCACCGACAAAACCATCACCTGCTGGGGCAACAACCGCACCGGCCAGGCGGAAGCTCCAGGAGTACAATTCACCGCAATCGCCACCGGGCAGAACCACTTGTGCGGGTTGCGTGCCGACAAAACCATCAGGTGCTGGGGCTACAACCCCTTAGGTTGGACAAATCCCCCAGAAGGGCAATTCACTGCAATCACCGCCGGTTATAGGCACTCGTGCGGGCTGCGCACCGACAAAACCATCACATGCTGGGGCGACAACGATTTGGGTCAGGCGGAGGCACCAAAAGGACAATTCACTGCCGTATCCGCAGAGGCCTGGGATACCTGCGGGTTACGCACCAACAAAACCATCACATGCTGGGGCCGCAACACCGACAGTCAAACAGAATCCCCAGAAGGACAATTCACCGCCATCGGGAGTAATAACTGCGGGTTACGCACCAACAAAACCATCACATGCTGGGGCGACAGCCTAAACAGCTTTTTTGTAGAAGCACTCGGGGAAGCACTGGAGGGACAATTCACTGCCATATCCGCCGGGACTATGCATATCTGCGGGTTGCGCACCAACAAAACCATCACATGCTGGGGCCGCAACATCTACGCTTACGGTCAAAGAGAAGCCCCAGAAGGACAATTCACCGCCATATCCGCGGAGGCCCGGTATGCGTGCGGGTTACGCACCGACAACACTATCATCTGCTGGGGTGACACCAACCTAGGTATCGGGTAGAGGCAGTCATAGTTCGCTGCCTGCTGAGTTATGATTTCTCATTGGATCCGTAGCCCCCGCACCGTTATGGTTTCGCAACAAAACCGGTACCAGGAGAATCTTGTCCTATCCCCTGGTTGACCAGTACCTCCACACCCCTGAATCCGCCAAACCCCCAAACGGTGCCCCAATTAGCAGTCATGTGAAGGGTGTTTTATGCTTGGGCTGCTGTGCGGCACAGCGACATTGAGGAGGATTCATCGTGATGAGGCGATTCGGGATTCCAACCGTCTTGTGGAAGCAGTTGGCGGGTGCGGGCGTGGTCGCACTGTCGCTCGTCGCGGTCGCAGCTTTCGCCCCCTCCTCAGCAGTCGCGCAGGACTCCACCAGCGACGACACCACGACACAGGTACGCATCGTGGCCCGCAAGCTCGAAAACGGCCGGGTTGAGTTCGCTCTCCAACCAGCAGAAACCAACAACACATGGGGTGACCGCCTCCTACCCAAAACCCGCTACTTCCCCCCAACCGCCCCCACCGGACGCTGGCTAGCCAGCTCCCCAATCACCATAGGAACCACAAAAGCCCGCATCGTGGCCCGCAAACTCGAAAACGGCCGAATCGAATTCGCCCTCCAACCAGCCAAAACCGACAACACATGGGGGGACCGCCTCCTACCCAAAACCCGCTACTTCCCCCCAACCGCCCCCACCGGACGCTGGCTAGCCAGCTCCCCACTAGAAATCCGATCCACCACCACCGAAGAACCTCCGCCAACAAACCAACAAACCACCCCCACACGCTCACTCGAGTTGTCCGGCACGGGCACCGCGGTTCGCGGCGTAGACATCCAAACTGGCCGTTACCAAGTAGACATGAACACCGAATCAGACGACGACTCCTACTATTTCAGCATCGAAGCAAACGACTCCGAAGGAGTATGCGAGCTTCTAGCAAACGAAATAGTGGACACAACCTGGACAGCCTCAATCGTATTCACAATCGGAACCGACCGACGATCAGACTGCGAACCCGGCGAACTACTACTCGAAATCGACGCCCCACCACAAGCAACCTGGCAAATCACCATAACCAACCGATCCACCCCTCCCACCAACACTAAAACACTATCGCCAACCAAACTACCAACCAATCCGGCAACCCAACTCGAAGTGTCCGGCACGGGCACAGCAGTACGCGGCATCAACATCGAGACCGGCCGCTACCAAGTAGACATGAACACCGAATCAGACGACGACTCCTACTATTTCAGCATCGAAGCAAACGACTCCGAAGGAGAGTGCGAACTCCTAGCAAACGAAATAGTGGACACAACCTGGACAGCCTCAATCGTATTCACAATCGGAAACGAATGGCCCGCAGACTGCGAACCCGGCGAACTACTACTCGAAATCGACGCCCCACCACAAGCAACCTGGCAAATCACCATAACCAACCGATAAAGGGCAACAAGCTCTACTGGTGTGGGGCTGTTTCATAATTGTTCTTTTTCAAAATATTTTTCAGAAATATTTTGAATTTTGGGTGGGTTTTGTCACTCGGCCTGATAGTATTACAGGTATGAAGTTCGACCCCAGCGTTTCCGAACCTGAAACCAATGCTGATGCCAATACTGCCGGCAGCGACGGTGCTGGTGGTGGGGATGTTTTGCGGTTGGAGATGGTTGATTTGGAGGGGATGGACTCCAAGGGTTTGTTCGATTTGCTGTTCGAGATCAACGCGGCCCGTTGCACACTGGACGGGTACATTACCGTTGCACACTGGACGGGTACATTACCGAGGTGTTGAACCGTTACGGTGACCTTCTGGGCGAGGGCGAGGTGCGGGCTCTTTGCCTCCAGTTCGGAATGGACCGCTACCTGGCCAACCGCCAAGCCCGCACCGCCGGATCCCTGCGAGAGCTGCCGACCACGGTGGACGCGGTAAAAGCCGGCGGGTTTTCGATAGATCATGCCCGCTTGCTGGGGGAGTCCCATGGTCGGGTGCCTTTGAGCCGGGCCCAGGAAGATGACTTGATCGACAAAGCCAAAACCGAGGACCTGGACCGGTTCAGAAAAACCCTGGCCCGCCAGGAGGACGACCGGCGCGGCACCGACGGCGAATCGCAACACAACCAGCAACGCCGCCGCCGCAAGGCTGCGGTGTTCAACGGTGATGACAGCATGGTGGTGCTACACGCCGAACTCGACCGGGTAACCGGTGAGCGGGTCAAAACCGCTTTGGATGGCATGTGTGATCGCCTGTTCCGCGACGACTCCAAAAATGGCAACGACCGCACCCACCAACAACGCGCCGCCGACGCACTCGCTGCTATGCCCGAGACAAACACTGTGTCAACTGCGGGCTACGAGCCACCGCCTGCGATGTGCACCACATCAAACCCTGGGAACACGGCGGCAAAACCAACATCAACAACCTCGTCCTACTCTGCCCCACCTGCCACACCCAAACCCACAAACCAACCACCACCCACCCCATGGACCCGAAAACCCATCTACAGCAACGTCCTCCTCAGCCCCTAACCAACCAGCCAACCCCTCGCACACACCCGAAACACCCCACCCCAACCCCGTAGGCCTTCACCGACGAGTACTGGGACTGCAGCCCTGAGGTGGCAACCAGCCCAAACCATCTACGCTAAACTCTGTCACGATCACCACTAGAGCTTGCCGAGCTTACCGATGTTCTATAGTTTAGGCTGCTCTGCGGTACCGCTAGAAGAAAGAGAGTTGACGGTGCAAAGGCAACATTTGAGATTCCCCCCCCCCCCCCCCCCCGGTTCAACGGAGACGGGCGGCGTGTGTCTGTGTGGTCGCGCTGTTGTTCGCCGCGATCACCGCTTTAGCCCCCTCCACGGCAGCAGCGCAGGGCACTACCAGCGACGACACCACCACACAGGTGCGGATCGTTGCCCGCAAACTGGAAAGCGGCAGAATCGAGTTCGCCCTCCAAACCGCGAATACCGACAACACATGGGGTGACCGCCTCCTACCCCAAACCCGCTACCTACCCACTGATGCCCCCACCGACCGCTGGCTAGCCAGCTCCCCAATCACCATAGGAACCACAACCGCCCGCATCGTTGCCCGCAAACTGGAAAGCGGCAGAATCGAGTTCGCCCTCCAAACCGCGAATACCGACAACACATGGGGTGACCGCCTCCTACCCCAAACCCGCTACCTACCCACTGATGCCCCCACCGACCGCTGGCTAACCAGCTCCCCACTAGAAATTCGACCCACCAACACTGAAACACCTCCGCCGACTAATGACACCGATACAACACCCATTTCAGGCTCAACCGGTACGAACACCGAGTCTGACTGTGATTCGCAAATCAAGGCCAACCTTGAAGCACTTTACTATGCACCGTATGGCCTACCCCTAGAAGAATTGGATTTGCCCCCAATCCACCCGAAGTGCGTAAATCTCTACCGCCAGTGGCTTGATGCTATGGTATGGTATGAGCAAACCGAAATCGCTGCCCAGAAATTATGCAAAGAACGTACCGAAGCGGCACACACCCTGTTTTGGGAAAGAATCCTTGAGGGTGACACGTCCACGAACATATGGCGAGAACTAGGCGATACCCTCCCATCGATTTGCCAAACATACTTTTATGCCTGGGGCAACGGTTCAGTATACGAACCCTAAAGCAACAACGTCTTTGAAAGGGAATTATACACAAAGCTAAACAGAACTTCCTGGAAATATAAAAACTCATATAAACTTTCCCTTATAATTATAATTCCCGCATTTTTTAGAGATATTTTGGGTGGGTTTTGTCACCCTACCTGATAGTATTGGGGGTATGAAGTTCGACCCCAGTGTTTCCGACTCCAGCAGCGACGCTGATACTGCTGTTGCCGGCAGCAGTGATGCTGACGGCGGGGATGTTTTGCGGTTGGAGATGGTTGATTTGGAGGGCATGGATTCCAAGGGTTTGTTCGATTTGCTGTTCGAGATCAACGCGGCCCGCTGCACACTGGACGGGTACATGACCGAGGTGTTGAACCGTTACGGTGATCTTTTGGGCGAGGGCGAGGTGCGGGCTCTTTGCCTCCAGTTCGGTATGGGCCGTTACCTGGCCAACCGCCAAGCCCGCACCGCCGGAGCCCTGCGAGAACTACACGCCGAACTCGACCAGGTGACCGGTGAGCGGGCCAAAACCGCACTCGATGGCATGTGTGATCGCATGTTCCGCGACGACTCCAAAAATGTCAGCAACCGCACCCACCAGCAAAGAGCCGCCGACGCGCTGGCCGCGCTCATCACCCAAACCCTCCGCACACACCCATCCAAAGCACCCCACCCCAACCAGCCAACCCCTCATGTTTTCCCATCTTTTATCCGGTACGGTTAGCGGTATGGCTGAGCGAACCTTTACCGATGAGGAGTTGCGGCGGCGGCTGACCGCCGAGCAGTACCACGTAACCCAGCAGGCCGGTACCGAGCGGGCCTTCACCGGCGAGTACTGGGATTGCAAGGACGAGGGGATGTACCGCTGCCGGGTGTGCGACGTGACCCTGTTCTCCTCGGAAACCAAGTACGACTCGGGCACGGGTTGGCCCTCGTTCTACCGGGAGGTTGCCGGGGGCAGGGTGGATCGCCGCACCGACACCGGCCACGGCATGGTTCGCACCGAGGCGGTGTGTGCATCCTGTGGTGCCCACCTCGGACACATCTTCCCCGACGGCCCCCAACCTACCGGCGAGCGCTACTGCATGAACTCGGCATCCCTGCGCTTCGACCGCGACGCAACCGGCCAGATACCGAGCCGATAACTCACCGCCCGGCCAAAATCCGAACGCGGAGGTTGTTGAGCACCGAGACGGTGGTGAACTGGCGGGTACGTTCCCGATCGAAGGGGAACTTCACCCGGATGGCCACCACCTCTCCGGCCACCAGCGTGGCCATCCACACCGTGCCCGGCTCCTGCCCGTCGAGGGGGTCGGGACCAGCCACCCCGGTAACCGCGATGGCACAATCGGCCCCCAGCAGTCGGGCCGCCCCCCGAGCCATGGCGGTTACCGCCTCCTCGCTCACCACCGGACCCTCGGGCACACCCAGCAGGTCGAACTTGATGTCACCGGCATAGGAAACCAGCCCGCCCCGGAACACATCGCTGGCCCCGGGCACCGCGGTGAGCCGGGCCCCGATCATCCCCCCGGTGAGCGACTCGGCCAGGGCCAGTGTCCACCCCCGGGACCGCAGAGCGTCGAGCACAGCCGATTCCATGGTCTCGCCATCCACACCGAACACGATGTCGCCGATCAACCCCCGAACGATCCGCTCCTCGCCGGCCAGGATCTCGTCAACCGCGTCCTCGCTGGAGGCCTTGGCGGTGAGCCGCACTTTCAAGCCCTCCATACCCGAGGCCAGAAAGGCGATGGTGCACTCGCCGGTTTTGTCCAGCCGCTCAAGCTCGCCATGGAGCTTCTCGGCCAGGCCCGACTCGGAGTCACCCCAGGTGCGCAGCGTGCGGCTCTTTATCACCGCGGTGATACCGGCCCGGCGTTTGAGATCGGGCAGCACGCACTCGCTCACCATCTGCTGCATCTCCCAGGGCACACCGGGCACGGCGTACACCACCTGATCGCCGGTGGAAATCATGAACCCGGGGGCGGTGCCGGGCATGACCGGCATCACCTCGGCCCCAGCGGGCACATCGGCCTGGCGCAGGTTGTTCTCCGGCATGGGTCGCCCCCTGCCCCCGAACACGGCCGAGATGCGCTCCACCAGATCGTCGCGCCTTACCAGATCAACCCCCAGGGCGGCGGCTACTACCTCCCGGGTGATGTCGTCCTGGGTGGGACCCAACCCGCCGCACATGATTACCGAATCGCTGCGCTCCAGGGCCTGGATCAGCACCCCCGTCATGCGCTCGAAGTTGTCGCCCACCTTGACCTGATGGTGCGAGTCGATACCGGCCAGCGCCAACTGCTCACCGATCCACGACGAGTTGGTGTCAACGATCTGACCCAGCAACAACTCGGTTCCCACTGCGATTACTTCACAATTCACACCCGGAGGCTATACGCCCCCAGCGGATTGCCCTCGGCCCATGGCCGGCAAGAAGGACGACGGCATGGGATGCCCGTATGCCTATACGCCCCCAGCGGATTGCCCGCGGCCCATGGCTGCTATCGCTCCGGCTCGGCCATCGGCCAGGTAGCGCCCTCCGGTGTAGACGGTGATGGCCACGGCCGCCCAGATGGCCGGCGAGGGAGCCCAGCCGGTTCCCTCCAGCGGGGGTAGCGCGGCCACGGTCAGGGCCGCCCCCTGCACCAGCGTCTTGAACTTGGCCAAGCGGCGGGCGGGAAGCGACAGGCCGTCCCGGGCCCATTTGGTGCGAACCGCGCTCACCAGCAGCTCCCGCACCGTGATGATCAGCACCGGCACCCAGAAGAACCTACCCACCGCCACGAAACACCAGGCCGCCCCCAGGATCATCACCTTGTCAGCCAGCGGATCCAGAAACGCCCCCCAGAGGCTGACGCTGCCGGAGGAGCGGGCTATCCATCCGTCGTAGTAGTCGCTGGCCCCCAGCACCCAGCCCACGGCCAGGACGGCCCACGACGTGCCCATGCTTTCGGATGCAGACAGGATGAGCACGAACAGCAGGGGCGATGCCACGATACGGCCCAGGGTCACCAGGTTGGCCGCCAACCACAGATCGGCCCACGGGTACGACCCCACCCGGTTCACGACCCCCCCACTCGTGCCGATGGTGCCTCGACCACTGCTGGGGCAGCATCCTCGGCCGGGGCGGTATCCCCTGCTGGGGAAGCAACCTCGGCCACCAGGTCAACGCCTCGGGCATCCACCACCCGCACGGTATGGAACCGGCCGGCGGGCAGGTGTTCGGGCACGATGATGATCCCGTCGATCTCAGGAGCTTCCCGGTAGCTGCGGGCCACGCCGGGGGCATCCACCAGAACTTCGATGTCGCGACCGATGAGCTGATCCCGCCGGGCTGCGGTTATGCCATCCTGCACCTCGGCCAGCTCCCGGCGGCGCTCCGCGGCCAGCTCGGCAGGCACCTCACCGTCGAGGGTGACGGAATGGGTGCCCTCCTCCGCCGAGTAGGTGAAGAACCCGCACCAGTCCAGGCGCACCTCGGCCACGAAATCCAGCAGGGCATCGTGGTCGGCTTCGGTCTCACCGGGATAGCCGATGATGAAGTTCGACCGCAGAACCGCCTCGGGTCGGCGGCGGCGGATGTCGGCGATGCGAGCCGCGAACCGGTCACCATCACCCCACCGGCGCATCCGGGCCAGCAACGGGCGGGACACGTGCTGCAACGACAGGTCGAAGTAGGGGACCCCGGTGGCGCAGATGGCGTCGATCAGCGGGTCGGTGAGGTCGGATGGATACAGGTACAGCAACCGCACCCAGTCCACCCGGCGGCGCAGCGACTCCACCAGGGGGATGATTCCCCGCTCCCCCTTACCCTGGTCGCGCCCGTAGGAGGCCAGATCCTGGGCGACCAGCACCACCTCTCGCACCCCAAGACCCTCCACCTCCCGCTCGATGTCTTCGGCCGATCGGGAGCGCTGCGGCCCCCGGAAACCGGGAATGGCGCAGTAACCGCAACGGCGGTCACACCCCTCGGCGATCTTCACATAGGCCCACGGTGCTTCAACAGGCGGCCGAGGCAGGTTCAACAAGTCGAATGCAGGCAGATCCTGGGCCGGAGAAAGTGCAGCCAACGCAGGCCGATCCTGGGCCGCAGAAAGTGCAGCCCGCACAGGCCGATCCTGGGCCGCAGAAAGCGCAGCCGACGCAGACCGATCCTGGGCCGACGGAGCTACTGCCGGGGGCTTGGCCCCGATGCTGACCGGTACGCCGAACCCGGCCACCCGGTCGACCTCGGGCAGGGCTTCGGCCAGCTCGGTACCGTAACGCTCGGCCATGCATCCGGTGACCACCAGCTCGGCACCGGCCACGGCCTTTCGCAACTCCAGCACCGTGTCAACCGACTCCTGGCGGGCCTCCTCGATGAAAGCACAGGTGTTGACCACCACCAGATCAGCCTCCTCGGGGGCATCGGCGGCAACCATCCCGTCTTGAACCAGCAAACCCTGGATCTTGTCGGAATCCACCTGGTTCTTGGGACACCCCAGCGTCTCCACCCAGAACCTGGGGGTAGGGCTACGCCGAGACAACTTGGAGTTCCCCCCCGGGCCGAGCCACCACCTCGGCAGCGGGAATCAACCGAAAACCACCACTAGGGTCAGCCTCACGCTCCACCCCGGGCCGAGCCACCACCTCGCCAGCGGGAACCGACCGCGCAACATTGCCGGCTTCATCGGTATCGCCGGACACCAAAAATGGCATCGACACCAGGTAGACGGCCAGCAAAAGCGCACCCTCCCACCATCGCTTCAAACCGTTACCCAGGAACATGATCAGCCAGGCACCGGCGGAAATGCCCACCATGATCCACACCGCCAAACCGGACAGGTTCCCGTCGACCAGCGGACCGGGGCCCAGCAGCGCCACCAGCGCGCCCACCAGCAAGCTGTTGAACGTATTGGAGCCCAGAATATTGCCGACCAGCAGATCGGCCTCCCCCCGGCGGGCCGCCTGCACCCCGGTGATCAGCTCGGGCAGCGAAGTACCGAAGGCCACCAGCGACAGTCCCACGAAACCCGTGCCCAGACCAACCTCCTGGGCGATGTCAACGGCTCCCTCCACCGCCAGTTGCGCACCGGTCACCGTGGCCGTCAACCCCAACACGGTTCGACCCAACTCGAAAGGCTGGCTGATGAGCTTGTCCCGGCGGGCAACTTCACCCACCACCTTGCCGGCATGGGCCGGTCGTCGCAGGATGGCGGTCATGGACAGCACGAAGGCCACCGCCAGAACCACCCCCTCCCAACGCTGGAACCCGTCCTGGATGAGCACCCAGAACAGCACCGCGGCAACCACCGCTACCATTCCCTCCCGCCACAGGGTGCTACGAGCCACCCGGATGCGGCGGCCCCCGGCGGCCAGGGCGGCCACCAGCGCGGCAAAGCCCAGCACCAGGCTCAGGTTGGCCACGTTCGAACCGACGATGTTGCCCACTCCCAAGTCGGCTTTGCCGTCCGCGGCGGCCAGGCCGGATACCAGCATCTCGGGAGCACTGGTACCGAAACCGATGACCAGCGCCCCGATCACGATCGGCGAGATACCCCGAGCCAGAGCCAAACGGGATGCGCCTATGACCAGTTGATCGGCACCCACCGCCAACACCAAGAGGCCCCCTGCAAGCAATACCGCTGCCAATACCACGCTAGGAGACTACAGATCGGAGATGAAACCGGACGGGTCTGGAGGCAATCCCCCACCCAGCAGCCGGCGACCCTACCGGCCCGATCAAGTGAGTTCGTCGGGGGACATCAAAACCTCTCGGGCCTTGGATCCCTCGGATGGTCCCACCACCCCCCGCCGCTCGAGCAGATCCATCAGCCGGCCCGCTCGGGCGAACCCCACCCTGAGCTTGCGCTGGAGCATGGATGTGGAACCGAGCCCGCTCTCCACCACCAGCCGCATGGCCTGAGCCAGCAGCTCGTCGTCCTCGTCGCCCCGGTTCCCGGAGGCCGCGGCGGGGTCGGGGGCCAGAGGATCGACATCGCCGGGCCCGGCCTCGGAGGTGGCCGCAGTGCTCATAACACCGTGGCCCATCGCCGCGTCCTGGCGTCGCCAAGCCGCCACCACGCTGCGAACCTCGGCCTCGGTAACCCAAGCCCCCTGAATACGCTGGGCCGCGGTGGAGGTGGGGCTGAGCAGCAGCATGTCGCCCCGGCCCACCAAACGCTCGGCCCCCTGCTGGTCGAGGATCACCCGACTGTCGGTCTGGCTGGACACCGCGAAGGCCAACCGGGCCGGGATATTGGCCTTGATAACCCCGGTGATCACGTTGATGGACGGTCGCTGGGTGGCGATCACCAGATGTATACCCACTGCTCGAGCCTTCTGGGCGATCCGGCAGATGGAATCCTCCACGTCCCGGGGAGCCACCATCATCAGGTCGGACAGCTCATCCACCACCACCAGGATGAGCGGCATCCGCTCCTGAACCTCGGAATCATCTACTCCCGAATGGTGATCCCGCTCGAAAACGCCCCGGTCGCAGGCCTCGTTGTAGCCGTTGATGTCGCGAACGCCGACCGAGGCCAGAATCTCGTAGCGGCGATCCATCTCCCGGCACGCCCAGGCCAGGGCGTTGGCCGCCTTCTTGGGGTCGGTGACCGGCTGGGTGAGCAGGTGGGGCACATGCTCGTACTGGGCCATCTCCACCATCTTGGGATCAATCAGGATCATGCGAACCTGGTCGGGGGTGGACCGCATGAGCACCGAGGTGATCATGGAGTTTATGCACGAGGACTTGCCCGCACCGGTGGCACCGGCAATGAGGATGTGGGGCATCCGGGACAGGTCCATTATCACCGGCTTGGCATTGATGTCCCGGCCGATGGCCACCTCCAGGGGGTGGATTGCCCTACGGGCCTCATCCGACATCAAAATGCCGCCCAGGGATACCACCTGGCGGTCCGGGTTGGGCACCTCCACCCCTATGGCCCGGCGGCCGGGAATCGGGGCCAGGATACGGACATCTGGCGAGGCCATGGCGTAGGCAATGTCCTTGCTCAGGCTGGTGACCCGACTGACCTTGACCCCGGGGGCCAACTCCAGCTCGTAGCGGGTTACGGTGGGTCCGACCACCATACCCACCAGCTTGGTATCCACATCGTGGGCCGCCAGAGCCCGCTCGAGGGCGGCACCCATCCGGGCGGCCTCCTGCTGGTTGCCCTGCTGGGGATCAGACCCGGTAAGCAGGTCCAGCGGGGGAAGCTTCCACACCGACGAAACAGGATGGTTGTCCCCGACGATGGTCGGTGCCCGCCACCGTGGATCGGCCCGGGAACCAGCCGGGCCGGATTCGAGCGGAGAGCCATCAGCGCCAGATTCAGACTCAGACTCAGACTCAGACCCCAGAGCACCCGCACTAGGCGCGGGCTCAGAATCAGACCCAGACCCCAGAGCACCCGCACCAGGCGCGGGCTCAGGCTCAGCCTCAGACCCCATAACCTCCACCGCGGACTCGGGCTCGAACTCTGGGGGCAGGGTTGGGATAGCCACTGTCTCGGGGGTGGAGGGCTCCGACTCCCCGGGGCCTTGGTCATGGTCGACCGGCGTAACCGGCCCCGAGATTTTGGCCGAGAGCGAACGGGCGATCCGGCTGAAACCGGCTTTCAGCTTGGTGCCGTCCACCCGCCGGGCCCAGGCCCGCAACGACACCCGGGTGAGCACCACCGTGCCCAGCAAACCTGTGGCGATCATCACCAGAACGGCTCCCCAAACCCCCATCGCGGCAACCAGCACACCCCCCACGGCCAGGCCCAGCGCCCCGCCTGCGCCCGCCAAGCCGTCGAAATCGCCGACTCCGGGCCGTCCCATCGTTATGTGCAGCAAACTGGTGATCGACAGCAGCATCAACGTGGTGCCGACCCCCAGGCGCACTGCCAGTACCAGCTCGGCCCGGGCAGTGTTGCCCCCAGCCCCCGGAATCGTGCCCCCTTCGGGCTCCCCTACGGAGGCATCCCCGGGACGGGGGCCCCGCAGCAGCATGATCCCGATCCCCACCAAAGCCATGGGGGCCAGAGCCCGCATCGATCCGATGAGCACGCCGGTAGCGATCCTGATCCCCGCTCCGACCGGACCGGCCACATCGGCCCAGATCCCGCAGGCGGCCACCAGCCCGGCGAGAACGAAACCCACCGCGATGATATCGCCACGGTGGCCGGCCCAAACCGCAGCCGAAGCCTGCCTCAGCCTGCCGGCCGAATTGGCACCGGCCTTGGCACCGGCTCTGGGTCGAGACTTTGAGCCGACCTTGGCACCGGCCTTGGACCGAGACTTGGCACCGGCTTTGGGACCGGGTTTGGACCGAGACTTGGCACCGACCTTGGACCGAGACTTGGAGCCGATCTTGGCACCAGCGCTGGTACGGGAGCTGGTCGCGGGTTTTCGAGCGGTTCGAGTAGCCACAACAGAAACAACCGTATCATTGTCAACACCCACAACCAACGGTTACCCCCACCACCACCCGAACGATCACCGGGCCGCGACCCCGCTCAAAGCTCAACCACCACCGGAACGATCATCGGGCGGCGACCGGTGTTGTGGTTCACGAATTGGCCCGCCGCCCGCCGGACCAGCCGCTCCAAACCGTCCCCCTCACCTCCGGCCAGGTAATCCTGCACCGCGGCGGCCACCTCATCAGCCCCGGCCCGCTCCAGATCCCGAGCGTTACCGTCCCCCACCCAACCCCGGCTGATGAAGCGGGGACGGTTCACCAGCCGACCCTTCGCCCGGTCCACCACCACCACCACGGTCACAACCCCCTGGTTACCGAGAATGGATCGGTCGCCGAAGAGCTCCGGGTTGCTCTCGATGAACTTCCCGTTCACATAGAAATAGGCCCCCGAGGTCACCTTCCCCCGGTTGATCAGACCACGGTCGCTCAATTCCACCTGCTCGCCGTCACGAGCCGTAACCACCCGATCGGAGGGCATACCCATCTTGATGGCCAGCTCGGCGTGGGCGATGAGGTGGCGGGCCTCGCCATGGACGGGCACGAAGTACGCGGGATCGGCAACGGTATGCAGCGTGCGCAGTTCGTCCTGCTTGCCATGGCCGGTGGTGTGCACCTCCATCCGGTCGCTGTGGATCACATCGGCCCCCCGGCTCACCAGGTTGTTGATCATTCGGGCCACACGGGCCTCGTTGCCGGGGATCGCGCTCGAACTCAGCACCACCACATCCGCCGACCCTATGTCGATCCAGCGACTGTCGCCGGTGGCGGCCAGGGCCAGAGCCGAGCGGGGCTCCCCCTGCGAACCGGTGGACACCACGCACACCTGTCCCGGAGGGTAGCGATCGGCTTCGGACACATCCATGAACGCTCGGTCGGGCAGCCGGAGCAAGCCCAACTCCCGGGCCAGGGCGAAGTTGCGCTTCATGGACATACCCAGCGTGGCCACCTTGCGCCCCGACCCCACCGCTGCATCCACCACCTGCTGAACCCGATGAACATGACTGGAGAATGCCGCCACCACCAGCCGCTGGTCGGGATGGTCGGTGAACACCCGGCGCAGCACTTCTCCCACCTCGGTCTCCGACCGGGAACTCCCGGGAATCTCGGAGTTGGTGGAGTCGCACAGCAGCAGCCGCACTCCCTCGTCGTGGGCAATGGCCCCGATCCGGGCCAGATCGGTACGGCGCCCATCAACCGGGTTCAAATCCAGCTTGAAGTCGCTGGAATGCAGGATCACCCCCTGAGGGGTGCGGATCACCGAGATCAATCCGGAGGGGACCGAGTGGGTGACCGGGATGAACTCGCAGTCGAACGATCCGATACCGACACGATCGTGATCACCGATGGGTACGAGTGTCGTGCGGTTGACCACCCCGTGTTCCTCGAGGCGGTGACGGATCAGCCCCAGGGTGAACGGGGAGGCATACACCGGGAACGAGAACCGGCCCAGAACATGAGCTAGCGCCCCGATGTGGTCCTCGTGGCCGTGGGTGCACACGCAGCCCACGATGCGATCGGCCCGATCGTGGAGATATTCCAGGTCGGGTAGGACGAAGTCGGCCCCCGGCATGTTCTCATCGGCGAACAGCACCCCGCAGTCCAGCAGGAGCAGCTCACCCCGGCATTCGATCGCCGCACAGTTCCTCCCAATGTCTCCCAACCCCCCCAGAAAGGTGATCCGGACCGGGTCAGCCATGGCCACCTACAACCACTCCCAGGGAAAAACCCAAACAAACAATCCGGACCGGCTCAGCCATGGGGGGCCAAGCGGGTGCCTGCGAGAACTGCGGCCGCGGTATCCACCAACCCGTCGGGCTCGACATCCATGGGGGGGCGGCATCGACCCACCGGAAGCCCGATAAGCCGCATCATGGTTTTGGTCGGGATGGGGTTGGGCGCCGCCGGCCCGGTCTCGTAGTCGTAGGAGGGGATCAAACCGGCATTGATCCGGCGGGCGGCGGCCACGTCGCCACTCGAAAAAGCCGTGATCATGTCGGCGTGCTCGGCACCGCTCCAGTGGGTGGCCACGCTGATGAACCCCACCGCTCCGACGGCCAGCAGCGCCAGATTCAAGCTGTCGTCACCGCTGTACACCTCGAAACCCTCCGGAGCCCGAGCGATCAACTTGGCGGTTTCGGCAGGATCACCGGCGGCATCCTTGAGCCCCACGATGTTGTCAACACCATGAGCCAGCTCCAGCAGCGTTTCGGTGTCCACTTTGCGTCCGGTACGCACCGGTATGTCGTAGATGACAACCGGGAGGTGGGTAGCGGCGGCCACCGTGCGGAAGTGCTTGGCCAGACCGGCCTGGGAAGGGCGGTTGTAGTAGGGGGCCACCAGCAGGATGCCGTCGGCACCGACCTCGGTGGCCCGCTCGGTGAGTTCGACGGCTGCGGCGGTGTCATTGCTGCCCGCTCCGGCCACCACCGGTATGTCCACCGATTGGGCTACCGCCTCGATAAGTTGGATCTGCTCGTCATGGGTCAGGGTCGGGGCCTCACCAGTGGTGCCAGCCACCACCAACCCCTCGCTTCCGTGGTCGGCCAGCCATCGGGCCAGCAAAGCGGACGCTTCCAGGTTGAGCGAGCCGTCATCACCAAACGGCGTGATCATGGCGGTGATCACCCTGCCGAATCGGGCCATTGATCCTCCTTGTGCTTCATGCCTCGGCGATATCGGCGACCGTCTCGGTTGCCCGGTCGATTCCCAGGGTCACCAGCAGGTCCTCGTGCAGCTCGAACCACACTTCATGGTAGGAATCAACCGAGGGTTTGGTGAACCAGTCGAGGTCGCCGCCCAGCACCCGGCCCAGGGCGAGGTCGAACCGGTCCCCGTAGTGACCGAAACGGTCGAGCTCGCCGGCGAGCTGAGCGGTGATCGGCTGAACCCCACGGTTGATCTCGGCCAGGCGGCCGATGACCGCAGCGTCGTACTCGGGATCGGTGTGGTCGTTCACCGTCAGACCATCTCTGACCTGAAAATCGGTGCAGGCCGATTTCAGCTCGGGGTCCAGAACCATGAACGACCGGTAGAGCTCGTGAACCTGCGGTCGCCGACCGGACCGCTGGATCTGATCGGCCACCCGCCGCTCTCCCTCGGTCCGGCCCGGTGCCAGCAGCATCCACCCCTGGGACCGGCTCCCGGCCCGGTAGCGCACCCACCCCTGCTCGGCCAGATCCCTCAACACATCACCGGCGTGGGCGGTGGCCAACCCGGCCGCCCGAGCCACCGCGGCATCGTCGGCCATACCCTTGATCCGCAGAGCATGGAGCACCCGCATCACCAGATCGTTTGTCTCTGGCGGACGGCTCACCGTTCCACCCTATCCCACCCCCACCTCCGGCCCGCCCCAGTATCGGTTTCAAGCCGGCGATGAGCTGCGACGCATCATCAAGGGGTAACCAGCGAAAAGCTGCGACGCATCATCAAGGGGTAACCAGCGAAAAGCTGCGACGCATCATCAAGGGGTAACCAGCGAAAAGCTGCGACGCATCATCAAGGGGTAACCAGCGAAAAGCTGCGACGCATCATCAAGGGGTAACCAGCGAAAAGCTGCGACGCATCATCAAGGGGTAACCAGCGAAAAGCTGCGACGCATCATCAAGGGGTAACCAGCGAAAAGCTGCGACGCATCATCAAGGGGTAACCGACCGATGTGATGGCGGCGAATACGAACCACTGCACGGCATAGGCAAGATGGGATCCTTCCCCCAGGTCGGGAGCCGGAGCGGGAACGGGCAGTTCACCGGTCGGGGGGTTCTGGGATTGGAGTTGTACATAGACCGGGAGCAAATCGGTGTCGAGTTGCCGGGCCAGGCGAGCCAGGTCGGGGCGGGCCATTTCGGTCAGCACCCCTTGAGGGGGGTCGTCCTGCTGGAGCCCAACGG
The DNA here is from genome assembly GCF_965202595.1 of Candidatus Poriferisocius sp. Taxonomy (GTDB): domain Bacteria; phylum Actinomycetota; class Acidimicrobiia; order Acidimicrobiales; family Bin134; genus Poriferisocius. The sequence goes on from NZ_OZ241836.1 coordinate 1,837,830, forward strand.
CGGTCACCGTGGCCCGCAACAGTCCGATCACCTCAACCGGCCCGGGAATCGGGGCGAAAGCCGCGGGGGACGGATCCAAAGCGGCACCGCGGGAAATCCAACCCCGGTTGACCGCCACCGTGGCCCCGGTATCGAGCTGCAACGGGGTGAGAACCCAGTACCCGGCCGAACCCTGGTAGGTCCGGTTGCGAATCAGCACCTGATCCGCCGGTTGGTAGACCCCTAAGGCTCGGACCGTGCGGAACTCGATCTCCTGCCCCACCTCGTAGGAATCGTGGATGCCCACCAGGTTCTGCACCTCGGCAACGGGCAGTTCGCCCCGGTCGGTGATGAGGCTGTTTCGGTCTTTGCGCTCCGACAACCGGTGGAGCTGCCAGAACCCGGCGGTAACCATGGCGGCCACGGCCAGCAACACGGTTACATGCAGCAGCAAGCGCCGGAGCGACGCAACCGGGGTTGGAGAGCTCCGCGATTTCTTCGACCCCATAGTTACATGCAGCAGCAAGCGCCGGAGCGACGCAACCGGGGTTGGAGAGCTCCGCGATTTCTTCGACCCCACAATTACATGCAGCAGCAAGCGCCGGAGCGACACAACCGGCCCGGTCGGCTAGATGGCCAGCAGGGTGTCGAGACCTACGATGAGCCCCGAGTGACCCGGGACGGCTTTCACCGCGGCCAGCACACCGGGCATGAACGAGGCCCTATCGGTGGAGTCGTGGCGGATGGTGAGCGTCTGGCCCTCGGTGCCCAGGATTACTTCGTGATGGGCCACCATCCCCCCCATCCGCACCGAGTGCACCCGGATACCGGCAGGCCCCTCAGCCCCCCGCACCCCGGTCAGCATTTCATGTTCGGTAGGATCGGGGGCCCACGTACTTGAGGCGGCCGCCATCCTTTCCACGGTGAGGCGGGCCGTGCCCGAGGGAGCGTCGATCTTGGCGTTGTGGTGCAGTTCGATCACCTCGGCGGTGTCGAAGTAGGGCGCGGCCAGCTCGGCAAACCTCATCATCAGCACCGCGCCGATGGCGAAGTTGGGGACGACGACGCAGGCTCGGTCGGCGCTGGTGAACGCAAAATCGAGCCGCTCGAGATCCTCACCGGTAAGCCCGGTAGTACCCACAACCGCGTGAATGCGCTGCTCGGCCAGCCAAACCAGGTTGTCGCGGGCGGCATCGGCAATGGTGAAATCAACCACCACTTCGGCTCCGGCATCGGCCACGGCCTGACGGTGGGCGGCCACGACTGCCCCTCCCGCCGCCACCCCCACCCGATGAGGATCGACCGCGGCCACCAGCTCCAAGTCGGGGTCGGCCGCCAATGCCTCGCATACGGTGGCCCCCATTCTGCCCCCCGCTCCGAACACCCCTACCCGAAGCATTGCGGGATCAGCGCGAGGGGCGATTGCGGTCGCGGTCGCGGTCGCGACCTCCTCCATGGCGATGAGAGCCCCCATCCGGTCCGAGATCGCCGAACTCATCCCGTAGCTGGGCCTCGAAATCAACTTCAAAGGAAGCCACCTGGCCAGGACCTCCCCGGCTGTCACCGTCCCGACGGCCTCGGCCACCCCGATCATCGGAACGACGATCCCTACCACCACGATCCCGATCATCGGAACGACCACCCCTACCACCACGATCCCGATCATCGGAACGACCACCCCTACCACCACGATCCCGATCATCAGAACGACCACCCCTACCACCACGATCCCGATCATCAGAACGACCACCCCTACCACCACGATCCCGATCATCAGAACGACCACCCCTACCACCACGATCCCGATCATCAGAACGACCACCCCGACGATCCCGATCCCGATCATCAGAACGACCACCCCGACGATCCCGATCCCGATCATCAGAACGACGATCCCTACCACCCCTATCCCGCTCCGTATCATCGGTGGAGTCGCTGTCGTCGCCGACCAGCTTGAGTCTGATCTTGCCGTTGGGGTCGATGTCCTCCACGAAAACCTCGAGGTCGTCGCCCAGGGAGACCACATCCTCAACCCGGTCGATCCGACGACCCCGACCGAGCTTGGAGATGTGCACCAAACCGTCGCGGCCCGGAAGGATGTTGACGAATGCTCCGAATGATGTGATGTTCACCACCTTCCCGAGGTAAACCCCACCCACATCGGCAGTGGGCGGATCCAATATCAAACGGATTTGACGCTCGGCTTCGGCCACGCTGTCCCGGTTGGACGAAGAGACGGTGACGATTCCGAAGTCCTGGCCGTCGTCCACGTTGACCTCGGCCCCGGTCTCGGCCTGAATGGAGTTGATCACCTTGCCCTTGGGGCCTATGACCTCGCCGATCTTGTCCAGCGGTATCTCGAACTTGACAATCTTGGGCGCGGTGGGCCGGACATCGTCCCGAGGGGCATCTATGGCCCCGGCCATAACCTCCAGGATCTTGAGCCGGGCATCACGGGCCTGGTTCAACGCCCCCGCCAAAACATCGGCGGGCAGGCCGTCGATCTTGGTGTCGAGTTGCAGGGCGGTCACGAAGTCGGCCGTACCCGCCACCTTGAAATCCATATCGCCGAACGCATCCTCGGTGCCCAAGATGTCGGTAAGCGTGATGTAGTCGCCCTCGTGGAGCACCAGCCCCATGGCAATCCCGGCCACCGGGGCTTTGATGGGCACACCGGCATCCATGAGCGACAGCGTGGACGCACACACCGAACCCATGGAACTGGAACCGTTGGAGGAGAGCACCTCCGACACCAGGCGCAACGTGTAGGGGAACTCGTCCATATCGGGGACGACCGGAATCAGGGCTTTCTCGGCCAGCGCGCCGTGTCCGATCTCCCGGCGCTTGGGACCCCGCATGAAGCCGGTCTCCCCGGTGGAGTAGGGGGGGAAGTTGTAGTGGTGGATGTACCGCTTCTTGTCAACCGGGTCGATCCCGTCGATCATCTGATCCATCCGGGCCGTGCCCAGCGTGGTGATGTTCAGCACCTGGGTCTCACCCCGCTCGAACAGCCCGGATCCGTGGACGGTCTCCACCATCCCCACCTCGGAAGCCAGCGGGCGGAGGTCGGACACTCCCCGGCCGTCGATGCGGGTACCGTCCTTGGCGATGCGGGTACGCACGATGCTCTTGGTAAGCGATCGGATCGCGGCCGATATCTGCTGGTCAACCCCTTCAACATCGCCGAACCGGCCGGCCAGAGCCTCGGTGATCTCGTCGGTGGCCCGAGCCTCGGCATCCTTGCGGGCCGCCTTGTCGGCTATGGCCATGGCCGTGGCCAGCTTGCCGGCCCCGACCTCGGACACCGCGGCCTCCACCTCGGGGGTGTAGTCGGCCTGGAGTTCGTACTCCATGGGGGACTTCACCTCGGCGGAAGCGATCAGCCGGCGTTGAAGGCCCACCGCTTCTTTGATCCACTGCTTGGACTGCTCCAACCCCTCGGCCAGGGCAGCCTCATCCACCTTGGGGGCACCGTTGCTGTAGTGCAACCAGCACGCTTCGGTGCCGTTGGCCTCCACCATCATGACGGCCACGTCGCCGTTGTCCAGCACACGACCAGCAACCACCATCTCGAAGGTGGAATCGGCGCTCTCCTCGTAAGTGGGGTGGGGAATCCACTGGCCCTCGACGCTGTGTGCCACCCGCACCGCCCCAACCGGACCGGCGAACGGGATTCCCGAGATGCTCAGTGCGGCCGACGCGCCGTTGATGGCAACCACGTCGTAGGGATTCTCCTGATCGGCGCTCAGAACCGTTCCGACGATGTGAACCTCGTTGCGAAATCCATCGGGAAAAGAGGGCCTCAGGGGACGGTCGATCAGGCGGCAGGTCAAAATGGCGGACTCGGGAGCCCGACCCTCCCGGCGGAAGAACGAGCCGGGGATCTTGCCCGCGGCATACATCCGCTCCTCGATATCAACGGTGAGAGGGAAGAAATCCGCCCCCTGCCGAACCCGGCGGGCCGCGGTGGCGGTAACCAGGATGGTGGTACCACCCATACGGGCCACCACGGCCCCATCGGCCTGCCCGGCCAGACGACCTGCCTCCAATGACAGGGTTTTGTTGTCCGCGCCGCCCAAGACGGCTGAAACGGTGATGGCTTGCGCCACTTTTGCTCCTCTCCGGATCATTCTGGATCCGAGCGGACCGTATGCTTCCTCCTGGTCCGCTTAATTGTTTTTCATATGTCGCCTCGGCGGCACTCGCTGGTCAGCGGCGAAGCCCGAGTTCTGCGATGATCCCGCGGTAGCGCTCCACATCGTTGTCCTTGACGTAGTCGAGCAACCGCCGCCGCCGGCCCACCATTATCAACAAGCCTCGCCTGCTGTGGTGGTCCTTGACATGCACCTTCAAGTGTTCGGTGAGGTGGTTGATCCGCTCTGTGAGCAGTGCGACCTGAACCTCGGGTGAGCCTGTATCGGTGTCGTGAAGGCGGTGTTTCTCGATTGTCGCGGTCTTTGACAGTAGCTTCTCAGCCATCCTTACTCAATGTCCGTCAGTCAGAAAACGGGCATCTGCACTGCTCCTTGCCGTACCGGTGCCCGGGGGACGGGTTCAGGTTAGCACCCTTCAACCCAAAACACCCACCCGAGAGCTACCAGTTATTCGAGAGATGCCATCTTCGGGCACGCTAGTTTCAGAGATACTACAGGGATACCAGGGATAATAGTTGCATGAAGGTTGTGTCCTTCGGGAGCCTCAACTACGACCTGTCCATCTGGCTCGACCGGCTTCCCGGCCCCGATGAAACGTTGCGGGCCCAAAGAATGGGGGTGTTCTCCGGGGGCAAGGGGGCCAACCAGGCCACCGCCGCGGCCCGGCTCGGAGCCGCGGCCCACCTGGTGGGTTGCGTGGGCAACGACGATCGGGGCCGCTGGCTGCTGGACACGCTCAGCGGCAACGGGGTGAACATCGGCCATGTCCGGATATCCCAGGAGCCCACCGGGACCGCGGTGCCGCTCATCACCCCCTCGGAGGTTTCCATAGTCATCGTTGCCGGAGCCAACGCCGATACCGGGATGGCCGATGCCGATGAAGCCGAGGCGGTGATTACCGGAGCCGATGTCCTGCTTCTCCAGGGCGAGGTGGGAGCTGCGGGGGCCCAGCGAGCGGCCCAGATCGCCCGCTCGAGCGGGACCGCGGTGCTCTTCAACCCCGCTCCCGTCGACCCGGTACTGGTGAAGGCGGTCACTCCCCTGGCCGATGTGCTGGTGATGAACCGGGCCGAGCAGGCCCAGGTGGCGGCCATCGGGCCGCGAACGGACCAGTGCGAAACGGTAATCACCCTGGGCAGCCGGGGTGCCCTCATAAACGGGGTGGAGGTTCCCCCCTATCCGACGCAGGTGGTGGACCCCACCGGTGCCGGTGATGCCTTCTGCGGTGCGTTGGGCGTAGCGCTGGCTGAGGGTCGCCCCTTGATCAAGGCCGCCCGCTTCGCCAATGCCGCCGGGGCCCTGGCGGTGGCAACATCGGGGGCCCAGCCATCCATGCCCACCCTAACCGCCGTCGAATCCCTGCTCGATGCCCACCGCGAGGGGGTTTAGGGGGTTAGTGGGTCCCCGCCGGGGTTGACCCCCGGGTGGTAGGGGGCACCCCGACGGGGAGAAATTAGGTGGAAGTTGGTTAGGCGCAGATGTCGTTGTTCAGATCAGCAACACTGTCGCCGTAACTGCCACGACCCAAGCGGCGGCACTCCTCAGCAAGCACAGCCCTGTACTCGTCACGGTAGGTGGCGGCCAGGGTGTCGCCGGCCTTTTGACGGGCTATGGCCTCACGCCGGGTGTACGGAAGCGAACACACATCGGCCACCCCGTCACCATCACTGTCCAACGGGTAGGTGGTGGGCCCACCCAGGGAACGGTTGGCGCACCAGGAGGGGCCGGTAATGGTGCCCGAGTAGTAGGGGCCACCGTCGTTGGGCGGCGGGAACCCCGGAGCGGCCAACTCATCACCGCCGCAAGCCTCGCTACCGGGCTGGTTGGCGCACTCAGCGTTGACAAGCCGGCGATACAAATCCGGGTACCGGTTGGCCAGGGTGATCACCGCGTTGTGGCGGGCTATCGCCTCACGGCGCGTGTAGGGCAGCGAGCAGATGTCGGCCACCCCATCACCGTCGCTGTCAAGGGCGAACAAGCGAGCCCCACCCAAAGAGAACTCCGCACAGAAACTCGGACTATTGACAGGACCGGAGTAGTAACCCTCATCACCAGCCCGGTCATCGCCAGGAACGATGGTGGGCGAGGTGCCCGCGGGGCCGGCCCCCACCGCGTTCACCGCTCGCACCTCGAAGGTATAACCCACCGGGCCGGTACCGGTATCGACCCCTGATACAACCGTGCGGGTCACAGCCGCACCAACATCCGCCCAATCACCAAAACCAGCGCTACCGACCCGGGTACGCCACTGCCAACCCGTCACCGCAGACCCACCATCACCACCCGCCATCCAAGTAACAGTGATAGTGCCATCGGTGGCGGCAGCAGACACGGTGGGGGCAGCGGGTACTGCCGCCGGTGTCGCCGCAACAGTAGCCACAGCACCAGCCCCCATCGCGTTCTGAGCTCTTATGTGGAACGTGTAACTAGTGCCATTAGCGAGGTTCAAAACGGGCACCGAGGTTGCATCAGCACCCAAACCCATGCCGGCCAGGTCCTGCCACTGGCCATCATCAACCCGCAAATGCCAACCCGTCACCGCAGACCCACCATCAACACCGGGTGTCCACGACAAAGTAACCGTACCGTCACCGGACGTGGTGGTAACCGTGGGAGCTTCAGGCACCGTGGCCGGCATCGCGGTGTCAACCCCAACGGTACCGTTGCCCATCGCGTTCTGGGCTCGAACCTGGAAAGTGTAAGTAGTGCCATTGGCGAGGTTCTGAACAGGCACCAAAGAGGTGCCAGCCGGATAATCAACCCACTGGCCGGTACCGGTGCGCAACTGCCAACCCGTCACCACCGAACCCCCATCACCACCAGCCGTCCAGCTCACCGTCACCATCTTGTCACCAGCGGTGGTGGTAACCGTGGGCGCAGCAGGCACCGCCGCCGGGGTCACCGTCGCAGTACCAACAGCACCGGCACCAATCCTGTTCTGAGCCCTGACCTCAAAGGTGTAGGCAACACCATTGGTGAGGCCACCGATGTCACGGGTGGTGGTAGCAGCAGGGACATCAACCCAAGCCCCGTAACCAGCAGTGCCGGTTTTCATCCGGTACTGCCAACCAGTAACCGCATCAGCCCAGTTGGACTCCCCCACCACACCGCTAGCACCAGGACTCCAGTTCAAAGTGACCTTCATATCCGCAGCGGTGGCGGTCACCGACGGCACCGGGGGCACCGCTGATGGGGTGACCGCCTCGGACTCGAACGCCGCCCCAATCACCTGAACATCGGTGGTTATGGCCCGCACCTGGAACGTGTAAGCCCGCCCGTTGGCGAGATCATCCACCACCAAACTACGGGCTGCGGCCCCACCAGTAACGATCGTCCATGAACCGTAACCCCCACCAGCCGTTTTCATGCGGTACTGCCAACCCGTAACCGTGCTGCCCCCCGTGTTCGTCGCCGCCCATGACAGCGTGACCTGCCCATCACCAGCAGTGGCTTGCAGCGAACCGCCAGCAGGTGCACCCACCGGCGTCACCGGGCCGACCACACCTGCGGCGGGGCCCGCACCGAATTGGTTCACCGCTCGCACCTCGAAGTCATAGGCCACCCCATTGGTCAAGCCCCATACCGGCACCCCTGCTGATTCCGCCCGATGGCGGGCCGGTGGGGTTATGCGAGCTCCCAACGATGCCCACGCATCAAAACTGCCACTACCGGTGCGGCGCACCCGAACCTCATAACCCAAAACAACAGAACCACCCACCGGGGCCAACAAAGTAACCCTCACCCCACCATCGGCCGGCACCACCCTCACCTGGCGGGGCGCGGTGGGCGTCTTACCGGGGGTGACGGATAATGACTGCGCCTGGGCACCCTTGTTGACAGTGGTAGTCACAGTATCCAAAACACCCTCGCTGTCCAAGGCCACCAACGCGTTCACCGCCCGCAACCGGAACCGGTACGAGGTGCCATTGGTCAAACCCTTCACCACCGCTTGAGTCGTCGACGGCCCCGAACCCGGAACCGGTGTCCAAACACTGTCCCAACCACTCCATGAGGTATTCGCGCCCGCAGCTTTTGAATCCTTGATGTACTCCCAACGAATAATCGGAGGACCCCCAGACCCCACCGACATCCACGACAACGACACCTCACCATCACCACCCGAAGCCGTCAAACCCGCCGGCGCGGGCGGTGCCACACCCGGTATCACCACCCTATCCGGAATGGCATCGGCGGCTTTGTTCAACAAACCGGCACCGTTGGAATACAACGCCGGACCCACCAACCAACCGGTACCGTGCCGGTTCCGCGCCCTGACCCTAAACTCATAGGCCACCCCATTACGCAAACCCGACACCGTAATCCCATCGCCCAAATCGGTTCTCTTCGCAGACTGCCCCGGGAACCTTTGACCAGTACCGGACACCGCCCACGGCGACCACTCACCCCCGGCGGGACGATACGAATACTCCCAAACCGTGTCATCATAAGTACCATCGGTATCGGTGAAAGCATTCTCATAACCAACCACAAAACCACCAGAACGCCTCACGAACCTCGCTTTGGGTCGAACGATGTTCAACTTCACCTGACCATTACCCGGCACCGCCAACACCTCCGGACGCGTCAAGCTAGCACCCCACCAACCATCAGCACCCGGCAAGCCTGGAGCCCCGAAAACAAACGGCTCCGACTCGACCGCATAACCCACACCCAAATCAGACACCGTCCGAGTCCTAAACGTATACGTCTTCCCAACCTCAAAAGTCATCCCACCAAAAGTCTCGGTTGCCCTACTCAACCTACCCTGTTGAGTGAACCACCCACCCCACTGCCCATCACCGACCTTCCACGACCACTCAAACCGCAAACGCTTACCACCATGAAGATAACTCACAGGAGAGTTTGCCCCCATATGAGGCCGACTACCGGCCTTGCGGGGATCACCAGTATAACCCCTAAACAACACGGTGTAAGCCATAGAAGGAACACCCTTGGCAATGTTCACCCTCACAACCCCCGACTCCAAACCCACACCCCTAGCATTCTCCGCCCGCAACACAAAATAATGCTCCCCCACCTTCAAAATCCCCACACACAACCCAACAAAACAGGCAGTTGCATTCTTATAGTCAAAAGTCCGATACTGGGGCACCGTAACCGTCGACAACCCCCCACACCTCGGATCCGCCCCCTCTGTGTTATCACACAAATTATGCCACACTGCGCTGGTCAACCCGTCCACCGTTGTCGCCCGCTTCAACTGCCACTTCGTCACCGGGGAACCACCATCGGAACCCGTCCACGACAACACCACCTGATGCAACCCTATAGTGTAATCCGACACCACCTCTGCTGACACCGCCGGCGCTGCCGGAGCCGTACCCGGATAAACAACCCCCACAGTTTCGGCCACCGCACCCGCACCAACACTGTTCACCGCCCGCACCCGGAACCGATACCCGGTGCCCGCCGTCAAACCCGTAACCGTAAACTCTTGAGTCGTGGAGTCACCCGGTATCGCCACCCAACCACCCCACTGCCCATCACCGGCCCGCAACGAATACTCATACCGCCTAAACCCACTAATAGCAGTACCACCAGATAAATTAGCCGGATTGTTCCACCTCAACGTCACCGACGACTCCGTCACCGTCGTCGTCTCCAAATCACGAGGCACCCCCAGCAACGCACCCAAATACACAAACCCAGAACGCGCCCCCACACCCCCACCCAACGCGTTAACCACCCGCACCTCAAATACATAACTCTTGGTGTTATCCAAACCACTCGCAAAATAAGACCTAACCCCAGCCCCACCAGGAACCCTCATCCACTGAGCAAGCCCCAAACCGCCGTACCCCTTGTCTGACCATCGGACTTCCCAACCCGTTACCGGGGAGCCAACCACCCCCGGCTGCTGCCACGACAACAACGCCGACTTATCCCCCGGTGTCACCACAAAGTCACGAGGAGCACCCGGCGCACCCCCCACCACCACCGGCCCCACCTCACCGGTGGCACCATTGCCATGCTTGTTAACCGCCCGCACCCTGAACGAATACCCAACATCGTTGGTCAAACCCGACACCACAAACGAATCACGATACTCAGCCGCCACAACCGAACTCCCACGAATCAAATCCGGCATCGGCGACCACACAGACCACTGCCCATCACCTTGTTTGATCGCGTACTCGTACCGCAAAATATTAGCAAATCCCGCCCCTGCCACTTTACCCTGAGCCTCGGTCCACTTCAACTCCACCTGAGAATCGGAAACAACCGCCCGCAAACCCCCCGGCGCTAATGGAACACTAGACACCACATCTGTCCCTAACAATACAATACGGCCCGCTCCCGCAGCGTTCACCGCCCGCACCCAGAACCGGTAGGTGCTACCAATCGTCAAACCCGACACCACAAACGACCGAGCAGCCCCACCCCCGGGCACCGGCCGCCACACAACCCCACTACGATCCCCCGAGGTGGGCGCTAACCCCGTAGAAGTAACCACCACCCTATCCACCGGCGGAACCCACGTGGTTCCACCATCGGTCGACCGCGAAAACACATACTCATAACCCACAACCCCCACAGTGGCTGGCGGCGGCCCCCACGACAACCGCACCTGACCACCACCCAACACCACCACCTGCGGCGACGACGGAGTGTTCGGCACACTCTGCGCACCCACACCCCCCACCCAAACCAACACCGACCCCAACAACCCCACCAAAACCAGGAGCCCAAACCAGGGCAGCCCTAAACGACTACCCCCCCCCCCGGCTAGAGCTCAAACCAACCCGCAAAAAACTCTGCATAACCCCCTACTATAACCACCACCCCCCCCCCCCGCAAGCATTCACACCACAAAGCAATCAGCAGGGGTGGGTCCCCGCCGGGGTTGACCCCCGGGTGGTAGGGGGCACCCCGACGGGGAGAAATTAGGTGGAAGTTGGTTAGGCGCAGATGTCGTTGTTCAGATCAGCAACACTGTCGCCGTAACTGCCACGACCCAAGCGGCGGCACTCCTCAGCGAGGATGGTTCTGTACTCATCGCGATAGGTTGCCGCCAGGGTGTCACCGGCTTTTTGGCGGGCTATCGCCTCACGACGGGTGTACGGCAACGAGCACACATCAGCCACGCCGTCACCATCGCTGTCCAATGGGTAGGTGGTGGGCCCACCCAGGGAACGGTTGGCGCACCAGGAGGGACCGGTGATGGTCCCCGAGTAATAGGGGCCACCGTCGTTGGGAGGCGGGAACCCCGGAGCAGACAACTCATCACCCCCACAAACCTCGGCACCGGGCTGGTTAGCACACTCAGCGTTCACAAGCCGGCGATACAAATCCGAGTACCGATTCGCCAAGGTAATCACCGCATTGTGCCGGGCTATGGCCTCACGCCGGGTATACGGCAACGAGCAGGTGTCGGCCACCCCGTCACCGTTGCTGTCCAAAGCAAACAAGCGGGCCCCACCCAAAGAGAACTCCACACAAAAACTCGGGCCGGTAACCGGGCCGGAGTAATAACCCGGGCCGCCAGGAGCGTCACCACTAGGAGCGCCATCGCCGGGGGTAACCGGGGAAGAGGTACCCGCGGGGCCGGTACCGACGGCGTTGATGGCCCGTACCTCAAACACATAACCCACCGGGCCGGTACCAGTATCAGTACCGGTCACAACCGTGCTGCTCACCGCCGCCCCAACGTCGACCCAATCACCAAAACCGGCGCTCCCAACCCGGGTACGCCACTGCCAACCCGTCACCACAGAACCACCATCATCACCGGGTGTCCAGGTGACGGTAATGGCCCCATTGGTGGTCGTTGCTGTGACGGTGGGAGCAGCGGGGGTCGTCGCCAGCATCGCCGTAACAGAGGCCACAGCACCGGGGCCCATCGCGTTCACCGCTCTTAAGTGGAACGTGTAACTAGTGCCATTAGCGAGGTTCAAAACGGGCACCGAGGTTGCATCAGCACCCAAACCCATGCCGGCCAGGTCCTGCCACTGGCCATCATCAACCCGCAAATGCCAACCCGTCACCGCAGACCCACCATCAACACCGGGTGTCCACGACAAAGTAACCGTACCGTCACCGGACGTGGTGGTAACCGTGGGAGCTTCAGGCACCGTGGCCGGCATCGCGGTGTCAACCCCAACGGCACCAGCCCCCATGGCGTTCTGGGCTCGGACCTGGAAAGTGTAAGTAGTGCCATTGGCGAGGTTCTGAACAGGCACCAAAGAGGTGCCAGCCGGATAATCAACCCACTGGCCGGTACCGGTGCGCAACTGCCAACCCGTCACCGCAGAACCCCCATCACCACCAGCCGTCCAGCTCACCGTCACCATCTTGTCACCAGCCGTGGTGGTCACCGCCGGCACATCGGGCACCGTGGCCGGTGTCACCGTCGCGGTAGCGGCGGTACCGGGGCCAATCCTGTTCAGCGCTCTGACCTCAAAGGTGTAGGCAACACCATTGTTGAGGCCACCAACATCGCGGGTGGTGACCTCAGCAGACACATCAACCCAAGCCCCGTAACCGGTGGTGCCGGTTTTCATCCGGTACTGCCAACCAGTAACCGCAGCAGCCCACGAGGATTCACCCACCGCACCGCTAGCACCGGCTGCCCAGTTCAAAGAGACCATCGTGTTGCCCGCGGTGGCGGTCACCGACGGCACCGGGGGCACCGCCGAGGGGGTGACCGGATCGGACTCGAACGCCGCCCCGATCACCTGGGTGTTGGTGGTTATGGCTCGTGCTTGGAAGGTGTAGGCCCGCCCGTTGGCCAAACCATCCACCACCAAACCCCGAGCCGCGGCACCCCCGGTGACGGCGGTCCATGAACCGTAACCCCCACCGTTGGTTTTCATGCGGTACTGCCAACCCGTAACCGTGCTACCTCCCGTGTTCATTGCCGCCCACGCCAGCGTGACCTGCCCATCACCAGCAGTCGCAGTCAGCGCACCACCGGTGGGTGCGCCCACCGGTGTTACCGGACCAACCACCCCCGCGGCGGGGCCGGCACCGAATTGGTTCACCGCCCGCACCTCGAAGTCATAGGCCACCCCGTTGGTCAAGCCCCGCACCGGCACCCCCACAGATTCAGCCAGGTGGCGAGCCGGTGGGGTGATGCGAGCTCCCAACGATTGCCACGCATCAAAACTGCTGCTACCGCTGCGACGCATCCGAACCTCATAACCCAAAACAGCAGAACCACTCTGCGGAGCCAACAAAGTGACCCTCACCCCACCATCACCGGGCACCACCCGCACCTGGCGGGGCGCGGTGGGCATATTGCCGGGGGTAACGGATAATGACTGCGCCTGGGCACCCTTGTTGACAGTGGTGGTCACAGTATCCAAAACACCCTCGCTGTCGAAGGCCATCAAAGCGTTCACCGCCCGCAGGCGGAACCGGTACGTCGAACCGTTGGTCAAACCCTTCACCACCGCCGAAGTCGTAGACGGCCCCGAACCCGGAACCGGCATCCAAACACTGTCCCAACCACTCCATGTGGTCGCGCCCGCAGCTTTTGAATCCTTGATGTACTCCCAGCGGATGATCGGCGGACCCCCAGACCCCACCGACGTCCACGACAACGTCACCTGGCCATCACCACCCGAAGCGGTCAACCCTGCCGGCGCGGGGGGTGCCACACCCGGGATCACTACCCTGTCCGGCATAACATCACCGGCTTTGCTATGCAAACCGGCACCGTTGGAATACAACACCACACCCGCCAACATGGTGGTGCCGTGCCGGTTCCGCGCTCTAACCCGGAACTCATAGGCCACCCCATTGCGCAAACCCGACACCACGATCCCATCAGTGTTAACCGCGGTGCTGGTCGTATCCCGCCCCGCGAACCTTTGACCCGTATTGGACACCGCCCACGGCGACCACTCACCCCCGGAAGGACGATACGAATACTCCCAAACCGTGTCATCATAAGTACCATTGGTATCGGTGAAAGCATTCTCATAACCAACCACAAAACCACCACCACGCCTTATAAACGTTGCTTTGGGTCGGACGATGTTCAACCTCACCTGACCATTACCCGGCACCGCCAACACCTCCGGACGCGTCAAGCTAGCACCCCACCAACCATCAGCACCCGGCAAAGGCGGAGCCCCGAAAACGAACGGCACCGACTCGCCCGCATAACCCACACCCAAATCAGACACCGCCCGGTACCTGAACGTGTAAGTCTCCCCAACCCGGAAAGTCACCTCATCAAAAAGCTCGGTAGCATCCAAACTACCCTGTAGAGTAGACCATCCACTCCACGGCCCATCACCCACCTTCCACGAATACTCTAACCGCAAACGCGTACCCCCCTGAAGATAACCACTAGGAAAACTTGCCCCCATATGAGGGCGACCATCGGTGCGGGGATCACCAGTATAACCCCTCAAAAACAAGTTCGTCGCCATAGAGGGAACACCCTTGGCGATGTTCACCCTCACAACCCCCGACTCCAAACCCACACCTCTAGCATTCTCCGCCCGCAACACAAAATAATGCTCCCCCACCTTTAAACTCCCCACACACAACCCAACAAAACAGCCGGTTGCATTATCGTAATCCAAGGTCCGAGGCCTGGGCAAATTCACCGTCGACAACCCCCCACACATCGGATCCGCCCCCGCGGTGTTATCACACAATTCCTCCCACGAAGCACTACCCAACCCGTCCACCGTTGTCGCATGTTTCAACTGCCACTTCGTCACCGGGGAACCACCATCGTAACCCGTCCACGACAAAACCACCTGATGCAACCCTATCGCGTAATTCGACACCACCTCCGCGGACACCGCCGGTGCCGCCGGCACCGTCCCCGGATAAACAACACCCGTCTCAGCCACCGCACCCGCACCAACACTACTCACCGCCCGCACCCGGAACCGATAACCCACCCCCGCCGTCAAACCCGTAACCTCAAAACTTATACTCGCGAGAGCCTCGCCACCCGGTACCGTCACCCAACCACCCCAATCACCATCACCAGCCCGCACCGAATACTCATACCGCCGAAGCTCCGCACGCCTAGATACATTAGCCGGCCGGTCCCACCTCAGCTCCACCGACGACTCCTTCACCGTCAGTATCGTCAAATTAGGAGGTGCCTCCAGCAACGCACCCAAATACACAAACCCGGAACGCGCCCCCAAACCCTTACCCAACGCGTTAACAGCTCGCACCTCAAACACATGTACTTTGGTATTATCCAAACCAGTCACATAATAAGACCTAACCCCAGCCCCACCAGGAACCCGGTTCCAACCAGCATTCCTCAAGTTTATGTAATCACCGTCCGCCCATCGGACTTCCCAACCCGTTACCGGCGAGCCAACCACCCCCGGCGGCTGCCACGACAACAACGCCGACTTATCCCCCGGCATCACCACAAACCCACGAGGAGCACCCGGCGCACCCCCCACCACCACCGGCCCCACCACACCGAAAGCACCATCACCATGTTTGTTGACCGCCCGCACCCTGAATGAATACCCAACATCGTTGGTCAAACCCGAAACCACGAACGAATCGCGATCCTCAGCCGCCACAACCGCATTGTTCGAAATCAAATCAGGTATCGGCGACCACACCGACCAACCCCCATCGCCTTGTTTGATCGCGTACTCGTACCGCAAAATAGTGGTAAACCCCGACCCTGCCACCTCACCCCGAGCCTTGGTCCACTTCAACTCCACCTGGGAATCGGAAACAACCGCCCGCAAACCCGCCGGTGCCGGCGCAACATCAGACATCCAATTCCCATCATCCGGACTCATCCTCACAATCTGACCCGCTCCCGCGGCGTTCACCGCCCGCACGAAGAACCGGTAGCGGCTACCAACCGTCAAACCCGACACCACCACCGACCGAGCAGCCCCACCACCGGGCACCGGCCGCCACACAACCCCACTACGATCCCCCGAAGTAGGCGGCAACCCCGTAGAAGTAACCACCACCCTATCCACCGGCGGATCCCAATTGGTCCCACCATCGGACGACCGCGAAAACACATACTCATAACCCGAAACACCCACAGTGACCGGCGGCGGCCCCCACGACAACCGCACCTGACCACCACCCAACACCACCACCACCGGCGACGACGGAGCATTCGGCACCGACTGCGCAACCACACCCCCCACCGAAACCAACACCGACCCCAACAAAACCAGGGGCACAACAAACCAGAGCAGCGCTAAACGCCTACCACCCCACCCACCCGAAACAACCCGATGAACCATAGCAAGGCCACCCTTTCCAAAACGACCAGAACCACAAAGCCCCGGCCAAGAACGAATAACTATCTCATAACATTATCTCTCACCCCCCCCCCCCCCCCCCACGCAAGTACCCTCCACAAAATCCCACCCGGAAGTGGAGTTGCCCAGGTTTTGTGGACAGGCCGGATCAGCTCTTGGTCAGGATTTCCCGAGTGAGGGCAACATCCACCCGTAGTTGCTTGACCAGGGATTCAATCCCATCAAAACGGTGCTCACTCCTCAGCAGCTCCACGAACTCGACTCTGGCCTCCTCCCCATACAGGTCGCCATCGAAGTCCAGCAGGTGCGCCTCCAGCAGTGATTGCTGGGCATGCTCGTAGAAGGTGGGACGCCGCCCTATGTTGATGGCAGCCATGTACCGGGACCCATCGGGTCGGGTGTACCAACCGGCGTACACCGCATCGGCGGGCCAGGCCATGACCATGGAAACGGGAATGTTGGCGGTGGGAAACCCGATGGTCATCCCCCGCCGATCCCCCATCACCACCCTGCCCCTTATCTCGTGGTAGCGCCCCAGCATGGCCGACGCGGTACGCACATCCCCACCGGCCAGCGCCCGGCGCACCGCCGTGGAGGAAACCGGCTCGGGCCACTTCTCATCGTGATGCAAAAGCTTCACCGCATGGACCTCGAACCCCATCTCCCGGCCGTACTCGCGCAACCTCTCGATGTTGCCCAACCGGGCCCGCCCGAAATGGAAGTCCTCCCCCACCACCACGCTCCGCACTCGCAACCTCTCCACGAAAACCTGGCGCACGAAATCCTCTGCGGTGGTGTAGGCCCGGTCGAGGGAGAACTCGATCAGGTACACGTACTCGATGCCGGCCTCCTCCAGCAGCTCCAGCTTCTGATCGAGACTGTTCAGGAGCTTGGGGGCGTTCTGCGGCCGCAGGACCAGCGCCGGATGGCGGTCGAAGGTCACCACCGCGGGGGCCACCTCCAGCCGTTTCGCCTCCGCCAGCAGGTTGTCGATAACCGCTTGGTGGCCGACATGAACACCGTCGTACACCCCGATGCTGGCTGCGGTCTCCATGCTGTTCCCCGGACGACCGAAGTCTTGGATGACCTGCACGCCAACCGACGGTAGTGGTCAAAACCTCGATCCAAACAATCCCCCCTCACCCAGCCGAGCCGGCGGAAGATTATGGGGATATGACCACCGCCGGTTTCACCCAACCCTCGGTATAGGGTTCGTAAACGGCCAGGAGCCGGCCTCGAGAATCCAGCACCGGCCACGGCCCCCCACCGGCACCGCCCAGCTCATCGGCCCCCAGAACCTGCCCGGCAATCACCCGCCGGCCAAGATCCTCACCGGCGGTAACCGCGGGATGGTCGCGCAGGGCCGCTCCCATGGGCAAAAGAACCGGTGAGTCAACCGGATGAGCCTCGGAAACGGTGAACGAACCAATGGCCAGGCGCCGCAGCGCCCGGACATGCCCCCCTCCCCCCAAGGCCCTTGCGATATCAGCCCCCAGCGAACGAATGTAGGTACCCGACGAACAACTCACCTCCATCCGGTACACCCCGGTACCGATGCCCACCGGCGCAACCACCAGGTCATGGATGATCACCGGGCGGGCCTTCCGCTCCACCTCGATGCCCTGTCGGGCCAGCTCATGGAGACGGCGGCCTCCAACCTTGACGGCCGACACCATGGGGGGAACCTGCATGATGTCGCCGACAAAATCGGCTGCGGCTGCGGCCACCTCCTGCGGACCTATCCCCGCCATGTCATGGATCGCGGTGACCTCACCGGCCGCGTCCAGCGTGGTGGTCTCCACCCCCAGCACCAACTCGGCCTCGTACTGCTTGACCAGCGGGGTCAGGAATCGCAACAGCCGGGTTGCCCTTCCCACCCCCAGCAGCAGCACTCCGGTGGCATCGGGATCCAGCGTCCCGGAATGGCCGATCTTGCGAGTACCGAGCACACCCCGCGCCTTGGCCACCACATCGTGTGAAGTCCAACCCGCTTCCTTGTCCACGACCGCAAGCCCCTCGACCGCTCCCTTTTCTTCACTCATTGTTGATTCAAATCTCGCAAAATCCGATCTATCCGCTCCCCGGTCGGGATCGAAGGGTCGGGGGCGAAGATCAGCTCGGGCACCCTGCGGGTGGATGCCGATCGGGCCACCGCCTGCTTCAACCAGATGCGGTGCTCCTCCAACGCTTCCAAGGCTCCCCGGATGGCCTCATCATCCAAACCGCTGATGTAGACCACCGCTCGACTCAGCTCCGCAGTGGTGTCAACCCCGGTAATACTGGCCAACTCCAGGCGGTCGTCGTCCAGACGGGCCAGCTCGGAAGCCAGTATTTCTCGCAACAACTCGCCGAGCCGAGCCGAGCGGGAATAGTGGGAGGGGCGCGATGCCCGGCGGCGAGACACGACTACCCTTCGGATCCAGGGTAACTACCAACGGCGAGAACGTGCACCAGCCCGGAATCCCTGGAACGGTCAGACCCGAGCGACTTCCCGCTCCTCGAAAGTCTCGATGATGTCGCCATTTTTGAGATCCTGGAAATCCGACAACCCGATTCCGCACTCAAACCCTGACTGCACTTCCCTAACGTCATCCTTGAAACGCCTCAGAGACGACACAGTACCCCGCCAGATGACCGTTCCATCCCGCAAGAACCTGACCTTGGAACCCCTAGTAATGGCCCCGTTGAGCACGTAACAACCGGCCACCGCGCCCACCCGGGGAACCCGGAATACTTCTCGAACCTCGGCATCGCCGGTGACGACCTCCTCGAACTCCGGGGCCAGCATGCCCACCATGGCGTTCTCCACGTCCTCGATGAGCTTGTAGATGATCTCGTAGGTGCGAATCTCAACCTTCTCCAGTTCCGCCAACTCCCGGGCCTTGCGATCAGGCCGAACGTTGAAACCGATGATGGTGGCATTGGACGCTGCGGCCAATTGGATGTCGTTGGCGGTCACCCCTCCCACTCCCAGATGGACGAAGGCCAGCCTTACCTCTTCGCGCTCCAGACGCTTGAGACTGTCCACCACCGCCTCGAGCGACCCGTTCACATCAGCTTTCACGATGAGGTTCAACGTCGTGACTTCTCCGGCCTGGATCTGGCCGAAAATATCCTCCAGGCGCGCCCCACCCGAGCCGGCCGAGGCATCCCGCCCCAGACTGGCGAGCCGTTGGGAATGCTCGCGCGTGCTGACAACCTTGGCCGCCACCTTCTCATTGGGGGCCACCACAAAGGCATCACCGGCGCCGGCCACATCGGACAATCCCAGAACCTGCACCGGCTTCGACGGCTGGGCCTCCTGAATCGGCTGGCCCCGGTCGTCGAGCAATGCCCTGACCCGCCCCCAGGAGGCACCCGCCACCACTGGATCCCCTCGTTTGAGGGTTCCTTGCTGAACCAAAAGGGTGGCCACCGGGCCCCGCCCTATGTCCAGGTTGGACTCCAGGACCACGCCCCGAGCCCTACCCTGCGGGTCGGCCCGCAAATCCTCCAACTCGGCCACCACCGCCAGATGTTCGAGCAGATCATCGATGCCCAGGTTCCGAAGAGCGGAGATCTCCACCATGACGGTGTCACCCCCCCATTGTTCGGGCACCAGATCGTGCTCGGAAAGTTGCTGCATGGTCCGGTTGGGATCGGCGTTGTTGCGGTCGATCTTGTTGATCGCCACCACTATGGGTACTTCTGCGGCCCGAGCGTGATTGATGGCCTCCAGGGTCTGAGGCATCACCCCGTCGTCCGCCGCCACCACCAGAACCACGATGTCAGTGGCATCGGCACCCCGGGCCCGCATGGCAGTGAAAGCCGCGTGACCCGGAGTGTCTATGAAGGTCAACGTCCGGTCATTCTTGTCAACCTGGTAGGCACCGATATGTTGGGTGATGCCGCCGGCCTCCCCATCGGCCACATTGGCGTTGCGGATCTGATCCAGCAGTTTGGTCTTGCCATGATCCACGTGGCCCATGACCGTTATAACCGGGGGCCGAACGGGATGGTCGTCGGCGAATTCATCGCCATCGTCCTCGGCCTCCAGCAGTTTGAGAAGCTCGTTCTCCTGCTCCTCGCCGGGATCCACCAGGCGGACTTCAGCACCCACCTCGGCGGCAAAGAGCTCGATCATGTCGTCAGTGAGCGACTGGGTGGCAATAACCATCTCGCCCTGTTGCATGAGAAAACGGACCACATCAGCAGCCGTGCGGTTCAGCTTGGGACCTACTTCCAGTGGCGTGGAAGCTCGCTCAATCACCACCTCACCGACCGGCGCAGCCGCATCGGTGGAAGCCTGGGCGGGGACGTTCATCGGCTGGAGATCCTCGGCCACCCGGCGGCGGCGCCGACTCTTGCGCCGTCTTTGCTGGGGACGCTGAGGGCCACCCCGACCCCGCCCCCCCGGACCTCCGCCACCACCGGGAGGCCCACCGAGCGCTCCGGCTCCGGCAGGACCGCGTGCTCCTATGGGCGCGGGAGCACGTCCCGGGGAACCAGTGGCCGGCCCCCGAGTAGCTCCTGCCGGGCGGGCCGGGCCCCGAGGACCCCTTCTGGGGCTTGGTGGGGCAGGACCTCGCCCACCTCGGCCGGGAGGGGGCGGAATGGGCTTGCCCGAGGACGACATGGGGGGCCGGCCGGGAGGGGGCGGAATGGGCTTGCCCGAGCGGGATAGCGGGGGGCTGGGACGGGCCGAAGCGGCAGGTTGGGCCTCGGGTGGCTCGGGTGCGGGTCTTGAAGCTGGTCGAGGAGGTGATGACGAAGAGTCACCGGGGACACGAAACTCCGCGGGCGGCACAACCGGACGGGGCCGGGGAGGAGCCCCGCCGCTGGAAGTGACCACCCGAACCGGTTTGGAAGCAGGCTCGGGCTTCGCCTCCACCACCGGCTCGGGCTCCGGCTCGACCACAACCACTGGCTCCGGCTCGGGCTCCGGCTCGGGCTCGACCGGTTCAGGCTCCGGCTCCACCACCACAACAGGTTCAGGCTCCGGCTCCACCACAACCGGCTCGGCCTCCACCACCACAACAGGTTCAGGCTCCGGCTCGACCACAACCGGCTCGGCCTCCACCACGACTGGTTCGGGCTCCGGCTCGGGTTCCGGGGGGCGAACCAAACCATCTCGATGAGCTCGCCGGCGGACGCGGTCGGCTTGAGCATCAACGATGCTTGATGAGTGACTCTTGACGCCGATCCCCAGCATTACACAGAGATCCAACGTTTCCTTGTTTTCTAGGCCGAGCTCTCGGGCAAGCTCGTAAATCCGAATACTTGGTGGCAAAAAGCTCTTTCTTGATCTGTCCGCAACATGCGGCCAACCCGTTTGGGCTGGATCTTTATTTTCTCACGACCAGTCCCTGGATTTCGAAGTCAATCCAAAGCTCCGTTCATTACCCTGGGGAGGGAGTGCCCTAAAAATGTTCATTACCCTGGGGAGGGTGTTCCCTCCGGAACCGTCCCGACCTGCTCAATCGGGGCCGGCTGACTACCTTCTGCGGCCCACTCCTGGGCTGATAGTGCCGGTCCCCCTTCAGCAGGACGCCACACCTGCTCACCGGTTTTCTCATCCACCACCCATTCACCCTCAGCCCACTCCGTTTCTGCATAAGCGGCTTCTTGAGCCACCTGACTCTCGCTCTTGATGTCTATTCTCCACCCGGTCAGTCGAGCTGAGAGGCGGGCGTTCTGGCCCTCCTTACCGATGGCCAGCGAAAGCTGGTAATCAGGCACGATCACTTCGGCCACACCGGATTCCTCGTCGATGTTTACCTCCTTGATCTTGGCCGGAGACAGTGATTTGGCCACAAAATCCGCCGGTTCATCCGCAAAGGGAACAATGTCGATCTTCTCTCCCCGCAACTCGTTGACCACCATGCGGACCCGAGCTCCACGGGCCCCCACGCAAGCTCCTACCGGATCCACGTTCGCATCGTTGGAAAAAACTGCGATCTTGGTGCGATGCCCCGGCTCCCGAGCGCAGGCCCTGATCTCGACCACACCGTCGGCGATCTCGGGAACCTCCAACTCGAACAGCCGCTTGATCAACCCGGGGTGAGTGCGGCTGACCACGATTTGAGGCCCCTTGGCCGTCTTGCGCACCTCCACGATGTAGGCCTTGAGACGGCTGTTGGCATCCGGCCGCTCGAATGGCACCTGCTCCGCCTGGGGCAACAGGGCCTCCACCCGACCCAGATCCAGCAAAGTGTAGCGAGCATCGTTCTGCTGGATGATTCCGGTAACAATGTCGCCCTCGCGTCCGGCATATTCCTCGTACTTCAGCTCCCGCTCCACCTCGCGGATCCGCTGCATCATGACCTGCTTGGCGGTCTGGGCTGCTATCCGGCCAAAACCCTGCGGGGTAACATCGAACGGTTCCCCGATTGGCTCCCCATCCTCGTCCAGCTTCTGAGCAAAAACCAGGATGTCGGCCGTCTCGGGATTGATGGTGACCCAGGCGTACTCCTCGCTATCGGGCATACGCTTGTAGGCCGATTCGAGAGCATCGGCCAGCGCGGCCAGAAGAGCATCCACCGATATGCCCTTGTCGGCAGCCAATGCCTGGAGGGCCTCCAGCATGTCGGGGTTCATCGGCTGCTCCTCTGCTTCGGTTTGTTTTCTGACATCGGACCCCACTCAAAAACGGTCCTGGCCTTGGTGATGTCCTCATAGACCATCCGACGGGGAACCCCGTCCTGCTCAATGGTTATACCGTCGTCATCGCTGTCCATCAAAAAACCCTGGATCCGGCGGTCCCCCTCGATGTGGGGGCCGAGCTTGACGCTCACTTTCTCACCCACGGCCCGGGCGTAGTGCTGCGGTTTGCGCAAGGGGCGCTCCAGGCCGGGACTGGAAATCTCCAGAGTGTACCGACCTTGCACCAGGTCGTGGTCGTCGAGGAGGCGGGAGACCACCCTGGAGACATCGGCCACCTCGTCCACGCCGACCCCACCGGGCTTGTCCACCATGATGCGTAGCACCCCCCCGCCGTAGGTCAAGTCGTACACATCCAAACCTCTTCCCCGAAGAAGTGGTGTGAGCAGGCCCTGCACATTGTCTGCCACCGACATGTTTCGCTCACTCCTTCCCCGGACCGGACCGGTTCTGCTGGCCGCTCCCCCAAAGTCAGAAGGCGTGGGCCGGAGCCCACGCCTCACCCAACAACAGAGATCGACGATTCGGGGTTCATGCTACCCGGTGGCACCGGCAATGTCGCCTCAACCCGAGACCCGGTGGCCGAGACCCGGTGAAATCGGCAATATCCCCCTCAACCGGTGGCCGCTCAGTAGCTGCGCCCGCAGATGGCCACCAGGTCGGGCTCTTCGCTGCTGTTGGGCAGGGATCCATCCGGACGTTGCAAGCAGCGCACGGTGATCGCGTCCTTGGCCAGGGTAGCCTCCCCCTCCGGGCCCAGTTCGGCCCACGGAATCCGGGCAAAGCCGGTGGTAGCCGCGTGCTGGACCTCGGAAACGGTGGTCGCCTCGAAAATGCGGGAGTCCAGCCACGAGGTTGCTTCGGTAAGCATCCGCTCCTGGAGGGCTTCAAGCATTGAGCTCACCCGGGCCGGTACCCCGGAGAGGGCCACGGTCTGCTTCTCGCCCCCGACCCGGGGAACCAGTGCGGCTTGATCCTGCTCCAGATCTCGGGGTCCGATCTCCACCCGCACGGGTACCCCCTTCAGCTCCCAATCGGTGGCTCGGCGACCGAAGCCGGTTTCGGTCCGATCGTCCACCACCGACCGGATTCCGGCCGCAACCAGGGCATCGGCCAGCCGGTGGCAGGCATCCACAACCCCATCGGCGTCGCGTACCGCAACAACCACGGTTTGAATCGGGGCCAGCCTGGGTGGCACCAGCAGCCCATCGTCGTCACCGTGGGCCATTATCAGCCCCCCGACCATGCGGGAGGACACCCCCCAGGAGGTCTGCCACACGTATTCCCGGTTCCCCTCGGAATCGGAGTAGGTGATGTCGAACATGGAGGCAAAGCCCTGGCCCAGCTCATGGGACGTCCCCATCTGGAGGGCCTTGCCGTCCCGCATCATCCCCTCCAGGCACATGGAGTTGATGGCCCCGGGGAACCGCTCGGCTTCGGTCTTGTACCCGATGAGCACCGGTATGGCCAGCACCGACTCCATGAAATCCAGGTAAACCTCGTGAAGAATCCGGGCCGCGTACTCACGGGCCTCATGGCGGGTGGCATGGGCGGTGTGGCCCTCCTGCCACAGGAACTCCGTGGTGCGCAAGAAGATGCGCGGGCGCATCTCCCACCGGACCACATTGGCCCACTGGTTGATCAGCAGGGGCAGGTCGCGATGGCTCTGTATCCATTTGGAGAAGTAGGCGTTGATGATGGTCTCGCTGGTGGGACGCACCACCACCGGTTCGGCCAGTTCCCGGCCTCCCCCCCGGGTTACCACCGCCAACTCAGGGCTGAACCCCTCCACATGGTCGGACTCGCGATTCAGGTAACTCTCGGGGATGAACAGCGGGAAATAGGCGTTCTCGGCCCCGGCAGCCTTGATGCGCCGGTCAACCTCAGCCTGCATACGCTCCCAGAGGGCGTAACCGTAGGGTCGGATGACCATGGTGCCCCGCACCGGCCCGTTATCGGCCAGCTCCGCCTTGTTGAGCACATCCTGATACCAGCGGGGAAAATCCTCGCTCTGGGGAGTGAGCACCCCCTTTCCGGCCATTCGTTACACCCTCCTGCGAACCATCTCGATTTTCTCACTGGTCCGGTTGACATCGGTTCCCTGATCGGCCAGCAGCCGGCTCCGATCCCGGTCGGCCTCCCGAGCGGCGGTGACCGTGTCGGCCCGGGCCAGAGCGGCATCGAATCCGTGCTCATGAATCAGTTCGGCCCACTCCACCAAGGCCGTCACCATGTCCTTTTCGGCGACCACGGCAACGTTGCGGCCCTTAACGAACAGGTGGCCCCGCTTGTTGCCGGCGGCGATGCCGATATCGGCATCGCGAGCCTCGCCCGGCCCGTTCACAACGCAGCCCATGACCGCCACCTGCAAGGGTATCTCCCGGTCGCCGAACGCTTCCATGGCCTGTTCAGCCACGGTATACACATCGATTTCCGCCCGGCCGCAGCTCGGGCAGGCGATGAGATCGACGTTCTTGCGCTCCCGCAGACCCATGGCCTCCAGGAGCTGGCGACCGGCTTTGGCCTCCTGCACCGGATCGGCGGTGAGGCTGTAGCGGATGGTGTCACCAATGCCCTCGGCCAGCAGCGTGCCGATTCCCGCGGTGGACTTGATCAGCCCGACCGGTGGTGGTCCCGCTTCGGTAACCCCCAGGTGAAGTGGGTGATCGGTAACCTCGGCGAGCAGGCGATAGGCCTCGATCATCAAGGGCACGCTGGAAGCCTTGACCGATATCTTGACATCCTCGAAGTCCACTTCCTCGAAGTAACCCAACTCCATCCGAGCTGATTCCACCATGGCCTCCGGGGTGACCCGATCACCGTACCGTCGGTACAGGTCGGGGTGCAGGGACCCCCCGTTCACCCCGATACGGATGGGAACTCCCCGATCCCGGCACTCCTTGGCCACCACCCGGATGTGCTCGGGCTTGCGGATGTTGCCGGGGTTGAGCCTCAGGCAATGCACCCCGGCATCCAGCGCCGCCAGGGCCATACGGTACTGGTGGTGGATATCGGCCACGATGGGAACCGGCGACCGGGGCACTATCTGGGCCAGCCCCTCGGCGGCTTCGATCTCGTTGCAGGTACAGCGCACTATATCGGCACCCGCGGCGGCCAGGGCATAGACCTGCCGGAGCGTGCCCTCCACATCGGCGGTGCGGGTGGTGGTCATGGATTGGACGGTTATGGGTGCGCCACCCCCGACAGCCACATCCCCCACATGGATTTGCCGGGTCCGGTTCCGCTGGAAAGAGGCCTGGACTTCCACGGACTCAGCTTGACACGCCCGGCCCAGGACATTGGTATCCATCCCCGCCGGCAGCCGTTCCCATCATTACAGTCACGGCACCATAATCATCCCCGCCGGCAGTCAACCCCATCATTACAGTCACGGCACCGTAATTGGATCGGTGATGTCCAGGTAAAGCGCCCCCAGGCCCACGAAAACCAGGATGAGCACAACGGCGTAGGCCACGGGCATCATCTTGGATACATCGGCGGTGTACCGATGGCCTCGCCAGGACCGTAAGCGCTCGTAGGTGGCTATCACCACATGGCCCCCATCCAGCGGCAGAAACGGAAGCAAGTTGAAAACCCCGATGAACACGTTCAGCAGCGCCAGGAACAGCAGCAGGTTGTCCCAGCCGTTCTCCGTGAGGTCGGCCCCGATCCGAAGCGCTCCGAAGATGGACACGACGCGGTTCTGGCCGTCATCGCCCACTCCTGCGGTGGTTCCACCCCCGGCCGGGGCCACCTTCTGGGAACCCTGGGGATCGGGCTGATCAGCCACCTCCCGGTAAAAGCTGCTGAGGCCGCTGGGGGAGAAGAACCTGCCGATGCTCAGCACGGATTCCTTGACCAGGAAGCCGAACTCGTCCAGCGTCTCGGGAACGGCCTGCACCGGCCCTACTTCCACAGCCCGGCTGACCCGCGCCGTCCGAGAGCTGATGCCCACATACCCCCGGCCGGGATCCTCGGGATGGGTGCCGAGCGTAAGGGTGCCCGATTGCCGATCACCGTTGCGCTCGATTCCCAGCGTTACCGGCACCCCCGGACCGGGCAGGGCCGCCACCATCTCGTCCATGGTGACCACGGAACGGCCGTTCACCGACACAATGCGGTCGCCGGGTTTCAAACCGGCCCTATCGGCAGGGGAACCGGGAGCCACCAGATCCACCCCCCATTCCGGGGAGGCAACGATCTCGTTTCGGCCCCCGACCACCAAGAAGGAGTAGATCAGAACCAGCGCCAGCAGGAAATGGACGGCCGAACCGGCCACGGCCACCGACATGCGCCGCCAGTAGGGTTTGCTGCGATAGGTCCGGTGCTCCTCGGCGGGGGAGACCTCCTCCAGGTTGTTCATCCCGATGATCCGCACGTAGGCACCCGCCGGGATGGCCTTCAGGCCGTAGACGGTCTCCCCCCGTCGGAACGACCACATTCGGGGTCCGAATCCCAGGAAGAACTCGGTGACCTTCATGCCCGCGGCCCGAGCCGTGAGGTAGTGGCCCAGCTCGTGGAGGAACAACATACCGATGATCGCCAGCACCACGATCAGCATCGGCAAACCCCATAGCACCAGCACCACGGCCAGCAGACCCACCACCGATACCGGACCCCCCCAATCCCGGCGCGCTCCCCTCACACCGGCGAGCCGGGGTAGCCGAGATCGATCATTCCCCGAAAAGCGGGGCAGCCGAGAACTCACCCCATCAACCGCGAGGGTGTAGAGATGATCTACTCATTGGGGCCTGCCTTACCGAGCGCGGGTGTGTAGGCGGACGGCCTGTTCAGCCGCGGCTCGGGCCTTGCCGTCAATCTCCATAACCGCCTCCAGGGAGTCGGCCTCGGTGCCGTCGTGACCATCGAGAACCGTCTCCAGAATCTCAGGAATTGCCGTCCATCGTATCCGCTCCTCCAGAAAAGCCTGCACAGCCACCTCATTGGCCGCATTCAGCGCGGCGGGAGCGGTTTCGCCCATACGTCCTGCTGTATAGGCCAGGCTTAGGCAGGGGAAGGTAGCGGTGTCGGGCGGCTCGAAGTCCAGCCGGCGCAACTCGGCCCAGTTTATGCGGCCGAACGGCATGGAGATGCGATCTGGATAGGCAAGTGCATAGCCGATGCACAGCCGCATATCGGGCAGCGAGAGCTGAGCGATGGTGGCCCCGTCGGTGTACTCCACCATGGAGTGGACCACGGACTGAGGATGGATCACAACCTCGATGCGGTCGTAGCCCAGACCGAAGAGTTCGTTGGCCTCGATCACCTCCAATCCCTTGTTCATCAGGGTGGAGGAATCCACCGTTATCTTGGGCCCCATACTCCAGGTGGGGTGAGCCAGCGCCTGCTGGACCGAAACGTCGGCCAGCTCGGCCCGCGTTCGGCCCCGGAAAGGCCCCCCGCTGGCGGTCAGCAGGACACGATTCACGCGCTCCATACCCGCCATACCTTCGGATACGTTGACCTCATCACCCGCCATACCTTCGACCCCATCACCCGCTCGGGCGGTGAACACGTCGTTGGCCCGCAAGCACTGGTGAACTGCGCAGTGTTCGCTGTCCACCGGCAGTAGCTCGGCCCCAGGAGTCTGCCGGGCCCGCCGAACAACCGGCCCGGCAGCGATCAGCGACTCCTTGTTGGCCAGAGCCAGCCGGCAGCCCGACTCCAGGGCGGTCAGAGTCACCGGCAGCCCGGCGAATCCCACGACTCCGTTGACCACCACCTGGCCCATGGTCGCGGCCTCGGCCAGCGCCGAGGGACCGGCGGCCACGGCGATACCGGGCAACTCTTCCCGGACCTCCGGCATCAGATCGGTGTCGCCCACCACCACCAGGCGGGGGTGAAACTCGCGAGCTTGATCAACCAACCGATCGACCGACCGGCCCGCTCCCAAAGCCACCACATCCCAGGCCTCGGGCTCGGCCCGCACCACCTCCAAGGTCTGAACCCCAATCGAGCCGGTGGAACCGAGCAACGACAGGGAGGTCATGTCCTCACAGTGTCGGGATTACCCAGCAGCTCAAACCACCTCGACGAGCTTCGATAGCACCAGAGATTTAGCCCGGCACCTGAATCGCCCAGCAACTCAAACTCCCCCAACCGGCTCCTCGGGCACGAGAGAATCCACCTGGTGTCGGGATTACCCAGCAGCTCAAACCACCTCGAGCATCAGAGCGGTGAAATAGGTGGCCGGCAGCACGAACAGCAGGGCATCTATGCGGTCCAGCATCCCCCCGTGGCCGGGCAGTAGAGAACCCATGTCCTTGACCCCAAGATCCCGTTTGAGAGCCGACTCCATCAGGTCGGCCAGGGGAGCGACAACGGCAACCACTATGCCCAGCACCACACCGTCGGTGCGGGATCCGGAATTGGCACCGAAGGGACCAACCTCGAAGATGGAGATGAGTATCAATGCGGTGGCAATGGTGGCAATGAAGCCGCCGATAAGGCCCTCAACCGTCTTGTTCGGGCTGTACCGCGACAGCGGGGTGCGACCGGCAGCCCGCCCGACGACGAAAGCCCCGACATCGTGGGCCGCGGTCAGCACGACTGCGGTCAGCACCAGCTCGGCACCATCGGTCATGTCCAGGAGCAACCCGCCGAAAGCCCCAGCCACCCCGATGTAGACGATCCCCAACGAGGTGACCCCCAGGTTGGCGAGCGGGCGATCACGGCCCACCCCTCCCAAGTACCACAAACCCGCACCGAACAGGGCGAACACCAGCACCATCACGATGCCGTCGGTCCCTCGCCAGTAGGCCACCGGGGGCATGGCCACCACTGCGACAAAGCCCACCAGGGATGGGGGCTGATAGCCGGCGTTCCGCAAGCTCGTGAACCAATCGGCCGCGGCCAGCAGCAACGCCACGGTGAGAACAACCAGGGCAGCCCGCTCACCCCAGGCGATGGCACCGAGAACGATGCCCCCCAGCACCAAACCCACCACAGTGGCGGTAATGGTGTCGTCGGATCGGGGGGGCCCCTGGGTTGCCGTCATCGCATGGGGCGAGGTGGGCATAGCCGTTTCCGGCACTCCCACAGGCTCGCTGATGCCCGGAATGTCCACGGATTCTTCAACATCCTGGATGCCCGGAATGTCCACGGATTCCCCAAAATCCTGGATGCCCGGAATGTCCACGGATTCCTGAACATCCTGGGAGAGAACCTCGTCCACCCGATCAATCGAAGGAAACTCCACCGCCTCGGTGGGTTCGGGATCCTCGAATACGCTGGTCCTCTCGATTCCATGAGCTATCTGGGGCTGGTCCCTGGTCACGAGGTCATCCGAGTCGTCACGCCAGCGGGGGGCGGCATCAGTGGAACCCTCCCAGCCTTCAACCGCAGTGGTCTCGGTCTTGGCCGGCTCATCCCAACGGGGCAGGTCGCTTTGCTCCTCCTCATCGAACAACGAGGTCAGGTCGTCCAGGAAGGTCGCCTGCTCATCATCGGGCGGTTCCCCGGACCGGTCGGCCGGCCTTTGGAAAGGATTGTCATCGCTCACTGGACCCTCCAGGTACTGGACATTTCAGATCTCGAGCAGCTCTTGCTCTTTGACGGCCAAGGCATCGTTGATGAGCTGTTCACGATCTTGGGTTAAATGGTTGAGTTCCTTCTCGGCCCGGGTTGCCACATCCTCGGAAATGTCGCCCCCCTTACTGAGCTGGTCGATTTCGTGACGGCTGCTGCGCCGGGTGTTACGGATTGCCACCCGACCCTCTTCGGCCATGTGCTTGACCAGCTTGACCAGTTCACGGCGGCGTTCCTCGGTCAGAGGTGGGAACACGAGACGCACCACGTTCCCGTCGTTGCTGGGATTGAGCCCTAGATCGGCTTGGATGATGGCCCGTTCGATTGCGGCTATGGAGCCCTTGTCAAAAGGGGAGATGACCAGAAGCTGTGCCTCGGGGACGCTGAAGCTGGCCAACTGTTGCAGCGGCACCTCGGCACCGTAATAGTCCACCAGGAACCTCTCGAACAGCGCAGAAGAAGCTCGACCAGTCCTGACGGTGCCGAACTGCTGACGGGTGTGATGCACCACGGAATCCATGCGCCCCCCGGCCTCGTCCAAAACCAGATCCGTCAGTTCATCGCCGGTATTCATGATCTCACTGTATGGGGGCGATCCCTCGCATCCCCGCCGTCTCTCATGACACCAGGGTACCGATCGACTGACCATCAAGTATGGCACGCACATTTCCGGGCCCCATGAGGTCGAACACCACAATGGGCAGCTCGTTGTCCATGCACAGGGAGACGGCGGTGTTGTCCATGGCTCGCAGCCCCCTGGACAACACGTCCAGATACCGCACCTCACCCAGTTTCTCGGCCTCGGGATCAATTCGGGGATCAGCGGTGTATATCCCGTCGGTGCCGCTATGCGTACCTTTCAGAAGAGCACCGGCCTCTATCTCCACCGCTCGCAGGGCGGCTGCGGTGTCGGTGGTGAAAAACGGGTTGCCGGTTCCGGCCGCAAAAATAACCACCCGACCCTTCTCCAGGTGGCGAATTGCCCTTCTCCGAACATAGGGCTCAGCCACTTGGGCCATACCGATGGCCGTCTGAACCCGGGTGGGCTGACCCAGCCGTTCGAGGGTGTCCTGGAGCGCGAGGGCATTTATGACCGTGGCCAGCATCCCCATGTAGTCGGCTTGGGCCCGGTCCATGCCCACCCCCTCGCCGGCCATTCCCCGCCAGATGTTGCCGCCACCCACCACTATGGCCACATCTATCTCGAACTCCGACCTGACCCTTACGATCTCGGTGGCTATCTGAGCAGCTAATTCCCCGTCAATGCCGTAGCCGTTCCCTCCGGCAAATGCTTCCCCGGAGAGCTTCAGGACGATACGGCCCCACCGCCCCGGACGCCTGGCTCCGCCGCTGCTTGTCACGACACTCCGCTATCCGCCGATGGTCACCAGCTCGAACCGCACGACCGTACCGCCCCCCAACCGGGACTCCACGGTTTCCTTCTCACCAAACATGCCCTGTTCCAGCAGCACCCGCTCGGCATACCAAGCCCGCAGGCGGCCGGTGACGATCTTGTCCCAAGCCTGCTCGGGCTTACCCTCGGCCTTGGTCATCTCGGTCAGCGCAACCCGCTCCCGCTCGACCTCATCGGCATCCACCTCATCGCGGTGCAAGACCGTGGGCTTGGCGAAGGCAATATGGAGGGCCACCTCATGGGCCAGATCCTGGCTAACCCCGCGGGCCTCAACCACGACGGCGCTGGTACCCCGACCATCCTGCATATGCAGGTAGCTGTCCAGAATGTTGCCCTCGGCGGCCTGAATCCTGACCACCTTGCCCAACCGCACATTCTCCTTCTTGGCCAACCCCAGATTCTCAATTGCCTCCTGGCGCGTCCCGACGGCCTCCTCCCCCCCGTCCAGCACCAACCGGGCCAACTCGGAGACCAAAGCAATGAAGTCATCGGCCTTGGCAGAAAAGTCGGTCTCACAGCGCAATTCCACAATGGCTGCGGCATTCCCATCCCCCGCGAGTGCCACTGCCCCCTGATCGCTGGCCCGGTCGGCCCGGGCGGCAGCCTTGGCCATACCCTTCTCGCGCAACCACTGGGTGGCTGCCTCCATGTCACCCCCGTTATCGACAAGCGCGCGCTTGCAGTCCATCATCCCCGCACCGGTGACCTGACGCAGGGCTTTCACATCTTGGGCCGTGAACGAGCTCACACTTGCTCCTGAACATCGACCGGCTCGGAAACAACAGATGGCTCCGGCTCAGCACCAACCACAACCGCCGGCTCGGAAACAACAGATGGTTCCTGAACATCCACCGGCTCCGAAACAACAGATGGCTCCGAAACCTCAACCTCTGGAACCTCCTCCGCCACCGGAACCTCCGCCACAACCGCCGGCTCCGGCTGAGGCTCCGGCTCAGCACCAACCACAACCGCCGGCTCGGAAACCCCTGGCACCTCCGGCTCAGATGGAGCAACGGTATTGCCTCGGGCGATGAATCGTCCTTCCAGAACGGCATCGCTGATGATCCGGCACATCAGCTTGCCAGAACGAATAGCATCGTCATTGCCGGGAATAACGTATTGGATAACGTCGGGGTCGCAGTTCGTATCCACTACCGCTATCACCGGTAGCTTCAACTTGTTGGCCTCTGCCACCGCGATGTGTTCCTTCTTGGTGTCAAGTACGAACACAGCGTCGGGAGGTCGGGTCAAGTCCCGGATGCCGTTGAGGTTGCGCTCCAGTTTGGCCAGCTCCCGGGTGATGAGAAGAGCTTCCTTCTTGGGCATGACATCCAGCTCACCGGAGCTGCGCATTCGCTGAAACTCCTTCATCTTGCCCATGCGCTTGGAAATGGTCTCGAAGTTGGTCAGCAAACCTCCCAACCAGCGCTCATTCACGTAGGGCATGCCTACTCGCTCCGCGTAACTCTGAACGCTGTCCTGAGCCTGCTTCTTGGTACCCACAAACAGGACTTGACCCCCTTTGGCCACCAGATCGCGCACGTAGGTGTAGGCCGCCTCGATGCAGGCCAGCGTCTGGGTCAGATCGATGATGTAGATGCCCCCGCGCTCTCCGAAGATGAAACGCTGCATCTTGGGATTCCATCGACGAGTCTGATGACCGAAGTGGACTCCGGCATCGAGCAACTGGCGCATGGTCACAACCGGCACCATGGTGATTCTCCTCTCCCAACGGTTCAGCGAAACCCGGGGTCAGCACCTGACGGCGACCGTGGGATGCCCCGAGCGATCCTTGTTGTCAGCCGGGAGTAGTTCCCGAACCGGTCAAACCATAGTCCAGATGCAGGCCCGAACCGTAAGCAGCCGACCAATCGAGCTTATCGGTGCCCACCTATGCGTCCACGTTGGCTTGCAGGTTGGGAGCAGCCAACCAATCAAGTTGAGCGGAGCCCGCCTATGCGTCCGTGTTGGCCGGCGGGTTGGGAGCAGCCAACCAATCAAGTTGAGCGGAGGGGCACCAGCCGCACTCGGCCGACGCTCATGATCTGCTCGGGATCCAGATAGTTGTCTCCTGCTCGCACGCTGAAGAAAAACCGCTCGGAGGTGGTGCCCAACAACTGTCCCGCCTCCACCCAATCGCCCTCGGCCACGGCGACCCAGCCCAGATAGCCATAAGCGGTACGTAGCCCGCTGCGGTGCAGAACCGTGACAAAACGGTGGTGAGCCACCGATCCGGCAAACACGACCTCTCCCCCGGCTGAGGCTCGCACCGGCTGGCCCGGCTCGGGATCATATTCCAGGCCCCGATTACCCGGTGCCCCCACATGGGCCGGGGGTCTGAAGAAATCCACCACCTCGGCATCCACCGGGGGCATGTACACCTCCGGGTATTCCTCAGGTGGGTCTTCCTCCAGATGGCCTTCGGGCGGCGCGGAATCTACCTCTGCTTTCTGGCTGGGCGCGGCGACCAACCATTCAAACGGCACAAACCGGCCCGGGAACAGGGCCAACCACGCCGATGCCGCTATCACGAGCACTCCACCGATCCGCAATGCCATACCCTTTCAGAAGGGGCCGAAAAGGGGGAAGTGCCGGTCTCAGCCTACCTCTTGGGCTGAGAAAATCCTCCTCGGAGTACTGGGATGGGCTCAGGCTCGAGGATGGCTGTCGTGCAACACGCTGCGAAGCCGCTCCCGGCTGACATGGGTGTAGATCTGCGTGGATCCCAGATCGGCGTGCCCCAGCAACTCCTGCACCTGCCGCAGGTCGGCCCCACCGTCGAGCAAATGGGTGGCAAAGGTGTGGCGCAGCGCATGGGGGTTGGTCGGGACAGGGGCCCGACGATCCACCAGCCTGCGCACAGCCTGGGTATTCATCGGCCGACCGCTCAGGTTTACGAACACTGCATCCTTGGCTTCGGATGGATCGGCCATCTCCTCTCGACCTTCGGTCATCCATTGGCGCAGGGCTACCACGGCAGGCTCGCTCAGCGGGACAATCCGCTGCCTCGACCCCTTGCCGTGCACCGTAAGCCGTCGACGCTCCCAGTCGATATCCCCGACACGGATGGCACACACCTCGCTCACCCGCAGGCCACTGCCGTACAGCAGCTCGAGGACCGCCGTGTCCCGCTGATACCGGGCTGGATCGTCGTTGAGCACCGCCGCCCGCGGCTGATCCAACATGATCTCCAACTCGTCGGAGCGCAGAACCCGGGGCAGTCGACGCTCCCGAACCGGCACCACGACACCAATCGTGGGATCCGCGACAACCCGGCCGGTGCGGTTGGCCCACCGGAAGTAGCGGCGCAGGCAAGAGGCCTTCCGGGCCACCGTCCTGCGGGCCTGACCCTGCCTGCTCAAATGGGCCAGGTACCTCCTGACCATGCGGGAGTCAACCTCGGCCGGGCCCATTTCCCGAGCCGGGGAAGGGGAGGATTCCTCCCGGGCCGGCCCGAGCCACTCGGTGAACGCCGTCACTTCTCGGCAGTACATCCCCACCGTGTCCTCGCTCACCGACGTGGCCGACACAGCAAATGCGTCCAGGTCCCACCCCATCAACACTGAAGACTACCAACAAGCTCCAGGCGCTCAGAACCGTCATCGCCTGTTAGCTCGTCTTGATGCTCTCGCAAAGTACGGCGCAACTGCTCAGGGGTCTGGATTTCGGCAGCAGCCACCATATTGAGCTCATCCATCGGACCAGTTTTGGCAGCGTTACCCAGGATGCAGGCATGCTCGGAGGTGATACGGCTATCGCTCAATGCCTCGCGGGTGGTTGGCAACGCCTCCAACTGCTCGGCATCGCGCATCACGCTGCGAGCCTTGCGACCCGATTGGCGCAAACCCCTACGCAACACCTCAGCAGTATCAAAATCACTGCTACGCCGCCTCTTCTCAGCCACCGCCTCAACCAAAAACCCATCCAACCGATTACGAGCATCACCAATCAACCGCAACCGCGCATCCAAACCCGCATCACTCAACCCGACTCAACCCGGCCAAATCCACCACACCAACAAACACCCCCGAAGCAGCTCCACCCGCCACCTCAACCTGCCCACCCGAAATGATATTACCCCTGGTCAGAGCCTCAAACTCCATACCCACCAGTCTACCGACACCAGCGACAACATCCCCCCGCATCACAAACCACCCAACCAACATCAAACATACGGCTTGACAACGCCCCCCCCCCCCCGCGCGCTAGACACTTCCCATGACAACTCAGCCAATTGCAAAAAGACTCCTAGCATTGCTCATGTTCGCCGGACTGGTCGGCGCGATAACCATTCCGGGAGTGCTGGCCCAAGACCCAGCCCCCACCGACCCACAAGTACGAATAACAGCCCGCAAACTCAACAACGGCAGAATCGAGTTCGCCCTCCAACAAACCAAAACAGACGGCTCATGGAGCGACCGCCTCCTACCCCAAAACCGCTACTTCCCACCCGACACCCCCACCGGCCGCTGGCTAATCAGTACCCCTCTCACACTTTCCATACTCGCCCCACAACCCACACTCACCCCACAATCCAACCCCACCACCGCTCTCGCCCTCGGCAGTAATCACGGCTGCCAAGTACGCACCGACAACACCATCACCTGCTGGGGCAACAACGAATACGGCAAAGCAAACCCACCAGACGGCAAATACACCGCCGTAGCCGCCCACTCGAACTACACCTGCGGGTTACGCACCGACAACATCATCACCTGCTGGGGTCGATACAAAGACTACTATTCCGGGGGGTTCCGGTACCGGAGTACAGAAGGATACAAATACTACAAAAACGCATTTGCACCAGAAGGTAAATACACTGCTTTAGCCGCCGGCTGGAGCCACGCTTGCGGGTTACGCACCGACGGCACCATCACCTGCTGGGGCTACAGTAGTGACGGCCAAACCAACGCACCACACGGCGAGTTCACCGCCATCACCGGCGGCGAGTACCACGCTTGCGGGTTACGCACCGACGGCACCATCACCTGCTGGGGCAGCAACGAATACGGCGAAACCAACGCACCACACGGCGAGTTCACCGCTTTAGCCGCCGGCGGGAACCAATCATGCGGACTACGTACCGACTACACACTTACCTGCTGGGGCGCAGGACAATAGGTTTCTTACCCCACCGCCAGCTTGAAACGCGTTGCGGCTTCAAGCTGGCGGTGCCTTCGCAGCGACAACAAGGGTGTGGACTCCACACGGGCTATCGCCTAAGCAGGTAGATCATCCACCGGTTACCTCAGCTTGCTCGCAGGCTTCAGCCGAGGAATCGCCAGCACACGAAACAAGGAGAACCCCCGCCGCCACATGCTGCGCCTGCTACGACCATACCAGGAGGGCTTAACGGAACAGCTACTCCCGACGCGCCGCCCTCCGCCTAGCCACCACCATCTTGATCACCACCAAACTGATCA
The DNA here is from genome assembly GCF_965202595.1 of Candidatus Poriferisocius sp. Classification (GTDB taxonomy): domain Bacteria; phylum Actinomycetota; class Acidimicrobiia; order Acidimicrobiales; family Bin134; genus Poriferisocius. Next base: position 1,875,211 of record NZ_OZ241836.1, read on the forward strand.
ACTGGAAAAATCGATGTAACTCATGAACAACCACCTAACCGCGCAACCCTAAGTGTAACCCTTATGGAGGTTGTTGGCAGTTCGGTTGGGGTTGGCAGGCTTCGCTGGTGGTCCCGGTGGGTTGGTTTTGGTGAGTGAGGGTTGGCGTGTTCGTTAGGGGCTGAGGAGGACGTTGCTGTAGGTGGGTTTTCGGGTCCATGGGGTGGGTGGTGGTTGGGGTTGCTGTTTGTGGGTTTCGGCGTGGCAGATGGGGCAGAGTAGGACGAGGTTGTTGATGCTGGTTTTGCCGCCGTGTTCCCAGGGCTTGATGTGGTGCACATCACAAGCAGTAGCTCTCAGCCCGCAATTGACACAGTGCTGGTCACGGGCATAGAGAGCAAGTTTTTGAGCCCGGGTCGCGGAGCGTTGCTTACGACCCAAATACAGGGGCACCCCCTCAGCGGTGAAAATGGATGGTATTAGCGCTGCGTCGCAAGCGATGCGGCGCAACTCCTCTATTTCGATGGGGGTGTCGTCTATGAGCCCAGCGTTTTTGAGCTGGCCGGTGAGCAAGTCGTAGTCAACCTTCACCAAAAGCGTGGTCGGCTGCACCACCACGTCACCACCATGACCACCACAGATGCCACTGGCGGTTTTGGGGTTCTTGTGGGGGGTTTGGGTTATCAAAGCAGCGAGCGCGTCGGCGGCCCGCTGTTGGTGAGTGCGGTCGCTGCCATTTTTGGAGTCGTCGCGGAACAGGCGATCACACATGCCATCGAGCGCTGTTTTGACCCGCTCACCGGTCACCTGGTCGAGTTCGGCGTGTAGCACCACCATGCCGTCATCACCGTTGAACACCGCAGCCTTGCGGCGGCGGCGCTGCTGGTCGAGCTGAGATTCACCGTCGGTGCCGCGCCGGTCGTCCTCCTGGCGAGCCAAAGTTTTCCTGAACCGATCCAGGTTCTCGGTTTTGGCTTTGTCGATCAACTCGTCTTCCTGGGCCCGGTTCAAAGGCACCCGACCGTGGGACTCCCCCAGCAAGCGAGCATGATCTATGGAGAACCTGCCGGCTTTGACCGCATCCACGGTGGCGGGTAGTTCTCGCAGGGATCCGGCGGTTCGGGCTTGGCGGTTGGCCAGGTAGCGGCCCATTCCGAACTGGAGGCAAAGAGCCTGCACCTCGCCCTCGCCCAAAAGATCGGCGTAACGGTTCAACACCTCGGTCATGTACCCGTCCAGTGTGCAGCGGGCCGCGTTGATCTCGAACAGCAAATCGAACAAACCCTTGGAATCCATGCCCTCCAAATCAACCATCTCCAACCGCAAAACATCCCCACCACCAGCAGCATTGGCACTGCCAGCAGTATTGGTCTCGTCACTGGAAACACTGGGATCGAACTTCATACCCTAAATACTATCAGCAAGGGTGACAATACCCACCCAAAACATAAACATATTTCTGAAAAATAGTAGGAAAAATAGGTACAAACCAGACCTTATATAACATCTATGATGTAGACCCACCCGATCAGCAAGCGACCTCGACACCCCCAGCGCTCCCTTGAACACGAGAAAGAGGGCTAACCGATTGTGACGAGCCTGAGCCATACCCGACTCAACCCTTCGTACCACCAACACCCACCCCGCAGGCATCAAAAGCGCATTACCATGTGACACAAAGCCCCCTCCCTGCCACCCAGATGGACGTTTTTACAACCACCACAATGGCATCACAGACTCACCCAACCGAACTGTCAACAACCTCCATAAGGGTTACACCTAAGCGTCCCAGGCCAGGATCGGTCTCATCGGGGGTTGCTTACCCGTTCGATCCAGCGGCCTGAGATGGCTACCCAACCGGCAGCTCGCAGTTCCTCCGTCGCTCCGGCCACCAGGGCAATGTCCAGACCGGTGCGTTCTCGGATCTGCTCGACATCGGCGGGCTGCCAGCCCAGCGCCTCCAACACCTGCTGGCCAACGGTATCGGGCTTCACCCTGGAATCAACAGGCACCGATTCGGCTCCCGACAGGCCCAGGGCCAGCAGCACATCTCCAGCGTCGCGGCAGGGGGCGCAACCATCGGCCAGCAGCTCCAGGCAACCATCGGATGCCGAACTGCGAACCGGTCCGGGCACAGCCAGAACCGCCCGATTTCGGGCCGCCGCTTCGGCCACCGTGTGCATGGATCCTCCTGAGGCGTGGGATTCCACCACCACGACAACGTCGGCCAAAGCGGCAATGATCCGGTTGCGGGCCGGAAACCTCCACTTCTCGGGGGGTGCTCCCAGCGGAGCCTCCCCCAGCAGTACCCCCTTGTCGGCCACCGCCCGCCACAGGGCCCGATTGCGCTGGGGATAAACCCGATCCAACCCATTGCCCACCACCGCGATGGGTGGAGTGGTGCCCGCCTCGAGAGCGCCGGCATGGGCCGCGGCATCAATACCCAGGGCCAAGCCCGAAACCACCCCCACACCGGCCGCGGCCAGATCACGACCGAGTTCGAACGCCACATCGCTGCCGTAGCGAGTGCATCGCCGGGTACCGACCACGGCCACGCGGGGACCGCTGATCACCTCGGGATTCCCTTTGTGGAACACCACTGCGGGAGGCTCCGAATCATTTGACAGCGCCGGCGGGTAGCCAGGAGTGCCCAGAGCGGCCACCCCCACGCCGTACTCCCGATGTCGATGCCACAGCCCCGCCACATCCATTGCCGCCGCGGCCTGCCGCCAGGTTTCGTACAGGTCCCTTCTGCCCGCAACCCGGATCAGGTCGGCTGATGGCGGTCCCCGGAGACCGGCCCATACATCGTCCGGCCCGCCGGCAGCCAGCAGTGCCCGCAACCGGGTGGGACCGACCGCGGGCAGGGAAGCCAGCGCGGCCAGCCACGCCTCCACCGGCAACTCGCCAAAACCGGCCTCACCCGTTGACCGCGACACCCCCGCAAACCGGGACAAAGCCGGCAACTCGCCAAAACCGGCCTCACTCGTTGACCGCGACACCCCCGCAAACCGAGCCACGGACACCTCCAGCGGCAACTCGCCGCAATCGGCATTGGCGGGAACAGGCGCTCCCCAACTGCTCAGAGCATGATCACTGGGCATTGGTACAGCTCCAAGGGTCGTGGGCCACAGTGACCGGCTCTGTTCGCATGAACAAAGCCTGGGCGACAATATCTTTGGTCAACGGGGGTGCCTGCCCCGACAGATCCGCCAGGGTGAGGGCGACCCGTCGAATCCGCTGAAGCCCTCTGGCGGTGAGCCGCCCATCCCCGATGGACCGGCGCAAGAGATCCTTGGCCTCCGGGGCCAGCGGGGCCAATTCCTCCAAGGCGCTATCCCTCAGCTCGCTGTTGGCCACCACCCCCCGGTCGCGGGCCATGGCCCGGGCACGGTCCACTCTGGCCCTGACCTTGGCAGAACATTCACCGGGTGGAGCATCGAACAGGTCGGCCACTTCAGGGCGGTTCACATGGATTCTCAAATCGAACCGGTCCAGCAACGGGCCGCTCAGCCGGCGGGCATAACGCAGCCGGGCCACAGGGGTGCATCGGCACATACCGGGGCGCCCGAGTTCTCCGCAGGGGCACGGATTCATCGCCCCCACCAGGAGGAATCGAGCCGGGAACGAGGCCACGGCCGCAGCCCGGTTGACCCGGATAATTCCCTCCTCCAGGGGCTGGCGCAGCGCGTCCAGGGCTTGGGGGGCGAACTCTCCCATCTCGTCCAGAAACAGAACCCCGCCGTGAGCGCAGCTTATGGACCCCGGTCGCAGCGCATGGCTCCCTCCACCCACCAGGGAGATCATTGAGGCCGAATGATGGGGAGCCTGCCACGGAGCTCGACGAACCAGCTCGGCGGGGGGAAAGTCCATCCCGGCCGCCGAATGCACCATGGTGGTATCGATGGCAGTGGAATCATCCAGCGGCGGCAGGAGTCCGGGGAGCCGCCGAGCCAACATGGTCTTACCCGCGCCGGGCGGACCGATCATCAACAGGTGATGACCCCCGGCTGCCGCCACTTCCAGCCCCAGCCGCGCCATGTGCTGGCCCCGCACATCGGCCAGATCCACCCCCGCCTCCACCGGGTTGGCCGATATGAACCGGGGTGGATCGGGCCAGGCCTCCTCACCCCGGAGTGCCAGGATAAGATCCCTGAGCGTTGCCGGGGCCCGAACCTCGGGACCACCAGCCAGGGAGGCCTCAGCAGCACTTTCCGGTGCCACCACAATCGCAGCCCTGCTCAGCCCGCGCACCTGAGGCAGCACCCCGGGCACGGGACGAAGGTGGCCGTCGAGCCCCAACTCGGCCAGAAAAGCCATGTCGGCCACTGTTTCGGCGGGCAACTGGTCATCGGCAACCAGGACTCCCATGGCAATGGCCAGATCCAGCCCGGAGCCCTCCTTGCGAAGACCCGAAGGGGCCAGGTTCACGGTTATGCGCCCCGAGGGCCAGGTCACACCGCTGGAGAGCAGGGCAGCACGGACCCGATCCCGGGCCTCCCGGCAGGCGGCATCGGGCAGACCCACCACGGTGAAGGTGGGTAGGCCCGATGAGACCTGCACCTCCACCGAAACAGGATGCCCGGTGATACCGGTAAGGACGGATGCAGCAATGGTGGCAAGCATGGGAAGATGCCTTCTCGAGGATGATCCTCGGGCCTGGAGGGTGACCCGTCGCGCCGGTCACGAGCGTGCGGCCAGACCTTAGAGGCAACCGGTGACAACTACCCCCCTTCCCCGCCTCACCCGTTTCCGCCGCGAACCCCACCACCTCCCACCCGAGAGCCTCAGAGCACGTCGCGGATGTAGCGGAGCACGGCATCCACTTCGTTGCGGGTGAGCAGGCCACTGAACGCCGGCATGCGCCTGCGGCCCCCCAACACCACTGCTGCGGCGTCATCCAAACCATCGTATTCCTGCTCCAGCAGGCCACGATTCAACCGCGGCCCTTTACCGGTTCCGCCACCACTGGCACCGTGACAGGAGGAGCACCGGTCCATGAATACTTCCCGGCCCGCTACCAGCACGGGATCGGGGGTGCCAGCCGGTCCCACCTCCACCTCGGGAGAAGTACTTGCGCCACAAGCGGTTGCCACCAACCCGGCCACCAGGCATAGAACGAGGGCGAACGATGGCAAGCCCCGAACTTCTCCGGTCATCACCGCCTGCACGATACTGGAGCATGGGCTTCGACCCCACCCGCCGGCAACGACGCACCCGTTTCGACTACTGGTACGTGGCCATCGGGCTCCTGGTGTGCGTGGGTTTGATCCTGTGGGCGGTGCTGGCCTGAGGATCGAACCTCTAGAAGGCTGATTCGATCACCCGCAGATCTCGAACCTCTAGAACGCCGACTCGATCACCCGCAGATCTCGAACCTCTAGAACGCCGACTCGATCACCCGCAGATCTCGGCCCACCACCTCAGCGACATCGAACCGGAGCTGTACCGACCCCGAGCGCTCCTGCTCGGCCAGCCACTGGGCCGCCAGCCGTCGTATGCGCCGCTGCTTGTCGAGGCCCACCGCCTCGGCCGGATACCCGAAGGACAACGACGACCGGGTCTTTACCTCGCACACGACCACGACCGCACCTCGCTGCACGATCACATCCAGCTCTCCGTGGCGACACCGCCAGTTAATGTCCAGTAGCCGGTAACCATGGCGCTTGTACCACCGGACGGCGCGCTCTTCGCCCCAACGACCCAGCGCCTGCTTGTTCGACATCACCCCACAATAAGAAGCAGGGGTGACAACGGGGCTAGAAGCGCTTCTCCCTGACGCGGGCGGCCCGGCCGACACGATCACGCAGGTAGTAGAGCTTGGCCCGGCGCACATGGCCGCGAGCCCCCACCTCCAGCTTGGCCACGATGGGCGAATGCACCGGGAAGGTGCGCTCCACCCCCACGCCGAAACTCACCTTCCTGACGGTGAAAGTCTCACGTATCCCGCTGCCCTGGCGGGCTATGACCACGCCCTCGAAAACCTGGATCCGCTCGCGGTTCCCCTCCACGACTCGCACATGCACCTTCACCGTGTCGCCGGGATTGAACTCGGGAATGTCGGTGCGTCTTGTGTCGCGATCAACAATGTCAGTGGGATTCATAACACGCCTCGTATGCCTACTACAGCGCCCAACTCGGGGCGGGGGGGCGGCTGCCCAGCATACCCAACCGGATCAGCCCAGGCCGAACTCTTCGAGAAGAGCGCGCTCGTTGGTGGTGATGCCTCCTCGGGCCTCGAGGAGGTCGGGACGCAGGGCCACTGTCCGGGCCAAGGATTGAGCCTTCCGCCAGCGGCTCACCAGACCGTGATCCCCTGAACGCAGCACGTTGGGTACCGACCAGCCCCGGAAATCAGCCGGGCGGGTGTAATGGGGATACTCCAGGAGCCCCTCGTGAAATGACTCCTCCACGGATGACATCTCGTTGCCCAGAACGCCGGGAACGAGCCGGCCCACCGTCTCGATTATGGCCATGGCCCCCACCTCGCCCCCGGCCAGGACGAAATCTCCCAACGACAACTCACCATCCACCAGGTGATCCCCAACCCGCTGGTCCACCCCCTCATAGCGGCCGCACAGCAACGAGAACCCCTCCTGGCCGGCGAGCTCGCGGGCAATGCCCTGATCGAACCGGCGACCGGCCGGGCCGAGCAGGAAAAGGGGCCGCGCGGATTCCGCCTCCTCCACTACCTTGAACAGGGGTTCGGGCATCATCACCATGCCCGCACCACCCCCGAACGGCGCGTCGTCCACCGAACGGTGAGGATCGCCGGCCCCCGCTCTTATGTCATGGACATTCACCCGCAGCCGACCCTGCTCGACCGCCCTACCTATCACCCCATAACCCAAAAACCCGTCGAACAAGGAGGGAAAGATGGTGAAGACGTCTATTCTCACCGGTGCCTACCGCCTGCCATTCACCCGTCATTACCGAACAGCCCGTCCGGCACATCCACCACCAGCCGATCGCCGGCCCGCTCGGTCAAAAAGGTGAGAGGCACCATGGCCCCGGATTCCAGAACCAGCAGGTCGCTGGCCGGGTTGTTCTGCACCGCCTCCACCCGCCCCCGTTCCGTCCCGTCAACCTCACACACCTTCATCCCGATCAACTCATGCACCCACAACTCATCGGGGTCGGTGATGGCCTCGGCCCTGAGTACCCGTCCCCGCAGGGACTCCGCCGCGCTCCGGTCCCGTATCTCGGTGAACCGCACAATCCAACGCCATTGAAACGGTCGAGCCGCAGCTACCGTGAGTGGCCCCGAATCGGTACGAAGCACTGCTCCAACCTCAAGCCTCTCGGCCCGGTTGGTCCACATCGTGACCACCATCTCCCCCCTGGTCCCGTGAGCCCGGTCGATACGGCCGACCTCCAGCAACAGGGGCCCGTCCGGCACCCCAACAAGTTTAATCGACGAACTCTATATCCACGGAGCCGAGATCAATCGACGAACTCTATATCCACAGAGCCAAGATCAATCCACGAACTCTATATCCACAGAGCCGCCGTCCTTGCTGGCCGCTGCTCGGGTAATGGTGCGGATGGCGTTGGCGATGCGGCCACGACGGCCTATCACCCGACCCATGTCACCTTCGGCCACCGTTACCTCCAAGGCGACCGAGTTCCGCTGCTCGACCACCTCCACCTCGACCTCATCAGGGTTCTCCACCACTGACTTGACCAGGTATTCCAGAACGTTGCGGGCAGTCGGGACGGCGATGGTGTTGATGTCACCGCCTTCGTCGTAATCCTCGTCGTAGTATTCCTCGCCCTCGGCCCCCAGGTCAGCGTCGCTCACGATTTATCGTCCTCCACTTTCTCGACATCCTGCTCGGAACCTTCACCTGCCTCATCCGGCCCCATCTCGGCCGAAGCCGCCACAGTCACCTTCTCAGGCTGACCACCAGAACCCTCCGCCGAAGCCGCCACGGTCACCTTCTCAGGCTGACCACCAGAACCCTCGGCCGAAGCCGCCACGGTCACCTTCTCAGGCTGACCACCAGAACCCTCGGCCTTGCCGGTGAACTCCTCCCAAGCTCCGGATATGACGAGAAGCTTCTGCACTCGCTCGCTCGGCTGGGCACCGTGGCGCAACCAGTAAAGCGCCCGCTCATTGTCCACCTGGATCAGCGATGGATCCTGGCGAGGGTTATAGGTACCCACGATCTCTATGAAGCGTCCATTGCGGGCCTTACGGGAGTCAGCGGCCACCACGCGGTAGGTGGGCTGCTTCTTCTTGCCCATCCGCATCAGCCGAAGTCTTACTGCCACAAGCTGGTCAACCCTTCCATCATCGTTAACCCAATGACCATGCCACCGGTTCTAACCGGCACGCGATGGACAAACTCTACCCGCTGGGAACCCACGGGAACTACCTGAGGGAGGAGAGATCCAATGGCCCGTCCTCCAGGCCCGGCAAAACCAGCTTGGACTTACCCGGCTTCCCCGGCCGGCTGCCGGGTGAGGTCACCCGCCCACCCTTGCGACCCTTCTTCGACTTCTTGCGCGGCGATCCGGGGCCCTTGCCCCCCATGCGCTTCATCATCCGCTGGACCTCGCCGAACTGCCGCAGAAGCTGGGACACCTCGGAGGGGCGGGTACCCGAGCCGGTGGCGATTCTCTGGCGGCGGGAGCCGTCGATAATGCGGGGAGCGGCCCGTTCCTCGGGGGTCATCGAGCAGATGATGGCCTCCACCTGGATGATCCGTTCATCCCCTATCTCGGACTTGCGCAACTCGGAGGGCACCCCGGGAAGCATCCCCACCAGGCTCTGGAGCGAACCCATCTTCTTGAGCTGCCGCATCTGCTCCAGAAAGTCCTCCAGGGTGAACTCCCCCTCCATCAGTTTGGCTGCGGCCGCTTCCGCCTCGGCCTGCTCGTACACCTGCTCGGCCTTTTCGATCAGCGTAAGCGCATCACCCATCCCGAGAATCCGGCCGGCCACCCGGTCGGGGTGAAACAGCTCGAACTCGTCGATCTTCTCGCCGGTGGATGAAAAGGCAATCGGCCGGCCCACCACCTCTTTCACCGAGAGCGCGGCCCCTCCCCGGGAATCGCCGTCCACCTTGGTCAGGATCACCCCGTCCAGCTCGAGAACGGCATGAAACGCCTCGGCAGTGGTAACCGCGTCCTGGCCGGTCATGGCGTCCACCACCAGGAAGGTGTAATGAGGGTTGATGGCGTCGGATATCCGCCCAACCTGATCCATCATCTCACTGTCGATGGCCAACCGCCCGGCGGTGTCGCAGATCACAACATCCCGACCGGAGGCCGCTGCTTCGGCCAGGCCCCGGCGGGCCACCGCAACGGGGTCGGACGGCTCACTGAACACCGGAACCTCGATGGAATCCCCCAGGGTGCGGAGCTGATCCACCGCTGCCGGTCGCTGCAAATCGGCACCCACCAGCATCGGGTTGCGACCCTGCTTCTTGAACCAGGAGGCCAACTTGGCCGCGTTGGTCGTCTTGCCCGATCCTTGCAGGCCCGCCAAAAGCACCACCGTGGGGGGTTTGGCCGGGTGGGAGATCTCCAGAGTTTCCCCACCCAGGCTGGCGACCAGCTCCTCGTGCACGAACTTGATCACCTGCTGAACCGGGTCCAGGGCTTTGTGAACCTCAGCCCCTACACAACGCCGGCGAACCCTCTCCTGGAAACCGCGGACCACGTGAAGATTGACATCGGCCTCCAGCAACGCCAGGCGGATCTCTCGCAACACCTCGTCGACATCGCTTTCCTTCAGCGTCCCCAAGCCCCGAATCCGCTTGAAGATGCCCTCCAACCGGTTGCTAAGCGTGTCGAACATGAACCCTCCACTTTACGGGGTCGATGCCCCTACTGAACACCCGCCAGATTGAACATCTGGTCGCCCGACTGAACATCGATGCCTCGATTGAACATCAGGTCGCCCGACTGAACATCTGCTCGATTGAACATCTGCTCGAAAACCAAGATCGGCAGGAACCAGAAGGATCAGGAGAACAACGCCTCGGCGAACTCGACGGGGTCGAACACCATCAAGTCCTCCACACCCTCCCCCAAACCCACCAGCTTCACCGGGATGTCCAGCTCGTTCTGCACGGCCATCACGATGCCGCCCTTGGCTGACCCGTCCAGCTTGGTGAGCACCACCCCGGTGAGCTGAGCCGACTCGGTGAACCGGCGGGCCTGGGCCAGACCGTTCTGACCGGTAACGGCATCGATCACCAGCAGCACCTCGGTCACCGTTCCCGGGCCCTTGCCGGCCACCCGGTGAATCTTGGCCAGCTCCTCCATAAGGTTGGTGCGGGTGTGCAGGCGCCCGGCGGTGTCGGCCATGACCAGCGGAACTCCGGTAGCCGAGGCGTGCTGGATGGCATCAAAAACCACCGAACTGGGATCGGCATCCTCAGCACCCCGCACCAGTTCGGCACCCGACCGGTCGGCCCACAAGCCCAGTTGCTCAGCAGCCGCGGCCCGGAAGGTGTCGCCCGCGGCCAGCACCACCTTGCGGCCGCTGTTCACCTCCCGGGCTGCCAGCTTGCCGATGGTGGTGGTCTTGCCGGCTCCGTTCACGCCCACGAACAGCCACACCGCGGGGTTGCCGCCGGTCTCCAGCCCCCGATCTCTGCCCCCGAGATCCTCGGCCAATTGAGCCTTGAGCAGGGCCAGCAGAGCCTGGGGGTCGGTGACCTTCTCGGCCCTGGACCACTCTTTCAGGCGATCCACCAGCTCGGTGGCAGCCCCCACTCCGGCATCAGCCAGGATCAAGGCCTCCTCCAACTCCTCCCAGGTGGAATCGTCCACCCCTCGGGAGACCACCGAAGCCAAAAAACCCGAAAAGACCCCTCTCGTACCACCCATCCGGCGGCGGAACCCGGTTCGCGCCACGGGACTAGGCCTTACCCATCATCGCCATCCGGTTCGCGCCACAAAACTAGCCCTCACCCATCATCGGGCTCGTTGCTGGGCTCCTCGGTGGGCAGGGAACCGATCACTACGGTGAGCGTCACCCGAACTTCGTCGCGCAACACCTGCATCTTCACCTCGGTCCCCGGAACGCGGAACTGGACCTTGGCCGCCAGCTCCGTAAATGACGTAACCACCTCGCCATCGAAGAGAACGATCAGGTCTTCGTCCATCATCCCGGCCTGCTCGGCGGGAGTATCGGGCAGCACCTCCAGAACCAGGGCACCAGGACGACCCAGTTCCGGATTGGTCCCCATGACCCCCAGGTAACCGAGTTCAGTGCTCTCCCCGGCCAGGATGCGCTGGGCAATGTTGAGAACTATGTCGGAGGGGATGGCAAAACCCAGACCTATGTTGCCCTGGCCCCGCCCCGCGGTGTGGATGAGCGTGGTCATGCCGATGACCTGACCATGGCGGTTGGCCAGGGCCCCTCCCGAGTTGCCGAGGTTGATGGAGGCATCGGTCTGGATCATCTCAACGAAGGCTCTGTCCTGCGATCCCTCCCGGATTGCCCGACCGACCGCGCTGACGACTCCGGCCGTCACCGACTGCTGCAACCCGAACGGGCTGCCCACCGCTACTGCAAGCTGCCCAACCTCAACGGTGGACCGGTCGGCGAACACCGCCGGGGTCAGCACCTTATCGGTATCGACCCTCACCAAAGCCACATCGATGGCTGGTGCGGTACCCTCCACGGTGCCCTCGGCCCAGGTGCCATCGGCAAACTGCACCCTCACGGACTCGGACTCGCCCACCACATGGGCGTTGGTCAGGATGAGGCCGGAAGCGTCGTAGATGATCCCCGATCCTTGTCCGGTGATCCGCGGTTGCTGGTCGGGGGTTTCAGGGTTGTTTCGGGGATTCCAGGGAAAAGTCGGTGGTGCCGCCCGGTCCTGCTCGCTCGTGATCGACACGATGAGTACCACCGAGGGTCGAACCACTTGAGCCACCCTCACAACGGGTTCGAACAGGACCTCCGACTGATCGGAGCCGGCGGCAACCTCCGGTGGGGTCACCGGCACCGGGGCCCCAACCAGTGACGGTTGATCCGAGGAGGCGCTCACCACCTGAGGTCCGGGAACCACCAAAACCTCGGTAGGAGCAGGAGGAGTGCTCTGGTCGAAGAAAACGCTGGCGATGCCGATGCCTATACCGACCAACCCCAGAACGGCCAGCAGCACCGATGCCACCACCATGGCCACGGAGGGACCCCGGGACCAGTGAGGCGGATCATCCGGCGGCACCCAGGCGACGACTTCTGCCGCAAGGGGCTCAGGCGAGTGGCCGGGCCGACCGGATGGACCTTCCAGTTCCCACCCCAAAGGCTCCCACTCCGACCGGGGATCGGTGGGATCGTTACTCATCATCTGTGCTGAATCCTCGGTGGGATCGTTACCCATCATCTGTGCTGAATCCTCGGCGGGATCGTTGCTCATCATCTGTGCTGAATCCTCTCTGTGTTGAATCCTCGGTGGGATCGTTGCTCATCATCTGTGCTGAATCCTTAGCCCTGTTGGAGAAGTACTTTCGGTTCTGAAGCTCCCACCACTTTTTTCTCGGATATCACCTTGGAGCTGCCTCCCGGCCTCATGGAAACACCGTGGAGGCAGTCGGCCGCATCCATGGTCCGTTTCTGATGACTGACGATCAGCAATTGGGCATCGGAACGGAACTCGTCGATGAGCTGGAGGAACCGGTGCAGGTTGACATCGTCGAGGGCCGCCTCCACCTCGTCCATGACGTAGAACGGCGACGGCCGGCTGCGGAACACCGAGAACAGAAAAGCCAGCGCCGTGAGCGAGCGCTCCCCTCCTGACAGCAGGCTCAGCCGCCGGATGTTCTTGCCCGATGGGCGAGCCTCTATCTCCACTCCGGTGTCCAGCAATGCATCGGGCTGGGTGAGGCGCAGCTTGCCCTCGCCGCCGGGGAACAGCATCTGGAACAACTCGGCAAAATTGCGGTCCACATCGGCATAGGCCGAGGAGAATACGTTGACGATTTCCTCGTCGATCCTGCGAATGACCCTGCGGAGTTCCCGGCGACTTTGGCGTATGTCGTCAATCTGGCCCTGGGTGAACTGGTAACGCTCGAGCAGCGCCTCGTATTCCTCCAGTGCCAGCGGATTCACCGGCCCCATGATGCTCAGTTCCTGCTCCAAGGTTCGGATCCGATCCTCGGGGGCAACATCCGGTTCCAGGGGGGGGCACACGGCGGCAACCGCCTCACCGGGCTCACAGTTCAGCTCCCGGCGGCACCGCTCAATCGCTGCTTCCAACCTGATGCCGGTCTCAGCCGACTCGATCTCCGCGCTGCGATCCTGCTCCCGGCACCGATCCAACCCGGCCTCGGCATCGGCCCGCCGGCGGCGCAACTCCTCAAGCTGCTCCGCCGCTTCCGCGGCCTCCTCGGATTCGCGAGCCCGCCGGCGGCGTAACTCCTCAAGCTGCTCTCCCACCTTCGGAACCCGACCGGCCACCCAACCGCTCAGCCCTTCCATGACAGCCAGGCGCTGATCGATGGCCTCCCGCCTCGAGGCCACCTCGGCTCGGGCGGTTGCCATCCGGCTCAGACGATGCTCCAACTCCCGGCGCTGGGCGGTCAGCAAGCGATGGCGTTCCCGGAATCCGGCAACCCGAACCTGAAGGTCGGTGCGAAGGTTGTTCACGGCTTGCGACTGTCGGGCAAGTTCATCGCGGGCTCGGTTCATGCTCGCCACGCGCTCCAGATGCTCGGCGTCCTGGCGCTGGTGCCGGGGTAGCTCTCGATGCAGCTCGTCAACCCGCCGGCGCTCCTCGGCAACCTTGTCGATCAACTCGCTCCGGCGGGGACCGAGCGCAGCCATCTCCACCTCTGCATCCCTCAGATCCCGCTCCACCGCCGACGCCCTGCTGCGCGTCTCCTCCACCGCCTCCGCCCGGATCCGCACGGCTTGCCGGACCCGGAGCATGTCCTGGCGGGCCTGCTCCAGCCGATCATCAGCCATGACCAGACCCTGCTCCGCCGCACCGGCCTCGCCGTCGGCCCGGGTCCATGCCCGCTCAGCCTCCTCCAGCAGCTCTCTGGTGGCCCCCGAACGCCGCACTCCCACCCGCCAACCCGATGAGCAGAACCGGTCGCCCGCTCGGGTGACCACCACCGCCGAAACATCAGCAGCCGCGGCGGCGGCCGCTTCCTCGCTCGTATCCACCACCCCAACGCTGCCGATCAGGATGTCCAGTAGTTGATCCATGCCCGCCAGAGATGAGCGCACATGGGGACGCAAAGGCACCCCGGCTGCCGGTGCCGGTGGCACCACACCCCGGTTATCCAGGGGCAGCACCGCACCGCTGACCTTGCCCGCCTCCAGGATGGCAACCGCTTGCATGGCCACCTCGGTGCTGGTGGCCACCACCGCAGCCACTGCCTCACCGGCCGCCGCCTCGAAGGCCGCCTCCCAACCCCGGTCGATATCCACGATCTCCATCAGGGTTCCCACCACACCTTCGATTCCGGCCAGCCGCTGGATACCGGACTGGTCGCGGGTCTCGTCCAGCGCCAGAGCCAGCACCTCGCGCCGAGCTCCCCACGCTTGACGGTTACCGACTGCATCGGCAAGAGCCGATCGGGCCTGCTCGCTCGCCAACCGGGCCTGCTCCACCAACCGCTCCGCCACCTCCAACTCGTCCTGCTGGGACTGCTGGGCAACCTCCGCCTCCTTGGCTTCGGCCCAGTTTCGGTCCAGTTCCTCACCCAACGCCCGGTGCCGTGATCCCAGCCCCTCAAGGCTCTCTCCCAGTCGATCCAGCTCGGCCTGATCTCGCCCTATTGATGCCTCCAACGCCCTGATCTCGCCCCGTAACCGGGGGGCCTCCGATGAGGGTTCGGGCGAGGCTCGATCACCCCACCGCTCATCGAAGGACGAACGGAGCTGCTCCAACCTCTGCTCGGCCTCGGTGACAGCGGCAGCGTCGGGGGCCAGTGCCGCTTGCTCGGCCTCCAAATCGTTGAGCTCTCCGGCCAGGCGATCCGATTCGGCCTCCAGCGTGGCCACCACATCCTCGTTCACCCCGGCGTTGCGGTCACGCTGCAAGCGCAAGCGGCGTTCCGACATGAGCGCTTCCAACCCCCGAAGGCGCTCATGGAGCCCCTCGAAGCGGGAGAGGGCATCACTGATGTCCTGACCCCCAGCCGCCGATAGCCGGGCCTCGGCAGCGGCCACATCCCGATCCAAGGATTCCACCTCAACCGACAACCGCTGCATCTCATGGCGATTGGCGGCTCGCTCCTGGTCCAGCGAACCGACCCGGTGGCGAAGTTGCTTGATCTCCTGCCCGGAGAGGAACCGGCGGAGACCGTTCAACTCGACCACCAGATCCCCGTGACGGCGGGCGGCCTCGGCCTGGACTTCCAGCGGTCGCAACTGGCGGCGAATCTCTCGCACCATGTCCGAAAGCCGGGTGAGGTTGGTCTCGGTGGCCGCCAACCGCCGTTGCGACTTCTCCTTGCGACGGCGGAACTTCAACACCCCCGCAGCCTCCTCGATCACCGCCCGTCGATCCTCCGGCCTCGAACTCAGAACTCCCTCGATCTGACGCTGGGAGACGATCACATGCTGCTGCCGCCCGACTCCGGTGTCGCTGAGGAGCTCCTGAATGTCAAGCAGGCGGCAGGGCACCCCATTGATGGCGTAGGTGCTCTCCCCGCTGCGGAACAGCGTGCGGGTGATGGTCACCTCCCCGAACTCGATGGGCAACAGGCCGGCGGTGTTATCGATACCCAGGGACACTTCTGCCCGACCCAAACCGGGCCGGGAGGCGGTGCCCGCGAATATCACATCGTCCATCTTGGCTGAGCGCACCGATGTCGGTGCCTGTGCTCCCAACGCCCAGGCCACCGCGTCCACCACATTGGACTTGCCGCTGCCATTCGGGCCCACGATCACCGTCACGCCGGGTTCGAATACCAGTGTGGTGGGATCGGCAAAGGATTTGAACCCCTTGATCGTCAACGTCTTCAGAAACACTTATGCGACCTTACCCACCGGCGTACCGCTATTTGTGGCACCCCCGTCAGCCGGAGGGGGTAAGCAGAAAAGTGGGGAATACGGCCGGGCAAGGGATTAGATCTGGCACTGCTCGCAGTAGAAGGTCCAGCGACGACGGAAGCGATACTTCTGAATGGCCCGGTGGCAGCGGGGACAGGGGCGCCCGTTCCGGCCCGCCTGCTTGAAGACGTTCAGGTGCTCCCCGTATCCGCCCGGCTGGCCGTGCACATCCACGTACAGCCCGTCCTCCAGGGTTGAGCCCCGATGCTTCGCCGCATCATGCAGGGTCTCGACCATCGCCCGGTGCAACCGCCTGACCTCCTGGGGGCCCAGCGAGGTGGTCAGGCGGTCGTACCGCAGGCCGGCGGAGAACAGGATTTCGTCCGAGTACACCTCACCCAGCCCGACCACCACCCTGTCATCGGTCAACACCGCTTTCAGCTTGGCCTTCTGAGCCAGGAGCATCTCCCCGAATACTTTCCACGCCACCGGCTGATTGAGGGGATCGATGCCCAGCCCGTCCAACTCGGGAACCTCCTCGACCAGATTCTCGGCACTGGCCAGGAACAGCTCAGCCTCACCGGTGCTGTCCACGAGCCGAAGCTGCCCCTTCATGGTGAACGTGATGACCACCATGGTGTCGGGCTCGATCTCATCCTTGTTGGCGTGGCGCCGCAACCGCCCTCCACGACCCAAATGAGCAACGACCACATCCTCGCCTTCCAAGCCCATGATCAAGTACAGCCCCCGGCGGCTAACTCCGGTGAACTTGGCCCTATCCAACCGGTCCGCAAATGTTCGGGCCCCGACCGATTGCCTCATGCTGCGATCATCCATAACCTTTACCGACTTGACCCGCAGACCGGACAGTTCCCGGTCCAGATCACGACGGATGGTCTCGATTTCGGGTAACGCGATCATTGAACAACTCCTGAGGGTGGACTGAGAAGAATGGATCGACCCACCACCGGGGCCGGGTCGGGATCCAGGATTTGCCATGCCGAGGCCGCGGCCGCCTGCTCGGCCTGCTTCTTGGATCGACCCTTACCTCGACCCCTCTCCTGGCCTCCCACATGCACAACGGCCCGGAACTGCTTGGCGTGATCAGGACCCGTCGTGGTGACGCGGTACTCGGGTACGGCCTGGCCGTGACGAGCGCAGTACTCCTGCAAGCGGCTCTTGTAGTCCAGAATGCCGGGCCCCCGAGCAGCCGAAGCCATGCGAGCGGCCAGCCATCCCTGCAACAATCCGACCACCACATCCCAGGAAGCATCCAAGTAGATGGCCCCTATCACCGCCTCCATGGCATCGGAGAGGATCGACCGCTTCTCCCGCCCACCGGATGCCTCCTCATCGCGTCCCAGCCTCAAAACCTCCCCCAACCGCATCTTGACGGCCAGATCGGCCAGAGTCTCGGACCAGACCACCTCGGCTCGCAGGGGGGACAACTGCCCCTCGTTCATTTCGGGGTAGGTCGAGTAGATGTAGTCGGTCACCGCCAGACCCAGCACCGCATCACCCAGGAACTCCAGCCGTTCGTTGGATGGAAACTCGGGGTGGTCGGCACACCAGGATCGATGGGTCAGTGCCTCGATCAGCAGGCCGGTGTTGTCGAAGGAGTAGCCGAGGCGACCGGCCAGAGCAGCGAGATCGGCTTCGGAAGTCAGGAGCTTCGACCCAACCGGCTGTGGACGTAGTCGACGGCGTCGCGCACCGTCCTCAGATCCTCCAAGTCCTCATCATCGATGCTGAAACCCACTGCCCTCTCACTCAACTCCTCCTCCAGGGTCTCGACCAGCTCGATCAGGGCCAGGGAGTCGGCATCCAGGTCGTCGCCGAAAGCCTGGCCCTCGGTGATCCGGTCGGGGGGGATCTCCAGGATGTCGGCCAGGGAATCCCGTACCAGGGAAAAAACCCCGTCGCGGTCCAACGGGCCCTGTTCAACATGGGTTTCGGATGGCACGGATTCTCCAGAGCTGGTCAACGAAATGGTGCCCCGAAAGTATACGCCGACCTTTTGGCATTCCCACTTCCTGGCCTCGAAACCCCGGCTGCTTCTCCCCTTCCCTTTCCCCTCTTCCCCCTCTCGAACCACTACCGGGCCGCCAGAACCCGGCGGAGGGAACTCATGGTGTCGCGCTGGGCCAGTTCATGAGCCACTTGGATGGCGTTGGCCAGCGCGCTCGGGGACGACGCGCCGTGGCTGATGATGCTGACACCGCTGATCCCCAACAGGATGGCCCCGCCCACCGAATCGGGGTTGAACTCGTTGTACAGCGGGGCCAGGGCCGGGGCCAGGAGTTCGGCCCCTTTTCGAGCCTCCTCGGAGGACTCGAATGCCTTGAGCAGGGCGCCGATGAGCTGCTTGGCCACCCCTTCAGCGGTCTTGAGGGCCACATTCCCGGTGAAACCGTCGGTGACTATCACATCCACCAGATCCCCCAGCAGATCCCGCCCCTCCACATTGCCGGCGAATACCGCACCGGCCCGGGACTGCCAGCCCCCGCTGCTCAGAAGCTCGAAAGCCTCCTTGACCAGCAGCGAGCCCTTGCCGGCCTCCTCACCGTTGGACAGCAGCCCCACCCGAGGTTCCTCAACCCCCCAGCGGTCACGGCAGTAAACCGCACCCATCTGGGCGAACTGCACCAACCACTCGGGACTGCATTCGGTGTTGGCACCGGCATCCAGCAAAACATTGGGCCACGCCCGACCCGGCACGATGATCGGGGTGGCGATGGCGGGTCGGGCAACTCCCCGGATACGACCCATCCTCAGCAGGGACGCGGCCATGGCCGCCCCGGTATTGCCGGCGCTGACCATGGCCGAGGCCCGCCCGTCCCTTACCGCTTCGGCCGCTCGCACCAGCGAGGAGTCCTTCATCCTCCGAACGCTGACCGCCCCTTCAGCACCCATGGCGATGACCTGAGAAGCCGGGACAAGTTCGAAATCACCGGCATCGGCCAGTTTCTCGGGCTGACCCACCAGCAGGATAGGGATACCCCGCTCGGCGGCGAGACGAGCACCGGCAATTACCGACTCGGGGGCATCATCACCCCCCATTGCATCAACCGCAACCGGAAGTGATGGCAACGAACCTTTCCCCCTCACACCTTGCTCAGCTCAACTTGGCCCTATCGAACCAATCGCAACCGATGGCAACAAACACCCTCCAGGGGCCGGCGATACCGCTTAGAGCACCTCGACGGCTTCGCGCCCTGCGTACCAGCCGCACCCACGGCAAACCCGGTGAGGCCGTTTGATGGCCCCGCACCGGGAACACGTGCTCTGTGCCGGTGCCGACACCCGCCAGGCCGATGCTCGGCGGCTCCGGCTCTTGGCCTTGGATGTTTTCTTCTTGGGTACAGCCATCGGACAATCCTGGGGATGCGGGAAGCAGCGGGATGGATCCACGCCGGTGCGGCCCACCAATCTACTGGCCGGCGCGCAATGCATCCAACACAGCCCAGCGGGAATCCCCGGGGCGCTCTTCGGGGGCGGGGTCGATCCGGTTCATGGGATAAGCATCCGGGGCCGGTCCCGCGCAATCCTCGGAGCACAGCGGGGCAATGGGTAGCGCGAGAACCAGGGAATCCCGGACCATCGGGGCAAGGTCCACCTCGCCGTCATTGATCGGATAGGTATCCTCATCGTGCGGAGCCGGGCTGAACACCTCCCTCAGGTCCTGATGCACCATCTGCTCAACAGGCTCCAAGCACCTTCGGCAGGATCCCCGCCACCCGGCCAGCAGGACACCGGTTGCCTCCAAGCCACCCACCATCGACTCCAAGCGAATCCGGAGATCCACCGGGCCCACAACCGCGGCCGAGGAGGTGGCCAGACCGTCGAAATCCGCCCTCACCGACAGCGTGCGGTGCGAGCCCGGGCGGCGCAGCAACTCCGCCACCGGGACAATCAAGGAGTGGGTCGGGCCCGATCTCCGCGACATGGTGCCTCCTCTGGCCTCACTGAGGGGTGCTAACCGGTGGTGTCCTGGTCGAAAAAACTGTCACTTGCCGTCTGTTCCGGTACCGGCTCCGGACCGTAGGCCCGAGCCAGGTCCTCCATGGGGTCACCCTGAAGTCGCGTTCTGGCCTCCCTCACCGTGTTCAGGATTCGCTCCAGGGCGTTCTCGAAGCTGCCCAGCTTGGTGTCGCAATAGTCCTCGGTCTCGAGGCGCAATCGGCGGGAGGTGGCTTCGGCCTCCTCCACCATCCGTCGAGCCCGCTGCTCGGCCGCCTTGACCACTTCCGTGCGCTGCACCATGGTCTCGGCCTGGGATCGAGCCGCCGACAGGATCTCATCGCCCTCCCGATGGACTCTTTTCAGAAAGTCCTCCCGCTCCTTCAGGAGCCATCGGGCCGCTCGCATCTCCTCGGGAAGCCGGCTCAGGCAGTTCTGAAGCAGCTCCAGCACCTCCTCCTTGTTGATCATGGAGGAGGCCGACAGCGGCATGGGACGGGCCGCGCCCACCAACTCGATGGCCTTGCGCAGCAGTAGATCGAACTCGGGATCCACGAATGTCCCCGAGAATGGACGATGGGACGCAGTGGTTCGGGAATCGGCGTCAGTCATTCTGATACCTCTCTATCAATCGTTCGGCCACCGGAGCGGGAACCATGGAATCAATTCGCTGGCCGAAGCCGGCCAACTCGCGGATCAGCTTGGATGCCAAGAAGGAGTGCTTGCTGGCCGAGGGTATGAACAGGGTGTGCACCCCGGATATGGCTTGATTCATCTGGGCCATCTGGAGCTCGTTCTCGAAGTCGGACACCGCCCTCAACCCTTTCACGATGAGATCGGCCCCCTCGTCCTTGGCCAGCTCCACCACCAGCTTGGCGAACATGGTGGTTCGCACATTGGGGAGGTGGTCGAAGCACTCCTCCAACATGGCCCGGCGCTCCTCCAGATCGAACAGGGGCTTCTTCTGGGGGTTGTGCACCGCAGCCACGATCACCTCCTCGAACAGGCGCGCCGCGGTCTCCACGATCTCCATATGGCCGTTGTGTATGGGATCGAACGACCCGGGAAACAAAACACGCGTCACTTGGGATTCTCCTGGATTCTACCGCCGACCGGCTATCACCACTACGGTACTCGCGTAACGCCGCTGCTTTATGACAACCCACCCCGGACCAGGAACCACCGGCTGATCGGACTCGGCCATCACCAGGTCGGCGGGGATCAAGGCCAGCAGCTCCGGCCAGGCGTCGAACCGGTAGGGCGGATCGCACAGGGCAACGTCATAGCTTCCCGGCAACCCGGGCAATTCCTCCATGACATCGCCCGGCACCACCCGGCAACGATCGCCGAAACCGGTGGCCGCGATGTTGGCCTCCAATGCGGCCAGCGCAGGGCGGGCCCGTTCCACGAACGTGACCGAAGCCGCGCCCCGCGACAGGGCTTCGAGGCCCAGGGCCCCCGATCCGGCGAACAGGTCCAGCACTTCGGCTCCCTCCAGGCAGCCCGACCCGCACAGCGAGTTGAACACCGCCTCCCGCACCCGACCGGTGGAAGGACGAACATCCAACCCCTCGGGAACACTCAATCGCCGACCCCGAGCCACCCCGGCAATGATCCGCAACGTCATGGCTGCTCAGGCCCGAGGGGCAATGATCCGCAACGCCATGGCTGCTCAGGCCCGAGGGGCAATGATCCGCAACGCCATGGCTGCTCAGGCCCGAGGGGCAATGATCCGCAACGCCATGGCTGCTCAGGCCCGAGGGGGGATGGGTTCTCGGATCATGGGGGTTATCAGCACCTGGCCGCCCAGCGTGAACCGCCCGGAGGGTTCGAAGCCGTGCCGGCGGTAGAACCCCACGTTGGCCGGGTTGCTGGACTCCAGGTAGGCCGGCAACCCGATCCGGTCGCAGCGCTCCAGCATCGGGGCGAGAACCCGACCTCCCAACCCCTTGCTCTGCTGTTCGGGTGACGTGCCCAAAACCGCCAGGTACCAGTGGGGATCGCTCGGACGGGCCTGATGCATCCGACCCAAGGCCTCCATGCGGGAAGGGGCCAACTCGCCGAGCAGCTCGTTCATCATGGTTACGAACTCCGCCCCGGCATCCTGAGCCATTGGTAAAGCCTCATCCCCTCGCGGCGGCTGCCAGTAGGCGACGCATCCATCGGTTCGGGTGCCGTGCAGCTCGCTGCCTGGGAGCAGATGGTCGAGGGTGAAACCCCACCAGCGCCTCAGCGACTCCAGCCGGGCCGGTTCGCCGGGAAAAATCCACCCCATCAGCGGATCATGCTCAAAAGCGGCGACCCAGATGGCCGCTATCCGGTCCCGCCTCTCCAGGCCCATGCGTACGATATCCAGCACCGTCAACCCTCCAATCCTGCCTCCATCAGCCCCAAAAAAGACTTCAGCTCTTCATTAGATAATCGGCATCATCATCGCCCAGGAACAACTCCACCTCGCAGCGCAATGCCGGATGCCGCTCCAGGCCGGGATCCAGGTCCAGCAGTTCCTCTGCGGTGTCGCGGGCCCGTTTCACCCAGTTCTTGTCCCGGCGCAGGGAAGCGAGCTTCAAATCGGTGCGCCCCTTCTGGCGCTCACCCAAAATTGTGCCCTCCCCTCGTAACGCCAAATCCGTCTCGGCCAGCTCGAAACCATCCGTTGTCCCCACCAGGGCTCGCAAACGCTCAGCGGCAACCCCTACTGCGTCGGCAGCCAGAAGGCAGCAGGTGGACTCCTGATCGCCTCTTCCCACCCGGCCCCTGAGCTGATGGAGCTGGGCTATACCGAACCGGGCTGCGTCCACGATTACCATAACCGTGGCGTTTGGCACATCCACCCCCACCTCGATCACAGTGGTGGCCACCAGCACATCGAGGGCCCCAACCCGGAACAGGTTCATCACCGATTCCTTCTCCGCCGGCGAGAGGCGGCCGTGAAGAAGCCCCACCCGTAAGCCGGCCAACTCCTCGGCCTGCAACCGCTCGTAAGTATCGGTGACCGACCGGGCATCGATGCTGCCGGACTCGTCGATCAGCGGGCACACCACGTAGGCCTGCCGGCCCCGGCCCACCTCAGCTTTGACCTGGTCCCACACCTCGGATTCCTCTGCCGGTGTCCGCGCCCAGCGGGTGGATATCGGCGTTCTTCCCGGCGGCATCTCGTCCAAAACGGAAACATCCAGATCGCCGTACACGGTCATGGCCGCGGTCCGGGGAATGGGGGTGGCGGTCATTACCAGCACATCGGGTAACACATCGTTGGATCCCTTGGCCCGCAAGGCGGCCCGCTGCTCCACCCCGAAGCGGTGCTGCTCGTCCACCACCACCACCCCCAGAGAAGCAAAGTTCACCCCCTCCTGTATGAGGGCATGGGTTCCGATGACTATGTCCACCTCCCCCGCCCCCAGCCGGGCCTGGATCCTGGTTCGCTCGGCCCCTGGAGTCTGGTTGGTGAGCAGTGCCACTTGCAGGGGTCGCTCAGCCAGAAGCGAGTTGGGAGCGGGCACAACCATCTCGTTCAGCAGGGATCGAACCCCAAGGTAGTGCTGCGTGGCCAGAACCTCGGTGGGAGCCATCAGCGCGCCCTGGTGGCCCCCCTGCACCGCGGTGAGCAGTGCCGCCACGGCCACCACGGTCTTGCCCGCTCCCACATCTCCCTGCAAGAGGCGGTGCATGGGAACCGGCTGGGCCATGTCCTTCATCACCTCGTGGATAACCCGGCGCTGGGCCCCGGTCAGCGGGAAGCCCAATGACTTCACGAACCGGCCGACCAGCTCGTCCCCCGAGTCATGGCAGATCCCGAGAGCGTCTTTTTGCATTACCAGCTTGCGCATGATGAGTTTGAGTTGCAGTCGCAGCAGCTCATCGAACACCAGCCGGTTTCGAGCGTCGTACTGGGCGGTCATGGACTCCGGCCGGTGGATGGTGTCGAAAGCCTCGTGCCTCCCGACCAGGTTGTGGCGGGCTCTGAGGGATTCGGGCAGCGGGTCACCGATGCCCCGCTTTTCGGATCTTCGCAGCACCTCGTCCACCCAGCGCCTGATCTCTCGGGTGTTGATGCCCGCTTTGCCCGACTGGGGGTAGACGGGCACGATCCGGCCGGTCTCGTCCCCCACCAGGTCGACAACGGGGTTGGTCATCTGCTGCTGGCCCCGATACAGGTCCGGTTTCCCGAACACCACGACCTCTTGGCCTTTTTCGAGCTGATTCCCCCTCCAGGGTTGGTTGAAGAACACCAGCCGCAAACGGCCGCTGCCATCGTCCACGGTTACGGTCACCATCGTTCGATTTCCCCTGATCTTTTTGGTGAACACGCTGTGGACTCGAGCCATGACCATGGCCTCCACTCCGTCCTCCAGGTCGGCAATCATCGCCTGGTTGGTCCGGTCGAGGTAGCGGCGGGGGTAGTAAGTCAATAAATCCAGCACCGTGCGAACATCGATTTCCCACAACGCCCTGGCCTTGGATGGGCTCACCCCGTTGAGGTGCTCCACATTCTTGTTCTTGAAGTCGGCCATGGTCAGCGGGAGCAAATCGTTTGCAGGTTTCCACCCGGAAGTTTCGCCATCCGGCTCGAAATCAGCCAGAGTTCGCGTTCTTTGCTCTTGGGTTCCTGCCATGCCGAGCCCAGCTCACTCGATCCCGAAATAGAAGGGGTACATCTCACTCGATCCCGAAGTAGAAGGGGTACATCTCACTCGATCCCGAAGTAGAAGGGGTACAGGGGTTGGCCGCCCTCATGGATTTCCAACTCCATGTGGGGGTGGTTCCGGGTCAGCCACTCCGATACCTGCTCGATGTCGGCGGCTGTGGCATCAACGCCGCTGATCAGGGTAACCAGTTCGTGGCTTTCGTGGATGAGATCACCCAACAATTGGATGGCGGCCTGAGCCGCGCTCGGGGCCACGACGCGCGGGCCGTGGCAATCCAAACCCAACCAATCCCCGGCAACGATGGATCCCAGCTCGCTCTCGGTGCCCCGCACCGCCCGGGTGACCTCCCCGGTCACCACGGCAGCCGCGGCAGTGGCCATGGCCTGCTGGTTCTGGTCGGCACCAGCCGATGGGTCGTAGGCCATCAACGCGGCCAAACCTTCGGCAACCCCCCGGGTGGGCACCACCCGCACAGTCGCCTCCGTGCACTCGTCCACCCGCTCGGCAACCGGCACTATGTTCTTGTTGTTGGGCAAGAGCACGATCTCCGAGGTATCGAGACGCTCCACCGCCTGAAGGAAATGCTCCGTGGAGGGGTTCATGGTCTGGCCGCCGGCGATTGTGGCTCGCCCGCCCAGCGATTCGAACAAGCGGCGCACCCCGGCCCCCACTGACACCGCCACCACTGCGGTGCGAACCGATTGACCGGCCACCACGGTCACGGTCCCGCTGGTCTCGGTAACCACCATCGACTCGACGTGTTCCACCTGCTCGAACAGATCGGTCACCCGTATGTCGAACGGGCGGCCGGCACCGATCCCCGCTTCGATGCTGCCCCCGATGTCGTTGCTGTGAATGTGGCAGTTCCACAGGCCATCGCCACCCACCACCACCACCGAGTCGCCCAAGCCATTCCAGGCTTCCCGGAAGTCGCCGATCCGGTCGTCATCGGCCTCCAGGAAGAACATGACCTCATAACGCATCCCCCCCGCGCCATTGCCCGCCCCACCAGCTTCCGTAGCCCCGCTCACCACCCCGCTACCGGGATCCACCGGCGGCGGGTCGGGCAGGGGTCGGCCATCCAGGGCGGTAGCCAACGCATCCAAGAACAGCAGGAACCCCGCCGCCCCGGCATCCACCACGTTGGCTCGAGCCAACTGGGGCAGAAGCTCCGGGGTGCGCTCCAGCGAGACCCGCCCCGCCTGCCTGCAGCTCTCGACAAGCCCGAGGAGACCATCCACACCCTGCTCAACCGCCTGGGAGGCTGCGGTCGCCACCTCGCGCACCACGGTCAGGATGGTTCCCTCCACCGGCACCGAAACCGCTTCGTCGGCGGCGGCCGAAGCCTTCTGCAAGGCACCGGCCAGCACCGGAGAATCGATATGGCCGGCTTCGGCCACCGAGTCGGCCAAGCCCCGCAGAATCTGCGACAGGATCACGCCGGAGTTGCCCCGTGCCCCCATGAGCGAGCCATGGCTGATGGCCCGGCACACCTCGGTCATACCCTCGCCGGCACCGGACACCTCGGTCACCACCGACTCCAGGGTCAACGCCATATTGGTGCCGGTGTCGCCATCGGGAACCGGGTACACATTGAGCTGGTTGATGACATCTTGGTGCATGCTGAGAGCATCTCGGAACCACCCCATCGCCTCTCGCAATCCCTCAGCCCCCAGACGGTCCGCCGCCATGGCTTCGATGATACTGATTTGAGCATGATCGCTGAGGTCGTTCGACTCGCGCCCCGCTCGGCTCGGGCGTTAGCCTGCTGAAACTCGGATCACCGGCAGAAAGAGTGCTCGTGCAGGGAGTGATCAAGGCCTACGACCCAACCACCGGCATCGGTGTCGTTGTGAGCGACACCGATATGGCCGAGTTCGATCTAGCCCCCGATGCGCTGGCAGGATCGGTGTTTCGGATGCTGCGCCAGGGCCAAAGGGTGCTGTTCGATCTGGAGGAAGGCCAAGCCACCCGCCTGCGGTTGGGGTCGGAGGTGGACATGGGTACCCCCGCCTTCCTGACGGTTGCCCGCAGTTCGGATAACTCGTGAAGCACTCGGTGGCCGACCGGATTCGTGCCCTGCAACCACCGTCCCCGATAGTGCCGTGGGGCATCTCGTGAAACACTCGGTTGCCGACCAGCTCCGCGCTCGCTTCGGCTTGGACTCGGTGGATGTCCGGTCAGGATTGACCCAGGACGAGTTGTTCAGCGCCGCCATTGCCAGGGATAGGGGTCGCACCCGCATCGATGGTGGCGAGCACGACCAGAAGGCCTTCTCAACCGCGCTGGGCATCGATGGTCCGCTGATCTTCTATTCCGATCCCACCTGCACCGGCCGGCCCGTTCAGGACACGTTCGCAGTGGCCTGGCCCGAAGTGGTGGACGAGGTGTGGTGGAAGTCGGACTTCAACAAGCTGGATGCCGATCACTACCCCGGGCTGTTGGACCGAGTGCTGGCCCACCTGAACGAGCGGCGGTCCACGCTGTACACCACCGACGTGTTCTGCGGCTGGGACCCGGAGTTCGCCATCCCCTACCGGTTGGTCAGCGAGTACGCCACCCATGCCTACTTCGCCAACATCATGTTCCCCAAGGGGGTGCGCGACGACACCGAGCGGGCCGACTCCGGCTGGACCATGCTAAACGTCCCCAGCTTCCGGTGCGATCCCGACCGCGACGGCACCCGCACCGACCGGGCGGTCATCATGGACCTGAGAAATCGACTGGGCCTGGTGCTGGGCCGGGCCGATTACTGCGGCGTGGTCAAAAAGACCATGTTCACCGTGATGAACTTCGTGCTGCCCGACGCTGAGCAACTCACCATGCACTGCTCGGCCAACGTGGACCGTAACGGCAACAGCGCCATCATGTTCGGCCTCTCCGGAACCGGCAAGACCACACTGTCCGCCGATCCCAATCGGAGCCTGATCGGCGACGACGAGCACGTATGGACCGAGTCGGGTGTGTCCAACTTCGAGAACGGCTGCTACGCCAAGCTCATCCATCTGAACAAGGAGGCCGAACCCGTCATCGCGTCGGCCCTGTCCATGGCGGGAACCCTCATCGAGAACGTACCCGCCCTGCCCGGCCGGGACCTTGCCGGCATCCACCCCCAGGAACTCGACCTGGCCGACGACTCCATAACCGAGAACACCCGCTTCGCCTACCCGCTGACCTGCAACCCCCATGTTGCTCCCGGTGCCAGGGGCCCCCATCCCCGCACCATTGTGTTGTTGACCGCCGATGCCTTCGGCGTGCTGCCCCCGGTGTCGATACTGAGCCGCAACGAGGTCATGTACCACTTCGTGATGGGGTTCACCTCCAAACTGGCCGGCACCGAGGTGGGCGTGGTGGAACCGCAGGCCACGTTCAGCGCCTGCTTCGGAGCGCCGTTCATGTCCCATAAGCCATCGGTGTACGCAGAACTGCTGGCTCAGCGCATGGACACCCACCAGGCCCGCTGCATCCTGTTGAACACCGGCTGGTCGGGAGGACCCCACGGGGTGGGGGAACGGATATCCATAGCCCATACTCGAGCGCTGCTCAACGCCGCCCTCGACGGCAACCTGGACACCGTGGAAACCACCAGCCTGCCAATCCTGGGACTCAAGATCCCGGTGTCTTGCCCCGGCGTTCCCGACGAAATCCTTAACCCCCGCAACACATGGAGCGACCCCGACGCCTACGACGAGGCTGCGATCCACCTGCGCGACCTGTTCCGCCAGCGCTACGAGGAGCAGAACTACGCGGCCCTGGGCATCGAGTCCATGCTCTGAGGGGCAGCGCTACCGCCACAAGGAAAGTCGATGCTCTGAGGGGCAGCGCTACCGCCACAAGGAAAGTCGATGCTCTGAGGGGCAGCGCGGTTGGTTAGTTGCAGATGTCGTTGTTCAGATCGGCGGGGTTGTCGCCGTAGTTGCCGCGGCCCAGGCGGCGGCATTCCTCGGTGAGGATGGTTTTGTACTCGTCGCGGTGGGTGGCCGCCAGGGTATCGCCGGCTTTTTGGCGGGCTATGGCCTCACGGCGGGTGTAGGGCAGTGAGCAGACATCGGCCACGCCGTCACCGTCGCTGTCGAGGGGGTAGGTGGTGGGCCCACCCAGGGAGCGGTTGGCGCACCAGGAGGGGCCGGTGATGGTGCCCGAGTAATAGGGGCCTCCATCGTTAGGCGGCGGGAACCCCGGAGCAGCCAACTCATCACCGCCGCAAGCCTCGCTGCCGGGTTGGTTGGCGCACTCGGCGTTGACCAACCGGCGATACAAGTTGGGGTACCGGTTGGCCAGGGTTATCACCGCGTTGTGGCGGGCTATCGCCTCACGGCGGGTGTAAGGCAGCGAGCAAATATCGGCCACCCCGTCACTATCGCTGTCCAAAGCGAACAAGCGGGCCCCGCCCAGGGAGAACTCAGCACAAAAACTCGGGCTGTCGATGGGGCCGGTGTAGTAATCCTCATCACCAGCCCGATCATCACCAGGAGTGACGGTGGGCGAGGTGCCCGCAGGGCCGGCACCAACCGCGTTGACGGCTCGCACCTCGAAGGTGTAGGCCACCGGACCGGTACCGGTATCCACACCGGATACAACCGCGCTCATCGTGACCGCACCAACATCAGCCCACTCACCAAAACCGGCGCTGCCGATACGGGTGCGCCACTGCCAACCCGTCACCGCTGACCCCCCATCGCCACCCGCCATCCAGGTAACTGTGATGGTGCCATCGGTGGCCGTCGCCGACACAGAGGGAGCTTCGGGCACCGCCGCCGGTGTCGCCGACACCGAAGCCACAGCACCAGCACCCATCGCGTTCTGAGCCCTTAAGTGGAACGCGTAACTGGTGCCATTGACCAGATCCGACACCGGCACCGAAGTGGCATCAGCCCCCAACCCCATACCAGCCAAATCCCGCCACTCGCCATCATCAACCCGCAAATGCCAACCCGTCACCACAGAACCCCCATCGGTACCAGGGGTCCACGACAAAGTCACCGTACCGTCACCGGGCGTGGCGGTAACCGTGGGAGCAGCGGGAGTGGTAGCAGGGGTTGCAGTGTCAACCCCAACAGCGCCGACACCCATCACGTTTTCGGCTCGAACCTGGAAAGTATAAGTAGTGCCATTGACGAGATTGGAGACGGGCACCGAAGCAGTACCAGCAGGATAAATAACCCAATCCCCATCGCCGGTACGCAACTGCCAACCCGTCACCACCGAACCCCCATCACCACCAGCCGTCCAGCTCACCGTCACCGTCTTGTCACCAGCCATGGTGGACACTTCCGGCGCATCAGGCACCGCCGCCGGCATCGCAGTCGCAGTCGCAGCGGGGCCGGCACCAATCCTGTTCCGGGCCCGGACCTCAAACATATAGGCAACACCGTTGGTGAGACCATCAACCTCACGGGTGGTCGTAGCAGCAGGCACATCAACCCAAGCTCCGAAACCAACAGCACCGGTTTTCATCCGATACTGCCAACCACTAACCACAGCAGCCCAAGACGACTCCCCCACCACACCGCCAGCACCAGCACTCCAGTTCAAAGTAACCATCGTGTTGCCAGCGGTGGCGGTAACCGACGGAGCGGGGGGCACCGCCGAGGGGGTGACCGCCTCGGACTCGAACGCCGCCCCAATCACCTGAACATCGGTGGTTATGGCTCGCACCTGGAACGCATAAGCCCGCCCGTTGGCGAGATCATCCACCACCAAACTACGAGCCGTAGCCCCACCGGTGACGGCGGTCCATGAATCGTAACCTCCACCATCGGTTTTCATACGGTACTGCCAACCCGTAACCGTGCTACCCCCCGTGTTCACCGCAGCCCACGCCAGCGCAACCCGCCCATCACCGGCTGTGGCTTGCAGCGAGCCGCCAGCAGGTGCACCCACCGGCGTGACCGGGCCGACCATGCCTGCGGCGGGGCCGGCACCGAACTGGTTCACCGCTCGCACCTCGAAGTCATAGGCCACCCCATTGGTCAAGCCCCGCACCAGCACCCCCGCTGATTCAGCCAGGTGGCGGGCCGGTGGGGTGATGCGAGCTCCCAGCGATTGCCACGCATCAAAACTGCTGCTACCGCTGCGACGCATCCGAACCTCATAACCCAAAACCGCAGAACCACCCTGCGGAGCCAGCAAAGAGACTCTCACCTGACCATCACCCGGTGTCACTGCCACCTGGCGGGGCGCGGTGGGCGTATTGCCGGGGGTGACCGGCAACGACTGCGCCGGTGCGCCCTTGTTGACATCGGTAGTTGCAGTCTCCAAAACACCCTCGCTGTCAAAGGCCATCAAAGCGTTCACCGCCCGCAACCGGAACCGATAAGACGTACCGTTGGTCAAACCCTTTATCACCGCCGAAGTCGTAGACGGCCCCGAACCCGGAACCGGAGTCCAAGTCGTCTCCCAACCACTCCATGAGGTCTCGCCCGCAGCTTTTGAATCCTTGATGTACTCCCAGCGGATGATCGGCGGACCCCCCGAACCCACCGACCTCCATGACAACGTCACCTGGCCATCACCACCCGAAGCAGCCAAACTCGCCGGCGCAGGGGGTGCCACACCCGGGATCACCACCCTGTCCGGCATGACATCGCCGGCTTTGTTGTACAAACCGGCACCGTTGGAATACAACACCGGACCCTCCAACCAACCGGTGCCGTGCCGGTTACGCGCTCTGACCCGGAACTCGTAGGCCACCCCATTGCGCAAACCCGACACCACGATCCCATCACCCAAATCGGTGCTGGTCGCATCCCGCCCCGCGAACCTTTGACCCGTATTGGACACCGCCCATGGCGACCACTCACCCCCGGCAGGACGATACGAATACTCCCAAACCGTGTCATCATAAGTACCATCGGTATCGGTGAAAGCATTCTCATAACCAACCACAAAACCACCACCGCGCCTTACAAGCCTCCCTTTGGGTCGGACGATGTTCAACTTCACCTGACCATTACCCGGCACCGCCAACACCTCCGGACGCGTGAAGGCTATATCCCAACCATTGGCACCGGGCAAAGGCGGAGCCCCGAACACAAACGGTTCCGACTCGCCCGTATAACCCGCCCCCAAATCAGACACCGTCCGGAACCGAAACGTGTAAGTCTCCCCAACCCGGAAAGTCATCTCATCAAAAAGCTCAGTAGCCCTAGAAATGCTACCCACCAGAGTAACCCACCCACCCCACGGCCCATCACCAACCTTCCACGACCACTCCCACCGCAAACGCGTACTACCATTAAGATAACCACCAGGCAAGGATAAACCCATATGAGGGCGACCATCGGTGCGGGGATCACCAGTATAACCCCTCAAAAACACATGCATCGCCATAGCGGGAACACTTTTGGCGATGTTCACCCTCACAACCCCCGACTCCAAACCCACACCCCTGGCATTCTGCGCCCGCAACACAAAATAATGATCCCCCACCCTCAAACTCCCCACACACAAATTAACAAGACATTCAGTTGCATTCCTATAATCAAAACTCCGAGGTCTGGACAACGTCACCGTCGACAACCCCGCACACATCGGATCCAACCCCGCTGTGTTATCACACAAATCATACCACGCTGCGCTGGTCAACCCATCCACCGTTGTCGCATGTCTCAACTGCCACTTCGTCACGGGAGAACCACCATCGGAACCCGTCCACGACAAAACCACCTGACGCAACCCTATCGTGTAATCCGACACCACCTCCGCTGACACCGCCGGCGCCGACGGCACCGTCCCCGGATAAACAACCCCCGTCTCAGCCACCGCACCCTCACCAACACTATTCACCGCCCGCAACCGGAACCGATAACCCACACCCGCCATCAAACCCGGAACCTCATACTCTCTAGTCGTGTAATCACCCGGTATCGCCACCCAAACACCCCACTCACCATCACCTGCCCGCACCGAATACTCAAAACGCCGAAAACTCCCGCTAGTAGCACCATCCGGTCGGCCCCAGTTCAGCGTCACCGACGACTCCTCTGGTGTCGCTCTCAAATTTTTGGGAGCCCCCAAAACCTCACCCAAATATATGAACCCAGAACGCGCCCCCAAACCCCCACCCAACGCATTAACCGCTCGCACCTCAAACACATAGGACTGGGCATTATCCAAACCGGTCACAAAATAAGACCTAACCTCGGCCCCACCAGGAACCTTCTGCCACGCCGCTCTACCCAGATCGCTGTAACCCGAACTCGTCCACCGGACTTCCCAACCCGTTACCGGCGAGCCAACCACCCCCGGCGCAGCCCACGACAACAACGCCGACTTATCCCCCGGTGCCACCACAAAGTTACGAGGAGCACCCGGCGCACCCCCCACCACCACCGGCCCCACCACACCGGTAGCACCGTTGCCATGCTTGTTGACCGCCCGCACCCGGAACGAATACCCAACATCGTTAACCAAACCCGAAACCACGAACGACTCGCGATCCCCAGCCGCACCACCATCATCGGCCATCGTCGACCACGCCGACCAACCCCCATCACCCTGTTTGATCGCGTACTCGTACCGCAAAATAGCAGAAAACCCCGACCCCGCTACCGCACCAAAAGCCTTGGCCCACTTCAACTCCACCTGAGAATCGGAAACCTCAGCCCGCAAATCCGCTGGCATCGGCGCAACACTGGACATCAAATACGCATCCCCCGGGCCTATATTCGCAATCTTGCCCGCACCCGCGGCGTTCACCGCCCGCACCCAGAACCGGTAGTGACTACCAACCGTCAAACCCGTCACCACCACCGACCGAGCAGCCCCACCACCGGGCACCGCCCGCCACACAACCTTACTACGATCCCCCGAAGTGGGCGCTAAAATCGTAGAAGTATCCACCACACTGTCGTCCGGCGGATCCCAATTGGTCCCACCATCGGTCGATTGCGAAAACATATACTCATAACCCGAAACCCCCGTAGTAGCCGGCGGCGGCCCCCACGACAACCGCACCTCACCACCACCCAACACCACCACCAATGTCGACGACGGCAAATTCGGCACACTCTGCGCACCCACACCCCCCACCGAAACCAACACCGACCCCAACAAAACCAGAGGCCCAACAAACCAAGGCAGCGCTACACGCCTACCCCCCCCCCCCCCCGGCTAGAACCCAAACCAACCCGCAAAAAACTCAACATAACCTCCACTATACCCACACCCCCCCCCCCCCCCCGCAAGTACTTCACCGCAGAGCCGTTAGCGGGGACCGGCCCCCGCCGGGGTTGCCCCGGGTGGTGGGGGGCACCCCGGCGGGGAGAAATAGGGTGGGGGTGGGCTAGTTGTTGCAGATGTCGTTGTTCAAATCAGCAACACTGTCGCCGTAGTTTCCGCGGCCCAGGCGGCGGCATTCTTCGGTGAGGATGGTTTTGTATTCGTCGCGGTGGGTGGCGGCCAGGGTGTCGCCGGCTTTTTGGCGGGCTATGGCCTCACGGCGGGTGTAAGGCAGCGAACAGACATCGGCCACGCCGTCACCATCACTGTCAAGGGGGTAGGTGGTGGGCCCACCCAGGGAGCGGTTGGCGCACCAGGAGGGGCCAGTAATGGTCCCCGAATAATACGGGCCCCCATCGTTGGGAGGCGGGAAACCCGGAGCGGCCAGAGCCTCACCCCCGCAAGCCTCGTTACCGGGTTGGTTGGCGCACTCGGTGTTCACGAGCCGGCGGTACAGGTTGGGGTACCGGTTGGCCAGGGTGATCACCGCGTTGTGGCGGGCTATGGCCTCGCGGCGGGTGTAGGGGAGTGAGCAGATGTCGGCCACCCCGTCACCATCGCTGTCGAGCGCGAACAAGCGGGCCCCACCCAAGGAGAACTCCGCACAGAAACTCGGGCTGTCGATCGCACCGGTGTAGTAGTCCTCATCATCAGCTTTGTCGTCGCCGGGGATGATGGTGGGTGAGGTGCCCGCGGGTCCGGCCCCCACCGCGTTGATGGCTCGCACCTCAAAGGTGTAGGCCACCGGGCCGGTACCGGTATCGACCCCGGGTATAACCGCGCTGGTCGTGGTGGCCCCAACATCGGCCCAATCACCAAAACCGGCGCTACCGATGCGGGTGCGCCACTGCCAACCCGTCACCACCGACCCCCCATCGGTACCCGCCATCCAGGTGACGGTGATGGTGCCGTCGGTGACCGTGGCAGCAACAGTTGGCGCGGCGGGCACCATCGCCGGTGTCGCCGCAACAGAGGCCACAGCGCCGGGGCCCATCGCGTTCTGGGCTCTTATGTGGAAGGTGTAGCTGGTGCCGTTGACCAACCCGAGTACCGGCACCGAGGTGGCGTCAGCGCCCAAACCCATCACCGCCAAATCCACCCACTCGCCATCATCAACCCGCAAATGCCAACCCGTCACCGCAGAACCCCCATCATCACCAGGCATCCATGACAACGTGACCCTACTGTCGCCGGGCGTCGCGGTCACCGTGGGCGCAGCAGGAGTAGTAGCAGGGGTCGCGGTGTCAACCCCAACCGCGCCGGCACCCATAGTGTTTTGCATCGCGTTTCGGGCTCTAACCCCGAACGTGTAGGTGGTACCATTGACCAGGTTCAGCACCGGCACCGAAGTGGTATCAACAGGATGATCCTGCCATTGGCCATCACCGGTACGCACCTGCCAACCCGTCACCGCAGACCCACCGTCATTGCCGGGAGTCCAGCTCACCGTCACCATCCCATCACCAGCAGTAGCTGTCACAGTCGGCGCGGCAGGCACTGTCGCCGGGGTTGCGGTGACGGTGGTGGCGGTGCCGGGGCCCATCTTGTTCTGAGTCCTGACCTCAAACATGTAAACAGTGCCGTTCATCAAATCACCAACATCAGCGGTGGTGACAGCAGCCCCCACATCAACCCAAGTGCCGTAATCACCATCGCCGGGTTTGGCCCGGTACTGCCAACCAGTAACCGGGGCGGCCCACGACGATTCCCCCACCTCACCACTCACACCAGCTTTCCAACCCAAAACGACCATCATGTCACCAGCAGTAACGGTCACCGCCGGCGCTGGGGGCACCGCCGAGGGGGTGACCGCCTCGGACTCGAACGAAGTGCCTATCACCTCGGTATCGGTGGTCACCGCCCGTATTTGGAAGGTGTAGGCCCGCCCGTTGGCCAAACCATCCACCACCAGGCTGCGGGCCGATGCCCCACCGGTGACCGCCGTCCACGAACCATAACCCCCACCAGCGGTTTTCATACGATACTGCCAACCCGAAACCGTGGAACCCCCCGTGTTCGCCGGTGTCCACGACAACGTAACCTGCCCATCCCCGGCAGTGGCTTGCAGCGAGCCGGCCGCGGGTGCGCCGGTCGGTGTCACCGGACCAACCACCCCAGCCGCAGGCCCCGGGCCGAACCGGTTCACCGCCCGCACCTCGAACTCATAGCCCACCCCATTGACCAAACCCCGCACCGGCACCCCAACCGACTCAGCCGGATGTCTGGGTGTCGCGGTGGGCGGCGACGGGTTCTGCGGCTGCGGAATCGGGGAACCCAACGCCTGCCACGCATCAAAAACTTCGCTGCCAGCGCGGCGCACCCGAACCTCATAACCCAAAACCGACGTCCACTTCGCATCCCCCGCAGAAGCACCCCGCAACGGGGCCACCACCGTGATCTTCACCTCACCATCACCGGGCATCACCATCACCTGGCGAGGCGCTTGGGGTTTTTGGCCGGGAACGACCTCCAACGATTGCGCCGCCGCACCATCACCCGCGGAGATCAAAGCTCTTTTGGTGCCTGTGGTTTGCAGAGCCACCAAGGCGTTCACCGCCCGCACCTGGAACCGATACAACGAACCGTTGGTCAAACCCTTCACCACAGCCGAGGTCGTCGACGGCCCCGAACCAGCAACATCAGTCCAAGCCTTGGACTGAGTAACGCTGGGACTACCGCCGGTAACGTCGGTGGTATCAGCCCAAGCAGACCACGTAACGCTCGTAGCTGCGGGAGCGGATTGGTAACGGTACTGCCACTTGGTGATCGGCGGACCCCCAGAACCCGCCGAGGTCCACGACAACACCACCTGCCCATCACCACCAGTTGCGGTCAGTCCTGCCGGGGCGGGGGGTTTCACACCCGGTATCACCACCTTGTCGGGATTTCGATTGCTGATTTTGTTCGCCAAACCGGCACCGTTGGAATACAACACCACACCAGGCAACATGTTGGTACCGTGCCGGTTCACCGCCCGAACCCGGAACTCATAGGACACCCCGTTGCGCAAACCCGACACCGTCAACGCCCGATCAGTGCCAATACTACCGGTATTACCCATGAACTGCTGACCAATATGAGCCACCGCCCACGGCGACCACACACCACCGACAGGGCGATACGAATACTCCCAAACCGTTTCAGCATAAACCCCATCGGTATCAATCAAAGCAGTTTGATAAACAAGCGGATAACGATAAGTACGACCCAAAGGGTCCCCATCAGGAAGTTCTATCCCATCACCGTCAGAGGCTCTAACAATTCTCAACTCCACCTGACCATTACCCGGAACCGCCAACACCTCAGGACGATCCCGGCCAGCACCGTCCCAATCCGCAGCCCCCGGCAACGGTGGAGCCCCGAAAACAAACGGCACCGACTCAGTCGCAGGACCCGCACCCACATCAGTGACCCTCCGGAGCCGCATCGTGTACGTCTCCCCAACCCGGAAAGTCAGCTCATCAAAACTCTGAACCTGCCGGGACAATCTATCCTCCACAGGGAACCACAACCCCCACGGACCATCACCAACCCTCCACGAATAATCCCACCTAACACCACTCCCACCATTACGTGAATTAACAACTGTACCCGTATGAGGCTTAGCACTAGCAGTAGTAAGAGGATTATCAGTGTAACCCCTCAAAAACACACTCATAACCCTAGAAGCGAGCCCCTTGGGAATATTCACCCTCACCACCCCCGACACCAAACCCTCACCCCTAGCATTCACACCCCGCATCACAAAATAATGATCCCCCACCCCCAAATCCGGAGCACAAGCATCATAAGGACAATAAGTACCACCCTCACCATCACTTATCCGACCCTCGTTCAACGTCACCGACCGCAACGCCCCACACCCCGAATCCAACACCGAATAACACAAATCACCCCAATTCTCATCATTAATCGCGTTATTAAGCCCACCCACCGTTTCCGACCGTATGAACTGCCACTTCGTTATCGGCGAACCACCATCAGAACCAGTCCACGACAAAACCACCTGATGCACCCCCAACACATAATCAGACACCACCTCAGCCGACACCACCGGCGCCGACGGCACAGTCCCCGGATAAACAACCCCCGTTTCCGCCACCGCACCGGCACCAACATTGTTCACCGCCCGCAACCGGAACCGATACCCCACCCCCGCCGTCAAACCCTGAACCGTATAAGACGCAGTAGTATAGGGACCCGGTATCGCCACCCAACCACCCCAATCACCATCACCAGCCCGCACCGAATACTCATAACGCCTAAAAGTCTCGCTACTTTGAATACCAGCCGGCCGGGACCACTCCAACGTCACCGAAGACAACGACACCGATTTCACCTTAAAATCAGGAGGCGCGCCCAAAACTGGGCCCGGCCACACAAACCCAGAACGCGCCGGCACGCCCGCACCCAACACATTAACAGCCCGCACCTCAAACACATACCTCCCGGTAGTACCACCACCCACAAAATTATCCAAACCACCCACAACATAAGACCTGACCCCAGCCCCACCAGGAACCCTCTGCCAACCCGCCTGCCCCAACTCCGTATAACCCGCAGCCCACCGAACCTCCCAACCCATAACCGGCGAACCAACCACCCCCGGCGCAGCCCACGACAACAACGCCGACTTATCACCCGGGGCCACCAGAAAGTTGCGGGGAGCCCCCGGTGCGCCCCTCACCACAGTTGGTCCTACCTCACCGGTGGCACCGTTGCCGTGTTTGTTGACCGCCCGCACCCGGAATGAATACCCCACTTCGTTGGTCAACCCCTTGACCACGAATGATTCGCGATCCTTAGCAGCGTTGCCGTCGTCGGCCATCACCGACCATCCCGACCATTGCCCGTCGCCTTGTTTGATGGCGTACTCGTACCGCAAAATATCGGTGAACCCCGACCCGGCTACCTCACCGGCAGCTTTGGTCCACTTCAGTGTGATTTGGGAGTCCCCGGGAACCGCCCGCAAACCCGCCGGTGCGGGGGCAACACTGGAGATACGAACCGAAGTCGGATCCGCAAACTGGGAAGTGCCCGCACCAGCAGCGTTCACCGCTTTGACATGGAACTGGTAATGAACACCAACCGTCAAATTCGACACCACAAACGACCGGGCAGCCGCACCACCGGGCACCGGCCACCACACCACCCCACTACGATCCCCCGAAGCGGTCCTTACCTGAGCCGAAGTCGGAACCCACGTACTCCCACCATCGGTCGACCGCGAAAACGTGTACTCATAACGCGCAACACTCTCAGCATTCGCCCCCGGTGTCCACGACAACCGCACCCGCCCACCATCCAACACCACCACCGACGGATTCGGATACCCCGGCACACCCGACTGCGCACCCACACCCCCCACCCCAACCAACACCGAACCCAACAACCCCACCAAAACCAGAAGCCCAAACCAGGGCAGCCCTACACGACTACCCCCCCCCCTGAATCAAACCGACCAGCCATCACAAGGCCACCCTTCCCGAAACGACCAGAACCCCAAAGCCCCAGCCAAAAACGATTAGCAACACCACAAAACTACCATCACCCCCCCCCCCGCGCAAGTACCCCCACAAAAATCCGTCACCGCCACCAATAGAGCTTGCCCCTCCTACCAAATACAAAAGACGACGAAGAGAAAGCAGAACTCCTGGACATCAAGGCAATACCCCAGCCCCGGTGGTGGGGATAGTTGGAGGGAGCCGCCGGTACCCCCACGGGTGGGAGGATTGCCATGTCCAAGCATCCCGGCACATGTCGGCCAGGGTCCGGTTGGCCGACCATCCCAAATCCCGGAAGGCCTGGGCAGGATCGGCCCAGAGTTCAGGAACGTCGCCGGGGCGACGGTCGCACACCTCATGGGGCAGGGAGTGGCCACTGACCTTTTCCATCGCTTCGATGACCTCCAGCACCGAAACGGCTCGACCAGTCCCGAGGTTGCAGATCATCGCCTGCCCGGCCGACGACTCCAGGTTCCCCAACGCCGCCAGGTGGCCGTCGGCCAGGTCCATCACGTGAATGTAGTCCCGCCGCGCCGTGCCATCCGGGGTGGGGTAATCGGTTCCGTACAGTGGCAGCGCCGGTCGGCGGCCCACCGCCACTTGGAGCAGGTACGGCATCAAGTTTCCGGGCACCCCCCCGGGATCCTCCCCGATGAGGCCGCTGGGATGAGCCCCCACCGGGTTGAAGTAACGCAGCAGCGCCGCCGACCAACGGGGATCGGCCTCAACCATGTCGGTGATCATCCGCTCGACCATGAGCTTGGTCCATCCGTAGGGGTTGCACGGTCGGAGGCTCGCCGTTTCAGCCACGGGAAGCTCATCGGGCACCCCGTAAACCGTGGCCGATGAGGAGAACACGATCCGGTGCGCACCGGCCCGATTCATGACCGATAGAAGAACCGCAGCCGACTCCAGGTTGTGGCGGTAGTACCTGAGCGGATCCTTCACCGACTCGGGCACCGATTTGAGCCCGGCGAAATGGAACACCGCATCGGGACGCACCTCGGCAATGATCTTCTCGAGAGCGACCTCGTCCCGGCAGTCAACGGCATCGAAGCGCGGGCGGCAACCGGTGATGCCCGCGACGGCATCAATCGCACCGGCCGAGGAATTGGCCAGGCTGTCCACCACTGCCACCTCGTGACCCGCCTGCAACAGGGCAACACACGTGTGGCTGCCTACGTAACCCGCCCCCCCAGTCACCAGCACCGTCGCCATGCTGGTCAATCTAGATGCCATTGGACCATTAGCCCGGGCCCCGCTTTAGATGCCGTTGGAGCATCAGCCCGGGCCCCGCTTTATGCGGGTCTTGCCGCACATCGATCCGAACAGGAGGCGACCGTCGTCATCCACCGTCACCCCAGCTCCCAGGGTGTTGAACTTGGACCCCCCGAGGACATAGTGAAACCGTGACTCACCGGTGGCCCAGTCGGCTGCCTCCAGGGTCCACTTACCGTCACGAACTCCGCAGGTGTAGACCAGGCCGCTCTCCTCGGCAACGAAGGGAACCGAATTGGGAGAGGAGATGTCGAGGTTGACCCACGCCTCCCTCAATTCCCGGACCCCGGGATCCCACTCGTACTTGTGAAGTCCGTGGGGCCTGTACTCCGGCTTGTGGCCGAGCATGAAGCAGAGCATCCGGGATGCCTGCGGTGGGAAACCATCGGGAATCGAGGCCGGTTCGTTGTTGACCGTCATGGCCCCGTAACCCGACACGGTGATCGACTGCTCGGTCTTGACCTCATCGAGATCGAGAGCACCCATGTTGGCCGGCCCGATCCCCGCGATACGGCGATCGGGAGCGTTGGGCAGTTGCTCCCAATCATCGGGAATCTCTTCGCGCCACAAAAGAGTGATGTTCACCACCTCGTCGCCATCGCCGATCACCACGAACCGGTCATCATCGGGGCCGAAACCCATCAGCGAGGGGGTGGTACCGGAGCCTAATCCGCTGCCGTTGCGGTAGGGCACCGTCCAGCAGCCGTGGGTGGGATCATCGGTGAGCTCGGTACCCGTCCAGCGCAGCTTGTGGTGGTGGTCGTTGGACGAGAGATAGATGCCGTTGTCGCTGTCAACACAAAGGCTGGTCCTGACCCAGCCGTAGCCCGTGTGACCTCGTTCGGATTCCCGGCGGGCGCAGTAATCGGCAGCTTTCTCGGCCCCACCAGCTACCTGAAGCGCCTTATAGGCGCTGAAGTCCCGTTCGAGCACGATGACCCAGCCATGATCGGTGGACATCACCAGCCTGCCGTCGAAGGTCATGTTCATCCCTACGAAAAAGCCCTCGATATGGCTGGGCCTGTACCACCGGTCCCGCTCCACTATGCCCGAAGCCGGATCGGACGGATCGGTCTCCACGTAGGCCACCGCATGGTCCTTGCGACCCAGAAACAGCGTGTGGTCGCAGTCGAGGAGCGCGTAGATCCCGTCGAGACCGGTCATGTATCTCATCGACAGTTGGATGGCGTGCTCGATCACCTCCCAACCCTCCTTCTCATCGAGACCGCGGAGGTTTTCCTCCAGAACGGGCACAGGGGTGCGCCCCTCCCCGCCAACTATTTCGTGATCGGCGAGCACCTCCAGTGTCTCGTAGTCGAGCTTCACGATGTTCTGGCGCCCGTTGCTCCACAGCGCCCGTCGCCCGTTGGGATACGGCCCCGATATCAGGTGGCCGAAGTGGCACGGACCCAACCACGCGTACTGAAGATCGACCTCCTCGTCGAGAACCTCGGTGGGACCTTCGGGACCCCGCCACGGCACGTTGTCCTGCTGATCGCACCGGCCGTGACCGATGGCGTAGGAGGAACGGGCGAGGTACGGGTTGGTGGGAGCACGGTCCATGGTTAAACATCCTTACCCTTGCACGCTGCCTGGGTGCCTGAGATTCCAGTGGGAGCACGATCCATAGCTCAGTATCCTTACCCGTTCACTATGCACAAATCTCCGCGAACCGGTCATGCCGCCGAGCTTTTGCCGGGTGGCTCGGGTACCATGCAGAACAAATCAATCGGAGGTACAACGACGTGGGTGTCAGCTCTTATGTTCTGATCCAGACCGAAATGGACAAGGCCCGGCAGGTGGCCGAGGCCATCCGGGAGATCGAGGGTGTGGTGATCTCGGAGATAATGACCGGCCCCTACGATGTGATCGCCAAGGCCGAGGCCGAATCCATGGACCAGTTGGGCCGCTTGGTGGTGAGCCAGATACAGATGGTGGACGGCATCACCCGCACCCTCACCTGCCCCGTCGTCAACCTCTGAAACCGCACCCTCACCTGCCCCGTCGTCAACCTCTGAAACCGCACCCTCACCTGCCCCGTCGTCAACCTCTGAAACCGCACCCTCACCTGCCCCGTCGTCAACCTCTGAAACCCTGGCCGCGGCCGGCAACCCTTCACCGCGATGCTCCCCGCCGTGGCATCGTCAAGCTCGAAACCCCAGCCGGCTAGCTGAGGATCATCGCTCGGACAGCCAGGCCGGCCAGAAAAAAACTGCCGCCGGCATAGAGGAGTTCGCGGCGGTCGGCCATCTGGAGTCGATAGGCATAAATGATGGCCACCGCGGCTATAGCCGCGAAGCCATAAAGTCGGTGCAGATCACCTGGATCGGTTTCAATGCGATTTTCCAGCACCACCCCGATGATCACCTGGGCAAAGACGGTGCCCTGGGCCACGGCAATGAACGTCCACAACTGCCAACCCCGAAGCCCGGGCCGGAAATGGGCTCCCAAGGCCCATCCACCGGCAACAGCGTTGGCCAGCACCACGACCCAGGAGAACCGATCATGAAATCCGGCCAGCGACCAGAGGGCAGAAGCCGGACCAGCAAAGATGCTAAGTATTGACTGAGAACCGATCATGAAATCCGCAGAGGGCAACCGGAGAAACCCGGCCCAGAACAACCGCGGCCCCCAACAAGAAGCTCAACCGAACAGGTCGGTGGCGAACCCGTCCGTTTGTGCCAACCCCGGCGCCACGAACCACTCAACCCCGAAAGCATCGGCGAACTGTTCCTCGGTCATGTCCCCGAAGAAGGAGTCGGGGGCGATCTGGCTGGTGTGAGCCAACATGGCGGCTCGCTTGCGCCCCAAGTAGCTGGTCACGTCCACCGCATGGGTTATCTCCTCTTCAGCGGTGCCGAAATCCTCCTGGGTTATCTCCTCTTCAGCGGTACCGAAATCCTCCGGGTCGAACCGTTCCAACCGCTCGGTCTCCATCGCTTCCATGGCCTCGGCAAAGGACTCAACCTCGGCCATCTGGCGCAGGATACGGGTCCGGTTCATGGTGGCGTAGAACACCCTTTCGATCCCGACCTTGCGGGCGGCACCCACCCCCACCCGGTGAACCTGGATGTGGTCGGGATGACCATATCCACCGTGCTCGTCGTAAACAGTGAGCACATCGGCGGACTCCTCGATCAGGATCCGAGCCAAGCGCTCCACCGCCTCGTCAAAGTCGGCTCGCCAAAAGCACGCCGGGTTGTCGTTGGCCGGGTCCCCTGCCATCCCCGAATCCTCGTAGCCCAGGAACTCCACCCGATGAGCTCCGATGATTGCGGCTGAATCCAGGGTCTCCGCCGCCCTTCGCTCTCCCAACCGCTCGCCGGGTTCCAGCACACCGGACACCGGCTCACCCTGCTCCCCCCGGGTGGCAACCACCAGCACCACCCGATGGCCGTCATCGGCCGCCTTCATCATGGTGCCGGAGGTGGCGATGGCCTCATCATCAGGATGGGCATGAAAGTTCACCATGGTTCCCATCTACTTCACGGCCCCGGATTCTTGGAGACCGGCCACCGTGGTGGCGTCAAACCCCCAGTCGATCAGCGCCTCAGCGGAGTGCTGGCCGGGATGGGGGGCGGCACGATCGATCCGAGCCGGGGTGCGGCTGAAGCGAGGGGCCGGGCCGGGCTGAAGCACGCCCCCC
The DNA here is from genome assembly GCF_965202595.1 of Candidatus Poriferisocius sp. GTDB lineage: Bacteria > Actinomycetota > Acidimicrobiia > Acidimicrobiales > Bin134 > Poriferisocius. The sequence continues at coordinate 1,919,419 of NZ_OZ241836.1, forward strand.
ACCTCCACGAAGGTACCCCGGGCGGCGTTGTGGGGATGGTCCGGAGCCTCGGACAGGCTGAGCACCGGGGCGAAACAGGTGTCGGAGCCATCAAGAATCCCGCACCATTCATCCCTGGTCCTGGACTTGACCGCCTCAGCCAATCGAGCTCGCATCTCCGGCCAGGTGGAACGGTCGTTCTGATCGATCCCGCCGGCATCCAACCCCATTTTCTCCACCATCTCCGCGAAGAACTGCGGTTCCAGCGAACCCAGCGATATGTACTCCCCATCGGCACACTCGTAGACATCGTAGAACCAGGCTCCGGTGTCGAGCAGGTTGGTGCCCCGGGGACCCCACACCCCCAATTGGTGCATGCCGTAGATCATGGTGATGAGCAGAGCGGAACCCTCCACCATGGAGGCATCCACCACCTGCCCCCGACCCGAGGCACGAGCCTCCAGGATCCCGGCCAGCATCCCGACGGCCAGCAGCATTCCTCCCCCGCCGAAATCACCGGCCAAATTCACCGGCGGCACCGGGGCCTCCCCGGCTCGACCAATCGCCCCCAACACACCCGAAAGGGCTATGTAGTTGATGTCATGACCAGCCATGGACGCGTAAGGACCGTCCTGACCCCAGCCGGTCATGCGCCCGTAAACCATCTGAGGGTTGCGCTCCAGACACGCCTCGGGGCCGATCCCCAGGCGCTCAGCCACACCGGGGCGAAATCCCTCAATCAGCCCGTCAGCGCTCTCCACAAGCGTCAGCACGGTCTCCACACCGTCGGGATGCTTGAGGTCGACGCCCACGCTGCGGCGGCCCCGGTTCAGCAAGTCGAAATGGGGAGTCCGGGGCATTTCCTCCCGGACACGATCGGCTCGGTCGATCCGCAGCACCTCGGCCCCCAGATCGGCCAATACCATGGCGGCGAACGGTGCCGGGCCTATCCCGGCAATCTCCACCATCCGAATACCCTTGAGTGGCCCCGTGCTCTGCCCGGACTTGTCCATTGCGGCAGGGTACCCCGTTGATGCAGTGGTCAGCCGGATCAGGCCCAACCCAACTCGTGGAATAGCCAGCCCGGATCAGGCCCAACCCAACTCGTGGAATAGCCAGCCCGGATCAGGCCCAACCCAACTCGTCTAGGCGGTCGTCCTCAAAACCGAAGTGATGAGCCACCTCGTGGATGACGGTGACCCGTACCTCCTGCACCACCTCGGCCTCGCTCTCGCACCCCTCGCAGATCGGCAACCGGTAGATGAAGATACGGTCAGGCAACACCATCTCGCCCTCGCCGTAGCCACCACGATCCGTGAGCGGCACCCCGTCGTACAGGCCCCAGATATCCGGGCTATCGCCTTCGTCCTCCACCAGCACGGCTACATTCTCCATAAGATCGGCCAGCTCACCGGGAATCTCATCCAGAGCCTGCGCCACCAGTTCCTCGAACCGCTGCCTTGAAACCGCAAACATCCCCGCCATCCTCTCACAGCCCCAACCGAACTAGCCGTGAAAATATTTCTTGCGCGCCCGCCGCCGACCTGTTAGGGTACTTTCCGCTTCCCCCGTGCGACAGATCGTTTAGGAGAACATCATGGACCAGGCCATGATCGCCATGTTGGGGGTTGTCATCACCTTGATTCTGTATCTGGACCGCGCTCGGCGCGCTGACTTAACTGAGCTTCGAGAGCAGCTCTCGAAGCTGAGCAAAGGCCAAACCAGGCTCCGGGAAGAAATGCATGCCGGCGATGCCAGCATCCGCGAAGAAATGCACACCGGGTTCGCCAGCATCCGCGAAGAAATGAAAGAACTCGAAACCACACTCCGCAAAGAAATGAAAGAACTCGAAACCACACTCCGCAAAGAAATGCACGACGGGTTCGCCAGCATCCGCGAAGAAATGAAAGAACTCGAAACCACACTCCGCAAAGAAATGCACGACGGCGACACCAGTATGCGCGAAGAAATGCACACCGGGTTTACCTTTATGCACCAGCGGACAGATCAGCTAACCAACTCGATTATCGATTTGGCCGCCAAAACAGGAATCATAGAAGGTCGCTTCCAGAGCCACCCCGCAAGCGACACCTGAAGCGATCAGTGCCAGCGGCCTTGGCGGTAACCGATCCAGAGGAACTCCTGAGCGGACTGAACGAGCGGCAAAAGGCCGCGGTGAGCACGCAGAGCATCCCTCTATGCATCCGGGCTGGTGCCGGCACCGGCAAAACCAGGGTGTTGACCCGTAGGATTGCTTATCAATCGTTGACCGGCAGAATCGACCCTCGCCGCACTTTGGCCCTCACATTCACCCGCAAAGCGGCGGCCGAGCTGCGAAACCGCTTGACCGGGCTGGGCCTGGAGAGCTCGGCAAGCGCGGGAACCTTCCACAGCACGGCATATGCCCAGTTGCGCATCCGGTGGGCCGAGCAGGGTGTGCGAGCCCTCGAGTTGATGTCGAACAAGCTGGGGCTGATGGCCAGAATCGCCCGAAAAGGCAAGCAGCGCCTGGACAGAACCGGTTTGCTCGAAGTGGCAACCGAGATCGAGTGGGCCAAAGCCCGCCGCATCCAACCCGAGTGCTACGCAGAGTCCGCCGTTCAAGCTCGCCGGTGGTCGGGAATGGAGCCCGCACTGATCGGCGATTTCTACCAGCAATATGAGAACGAGAAGCGCAAGCAAAGCACGGTGGATTTCGATGACCTGCTGATCCTGGCCCTGAACGATCTAAACGAGGACCCCGACTATGCCGAAGCCATACGCTGGCGGTTCCAACACCTGTTCGTGGATGAGTTCCAGGACGTCAACCCGTTGCAGTTCGAACTGCTCCAAGCCTGGCTGGGAAACCGCAACGACTTGTGCGCGGTGGGTGACTCCAACCAGGCCATCTACCGCTGGAACGGTGCCGAGGCCGATTACATCCAGCGGTTCGACCACTGGTTTCCGGATGCGCAGATGCTCGACCTGGTGGACAACTACCGCTCCAGCCCTCAAATACTGACCGCCGCCAAGAACGTGCTGGGGGCTTCGGCCAACTCGCTGGAAGCCACTTGTGCCGACGGCCCCCGACCCACGGTATCCAGCCACGCCAACCATTGGGACGAAGCCGATGACATAGCTCGGATGCTGCGGGATGCCAAGGGCCCGGAGGTGGCCTGGTCGTCAATGGCGGTACTGGTCCGGACCAATGCCCAGATTGCCACCTTAACCAGCGCACTGGAACGGGCAACCATTCCCTTTCGGATTCGGATTCGGACCACCGCCCACCACCTCGAGAACAACTCCCCCCTGAGCAGTGATCCGAAGATCGACCAATCCATTGACGGGGTAGACGTGGTGACCTTCCACGCGGCCAAGGGACTGGAGTGGCCCATCGTGCATCTGGCCGGCTTGGAACAGGGACTGGTGCCGATCGGCCACGCCCAGGAACCAGCCGAAAGAGCCGAGGAGCAGCGGCTGCTGCATGTGGCCATCACCAGGGCGGAACGCGAGCTGCACTGCCACTGGGCCGCCGAACGGGTCTTCGGTGACCGAACGGTCCCCCGCACCCCCTCGTGCTACCTGGGTGCCATCCTAGAAACCGGATAACCCACCAGCACCCAACCACCATTGGCCTCAACCGGCGGGCATCCTAGAAACCGGATAACCCACCAACCCCTGCGGTCAGAGATCGAATGGGATGAGAACCACCACCACGGTGGCATCGCAATCCCGGAGCACCTGCTCAACCCTGTGACCCAAAAACGGACGATCCCCAACCCGGCGGAGGTGAGCTCCCATCACCACCAGATCGGCCTCGATGTCCCGCACCAAATCAAGGATCAGTTCGGCCGGCGACGAACCCTCCAACACCACCGACCGGGATGTCGCTCCCAACTCGTCGGCATGAGCCATGGCCTGCTGCACCACCTGCTCCCCCACATCCGGCGCGCTGCGGGGAATCATCCGGCGACCGAAAAGAGACGGTAACGCCGCCGGCTCACCCCGCCCCGAGTTCACATGGGTGAGATGCAACTCGGTGCCAAGCTGGGCACTGAGGTTGAACGCCACCTCCTGGGCAGCCCGGGATACCGGGCTTCCGGTAACCGGCACCACTGCCCGGCTGAACGCCCCCGGCAGCGGTCGGTCCAAGTTCCGGGCTCGGCGCACCACGACCACCGGTATGGGGCTCTCTGACAGCACCCCGTCCACCAGGGGCGAGATCACCTGTTGGGTATCCACATAATCCAAAGCTCCCAGCCCGATCACCCCGTAACCCAACCGACTCTCGTCGATGATCGCCCGCACCGGATCATCAACCCGCACCCGTCGATGCTCCAGAGAGCGGTCGTACATCACGTTTCGCAACGGGGTTATGTCCACCTCGGTGTCCCGGTCGCCGGTCGTGAACACCGTGGCTCCGGCCTCCACCGGCCAGGCGAAATGCAGAACCTGGGCGGCCGCAATGGACTCCGGCCCGCCCCGGCTGGGCAGCAGCAGCCGGGAAGTGCGCACCACCAGGTTTTGGCTCAGAGCCTTCTCCCTCCCGAGGCGCGCCTGCTCGTCCGGGGTGCCTTGCCAGTTGTTCACCACCCATCGCAGGGTGGCCGACGCGAACAGCGATGTGATCACCGGCACCAGCACAATCACCGAGAAGGCGGTGGAGCTGAACACCCCAAGGCTCAGCCCCACAGCCGCGATGACGATCTCCAGAGCTCCCCGGGCGTTCAACCCGGCCCCCAGAGCCAGTCCAGCCCGATGGGTGCGACCGGCAAGGCGGGCCCCACCGTAAGCACCGGCGAACTTGAAGACGATGGCCACCACCAGCAGCACCAGCGCCCACAGCAAAGCCTCGGAATCGTTCAGCAGGCGAAGATCCACCTTCAATCCGGCAGTGGCGAAGAACACGGGCGCGAACAGTGCCCCGGTGAGGCCCTCAAGGTGGTGAATTACCTCCTCGTGCTGGAAGCGGGACCGGTGCAGCACCACTCCGGCCACGAAGGCTCCCAACACGGCCTCCACTTCCAGCCACTCGGTGACCACTCCAAAGCCCAACATTGTGATCATGCACACCGCCAGCGCCGCAGCCAGGTTGCCCCCGGTGCGCCGCACCCGGCGCAGGAGCATGTTCACAAGCCGCTGGCCAACGGTGAGGGCCAGCACCCCGAACGCCACTATTCCCCCCAGCGTGGCCAAGACCTGCCCGACCGACACCCCGCCGGAGGTAACCAAACCGGCGAAAACACCCAACATGATCCAGCCGACCACATCATTGGCCATGCCGACAGCCACGGTGATCTGGCCGAAATCCCGCCGCATCAGCCCCAGTTCGCTGAGAATCTTGGCCACCACCGCCAGCGATGACACGCTCAGGGCAAGGGCCACGAACAAGGTGAATGTGAACCGTTCCGCCTCGTCCCCCAGAAAAATGGAGGGCATCAGCATCCCCACCACGATGCCGGCGACCAGCGGCACCACCAGGCTTCCGGCGGTCACCAGAAGAGCAGGCCGGCCCAGCTTGGAGATGAGTCCCAGGTCGGTCTCGAATCCGGTGACCACCAGCAACAGGGCCACCCCCACCCAGCTCACCGCATCCAGCGCGGCTGTTTGCTCGCTACCGGTGGGCAGGAACCACTCGAAACCCGATTCCCACACCACCCCGAACACCGACGGCCCGAGCACCAGCCCGGCCATGAGCGCTCCCACCACCGAGGGCAAACCCACCTTCCTCATCACAACCCCGAAGAGATGGGCGGTGGTAACCAGAACCAGTATCTGAACCCAAAAGACCAGAAGGTCGAACCCCCCGGCCTCGGCCGCGAACACCGTTGCCCCCAGATCAGGCATCAACGAATACCGTGAATCGGATCCCAGTCGAAGTCCACCACCACAGGGGCGTGGTCCGACGGTTTCTCCCCCTTGCGGGCATTGCGATCCATCAGAACCGTGGTCGCTCTCCCAGCCAGCGGTTCGGTTGCCATAACCATGTCGATTCGCATCCCCTGGCGCTTGTGGAACCGCCCAGCCTGGTAATCCCAGAAGGTGTACAAACCATCATCGGGCCACCGGCGGCGAAACACGTCCACCAGCCCCCAGTCCACCATCTCCAGGAATGCTTCCCGCTCGGGTTCGCTCACGTGAGTCATCCCCTCGAAAGCCGTCATGTCCCAAACATCGTTGTCGGCCGGGGCCACGTTGAAGTCTCCGGCCACCACCACCGGATCGGCGGCACTGGCATTGGCCTCGAGATGGGACCGCAGCCGGCCCAGCCAATCCAGCTTGTAGTGGTAGTGGTCATGGCCCAGCTCCCGGCCGTTGGGAATGTAGGCGCTGGCCACCCTCACCCCGGCGCAGGTGGCCCACACGATGCGGGCATCGGGATCGACCTCTCGGCCATCGGCAAAACCGTTGGCGGCGCCGTCGAGCCCTACCCGGCTCAAGATGGCCACCCCGTTCCAACGCCCCTGGCCGTTATGGACCCACTCGTAGCCCATTGCCTCAAAGGCCAGACCCGGAAAGGCATCGTCGGCCATCTTGGTCTCCTGCATGCACAAAACATCGGGGTCGGCCAGCTCCAACCACTCCTGAACCCGGGGCATGCGGGCGTTCAGCGAATTCACATTCCAAGTAGCCAACCGCACTGGCAGAACCCTAGTGGCTCCGAAGTTCATAAACTGCGTACATGGCCCCCGAAGCCCAGCAAGTCGTAGGTCAGAACGCGTGGCTGGTGGACGAGATGCACCACCTGTACCTGACCGATCCCACATCGGTCAGCGAAAGTTGGCAGGACTTCTTCTCCGACTACCGACCCGACCGGGTAGTGGCTGAACCGGGAACCCCAACCAAAACGGGAACCCCAACTGAACCGGGAACCCCAACTGAACCGGGAACCCCAACCAAAACGGGAACCCCCGCAGTCCGGCCCGAGCCGGTTGCGGAGCCGACCGAGCCGTCGGAACCCCCGGCGGGGAACCCGCTACGGGGCTCAGCAGCCCGGATCGCCCGGAACATGGAGTCCAGCCTGGCCGTCCCCACCGCCACCAGCTTCCGGGAGATCCCGGCCAAGTTGCTGGATGTCAACCGCAGCATCATAAACGGCTACTTGGGCCGCACCGATGGGCGCAAGGTGTCCTACACCCATCTGATCGGCTACGCCGTGGTGCAGGCCATCGCCCACCACATGCCGGTCATGAACTCCACCTACCACGACACCGGCAGCGGGCCCCGGGTGATCCATCACCCGCACGTAGGTCTGGGCATCGCCGTGGACCTGGAGAAGGCCGATGGCTCCCGATCCCTCATGGTGCCCTGCATCCCCGATGCCGACACGCTGGACTTCCCTCAATTCGTGGAGATGTACGACACCATGGTCCGCAAGGTGCGAGGCAACAATCCGAGTCCCGACGACTTTGCCGGCGTCACTGTGAGCCTCACCAATCCCGGCACCATGGGCACCGTCCAATCGGTTCCCAGGCTCATGCCGGGCCAGGGAGTCATCGTGGGAATCGGCACCATCGACTACCCCACCGCGTACCACGCCTCCGACCCTCGAACGCTGGCCGGCCTGGGGGTGTCGAAGGTAATCACCCTGTCGTCCACCTACGACCATCGCATCATCCAGGGTGCCGAATCGGGCATGTTCCTGGCGGCCGTCCACCGCCTGCTGCTGGGCGAGCACGACTTCTACGACAACGTGTTCCGAGCGATCGGCGTGCCCTACGAGGCGGTGCGCTGGCGACCCGACGTGATGCCCGCCGACCGCGAGCAGGCCATGGTGGTGAAGCAGGTTCAGGTGAACACGATTGTCAACATGTACCGGGCTCGCGGGCACCTCATCGCCGACTTGGACCCCCTGGCGGCCAAGGTGCCGGAGATGCACGACGAGTTGGACCCGGCCACTTACGGGTTGACCATATGGGATCTGGACCGGGAGTTTCTGGCCACCGGCTTCGGCGGTACGGATCTGGGCAACGCCCGCCCACGGATGCCGCTCGGTGAAATCCTCCATGTGCTGCGCGACGCCTACTGCCGGACGGTGGGCGTGGAGTACATGCACATCCAGGAACCCGACGAGAAGCAGTGGATCCAGGAGCATGTGGAGGGGGTTGACACCTCCGTGGGGCTCAGTGAGAAACTCCACATCCTGGACCGCTTGAACGCGGCAGAAGCGTTGGAGCGGTTCCTGGAGACCAAGTACGTGGGCCAGAAGCGGTTCGGAATAGAGGGGGCCGAAAGTGCCATCGTGGTGCTGGACACCGTGCTCGGCGGGGCCGCCGACCTGGGAATGAACTCCGCGATGATAGGTATGGCCCATCGGGGACGGCTGAACGTGCTGGTGAACATCGTGGGCAAGGAATATGGGCGGCTATTCGGCGAATTCGAGGGCAACCAGGACGAGTCGTTCACCCAGGGATCGGGTGATGTCAAGTACCACTTGGGAATGATCACGCTTTTCGGGAGCAGGGCGGGCAACCATATTCCGGTGGAACTGGCCGCCAACCCGTCGCACCTGGAGGCGGTGAACCCGGTGGTGGAGGGCATGGTCCGGGCCCGCATGGATCGCATCAGGCGCCGGAGGAACAAACCCGGCCCGGTTGAGCAACCCGTTGAATCCCCCTCAGGAGTTGACAGTTCAAGCGAACTCCAGACCGTTGAATCCCCCTCAGGAGTTGACGACGACGATTACCCGGTTCTACCCCTGCTGGTGCACGGGGATGCCGCCTTTGCCGGCCAGGGGGTGGTGAGCGAGACGCTGAACCTGTCGCTGATCCGGGGCTACCGCACCGGGGGAACGGTGCATCTGGTGATCAACAACCAGGTCGGGTTCACCACAACCTCGGAGTCGGCCCGCTCCAGCTATTACTGCACCGACGTGGCCAAGATGATCCAGGCCCCCATCCTCCATGTGAACGGCGACGACCCCGAGGCCTGCGCCCGGGTGGGCCGCCTGGCACTGGCCTACCGCAACCACTTCCACAAGGACGTGGTCATCGAAATGTGGTGCTACCGCCGCCATGGTCATAACGAGGCCGATGATCCCAGCTACACCCAGCCCGAGATGTATCGCCGGATCGAAGGCCACCGGTCGGTTCGTAAGCGATACGTGGAATCATTGGTCAAGCGGGGTGACATAACCCTGGAGGAAGCCGAGCAGGCCATGGACGAGTTCCGGGCCAAGCTCCAGCAAGCCCTGGACGAGACCCGGGACCGGGCCACCATCGAAGAGTCCGAGCCGGACGAGACCGGTTCTGCCGCCAACAACGACACCGGCAAAACCGGAAATGCCGAGACCGGTTCTGCCGCCAACAACGACACCGGCGAAACCGGAAATGACGAGACCGGTTCTGCCGCCAACAATGGCCCCGGCAAAACCGGACCGGACCCGAAACAACAATACGGCACCGGCAAAACCGACGAAGCCGGTGCCGACCTTGATCTGTCGAGCTCAGCGGCGATGGGCGATGCCACTCCCCCGGTGGCCGAAGCGCTGGCCACCAGCGTGACCAACGATCAGATCAACCAAGCGTATAAGGCTCTGAGATCGGTGCCTGACGGTTTCGTGCTGCATCCCAAACTCGCCCGCCAGTTCCGGGCCCGCGACACCATGATGGGCGAAGGCATGGTGGATTGGGGGCTGGCCGAGGCCCTCGCCTTCGGCACGCTTCTGGCCGGAGGAACATCCATCCGCCTCGCCGGGCAGGACTCCCGGCGGGGCACGTTCTCGCATCGCCACAGCACGCTGGTGTGCAACGAGACGAGCCGGGAGCACTGCCCGCTGGACGGGCTGTGCGGGGACGGGACCGAGTTGTGGGTTTACGACTCCCTGCTGTCGGAGTATGCGGCCCTGGGCTTCGAGTACGGCTACTCGGTGGTGGCCACCGACACCTTGGTGCTCTGGGAGGCCCAATTCGGTGATTTCGTCAACGGCGCGCAGATCATCCTCGACCAGTTCGTCGTGTCGGCCGAGGACAAGTGGAATCAGCGCTCGGCTCTGGTGATGCTCCTGCCCCACGGTTTCGAGGGGCAGGGACCCGAGCACTCCTCCGGGCGTATCGAGCGGTTCCTGCAATCGGTGGCGGACAACAACATCCGGGTGACCAACCCCTCCACTGCGGCCCAGTACTTCCACTTGCTACGAGACCAGGCCATTCGCCCCCAGCGCCGGCCGCTGGTGGTGTTCACCCCCAAATCGCTACTGCGCCACCGCGCCGCCCGATCCCCGGTTACACACCTGACCGATGGAGGGTTCGCCCCGCTCCTGGCCGATCCGAGCGGAATCGACCCCCACCGGGCCACGAGCGTGGTGCTGACCACCGGCAAGATCAGCCACGAGGCCATCACCGAGAGGGACCGGCAGGGCTCGCCCGCCGCGGTGCTCCGGGTGGAACAGCTCTACCCCTGGCCGGCCGAAGCCCTGGCCGAGGCGGTTGGCCGCTTTTCCGATGCCAAGAGGATCATCTGGCTCCAGGAGGAACCCCAGAACATGGGCCCGTGGAACTACGTCAAGGGCCACCTCCACGATGCCTTCGGTGACCGGTGCGACATCATCCGGTTCAGCCGTAGCGAGTCGGCCAGTCCCGCCACCGGCAGCTCCTCGATACACGCCCGGGAACAAACAGCCCTGCTGCATCGCACGTTCGCCTCCTGTGCCTGAACATGTTGACCAAGGGCCGCTACCTAATGTCAGAGGTCCTGCTGCATCGCACGTTCGCCTCCTGTGCCTGAACCTCGTTTGTGAGTTTCAACCGATGTCGAGGTTGAGGAGGCGGGCGGCGTTTCCCCGAACCAGCTTGTGGACCACATCGGGGGGCAGGTGGCCCATCATGTCCTCGGCCACCTTCTTGCTGTGGGGCCAGGTACTGTCGGTATGAGGGTAGTCGGTCTCGAAGGTGACGTTGTCCACCCCCACCTCATCCAGGGACTTCAAACCGTGGTTGTCGCGGAAGAAGCAGCCGAAGATCTGGCGGTAGTAGTAGGTGGAGGGCGGTTCGGGAACGATGTCGCGCACCCCGCCCCAGGCCCGGTGCTCCGACCACACATCGTCGCAGCGCTCCAGAATGTAGGGGATCCAGCCGATCTGGCCCTCGGAGTAGGCCAGCTTCAGCTCGGGAAACCGGACCAGCACCCCTGAGAACAAGAAATCGCTCATCGAGGCGATGGCGTTGTTGAAGCTGAGCGAGGCCGACACCGCCGGCGGGGCATCGGGGGAGGCCGCAGGCATCACCGACGAGGAACCTATGTGCATGCACACCGCAGTGACAGTGTCCTGGCAGGCCGAGAAGAACGGATCCCAGTAACCGGTGTGGATGCTGGGCAGACCCAGATTGGGAGCGATCTCGCTGAAGCACACCGCGTGGCAGCCCCGGGCCGCGTTGCGCTCAACCTCGGCCCGGGCCAACTCCACATCCCACAGGGGGATGATGGTCAGGGGAATGAGCGCCCCATCGGAATCCCCGCACCACTCCTCGATCATGAAGTCGTTGTAGGCCCGCACGCAGGCCAGGGCCAGCTCCTTGTCATCGGCCTCCAGGAAGGTCTGGCCGCAGAACCGGGGAAAGGTCGGGAACGACAGCGATGCCTCGACATGATTCATCTGCATGTCCTCAATCCGGGCTCGGGGCTCGTAGCACCCCGGACGCATCTCATCGTAAGTGATGGGCACGGCTTCCATATCGTCCCGATCGAAACCCACCGCCGCCACATGACGCTTGTTGGGGTAGACGAGGTCCTCGTAGAACCAGACATCACCCCACGGTGCCCCCTCCACATCCAGCTCGTAGGTGTACATCTTGGCCCCGCCTACGTAGGTGATCGGCCCCACCCGGCGACGCTCGACACGCGGCCCCTTCTCCTTGAACCGCTCGGGCAGCCAGCTCTCCCATAAGTGGGCGGGTTCCACCAGGTGGTCGTCCACGCTGATGATCCTGGGAATCTCGGTGCGCATAAAGCAGAGCCTACCGCCATGAAGCCGCCATAACCCGATCAATCCGCGGCCGACAGGGCAGCGACATGGGGCCGAGCGAACCACGCGGCAATAACGGAAACAACCCGATCAGTCCGCGGCCGACAGGGCGGCAACCACATCGGGAGCAAGTGAGGATTGAGCAGGGCCGCGGTGATGTTCCGCAGCCCACACCACGGTCAACTCGGCACTGCCCGCCGCTCGCAACATCTCCGCTCCCCGGCGGGGGTGATCCCGATATAGGGCCCACCGGCCGGTGAGGAGGCCGGGCGAAACCGCGCCCACCACGGTGGCCCCTACCCGGGCGACAATACCCAACCCGGCCTCGGTCTTGCCCACATCATGGAGAGCGGCGGCCACCCGCTGGGCATCATCAACCAGTCCGGGGCAGGTGGCCGAACGTACCGCGTGGCTGCGATCAACCGCGCTCATCCGCCGGTAGAGTTCTGCCTCCGCGCCGTTGAGCAACCCGAGCAACCAGACTTCCGCCCCGGGGTTGGGGCCACGATCGGTCAACGACTCGAAGAAGCGCCGCCCAAGATGGAGCCAATTGTTCATGGACCCAGCCCTTCACCGGTCGAGCGTCGCTCGGGGATGAGCCGATCTGTAGGTCTCCCACAACATAGCCTGCAAATGTGGCTGCCGAGCCCTATTTTCTGGCTCGGGGATGAGCCGATCGGTAAGTCTCCCACAACCGCTCGGTGGCCACCATGGTGTAGATCTGCGTGGTGCTGATGGAGGCGTGACCCAGAAGTTCTTGTACCGCCCGGATGTCGGCCCCACGATCCAGCATGTGGGTGGCGCACGAGTGGCGGAACACATGGGGGGAGACCCTTGCCCCCAGCCCCACCTGCCGGGCCCGTTTCTTCACCACCCCCCAGGCCCCCTGCCGGGACAGGCGACGGCCCCGCTGATTGAGCCAGACAGCCTCCTGGTCGTTCACCGATGCCCAGCGTTCGGGCTCCATCGCGCCCCGCCCTGCGGGAACCAACCAGGCGGTCATCGCCTCGTGGGCGCATCGACCCACCGGCAGGATGCGCTCCCTTCGGCCCTTGCCCAGAACGCGCACCGTCGAGGCTCCCATGTCCAGATCCGGCAGCGACAAACCCACCAGCTCGCCGATACGCATCCCGGTGCCGTAGAGCACTTCCAACAGTGCCCGGTCCCGCCGAGACGCCGGATCCGACCCGGTGACGGCGTCCATGATCCCATCCACCTCGGCCTCACTCAGCGCCTTGGGCACTCCAACCGGCACCCTGGGGAGTTCGATGTGAGCACCGGGGTCATCGGCTCTCACCCCTTCGACGATAAGGAACTGATGAAAGGTTCGGACCGCGGTCAGCGCCCGTTTGACCGACACCGGGGCCATCCCCCGACCCTGCTCATGGTGCAGAAAAGCCAGGATGTCGTCCTCGACCGCAGCCTCGAAACTGCTACCCCGCGCCACCAGGGTGGCGCGGTAGCGGTTCAGGTCCCGGCGATAGGACTCGCAGGTGCGGGGCGACCTACCTCGCTCCAGCACCAGCCAATCCAAGAAACCCTCCACCCCTTTTGACCCACCCGCCGGCGGCATCACATGATCGGGATCGAGATCGGGGCGAGCCTCCACCCCTTTTGACCCGCCCGCCGGCGGCATCACCCCAATCGCTCGCGAGCCAGCATCAACCCGGCGATGGACTTGGCATCCATCAACTCGCCCGCAGCCACCAACCCGGGCACATCGGCCAAATCTATGGTCTCGATGGCCATGTGCTGCTCCTCGACACTGTGGGGGGACCGGCCGGCATCCACCAGGTCGGTAGCCAGGTAGCAGTGGGTTATCTCGTCGCAAAAGCCCGGGGAGTTGTGGAAGACAGCCAAAAGATCCAGACGGCCGGCTCGCTTACCGATCTCCTCCTCCAACTCCCGCTGGGCCGCCACCTCCGGAGGCTCACCAGCCTCGTCCAGCTTCCCGGCGGGGATTTCCAGCATCTCCCGGTTCACCGCAGCTCGATACTGACGAATCATGATGACATTCCCACCGTCGAGAGGAACCACCACTGCGGCACCGGGATGGCGGATTATCTCCCTCTCGTACATCGAACCGTCGGGGGCCTTGATCTGGGCAACCGACAGCGATACCACCCGCCCCTGCCATTCCCGGCGCTCCCCCACCAGGGTGAACCCGGCTCCGCCCTTGCCGGCCGTCACTTTTTGATCCCTCACCCAAATATCCCTCAACCAGAAGCGATGGATCCAGAAGCGATGGATAATGCATCGGCCTGGTCGGGAGCGGCCCCGGAATCGGCTCCCCCGGCGGAGTCATCCACCGTATCAGCAGCCGGTCCGCTCCCGCTTCGGGCCAGCGCGGCCTGCACCAAACCGCAGAACAGGGGTGAGGGCCTGTCGGGACGGCTCTTGAACTCGGGATGGGCCTGGGTACCCACCCACCAGGGGTGACCATCCAATTCGATGAACTCCACCAGCAGCCCGTCGGGCGACTCCCCCGCTATCACGAAGTCGGTGCCCTCAAAACGGCTGCGCAGCCTGGGGTTGAACTCATAGCGATGACGGTGGCGTTCGGATACCACCTGGGTGCCGTACACCTCGGCCACCTTGGTACCGGGTCGCAGCTTTGCCAAGCACGCCCCCAACCGCATGGTGCCGCCCTTGCCGGTGATGCTGCGCTGCGACTCCATCAGATCTATGACCGGCCAGGGGGTGCGGGGATCGAACTCGCTCGAGTGGGCTTTGGCCAGGCCCAGAACGTTGCGGGCATAGTCTATGGTCATCGCTTGAAGGCCCAGGCAGAGGCCCAGGCAGGGAATACCGTTCTCCCGGGCATAGGCGGCAGCGTTTATCTTCCCCTCCACCCCCCGTTCACCGAACCCACCGGGAATCACGATGCCGTCCAACCCGCTCAACAGGCTGTCGACCATCAAACCCTCCACGCTCTCGGCCTGAATCCACTTGATCTCCACGGACACGTCTTGGTGGATGGCAGCATGGTTCAACGCCTCCACCACCGACAGATAGGCATCCTGAAGGGTGACGTACTTGCCGATGAGACCGATGCGCACGGTGCTGCGGGGGATGGCAATCCGCTGAGCCAACTGCTGCCAGGCGGCCAGGTCAGGCTCGGGCACATCCAGGCGCAAAATGTTGCACACCTCACGATCGAGGCCTTCCTCGTGGAGCACCAGGGGGATCTCATAGATGCTGTCGGCATCGGCCGCGTTGACCACCGACGCCACATCCACATCGCACAGGCCGGATATTTTGCGTTTCAAGGCCTGGGAGATGGGCTTCTCGCTGCGACACACGATGGCATCGGGCTGAACCCCCCGGCTGCGAAGCTCGGTCACCGAATGCTGGGTGGGTTTGGTCTTCTGCTCCCCCGCCGGCCCGATGAAGGGAACCAGCGTGACGTGGATGTAGCAGACATTGCCCCGCCCCACATCCAAGCGCACTTGGCGGATGGCCTCCAGGAAGGGAAGTATCTCGATATCGCCGACGGTGCCGCCGATCTCGGTGATGACGATATCGGTGTCGTCGGATACCAGCCGCATGATGCGGTTTTTGATCTCATTGGTGACGTGGGGTATCACCTGTACCGTCTTGCCCAGATATTCCCCGTACCGCTCCGCGGCGATGACCGAGGAGTAAATGGAGCCGGTGGTGGCATTGGAGAGCTTGGTGAGGTTCTCATCCACAAACCGTTCGTAGTGGCCGAGATCCAGGTCGGTCTCCCCACCATCGTCGGTGACGAACACCTCCCCATGCTCAAACGGGTTCATGGTACCGGGATCCACATTTATGTACGGATCCAGCTTCTGCATGATCACCCGCAGACCACGCTGCTTGAGCAAGCGCCCCAGTGACGCGGCAGTGAGCCCTTTGCCCAGGGAACTCGCCACCCCACCGGTGACAAAGATGTGTTTGGTCACGCCCGTAAATCCTAGCCCCCGGCGATGACAATGAGCACCACCATCAACGCTTCGATGCCTCCAAAAGTTCTAGCGCCGAGCGGACGGTGGTAGCGGCCCGTGCCACTTGGGGCTCTCAACGCTTCGATGCCTCCAAAAGTTCCAAAGCATGAAGGCGGGCGCTCTGGCTTGCGGGCGATCCCGAGAGCATGCGGGATAGCTCCACGATCCGATCCTCACCCTCCAAGGTCTCGGCTACCACCGTCACGGAGAACCCGTCATCGTGCTTGCTGATGCTCACCTGGTGGTCGGCGCAGGCGGCTACCTGAGGTAGGTGGGTAACCACCAGCACCTGGTGCTCCGGGGTGAGGCGAGAGAGCGCCCGACCCACGGTTTGGGCAACCTGGCCGCCAATGCCCGCGTCCACCTCATCGAACACCAGCACCGGGGGGCCGGCGCTGGTCACCAGGCGCAGGGCCAGCATGATCCGAGCCAACTCTCCCCCCGAAGCGGCCGATGTGAGCGGCAGGGAGGGCGCGCCGCTGTTGGCCGCCAACAGGATGTCCACCTCATCGCCGGGGTCCTCACCCACCACCACCCTCACCTCGGCTCGGTTCATGGCCAACTCCCGCATATGAGCCGTCACCTCCCGACCCAGTGCCGGGGCCGCATGGCGCCGGGCCGCGCCCACAACGGCACCGGTATCGGCTACGGCCGCGACGCAACGCCCGTGCTCGCCGTCGAGATCCCGGGCCAAGCGGTCGAAATCCTCCAGCTCCTCGAGGCGGGCGGCCAGATCACGATGGAACTCCATGACCTCGGCCAAAGTATCGCCGTACTTGCGGCGAAGGTCGACCAACAACTCCCGGCGCTGGCGGACCTCGGCAAGACGGACCGGATCCTCGTTTATCGACTCGGCCGCCCGACGCAGCTCGACCGCCAGATCGGCCACCTCCTCGGCCAGGTTGAGAATCCGACCGTGGGGACCCTCCAGGAACGGGCGGTTTTCCAAAGATGCGTTGATCCGGGCCAGCTCAGCCCCTACCGGGCCGTCGCTACCCAGCGCCAACGAAGCCTGCCGGGCCGCATCCCGACCTGCCGCAGCATCGGACAGCACCGCCTCCTCGAACCTGAGCGACTCCTCCTCGCCGGGGTCGTCCAGGCCCGCCGCGTCCAGCTCAGCCAACTGGTAACGACACAGTTCGATCTCCCGGGCCCGGGACCGCTCATCGCCGCCCAGCTCAACCCGCCGGCGCTCCAAACCGGCCAGCGCGGCCCGAGCCTGCATCAGCGGAGCCAGATCCACCCGGCCGAAGCGATCCAGCAAGGCCCGTTGATGGGCACGGCGCAACAAGGACTGCTGAGAATGCTGACCGTGCAGATCCACCAGCTCTCGACCCCGTTCCTCCAGGGTGGCCGCGGAGGCGAGTTGACCGTCCAGGTAGGCTCGGGCCCGGCCCTCGGCGGGAACGACACGGCGCAGGACAACCTCCTCGCCTTGCTCGCCCCCCTCGCCCCGCTGGAGGAACCGACCCTCCACCACGGCCTCGGCCGCGCCGGATCGCACCAGCGCCGGATCTGCCCGACCCCCCAAAAGCAGTTCCACCGCCGTTACCACCAGGGTCTTGCCGGCCCCGGTTTCCCCGGTTAGCACGGTCATGCCCGGGCCCAGCACCAGGTTGAGTTGCTCTATCACCCCCAGATTCGCCACCGCCAACTCAGTCAGCACCCGAACCTGCTTTCGAAATCACCGGTCGGCCAGGCCGAAGGTGGACTTCAGGGCTTGATGAAAGCCTCGCCGGCTCAGGGTTACCAGGCGGGCGGGCTTGTCGGAAACGGTGACCGTCAACGAATCGCCCACCTCCAGCCGGCCCAACTCGCGGCCGTCCACCGCCACCGCGGCCGAGCGATCACCCAGTACTCGGACCACCAGCTCGCTGGCGGGAGGGAGCACCAAACTGCGGTCGAACAGCATGTGGGGAGCCACCGGGGTCAAGATCACCGCGTGCATGGTCGGGGCCAAGATGGGACCTCCGGCTGAGAGTGAATAAGCCGTGGACCCTGTAGGGGTGGCCGCGATCAACCCATCGGCGGCATAGCTGGTGAAGAACTCCCCGTCGATGTGAACAGCCAGATTTACGGTGCGACCGCTGTCCACCTTCTCCACTATGGCCTCGTTGAGGGCGCTCACCACCTGGCCGTCGCCCAGGTGGCACCGCAGCCGGATGCGCTCCTCGATCCGGTACTCGCCGGCCAAGAACCGCGCCACCGCGCCCAGCGCGGCCTGCGGTTGTATGGCGGTGAGATACCCCAGGGATCCGTAGTTGACCCCGAGCACGGGCACCCCGTGGTCAGCTACCGCAGTCACCGCTCGGAGCATGGAACCGTCGCCTCCCAGGCTCACCGCCAAGTCCAGCTCCCGGCCGATCCGGTCATCGGGCCGAGCAAGGTCGGCGCGGCCCGCGGCCCCAGCCGAGCTGGGGGGAAGGCATATCTCGTGACCATCCGCACCGAGGCGGTCGATCAGGTCGGCGGCCAGCTCGAGGGCCTCAGGCCGATCGGCATGAACGAACAGGGCAATAGCGGCCACGGGTTGAAGATTATTGGCCCCCAGCCGCACTTTGGTCATTTGCCACCGACACCACTTTGGCGACATCAACTGTTGAGGCCACACCACCTTTTTCCAGCAGGACGAAGAACTCCACGTTGCCCTTCGCCCCCATGAGCACCGACTGGGCGGCAGCCTGGGGTGCCACCCCGGACTCGACGGCTGCTCCCAGCACCCGATCCAGCGCAATCCTCCACTGCTCGGGGTCACGAATAACCCCCTGGCCCCGCCTGGCCTCCTGCCGCCCCACCTCGAACTGGGGCTTGACCAGAACCACCAGGGGCGCACCCGGTGCCGCCAGACCGGCCAGCGCCGGCATAACCGTCACCAGCGATATGAAGGACACATCGGCGGTTACCAGGTCGAATGGTGCCCCGATATCGGCCGGATCAACGTCCCGGACATCGGTGCGCTCGTATACGCTCACCCGGGGATCGGCGGCCAGGCGCTCATGAATCTGAGCCCGGCCCACATCCAGGGCAACAACCCCGGCCGCACCGCTCTGCACCAGACAATCGGTGAACCCACCGGTGGATGCCCCCACATCGCAGCACCACCGGCCGGCAACGTCCAGCTCGAAGGCTGCCAAGGCCCCCTCCAACTTCTCACCACCCCGACCCACGTAACGGGGCGGCGGACCCATCAGCACCAGGGCATCACCAGCCAGCACGAGCCGAGCCGGTCGCTGAACCACCGTCCCGTTGACCATCACCCGACCGGCCACCACTGCTTCACCGGCCCGATCCCGGCTCGAAACCAGGCCACGACGCACCATCTCCGCGTCCAGCCTCCGGCGCTTCCTGCTCACCCCACCCACCCGAACAATGACGAACCACCCGGGCTCAGTACGAGTTCCCTCCGGCGCGGCCCCCTCATCCCACCCACCCGAACAATACCGAACCACCCGGGCTCAGTACGAGTTCCCTCCGGCGCTTCCTGCTCACCCCAATGGCTGGATACCCATCCGATCGACCAGCTCAACCAGGTCCCGGGCCTGATACTGCGGCTCGGGAGACACCGGCAGATCATCAGCGCTGGTGACCCCGCTCAGCACCAGCGCAAACTCGTATCCCAAAGCCTGGGCGAAGCGACCGTCGGAATCTGGACGATCTCCCACCACCACCCCGGTGTCACCCATCCGGTCTCGCACGCACTCGACCACCGGCTGGTTGGGCTTACCCGCCATCGTCGGCACGGCCTCTGCAGCCGCCGCCACCGCCGCCAGCAAGGCACCACCCCCTGGTTCCAGTCCGGCCTCGGTGGGGTAGCTGGGATCATGGTTGGTGCCGATCAACCGGGCACCACCTCGCACCGCCCGCATGGCCCGACCCAGGGCATTGTAGTCGAAACCAGGGTCTATCCCCACGATTACTGCATCGACGGCCTCCGACGAGCACACCTCGGCCCCGGCCAACTCCACCGCTTCGACGATACCCGAGCCCCCCACCACCAGCACCCGCTCGCCCGGGTGGATAAGCCGTCCCGCCGCGGTGGCCGAGGTGACGACCAGCCCGGCGGCATCGATCCCGCAACCGGCCAGCCTGGCCTCCTGCTCGGCCACGGTCAGGGCCGACAGGTTGGTTACGAACACAACGGACGCGCCCGACCGGCGCAGCCGCTCCACCGCCTCAGCAGCCCCGGGCACCGGGGTTTGCCCCACCCACACCACCCCGTCCAGATCAAGCACCCACCCACTGGGCATGAAGTGCCCGAAAGACAAAGCAGAGCTGCTCATAAGCCGGGATGCCCCCACGGCAAACCAGAACTTCTCATAAGCCGGAATGCCCCGAAGGCAAACAAAAATCGCTCAGGAGACTTTCCAGGTGGGCTGGGAGTGCAGTAGCGCTTCGAGGTCGCCGGGTCCCGACAGTTCCTGGGCCATGGCGAGCTGCTTGCTGGCCTCCGCGGCGTACTCGGCCCGCTCCACCGCCCGGTACACCCCGATGGGCGTGGGTTCGAACGGGCCGGCCGACAGCCGCGACAGGGCAAAGGCCAGGCTGGGGTCCTGACGGGTCTCGTCGTGAACCAGAAGAGCCGACTCGCCAACATCGGCCACATCGACGATCTCGGCACTGCCCTGGGCGTTCATGACAACACCCTTCTCGTTGTTGTCGCCAAAACGCACGGGCCGGCCGTGCTCCAGCGGGATGAGCATGGAGGCCCGCTTGTCCTTCTTGGTGATCGCCCCGAACGCCCCGTCGTTGAAAACGTTGCAGTTCTGAAACACCTCCACGAAGGAGGCACCGGGAAAATCATGGGCCCGCCGGAACATGTCCATCATGTGCTGACGATCCATGTCGTGGGTGCGGGCCACAAAGCTGGCCTCGGCTCCCAATGCCACCGAGATGGGATTGAACGGCTCGTCGATACTGCCCGCAGGGGTGGACTTGGTGACCTTGCCGATCTCGCTGGTGGGCGAGTACTGGCCCTTGGTCAGCCCGTAGATCTGATTGTTGAACAGCAAGATGTTGAGGTTCACGTTGCGGCGCAGGGCATGCAGCAGGTGGTTGCCTCCGATGGACAGCATGTCGCCGTCACCACCGACCACCCACACATGCAGGTCGGGGCGGGCCATGGCCAGGCCGGTGGCCAGCGCAGGGGCCCGCCCGTGGATGCCGTGCATGCCGTAGGTGTTCATGTAGTAAGGAAACCGAGCGGCGCAGCCGATTCCCGATACGAACACGGTGTCCTCCCTCCGCACCCCGAGTTCGGGCATGAGGAGCTGCACCGCGGTCAGGATCGAGTAGTCCCCGCATCCGGGGCACCAGCGAACCTCCTGGTCGCTGGTCCAATCGGCTTTGGTGGTGGTGGGAACGTCAGTCATCGAGGGCTCCATTGATGTGAGCGTGAAGCTCGGCCGCGGTGAAAGGAACCCCCTCCACCTTGCTTACGGATTGGGCATCCACCAGGAACTCGGCCCGGATGATGCGACAGAGCTGACCCAGGTTCATCTCGGGCACCAGCACCTTGGGGTAACGGCGCACGATGTCCCCCAGATCCTTGGGCAGCGGGTTCAGATGGGTTAGGTGGGCGTGGGCCACCTTGTGCCCCTCCGACCGGGCCCGCATCACCGCACTGGTGATGGCTCCCCAGGTCGAGCCCCAGCCCAGCACCAGGAGGTCGGCATCGTCCACATCCCCGTCCACCATGAGGGGGGCGATGTCGTCGGCAATACGAGTTATGCGATCCGCCCGCAGCCTCACCATGTAACCGTGGTTCTCGGGCTCGTAATTGATGTTGCCGGTGCCGTCCTCCTTCTCGATACCACCGATGCGGTGGGTGAGGCCGGGGGTACCGGGTACCGCCCATGGACGGGCCAGGGTCTCGGGGTCTCGCAGGTAGGGCCAGAACACCTCGGTTCCGTCCGCTTCGGTGTGGTTGGGTTCGGTGGTGAACCCCACGGTCAGGTCGGGCAGCAGCGACACGTCGGGCAAGCGCCAGGGTTCACTGCCGTTGGCGAGATAGCCGTCGGACAGCAGGATCACCGGAGTGCGGTACTTGAGGGCGATTCGAGCCGCCTCGATAGCGGCAAAGAAACACTGCGAGGGGCTGTAGGCAGCCACGATGGGCACTGGCGACTCGCCGTGGCGCCCATACATGGCCTGCATCAGATCGGCGCTCTCGGTCTTGGTCGGCAAGCCGGTGGACGGCCCACCTCGCTGGATGTTGATGATCAAAAGGGGCAGCTCCAGGCTGACCGCCAGGCCAATGGTCTCACCCTTGAGGGCGATACCCGGCCCGCTGGTGGTAGTCACCCCCAGATGTCCCCCGAAGGCCGCTCCCAGCGCGGCGCACACCGCGGCGATCTCATCCTCGGCCTGAAGGGTGCGCACCCCGAAGTTCTTGCGCCGGCTCAGCTCGTGGAGGATGTCGCTGGCCGGCGTGATGGGGTAGGAACCCAAAAAGAGAGGCACCTTGGCCCGCTGGCTGGCCGCGATCAACCCCCACGACAGCGCGGTGTTGCCGTTCACGTTGGTGTAGGTGCCCGGTTCCAGCACCGCGGGCTTGACCTCGTAGGTGAAGTCGAACAGTTCGGCGGTTTCGCCAAAGGCCATGCCTGCTTTGAACGCGGCGGTGTTGGCATCGGCAATGAGCTGCTGGCGCTTGAACTTGGCCGAGATCCAATCCAGGGTGGGCTGAGCCGGACGGCCGTACAGCCACGACAGAAGCCCCAGGGCAAAGAAGTTCTTGGACCGCTCGGCATCGCGGGGCTTGACCCCGAGGTCCTTGCAAACCTCCTTGGTGATGGTGGTCATGGGCACCGTGAACAGGGTGTAGTTGTCCAGGCTGCCGTCGGCCAGCGGATCGGTGTCATAGCCGGCCTTGGCCAGGTTGCGCTCCACGAAGGCATCCTGGTTGACGATCACGGTGCCGCCGATCTCGAGGTGCATCAGCTCCTTGCGAAGCGCCGCCGGGTTCATGGCCACCAGCACATTGGGGGCATCACCCGGAGTGGTTATGTCGTGGTCGGAAACTTGCACCTGAAATGCCGACACCCCGGCCAGCGTCCCCTGCGGGGCCCGGATCTCAGCCGGGAACTCGGGCAGCGTGGCCAAGTCGTTACCGAACAGGGCGCTGGCGGTGGTGAAGCGGTCACCGGTTAGCTGCATCCCGTCCCCGGAGTCGCCGGCGAAGCGAATCACGAGGCGACTCAGCTCCCGCGTCCCCACGGTCTTGGGAACAGTGTCAGTCACGGAATCCTCCTTGATCCCATCTGGCCCCTCGCCCAGGCGATGCCGAGCATTGAGATTACCCAGCGCGACCCCGCAAGTGGCACATAGTCGGCAAAAACTCCCCGACCACCGGTGCACCCCGCGCCCGCGGGTGAGAATCAGGCCGCCCAGCAGGCGTTTCCCAGCCAGCAAGTAATTAGTCTGGTCTAGTCTGGTCAGAAAAGTATAGCATGGTATAGAATGTGGCTATGGTGATCAACGTTTACGAGGCAAAAACCAACCTGTCGAAACTTTTGGACAGGGTTGCTGGGGGAGAAGAACTCGTTTTGGGCAGGGCGGGCAAGCCCATAGCCCGGCTGGTGCCTTACCAGCCGGTTCGCCAACCCCGAAAGCCGGGGAGCCTGGCTGGAAAGGTCTGGGTGGCTCCCGACTTTGATGAAACCCCCGAAAACCTCATTGCTGCCTTTGAAGGCGACCTTGCCGACAAGGTTTGGGAGTGAACCTGCTGCTTGACACCCATGTCCTCCTTTGGTGGGTACAAGGGGCCACGATCTCGGACCAAGCGCAAGCCGCCATTGCCAACCCCAACAACATTGCCTACGTGAGCGCTGCCAGCATCTGGGAGATTAGCATCAAGCGAGCTCGCGGAAAGCTACGGGTTGATGAGGCAATTTTCGACATGGAAAAAGAAAAATTCGAGCCACTCAGTATCACCCACGCCCATGCTCAAAAAGCAGGATCCTTACCCGACTTTCATCGGGACCCATTCGATAGAATGCTCATTGCTCAAGCGCTGACCCATGAACTACTGCTTGTCACTCGCGATCCCCGTATGGAGCTCTACAGCACCCAAATCCTGCTTGCATAACCACCCCTGTCTATCCGGATAATCCCGGAATCTAGCTCGTTCAGAAAATCTTCCAATTTGAGTGGTAAGGGGCTAGTCATGGTATTGGCTGTAGCCCAGGCCGCTCACGTGAGGTTCTTCGTGCAGTAGCTTGCGTAGCACGGCGATCTCACCCTCATCCCAGCCCAGTGCGGTGCAAACGGCAGCATCCCAGAGTTCGCGGACTTCGCACTCACCGTCACGAAATTGGGGAACGATTTCGTCACGGGTCAATTCCCAGCAATCGGCAAGCGTGGAGCTGATATATGGATCGGAGATGTCGGGGATGGGGAGGTTGTTGAAAATGGCTGGGGTGTACTGGGGGAAAGCGATCTTGCGCCCTGGATTTCTAAGCAACAACAGCCGTCCGGGTGTGGAGTTAAGGAAAATTGCAACTGCCTTAGCTAAGTTGGGATAAATACCTCTGACTGGCAACCAACCACCACCTACATAAGCAGAATTAGATGCCACGGCGGTGACGCGCCCAGTGCTTGTGTCCTGGCCAGCGGTAACGAGTAGGTATCCGGCCTTGTCAAGCACCGGCGAAGGCCCTGTTTTCTTGTATGTCCAGTGCTCGTCCGGTGTGGCTTCGATCGTCAATTGCCCTTCAGCACCTTTACTCTTTAGGACTGGAAAAGCGCCGAAAGCACCTACAGAAGTTCGGCGATGGACAGTAGCTAGCAGGGGAAGTGTCTGGTGACAAGTCATGCCTTGATTATCCATCGGTTGCAGTGCTGGGTGTGAGGCAAAACTTGCTGCTGCTTCAGCCAGTATCGGTGAGCGCCAGATCGCAGTAGTCCAATCGCCATTTTGGATACGTTCTACCGGCCATTCAGACACTTCCCCCCAGCCGCCAGCTAGTGGACCAATATCTCGCTGTTCAATTGCACTGAACAACTCAGCAACTTCGGTGTCATTGTTGGGGAAGTGATCCAGGGCTATAAACCTTGTTGGTGGCCGTTCACCAGTGTGACGGCGAAGTATAATGATGCTTTCGTTGATGCTGGTGTTCTGGCTCAGGTTGATGTTGTCGGGCTGGTGGCAGGTTAGGATAGTGTGAACGTAAAAACGGGCGGCAAGTACTCGACGCTCTTGAGCTCCGGAATAATTAGCCAATGAAACCGTCGGGCTTATCATGGCCAGCACACCTTCTTTTTGCCCAATGCATAGGTCCGCAAGTGATACAAACATGGGGCGCAGAGACCGTTTCGTAACGAAACCCTCCAACAATGGATCAGCAGTTGCCAGCACGTTCTCAAGCCCATCGACACGATTCCGTAATGAGTTTCTAATGTCAGTCGAGAACTTTTTTCCCATACGTGTACGTTCAGTGAACGGCGGGTTAATTATTACGATGCGGGCACCCATGGCTGCTTTCGCCGCTCTTTGGACTTCTGGGTCTTCCAGGTTGTGCCTAACTGCCTCGCCCTGGGCCGCGCCGGCAAACATCTCTGTCTGCAACTTGGGAACCACCTCATCCTCGGCTATCAACTCCAACGTGCCAGCCGCTATCGGCACCATCGAATCACCGGTGGGGCCGTAGGGCATCCGATAGAGGCCCATACCGCTATACTTGATGTCGGTGTTGCCGGCGGTCAACTGGGTTGCGGCCAGTTGCAGCGACACCGGGTTGATGTCCATGCCCTTCAGCACTTCTTCCACCGCCAGCTTTTGTAGTGAGGCGACTTGCTCTTCCGAGGCACCTTGCTCGCGAGCTCGGCGCTTCATGTCGGAAAGAAGCGCGGCCAGCAGGGTGCCGCTACCACAAGCCAGATCCACCGATTTGTGAGCCCGCCACGTTGCCGGATCAACCCAGTTCTGGGGGCCGCAGGCGTCCAGCGCCAACCGGGCCGCCATGGTGGCTGCGGGCGGGCGGGTGAAGTAGGCACCGTCGGAGGCCTGGTTGCCCATGACCTTGTTGAACAGCGGGCCGGCGTGGTCGGCACCCATGTCGGCGTAGGTGGCGGCAATGCGTTCGGCCTCCGAAGCCAGGTGCCGCAACGCTCGTTCCAGGCCGGCCAGCCTCGCGGTGTCCTCAACGGCATAAATCGCCTCCAGCGCGGGCTCGATAACCGGTACGAAGTCCTGGCGGGTTATGCGGTTCCAGTTGCGTTTCAGCCGTTCGATCACGCGAGCATCGTTTTTTGTGGCGGCCAGCGGTTCGACATCTCGCAACCAGCCACCCTCGGCGATGCGCTGGTGCAGCATCGCCGCGTTCATGAACAAGAGTGCGGCGATGGTGCAGCCGTCGGCTTGGGCCGAGAGGCTCTGGGAGTCCAAGTGATCCAGGCCGAAGTGCGCATCCAGCGCCGTCTTCAGCCCATCTGAGTGAAGATGGTACTTCGCCTCGTTGATGCTTTCCTCCAACAGGTTGAGGTCTCGGCTCACCCGGTCACGGCGCAGACCCGACTTGGCCAGCAGGTTGACCGTGATCTCCTTCCCAAACTCATCGCCAATTTTCAAAAGCATCAACTGGGTCTGTTCTTCCTGGCGCTGGGCTTTGGTCTTGGCAGCTCTCCTTCGACGCTCAGCTTTTGGCGGTACCGGATTACCGGCACCCTTGTTGATCATCTCCCGGGCGTGCTTCTTCGACTTGTCGGCATTGACCCGACCAAGCATCTCGCCGGCCCGAGGCTTGTCTCGCTTCACCGTGTCCTGACGCAACCGCATTGCGCCGTCGGGGGTTTGAGCAACGGTCACGATTTGCGTGGGCTCCATGTCGGGAGTCCATTCGTCCGAACGCACCGGTTCCAGGCCTAGTTTCGACCAGGGTTTTTCCGTAACGACGGTTTCCTCGACCACATCGAACACCGATTGGGCCGGGCCGCGATGCTCGCCGTAACGGATGCGACCGGCGGATGCCGAAGCAATCGCCACCAAGCTGGTGATTGCCCGATCCTCCTGGGGCGGCGGAACGTAGATCTTCAACATCTCGGCAAGTTCTTCCTCGATGCGGCTGTCGTGGGCTCTCAGCGCCAGCAGTATCTGCCCCAGCTCCGACCAACCTTCTTCAGGATCGGCTCTCGCCAACCATTGTTCGGGGTCGTCGTTGGGCGGAAACAGAATCGGGCAGACGATGTAGCCGAACTCCTTTTCGGAAGCAGTACGCATCGCCCGGCCCACTGCTTGGACAACATCAATCGGGCTCTTGCGCGGCTCCAGAAAGGCCACCGCGCTGAGCGATGGGGAGTCGGTGCCCTCGCCGAAGATACCCACATTAACGACGCCATGGGGGGCTTCGGGGTCTGCCTCGGCCAAGCGTCTCTTGGCGTTGTCACGGTTGGAAACATTGTCGGTTGCGTCGAGATGCTCCAAGCTGAAGTTGGCGGGCTCTTGACCCTCCATGCGAGATGCCAGCCAATCGCGCACCACGCCGGTTTGAAGGTCTTGAGCCATGTTCTTCGACTTGTGAACCGTGTTCATGAACGCAATGCACGACTTGATGGTCACGTCATGGTTGGTGCTGCTCGTCCGGGTGGCCCCTGCCATAACCAGCGCCAGCGCCAAACCCCGCAGGTAGTCCACGGTCGTGAGGCTGGATCTGCCCCTCGATTCGGTGGTTCGAGCAAGTTCGTTGGCAGCCGCGTAGGCCTCGGGATCGTTCACCCCCAGGGCGATGATTCGATAGTCGGCCAACCAACCGTTGTTCACTGCCTCGACATAGCTCTTGCGGTACAACTCGACACCAAAGGTGGTCTCGTCGTCCATCGAACGAACCACGAAGTCGGATGGATTTACCCTTCTGGTGGAAGTGGCGTGGTTGTAGATGCGGGGAGTGGCGGTTTGATAGATACGGAAGCGAGCCGGAAAGGCCTGCTGGTCGTGGCAGAGGGTGAACTCCTTGAGACGGGCCTGTTGTTCATCGGGCCCGGCGCGGCGGCGCAGGGTTGCGGTGCGGTGAGCCTCATCACAAACCAGCACCTGTATTTCGGTGCCGGAAATTTCCAGCGCTTCGGCTACCCGGCTGGCGCTCTGGTAGGTGCCGAAAATGACGCTGAGGCGCGGGCCACGAACATTGCCAACACCATCTCCCCCCCCCCCCCCCCGCAATCCAATCGGCGATTTCTTGCGGCTGGGTGGTGACCAAGCCTTTTACCTCGCTTTGGCTTACGTTGCTGTTGTCCTGTGTGGGGTCGAGGGCCCGATTGTTGTTGCCCTCTTTTTTGGGATCGTAACCGGCGGTCTGGTCGGAGCAAACCGCCATCGCCCTGATCGGGGTGCGGGCGTGCTGGAGAAACTCGCGTCGCAACTGCGACACCAGCGCGATGGAGGGACACAGCACCACCGAAAGCTGGCCCTTACCCCCCCCCCCGGTCAACTCTTCGACGATGCGCAACGCAATGCGGGTTTTGCCGGTACCGCAGGGCAGGATGATGCGCCCTCGGGCTTGGCCTCGAGGCAGCCCTCCCGAGTCGGCTTCGGCATGTTCTCGCAGGATGCGCACGCTCGCAGCCACCGCTTCGCGCTGCATGCAGCTACGGGTCTGCTCGGCCTCAGGATCGTGGCAATGCGGGCAATCCCCGGCTTCGTCGGGGGCAGCGGCATCTGCGGCGGTTACCTCGGCGGTCAGGTTGACGACTTTAACCGGCTTGTCGGATATCTCGATTGCATGTCGGGCACGGCTGCTGGGTGAGCTGGCACCGTTGGTGACCAGCCACTGCTCGGCAAAAACGTCACTACCCGCGGGATGGGCAAACTTGCTGATCTCGCTCTTGGAGATCTCCCCGCCCGTTCCGTCCGAATCCAACTTGCGAGCCTTACACTGGATGGCGATGTAGCGGCCATCGGATCCTCGACGGGCCACCAGGTCTATACCAGGATCCTGAGCAGTGCTCCTGGGGAAAAGCTCAAGCCGCGACGGCCAATCGGCCCAGGAGTGGATCTCATCCACATCCCAATCAGCCAGATGGAGCGCCACTTTCTCGGTGAGACGCTCCAGCCAGATGCCGTCGGTGGATTCATGCCCGTACCGCTCCAGAGTCTCCCTGGCTTCCCCAAGCACATCAGCCTTGCCGATCATGCTAGCCCTCCTGGATTGCCGCCCAGATCACTTCTCGCGGCGAACTCCTTTGAACGGGCCTCCTGCCTTCTTCATCTTCATGAAGCGGCCAGACTCAGCATCTCGCTTTATCCAGTTGCCGTTCTTGGGGTGGGGGAGTTGGCTCCGACCAGTGACAGGCCCCACCCGACCGCCGCCCCTCGCTCCGTTCTTAGCCATCGTGACTCCCCTCTGGTTCAGGATAATATAGTTTTGAATAGGTTACCGATGCTTTTGACTCCGTCCCAAATAGAATCTACCTACACCACATCGGCATTCAGGAGCAGGCGGAAGAGAGCAAATGCCCACAGCACGGTAATCGCCAGTACGAGTACTACCTTCCAATGCCGAAGCAGTCTTTCTGTGAGAGGCGTGGAGCCCCGAGAGAGCACGAGAGCCCCAGCCAAGGTGAGTGGGAAGGTCAGGAGAGCAAGCGATTCCACCAGATCGGCGTTATCCGGCAGCAGGCCTGCTACAGTGGTAGCGGCTAGAATCAGCACCAGTATCCACAGAACCAACAGGCTATGTGCCTGTCTAGTATGGGCGCGGACGCTGATCCGAGCAAAGTAGGGCCTTTTTGGGTCCGATGCGTAAAATGCCACTGTGTCCGCTGTTGCTGGTACAGAGTCACCGGCAGCAACGCCAAGACGTTGGCCCAAGAGGTCGGAAATTTGAGGCTTGTCAATCACGATCCCGTGATCCGCAGCCCTGATCTCAACATGGGTTGTCCTGGCATCACCCCAGGCGAGTTCCTGCTCCATTTTTGATGAGTGCGCCCGAAGCCAGGGGCGTTGCTCCGAAAGCTTGATCAAGCAGGACTGGTCAACCGGCACAGTCGTGTCAATGATTGCTTCCCAACGACGACCGTATTCAGCCACTACTTGTAGAGTCGTGAGGTCCATTCTGTCAACCGCTCCAACGAACTCCTCTACGAGGAGGTCTATATCCTCAATTCCTTGTGGACGAAAGGGCATGAAGGGGACGGCCAGTAATACACACTCCGACGATGACTCCAAATTGTCTCCCTCTCCCAGGGCATATACGAGCGCTGTCCGAGCGGGCTCAAGTTGCTGCAACCACCTTTCTACGTGCCCGATCTCTACATTAAAATCGAGATCAGCATTCAGATATGAAGCGAGCGCGAGCGCATCTATGTATCTGTGCGAGTTTGAAGCAGATAGGCACCTTCTCCAAAATCCCTGCTTTGTGGGGGCATAAAATTCTCGCCAGACAGAGTTGGTATAAGCAGATATTCCTATCCACAACGATCCCCCAAGTGGCTGTTCATCAAAGGCTCGCCCGTCTACATGTGCAATGTACCGTGCCTGAAGTTCTGCTGCTTCTCGCCGAAGAAGCAGTGTCGTTGTATTACCTTGTGCACCAGTGAAATCAACGTTCAAGAGTAGCTCCTTCGGGCGCATACCGAAGGGTAGAAATAATCGAACCTGATCGCCAGTTTCTACTGAACTCTCAAACTTTTTTAGCAGTTCGATAGGTAAGCACACCTGGTAGGAGGAAGCCAGATTCACGTGGTCGCTGTCCCGAAGTACTATTTCATGTACGGCCCTCTCTCGCCACCTCCGTGTGTAATCTAGGAGTTCAAATGTAAGTTCCCAATTCTGGGAGAGGTCAAAAAAAGCTGGCTCGCGCCCTCAGGGTCGACAAGCAACGGGTCTACTGTCAGGCAACGGCGTGGCTGACGTTACAATCGAGACCACCCGTCGAAGCCACTTAAGTATCCAACTCACCGCTTGATTATTCCATAATGCTACGACAATTTCAAGAACCTGCACGGCAGGCGGATTGCCATATAACCATTTTTCCGCCCACAAGCTAGGCGATTGTCACATCCTTGGAGAGGTACACATCCTGGATGGCGTTTAGTAGCTTGATGCCTTCTGCCATTGGGCGCTGGAAGGCTTTGCGGCCGCTGATGAGGCCGAGGCCGCCGGCTCGTTTGTTTATCACTGCGGTGCGTACTGCTTCGGCCAGGTCTCCGGCCCCCGACGATGCTCCGCCGGAGTTGATGAGACCGATGCGGCCCATGTAGCAGTTGGCCACCTGCCAACGAGTGAGATCGATGGGGTGATCGGAGGTCAGCTCGTCGTACACCAACGGGTGGGTCTTACCGAATCCCACCGCGTTGTAACCGCCGTTGTTCTCGGGAAGCTTCTGCTTGATTATGTCGGCCTCTATGGTTACTCCGATGTGGTTGGCCTGCCCGGTGAGGTCGGCGGCGGCGTGGTAATCGGTGCCATCCACCTTGAAGCCGGAGTTGCGTAGGTAGCACCACAGGACGGTGAACATCCCGCACTCATGGGCCCGGTGGAAGGCCTCGGCCACCTCCTGGATCTGGCGGGTGGCCTCGGCAGAACCGAAATAAATGGTGGCACCCACCCCGGCCGCCCCCAGGTCGTAGGCCTGCTCAACCGATCCGAACATCACTTGGTCGAACTTGTTGGGGTAGGTGAGCAGCTCGTTGTGGTTGAGTTTGACGATGAAGGGGATGCGGTGGGCAAACCGGCGGGAGGTGGCTCCCAACACCCCGAAAGTGGAGGCCACCGCGTTGCACCCCCCTTCGATGGCCAATTCCACGATGCCCGCCGGATCGAAATACCGGGGGTTGGGAGCAAAAGAGGCCGCCCCCGAGTGCTCGATGCCCTGATCCACCGGCAGGATGGATACGTATCCGGTGCCGGCCAGCCGGCCATGGTCGAGCAGCGACTGAAGATTGCGCAATACCTGGGGGGATCGATCGGTGGACACCATTACCCGGTCGATGTAATCGGGGCCGGGGAGATGCAGATCCTCACGGGAAATGGTTGTGGATTCGTAGGACAGTAGAAATTCAGCCTCGTCACCCAAGAGTTCTTCTATTTTCATGGTCTGCCTTTCCTTCGAACCGCTACCAGCACCCCACAATAGTGGCGGGGCCGAACCTTCGGGGGCATGTTCTCGAGCCCAGGCTCACCGCAGGGCTGCCAACCTCTCGGCCACATCCACATACAGCTCATCCTGTTCGTTCAACCACCCGAAAAGATCCCGAGCTCGGGGAATGTCCCCGGCTCGCTCGCACAAATCGGCGAGGGCGTAAGCCTGACGCAAATGGTGTTCCGCGGCCCGGCGAGGAAGCTTCAGGCCCTCCGACAGCAGATGCACGGCCTCGGCCGTCTTTCCCCTGTCGCCCAGCGCTCCGGCAGCCACCATCCGGCCCTCGACCAGCACTGCCGTGCTCGCCCCAGAGGCTCTCAACTCGGCCCACAGCTCATCGACATCGGCCCACCGGTGCTGAGCTCGATGGCAGTCGGCCAGAACGGGATGAAGATCGGTACGGCCGGTGAGCCGCCGGAAGGCCTCCAACTCCGCTGCCGCCGGTTCCCATCGGCCCAATCGGTACAGGGTCAGACCGGTCAACTCTCTCACCTCTGGCACCTTGGGGGCCTGCTCGGACAAGCCGTCCAGATCTCTCCAGGCCCTGCGGTAATCCTCCTGCTCGTATGCAGCCTCGGCTCGATCCAATCGCCGCCGGAAATGGACTGCCATTCGCTGGCCTACCGCCTCCTCCAACTTCTGGACTTCAGGAGCCGAGCCGCCTTTGGGCAATCGGGCGCGTTTTCGACTCCGAGGCTGCTCGCCCGGCGTCCGGGCCGGTGCATCGCCCAGGTTGCCTCTTTGGACAGCTTCTCGAGCCTCGGCTCGCAACTCCTTGGTGCGGGCTTGACGAACTGCCCGCCGCTCAGACCGCAAGCGGGCCTGCTCCGCCTGCTCCGCCTCCTCATCGGACAACTCGACGATCTCGGGGTCTGCTTCGACCTCGGAAACCAGAAGCGGTTCCGTCACCTTGGCGGCCCCCTTACGGGCTACTGCCCCCATTCCATGTGGCCCCTTCGGGGCAGGTAACTGAGATTTCCCCCGGTTATTGGACCTACCGCCCGCCGTCTTTTTACCCCGAGGCGGGCCGGACCGTCCCCGGCCTCGATGGATCCCTTGCCTAGAAGGCCCCCTACGATTAGGAGGCTTGCGGCCTGATCTTCCGCCAGAAGACACCACCTGAGTTTACCGAGACAGCCACCGCATACGGCATGGAAACAAAATAGGCAAAAAACAAAAAACAAAATAATGGCGGGGGCCACACGACCCCCGCCATTTGCGAAATCCGGCGGCGACCTACTCTCCCAGGGCGTCTCCACCCAAGTACCATCGGCGCTGGTGGGCTTAACTTCCGTGTTCGGAATGGGAACGGGTGTGACCCCACCGCCATCGCCACCGAAACCTTTATGTTCTTCTATGTTCTCCTTCACGAGGGAGTGCCCAAAGAACTCCATAGCGAGCACAAGCACCTGTCCGACATCAAGTTAATGATATTGAACCAAGCCCTCGGCCGATTAGTACCGGTCAGCTAAACATGTTGCCATGCGTACACTTCCGGCCTATC
The DNA here is from genome assembly GCF_965202595.1 of Candidatus Poriferisocius sp. Lineage (GTDB taxonomy): Bacteria > Actinomycetota > Acidimicrobiia > Acidimicrobiales > Bin134 > Poriferisocius. The sequence goes on from NZ_OZ241836.1 coordinate 1,952,884, forward strand.
AACGTGGTGTTCTACCACGGGCCTTACCCGGTTAACCCGGTGGGTGATCTCATCTTGGAACAGGCTTCCCACTTAGATGCTTTCAGCGGTTATCCCTTCCGCAGGTCGCTAACCAGCCATGCCCTTGGCAGAACAACTGGCACACGAGAGCTGCGTCCGTCCCGGTCCTCTCGTACTAGGGACAGCCTTCCTCAAATCACCTTCGGCTACAGAGGATAGGGACCGAACTGTCTCACGACGTTCTAAACCCAGCTCGCGTACCGCTTTAATGGGCGAACAGCCCAACCCTTGGGACCTGCTTCAGCCCCAGGATGCGATGAGCCGACATCGAGGTGCCAAACCTTCCCGTCGATATGGACTCTTGGGGAAGATGAGCCTGTTATCCCCGGGGTACCTTTTATCCGTTGAGCGACGGCGCTTCCACACGCAACCGCCGGATCACTATGCCCAACTTTCGTTTCTGCTCGACCCGTCGGTCTCGCAGTCAAGCTCCCTTGTGCCATTACACTCGACGCCTGATTGCCAACCAGGCTGAGGGAACCTTTGGGCGCCTCCGTTACTCTTTGGGAGGCGACCGCCCCAGTCAAACTACCCACCTGACACTGTCCTCAACCCGGATAACGGGCCTAAGTTAGATGCCCAGCATGCGCAGAGTGGTATTTCAAGGTTGACTCCACACAAACTAGCGTCCATGCTTCCTAGTCTCCCACCTATCCTACACAACACATACCAAACACCAATATCAAGCTGTAGTAAAGGTCCACGGGGTCTTTCCGTCCTTCTGTAGCTAACGAGCATCTTTACTCGTACTTCAATTTCGCTGGGTCTGTGGTTGAGACAGTAGGAAAGTCGTTACGCCATTCGTGCAGGTCGGAACTTACCCGACAAGGAATTTCGCTACCTTAGGACCGTTATAGTTACGGCCGCCGTTTACCGGGGCTTAGGTTCAGAGCTTCGCCTTACGGCTAACCCCTCCCCGTAACCTTCCGGCACCGGGCAGGCGTCACAGCGTATACTGCGTCTTACGACTTCGCACGCTGCTGTGTTTTTAGTAAACAGTCGCTTTCCTCTGGTTTGTGCCACCCGATCAAGCTCCGGGCGCGAAGCCCATCACTTTACTAGGGTCATCCTTATCCCAAAGTTACGGATGTAATTTGCCGAGTTCCTTAACCACAGTTCTCCCAATCGCCTTGGTATTCTCTACCTGCCCACCTGTGTTGGTTTGGGGTACGGGCACCGTGAAAGCTAACTAGCGGCTTTTCTTGGCAGTTCAGGATCAGTGACTTCACCTCATGCGGTTCGGTATCACGCCTCAGGCTTTATGGGGACCGGACTTACCTGGGCCCCACCCTACACGCTTACCCCAGGACAACCATCGCCTGGGTTCACCTACCTCTCTGCGTCCCCGCGTTGCTGGCCGCTCCGATGTGGGTCGGTTTCTTCTGTCCCTTTGCGGGACAGACATCCCCTTAGCAACACCAGTTAAGCCTGGACGCGTTCACAGCGGTACCGGAATATCAACCGGTTGTGCATCGACTACGCCTGTCGGCCTCGCCTTAGCTCCCGACTCACCCTGGGAGGATTAGCCTTCCCCAGGAACCCTTGGGCTTTCGGCGGAAAGGTTTCTCACCCCTCTCTCGCTACTCATACCAACATTCTCACTCGGCCCCGGTCCACGCCAGCTCACGCTGACGCTTCGCTCCGAGACCGACGCTCCGCTACCACTCCTGCCTAACGGCAGAAATCCGCAACTTCGGTTTCTAGCTTTAGCCCCGTTACATTGTCCGCGCAGGATCACTCGACCAGTGAGCTGTTACGCACTCTTTCAAGGATGGCTGCTTCTAAGCCAACCTCTTGGCTGTCTGTGCAATCCCACATCGTTTACCACTTAGCTAGAAATTAGGGACCTTAGTTGGCGGTCTGGGCTGTTTCCCTTTCGACCCCGAAGCTCATCCCCCGGGGTCTCACTGCTGTGCTCTGGAACCATGGCATTCGGAGTTTGGCTGAGGTCAGTAAGCTTGTCGGCCCCCTAGCCCATCCAGTGCTCTACCTCCATGGTTGAACGCACAACGCTGCACCTAAATGCATTTCGCGGAGAACCAGCTATCTCCGGGTTTGATTGGCCTTTCACCCCTATTCACAGGTCATCCGCCCAGTTTTCAACCTAGGTCGGTTCGCGCCTCCACGGAGTCTTACCCCCGCTTCACACTGCCCATGAATAGATCACCCGGCTTCGGGTCTACAGCATGCGACTATACGCCCAGTTAAGACTCGCTTTCGCTCCGACTTCCCTTCACAGGTTAATCTTGCCACATACCGTAACTCGTTGGCTCATTCTTCAAAAGGCACGCCATCGCGATCTCGGATTGATGGTCAAAAGACCATCGGTTGAGACGACGCTCTGACTGCTTGTAAACCAACGGTTTCAGGTACTATTTCACTCCCCTCCCGGGGTACTTTTCACCTTTCCCTCACGGTACTAGTTCACTATCGGTCGCCTACGTATACTTAGCCTTACGAGGTGGTCCTCGCAGATTCACGCCGAATTACACGGCAACGGCGCTACTCGGGGACACTCAGCGGAGTGTGCAGCAGTTTCGTGTACGGGGCTATTACCCCCTGTGGCTCGCCTTTCCAGAACGATTCCACTACCACGCACATTTATAACTCCGTGGAGGATCTGGTGCTCCTCCTCTGAGACCCCACAACACCGGACCGGCAACGCCACCAGGCTATTCCACCGGCACGGTTTAGGCTCTTCCCATTTCGCTCGCCGCTACTAAGGGAGTCGCGGTTGCTTTCCTTTCCTACAGGTTACTTAGATGTTTCAGTTCACCTGGTTCCCTCTACCGGTGCTATGTGTTCACACCGGAGTGATACCCCATGACGAGTATCGGGTTTCCCCATTCGGACATCCCCGGATCGAAGCTCAGTCGGCAGCTCCCCGAGGCTTATCGCAGCCTCTCACGTCCTTCATCGGTAGTAGGCACCAAGGCATCCACCGTTGGCTCTTCGTAGCTTGGAAGATTCAAATATCGAAGAACTCTTATTTCGATCAGATGCTCGTGCTCGCTATGCAGTTCTCAAGGTTCACAAGAGGATACCGTCATACAGTAAAACTGTTTCGGCAGAGCCTCGAGCGTGAAAATCACGCTCCCTCAAAACGGAAGAGAGAACAAAGAGCAGCCAGTGCATCAACTGGGAGTGTCCGAACTTGATACCACTATTCAGCGCTATCAAGCGGATACGGAACTCCTTAGAAAGGAGGTGATCCAGCCGCACCTTCCGGTACGGCTACCTTGTTACGACTTCACCCCAATCGCCAACCCCACCTTCGGCAGCTCCCCCTCAAAAGAGTTAGGCCACTGACTTCGGGTGTTGCCGACTTTCGTGGTGTGACGGGCGGTGTGTACAAGGCCCGGGAACGTATTCACCCCGGCGTTGCTGATCCGGGATTACTAGCGACTCCGACTTCATGGAGTCGAGTTGCAGACTCCAATCCGAACTGAGACTGGTTTTAAGGGATTCGCTTCACCTTGCGGTGTCGCTGCCCGTTGTGTCAGCCATTGTAGCATGTTTGCAGCCCTGGACATAAGGGGCATGATGACTTGACGTCGTCCCCACCTTCCTCCGAGTTGACCCCGGCAGTCTCCTACGAGTCCCCACCATAACGTGCTGGCAACATAGGACGAGGGTTGCGCTCGTTGCGGGACTTAACCCAACATCTCACGACACGAGCTGACGACAGCCATGCACCACCTGTGTACGGCCCCGAAGGACACCATATCTCTATGGCTTTTCCGTACATGTCAAACCCAGGTAAGGTTCTTCGCGTTGCCTCGAATTAAGCAACATGCTCCGCCGCTTGTGCGGGCCCCCGTCAATTCCTTTGAGTTTTAGCCTTGCGGCCGTACTCCCCAGGCGGGGCACTTAATGCGTTAGCTACGGCACGGAACCCGTTGATAAGGCCCCACACCTAGTGCCCAACGTTTACGGCGTGGACTACCAGGGTATCTAATCCTGTTTGCTACCCACGCTTTCGCTCCTCAGCGTCAGTACCGGCCCAGAGTGCTGCCTTCGCCGTCGGTGTTCCTCCTGATATCTGCGCATTTCACCGCTACACCAGGAATTCCACACTCCTCTACCGGACTCTAGTCATGGCAGTATCGGATGCAGTCTTAGGGTTGAGCCCCAACCTTTCACATCTGACTTACCAAACCGCCTACGAGCTCTTTACGCCCAATAATTCCGGACAACGCTCGCCCCCTACGTGTTACCGCGGCTGCTGGCACGTAGTTGGCCGGGGCTTCTTCTTCAGGTACCGTCAATTTCGTCCCTGATGAAAGGGGTTTACAACCCGAGAGCCTTCATCCCCCACGCGGCGTTGCTGCGTCAGGCTTTCGCCCATTGCGCAAGATTCCCCACTGCTGCCTCCCGCAGGAGTCTGGGCCGTGTCTCAGTCCCAGTGTGGCTGATCGTCCTCTCAGACCAGCTACCCGTCAATGCCTTGGTGAGCCGTTACCTCACCAACAAGCTGATAGGCCGCGAGACCCTCCCGAAGCGCCGGAGCATTTCCTCTGCCGATCATGCGACCGGCGGAGGGTATCTGGTATTAGCCACAGTTTCCCGTGGTTGTCCCAGTCTTCGGGGCAGGTTTCTCACGTGTTACGCACCCGTTCGCCACTTGGTCATTGCCCGAAGGCGACCTCGTTCGACTTGCATGTGTTAGGCACGCCGCCAGCGTTCGTCCTGAGCCAGGATCAAACTCTCCGTCAACATCTCCAGCAGCTTCCCCCGAGGGAGGCCACTGCCTTCGATCAGATGCCCGCCTCGCTTCATTGCCTCGGCAAGACAGGGCGATTCCGGAAAGCCATGAGCCACTCAATCCTTGCGAACTGGTGCCTCGACGAGAGCCGAAGCCCTCCCTGGCTTGATTTCCTTGGAATTGTGTCAGGTCGACGACATCGACGCGAGGTGCGCCGAGCCATCGCCCGCACTGGCTTTTCCGTCCTCTCTTCCGTTTTCAAGGAGCGTGGGGCGGTAACCCTAGCGGGAGAACCGCATTGCCCGGGCGAACCCGGAACCTTGCTCTGCCTCCAGAGTGGACCCGAGGGCCACCCGTTCAAGAGGCGGGTTGCCACCTTACCGGCGAGGATCGGACAACGTCAACCCAAAATGTCAATCCAAAATAATTTTTTGCCAAAATAATTTTTTGGTTGACCCATCATTCTCGGGCGGCCTCGACTTTTCCCCCACCGTCGGCTCAACTGGGCCCCGACCCCGATAGAACTCGCAACAGGTGGTGGCGGCGCTTGCCCCGCCTGAGCAGCAGGTAGCGGCCATGCAGCAGGCGATCAACCGCCACCAACGGCGCTGACCCGGAAACCCGCTGGTTGTTGACGTACACCGAACCCTCCGCCAAGCCCCGGCGGGCATCGCCCTTTGATGAGGCCAGCCCGATGGCAACCAGCAGTTCCACCAGATCGAAGCTGTTCGACTCGGCATCGAAGCCAGCACCAGGCGCGAGAAAAACATCGGAAGTGGGAACCTCGGCATCGAAGCCAGCGCCAGGCGTGAGAAAAACATCGGAAGTGGGAACCTCGGCGGCCACGGCCTCGAGGGCGAACTCGTCCATGTCCTCAATGGGAGAGCCGAACAGTATCCGGGCCGCCTTCTCGGCGGCGGCCGCCGCCGCTGGACCATGGACCAAAGAGGTGACCTCGTTGGCCAGCACCCGTTGGGCCTCCCGCCGGCCGGGGTCGCGTTGATGGGCCTCGACCAGATCGGCAATCTCCCCCACCGGTAGCATGGTGAACCTGAGCAGGCTCTGTTCCACGTCCTCATCGGCCACCTGCACGAAGTACTGGTGAAAGCGGTAGGTGCTGGTGCGCGCGGGATCCAGCCAAACCGCACCATCGGCGGTCTTGCCGAACTTGGCCCCGTCGGATCGGGTCAGCAGGGGCCAGGTGAGTCCGTGAACCTGGGCACCGGAGCGGCGGCGAATAAGATCCACCCCGGCGGTGATATTGCCCCACTGATCGGAGCCGCCGATCTGAAGTTCGCAGTTGCGATGAGCGTGCAACCACCAGAAGTCGTAGGCCTGCAACAGCATGTAGGTGAACTCGGTGAAAGAGATGCCGGTATCGCTCTCCATACGGGTGCGCACCGAGTGCTTGGCCGCCATCTGGTTGACGGTGGCGTGCTTGCCGGTCTCCCGCAAGAACTCGATGAGCGTGAGATGGCGGGTCCAGTCGTAGTTGTTGACCAGTTCGGCATCACCATCGAAGTCCAGCAGCTTCTGCAACTGCCCCCTTATGCCGGCCAGGTTGGCCGCCAGAGTGTCCTCGTCCAGCAGATTGCGTTCGTCGGAGCGCCCGCTGGGATCGCCCACCATGCCGGTGGCCCCACCCACCAGGGCGATGGGCCGGTGACCGGCCCTCTGGAACCGCCGCAGCACCAGTACCCCGATGAGGTTGCCCAGATGCAGGGAGCTGGCCGTAGGGTCGATGCCGTGGTACACCCCGACCGAACCGCTGCTCAATCGTCGGGCCAGCGTATCCCTATCGGTGGTGTCCTGCACCAGGCCGCGGGATTCGAGTTCTTCAAGCACCGAGCGCATGCTAGGAGAGTAGGCGGCCCCGGGAGAACAGGAACATGAATGCCGGACGATTAGTGGGAATAGCTGGGTTCGTGGTGGTCGCTCTGTTCGCGGCGTTCTGGATCGGGGCCACAATCTGGTACTTCGGCGATGAGAACCCCGACCGCCTGGAGGATCGGGAATGGGTGGCCGGTGCCGAGGCCCTGTGCGCCCAGGTACGGGACCAACTCGAACGGTTGCCCGCGGCCCGCGATGCCGTAGATCTGGCCGACCGTGCCGATCAGATAGAAGCATCAACCGCTGTGCTGGCCGGTATGACCGCGAACCTGGCCGCGGCGACACCCGAGGGGGACGACGGTGAACTTCTGGGATTGTGGCTGGGGAGCTGGGATGTCTATCTCGATGACCGCCGAGCTCACGCCGAAGCTCTTCGGGCCGGTGATGACCTCCAATTCAGGGTGAGCGTGGATCCCGAGCGCAATGAGGGCGTGGATGCCTTGCTGGATGCCTTCGCCGACCGCAACCAGATGCCCTCCTGCGGCGACCCTCTGGACATCGGCTAGAACCAGACAACCTGAAATCGCGGCCACCTCAAAACTGGGGTACCTCAGAACCGCGGCCACCTCAGAACCGGGCCACCTCAAAACTGGGGTACTTCAGAACCGGGGCACCTCTTTCAGGGCTCTTGCTCCCAACTCGGCCAGATGTATGAGGCCTGGGTCGCAGCCAAATTCGGACAAGCGGTTCAGTGGCACCCAGCGCATGCCCATAGATTCGTGATTGGCACGGGGTAGGGCCCCGACAGGTGCTCGCACCAGAAACCGAACGTCGTAGTGCAGGTGTGGATCCTCATCGGGAGGATCCACCCGGTGGATGTCCAGATGCAGGGGATTCGACCAGATGCGTAGACCCTTGATGCCGGTCTCCTCAGCGGCCTCCCGGAGTGCGACCGCCACCAGGTTGGCATCTCCGTCGGCATGGCCCCCCGGCTGCAACCAGAGTCCCAGCTTGGCGTGCAGCAAGAGCAGGGTGTTGTCCCCCTCATGGTCCACCACCAGCGCCGAGCCGGTGAGATGCCCGGGCCGGCACATTCGCCGGCAGGCATCGGGATGATCATCGATCAGCGCCCGGTAGCTATCGCCCAGCGAATCATCGAAGCCCGCGAGCAACCTCCGGGCCGCGGCCAAATCGGTGGTAGGGGCCAACCGTACATCCCCCTGCCCCAACCACAACCCCCCACTCAGGTCAAGATCCGCTTCTGTGGCATCAGCCACGACCGTGGTCAGCCTCTCCGGGACAAATCGGCACAACCGGGAACGTACCAGCGCCACGAAAGGTCGTTACCGGCAGTGAGTCCGATGCGGGTGGAGCGCCCCGGGTTAGTGGGGGGCGGGATCCCGTCGTCAACAATTTCCATTCCCCCATCGGTGCCGACCAGATCTGCACCGTTGGTGGCACCGTCTATACCCAGCGCCGCGCTGAGCTTGGCCGGCCCGCTGCACAGATCCCGATCCCGGCGAGCCGCTGGTCGGCGTTCGCGCATCCGGTCCAGGCCGGCCAGCGGGGTCAGCGCCCGCAGCAGCACGGCGGCACACTCCCCGTCGGCACCGCACACCACGTTGGCACACCAGTGCATGCCGTAGGTGAAGTACACGTAGAGTCGACCCGGAGGACCGAACATGACCTCGGTGCGGGGAGTCATGCCCCGGAACCCGTGGCTGGCGGGGTCATCGTCCCCGCCATAGGCCTCCACCTCCACGATCCGGCCCCGGCAGTCTCCTAACCCCAAAACCTTGTTCAGCAGGTCGGGGGCCACCTCCAGCACATTCCGAGCGTAGAAACCCCGCTCAAGCGGCATTGCCAGACCCACCCTTTCAGGATATTTCAGGATTGGAACCCTGCGAAAAGACGGCCCTGCGGTCGGCGAGTGCTACCCGAGGCCAACAGCCAGCACGGAACCCCAAATGGCCAGCGCGAACCCGACCATGGTGAACACCAATGTGCGCGACAAACGGGCCATCTGGAGCAACAACCTCCCCTCCATCGCCTTCATCTCCCCCCGCAAATCTTTGAACTCGGCATGGACTACCTCAAACTGGGCATCCACCCTCTCGAACTGAGCATCCACCCTCTCGAACTGGGCATAGACCCCTTTGAACTCGGCATCCACCCTCTCGAACTGAGCATAGACCCCTTTGAACTGGGCTTTGAACTGGGCCTCCATCCTGTCGAACTTGGCATCCACCCTCTCGAACTGAGCATAAACCCCCTCGAACTGGGCTTGGACTCCCTTGAACTGGGCATCCACCCTGTCGAATCCGGTGTTCATCTCGATGCGGAGCCGGTCCTCGGTAGCCCGCAGATCTTCCTTGGTAGCCAAACGATCCCACGGAACAGGGGGCAAAGACTCAACCAACGTGGATGCCTCCTCCTCTCCCAAGGTATCGACCAAGCGACTCAGCAACGCCAAACGCCTGCTCTCCCGCAATGACTCATTCCCCGACACAGCCGGACTCCCCAGTTATAAACGTGGAAGGGAGACAAAATCCACTGCCTCCGAGTGATGCCCCGCAGCCTACCGCCCTAACCTCCAACGAGCAACAAACCAACCCCCATCCGTTTTTTTCGTAACTTCAAAAGTTTTCAGGAAGCGAGACGGGCTCTGTCGGTGGCGAGGCGGGAGCGGAAGCGTTGGATCTGTGCGACCACCGGCTCGGGACCAGCCCCACCAGGAGTGGTACGGCGGGTGACGGCAACACCGGGGGCCAGCAGTTCCGCAGCGGTCGGGCCCAAGCGGGCATCGGCTGTTACCAACTCGACCAGGGAGGCTTCACCATCGAGGGAGCGGCGCACCAGGTCGGCGATCACAACATGGGCCTCGCGAAACGGCATGCCGCCGACCACCAGATGCTCGGCCAGGTCAGTGGCCGCGGCGGTGGGAACATCGGCGGATGCGGCCATGGCCTCGGTGCTGAAGGCAATGGAGGTCATCAGGCCGGTCATGGCCCGAACCCCCAGACGAACCTGGTCAACCGTGTCGAACAGGGGTTCCTTGTCCTCCTGGAGATCGCGGTTGTAGGCCAGAGGCAACCCCTTCAATGTCGCCAGCAAGCCGGTGAGGTTACCGATGAGGCGGCCCGCCTTGGCCCGGACCAACTCGGCAACATCGGGGTTCTTCTTCTGGGGCAACATGGAGCTGCCGGTGGCGTAGGCATCGTCCAGAACGGCGAAGTTGGCCTCATCGGAGGTCCAGAACACGATCTCCTCGCCGAGACGGGACAGGTGGACGGCAACCATGGTGAGCACGAACAGGCTCTCGGCCACGAAATCCCGGTCGGACACCGCGTCCATCGAGTTCTCGAACCGGGCGGCAAAACCGAGTTCGGCGGCTGTCGCACCGGGATCCAGCGGCAGCGACGATCCCGCCAGCGCGCCCGCTCCCAGAGGGCTCACATCCAGGCGGGCGCGGGCATCGACCAGCCGATCCACATCCCGGGCCAGCGCCCAACCGTGGGCCAGCAGGTGATGGGCCAAAAGCACCGGCTGGGCCCGCTGGAGGTGGGTGTACCCCGGGAGGTAGGCATCACCGGCGTCCAGGGCCCGCTCGAGCAAAACCTGCTGGAGGGCGATCACATCGGAGGCGATGCCGGCCAGTTCTCGCTTGGCGTAAAGGCGCAGGTCGGTGGCCACCTGGTCATTGCGGCTGCGGCCGGTGTGCAGCTTGGCTCCGGCCGAACCAGCCAGCTCGGTCACCCGGCGCTCGATGGCGGTATGGATATCCTCGTCGCCCGGAGCCAGAGCGAACTCTCCGGAGGCAAGCTCCAGTTCGGTACGATGGAGCGCCACCAGCACGTCGGTGACCTCCGCATCGGTGAGCAGACCGGCGCGGCCCAACATGCGGACATGGGCCCGTGAGCAGGCTATGTCGTCGGGGGCCAAGCGGATGTCAAAGCCGATGCTGGCGGTATAGGCCATCATCTCCTCAGCCGGATTGTCATCGAACCGGCCGTGCCAAAGCGTGCTCATGGTGTACCCCGGTGATCGAAACCGCAGCCCGGTCCCCCGGCGAACCGGCCGTGCCAAAGCGTGCTCATGGTTCGACGGCTCTCATCCCCGCTCGGTTTCCCGCTCGGCCAGGGTGCGCAGCCTCAGGGCGTGAAGCTTGATGAAGCCCTCGGCATCGGCCTGGTGATAGGCACCCTGATCCTCCTCGAAGGTAGCCACGGCCTCGTCGAAGAGGCTGTCCTCGGAGCGCCGCCCGGTGACGGTTACCGTGCCCCGGTAGAGCTTGAGCCGCACGATGCCGTTCACCCGAGCCTGCGAGTGATCGATGGCGGTCTGGAGCATCCGGCGCTCGGGACTCCACCAGTAACCGTTGTACACCAAGCTGGCGTAGCGGGGCATCAGCTCGTCCTTGAGGTGGGCTACTTCCCGGTCGAGGGTGAGGCTCTCCATGGCCCGATGGGCCTTGAGCATGATGGTGCCGCCCGGGGTCTCGTAGCAGCCCCGGGACTTCATCCCGACATAGCGATTCTCCACCAGGTCCAGCCGGCCTATGCCGTTGGCCCCCCCTATGCGGTTCAGCTCGGCCAGAACCGTCGCCGGGCTGAGGATTTGGCCGTCGATGGCGGTGATGTCGCCGCTACTGAAGGTAAGTTCGATCTCGGTCGGGGTATCGGGGGCGTCTTGGGGGGCAGTGGTCCAGCGCCACATCTGCTCGGGGGGCTCGATCCACGGATCCTCCAGCGGGCCACCCTCGTAGGAGATGTGCAACAGGTTGGCATCCATGGAGAACGGGGATCCTCCCTCCCGTTCGGCTTCGATGGGAATACCGTGCTCGGCGGCATACGCCATCAGCTTCTCCCGCGAGCCCAGATCCCAGATGCGCCACGGGGCCACCACCGAGATGTCGGGGTTGAGGGCGTAGGCCCCCAACTCGAAGCGCACCTGGTCGTTGCCCTTGCCGGTGGCACCGTGGGAGACGGCATCGGCTCCAACCTGAGCGGCTATCTCCACCAGCCTCTTGGCGATGAGCGGGCGGGCGATGGAGGTGCCCAGCAGATACTCCCCCTCGTAGATGGCGTTGGCCCTGAACATGGGGAACACGAAGTCGGCCACGAACTCCTCACGCAGATCCTCAATGTAGATCTCGGTAACCCCCATGGCCTCGGCCTTGGCCCGGGCCGGTTCAAGCTCCTCACCCTGGCCCAGATCGGCAGTGAAGGTGACCACCTCGCAGTCATAGGTTTCCTGCAACCAGCGCAGGATCACCGAGGTGTCCAGCCCCCCGGAATAGGCCAGCACGATCTTGTTCAACCCCGACACATTCACAACCCCTCCTCAATCTTGTTCAACCCCGACACATTCACAACCCCTCCTCAATCTTGTTCAACCCCGACACATTCATAACTCATCCTCGAGTTGGGCGGATCCGGCCGAGTGAGGGATACCGGCCAGGGGGCGGAAGAAATCGGCCAGTGCGCGCCCGCCCCCTTCCTCGATGGTCACCACCAGCAAGGTGTCGTCGCCGGCAATGGTACCCAGCACCCCGTCAATCTCCGAGCGATCGATGGCCGACCCGACCACGTGAGCCGATCCCGGTGGAGTTTTCAGCACCACCAGGTTCCCGGAGCTGCCCACCGCCACCACCCACTCCCCCAGCACTCGCCGGAGGTGGTCGTCGGGGATTACCTGATCGGAGGGCAACTCGGGGATGGCGTAGACCGACCCGCCGCCGGTGGGCACCTTGACCGCTCCCAGGTCGTCGAGGTCGCGCGACACCGTGGCCTGGGTGGTCACAACCCCCTCGGCGATCAGCAGCTCCACCAGGTGGGCCTGACTCTGCACCGACTCCTGCCTCAGAATCTGGGCAATCCGGTACTGACGCTGGTTCTTTCCCAGCCTCATTGGTGCCTCAGAAGAAATGTGAGCAGCCCGCGGGCGGCATGCATCCGGTTCTCGGCCTGTAGCCATATCCGGCTGCTGGGACCGTGGAGGACTTCTTCGGTTACCTCCCAGCCAACATGGGCGGGCAGGCAGTGCATGAAGATGGCATCGGGGGTGGCTCGCCGCATCAGCCGGTCATCAACGGTGTAGCTACCGGCGAAGGCGCTCCTCTTCTCCTCAGCCTCGCTCTCCTGACCCATCGACACCCAAACATCGGTGTAGATCACATGGGCACCGTCGACCGCCCGCCCGGGATCCTCAACCTGCTGGGCGGCTCGGCCGCTTTTGGCTATACGATTGAGATCGGAGCTGTCGAAACGATAACCGCCGGGGCTGGCGATGATGAACTCGGCTCCCATCAGGCCGGCACCGATGGCCAGCGAACGGGCCACGTTGTTGGGGTCGCCCACATAGGCGATCCTGCGCCCGTCGATCTCGCCGAACACCTGCTGGATGGTCAACAGATCGGCCAGGGCCTGCAAGGGGTGGGCCCGGTCGCTCAGCAGGTTGATGACCGGCACCGGGCTGGCTGCGGCCATGCGCTCGACCACGGTGTGGTGATACACCCGGGCCCCGATGGCAGCGTGGTAGCACCCCAGCGTTCGGGCGATGTCCTCAGCCGACTCCCGCTGGTCGATTCCCACCTCGTCGCCGGTTATGGATACCGGGTGACCGCCCAGTTGAACAACAGCAATTTCCATGGAATGCCGGGTGCGGGCCGAGGGCTTCTCGAACAGCAGGGCCACCCCCAACCCCTTCAACACCTGTGTTGGAGGCGAGCCCGAGGATGCGGTCAAAATCTGGGCCAGCTCGCCGGCGTTGAGATCATCAACCTCCAGAAAATGGCGCACGCTCATGGCTTCAACACCCCATTGAGCACAGCGAGGGTTCGCACATCCCGCACGCTCATCACCCCAACACCTCGTCGAGCGCAGCGAGGGTTCGCACATCCCGCACGCTCATCACCCCAACACCTCGTCGAGCGCAGCGATGCCGTGGTCCATCTCGGCGTCGTCGATGATGAGGGGTGGGGCGATGCGCAGCGAGGTGGTACCGGCGGTGCCCAGCAGCAGACCCGCAGCCATACCGGCGGCCACCACCTCGGTGGCGAGCCGCTCCCCGGCCAGATCCACCCCCAGCAGCAGGCCCCGGCCCCGAACGCCGGCCACGCCGTCGAGCGACCGGAGCGCGGCCTGCATCTTCTGCCCGGCGCGAGCGGCCATGGTGGGCAGGTCCAGCTCCTCCATCACCTCCAGGGTGGCCCGGGCCGCCGACGCGGCCAACGGTTGGCCACCGAAGGTGGTGGCATGATCGCCGGGGTTGAAAGCAGCCGCAACCTCGGTGCGGGCCCAGCAGGCCCCGATGGGCATGCCGTTGCCCAGTGCCTTGGCCACGGTCACCACGTCGGGTTCGACCCCTTCGTGATGATGGGCGAACCAGCGACCGGTGCGAGCCAGGCCGGTCTGCACCTCGTCGAGCACAAGCAGCAGGTTCCGCTCATCGCACAACTCACGCACGGCTCGCAGGTAGCCGGCGGAGGGCACGTTGACACCCCCCTCGCCCTGGATGGGCTCGAGCAGTACCGCAGCAACGGTGCCGTCGATGGCCCGTTCCAGCTCGGTTATGTCGTCCCAGGGCACGTGACGAAAACCCTCGGGCAGGGGAACGAAGGCCTCGTGCTTCTCGGGCTGCCCGGTGGCGGCCAGAGCGGCCAGCGTGCGGCCGTGGAACGACCGGCCGGCGCTGATCACGGTGTGGCGGCCCCGCCCGCCCCACTTGCGGGCCAGCTTTATGGCGCATTCATTGGCCTCGGCACCGCTGTTGGCAAAGAACACCTGACCGGGGGAACCACCGATGAGCCGGTCGAGGGCACGGGCCACCTGCATCTGAGGTTCGGTGGCGTACAGGTTGGAAACGTGGCACAGGGTGCGGGCCTGCTCGGCCACCGCCTCGGCCACCCGGGGATGAGCGTGACCCAGGTTGCACACCGCTATACCGCTTAGGAGGTCCAGGTAGCGGTTGCCGTCGCGATCCCACAGCCAGCAACCCTGCCCCCGCACGAACATCACCGTCGGGGGCCCGTAAGTGGGCATCAACGGGCAATGTCCGGTGCCGACCCCCACTGCTTGGGTGTGGGCACTCATAGGTCGGCCTCCTTTTGGGGAACGGCCGGGATGGGGTCGGGACCGACCGGGTTGCCACCAACTAAGCGCCCATCCTGCTTTTGAGGAGCGGCCGGGATGGGGTCGGGACCGACCATGGTGCCCACCCCGGCATCGGTGAACAGCTCCAGCAGCAGCACGTGCGGGGTGGTTCCGTTGACCATGTGGGCTGAGGCCACCCCATGGCGCACGGCGTGGACGGCGGCCTCCGCCTTGGGGACCATGCCCCCTGCCAGCTCCCCGGATTCGATCATGGCCTCCAGGGCCGCAGCGCTGGTCTCGCTGATGAGGCTGGACGGGTCATCGGGGTCGGCGTACAGCCCCTCGACATCGGTGAGGAACAACGCCTTGACCGCCCCCAGCGCTCCGGCCAGGGTACCGGCCACGGTGTCGGCGTTGATGTTGAGGGCCTGGCCGGTGGCATCGACCCCGATGGTGGACACCACCGGAATCAGATGCTCGTCCAGCAGGCGGTCGATGATGGTGGTATTGACCGCATCCACCGTACCCACAAAACCCAGGCCGGGATGGCGCACCCGAGCCTGGAGCAACCCGGCATCCTCGCCGGACACCCCCACCGCCAGCGGCCCATGGACGTTGATGGCCGATACGATGTCGCGGTTCACCCGGCCCACCAGCACCATGCGAGCGATGTCCAGGGTGTCGGCATCGGTTACCCGGAGCCCATCCACGAAGGTGGGCTCCAGGCCCAGGCGGGCCATCATCTCACCGATCTGGGGGCCGCCGCCGTGCACCACCACGGGGCGGATGCCCACCGAGTGCATAAGTACCACGTCCGCCGCGAAGCGGGTCAGGTGGGCTTCATCCAGCGCGCTGCCCCCGTACTTGACCACCACGGTGGCTCCCGAGAACCGCTGGATGTAGGGCAGGGCCTGGGTGAGCACCGCGGCGGTGGCCTCCGGAGACAAATCGAGGGCAGCGGTAGGAGCAGGGTTCATGATGTACCCATGTTCTCATCTATGTAGGCGTGGGTGAGGTCGGTGGTTATGACCCGGGCCTCGCCGTCCCCCAGGCCCAGATCGACATGGAGGTCGAGGTGGCGACCGGTCATGTACCGGGCCAGCTCGGGGGGGTGGGCGGGCTCGCCGCGGTCGTACACCACATGGGGTCCGTAGGCGATGGTGAGCCTGGTGTGGTCGAAGGCCACCCCGGCCGCCCCCATCTCCGAGGCGATGCGCCCCCAGTAGGGATCCTGGCCGTACCACGAGCACTTCACCAGTTGGCAGTTGGCCGTGTCCCGGGCCGCTTTGGCCGCCTCGGCATGGGTGGCCGCCCCGGTTACCCGCAGGAATACCGTCTTGGTGGATCCCTCGGCATCGTCGGCCATCTGGAGAGCCAGGTTCTCGCAGGCGGCCGCCACCACCGGGGTCAGGGCTTCGGGATCCACCGGACCGGCCCGCCCGTTGGCCAGCATCAGCACGGTGTCGTTGGTGGACTCGGCCCCGTCAACGGTGAGGGTGTTGAACGTGCCGGCCACCCCGGCGGCCAGGGCGTGGCGGAGGGTAGCGGGATCGGTGGCCGCATCGGTGACCAGCACCGCCAGCATGGTGGCCATGTTGGGTTCCAGCATGGCGGCACCCTTGGCCATGCCCGCCACGGTGAACCCATCGCCGGCGATCACCACCTGCTTGGTCACCGTGTCGGTGGTCATTATTGCTTCGGCCGCTTGAGGCCCCCCGTTCGGGTTACGAGCCCGGGCTGCGGCGGTGATACCGGCCGAGACGGCATCCATGGGCAGGTTGTAGCCGATCAGCCCGGTGGAGCACACCAGAACCTCCTCGGGTGCCACCCCGAGGGCGGCAGCGGTCTCTGTGCACATCCGCCGGGCATCGGCCATACCCCTAACTCCGGTGGCGGCGTTGGCGTTGCCGCTGTTCAGCACCACCGCCGCGGCTTTACCGCCGCTGGCAACCAGGTGCTCGCGGCACACCAAAACCGGTGCGGCGGTCATCTTGTTGGATGTGAACACCCCCGCCGCGCTCACCGGATCACCGTCGGTGGTCGCAACCAGGGCGAGATCCAGGGCCCCGCCGGGTTTGATACCACAGGCCACCCCCGCGGCGCTGAACCCGTTCACTGCGGTCACGCTCATGGGTACAGACCTTCCGGCGGGCGACCCCCAGGAACCACCCGCTCAATATAAGAGGCGAACACGCTCATGGGTACAGGCCCACTGCGGTCAAACCGGTGGTCTCTTCCAGCCCGCTGATGAGGTTGGCACACTGGATCGCCTGGCCGGCCGCCCCCTTCACCAGGTTGTCGATGGCGCAGATTGCCACCACGGTTTGGGTGCGCTGATCGAAGCGGGCGGTGATATGAGCCGCGTTGGAACCCAGCGTGGCCTTGGTGGACGGTGGGTGCTCGGAGACGACGATGAACGGCTCCGTGGCATAGAACTCGGCCAGGGCATCGAGCGGGGCATCGGTGGAGGTTACCCCCGAGGGTCGGGCATAGCAGGTGGCCAGGATACCCCGGTTCATCGGAGCCAGGTGGGGGGTGAACAGCACCGATGCCCCCGTGGCCTGCTGGATCTCGGGGGTGTGGCGGTGGTCCAGCAGCCCGTAGGCGGTGAAGTCCTCGTCTACCGCGCAGAACGTGGTATGTGCCCGGGGGGGACGACCGGCACCGGACACCCCACTGGCCGCGTCCACTATCACGCCTTCGGTCCGGATCAAACCTGTGCGCACCAGGGGGGCCAACGCCAGCGCCGCCGCGGTGGGATAGCAGCCGGGTACCGCCACCGAGGTGGCACCGACCAACTCGTTGCGGAACAACTCGGGCAACCCGTAGGCGAACCGCTCGAGCAGCCCGGGGGCTTGGTGCGGTTCCCCGTACCACTGCCGGTACTGCCCGGCATCCCCGAGCCGGAAGTCGGCAGCCAGGTCAACCACCATCTTGCCCCGATCCAGCAGGTCGGCAACCATGCTCATCGACTGGCCGTGGGGCAGAGCCAGAAACGCCACCGCCACATCGTCCAGAAGCCCCGGGTGGTACTTCACGAACTCCCGGTCGGCACCGGCCACCGCCAGGTGGGGGTAAAGGTCGGCCACCGGCTGCCCCGCCCGGGTATCGCCGGTGACGAAGACGATGTCGAAACCGTCGTGGTGAGCCAGGAGTCGCATCAACTCCGCGCCGACATATCCCGATGCCCCAACGATCCCGGCGGGGATGCTACCTGCCATGAAAGGCATTATGCACTAGGCTGAATACTAATGCAAATTTATTCAGGGTCAGTTTTGCCCTCACAGGATGGCACCCTGAGTCGCAGTCACGACGGGGAGGATCGGCAGGCTCCACCGATGATCATGATGGGTTGGTCATAATGGTTGATGAAAGGCATCAACTAGCAATCGGTGGAGCTTGCCGTTGTGAAAACATCAACATATCAGGATCAAGTAAGAGGTCTTAGTTCTTGTAGTTTATGTTGTACACTTGGGCCAAATTCAACCGTATATGGAACAGAGCGAAGACTGGCAGTTTCAATAGCAACACCCATCTTATTTAACTGTTCTGCAACCCACTCTATCCAAATATCATAGTCGTCTGGCTCCAGTACTAGCATCACCTTTTTTGTCAGTTCTTGCCCACTAACATACATCCATTTACTACTTGCATCAGATTCCGACCATCCACTCCAACCTCTACCTTTTCTCAATATAATCCTCTGACCATCACTAAGGTCTACATATTCTTCTAAAGAAAACCTCAGATAGTCTGAGTCTTCAAATTCCTTCTCTTGTTCAACTTTTTTTGGCGCGAGAGTATAGGAATCTCGCCATTTAATTGAATTCAAAAACCTATTCTGGCGCTTAGGCTGATCATAATGGTGACTATCTTTGTCGGTTGAAATGATTTCCTTGGGGCCTTTCAGTACTTGTACCTCACAGACAGCCCCTAGAGAAATAGCATATAGTTTGCATGTCAACGTTCTCAACCGCGCAGGGTTGCGTTGTGACTGCTTACTACGGCGTCGATGCAGCTCTGGCGGGCCTGGGCCACCTCGGTGTCGGTGAGGGTGTGGTCGGGGGCCTCGAAGCGCAGGGTGAAGGCGAGGCTGCGGCACCCGTCGCCCAACTGTTCGGAGCGGAACACGTCGAACAAGGACACTGTGGCCAGCAACTCACCCCCGGCAGCGGTGATGGTGGCGGCCACCTCACCGGCCGACACTTCATCGGGTATCACAAAGGCCAGGTCAACGTCGCTGGAGGGGTAGCGGCTGGGGGGACGGTACGGGGCCAGCCCCCGGTCGGCACCCAGAAGCGCCCCCAGGTCCACCTCCAACCAGGCCACCCGTTCGGCGATCCCGTAGGCATCCAGTACCTGAGGGTCGATCTCGCCCAACGCGCCCACCGGGGTCCCAGCGGCCAGCACCCTGCCTGAGCGTCCGGGGTGGAGACCGGCCACCGGTTCGTTCACCACCCCTGGGTCGGTTACCAGCAGGTTGCGGGCCAGCCTGTGCCATAGCAAGGTGGCGGCGGTTGCCTCCCGGCCGGCCAGGATAACGGCCAGGTGCTCATCCTCGTGGGGCAGGTCATCTCCCCCGCCGGGATGCACCCGCCCGATCTCGAACAGCGACACCCCGGTGGTACGCCGGGCCGAGTTGTAGGCCACCGCCCCCAGCAGGCCGGGGCGCAGCGAGGTGCGCATCACCGATTCCTCGGCCACCAGGGGGTTGGTCACGGTGATGCCGTCGTCGCCCAAACCGGCTCGGGCCAGATCGCCGGGGGCCAGAAACGGCAGGGGCATGGCCTCGGTGATCCCCATGCCGCCCATAAGTGCTCTGACCGTGCGCCGGTCCCGCTGGCGGGGGGTGAGCGCCCCGGCCTGCTCGGTAACCGGCAGGGTGCGGGCGATCCGGGAGAACCCCCACAGCCGCCCCACCTCCTCGATCACGTCGATCTCGGTGGCCGAGTCCAGCCTCCAGGAGGGGATGGTCACATCCAATTCCTGGCTGCCGTTGCGGGCGCGGCAAGCAAAGCCAATGGGTTCCAAAAGGTTGGCCATCTCACCGGTGCCCAACTCCGTACCCAGGATGGAGTTGACCCGCCGGCCACGAACCCGAACGGTGATGGGCTCGGGGCGGTTGCCGGTGGTGTCGATCATCCCGGTGCCGGTGGTGGCTCCGAGCGCGGCGGCCAACTCGGCGAAGCGATCCAGGGCCACCGGGATGATGTCGGGGTCGGTGCCCCGCTCGAAGCGAGCCGAGGCCTCGCTGCGCAGACCCAGGCGGCGGGCGGTGCGGGCGATGGTCATGGGATCCCACCAGGCGGCCTCCAGCAGCACCGAATGAGTGCCTGGCGATATCTCGGTGGAGGCCCCACCCATTATCCCGGCCAGGCCGATGGGTTCGTCGTCGCGGTTGACTATCACCCCGTCAGTCCCGGTCAGGATTCGGTCCGCACCATCCAGGGTGACCATCCGTTCCCCCGGCCGGGCCATGCGCACCCCCAGCTCACCCCCGGGCACCAGATCCAGGTCGTAGGTGTGGTTGGGCTGGCCCAACTCGAACATCACATAGTTGGACAGGTCCACCACCGCGTTGATGGGCCTCTGTCCCACGGCCAGCAGGCGGTTGGCCATCCACCGGGGAGACGGGCCGGAGGGCACGTTGTCGAGCACCCGAACCCCGAAGCGTCCGCACAGGTCGGGGGCGGCGATGCCCACCGATGCCCTCTGGGCCGAGGGCCGGCCGGTCTCGACCACCCGGGGAGCAGCCGCCGAGAAGGGAACCCCGAGGCGGGCGGCCAGGTCGCGCGCCACCCCCATCATGGACATGGCGTCGGGGCGGTTGGGGTTCACCTCCAGGTCGAACAGCACATCGGCTCGGATGTCCAGCGCCTCGGCGAGCGGGACCCCCAGGGGCAGGCCGCGATCCAGGATCAGGATGCCCTGGTGGTCGTCACCCATGCCGATCTCGGCCCCCGAGCACAGCATGCCGTTGCTCCACTGGCCCCGCATCTTGCGCCGGGCTATCTCCATGCCGCCGGGCATGGTGGTGCCCACTGTGGCCAGGGGAACCCGGTCACCCGCGACCATGTTGAAGGCTCCGCAGCACACCTGGAGGGCTTCGCCGTTGCCGGCGTCCACATCCACCAGTTGAATCCGGTCGGCATCGGGATGGGGTCGGGTGGACAGAACCTCGGCCACCACGATGCCATCCAGACCCCGGCCCAGATGCGACATCTCCTCCACCGCCAGGCCCAGATCGGCCAGAACCTCGGCCAGTTCTGCGGGGCTGCCCCCTATGTCGGGAGCGAACTCCCGCAGCCAGCTCAACAAGACCTTCACCGCACCACCACCAAATAATTTGCTGTCCCAGCCACTAGAACTGCTCCAGAACTAGCTGTCCCAGCCACTAGAACTGCTCCAGAACTAAGTGCCCCCAACACTAGAACTGCTCCAGAACTAGCTGTCCCAGCCACTAGAACTGCTCCAGGAAGCGGATGTCGTTGGTCCACAGCTCGCGCAGGTCGTCGATGCCGAACCGGATGAGCGCCAGGCGGTCGATGCCGAAACCGAAGGCGAACCCCTGCCAGCGCTCGGGATCGATGCCGCAGGCCTCGAAGACGTTGGGGTGGACCATGCCGCAACCGCCCAGCTCCAGCCAGGTACCGTCGGGACGCTGGATGTCGAACTCGGCCGAGGGTTCGGTGAACGGGAAGTAGGAGGGCCGCAGTCGAGAGGTGAAGCCGGGACCGAAGTAGGCGGCGGTGAAAGCCTCTATGGTGCCGGCCAGATCCCCCAGGGAAATGTCGCTGTCCACCACCAGGCCCTCGATCTGGTGGAAAACCGGCATGTGGGTGGCATCGGCGGTGTCCTGGCGGAAACACCGGCCCGGTGCCACCACGTAGATGGGAGGGGCCTGGCTCTCCATCACCCGGGCCTGCACGGGGGAGGTATGGGTGCGCAACAGGGTGCTGGCCGGCTCGCCGTAGTTCACGTACAAGGTGTCGTACATGTCCCGGGCCGGGTGGCCGGCGGGAAAGTTGAGGGCCCCGAAGTTGTACCACTCGCTCTCGATCTCGGGGCCCTCGGCCACCCGGTAGCCCATACCCACGAACACGTCCTCCAACTCCTGCCAGGTCTGGGTGATCACGTGGAGATGACCGTCGGGAAGCTGCTCTGTTACCTCGGTCAGGTCGAGCCGTTCGGCGGCCAGCTTTTGAGCCCGGGCTGAAGCGGCCAACTCCTGCTCCCGTGCCCCCAGAATCTCATCGATGGCCGCTTGAGCCGCGTTCAATGCCTTGCCCAAATTGCGCCGGGCCTCGGGGTCCATGGTTCCCAGGGCTTTGCGGGCCTGCGCCAGAGGGGAACGCTTGCCGCTCACTGCGGTGCGCACGGTGCTCAACTCGTCAAGGGTGGCCGCCGACATCGCCTTCTGCCGGGCCTCAGCCACCACCTGTTCGGCCTCGGAAATACCCTGTTCGGCCTCAGACATACCGCTCCACTATGGCAACCCCTGCCTTGCTAATGCGCATCATTTGCATCCAGCTCAGCCCCGCCACTGGTTCATCCCGACACCGATCCATCTCGCTAATGCGCATCATTTGAATCCAGCTCAGCCAGATACAGGGCCCGGGTGGCCAGAACCTCCCGGGCCTCATGGGCCATGTCGTCGTAGAAGTGCTCCCGGTAGGTCTGGTCGGTTACCGATGACACTGCGAACTGAAGAGCGGACAGAGCCGCGATGAAACCCGACACCGCCAGGAGTTCCGAGGTCAGGACCAGCTCGTCGCCCAGAAAGCCGAAGCGGGCCAGCGGATCCACCGATTCCGACGCCACCCAGGACACGATGGTGGCCTCCCGCACCGTCAGCAGGCCGAAAGCCACGTAGAACCCCCCGATGACCAGGCCGACCAGCACTACCCGCACCGCTTGGGCCACGAGCATGAGCAGCCCGAGGTTCAACCGATCCAGGCGGCCCAGAGCGGGAATCTCCGACACCGCGAAACCCACCGGCGGCTCAGCCGGTCCCAGTGGGGAGTCGCAACCGTCAACCAGCTCGCACACCTGCTCCCAGCTCTCGAATCGGGCCAGACCCACCAGTTCGGAGGGCACCCGCACCACCACCGAGGCGAGGCTGATGGCAACGATCACCCCCATCACCACGGCGTAGTACGGCCAGGTGATGTCGTGGGCCACTTGCCACACCTCGGCGTTCAGGAACAGGAAGGCGCTGAACAGCAAGAGCAGGGGCAGGATGCGGCCCACCAATCGGCCGATGAGGGCTATCTGATGCCCGGAATAGGCACCGGCCCAGGCCATCATGGGCAACAGCCCGAAGCTGACCACCAGGTACGTACCTACCAGCAAGCCGACGTTGATTAGAGCCAAGCCGGCGGCATCGGACCACGGGTTGTCGGAGAACAGAGCGGGCAGCACGGGAGGTATGAGCACGAACACCGCCAACTCCACCGCGCCCACCCGGTCGGGGAGCTGAAACAGCCTCCGACCCCGCAACCGGTTGACCGCGCCCACCGCGCTCAGAGCAATGGCTGCCCCCGCACAGAACACGCCGAACTGGGCCCAGCCGCTGAAACGGTTACCGAAGGAAGCGAACAGCTCCACCGCGAACACCAGCGCCAGGAACGGCACGGCCCGGGTGAACACATCGGTGGTGGCCCGGTATTCATGGATGACGTGGGGTACGCCCCGCCGGATGAACCAGCGCTCGACGGCCTCACGGCGGGTGGTCATGGCCCCCGCCGCCCGTCAGGCCCCCTCGGGGATAGTGGGCACTTCAACGCCGGGGCCGTAGTAAATGAAAAGGTTGGCGATCAGCTCGTCGATGCCGTCCCGGGTACCGCCCTTGGCCAGATCGACCGTAACAATGTTGCTGTTCACGTGAATGGCATCAATGCCGCCCCGTTCAAAAAGGCGGCGGGCCAGTTCGTCCACCGGACGCTCCCCGAATATGTCCTGGCCGGCAGCGAAGCGCTCATGGCCGGTACCGGTGATGCTCCGGTTGATTTCGTAGCGGATTACCCCGGGGCGGCTTGTCGCCCTCTCCACAACAGTTACCGGCTGCCCCATCGGGCAAAAATCCTACTAGGTATCATCCCCCCGGCAAGCAGTCGGGCACTCCCAACCTTGGACAAGCCATCAGGTTGGGCAAGCCATCAGATTGAAAAACCACCATGTGCGCCTTGTTACCTGCTTAGGCGCAGATGGCCCCAGCCGAGGTTGTCCATGAACGCCCAGGAGCGGCGGTGCAGCGGGGTGGGGCCGTGGGCAGCCAGGGCAGCTTTGTGGCGTGGGCAGGGGTATCCCTTGTTGGAGTCGAAGCAATAGTCGGGATGCTCATCGCCGGTGGCCCGCATGAGCCGATCGCGGGTGACCTTGGCCAGCACGGATGCCGCGGCTATCGACAAGCAAACCCTGTCCCCGTTGACCATGGTGTGGGTGTTGCTGCCCCCCACGAAATCCCACTTGCCGTCGATCACAACCGCGTCAAAGTCCGTACCCAGCGCGTCGAGAGCCCGCCGAGCCGCCAGCCTCTGAGCCTGCGACATTCCCAGCGCGTCGCATTCATGGTTGGTGGCGTGCCCCACACCCCAAGCAAGGCACCAATCGGCAAGCCGGTCGTACAAACCCTCCCTCTGCGACTCGGTGAGGAGCTTGGAGTCCCTCACACCGTAAACCCGACGATCATGCGGCACCACCGCCGCCGCAACGGTGAGAGGCCCAGCCCATGCTCCCCTACCCACCTCGTCCACCCCAACCACTCTCTTTGCCCCCTCAGCCCACAACCGGCGCTCAACCGAGAGCCCAGGTACACACGACCTGCCCATTTTCAAACAGTACTCACCCGGGTGCCGCCAGCAGCGCCTCGCCCGCGACCTGTTCACTGAACCAGCAGCGCCTCGCCCGCGACCTGTTCACTGAACCAGCTCTCATCCAGCGCCGGGGCCCTCACCGTAATCGGCTCCTGGTCGGGATGAGCCGCCAGTTCCCACAGCAACGCGGGACGGTCACCATGCCAGCGCACCGCATACGAAACCGGCCCGAAGCGGGTGGGCAACCCGTAGACCGCCAATGGACCGCCCCGCCACGCCGGCCGGAACCCGGGCACCAGGAGCAGGTGGTCGCCCTGCTCGCTCACCAATTCGGCCCGCAAACCCTCTTCACGGGGTTCGGCGGGGCGCAGATCCAATCCCTCTAGGTCACCTCGGTATTCTCTTACTCGTGACCGGGGGAATATCGCTTCGGCGGGGCGCAGATCCAATCCCTCTAGGTCCCGGGCCGCCCGGCTCTGGCCCGCAGCGTTCAAAAGGCGAACAATGGATTCGACCGGCACCTCCGCCCCAACCCGGGCGGCCGCCTCCACCGCCTCGGCCACGGCCTCTACGTACCGCACCGCGGCGGCGCGGCTTCGGGTCAGGTCGTGATGCACCCCGAACGCCGTGAGCCGCTCGGTGGGAGCCTCCGTGGTCCAACGTTCGGCGATCTCGTTCAGCACCACCTCGGCATCCTGGTGGTAGCCGTGGTGATCCAACCGTACCGACAACCGGCAAAGCTCGGCCATCCCCACCGTCTCCATTCGTCCGGTAGAACCCAACCACCGATGCCGATTCCGGTCGATACGCCCAGCCAGTGCCCCATCGGGAACCTCGATGAGGGCTCCCCTATCCAGATGGGACCGCCACCCCCGCACCACGGCATCGGCCTCGGGCAGATCTGAGGGTCGAAGCAGCGGCCCCCGCCCCAGCGCGGTGCTCACCGCCAGCCGAGCGGTGTGGGGCAACGGCCAAACCAGCGCCGCAATGTCGCGGCCCCCACCGCTCAAACCCCTGTCGCCGGTCACCGCCCCGGTGCCGGGATGCAGCACGGCCTCGATCGCACCGGGCCCGGTTGCGGCCGCCGCCGGAGGTCGATCCCACACCAGCACCGGTTGGTCGCCAACCACCAGCCCGGTTCGGTCCACCTTCACCACTTTCCCGGGGACTTCCACGATCAAAGCCACCGCGAAAGCAGTGGCAGCCTCATTGCCCACCTCCACCACCGCCACCGCCGTTCCCCCGCCGGCCACCGCCCACACCCGTTGCACCGCGTCCCCGTCGGGGAGCTTCATGCGGGTCTCCACCACCCCCACATCGCTCTGGCCCACCGTCGCTTCCTGCGAAGCCCGGTGCCAGCGGTCTGACGCTCCCACCCACCAGTCCAGGGTCCAGTCCCCGGTGCCGGGTCGAACCGACCCGCAAGCATCCACCTCTCCCCACCCGGGGGTGCCGAGAACGTCAAGGGGTCTGCTCACCGGTTGAAGCGCTTGTACATCAACGGATTCGATCACCGGGGAGAACGCTTATACATCAACGTGCTCGATCACCGGTTGGAGCGCTTGTACATCAACGGGCTCGATCACCGGTTGGAGCGCTTGAGGAACCGCCAGGCTCGGTGGAGCCGCGACCTCCGGGAACCGGCCGATTCCGGCTCGGGGCGGGCCTGGCGTCCCATCAGCACCATCGAGGCCTCGGCCGCGGTGCGGGCACCCTCGATAACCGAGTGCACCTCGGTGCTGATGGGCATCTCCACGCCGTGCTCACCGGCCAACTCCACCACCACCCCGGCGGTGAACACCCCCTCGGCCACCTGATCCATCTCACCCACGACCTCCCTGGCCCTCCGGCCCCGCCCGAGCTGTTCACCCACATGGCGGTTGCGGCTCTGGGGGCTCATGCAGGTGGCCAGCAGGTCGCCCATCCCCGCCAGCCCTGTGAAGGTGTCGGCCCGCCCCCCCATGGCGGTGCCCAAACGACCCATCTCGGCCAACCCCCGGGTTATCACCGCCGCCCGGGTGTTGTCCCCCGCGCCCAGGCCGTCCACCATGCCCGAGGCCAGGGCAATCACGTTCTTGAGGGTGCCACCCAGCTCGCAGCCGATCACATCATCGTTGGTGTACACCCGAAAGAGGTCGGTGGCGAAGACCTTCTGCAACGCGATGGCCACGGTGTCGTCAGCCATGGCCATAACCGAGGTGGCCGCGTGCCCCGTCAATATCTCCTTGGCCAGGTTGGGGCCGGTGAGCGCGCCTGCGGGGTGGGCGGGGGCCACCTGATTGATGATCTCCGTCATGCGCAATCGAGTGCCCCGTTCCAATCCCTTGGTGAGGCTCACCACCGGCACCCATGGCCGCAAGTGCGGGGCCACCTCTTGCAGCATCGACCTGAAAGCTGCCGATGGCACCCCCATCACCACCACCTCTGCTTCGGCCACCGCCTTCTTCAAGTTGGTGGTCGCCCGCAAGCTGGAGTGCAGCTTGTAGCCGTCCAGATAACGAGGATTGGTGTGGTGTTCGTTCACCGCGGCGGACGTTTTGGGGTCACGACACCACAAGACGGTGGGCACGTTGTGGGCAGCCAGATGGGCAACAGTGGTTCCCCACGACCCTCCACCTATAACGGCAACCCGGTTGGACATGGGTACCGAGCGTAGACGGGTCACGACCCGCAATGGACTTTCGCAGATGGATGCCGGCCCGACAAGGTCACGACCCGCAATGGACTTTCGCAGATGGATGCCGGCCCACCGCCGAACATCTTGGGGCCGAACCCGGCCGCGCTACCCGCAATAGACTTTCGCAGGTGGATGCTGGCCCGACCGTTGCCGCACTGATTCCGGTCAAGGCATTCGCTCAAGCCAAGCTCCGCCTCGCACCCGCGTTGGGGTCGCAGCAGCGGGCCGCTTTGGCCCGTAACATGGCAGCCCACGTGGTAAAAGCCGCGGCTCCGCTGCCGGTGGCGGTGGTGTGCGACGATGGCGAAGTGCGAGAGTGGGCCATCTCTGCGGGAGCCGAGGTTGTGTGGTGCCCGGGCACCGGGCTGAACGGCGCGGTACGAAGCGGTGTGGAGCATTTGCGGTACGCCGGTGCCGACCGGGTGATCGTGGCCCACGGGGATCTGCCTCTGGCCGGATCGCTGGCCCCGCTGGGTGACTGGCCCGGCATCACCCTGGTACCCGACCGCCGTAACGACGGTACCAACGTGGTTGTCCTCCCCAGCGACTGCCCCTTCGAGTTCTCCTACGGTCAGGGGTCCTTCGCCCGCCACCTGGCCGAGGCTCAGCGGCTGGGGCGCAGCTTGCGGATCTGGCGCGACCCCGCCCTCGGGATGGACATCGATCTTCCCACCGACCTGGACGACCTGGCGGTAATGACATGAAGTCCCGGAACAGGAACCACCTGGCGGTAATGACATGAAGTCCCGGAACAGGGACGACCTGGCAATAATGCAATCGGCTATGACATCGGCCATAGCCACATGAAATCCCGGAACCTGGCCGTACCCGAGCGGGTGCTGGCCATCGGTGCCCATCCTGACGACATAGAGCTGAACGCCGGGGCCACGCTGGCAAAATGGGGGGCTGCCGGATGCGAGGTGAGCCTGCTGGTGTGCACCGATGGCTCCAAGGGCACCTGGGACCCCGATGCCGAACCCGGCGAGCTGGTGGCGGTTCGCCGGAACGAGCAACGGGAATCGGCCCGGCGGCTGGGCGCGACCGGCTCGGTGGTGTTCCTGGACTGGATCGACGGGGAGCTGGAGTCCGGGCCAGCACCTCGCCGGCAGTTGGTGTCGTGGATCAGAAAATTGCGGCCCGTGGTGGTACTGGGCCACGACCCCTGGCGGCGGTGGCGGCTCCATCCCGATCACCGCCACGCCGGTTGGCTGACCGTCGATGCCATCGTGGCCGCTCGTGATACCCACTTCTTTCCCGATCTGGGCCTTGCTCCCCACCGGCCCGATGCCCTCCTGCTGTTCGAGGCGGACGAACCCGACCACGCCGAATACACCGGTGGCTTCGAAACGATCAAGGCCACGGCCCTGGAGGCCTTCGTGAGCCAGTACGAGACCACCCTGTCGCTGCCTCCCGATCCCGATGACACCGACCGGGCCCGACTTCACAACCGGGTGGCGGGCGACCTGATGGATGCCGGGAGAACCGCCGGGCTGGCCTCAGCCGAGCTGTTCAAGCTGATCGACAACCTCTAGAGTTCTTCGAGCCTTCCCTTCCAGACCGGCCCAGGAGTTTCCATGCTGCAAGACCAGAAGATCCTCATCACCGGCATGACCGGTCAGATCGCCTTCCCCATGGCCGCCTACCTGGCCGAGCACAACGAGGTGTGGGGTATCGCCCGGTTCAGCGTCGAAGGCAGCCGGGAGAAGGTGGAGGCAGCCGGCGTGCGCACCGCAGTGACCGACCTGGCCGAAGGGGATTATTCCAACCTTCCCGACGACTTCGACTACTTGATCCACATGGCTGCCTTCCAGGGGACGGGCCTGGACTACGACTGGGCCATCCGGGTGAACGGCGAAGGAACCGGTCTGCTAATGGCCCACTGCCGCAAAGCCAAGGCCGCGCTCATCGCCTCGACCTCTTCGGTGTATCACCCCCACCCCGACCCATGGCACCCCTACACCGAGACCGACCGCCTGGGCGACTGCCACGCGGTGCATGCCCCCACCTACTCCATGTCCAAGATCAGCCAGGAGGCGGTGGCCCGCACGATGTCTCGGATTCTCAACCTGCCCACGGTAATCACCCGCATAAACGCCAGCTACGGACCCAACGGCGGGCTGCCGGTGTACCACATGGACTGGTTAATGAGCGACCGACCCATCCGCCTCAGAGCGCCGGCCCCATCGCCTTACTCTCCCATCCACCAGGATGATATGAACGCTCAGGTTGAGCCGCTTCTGGCCGCAGCATCGGTGCCTGCCACCGTGGTGAACTGGGGTGGCGATGAAGCAGTAAAAGCCGAGGATTGGGCGATGCTGTTCGGTGAGCTATCGGGAAAAACCCCCGAGGTGGTCTATGACGACTTTCCTGGTTCGCAGCCGGGCAACATCGCAGACCCGACCAAGCGCATCTCGCTCACCGGGCCTTGCCGGGTGAGCTGGCGCGACGGGTTTGCCGGCATATACGAGGTGCGCTATCCAGGGGGTGTGCCGGCACCCGGTATCGGCGGAGCCGACCGCTTGACCAACGCCTACGGCAACGACTAGACGGGAAGCAACTAACCCAACTGGGCTGCCGGCAGGCGGGCGACCAAGCAACCACTAGCCCAGACGAGTGGCCAGCAGGCGAGCCAGTTCCAGCGGCTGATCGCCCTGGATGCTGTGACCGGCACCGGCCACCACCACTACCTCGGCATCGGGCTGGCGGCGCAGGAACTCCTCCACGTCCTCATCGCCCACCACCCCCGAATCGGCGCCCCGGTAAAGCACCACCGGGCAGGTCAGGGCATCCACCGCGGCCCACAAGCTCGAGAACTCGGGGCCGCCACCGGGCTCGGTGAGCTTCCAGTCGCGCACTGGATCCCATCGCCATGTCCAGCTCCCATCGGTCTGCTCCCGGGCGTTGTGGATTATGCCCCGCCGCAGCGAGGATTCACTGCGGGTGGGGTTGAACTCGACTGTTCGGGCCAGGATGTCGTCGAAGCTCTCGAAGGTCTGGGGACCGGAGATGAACTCCACTATGGGTTCGGCCTTGGCGTGGTCGGTGCCCGGAGTCATGTCCACCACCGCAAGCGAGCGCACCAGCTCGGGGTGTTGGGCCCCCAGGCAAATGGCGGTCAACCCTCCCAGCGACATGCCCACCACCAACTCGGCCTCCGGGGCCAGATCACCGACGGCTACGGCCACGTCGTCGGCCATGGATGGGGGCCAGTAATCGTGCTCGGACCTCCAATCGGAGTGTCCATGGCCCGGCAGGTCCACCGCCACCGCCGGTTCCCCCAGGGCCAGCACCACCGTGTCCCAAGTGTGGGCGTTCTGTGCCCCTCCGTGGATGAACACCACCCGGGGCGACCCTTGGCCCCACACGATGGCGCTCAACCTCAAGCCGCTGGGAAGATCCACCCTGCTACGCGCCACCGGGGGAGGCCCTTCCCATGCCAGCCCCACCTCAGAAGCATTCTCAGCCAGCATCGAGAACTCGTGGTATCCGCTCACCGGCAACAACCCTGACTCGTGGTATCCGCTCACCGGCAACAACCCTGACTCGTGGTATCCGCTCACCGGCAACAACCCTGACGCTTGCTGAAAGCTGCTGTCAAACATTACAGTCCGGCCCTGATGAGCATTTCCGCCTGGGAGCCCGATCCCACCGGTCGCCACCAGTACCGCTGGTGGGACGGTGAGCGGTGGACCGACCAGGTAGCCAACAACGGGATGCAGGGGGTTGACTCGCTGAGCAGATCCGAAGCGGAACTACCCTCGTGGTGGCGTACACCACCTTCAGATCAGGTTGACTCGCTGAGCAGCTCAGAAGCAGAACTACCCCACCAAACCCGCACAACTCTTACCACCCCTCCTCCTCCCCCAGGGCTGCCCGGCGAGGTGTCGAGCGCTGGCCACGGTTCAACCCTCCCCGATCCTTTGATGCTGCTGGCTACAAGAGGCCAGCGATTCGGCGCGTATTTTATGGAATTCCTCCTAATGATTGTAACCTTAGGCATCGGCTACCTGATCTGGTTGCTAATCGTTTTTGCCAAGGGTCAAACCCCAGGAAAGCAGTTGCTCAACATGAGGGTAATTCGCTTAGAGCAGCGAAAAGCGGCTCACTGGGGATGGATGTTCTTACGCCAAATAGTAATTGCGACAGCAATAAGTTTAGGATTCACTATCTTGATTGACCTTATACTATTGAACCTCATACTATCTGTAAATATTTCTCTCGGAGTTTTCATATTTGTGCTGCTTTGGTATCCAGCAAATTTGATAGTTTTTCTAACCAATGACAAAAATCAGGCCATTCCAGACACGATAATCAAAACAGTGGTTGTCAAAGAAACCGCAGGTGAATTTGATCCCCCACGTCAAGGGTATTAGCACCGGACAAACATCCGCAATAATGCTGTTTTATCCATGAGTGTTTCTTCCTGGGATCCTGACCCCACAGGTCGCCACCAGTACCGCTGGTGGGACGGCGAGCGGTGGACTGACCAGGTAGCCGACAACGGGGTACAGCGGGTTGACTCGCTAAGCGACACCGAATCCAAGCTACCACATAAAGGCCGCCCAGAAAATGCACCTGCATCAAGCATAACAAATAGGTCTCTGTCGCCGGCGGAGACCGGCGACCCATCGACGATGCTGGCTTCCAGGGGGCAGCGAGTCGGGGCGTTCTTCTTGGAATTATTGATGTCTATAGTGACGCTTGGGATTGGCTACCTGATCTGGTCGCTGATCGTTTATTCCAGGGGTCAAACCCCAGGAAAGCAGTTGCTCAACATGAAGGTTGTCAGCCTGGAACAAAGACAAGCTGCCAGTTGGGGATCCATGTTCGTGCGAGAATGGATACTAAAAGGAATAATCATTGTGATATTGACCACTACTACAGCAGTAGGAGGCTCAGCATGGTTGCTGCTCAACCTGATAATCATGCTCACCAGTGACACGAACCAGACCATTTGGGACAAGATACTCAAAACAGTGGTTGTGAACGACCCTGATGGCGTATTCAATTCCCAGCGTGGTTGGCAGTAACACGGCTCGAGCAGAGAGGCTGCTCACCGGCAATACCCTTCCAAACAGCTCCAGCGGCAAGGTCCGCTCACCGGCGATACCCTTCCAATCAGGCTTGCGGCAAGGCACCCAGCATCACGTCGGGGCCCAAGGCAGGGGCTATGAACGGAGAGAAGTCGGGGCCCCGTCGCAAGCTGTGGCCACCGTCCACGTTGATGCACTGGCCGGTGATCCACCGTGACTCGGGGCCGATCAGGAATCGGGCCAGGTGCCCAACATCCTCCGGATATCCCACATCGGCCATGGGCGTGTTCTTGATGTAGCTCTCGTACACCTCTCCGTCGCGGGGGATGCCCTCCATGATCTCGGTGGCGATGAACCCCGGGCGTATGGCGTTGAAACGGATGCCGGCCGCGCCGTACTCGTCCGCCGCGTTGCGCATGATGGCCTCGATGCCCGCCTTACCCGGTGTGTAGGCCCCGAAATACGGGTGGGTCACATGACCGGCGATGGACGACATACCCACGAACGATCCCCCACCCGCTTGCCGCATCAAAGGAACGGAGTGTTTGACACAGAGCATCGTGCCCAGCACGTTGAGGTGCAGCACGCGAAGGAACTCCTCGGTGTCCTGCAAATGAAAGGGGCCCATGCCTCCTCCCCCACCGGCGTTGGCCACCACTCCGTTGAGGGTTCCTGTGGGTTCGGTGGCGGCGGCCACCGCCGCGGCAACCGAGGCTTCGTCGGTCACGTCGGCCACCACGTAGCTCACGCTGCCCCCACTGCCGGCAACCTCGCCGATCCGCTCGGCGGAGTCCTCCAACTTGGCTTCGGTACGACCGCAAATTGTGACCGCGGCACCGCCGGCAACCAGCGCGGCCGCGCAGGCGTGGCCGATGCCGGTGCCCCCACCGGTAACCAGCACTCCGTATCCCTTCACCCCATCTGCCATGATTACTCCCTGATGTGTAATCGCACCAGGCCTTCTGGCCTTGTGCGGTTGATCGAACTCAGCAACCGCAAAGGTAACAGGAGGATCCGATGAAACCAGACGCGCTGGACGCATTCCGGCTCGACGGCAAGGTGGCGGTGATAACCGGCGCAGCTTCGGGTATCGGTGAGGCCACCGCCGAGTTGTTCGCCGCCGCCGGGGCCAGGGTGGTGTGCGGTGACCTCGACGGTGAGGGAGCCGAGACCACGGTCAAGCGCATCCGCGAGGACGGGGGTGAGGCGGTTGCCCAGGCCTGCAACATAACCTCCCGGGACGAGGTGGAGGCCCTGATAAACCGGGCCGTAACCGCTTACGGCGGGCTGGACATCATCGCCAACATCGCCGGTGCCATGTTCCCCGGTTTGATAGAGGACCTCACCGACCAGGACATCGACGCGGGCATAAACCTCAACATCAAGGGGGTTCTCTACGGTTGCCAGGCCGCCATAAGAGCCATGAAGAACAACGGCGGTGGGGTCATCCTGAACGTGTCTTCGGGGGCCATCGACCTGGCCTACGAGGGCATCGGGGTTTACGCCTTCAGCAAAGCGGCGGTGGCCATGCTGGGCCGCACCCTGTCGCTGGAGGTGGGACGCTACGGCATAAGGGTGTGCACCCTGGCCCCGGGCAGCACGCTGACCAACTTCACCACCTGGCGGTTGCACAACGACGACGGCACCCTGAACCAGCAGGCCTACGACGAGTTCCTGGACTACGCCCGGGGCCTGTCCCCCATCGGTGCCATCGGCGAAGCGATCGACCAGGCCTACCTGATGCTCTACCTGGCCTCGGACGCCGGAAAGTTCACCACCGGGAACATCTTCCGCTCCAACGGCGGCCAAACCACCACCTTCTGAGTCAAACCAGCGCCCTGCCAAGCGCTCCCCACGAGGGAGGGGAGAAGGGGGAAGTCGCAAGCGCTCCCCACGAGGGAGGGGAGAAGGGGCAGGCCACAAACAGGCCCAAACCGGGGGAACTCATCGCGGGGACCGGGGCAGGCCCAGACCGGCGGTGGCGATGATATCCCGCTGGATCTCGTTCACGCCCCCGCCGAACGTTCCCACCGGCGCTCCCCGGTAGGCCTGCTCCAGCTCCCCGGCCAGGACCGCCTCCGGTGTCCCCCTCACCAGGTAGGACCGCGGCCCCAGTACCTCCATGAGCGTCCGGAACGACTTGACCTTGAGTTCGGTGCCGAACACCTTCATGGCCGATGCATCAGCCGGCTTCAGCTCGGTGTGCTCCAGGGCCGCGGCCACCTTCCAGTTGTACATCTTCAGCGCCTCGTTGCGGGCGTAAACCTCGGCCAGGGCCACCCTCACCCACTCCTGGTCGATCACCCGGCGGCCATCGTCAAGGGTGGTGCGGCGGGCCCAGTCCACCACCCGGCGCAGCGGGCCGTCGATGTTGCCCGCCGGGGCCAGGCCCACCCGCTCGTGGTTGAGCTGGGCGGTTATGAGCTTCCACCCCCCGTTCACCTCGCCTATGCGAGCCCAATCGGGAACCCGGATGTCGTTGTAGTAGGTGGCGTTGGTGTGGCCCCCGCCCAGCAACCAGATGGGGGTGTGGCTGAACCCGTCCAGGGTGGTATCCACCGCGAAGATGGTGATGCCCTTGTGCTTGGGGCCATCGGGGTCGGTGCGGGTGGCCAGCCATACCCAGTCGGCCTCGTGACCACCGGTGGTCCAGATCTTCTGGCCGTTGACGACCCACTCGTCACCGTCGCGCACCGCCCTGGTCCGAAGCGAAGCCAGGTCGGTGCCGGCGGTCGGCTCGGAATAACCGATGGCGAAGTGCAGCTCCCCGGCCAAAATCCTGGGCAAAAAGAACGCCTTCTGCTCCTCGGTTCCGTAAACGTTCAGAGCCGGTCCCACCGTGTTCAGGGTCACGAACGGCAGGGGGGCCCCGGCCCGATTGGCCTCCTCGAAGAATATGAGCTGCTCCAGCGGGGTGTAACCCTGGCCTCCCCACTCCCTGGGCCACCCCACTCCCAACCAACCATCCCTGCCCATCTGCCGGATGGTCTCCTTGTACACCGGCCCTCCGTGCTCGGCCCCCAGGGCTTCCCGCCGCTCCGGGGTCATGAGACCGTCAAAGTACTCCCGCAGCGTGGCCTGAAGCTCAAGCTGGTCATCGGTAAGATCAAGAAACATTGAAGGTCATGCTAGCGGCCTGCCCCCGGGCAGTAAGTGGGCTAACCCGTTCATGAGCGGGAGGAGCCGGACCATCAGCCCCAGTTGGCGGGGCGGGTGCCTATGACTTGGGCTTCGGCCAGGCGGGTTATCTCGGTATCGTCGAGGCCGAGCACGTCACGCAGGATCTCCTCATTGTGCTGTCCCAGGGTGGGGGCGGGGCGGCCCAAGCTGTGGTAGCTGCCATTGAAGCGAGCCGGGAAGCTGGGGTAGGGCACCCGGCCGACCACGGGATGATCCATCCACTGGTGGTGGCCCCGGGCGGCTAGCTGGGGATTGTCCATCGACTCCCTACCGGTGATGACCGGGGCAGCGGGTACGCCGGCATCCAGCAACTCGGCCACCGCGGCGTCACGGTCCCGATGAGCCACCCAGTGGTTGATGGCGGCATCTATCTCATCGTGATGGGCTTGGCGGTCGGCCCGGTCGGCCCACCCGGCCCAGTCGCTGCGGCCCAAAAGCTCGGCCAGGGCGGGCCACTGGGCATCGTCATCCACCGAGATCACCACCCAGCGGTCCTCGCCGGCGGCGGCGTAGATGCCCTGGGGGGCGGCGTAGGGCGAGCGGTTGCCCCCGCGCTGGAGGAGCTGGCCGTAGGCCGTCCACTCGATCACCTGCTCGGCGGCCGCGTTCAAACCGGCCTCGATGAGCGGCACCTCCACCAACTGGCCCTCGCCGGTCTGGGCCCGGTGCTCCAGGGCCAAAAGGGTGGCGAACACGGCGTGCATGCCGCCGAGCTGGTCGCAGATACCCCGGGGCACCAGCGGCGGACCGTCGGGGTCACCGGTGAGGAAGGCCAGACCGCTGGCCTGCTCGATGGTCATGGCGAAACCGGTGCGGTCGCGCCACGGCCCGTCCAGCCCGAAGGCCGGCATCCGCACCATGATGGCATCGGGATTCAGCCGGTGAACCTCGTCCCAGCCCAACCCGAAGTTCTCCACCACCCGGGGGGAGTAGTTCTCGATAACGATGTCGGACATCCCCACCAACCGCTTGACCAGGGCCAGGCCGTCGTCGCTGGACAGATCCAGAGTCACCGAGCGCTTGCCGGTGTTGGCCCCGTGGCACACCGGGCTCCACTCCCACAGGTCGTCGCGCTGGAGCCCGCTGGCGAAACGCATCCCGTCGGGGCGCTGGATCGACTCCACCTTGATCACGTCGGCCCCCAGAGCGGACAGCAGGCACGAGGCCACCGGACCAGCCCAGAAGGTGGCCAGATCGCACACCCTCAACCCCGCCAGCGGCTGCGACGGTTCGGTGCGAGGCAAACCCCCTGCCACTTCCGGGGATTCGGTGCGAGGCAAACCCCCTGCTGCTTCCCGGGATTCGGTGCGAGGCAAACCCCCTGCTGCTTCCCGGGATTCGGTGCGAGGCAAACCCCCTGCTGCTTCCCGGGATTCGGTGCGAGGCAAACCCCCTGCTGCTCCAGACTCGAAATGGGCTGATCCGGCTAGAAGCTCTTCGGTGCCTTCCCCCGGAGCCGGCGCCGGGCGAACCGGCAACCGGGGGCGACGGCCCAGGGTGTAGGGCACCCGGGGCTGGATGAAACCGCCGGGGTTCTGCACGTACACACCCCGCTCGGCGAAGTGGTCGATCCGGGCCACCCGGCTGCCGTCACCGATGGGAGCCACCGGCACCCGCAGCAGGATGGCCTTCTCCACGATCTCATCCACGGTGTGTGCCCTCGTGTAGCGGGCGATGCGCTCCCACACCTCGTTCCGGTTGTCCAGCC
Organism: Candidatus Poriferisocius sp.; assembly: GCF_965202595.1. Lineage (GTDB taxonomy): Bacteria > Actinomycetota > Acidimicrobiia > Acidimicrobiales > Bin134 > Poriferisocius. The sequence goes on from NZ_OZ241836.1 coordinate 1,989,985, forward strand.
GCCCGCTGGCGGTGGCCAGCGCCGGGTCGTCGGCCATTGCGGGGTCGTCGATCACCACGCAGAAATCCTTGAACTGCTGACCGGTGATGGTACAAAAACCCACCCAGCCGTCCCGGGCCGGCTCCACCGAGGGAATCTCGATGGAGCGCTCCCCGGTGCGCGACTCCGGGGCGTAGGCGGCGTAAAGGTGGGCGTACACGACGAAGCTGGTGGTCATGGCCTCGTAAGCCGAAACATCCACGTGCTCGCCGGCGGTGCCGTCCCGCCGGGCGGCCATCAGCGCCCCCAAACCCAGGGCAGCGGCGTTGGCCGCCACCAAGAACTCCCCCAACTTCCCGCCCACCCCGAAGGGCATCTCGCCGGGGATCCCCCGACCGTCGGTGGAGCCCACCCAGGCTTGAAGGGTGAACTCGTTGGCCGGGCGCTGATCCCACGGCCCACCCCGACCCCAGGGCGAGATCGACAGCATCACCAGGGCCGGGTTGCGCCGGGTCAACTCGCCGTGACCCAACCCCAGCGACTCGACAACCCCCGCGCCCCGGTCCTCCACCACAACATCGGTGGTTCGGGCCATGTCCAGGAACCGGTCACGGCCCCCGGGCTCATCCAGGTCGATCACCACGCTGCGCTTGCCGGCGTTGAGGAACCGGAAGAAGGCCCCGTCACCGTGCTCCGACGACCCCGATGCCGACCACGACCGCCACCGGTCACCACCGGGGGGTTCGACCTTCACCACCTCGGCACCGGCATCGGCGAACAGCTTGGCCGTATAGGCCCCGGCGATGGTACCTGTGAGCTCCAGCACTCGCACCCGATCCAGGACCGCACCGCCGGGCGTACCCAGCAGGCCTCCCGCGGCCCTCCCGGGGGTGGGAACCCCGCGAGCCGCAGCCCCCGCCATCAGCCAGGCCCTCCTGCGCTTGCGGCCACCTCCGGCACCGGAGGGCTAACCGATGACGACCGGGTTGATCGGGCTACCGGTGGCCCCGGTCACGTTCAGCGGCGAGACGGTCATGAAGCCCTCGTGGCAGCCATCGGCAGCCATCCCCGCGAGGTTCAGAAACTCCAGCATGTAGATGCCCGCACCCACCAGAAGGATCTTGTGGACGGTGAGGAAGTCGTTCTCGTCGAAAGGGATCACCTCGATGGCCGCGTTATCGGCCCCCACGGCCACAACATCCTGGTCGGCCAGCCACCGGGCCCCGTCGTTGTTGATACCCGGTTGCGCGAAGGGCTGCTCGGCACCGGGATCGGCGTTGATCGACCACCACATGTCCAGGTAACCGGTACGGATCAGCACTATGTCGCCGGCTCTCACCGGGGTACCCTGGGCCTCGGAGCAAGCCGCCAGATCGGCCCCCCCGATGGGAGTGCCGGGCTCGAGCCAGCCATCGGCTCCGAAATGAGCCACCATGTCCAGCAGCACCGCCCGCCCGGCGATGGCCCCCACCTTCTCGATACCCAGCCGGGAGGCCCCGGTGTGGGTCTTCATGGCCTCCTTGGAGAAGCCGTTGTAGTGCTTGTCCTCGCCGTAGACATGGCACAGGGCGTCCATGTGACTGGTGGTGTGGGAGGCGAAGACCAGCACATCCTCGTGAGCCCCGGTACCGGCATGGCAGCCGTAGGCCTCATAGATGCCCTCGTCGGAGGCGTTCTGGAGGGTGAGCCGCATAGGGGTGCCCCTGTAGTCCATTATCGGTACCCCCTGGGACTGGATGGGGATACCCAGCGGGTACACCTTCCCCGAGGTGATGGATGCGCTGGCCGCTCTCACCACCTCCGGGGTCAGCAGGTTCAGCGCCCCCCGCTCATCGTCGTCGCCCCATCTTCCCCAGTTGTTCTCAGCCATGGGGCGATCCTAGCGTTTCGGCCTCGACCCGGGTGCGGTCAACAACATGAAGCCCCCGCCGGCACAGGGGGCAGCCCACCTCCCCTGTGCAGATACAGAGTTGATAATTACTCTATTGAGTAAATTTACTCACTTACATAAATACAAGCGCTATAATGTTACCGATGCCACTCTTTCACCGGGCACAGGTTGACCTCCTCATCGAGAGGCTGCTGGAGCCACCCCAAACACTGATCGCCATCTTTGGCCCCCGCCAGACCGGCAAGACAACGGCGGTTCGCCAGGCGCTGGCTTCCATCGAAGTGAAAAGCCAATACGTGTCCATGGAGCCCGCGTATGACGCTGCTAGCCCCATGCTGCCCCCGCCGAATACCGGATCCTCACCAAGTGATTCAATGACATGGGGCCCCAGTGCATCTCAACCTAACGAGCAGCGGCTCATGCAAATTTGGGAGCAGGCCCGCCATGAGGCCAGAAAATCTCCAGGGGGCTTTGTCCTCGTCCTGGATGAGATCCAGAAAATCAACCAATGGGCTGGGTTGGTCAAGGGGCACTGGGATCGGGATCGCATGGAGAACCTCCCTTTGCACGTGGTCATACTTGGGTCGGCACCCCTGCTGATGCAGTCCGGGCTGAACGAAAGCCTGGCCGGACGATTCGAGCCGCTCCGATTCTCGCATTGGTCGTTCTCGGAGATGTCGGAGGCTTTCGATTTCAACTTGGACGAGTACATATACTTCGGCGGATACCCTGGAACTGCCTCCAGAATCGCCGATTCCCATCGTTGGGGTGAATACGTGCGTAGTGCGCTCATCGGGCCACTCATAGAACGCGATGTGCTCTCTATGGTCAGAGTAGACAAGCCGGAGTTGTTGAAACGGTTGTTCGAGGTAGGGGCACGCCACTCAGGACAAGTGGTATCGTACAACAAGATGCTGGGCCATTTGCAGGAAGCTGGTAATACCACCACCCTGACCAGGTACCTGAGTCTTCTCGACCAGGTGGGCATGCTGGCAGGATTGCCCAAACTCACAAACCGCCCCCTGAACCCCAAAAGACCCACGCCTAAGCTAAACGTGTTGAACAGCGCTCTCATGTCGGCAACAAGCGGACTTGACTTTGATGAAGCTCGAGCCGACCGTTCCTTCTGGGGTCACCTGGTTGAGAGCAGCGTTGGGGCCCACTTGTTAAACTCTTCCTCCACAAGGACCAAGGTTAAGCACTGGCGGGACGGGAATTACGAGGTAGATTTCGTCCTTGAGAGAGGTCCACATCTTATTGGCATCGAAGTCAAAAGTGGGAACTCGCCCTCCAAAACCCATGGTATGACAGAGTTTGAACGCCGGTTCAGCCCAACAAAATGTATTCTTGTCGGAGATGCAGGTATACCACTCCACCAATTCTTGTCTCTACCAGCGGAGCATTGGTTCGATACACTATGAACGCCTACGTTTCCCGTACTTGCTCCAAGATTGACACCGAAAGCGGTGCTATCACCGGAGAGCCGAGACCGCTTAGCGATTTCGACGATTGCCATGCCTATGTGCTGCTGGGTGATCCAGGCGCGGGTAAAACCACCACCTTTCAACAAGAGGTCGATCGCCTGAGTGGCACCTCTAAGTACTTGAGCGCCAGAGACTTTTCGACATTTCATGTGGATTCTCATCCGGAATGGCAGAACAAGACTCTTTTCATAGACGGGCTTGATGAGATGCGGGTAAGTACCACGAACTCGCGAACCCCATTGGACAATATCCGTGGTCGGCTCGACCAGCTTGGGCAACCAAAGTTTCGCCTCTCATGCCGAGAGGCTGATTGGCTTGGCAACAACGACTTGCAAAGCCTGCAACGCCTGTACAATGACTCTCAGGTACTGGTTTTACGACTGGACCCGCTGAACAGCGTGGGCATTTTGGCGTTGCTGAAAAACGTCAGGAGAGACGACCCGGAAGCATTCATACAGGAGGCTCAACAGCGAGGCCTGGGGCCGCTTCTGCGCAACCCACAAACCTTATACCTGCTTGCTAAAGCAGTGACAACTACTGATGGTTGGCCAAAAGACCGTATGAGTACCTTCGAAATAGCTTGCCAGCAGATGGCTGTGGAAAGCAACGAAGAGCACAGATTAGAAACTATTTCAGCATCAGAAAAAGATATACATGACGCGGCTGGCTATCTTTGCACACTGCTGCTGCTCTGCGATGTTGAAGGCATCTCACTGTCCAAAAACTGGGAAGAGCCATCTGCTATTTCGCTGCACGACCTGGGAGACCTGCCTGCTTCACTTACTCTTGATCTTCTCAAATCTACCCTTGCTACAAGATTGTTCACTGCTATAGGTGAACAGTGTCAAGGTCCGGTTCACCGTCAGATTGCCGAGTTCCTGGCCGCCCGGTGGCTCTCCAATCGGATTGCAGATGGGCTGCCACCCAGAAGGATCATGTCGTTGTTAGGCGCATCAAATGGCGGCCGTGTGGTGACTCCGCTAAGAGGTCTATCTGCCTGGCTGGCAACCCACTCATCCACGGCCAGGAGACTCCTCATTGAAAACGATCCTATAGGCGTGTGCTTGTACGGCGACTTGGCTCAGTTTTCCGGAGAAGATAAAAAGTTCCTGCTGGAGCAGTGCACCCGGGAAGGGTCATTACTTAGCCACGAAACAATAAATCGTTTCACAGGTAACCCTGCGTTTGCTTTCCGGTCATTGGCATCGGCAACCATGTTACCAAGCATACAGGCATTGCTCGACAGTTCCTCACAAGCTACTGGATACCCCTGGACGGTGGAGTTTGTTCTCCATGTCCTAACCAAGGCCGAAAAATCAGAGTTGCAGGCGCTTGGCCAACTCAACCTCAAACTTAAGGCAATAATCGAGAACCCCAAGTGGCCCCCATACACAAGGCAGCTAGCTTTGGATGCTTTCCTCCATATCATGCCAGATAGTGAAACCAGAGCTGATTATCTTTTTTGCCTTCTACAAGACACAAAAAATGGCAAAGTTCCCGATCCTGATGATGGCCTATGCGGAACGCTGCTTGCTGTCCTCTATCCAAAACACCTTACCCCTTCCGAAATGTGGAACTATACCCTTCCCCATAACCGATCCAACTATTTTGGTCGCTTAGCAAAGTTTTGGCACTTTGACCTACTGAGGTATTCTAACGATACTCATATTGCTGAGTTGCTGGATAGTTTATATCAAAGCAGATCACAAATTATGCCAGCACTCATCCAGACAGGCTTCGATGACATACCTGTCAAGCTACTTGATCGAGGATTGGAAGCCTATGGTGATTCTATCGAACTATCCCGTTTGTTCAATTGGCTGATTACACCTAGACCTCTGCCAGCAATTACAATATTTGACCCAGATAACGAACCAACAATAAAGATGTGGCTTGAGGAGCGTCCAGATATACAAAAGTCATTATTCTTGACCTGGATCAGGAGATGTAAGTCCAACAGTCTACAAGAGGTATTTGAGCACTGGAACTGTGATGCCCTCCACCAAAGTCAGCTCCCTCCTGACTTTGGCTGGTGGTGCCTGGAGAAGGCACTTGAGGTTGCCACAGAAGAGCCTTTGGTATCTGAAGAACTATTTCGGCAAGCCTACCATTCACTTGATGAACCATCCATCAGTGAAGGGCTCACACTTGACGATATAGGTAGCCAAGCCCAGAACAATGAGACCCTTACAACTTTATTTGCGGAACTTGTACAATCTTCAGCGCGTCAAAAAGGAATTCCAAAATGGCAAACACAAGAACGAGAACTTCGAGCAAAGCATCATGAAGAGCAACTTAAAAGGCAACTAGAGTGGCAAGCTATACTGCGTTCTGCCAAAAATGATTTGCAACAAAACCGGCTATCTCCAGCAGCACTGGATACTCTGGCTATAGTTTATCTCGGAACATACTCCGATGTTAACAAAGACATATCTCCGCGCGACCGAATAAGTCAGCTTATCGGTGGCGACACTAAATTGGTAGATGATGTCATCACTGCACTGCGGGAAGCAGTATTCAGGGATGACCTACCCGAGGAGGAAACAATCATTGAGCTTATGATTGAGTCCCGCTACCACTGCCTGTCGAACCCAGTTCTAGCATCTATGAGATTGATAGCAAAAGATAATCCAGCCCGCTTGGATGTACTCAGTGCCTCTCAGAAACGTATGGTTCTTGCTATGGGCTACAGCCAAAACGGATTCCACCTAGAAGGCAGCACTCCCAGTTACCTTGACAGATGGCTGGATCAAGACCCCGACCAAGTCTTTGATGTTCTCTACCAGTGCGCAATTGCCACCCTCAAGGTAGGTGACAACATAATCCCGGGGTTAAAGTACTTTGACGATCTCACAGACCAGGAAGAACGAGTTACTAAGTTAAAGTTCAAGTTGCTTGAAGCATTCCCTACTCGAGCGCCAAAGAAGCAATTTCCTTTGCTCGACCGCCTGCTTGGACAGGCAGTGCGACACCCCGATTCTTTATTACTTCTCCCATTGGTCAACAGAAAGCTAGGCACCAAGAGCATGACCAATGGGCAGCGGATCAGGTGGTTGACCGTTGGTGCTATCCTTTCTCCACAGGTCTACAGGGAGTCGCTAATCGACTTCATCGGCAACAAAAATGAAAGAACCAGGCACTTGGCTGAGTTCTTGCGAGACTCTGCGATTCGTAGCCCTCTCAATAGCTATATTGCGAGTGAATGCTCTGACCCAATGGTACTTGCTACTATCATAAAGATACTGGGGTGCCTGTATGATCCCCTCCGGTTGGATGGTCTTGTAACTCTAGAAATAGCTATGTCTAACCAGATTGAGGGGTTGATCTGGAAACTTGGCTCCATCCCCAGCAAAGAAGCCCACGATGCACTTACTAACCTGGTGGATGATCCTCTACTAGCCAGTTGGCAGGAGTATCTTCAACCGGCCCGTGAACGTCAACTAATCCTGCTATGGGATACCTCTTATGTCCACCCCAGCCTTAACCATGTTCAGGAAATCCTCAGCAGTCAAAATTAGGTTGGTTTGTCGGGTGGGGGTTTCAACTTTCCCAGGGTTACCATGCGGTGCTCCAGCAGGGGCATCAGGCCGGGGAAACCGGGGATGCGGCGGAGGCTGCGGTCCAGGTAGAAGCCTATGACCAAAAAGGTGGCCATCGACGCACCCCAGTTGGTGCCCATGCGGATGAACACGAACTTGTTGATGGAGGCGTTCCGGAGCAGCCAGGTGTCGAACCCGACGCTGGCGAACACCACCAAGGCCACTCCCAGAGCGATCCTGTTCATCGCCCGCCGGTACTCGGGAAGCGACTTGATGTGATCCAGCAACGGCAACAAAAAGGAAAAGGCGTAACTCACAAGATTGCGCCGTATCAACACTGATATAACCAGAACCACCGCGGCCAGAGCCTTGACCCCGATACCGATGCCGAAATACACCTCCCCGCTGTCATAGATGATCCCCAGCGTGCCTCGCACCAGCAGGTACACCACGATGATCGGCATTACCTTGCCTTGCGGTAAACCCCGGCGATGCCTACTCACCTGGGCTTTTATGGCCCACAGCGTCATGGCCACGATGGCCCAGAACAAACTGACAAGGGAGTTGAGCACCAGGAACAACACGATGGGCATGTACTGATCGAACACATCGGCCGATGTGGGGGTCGGGGGTGTGCGGGGCGGCGGGTGGGGTTGTTCGGTCATGGTAGGCAATGGCGGGGGCGATTGATGCCGCCGGCTAGCGGGACAGGGCGAACCAGGCCCGGGCGGTGCCGGCATCGCCGAAAACCTCCACCCCGGGGGTTTCCAAACCGATGCGCTCCCAGGCCAGCAGAAGCAATTCAGCGCCACCGGCCCGCACCGCGGCATCACCTTTGGCATGCTGGTGGCTCATCCTGATCCTGCCGCTGTCGTTGACCAGCAACCACTCCCCATCGCCGTCGGTGCGGTGCAAATGGAGGCTGGTGGCGGGCAGGGCAACGTCCCAGTTGGCCACAGTGAACGGCAGCACCAGCTCGTAAAGCTCGCTCACCCCGTCGGCCGACAGATCGGGGTCGAGCGGAGTGGGTTCACCGAGGGCCGCCTCGGCATCCCAGCGATGCACCGCTGTCTCGTGGGCCATCCTTCGGAAATAAAATGCCATGTTGTTCGGGCCTGCCCAGGTCCACACCGCATCGTCGGGGTCGGCCCCATCCAGCGCTTCCTGGACGAAACGGTGGCCGTCCTCGAACCACTCCACGATGGCGTTGCCCTCGGGGGGACGGGGAATCTGGTCGGCAGGAATCATCTGAGTGGCCCGCTCGGCCACATGGCGGCCCACCGAGCGGTACACCCGACCGACATGGGCCAGCAGCTTGTGCATGGTCCATCCGGGGCACGACGGCACCTGGGTCCCGAGATCTCGCCTCCCGGCGACGGCTATGGCCTCACCATCGGCTCGCAGGGCTTGCTGGTAAGCGGCACGGTCAACGCTCATGGCGCGAGGCGGACATCATCACCGGCATGCGGCTCGACTGGATCGTGGGGGTGGACGGCACGGTCAACGCTCATGGCGCGAGATGGACATCGTCACCGGCATGCGGCTCGACTGGATCGTGGGGGTGGACGGCACGGTCAACGCTCATGGCGCGACGGTATCAACCCCGCACGGGCCGACCACTAGATTGGGACCATGATCGAAGCCAATTGGGACCTGGACACCATCCGGGTTTTCCTGCACATCCTGGGCGCGGCGGTGTGGGTGGGGGGCCAGGTGGTGGTGGCCGCCCTGGTACCGGCCCTGCGCCGGGTCGGTCCCGAGGCCACCCAGGCCGCGGCCCAGCAGTTCGCCCGGGTGGCCTGGCCGTTCTTCGCCCTGGCCGTGCTCACGGGGCTGTGGAACCTGTTCGAGGTAGACGGCTTCGAGGATGCCGCCAACAGCTACCACGTGACGCTCACCGTAAAGATGGTGCTGGTGGTGGCCACCGGCGTGGCCGCCTGGTTGCACACAAGGGCCACCGACCGCCGCCGCATCGCCATGCTGGGCTCGCTGTCGGGCGTTGCCTCCATCGGTGCCGTGCTGGTGGGTGTGGCCCTGTAGGCCATGGCCCCAACCCCAGGCCCCGATCAGAACTCGGAGTCACCGAAGATCTCGGGCAGGGTGAAGTCGAACCCCACCTCGAAGGCCGCCCTGGCTCCGAACAGGGCATCCATGGCATCGCTGGTGATGTCGTAGGCGGCTTTAATCTCGCTGAGGGCTTGCCCACCAACCGCAGCCCGAGCCTCGATCAGGGCGTCAGCAGCCACCGCCCGGTTCTCAACCAGCAGCGCATCGACGGTGTCGCAGGCGCTCTGGGCCCGGCGACGGAACTCCCTCGCCTCCACGACAACATCCCGGGCAGTGTCGTAAACCCCTGCGGGGGTCTGGGAATCGCCGAACGAGTACGCCAGCGCCGAAGCGGTGTGAAGGTCGTCGGTACCCTCGCGGTCGCCCGCCGCGGCTTGGATCTCGAACACTGTCGCAGTGGCCGCCGCCAGGTTGGTTCGGGCCTCGGCCAGGGCTCCCCAGAGTCCGTTGGCAACCTCGGCGTTGTAGGCGGTTCGGGTGACCGCCAACGCAGTCAACGAGGACCGGAACTCACCGATGGAAGAAGACCGGATATCGCCGTCCAGTGTGGCTTTGACATCGGCCGCCAAAGCGGTTTGCGCCGAGGCCGCCGAGGCCGCCTGGTAGGCGTTTCGGGCGTTGTCCAGCATGATCAGGGTTGCATCCACATCCCGATAGGAGGTGCGGGCGTCGGCCAGAACGGTGAGGGTCTGGGCCATCTTGATATAACCGGCTTCGTCGGTGTCGAGGTCGGTTGGCCTCTCCCGTTGCTGGGACAGGGCAACCAGGGCATCGGCCAGATGGGCGGAGTAGAAGCCCCGCTCGCCGGGATCATCACCCCCGGCATCAGCCGCACCGGCTTTGGGGGCGGTGGGAGCGGTAGGAGCAGTGGGAACCCTGGGCATATCGGCGGTGGCAAACGCCGCGGTAACCTCGGCCAACGTCCGTCGGGCGGCATCGGAGTAGGCAGCAACCGCCTCCTTGGCCCGCAACGCCTCGGCCATGGCCATGACCGCGGTCTTGTGCGCATCATGGGCCGAGGCATCGGCCTCGTCGTGCCAGCCGGCGATGCCGGAGAAGAATCCGGCCCTTTGGGCTGCGTCCGCCGCCGCCCCCACCTGGGCACAGGCACTCCGTAGCCCCTCGACCGCCCCGGCGTAGTACCGGGAATCGGCGACAACCCCACCAGCAGAAAAATCTGTACCCGGAACCATCTCGGCCATGCCTCACAAGCTAGTTATTCCGGGGTAAGAATGGGGGCATGTCCGAAGCCCTGACCCCGGAGGAGATCGCCCGGAAGATAAAGCGGGCCGGTATCGGCAAAGCCAGATTCGACCTTGCTCAGACCACCATTCTCGGGATCATGGCGGGGGCGTTCATCGCCCTGGGCGGAGTGTTCGCCCTCACCATCGCAGTCAGCCCCGAGCTGGGAACCGGCCCGGCCCGGCTGCTCATCGGCGTGGGATTCTCACTGGGTCTGTTCCTGGTGGTGGTAACCGGTTCGGAGCTGTTCACAGGCAACAACCTCATGGTGGCCAGCTTCTTCAGCCGGCGCATCACCGGTCGTGAGCTGGCCCGCAACTGGTCACTGGCCTTCGCCGCCAACCTCATCGGCGCTCTGGTGATCGTGTTCCTGCTGTACCTCAGCCGGTGGTGGGCCCAGGGGGATCACTCGTTCTCGGTGCGGACCATCCAGATCGCCAACGACAAGGTCAACCTATCCTTCGGAACCGGGTTCGTGCGGGGACTGCTGGCCAACCTGCTGGTGTGCCTGGCGGTGTGGATGGCGGTGGCGGGCCGCACGCTCATCGACAAGATGACCGGCATAATCCTGCCCATCACCGCCTTCGTGGCCGCCGGCTTCGAGCACAGCATCGCCAACATGTTCTTCTTGCCCCTGGGCTGGCTGGTGTCCACCGACACCGATGCCCTGGCCGCCGCCGGGCTCACATCAGAGCAGGTGGGACGCCTGAACCTTCCCTGGATCGCCCACAACCTGGCCGCCGTCACCCTTGGCAACATCGTCGGCGGCGTTCTCGTCGGCGTGGCCAACTGGACCGTCTACCTACGCAGGCAGTAACAAGGCCCGCTATCCCGTTAACCTGGTGATATGAGCAAAAGGCTGGAGGGCAGGGCGGCGATGGTTACCGGGGCGGGCAATGGTATAGGCAGGGCCATTGCGCTGCTGCTGGCCGAGCACGGGGCGAAGGTGGTGGTGAACGATCTGGGCACCGACGAGTCGGGTGACGGGGCCGATGCCTCCCATGCGGCCCGCACGGTGGCCGACATCGAAACCACCGGGGGTACCGCGGTGGCCAACCACAGTGACGTGGCCACCTTCGAGGGAGCCGGGACGCTGGTGCAGCAGGTGGTGGACACCTACGGGCGCATCGACATTGCGATCAACTGCGCCGGGGCGGCCATCGAGGGGTCGATCTATGAGATGTCACCAGAGCTGTACCACAAGACCATCGCCCTCCAGATGTCTCAGAAGTGGTTCATCGCCCGTCACGCCGTGCCCCTTATGGTGGCCCAGGGCCGGGGCCGGGTGATCAACACCACCTCGCACGGGGCGCTGGGTGATCTGGGCCAGCCGGCCTTCGCTGCGGCCATGGGCGGGGTGATCTCCATGACCAAGGCGCTGGCCACCGAAACCGCGGGCACCGGTGTCACCGTCAACTGCCTGGCCCCGGGAGCAGCCACCCGGCTGCACGCCAAATCACACGACGACTTCCGGGCCTGGCACGAGCAGGGCATCATCGACGACGAGATGTGGCAGAGCTACCTAACCACTCCCCCACCCGAATACGTCGCCCCCGCAGTGGTGTGGCTGTGCACCGACGCAGCCGGCTACGTGAGCGGTCAAGTGGTCCACGCCGCCGGCGGCCAAGTGGCCGTGTTCAACGAGCTGCGGGAGGAAAGGGCCATCTACCGGGGCGACCACTCCCAAGTCGCCCCCTGGACCCTGGATGAACTCGACCACCTGTTCCCCCGCAACCTCCTCCCCCGCCCATAGGGCTGAGTCCCACCGCGACCCGAAAGAGGCAAACAACTCGGCCTCATTTGACTTATAGCGCAAGTTTCTTGCAATACTTAGGCTGTGACAATCGATAGTACGTTGTTTTTCCCTTCTGCCCTGCTCAGCTTCCGGGCAGCCAATGTCCGGTCGTTCAGGGACGACTTGGAGCTCTCCCTGCTCGCAACCAAAATGGGAGAAAAGCGCTACTCGCGTAGCGTGCCGTGGCAGCAGAAGGGGTCCTCCCGTGGCGTGCTGGCGGTGGCCGGCATATTCGGAGCCAACGGCTCCGGCAAGAGCAACCTGCTCAAGGCGATGAATGACATGCGCAGGCACGTCCTGCTGTCGTTCCGTTCGGGCAACCCCACCGGCGGGATGCCTCGGCAACCGTTTCTCTTGGATCCTGACCTACGAAGCCAACCGTCGCGCTATGAGGTTGACGTTGTGGTCGGCGGTGTGCGACACGAGTACGGCTTCATAATCGACGATCAGGAGGTCTTGGAGGAATGGGCGTACTGGTACCCCAAGGGGCGGGCTGCTCTCATCTTCCGGCGAGAGCGGGATCAGGTCGAGACCGGTGCTATAGAACGTCAGAAGACTCGAGCTGTGCAGGAAGTGCTCAGGCCGAACGCCCTGTTGCTGTCCACTGCCGCTTCGGCTAAACACGTCACGCTCCTTCGGCTGCACCAGTGGTTCGAACAGAACCTCCTGTTTGCGGATGCTCACTCTCGAGCGTGGCGCCAGGCGCTAACGACCAAGATGCTCAACAACGATGGCCATCGCCAACGAATTTTGGATCTGCTCAGGGCCGCGGATCTTGGTATCACCGATGCCCGCAAGCATGAGTTAAACCCTGTGGTCCAAGAACGGTTGCGTCGCGCGGCACGCATCCTTTATGGCATCGAGGAAGAACCGGATGGAGACGACGAGCCGACGTTCGAGGAGCTGGATATCCGGTTGGTTCACCGGGCAGCAGGAGGCCACACGATGGAGTTGCCTGCTGGTGATGAATCCCTCGGCACGCGCGTCTGGTTCGGTCTCATCGGGCCTGTCGTTCAAGCTCTTGAGTCGGGATCCGTCCTCTGCACGGACGAACTCGATGCCAGCCTTCATCCCGCTCTGGTGGCTGAACTAGTCCGCCTCTTCCAAGATCCCGAAACAAACCCTCAACACGCCCAGTTGATGTTCAACTCGCATGACCCAACGCTGCTAGGCAACACCGTGGACGATCGGCTCATGGGGCGAGATCAAGTCTGGTTCACCGAGAAAGTCAATGAGGGGAGTACCCGCTTGTACCCGCTCACCGACCTTGAACCCCGAAAACAGGAAGCCATTGGCAAGCGATACTTGGAAGGAAGGTACGGGGCTACCCCGATCCTATCCCACCACGAGTTCGCCGCCGCTGTAGAACCTGAACTAGCAGGCTCACATTGAGAGCACGCTCTTCAAGGACTCTCCATAGGTCGAAACATCACCCCTCCCGACGTTCGATCTTGATTTTCACTGAGGGCGAGAAAACCGAGGAACAATACTTGTTGCCTTGGCGCAGGGAGTTTAGGGACCGTTTATTGATCACAATTGATTCATTCCACGGTGTACCACTAGCACTCGTCAACAAAGCAGTTGAGGCAAAGAAGTCAGAGGAGCGAAATCAGAAACGAGGCTATGACCGCGCTCATGATGAGATCTGGTGCATGTTTGATATTGATTCTCACCTGCTATTTTCACCGACGAGCAATGTAAGTGGAGCAAGTGTTGCATTTTGTTCTTCGCGAAAGCAACGAAAGTTAGTTAGACTTATTTTATCCATGATTTACATCCCTGCTGCTGTTAGCGTAATTCTAACAGGCCAGAACCCGTATATTCAAAGTTTGTGTTGACATATCCAGCGGTGCATGGCTATGCCGGAGGCTACGGCGGAGTTGATGGAACGGGTTGAGCCGAACTGGGTGATGGCCAGCACTGCCTGGCAGGCGGCCAGGGCTGGGGGTGACAGGCCGGGGCCCTCCTGACCGAAGAGAAGCAGGCATCGTTGTGGCAGCGAGTAGCCCTCGATGGGTACGGTGCCGGGGCCGTTGTCGATGCCCAGTATCGGTAGCTCGGTCTCACCGGCCCAGGCCACCAGATCCTCCAGCTCGGGGTGGTGGAGTATGTGGAGGTAGCGGTCGGTGACCATGGCTCCCCGGCGGTTCCAGCGGCGGCGGCCCACTATATGGACGGTGGCGGCCCCGAAGGCGTTGGCGTTGCGAACCAGGGTGCCGATGTTGAGATCGTGCTGCCAGTTCTCCACGGCCACATGGAACCCGTGGCGGCCGGTGTCCATGTCGGCAACGATGGCATCGTGACGCCAGAAACGGTAGGCATCCACCACGTTGCGGGTGTCACCGCCCTCCACCAGCTCGGGATCAAGGTGGGGTGCAAGGCGATCCATCCAGCGCCGCGGTGCCTCCATGGCCGGCCGCTAGACCGTAGCGGCGATGCGCTCAGCGTGCTCGTCGAGCGATCCAAAGCTCGGGGTGAGCGCCCAGGCCCGTTTCAGGTAGAGATGGGCGTCGATCTCCCAGGTGAACCCCATGCCCCCGTGGACCTGCACGCAGTCCTTGCCGTTGTGGTCGGCCGCTTCGGCAGCCAGGATGCGGGCCCCCGACACCGCTCGGGACACGTCACCCAACTCGGGGGAGTCCATCACGCACCCGGCAAAGTAAAGGGCGGCCCGGGCCACCTCCTCCCGGCTGTACATGTCGGCGCACATATGCTTGATCGCCTGGAACTGGCCGATAGGTTTGCCGAACTGCCGGCGCTCCTGGGCGTAGGCCACCGCCAGCTCCCGAGCTCCCAGGGCCAGGCCCACCTGAAGGGCCGAACTCAACAAAACCGCCCGGTCGGCCCAACCATCGGGATCGGCCACCCGGTCGCCCTGAGGAAGCTCGGCCACCCGACCCACCGGGGTCAGCGGATCCACCGCCCGAGCCGCCTGCACCGCCAACCCGGAGACATCCACCCACCACACCCCGCCGCCGTCCACCACCAGCAGGGCATCCAGCACGTCGGGGTACTCCACCAGAACGGGACCGTCGGTGCGCTCGACCAGCCCGACCACGGCTCCGTCCACCACCCCGGCCGCCAGCAGCGTGCCCACCAGCGGCCCAGGCACCAGGGCCCGGCCCAACTGCTCGTACACCAGCGCGACATCCACCCAACCCAGCCCAACCCCACCATCGGCCTCGGGCACCACCAGCGAGAACACCCCGGTACCGGCCAGCTCGGCCCACAAGCGGCGATCCACCCCTCCACAGTCAGCCAGCCCCCGAACGGTGTCGATGTCGAAACGACCCCGGCACAAGTCCCGGATACCGTCGCACAGCGCAACCTGGTCCTCGGTCAGCTCAAAGTCCATCTACCGCTCCTCAAGCCAACCCGAAGCCTGCTCGTAGCACCCCACACTCATGTCCCGGAGTCCCGACCGACAGACGAACAAACAATACCCCTCACCTGCTCGTAGCACCCCACACTCATGTCCTATCGCTGTCCTACCGCTCCTTGGGTAGGCCCAGGATACGCTCGCCGATTATGTTCCGCTGGATCTGGGAGGTTCCCGCGGCAATGGACAGGCTGAGCACGTACAACCGGCCGGCCACCATGTCGCCGCCGGTCTGCTCGTCACCGGAATCGTCGGCCAGCACCAGGGCCTCCCGCCCCAGCAAGCGGTGAGCCAGGTCGGCCATGCGCTTTTTGACCTCGGCGTAGTACAGCTTGAACACCGAGCCTCCGGGGCCGGGCATCCCGGTGCGCTGAGCCTGCGAAACCACCCGCTTGGTCAGCGCCCACAGGGCATCGTACTCGGCCTGGAGCCGGCCGATCTCCCGACGCACCTCAGGATCGTCCCAGACGGTTGACCCGTTGCGGGGAATGCGCCGAGCCTCCCCGGCCATCTCGGCGAGCTGCGCCATGGTCCCCAGCAGCTCGCTGATGAAAGCAGTGCCCCGCTCGAAGCTGAACGTGACCATGGCCACCCGCCAGCCATCGTTCTCGTCACCCACCCGGTTCTGCACCGGGATGCGAACCTCGTCGAAGAACACCTCGCAGAACTCGCTGGAACCGGCCACGGTGGTGATGGGCCGGACCTCGATACCGGGCAGATCCATGGGGCATATCAGCCAGGTGATGCCCCGGTGCTTGGGGGCCTCGGTGTCGGTGCGCACCAGCAGCTCGCAGTAGTCGGCCACGTGACCGAACGATGTCCAGATCTTCTGGCCGGTCACAACGTAGTGGTCGCCGTCGCGGATAGCCCGGGTGGACAGCGAGGCCAGGTCGGATCCGGCGTTGGGCTCCGAGAAGCCCTGGCACCACACCTGCTCACCCCTCAGGATGCCGGGGAGGTGATACGCCTGCTGAGCCGGGGTGGCCTCGGCAATGAGGGTGGGGCCGGCATGAAGCAGGCCGACGAAATTAACCCCCACGTAGGGGGCACCCATCCGGGTGGTCTCCTCCAAGAAAATCAGGTGCTCGGTGGGAGTTGAGCCCCGACCCCCGTACTCCGAGGGCCAGTTGATGCCCGCGTACCCGGTGTCGAAGAGCATCCTCTGCCAGGCGGTGTCCCATTCCCGGCGGGCGGCCCAGTCGGTGCGTCCGGGGGGACTGCCCAAGGTGGGCAGCACGGTACCGAGCCAGTGGCGCAACTCGTCACGAAACGCCAACTCCCCAGCCGTGAACCGCAAATCCATCGAGTCGATGGTACCCAGACCTAAAGCAAGAACAGCAGTCGATCCATCAGCGAGTTGATCTCTTTGGCGCAGGCCTCAAAAGCGTCATCCTCCCCCCCACCGGGATCGACCACCTCCTCGGTGCGGGGTACCTCGGCACCGGCCAGGTTGAGCGCGGCCACCCGCCGGGCCAGTGCATCGGGGCCGGGCCTCAGATCGGCCACCAGGCGTTTGATGGTGGCGGTGCGGGCCGCGGCGGTGGGATGGACCCGGCGGACATAGTCCACGTGCTCGGGGGCGAAGGCCACAATGAGGTCGGCATCCTCGGCATCGGCGGCGGTGAGCTGGTGGCTGCGGTGGGAGCGGTCGGCCAAACCCAAATCCTCCAGCGCTCGCCGGGTGCGGTTGCTCATGGGAAGACCCTCGATGCTGTGGGTACCGGCCCCAACGAAACGCACCGCATCGGTGCGGGCCCGCCCCATGACGGTGGCCATCACCGAGCGGGCCGCGTTGCCGGTACACAACATCACCACCACTGGACGGGTATCCGGATCAGCCATGGGCAGCGGGCCGACCCCAACTAAGCAAACCCAGGAGCCCAGCAGCGCCCAACGAATCCGCCTTGCTCATACAGATTGGGCTCGACTCATACAGCCGCCCTACTCATACAGGGGCTCGACCCATACAGCCGCCCTACTCATACAGGGGCTCGACCCATACAGCCGCCTTGCTCATACAGATTGGGCTCGACCCTGGGCCTCCGTGGCGATACCGGCGGCCATCTTTTCCACCGCCGAGGCCATGACCTTACCGATGATGCCGCCGGTGAACGGAATGACCGGCTCGAACCAGGAGTCCCAGTGCAGGGTACAGCTCCCGGCCTGCTCGCCTTCCACCAGCAGCATCTCGGAGCGGCAGTTGCGCACCGGCAGCGGGATGCTCAATATCCGGTAGGCCATGCGATGGGGCGGATCGAAGGCGGTGATCTCCTCACTGGTGCTCACCGGGCCGGTGCGGAACACCCGGACTGCACCAACCCCGTTGCGGTCGGGCGAACCCTCGGTCTCCAGCTCCACCCGGCACCGGGGAACCCACCGGGCGTACAGCTCATGGTCGGTCATCACCTCCCAGGCCACTGCCTGGGGGGCCGCAATCGGTGTCGACGAGGAGAAGGTCCGCATGACTCGGCTCAACCCAGGTAGGCGTCGCGCACCGCGGGGTTGCTGCGAACCTCCTCGGGCGATCCCTCCCCGATCACCCGGCCCAGGTTCAATACGGTTATGCGGTCGCACTGGGACATGACGAACGCCACATCGTGCTCCACCAGCAGCACCGAGCACCGGTCCTCGGCCCGGATGGTCTGGATTATCCCGCCGAGCTGGGCGGCCTCCTCGTGCTCTATGCCCGAGGTGGGCTCGTCCAGCAGCAGCAGCTTGGGGCGGGACACCACGGCCCGAGCCAACTCCACCATACGAGCCCGGGCGATGGGTAGCTCCCCCGCCGGGGTGTCGCGGATATCCACAAGGCCGCACAGCTCCAGCACCTCATCCACCCGCCGGCGGCGGCGAGCCTCCACGCGCCGGCGGGAGGGCAGGGCCAGCAGGTCGGCAGCGATACCGCCCCCGCCACCCTCCCATTCCAGAGCAGTCAGCACGTTGTCGGCCACCGACAGCCAGCCGAACGGCTGCTGGCGCTGGAACGTGCGGCGTATGCCCCGCCGGGCCCGCCAGGTGGCCGGTCGTCCGCTCAGCTCCTTGCCCTCCAGCCGAATCGATCCAGCGGTCGGGATGTTCACCCCGGTGATGCTGTCGAACAGGGTGGTCTTGCCCGCTCCGTTGGGGCCGATGAGACCTCGAATCTGACCGGGCAACACCGACATGGTCACATCGTCCACCGCCACGACCCCGCCGAAACGCACCGTGACCCCCTCGACAGCCAAAAGGGGCCCATCCGTGGGCACAGCCGGGGGGGAGGGGGCTTCCAACACTGCGGATGCGCCCTGAACCTTCATCCGAGCCACGCTACCTCAGATTCCCAGCCCATCAGATTCCCAGCGCATCGGCGATACGGTTACGGAGATACCATCTATTCGTTCGGGCCGGTCCAAAGCCTCAGATTCCCAGCGCATCGGCGATACGGTTACGGTGCCAGGCGGTGTCGCCCCAGGCCGCGGCCAGGGCCCAGCCCCGCTTCATCCACAGGTGCAGGTCGTACTCGAAGGTGTAGCCGATGGCACCGTGGCACTGAAGAGCGGTCCGGGCGGCCAGGTCCACCGCTTCCGAAGCCAGAGCCTTGGCCAGCGACACATCCCGGCTGCGGTGGGAGCTGCCCGTCGCGATGCACCAGGCGGCGTGGTGGACCGCGGGGCGGGCGAACTCCAGTTTGAGGGCAACATTGGCCAGGTGGTGCTTGACCGCCTGGTAGGTACCCACCGGCTTGCCGAACTGGTGGCGCTGCGAGACGTACTCCACGGTGGTGTCCAGCAGATGCTGGGCCACGCCGACGCAAATGGCCGCGGCCCCCGAGGCGGCTCGATCGAAGGCCAGCCCGGGATCGGCGTCCAGCACCACAGCATCCCCACCCACCTCGTACAACCGCCGGGAACCGTCAATCGAGGGATGGGCAACCAGCGATGCCCCGGCCACCGGCACGGCTCCGACCCGATCGCCTATGAGCAGCACCAGATCACTGGAGGCCGCCCCCACCACGTAGCCGCTATCAGAACCCGCCCCCAGGGTGGCCTCCCCGGATGCGGCCCGCTCCAACCAATCCCGGGCCACCGGGCCGCCATCCTCGACCAGCGTGGGAATCCCCACTGCGGTGTGCTCCAGCAGTGGCTCGGGCAAAGCGGCCCGGCCGGCCTCCTCCAGCAACAGCACCAGGTCGATCTCGTCCATGCCCAGCCCGCCGTCCGACTCGGGAGCGGTCATACCCACCACGCCCATCTGGGCCAGCGCGCCCCATAGGCCATTGGTGACATCTGCACCACCGGTCCGGCCAGCACCACCGCCGCCATCAGCCCTGCCTGCACCATCAGACCGGCCAGCACCACCGCCGCCACCGGTCCGGCCGGTGTCGTTGTGCCAAGCCGACCTCACCACCTCGGGTGGACACTTACTGGTCAAAAAGTCCCGCACCGTGTCCCGGAACATGATCTGGTCGTCACTGAACGAAAAATCCACGCCTACCGCCTACGAACCGGCCCCGCCCCAACCCCTGCTCTTGCTTCTCTCATATTTCTCTCATCGCCGGGGAAGTCCCAGCACCCGTTCGGAGATGATGTTGCGTTGGATCTCGTTGGTGCCGGCGTAGATCGGGCCCGACAGCGCGAACACGTAGCCGTCCATCCACGAGCCATCGGCTCGCTCCCCGTCCCGGCCCAGCAACCTCAGCGCGGTGGCATGCAGCTCCACATCCAGCTCCGACCAAAGCACCTTCATGAAGCTGGCATCCGAACCGATGGGGGCTCCGTCCCGCAGGCGGGCCTCGGTGGCATAGGTCTGCCAGCGGTAGGCCTGAGCCCCCATCCAGGCCCCTACCACCTGATCCCTGCGCTCCCGGTCGGGCCCCCGGCGCTCGGCGGTTTCCTTGTAGAGGCCAACCAGCCGGTCGGCGGTGGCCATGAACCGGCCCGGGGCCCGCAGGTTCAGCCCCCGCTCGCTGCCGGTGGTAGCCATGGCCACCGCCCACCCCTCGCCCTCCCCACCCAGCAGGTGACGCTCATGCACCCTGGCACCGTCGAAGAACAACTCGGCAAAGCCGGGCTCGCCGTCGAGACGACCCACCGGTCGAGCCTCGAAACCCTCGGTATCACCGGGCACCAGCAGGTAGCTGAGCCCGGCGTGGCGCTCGGAGTCGGGGTCGGTACGCACCAGGCAGAAGAACCAGTCGGCGAACGCCCCCCGGGAGCACCAGGTCTTCTGGCCGTCGATCACGAAGTGCTCGCCGTCACGCCGGGCTCTGGTCTTGATGCCGGCCAGATCGGAACCGGCATCGGGTTCCGACCATCCCTGGGCCCAGATCTCGTCACCCCTAGCCATGGGCGGCAAGAAGCGGTCCTGCTGGGTGGGGGTGCCGAAGTCGAAGATGGTGGGGGCCAGCAGGCTCACCCCATTGGATGACACCCGCCCCGGGGCCCCCGCGGCCCAGTACTCCTCCTCGAAGATCAACCACTCCACCAGCGATGCCTCCCGGCCGCCGTAGCGCTCCGGCCACGAAACCACCGCCCACCCGGCATCGAAGAGGAGGTGCTCCCACTGACGGTGCTCCTCGAAGCCCCCGGGGGTGTCCATCGACGCCAGCGGCTCGGCCGGCACGTTCTCGGCCAACCAGGTGCGGGCCTCCTCCCGGAACGCCTGCTCCGCCGGGGTGAACGACAAATCCATCAGCAAGAACTCTAGGCCCCAGCCTCCGGTTCAAACAGCATCCGGTGACGACCCCGGCAGGTTTGTCGGATCGAAATACACTATGGTCACAAATCAGTCTCTATGTTCCATAACCCGTTCAGAAACCGGTCGGCGAGGGCGGGGACGCAAACGACCGGAAGCGACGGGTCGACTTAGAGAAGAAGGGTTCGTGAGGCGGTTTAGGGCTGCGGTGGCTTCTGCGATTATGGAGTCGATGATCTCCTGGCAACCGGGGAGGTTGTCGATGCTGCCCACAACCTGACCGGTGGGCAGGATGCCAACCTCGGGGTGGCCGTCCACCATGGCGGCCTTGGTCATCATCGGGGCGTTGGCGGCCATGGCCATCTGGGCCCAGGTGAGGTTGAGGCTGCGGCGCATGGCCAGTCCCTCGGACAGCAGTTGGCGATAACCCACCCCGGTGAGGGATCGGAACTTGAGCGCGTTGCGGACCGCCCGAATGAGCGACAGCGGGCCGGACCGTTCCAGCCGGGCAACCACGTCGGTGTTGATGACCCGCTGGGGTACGCCATCCACCGAAGTGGTAACCACCGTGCCGGTCAGCGGGGTGTTCAGGTATATGGCCTTTACCCGGTCGGGAACGTCGCTGTCGGAGGACAGCAGGAACCGGGTGCCCATGGCGATGCCTTCGGCCCCGAACGCCAGCGCGGCGACCAACGAGCGCCCATCCAACATACCCCCCGCCGCTATCACGGGGATGTCCACCGTGTCGATCACCGCGGGCAAAAGCAGCGAGGTGGCGATGGGGCCGGTGTGGCCCCCTCCTTCGGCCCCCTGGGCGATGACCGCGTCCACCCCCCAGGCCGCCACTTTCTCGGCGTGGCGGGGCGCACCTATGGTGGGCACCACCACCACCCCGGCATCCTTCAGCTTCTTCACGATGGCCTCACCGGGGGCCTGGGCGAAACTGGCCACCGGAACACCGCTGGCGATGATGTGATCCACCCGGCGGTCGATGTCGGCGGCATCGGTGCGGAGGTTGACCCCGAAGGGGCGATCGGTGGCCCCGGCCACCGCGTCGATGGTCCCGACCATCTGGTCGAAGGTAAGGGGAGCGGCGGCAATTATGCCCAGGCCGCCGGCGTTGCTGGTGGCCGCGGTCAGCCGGGCCCCCGACACCCAGCCCATACCGGTCTGCACGATGGGATGCTCCACCCCGAACAACCCGCACAGCCGGGTGCGCAAGCGAGGATCGGGGCTCATCCGAATAGCCCCTGCATCATCCAAAACTCAAAAGAGTCCGGGGTCGGCACCGCTCAGCCGAACTCGGCCTTGCGGGCCCCGGTGGGGTCGAGCACCTCGCGGATCAGGCGAAGCTCCTCGGCGGTGGGCAGCCGGGTTTCGGGCACCTCGGCGATGCCGGCCAGCTCGAAGGTGGTGGCCTCGACCACCTGATCCACCGTCACGCCGGGATGGACCGAGACGATCCTCATGCGGTGATCGCCGGTATCGAAGTCGAACACCCCGAGGTTGGACACCACCCGCCGCACCTCGTGGAAACGGTTGCCCGGCGCTCCCAACTCCCGCATCCGGTCGTAGCCCGGGCCCGACACCACGTCCACCGAAGCCACGAAGGATCGGGGGGAATGGTTGGGAACCCAGTAACTGGTGGTGTGGTTGACCAGGTTGCCCGGAGCGCCGCGCAAACCGAGCAGTTGCGCCTTTGGCCGGCGGAAATCACCGATGGCGGCAATGTTCTGGTTGCCCCACTGGTCGATCTGGCTGGCCCCCATCATCACGTGACGCTTGCCCGACCACACGATGTCGAACACCGTGCGGTACGGCACCCACGACTCCACCACCCTGGGGGCAGCGGGATCCCCCACCGGGTAGTCGTTGGCAACCAGCACCGACACGGTGTCGGTGTACACCAGGTCGGGCTCGAAGGTGGCCCGGGCCAGCCGACCCCCCACGATGGGAACCGTGCCGATGGGGTTGCACAGGATCTCGCCGTCCCCTCTGAAGGCCTCGGCACAGGCCACCACGCAGATCTCGTCGATGGTGGCTCCCGCGGGGCGGTCCGCCGATGAGGTGCCGATGGTAGCTCCCGCAGTGCTGGCTCCCGCGGGGCGGTCCGCCGATGAGGTGGCTCCCGCGGGGCGGTCCGCCGATGAGGTACCGGTGATGGCTCCAAAAGCGTGATCGGCAGTGGTGTTCATGAGCGGGCCTCCAGCACTCTGCGATACTCCTCATGGGAGGCAATGTCCAGGTAGGCGCTGCGGAAGGTGTCCCAGGCCCCGGGGTCGCGAGCGGTGGCGGCGTACTCCCGCTGGAAGGGCTCGTCGCGCCCGTAATCGGGGGGGCACTCGGTGAAGTGAGCCCCCCGGGGGGCCTCCACCACGCCATCGGTGAAGATGCGGGGGATGCGCAGCGTATGCACCGGCCCCTCATCCAGCAGGTTCTCGGTGGGGATGATCCGCTCGGTGCTCATGTAGGTCTTGGCGGCGGCCATGGCGAACAGGTCGTCGAAGTACAGGTCCGGTCCCAAGAACTGGCCGTTGCCGGCGGCGTCGGCCCGGTTCATGTGGATGAGGGCGGCGTCCAGCTCGAATGCGGGGATGGCCACCAGCTCCTCACCGTCATCATAGGGAGACACCACGATGCGCAGCTCGGGGTTCATGAGCAGCATGTCAGAACCCAAACCGGCCCGGGAGGGGTAGAACGGCACCCGATGAGCCCCGGCCAGCAGCCCCAGGTAGAAGGCCCCCTCGTCCAGCTCGATGAACTCGATGGCCCCACTCTGGCGGGCCCGGCGGAAGTGGGGCTCCAGCGGGATGGAATCCAGCGACACGAACCCGTACACCGCCCGGCGCAGCTTGCCCGCCGCGCACAAAAGGCCGATGTCGGGGCCGCCGTAGGCCACCACGGTCAGATCTTTGAGATCGGATCGCAGTATCGCCCGCACCAGCGACATGGGCTTGCGGCGCGACCCCCAGCCGCCGATACCGATGGTCATGCCGTCGCGCAGTTCGGCGATGACCTCATCCTCGGTCATCCGCTTGTCGACCATGACCGCGACGATAGCCCGCCCCCACCGCCACCCCCGAACCACCAAGCCCGCACACCAATCACCACCCCCGAACCACCAAGCCCGCCCCACCCCCGAACCGGGGTAGCGCCCCTGCCCCTCCCCCGGAATGACCGGTGACGGCGGGATGGGGCACACTGTCAGCAATGAAAGAGCTGGATTTCACCGGCAAAACCGTCATCGTCACCGGCGGGACCAAGGGCCTGGGCCGGGGTTTGGCCACCCGATTCCTGATTGCGGGGGCCGATGTCGTGACCTGTGCCCGGCGACCACCCACCGAGCCGGTGGCCGCGGGGGGCAACGTGGCGACGTTCACCGCCGCCGATGTGCGAGATCCCGAGCAGATCGCCGGAGTGGTGAGGGCGGCGGTGGATCGCACCGGGAGGGTGGATGTCCTCATCAACAACGCGGGCGGGGCCCCCCCGGCCGACTCGGCAACGGTGTCGCCCCGCTTCAACGAGAAGATAGTGGCGCTGAACCTGCTGGCCCCGATGGCGTTCAGCCAGGCGGTGTACCCGGTGATGCAGAACCAGCAAAGCGGCGGGGTGATCCTCAACATTGCCTCTGTGTCGGGCATCCGGCCCAACCCCAAGGGCGTAGCCTACGGGGCCGCCAAGGCCGGGCTGTTGAACATGAGCGAAACCCTGGCCGTGGAGTGGGGCCCCAGGATTCGGGTTCTCACCGTAACCGTCGGGCTGATCGTGACCGACGAGGCCCACTTGTACTACGGCGACGAAGCCGGCATCGCCGCGGTGGGCGAGACCATCGCTTTGGGTCGCATGGGCCGCCCCGAGGACGTGGCCGATGTGTGCCTGTTCTTGGCCTCACCTTTGGCCCGGTGGATGACAGGGGCCAACATAAAGGTGCACGGCGGGGGCGAGAAGCCCGCCTACCTGGGAGCTTCCACCGGCGAGGTTGCCACCAGCGAGGTTGCCACCAGCGAGGTTGCCACCGGCGAGAGTTAGCGGTTGTGGGTAGCTTGTTTCACTCCGGGGGCACTGCTGCCACCGGCGAGGTTGCCACCGGCGAGAGTTAGCGGTTGTGGGTAGCTTGTTTCACTCCGGGGGCACTGCTGCCACCGGCGAGGGTTAGCGGGAACCGGGTACGTCATGGCGCGAAGCATCCCGTTCGTCACCGAACCCGAGGTGCGCTACGGCACGGTGGCGGAAATGGCTCCCGGCCTGCGCCGCATCGTGGCCAACAATCCCGGCAAGTTCACCTACCGGGGTACCGGCACCTACATCGTGGGGCGGGGGCGGGTGGCGATCC
The DNA here is from genome assembly GCF_965202595.1 of Candidatus Poriferisocius sp. GTDB lineage: Bacteria > Actinomycetota > Acidimicrobiia > Acidimicrobiales > Bin134 > Poriferisocius. The sequence continues at coordinate 2,015,364 of NZ_OZ241836.1, forward strand.
TGGATCCTGGGCCCGACGACACCGAGCACGTGGATGCCCTGCTGGCGGCGGTGAAGGGCGAGCGCGTGGAAGCCATCCTCGTCACCCACACCCATCGTGACCACTCCCCCGCTTCCCGGGCGCTGGCCGAAGCCACCGCAGCGCCGGTTTACGGGTTCGGACCCCACCCGGTGGCCGACACCGGCAATGCCCCGCTCGCCGAACCCGGCGACGAAGAGTCCGGACCCCACCCGCTTGGCGGAACCGGCGATGCAAAGAGCGACGATGCAAAAATCGAGGAACGGGGCGACCTGGAGTTCATACCCGACTCCACGGTGGTTCACGGCGACGTGATCGAGGGGCCGGGCTGGAGCTTCCAGTGCCTACACACTCCGGGCCACATCTCCAACCATATTGCCTACCGCTGGCGGGAAATGGCCGGGGTGTTCACCGGCGATCACATCATGGGATGGTCCACCACCATCATCCCCCCACCCGATGGCAACATGAGCGACTACATGGCCAGCCTGCGGCTTCTGGCCGACTCTCCCGGCGACCGGTTCTACTGGCCCACCCACGGGCCGCCGGTCACGGAGCCCTACCCGCTGGTGGAAGCCCTTTACGATCACCGGCTGGAGCGGGAACGCCAGATCCTGGAGTGCCTGGCCACCGGCCCGGCCACCATCACGGAGATGGTAAGAACCATGTACGCCGATGTGGCCCCCGAGCTGCATGAGCCCGCCTCGCGCTCCGTGCTGGCCCATCTAATAGCCATGACCGCCGATGGGCGGGTGACCACCGGCGGGCAGCCCACCAGCAAAGCCGTGTACTGCCTGCCCTAGACACCAGGCTGGTCACCAGCCCCGAGATGCGTCCTCAGGCCACCGCACCGGATGCCCGGAGCGCTTCGACATCGCTGGTCGAGTAGCCCAACTCCTCCAGAATGGTGCCGGTGTCCGACCCGGGTGGCTTTGCCTCGGTGGCCGGCTCGGCGGGAGTGCCCTCGAAGCGGGGAGCGGGCCGGGGCTGGGAAACCCCGCAGGCCTCGAAGAACGAGGAGCGGGCCCGGGCGTGGGGGTGCGCTGGGGTCTGCCCCATTGTCAGCACCGGGGTTACGCAGGCATCGGTGCCGTCGAACACCGCCATCCACTCGTTCAGGGTGCGTCCGGCGATGATCTCGCCCACCCTCTGTTTCATCTCCGGCCACCGGTCCCGGTCCATCTGATCGGGAAGATCGCCGGCACCGGCCAGGCCTATTCCGGCCATGAACTCGTCGTGAAACTGGGGTTCGATGGCCCCCACCGCCAACCACCTGCCGTCGGCGGTGCCGTACACCTCGTAGAAGTAGGCCCCGGAGTCCAAGAAATTGGTCCCGTAATCATCGGTCCAGAACCCGCTGGCGTGGGCGGCGTACAGGGGCGACATCAGGTAGGCCGCCCCGTCCACCATGGCGGCATCCACCACCTGGCCGTTGCCGCCTCGAGCCACCTCCAGCAGGGCCGCCACCATGCCCAGCACCAGGAATACCGAACCACCCCCGAAGTCGCCGATGAGGTTGAGCGGCACCGAGGGTGGCTGGCCGGGGCGACCGATGTGGGCCAGCGGGCCGGCCAGCGAAATGTAGTTGATGTCGTGACCGGCCCGGTCGGCCAGCGGGCCGGCCTGGCCCCAACCGGTCATCCTCCCGTAGACCAGCTCGGGGTTGCGGGCCAGACAAACCCTGGGGCCGACACCGAGACGCTCGACCACCCCGGCCCGGAAGCCCTCGAACAGGCCGTCGGACACCTCGACCAGCCGGAGCAGCGCCTCAACTCCCTCGGGCCGCTTGAGGTTGATGGCCACCGCCCGCTTACCCCGCTCCATGGGACCCGATTGTGACCCCACCGGGCTTCCCGAACCGCCCACCCGGTCGACCCGTATGACCTCGGCCCCCAGATCCGACAGCATCATGCCCGCGAACGGGGTGGGACCGATTCCGGCCAACTCGATGATTCGCATTCCCTGAAGAGGACCCATGGCCCCTACGGTATGTCCACAAGCCGATACAACCGGAAGGCAGGACAAGACCAATGGCCACCAGCAACCAGAAAGCAGCACCCCAAGGCACGGCCACCAGCAACCAGAAAGCGCCAGTTCAGGACGTAGCACCCAAAGGCACGACCAACCAGAACCGGAAAACCGCACCCCAAGGCACGACCACCAGCAACCAGAAAGCAGCACCCCAAGGCACGGCATTGGTCACCGGGGCCAGCCGGGGTATCGGGCGGGCTAGTGCCATTGCCCTGGCCCGGGCCGGTTTCGACGTGGCGGTGTCGGCCCGCACCCTGGTGGACGGATCGGGCCGGGACATGTACAACCCCGACCTCGCCATACCCGGCGGGCTCGATACCACCGTGGCCGCCATCGAGGCCGAGGGGCGGCGGGGAGAGGCGTTCGTCATGGATCTTCTGGATCGATCCAGCGTAAAGGCGTGCGTGGACAAGGCACTGGAACGCTTCGGCCATCTGGATGTGCTGGTGAACAATGCCATCTACCAGGGCAGGGTGAGCATGACCCCGTTCCTGGAGTTGGAGGAGCCGGAGGTTCGCCGGCTGCTCGAGGGCAACGTGCTGGCTCAGATGGCGGTGACCAAACAGGTGCTCACCGCCATGCGCGAGCAGGGCTCGGGAACCATCGTGAACATGATCTCGGCCTCGGCCTACACCGACCCGCCCGGCCCCATCGGCCAGGGCGGCTGGGGCATGGCCTACGCCATGAGCAAGGGAGCGTTCAGCCGCATGACCCCCCACATCCACGTGGAACATGGCAACGAGGGCATCCGCTGCTTCAGCATCGACCCCGGCTACGTGATCACCGAAGCCGCCCGAGCTCGCAACACCGCGGGTTCGTTCCCCTACCCCGGTGGGGAACCGGCCACCATCGGTGCGGTGGTGGCCTGGCTGGCCACATCCCCCGATGCCGACGACCACCTGGGAGCCATAGTGTACGCCCAGAGCGAATTCAAAAAGCGGGGCTTGGCACCCTGAGCCGGGCCCCGTCCCCGCTCATACGCGTCTAAATCTTGGAGATGGTAAGCCAAACTGCCTGCGAGCTACTCCCCATGATCTCGAACAACCAAGAAGGTGGTTGCCGCGCCTACCCCAACCAAAATGGCTGTTGCGGCCAATGTAGACAATGACAACAGAGGCCCATCATGGATAAGTGCAGTCAATTGAAATACAGCAATAACCCCTAGCAATACCTTGACAGCCGTTTCGTAACGCTTTGCACGTCGCACCTTTATCGCTTCTGCAAACTCATACGTCAACTGTAGAGCGTTCTCAGCAGCTTCAATCTCATGCTCTAGGCCACTTGCATGCTTCAAGGTCTCCAGTATGTTTGCATGTCTTGTTGACAAGCTGGCTTCACTTATCTGCCTTGCTTCATATAAGAGGGGAATTACCTGCCCTCGAACCTCGTTGAGTTCAGATAGTTCGACTATATTATTATAAGCAAGTTGCCTCTCACACCATCGCCGTATTTGGTGAGCTAAGGACCAAATAATCTGAGTCCTGACTTCCAACAATTCATATATATTGACCGTTGAATCTAAGTGGTTAGATCGACAAGCAATTATCAAACTCGCCCAGGTCACACCGCAAAATACTCCCTTATTAGTCTCAATATCATGCGGCATATCTATCGGATCAAGGCCAGAAATTCGGCTTAGAATAGGCCAGTTAACTACAAAATTATCTTGCAAATATTCTTCTGTATCGCCAAGCCCAACTCTGCTAGGTTCAGACAGCGCAATAATTCCTAATTGGGAATCTCTATCATCTAAGATCTGGTCTGGATCTTCTTCTGCAACATAGAAAGTAAAAACATATAGAACTTTCTCCCAACTATCCCAGCGTGTAGTACAGCCAAATTCTTTTCTTACTCGCATTCTCAGGGCATCCACTTTTTTGGAGATCGAACTTGTTCCTTGGATGACTTCGTTATGAAATTGCCAGCGTTGCTCCAAGAGGTCAGCAATACTGCTATGGTCTCCAAATCGAGCTTCAGTGGATTCCCTATACACCAGAACACCAAATCCACGACGTTCCAAATAAAGAGTTATATTGATACCATCATCGTTAGACTCCCAACGGCTTACATCCAAGCCGATAAGTCGCTTGTCCATATCTTGAAGTCGTGACTCTGTAAATCCCTCAGCCTCTAGAGAATTGCGATGAATACTGATATTGGAGCCACCTATATCAAAGGGAATAAGTGATATTCTGGTGATCATCTGCACTCAAGATCGGCTGTAGTCACAACATTATCAGCACCAATATAACGAGGCAGTATTTTAATCGCGGCATCATGGTATTGACGGCCTGCATGACTCATCGATAAGTTGGTTACTACCAGAGGATGGAACCCTCTGTCGAATAAATCAATAGCTGTCGTAAATACACACACATCAGTATCTATACCGAATACTAAGACATCCTTGACATCTAGTGTTAGAAGAGTGTCTTCCAGCTTGGTATCCACAAATGGGGAGTAAGTGAACTTGTCTAGTACAAGAGTAGGTAGGCTATTCACCTCGGGATGCAAAGTTGTTTCGCACTCTTCTTGAAAGCGAGACCATCCCAAAATCTTCATGAACGGGCCATCAGCACCCGGATTGACGAATCGGGTGAAAATCCGGTGTTCAATAGGATTCTGCTCGCAGAACTCTCGAACCGCCGAAGGTATCAACGCTGTGGCTGGGTTAATGAAACCAGTCTGAATGTCCACGGCTATGAGACAGGATGGCAGAACCATGCCCTCCAGCTTACCGTGAGCAAGCAGGCAGGGGGTTCGATCAGGCCAGAAAGGAGGCTCGGAGGCGCTCCACGGTGGCCGGGCTGGTCACGCCATCCCATCACCGAAGCCGCCCGAGCTCGCAACACCGCGGGTTCGTTCCCCTACCCCGGTGGGGAACCGGCCACCATCGGTGCGGTGGTGGCCTGGCTGGCCACATCCCCCGATGCCGACGACCACCTGGGAGCCATAGTGTACGCCCAGAGCGAATTCAAAAAGCGGGACTTGCAGGCATAACCGCGCGGGAGCCGCCGGGGGCGACCGGAAACGGAGCGCACCCGCAGACGACATCTACCGGCGGTGGGGTTGCGACCGTTGACAGCTACAATTGGTGCGGTATCATAACCCAGAGGAGAACTCGGCATGGCAGAGGACATTTTAGGCCAAATCATTGTCGGAGCGCTGATTGTGCTGATCGGCGGCGTGTTTCTCTACCTGTTCAAACAAACCATGAACGGGCTCCGCTCGGAGATGAACGGCCTCCGCTCGGAGATGAACCTGAGGTTCGATGCCATCGACAAAAGGTTCGAGACCATCGACAAAAGGTTCGAGACCATCGAAGGGAAGCTTGACGCTCTGAGCACACGCGTCGGGGGCCTGGAGACAGATGTCGCCCTGCTCGTGGATCGTGCAGGAGTCAGAGACAGGTTAGCGGAGAGGTACCCCGCAACCGAAAGCAAGGTGGAAGCCGGGGTTTGATCACGCCAGAAAGGAGGCTCGGAGGCGCTCCACGGTGGCCCCTGGCTGGCCACATCCCCCGATGCCGATACCGGCGGGATTGCGACCGTTGACAGCTACAATTGGTGCGGTATCATAACCCAGAGGAGAACTCGGCATGGCAGAGGACATTTTAGGCCAAATCATTGTCGGAGCGCTGATTGTGCTGATCGGCGGCGTGTTTCTCTACCTGTTCAAACAAACCATGAACGGCCTCCGCTCGGATACGAGTGTTCTCCGTTCGGAGATGAACGGCCTCCGCTCGGAGATGAACGGCCTCCGCTCGGAGATGAACCTGAGGTTCGATGCCATCGACAAAAGGTTCGAGACCATCGACAAAAGGTTCGATGCCATCGACAAAAGGTTCGAGACCATCGACAAAAGGTTCGATGCCATCGACAAAAGGTTCGAGACCATCGACGGGAAGCTTGACGCTCTGAGCACACGTGTCGGGGGCCTGGAGACAGATGTCGCCCTGCTCGTGGATCGTGCAGGAGTCAGAGACAGGTTAGCGGAGAGGTACCCCACAACCGAAAGCAAGGTGGAAGCCGGGGTTTGATCACGCCAGAAAGGAAGCTCGGAGACGCTCCACGGTGCCGGGTTTGACACCGTAGGCCAGGGCGTACCCTTCGGCACCACCCCACTGGTCGTCAATGCAATCCAGCAGTTCGTTCATGGCCCCTACGGGGGCTTTGCTGATGTCATCGGGAAGCCCTGCCCACACCTGAGCCATTTCGGGCAACTCCGAAAGAGACCGCTCACGGATGGCCCTCACCGCCGGAGCAGTGGCTGCGTAGTCCCCCACGATGTCCTGGCGGTCAACCCCGACCAGGCCCAGAATGATCGCCGCCAGGCAACCGGTGCGGTCCTTGCCGGCCATGCAGAAAAAAGCGGTTGGCCAGCGGTCGGGGTCGGCCACCAGCTCGATGGCCGCGGCGAACCGTGCGCCACCGTTTCGGATCATGGCCTCATATATCTGCCCGAAAGAACGGTTCCGCATTTCGGGATCGAGACGGCGGGGAGCATGCAAAGCCCCGTCGGTGGTGCCCACATGGTGCTCGGCAATACCGATTGCGGAATCCAACACCCCCACCCGGGCTCGTTCGTCGGATGCCCGCAAATCAACCGCAGTACGAACTCCCAGGCGACCAACCACCACTTCGGCATCGGCCGGGGTGAGACGATGCAAGGAATCGGCCCGAAACAGCAAACCCCATCTCGTGGCACCCCCAAGCGCGCTGGCATAGCCGCCCAAATCCCGAAAGTTGATGCACCCCTCCAGCGGGACGCGCCGCAAATAATTCATCTTCGAGCTTCCTTCATCCATCTCCAGGGGTGCCGGCACTAGGGGTGCTGGGAGCTGACCGATACGACCTCACCGGTCATGTAGGTGGAGTAATCGCTGGCCAAGAACACCATCACGTTGGCCACCTCCCAGGGCTCGGCGGCCCGGTCGAAGGCCTCCAGCGATACCAGATCGTCGAGGAACTCCTGGCTGGACACCTTGGCCAGAAACGGGTGCATGGCCAGGCTGGGGGCGACGCAGTTGACCCTGACCCCGGCCCCGGCGGCCTCCATGGCCGCACAGCGGGTCAGGGCCATCACCCCGGCCTTGGCCGCGGCGTAATGGCACTGGCCGGGCTGGGCCCGCCATCCCATCACCGAAGCGTTGTTGACGATAACCCCCGACCTTCGGGGCATCATGTGGCGCAACGCGGCCCTGGTGGCCCGCATGGTGCCGTTGAGGGTGACATCGAGCACCGCATGCCACTGCTCATCGGTCATGTCCACCAGATTGGCGGTGCCCCCCAGACCGGCATTGTTGATCATCACATCCACATGGCCCATCTCGGCCACTGCGACATCCAGCAGACCCTGAACCTCCCCCTCCTCGGTGACATTGCAAAGCGCGGTTGCGGGGCGCATCCCGAACTCCTCAGCCAGGGCATCGGCGGTCTCGCCCAGCCGGCGCTCGTGAATGTCGCTGATGAGCACCCGGGCCCCCTCGGCCATGCACCGCCGGGCGACGGCACACCCGATGCCGGTACCGGCCGCCGCGGTAATCACCACTGTTTTGTCCCTCAACAACTCCCGACCCGGCGGCTCGGCCGGTACCGGTAAACCATCCCCAACCGGAGGCTCAGCTGGTGCCTGCAAACCATCCCCGAACGGCGGCTCGGCCGGCACCTGCAAAGCATCCCCAACCGGCATCAGGTCTTGGCCTGGGATGTCTGGCGCTCGGCCTCGCGCTGGGCCAGCAGCGCCATGGTCGGGTGCTCCTCGGTGCCGATGGCGCGGGGTAGCGCCTCCTCGATGCCCTCGGGGGTCCAACTGGCCCCACCGGGAGCGAACATCGAGCGCACCTCACCGAACTGGGCCCAAACCGAGATGCGGGGACCGATCACGGTGTATATCTGAGCGGTGATGTGCCGGGCGGTGTCACCCAGCAGGAATACGGCCAGGGGAGCCACATCGTCCGGTTCGCCGGCCTCGATCTCGAACGGCACGTTCTCGGACATGCGGGTCCGGGCGCTGGGGGCGATGCAGTTGGCGTTCACCCCGTAGCGCTTCAGGGCCAGCGCCGCGCTCTTGGTCAGCGACACCACACCCCCCTTGGCCGCCGAATAATTGGCCTGGGAGGTGGATCCGGTGAACGCTCCCGAGGTAACCCCCACCAGTGATCCCCCGGTATCCTGCTTGCGCATGATGGCCGATGCGTGCTTGTACACGGTGAAGTGCCCCTTGAGGTGCACGCGAATCACGTCGTCGAACTCCTCCTCGGTCATGTTGAAGATCATCCGCTCCCGCAAAATGCCGGCCACGCACACTGCGCCGTCGATCGACCCCCAGGTGTCCACCGCGGCTTGAACCGCGGCTGCGCCCCCCTCCATGGTGCTGATATCGGAGGCCAGGGCCAGCGCGGTGCCCCCGGCTGCCTCGATCTCGGCCACCACCGAATCGGCCACCACCGACGACGGATCGGAGCCGTCCAGCGACACGCCATAATCGGCTACCACCACGTTGGCACCGGCCGAGGCACAACCCAGGGCTATGGCTCGGCCGATACCGTTGCCCGCTCCGGTAACGACGATGTTCTTTCCTTGGAGATATCCGGTCACGGGCAAGAACCCTACCCTTGCCCACCGGCCAACAGTTGGTCGAAGCGGCGGACCAGGTCACCGGGAGGGATCCGACCGCTACCCCGATCCACCAGCATCCCATCGGAATCGACGAACACCCAGAACGGGGTACCCGACAAACCGAAGGCAGTGGCCACCGTGTCGGCGGCATCATCCATGAGAACCGGGAAGGACCATCCCGCATCCTTCAGCCACAGGCTGGGAGGATAATTGCCCTGCTCAGGATTCACCCGGGTGGAAACGCCGAAGAACTCCACCCCCTCGGGTAGCCGGTTGCCCCCATCCAACCAGCCGACCATTTCGGCCACCTCGGCCTGGCAGGCCGGGCACCAGTGGGCCAGGAACACGATGGCCGCGGGCCTGGTTCCCGGAGTCCACCGGAACGGGGTGCCGTCCAGTGCGGTACCGGAGATGCCCGGCACCGCCAGCCCCACCCCCAGTTCGGGCAGTGAACCGGCAGGGGTGCCATCGAAAAAGACCGGTGCCACCTCCGCAGCGCCGGCATCAGTGGGCACCGTGGCAGCGGTGGTGGGCATCCCGGTGGCGGTGGGCACCGGGGTATTGGATAGTGCTGGAGCGCCGGCATCATCATCGTTGCCGCAACCAACCAGCAGCAGGGCCAAAGACAGCGCCATCACCGCGCCTACGTACCAGGCTCTTGTTGAACTCATGTGTCCAGGATAAAGCGTGCAGAGGTGGGCAACACCCTAAAGGGGCATGACCACGCCACCGTTGGGTCGCAGGGTCTGCCCGGTGACGAACCGGCCGGCATCGGAGCAGAGGTACAAAACGGCGTAGGCAATGTCGTTGGGGTGGCCCACGAACCCCAGGGGGTTCATTTGGGCAATGGTGTCGAAGTGGTTCCTCTGGCGTTCGGGGTCAACCCTGCCGTCTTCACCCCGAAAATGGCGGTCATAAATCGGGGTCTCGATCGAACCGGGGGCCACCGCGTTCACCCGGATGGGAGCCATCTCCACCGCCGCGGTGCGGGTGATCATCTTGACCGCCGCCTTGGTCAGGGCGTACACCGAAATCATCGGGGCGGGCATATCGGCTCCGGCCGACGACAGGTTGACGATCGATCCCGACCGCTGCTCGGCCATGGCCCGACCCGCCGCCGCAGTCCCCCAGTAGACCCCCTTGAGGTTCACGTTCATCACACGATCCAACTGGTCGGGGGTGGTGTCCACAATGAGGCTGTCGGTGATGATCCCGGCGTTGTTGACCATTATGTCCAACCGGCCGTGGCGGGACACCGCACCGGCTACCAGCGCATCCACCGCGGCCTTGTCGCTCACGTCGGTGGGCACCGCCGACCAGCTTGCCCCCAGCTCCTCCAGCTCACCGCCGGTGTCACCCATCCCGTCGGCGTTCACATCGGCCAGCACCACCGAGGCACCGGCCTGGGCCAGGGTCACCGCCGTTGCCCGGCCGATACCCGAGGCCGCCCCGGTAATCACCGCCACCCGATCGGACAAATCAAACGCAGCAACCAGGTCATCATGCATAACCCAATCATGCCCCACCCCGAGCCAAAACCCAGCAGCAACTGTAGACGACCGGGATCGTCGGGAGGCGCACGAGTAGGGGTTCGTCGGGTTATACGGCGGTTTCGATTCTGGTTTCTGGGGGTTGGGGTTGGGTGGTGGGGGGGTAGCGCTTTTCGAGGCGGTCGTCGATACCTAGGCGGTCCACGATGATGGCGACATCTTTGGCCATGTCGGCGATGACCTCGTTCTGCTTATCGAACTTGGCATCGAACTTGGTGTCAAGGGCGTTGAATCGGGTGTTCATCTCCGAACGTAGGCGGTCCACGACGATGGCGACATCTTTGCCCATGTCGGCGATGACCTCGTTCTGCTTATCGAACTTCGCATCGAACTTGGTGTCGAGGGTGTCGATCTTGGTGTCGAGTTTGGTGTCGAGGGCGTCGATTTTGGTGAAGCCGTATTTGAACATGTAGACGAAGCCGCCGCCGAGCATGATTGCGATGACGCTTGCGGAGATTCCTGTTATCCACTCGGTGATCATTGCTCGTCGTCCCCTTTTTTTTGTGGTGGTTGTTTGTTTGTGGGGGAAGGCGAGATGTTGCCCCCCCTGCCCCCCCTGGTGGGGGGTGTGGGGGGGGGGGGGGGGGGGGTGGGTTGGTTTAGTTGCAGGCGTCGTTTCTCAAATCAGCGGTGTTGTCACCGTATTCGCCGGTGGCGAGGCGGCGGCATTCTTCTTTGAGGATGGCCCGGTACTCGGCGCGATAAGTGGCGGCCAGGGTGTCGCCTGCTTGTTGGCGCGCGGCGGCCTCGCGCCTGGTGTACGGCAGTGAGCAGATGTCGGCCACACCGTCGCCGTCGCTGTCGAAGGGGTAGGTGGTCGGACCACCGAGGGAGCGGTTCGCGCAGTAGGTGGGACCGGTGATCGCCCCGGAGTAGTAGGGGCCACCATCATAAGGCCTCGGGAAACCGGGCACTGTGAGCTGGTCGCCCCCGCAAACCTCATCACCGGGCTGGTTTTGGCAGGCGGCGTTGACGAGGTCACGGTACATCTGGGGGTACCGGTTCGCCAGGGTGATGATCGCGTTCTGCCTTGCTATTGCTTCGCGGCGTGTGTAGGGGAGTGAGCAGACATCGGCTACACCGTCACCGTCGCTGTCCAAAGCGAACAAGCGGGCACCGCCCAAAGAAAACTCAGCACAAAAACTCGGGCTACTCACCGTGCCGGAATAATAGGCCTGGTCGTCCTCGGGGGTGCTGTCACCAGGAGTGACGGTCGGCGAGGTGCCGGCGGGGCCGGTACCGATACTGTTTTGTGCTCTGACCTCAAAGGTGTAGGCGACCGGGGCGGTGCCGGTGTCGGCATCGGATACAACCGTGCTCATCGTCCCGGCCCCGATGTCGTTCCAGTCACCCCAACCGGCGATCCCGATGCGGGTGCGCCACTGCCAACCCGTCACCACGGCCCCACCATCTGGGCCGGCGGTCCAGGTAACAGTAATAGTCCCGTTAGCGGCCGTGGCATCAACAACAGGCGCAGCAGGGGTGGTGGCCGGGGTGGCCGACACAGAACCAACCATGCCGTCACCCATGGCGTTCACCGCTCTCAGGTGGAACGTGTAACCGGTGCCGTTGATGAGGTTGGGAACCGGCACCGAAACAACATCGACACTCAAACCCGTGGCAGTCAAATTCACCCACTCCCCATCATCGGTGCGCAAATGCCACGCCGTCACCGCCGAGCCCCCATCAGAGGCCGGGGTCCACGACAAGGTCACCATCTCGTCACCGGGAGCGGCGGTGATCTGCGGCGCAGCAGGGGTGGTGGCAGGTGTGGCGGTAACCATCGCCGGCGCACCGTCACCGGCCTCGTTCACCGCTCTTAGGTGGAAGGTGTAGGCGGTGCCGTTGGTGAGGTTCTGCACCGGCACCGACATGGTGGTCGCCGGGTAGGGCTGCCACTCGCCATCGCCGGTGCGCAAATGCCACCCGGTCACCGCAGATCCCCCATCGAAAGCCGGGGTCCACGACAAAGTCACCGTCCGGTCACCCGCGGTCGCGGACAGCTCCGGCGCCGCCGGGACGGTGGCGGGGGTGGCCTCGACAGCCGCAGCAGGGCCGGGGCCTATCTTGTTGCGTGCTCTTAGCTCGAACTTGTAGGCAGCACCATTGGTGAGGGCGGTGATTTCGTGGCTGGTCGCATCCGCGGCGAGGTCGGACCAATCACCGTAATCACCTACACCGGTTTTCATCCGATACTGCCACCCGGTAACCACATCAGCCCACGACGGCTCCCCCACAGCACCGCTACTACCGGCCGACCAGTTCAAAGTCACTGTCATGTCACCAACCACCGCCGACAGCGTGGGGGCGGGGGGTGCTGCTGAGGGGGTGACGGGGGCGGACTCGAACGCAGCACCAACCACCCGAGTGTCAGTGGTCACCGCCCGTATCTGGAAGGTGTAAACCCGACCGTTGTCCAAACCGGTGACCGTTTGGCTACGAGCCGTCGCCCCACCCGGAACCGTCATCCACGAACCAAAACCAGCGGTACCGGTGCGCATCCGGTACTGCCAACTCCTAACAGTCGAACCCCCCGTACCAGCGGGGGTCCATCCCAACGTGGCCCGGCGATCACCCGCAACAGCGTTCAGCTCACCACCGGTGGGCGCACCGATCGGGGTCACCGGACCAGCCGTGGCCGCCGCACCAGCACCGAACCGGTTGATGGCCCGCACCTCAACGGTGTAAGCCACCCCATTGGTCAGGCCCCGCAACACCACACCCGCGGTTTCCGCGGGATGCTGGGCCGCAACCACATCCGGACTCACCGGCTGGGTGATACGAGCACCCAACGGTTCCCACGCATCAAACACACTCGCACCGGCCTGGCGCACCCGAACGTCGTAACCCAAAACCGGTGTCCACTTCTTATCCCCCGAAGCAGAGCTGCGCGACGGGCCCACCACAAGGATTTTCACCTCACCATCACCCGCGGTCAACGTCACCCGCCGCGGCTGCTGAGGCACCAAACCCGGGGTGACCTCCAAAGACTGCGCCGCCGCACCGGTACCAACCGCGTTCACCGCCCGAACCTGGAACCTGTACAAACGACCATTCACCAAACCCCGCACCATCGCCTGAGCCGTCCCCGGCCCCGAACCAGCAACATCAGTCCAAGCCTTAGAAGTAGTAACACCCTGCACGACAGTATCGGTGATGGTGGCGTTCCAAGTTGACCACTCCGCGTTGCCCGATTCGGGGGGCGGGGCGGATTGGTAACGATACTGCCACTTGGTGATCGGCGGACCACCAGAACCCGCCGAGGTCCACGACAACGACACCGCACCATCAGCACCAGAAGCGGTCAAACCCGTCGGTGCCGGCGGCTCCACCCCCGGGGTCACCGGCTGGCGGGCCACCAACACCACACCGAACAAGTCCTGCTTGTTCACCGCCCGCACCCTAAAGGTGTGCGGCACCCCATTACGCAAACCCGACACCGTCAACTTCGCATCATTACTAGTCTCCTGGCCGGCGAATTGCTTGCCATGGTTCGCGAACGACCAATCAGACCACTCACCATCACCCACCCGATACGAATACTGCCAAAACGTGTTATCATCCATACCCACATTATTAGTCAACGCGTTCACCGGGCTGCTACCCGCAGTCTCAGGCGGTTTTTTGATGCTCAACTCCACCGAACTCGTTTTCGGTGTCACCTGCAAATACGGGTGTCGGCTCCCACTGAAACCATCGCCGCCCGGCAAAGCTGGGCCCCCGAAAACAAACGGCTCCGACTCTTTCACATAACCCACCTGACCCAACTCATTTATAACCCGATACCGAACAGTGTAGACAGTCCCCACCTTGAAAATAACCTCAGTAAACCACTCACCGCGGCCACCGGTGACTCCGGTGGGAGCAGCAGCAGCCTCATACCTGGACCACCCACCCCAATCACCATCACCAGCCTTCCACGACCACTCAACCGCCCAACCCTTCGAAGGATTCCCATTCGTAACAGAAATTCTAGGACCATTCAACGAACGAATATAAGCAGTGATCCTAGGCTTTCTCTGCGCATCCGTAGTCGCAGACGCATGAGGATCAATACCGTAAGCGTATAAAACCAAATATACAGGCTCATTCGGCCGGTAACGGGGGAAAGTCACCACCGCCACCGCCGACTGCAAACCAACACCCAAAGCATTCACCGCCTGCACCAAAAAGTAATAAGACTTGCCCCCGTTGAACTCCAAATCACCATCAGGGGAAGCCCCAGACGCGCCCGGCGGGCGAGGCAAAGTCACCGACGACAACGACGCGCACCCCGGATCCGCCCCCCGACTGTTATCACACAAAACCACCGGAGTCGCAGCAGCCGCCGCAGCCGCAGAATCACCCTGCCGGTACTGCCACTTCGTCACCGGGGAACCACCATCAGAACCCGCCACCCACGACAAAACAACCTTATGCAACCCCACCCGAGGCTCCGACTGGCCAGTCGCGGTCACCGACGACGGCGGCAAAGGCCTCACCCCCGGATACACCGGCCCCGACACCAAAGCAGGACCACCACCAGCATCATTAACCGCCCGCACCCGGAACCGATACAAAGTACCCGCCGTCAAACCCCTCACCATGTACTCCTGCTCACTCTTTTTTGTAGGGTCAACCCCAATCGCGATCCACTGACCCCAATCACCATCACCAACCCGCATCGAATACTCATAATCACGAAGAGTCGAACCACCATCACCAGCAGTGGCCCGCGGCCGTCCCCACTTCAACGTCACCGTATTCGCCGTCGGCTCCGCAAACGGCTCCCCATTCGACCATGTACGAGGACGATCCGGACGCTGACCCGGACGCACCTGATTAGACTTCGTCACCCCACCCGCACCCAACGCGTTAACCGCCCGAACCTCAAACACATACGCAGCTCGAGTAGACAAACCCAACACCGTGTAAGACCTAACACCAGCCCCACCCGGAATCACAACCCACCCCCCAGAAGCATCATGCTGATACTCCCACCTCACAACCGGATAAACATCAGACACCAAATCACTAGCCGTCCACGACAACCGAGCAAACCCATCACCAGCCTCCGCAGTCACAACACGAGGCGGCGCAGGCACCCCCCCCGGCACCACCGACGAAGACTCAGAAAACGCCCCCGGACCCCTAACGTTCGCCGCCCGCAAACGGAACCGATAAACAACCCCATTATCCAAACCCGAAACCACATGCGAACTCAACGCATCAGACTCACCAGAAGTCGGCACAATAATCGTCCAACCATCCCCAAACCCCGCATCACCCCTAGCCACCGAATACTCATAACGCGTAATCTTCGACCACCCCGTCGGTGCCGTAGTATCACCCGACGCCTGCGTCCACGACAACCTAACCCCCGCATCCTGAGCAACCACCCTCAAACCCGCCGGAGCCAACGGAACCGTAGGCAACCGCAGATCCTCCGGCGACAAAGTCAAAGGATCACCCACCACCCCATCCAAACTCACCGCCCGCACCTTAAACGAATACTGCAAACCATCCCTCAAATCACCAACAACAAAAGAAGAATCAGAACCACCAACACCCGGCATCCGAATCCAAGCAGACACACTAACCGACGAAGTAACACTATACTCATAACCCACCACCGTCACACCAGACACCGCAGCCGGCACCACCCACGACAACCTCATCGCACCAGCCCCAACAACCACAACCCCCACCGCCGGAGACGACACCGCAGTCGGCGTACCCGGCTTAGCCTGCGCCCCCACACCCCCCACACCCACCAACACAGAACCCAACAACACCAACACCAAACCCACCCCACACACCCGACCAACACCACCACCACCCCGACCACGACCCCCACCAACACGGCCCCGGCCCAAACCCAACCCAAACAACAAAAACTTCAACATAACCCCAACCATACAACACCCAACACCCAAAACCAAGCATTTACAAGAAGTGAATCCCGCCCAACCGGCGGATGTCGAGCACGGTCCCATAAAGGCCCCCGCCGAAGGTGGTATGTACGTCTGCTTGATGTACACTTACTTTATGGATATCAAGTCCGAACGGTGGTCGATTCGAGTGACCCCGGCCGAAGACACGATTGTGCGCCGGGTCCTCCGCGATGCGGGGATGTCGCTGAACGAGTACGTGGTCCGTTGCGCAGTCGCCGCCGCAACCAATGATCTCGCCGATCGTCGGGTCTTCACATTGTCAGTCGAGGCTTGGGACGAACTCCAAAAGGTCCTTGATCGGCCTGCGGCAGCAAATCCCAGAATCTCCAAGCTTTTGGAGCAACCCTCAGTGCTGGATGCCGGGTGAGCCCGTATCGGGGTCCGGAACTTCTTGCGCCCGACCACGACGTTACGAACTTCGACTGCGACGATAAGGCTCTCGACGAATGGCTTCGGCGCAGAGCGCCACGCAATCAGCTTGAGGGATCCAGCCGGACATGGGTCGTCACAGAAGACTCCCGCGTGGTCGCATTCTACGCGTCAAGCACGGCGGTTGTGGCTCGCACCGAAGCCACCTCTCGAGCCGCTCGCAATCAGCCCGACCCGTTGCCCGCGATGCTGCTGGGTCGCCTGGCTGTGGATCGTTCCCACCAAGGCAAGGGGTTGGCTGCGGCGCTGCTGAAACACTTCCTTCTCAAAGCCCGCGAAGTAGCCTCACTCACTGGTATGCGCATCGTGCTGGTCCACGCCAGGGACAACGAGGCTGCCGAGTTCTACCGACACTTCGGGTTTGACCCCTCGCCGGTGGACAGCCTGACCCTCATGCTTCTTGTCAAAGACATCAAGCCCTGAGTAGGGGTTTGTTTTTGTGGGGGGGAAGGCGAGATGTTGCCCCCCCTGCCCCCCCTGGTGGGGGGTGTGGGGGGGGGGGGGGGGGGGGTGGGTTGGTTTAGTTGCAGGCGTCGTTTCTCAAATCAGCGGTGTTGTCACCGTATTCGCCGGTGGCGAGGCGGCGGCATTCTTCTTTGAGGATGGCCCGGTACTCGGCGCGATAAGTGGCGGCCAGGGTGTCGCCTGCTTGTTGGCGCGCGGCGGCCTCGCGCCTGGTGTACGGCAGTGAGCAGATGTCGGCCACACCGTCGCCGTCGCTGTCGAAGGGGTAGGTGGTCGGACCACCGAGGGAGCGGTTCGCGCAGTAGGTGGGACCGGTGATCGCCCCGGAGTAGTAGGGGCCACCATCATAAGGCCTCGGGAAACCGGGCACTGTGAGCTGGTCGCCCCCGCAAACCTCATCACCGGGCTGGTTTTGGCAGGCGGCGTTGACGAGGTCACGGTACATCTGGGGGTACCGGTTCGCCAGGGTGATGATCGCGTTCTGCCTTGCTATTGCTTCGCGGCGTGTGTAGGGGAGTGAGCAGACATCGGCTACACCGTCACCGTCGCTGTCCAAAGCGAACAAGCGGGCACCGCCCAAAGAAAACTCAGCACAAAAACTCGGGCTACTCACCGTGCCGGAATAATAGGCCTGGTCGTCCTCGGGGGTGCTGTCACCAGGAGTGACGGTCGGCGAGGTGCCGGCGGGGCCGGTACCGATACTGTTTTGTGCTCTGACCTCAAAGGTGTAGGCGACCGGGGCGGTGCCGGTGTCGGCATCGGATACAACCGTGCTCATCGTCCCGGCCCCGATGTCGTTCCAGTCACCCCAACCGGCGATCCCGATGCGGGTGCGCCACTGCCAACCCGTCACCACGGCCCCACCATCTGGGCCGGCGGTCCAGGTAACAGTAATAGTCCCGTTAGCGGCCGTGGCATCAACAACAGGCGCAGCAGGGGTGGTGGCCGGGGTGGCCGACACAGAACCAACCATGCCGTCACCCATGGCGTTCACCGCTCTCAGGTGGAACGTGTAACCGGTGCCGTTGATGAGGTTGGGAACCGGCACCGAAACAACATCGACACTCAAACCCGTGGCAGTCAAATTCACCCACTCCCCATCATCGGTGCGCAAATGCCACGCCGTCACCGCCGAGCCCCCATCAGAGGCCGGGGTCCACGACAAGGTCACCATCTCGTCACCGGGAGCGGCGGTGATCTGCGGCGCAGCAGGGGTGGTGGCAGGTGTGGCGGTAACCATCGCCGGCGCACCGTCACCGGCCTCGTTCACCGCTCTTAGGTGGAAGGTGTAGGCGGTGCCGTTGGTGAGGTTCTGCACCGGCACCGACATGGTGGTCGCCGGGTAGGGCTGCCACTCGCCATCGCCGGTGCGCAAATGCCACCCGGTCACCGCAGATCCCCCATCGAAAGCCGGGGTCCACGACAAAGTCACCGTCCGGTCACCCGCGGTCGCGGACAGCTCCGGCGCCGCCGGGACGGTGGCGGGGGTGGCCTCGACAGCCGCAGCAGGGCCGGGGCCTATCTTGTTGCGTGCTCTTAGCTCGAACTTGTAGGCAGCACCATTGGTGAGGGCGGTGATTTCGTGGCTGGTCGCATCCGCGGCGAGGTCGGACCAATCACCGTAATCACCTACACCGGTTTTCATCCGATACTGCCACCCGGTAACCACATCAGCCCACGACGGCTCCCCCACAGCACCGCTACTACCGGCCGACCAGTTCAAAGTCACTGTCATGTCACCAACCACCGCCGACAGCGTGGGGGCGGGGGGTGCTGCTGAGGGGGTGACGGGGGCGGACTCGAACGCAGCACCAACCACCCGAGTGTCAGTGGTCACCGCCCGTATCTGGAAGGTGTAAACCCGACCGTTGTCCAAACCGGTGACCGTTTGGCTACGAGCCGTCGCCCCACCCGGAACCGTCATCCACGAACCAAAACCAGCGGTACCGGTGCGCATCCGGTACTGCCAACTCCTAACAGTCGAACCCCCCGTACCAGCGGGGGTCCATCCCAACGTGGCCCGGCGATCACCCGCAACAGCGTTCAGCTCACCACCGGTGGGCGCACCGATCGGGGTCACCGGACCAGCCGTGGCCGCCGCACCAGCACCGAACCGGTTGATGGCCCGCACCTCAACGGTGTAAGCCACCCCATTGGTCAGGCCCCGCAACACCACACCCGCGGTTTCCGCGGGATGCTGGGCCGCAACCACATCCGGACTCACCGGCTGGGTGATACGAGCACCCAACGGTTCCCACGCATCAAACACACTCGCACCGGCCTGGCGCACCCGAACGTCGTAACCCAAAACCGGTGTCCACTTCTTATCCCCCGAAGCAGAGCTGCGCGACGGGCCCACCACAAGGATTTTCACCTCACCATCACCCGCGGTCAACGTCACCCGCCGCGGCTGCTGAGGCACCAAACCCGGGGTGACCTCCAAAGACTGCGCCGCCGCACCGGTACCAACCGCGTTCACCGCCCGAACCTGGAACCTGTACAAACGACCATTCACCAAACCCCGCACCATCGCCTGAGCCGTCCCCGGCCCCGAACCAGCAACATCAGTCCAAGCCTTAGAAGTAGTAACACCCTGCACGACAGTATCGGTGATGGTGGCGTTCCAAGTTGACCACTCCGCGTTGCCCGATTCGGGGGGCGGGGCGGATTGGTAACGATACTGCCACTTGGTGATCGGCGGACCACCAGAACCCGCCGAGGTCCACGACAACGACACCGCACCATCAGCACCAGAAGCGGTCAAACCCGTCGGTGCCGGCGGCTCCACCCCCGGGGTCACCGGCTGGCGGGCCACCAACACCACACCGAACAAGTCCTGCTTGTTCACCGCCCGCACCCTAAAGGTGTGCGGCACCCCATTACGCAAACCCGACACCGTCAACTTCGCATCATTACTAGTCTCCTGGCCGGCGAATTGCTTGCCATGGTTCGCGAACGACCAATCAGACCACTCACCATCACCCACCCGATACGAATACTGCCAAAACGTGTTATCATCCATACCCACATTATTAGTCAACGCGTTCACCGGGCTGCTACCCGCAGTCTCAGGCGGTTTTTTGATGCTCAACTCCACCGAACTCGTTTTCGGTGTCACCTGCAAATACGGGTGTCGGCTCCCACTGAAACCATCGCCGCCCGGCAAAGCTGGGCCCCCGAAAACAAACGGCTCCGACTCTTTCACATAACCCACCTGACCCAACTCATTTATAACCCGATACCGAACAGTGTAGACAGTCCCCACCTTGAAAATAACCTCAGTAAACCACTCACCGCGGCCACCGGTGACTCCGGTGGGAGCAGCAGCAGCCTCATACCTGGACCACCCACCCCAATCACCATCACCAGCCTTCCACGACCACTCAACCGCCCAACCCTTCGAAGGATTCCCATTCGTAACAGAAATTCTAGGACCATTCAACGAACGAATATAAGCAGTGATCCTAGGCTTTCTCTGCGCATCCGTAGTCGCAGACGCATGAGGATCAATACCGTAAGCGTATAAAACCAAATATACAGGCTCATTCGGCCGGTAACGGGGGAAAGTCACCACCGCCACCGCCGACTGCAAACCAACACCCAAAGCATTCACCGCCTGCACCAAAAAGTAATAAGACTTGCCCCCGTTGAACTCCAAATCACCATCAGGGGAAGCCCCAGACGCGCCCGGCGGGCGAGGCAAAGTCACCGACGACAACGACGCGCACCCCGGATCCGCCCCCCGACTGTTATCACACAAAACCACCGGAGTCGCAGCAGCCGCCGCAGCCGCAGAATCACCCTGCCGGTACTGCCACTTCGTCACCGGGGAACCACCATCAGAACCCGCCACCCACGACAAAACAACCTTATGCAACCCCACCCGAGGCTCCGACTGGCCAGTCGCGGTCACCGACGACGGCGGCAAAGGCCTCACCCCCGGATACACCGGCCCCGACACCAAAGCAGGACCACCACCAGCATCATTAACCGCCCGCACCCGGAACCGATACAAAGTACCCGCCGTCAAACCCCTCACCATGTACTCCTGCTCACTCTTTTTTGTAGGGTCAACCCCAATCGCGATCCACTGACCCCAATCACCATCACCAACCCGCATCGAATACTCATAATCACGAAGAGTCGAACCACCATCACCAGCAGTGGCCCGCGGCCGTCCCCACTTCAACGTCACCGTATTCGCCGTCGGCTCCGCAAACGGCTCCCCATTCGACCATGTACGAGGACGATCCGGACGCTGACCCGGACGCACCTGATTAGACTTCGTCACCCCACCCGCACCCAACGCGTTAACCGCCCGAACCTCAAACACATACGCAGCTCGAGTAGACAAACCCAACACCGTGTAAGACCTAACACCAGCCCCACCCGGAATCACAACCCACCCCCCAGAAGCATCATGCTGATACTCCCACCTCACAACCGGATAAACATCAGACACCAAATCACTAGCCGTCCACGACAACCGAGCAAACCCATCACCAGCCTCCGCAGTCACAACACGAGGCGGCGCAGGCACCCCCCCCGGCACCACCGACGAAGACTCAGAAAACGCCCCCGGACCCCTAACGTTCGCCGCCCGCAAACGGAACCGATAAACAACCCCATTATCCAAACCCGAAACCACATGCGAACTCAACGCATCAGACTCACCAGAAGTCGGCACAATAATCGTCCAACCATCCCCAAACCCCGCATCACCCCTAGCCACCGAATACTCATAACGCGTAATCTTCGACCACCCCGTCGGTGCCGTAGTATCACCCGACGCCTGCGTCCACGACAACCTAACCCCCGCATCCTGAGCAACCACCCTCAAACCCGCCGGAGCCAACGGAACCGTAGGCAACCGCAGATCCTCCGGCGACAAAGTCAAAGGATCACCCACCACCCCATCCAAACTCACCGCCCGCACCTTAAACGAATACTGCAAACCATCCCTCAAATCACCAACAACAAAAGAAGAATCAGAACCACCAACACCCGGCATCCGAATCCAAGCAGACACACTAACCGACGAAGTAACACTATACTCATAACCCACCACCGTCACACCAGACACCGCAGCCGGCACCACCCACGACAACCTCATCGCACCAGCCCCAACAACCACAACCCCCACCGCCGGAGACGACACCGCAGTCGGCGTACCCGGCTTAGCCTGCGCCCCCACACCCCCCACACCCACCAACACAGAACCCAACAACACCAACACCAAACCCACCCCACACACCCGACCAACACCACCACCACCCCGACCACGACCCCCACCAACACGGCCCCGGCCCAAACCCAACCCAAACAACAAAAACTTCAACATAACCCCAACCATACAACACCCAACACCCAAAACCAAACACCCAACCCAAACATCCACCCCCCGACCACCGCAGGGATGAGGGTGGGGGCGTATCGAACGCCTCATCCAAACCGCAACCGCCCCCCACGATGATCGCAGGGGGCGGGCTCGACCAGGGCCAGAGTTTACCAACCCCCTCCCCCCACGGTGGGGGGAGGGGGTTGGGGGTGGGTTAGTTGTTGCAGATGTCGTTGTTGAGGTCGGCGGCGCGGTCGCCGTAGCTGCCGCGGCCCAGGCGGCGGCACTCCTCAACCAGGATGGCTCTGTACTCGTCGCGGTAGGTGGCAGCCAGGGTGTCTCCGGCTTTTTGGCGAGCTATGGCCTCACGCCGCGTGTACGGGAGCGAGCACACATCGGCCACACCGTCACCGTCGCTGTCCAAGGGGTAGGTGGTGGGCCCACCCAGGGAGCGGTTGGCGCAGTAGGAGGAGCCGGTGATGGTGCCCGAGTAATAGGGACCCCCGTCGTTGGGAGGCGGGAACCCCGGTGCGGCCAACTCATCGCCGCCACAGGCCTCGCCGTTGCCGGATTGCTTGGCGCACTCGGCGTTGACAAGCCGGCGATACAACTCGGGATACCGGTTGGCCAGGGTGATGATCGCGTTCTGGCGGGCTATGGCCTCGCGGCGGGTGTAGGGCAGCGAGCACACATCGGCCACGCCGTCACCGTCGCTGTCCAAAGCGAACAGGCGAGCCCCGCCCAAAGAGAACTCCGTGCAGAAACTCGGACCAGTGACAGGACCGGTGTAGTAATCCTCATCATCAACCCGGTCGTCACCGGGGGTGATGGTGGGCGAGGTACCCGCTGAGCCGCTACCGATTGCGTTGACGGCTCGCACCTCGAACACATAATCCACCGGGCCGGTGCCGGTATCGACACCGGACACAACCGTGCTGGTGGTGGCGGCCCCGACATCGGCCCAGTCGCCGAAATCACCAATCCCGATGCGGGTGCGCCACTGCCAACCCGTCACCTCAGACCCACCATCGGTACCCGCGGTCCAGGTGACGGTGATGGTGCCGTCGGTGGCCGTCGCCGACACGGTAGGGGCTTCCGGCACTGTGGCCGGGGTCGCGGTAGCGGCGGCGGCGGTGCCGGGGCCCATAGCGTTGCGGGCTCTTATGTTGAACGTGTAGGAGGTTCCATTGACCAGATCAGGCACATCCACCGAGGTGGCATCGGCACCCAACCCCATGGCGGTCAGGTCCTGCCACTCGCCACCGTTGGTGCGCAAATGCCAGGCCGTCACCGCAGAACCCCCATCATCACCGGCCGTCCACGACACAGTGACCATCCCGTCACCGGGCGTGGCGGTAACGGTGGGAGCGGCCGGGGTTGTCGCCGGTGTGGCGGTATCAACCCCAGCAGCACCATCACCCATCACGTTCCGGGCTCGAACCTGGAAGGTATAGGTGGTGCCGTTGGTGAGGTTCGAGACCGGCACCGAGGTGGTGCCGGCAGGATGGTTCACCCACTCACCGTCGTTGGTGCGCAACTGCCAACCCGTCACCGCAGAACCCCCATCGGGGCCGGGGGTCCACTCCACTGTCACCGTCTTGTCACCGGCGGTGGTGGTAACGGTGGGAGCGGCGGGCACCGTGGCCGGCGTAGCGGTGGTGGTGGCGGCGGTGCCGGGGCCCATCTTGTTCTGGGCCCTGACCTCAAACATATAAGCAGTGCCGTTGGTGAGACCATCGACCTCGCGGGTGGTGGCCGCAGCAGGCACATCAACCCAAGTGCCATAACTGCCGTCACCGGTCTTGGTGCGGTACTGCCACCCGGTAACCGGGGCGGCCCACGACGACTCCCCCACCGCACCAATAGCACCGGCTGTCCAGCCCAAAGTGACCATCATGTTGCCGGCGGTGGCGGTCACCGTGGGGGCGGGGGGCACCGCCGAGGGGGTGACCGGCTCGGACTCGAACGCGGTGCCGATCACCTCGGTGTTGGTGGTTATGGCCCGCACCTGGAAGGTATAGGCCCGGCCGTTGGCCAGACCATCAACCACCCGACTGCTGGCTGTCGCGCCGCCGGTTACCGCCGTCCATGAACCGTAACCCCCGCCGGTGGTTTTCATGCGGTACTGCCAACCCGTGATGGTGCTACCCCCCGTGTTGGGTGCTGTCCATGACAGCGTGACCTGGCCGTCACCGGCAGTGGCGGTCAGCGAGCCGGCGGTGGGGGCACCGGTTGGTATTACCGGGCCAGCCGCGATGGCGGGGCCGGAGCCGAACCGGTTCACCGCTCGCACCTCGAAGTCATAGGACACCCCGTTGACCAGGCCTCGCACCGGCACCCCAACCGATTCGGCGGGGTGGCTGGGGGTGAGGGTGTCCGGGTCCAGCGGTTGAGCGATGGGGGTACCCAAAGACTCCCACGCGTTGAAAGTGTTGCTGCCGGTGCTGCGCACCCGAACCTCGTAACTCAGAACCGATGTCCACCGCTCGCTACCGGCAGCGGAACCCCGCAGCGGGGGCACCACAGTGATCTTCACCTCACCATCACCCGGTGTCGCCGTCACCTGGCGGGGTGCTTGGGGCTTCTGGCCGGGGACAACATCCAAAGACTGCGCCGCCGCGCCGTTACCAGTACCAGTAGCCAACTGCCCCGAGGGCACCCAATCAGCCAACGCGTTCACCGCTCGCACCTGGAACCGGTACAAACGACCATTGGTCAAACCCTTCACCACCGCCGAAGTCGTCGACGGACCGCTACCGGGAACCGGCGTCCACTCACCGTCATAAGCAGTCCACGCGTCTTGCCCTGATTGGCCCCACACATTTCTCGCACCCGGCTTCCGTTGCTGTTTGCGGTACTCCCAGCGGATGATCGGCGGACCCCCAGAACCTGCCGAGGTCCACGACAACGACACCTGACCATCACCGCCGGTAGCGGTCAACCCCGACGGTGCCGGAGGGTTCACACCCGGTATCACCACTTTTTCGGGAAAGTTCTGGGAAGCTTTGTTGTACAAACCGGCACCGTTACCGTTGGAGTACAACACCACCCCGGGCAACGAGTTGGTGCCGTGCCGGTTCACCCCCCGAACCCGGAACTCGTAGGCCACCCCGTTGCGCAAACCCGACACCGTAATCCCATCAGTGGTCACCTTGGTGCTGTCCGCAGTCCGACGAGCGAACCGCTCACCAGTGTTGGCCACCGCCCACGGCGACCACTCACCACCGACGGGACGATACGAGTACTGCCAAACCGTATCGGCATTCGTACCCTCGGGGTCGGTGAAAGCATTATCATAAGCCAACACATAGTAATAATCACCATTGGCATCGGTGTTCTCAACCTCTTTGAACCGCGCAACGTTCAACCTCACCTGACCATTACTCGGCACCGCCAAGACCAGCAGTCGTGTCGGGTGAATACCGTTCCATTTATCAGCACCCGGCAAAGGCGGAGCCCCGAAAACAAACGGCATTGACTCGCCTACGTAACCCACACCCAACTCAGTCACCTGCCGATACCTGAATGTGTAAGTCTCGCCAACCCGGAAAGTCATCTCATTGAAAGGCTCGCTTCTTATGTTAGTCTGACTTTGAGTAGCCCATCCACTCCACGGCCCGTTACCAACCTTCCATGAGTACTCCCGCCTGGCAACAGTACCACCATTATGAGTATTAGAAGGTGCACGCACTTCCATCTTAGGCTTGGCGGTGCTATCAGTAAGGGGATCAGCGGTGTACCCCCGCAAAAACACATTCTCCGGCACCGCGGGAATCCCCGTGGGGAAGTTCACCCTCACAACACCCGATGTCAAACCCGCACCCCTGGCGTTATGCGCCCGGAGCAGTAAATAATGATCTCCCGTACTGAAGAAAGTCACAGAGCACTCATTAGGACAATAAGTAGCCCCGGGATTCTTGGGATCCCAAAGCCTACCAGTGGGCAACGTCACCGCCCGCAAGCCCCCACACATCGGATCGGTTCCGTTGGTGTTGTCGCACAAATCCACCCAATCCGTACCACCAGTTTGACTGGCATTTTTAGCCAAATTCGGCGCATTACCCGTACCTTCTACCCGTTTGAACTGCCACTTCGTTATTGGGGAACCACCATCATCCACCGTCCACGACAAAACCATCTGGCGCAAACCCAGCCTGAGGTCCGATACCGGCTCCACAGTCACTACCGGTGCCGATGGTGCCCTACCCGGATAAACAACCTTTGACGTCGCCACCGCACCCGGACCAACATTGTTCACCGCCCGCAACCGGAACCGATACCCCACACCGGCGGTCAGATTCGGAACCGTAAACGTAGTTACCGTACCACCCGGTATCGCCACCCAATTACCCCAATCACCGTCATCAGCCTTCAGTGAATACTCATAACGCCGGAACTTATCATTGATCATGCCCTCAGGTGGGCTCCACGTAAACGCCATCGACGATGCCGTCACAGTCCCCGTCATGAGACTACGCGGTGCCGGCAACACCACACCCGGCGATACGAACCCAGAACGGGTCGGCGTACCCGCACCCAACGCGTTGATGGCCCGCACCGCAAACACGTAATTCTTGGTGTTGTCCAAACCGCTCACGTTATAAGACCTGGTCCCAGCCCCACCGGGAACCCGGTGCCAAACAGCGTCATTCAACGCCGTATAATCCTCAGCCCACCGGACATCCCAACCCGTCACCGGCGAGCCCACAACCCCACCCGGAGACCACGACAGCAACGCTGACTTATCGCCCGCGGTCACCACTAAGTTGCGGGGAGCACCCGGTACACCCGCCACCACCGACGGCCCCACCTGCCCGAAAGCACCATTGCCGTGCTTGTTGACCGCCCGCAACCGGAACGAATACCCAACATCATTGACCAAACCCTTGATCACGAACGAATCCCGGTTTCCAGCCACCAGAACCGAACCCCTGGAATTAAGCAAATCCGGCACCACCGACCACTCAGACCAATCACCGTCACCTTGTTTGGTGGCGTACTCGTACCGCACAATATCGGCAAATCCCGACTCGGCCACCGCACCCAAAGCCTTGGTCCACTTCAACTCCACCTGAGAATCGGAAACAACAGCCCGCAAACGCGCCGGCGGCGGCGGAACGCTGGAAATCAGATACCCATCAGCGCCCGAACCGACATGCCCAATCCTGCCCGAACCCGCAGAACTAACCGCCCGCACCCAGAACCGGTATCTGCTACCAATCGTCAAACCCGACACCAGAATCGACCGAGCAGCAGCACCACCGGGCACCGTCCGCCACACAACCCCACTACGATCCCCCGTAGTGGGCGCGTTCCCCGAATTATCCACCACCCTGGCCACCGGCGGAACCCACGTGGTCCCACCATCGGTGGAGCGCGAAGACGTGTACTCATAATGCGAAATACCGGCAGCACCCGCACCCGGCACCCCCCACGACACCAGCACCTGACCACCACTCAACACCACCCCCGCCGTGGTCGTCGGAACCGCCGGCGCATTCTGCGCACCCACAACCCCCACCGGCACCAGCACCGACACCAACAACCCCATAACCCCCAACAGGACCAACGAGCCCCGGCCCCCAACCCGGCCCCGGCCAGAACCCGGAAAACCGCGAAGATTCAACAATGAAAAACTCAACATAGAGCTTACTATAGCATCACCCCCCCCCCCCCCGACAACAACCACCTACCAAAAAATGACGAAATTAAATGAAGAATTGCAGTAGGTGGTTGTGCTCGCCGATGTGGGGTGCCCGGTGGCGGATGAGGTACGGGGATTTTGGCGCTATGAAGGGGGCCCCCGGGTAGGTGAAGCTTCGCCCCAGATCATCGTGCTCCACCTCAACGGGAAATCCCCGCTGCCGGAAGTGGGGGTCGGCCAGCACCTCCTCGGGAGAGTAGATGATGCCCACGGCCAGACCCCGCTGTTGGGCCCCGACGAAGAACTCGTGCGAGGTCACGTTCTCGGCTATGAACCGCACCGCGTCGCGACCGGCCCCGAAGATGGCGGTGGCTTCCGGATCCTGACCCACCATGGACAGGTGCAGGGGCTCCTCGCGCTGGGCCCCCATCTCGAGGAAGAAAGCCTCCTCGAAGCGATCCCGCAGACCGAGATCCTCCAACCAGCCCAGCACCGCGGTGAAGTCCCGGGAACTGCGGGGCGGGAAACCGGTATGCACATCCACCCCATCGGCTGCCATGGCCCGAACGAACGTGGTGGGGTGAACCGCAGCATGGCGACCGGTCTGGCGCTGCACCTCGGCCCCGGCCACCAGCCACTCGACCGAGGCGAACTCGGTGGTCACGTTGGCGGCGGCATGCATGCTGACATCCACGAACTGGCCCCGGCCGGTGCGATTGCGAGCCAGCAGCGCTGTCTGCGCTGCGAGCACGGCGAACACCGAACCGGTCTGATAACCCTGATTGCCGCCACCCCGCTGGGGCGGGATGGTGTGATCGTCGTAACCGCAGCTCCATACCGGCCCGCCCGCGGCCAGCACGGTGAGGTCTACGCTCTGCTCCCGGGACCGGGGGCCCTGGCGACCGAACGGGGTGAGCGCTATCCATATGAGCTCCGGGTGCGCGGCCCGCAGGACATCGTGGTCCACCCCCAGGTCGGCCAGCCGCCCGGGACGCTCCGACTCCAGCACCACATCGGCAGTGCCCACCAGCGTTCGGAACCGGTCCCGATCAGCGGCCTCATCCAGGTTGAGGACCACGCTCAGTTTGGAGGCGTTGTAGTGCCACCACCACAAGCTGCGTTCCGGGCCGGGTTCGTCGTTGAGGAACGGCTCGAAACCCCGGCTGTGGTGACCACCGGGAGGCTCGACCAGGATGACCTCTGCCCCCATACCGGCCAGCAGCAACCCGGCATACGCCGATGCCTCCCCGGCCAGCTCCACAACCCTGAGGCCCTCCAGCGCCCCCGGTGTTTCCGCCCCCGGTGTTTCGCCGGCCACCATCAGATCACACCCTGGGCGCGGTTTGCCGGCCACCATCAGATCACACCTTCGGCGGCCAAATCGGCCAGTTCCTTGTCGGAGTGCCCGAGCAGGCCGTTGAGAACCTGATGGTTGTGCTGACCCAGCAGGGGGGCACCCCGCTCCAGCACCCAGTCGGTCTCCGAGAAATGGGCCGGGATACCGTCCACCCGCACCCTGCCCATCTCGCGGTGGGTGACGGTGGGCCACAGCCCCCAAGCCTCGGTGTTGGGATCGTTGTCCACCCGATCCACCGGTTTGGCAACCCCGGCGGCAGGGACCCCCACCGCCTGGAGCTGGGCGGCGGCATCGAACCGATCCCGACCCGAAGTCCAGGCCCGCACCGCCTCGTCGAGGTCATCCTCATGGGCCAGCCGACCGGCCAGGTCGTCGAACCGGGTGTCGTCCACCCCCATTATTGTGGCCAGGGCATGCCAGTCGCGGTCGTTGCGGGCGGCCAGCGCCAACCAGGCGTCGGGGCCGGCGGCCTCGTAGATGCCGTGGGGGGCCATGGCCGGGAACTGGCTGCGGTTGCTGTAGGGCATACCGTTGCGCCGAAGCGCCCGCCCGTTCACGGTGTGATCCAGCACTACGGGGCCGAGCATGGAGGCCCCGGCATCGGTGCACGACATATCGATCCACTGGCCCTCGCCGGTACGGCTGCGGTGGATCAGACCGGCCATGATGGCCATGGCCATGAAATTGCCCCCGTGGTGATCCATGTAGGAGTACCCCCACCCGGCCGAGGGCATGTCGGGCATACCGGAGGTGAACGTGAGCCCGCAGCAGGCCTGAACTATGGGCCCCCATGTTTTGTACCGGCGGTAGGGGCCGGCGTGGCCGAAACCGCAGTTGGACACGTACACGATGTCGGGTTTGATCTCCCGGAGGCGGTCGTAGCCGAAACCGAGCCGTTCGAGCACCCCGGCGGCAAAGTTCTCGGTGACCGCATCGCTCACCGCGATGATCTCGGCCAGTAGCTCCTTGCCCCGATCGGTGCGGAGGTTGAGGGTGACCCCCAGCTTCTCCACGTTGTGGTTGTTGAAGCACCCGCCGAACTCGTGACCCCGGCGGTCATCCACGAACGGTGCCGTACCCCGCAGCACATCCCACTGGCCGAGGCGCACCGGATCTTCGATACGGATTATCTCGGCTCCGAAGGCAGCCATCCACCGAGTGGCTCCCGCCCCGGCCAACTGCCCGGTGAAATCGCATACCCGGATGTGGGACAAAGCCTCGGACTTCACCTTACGCGGTTTCGCCGGTATCTGCCTGGATGACATGGGCCTGGATGGCGGCACGGCTCGACCTTACGCGGTTTCACCGGTACGGGTTTGGATGGGGACACGGCCCGACCTTACGCGGTTTCACCGGTATCTGCCTGGATGACATGGGCCTGGATGGGGGCCAGCACCTCGCTTCTTCGGACCTGGCCGGTGGTTTGTTTCACGGTTTCAAGATGGCGGCCAGCAGGTCCCGGCGGCGGACCTGGCCGGTGGCCGGGGTGCGGGGGATGGTGCCGGTTACCTCTATCCGGCGGGGGTGCTTGAACCGGGCCAGGCGGCTGCCGAGGTGGGCCTGCACGGTATCGGGAGCCGGCAGCGTGGCCCCCGGTGCCATTACGAAGACGGCGCACACCACCTCACCCCAGCGGTCGTCGGGGACACCCACCACCACCACTTCGGCCACCCCGGGGAAATCGGCCAGATGGCCCTCCACCTCGGCGGGTGACACCGTCTCACCGCCGGTGCGGATCACGTCCTTCACCCGGCCGATCACGGAGTAGAAGCCGTCAGCATCCACCGTGGCCAGATCGCCGGTTTTGAACCAGCCGTCGGGGGTGAACGCCTCGGCGGTGGCCTCGGGGTCGTCGAAGTAGCCGTCGAACATGAACGGGGAGCGGGTTTGCAGCTCACCCCGGTGGAGGCGCACCTCAACCCCGGTATGGGCCTGGCCGCAACTACCCGGCCGAGCCTCCATGTGGGTGTCGTCCAGCATGGTTACCGAGCCGGCTTCGGTGGATCCGTAGAACACCCGCCGGTGGGCGTTGGGCATCGCTTCCTTCAGCTCGGCCAGCAGCTCCGGCGGGGTGGCCGATGTGCCCGAGGTGGTGAACCGCAACGAGGCCATGTCCCGGTGGCGGCCGGCCTCGAGAACCCGCTGCCACACCGCGGGGATGCAGTTCATGTAGGCGGCCTCATGGGACTCGACCGCATCAATCAGCCCACCGGCCTCGGCCCGGTCGGTGAACACCACCAGCCCCCGGGCCTGCCAGGCCTGAAGGGCGATGGTCCACGCCCCCATGTGGAACATGGGAAACATGCATACCGTGGCCCCCCGGGGTTCCAGCAGCGCCGGCGGGCGGGTGCGGAGCCAGTTGCACCGGTGGGACAGCACCACGCCCTTTGGTCGCCCGCTGCTGCCGCTGGTGAAGAACACCACGTGTGGGTCGTTTTCCGATGGAGCCTGCGCCGGGGCTGGGGCCGATGCCGGGGCCGGCTCGGCCGGGGTCGTCTCAGGCAAGGTTGTCTCGGCCGGGGTCGTCAGGTCGAGTCCCGGCCCGGTTCCGCCCAACCGGGCCAGTGGCACCCCGACCGTTTCGCAAACCGCGTTGGCGGCCTCGGCGTGGGCGGGATCGGTCACCAGCAGCCGGGGGCGGGCCAGGCCCACCATCTCGGCGGCCTCGCCGGATGACAGCCGGGCGTTGGCCGGGGCGAACACCGCTCCGATCCGGGCCAGGGCTACGAACAGAACCACCGACTCGAGGTTGTTGTCGCTCCAGGTCACCACCCGGTCGCCCCGCCTCACCCCGAGCCGGGCCAGCACGGAGCCCATCCGGTGGGCCCGGCGGCTCAACTCCCCGTAAGTGAGCGTCTGCCCGGCCAAAATTGCCGCCGGCCGAGAAGGCACCGTGGCCGCCGCATTGTCAAACACCGACCCAATAACCAGCTCCATCACCGAGCACACTACCGGCGTGACAGTATTTAGCATTTGTTGGGGGGGGTGGGGGGATTATACGGAAAGGTGCCGAAGCCGAGGTCAGAGCCATAAATCCGCTGTCACACCCCCTCGCTACTGTATGGTCATGGTTACGAACGCACCCGGCAGGCACTTCCGCAAAGGACTGACCCTGGTTCACCAGATGGGCAGCGCCGTGAAGGGTGCTGTCGGCAAGCAGCTCCGTTACCGCGTTCTGGCCGCGGCATAGGGCGATGCTGGCTGAGACGGCGGCTGTCGCTGATCGGAACCAGCGGTGGGCATCGAGTCCGCTCATCCCATCGTGGGTTGATGTCTCCACCGTGGGGCTGGACCAGATATTCACGCGTCCCGAGTTGGCAGCCCGATGCTACGCCGATCTGACGACGCGGATGCGAGCGGATCATGCTCCTGTCGATGACTACCAGTTCGTCGAGCCGGGAGCCGGTGCGGGAGCGTTCTACGACCTGTTGCCACCGGACCGACGCACCGGACTGGACATCCTGCCGCGGCGCGACGACTTCGAGCGCGGCGACTTCTTGACATGGCATCCTGCGACCATGGGCCGTCACGCCGTGATCGGCAACCCGCCGTTCGGATATCGGGCATGGCTCGCGCTGGCATTCGTCAACCACGCCGCAACGTTCGCCGACTACGCCGGTCTGATCCTGCCGATGGCCTTCCAGTCGGAGGGCAAGGGCAGCCCCAAGCATCGAGTGACCGGAATGCGGCTCATCCACTCCGAACCGCTGCCACCGGACAGCTTCGTCCACGCCGACGGCCGGGATGTCAAGATCAACGCGCTCTGGCAGGTCTGGCAGCGCGGTGTCAACAACAGGCCCCCCGCCCAGCGCTGCGACGAGTGGATCGACCTGTTCACCGTCGATCAGCGCAAGGAGCGACTATGCGGACAGGAACGGATGGCCGAGGCCGACTGGTTCCTGCAACGTACCTTCTACCACGAGCCGCCCAAGCCGGTGCGTGCGTTCTCGCTGGTGCGGTACGTCTGCGGCTATGGCATCGTCATTCACAAGGCTAAGCGCGCCGTGAGCGAAGCGCTGCAACGAACCGATTGGCGGCACTATAGCAACCTCGCCGCGCACAACTGCCGTCATATCTCGATGTACCACATCCGCCAAGCCGTCATCGATGCCGGATTCGTGAATGGTTGACGCAAAGGCGATCCTTGCCGCGGTGCTCGACGGCTACGCCGACGACAACAAGTGGATAGGGTCACGTTTCGAGGCCATCAAACGACTCTCCAACACGAAGGTGGGTACCGTAGGGCAGGACTTTGTGGAGGGGCTCTGCGACGAGTTGAACTTCGAGGCCGAGTTGCCCGTAGGTCGCAGTCCTCAATCGCCGTGGGACATTCGCATCGAGGGTGTCACCTTCGAGTTGAAGACCGCCACCGAGGACGTGAACGGCTCGTTTCAGTTCAACCACATTCGCTACCACCGCAAGTACCAGGGCTTGCTGTGCGTCGGGATCGGTCCCGATGACATCGGTTTCGACGCGTGGAGCAAGGCCGACGTAACAACCGGCGCAGCCGGGCATCTGGTTTCGATGGATCAGGGATCGTCAGCAACGTGGAAGCTCACCAAGCGCTCCGGAGCGCTCCGGCCGATAGCGGACTTCGAGTCGCACCTGCTAAACCTCATCGTTCAGATAGAGCAAGGAGGCACCCCATGAACATCAAGTCCAAGCAGATGCTCCGTTGGCACCTTTTCGCATAAACTTCGTATAACCCCTTTTATTGGTTGCCCGATATGGAGATTTTTGATCCGCTGGCCCACACCGGCGATGTGCCCTACGCCAAGCTGGCCGGGCTGCGAGACGAGTGCCCGGTGGCCCGCACCCCCAGCGGGTGGTACCTCACCAGGTTCGACGATGTGCTGACCGCCACCAAGGATGTGGATACCTTCGTGTCCAGCTTCCGAGACCCCGGTGTGGTGGTGCCCGAGGAGGAGAAGCTGATCAGCGAGATCGCCGAGCCCCGCCACGGCAAGGTGCGGCGGATCATCAACGCCACCGTGGCCCACCACAAGTCGATGCGGGCCGAGCCGTTCGTGCGTGATCTGTGCCACCAGTACCTGGACCCCATCCTGGAGAGGGGCCACGGCGAGCTGGTGGCCGAGTTCATCACCCCGGTGCCCATCAACGTGATCTCCCACCTCATCGGCGTACCGGCCGAGGACTGGGGGCGGTTCCACGCCTGGACCGACGAGGTGGTGCTGGGGTCGTACTCCCGGACCAACCGGAACGAGCGGGGCGAGGGTTTGGCCGGTGCCCACCCCGAGTTCTGCGCCTACCTGGACGCGCTGATCGCCGAGCGGAGGGCCGGCGATGAGGCTCCCGATGACCTGGTGACCCGGCTCATCACCACCGAGATCGACGGCCACCGCCTTACCGATGTGGAGATACGCACCCAGCTCGCCTTCCTCATCATGTCGGGCAACGAGACCACCCGGCACCTGATCGGCAACCTGCTTGGGCGCATCATCGAGGATCCCGATCTGTTCGCCACCCTGAAGGCCGACCGGGGGCTGTGCGAGCGGGCGGTGGAGGAGTCGCTGCGGATCGACTCCCCGGTTCACATGCTCATCAGGGACTGCACCGCCGACACCGATGCGTTCGGGGTGCCCATGCGCAGCGGCGACAAGATCGTGTTCGGCATATCGTCGGCCAACCGGGACGAGGACTATTTCGAGGATCCCGAAGTGTTCCGGCTCGACCGGGATCGTCCCAAGGACCATGTCGCCTTCGGCGGTGGCCCGCACATCTGCCCCGGTGCCAGCCTGGCTCGGCTCGAGGGCCGGGTGGCGCTGGAGGTGTTCTTGGATCGGGTGGCCGCCGCCGAGCCGGTTCCGGGCCGGCCCCGCCGGAAAACCCCGGTGTTCTGGGCCAACGGACCCGACCGGCTGGATGCCCTGCTGACCCCCGAACCACGTTCGGGCCAGTAGCCCTGCTGACCCCCGAACCACTTTCGGACCAGTAGCCCATAAAGCCAGCCTCAACCATGGCTGAACTGGACCACGATGTAGCCGCCTTCTGGCACGCTGCTCTGCGCCACAACCCTGAACTATGCGACTTGGTGGCGGATTTTGACCCCACCCGCAAGGCTGTCTCTGACCTAGCCAATCACCGGCCCCGGGATCTGCTGGAGCATGGGTTCCAAACACTGGTGCTCAACCGCACCCGACGCGGTGGCATCCTCGCTCCAGGTGCCGCCTTGACCAAGTCGGGGGAGAACAACAAAGGCCTGTCCTCCCGCTGGTACCCCGATACCATTATCCAACGTTTGCAGAACATCGAGGCCCATAAAGCACGAATTATGTTCTGCGAAACCGACGGCCTTGAACTATTGGAGGTAGCGGTTGGAATCCCCGGTGTCGTGGCTTTCATCGATCCCCCGTACACAGTGGGAGGCAAAAGAGCTGGCAACCGACTTTATGCTCATCATCGAATCGAACACCGGCGGCTATTTAAGATTCTTGCCGAGACTACCGCGGACTTCCTGATGACTTACGACCGCTCACCAGAAATAGTAGAACTTATCAAAGAACACAGATTCCATGCCGTTGAAGTTGTGATGCGTAACACACACCATGCCCACATATCAGAACTGCTCATAACCCGACGACCGCTATGAACCAGCGGGGTACCAGCTTTAGTCACGCGGTGCGTAGGGGGATGCCTGCGGTGGAGCCGCCGTCGATTATGTACTCGTGGCCGGTCTGGTAGGAAGCGGCGTCCGACACCAGGTAGCAGGCCAGGTCGGCCACCTCATCGGCCACGCCGGCCCGGCGCAGTGGCACGTGGTCGAACAGTTCGGGACGTCCATGGCGGTCGGCCGGCAACATGGCGGTTTCGATCGGGCCGGGGTGTATGGAGTTCACCCTGATTCCCAGGGGACCCAGCTCGATGGCCGCCACCTTGGACAGACCCCGGACCGCCCACTTCGTACCCCCGTAAGCCGCATGGTGGGCGATGCCGACCATCCCGGCTACGGAGGAGATGTTGACTATCGCTCCGCCGCCGGCCTCGGCCATGGGCGCGGCCACACTCCGGATTCCCAGGAACGAGCCCAGGTAGTTGACCTCCCATATCCGGTGCAGGCTCTTTGGGGTCTCCTCGAGCAACGGAGCGGTCCAGTGAATGGCGGCGTTGTTGACCAGCGCCCGCAATGGCCCCCGTTTCGTGGCGGCGACCACCACCCGGGCCCAGTCGTCGGGAGAAGTCACATCGTGGTGCAAGTACACGGCTCGGCCGCCCAACTCGGCGGCCACCGCCTCTCCGGGCTCGTCGAGCACATCGCCCATCACCACGAATGCGCCCTCGGCTACGAACTTGCGGGCCTCGGCCTCACCCTGGCCCCGAGCCGCCCCGGTGATGATCGCCACCCGCCCATCCAGACATCCCATGTTGAAGTTCTAGCCGATCCAACCCGGGGCCGGAAACAAAAGCAGCCGGTGAGTGGCTCAACCCGGGGCAAAGGGCAAAGGGCAAAGGGTGGCTTGCGAAGCTAGGTCGTCTCGGCGCGCTCTTCCTCGGATCGAATCTGGTCGCGCAGGGGGATCTGGCGGATGGCCAGGGCAGCCAGAATGCCCAGGGCGATGATCGGCGCGCCCACGACGAAGCAGCGTTGCACCCCCAGCGTGAAGGAGTCCAGCACCGCTTCCAGCGTGGAGGGATCCTGGATGGCTCTGATCTGCTGGGGGCTGCCCAGCAGCTTGTCGGGATCGG
Source organism: Candidatus Poriferisocius sp. (assembly GCF_965202595.1). Classification (GTDB taxonomy): domain Bacteria; phylum Actinomycetota; class Acidimicrobiia; order Acidimicrobiales; family Bin134; genus Poriferisocius. The sequence goes on from NZ_OZ241836.1 coordinate 2,052,453, forward strand.
GCAGCGCGGCGAGTTGGGCGGGGGTCACCCTGGACTCCAGGGAGGAGTTCAAGCCCGCGGCGTAGATGGCACCCATGACCGCAGCCCCTATGGTTCCGCCCAGGGACCTCACGAAGTTGGTGGCCGCGCTCACCATTCCGATGTCGCGGTGGGGGCTGGCGTTCTGCACCACCAGCACCAGCACCGGCATGGTCATCCCCAACCCCAGACCTATTACGAACACCATGAGCCCCACCTGAACCTGGGTGACACCCCGTTCCGTGAACAGGGCCAAAAGCACCATGCCCGCAGCCATCAGCGTGGTACCGAGAACCAGAAACTCCCGGTAACGTCCGAACCGGGTGAGCAGCCTCCCCGACCCGACCGAGGTGAGAATGATGCCGATGAACATGGGCATCATGTTCAACCCCGAGCCGGTGGCGCTCACCCCCGACACCACCTGGAGAAACACCGGGACGAACAGCGTGGCCCCGAACATGACCAGCCCTATGAGCATCATCACCACCATGGACCAGCGCACGATGTCGTTGGAGTAGAGCCGGGGCGGAAGTATCGGATCGCCGGCTCGGGTCTCCCACCAGAAGAACGCGGCCAGCAGAGCGGCCGATGCCACCAGGACCAGGATCATTCCGGTGGATCCCCAGGCCAGCTCGTCGCCCCCCAGGCTGAGGGCGATCAGCAGAGGGCTGAACCCGGCGATGAGCAGGCCCGCACCCGTCCAGTCGATCGGTCGGGACGTCATTTGGATGCGGACGTTGAACAGCACCGCCATTGCCGCCATCGACACCAGGCCGACCGGGATGTTCACGTAGAAAACCCAGCGCCAGCCCAGATGATCCACGAAGAAACCGCCGATGAGAGGCCCGGCCACGCTGGCGGCACCGAACGTGCCCGCTATGTAACCCTGGTAACGGCCCCGCTCGGTGGGGGCCACCACGTCACCCACTATGGCCATGGGCAGGGCCAGCAAGCCGCCACCGGCCAAGCCCTGCAACGCTCGGAACAGCACGAGTTGCAACATCGTCTGGGAAAGGGCGGCCAGCGCCGAGGTGATGATGAAGAAACCGATGGTGAGCTGGAAGACCAGCTTGCGACCGTATATATCGCTGAGCTTGCCGATGAGCGGGGTGGCGATGGTGCCGGTGAGCAGGTAGGAGGTGATGATCCAGGCCACCTGATCCTGGCCGCCCAGCTCGCCGGCGATGGTGGGCACGGCGGTGGCCAGCACCGAGTTGTCCAGTGCGGCCAGGAACATGCCGGTCATCAGGGCGACCATGATGATGTGGACCTGGCGGGGAGCGAGATCCTCGGGCTCCACCAACTCGGGATTGAACAGGCGGGCCATCATCGTCAGGTATATCCCCAGCTCCGGAGGGCCGTCTTTGTCTCACTCAAATGGCTCGGGCCCTTCCCTCCCAGTAGGGATCGCGCAACCGGCGCTTGTAGAGCTTGCCGTTGGGGTCGCGGGGCATCGCATCGGTGAAGTCGATGGATCGGGGCCACTTCTGCTTGGCTATACGCTCCCGGATGAAGTCCATGATGGCCGCCCGGGTGCCGTCGTCGGCTGCCACCCCGGCCACGGGCTCGATCACCGCCTTGATCTCCTCGCCGGTGTCCTCGTTGGGAATCCCGAACACGGCAGCATCCCCCACCAGCGGGCACTGGAGCAACGCCCCCTCGATCTCCGCGGGGTAGATGTTCATGCCCCCGACGATGATCATGTCGTTGGAGCGGTCGTTGAGGAACAGATAGCCGTCATCGTTGAAGTAGCCCACATCGCCCACGGTGAAGAACTCCTGGCCCAGGCGGGCTTTCTCGGTCTTCTCCCTGTCCTTGTAGTACTCGAAGCTCCCCCCGCCGGGCATCTTCATGTAGATGGTGCCGCTGGCCCCGGGAGGCAACCGGTTGCCGGCTTCATCCACCACGATGACCTCGGAGCCCGGCCAGGGGCGGCCGACCGTGCCGGGGTAGCGGCGCCACTCGTCGGGAGCAATGTAGGTGCCACCCCCCTCGGTGGCCGCGTAGTACTCCCAGATGCAGTCACCCCACCAGTCGAGCATCTTCTGCTTGGTCTCGATGGGGCAGGGGGCGGCGGCGTGGATCATCCGCCGCAGCGACGACACGTCGTAGCGCTGTTTGACCTCGTCGGGGAGCTGGAGCAGCCGGTGGAACATGGTGGGTACCATGTGGCTCTGGGTGACCCGGTAACGGTGGATGCGCTCCAGGGCCCCCTCGGCGGTCCAGCGCCCCATGACCACCGCGGGATGCCCCATGTGCAGCGAGGTGGTGGCCCACACGTTCACCGCTGTGTGGTAGAGCGGGGCCTGGGTGATGTGGACGTTGTTCTGGTGGGGCATGATGCCCAGCAGCATGAACAGGCCGCCCGAGGCCCCGGCCGACTCGTCGGGATGAATGCCGGTCAGCTTCCGGCGCACCCCCTTGGGGCGGCCGGTGGTACCCGAGGTGTAGAACATGAACGACCCGGTGGTCAGGGCATCGGGTCGGGTGCCGGGCCGGGCCTCGACCAGCTCGGCCCAGGGGCGGAAACCGTCGATGGTTCCCACCGAGAACCGATTGGCGGTCGGCACTTCGCTGTGCTCCAACACCTTGGACACCTGGGCCGCGAAACTCTCGTGGACAATGAACGCCTTGGTCTCGCTGTCGTTGACGATGTAGGCGATCTCGGGTCCGGCCAGGTGCCAGTTCACCGTGGTGATGTAGTAACCCCCCTGGTAGGCGGCCAGCGACATGGCCAACTGCTCGATCCCGTTGGGCAGCACGGTGGTGACCTGGTCACCGACCCCCAAACCCGCGTCCCGCAGGCCGTGGACGATGCGGTTGGTCAGCTCGGCCAGCTCCCCATAGGTGATCTCGTTGTAGTCGGGATCCACCACCGCCAGCCGCTCGGGGTCGGCCTCGGCGATCCTCCAGAATCCCAGCACATCGGTCTCAGCCATCTTTCCTCCCGTCGACGCCTGCCCCCGGCTCCGGGAAGGATGCCCGAAGTGGTTGCCCATGCGTGCTGCTGTCGGTGTGCGTGCCCGAAGGATGGTAGGCGCAGGCGGTTGGGGGGCCGTAACCGTGGGGCAACCGCAAAGCGCTCACAGGCCGGTGAATCGCATTCACATGCCGGTGAAATCGGGAGGGCGTTTCTCCATGAAGGCAGCGATGGCCTCGACGTTGGCGGGTGCTCCCATCAGTCGGGAGAAGGCCGCGTTCTCGCGCTCGCGGGCTGCGGCCACCCCGTCGTGCCAGCCGCAGGTTATGAGCGCCTTGGACTCCATGAGCGACGAAACCGGGAGCACGGCCAGCTTCTGGGCGTGGGCCATCGTCGTGCCCATGAGTTCGCCAGGGGGGCACACCTTCCATATCAGGCCCATGTCGCTGGCCTCGGCGGCGCTGATCCACTCGGAACTCAGCAGCATCCACATGGCCTGCTGGCGGCCCAGAAGCAGCGGGAAGGTGTAGCTGCTGGCCGCCTCGGGGGCCACCCCAAGGCTGGAGAACGGGCACCTGAGCCGAGCCTCGGACGACATGAACACCAGATCCGCGAAACCCAGCATGGTGGCCCCCACCCCCAGGGCCAGGCCGTTCACTGCAACGATGAACGGCTTGGGGAACGAGGCCATCCGGTCGATCATGCCCGGGAACCCGTGGATCCCGGCTGCGACACCATCCCCGCCCGGGTTGCGGGCCCCCATCTCCACCAGGTCGGTGCCGGCGCAGAACGACCGCCCGGTTCCGGTGACGACCAGCACCGCCACGTCGGGGGCGGCGGCGGCATCGATCAGGGCTTGGGCGGTGGCATCGTAGAGCGCCTCGTTGAAGGCATTGAGAGCTTCGGGCCGGTTCAACCTCAGCAGCCGCACCCGGCCATGGTCCTCAATCTCCAACATCGAACCGTCAGCTTACCGGTCGCATACCGGTCGCCCACGGCTCAACGGTATGGTGAGGGGCGAGGGATTTGGGCCGACCTTCTTGGGCAGGGGTCGAAATTATACAGGTTTGCTTGAGGCGGATTGCGGATTTCGTCGAGAACCAGTTGAGGAACGCGCCGTTCATCCCTATAGTGCCAGTTCTAGCATGACTATCGGGATTGCAGTAGGGGCCTATCTCGTCGTGCATCTGCTCGGCGTATACCTGTTGCGCGCCTCCGGCGTGGCCACGGATCTGTTCGGCCGGTTCCGCAACGTTCCCGACCTGCCCGAGCCGAGAGAATTGGCCGATTACACCGCCTTCGTGGAGACCCACTCCTTCTGGGACACCGGGGAGAACGACACCCTCGACGACTACGACGAGTTCGAACTCCACGCCGTGTTCTGGAACGAGAAGAAGCGCAGAACCGCCTGAACCCGCCGGCCACCGTTGGGCCAGATAGTGCTGGGGTGAGCCGTCAGCGGTGACGGGAACGCTCGTGGGACAGGAGCCAGGACTTGACCTCAGCCATGACGGGAACGCTCGTGGGACAGGAGCCAGGACTTGACCTCAGCCATGACGGGAACGCTCGTGGGACAGGAGCCAGGACTTGACCTCAGCCATGACGGGAACGCTCGTGGGACAGGAGCCAGGACTTGACCTCAGCCATGACGGGAACGCTCGTGGGACAGGAGCCAGGATTTGGCATCGGGGCTGCCCCCGTACTGGCCCACCGAACCATCGCTGCGGACCACCCGGTGGCAGGGCACCACCACCGGTATCGGGTTGGTGGCCATGGCCGTGCCCACCGCTCGAGCCGCCCCCGGGGAACCGGCCATGCGGGCCAACTCCCCGTAGGACACCGTGGTGCCGTAGCCCACCGTCATCAGGGAGTCCAGAACCCGGCGGTAGAATCCGGGGGTCGAGCGCCGGTCCAGGGCCAGGTGGAATTGGCGGCGACTGCCGTCGAAGTACTCGCGAAGCTGGCCGATGGGCTCGTCCAACCAGGCCGGATCGCCCCCGCCGGCCCAGGACGGCTCGGACGACTCGACAAGCTCGGCCATCGGGTCCCCGGCCATCGGGTCCGGGTGTCCCTCCCTGGAACCGAAGCCCACCCGCACCAGGCCCCGGGAGGTGGCCATCAGGTTCAGGGTTCCTATGGGGGTATCCAGCACCCCCGAGGCCACCGTGAACAGAGCGGCAGCGGATTGGGGGCGGGTGAGCAGCGCAGCAGGGGACATGGCACTGACCGTAGCGGAACGCCAGACTGAAAAGATGAGGTTTCCAAAGCGCAAGAACTGGGTGCCATGGATGAGGTTTCCGAGCAGCAAGCCCCCGAGGCCATGAACGAGCAGGAACCCAACCGCGGCGACATACCCGGTATCGACGAGCAGGAACCCAACCGCGGCGACATAACCGATACAGATCGCGACATACCCGGTATCGAGGTTGCCCCGGTCACGGCCTGGCTGGCCGCCAACATCGCCGGCAGCGAGCCCCCGTTCACCTTCGACCTGATCGCCGCGGGAGGGTCCAACCTCACCTTCCGGCTGGCTGATTCCGGCGGTCGCCAGTGGGCGCTGCGGCGGCCCCCGGTGGGATCGGCGCTGGCCACCGCCCATGACATGGGGCGGGAATGGCGCATCATGGCCGCTCTGGGCGAGGCCGGCGAGGTTCCGGTGCCCGAGATGGTGGCCTTCTGCGACGACCATTCCATCAACGGGGCCGACTTCTACGTGATGAGCTTCGTGGAAGGTCGTATCTTGCGGGACAGGGACTCCGCCGCGGGCATGACACCGGAGCAGGCCGAGATCGCCACCCGGAGCCTGCTGGACGTGCAGATCGCCTTCCACACCCTCGACCTGGACGAGGTGGGTTTGGGCGATCTGGGCCGCCGGGAGGACTACGTGGGTCGCCAGCTAAGGCGCTGGTTCCGCCAGGTGGAAGTTGCCGGGGTACGGGAGGTGCCCTTGCTGGCGGAGCTGCACGAGCGGCTGAGCGCGGCCAAGCCTCCCGAGACGGTGCCGGCGGCGCTGGCCCATGGCGACTACCGCTTCGACAACACGGTGCTGGACGAGCAGTGGAGGGTGGCCGCGGTGCTGGACTGGGAGCTGTGCACCACCGGCAACCCGATTGCCGACTTCGCCTGGTCGCTCCAGTACTGGGCCGATCCCGGCGACGAGATGAGCTTCCTGAGTGATCCCCCCACCGTGCTGAGTTGCTTCGCCCGCCGGGCCGAGCTGGCCGATCGCTACGCCGCCCAATCGGGTTTTGACCTGTCCGACCTCCCCTACTACGCCGTGTTCAGTTGGTGGAAGCAGGCCTGCATAGTGGAGGGGGCCTACGCCCGCCGGCTGAAGGGGATGACCGGGGGCATGGGAAGCACCGGTGATGTCCACGACATAGCCCGCCGGGTGGACGCCATGCTGGGCCATGCCGCCGACATGGCCGCCGGGATGCTGTGAACTCGCCGCCCACATAGCCGCCGGAGTGCTGTGAACTCTCCGCCGACATGGCCGCCGGGGTGCTGTGAACTCGCCAACAAGGGTTGGGCTCAAGGCTCAGGCCGCTGTGGTCACCAGCACGGTTAGCAGCACCATTGTCAGCATCGACATCGGCACGCCGAGGCGCAGGTAGTCGGTGAACCGGTAGCGGCCGGGGCCGTAGACCATGGTGTTGGTCTGGTAGCCGATGGGGGTCAAAAACGATGCCGAGGCCGCCACCGCCACCCCGAGGGCCAGGGTGCGGGGATCCAAACCGGCTTGAGCTGCCACCTCCAGGGCCACCGGGAACACCAGGGCAACGGCAGCCACGTTGGTGATCAGCTCGGTCAGCAGCATGGTGGCCACCACGATGCCCAGCACCACCCCGGCGTCACCCATGAAATCGAATCCGGTGACGATGCCGCCGGCCATGTCCTCGGCCAGCCCCACCCTGTCCAGCGCGGCCCCCAGGCCGAACGCCGCCCCGATGGTGATGAGCACGCCGAAGTCCACCGCCTCCCGAGCTTCGCGGGGCGTGAGCACCCCACCCAGAACCACCGTGCCGGCGGCGATCAAGGAGGCCTTCAAAACGCTCAGCACACCGGCGGCGGGCAACACCACCAGCGCCACCACCGCCAGCAGGGCCACCGGGGCCCGGCGGGTGGCTCGGGGTGGTGATCCGCCCAATCGGGACACCAGCAGGAAATCTCGGTGGTCGCTCCATCGCTGGTCGAATCCATCGGCAGCCAGCACCAGAAGCGTGTCGCCGGGTCGCAGTCGCACCTGGCCGAACTTGGCCTCCACCGGCGCGCCGGAGCGGTGGATGCCCACCACTGCGGCCTGATAGCGGCCCCGGAACCCGGCCTCGGCCAGGGTCCGCCCGCTGAGGGGGGAGGCCACCCCCACCACCGCCTCGAAGAAGGTGTGATCATCGGAGTCCACCGCCTCCAGGTGAGTATCCTCGGCCGAGGTCAGCCCGGACATGGCCTGGAGGTCGAGAACCAGATCAACCCGCCCCGCGAACGTGAGCCGGTCGCCACCCCGGAGCACGAATGTGGGGGCCACCGGTGCGATGACCGTACCCTGGCGCTCCACCTCCACCAGGAACACCCCCTGGAGATGGCGCAGACCCCCGGCCTCCACCGACTGCCCGTCGAAAGCCCCCCGCTCGACCACATGCATGGATACCAGGTAGGGGCGGGCCGTACCGTCGGCCCCGGTGTCGCGCCGATCGGGCAGCAACCAGGGAGCGGCCACCACGATCAGCACCAGTCCGGCCCCGGCCAGGGGTAAACCGAAGCGGGCCAGCTCGAACATCTCCAGCTCGTCCTGGCCCACCGATTGCAGCAGGCCGCCCAGCACCAGGTTGGTGCTGGTGCCGATGGCCGTGATCGCCCCGCCCAGGATGGTGGCATACGACAGGGGGATCAGGAACCGGGAGGCGGCCCGGCCGTAACGCTCGGCCCAACCCCGCACCGCCGGCACCAGCATGGCCACTATGGGGGTGTTGGCCAGAAAGGCCGAGGCCGCGCCGGCCGGGGCCAGCAGCCGGATCAGCGTCACCCGAGTGGGGGATCCCCGATCCAGCACCCTGGCCACCAGGGGCTGCAATGCGTTGGTCTTGGTCACCGCACCGGCCACCACGTACAGCGCGCCAATGGTTACCGGAGCGGGATTGCCGAAACCGCTGAAGGCCGAGTCGGCATCGATCACCCCGAGCAGGAACAACCCCCCGGTGGCCCCCAGAACCCCGGCGGCGGGCGACAGCCGGTTGCTGATGAGTCCGGCCCCCATCGCCACCAGCACCACAACGGTGAGCACGGCATCGCTGTCCATCCTGGCAAATGCTACGGCGCGGTAACGGCTTTGGTTCTGGTAAATGCTACGGCGCGGTAACGGCTTTCCCCGCCAAAGGGAGTGCTATTGGTGGTTTGATGGCCACGAACCGCTGAACCCGCGATAAGAAATATCCGTGGCTTCAGAACTGATACAACCCCACGGTGGCGAACTGGTCGACCTGATGGCTGACGATCCCGCCGCCGCCGCGCTCAAATCGCAATCGCGCGACCTGCCCTCGTACACCCTCGGGCCCCGCCACCTGTGCGACCTGGAGCTGCTGCTCACCGGTGGTTTCTCGCCCCTTCGAGGTTTCATGGGTAAGGCCGATTACGAGCGGGTTTGCACGGAGATGAGATTGTCCGGCGGGACGCTGTGGCCGATACCCATAACCCTGGACGTGGATGCCGAAACCGCCGAGACCGCCCGGGCCGCCGGGCAACTGGCGCTGCGGGACGTTGAAGGGGTCATGCTGGCGGTGCTCACCGTGAGCGATGTGTGGCAACCGGACCTAGCGGATGAGGCCGAGAAGGTGTTCGGAGGGGCCAACCCCGAACACCCCGGCGTCAACCATCTGATGCGCAATACCGCGCCGTTCTATGTGGGGGGGTCGGTGCAGGGTGTGCAACTTCCCGTCCACTACGACTTCACCGAGCTGCGCCGCACCCCGGCTCAGCTCCGGGCGGCCTTCGAGGCCCGGGGCTGGAACCGGGTGGTGGCCTTTCAAACCCGCAACCCGATGCACCGGGCCCATGTGGAGCTGACCAGAAGGGCGGCCGTGGAGGCCGACGCCAACCTGCTGATTCACCCCGTGGTGGGCATGACCAAGCCGGGGGATGTGGACCACTACACCCGGGGGCGGGTGTACCAGCACGTGATCAAGCGCTACCCCGAGGATTCGGCCATGCTGGCCATGCTGCCGCTGGCCATGCGCATGGGCGGGCCCCGGGAGGCGGTGTGGCACGCCATCATCCGCAAGAATCACGGTGTCTCCCACTTCATCGTGGGCCGTGACCATGCCGGGCCGGGGGCCGACTCGTCGGGCACCGCCTTCTACGGCCCCTACGAAGCCCAGGAAATGTTGCAGGACCACACCGATGAGCTGGGCGTAACGATGGTGCCGTTCAAGATGATGGTGTATGTCCCGGGCAGCGACAGCTACCAACCGGTGGATCAGGTGGACGAGGCGACGGCCACCCTCAGCATCAGCGGTACCGAGTTGCGGGATCGCCTGGCATCGGGCGACGACATTCCCGAGTGGTTCAGCTATCCCGAGGTGGTGGCCGAGCTGCGCCGCACCCATCCCCAGCGGTCGAAGCAGGGCTTCACCGTGTTCTTCACCGGGCTCAGCGGCTCGGGCAAATCCACTATCGCCAACGCGCTCATGGCCAAGCTGCTGGAGCGGGGGGGGCGGCCGGTCACCCTGCTGGACGGCGATGTGGTGCGCACCAACCTGTCGTCGGAGTTGGGGTTCTCGAAGGAGCACCGGGACATCAACATAACCCGCATCGGGTACGTGGCCTCGGAGATCACCAAGCACGGCGGTATTGCCATCTGTGCGCCGATCGCTCCCTACGCCGAGCCCCGGCGACTGAATCGGGAGGCCATCTCGACCAACGGTGGCTACGTGCTGGTGTACGTTGCCACCCCGCTGGAGGTGTGCGAGGAGCGGGACCGCAAGGGCCTGTACGCCAAGGCCCGAGCCGGGATCATCAAGGAGTTCACCGGCATCTCCGATCCCTACGAGGTGCCGGCCGACGCCGACATCGTTTTGCCCACCGTGAACCGGACCCCCGATCAATCGGCCCAGGTAATCGTGGACCATCTGGTAGCCGAGGGATACCTCCAATAGATGCTTCGCTGACATGGCCCGCACCGAGGATTTGGAACGCTGGAACGGATAACCCGCTGACATGGCCCGCACCGAGGATTTGGAACGGATAACCCGCTGACATGGGCCGCACCGAGGACCTGGAACGGATAACCCGCGCGCTGGCGGCGGCGGCTGGGGTGCTGGAGCGGTTCACCCCCGGGGAGGTTGAATCGGAGCTGAAGGACGGGGGCGACCCGCTGACCGCGGCCGATACCGCGGTGAACGAAGTGCTGGCCCGGCAGCTTCGCCACCGGAACGAGGGGTGGCTGTCGGAGGAGAGTACCGACGGTGTCGAAAGGCTGGGTTGCCGAAGGGTTTGGGTGGTGGATCCCATTGACGGCACCCGGGAGTTCATCGCCGGAATCCCCGAATGGTGCGTTTCGGTGGGGCTGGTGGAGGATGGCGTACCGGTGGCCGGCGGCATCCTGAGCCCGCCGAACGGCCATCTCATCGTCGGGTCGGACGAGACCGGGGTGATTTGCAACGGCTCACCTGCGATAACGACCGCCACCACCGATATTAGGGGGGCGCTGGTGCTGGCCTCCCGCAGCGAGGTTCGGCGGGGCGAATGGGAGCGCTTCTTCTCCACCCCGGTGGCGGTGCGCAACATGGGCTCGGTGGCTTACAAGCTGGGCCTGGTGGGTGCAGGGTTGGCCGACGCCACCTGGACGCTGGTTCCCAAGAACGAGTGGGATGTGGCCGGCGGGGCGGCGCTTGTCCGGGCCGGGGGCGGGCTGGTGTTCGGAACCGGCGGCGCCGAGGTGGTGTTCAACCGGGCCGACCCGCTGATGGACGGTTTCATCGCGACGGCTCCGGGCATCGTCGAGCAGGTGCGAGAATTGCTCGACATACCGTGAACTGGTGCCAAACCCGCAAGCGCCAAACCCCCATCGGACTGCAACACCAAAAACCGTGAACGACCACCAAAACTGGACTGACCAAAAACCGTGAACGACCACCAAAACTGGACTGACAAGAACCCATGAACGACCACCAACTGGCGGGCTGGCTGGCATCGGAGGCGGGGGTGTTGCCGGTGAGGGGCGCGGTTCAAAGTTCACGCCTTTAGATTGCTGGTGACGGGCGCGGTTCGAGTTGTACGCCTTTAGATTGGGAGCGTTGTGCGACTGGTGATTGCCCGGTGTTCGGTGGACTACGACGGCCGGTTGGCCGCGCACCTGCCCGAGGCGGTGCGGCTCATAATGATCAAGGCCGACGGCTGTGTGGCCATTCACGCCGATGGCGGGGCTTACAAGCCGCTGAATTGGATGAACGCCCCCAACCGGCTGTCGGAGCAAGAAGGCGAATGGACCGTGGTGAATCCATCCGGCGAGAGGCTCACCATCACCATTTACGAGACGATCTTCGACACCACCCACGAGCTGGGCCCCGACCCGGGCCTGGACAAGGACGGGGTGGAGGCCCACCTTCAGGAGCTTCTGGCCGCTTGCCCCGAGACGCTCGGGGACGGGTTCCGGCTGGTGCGCCGGGAGTACCCCACCGACATCGGCCCTGTTGACCTTCTGTGCCGGGACATCGATGGGAACGCCGTGGCGGTGGAGGTGAAACGGCGGGGCGAGATCGCCGGGGTGGAGCAACTGACCCGGTACTTACAGTTCTTGAACCGGGATCCGTCGCTGGCCCCGGTGCGGGGCGTGCTCGCCGCTCAGACCGTCCGGCCCCAGGCCAGAACTCTGGCGACCGACCGGGGCATCGAGTGCGTGGAGATGGACTACGACCGGCTCAGAGGCATCGAACCCAACCAGACCAGGCTGTTCTGATGCGACAGACGCATAAGCATCCCCCGCTACGCCTGCGCCGACCTCCCCGCCCGCCCTGGGTGTGGGCGCTGATGGTCGCTCCGGCCGTGCTTCTGGCCGCCTGGCTGGTGCTTTGGCTGATCGACTCATCCAGCGGCAGTGACAAGACCCCCCGGGGTTTGACGATTGAGGGGCCGGCCACCAGCATCGACATCGGCGGGCTGAACCAGGACGAAGTAACCGCAGTGGTGACCGAACTGGCCGAGGATCACCGCAGAACCCCGGTGGAGATCGTGACCCCCAGCCGGACCATCTCGTCGACCGCCGGGGAGGTCGGTCTGGTGGTGGATGTGGAGACCACAGTGGCTGAGATCATGAAGCGGGACCGGGGCGGGGGCAACCCCATCGGGTGGACGGCTTCGTTCTTCGAGAGCTCGGAGTCGGAACTGCTGTTCACCCTGGCGGTGGATACCAAACGGCTGGCCGACCTGGAAGCCCAATGGCAGCGGGTGCCGGTGGATCCGTCCATAGTGCTGGAGAACGGTGTCTTCCAAGTGGTGAGCGGCGTGCCCGGTGAGACCCTGAACCTGGCCTCAACGCTGCCCCGATTGCTGGAGAGCGTGGCCGGGCCCGAGTCTCCCCTGCGAGTGGAGGCCGAGGTGAGCCTCACCCCTCCCGACCTCACCGATGACGCGGCGACCAGGGTGGCCGGTTGGATCAACCAGCGCACGGCCCAGGGGCTTTTGGTGACGGTGAAGGAAGTCACCAAGCGAGTGCAACCGGCCCAGCTTCGTACCTGGTTGAAGCTCCAGAACGACACCGGCGAGTGGATCTACGACATTAACCAGCAACAGTTGGAAAAGGACCTCGCCGACCCCGATAAGCAACGACTGGCAAAGGACCTGGCGGTCATGAACCAGCAGCAGTTGGAAAAGGACCTGGCCGAACTGTTTGCCGAGGTGGCCACGGTGGCCTCGGAACCGGTGCTGACGGTGATGGACGATGTGCCGGTACTGGTGAGCGAGGTGCCAGCGCTGGTCTGCTGCCAGGAATCCGCCTCGCAAGTGGTGCTTTCGGCCCTCGATTCCGAGCAACCCGAAGTGAACCTGGAGCTGCGGGAACTGGACAAGATGAACGACCAGAGCTGGCTGGTGGATCGTGGCATCGTGGAACTGATCGGCAGATTCACCACCCACTACACACCGAACCAGGCCAGAGTGGGCAACATCCACCGCATTGCCGAGATGATCCAGGGGGCAGTGGTCTACCCGGGCGAGACCTTCTCGGTGAACCAATTCGTGGGCCAGCGCACCGAGGAAAAGGGGTTCGTGCCCGCCGGGGTGATCTACCAGGGGGTGTACGCGGAGGGGGTGGGAGGGGGCATCTCCCAGTTCATCACCACTTTGTTCACCGCCGCCTTCAACGCCGGGATGGAGTTCCCCACCTACCAGTCGCACAGCCTCGACATCCCCCGCTACCGGCAGGGAGTGGACGCCACCATCTCGTGGCCGGCCCCCGACTTTCAATTGCGAAACCCCAACCCCTACGCAGTGCTGCTGTGGCCCACGGTCACCGGCAGCAGCGTCACCGTCAGCCTGTACTCCACCGCCCACGCCGAGGTGAAATGGACCAACCGCTACGACACCTCCAGGAGGTTCTGCACGGTAAGGGTGACCCAGCGGAGCCGGACCTACTCCGACGGCACCGTGCTAAGGGACTCGGTGACCGCGCTCTACCAGCCCCGGGAGGGTGTGAACTGCGACGGTGCGTGCATCCTCCCGTTGCTGCCCCTGGACGGTGACGGCGACGGGCAGGGAGAGCTGGACAGCCGGGGCTTGCCGCAAACCTGCGTTGGCTCCGGTAACTGCGTCGAGCCCCGGACACCGGTTGACACCAACGAGGACGGGCGCGCCGACCTCTGCACCCTCCCTGTGCCGGACCCCTTGCCCGAGGCCGAACCAACCCCGGAAGCGACGGGATCGCCGGAACCGGAGCCCGTACCCACACCCGTACCCGTACCCGAGGCGACTCCCCCGCCGGATCCCGGTGACACTATGGATAACCCGCAGGCCCCCGATACTGGGCAGCCTGGGCAAGCACCCGACCCTGGGCAACCTGAACCGCCTGGGCAAGCACCCGACCCTGGGCAACCTGAACCGCCTGGGCAAGCACCCGACCCTGGGCAACCTGAACCGCAGATCCCCCAACCGGGCCAAACCCAGGATGCCTGAGCGGGGAGCGGCAGTGGTGGGCCTGTGGGATGTGGCGGTGATCGGGGCCGGGCCAGCCGGATGCGCCGCGGCCATCACCCTGGCCCGGGCCGGGCGGCGGGTGATCGTGGTGGACCGGGCCCGCTTCCCCCGCCCCAAGACCTGCGGCGACGGGCTCACCACCGGAGCCCTGCGGCTTCTGGAGGGTCTGGGGCTTGAGCCCACTGCCATCCCCACGTGGATGCCGGTGGAGGATGTGTGCATTCGCTCACCCTCGGGCCGCATCGTCGAGTTGCCCCTGCCCCGGGGCCGGGGCCAGTTCGCCGCGGTGGTTCCCCGGTCGGATCTGGACAACGAGCTGGTGCAACGAACCCGGAGCGAGGGGGCGGAGTTGATCGAGGGTGCCAACTGCCTCGGGGCGGTGGAGACCGGCGACCGGGTGGTGCTGGAGGTGGGCGACCTCGGGACGGTGCCGGCCCGGTTCGCCATCGCCGCCGACGGCATGTGGTCGCCCACCCGCAAGTACCTGGGCCTGACCCCCGGGGGCTACCTGGGTGATTGGCACGCGTTTCGCCAGTACTGGACGGGAGTGGCTCCCCCGGCCCGCCGGGCAATGTGGGTGTGGTTCGAGGATGAGATCCTGCCCGGCTATGCCTGGTCATTCCCCCTGGGCGATGGCCGGGCCAACGTGGGATTCGGTGTTCGCCGGAACGGCCCGGTAGCGGTGGGCGACATGGGTAGGTTCTGGCAGAATCGGCTGGGGGTCTCCGGTACCCGATCAGGTCGTGGAATGCAGGTGGGCGACATGGGTAGGTTCTGGCAGGACCTGCTGGAGCGTGACCACATCCGGGCCGTGCTGGGCGACGCGGCAACCCCGGAGGCCCATCATCGGGCCTGGCCCATCCCCGCTCGTATCGACAGGATGCCCCTGACCTCCCGGCGGACCATGTTCGTGGGCGATGCCGCGGCCGCCACCGACCCCATGAGCGGTGAGGGCATCGCCCAGGCTCTTCTCACCGGCATCGGCGCGGCCGGTGCCGTGCTGGTCGGTGGGACCGATGCCGACCGGGTGATGGCCGGCTACCGCCGCTTCGTGCGCCGGGAGCTGTTCGCCGACCACCGCATGGCCCGTGGCCTCGGGCGGATCCTCGCCCACCGCTCCGGCGCTCGGGGGGCCGTCCGCATAGCCGGGCTAACCCCCTGGACCCGGCGCAACTTCGCCCGCTGGCTGTTCGAGGACTACCCCCGATCCATCATCGCCACCCCCCACCGCTGGCCCGGTAAACCCCTAACCACCCCCGGTGCCTACCGCTGAACCAGCCCTTACCAACTCTTACCCCGGCGCTTACCGCTGACCCTCTCTTACCCCCGGCGCTTACCGCTGACCCTCTCTTACCCCCGGCGCTTACCGCTGAACCGGAGGATCATCGTAACCTTCGGCCATGGCATTGAGCTTTGACAACCGGGTGGCAGTGGTAACCGGGGCGGGGGGCGGGCTGGGACGCCTGTACGCGCTGGAGCTGGCCCGGCGGGGGGCCCGATTGGTGGTCAACGATCTGGGTGGGGCGACCGACGGAACCGGGAGCGGTGAAGGACCGGCCCAGCGAACGGCAACCGAGATCAACCACTCCGGGGGTGAGGCGGTGGCCGACACGAACTCGGTGGCCACCAAAGAGGGAGGGGTGGCCATAACCGAAACCGCGCTGGAGGCGTTCGGTCGGGTGGACATCGTGATCAACAACGCCGGCATCCTGCGGGACAGAACCTTCCACAAGCTGGAGGACGAGCAACTCCACCCGGTGCTCGCCGTGCACCTGCGGGGAGCGTTCAACGTCGCCCGGCCGGCTTTCGTGCGGATGCGGGAGCAGGGCTACGGTCGCATCGTGTGCGCCACCTCCAACGCCGGGCTGCTGGGCAACTTCGGCCAGTCGAACTACAGCGCGGCCAAGATGGGGCTGGTGGGGCTCACCAACACGCTGGCCCTGGAAGGGGCTCGCTACAACATCAAGGCCAACTGCATCGCCCCGGTGGCCACCACCCGCATGACCGAGGCCATCTTCGGGGAGGAGATCAAGGAGGCCATGAACCCCGAGCTGGTCACCCCGGTGGTGTGCTTTCTGGCCCATGAGGACTGTCCGGTGTCGGGCGAGGTGTACTCGGCGGCCGGCGGCACGGTGGCCCGATACTTCGTAGGCCGGACCCCCGGCTACTACAACCCCAACCTCACCGCCGAGGATGTGGCCGAGAACTTCGACCGGATCAGGGACGAGACCGGCTACAGGGTGCTCGCAGAGGCCAACCACGAGATAAGCGTGGCCTACAAGACCATCCGGGCAGCCGGCGGATGACACCCGAAGGGTTGGATGGCGCGGACGATCAGGAGACACCCGAAGGGTTGGATGGCGCGGACGATCAGGAGACACCCGAAGGGTTGGATGGCCCGGACGGTCAGGAGATGCCCGAAGGGTTGGATGGCGCGGTGAGCCGGGATGGGGGCCGGGGGGCGATCATCGAAGCCTTTGATGAGGCTACAGAGCAGGTGTTCGAGCGGCTGCGGGGGAATCCGGTGGCCGACCGGGTGTTCTACACCGCCTCGGAGCTGGGGAACTTCAGCATTCTGTGGCACGCCCTGGCCTGGATAGGAGCCACCTCCAAGCGGAGGCGGCGCAACGCCCTGAGGGTGTCGGCGGCCCTGGCGGTGGAGTCGGCGCTGGTCAACGGGCCGATCAAGTCGGCCTTCAACCGATCCCGCCCGCTGGTGGAGCACGATCATCCCCACCGGTTGCGCCAGCCCCTCACCAGCAGCTTTCCCAGCGGCCACGCCAGTGCGGCCGTGGTGGCGGCGGTGCTGCTGGGCGAACCCCGCCGCCATCGCCTGCCCCTCCTGCTGGCCGCCTCGGTGGTGGCCCTCAGCAGGATCCACGTTCGCATCCACCACGCCTCCGACGTCGCAGTGGGCGCAGTGGTGGGCGCACTGCTGGCCCGGCTCTTCAAAAGGATATGGCCCCTGCGCTAGCGAGGACATGGCCGCCAACTACCGCCGGGGCGCTAGCGAGGATCGCTAACGAGAATATGGCCACTGCGCTAGAGAGGATCGCTAACGAGAATATGGCCGGGGCGCTAGCGACTTGGCTGCCTCCCATACATCGATCCCCCCGAAAGCCATGACCTGAAGCGAGGAGGTGGTGACCCCGCTGTCGAAGTAGCGGTCGATGTGGGCCCGGCACTCATCGGGGGTGCCGTGCACGATCAGATCGTCCACCACCTGCTCGGGGATGGCCTCCAGCGACCCGGCCCTGTCCCCGGCCGCCCATCGCTGCCAATGCTCGGCCAGCAGATCCCCCCGGCCCAGCCATTCGTGGAAGGCCCGGTAAACCGGTACGTTCAAATAGGCGGCCACCGCTCGGCGCCCCTGGGCGATCACCGTCTGGCGATCGGGGTTGGGGCACACGAAGATGCGAGCCACGATCTCTTTGTCCCGGCCCGATCCCCGCTTATTGACGATCTCGCTCACCCGAGCGGCGTCGGAGGCCGACAACCAGTTGAGGATGGCCCCATCGGCCTGGCTTGCGGCCAGCGCCAGCATCTGCCCCCGCAGAGCGGCCACCAGGATGGGGGGTGGTTCGGGAGGCACGATCCCCAGCCGGAACCCCCGGACCGAGAAGGTGTCGTAGTCGGCGCTCACCTTCTGGCCCTCCAGGGCAGCTCGGAGGAACCGGACCAGATCGCGAACCCGCCGGTAAGGGTTCTCGAAGGGGATCGCATTCCACCGCTCCACAATCACATCCGAGGAGCTGCCCACCCCCAGGGCGAACCGGCCCGGGGCCAGCGAAGCCAGCGTGGCCGCCGATTGAGCCACCAGCGCCGGCCCCCGGGTGTAGGCCGGCACGATGGCGGTGCCCAGTCGCAGCGACGGTGCCCACTGCGAAGCCAGTACCAGTGGGGTGAAGGCGTCGTTGGCATTGGACTCCGAGGACCACACGTCGGTGTAACCCAATGCGGCCAGCTCGGCCACCTGCTCCGCCTGCTGGTGAAGGGGGCCGGGCAGGGGGACCGTCATTCCGTCACGTCGTTCGGGCATGCCGTCACTCTACGACTCCCCGGCTTACCCTGGCTCCCCCTTGAACACAGCTTTTGGGTGAACCTCAATACAGTTTTGCTAGGTATAGTTACCAACATGAACAGCTCGGACTCGCTCGACCCGGTTCATTTCGCCCGGACCCTGGCCGGAGCAGGTCTCAAAGCCGCAACCAACCCCGTGGGCACGGGTATAGCCCTGCTGAGGGCCACAGCTTCGGCCATGGAGGTGGGAATGGCCACGGTGGCCAAGGTTGTGGATGCTCCGGGGAGCGACGACCCCGCCCCGATCCAGCCCCAACCCAACGATCATCGGTGGTCATCGCCGGCATGGCAGGACAATCCCTACTTCTTCGGTATCCAGCAGACCTACCTGCTGTCCAGGAATCTGGTGGACGATCTCATCGACGCCGCCAACCTGGACGAGAGCGAGCACCGCAAGGCCAAGTTCGCGGCCTCCCTGGCTCTCGATACCCTGGCCCCCACCAACCTGCTGTTCACCAATCCCGATGCCCTGGCCCGGGCGATGGCCACGGGCGGGGCCAGCGTGGTGAGGGGCGCAGCCAACATGCTCCATGACCTGCGCCACAACGGCGGCTGGCCGTCCAAGGTGGACGATTCGGGGTTCGAGCCGGGGGTGAACATGGCCATGACCCCGGGCAAGGTGGTGTACCGCAGCGACCTCATGGAGCTGATCCAGTACGAACCCCAGACCGAGCAGACCTACCAGATCCCGCTGCTGTTCTGCCCGCCGTGGATCAACAAGTACTACATAATGGACCTGGCCCCGGGAAAGAGCCTGATCGAGTGGGCGGTGCAGCACGGCCACACCTGCTTCGCCATCAGCTACCGCAACCCCGACGAGTCCATGCGCGACACCAGCTTCGAGGACTACCTCCACCGGGGACCGCTGGATGCCCTCCGGGTGGTGCAGGAGATCACCGGGGCCGGGCCGGTGAACACCGTCAACGTGTGCCTGGGGGGCACGCTGACCGCCATCGCCATGGCCCACGGTGCGGCCACCGGCCACCAGCCCATCGGTACCGCCACATTCTTGAACACGCTGACCGACTTCTCCGACCCCGGTGTTCTGGGGGCCTTCACCGACGAGCCCACCATTGCCGGTTTGGAGCGCAGGATGGCCGACCAGGGCTACCTGGAGGCCGACGAGATGGCTCGAACCTTCGACGCCATCCGGGCCAACGACCTGATCTTCCAGTACGTGGTGAACAACTGGCTGCTGGGCGAGGATCCCCCGGCGTTCGACCTGCTGGCCTGGAACAACGACAGCACCCGGATGCCCGCCCGCATGCACAGCAGCTACCTGCGGCGGTGCTACCTAGACAACCAGTTCGCCAACGACGCCTTCGAGGTGGACGGTACCGTGCTTCACCCCGGCGATGTGACCCAGGACACCTACGTGCTGTCGGCCATTGACGACCACATCGTCCCGTGGACATCGGCCTATCGCACCGCCACGCTGCTCGGGGGCCACAATCGCTTCGTGCTCAGCACATCGGGCCATATCGCCGGTATCGTCAACCCTCCCGGTCCCAAGGCCCGCCACTGGACCAACGATCGGATTTTTGGCGAGCCCGAGCAGTGGCTGGAGGGTGCCGAGCAGCATCAGCGGACATGGTGGGAGGACTGGGCTCGCTGGCTGGGCGACCGGGCCGGTAGCAGGATCGACCCCCCGGCCCGGCTGGGCAGCGGGACCCACCCCCCCATGGAGGACTCCCCGGGCCTGTACGTGAAGATGCGCCCCGGCGATACCGCTGCGGATTGATCGACCGCAGCCCGGGGGATGTTTCGGAAAAATTTTCTTTTTGGTTTGCTTATCGAGTTCTTGCTAAGTAAAGTAAGCAACATGACCGACGTAAAGGAAATCACCGAGGCCATCCAGGATCAGATCCTCAGTGCCCTCAAAGTCAGCCAGACCGCCATCATCGAAAGTGTCCGCACCTGGACCGACACGGTGGGCGCGGCTACCCCCGAGAAGCTGAGGACCGAGGCCATCCCCGGTCTTGATGCCCTGCCCGATCCCAAGGAGCTGATGGATGTCGGCTTCGGGTTCGCCGAGGCCATCCTCACCACCCAGAAGGAGTTCGCCCAGAACCTGCTGGCCGCGGCCGCCCCCAACGGCTCGACCCCGGCCAAGCCAGTCACCAAGAAGAGCTGATTCCCCCCTCAGCTCTTCCCACCAACGGGGCCGGTCTTTTGACCGGCCCCGTTGCATTTGGTAAGCAGTTGCTAACTATCCTGAACAATCACGCCGGAGCCACCCGGGCCGGCGAGTGGAGGGAACCGATGAGCACCGCAACCGACTCCTCTAGCGGGCAACCGCCGCAGGAGTTCGACTCACCGCTGGAGCCCATCACCCGCGTAGGGGTGATAGGGGGGGGAACGATGGGATCGGGCATCGCCGAAGTGTGCGCCCGAGCCGGTTTGGACACCCTGATCATCGAGATCGATGATGCCGCCATCGATGATTCCCGCAAGAAGATCAAGGCTTCCCTGAACAAAGCGGTGGCCCGGAACAAGTTGCATGCCACCGCCCGGGATCTGGCCCTGGATTCGCTCAGCTACAGCTCCGATTTGGGCGACCTGGGCGACCGCGACCTGGTGATCGAGGCCATCATCGAGTCGCTGGAGGAGAAACTGTCGGTGTTCCGGGCCATGGACAAGGTGATGAAGCCCAACTCCATTCTGGCCACCAACACCTCCTCCATTCCCATCATCACCCTGGGGTCCATCACCAGCCGCTCAGACATGGTGATCGGCATGCACTTCTTCAACCCGGCACCGGTGCAGCCACTGGTGGAACTGGTGCGGTCGCTGAACACCACATCGGAGACCATGGATCGGGCCGACCGCTTCGTGGTGGAGGTTCTGGGCAAGCGGGTGATCCGCTGCCGGGACCGGGCCGGTTTCGTGGTGAACCGGCTGCTGGTGCCCTACCTGCTGGATGCCATACGTATGTTCGACGAGGGCAAGGTGAGCGCAGCCGACATCGACAGCGGGATGATGTACGGTTGCGGCCACCCCATGGGCCCGCTGACGCTGTGCGACCTGATCGGGCTGGACACCATAGAGGCGGTGGCCGATGTGCTCTACGAGGAGTTCAAGGGCACCCACAACGCCCCGCCCCCGCTGCTGAGGCGCATGGTGGCCGCCGGGCATCTGGGACGGAAATCCGGTAAGGGCTTCTACGAGTACGACGGATGACAAAGAGCTCGGCTTCTACTAACCCGGCGGCTGACAAAGAGCTCGGCTTCTACTAACCCGGCGGCTGAGAAAGAGCTCGGCTTCTACTAACCCGGCGGCTGAGAAAGAGGGACGATGGACCATACCGCGATAGAGGCGTTCGGAAGCTACCTCCGCAGCCAGCGCAAGCTGGCCCAGTTGACCCTGCGGGAACTGTCCGACCTTGCCCAGGTGTCCAATCCCTACCTCAGCCAGTTGGAAAGAGGGCTGCACCAGCCATCGGTGCGGGTAATAAAATCACTGGCCAAGGCGCTGAACCTGTCGGCCGAGACGCTGCTGGCCCAAGCTGCCGGCCTTGATGCCGCAAAAGGCTCGAACCCCGACGAGATGGGCGACACCGCCGCCACCATCCGGGCCGACACCAACCTCACCGATGAGCAGAAAGCGGCACTGCTGGAGGTGTACCGGAGCATGACCGGCAACGGTCGGGCTTCCTGAGGTCTCTTTCCTTTCCTGGCCCCGCCACCTCACCCCGACCCGGCAGCAACGGTTGCTGTCTTGGAAAACCTGCTTGAGGCCATCGCTTTTTGCCCTTGCCGGGGATTCGGGCGGTAATTGTCGCTCCCACCGGGATACTGGGGGTATGACTGTACAACTCGCACTGCTGGAGGCACCGCCCGACTGGCGGATCGACGAGCACACCAAGGAGGTCGGGCGACGGGGCCTGGCTCGGGCCCGGGCCGTTCTACAGAGCCACCCCCCTGCCGATTGGCCCACCACCCCGCCCGTGGACGATGTTCCCCGAGCGGCATGAAACCCCGTGGACGATGTTCCCCGGGCGGCATGAAAACCCGTGGACGATGTTCCCCGAGCGGCATGAAACCCCGTGGACGATGTTCCCCGAGCGGCATGAAGCCGCCGGCAAACCTCTCCAACCGGTTATATCCGGTGGGGGTGGCGGTTGCCGTGCTGGTGGTCTTCAGCCTGCCGGCGGCTTTTGGCTGTGGGGTCAACACCGGTGGTTCGGCGGACCGGGCAACCGTCCCATCCGCGACGGTGGAGGGAGCTCCCGGAATCGTCACGGAGGTGGTGGACGGGGACACCATAATGGTGAGCATTGCCGGCCGGAAAGAAAGCGTGCGGCTGATAGGTATCGACACCCCCGAGGCCACCGGTGGATTCTTGCCGGTTGAGTGCTATGGCGACCGGGCCAGCGCCCTCACCGGATCGCTGCTTCCGGTGGGAACCAGTGTGCGGTTGACCCGCGACGTCGAGGCCCGGGACCGTTACGGCCGACTCCTGGCCTACGTCCATCGGGCCGACGACGGCCTGTTCGTCAATCTCGAGATAGCCACCCGCGGGTACGCCGAGGCTTTGGTGATCGAGCCCAACACCACCCACGCCGATGACTTTTACCGGGCGGCGGCTCAGGCCCGCGACCGGGGTTTGGGGCTCTGGGGCGCATGCGGCAGCGCAGATGTGGAGATCACGGGACCACCCGCCCCCGAGCGGGTAGCCGGCGCGGTAGCTTGAGGTACACGTGAGCGAGCTACTGGAACACCTGGGCGGGTAGCCGGCGCGATAGCTTGAAATACACGTGAGCGAGCTACTGGAACGCCTGGGCGGGGCCCCCGGGGGCCGAGCCCTGATAATCACCTGTGACAACCTGGGTCAGTCGCATGCGGCCAACGCGGCCATCGCCGAGTGCCTGGACATCGGGGTGGCCGTATCGGCCGGGCTGATGGTGCCGTGCCCGTGGTCCAGGGACGCGGTCGGCCACCTTGCCGGTACCCCGGTGGGAGTGCACCTAACCCTCAACGCCGAGTTCGACAACTACCGGTGGGGCCCGATAACCCAGGCCCCATCGCTGCTGGACGGCGACGGTGGCTTCCCCCGCACCCCGGCCGACTCCTGGGAGCACAGCGACCTCGACGAGGTCCGCCGGGAGTGCCGGGCCCAGATCGAGCGGGCCGTCCAGTGGGGCAGCGATCCGACCCATCTGAGTTCCCATCTGGACACCTTGTTGATGCGCCCCGAGTTTTTCGACATCTACCTGGAGCTGGCCACGGAGATGGCTTTGCCGTTACGCCTGGGGGGGAGCGAACAGGAGCGCCGAGCCGGGTTCCCGTTCCGCCGCCTGGCCGCCGGCGCGGGCGTGCTCACCCCCGATCACCTGGTGTCGATTCGGGACCGCCCCGTCCGGCGAACGCTGGAGGACACGGTGGGGAATCTGGCCCCGGGGGTGACCGAGGTGGTGGTCTCGCCGGCCATGGACACCCCCGAGCTGCGGGAGCTGGACCCGGGCTGGCTCGGCCGGGTGGAGCAGTACCTGCTGGTGGCCCACGATCCATCGCTACGCCGAGCCATCGAACGATCCGGCACCCGGCTGCTGAGCTACTCCGACCTTAGAGACACCCAACGCTCAGGCTGAACACCAATCACCGGGGCTGAGACACTGAGCTACTCCGACCTTAGAGACACCCAACGCTCAGGCTGAACACCAATCACCGGGGCTGAGACACTGAGCTACTCCGACCTTAGAGACACCCAACGCTCAGGCTGAACACCAATCACCGGGGCTGAGACACTGAGCTACTCCGACCTTCGAGACACCCAACGCTCAGGCTGAACACCAATCACCGGGGCTGAGACACTGGGGGCTGAGCCGATCAAAAATCGGTGTACTCAGCCAGAAGCGAGCGGTAGGTGAGGTGTTCGGGTGAGTTCAGCAGTGCCCGCAGCCCGTACACCCAGCGGGGGTAATCGCCCTCCAACTTCATCCGGCCCGTCATGAAAGCCAGGTCGGGATGATCCCCGCCGACCACCTCGGCCAGGGCATCCTCGTAGCGGTACACCATGCTGACGGCGGCATCGGCCCGGTGACCCCCGGCCATCTCGACCAGACGACCGTCGCGGATGACGGCGTGGTAGCGGACCTTGCCTTCGGGTGCGCCGGTAACCTCGAAATTGGCCGTGCAGCTCACCCCCGGCCGCTCCGGCCAGCCGGACGCGGCCTCCAGGTTGAGCCGGAACCAGCCATCGCTGAGATACCGGGACCGCTGCACCGGCCCTACTCGGTCTCGATGCCCGCGAACAGGTCGGACTCGGGCAAGCTGGGGTCGATGCCCGCGAACAGGTCGGACTCGGGCAAGCTGGGGTCGATGCCCGCGAACAGGTCGGACTCGGGCAGGTCGGTGTCCACCAGGCTGCGGGCCAGTATGTAGTCCTCCCAGGGATAGGCATCGGCCATGTGGTGATCGGGCAGGCCGAACCAGAACTTGGAGTCGGGGTCCACCTGCGTGCGGTGAGCCAGCAGGGCCTTGGAGCGGCGATCGAAGTAGTCAGCGCAGTTGATGCGGGTGGTGATGGCATCGTCGTTGGAGGGTCGGCTGAACCAGCGCTCGTCGTAGGGTGACTCCAGGTTCAGCTCGCCGAACTTGGCGTGCAGGGCACTGATGCGGTTCCGGGACCAGGTCACGTAGTACATCTTCAGCACCTGCCACGGTTCGCCGCCACCGGGACAGGCATCGGGGTCGGCAGCCGCCTCGAGGGCCGGAGCGCTGATCTCGGCCACCCGGAGATGGTCGGGATGCCGGTAGCCCTGCTGATCCTCGCCATAGGTGACCACCACATGGGGGCGCTCCGCCCGAATGATGGCCGCCAGGCGGTCCACGGCCTCCGGCAGGGGGGCTTGGGCGAAGCAGGCGGGATCGGAGTTGGTGTCGCTGCCTTCCATCCCCGAATCCAGGTATCCCAGCCAATGCACCCGGTGGTAGCCCAGAACGGCGGCCGCTTCGGCCAACTCGTCCCGGCGGACTTGATGCAGGTTGTCCCGGACCTCGGGACGATCCATGGCCGGGTTCAAGATGTCGCCCTGCTCGCCCCCGGTGCAGCACACCAGCGAGGCCACCACTCCCCGGTCGGTGTACATGGCCACCGATGCCGATCCCTTGGACGACTCATCGTCGGGATGGGCGTGAACGGTGAGAAGTCGGCGGGAGCCAGTCATCGCCCGCCCAGGCTACCGCCCACCCGGCTCCACCAAGAACCCGTAAACCCCCAACCAGCCGCCCACCCGGCTCCACCAAGAACCCGTAAACCCCTAAGCAGCGGTAATCCCCAACCCGCCGTAACCCCCAACCGACGGCGCGGATTAGGCTTTGGGGATGCCCAGCGCAGAATTCGAAGCGGTGCGAGCCATGCTGGCAGCCGCGCCCGCACCCGATCCCTCGGAGACCCCGGCCCAGCGCCGGGCCCGGTTGGATGCCAACTCTTCAGCCACCCCGCTGGCCGAGGGGGTTACCAAGCAGATGATCGAGATGCCCGGTGTCCCCGGTGCCGCCTGGTTCCGGCCCGAAACGGAGGATCCCGAGAGCTTGCCGGTGCTGCTTTTCTTCCACGGCGGCGGCTACCGGGTGGGGTCCATCATCTCGCACCAGGGCTACGGATCGCATCTGGCCTCGCTGATCCCGGCCCGGGTGCTGCTGATCGACTACCGGCTGGCCCCGGAGCACCCCTTTCCCGCCGCGGTGGACGACAGCCTGACCGCCTACCGCGGGCTGCTGGACCTCGGGATCGACCCGGCTCGCATCGCGCTCATCGGGGACTCCGCCGGGGGTGGGCTGGTGGGAGCGGTCCTGCTGGGGGTTCGTGACCGGGGGTGGCCGCAGCCCGGCGCGGGGGTATGCATATCGCCGTGGGTGGATCTGACCAACTCATCGACGAGCCACACCGAACGAGACGAGTTGGACGTGATGTTCTCCCACCAGGACTCGGTAACCGCAGCCAGTTGGTATCTCGGCGATCACGACCCCCGGGACCCGTTGGCCTCGCCGCTGTTCGGCAACTGGGAGGGGATGCCCCCGATGTTGATCCACGCCGGTGACCACGAGGTGCTGCTGGACGATGCGGTGGCGTTCGCCGCCGTGCTGGAGGCCGCCGGGGTGGAGGTGGATCACCGTATCTGGCCGGGGATGATCCACGACTTTCAGATCATGTACCCCAATTTCCCCGAAGCGGTGGAGGCCACGGAAGCCATCGCGGCCTTCGTGCGGCGCACGGTGGGGTAAATCGGTTGGGGCTCCCGGGCGGGGTCGATGACCGGGCGGATCAGCGCCCCGGAATCGGAGGGCTCAGGCCGATTCCCGCTCGGTGCGGTGCCGCCTGAGGCCAATGACCGGGGTGGAGGGAGCAAAACCCGCCTCCGCCCGCTCTATCTCCGACTCGCCGCCCCAGAACCCGAGCTCGCGCTGGTCGCGGGCCCATTTGCGGCAGGCCCGGATCACGTCGCATTCAACGCAAATGCGCCGGGCGGCGTTCTCCCGTCGCTCGCGAGCCGACGGGCGCTCGCCAGCCGGGGGGAAGAACAACTCGCTCCTCCCCTTGCAGTTCGCATTTTCCATCCACCAAGGACGAGGCTCCATTGCCATCTCCAACCATCGCCTCCCGTCCGAGTCCGGGGGCTTTATTCATTTGCTTACTTGTCCCACAAGCAAAACACCGGCCACAGGCCCGGTGCCCCTCTTGCTTTACATATAGAAAGTTAGACGCTCGAACCGCGATCGTCACGATACCCTATATGAATAGTTTTGATAAATCTATCTCTAAAAGTGATAGTAGCTCTAAAAGTGATAGCAGGGCAAGCAGCGGTCACCAGGTGGGGTTGGTGAGGACACCGCCGTCGACCACCAGATCGACACCGGTGATCCACCGGGCCAGATCGGAACAGAGGAACACGCAGGCATCCCCGATGTCCTCGGGGGTTCCCAGCCGACCCAGGGGAACCGCCGCCAGCCAGCGCTGCACCCCCTCGGGCCAGCCTTCCGCCAGACCAGGCCGGTGGATCAACCCCGGCGACACCGAGTTGACCCTGATCCCATGGGGACCCCAGGCCAGGGCGGCGGCTCTGGCGTGCATCACCAGTCCGGCCTTGGCCGTGGCGTAGTGGCCGTGGACCGGGGTGGGGTGCCGGGCCTCGATGGAGGCAATGTGAACGATGGCACCGCCGGTTGTTGAATCACGCATGGCCGAGGCGGCGGCCTGGGTCATCCGGTGGGCGGCGGTAAGGTTGGTGTCGATCATCTCGATCCACTGCCGGTCGTCCAGATCGGTGAACGGGACCACCGGCTGCATGCCGGCGTTGTTGACCAGGGCATCCAGCCTCCCATGATGCTCCAGGGCGGCCTCGACCACTGTTGCGGGACCGTCCTCGGTGGTCAGATCGGCCCGCACCTCGGTGACCCCTCCCCCGTCCGGGCCGGCGAGACCTTCTACCGGCGACGACCGGGTGTGAGCCACCACCGATGCCCCCGCCTGCGCCATGCGCCGGACGATGCCCCCGCCGATCCCGCCACCGGCACCGGTGACCACCACGACCCGACCGGTTAGATCGAGCAACTCGGTGGGTGGATGCAACCCGGTCACGGGCAACCCTGATCCCAATGAAGCGAGCGCAAACCGGTCACGGGCGTACCAGGGCGGCAATGTCGGTGGCCACCGAGGGGTACTGGCCAATCAGCCGGCCAGCGTCACCGAGTTCAAAGCCGCCATGATGGTAGGGCGGAGCCATCGTGGTTCCCACCAGCGACCACTCACCCCGGGTGGAGGCCCCCATCCAGGTGCGAGCCGGGACCACCACGCAGGGCCGCTCCCCACCGGCGAGGTCGTCGCCCAGAACCGGCTTATCCACCGATCCGTCCGGCCCCAGAAGGAGCATCTGCACCGCGGCCCCGGCGTAGTGGTGCCACAGCTCCGGCCCGTCCAAGCGATGCAGGGCCGAGAAATCCCCCGGCTGGAGCAGGAAGAAGATGGCGGTGCTGTTCTCGTCCCGCCACACCTCCCGCCACATTCCCCCCTCCTCGGGCAACACCTTCAACCCCAGCAGGGCCACCACATCATCTCCCGCCAGACCATCCCCGCTGCTCACTACCTGGACCCTACCCTTGCAGCCCTCTTGCTGCTTCGTAAGTGAAACACTCCTTACTGGCCCGCAATCTAAGTAAAGCGATTGCGGGATTGCTTTACTTAGCTCGGCTCCAAGTAAAGTGTGTTTTCCTTGGAGCCGGGCTAAGTAAAGTAATTGACAGTTTGCTTTACTTACTGTGGGCACGGCCAGAACATCAACTCGTTGCCGATAGGTAGGTAGGTTCATGACCCCCGAAGCGTTCCCTTCCTCGGATAGAGGCACAGTGGAAAGGGAGAGGGAGGGTTTCTGGGCGTTCAACCCCAAGCCGTTGCCCCGCAACTACCGCATCCCGCAGGAATTGGCCGCGAAGCTGGATGAGGCCACCGGCACGGTGCATCGCCTCGGGGGTGTGGGCCTGCTGCTGCCCAACCCCCACCTTCTGATCGGACCGCACCTGAGGATCGAGGCGGTCCTGAGTTCTCGCATCGAGGGGACCCGCACCGAGATCACCCAACTGCTACGAGCCGAAGCGGGTGAGACCCAACCAGCAGCGGAAGCAGCGGAAGCTCAAGAGGTGCGCAACCACGTCGTGGCGATGGAGCACGGCATCGCCCGCATCCGGGGTGGCTTCCCGATTTCGATCCGGCTCTTTCGGGAGATGCACCAACACTTGCTCCGTGGAGTACGCGGCCACCACCGTGATCCTGGAGAGCTGCGCAGGAGCCCGGTATGGATCGGGGGCGAGAACCTCAACGAGGCCGTCTTCGTGCCACCACCGCCCGAAAAAATGCGCCAGGCCCTTAACGACCTGGAGCGGTTCCTCCACGAGCAAGACCTGCCGCTGCTGGTTCAGCTAGCCATGGCTCACTACCAGTTCGAGGTGATCCACCCGTTCCTGGATGGCAACGGTCGGATCGGCAGGCTGCTTATTCCGTTGATGCTGCTGGAGCGGGAGGTACTTCCCCAACCGCTGCTCTACCTGTCGGCGTTCTTCGAGCAGCATCGGTCCCAGTACTACGACCACCTGCTGCGAACGAGCCAGCACGGTGACATGGCTCCCTGGATACGGTTCTTTCTGGAGGGGGTAAGCCGCCAGGCCCGCGATGCCGAGAAGCGCACCATCCGCCTGGTGGAACTCCAACAACGGATGCGCGACGCCCTGCTCGAGGAGGGTAAGTCGGGTTCTGTCCTGCGGCTGGTGGAGTTGCTGTTTGTAGCACCGCTGCTCAGCGCCCCGATGGCGGCTTCCCGGCTCGGGGTGTCTTCGCCCACCGCATACAAGGCCATCAGGGAACTGGAGGAGCGTGGCGACCTTCGGGAGGTCACGGGACGCCAACGACACCGCCTTTACGAGGCACCCCGGATCTTCCAAGCCGTGTACGGCCCCGTTGACGCGGGAAGCGAAACCAACTAGCGGGATCAGGGCTCCATAACCCCAATACCTCCAGCGTAATCAGGGCTCCAGAACCACCTTGATGGCGCCGGAGGAACGGTCGGCGGCGGTGGCGAAGGCATCGGCGGGGGTGTCGAGGGGGAAGCGGTGGGTGATGATGGCGGCGGGCAGCTCGGGGAGCTGGGCGAGGGCCGCGGCCGCGACATCCACGTCGCGAGCAGGACCCCTGCGGCCGTACATGGAGGATGGGACAACGGTGATCTCCTTCATGCTGAGGTCCATGCCGGGCAGCTCGACCCCTCCCCAGTAGGTGCCGAGGATGATGATCGTGCCCCCGGGGCGGCATCTTTTGGCGGCATCAGCCAGCGCCGAGGCGGTGCCGGCGGCCTCCACCACGATGTCGTAGGGCTGGTCGGTCGGAGCGACGGCCCCCAACCGCTCGGCGGCCTCCTTCTGGGCATCGTGACGAGCCGACATGGCGGTCTCGCAACCGGCCAGGCGGGCCACGGCCAGCGCGGTCTGACCGACGGTGCCGCCGCCGATGACCGCCACCCGCATGTCGCCCCGCAACCCGGCCATGGCGAAGCCGTGCACCGCAATTCCCAGCGGCTCCACCAGGCAGGCATCCCGGGCATCCACTCCTGCGGGCAAGGGGACCACCGCTTCGGGCCATATGAGCACCTCGTCGGCCATGCCCCCGTCGCGGGAGATACCGGCAATGTCGGTAAGGGTTGCGGGGCAACGGTTGTAGTCACCGGCCCGGCACAGCTCGCAGGTGCCGCAGCCGTGGATGGGCTCGATCGCCACCGGTCGGCCATCCTCCAGCCAGCCGGCGAACTCGTGACCGATGGTGAAAGTGTCGAGCATCCCGAGTTCGATCATGTGCAGGTCGGAACCGCACACCCCCGCGGAGGCGACCTTGATTCTCACCCCCTCGCCCCGGGGAATGTCCACCTCCACAACCGTGGGGCGACCATCAACGCATCGCACTGCTCTCATGGAAAAGTCCTTTCTACCCGCACCCATCTTCACAGGCCCTTGGGGCGGGTACCTATGATTTGATCGGCCTCCAATCGGGCGATCTCATCAGGCGACAGACCCAGTTCGGTCAGGATCTCGTGATTGTGCCGGCCCAGGGTGGGCGACGGGGAGGTGATCCAGCGATCCACCGAGGCGAACCGGTAGGGCATGCCCGGAACGGGGTGGGTACCCACCACCGGGTGCTCCACCGTCTCGAACAGGCCCCGGTGGACGAACTGGGGGTGCTCGCTCTGAAGGCGGGGATCCCAGGCGGGGGCGGCGGGCACGCCCGCGCTCACCAACCGGGTCACCGCATCCTCCAGATCGTGCTCGGCGGCCCAGGCCGAAAGCCCGGCATCGAGAGCGTCGTGGCCCTCCCGGCGGCCGGCATCGGTGGCGTACTCCGGCCGGTCGGCCCATTCGGGCGCACCCAGCACCTCCACCAGCGCCCGCCACTGCTCGTCGGTGGCGACGGCCAGCGCCAGCCACCGCTCATGCGACTGCTCATGGCTCCGGCAGGGGTACAAACCCTGAGGAGCGGCATACGGACCCCGGTTGCCGGCCCGCTGCATCACGTTGCCGTAGGCGGTGTACTCCACGATCTGCTCGGCCGAGCAGTTCAGCGCGGCCTCGACCATGGTGGACTCCACGAACACCCCCCGGCCGGTGCGCTCCCGTACCGCCAACCCCAGAAGCAGGGCATAAGCGCCGTGCATCCCGGCAATGGGGTCGCACGGGCCCCGCATGATGCGGGGCTGGTCGTAGGAGTGGCCGGTGACCCAGGCCATTCCGGTGAGCTGCTCCATGGTCTGGGCGAACCCCACCCGCTCCCGCCACGGCCCGCTCAGCCCGAACGCGGGCATCCGCATGAACACCAACCGAGGGTTGCGGGCCGATATGGCCTCCCAGCTCAGACCCCACTTCTCGGTAACCCGGGGGGAGAAGTTCTCCACCACCGCGTCGGCCCCATCAATGAGCCGCCACAGCAGGTTCAGGCCGGCCTCGGTGTCCAGGTCGAGGGTCAGGCCCCGCTTGTTGGAGTTGACGGCCACGTACATCGACCCCCACTCCCACCAGTCCTCGGTACCGAACATGAACCCGGTCATGCGCATCCCGTCGGGGTGACCGGTGGACTCGATATGGATGACATCGGCTCCCAGCATGGCCAGGGTGCCGGTGGCCGACGGGCCGGCCCACCAGCTCGTGAGATCCACCACCCGGATACCGGCCAGCGGCCGCTCGGGACCACCATCGGGGGCGCGGCCCGAAAGTAATGGCTCGGGACCACCATCGGGGGCGCGGCCCGAAAGTAATGGCTCGGGACCACCATCGGGATCGCGGCCCGAAAGTAATGGCTCGGGACCACCATCGGGATCGCGGGCCAAAGGCGGAGGCTCGGGGCGGGGGCGGGGCGGCACCGAAGCGGTGTGCTCACCCAGCCTGGGGGCGGGCGAGGCCGGGCGAGGCTCACCGGCATCGTTCATCAGGTAGGGAGGTCGGGGCTGGAGGAAGCCTCCGGGGTTGGGCACGAAAACCCCCCGGGCTGCGAACTGCTCGTTGTCGAGCACGGTGCAGCCGTCGTTGACCTCGGCCACCGGTACCCGCAGCTCGGAAGCCGCCTCAATGATCTGGGCCACGGTGTGGCGGGATGTCCACGGGTGAACCATGGAGTTCCACTCGTCGAGGCGGCTGGCCCGAACCCCGATCTGGCTCCACTCGGTGTCGATCAGGTCGGGGCGCTCGATCATCAGCACGAAGCCCTGGTACTGAAGGGCGGTGTTGGTGTTGAACCCCACCCAGCCGTCGGCGGCGGGCTCGATGGACGGTGCCTCCACCGACCGGGCCACCCGGTCGAAGTCGTGGCCGCCACCCCGCATGGAGTGGGCCAGATCACTGAACGTGGTGGCGGCAATGCCAATCACATCGGCCACCGCCAGGTCGATGTACTCGCCGTGCCCGGTGCGCCGGGCCCGCAGCAGGCACGACAGGACGGCGGGACCGGCGTAGGCCCCGGCCGTCCAGTCGGCGATCCCCCCGCCGGCGTGGATCGGGGGCTGATCGGGGCGACCCCGGCAGGCGATGGCCCCGCTCTGGGCCTGCACGGTGTACTCGGTGAACGGGTGGGATGCCAGCGGTCCGTCCTGCCCGTAGGGCGTTACCGACAGGACCACCAGGTGGGGATGCCGCTTGGCCCAAGCCCGGCCCGTACCCCGCCCGGCGGGAAACGACTCCACCACCACGTCGGCGGTGGCCACCAGCTCCTCTACCTCGGGATCACCGGGGTGGCCGAGGATGCCTCGCTTGGAGGCGTTGAGAAACTGGAACAGCGCGCTGTCGCCCTCGAAGCCGGCCCGGGTGGCCGACCAGCGGCGCACCGGATCGCCCTCCCCGCTCTCCACCTTCACTACCTCGGCCCCGGCATCGGCCAGCAGCTTGGCTGCGTAAGGGCCGGCCACGCCGGTTGAGAAGTCCATCACCCGGATGCCGTCCAACATCGACCCCTGCTGGTGCATGCCGGCGCTCCCGTTCCCCCCACCCGACCGATCCCGGACCTCTGCGATCATTCGTAACCCTCCCCCACCCGATCATGCCCCATCATTCGTAACCCTCCCCCACCCGATCATGCTTGATCATGATGAACCATGATGGGCTAGCTGGCTTTTGTCTCGGCTATCTTGTCCCATCAGCGGTTTCAATACACTTCTCATGCTTGTCAACCGCCGGCAACCGGCCCGATAAGGGGCACCACCGGGAAACAAAGGGGATACCACCATGAAGCTCAGTGAAGTCAACCTGCTCGACCCCGACCGCTTCGTGCGCCAGGAACACCACGAGAT
Source organism: Candidatus Poriferisocius sp. (assembly GCF_965202595.1). Classification (GTDB taxonomy): domain Bacteria; phylum Actinomycetota; class Acidimicrobiia; order Acidimicrobiales; family Bin134; genus Poriferisocius. The sequence goes on from NZ_OZ241836.1 coordinate 2,085,965, forward strand.
GTTCAAGGTGCTTCGGGAGCAGGCCCCGGTAATGCTCCATCAAGACCCCAACGGTACGGCCTTCTGGAACGTGGTCAAGCACGCCGACCTGGTGGACGTGAACCGTGACACCGAGGCCTTCTCCTCCGAGACCGGCGGCATATCCATACCCGACCCGGACAGCCCGAACCGGAACAGCGAGATGGACACCCGGGGGGTGATGATGCTCACCACCGACCCGCCCAAGCACACCCGCTACCGGCGGCTGGTCAGCAAGGGCTTCACCCCCCGCATGATCGGGCTGATCGAGAAGTATCTGCGGCACCGAGCCATCCTGATCGTGGACAACGTGATCGAGAGGGGCGAGGCCGACTTCGTGGTGGATCTGGCCTCCGAGCTGCCCCTCCAGGCCATTGCCGAGATAATGGGGGTGCCCCAGGAGGACCGCATGATGCTGTTCGAATGGTCCAACCGGCTGATCGGCATCGACGACCCCGAGTACAACGCCGATAAGTCCGACGGCTCGGCGGCGGCCATGGAGCTGTACGCCTACACCAACCGGTTGGCCAAGGACCGGGCGGCCAACCCCCGCGACGACATCGTCACCAAGCTCATCAACGCCGAGATCGACGGTGACCGGCTGAGCGAGCTGGAGTTCGACATGTTCATGCTCCTGCTCACCGTGGCCGGCAACGAGACCACCCGCAACGCCACTGCCCACGGGATGCTGGCGCTGATGGACCATCCCGAGCAGTTCGAGATGGTCAGGAACTCCCCCGACGGGGTGACCGACACCCACATCGACGAGATACTCCGGTGGGCCACCCCGGTGCTGCACTTCCGGCGCACCGCCACCAGGGATGCCGAAATCCGGGGTCGGCACATCGACAGCGGCGACAAGGTGGTGATGTGGCACATCTCGGCCAACCGGGACGAGGAGGTCTTCGACGACCCGTTCACCTTCGACGTCAACCGCACCCCCAACGATCACATTGCCTTCGGCGGCGGCGGGGCCCACTACTGCCTGGGGGCCAACCTGGCCAAGATGGAGTTGCGGCTGATCTTCCAGGAGATCGTGGACCGGATGCCCGACATCCACCGGGTGGGTGAACCGGAGTGGTTGCGCTCAAACTTCATCGGAGGGATGAAACACCTTCCGGTGGCCTGGACCCCGGGCCGGCGGGTCAACCCCGGCTCAGCGCCGAAGGAGAACCTGTCAACGCTGGTTTGATCCAGTATCCAGCAATGGAATGATAATGATGCCCGCGATGTCCACCTCCATCCCGACTACCCGCTAGGAGCCCCCCATGCCTCTCGACCCCACCGCTGCCGGCACTCGGAGCGCCCCGAACACATCGAGCTGGCGCTCGAAGGATGCCCTTCTCTATGCGCTGGGGGTAGGTGCCGGCGTGTCCGACCCCACCGGGTTCGAGCTGGAGTTCACCACCGAGAACACCAAGGGGGTCGAGCAGAAGGCCCTGCCCACCATGTGCGTGGTGCTGGGGGGCGGCCTGGGGGGTCCCGACAGCCCGCTGGCCAGGATCGGCACGTACAACCCGGCCATGCTGGTTCACGGCGAGCAGGGGTTCACCCTGCACAAGCCGCTCCCGGTGGAAGCCACGATCAGCTCGGTGAGCCGTATCGCCGGCATATACGACAAGGGCAAGGCCGCCCTCGTGGTGACCGAGACCGAAGCCACCGACACCGCCGACAACCAGCTTCTGTTCACCACCACCAGCGCGCTCTTCATCCGCGGCGAGGGTGGTTGGGGCGGTGACCGGGGACCGGCCGGCCCCCAGAAGGTGCCCGAGCGGGAGGCCGACCATGTGGTTACCTACACCACCCGCCCCGACCAGGCGCTGCTGTACCGGCTCAACGGCGACCGCAACCCGCTGCACTCCGACCCGTCATTCGCGGCCGCCGGGGGGTTCGACACCCCGATCCTGCACGGCCTGTGCACCTACGGCTTCACCGGTAGGGCGCTGCTGCACACCCTGTGCGCCGGCGATCCGGCCCGTTTCCGAGCCATGCACGGCCGGTTCTCATCGCCGGTACTACCGGGCGAAACCCTCGACATCCACATCTGGCACGGGGACAGCGGCACCGCCCAGTTCCAAACCCGAGTAGGAGACCGGGTAGTACTCGACACCGGAACCGCCACCTATCATTAGCTAGCTACTCACTAGGTGGCTACTCGCCGAAGGCGGCGGCGATGTGCTGATCAACCAGGGATGTCAGGGGAAGATCGATGCCCAATTCCTGGCCCAGGGTCAGCGCACCACCGAGGTCCTTGTGGGCCACCTGAACGAAGCTGCCCCCCAGGGCCGGGGGTGGGTGGTTGATGGGTCGGGTGAAGATGCCCATGTGAGGGCCGATGTTGCGGTCGGAATGGTTCACTATGGCGGCGAACGCCCTCAAGTCCACCCCCGAGGCCGCCGCCAAGGATATGGCCTCCTGGGCCACCACCATCTCGGCGTAGCTGATGAGGTTGCGGGCCAGCTTGGCCCGCAGGCCCGCACCCAGGGGGCCGACATTGACCACCAGAGCCCCGTAGCGCTCCAGGTGGGGGCGACCCCGTTCGGTATGGGCATCGTCACCCCCGCAGATCACCACCAGATCCCGGTTCCGGGCCCCGCCAGCACCGCCGGTGACCGGGGCATCGATCACCACCACCCCCATCTCGGCGGCCTCGGCAGCCAGCTCGATCACGGTGGCGGGCAGAACGGTGGAGTGGATGGCCACCAGCGCTCCCGACTCGGCCGCTCCGGCGATCACCCCGCCGTCGCCCCGGCACACCCGGCGCACCTGGTCATCGTCGATCACCACCACCGCTACCAGATCCACCCGGCGGGCCAGTTCCCCCACCGATCCGGCCGGCGTACCGCCCAATTCGGTGAACCGCTCCATGGCCGCCCCGGAGACGTCGTAGCCCATCACGGTGACGTCGTCGTCCCACCGGCCGGTGAGCACCCCCTCGGCAATGGCCCCACCCATGTTTCCCAAACCGATTATTCCCAACCGGGTCATGGCTGCTCCCCTTTCCTCTCCAGCCAAGTCATGGCTGCTCCCCTTTCCTTCCCAACCGGGTCATAGAGGCTCCCTTATTCGTCCCCAACCGGGTCATAGAGGCTCCCTTTCTTTCGTCGAGCTTGGTGGGCGAGCCGGTCAGCGGTCGCCGATGGCATAGAAGCTGCCACCACGGGCCCCCACGTACATGACACCGTCCCATACCGCCGCGGTGGACTCCACACAGCCGTTCAGCGACACCCGCCACAGCTCGGGGGGATCGGCCCCGGGATCGGAGATGTCGTAGCCCCGGATCACCCCGGCGCAGTCGGCCTGGATCAACACGTCGCCGATCACCACCGGCGATGCCCACACCGGCCCGGCCATCCGCTTGGACCACACCACCTCGCCGGTGTCACGGCGGAGCCCGTACAGGAAACCGGCGTTGGTGGGCACGTACACCATCTGCCGGGTCAGTGCCGGAGTGGCCCATACCCCGTCGGGCAAGGCGTTGCGGATGTCGGTCCCCCACACCAGGGGATCTTCGGCCCCGGGATCCAGCTTGAGGATCTGGCCCAACTCCTGGCTGCGGATCGTCTCCCGCTCGTACTCCACCCCCACGTAGAGGTAGCCCTCGGCATCGGCCACCACGGTGGCGTCCACATCGTCACCGACCCAGTAGCGGAACACCCGCTCGGGTTGCTGCCCGCCGGCCAGCCCGGTGATGTCCCAACCCTGCACCAGGCCGCCGGAGTTGGCGAAGTACAAGGTGTTGCCCACAACGGTTATCCCCGCCTCGATGGACACGTTCCCGTCACCCACCGCGGCCAGCAAATCGTCGTCCCAACCGGGGGCGTTGAACACCAGCTCGGGGTCTACGGTCACCAGGCCGTCGGGGCCGTAACCGCGATTCAGCTTGACGATGTGGAGGTGGCTGTTCTCCCCCCCCTGGAACAGGTAGTCGCCCAGTACCAGGGGGGCACCGTCCCAGTCGTTGTTCCACCTCACCGGGGACACCGCGTAGGCGTTGAGCGACCACAGTTCGACGGGTTCGTCACGGTCGAAGGCGACGATACGGAAATTGTCGTCCCGGGAACCGAAGTAAACCAGGGGATGGCCGTCGGGATCGATGGCGACCGACCCCTTGATCAGGTCGCCCACCACGAAGTCGGGACGCAGGCGCTGCCCGGTGGCGGCATCCAGGAAGTGCACCGCGGGGGCGAACGAGCCCACCACCACCCAGGTGCGCCCCTCCCGCTCGAACACCGCGGGCTGGCCGGTCCAGCCGGTGCCGCACCACAGGGTGACCCCCCCGGACCAGGAGGTGGGCGAGCATAGGTCGCGGTCGGGGGCACCGGTGAACCGCCACAGCTCCTGCGGGGCTCGAGGGGCGGGGCCGGTACCGTAAAAAGTGCGGGTGGGGTTGCCCCGGAAGGTGAGCAGGCCCGCAACCGAACCGTGCGGTTGCCCCACGGTGGCCGGGTCGACCCACCCCGGATAGGGAGTTGCCGCCGGGAGAGGGGCAGGGGTCGGGCTGGCGGTGGGCGGGGGCGGGTCGGCAGTGGGTGCGGGGGTTGATGGGGCCGGGGTGGGTGGGGGCGATGGAGGGGCCGGAACCGAAGATGTGGTGAGCATCGACTCTTCCCCGGCGAAGAACTGCGCATTGAGCACCATCACCCCCGCTCCGACCACAGCAGCCGCTACCGCGATAACCCCCCACACTCTCCAAGACCTCACCGGCAGGTAACCCCCCACACTCTCCAGAACCTCATTTGCAGGTAACCCCCCACACTCTCCAGAACCTCATTTGCACTACCGTAGAGCCATGGCGATCGAGTTCTTGGACCCGAGGGCGGAACCGGCGGAACCGGTAACTCCCTACGGACGGTGGTATGCACCGAGGGGCCGCACCGGAACCCCGGCGATACGACCAGCGGCCAGGGCTGAATATGTCGGTCGGGGCTGGTAGGGTTGATTACATGGGTCGATTTCGCCGCACGTTGGAAACCGCCAAAGCTTCATGGGCAGTCCTGCAACACGATCGGGAGCTGGCGATGCTGCCGGTGATAGGAGCGCTGGCCTCGCTGGCGGTGTTAGGGGTAATCGGCATCCCCATATGGCTGGCCACCGGTGGGATCAACGACGGCGGCAACGGCTCGGGCGGCGAACCCATGCTCTGGATCGGGGGCATCATCATCCTGGTGGCGGTCGCCATCATCACCGTGCTATTCAACGCCGCGGTGGTGTCGGGGGCCCGGGAGCGGTTCAGCGGCGGCGACCCGACCATCTCCAGCGCCATCAAGGGGGCGTTCTCCCGGCTGCACGTGATCGTACCCTGGGCCCTGCTGGCGGTAACCGTGGGAATGATCCTGCGGGCCATCCAGAGTTCCGACAACGCCATCACCCGTTTTCTGGGCAGCCTCCTGGACATGGCCTGGGGGGTGCTCACCTTCCTCGTGGTGCCCATCCTGGTGGTTGAGCAGACCGGTCCCATCAACTCGGTTAAACGTTCGGGCGAACTCCTGCGGCAAACCTGGGGGGAGAACCTCATCGCCCAGGTGGGGTTCGGCCTTATCGGCCTGGTGGCCGCCCTGCCGGGCATTCTCGTAATCGTCATTGGTGCTGCCGCCGGATCGGCCGGGACCGCAATCGGGCTCATCATCGGTATTGCCTGGATCGCTCTGGTATCGGTGGTGATCAGCACGCTCACCGCCATATTCCAGATGGCCCTGTACCTCTATGCCACCACCGGGCAGGTGCCCTCGGGCTTCGAGAGCTCCGGCATCGGCGATGTCTTCCACGAGCGGTCGCAGGGCCGCCTGATGCGAGGCTTCGGTTCCGGAGGCTTCTAGGCAGGTAAGGCAACCACCCATCAGCCGTTGTCCGGGCGGAGAATCGTGTCTCGCATTGAACTCCCGCTGAGCGACCTCCGGGTCATCGACATGGCCGATGTCAAGGGTGAACTGGCCGGGCGGCTGCTGGCCGATCTCGGGGCCGACGTGATCCGGGTCGAGCCCCCCGGCGGGGCCGCATCCCGGTGCCTCCCCCCGTTCGCCCCCGATGGCGAAACCAGCCTGTACTTCGCCTTCCGCAACTTCAACAAGCGGGGCATCACCGTTGACCTCACCACCTCGGACGGTCAGGCCCGGCTCCGGGAGCTGCTGGCCGGGGCCGACGTATGGATCGAGTCGACCAAGCCCGGAACGTTGGCCCCGTTCGGGCTCGACCCCCGGGAGGTGTCGGCCGAGTTCGAGCACCTCCTGGTGCTGTCGATCACCGATTTCGGCCAGGAGGGGCCGTATTCCCGATTCGAGGCCACCGACGAGGTCATCCAGGCTATGAGCGGGCATCTGGCCGCCTCCGGCATCCCCGAGAAGCCGCCGCTGCTCATCCCCGGGGCGTTCGCCTACGACGCCGCCGGGGTGGTCGGAGCGCTGGCGGCAACCATCGGCCTGGTGGCCAGGCAAAGCACCGGGCGAGGCCAGCACCTGGACCTCTCGGCACTGGAAGCGGCCATCCAACTGAACACCTGGCAACTGGCCAACATGCAACCCACCCTGGACGCGGGCCTGGATCCGCCCATTGTCCGGTCGGGTACCACCGTGGTGTACCCGCTGTTCGAGACGGCCGACGGTTTCATAACCATGGTGATCCTGAGCCCCCGCCAGTGGTTCGCGATGTGGGAGTGGATGGGCCGCCCCGAGGCTTTTGCCGACGAGATGTGGGCCCAAACCCTCACCCGGCTGATGAACGGTGACGTGCTCAACCCGGTGATCGCCGAGCACTTCGCGCCCATGACGATGGAGGCGGCCGCCGCCGAGGCTCAGCGCCGGGGGGTGGTGGTCACCCCGATGCTCAAGCCCTCGGACATCCTGGTGAACGAGCACTACGTATCCCGATCAACCTTCGTGCCGGTGGAGGTGGCCCCGGGCACAACCGCGGCCACCGCATCGGGGTTCCTGGAGATCAACCGGCAGCGTCAGGGCTACCGCTTCAAGGCCCCAAAGGTGGGCGAGCACAACAACGAGGTGGCTGCTAAAACAACGGCCCACGACCCAGTACCAGTGGCTGCGACAACAACAGCCCACGACCCGGTACCGGCAGGTACGGCAGCAACAACCCACGACCCGGTACCGGCTGGGGGCGAGCCGGCTCAGCCGCTGGCCGGCATACGGGTGCTGGATTTCGGCCATGGCGGGGTGGGCGTGGAGGGCGGGCGGATGCTGGCCGAGTACGGGGCCGATGTCATCAAGATCGAGACCCGAACCTACCCCGACTTCATGCGACTGGTGACCGGCACCGAGATGACCCCCTCGTTCGCCTCGTCGAGTCGCACCAAGCGCAGCTTCGGGGTCAACTCCAAGATCCCCGAAGGTCTCGCCGTGCTGAAGGAGCTGGTGAAAACGGCCGACATCGTGATCGAGAACAACTCCACCGGAACCATGGATGCCATGGGAGTGGGCTACGAGACGCTGAAGGAGCTGAACCCCGGCGTGTGCATGGCCAGCAGCCAGCTCATGGGCTCCACCGGGGCCTACGCCGACTGGATCGGCTACGGCCCCACCATCCAGACGGTGGGGGGCATCAAGTACCTGTGGAACTTCACCGACGGGGACCCGCCCCCGGGGTCCAACGCCATCCATCCCGACCACCTGGCCGGGCGACTGTGCGCCCTGGGGGCGCTGGCGGGGCTGGTCGGCCGTGAGCGCCGGGGTGAGGGAGCCCACGCCGAGATCAGCCAGGCCGAAGCCCTGGTCAACACGCTGGGCGACCTGTTCATGGCCGAGTCGCTGAGCCCGGGGTCGGTGCAACCGGTGGGCAACGATTCCGAGCGGGGCGCACCCTGGGGGGTGTTCCAGTGCGCCGGCGACCAGCAATGGAGCGTGGTGTGCGGGCGCGACGATTCCGACTGGGCCGCTCTGAAGCAAGCCATGGGCAACCCGGAATGGGCCCAGAACCCAGCCTACGACAGCGCGGCCGGCCGCCGGGCCGCCCGGGAGGCGGTCAACGCCGGAGTGGCCGGGTGGACAGCCACCCTCTCACCGCTCGAAGTGCAGGAGGCCTGCCAGGCGGCCGGGGTGCCCGGCGCGGCCATGCTCACCGCCCTGGACCACCTCACCGACCCCCAACTCACCGAGCGGGGGTTCCTGCTCGAGGTGTTCCAGCCCGGGGCCGGCAACCTGGTGCTGGAGGGGCCCTGCTTCTACGGCAGCGAGATGCCCACTCCCCCGGTCCACGCCGCCCCCCTCCTCGGCGAGCACACCCGCCAGATCTGCCTCCAGGACCTCGGTATGGATCCGGCCGAGGTTGACCGCCTCATCGAGATGGGGGCCTTGGAAATACCCCTTCCCGACACCCCTTCATAAGCCATCTTGATCTTGGTAGACGCCTTATGAGGCTCATGTTGGCGGTGTTGGTAGACGCCTTATGAGGCTCATGTTGGCGGTGTTGATAGATGCCTTATGAGGCTCATGTTGGCGGCGATCAGGTCACCTCGTTCAGCTTGCCCGTGGCGCAGTCGTAGACGAACCCGCGGATGTCGTTCTTGTTGGGGATGAACGGGCTGGCCTGGATGCGGGCGATCGACTGGCGGATGTCATCGTTCAAGTCCGGGAAAGCTTCCAGGGCGAAAGGCGGGCGGATACCCGTGTCCGCAGTGATCGCATCCTTCAGGTCGTCGTCGCGGAAGGTCTGCATGCCGCAGTCCGTGTGATGGATGAGCATGATCGAGACCGTCCCCAACAACCGCTGCGAGATCATGAGGGAACGGATGGCGTCGTCGGTCACGACACCCCCCGCGTTGCGGATCACATGGGCATCCCCCTCGTCGATGCCGAGGATGGCGTGGGGAACCAGGCGGGCATCCATGCACGCCACCACCGCCAGCTTGAGCCTGGGTGGAATCGGCAGGTCGTACCGGTCGAAGCTCGCGGCATAGCTCGCGTTGTTCTCCAGCAAATCGTCTACTAATGCCATCAAAAGCCTCCTGTGCCTTCACCCGATGTTGCCGAGAACCACCTTACCGGCCCCTGGCTCAGGATCAGCCGACGACATCAGCCGATGACGAGCCCCCCGTTGGGGGTGATGGTCTCGCCGGTGACGAAATCGCTCTCGTCGCTGGCCAGGTAGAGGGCGGCGTAAGCGATGTCGTCGGGTACCCCTATGCGACCGGCGGGGGTAATCATCTTGAGCCCCTCGATCATGGCGGCATCCACGCCCTTCACCATCGGCGTGTCGATCACCCCGGGGCACACCGCATTGGCCCGTATCCCGATGGGGGCGCAGAACCGGGCCAGGGCTCGGGTGAACCCCAAAAGGCCGGCCTTGGCGGTGGCGTAGTGAACCGGCCCCCACCCGGCCAGACCGGCGATGGACGACATGTTGACCACCGAACCCTTCTGCCCGGTGTCCAGCAGGCGATTCACCATGGCACGGGTGCAGTAGAAGGCACCGTTCAGGTGGATGTCGAGCATCCTCTGCCAGCCGTCGTCGCTCATCATCGCCACCTGCCGATCACCACCGGTGTTCCCCTCCCCCGAGCCGTCCCCCGGGGTGTGGTCCACTCCGGCGTTGTTCACCAGCACGGTGACCGGACCGAAACGGGTGTCGATGTCGGCGAACATGGCCTCGATGGCCTTGCTGTCGGACACGTCGCAGGCCGCGCTCATGGCCTCGCCCCCGCCGGCCATCGCTTGATCGGAGGTGGCGGCCGCGGCCGCTTCGTCCAGGTCCTGCACCACCACTCGCGCCCCCTCGCCGGCGAACAGGACGCTTATGGCCGTTCCCAGCCCACCCCCACCCCCGGTTATCAGGGCAACCTTGCCGTCCAGCCTTCCCATGAGCGACCTCCAAGTTCTCACCGTCGGCGAGACTCTACCGGGTCAGCGAAACCACCGGCCCGCGAAACCCATAAATCCGGCAAGGAAACGATCGACGGTCAGAAGTACCCATAAATCTGGCAAGGAGACGATCGACGGTCAGAGGTTGGCCAGTGAGGCCACCACCGGGGCGAAGCTGGTGATGGTTTCGGCCAGGCCCTCGGCGGCGGTGGGGCGGGCGGTGGCCGCCAGGTTGAGGCTGGCGCTGGTGAAACCCATGTTGAGCACGGCCGCCAGTTGGTCGGCGCACTCGGCCGGGGTGCCGGCAATGGTGAACGCCTGCACCAGGCGGTTGTCGATCAACCGGTCCAGTTCGGGATCGTCGAACCGGCTGTGGTCGAAGTACCAACCCCGGCTGCGGGCCAGAGCGGCCTCGATGGCGGCCATGCGGTGGGGGCTCACGTCCAACTCGGGAGGGCGGATAAGGGTTAGGTAGTGGGCCGCGTAGCGCTTGACGCTGCGGCGGGCCAGGTCGCCGTCGCTCGAGCAGCACAGGGTGAGGCGGGGGGCGATCTCGAAATCTTCCGGTGCGCGCCCGGCCCGGGCGGAGCCCTCGGCCAGCCAGACCCGGTAGGTGTCGGCCAGGTGGGGTGACAGGTAGCGACCCCCCACCAGGGCAATATCGGCCACTTCTCCGGCCAGGCGCATCACCTGGGGGCTGCGGGTGCCGATGGAGATGGGCACCGGATGAGCGGGGGGACGGGCCAGGCGCTCACCGCCCACCTCTCCACCAGCCAGCAGCGTGCGGATATCGGCTATCGCCCGGCGGAGGGTGGCCACGGGTTTGGGGTAGTCAATGCCCAGCGGTTCCAGGCCCGCGCCCACTCCCAGCCCGCAGAATGCCCGACCGGGGGCGATGTCGTTCAGGGTGGCCAGGGCTCCGGCCAGCACCACGGGGTGACGGGTGTAGGGGTTGGTGACCATGGCCCCCACCGCGATCCGGCTGGTGGCCTGGGCGCACAGGGCCTGGAGCATGAAGCAATCGGGCCAAAAGGCCACATCGGATAGGCCCAGCCGGCTGAAGCCCGCCTCCTCCACCAACCGGGCCAACCCCACCGCATCCGCGGCCGCCATACCGGGACTTATCTCAGCCTCGAGCACGATGTTCATCTGAGCAAAATGTTAATCAGGACACAATCTTCATCAAAGCAAGAAGCGGGGGCCGCTGGTACTTTCAACCGGAAGGACCCGGAAAACCATGAGCACAGCTTTCGGCATCGACAGCGGGGGCCGCTGGTACTTTCAACCGGAAGGACCTGGGAAACCATGAGCACAGCTTTCGGCATCGACATCGGGGGCAGCCGGCAAACCGGAACACGGAGAATACACCCATGAGCACAGCTTTCGGCATCGACATCGGGGGCAGCGGCATGAAGGCCGCGCCGGTTGATACAAGCACCGGCGAGCTGCTCGACGACCGCCTCCGGATCCCAACCCCCGAACCGAGCACGCCCGACCGGGTGTCGGCCGTGCTCAACGAGCTGGTGACATCATTCGGATGGACCGGACCGGTGGGATGCGCCTTCCCCGCCCCCATCACCGGGAGAAGCATAAAGTGGGTGGCTCACCTGCACCATTCCTGGGCCGGGGTGGATGTCGCCGGAATTATGAGCGACCGTATCGGGGCTCCGGTGACGATCATCAACGATGCCGATGCCGCGGGAATCGCCGAGATGACCCACGGAGCCGGGGTGGGGCGGTCGGGAACCGTGTGCTTCACGGCCTTCGGCACCGGGATAGGCAGCGCCATGTTCGTGAACGGCATCCTGGTCCCCAACACCGAGTTCGGCCATCTCCACCTCGACGGGCAGGTACAGGATGTCGAGACGTGGGCATCGGCCAGGGCCCGGGAGCGCGACAACCTGGGCTGGCCGGCGTGGGGGGCCCGGGTGCAGCGCTACCTGGAGCATCTCGAGAAGATCATCTCCCCCAGCCTCTTCATCCTCGGTGGCGGCATCAGCAAGCAGTTCGACGAATGGGGTCCGCTACTGGACATCGAAACCGAGGTGGCCGTCGCCCGGATGCGCAACAACGCGGGCATCGTCGGGGCCGCCATGGTGTCGGTCGGAAAGCACCTCCCCCCTACCGAGACATGAACTCAACCCGGGCGGCTGGTTCCGGGTAAGTTCCCACTCGTCAAGAAGACTGGCCCCGGGTAAGTTCCCACTCGTCAAGAAGACTGGCCCCGGAGATGTTCCCACTCGTCGAGGAGGCTCGAGTCGGTGGTGTGCAGCAGGGTGCGGAGGTCGGTGGTAAGGGTGGCGAGGGGATCGTTGACCGCGGCGGCGGGAACGGTCTGGACCAGGGCCTTGTAACAGTCGGACAGGTAGCGCAGCAGCACGCCCTCGGAGCGTTTGATGCCGTAGCGGGATACGTACTGGTTGAAGGTGTCGCCGTGCTCCATGAGGTCGCGGGCCACCGACTTGGGACTGGGACGGTCGCGGCCCACCCAGGGGTGGTGGCGGGCGAACACAGCGAAGGCGGGCTCGATGAACTCGGCCTCGGGGCGGGGCCAGATGACCTCCGCCAGCCGCTCGAGGCGCTCGTCGTAGGGCACCCGCTCGGCCTTCAACCGGGCCATGAGGTCGTCGCGGGCCTTGTCCCTTTGGGCCAGCAGAACCACGGTGGGATCCTCCAGCACCGACTCCACCACGCTGAGCGCCTGGAGGTGATAGTCGAAGGAGTCGATATCCAGCGCCTCCAGCGCCTCCACCGCGAACAAACCGAGCGGCTGGTTGAGCCGGAACTCATCCTGAAGATCGAGGTTGACCCGCACCGGGCGGCCCCGGGCGTCGGGCGCATCCAGCACCTCCACGATATTGGCTTCGGTCAGCGACCGGAACACGCCCACCGCCCGGCGGATGTGGTCCCGCTGCCGAGAACGGGGCTCGTGGTTGTCGATCAGCAGGCGCTTCATGGCCGTGCAGCCGTCGCCGGAGCGGTCGAGAACGTTGAGCATCATGGCGTGGGTAACCGCGAAGCTCGACTCCAGGGTCTCGGGGCGACCCTGCCACAGCCGGACCAGGGTGTCGCCGTCGTAATGGGCGTAGTTGTGCTCGGGTGGCTTCTTTCTCACCAGCTTGCGCCGCTTGACCGGGTCGGCGGCGGCTCGGGCCTCGATCCGCCGGTTCTCGATCACGTGCTCGGGGGCTTGCACCCACACGCTGCCCTCGGTGTCGAACCCCCGGCGCCCGGCCCGGCCGGCGATCTGCTGGAAGTCCCGCACCGACAGCACCCGGGTACGGCGGCCGTCGTACTTGTAAAGGCGGGTGAACAGCACGGTGCGGATGGGAACGTTGACCCCCACCCCCAGGGTGTCGGTGCCACAGATCAACCGCAGATGCCCCTGTTGAGCCAGCTTCTCCACCAGCAGCCGGTACTTGGGCAAAAGCCCGGCATGATGCACCCCCACCCCGGCCAGCACGAATCGGCGCAAATCCCTGCCGAACGGGGTGTCGAACCGGAAACCCCCAATCGCCTCCTTCACCGCAGCCTTGCCCCCGGCATCCAGCACATCGAGGCTGGTCAGGTTCTGGGCCTGGGCGGTTGCCTCCCGCTGGGTGAAGTGGACGATGTACACGGGTGCCCTGCCGGTGGCCAGCAACTCGGCGATGGACACGTGCAGGGGAGTATCCCGGTACTCGATGTCGAGGGGTACCGGCCGCTGGGCCGAGGCCACCAGGGCAACGGCTCGCCCGGTTCGCCGGCTCAGGTCGTTGCGCAGCGCGGTGGTGTCGCCCAGGGTGGCCGACATCAAAAGGAACTGGGGACGGTTCAATTCGAGAAGCGGCACCTGCCAGGCCCAACCCCGATCCCGGTCGCCGTAGTAGTGGAACTCGTCCATCACCACCAGGTCGGTGTCGGTGTCGCGGCCCGACCGCAGAGCCCTCTGGGCAAGAATCTCGGCGGTGCAGGCGATCACCGGCGCGCCGGCGTTGACCGTGGCGTCGCCGGTGACCATGCCCACCCGCTCGGCACCGAAAGCCGCCACCAACTCGAAGAACTTCTCGCTCACCAGGGCTTTGATCGGCGCGGTGTAGACGGCTCGCCGACCCTGGGCCAGAGCGGCAAACACCCCCGCCATCGCCACCAGCGACTTCCCCGAGCCGGTGGGCGTGGCCAGAACCACGCTGTCTCCCTCCAGCAGCCGTAGCACCGCTTCCTCCTGGTGGGGGTACAGATCCAATCCGGCCGCATCGGCCCAATCGCAGAAAGCCCCGAGCAACTCGTGGGGGTCGCCCGCAGCGGGCATGAAATCACCGAGGCAAGTTGAGGACGGAACCGCTACTGCGGATGGTGCCGGGTCGCCCGCAGCGGGCATGAAATCACCCAGGCAAGGAGGCTCAGGCATGGCAACAACCAGGCTAAAGGGGCCAATTACCCCCGGGGCGACTTCCAGCACCCGCCCCGATGGGAACAATTTGACAGTTCACCTGGCGACAATGCCCGCTCCTGATGCCGTGATCAGCGGCTTGGGGAAGCCAAGAAAAAGGAGCAAATGCATGAACCACCTTGGGGAAGATCTTATCGGCCCGGCCGCAGCGTGCCAGATGCTGGGTATCGATGATCACTGCCTTCTGCAAGGCATCAACGACGGGATCGTGCCCGCCTACCGTATCGGTGAGGCCGTCCGGTTCCGCCCTTCGGAGCTGCGCCATCCCGCTCTGTCGGGCCTGGCTGAGTGCTACCTCATCAGGGACGAAAACTTCGCCGCCTGACCCCCACACCCGCCACCCCCGGTCGTTGCCGCATCCGAACTCCCCGACCGGGGGTGGCGGGGGTGGCTCAGGGCGGCGGGGCCGATCAGGGCAGCACGGTCTCGGTATCGCGACCAGAACGCAACAGGGTTCCAGGGGTGGCACCGGTGGGGCGAGCGGCGGTGATGATGCTGGTGCCGTTGACCATCACATGCTCCACCCCGATGGCTCCGGCGTAGAGGCGTTCGCAAGCGGCGGGCAGATCGGTTCGCCCCACAATGGGCCCGGAGGCCACGGTGCCGGGGTCGAACACCACCAGATCGGCATGAAAGCCCTCGGCCACCCGCCCCCGACCCCTCAACCCGAACAGGCGGGCCGGCAAGTCGGTCATCAGCCGCACGCACTCCTCCAGCGACAGCAGACCCCGGTCGCGCACGCAGGTGGCCAGCATCTCGGTGGGATAGCGGGCACCGCACATGCGATCAAGGTGGGCACCGGCATCGGAACCGCCCACCAGCACCCGCTGGTCCCGCCACAGCTCGGCTCGCTGCTGCCAGGCCAGGTCGATGTCGTCGGACGATTGGGGCCACAGCGCCGTTTGCAGGTCGTCGGCCACCACGATGTCCAGCAGCGTGTCGAACGGATCCTTCCCCCGCTCGGCGGCCACATCCCCCACCCTTCGCCCGGTGAGCCCGTCGTTCTCCGCAGCGTAGGTGTCGCCGATCTCCATGTTGGCCCATTCGGATATGAACTGGAAGGGCCCCTCCGAGCTGCGGGCCTGCTCGTCGAGCCAGCGCCGCACCGCCGGGTCGGCCAGCTTGGCCTTCTTGTCATCGTGGTCCAGATACAAGATGTCGCCCCAGTTGGGCAGCAGGTAGAGCGCGCAGTAGGTGGCGAAGCTCATCTTCAGACCCCCGATGGACGGCATCGACAAAGCCACGATGCGCCCGCCGGCCCGGGCCGCCACATCGGAGGCACCGAGCTGGTGCTGGGTGCGATCCATGGTGGTGGAGGCGTGGGACAGGACATTCCAGTTGAGCGACCGCTGGGCCCGCACCGACATCTGGGTCATCAAGTCGATCTCGTCATCGCTGAAGAACCCCTGGCAGCCGGTAATGATGAACTCCAGCCAGGTTCCGGGATGATCGGACACCGCCCCGGCCAGCGCCAGCATCTCGGCCCGGTCGGCGAAATAGGACGGGACCGGGTCGTTGTTGCCGTCGGAGTGGGTGGTGGACTGCGAGGACGAGAACCCCAACCCCCCGGCTTCCAGGGCCTCATGCAGCACCCGTACCATCTCGGCCACCTGCTCGGGCGAGGCGGTGTTGCCGGTGGCATCGGGCCCCATGACGTAGCGACGTATGGCCGAGTGCCCCACCAGGAACCCGGCGTTCACCCCTATGCGTCCCTCCAGCGCATCCAGGTATTCGGCAAAGCTCGACCAACTCCAGGGCAGACCTTGCTCCAGTGCCGGTAGGGGCATGCCCTCCACCTTGGCCATCATCCGGCGGATGTAGTCGGAGTCTTCGGCTCGAAGCGGGGCCAGCGTGAACCCGCAGTTGCCCCCCAGCACGGTGGTCACCCCGTGCTCATTGGAGGGGGAGGCCGCCGGATCCCAGAACAACTGGGCGTCGTAGTGAGTGTGGACATCCACGAAACCCGGGGCCACCACCATCCCCGCGGCATCGATGATCCGGGCCGCAGGCCGATCAACGGTGCCGACCGCAGCGATGCGCCCCCCGCTGATGCCCACATCACCGGTGAACCCCGGTGAACCGGTGCCATCCACCACGGTGCCGCTCTTTACAATCAGATCCAACATGCAGCCAGACTAGGCGCGGTCACGATCAGATCGAACATGGCAGATCGAACATGGCAGATCGAACATGCAGCCAGACTAGGCGCGGTTACTATATCGAACCCATGATGATCTCCTCCGACTCGCACATCATCGAACCACCGGATCTGTGGACCGAGCGGGTCAGGGGGCCTATGGCCGAGCGGGTACCGCAGGTGCGCCGGGAGCCCGGTGGCGACTGGTGGTACATCGACGGTAAGCGCTCCATGTCGTTTCTGGGCATCCAGACCGGCGACCGGTTCGACAAGGATGCCACCGAGCTGCGCATAGAGGCATCGTTCGACGAGGTTCGACCCGGGGCTTACGACCCGGCTGCGTTCATAGCCGAGAACCGTACCGATGGGGTGGTGGCATCGGTGATCTACCCCAGCGAGGCGCTCCTGGCCTACAGCATCGCCGACTCCGAGCTGTGCTCGATCACCATGGCTGCCTACAACGACTTCATCGCCGAGTTCTGCGCCCACGACAGCGAGAGGCTGAAGGGCATCGCCCTCATCAATGTGGACGACATCGACGAGGGCATAACCGAGCTGACCCGGTGCCGGAACATGGGCCTGGCCGGGGCGATGATCAGCGTGATGCCCCCGGCCCACCAGGGCTACGACCATCCCCGCTACGAGCCCTTCTGGGCCGCCGCGGTGGATCTGGACATACCCCTGTCCATGCACGTGGCCACCGGCCGGGCACTCATCAGCGCCAGCGGGCAAACCGGACCTGACGGGCAGACCAGCAACAGCGGGCAAACCGGATCCGATGGGCAAACCAGCAACAGTGAACAAACCAGCAACAGTGAACAAAACGGGTCCGATGTACGGTCGGTGTCGGAGTCGGCTTTCTACCTGCAAGATCATTTTGTGCGCAAGTCACTGGGAGAGATGATCTTTGCCGGCGTGTTCGAGCGTCATCCCGGGCTTCGGGTGGGATCGGTGGAGCACGAGGTGGGGTGGATCCCGTTCTGGCTGTTCCAAATGGACTACTGCTACACCGACCGACCGCTGCGGGGCAACTGGCACCGTTTCGCCGACCCCGATGCCCGCCCCAGCCACTTCTTCGGTTCCAACTGCTTCGTCAGCTTCCAGGAGGACGCGGTGGGCGTGCGAGTTAGGGACACCTACGGCACCCACACCCTCATGTGGGGGTCGGACTATCCCCACACCGAATCGACGTTCCCCCGCTCCCGCGAAGTGGTGGCCGAAACCCTGGCCGACGTTCCCGCCGATGAGCGACGGATGATCGTGCGGGACAACTGTGCCGCCCTCTACGGCTTCAACATTCCCCTGCTGGAATCAGACATCCGGGAATAACACCGCGGCAACCAGGGGGGGTTCGAGGTCGGGGGCGGTCCCGCTAGCTCAGGGCTAGCTCAGGGCGCGCTCCAGGTCGGCCAGCAGATCGTCGATGGTCTCGATGCCCACCGACAGCCGCACCAGCCCGGGATCGACGGCCAGCGGGGAATCGGCCACCGACAGGTGGGTCATGGTGGAGGGTTGCTCGATGAGCGACTCCACCGCCCCCAGGGATTCGGCCAGCCGGAATACCCGGGTGGAGCCGGCCAGAGCCGCGGCAGCCGCTTCGCCCCCGGCCAGGATGACCGACACCATCCCGCCGCCGGCCCGCATCTGCCGGGCGGCCACCTCGGAGCCGGGGTGGCCGGGCAGTCCGGGATACAGCACCCGTGACACCGCTGGATGCCCGTCCAGGAACCGGGCCACCGCCTCCGCGTTGGTGCAGTGGCGATCCATGCGCACCCCCAGCGTCTTGACCCCTCGCAGCAGCAGGTAGCAGTCGAACGGGCTGGGCACCGCTCCCACCGCGTTCTGGGCGAAGGCCAGCCGCTCGGCCAACTCGTCCCGGTTCACCGCGATGAAGCCGCCCACCACATCGGAATGGCCGCCCAGGTACTTGGTGCTGGAATGCACCACCACATCGGCCCCCAGCATCAGCGGGTTCTGGAGATAGGGAGTGGCGAAGGTGTTGTCCACCACCACATCGGCCCCCGAGGCGTGGGCCAGATCGGCCACCGCAGCAACATCCACCACCGTGAGCATGGGGTTGGTGGGGGTCTCCACCCACACCTGGCGTGTCTCGGGACGGATGGCTGCGGCCAGCGCATCCAGATCGGTCATGTCCACCGCCGACCATTGGATGCCCCGCTCACCGTACACCCGGGCGATGAGCCGGAAAGTCCCCCCGTAGACATCGATGCCCATAACCACGTGGTCACCGGGACGCAGAAGCCCCACGACCGTGTCCTCCGCCGCCATGCCGCTGGCAAACGCCAACCCGTGGCGAGCCCCCTCCAGCCCGGCCACGCACTGCTCCAGCGCAACCCGGGTGGGATTGGAGGTGCGGGAGTACTCGTAGCCCCGGGGCCGGCCGGGGGCATCCTGAACATAGGTGGTGGACAGATGGATGGGAACGACCAGGGCCCCGGTGGCCTCATCGGGCTCCTGGCCCACGTGGATGGCCCGGGTCTCGAACCCCCACCGCTCCGGGGTAGAACCGCTCATGGCCATGTTCCTCCTGTTCCTGAGGGTGCCGAGGTTCCCGATGGATCCAAAGCCACCGAGGAGTCCGGGAACGCCGAGGTTCCCGATGGATCCAAAGCCACCGAGGAGTCCGGGAACGCCGAGGGTGCCGAGGACAGGAACCCGAGAACGTCGGTGCTGGTCATCACCGCCCGGGGTCGCCCACCGTCGAGCACCAGCAACGCCGGGGAACGCTCCAGCTTGGTCACGGCCAGCGCCACCGACTCGCCGATGCCTATCTGCTCCAGGGGCCGGCTCATGACGTTCTCCACCGGCTGGCCCAGCAGGTTACCGTTGAAAGCCAGTTCCATGAGCTGAAGCTCGTGGACCGCTCCCATCACCTCGGCCGCAGCCAGAGGCATCTCCCCCTTGGCCACCGGCAACTGGCTAACCCCGTGGTCACGCATCCGGGTCACCGCCAGGCTGACCGGATCGTCGGGCCTGACATAAACCAGCGGGGGTGGAGCCCCCTCCTTGGCGTCGAGCACGTCCTTCACGCTGGGGTGCTCACCGATCAGGAACCCGTGCGACGCCATCCAGTCGTCGTTGAACACCTTCGACAGGTAGCCCCGTCCGGCATCGGGCAGCAGAACCACCACCACATCGTGGGGGCCGCAGTCCCGGGCCACCTCCAAAGCGGCGCATACCGCGGTACCACCCGACCCTCCGATGAGCAAACCCTCCCTACGGGTCACCAGCCGGGCCATGTCGAAGGAGGCCTGGTCGGAGATGGGGATAACCCGGTCCACCACCGCAGGATCGTAGGTCTCGGGCCAGAAGTCCTCACCGATGCCCTCCACCAGATAGGGCCGGCCCGAACCACCGCTGAACACCGACCCCTCGGGATCACCGGCAATGATCCTGATCTCGGGGTTCCGCCGCTTGAGGTAGCGACCCACCCCGTTGAGCGTGCCCCCGGTTCCCGCCCCGGCCACGAAGTGGGTTATGCGCCCACCGGTCTGGTTCCACAGCTCGGGGCCGGTGGTCAGCTCGTGGGCCCACGGGTTCACCTGATTGAAGTACTGGTTGGGCCGGTAGGCACCGGGGATTTCGGCCACCAGCCGCTCGGCGGTGGAGTAGTAGGACTCGGGCTCCTCGGGATCCACCGCCACCGGGCAAACCACCACCTCGGCACCGTAGGCTCGTAGAAGCTGCACCTTCTCCTGGCTCACCTTGTCGGTCATGACGAAGATGCATTGGTAGTCCCGCTGGGCCGCAACCATGGCCAGGCCCACCCCGGTGTTGCCCGAGGTGGGTTCGATGATGGTACCGCCCGGCTTCAGCAACCCCTCCCGCTCGGCCGCGTCGATCATGGCCACCGCGGGGCGATCCTTCACGCTACCGCCGGGGTTCAGCATCTCCAGCTTGGCCAACACCTCACACGACACCCCGGTCGCAACCCGCCGCATCCGTACCAGCGGGGTGTTACCGATGAGGTCGAGGATCGAATCAGCGACCTCCACGCTTCTAAACTACCCAAAGGTATGGGTCGGCCAAACATCACGGTGGAGCCCGAATGCCGGCCTGGCCAACATGGGGGTGGACCGGCAACCGGACAAGGCCGGCCAAACATCGCAGTTGAACCCGAATGCTGGCGGCAACCGGCGCTGGTTGATGCGGTGCTGGCCGGTGGCGGCCATGTGGTGGCTCCCGCAGAGGCCGAGGCCCTGATCTGGGCCGAGCCGGCGGCCTTTGACCTGTTGCCTGCGGTGCTGGCGGCCGGGCCGAGCATCAAGTGGGTGCAGCTTCCTTACGCCGGTGTAGAGAACCTGATCCATTTGCTCGACGGTGACCACCTATGGACCTGCGGCAAGGGGGTCTACGCCGAGCCGGTGGCCGAGCACGTTCTGATGCTGGCCCTGGCCGGCCTGCGGGGGATGGGGGC
Organism: Candidatus Poriferisocius sp.; assembly: GCF_965202595.1. Lineage (GTDB taxonomy): Bacteria > Actinomycetota > Acidimicrobiia > Acidimicrobiales > Bin134 > Poriferisocius. The sequence continues at coordinate 2,106,796 of NZ_OZ241836.1, forward strand.
ATACGCCCGGGCCCGGGGCTGGATGCCACCGGTGGGGCGTAACCTGTTCGGGGCCCGGGTGACCGTTCTGGGCGGCGGAGGAATCACCGAGTCACTGATCCGGCTGCTGGCCCCATGGGACTGCCCGGTAACGGTGATGCGCCGCCACCCGGTGCCCATGTCCGGTGCCGACAGGGTGGTCGGCCCCCGAAACCTGCCCGATGTGCTGGGGGATGCCGATCTGGTGGTGGTGGCCCTGGCCCTGACCCCCGAAACCGCCGGTATCATCAACGCCGGCACGCTTGAGGCCATGCAACCCCACGCCTGGCTCATCAACGTGGGGCGGGGCGGCCACGTGGTCACCGGCGATCTGACCGGGGCCCTGACCGCCGGAACCATCGGTGGCGCGGCCCTGGATGTGACCGACCCCGAACCCCTCCCCGACGGTCACCCCCTCTGGGGGCTGGACAACTGTCTCATCACCCCCCACGTGGGCAACACCCCCGAAATGGGGCTGAAGCTGCTCGCCCACCGAGTCACCGAGAACGTTCGCCGCTACGCCGCCGGAGAAGATCTACTCGGCCCCATCGACATCGACCTGGGCTACTGAGCTACTCGGCCCCATCAACCTGGGCTACTGAACTACTCGGCCCCATCAACATCAACCTGGGCTACTGAGCTACTCGGACAAGGACGGGGGGACGAGGATGCGTTGGTAGCGGGCGTAGGGACCCTGGAGGGTGATGATTCGCATGGGGCGACCCACCGCAGCGTGGACACCGGGACCGAAGGTGGTGGGGCCGGCGGCCAGTTCCTCACCGTCGAACCGTTCCAATTCGCCGGCCACCGCCCCGGGCTCGGTGGTTCCGGCCCTCTTCACCGCCCGCGCGTAGGCTTCGATGGCATCGGCCCCGGTCACCACCCGGCCATCGTTGGCCCGGTGCCCGGTAACGGCTAGGTATTCGGCCAGCAATTCCCGGACCGCGGGGCTGGGGTCAGGGGTATCCTGGAAAACCGAGGCATACGACAGCATGGTGAAGTCCCCAACCCCGGAAACCCGACCTATCCAGAAGTCGCCGTCCATGGTGGAGTTGGCGAAGATGGGCTGGACGATCCCCGCGGCGCGAATCGGGGTCAGTATCTCGGGAGCCACCAGCCGGGTTCCGCAGAACACGATGGCCTCGGGATTGCGGTCGGCCAGCCCCCCCAGGATGGGATCCAGCAACCAGGGGGAGCTGGAATGGTAGCGGTAAAAACCGACCACCCGGCCTCCCGTGCTCTCGAACTCCCGCTTGAACTGCTCGCACACGGACACCGCTTCGGTGCTGGTGCGATCAATCACCACCGCGGCGGTCCCGAACCCCCGATCGGCCAGCAATTCAACCAGGATCATCGCTTCGGTGCCGGCCGGAGTAGCCATGGAGAAGACCCGTTCACCCAACTCTCCGGTGATCCACGAATCATCGGTCCCGCAGGGGCTTATCACCAGGGTTCCTGAGCCTTCAAGCACGTCCAGGGCCGGGACGGCGAAGGCGGCATCGCATGTCATCAGCACCATGTCCACACCGTCCAGCAACAGTTGCTCGGCCCCGTTTCGTATCGAGGACATCTCGGTATGGCTGTCGATGAGGCGCAGGACCACCGGCCGCCCCAGCAAACCGCCGGCCTCATTCAGGGCATCGATCCTGATCCGAGCGGCAACAAGAGCAGGCTCGTCATAAACAGCCAAGAGCCCGGTGGATGCCATCAGGGCCCCTATCACGATGGCATCATCGGGCAGCGGCTTCCCGTCGGGAGTGGCTATGGGTATGGGAGATGCCTCCTGAGGTTGCTGGTCGGCATCATCGGCGGCGGGGGCCCGGCTCACCACCGTGCCCTGGCTGAACAGGCCACACCCCGAACAAACCAGCAGCACCACCACCGCCAGCCGGACCAGCCGGGCCAACCGGGCTTTAGGCGCTCGCATCACCCTTTGAGTTCGCGGAAGGGAATACCTTTGTCCGCTCTCGGCTCGCGGGGCAGGCCCAGAATGCGCTCACCGATCACGTTTCGCTGAATCTCAGGAGTGCCGCCGCCGATCTTGTGAGCGAAATGGCTTACCATCATCGACACCCAGCCGTCGCCGTTCACCATCCCCGACGGTCCCAACACCTCCCCCTCGCCCTGGTAGGAACCAGCCTCGTTAATCATCCCCGACGGTCCCAACCGCTCCCCCTCGCCCTGGTCGCGCCGGTAGGAACCAGCCTCGCTCAACATCCCCCACGGTCCCAAAACCTCCATGGCCACCTGGCTGGTGTCTCGAATGTGATCCCCGGTCAGGATCTTCATGATCGATGCCTCCGGCCCGATCTCGGTACCCCGGCTCAGCGCGGTGTACACCCGCATGCCCAGATAGCGAAGCACCTCCGACCGGATCCAAGCCCCGGCCAGGGCCTGGCGAACCACGGGGTCGGTGGTTCGGCCCCGGCTCCGAGCCAGGCTGGTGAGCGCAACCACATCGACCACCGACGACTGTGCCCCCACCGCGGCCCGCTCGCTGTTGAGGGTGGTTTGCGCCACGGCCCAGCCATTGTTGACCCCACCGATCACGTTCTCCGCCGGGATCCGCACATCCTCGAAGAATGTCTCGTTGAACTCGGCCCCTCCGGTCATCTGGCGCAGCGGCCGCGGTTCCAGTCCCTCGGTATCCATCCTCACGAAGAAATAGGTGAGCCCCTGGTGCTTGGGTACATCCGGATCGGTACGGGCCAAAAGGATGCCCCAGTCGGCCAGGTGGGCGTAGGAGTTCCACACCTTCTGGCCGTTGACCACGAACTCGTCTCCGTCCCGCACGGCCCTGGTCTGCAACCCGGCCAGATCGGAGCCGGCGTCGGGTTCGCTGAACAGTTGGGCGAACACCATCTCCCCCCGGCGTATGGGGGCCAGGAACCGCTGCTTCTGCTCACCGGTGCCCCACGCCATGAGAGTGGGGGCGGCCATGGACAGCGCCGCCATGAACATGGACATCGACACGCCGTACCGGCTCTGCTCCTCCTCGAAGATGATGGTTTGTACCGTGGAGGCACCCCTTCCCCCGTACTCCGGAGGCCAGTCCAGGCAGGCCCAACCCTCGGCAGCCAGCTTGGCCTGCCAGCGGCGGGCCCGCCCGGCCAGTTCCTCCTCCTGGAGCGCACTCTGGCCCGGGCTGCTCATACCGTCGAATGCCTCCGGCGAGCCCTTGGCCGGTGCGTTGGCCTCCAACCAGGCCCGAACCTCAGCCCGAAACGCCGCCTCTGCGGGGGTGTCGCCGAAATCCACGGTACCAGGCTAATCGGAACACCGGTGCTGCCAGCACCCGCGCAGCGGCGTTGCTCGTGTCGCCGAAATCCACGGCGGCAGGCTGAAGGGTTACCGGCGGTTTCAGTCCTCGACCCAGACCCAGCGACCCGATGGTGCCGCTACCCCCTCGGGTCGCTCCAGGCATTGCACGTCCAAATGGATGGGCAGCAGGTGGCGAACGTAAAAAGCATGAACGGTCACTGTGGGCATCACCAGGTCTTGGTACCTCTTGATCTCAACCCGGGGATCCTTCTCCTGCCAGGCCTCGCAGCGGGCCAGCACCGTGTCCACCTCGTCCCGGGTATCCATGAGCACGCCGAGGTGGTCGAACGGTGGCGGGGCCATGGGCTGCTTGTGCTCGGCCAGAAGGATGAACTGGCTGGTGGCCGGATCGGTGGACAAAAGCAGCGCGGTCTGCTTGAGGATCCGGGTGTCGGTTGCCGTCCACCCGAACACATCGCCGTAGAACTCGCGCACCTCGGCCCGGTAATCGTCGGTCAGGGTTCCCAGCGGCAGGGTCAACTCCATGTGGTTGAAGCGCACATTGGCCATACGGCAGCGTAGCCTCTGAGACCATGAGACGATTGTCGACGACCGGACTGTTCGTAGCGCTGCTCCTGTGGGCCCTGCTGGTTGGGGGTTGCAGCAGCGACAGTGGGGAGACAGCCGAGCCGACCCCACGGACATCCCCACCGGTTGAGGTCACCGAGACCGCCGCACCCGAACCCGAGACCGCCGCACCCGAACCGACCGCCGCACCCGAACCCACACCCACCGCCGCACCCGAACCGACCGCCGCACCCGAACCCACACCCACCGCCGCACCCGAAATCACCCCTACGCCCGAACCCGAGACCGAACCTGGGTCTCACCCCTCGGGGTTGGACATCGGAGCCATCGAGGATGCAGTGGCCGGCTGGATGGATCAAGCCCGAGCCCCCGGCTTGGTAATGGCCGTGACCATGGGCGATGACAAGTCGTGGGCTTTCGGCTGGGGGGTACGGGATCTGGACACCGGCGACCCCATAACCCCCGACGACTACGTCCGCATCGGCTCCATAACCAAACCGGTCACGACCGTCGCAGTACTGTCGCTGGTTGATGAGGGGATCCTCGACCTGGACACCCCGGTCACCGCTTACCTGGGCGAGGACTGGTACGGGGACTACGAGTACGGCCCCCAAATAACGCTGCGGCATCTCATGGGCCACACCGCCGGGTTCGTGGAGTACGCCTTTGATCCGGGCTTCTTCGTTTTGGCCTCCGCACGGCTGAATGTGCCCATCTCCCCCGAGGAGATCGTGCGATTCTCCACCCGCTACGGACCGGTGGCCGAGCTGGGCACCGAGTACAACTACAGCACCACCGGCCATGTGATCGCCGGAATGGTCATCGAGGCGGTAACCGGCAACACCGCCCATGCCGAGATCCGGTCCCGCATACTGGATCCTCTGGGTGTGGAACACACCTACCTGCCACCCGGCGAGTTTCCGCCCCAGATGGTGGTCAACAGCTACAACGGGGGCATCCTGGCCGCCGCGTTCGATGCGCTCAGCGATGTGCCCGACGAGGCCCGTCACACATTCAAGGGGGCCGACTACATCGCCACACTGAGCTACCCCCAGGAGTTCCTGCAATCGGCCGGTTGGACCGGAGGGGGGATGGAGGCCCGGATCGGGGACGTACCGCACCTTTTCCGGGGACTGTTCACCGGCGGGTTGGTCAGCGACGAGATCCGGACCGAGATGACCACTCCGGGGGTCAACCCCGGCTACGGGCTGGGCGTAGGCATGGAGGTCGTGGGGGGCCGCAACGCTCTCAGCCACGGGGGCGGTGTCCCGGGATTCAGCAGCAAGGTGGTGTACCTCCCGGAACTCGACCTGGCGATAGCGGTGTCGTCCAACGTGCTGCCGGCCGATCCCGGTCTTGGCGAGCTGGCAGATGCTCTGACCAAGATCGTGATCCAGAGTTGGGATTTGTAACCATATCCACTACTCACGGCATTGAATTAGCGTTGCGCCCACACCGAGAGCAGAGGAATAGCGTTGCGCCCATACCGAGAGCAGAGGATTAACGTTGCGCCCATACCGAGAGCGGGAATGATTTGACCCTGGCCGACGACTGGAACGAGGCCGCCGCGCAGCTCACCGCACCGGGGGCCCCCTTTGCCTGGTCGGTGCGCGACATCAATGGGGTGCCCATGCGGGTATTCGACAACGCTCCCGACTCGCTGAGGGACCTGTTCACCGGCACTGCTGCCTACAAGGATGCCGACTACCTGGTGTTCGGCGACGAGCGCCTGTCATACAGCGAGGTCCACCGGCAGGTCAAGGCCCTGGCCGCGTGGCTGGCCGGCACCGCCGGAGTGGGCCGAAGCGACCGGGTGGCCATCTCCATGCGCAACTATCCGGAGTGGATCGTGGCCTACTGGGCGGCGGTGTCGATGGGCGCAGTGGTGGTGGGTATGAACGCCTGGTGGACGGCTACGGAGATGGCCTACGGGCTGGACGACAGCGACCCGGCGGTTCTGGTGGTGGACGGCGAGCGCTGGGAACGGCTGAGAACGCTGGATTCCCTACCGGATATCCCGGTGATCGTGACCCGACACGGCGGGGCGCTGCCCGATGGGGCGCTGCCCGATGGGGCGCTGCCCGATGGGGCGCTGCCCGATGGGGCGCTGCCCGATGGGGCGCTGCCCGATGGGGCGCTGCCCGATGGGGCGCTGCCCGATGGGGCGCTGCCCGATGGGGCGCTGCCCGATGGTGTGACCCGCTGGGCCGAAACGGTGGCCGATCCCGATCCTCAGGACACCCCCGCAGTGGCACTGGAGCCCGATGACGACCTGTGCGTGTTCTACACCTCGGGCACCACCGGTTTCCCCAAGGGGGCGGTGATGACCCATCGGGCTGCGGTACACAACGTGATGAACATGGGCTTCTACTCGGCCGCCCTGGGCAGGCTCAACCAAAAGGGGCCCGCCCCCCGGAACCGCAACATCGCTCGCATGCAGGACCCCCATGGCACCGCTGGACCCAACGAAAAGGAGGCTGTTACCCGGAACCGGAGGGATCAACCGGCCGGCCTGGTGTGCGTGCCGCTGTTCCACGTCACCGGATGCAACTGCTACATGCACCCCACAACCGTGGTGGGCGGCAAGCTGGTGCTCATGTACCGCTGGGATGCCACCGAGGCCCTGAGACTGATCGATGCCGAGCGGCCCAGCACCCTGGCGGCGGTGCCGGCCATGTCCCGGGAGATAGTGCTGCATCCCGACTTCGACCGCTACGACACCTCCAGCCTGGGCTCGCTGGGTGGTGGTGGTTCGCCGTTGCACCCCGACCTGGTGGACAGGATCTCCCGAACCATCCCCAGCGGCAACCCCGGCACCGGGTACGGCCTGACCGAGACCAGCGGGGTGGTCACCATGAACATAGGCCGGATATACCGGGACAAACCCACCACGGTGGGCCGGCCGCTACCAACCGTGGAGGCCCGGGTGGTGGACAACCTCGGGGTTGAACTTCCCCCCGGCCGGCCGGGAGAACTGCTGGTGCGGTCACCCATCGTCATCCGGGGATACCTCAACAAGCCCGAGGCCACCGCCGAGACCATCATCGGCGGCTGGCTGCATACCGGCGACATCGCGACCATTGATGAGGACGGCTTCATCTCCATCGTCGATCGGGCCAAGGATCTGGTGATCCGGGGCGGCGAGAACATCGCCTGCGCCGAGGTGGAGAACGCCATCTACCAGCACGATGCCGTCGAGGAGGCCATCGTGTTCGCGGTGCCCGATGAGCGCCTCGGAGAGGTTCCCGGTGCCGCGGTGGTGCTGCGCGCCGGAGCCGACCTGGACGGCGGCGACCTGCGGGCCCACCTCTTGGAGCGGCTGGCCGCTTTCAAGGTGCCCGCCCACATCTGGTTCCTCGAAACCCCCCTGCCCCGCAATGCCTCCGGCAAGTACCTGAAACGCCAGGTTCGCGACCAGCTCCTGGCCCCCTGAGCGCCGCCGCTCGAAGGTAGAGCGGCAGCCGATCAGAACCCAGCGGGGCCCGCGACCAGCTCCTGGCCCCATGCGCAACACCACGGTCGGGCCGGTAGCCTGGGGCCCGTGAGCACCACCACCGCAGACCGTTACACGATCATCTCCTCCGACTGCCACGCCGGAGCCAACCACTCCACCTACCGGGAGTACCTGGAATCGAGCTGGCACGATGAGTTCGACGCCTGGCGGGGCAAGTACCGCAACCCGTTCCGCGATCTTCAAGACGACGGCCGATCCCGCAACTGGGACAACGACCGCCGCATCTCCGAGCAGCACGGCGACGGGGTGGTGGCCGAGATCACCTTCCCCAACACCGTGCCCCCCTTCTTCCCCACCGGCACTCTCATCGCCCCCCAACCCACCGCCGAGGACCTCCCCCGCCGCCTGGCCGGTATCCGGGCCCACAACCGGTGGCTGGCCGACTTCTGCGCCGATTACCCCGAACGCCGGGCCGGTATCGGCCAGATCTTCCTGAACGACATCGACGAGGCGGTGGCCGATGTGGCCTGGATCGCCGAGCACAACCTGCGGGGCGGGGCGCTGATTCCCAGCATCGCCCCCAACTCCGAGCTGCCTCCGCTGTTCCACCCCCGGTACGACCCGGTGTGGGCCGCCTGCGAGGAGCACGGGGTGGTGATGACCCTGCACTCGGGGGGCACCGGCATGCCCGACTACGGCGATTCCCCCGCCGCCGGACCGATGTTCGTGATCGAGACCCCGTTCTTTTCCAACCGGTCCATGTGGCACCTGATCATGGGCGGGGTGTTCGAGCGATTCCCCACCCTCAAGGCGGTGTTCACCGAGCAGGGCTTCGGCTGGGTGCCCGACATCCTGCGCCGCCTCGATGGGCTGCACGACCAGATGGCCAGAACCGGGCGTACCGGCGAGCTGGGCTTCTCCAGCAAATCGGTGCTGGCCGAGAGGCCCAGCTTCTACTTCGACCGCAACATCTGGATAGGCATCAGCTTCCCCGGCCCCAACGAGATGCGCCTATTGGACCGGGTGGGCGACCACAAGGTTATGTGGGGCTCGGACTATCCCCATGTGGAGGGCACCTACCCCTACAGCAGGGAGGGCATCCGCTACGCCCTGCACGACCGCAGCGAGGAGTCCATGCGCCGGATCCTGGCCGGCAATGCCGCCGAGGTGTACGGCTTCGATCTGGATGCCCTGGCCCCCCTGGCCGCCGAGCACGGTCCTACCGTGGCCGAGATCGCCGAACCCCTGGCCGAGGTCCCATCCGATGCCACCTCGCCCGCCTTCTGGGGCAAGTAGCTCGAAATAAGCCCACTTTCACCGGCCAGTCCCGATACCTTGGGAACGGGCCCGGGTGGCGGAATAGGCAGACGCAGGGGGCTTAAACCCCCCAGTCTCCAAGGAGACGTGTGGGTTCGAATCCCACCCCGGGCACCCGGACAGTAGTAACGGGGGAGTCAAATCTGCTTGAGGGTGAGAGGATCCGGACCGCCGTGCTTCGTTCATCCAACCTCCACAAGAATCCGCGAGGCCCTCACCCCCTCCCCGCTTAAACGCGAAGAGCCTGCCTAGATTGATCATGCATTAATGTTTGCTGTTATGATGTAGTGTCATGTACGCTTCATCATTATGCGTACTCAAATAGCTCTTGAACCTGAACAGCACGCGAGCGTAAAGCGAAAGGCCGCTGAGTTGGGCATAAGCATGGCCGAGTACATCCGGTGCCTCATTGAGCGCGATCTCGCCAGTCCCGGCACCCAGGCCGACATTTCCACCATTTTCGGGCTTGGAAATTCCAGCGGAAGCGACCTCGGCACAGAGGGCTATTCGGCAATCAGCGAGGCGATCGAGGCTCACTGGATGCAACGAACGCGGTGACTGTCTTCGTCGATACCTCGGTCTGGTATGCAGCAGCGGATGCTGGCGACACCAACCACCACCGATCCAAAACTTTGTTGCAAAGATTCCAGGGAAGCCTGCTGACCAGCGATCACGTTCTGATTGAAACATGGCACCTGACAGCCAGGCGACTAGGAACAGATGTTGCTGAAACACTTGTTAAGGCAATCAGGAACGGCCAGGCCCTAGTGGAAATGGCCACGCTCTCCGATCTTGAAGTTGCCAGCCAAATCCACGATGAATTCCGGGACCAGCAATTCTCGATTGTTGATCGTACAAGTTGGTCGCTAATGCAGCGCCTCGGAATCCATGAGGCCATTTCTTTCGACCGGGACTACTCGATCTTCAGATTCGGCCGTGACCGACGCATGAGCTTTACGGTCCACAGATAGCCTCCGGCAGGCAGCCTTGAACTTCGATGAATATTCCATGCATCCAAACATATGCAATTAGCCCTCTTACATTGTTGGGAAGCCTCTCAGCCGATGGCGAGCATTAGCTTGTCCCAGCCTCGCACTGTGGAGGTGTGAGCCTGCTCCGACTGCTCGAGATTTACGGTCCAGTCGGGGAAGCGTTTGAGCATCTCGTCGAGCGCGACCCGGGCCTCGAGGCGGGCCAGGGCGGCACCCAGGCAGAAGTGCAGGCCGTAGCCGAACGAGAGGTGGTGGTGAATCGGGCGATGGATGTCGAACTCATCGGCGCTCTCACCCCATCGGCGGTGGTCGCGGTTGGCCGAGCCGTTGAGCAGGAGGATGGCGCTGCCCTTCGGGACAACCGTGCCGTGATACTCGATGTTCTCGTTGACGTAACGAGCCTGCACCGGGGAGGGGGCCTCGTACCGTAGCGCCTCCTCAATGGTGTTGGGTACGAGCGCGGGATCGGCGACGATCTCCCGGCGCTGGTCGGGATCTTGACCCAGCAGCAGCATCGTCCAGCCGATCAGCTTGGTGGTGGTCTCGTTTCCCGCCCCCGACAGCAGGGTGATGTAACCGAGGATCTCCTCCCGGGACAGCCTCCGGGTAACCCCGGTGTGGTCCTCGAACTCCGCCTGGATGAGCTGGGTCATCACATCGTCGGACGGGTTCTTCGCCCGCCAGTCCAGGTACTCGCCGTAGCTCCCCTCGGCCGCGGCAACGGAAATGCTCTGCGCGGCGGCTGCATTGGGCATCTCTCCCGATTCCAGCTTCAGGCCGCTGTCGATCCGATCACGAATCGCCTGCTGGTCGGTCTCGGGGATGCCCAGCAGCATGCCGATCACCCTCATGGGCATCGGTGCTCCCAGCGCCTCGATCACATCGAAACGTTCGGCCCCCCGAAGGTCGTCCAGCGCTTTGGAGCAATACCGGCGCACCTGGGGCTCGATGGAGTTCATCCGCTTGGGAGTGAACACTCGCGACAGCAGCCCCCGGTACACCCCATGGCGAGGCGGATCGTCGAACAGGATCATGCCCGGGGGCATCTCCACCCCCGCCTTGAGAAACTCGAGGACGGTGCCCCTGCCGGAGATCAACCGATGGTGATCCTTGAGACCGGCCTCAACATCGTCCCACCGGCTGAGCGCCCAGAAATCGTGCTGCTCGTTGTAATAGAGCGGGCACTCGTCCCGCAGCCGCTTCCACACCGGGTGCGGATCGGCATCGATATCGAAATCGTAGGGGTCGTAGTAGGGGCCGTCCCCGGCCGGCCGGGGTGACGCTTGGTCAGTCATCGCAGTACTTCCTCCGTTTTTGATCGACCGGTGAACCTCAGGGGCTGGGGCTGTTGACCCGACCGAAGGTGTAGGCATCGGGCCAGCCCCGATTGGCCAGATTGGCTTCCTGGCGGGCAATCACCGCGGGAAGATCCTCCGGCTGCCAACCCTGCACCAGTGCCTTCCCCCTGAGGTCACGCACCGGCCGGTTCAGCTCCACCAGCAGTTGCAAGCTGTACGCGATTCGTCCGGTGAGGGCATTCGGGTCGCCGGTGAGCAAGACCAGGGCGGCTTCGGCCATGGTCTCCAAGGGCTCGTACATCACCTCGTCGATCCACCCGGCTTCCACCAGGGCGGGGGTGGCAATGGCGGCCTGGGGGGTGAGGGCGTTCACCGACACCCCCTGGCCCTCGCACTCGCTGGCTGCCGACACGGTCAGCTTGTTCAGCGCCGCCTTGGGGGCCCCGTACACGAACCCGGCCTTGGAGGGCTTGCTGGAGGGAAACGGGGGTCCGGGCGGCAACTCGGCAGACATGGTGGTGATGTTCAGAATCGACCCACTGCCCCGCTCCCGCATACCCCCCACGACGGCCTTCATCAGCTCCCAGGGGGCCCACAGGTTCACTTGCAGGCTCAGCTCCAACTGCTTGGGGGTGACCTCCTCGAATGGCCGGTAGCCGTTCATGGCCGCGTTGTTCACCAGCAGGTCGATGGGACCGAACACCTCCGTTGTCCTCGGAACCAGCTCGGTGCGGGCCCCGGATGGATCACTGAGGTCGGAAGGGAGCACCAGGCACTGCCCGCCGAACGACTCGATCCGCTCCCTGGTGGCGGCCAGGCCCTTCTCGTCGCGAGCCGTTATCGCCACCCGGGCCCCTTCGGCAGCCAGGCGCAGGGCAATGGCCGTTCCGGTACCCCCCTTGCTGGCCCCGGTTACCAGCGCCACTTTGCCTTCACAGGCCCGCTCAGACATGACCATCGCCTCCCCGAGAAAATATAGCCGCAGCCCAAAGCAGCAGGACCGTCAAGGCTTGCCCGCGCCCCAGGGTTCGCGCCCCACTACAACGAGCAGCCTCAACAAGCAGGACCATTAAGGCTTGCCCGCGCCCGGCACCGTCACCTCGGTGGCGTAGATGGCACCGGTGGTTGAGGCGGTCACCACCTCTCGCCTCCAGTCGTCGGCGGCACAGATGAGCAGGGTGCGGCGATCCTGGGCCCCCAGCACACAGGCCACAGGTACTTTGGGGGCCATGTCGTAGGAGTCGGTGACCTCGCCGCCGGCAAGCACCCGAAACACCCGAAGGCCCAGGGGATCGGCCACCCACACCGCCCCCTCCGCATCCAGGCAGATGCCGTCGGGCGGGGCCACCGGTACGTCTTCGGACTCCGGCACCAGATCGGCGAAGGTGCGCCGATTCGACAGGGTGCCATCAGCGGCCACGTCGAAAGCGGTGAGACAAAAAGCCGCGCTCTCGGCCACGATCAGGGTGGTCTCGTCAGGGGTGAGGACATGGCCGTTGGGGGCTTCCAACCCGCCGGCCCCCACGCCCACCGAGCCGTCCGGAGCCACCCTCAAGGTCTGGGCGGTGCGCCGCTCGCCCCCATCATGGATGCGAGCCCCCATGTCGCCTACGTAGGCGGTGCCGTCGGCCCGCACGATCATGTCGTTTATATCCCCAATGGCCAGGGGGGACAGATCGGCGTGCTCCACCATCGAGCCATCGGGCTCCTGGCGCAACAGCTTCTGGGTGCCCATGGCCACCACCAGCATCCGCCCGTCGGGCAGCCAACCCAACCCCGACGGGTCGTCCCGGTCCACTACTGCCACCGTCTCGGAGTTGCCCTCCAGGTCGGTGCGGATCACCCTGTGGGCATGCATGTCGGAGAACCACAGTGCCCCGTCGCGCCACCGGGGGCCCTCCGAGAAGTTGAGACCGTCCAAGACCGTGCGCATCCTAAGAATCCGTTCCACCAATTTCCACGAAGACAACCTCCGAGAAGTTGAGACCGTCCAAGATCACACGCATCGGGTTACTCCTAACCAGCCGGATCGACAACAATCTGGCACAATACCGCCATGAGCATCACCGTTGCTGCCGGCATCGACAACGAGGAGCGCTACGACACCATCCAGGTGGATCGGATCGGGGGTTCGCTGGGAGCGATTGTGTCCGGGGTCGATCCCCGCGACGATCTCACCGACCAGCAGTTCGCCGAGATCCACGAGGCGTTGCTCCGCCACGAGGTGATCATCTTCCGCAACGTGCCGATGAGCGCCGATGCCCAGTTGGAACTGGCGGCCCGCTGGGGTTCGCCCAGCATTTACCCGCTTTCGGCCATCATGGGTGCCACCAAGCCCTCCACCTCGGTAATCCGCGACGATGCCGACAGCCCTCCGACCACCGACAACTGGCACACCGACGTTACCTGGATCCAGGTGCCCCCCAAGATTGCGTTCCTGCAAGCCACCGTGGTGCCCCCTTACGGGGGTGACACCATGTGGTGCAGCACCACTTCGGCCTACGATGCCTTATCGGCACCCATGCGGGAAATGGTGAATGGCTGGGAGCTGCGCCACTCCAACTACCCGCAGTTCTGCACCAGCATGGCTGAGAAGTCGGGAAGCTGGGACTTGGTTCCCCGGTTGCGGGAGGCCTATCCCGGGGTGAACCACCCGCTGGTGCGAACCCATCCCGAGACCGGGCGGCGGGCGCTTTATCTGGCCACCAACTTCCACCAGTACGTGGTGGGGCTGAATCAGGCCGAGAGCGCAGCCCTGCTGGACTTCTTGACCCGCCACATCGACCAACCCCGTTTCTGCTGCCGATGGTCGTGGTCCGAGGGCGACCTGGCCATCTGGGACGAGCGCTCCACCAACCACAGGGGCGTGGCCGACCACTACCCCGAGGTTCGCGAGGTGCGCCGCTGCACCGTTGACGGCGACCGCCCCTATTTCGACCCGTCCGTGCCCTACCGACCCAAGAACTCCCACCACCAACCCCGGTAAAAAGCAAAACCGGGGTGACCCAACCCCACTCACCCGACCGGGGTGACCTCGTTCTAGGGGTTGGGGGTTCTAGAGTTCGGGGACGGTGGCCATGGCCGCGGCTATGGCCTCATCGCTCAGATCGAAGTCCACCATCGAACCCGACAAATAGCTCTCGTAGGCGGCCAGGTCGAGGTGCCCATGGCCGCACATGGCCGTGAGGATGACCTTCTCCTCACCCGACTCCCGGCACGCCAGAGCCTCGCGCACCGCCGCCGCAATGGCGTGGGTGGGCTCGGGGGCGGGCACGATGCCCTCGGTGCGGGCGAATTGCAGGGCCGCCGCAAAGCACTCCGACTGCGGGATGGCCACCGACTCCACCAGACCCAAGTCATGGATGTGGGACACCAGCGGCGACATGCCGTGGTAACGCAGCCCGCCGGCGTGGATGGGGTCGGGGATGAAGCTGTGGCCCAGCGTATACATCTTCAACAGCGGGGTCATTTGGCCGGTGTCGCCGAAGTCGTACCGGTACTGCCCCTTGGTGAGCGATGGGCAGGCCGCGGGCTCGACACAGCGGATCACCGGGTCCATCCGCCCGGCCAGCTTCTCCCGCAAAAACGGGAACGACAGCCCACCGAAGTTGGATCCCCCACCGGTGCAGCCCACCAGCAAGTCGGGGGTCTCGCCCACCATGGCCAACTGTTTCAGAGCTTCCTCACCGATGACCGTCTGGTGCAACAACACATGATTCAGCACGCTACCCAGCGCGTAGCGGGTACCGGGGTCGGCCGCAGCCACCGCCACCGCCTCGCTTATCGCGATGCCCAACGACCCGTTGTGGTCGGGATCCTCGGCCAGCAGCTCCTGCCCGTAGGCGGTGACATCGGAGGGACTGGAATGCACCGTGGCCCCCCACACCTCCATCATCGTCTTGCGGTACGGCTTCTGGCGGTAGGAGGCAGCCACCTGCCAGACCTCGCAGGCCATGTCGTACTGGGCACAGGCGAACGCCAGTGCGCTTCCCCACTGCCCGGCCCCGGTCTCGGTGGTCAACCGGGTTATCCCCTCCTGGTGGTTGTAGAAAGCCTGAGGTACCGCAGTATTGGGCTTGTGCGAACCGGCGGGGCTGACCCCCTCGTACTTGTAGAAGATCTTTGCCGGGGTATCCAGCGCCCGCTCCAACCGGCGGGCCCGAAACAGCGGGCTCGGCCGCCACAGGCGGAGCACATCGAGCACGCCACCGGGAATGTCCACGAATGAGTCTCCGGTAACCTCCTGCATGATCAGAGCCATCGGGAACAAAGGGGCCAGGTCGTCGGGTCCGGCCGGTTCCAGCGTGCCCGGATGCAGCGGGGGTGGGGGCGGTGCCGGAAGGTCGGGGATGATGTTGTACCACTGCGTGGGCAGTTCCGAATCGGGCAGCGCAACCCGGTAGTACTCATCGGTCATGGGTGTCCTCCATACAAGCTCTGAACAAAAAAACCTACACCAACCCACCCGCCCCCGGTGAAGGTCAGACCGAGGCTTGCAGGTGGGCCAGGATCTGATCCTCAGCGGCACACTCCGGCCGCGGCCAGCGCCGAGACCTCATCGGGTGTCATACCCAGAACCTCGCCCAGCACCTCGACGGTGTCGGCCCCCAGTAGCGGGGACGGGCCGGCGGTGCGCCTGGCGGTGAGGCCGAAACGGATGGGGTTGGCCACATGGGTCTCCCGGCCCACCACCGGATGCTCCAGCACGTCGAGGGCACCCCTGGCGGCCAGATGCTCGTCGCTCCGGTGGTCGAAGGGACCCATGACCGCCATGGCCGAAACCCCGGCGGCCTGCAAACGCTCGGCCCGGTCGTCGGCCCCACCCCCGGCCATCCAGGCGGACACCGCGGCATCCACCGCTTCCCCGTTGGCCAGCCGGGCGGCGGTGGTGGGCCAGTGGTTCTCTATACCGATCACGCCGCAGCATCGCCGCCATGACTCGTCGTCGTGACAGGCCAGCGCCACCCAATCGTCATCACCCCCCGCCCGATACACATCATGGGGGGCCACCGTCTCGGATCGGTTGCCAATGGGCCGGGGATCGGCACCGGTTGCCGCCGCGGCCATGTAGACCTCGCCGATGAGGTAGGCAGCAGCCTCGGTTTGGGCCATGTCGATTAGCTGGCCCTGCCCGGTGCGCCGGCGGTGGTGGATGGCGGCCAGCACCGCCACGGCCAGCAGCTTGCCGGCAATATGGTCGGGGTGGTTCAACGAGGTGCTGCACGGGTACTCGACGTCGGCATGGTTCCAGAGCCAGTGGGCCCCGGCGAACCCGGAGTTGAGCGGCCCGTAAGCCGGCATCCTGCCCATGGGGCCACCCCGGCCGTAGCCCTGCGAGCACACGTACACCAGGTCGGGGCGGGCGGGCGAGAGGTCGTCCCACCCCAGTCCGAGCTTGTCCAGCGACCCGCCCCGCAGGTTCTCGGCCACCACATCGGCGGCGGTGCATAGTTCCCGGGCCAGCTCGAGACCCCGATCTGTGGTCAGATCGAGGGCCACCGACCTTCGCCCCCGGCTTTCGGCGTTGAACGGGAAGGCCTTGTTGAGATCGCCCCGGCCGGCAAGACGCAGCGAGTCGGGGTGGACCACCGATTCGATCTTGATTACATCGGCCCCCAGTTCCGACAGCATCCAGGTGGCTTCGGGTACAACCGCGGCCACCCCGAACTCAACCACCCGCACCCCGGCCAGCAACAGGCCTCCGGCGCCCGCCAGGTCGCCAGTACCCACCAGGTCGCCAGTACCCGCCAGGTCGCCAGTACCCACCAGGTCGCCAGTACCCGCCGAACCCTCGAGGGACCCCGGGGCCCACCGGTTGGCGGAGGCACGGGGGCTGAAGCGGGCCGGCTCGTCGGTGGACATCGGGGCCCGCCTGCGTATCCCGGCGGGGGTGGCCGACAGCTTCCACGGGGCATCGGGCACCGGCAACCCCTCGGAACCCTCCACGTCGTGGCGGAAGAACCCCCGGCCCACAACCTGCGGGTGGGCCACGAACTCGCGGGGCGACTGGATCACGCCAATGGTGGTGGCCGCGGCCAGGCCACGCTCGAACAGATCCACCCGGTCGTGCTGAGCCAGGATCCCGTCGGCCACCATGTGAATCACGTCCCGGTTCCGGGCCCGGAAAACGCCATCGCTCCACTCCGGTCCGGTCAGGGCATCGGGGCCACCCAGCACCTCCACAAAGCCGTTCCACTGTTTGGGAGTGCCGATCACCGTGCGCACCCAGCCGTCACGGGCCGGGAAGATCCAGTAGTTCCCGTCGGCGTTGCGGTGGCCCTTGGCCGGCAGCTCGGGAAAGTGCGCCAAGTAGTCGGGGATGAGCACCGACCAGGGGTTCAACCCACCCAGGGCTGCCTCCTGCACGCTGATCTCCACCACCTGACCCCGCCCGTGGCGGCTGCGACCCATCACCGCGGCCAGCCCACCCAGAGCACCGAGCACCGAAGCGCAGTCGTGGGCGATGTAGCCGGGGTGCCAGCACGGAGACCTGTCCATGAAACCCGACAGGTGCTGCGCCCCCGAGGAGGCAAACGCGGGTAGCGGCTCCAACCGCCAGCCCGACCGGGGGCCGGTCAGACCCATGTCGGTCAGCGCCACCACCACCAGTGCGGGGCAGCACCCGGCAAGCTCGACGTAATCCAACCCGGAGTTGTCGATGAGCAGGTCGGCACCGGCAATCAGCGCCTCCAGGTCGGCGGGATCGCCCATTGCCTTGTTGGCGTTGCGATGGGCATGGGCCGGGCCGCCGGCATCGGGGATCGGCGGCACCCGGATGATCTCGGCTCCCAGGTCGCCCAGCACCCGACCGCACAGCGCCCCCCGCATGTCGGTGTGATCCACCACCCGAAGCCCCTCCAGCGCACCCGGCCTCATCTCGCCCCTGCCCCGGCCCCGATCATCGGATACGGGATACCCGCGCCCTGGTTACAAGCCATACCCCCCGCCCCCGTCCCGATCATCGGATACGGGATACCCGCGCCCTGGCTGCGGGCCATCTCCCCCGCCCTTGCCCCAATCATCGGATACGGGGTTCGATACGGGTTTGTTCCTTGATGCCCCGGGCCTTTTCGGTGATCTGCTCCTCGGCTCCGGCCAGGCTCAAAAAAGCCACCCCGCTGTTCATCGCGTTGGCCAGCGTGGTGGACTGCGCGGTCCACAAACCCCTCATGGTGGCCTCGATGGCCACCGGCTCGGGAGCCGCCACGATCGCCTCCGCGCACCAGCGGGCCGCGCCCATTAGCTCACCCACAGGCACCACCTCCTGAACCAGCCCGATCTGGAAGGCCCGCTGGGCCGACATGCGCTCGTGGCGGCCCAAAAGCGACAGCCGCATGACCTCGCCCAGCGGCATCCGCTGGAGCATGAACATGGGCTCGTTCACCGCGGCCATACCGTGACTGACGTGGGGATCGAAGAAGGTGGCGTGGTCGGCGGCGATGATGAACTCCACCTCGCCCAGCAGGTAGAAGGCCCCTCCCGCGGCCATGCCGTTAACCGCAGCTATAACCGGGCGCCAGTAGTCGTTGGACTTGGGGCCGACGGTGGAAATCGGATCGTCCACCATGAACGGTGAGCTGGGCTGCCGCCAAGAACCGGTGATGTCCACCCCCGAGCTGAACGCCCGCTCCCCCGTGGCGGTGAGGATCACGCACTGCACATCGTCGTTGTAGCGGAGATGGGCCCACACGGCCCGCAACTCATCGCAGGAGGTGTTGTCCAGGGCGTTGAGCCGTTCGGGCCGGTTCAACGTGATTACCGCCACCCCGTCGGACTCCTCGTACAGCAGGTTCTCATAACTGGGCACGGCTCGAAGCGTAGTCCCAGCAATGCGACCTCGGGGAAGGGGGCAACTTACGGATCATGGGCAACCGCGAAGGGCATTACCCGGTAGTCCCAGCAATGCGACCTCGGGGAAGGGGGCAACTAGAGTCGCCGGCTATGGATATCGGAAGGATCGGTTTGTGGCAGGGCGTTCTGGACCAGCAGCCCTCGAACCGGGTGCGGGAGATCGTCGCCGAGCTGGAGGAGTTGGGCTGGCCCACGCTGTGGATCCCCGAGGCGGTGGGCCGGGATCCGTTCGTGTCGGCATCGGTCATGCTGGGGGCCACCAGCACGCTGAAGGTCGCCACCGGGATAGTGCAGATCCATGCTCGCCATCCCATGACCACCGCGGCGGCCCAGAAGACGGTGGCCGAGGCGTTCGGCAACCGGTTCCTGCTGGGTATCGGGGTCAGTCACGGCCCGTTCATCGAGGGAATCCGCAAACTCGACTACTCCAAGCCCTACTCGTTCATGGTGGATTACCTGGATGCCATGGAGGGGGCGATGTTCATGGCCGCCGGCCCCGAGCAGAGCCCACCGCTGGTTCTGGCCGCCCTGGGTCCCAGGATGCTGGCGCTGGCCACCGAGCGCACCGCCGGGGCCCACCCCTATTTCGTGCCCCCCGAGCACACCGCCGGGGCCCGGGAGATCATGGGTCCCGATGCTTTGCTGGCCCCGGAGCAAAAGGTGTGCCTGGAGACCGATCCCGACAAGGCCCGGTCGCTGGCCCGGGAGAACATGGCCATGTACATGGGGTTGCCCAACTACGTGAACAACCTTCACCGCCTGGGGTTCACCGAGGCCGACACCACCGATCTGTCCGACCGGCTGGTGGATGCCATTGTGGCTTGGGGCGACCTCGATTCCATCGCGGCCCGCATCCAGGCTCACCACGATGCCGGGGCCGACCACGTGGCCGTGCAGGTGCTCACCCCCCGGGGCGAGTTGCCCATCGCCCAGTGGCGAACCCTGGCCGGTGCTCTTCTATAGTTCGACCGCAACATAATCTCGACAGCAAAAAGGGGTTGAAATCATGAAAAAGCTTTGCGAGGGAAGGATCTGGACATCATGAAAAAGCTTTGCGAAGGAAGGGTCTGGATATCATGAAAAAGCTTTGCGAGAGAAGGGTCGCGGTGGTCACCGGTGCCGGGCGGGGCATCGGGCGGGAGTACGCCCTCATGCTGGCCGAGCACGGGGCCAGGGTGGTGGTGAACGACTTGGGGGCCGAACCCGACGGGCGGGGTGGCGACACCGGACCCGCCGGCGAGGTGGTCGAGGAGATCCGGGCCCTGGGCGGCGAGGCGGTGGTGAACGGTGCCGACGTGAGCGACTTCGAGGCGGCCCGGGCCATGATCCACCAAGCCATCGACACGTTCGGAACGCTGGACATACTCATCAACAACGCCGGCATCCTGCGGGACCGCATGGTGTTCTCGATGAGCGAGGCCGACTGGGATGCGGTGGTACAGGTGCATCTCAAGGGCACCTTCGCCCCCGTCCACCACGCCGCCGCCTGGTGGAGGGAACAAACCAAGGCCGGGCGCAGCTTCGATGCCCGGATCATCAACACCTCGTCCCCGTCGGGGATATTCGGCAATGTGGGACAGACCAACTACGGTGCCGCCAAGGCGGGCATCGCAGCCTTCACCGTCATATCGGCCATGGAGCTGGTGCGCTACGGGGTCACGGTGAACTGCATAGCCCCCAGCGCGTTCACCCGGCTCACCGCCCCGCTGATGGGCGGCGGCCAGATCCCCGACGATGCCATGGAGTCGATGGCCCCCCGGTGGGTCGCACCAATCGCGGTATGGCTGTGCAGCCCCGAGGCATCCAACGTGACCGGGCGGGTCTGGCTGGCCGGCGGTTCCTCGCTGGCCATAGCCGAGGGCTGGGTCCGGGGGCCGGCGGTGGAACTCGATTCCCAGGATCCCACCGTTCTCGGCCCCATCGTGTCCGATCTGATGGCCAGGGCCGAGCTGAACGCCGACATGGGCGGAAACCCCGCCGGCGGCCCCGGCCGTCCCGAAAGGGAGATCTAGGATCTAGATCGGCTCCACCCGGCAGCGAACCTCGGGGTCGTAACCGGCACCCACCCAGCGAAGGGCCAGACCTCCCCGGGCGTGGCCCGCGGTGTCCAGCCAGTTGGGGTGACCGGGATCGCGCCGGGCCACCACCGCCCGCACCGTGCCACTGCCCTCAACGACGGCAGTGTGATGGTTGAGGCTGGTCCGGTAGTGCTCGAAGTCCAGCGACTCCAGCCAGTGGTTGCCGAGCTGGATGTTCCAGTACTCGCACTCCGGGGGTTCGAACTCGATGATCCAGGCCTCGTCGGGACCCAGGTCGTAATAACCGTAGTTGTAGGATGTGTCGGGGTCGCCCTGGGCGAAAGCCAACAGCTCGGGGTCGATGGGTCTGATCCGGTGGGGGTGAGCTGCGAAACCGGCCGACCAGCCCAGGAACTGATCCACCACCGCGGTCACGGTGAAACCGGCCCGGCCCAGCGCACCGGCCAACCGCTCGGGATCCACCGGCTGGGGCGGGCTGCCACCGTCGGTGCGCTCGAGAGTCAGCTCGGCGGGGGTTTGATTGGGCCTATCCAGCAGGGTCTGGCGGATGGTCAGCGAGTTGGTGCCCTCCTTCATGGCCAACCACGGCCCGGGCCGGGGTTCGGTGCTGATGGTCACCTCGAAGAGGCCGCCGGTTGCGACCGAGAGGTCCTCGGTGGTCAGGTAACTGTCCCGGATCAACCCCTCAGGGGTGCCCAACCCCCCGCTGAAGGCCCCCATCCGGATGGAGTGGGCATCGTTGAGCCGGCCCCGAAGCCGGTATTCGAAGCTCGGTGAAAGCCGGGCCGCACCGTAGACGTAGTCGGGGTTGTCCAGGCCGATCTTGACCCCCGACTGGTTGAGTAGAGCCCGGGCCGGATCGGCCTCCTCCAGGTTGGCCCGCAAGAAGTTGGTGGCCAGGCGGGTGACGTAGCGCAACCCCTCGGCCCGGTCGAAGTCATCGTCGGGAGCAGCCTCCAGCACCTGGCGGCCCGCACCCCTCAGAGCATCGCAGAACCCCTCCCAGCTCCCGGCCAGATCGATCTCGCTCACCGCTGCCGCCGGTTGTTGATACCCCATACTCCCGGGGTCATCGCCACACCCAAACTGATGCGCTCACCGCTGCCGCCGGTTGCGAATGGCCCATACCTACACCACCGATTGCTCGACCGCCACCCCGCAGGTCTCGATGTAGCGGGCGAAGCGTTCGTTGAGGTCCTCGGCCCGCAGGCCATAAGATTCGGGGCTGTAGTCGTGAACGCCGTGTTCGCCCCGGGGATGATCGGCCGCCCACCGGGCCATCCTCCGCTCGGCGGCGGTGTCGAAGGGGTAGCCGAACCGGTCGCAGATGGCGGCCACGCTACCCAGCGGATCGGCCTGGAAGTCGCTGAAGTGCAGGTCGTGGAACCGATCCTTTCGACCGGCTCGGGCCGCCAGCATACGGTCGATACCCCGGGCCCACAGCTCGGTCTGCTCGCGGCCGTGGGCGATGCCGTCGGGATGCTGCTCGAATCCCCGGCGGCTCACCGCGGTGAGGCTGCACACCGAGGCCACCGCCTTCAGCGGATCCCGGTGGGTCATCACCACGTTGGCGTCGGGGTAGGCGGCGAACAGCGCCTCGGGGGCGAACAGATGGCTGGGGTCCTTGAGCAGCCAGCACGTGTCGGGCTCGTCCACGCCGATCAGCCCGATACTACGGCGATGCTGGGCGTAGGCCGGACCCATGTCGCAGGCCGCCCACCAGGCCGAGTAGGTGGGGATGCGGAACAGGCACTCGAAGGTCACGCTGGCAAACGACTGGCGGAGCAGATTCCAACACTCGTCCACCAGCTCGGCCGATTGCATGTGAATGGCGGCCCGCTCCGGATCCATCTCGGCGATGGCATCGGTCTTGGCCCGGCAAGCGGTGTAATCACCGATCCGGTCCCACTGGTCACGGGGTGGGCGGGGGCGGGGCATCTCCGCCAGCCACAGTTCCAATCCCTGGAAGTGAGGGCTGGCCGCCATGAGTTGGTGCAGGGCGGTGGTGCCGGTGCGAGGCAGGCCGACGATCACCAGCGGGCGGGCAATGGTGGAGGAAGCTGCCTCGGGCCGGGCTTTCAAACCGGCCTCGGCCCTGAGCCGCCCCATCAGGGCCTGGATGATGATCTCGGTGATCGCGTGGCGGCCGGTGGCGGTCATGGCCGCCTCGATCTCCAAGGATTCCACCAACACGTTCAAACCCTGCCAGTAATCACGGGAACCAAAATCTTCCAGGCCGGTGCGCTCGATGGCGGCGGCATGAACCTTACCAATGGGAATCATTGATCGCGGCGGGATGAACTTTATCGATGGGAATCATTGATCGCGGCGGGATGAACTTTATCGATGGGAATCATTGATCGCGGCGGCATGAACTTTGTCCATAGCAATCATCCTTGGGTTTGGGCTGCGGATCGAAGCTGCTCGCCGAAGGCCGCCATCGTCTCGGCGGTGTCGGCCAAGAACAAGAACGAGGGGACGATCAGGCGGTGAGCCCCCAGGTCGGCCACCTCCTGCACCAACCCGGCGGGATCGTCCATGGGCGTGTTGGGCAGGCCAACGGTGATCTCAATGCTGCCGGGGTCCCGGCCGGCGGCCGCGGCTTCCTGATGCATCACGTCGATGAGTTCGGCGATGGACACCCCCTGGCGGGGACCGGGCCAGAAACCGTCACCCAGCCGGCCCGCCCGGCGAGCCGCCGCCCTCGAGTGCCCACCGATCACGATGGGTACCCGACCCCCGGCCGGTTTGGGGTTCATGCTCACCCCGGAGAACGATACGTGGTGGCTGGAAAACGATGTGCTGTCACTGTCCCACAGCGCCCGCATGGCTCCGATGTAGTCGTCGGTGCGCTGCCCCCGGTGCTCCCACGGAATACCCAGAGCCTCGAACTCCTCCTTGAGCCAACCCACGCCCACCCCCAGGGTGACCCGGCCACCGGCCATGGAATCCAGCGTGCCCAGGGCTTTGGCCAGCACCACCGGGTTGCGCTGGGGCAGGATCAAGATACCGGTGCCCAACCGCAGGTTCGTGGTGGCCGTTGCCACCCATGCCAGCCATATCAGAGGATCGGGCAGGGGGGAGTCGGGAGTCATCGCCATCCTGCCCGACGGGTCGTAGGGATACTGCGAGGCGTACTCGTCGGGATAGACCACGTGTTCCACTGTCCACACCGAGTCGAATCCGGCCGCCTCCGCCGCCCGACCGAACTCCACCGCACCCTGGGCGGTGGTCCATTGGAGGATGTTGGCGAAACCGATGCCGAACTTCATGACCCGCCAGCGTAGGACACCGGACGACCCGATGTTTACGGTGGGGATAGGGATTCGCGCCAAGCCTGAGCATCCGTGCCCACCAGCAGCGTGGCATCGGGGCCTCCTCACGGTGGGGATAGGGATTCGCGCCAAGCCCGAGCATCTCTGCCCATGGGGGTGGATGGCGGTCCGTCCACGAACGGCCATAGCTCCTCGGCTATACCCCGCCAGTTGGCGGTGGCACCGAGTTGGGCGAAAAGTGATATCAGCCCCAGGTTTATCCGCTGGAGGATCACCAGCGACGGGGGCACGTTCAGCACCTTCTTCAGCTCGCCGTGAACCCCGGAGGCCTCGAAGATGGCCCGCACCCCGGCAGCGGCGTACTCGGGGGTGAAGGTTCGGGGTTCGTCCTCCAGTACGAACTCGTAGAAATGGGTGAAGTACGACTCCACCGCGGCGTTGTCGAACGGGGCTTCGGCCGGCAGCAGCCCGGCGGCCACCACCTCGGCGCGGAACCGAGCGATGTCCCGGTCGATAACCATGGCGGTGAGCATGCGCTCGAACTGGGCGGTCTCGGCCGGGGTGAACCGCTTCACCAGGCCGAAGTCCAGGAACGTGACCCGGCCGTCGGGGTGGAACAGGTAGTTCCCCGGGTGGGGATCGCCGTTGAAGGCCCCCAGGCGGTAGATCGACCCGAACGAGAACCGGTAGATGGTCTCAGCCACCCGGTTGCGCTGCCGACGAGGCCAGTTCAGCACCTCCTCGAAGACGGATCCGGTAACCAGCTCGGTGGTCAGCACCCGGGGCGAGCACAGATCGTCGTACACCTCGGGCACCGAGATGTAGGGGTGGTTCCGGTAGTGGTCGGCGAACAGGTGCTGGTTGGCTGCCTCGTGCCCATAGTCCAGTTCTTCGGTGAGCCGCTCGCGCAACTCCTCCACCACCGGTACCGGATCCAGGCCGGGGAACAGCACGGACAGGGCGCGAAACACCACCCGGGCCGACCCCAGGTCGGCAGCGATGGCCTCAGCCACCCCGGGATACTGCACCTTGACCGCGCAGGCCCGACCGTCGGTGGTGATGGCCCGGTGGACCTGGCCGATGGATGCCGCCGCGATGGGTGACGGATCCCACCGCTCGAAAAGCTCATCGGGGGCTGCGCCCAGCTCCTCGGTGACAACCGAGGCGGCCAGGGCTGCACTCATCGGCGGGGCGTTGGTCCGGAGCTGGGCCAGGGAGGTCCGGGTGGCCTCGGGCAAACCCACATCCAGATAGCTGGCCATCTGACCCAGCTTCATCAGCGCGCCCTTCATATTCCCCAGCACTTCCACCACGTCGGCGGCAATGCGCAACTCCCGCTCGGCATCGAGGGCCTCAACCCGCCCCGCGCCGGCGAACACCCTTTTGGCCCTGCTCATCGTCCACCGTCCCCCGCTGCGGACCCCCAACCCGGCCATGGTGGCAGTACGGCCCAGACGTCCCTTCACCGGTACCGCTCCCCGATCCCTACCGCCTGCCACCCCGCCGAAGCTACCCTGCTAGGGGACGCAAAGGCTCGCCGAGGCGACCACTTGGAAACGGAGGCCCCGTCATACGAATCCTCTTTGCCGACAGTTTGGCCCCCAGCGCGATCCAGCGGCTGCGAACCGGGGGTGACGAATGCGTGGTGGAACCCTCGCTGACCGCCGAGAGCCTGCCCGGGCACATCGGCGGGTTCGACGTGTTGGTGGTGCGCAGCACCAGGGTCACCGCCACCACCCTGGAAGCGGGCAACCGGCTCGGACTCGTGGTGCGGGCCGGCGCGGGAACCAACACCATCGATACCCACCGGGCCGCCGAACTGGGCATATTCGTATGCAAGGTGCCCGGGCGCAACGCCATAGCGGTGGCCGAACTGACCCTGGGGTTGATGTTCGCCATCGACCGCCACATCGCCCCCGCCACTGCCGATCTCCGAGCCGGTCACTGGAACAAGCAGACCTACAGCAAGGCCCGAGGCCTGTACGGATCCACCCTGGGCATCATCGGTATGGGGGCCATAGGCCTCGAGGTGGCCCGGCGGGCTGGGGCCTGCGGTCTGAGGGTGGTCACCGAACCCCGCCCCGGCCGTTCCCCCCATACGCACCGCAAGCTGGCTGATATGGGGGTGGAGGAGGTGCCCGACCGGGCCACGTTGCTCGCCGTCAGCGACATCGTGTCCCTGCACGTTCCCGGCGACAGGACAACCTCGGGCATGGTGGACGCAGCATTCCTGGCCGCCATGAAGCCCGACGCGGTGCTCATCAACACCAGCCGGGGCGAAGTGGTCGACGAGGCCGCGCTGCTGGCTGCGCTGGATGCCACCGAGCTCCGGGCCGGCCTCGATGTTTTTGCCGATGAACCGCCCGAGGCGCTGGGGCGGATCAGTTCGGAGTTGGCCCGCCACCACAAGGTAACGGCCACCCATCACATAGGAGCCTCCACCCAGCAGTCCCAGGCGGCGGTGGCCGAGGGTACCGCCGAGGTGATCGAGGCCTACCGGACCGGCGTGGCCCGGGATTGCGTCAACCTGGAGCAAGTGCCGAACCGCACCGCCACCTTGAGCATCCGCCACTACGATCGGGTGGGAGTTCTGGCTTGCGTGCTCCAGGAGCTGAGCCGGCGGCATCTGAACGTGGCCAACATGCAGAACCGGATCTTCTCCGGCTCAAAGGCAGCCGTGGCCATCATCGAGGTGTCCGGCACCCTCGACGATGAGGTCTTGAAAGTGCTCGGCGGTATCGAGCACGTGATTTGTGCCACGGTGCTCGACACCATGCCGGCGGCGGCACCGTGACCAGTGGGCCCGCAGTGGCCGGCGGTGGGGGGGGTGACGAACCGCTGGTAGCCGGCGGTGGGGGGGGTGACGAACCGCTGGTGGCCCCCTTCTCCGGGTGGCTCGTGCGCCCCGACTGGGCCGGCAGAGTCATCAGCCGAGCCTATGACAACCTCTCGCCCCAACAGCGCCGAACGCTGATCGAGGCCAATCCGTACAGCTACATGAACGTCACCCGGAGCCAGGATGATCGGCCCGGAGGTGACCATCACTCCTACGAGGATCTCGTGGCCGAGGGGGCCGCCGCCCTCACCCGGCTCCTCGAAGCTCAGGCTTTCGCTCCCACCGGCCGACCGGCCCTGTACCTGTACCGGCTGGACCACGAGCAGGGCACGCAGACCGGCGTGGTGGGAACCGTGCCGGTGCGGGGGTTCGCCGACGGTCGCATCCGGATCCACGAGAACGTCCACGACGAGCGGGCCGACCTGCTCACCACCCACCTCTTGGGGGTCGGGGCCACCTCCAGCCCGGTGGCCATGACCGTGCGGTCATCAACCGAGTTGGAGGAGGTGCTTTTCGAGGTCACCTCGACCGTAGCCGCAGACTTGGAGTTCGGATCCGAAACGGTGCGCCATCAAGTCTGGACGGTGCCCGAAAGTCACACCCGCCCGGTTGTCGAGACCCTCGACGACCGGGTCCTGTACGTCACCGATGGCCATCACCGCTCGGCCGCCGCGGTGCGAGCGTTGACCGGCCATCCCGGTAATCCGGCTCTGGCCCGGACCCTGGCCGTGGTGTTCCCCGACGAGCAGCTCCACGTGCAGGCCTTCCACCGGCTGGCTCTCGACCAGCACCCCCGCAGTACCGCCGGCCGCCTCGATGCGCTGTCGAGAGCCGCCGAGGTGACCCCGGCCTGCTCCGCCGCGGATGCCTACCCCCGGGCCCGGGGAATCGTGGGGGTGTACATCGCAGGCTCATGGCACAAGTTGGGGTTGCCACCCCCTGCGGGTCACCGGGCAGTGGACCACCTGGACGTGGAGCGCTTGCGGCAATCCATACTCGGCCCCGTGCTGGGGCTCGACGAGCTCGCTCACCGGTCGGCGGTGGAGTACCTGCCCGAATCAGCCGGCGCGCAGGAGATGGCCGCCCGGTGCGATGCCGGGGGCAAAGTGGGGTTCGCACTGCACCCGATGACGGTGCGCGAGTTGATGGCAGTGGCCGACGAGGGTGGGCTGATGCCCCCCAAATCCAGCTTTTTCGCCCCCAAGCCTCGCTCCGGTGTGTTCTTGCGGGTGATCGGCCAGGGGGCCACTGCCCACCTGCCCCGCTCCTGACCACCCCAGGGGAAAGTTTTACCTGCCCCGCTCCTGACCACCCACGGGGAAAGTTTTACCTGCCCCGCTCCTGACCACCCACGGGGAAAGTGTTACCTGCCACGCTCCTGACCACCCACGGGGAAAGTGTTACCTGCCACGCTCCTGACCACCCCCGGGGAAAGTGTTACCTGCCACGCTCCTGACCACCCCCGGGGAAAGTGTGCATCGCCGGCGGTCCTTGCCAGTCGGCTACGAGGGTTGGCGAAGTGGAAGCTTTCGGGTATCGGAAGGTGGGGCCGGGGGCTGCTTGTTGATCAGGTGGGTGGCGGCCGACTCGAAGTAGTCCAGCATGGCGGAGCGGATGTCGCCGGGCAGATCAACCTCGTCCAGCGCTGACCGCATGTGATGCATCCAGGCATCTCGTTCCGCCACACCGATCTCGAAGGGCGCGTGGCGCATCCACAAGCGGGGGTGACCCCGCTCGGCGCTGTAGTGAGGTGGTCCACCCCAGTACTGGGCCAAGAAACCAGCCAGCCTACGACGGGACGGTCCCAGGTCCTTGGGGTACAGGGAACGCAACACCGGATCCTCAGCCACCCCTTCGTAGAAGCGATCCACCAAGTGGTCGAAGAACTCCTGGCGACCCACCGCGTCATAAACCGACTGCGCGGCATCCGGTTCCGGTGTTACAACAACTCCTTCTTGAAAATCAGGCGTTCCAAGCTCCATTTCCTGCCCCCCAGAACGAGGATGACACAAGCTATGAGGAAATGCAGCATTACCACCTCACCGCCATGGTGGAGAGTGGTGAACCCCTCCTCCGGATGGTAGTGGTGGGCCCACAACCCCCTCTCGAAGTGGACAACGAAGTAGGCAACGGGCAGCAGGATCACCATCGCTCCGGCCGCAAGCCTTACCAATAAACCGGCCGCAATCATGAGTGCACTGATTGCTTCGACCCACCCGGCTACATCCACCAGCGGTGATAGTTCCTGGTCGGCAGGAAAATCCCACATCAGGAAGGCCTTCTGCGCTCCGTGCATGCCGGTCAGCAGTGCGAACGACAGACGGAGCAGCAGATAGAACTCCTCCTTGTGCTGCATGAGGAAAGCTTCCGACAGGCCGTTGCCAGGCGGCAACAATGTATGAGGCTTGCTCATGGGCGTTATTTTGTGAACAGGTTAGACCTGCTGAGTAGGGCTTTCCTGCCTGCCGAGGCTACCGGCCAGTCCAGCTAGGCCCATCCAGCATGGGATCCGGGTCCAGCGGAACTGCGGCTTTCCTCGGAGGAGCTTCGCCGTCCATGAGGGACTTGAAGTACTCATAGGCGTGCTCACCTATGCCGGTACCTACCTCGAGCGAAGCATCCACCGCGGCCCGGAAATGCACGCCCCCCCACAGGCGGCTCTCGCCACACTTGTTGACGTAGTCGGTCCAGGAA
Organism: Candidatus Poriferisocius sp.; assembly: GCF_965202595.1. Lineage (GTDB taxonomy): Bacteria > Actinomycetota > Acidimicrobiia > Acidimicrobiales > Bin134 > Poriferisocius. The sequence continues at coordinate 2,136,419 of NZ_OZ241836.1, forward strand.
TCGAACTTCAAGGTGACAGGCGCTTTCGGTGTCCCGGGCTCAAGTCTCGAGAAGCCCGGAGGCAGCATGCCCACGAAGTCACCTTCCTTTATCTCATCGCTGCCGGTATAAAGCCGAGCGGCCTCACCATAAGCAGCACAGAAGATGGTCGTGGCCGAGGGGTACTCGGGATGATCGGAAGCAGGCGCGTAGCTCTTCCAATTCAGGTCCGGATAGAGGTAATTTATCGCCGTCACCGGGCGCACCGCGTCGTAACGCGTCTTCTCCTGCCAGGCGATGATGCCGGCATCCCAAGCCGCCATGTGCACCAAGAACTCGAGCTGAATGTGCTTGACCACGTTGTGCTCGTTCTTGACCCACGGCAGGAAAATGGCATCCCGGACCTTGTTGTCGAAGTACTCCACATACATCTTCTGCTCATCGGTCAGATTCCTGGAGATCTCCAACACCTCATCGGCCTGGGCCTTGTAGGCCTCCTCGTTCATGTGATTGCTGGCGGTGGGCGATGGCACACGCACCGAGCGAGGGTCTATACCACTATAAGGCTGCACATTGGCATACTGGGGTGTCACGTAATGCTGAATCCGGTAGTTGCCCACCCGCAGGCGCTCAATCAGCGGCTGCCACCGGGAGGGATCCTTCAGCTCATAGGCCGTGTTCACCGGCATGTAACCGGTGGTATCGGCAAAGGGCATCCCCGGGGTCTCCTGGCCCACTGCGTTGAACCCGTCGTTTTGCCTACCTTCCAAGAAGCATTTGGCCGCCAAGTTGCCGATTGCGGCGGGAGTGGTGGCGTTGTTGTCGAAGCAGTCCTGGTCCATCCCGATGTTGTTATCGGGGTTTAACCCATGCACCGCCAGCATGCCCCGCCACTGCTGGGCCCGGTGAGGCGCGTACTCCAGCATCACACGGTAAACCACATACAGCAATGCTTCGTTGGGCAGCAGGTTGCTCTGCCCTTCCTCTTCCGGGCGGCGCTCGAAGCGCGAATACATCCCAACTGCCGTTTCATGGTAAGGAGCCATGGCATCAAAGGCTGCGGCCATCAGGCTCGTCACATAGAAGTGAACCAGCGAGGCATCACCGCCGGGGGTTTGGGGATGGGAAAGATCCTGCAAGATAAACGGTGCCACATTGGGTACGACCACTTCCCACAACGCACTACCGGAAATGAAATTATCGAAACTCTGGCCTGGAACCTGGCCCGGTGGCGGCGGCAGCATGGGTCGGGGAAGTGTTTGAGTGCGGTTCAGTTCTTCGAAGTCCACCGGCCCCGGCAAGGCCATGGTGCTGAACATGCTTGTCCCCAACCCCAACGGGAACGGACCGCAATCCCCGAAGGACCACACCTCAACCCGATACTTGGTATCGGAGCTCAAACCACTTACATACCAACTGGTATCGGCCAGTTGAGGAGACGTGGCGACAACTTCGGACATGTCACCATAACTCAGAACCCTGACGGCATAACCGGTCGTCGGGCACCTTCCCTCACTCCCCGACTTCCAAGTGATGGTCGCTTCCGTAAACCTAGGGGCCGCCATCACATCAGTCGGCGCACCCGGCATGGCTTCCTCGGACTTGTCGCCCATGCCCTCCTTATCTCCGGCATCCTCGGACTTATCGCCCATACCCTCCTTATCTCCGGCATCCTCGGACTTGTCGCCCATGCCCTCCTTGCCGTCCGTGTCAGCCGTGAGCTGTACCTGTAGGAGTTCGGGTTCACCCTGCGACTCGGTGTCGCCGGCACCACTTCCACAAGCCGATGCCACCAGAACGAAGGCTGTGGCCACGGCAATAGCCTGAATGCCCCGGCGCTTACCACCGCCCATCGTGGACCTGCCTGCCAGCAGTTGATGTCGGGAACCTCTAAAAATTGCCTTCACAATTTTCTCCTTTGCTTGAGTCCATCGGGACAAGAATCGGCCTAGCCGTGGGCACACCTTATAAACCACCATTTTAAAAGTCAACTATCTCCATAAGGATTACAGCTAGGGTAAGCCCATGGGACGACGTTGGTCGATACCGTTCACGCCGATGGGGGTACCCGGGGGAACGGCACGACCATCAGCCGCCGAGCATCCAACCACTCCGCCCCCTGGCCCATGCCCGCCGTCGTCTTCTTGAGGCATGCCAAGTCCGACTGGGACACGGGCGAGACACCCGACCTCAATCGGCCGCTGGCAGATCGGGGCCGCCGAGCGGCCGCCGCCGCCGGCCGATTCCTGGCCGAGACCGGCAAATTGCCCGACCTTGCGCTGTGCTCTCCCGCGGTTAGAACCCATCAAACCCTCGAATTGGCCATGAGTGCCGGCAACTGGACCTGTCCAACAGAAACCGTTGACGAACTTTATTACGGGACGGTGGATGACATGGTCTCTTTGGCCGGCCGGCGCCGGGCTCCGGTCACCATGCTGGTCGGCCACGAGCCGACCATATCGGGCACCCTCAAGCAGATCACCGGGGCCGACGTGCGGATACCCACCGCAGCTTTGGCCTGGGTGAACCTCAACACCGGCACGCTGGAGTGGCTGATCCCCCCTCGGTTGCTGACCGACCGCTAACAATCCGACCCTCACCTTTCGTCACCCCCAGGATCGGGAACATCTAGCAGCTCCTCCATGGAAGATCCGGCCTCAGCCTCGACCATCTCGGCGGCCGATGCAGTACGAGGTAGCGCCTCCAGCGGTGCGAGCATGTCGATCGGCTTTGTCCCGATCTCCACCCCCAAGTCCTCAAATTTGCGGGCCCGGGGCAACACGCGGCCCTCCAGCGAGCCGATACTGTCGTTGTAGGCATTAACCGCACTGTTGAGTCCCCTCCCAACCTTGTCCACGTGACCGGCGTAAACCCTCAAGCTGTCGTACAACAACCCAGCCCCCTCGGCAATCCTCTGGGCATTCTCCTGAAGGTCCTGCTGCTGCCAGGCCACCGCCACGGTACGCAAGAAGGCCAGCAGCAATCCGGGGGTGGCAATGAGCACCCGGTGCTTGCGCCAGGCATCCTCCCATAGCGTTGGCTTCTGGTCCATGGCCGCATCCAGGATGGGATCGGCGGGCAGGAACATCACCACGAAGTCGGGCGAACCGGCCACCGCGGCCGCATAGTCGCGATCCCCCAAGGTCTGGGCATGGCCCATGAGCGTGGTGGCGTGACTCCTCAGCAGCTCGGCTTGGCGTTGCTCATCGTCGGCGTTGTGGGCATCCAGGTAGGAACTCAGTGGGGTCTTGGCATCAATGACCACCTTCAGCCCGCCGGGAATGTGTACGACCGCGTCGGGACGGCCCTTCCTCCCGGTTTCGGGCAGAGAAACGGTGTCCTGCTCGAAGAAGTCGATGCGCTCGCTCAACCCCGAAAGCTCCAGGATGTTGTGAAGCTGCTGCTCCCCCCATTGCCCTCGCATCTGCGGTGACCGCAAAGCCTCGCTGAGACTGGTGGTGACCCCCCGGAGCTGGCCGACTTGGGTCACCAAACTCTGATAGGCCCCAACACGGTTCTTCTCGATCTCCCCGACCTGCTTCTCGAACCTCTCCAGATTCTCCCTCACCGGTTTCACAAGCTCCTGAATGGCCTGCTGGCGTTTCTCCAGATCGGAGGCGCTGAGCTTGCGCTGGTTCTCGAATTGTTCCTTGGCCTGCATCAGAAATGCCTCGCTGTTGGCCTTGGTGACTTGGTCTGCGATCCCCTTGAACTGGATGTCGAGTTGCTCGCGGGCTTTGTCCAGCTCCTCCTGCCGAGCCCGGTGATCGGCTCTGACCCGTTCCAGCTCACGGAGGGCATCCTCCCTTTCGCCCCGCACTGACGCTAGTTCGGTGCGCGCGGCATCACGCTCAGAGATGGTCGCCTCGAGTTGCTCGCCGCGCACCTTCAATTCGACCTCGAGAGCGGCCGAACTCCCTCCACCCTGCCGACCCCGCAGCACAACCACGGCCAGGACAGCCGCCAGCACGACAACAAGAACAACCAGTGCGATTTCCATGGTTGCGCATCATAGAAACCCCCGGTGACAGTTTCCCGCCCGCCCCTCCCACCCCCTCCCCCCGCACGCACTGTCACCGGGCTGTGGTAGCCTCACGGACAACCTGATGAAAGGAGCCACCCGTGGGTACCACAATAGCCGTCAGCGTGCTCGGCGATCGAAGGCAGACTCAGCACCAGAGAACCAATCCCCACATGACCACCACAAACCAAATTCCACGATGGGCATCTATATTTACTGCCGTAAGAATAGATGCCCAGGAGGGGGTGTGGTTGTGAGGCGTTTGTTGTTGGTTGGTTGGGTGGTGGCCGGGGTGGTGTTCGGGTTGGCCCCGGTGGCGGCTGGTGGCGGTGGTGCGACTGTTGGTGATGTTCGGTTGCGGGATCGTTTGGTAGCTGATCAGGAAGCGTTGCTGAACACCTACCGGTGCATGTTCGACATCGACACCCACATCGTTGACGGCGGCTGCTCCGATGGCCACCCCACCCAGCCTCCCCCACCCCCGGTGCTTTTCACCGGTACCCCCACCCCCCAAGAGATCACAACCCGTGACCTGCTGATCCGGAACCAGGAAAACCTACTCAACGTCTACCGCTGCAAATACAACATCGACACCCACCTAACCCCCAACAACTGCAACCCCACAACCACTACTCAACCACCAATTCCCACAACAACTACAACCACTACAACCACTACAATTCCACCAACCACGACCACAACCATCATTCCAGTGACCACAACAACGACGACGACCACCATTCTCGCCCCGGCTGTTAATCCCAACCAAACCTTAGCCCAAAGGATAGCTACCATTGAAAAAACCAAACCTCAATACTTGGTTGAAATAGCCAACGCGATGGGTTTAACAGACCTTGGCAAGGAAGTCTTTTATGATGTCAAGGTGGTTATAAAAGGTAAAGTACCTTGTGTTTGTTATTATCCGAACTATGGGATTATATATGTGGCTAGTTTACCTGATTGGGCTTATGGAGAATATGAATATGGTGTAATAAGTGATTTAATGCATGAATTCTTACACGCGGTCTATTATAAAAAACTAGTTGGCTCCAAAGATTTGGGAATTATCGGGTAAACTTGACGGCTAGGCGGCTAGTTGTAGTTTCTCGCGGAGGTATGCCATGCCCCGGTCGCCTTTGACCCGATTACAATGGCCGCATAGGAGTTGGAGGTTGCTGATGTGGTCGGTGCCGCCTTTGTTGCGTGCGATGATGTGGTCCACTTCTAGGTGACGGGATTGGAAATGTTCGTCGCAGGCTGCGCAGTGACCGCCTTGTTGTCCGTAGAGTTGTGTGCGGTTTTCTGGGCTGTTGTAGCGGGGTAATGGGCCTAGATCAGTACGATCTGGTATATCTCTACGGTGTATGATATTGCGGAACAAACCTTGCCGCTCTTCTATTCTTTGTACGACCAATTCCGCGGCCTTGCCAGAGATGTCTATCCCTACCCAATTTCGGCCCAAGTCATCAGCAGCAACAAGTGCCGTGGCACACCCACAAAACGGGTCCAAGACTACGTCGCCGGGGTTGGAACTGGTCTTGACTATCCTTTGAAGCAAAGCTAATGGCTTCTGTGTCGGATACCCTGTTCGTTCTGAACTCCACCCAGTTACTGTCTTAATGTCTGTCCACCAATCAGTAATGGGTGTGCCCCGTTCCAAGTCAATATCATGTCCACCGCTATAGGTGCTATGCTTACCCACCTGTTGAGTATTCTCCTTGTAGGGTTTGCGCTCAACATTGTAAGTTATTGTTGCATCTTGCTTGGCATAGCGAAAAATAATGTCATGTTTACGCGGAAAATTATTTCTTGACATTCCACCGCCAGAATAACACCACACTATTTCGTTGCGGAACTGGCTGCGTCCGAATATCGCGTCTAACACCAATTTCAGATAGTGCGACATGGTTGGATCACAGTGCAGATACAATAATCCTGTTGGCTTCAGGATGCGATGCATTTCCATAAGCCGAATTGACATATAAGCCAGATAAGATTTGTCCGAATCGGTCATCGCCGCGAGCAGCACGCGCCACAACACTGAGTGTTGATGTTCCATGAGGTCGATCCACTCCGTATCTAGATCGCTTAGTGTCCACGTGTCTTTGAACGCTGCGCCTGCGGCGGCTGACCCGATGGGGGCGGCGTAGTTGGTTTTGGAGTTGAACGGCGGGTCAAGGTAGATCAGATCAACCGATTCGCTGTTCATGCCGCGCAACACATATAAGTTGTCGCTTGTCCAGATGGTCTTGTCAGCCCAGTTACGGTCACCCCCCCCCCCCCCGATGTGCTGGTCATTGCGTGTTTCCTTTACGCGACGAGGTCGGCGTATCGGAGTTGCCTGCCGATGAGCCTGTCGTAGGTGTGGGTGAGGCTGGTGGTTTTGTTGACCCGGTTCTCCACTTCGGCGCAGTATCTGTGTAGGTGTTTCTGCGACATCCAATGATAAGTGCCAACATAGGATCGTTTCAGCAACGCCCACACACCCTCAATACGGTTCGTCGAGGCCATGCCCCGCCGGTACTCGCCTTTGGAGTGCGCCACCCGTCCGTGGCGGTATCCGAAGCGGCGCAACCGTTGGTACACCCTGGCCTCGTCGGTGAACACAACCCCACCATAACACACCCGACCCGCTATGAAGCCAACCGCAGTGCTGCCGTCCACCTTGTCCACTGCTTGCAGCGACACCGAACCCGTGTGCCGGTCCGCGGCGCCCATCACCGGCGCTTTCCCCGTAGGGCCGCGCTGGCCGCCACGCTCACCCGAAGGCCGGTTGCGGTCTTTGCCGCCCACATAGGTTTCGTCCACCTCCACCGGCCCGACCATCAACGGGTCGTCACCGTCCACCCATGCTTGGCGTATCCGGTGGCCGAGGTGCCACGCGGTCGGCTGGGTGATGCCCAGATGCTTCGCCAACGACACACTGGACACCCCCTTAGGAGACGCGCTCAGCAGGTAGATGGCTATCAACCAGGTTCTTGCCCCCAGCTTCGAGGATTGCATCACCGTTCCTTTGCGCCACGAGAAATACGACCGACATGATCCGCACCACCAGTCCATCTGCTTATGCTTCGTTTCGGTTACTCTGTCTTTCGATCCACAATCCGGGCACTCTATACCGTCGGGCCATCGTCGCTCAATAAACCAACGCTCCGCAGCCGCATCATCGGGGTATTTCATGGTAAGCTCAACTAAGTTCATGCCCCACATCATAGCAGGTCACAGGCCATTTGTCAAGTTACCCCGATAATTCCCAAAGATTTTGCCAATATTACCGAGCAATTAAGACAACTATATGCTCAAAGTAGTTATTTACAAACCAGGATTGAAAATTATATGCGGGCTGGCAAAATACCCCGAGATCATGGACCCAATCATCGGGTATTTTTAAGTGAACTCTTTGCTAATACAGGAGCGAATATGTATGACGAAGATCGTGTTAATATATTAGAACCCCAGTTCCCAGATTTAGATCGTTATTATGCTCGGTATTTTAAGGATTGGAAAGATTTACAAGAAAAAGTTGCTACTGGCCAAAACCAAGACTTCCAACACCTCACCTTCCCGGAATAAACAAATAAAACACCATGCCCCAGATCGAAGACAAACACTTACAAAGATTTAAACAACTCTTAGAAAAAGCGCAAACAACTTTACTAGCCACCCAAGAGTTACTAACCAGTTTAATTGGGGATGAAACCATACCTGCCAATTTAAAAGATTTAAATAACCAAGAAACCATTATCTATGGCAGCTTTGACGGCCAAAACATGATTTCGGCTTTCCTCAAGTGATGGTATAGCGTCAAGACAATGCGAACCGATACCACGACTGTGGCCGGGCTGGCCATGCGATCATTGGTCGGCGGTGATGGCGATCCGCTGGTGATGCTGCACCACTCCTTCGGCAACCCGGGCTGGATGCCCGTACACGACACCCTGGCCACCAGCCGCACCGTTCACGCCCTGGATCTGCCCGGCTACGGGGGACCCGAGGGATCCGAGCGACCCGACTGGGCCCGCCATCCTCGCGACCTGGCCCTACTGGTGGGCCAGTGGCTGCGAATTCGGAACCTGGGCCCGGTGGAGCTGGTGGGCTGCGGGTTCGGCGGCTGGGTGGCGGCCGAACTGGCCACCATGGCCCCGGAACTGCTCAAGCAGCTCGTTCTGGTCGGCGCGGCCGGGCTGCTGCCCCCGCAGGGGCGCATCCTCGACCAGTTCTTGATATCGCACTCGGGTTATGTAAGGGCCGCATTTTCCCGACCGGAAGCATACGAGGCCATCTACCCAGCCACCGGCACCGATGACACAGCCCGCAGCGAAGCCACCGGCACCGATGACACAGCCCGCAGCGAAGCCACCGGCACCGATGACGGCGAACCCACTGTTGGCGACAGCACCCTGGTCGCCTGGGACATGAACCGGGAGATGACCACCCGGGTGGCGTGGAAGCCCTACATGTACAACCGCCGGTTGCACCCGCTGCTGAGCGGGGTGAACGTGCCCACCGTGCTGGTGTGGGGCGACAGGGATGAGGTTGTACCGCTGGAGTGCGCTCACGCCTACCTGGAAGCCTTGCCGGAGGCCTCCCTGGAGGTTGTGCCCAACTGTGGCCACGCCGTCGACCTGGAAAATCCCGAAGCACTCGCGGCCATAATCACGGCAACGACCGCCACCACCGCAAAAACCTCGCCCGCCCTCACCGGAGGAATCCGCTGATGTTCCTGTCCTACTTCACCGAGCAGCCAATGAGCGCCTACCCCGCCGAGGAGGGCTTGAAGGAGGGCTTCACCTCGGTGCTGTTCTCCAACAAGTACTACGACCCGGTGGAGGGAAGCCGCCTGTTCAACGAACGCATCGAGGAGTACAAGCTGGCCGATCAGGTGGGTTTCGACGGGATCATGGTGAATGAGCACCACAACGCCCCGTTCTGCATGCAGGCCCGCATAACGGTGATGTCCAGCATCCTGGCCGCCATCACCGAGCGGGCGAAGATCGTTCAGCTCGGCAACCCCCTGCCCACCTACGACAGCCCGCTGATGTTCGCCGAGGAGATCGCCATGATCGACATGATCTCGAAAGGCAGGCTCATCTCCGGCATCGTGCGCGGAGCGGGCCAGGAGTCGGTGTGCCTTAACGCCAACCCGGCCTACAACCGTGAGCGGTTCAACGAGGCCCACGATCTGCTGGTCAAGACCATGACCGACGATGGCCCCTTCTCATGGGAGGGCGAGCATTTCCAGTACCGGGTGGTGAACCCCTGGGCCCGGGTGCTGCAAAAACCCCACCCCCGCATCTGGGTACCGGGGGTGTTCAGCGCCGAAACCATCCGGTGGGCGGCCCAGCATCGCTATCCCTATATATCGCTCAACACTCCGCTGCATCTCACCGGTGAACTGTGGCAGATCTACGACCAGGCGGCCCGGGCCTCGGGCTACGAGCCGGGGCCGGAGAACCGGGGTTACCTGCTGCGAGTACACGTGCAGGACGACGGGGACAGGGCCAGGGACAACGCCAAGCAATTCATGTGGATGCAGGGCGAGTTCACCGGCATCGGGCACCCCTACTGGGTGAGCCCGTCGGGTTACGGATCGCCGGCCCGGCGGCTGGACTACGCTCGCATGGCCAACACCGAGGTTCGGGGTTCACGGGCCGCTCCCTTCGAGGATCAACTCGCCAAACGGGAGATCGTGGCCGGCACCCCCGACGAGGTGATCGCCGAGCTGCGGGTGGTGCTGGAAACGTGCCGGCCGTCGATCCTCATGCTGTGGGGCAACGACGGCGGCATGAGCCATGGTGACTCGCTGAGATGCATCGAGCTGATGGGCACCAAGGTGGTGCCGGCCCTGCGGGAGATCGGTGGAGAGCTGGGACTGGCCGACCCGTTCGAGCTGAACACCCCGGTGAGCCTGGCGCTCACCCCACCCGATGAGCTGAACCCGGTCACCGCCGAAGCCGGCGACCGCCCCGAGGACACCTCCGACAGCCTGGCGCTGAAGATGTTCCGGTGATCGGCCGGCGACACCCACCAGATACACCCCACCAGATATACAAGGAATACGAGATATCCAAGGAGCCTGACCATGACCGATCCACAACCCCGGGTTTCCTACATCCACGCCGAGGACATGGACTTCGCCGAGGTGAAGAGCCAGCAACACGCCGGTGGGAAGAGGGTCTCGGTGTGGTTGAAAATGTTGGAACTGACCCCGCAGCGGGCGGTGTACCACACTCGCTACGACCCCGGGCTGGTGCTGGAACGCCACGGCCACAACAGCGACCACTTCGTATTCGTCATCGACGGCGAGGTGACCTTCGACCAGGAGGTTTGCCGGGCCGGAACCCTAATCAAGCTCCCCCACAAGGCCACGTTCGGGCCCATCATCGCCGGCCGCGAGGGGGCAGAAATCCTGGAGATCTACTTCGGCGACTCCCGTCCCGCTCCCGCCGGCAAGGAGGAGTATGCCGCCCTCCTGAAGGAGCGGGGAATCAACGAATTACCCCATCCCCCGGTGGATCTCCCCGACTGGTTCGGACCCCGAACCGACTAGAAGAACCAGCTAGGAAAACGGGCTAGGACGGAACCGGGACACCGAACTCAAAGGCCGGCTGGGACGGAACCGGAATACCGAACAGCCGGGCCGGGTTGGCGGTGAGGATCCTCTGCTTGCGCTCGGCGCTGAGGTCGTCCCGGTCCACCAGCAGCTTCACCGAGTGGGGGAAATCGCAGTCCCAGTGGCAGTAGTCCGAGGAGTAGCACAGAATGTCGTCGCCCACCTGATCCATCACGTGGGGCAAGGCCGACTCGGTGGATTCCACCCCCACGAAGCACCGCCCCGACAGGAAGTACTCCGATGGTTTGCGATCCAGGATGGGGGCCTGGTCGGGCATCAACTCGTACTCCTCGTCCAGGCGCTCCAGCCAGAACGGCAGCCAGCCGCAACCGGCTTCCATGATGCCGACCCGCAGATCGGGGAACTTGTGGAGGATTCCCCCCACGGTGAAGTTCATCACGGCCAGCATGGCCCCGAAGGGGTGGGTGAAAGCATGCTTCTCCAACCGGGTGTCGTAACGGTCCACCACGATGGGCACCTGGTCGGGAGCCTGCCCGCCGCCGTGGACACACACCGCGACCCCGTAACGGTTCACCACATCCCACACCACATCGTGAGCCGGATGGTGCAGGTTGCGGTGCAAGATGTGCTGGGCGGTCACCATGCCCACGAACACGTCGGGGTACCGGGTCAGGCACCGCTCCAGCTCGACCGCGGCCCGCTCGGGGTGGATCATGGGCAGCTTGGCAACCAGCTTCAACCGGGTGGGATCGTGGGCCGCGTACGATGCCCGAGCATCGTTGAGCAGCCGGCACAGCTCGGCGGCAAAGCCGGGATCGCCCAGCGCCCACTCCTCGCCGGAGCCGGGCGGGAACATGACGGTCACATCGATGCCCTCGAGATCCATGTCGGTGATCCGGGGACCGGGGACGGCCATGCCCTCCCGCTGAAGCGGGGTCTCGAAGTCCAACTCCCCCGGGGCGTAGCCGCCATAGTTGCGGTCCTCCTCGGTGTGAACACTCGAACCGGCCCCCGGTAGGTCGCCGTAGATCGCCTTCATCCTGGCCACGTACTCCACCATCTGCGGCCGCCACTCGGCGCTGATTCCATGCCGCCAACGGGGTGGCTCTCCCCCATGGCCGTCGGCATCGATCACGTAGTACCCGTACTTGCCCATGCCCCCATCGTGCCACCAAACCGGGTGGCCCCGCCGGAACAAGGGGCCGTGGTATCCTTTTGACGCAATGCCACTTGACGCAATGCCACTTGACGCAATGAAGGCGGTGGTGATCTTCGAAAGCCGCACCGGCAACACCCAGAGGGCCGCCGAGATGATCGGCGGAGAGCTGAAACGGGCAGGGGGCCAGGTGTCGGTACGCCCGGTACACGGTTTGAAGCTCTCCGAGATAGCCGAGGCCGACCTTTTGGCCGTGGGCACCTGGGTGGACGGGCTGGTGTTGTTCGGTCACCGCCCCGGCGGAACCGCAAAGCTGATGACGCTACCGTCGCTGCACCACAAGCCGGTGGCCGCGTTCGCCACCTACAAGTGGTATCCGGGCAACTGCATAGACCAGATCGCCGACCTGCTGGCCTACAAGGGTGCCAACGTCATTCACCGCCGGGCGTTCAACAAGAACCACCTGGATGTGCTGGTACCACGGTTCGTGGACAATATCCTGGTCGCCCACCGGGCCACCGGGATACCGGAACCATCAAAATAACCATGACCAACGAAACCCCGGTGACCACCGGGATACCTCGCATAACATAATCAGCGTGGACGATCACACCGGGATACCTCGCATAATCAGCGTGGACGATCACACCGGGATACCTCGCATAATCAGCGTGGACGATCACACCGGGATACCTCGCATAATCAGCGTGGACGATCACGTGGTGGAACCCCCGAACCTGTGGACCAGCCGGCTCCCGGCCCGGTATCGCGATATTGGCCCCCGCATCGAGTACCTGCCCCAAGGAGAGGTGGTGCTCGACGGCGGCACCTACCGGGAGCGCCCCGGCACCGGGGGTCGCAAGGTGGCCTGGTGGCTCTACGAGGATCACACCTACTCGGTGAAGCGGCTCATCGCCGCGGCCGGCTATCCCTACGACGAGCTGTCCACCGAGGGAATCACCTACGACGAGATGCGCCCCGGCTGCTGGCAGCCCCAGGCCCGCATAGCCGACATGGAGATGAACCACACCGACGCCTCGCTGTGCTTCCCCAACTATCCCCGGTTCTGCGGCCAGCTATTCGCCGAGCGCCAGGACATGGATCTGTCCCTGCTGTGCGTCCGGGCCTACAACGACTGGATGGTCGAGGAGTGGTGCGGGGACTCGGAAGGGCGACTGATCCCCCTGTGCCTGGTCCCGCTGTGGGATGCCGAGCTGGCCGCGGCCGAGGTCCGCCGCAACGCCGACCGGGGGGTTCGGGCCGTGGCGTTCAGCGAGCTTCCCACCTGGCTGGGGCTGCCCAGCATTCACTCGGGATACTGGGATCCGTTCCTGGCCGCCTGCGCCGAGACCGCAACGGTGGTGTGCATGCACATCGGTTCGGGCACCCGCACGGTGTCCACCGCCGACGACGCTCCCGACGCGGTCACCGCCTCGCTGATCTTCTGCAACAGCGCAGCCTCGATGATCGACTTCCTGTTCTCGGGGGTGCTGCACCGCTACCCCGAGCTCAAGCTCATGTACGCCGAGGCCCAGATCGGGTGGATCCCCTACGCCCTGGAACGAGCGGACGACGTATGGGTCACCCACCAGGGGTGGAGCGAGGCCCGGCGCAACATCCCCGAACCGCCGTCCTTCTACTACTACCGCCAGGTGTACGGCTGCTTCTTCAAGGACAGCGTGGGAATCGACCTGCTCGACCGGGTCGGGGTGGACAACATCACCTTCGAGACCGACTACCCCCATGCCGACGGCACCTGGCCCAACACCCGCGAGGTGGCCACCCGCCTGTTCGGCCACCTCGACCCCGGCGCGGTCTACAAGATCGCCCGGGGAAATGCCATCAAGCTGCTGGGCCTGAACTTCACCTAGGTGCTGGTGGCAGCCAGGGCCCGCCAGATGCGTTCGGGAGTGGTGGGCATATCGATGTGAACCACCCCCAGATGGGAAACGGCATCGACCACCGCGTTGTGTATGGCCGGGGTCGAGCCGATGGTGCCCGACTCGCCGATGCCCTTGGCCCCCAGCGGGTTCAGCGGGCTGGCCGTCTCGGTGTTGCTCACCTCGAAACTGGGCAGCTCGGCGGCGGAGGGCATGAGGTAGTCGGTCAGGTTGGCGGTTCGGGGGTTGGCATCGTCGTCGTACTGCACCCACTCGAACAGGGCCTGGGCCGCGCCCTGAGCCACGCCTCCGTGCTGCTGGCCGGCCACCAATAGCGGGTTCAGCACGGTGCCGCAGTCGTCCACCGCCACGTGGCGCACAAGTTCGACCCCACCGGTCTCGGTGTCCACCTCGACCACCGCCACGTGCGCGCCGAACGGGAAGCTGGAGCCCCCCTGATCGAAGTCGAGCTCGTAAGAGATCTCGGCCCCGGCCGCCAGTTCGGCCCACGACACCGACTGGGTGGGCACACCGGCCACGTGCAGACCACCATCCCCAACCACGATGTCGTCGGCGCTGGCCTCCAGTTGCTGCGCGGCCAGCTCCTTGGCCTGGGCCAGCACCTCCTCGCTGGCCCGGTAAACCGCGCTGCCCGCGGTCTGTAGCGAGCGGGATCCCATGGTGCCCTGCCCCCGGGGGATCTCGTCGGTGTCCGACTGGATCAGCTTGACGTTCTCCATGGGCACACCCAAAAGCTCATGCACGATCATCGAGAAGGCGGTCTCATGGCCCTGGCCGTGGGCGCTGGTGCCCACCCGCACCTCAACGGTACCGTCACTCACGACATCCACCCGGCCGTACTCGCTGTGCAAACCCAAAGGCGCGGTGATCTCCACATAGGACGACAACCCAATGCCCAAGAGCTTGGTGCTGCCCGACTGCCGCCGGGCGGCCTGCTCGGCGCGCAGCTCGTCATAGCCCGATGCAGCCAGCGCGGCATCCAGCGCCTTGTTGTACTCGCCGGAGTCGTACTGCGCCCCGGTGATGGTGGCGTAGGGGAACTGGTCGGAAGCTATGAAGTTGCGTCGCCGTATCTCAGCAGGATCAATGCCCAGATCGTCGGCGGCCACATCCAGTACCCGCTCCAGGATCTGGGTGGCCTCGGGGCGACCCGCTCCCCGGTAGGCGGCGATCTGAGTGGTGTTGGTCACCACCGAGTCTCCCGTGAACTTGATCTTGGGAATCCGGTACACGCCTTGCGACATGGTTTGGGTGAGCACGGTCAAGAAGCTGCCGATGGCCGGGTAGGCCCCGGAGTCGGCCAGCACATGCAGGTTCAGCCCGGTAATGAGGCCATCACCATCGAACCCCATCCGGGCGGTGAGGGTGTGGCCCCGACCATGCACCAGCGACACCATGTCCTCCGAGCGCGACTCCGTCCACTTGACGGGCCGGCCCAGGTCGAGGGCCGCTTTGGCGGCAACCAGGTACTCGGGGTAGATGCCCGTCTTGGCTCCGAATCCACCGCCCACCGCGGGGGCGAGGATTCGTACCTTGTCGCCGTCCAGGCCGAGCAGGCCGGCGAACCCCTCCTTCAGCCCGATCGGGGACTGACTGGGCAGGGTCACGGTCATGCCCCCGCCGGGGAGGCCCGGCTCCACCAGAATGCCGTTGGGCTCCATGGGCACGGCAGCCAGCCGCTGGCTCTCCATCGTCACCTCGGCCACGTGGGCTGCTCCGGCGAGGCCATCGTCGTCGCCCAACTCGGTGTGGAAGGCCAGGTTGCCCCCCTCATTCTGGGGCCAGATCACCTCGGCCCCCTCGTCCAGAGCTTTCCTGGGGTCGGCCACGGCGGGCAGGGGGTCGTAGTCAACCAGCACCATCTCGGCCGCGTCCGTACCCTGCTCGCGGGTCTCGGTCACCACCGCGGCCACGATGTCGCCCACGAACCGCACCCGGTCATGGGCGATCTGAGGGCGCTCGAATACCGGCAGCATCGGGAACCCGGGGGTGGCCGGCAGGCCGATGCTCTCACCGGTGTGAACGGCCAGCACGCCCTCCATGGCTTGGGCCTCGCTCACATCCACGCTCTCAATAACCGCGTGGGCCACTGGTGAGCGCACGAACGTGATGTAGGCAGTGCCCTCGGGGGTCAGGTCGTCGTAATAGCGCTCCGCGCCGGTCAACAGTCCCGGATCCTCGCGGCGAACAACGGAATTGCCCAGGATCGAACCAGAATTAGCCACAGCATTCCCCCTTGCTGGTCGAGATTTTGCTGGTTGAGATTTAGGGGATGTTAGAACTGCTCCATGGATTTAGCCCAGCTTTACGATCCGGCTCTGGATGAGCACTCCCCGCAGGCCCTTGATTTTCTCACCAAATTCTCGTTCGATTCGCTGCCGGACCAGTGAGAAAACCCACCGGCAGGAGAAAACGCATCGCCATTGTCGGGGCCGGGTGGACCGGAGCGGTGGCCGGACGCCTGCTGACCGAGATGGGCCTTGCGGTGGAGGTGCTGGAGAAGGCCGGCGTGGTGGGCGGGCACTCGAGGGTCGAGCTGTTGAACGGGGTGGTCTACGAGCCCAACGGTGCTCACATCTTCCACACCTCCGACCCGGTGGTGAACCGGTTCGTCACCGCCCACGGCCTCAGCCGGCCCTACGACCACAAAGTGCTCACCGAGGTATACCTGTCACCCGACGACGCCGACGACGAGGGATGCCTGCTGTCGTGGCCCCCGCAGGTGTCGGAGCTGAAGGAGCTGCCGGTGTGGCCGGCGGTGGAGCGGGAATTGGCCGGTCTCCCGTCCCGGCCCACGGGGGACAACTTCGAGGACTACGTGGTGTCGATGATGGGCCGTACCCTCTATGACTTGTTCATCCGGGACTACACCGCCAAGCAGTGGGGCCGGCCCGCAACCGAACTGTCGGCCCGTTTCGCGCCCAAGCGGGTGGAGCTGCGCACCGACGATCACCGCGGGCTGTTCCGGGACCGGTGGCAGTACTTCCCGCCCAACGGCATCAACGAGGTGATCGAGTCGGTGCTGTCGGTGGTGGCGGTCACGCTCAACACCGAGGTAACCATCGACGATGCCGACGATCTGGGGCGCGCCTACGATGCGGTGGTCATCACCGCCGCCCTGGACGACTTCGCCGGTTGCCCCGGGGAGCTGGAGTGGCGAGGCATAGAGATGCGGTCCCACTACCATCCCACGAATGACCCTGGGGGGGTGATAACGCCGGCCTACGTAACCAACCGACCCTCGGCCCGGGTGCCCCACACCCGCACGGTGGAGACCAAGCACGCCACCGGCCAGCGGATCGGGGGTACGGTGGTGAGCGAGGAGATGCCCGGGGCCCCCCAGAACCACTATCCGGTGCTGACCGCCGACGGAGTCAACGAACGCCGCAACGCCGAGCTGGCCGGCTGGATCACCGCCCGCTTCTCCATCCCGGTGTACTTCGCCGGACGGCTGGCCACCTACCGCTACATAAACCAGGACGAAGCCATAGCCGATGCCATGTCGGTGGCCGCCCGGATCCTCACCGACCTGGCCGGCTAGCAAAATGCCCAACCGGCAGACCCCCGGAGGTTGGCAGACCCCCGGAGGTTGGCGGTTTTGGATAGATCGGGGGGGCACGTTCACCGATGTGGTGGCCCAGCGGCCCGGCGGGGACATCGCCACCGTCAAGCTGCTGTCGGACAGCCCCCAGTACGAGGATGCCGCGGTGGAAGCCGTCCGGTCCCTGCTGGGGCTGCTGCCCGACCAGCCGATCCCCGCCTCCGAGATAGCCGAGGTGAGGATGGGCACCACCGTGGCCACCAACGCCCTGCTGGAACGCCGGGGCGAGCCCACCGTGCTGGTCACCACCCAGGGGTTCACCGATGCCCTGCGCATCGGCTACCAGGCTCGCCCCGATCTGTTCGCCCTCGACATCGTGCTGCCCGACATGGTGTACAGCCGGGTCATCGGCGTGGATGAGCGGGTTCGGGCCGATGGCACCGTGGAGCGCGAGCTGGACGAGGACGATGCCCGCCGCCAACTGGTCGAAGCCGGCCGGGATGGGTTGCGGTCGGTAGCCATCGTGCTCCTCCACGGCTACCGCTACCCCGACCATGAGGCCCGCCTGGCCGGAATCGCCGCCGCCGCCGGATTCGAGCACATCTCGGTCAGCCACCGGGTGAACCCGCTGATCCGCCTCGTGCCCCGGGGCGACACCACCGTGGTGGATGCCTACCTGACCCCCGTGCTGAACCGTCACATTCAAACCGTCCGGAACCGGATCCACCCATCGTTGATGTTCATGCAGTCCAACGGGGGCCTGGCCCACCCCGACCACTTCCGGGGCAAGGATGCCCTGCTGTCCGGGCCGACCGGAGGGGTGGTGGGCATGGCTCGCACCGGCGAGGCTGCCGGTCATCACCGCCTCATAGGGTTCGACATGGGCGGGACCTCCACCGATGTGTCCCACTACGACGGCCGCTTCGAGCGCACCACCGGGGCGGTGATTGCCGGGGTCAGGGTCAGGGCACCGATGATTCTGGTCCACACCGTGGCTGCCGGGGGTGGCTCGATCCTGGTCTTCGACGGCAGCCGGTTCAGGGTGGGGCCCGACTCGGCCGGGGCCGAACCCGGTCCGGCCTGCTACGGCAAGGGCGGGCCGCTCACCGTGACCGATGCCAACGTGTTGCTCGGGCGGTTGCACCCCGACCACTTCCC
This sequence comes from Candidatus Poriferisocius sp., assembly GCF_965202595.1. Lineage (GTDB taxonomy): Bacteria > Actinomycetota > Acidimicrobiia > Acidimicrobiales > Bin134 > Poriferisocius. Next base: position 2,154,749 of record NZ_OZ241836.1, read on the forward strand.
CGCCGTGCTGGGTCCCGGGGGCGATCAGCCCCTCGACACCGGCGCGGCCCGAGCCGGTTTCGCCGACCTGGCTGCGGTGATCTCCGAGGCCACCGGGCAGCCGTGGACCCCGGAACAGGTCGCCGAGGGGTTCCTGGACGTGGCCACCCAGAACATGACCGGTGCCATCAAGACCGTCTCGGTGCAGCGGGGGCACGATGTGAGCTCCTACACCCTGGCCTGCTTCGGCGGTGCCGGCGGCCAGCACGCCTGCCGGGTGGCCGACGAGCTGGGCATGACCACCGTGCTGGTCCACCCCCACGCCGGGGTGCTCTCGGCCCTGGGCATCGGGCTGGCCGACGTTCGTTCGGTGGCCGAGAGGGCAGTGGGCCACCCGCTTACCGAGGAGTTGCTGGTGGCCCTGGGCCCCGACATCCATGAGCTAACCGCTTCGACCCGCACCCAGGTGGCCGACGACCGGGCCCTACCCGATATCCAAACCCTCCCCCCAACCCACCGCAGTAGCCCCACCCCGACTATGGCCGACGACCGGGCCCTACCCGATATCCAAATCGAAGTGAGCTTGTTTCTGCGCTACCAGGGCTCGGACACCATGCTGGAGGTCACCGCCGGCGACTACCCGGCGGTGAAGTCGGCTTTCGAGGGGCGCCACCGGGCCCGGTTCGGATTCGCCCCCCCAGGAGCTCCAATCGTGGTGGAATCGATCCAGGTGGAGGCCGTGGGTCGCAGCCCCCTGACCGATGCCCTGGCCGGCCGGCCCACCCAGCTCACCGGCGATCCCCACCCCATTGCCCAGCACCGAGCCACGTTCGGTGGCCGAAGCCTGGCAACCGCGTTCCACGACAGAACCCACCTGCCCCCAGGCAGCAACCTGCGAGGCCCGGCGGTGATCGTTGACCCCCACTCCACCACGGTGGTGGAACCGGGCTGGACCGCAACCGTCGCTACCGGAGGCGAGCTGTTGTTGAACCGGGTGACCCCTCGGAAAGGTTTGGGGGCCGGCACCGAGTGCGATCCGGCAAAGCTGGAGATCTTCAACAACCTTTTCTCGAACGTGGCCGAGCAGATGGGGGTGATGCTGGAGAACACCGCAGCCTCGGTGAACATCAAGGAGCGGTTGGACTTCTCGTGCGCGGTGTTCGATCCCGATGGCGAGCTGGTGGCCAACGCCCCCCACATGCCGGTGCACCTGGGCTCGATGGACATGGCCGTCAGGGCGACCATAACCCGCCACCCCGCCATGACCCCCGGTGACGCCTTCGTTACCAACAACCCCTACGACGGCGGTACCCACCTGCCCGACGTGACCGTGGTCATGCCCGTTTTCGACCCGGACGGCCAGAAAATCCTGTTCCACGTTGCCGCCCGGGGCCACCACGCCGACATCGGCGGGACCACCCCCGGATCGGCACCGGCCGACTCCTCCAGCATCGCCGAGGAGGGGGTTCTGCTCAACGCCGAAGTGCTGGCCCGGCAGGGTCGGTTCCGGGAGGAGGAGCTTCGAGCCCTGCTCACCGGGGCCGAGTGGCCGGCCCGCAACCCCGAGGTCAACCTCGCCGACCTCAAGGCCCAACTGGCCGCCTGCCACAAGGGGGCGCTCACCCTGGCCGAGGTGATCGACCGCTACGGCCTGGACACCGTCCACGCCTACATGGGCCATGTCCGGACCAACGCCGCCGAATCGGTCCGCCGGTTGATCGACCACCTCGATGATGCCTCTTTTGCCGCCGATGCCGATGACGGGGCGCGGGTGGCGGTGGCCCTGCGGGTGGACCACGACCGCCGGAGGTTGACCATCGACTTCACCGGCACCAGCGGCCAGCACCCCGGCAACTTCAACGCCCCCCAGCCGGTTTGCCGGGCGGCGGTGCTGTTCGTGCTGCGGTGCCTGGTGGGCGACAACATCCCGCTCAACAGCGGGTGCCTGGATCCGGTGGAGCTGGCCATACCGTCGCCCAGCCTCATAAGCCCGGTGGAACCGGCTGCGGTGTTCGCCGGAAACGTGGAAACCTCCCAGCTCATCGTGGATGCCCTTTTCGGTGCGCTGGGCACGGTGGCCGCCTCGCAGGGCACCATGAACAACGTGGTGTGGGGCAACCAGCGGTACCAGTACTACGAGACGGTTTGCGGGGGCGCGGGAGCCACCGCCGAGCGGGATGGGTGCGATGCCGTTCACACCGGAATGACCAACTCCCGGCTAACCGACCCCGAAGTCCTGGAACAGCGCTACCCGGTGATGGTGGAGAACTTCTCGATCCGCGAGAACAGCGGCGGTGACGGCCGCCGGCAGGGAGGCAACGGGGTGGTGCGACGCATCCGCTTCGACGAGCCCATGAGCCTCAACGTTCTGTCGGGGCGGCGCGTCACGGCCCCCTACGGGATCAGGGGAGGGCGGCCCGGACGGTTGGGGATCAACCGTATCCTGCGATCCGGCGGCACCGTGGAGAACCATCCCGGTGTATTCCGTACCGAGATGGCCCCCGGCGATGCCCTTGAGATATCCACCCCCGGAGGAGGCGGGCACGGCCCCCCGCCATGGGAGTGTGAGGAAGAAGGAGAATAGGTTTGCCTCGATGCCATGGGAGTGTGAGGGAGAAGGAGAATAGGTTTGCCTCGATGCCATGGGAGTGTGAGGAAGAAGGAGAATAGGTTTGCCTCGATGCCATGGGAGTGTGAGTCTGGGGTGATGGCGGTGGAACTGGAATGGCTGGTGGACCAACCCGCCCAGTACAACCCGGTAATGGTGGTGGCGTTGGAGGGGATGTTCGACGCGGCCGAGGCAGCCACCACCGCGGTGCGGATGATGAAGGAAAGCGCCCCCACCGTGGATCCCCTGGCCCGCATCGACCCCGAGGCCTTCTTCAACTTCCAGGATCACCGCCCCGAGGTCAGCCTGGACAGCAGCGGCAACCGCGTCATCACATGGCCCATCACCCGGGTGGACGCGGTGGATCGTGCCGGGGCCAAGCATCCCCTGGTGGTGGTGGACGGTGTGGAACCCGATCTGCGGTGGCGGACCTTCGCCGGCTACCTGGTGGAGGTGGCCACCAGGTGCCAAGCCGGTCTGGTGGTCACCCTCGGAGCCATGGTCGGCCTCGCCCCCCACACCCGGCCGCTGGGGGTGGTGGGCAGTTCCACCAACGCCGAACTGGCCCAAATGTTCGGCTTGGGCCGCCCCACCTACGAGGGCCCCACCGGCTTGGTGGGTGCGCTGCACGATGCCTTGGACCAGGCCCGCATACCGGTTATCTCCCTGCGGGTTTCGGTGCCCCACTACGTGCCCGGGCCGCCCAACCCCGAGGCCACCCGGTCGCTGCTGAAGCGGTTCGAGCTGATCACCGGGATAATCACCGATCACGAGACGCTGGACGAACCCGCCGCGGAGTGGCGCGAGCGAGTGGACACCGCGGTGGCCGGCGACGACGACATCAGGAACTACGTAGCCCAGCTCGAGCAGCAGGTGGACGAGGCCGAGGATCTTTTACCCACCGGCGACGATCTCGCCGCCCAATTCGAGGCCTTCCTTCGCGACCCCTGGAAGTAAGCGCTACGGCGCAGTAAATACTACGGCGAGGTGAACGCTACGGCGCAGTAAGTACTACGGCGAGGCAAGCGCTACGGCGAGGTCAGGCGGGCGATGGCCTCGTCGACAACGGTGGTGGCCAGTTTTTGCAGAGACTCGTCGTCGAGGGTGGAAACGGGATGGGGCACGGTTACCGCGGGGTACTCGGCCATGCCCACCGTGGGGGCGAAAGCCTCGACCACCGGGCGGAACGGCTCGGTGATCACCAGCATGGACGGAATGCCCCGGGCCTCCATTTGGACGGCATCGTGCAGACTGCACGCGGTGCAAGCCCCTCAATCGCCCAGGCCCGAGATGATGAGATGGCACCGGGCGGCCAGCATCTCGGCGGCATCGGCATCAATGGGCTTGCCCGCCGCCGATTTGGAGTGAACCACGATGTCAGCCACCGGTAGGCGGTTGCTCAGCCCTTCAGCCAGGTAGGTGAGCAACTCCTTGGCGTTGTTCTTGGCGTTCTCGATCACCCCGATCACCACCGGCTCGGCCGGGCTGCTGCGAGGTGCCATCGACACCTCCACCGGCCCGGCTTCCTCGTAGACCGGCGACAAGACCCTTATCGAAGACATCAAACCTCCTCCATTAACCTAACCTCAGGGTAATCCATCTCCTGGTGGCATTGTTCCTCAGGGTAATCCATCTCCTGGTGGCATGACCCGGCGGGTTACTGCTTGGGAGTGAACCACGGGGGCCCAGTTGGGGATGTAGGCCGACCAACCGGCCCCTGCGCTTCCTGCCGTCACCAAGAATATGTCATCGGGACCCCGCACGGTGGCCAGCCGGCCATCGGCATCGGGGGTCATGTCGTTCTGGGCGGTGAACTCCAGCAGCACCCCGCCGGTGGCCAGGTGCTCGGGGGTCACCCTGGTGTGCTCGGCCAAGAACTCCCGCACCGCCGGCTTGGTCCAGCCCGCCTCGGCCAGGATCCGGCGGTGCTCGTAGCCGATCACCAGCAGCACCTGGTGCTTCTTCGCCACCCCGTATGTGGCCGGATTGGTCATAGCCGCCGCGAAGGTCAACAAGATGCCCTCCGGGTCACCGTTCAGGTGATTGGCCACCTGGTGGGGGCTTTCCGAGGGGAACATGGTCACCGTGGTGTCGGCTTCGCCATAGCCCAACTCCACTCTCAGCGGTTCCCAACCCTCGGGAGGAGGCTCCTCGGCAACGAGCATCGTGTACTTGCCAGGATGCCCGAGGGATGAACCATCGAGGGTCTCCGTTTTGGCTCCCAACACGTTCGTGGCCACCAGCCGCAACGCCCGGCCCACGGTGGCATTGGCCCGGCAGCCCGGCCCCAACGCGTTACGCCCGGTGTTGAAACCCAGCTCTTTCACCAGCGGCCCGCTCACAACCGCGCCCAACGCCGCTCCCCCCGTGCTGGTTATCACCGTGTGGCAGCCGAAGCGAGGGTCGAGCATGGCCGACAAACCAGCCAGTACCACCGGAAAGTACTCGACCCTGCAACCCGCCATCACCGCGTTGATCGCCGCCTTGTTGGCGGTGATCTCCCGAGAGCGTTCGGGCACCGTGCCCACGATCTCGGTTGCTTCCACCCCGGCATGATCGAGCATGGCCCTCACCCGCTCGGGGGTGGGGGGAACCACAGGAAGCCCGTCCGTCCACCCCCGCTCGAAGAACTCCTCTTGAACATCGGCCTGCGCCAGCAACAACTCCTGAGCCACAGGACCAAGCTAGCCCCTGGAGAAGATGCCGTCCTCCAAGCCAGTCGAGTTCTAGTAGGGTTCTGGGCCGTGGCTGGAAGACTCGAAGGCAAACGCACAATCGTCACCGGCGCGGGATCGGGCATCGGCCGGGCGGCCGCAACCTTGTTCGCCGCCGAGGGGGCCCTGGTGTTGTGCGCCGACATCAACGGTGAAGCGGCCGATGACACCGCGGCTGGGATTGGCCGGGCCGCGGTTGGCCTGCGGGTGGATGTGACCCGGCCGGAAGACTGCCAGGCCATGACCGAGCAGGCGGCCGCGACCTTCGGGGGTATCGACGCGGTGTACGCCAACGCCGGGGTGGACGGGCCGGGCCGGGCCGGCGACCTCGAAGTTGAGGAGTGGAACCGGGTGATCGGCGTGAACCTAACCGGCGTGTGGCTCACCGTGAAGTACGCCTTACCTCATCTGATCGAGGCGGGCGGCGGGTCGCTGGTGCTCCAGGCCAGCGTGGGTGGGGTGATCGGTGTGCCGGGCATCGCCTCCTACGCGGCGGCCAAGGCCGGCGTCATCGGCCTCGCCCGGCAGATGGCGGTGGACTACGGCGCCGACAACATCAGGGTGAACGCCATCTGCCCCGGCACGGTGCCCACTCCCCTGGTGCGGGCCACCTACGCCAAGCGGGGAGGTTTCTCAGCCACCGCCAGCGCACCGGCCGATGCCAGCATCGACGAGATGATCGATGCCGCCAAGGTCCGCCACCCCATCGGCCGCCTGGGCACCACCGGGGAAATCGCCCAACTCGCCCTGCACCTGGCGTCCGACGAGTCGTCGTGGACCACCGGCACCGCCATCGTGATCGACGGTGGCATGTCGGTGGCCTAGATCAGCCGGCCGCCTCGAAGAACCTCTTCCAGGTGTCCAAACCCTCGGGAAGTTCCGCCGGGCCCACCTCTCCGAAATAGCGCTTGCGGTCCTTCTCGCCCAGGCCCCCCTCGGCCAGCTCAGCCATATCCATGTAGTACAGCATGGCGATGCTGCGCTCCGAGAACCGCCACTGGCCCCCGTCCAGCCGGTAGCGGTCGTAATAGCGCAAACCGGTTATGAAGGTGCGCCCCCCGATAGCCATCTCGGCATGAGCGGCAACCGTTCCCGAAGCCAAACCGGTGTGGTGGCTGTCCAGCTCCACAAGGTGGCTGTGGGGGTAGTGGTAGGTTGCCCCGAAAGACGACAACCTGTCGGCATAAAAGTCGACGATGGCTTGGCGCCCCTCGTTCACCACCGCCCCATCACCATGGCGAAAAACGGCATCCTGGGTGAACATCTCGGCCACCGCATCCAGATCACGGTCGTCCACCGCCATCCCGTAACGCGCCACAAGGTTGCGGATTGCCTCGGTGGCCTCCAGGCGGGCAATGCGCTCCAACAATTCAGCGGTTGAACCGGACACAGTCTCTGCTCCTTGTAGATCTTTCAAACTCTTGCTCCTTCTCCCTGCCGCTTTTTGCTCTGGTAGCTCTTGGGATCGACCGGCTCGGGGTCTGACCGGCAATGGGCGAACTTGCCCCAAGCGGCCAGCCAAAACTAGCTTCACCCATCGCCGGTGCACAAAGGCAGCTCGGCACATGGGAATATGGGGGAACATGCTTCTAGCGGTTGACAATTTCACCGGGGTTCCATGCTTCTAGCTTTTGGCAATTTCACCGCTGACCCGAGCGTGAACCTGCAACTCCTGATCGGTGGACTTGCCCTGGGTGCCATTTATGCCGTGGTGGCTCTCGGATTCGTGCTGGTCTACAAGAGCACAGACGTATTGAACCTGGCCCACGGCGAGTTCTTGATGCTGGGCTCCTACTTCGCCGTGACCTTCCTGGTATCCGAAGGGCTCAACTTCTTCCTGGGCCTGGTGGCAGTGCTGGCCGTGATGCTGGTGTTCGGCCTGTTCATCCACTACGGCATCATGCGCCGGATGGTGGGGCAGGGATTTTTTGCCATCGTGCTGGCCACCATCGGTATCGCCACTGTTATTCGCGCCCTGCTTCTGATCTTCTACGGCCCCACCGAACGAGGACGCCTCACCGTTTTGCCCCAAGGCACGTTCGAGATCGGCGGGGCCACGGTGAGATACGTGGACATGATCATCCTCGGCGCGGTGGCGCTGTGCGTGTTGCTGTTCTTCGCCTTCTTCAAGTACACCAGAATGGGGCTGCACATCAGGGCGGTGGCCGACGACATCGAGGCTTCTGCGGCCATGGGCATCGACCCCGACAAGGTATACGCCATGACCTGGGCCGCAGCCCTGGCCATGGCCGGGTTGGGCGGTTTGCTGTTCGGCCACGTCACCGGAGCCATCGACCAGAACCTGGCCGCCATCGGGTTGCGGGCCTTTCCCGCGGCGGTGGTGGGCGGGCTCACCTCGCTGGGGGGTTCCATCATCGGTGGCCTGGTGGTGGGGGTGATCGAACAGTTCGCCAACGGCCACCTGGGTACGAAATGGCGGGAGCCGGTGGCCTTCTCGGTGATGTTCGTGGTGCTGCTGGTTCGCCCCACCGGCCTGTGGGGCCGAAAGGACCTGGAGCGGGTGTGACCAAAAACACTGGCAAACCCCAGCGCTCAGCAGATGGCAAAGCTGCAAGGACCCGGAGCGGGGATCAGCAGGTGACCTACCGTCCCTCGGCCCTTCAGCGGTTCCTGCCCTTCGTTGCCGCCGCGGTCGTCCCGTTCATCCTGGGGGCAACCACCGATGGCCTGGGTTTCTGGTGGAAGGCCCTAATAACCGTGGCCATCCTGGCAGTGGTGGCCCGGCTGGCCTGGATGTGGACCCCCAGGGGAGAACTCACCCACCGCGAGGACATACGACTGTGGCGCACCCCCAGCGATCGTTCCTGGGCCGCGGTGACCATCTTCGGGCTGCTGGCACTGCCCTTCGTTCTGGCGTCCGACTTCACGCCGCCCATGGGGTTCCCGTGGGCCACCTGGTTCGTGGTGGTCAACACGGTGCTCATCTTCGCCATGGGAGCAGCCGCCTTCAACCTGCTGGTGGGTTACTCGGGCCAGATCAGCCTGGCCCATGTGGCCTTTCTGGCGCTGGGCAGCATTATGGCCGGCATCGTCGGGGTGCAATGGAGCGGCGGCAACTTCTGGCTGGCCCTGCCGGCAGCAGCCGTCGCCGGCGCGGTGGTTGGTGCGGTGTCCGGGCTGCCCGCGCTGCGGCTGAAGCACCTGTACCTGCTGCTGGCCACCTTCGGCTTCCACTTCGTGATGATGCTGGTGTGGCGGGAATACCTCCAGGAGTACTTCGGCTTCGTGGGCATCCGCTTCAAGGGCGAGCACGCGCCGAGGATCGCTTCCTGGCTGCACTGGCTGCCCAACATCGACCCCGACGAGAACGGCGAGTTCATTATCACCGGGCAGTTCCGGTGGTACTGGGTGATAATGCCCATCACGGTGGTGTCGCTGCTGTTCATGGTGAACGTGATCCGCACCCGGGAGGGGCGGGCGTTCGCCGCGGTGCGCGATCGCGACGTATCCGCGTCGCTGCTGGGCATCAACGTGGCCCGCTCCAAGCTCATGGCTTTCGCGCTCTCGTCGGCGGTTGTGGCGATGTCGGGGGTGCTGGCCTCCTTCTATACCGGCTCCCGGGGCGAGGACAGCTTCAACGTGCAGAAGGTGCTGGACTATGCCGTCATCATCGTGGTGGGCGGCTTCTCCAGCATCCAGGGGGCCATCTTCGGGTCGGCCTTTTTCTGGTTCCTGCCCGAATGGTTCAAATGGGCCCGAGAAGAGCTGTGGTTCGTGCGCGACATCGACTATTTGAGCGACCACGCCAGCGAGATCGACCTGGCCATCAAGGGCCTTCTGGTGGTGATAATCCTGGTGTTCAAACCCACGGGCCTGGCCGGCATGTGGAGGGACTTCAAGACCTGGGTGGGCCGGTCGCTGTCAAGGAGCAATCCGTGAACCCAACCGAACTGGATAACCAGGACCAACCCGTGAACCCGACCGAACTGGATAACCAGAACCAACCTGTGAACCCGACCGGGCTGGACCTGCGCATCGAGGGGCTGGAGGTGGCCTACGGGGGTGTAACCGCTTTGAACAACGTGAACATCACCGTGCCCAGCGGGGGGTTCATATCGGTTCTGGGAGCCAACGGTGCGGGCAAAACCACCCTGGTACGGTCGATAACCAGCCTGCTGTACCTGCACAAGGGGAGGGTTCGCAAGGGCAGCATCACTCTGGGCGGCCAGTCGATTCTGGGCCGCAAGAGCACCGCAATCGTCAAAGCAGGGGTGGCTCAGGTTCCCGAAGGACGCAAGCTCTTCCCCAATCTGACGGTCAAGGAAAACTTGCTGTGCGGTGCGGCCAGCCGTAGCGACACCGATGGTATCGACGATTCGCTGGAGCAGAACCTGGAGCTGTTTCCCCAACTCCGCCCCCTTCTGGGCCAAACGGCTGGGCTGCTGTCGGGGGGCGAGCAGCAGATGGTGGCAGTGGGGCGGGCACTGATGTCGCAGCCGGCCCTGCTCATCTGCGACGAGCTTTCGCTGGGGCTGGCCCCCCGGATCGTCCACCGCCTGTTCGAGCTGCTCACCGAGATCAACAAGGCCAGAGGCACATCCATCCTCGTCATCGAGCAGAACGCCAGCCTGGCGTTGCAGCACGCCGCCCACGCCTACGTGCTCGAGTTGGGCCGGGTGCTCCTGGAAGGCACGGCCGCCGAACTCCGGGGCAACCCCATGGTGCAGGAGCTGTACCTGGGCGGTGGCGGGGAAGCCCACACCTCCTACGCCGCCATTGAGCGACCCGGCCGGGAACGGTCCCCGGCTCATGGGCAGAGATCACCCAGCGATAAACCACCCCCGGCCCCCGGGCAGAGATCACCGGTGCCGGAACCATGAGCGACGCCATTCTCAGCTTCGACGACGTGACCGTGCAGTTCGGGGGGGTGCGGGCGTGCGACTCGATCAGCGGCCGGGTCGAGCGGGACTCCCTGTTCGCGCTCATCGGCCCCAACGGGGCGGGCAAGACCACGCTGGTGAACGCCATCTCCGGTGTGTACACGCCGCTCGGGGGAGCGCAGGTGCAGTTCCACCCCCGCGGGGAGGCCACCAAGGATTTGCTCGCCTACCGCCCCTACCAGATCGCCCGCCTGGGAGTGGCTCGAACGTTCCAGAACCTGGGGCTGTTCATGGGTGAGAACGTGCTCACCAACCTGCTGCTGGGCCGCTACATCCACGAGCACACCCGCCTGATCGAGGGAGGGCTGTTCACCCGCAGGGCGGTGAAGCGGGAGTTGGCGGCCAGAGCAGCCATCGAGCGGGTGGTGGAGTTGCTCGACCTGGGAGCGTTCCGCCGGGAACCGGTGGGCGGCCTGCCCTACGGGGTGCAAAAGCGGGTGGAGTTCGGCCGGGTGCTGGCCATGGAACCCGAATTGCTCATGCTGGATGAACCCATGGCCGGTATGAGCGTTGACGAGAAGCAAGCCATGATCCGCTACATCTACTCCGCCCAGGATGAGCTGAACATGACGGTGTTCTTGATCGAGCACGACATGGGGGTGGTTATGTCCATAGCCGACCATGTGATGGTTCTGGACTTCGGGCGCAAGATCGCCGAAGGCACCCCGGCGCAGATGCAGCAGGACGAAAGGGTGATCGCCGCTTACCTCGGCACCGAGGTCGTAGAGCACTAGAACGTTAATTTAGAAGTTAACTAGAAGTCGCCTCGACACCCGGCTTGGGCTAGGGTGTGCGATCACTGTGCCGGCAGGAAGCTGTGTCGGCACTGGAACCCATACAAAAACCGGAGGGGAAAACTCATGAATCGACGCTGGCTCAGGCTCATCGTTGCGCTGTTCGCTTTTGCACTGCTCGCGGCAGCATGCGGCAACGATGACGACGGTGATGACCAAGCAGCCACACCGGCACCGACGGAAGCTCCAACCCAGGATTCTGGCTCCGACGGGATGGGTGACAGCTCCGACGGGACGGACGACGGCGAGATGTCGGTACCCGACAACCCGGACAACGGGGTTACGTCGAGTTCCATCAAGGTCGGCTGGATGGGCGACCTGACCGGCCCGACCGCCTCCTCGCAGTCGTTCAACAGCCACGGCAGCGAGGCCTACTTCGAATGCGTCAACGAGCGGGGCGGGGTGCTGGGGCGCACCATCGACTACCTGCCCGAGGACGACCAGTTCAGCGCCGAGACCGCGGCCATCAACTTCACCAAGCTCACCGAGGACGACAAGGTTCTCGCCCTTGTGGGGCTGGGCGGCTCGCACATAAGCACCCAGTTGCAACCCGACATCGAAGCCATGAACCTGCCGGTGATAGGCCCGCCCCAGACCATCGACATCCAGCTCGAGGGCGACCAGTACTTCAACAACCTGGCCCACTACGGCGACCAGGCCGACCTGGCGACCGGCCAGATCGCAGCCGATGTGGGTGGCATCGAGAAAGCCGTGGTAATGGGCATCAGCCTCGAGGTGCCCTCGGGTACCGAGTTCGCCGCCTACGTGGAGCAGTCCATAGAAAGGGCCGGAGGCACCTACGTCAATACCCTCTACGTTGCCCCCGGGGCCACCGAGGTCACCGCCCAGATGGTGGAGTTGCAAGCCGGTATTGATGACGAGGGCGTGAACTACGTCACCTTGCATGGCTCGCCCGCCGCCGGGTTGGTGGTGATGCAGGGCATGGCCGACGCCGGCATCACCGAAATCCCCATCATCGGCATTCACGGCATCGCCGCCAACTCGATCTGGACGGAAGGCCCAGCGTCAATCAGCGATCAAACCTTCGGGATGCACTCGTTCCTCACCGCCAACAACAACATCGAGGCTTCGGCCGAGATGGAGCGGTGCGCGGCGCTGGCCGGCCATGACGGCGAGCACCTCAACTTGAACTTCGCCCACGGTTTCCTGAACGGATACGTGTTCGAGCAAGCAGTGATGAGGGCGGCCGAAACCGGCGAGTTGAGCCGCGAGAGCCTCACCGAGGCACTCAAGGGCGCTTACGACACCATGGGCCTAACCTGCCCGATCGATTGGAGTTCGCACCCGCACCACAGTCAGTGCGGGGCTGCGTTCTCGCTGGATCCTGCCACCGGTGGAATGGTGCCGGCCAACCCCTTCGAGTTCTACAGCGACTCCTTCGACGGCGAGTACGGAATCGAGATCGGCTGACCCGGACAGCCCTGCGGACAGCCCTGCGGGGTTGAACCAGAGATCCAGGTGAGCTACGGCCGCCGGCTTTGGGGCAGGAGCCTCACGGTCGGCGGCCGGCTCCGTTCGTGGCCTCCTTCGCCCGAACCACCCTTGACCGAACGACTACCCTTCGAGAAACCGCAATAGGGGGACACGCCGATGACGGGCACCAACTCGATCTCTGAGAGCTTCACTGCCTACCTGACCGCCAACGAGGGGGCCGACCCGTTCCCCATTTTTGACCGGATGCGGGAGGAGGCCCCGGCCCTTTGGAGCGAACCGCTCCAGGCCTGGGTGCTGACCCGGTGGGATGACATCACTGCGATGCTGGAGGGCGGCGACCGCTTCGGGCCGCTGATGAACCAGCCGGGCACGTCCAGCATCTTCGGCCGGGCCATCCTGCAAATGTCGGGTGATGAGCACCGCCGCAAGGATGCCATCATCGCCAAGCGATTGCGCAGCCCCCGTCACCTGGGCTCGACCATAGAGGAGATCGTCTCGGGGTTGGTCCACGAGTACGGCGACCGGCTGCCCGTCGCCCCCGAGACCGCCGATCTGCGCCGGGGACTCACCGAGCCGGTACCGCTGGGAGCGATCGCGGAGCTGATGGACATGGGTGAGGCCGGCAACTTCCGGAGCTGGTACAACGACATTGTCGCCGCGGGAACCTCGAATGTGACCCGCGACCCGGTGGTCCACGCCCGGGGGGAGGCAGCTCGCGACGAGCTGTTCGCCTTCGTCACCCCGGGTATCGAACAGCGCCGGACCTGCCCCGGCGACGAGCTGCTGTCCGATCTGTGCTCCATGGAATACGAGGGCGAGCGCCTGTCCGACGACGAGGTCCGCAGCTTCACCGCGTTCTTGCTCTCAGCCGGGATCGAGACCACCGACCGGGCCCTGGCCAACCTGGTGAAACACCTCATCCTGGAGCCCGAGCAGTGGCAGCGCCTGAAGGACGATCCCAACCTGGTCAGCTCCGCGGTCACCGAGATTCTTCGTTACCGGCCCCCGGTGCATGTGACCATCCGCATGGCCAAGCACGACAACGAGGTGGCCGGCGTGACCATCCCCGGGGGCAGCAAGGTTGTTGCCTTCGTCTCCAGCGCCAACCACGACCCCTCCCGATTCGACAACCCCGAGGTGTTCGATGTCGGCCGCTTCGTGGGTGAGGAACGCCCCAACTACACCCCGATAGGCCCGGTGCGGGCGTTCGGCGGCGGCCCCCACACCTGCACCGGCTCCCTGCTGGCCAAGCTGGAGATGGAACGGACCCTGGAATACCTGCTCGACCGGTTCGACCACTTCGAGTTCGCCGGCGACGTTCCCCCCGACACCGGCATCGTGCTGCGCTCCCCCACCAGCCTGCACGTGATGCTCCACGCCAACAACTGACCGCTCTTGCCATACACCTGCGCCAACAACTGACCGCACTTGCCATACACCTACCGCCGGATCGGCTGCTCCGCATGGCGGTGTCAATATCTCTTCTCTCCTCCAATCGGGAACGGTTGCTGGCCTTGGGTTCGATAGGGATAGGACGAGTGCCGGTTCAAGGGCTAAAGTCTTGATGTAGCTTTTGAAGCGGCGAAAGGGATGGATACGGCGATGCAGCGTTGGTCGGCAGGGTCCGGGTTTTCAGGTTTGCTTGGCGGGGTTGGCCGTGCTTTGAGCTTGTGGGCTTGGCTGGGGGTGGCAACGGTGCTGGTTGCTGCGGTGCTGTACAGCGCTCAGGAGCCCGCGGTACACGCCGAGGCCGGGGCTGCCGAGGTGGACGCTCCGATCATCGTAACCGCGACACCCCGAAGCGAGGGAGCGTCCATCACCTGGACCAGAGGCAAGGCATCGTCTGAAGCGGCTGCCTGCCCCACCTCGCGCTACGCGGTGACAGTCCTCAACGATGCCCGCGACACCATCTTCGCAAAGACTGTGGCCCATCCCGTTAGCAGCCTGGAGGCGGAAGGCCTGACCCCGCTAACCGGCTACCTGGTGCAGATCTACGCCTACTCCAGCACCTGCAACAAGTGGTCCCGCACCAACGGCACCACCTACATAAAAACAACCCTCCCAGAAGTCAACGGCGCAGAAGCCCAAGTCCAGGCCCAAATCCAAGATGACGACATCCCTACTCCCACGGCCACACCCACACCCACACCCACGGCCACACCCACGGCCACACCCACACCCACGGCCACACCCACACCCACACCCACGGCTACACCCACGGCTACACCCACGGCCACTCCAACACCCACGGCTACCCCAACCCCAACCCCCACTGCGGTGCCGGTGGTAAAGACGGCCGTTTCGGTGGATGCTCCAATCACGCTCAGCATTGCCCCGGTCGATAAAGGTGCGACTCTGTCGTGGACACGCGGTACAGCATCCAAGAATGCGTCGAACTGTGCTACCTCGAATTACTGGGTATATGTCTACGACGATGGTGGAAAGCCGGTCGCTGTCAAAAATGTAGATTATCCCGGTGACAGTCTGGAGCTAGTCGATCTCGTCTTGGGTGCGGAATATAAGGTTGATGTGTACCCCTATTCGAATAGTTGTAGCAGTTGGTCATCCACCAGCGCATCAGCCAAGTTCACAGCATCCAAATCGCCGGACCCATCAAAAGTCAAAAACCCAGGAAAAGCCCAAGACGGCGACGATGAAAACGAAGATGATGAAGGCAACGAAAGCGAAGAGAACCCCCCTGACAAAGACAACGATGACAAATCCTCCACCGACAAAGATGGCGACAGCAAAGACGGCGAAGATGACGACGACAGCAAAGATGATGAAGATGGGGACGATGACGACAGCAACGAAGATGAAGATGACGACAACGAAGAGGTTGTGCCCACCGGCCAGTACCAAGACTTCAGCGCCAGCTACGGCCACTCCTGCGCACTACGCGTTGACGGCACGGTCACCTGCTGGGGAAGTAACAATTATGGGGAAATTACCGCACCTTCAGGAACGTTTACAGCCATCACCACCGGCGGCGAGGAAAACGCGTTTATTTACCGTCGGCACTATCAACGTTACCACGCCGCTCATTCGTGTGCTATCCGCAGCAGCGACAGCAGCATCCAGTGCTGGGGTTCTAACCGTTACGGGCAATCCACTCCACCGGCGGGCGCGTTCAAAGCAGTTTCAGCAGGCGGTCAGCATACTTGCGGAATCAACAGCCAGGACAACGTGGTCTGCTGGGGCCACAACGACTACAAGCAAGCTTACTATCCTTCCACTAACAATACTTTCAAGGCTGTAGCCGCAGGCGGTCACCACACCTGCGCAATCAAGACCGACGACACACTACTGTGCTGGGGTGGCAGTTGGAACAATCCCTGGGGCAGTTCCACGCAATCGTTAATCAGATCCCCGGCACCCGCGGGCACGTTCAAAGCAGTGTTTGCTGGGATTTACCATTCATGCGCCATCCGTATGAACGACACCCTCGCCTGCTGGGGCAACATCGGCCCCTTCGACAGGCCTGCTATATCTGTGACCGCTCCCGCAGGAACCTTCAAATATGCAGCTCCGGGACACTATGGCACCTGTGCCATCCGAACGGACGGCACGAAGGGTTGCTGGAGCGGTGACGGTACGCTGAGAGACTCATACTCATCAAACAGCAGCTTCAAAACGATCTCTGGGCATGTCGGCTATCATTGTGCAGTCAGAAGTGATAATCACTTGCAATGCTGGGGCGGGGGATCGCACCACATTGAGATGCCGCAAGCTCCGTCCCACGGGTTTAGGAAAATAACCTCGGGTTTGTCTCATGTCTGCGGTATTCGTAACAATCATAAGCTTGCCTGTTGGGGTGACGGCGCACCAGGCGAAGACAGGCTGTCTCCACCGCCAGGAAGGTTCATTGACATAGACGCTGGTGACTACCATACGTGCGCTATCCGACGCAACAATCACTCCCTTACTTGCTGGGGACCCGGTATAGCCACCCCGCCCTCCGGCAAGTACAGCGCCGTGGCAACCGGCTACGGGTTCGGATGCGCGATCCGCAAATCAGACGAAGCGATCACCTGTTGGGGAGAAAACGGCTTAGGGCAGTCGTCGCCACCCGAAGGCAAGTTCACGGCAGTTGCAGCGCAAAACTCTCAAGTGTGCGGTATCCGCACCAACGGTTCAGTCTCATGCTGGTCACGATGGCCCGACGGGAAGTCGCACTCACCCCAATCGCATCACAGATTCACAGAAATCGCTATAGGCAGCAGATCTCACTGGTGTGGTATCCTCACCGACAGCACGGTCCACTGCTGGTGGCAGGGTGCTAGTGGCCCAGCAGGGCAGTTCACGCATATTGCCGCAGGCACCTATCACGCGTGTGCTATTCGCACCGACGCTACCACCCACTGCTGGTCCCACTTATGGAACCAGGTACAGGCCCCACCCAATCACCAGTTCAAGCAACTCACAGGAGGCCTCGCCCACAACTGTGGCATCCGCAGCGACAACAACAGAGTCGAATGCTGGGCCCGCTAAACATTCCCCCCCCCCCCCCCCAGGCATCACCGGCTAACAGACTTCCCAAAGCAACACATACATCTTGATAGCCCCGGTGCGTACCTAGTCACGCGCTTGCCAGTCACCTATCGCCAAATTGGCTGCACCGCCTGACTGCGTCGTATCCGTGAAGAGCTCCTTCTACTCAAGCATACGTAAACGGTCGGGGGGGGGGGGGGGTTACCCCAGGCGGTGGTCCAGGCGGTCGCGGAAGGCTCGGGCCCCGACCACCACGCCACCGCTACGGCGGACCCGGCGGGCCAGGTCGCGGTCGGAGGTGACCACGGTGGCCGCCGACGGGTCATCCATGGAGGCCACCTCCTGGGCGATGCGATCGTCGGCCGCGTTGGGGCCGCGCCGGGAGGCGTAGGCGAGCTCAACCGGGCCGTAGCGTCCCGAGGGAAGGCCGGGCACCGGGGCACCGTCGGCAATCACCAGAGCCGGAACCCCGGCGCTGTCCAAGTCCTCGACCAACCGCGCCAGCGCGCCGTACCGGTCGCTCCACCAACCATCGGGGCGACACCCGATGACGTTCATGGCATCAACCACCAGCACGGCGGGTCATCTGCGCTTTCCCCCGCCTGGCATCAACCACCAGCACGGCGGGGCTAGACCCGGCCGTTTGGCAATGCCAGGCGTTTGGCTAAGCCAGGCTGGAGTCCAGGCACTCCACCGATGGGGCGAAGTAGTAGCTGCCCGAGGCCGGGTTGGAGAAGTCGGTGAGCATGTCGCGCACCTGGCCATTTCGACCGTACATGGCATCCATGCGCTCCCGGAACGGGGCCTGGGTCTTGCAGAAGGCCATGAAGTAGAGCCCCACGGTGCCGTCGTGGAAGGCATACGGCGTGGAGCGGCGGGCAATCTCGTCCCGCTTGGGCTTGGAGGCATCGGCGGTGTCGCCCGCGCGCAACTCCACGTGGGAAAGGTGCGAATGCGGGGCCTGCTGGTCCAGCCGGGTGGAGTCGGCCTTGGTACGACCGAAGTTCACCTCCTGGGTGGCCACATCCAGCTTCTCCCAGGCCACCAGGTCGTGGACCCAGCGCTGGGCGATGATGAAGCTGCCCCCCGCACCGGCCTCCCCGTCGGGAATGATGGCCACCGCGGGCTGATCCTCATCGGCCGGATTACCGGTACCGTCGATGAAACCGGTCATGTCCAGGCTGTCACCGTAGATGAAGGTGGGGGTTTCCCGGGCCACGTTCATACCCGCAGCGTTCAGGGCCTGGCGAGCATCCCACTGGGCCTTCCACACCAGATCCTTCTCGTCGTGGGTCATCCATAGCAGCAGCTCCTCCTGGGTGCCCTTGGCCTCACGGCCGCTGCCGTCCATGGACTCCACCGTGTGATAGGGCTGGAAATCGCCGGGAACATCATCGGTCAGGTCGGCCAGAAGGGTGGGGCCGAGCCCGATCACCAGGTTGATCCCCTGAGCATCGCAGTTGCGGCGGCAATCGGAGATCGCCGACTTGATTGCCCCCAGATCGGCGTCATCGCCGCGGCTGAGGTGTACGTACCACTGGTACTTGCCCATCTCGTTGAAAATTGCCGGCTGCCAGGTCGCCATTATTCATTCCTCCTTGAAAACGTTGACCCTGCACGAAGTCTGACACTATTACCGGGCTGATGCATCTTGAAGACGAAAAATTCGAGATGACCCCCCACCCCCGCAGCAGGAGGAGCCGATGAACCCCGACGACTACGGCGCTCTGGAAGTTTCCACCGTGGACCGCATCACCACGGTGCTGCTCAACCGGCCCGAGGCCCGAAACGCCATCGACCCGGTGCTGCACGACGATCTGACCCGGGTGTTCACCGACCTGGATCAGGACCCCGGCACCGACGTGGCCATCCTCACCGGGGCGGGCGGGGCGTTCTGTGCCGGCGGTGACATCGGGTGGCTGCGCAACCTGGCCGGGAACGTGGCCGAGGTCGAGCGGGTCATTCGCGCCGATCGTCGCATCACCGAGTCGGCGCTCACCCTGGAGAAGCCCATCCTGGCCAAGGTGGACGGTCCGGCGGTGGGACTGGGCTGCTCGCTCGCGCTGTACTGCGACTTCGTCTACGCCTCGCCGCGGTCGGTGTTCGGCGACCCCCACGTGGCGGTGGGTTTGGTGGCCGGCGACGGGGGCGCCCTGCTGTGGCCCCAGCTTGTGGGTTACGCCCGGGCCCGGCGCTACCTGCTGACCGGTGATCCGATCAAGGCCCCCCAAGCAGCCGAGATCGGCCTGATCACGGAGTGCGTGGCCGCCGACGAGTTGGACGGCACCGTGCAGGCCATGGCCGAGCGCATGCGCGACGGGGCCCGGCTGGCCATCAAGTTCACCAAGGCATCCATAAACGCCGGGCTGCGCCAGGTGGCCGGCGCGGTAACGGACCGGGCCGCTTCCACCGAGGGGATCACCATGATGACCGAGGACTTCGTGATTGCCCTGGATGCCTTCCTGGCCAAGGAAACCCCCGAGTTCATCGGCCGCTAGGGCGAGAACGAACGGAGGACCGCCATGGACCACCCCCGGGAAGCCGAACACCACGTTGCCAATCAACAAGATAGGCGTTCGGAGGCCAGGACCGCCATGGACCACCCCCGGGAAGCCGAGCACCACGGGCTCCTGCGGGAGACCATGCGGCGGTTCGTGGAGGCGAGGGTCCCCCGGGAGCGGGCCCGGCAGTGGGATCGGGACAACGGGATCGACCGGGACGTACTGGCCGAACTGTCCGATCTGGGGCTGTTCGGTATCACCATCCCCGAGCGCTACGGAGGGTCGGGGCGGGACATAACCGCCACCATGATCGTGATCGAGGAGCTGTGCCGGCCGGCTACATCATCGGCGGCGACGAGGGTTGGAACCAGGGGTGGACCAAGCTGGTCGGCCCGGGGCTGGACGTGGAGAAGATCGAGGTGGCCGCCATGGCCCTGGGGATTGCCGCCGCCGCGGTCGAGGACGCCTGGGGCTATGCCGAGGAGCGGGTCCAGTTCGGCCGGCCGATCAGCAGCCACCAATCCATCCGCCACCTGCTCGCCGAGGCCCGCACCCAACTGCTGGCCGCCCGCCTGATGACCTACCACGCCGCCGGCCTGCTGGATGCGGGCGAACCGGCACCGGTGGAGACCTCCATGGCCAAGCTGTTCGTGTGCGACACCGCCAAGGACATCGTGCTGTCCATGCAACAGGTGATGGGGGCCTACGGTTACGTTCAGGACTTCGACATGGAGCGCTACGTGCGCGACGTGCTGGCGATGCCCATCATCGGTGGCTCCTCCGCCATCCAGCGGAACAACATCTCGAACCGCCTCAAGCTGGCAAGGGAGTAGAAAAGCATGACCGACCGCGACACAACCCCAACCGAGGATCAGCCAACCCCTAACCCACCTCGGGCCGGTACCCCAACCACAACCGAGGATCCCCCAACCGGCAGGGTGCGGGCCTGGCTGGAGGAGAACCTGGGGGGCAGGGTGGTCCGGATCGCCCGCCAGGCCCGCTGGCGGCCGGTGTGGTTCGCCGACCTGGAGCGCGACGGAACCCGTCTGGAACTTTGCGTGCGGGGCGACCGCACCGACATGCCGCTGATCTTCCCCCTGGACCACGAGATGCGTCTTCAGGCCATGCTCGGCGATCACGGCATCCCGGTGGCCCGGGTGCACGGCTGGATCGACGACCCCATGGCCTACGTCATGGACCGGGTACCCGGCGAGAACCACTTCGAGCAAACCTCCGATGCCGAGCGTGACGCGGTGGTGGACGACTACCTGCAAATCCTCGCCCGGATGCACGCCCTCGATGTCGAACCCTTCGCCGCCGCCGGGATCATGCGAGCCGACCGATCCGAGGAGTCGGGCTTGCTCGGGATGGGTCGCTACGAGGCGGTGTTCCGCCGGGTGAAGAAACATCCCGACCCGTTCATCGAGTTCAGCCTGGGCTGGCTCCGGCGCAACCCCCCGTTCTCCCGGGGCCGGGAATCGGTAATCGTGTGGGACTCGGGCCAGTTCCACCATTCGAACGGTCGGGTGCTGGCGGTGCTGGATGTGGAGATCGGCCACATCGGTGACCCGATGATGGACCTGGCGGCGTGGCGCATGCGGGACACCGTGCTCGGCTTCGGCAACTTCGCCCGGCTCTACGATCGCTACAGCGAGCTTTCCGGTGAACCGGTGGACCTGGATGCCATCCAGCGCCACCACTTCATGTTCACCCTCACCAACCAGCTTCCCCTGGGGGCCGCGCTGCGGGAACCGGCACCGGATTCCGACCTGATGACCAACCTGCAATGGTGCTGCGAGACCAACCTGTTCGCCACCGAGGCCCTGGCCGAGATCCTCGACGTGGAGCTACCAGTCGTGGAGATGCCCCAGCCCCGCGAGTCCCGGGCCGAGGTGGTGCTGACCCACCTGGTGCGCAATCTGCGAACCGTGCAGGTCGACGACGAGTACTTGCGCTACCGGCTTCGCACCATGTTCCGCATGGCCCGCCATGCGGCCCGGGTGGACGAGATCGGCGATGCCGTGTCGGAGGCCGACCTGGACGACCTCCATCAACTACTCGGCCACCGGCCGGAGTCATGGTTGGAGGGCGAGACCGAGCTGGAGCGGTTCGTTTTGGCCAACGCCGACACCCACCGCTACGACGAGGCTCTGGTCAAGCTGTTCCACCGGCGCAACCTGCGGGCCCAGATGCTCCTCGGCCCCGCCGGTTCGGCCATGGCCCGCCACGCCCGCATCCAAACCTTCCGGGATTAAGGACTCCAACGGAGGACGTGCCAAACCTTCCGGGATTGAGAACCCCAACGCCGGATGTAGTAGTCCCATAACAAGCCACATAGACGAAGCGATATGTTAGGCTCCTGGCTATGGAATCAGCAGACCTTATTCGAGCGGCACGGCAGCGCCACGGTCTGACTCAGGCGGAGCTGGCCGCACGCGCCGGTACCAGCCAACCGGTCGTTTCAGCCTACGAGCGCGGGCAACGAGACCCCACGACTCGTACCCTGCGAAGGCTCCTCGCCGCCGCAGGTAGCCGCCTTGAACTCCGGCTAGCACCCGAACCTCCCGACCTTGCTCCACCTCTGAGCCCGGAGGAGCACGCTGCCCGACTCGTGGATGTGCTCCTTTTGGCCGACGCTATCGGGCATTCCAACCGCGCCACGGTCACCTACCCCCGGATCGACTCCACATGACCGGGCTACCACTAGCCGGCTACCGCTAAACATGATGACCTTGCTATCACTACCCGGCAAGATCATCGCCATGGATCGGGCACTTCGGACCATCCCTCACGCGTTCGGTGGGGCAATTGCGCTTGGCTATCACGCCGAGCCCAGAGCCACGATCGACATCGATGTCAACGTATTCGTGCCCGTGGAACGAGCAGTGGAAGTGCTCGACCTGCTGAGCCCGCTCGGAGCCGGCACCCCCGCAGCAGTCGAAGCGGTAACCCGTGACAGCCAAACCCGGATCATGTGGGACAACACCCCGATTGATCTCTTCTTTTCCTACGACCCCTTCCATTCCGCAGCCGACCGTGCGGCCATCATCGTGCCGTTCGCCGACCAGACGATCCGCGTGCTCTCCGCCACCCACCTGTGCGTGTGCAAAGCAGTGTTCGACAGACCCAAGGACTGGATCGACATAGAGGCCATGGTCGCGCACCGAACCTACATCGATGCCGCCGAGGCTCTCCGCTGGACGGGACGGATCACCAGCGATGAAGACCCCCGGTTCAACCGCCTAGCCGCTCTACTCAGTAACCCCTGACCGGTTAGCCGGTTCGGACACAGATGCTCCTCGGCTATAACAAAACGGTATCCGGGTGATGGTTGAACGGGTTCATTACCTCCAACCCGTCAAGACTCAATCCGTCCTGTAGATCTTCGGTAAGCAAAAGGGCGCAACCAGTCGACCAGGCGGCCGCGACGATAAGCGAGTCCCAGTAGGACAAGCCAAATTGGTCCTCTACCACCCAAGTAGAGTCCAACAGGGCCGCATCCAGTGGCACCGGATTCCACTCCTGAAGGTCTGCTACATCAGCGCGGGCTTGCTGCAAAGGCATTGCCGGTGTCAACTTACGAGTTACCGTTACGTAGAACTCATTCAGGACTTGAACGCTCGTGCATCCCGTCTTGGACACCCAGAGTTGCTCCATCCAAGCCTGCGCTCGATTTTGCTTACCGGGTTCAGAAGCATCCCTGGCATAAACCAGCACGTTCGTATCCACAAATACCTTCATAGAAAGGCTTTCACCTCTGGTGCACCTCGTCGCGACTTGGGTATCTCTGGCCGTGAGTGCCCAACGGGATCGGTTCTCGACTCAGGTATGACTGCCGCGCCCGTTCGTAGGAGCCGGCACCGGACATCAACTCACGCAACATCTCGCTTACGAAGCGCGACAGGCTCTTGTCGTGCCGGGCCGCTTCAACTCGAGCCCAACGGGCTGTCTCTTCATCCAGGCTGATTGTCACATTTCTCAGGCTTTTGATTTTCACGGTATCACTATATCACGAATTTAGTGATACCGTGATCAACGGCGGCAGCGGCGCCAATGATGCCGCCGTCGGGGCCGAGGGGGCTGGGAACTATCCGGGTACCCCGGGAGTGGTCCAGGCGGCAGATGCGGTCGATCTCCGCCTGGGCGGCACCGAAGAAGTCGTCGCCGTAGCCCAGCGCCACCGAGCCGCCCACCACCGCCAGGCGCAGGTCCAGCAGATTGGCCACCGAACCGACTCCCCGACCCACCAGCGTGCCCACCCGCCGGCGCACCTGCGGGGGAGCATCCGCCGGGGGGCGACCATTGAGCAGGTCGGCTATGGCCAAGCCCGAGGCCTGCCCCTCCAGCAGGCCCACCGCACCGGCAGCATCGGCCCGCCCACCCTCGGTGACGAAGACATGACCAATGTGCCCGGCGTTCCCGTCGGTGCCATCCAGCAGCCGCCCATCCAGCACGATGCCGCCCCCCACCCCGGTGGACACCACCATGGCCAGGTAGTTGTCCACCCCGGTGGCCGCCCCCACCCATCCTTCGGCCAGAGCCAGGGCCTTGGCGTCGTTTTCCACCACCACCGGCAGTTGGAGCGCATCGCACAGCCGATCCCGCAGGGGGAAATCCCGCCAGATGCCGATGTTGAGGGGCGAGACCAGCCGGTGGCCGCCCCGGGCCGGGCCGCCGCAGCCCACTCCGCAAGCCGCCACCGGCTCGCCGTGTTCCGCAAGCACCGCTCGGGCCAGGCCCTCCACCCGGGCGAACAGGGCCTCGCCATCGGGGCCGACGGTCGGCACCTGCCGGCGACACAGCACCTGCCCGGCGGGAGTGACCACACCCCCCGCCACCTTGGTACCCCCGATGTCCAGGGCCAGCACCGGACCATCCAGCGAAATCTCCATCAGCCCAAGATAGGCAACCGCGGGGATGCTAAAGGGGCTCCGAACCAACCACACTTCGCCGTTGCCAAACTCTCAGCCAAAGATAGGCAACCGCGGGGATGCTAAAGGGCTCAACCTGGTCGGGTGGCGGATCAGCAGGCTATGGATATTGTTTACCGTCCAACCAGGGAGGGTTAGACAATGACCATACGCCCACGCCGCCACGCCGCCACGCTGGTGATGGCGGTAGCGCTCATCCTCGGCATGGCTGCGTCTCCAGCAGGAAGCCAGGCCGGTAACGACCAAGCCGGTAACGACCAAGCCGGGGACGGCTGGCGGGATGATCTGATCACCCGCCAAGAGGCGCTCATCTCTCAGCAGGAGGCTTTGATCGTGGCCCAGGAGTCGTTGCTGAACAACTACCGATGCCTGTTCGACATCGACACCCAACTGGTCCCCGGCGGCTGCGCCGATTCAACCCCCGTACTGCCCGCGGGGACCACCGAAGCCCAGTGGGAACAACTCCGCCAATGCGAATCGGGCGGCAACTACCAAACCCTCAATCCCGCCGGGCCCTACCTGGGTGCCTACCAGTTTCTCCAAAGCACCTGGAACGGGGTGGCCGAGCGCCACTACCCGCACCTGGTGGGAGTGGACCCCCGCAACGCCACCCCCACCGATCAGGACCGCATGGCCTACCGCCTCCACGAAGAACGGGGATGGCAACCCTGGCCGGCCTGCGCTGCCCCCTTCCGAGCAGAGTGAACCACCCCAGCCACACCGGCGATCAACCCTCCGATTCGGGCGGCCCATCGGGGGCCACACCCCCAGGAATGCCCGCCGTGGCCGTCACCGCACCGTTATGGGAAACAGGCCCAGAGCGCCGTCGCCCTCGGGTTCGCCGGGGGTGAACTCCACGTTCAGCCCCTCCAGACCCCGGGTGAAGGCACCGGGACGGAATCGGGGCTCGTAGAAGGGCTCCAGCCGCATGTCGGGCATCCGGCGCACCAGCTCCTCGAACATCACCTTCAGCTCCAGCCGGGCCAGCGATGCCCCCAGGCAGAAATGGGTACCGAAGCCGAAGGAAAGATGGTGGCGGGCATCGCGGCGCACATCCAACTTGTCGGGGTTCTCGAACGCCTCGGGGTCGCGGTTGGCCGAGGCGTACATCAACAGCACCTGATCGCCCTCGTTGAGGGTCCTGCCGTGCAGCTCGTGGGTGGTGGTCACCGTGCGGCGCATGTTCAGGATGGGCGACACGTAGCGGATGAACTCCTCCACCGCGGTCTCGCCGATCACCTCGGGCTCGTCGATGAGGATCTGGCGCTGGTCGGGATTGTCCATCAGGGCCAGGCAGGTGGTGCCGATCACGGTACGGGTGGTCTCGGCACCGCCGTCCAGCACCAGCAACACCTCGTGCATGATGTCCTCGTCGCTCAGCGGCTTACCGTCCAGCTCCTTGTGGGCCCACATGGAGATGAGGTCGTCCTGGGGATCGGACTTGCGCTTCTGGACCAGCTCGTAGGTAATCATCCCCCACTCCTCGATGGCCCGATCCCCCTGAACGGTGTGGAAGGCGGGGCCACCACCGCCCTGCATGGTGGCCTCGGACCAGTGCATGACCCGGGGCCACAGCTCGGGTGGGTAGCCCAGCTTCTCGCCGATCATGTAGGCCGGCAAGGGGGCTGCCAGGTCGTAAACCACATCACAACATCCCCGGGGCAACACCCGGTCGATCAGCTCGGTGACCACCGCCCGGATCCGGTCCTCCATCTTTCGCACCGCCCGGGGGGTGAACTCCCGGGCCACCAGCATCCGCTGGCGCTGATGGTCGGGGTCGTCCATGTTGATCATGGAGTCGGACATGTCGATTCTGGGGCGACTGCCCGAAGCCGAGCTGTACCGATCGGTGTTCTTCTCCACCGCCAACACGTCGGCGTGACGGGACACCCCCCAGATCTCGTTG
The DNA here is from genome assembly GCF_965202595.1 of Candidatus Poriferisocius sp. Taxonomy (GTDB): domain Bacteria; phylum Actinomycetota; class Acidimicrobiia; order Acidimicrobiales; family Bin134; genus Poriferisocius. The sequence continues at coordinate 2,181,029 of NZ_OZ241836.1, forward strand.
CGGGCATCCCAGTGCACCGGGTCGTTCTGCCTCAGCCAGGTGTAGACCGGCCATGGATCCCGGGCATACATGAACCCATCCAGCAGATCGACGGGCTGGTTCACCTGAACGGGCTGGTTACCCTGAACGGTCTGGTTCACCTGAACAGGCTGGTTCACCTCGACAGTTGCCATGAGCAGAGATGCTAGGCGAAGTTCCGGGCCGCGAACTTTTCGACCTCCACAGATATGGAGAGCAAAACCCTCAGCCCACGGCGAAGTTCCGGGCCGCGAACTTTTCGACCTCCACAGATATGGAGAGCAAAACCCTCAGCCCACGGCGAAGTTCCGGGCCGCGAACTCCCAGTTGACCAGATGGTCGAGGAACGCCTCCACGTAGGTGGCCCGAGCGTTCTGGTAGTCGAGGTAGTAGGCGTGCTCCCACACGTCCACCACCAGCAGGGCCCGCCGGCCATGCCTCAGGGGTAGGTCGGCGTTGGCCGTCTGCACTATCTCAAGGCCCCCCTCATCGGCCACCAGCCAGGTCCAGCCCGAGCCGAACAGCCCCACCGACGCGTCGGCGAACCGCTGGCGAAACCCGCCGATCGATCCGAAGGCCTCCACGATGGCCGCACCCAGGGGTCCCGAGGGGGTGCCGCCCCCGTCGGGGCTCATGGAATGCCAGTAGAAGGTGTGGTTCCATATCTGGGCCGCATTGTTGAAAATGGGGCCCTCAGCGCCCACCACAACCTCGTCCAACCCGGCACCCTCCCACTGGGTACCGGCCACCAGGCGGTTGAGGTTGGACACGTAGCCGGCGTGATGGCGATCGTAATGAAACCTCAGCGTGTCGGCACTCACATAGGGTTCAAGTTCGTGGTGTCCGTAGGGAAGGGGTGGGAGCGCAAACGCCATAACGGAACAACACGGTACCGGCAGGCAGACCCGGACTCGTAGCCGTAGATACTCGTAGCCGTAGACACCAGCAGCCATAGACACCAGCCACCCCCACCGGCGGCGGTAGCTACGGGAGGCGGGTGGCGGGCAGCGGGTGGCGGAACAGGCGGGCCGCGTTCTCGTGGGTGAGCTTGCGGATGACGTCGTCGCTCAGATGCCCCAGCTTCAACTCCAGGGTGTCCTGGCATTCGGGCCAGGTGGAGTCGGCGTGGGGATAGTCGGTCTCCACCATGGTGTTGTCCAGATTCAGAGCGATCACCGCGTCGATGGACGACGGGTCGTTGATGGTGCAGTAGTAGAAGTTCCGCAACAGCACCTCATGGGGGCCGATTTCGGTTCCCCCGGGCCACATGTCCCGGCCGTGGCCGGAGATTTCGATCTGGTGCTTGAGCCGGTCGTACATGATGGGCAGCCATCCGCAGCCCCCCTCCGACATGGCTATCTTGATGTCGGGATAGCGCACCGGGATGCCCGACCACACCCAGTCGGCCGCCGCGGTGTAGGCGTGCATCTGGAACATGGTGGCCCCCACCCCCAGTGCCGGGCCGCCGGGATCCTTGGGCATGACATGCCCCGATGACGCCACGTGCAGGCAGATCACCGTGCCGGTCTCCTCGCAGGCCCGCCACACCGGATCCCACCAGTCACCGTGAATGGACGGCAGCCCGATGTTGTGAGGTATCTCGGGCAGGGTGACGGCCACGAAACCCCGCGCCGCGTTGCGACGGATCTCAGCCGCGGCCAGATCGGCATCCTTGAGCCAGGTGATGCCCATGGGAATGATCCGCTCGGGGTAGGAGCCCCACCACTCCTCATAAACCCAGTCATTGAACGCCCGGGTGACCGCCAGGCCCAGATCCGGATCCGAGCAGTCGGAATAGACCCGGCCGCAGAACCCGGTTATCTGGCTGGGAAAGCAGATCGATGCCCAGATGCCGCCCAGATCCATGTCGTGGATGCGGGCCTTGATGTCCCAGGAACCCCGGCGCATGTCGGAGAAGCGGGCCGGCTCCATGGTGAAGTCATTGCGGTCGGCCCGCCCCACCAGGGCGTTCAGACCGAGCTGGGGGTAAACCTGCCCGTCGAACTCCCAGTGCTGGCCACCGTCCTCGCGCTCGATCACCTTCGGGGCCCGGTCGGCATAGCGGGCCGGCACCCGACCCTCGAACAGCCAGGGCGGCTCCACCAGGTGGTCGTCAACCGAAATGAGGGTGTAGCGAACACGCTGGGGGTCCGGATCAGGAAGCAGCAGGTCGCTGGGCTTCTCGTGGATATCGACGATGGTCATGGACGCAGCCTACGACCATCGGTACCGGCAGCGCTATGGGCCGTGGATCCGCAGCTTGCTCAGTCGAGCCCGGCGGCTCGGAACGCCCTCTTGAGCAGCGGGGGAACCTCTCCTCCCGCGGCCTCGGCCACCTCCTCCTCGGCTTCGGACCGATCCGAACGGGCATCGTCGAAAAGAATCAGCTCCTCCTCGGACCGATCCGAACGGGCATCGTCAAGAAGAACCAGCTCGGGCTCCTTTTCGGCAATCACAACCGGCGAGCGCATGTCCTGCTGGGTCCATCCCGAGGGCACGACCACCCCGTCGGCATGGCCACCGCACAGGGGTACGCCGGTGATGCTGGTCTCCTCACGGATGTCAACCACATGGGCCGACAACTCACGGGCATTTATCAGCAGGGCCGCCGATGCAGGCTCGGCACACAAAACCCGCGCACAGAACGTTTCCGACATATCGAAAAGCTACCCCCACCAGCGAGCCCGATGGCGGATCCCCACCGGTTGCGCCTGTGCGGTTGAACCCCTAGACAATGGGGGTGTGGGAACAAACGCGGCCACGCACCGGGCAGTAGCCACACTGGCCCGCCAGTTGGAGCTTTGCCGGGTATCCGCGAACAAGATCGGGGTGGTGCTGGCCGACGACTACACCGACCCCCTACTGGTAAGAGCAGCCTCCGAAGCGTTGACCCACGTGGGAGCCCACTCCCATACGGTTCTAATGAACGATCAGACCCTGAACGGCCAGGAAGCAAACCTGGGGGGCCCCGATCCGCCCGAGATGGTCGTCAACCTCTTGCGCAACCATCTCGATACCCTCCAAACAATGGTCCCCCCCTGCTCCCGAGTGCTGTCCGTGGTGGCCGATGGCATCGAGGACCTACGGGGTCTCGTCCCCCATACCGGGTTGAGCCGCCGAGCGAGCCGGGGACTGGCCCTGCTGGAAGCCGGCCAGGAGCTGAACGTCGGTGATTCCGGGGGCACGAACCTGCGAATGGGTCTGAACGGTGCTCACCGGTGGAAGCACGATGGGCTGGTCACCACCCCGGGGACGGTGGCGGAATGGCCCCGGGGGATTATCGGGGTGGCCCCGGCCCCGGGAACCGCCGAGGGCACGGTCGTGATGTCCCCCGGCGACATCTGGCTGCCGATGGGATGGTACGCCCGGTCGCCGGTAACCCTGACCTTTGAGAAAGGGATAATGGTGGATCTCGATGGCCCGAGCGGTGAAGTCGATGCCGTTCGAGCCCAACTGGCTTCGGTTGGCTCCCGATCCGCCTACCGGCTTGCAGCGGTGGAAATCGGCATGCAGTGGATCGACCGGCTCCGATCCCCTGCCCTCTTCGAGCCCGGGTTCGCCGACTCCCTCAACGTGGGCGACCGCTACGGCCACGTGGTTGTCACCACCGGTGACTTACCCACGGTCGGCATAGCCTGCTGCCTGCGAAAAGCCACCGTGGCCGTGAACGAGGTGGCCGCGGTCCGGGCCGGCCACCTCCAGGGAGAACTGGCCCCCGACATCTACGAGCAAGCCGCCCACCAGTAAGCAATCCAAAACCCCCGAATGCCCTGCATCTCTGCCCTGCCTGCCCTGCGTTTGCCCTGCATCTGCCCCCGGGCTTTCTTGAAAAGCACGGCAGTCGCCCAACCCCTATAAGGTCAACCGTATGGAAAAGCGCAACCTTGGATGCTTGCCGGTTTCGGTGGTGGGGCTGGGGTGCAACAACTTCGGCATGACCATCGATGCCGATGCCACCCAGGCGGTGGTGGATGCCGCTATCGATGCCGGGATCAACTACTTCGACACCGCCGATCTGTACGGCCGGGGAAAGTCCGAGGAGTTCCTCGGAGCGGCCCTGGGCCGGCGGCGCGACCAAGTGGTGGTGGCCACAAAGTTCGGTCACCCTGGAGCGGTGCCCGAGGGCCGGCGGGGCGGCGATCCGGCCTGGATCAGAAAAGCCGTGGACGCCAGCTTGCTTCGGCTCAACACCGACCGCATCGACCACTACCAACTCCACATGCCCGATCCCGAAACTCCCCAGGCCGAGACCTTGGGGGCGCTGGCAGAGCTGGTGGAACAAGGCAAGGTGCTGGAGATCGGCTGCTCCAACTTTTCTGCCGACCAGATCGACGAGGCCACCGGTACCGCCGCCGAAACCGGAGCCGGCAAGTACGCCAGCGTGCAGAACTACTATTCGGTGCTAACCCGCAGCGTGGAAGAAGACGGGGTTGTGGAAGCCTGCGAGCGCAACTCCATGGCGGTGGTGCCCTACTTCCCCCTGGAGTCCGGGCTGCTGACCGGCAAGTACTCCGGGTTGACCCCTCCCGAGGGAACCCGCCTGTCGATGTGGAAGGGTGAGATGCGGGACATGTTCTTGAGCGAGGGCAAGCTGGCCGCGGTGGAGAGGCTCACGGCCTACGCCGCCGATCAGGACCGCAGCATCCTGGAGCTGGCCATCGGGTGGCTGGTGTCCAACCCGGCAGTGGCTACCGTCATCTGCGGTGCCACCAAACCCTCCCAGGTGAACTCCAACGTGGCTGCGGCCAACTGGGCCATGAGCCCCGATGAACGGTCCGAGATCGCCGCGCTGGCCTCATAGATCCAAATTGTTAAAAGCCCCGGCTGCTTCGTAGGTGACCCGGCGTTACAAAAGATCGAGGATCAACTCCCGGACCGCCTCGCTCAGGCTGGGCAGGGGGTCGGGAAAGCGGACGTCGCCGACCACTTCCATGTAGCCCTTGATGAGGGGCTCGGTACCGCTGGGACGCAGCGACACCCGGCTGCCGTCGGCCAGATCGAACCGGAGCACGTCAGCGGGGTGAAGCCCGCCCACTCCATCTCGATAGTCGGTTGCCTCTACCACCTCGATTGCACCCAACCGGTCGGGTCGGGCTCGGCGAATCGTGTCCATCACCTCCGAGCCCACCCGCCCGTGCAGCTTGACCACGACCTGCTCGGTGCGGTGGAGGCCGAACTCCTCCATCAGGACTTGCAGCCGCTGGATGGGGGCCCAGCCATCCTCTGCCACCAGCGCCCGGCACAGGGCCACGAAATGCAGCGCGGCGCTGATGCCGTCCTTGTCGCGAACCTTCTCGTTGCAGGCATAACCCAGGGCCTCCTCGTAGCCGAAAACCAGCCTCCACCGGCGGCCATCGGCCCGCGGCTGGAGGTTGTCGGCCGCCCGGGCGATCCACTTGAACCCCGTCAAGGTCTCCACATGGGTGGCACCCCGAGCCTCGGCAATGCGCCCCACCAGCCGGCCCGAGACAATGCTGCTGGCCACCACCCGCTCGTCGCCCCCGCGGGTTGTGCTCAACATCCAGTCGCATAGCAGCGCCCCGATCTCGTCGCCGGTGAGAACGCGCCACTCGTTCTCGTAAGCCCACACCGCAGCCGCCATCCGGTCGGCGTCGGGATCGGTGGCCAGGGCCAAAGGGGTGTCGATCTGGACGGCCCGGCGGATGACCTTGGCCAGGGTGTCGTGGTTCTCGGGGTTGGGTGAGACCACGTTGCGGAACTGGGGATCGGGCTCGGCCTCGTCCTCCACCACGAAGGGCAGGCCGTTGCCGATGCGCTCCAGAGCACGGGTGAGAACGGGGAGGCCGACACCCTGGAGCGGGGTGTAGGCCAGGGGGTGGAATGCTCCGTAAAGGGTCACGTTGGACAAGATGGTGTTCAAGTACTCATCGACCACATCCACGCTTTGTGGCCACTGCGGATCCGGCCCCCGCGGCGGCAGGCCGGCTGGGGGCAGCGGCTGGGCGGCCATGGCCGCTTCCATCTCGTGATCGTATGGGGGGATGACTTGAGCGCCGTCGGCCAGGTACAGCTTGAGGCCGTTGTCGCCGGGAGGGTTATGGCTCGCAGTTACCATCACCCCGGCCTGCGCACCGAAGTGGGTAACGGCAAAGGCCAGCACCGGGGTGGGCGATTGGGGGGCCAGCAACAGCGGCCGGCAACCAGCCGCGGCCAGCAACAGCGCTATATCGCTGGCAAACATGTCGGAGTTCAGGCGGGCATCGTGGCCTATCACCACCCCGGCGCTTTCGGGGAGCCACCCCGCCAAAGCGGCCGCGAACTGGCGTACCACCACCCGGTTCATCCGGTTCGGGCCGGCCCCCATCGGACCCCTGATGCCGGCGGTGCCGAACCGGAGCCGATCACCGAACCGGTCGGCGATCCCCTCCCGGTCGCCGCTGGCCATCAGTTCTTGAAGCTCGGCCCGGGTCACCGGATCGGGGTCGGCTGCCAGCCACTCCTCGGGGGTGGGAGCAGGGAAGTTCACCGCGAACCGATGACGGTTCCCAGCACCGCAACCACCCGGCCCTGCGCGGCCTGACCCGCCTCCAGCACCTCTTTATGATCCAGCGTGCCCCCCATCCCCGCCGCCATGTTGGTAGCCAGCGACACTCCGGTCACCTCGGCCCCAAGGTGGCGAGCGGCTATGGCTTCGAGCACCGTGGACATCCCCACGAGGTCGGCCCCCATGCGAGCCAGCATGGTGATCTCGGCGGGAGTTTCGAAATGCGGTCCCACCAGTCCGGCGTAAACCCCCTCGGCGATTGCCGGATCGGCACGGCGTGCCGCCTCACGGATGCGGGAGGAGTAAAGATCGGTGAGGTCGGTGAACCGGATGGGATAGCCCTCGGGTGGCGCTGGGCCCGATAGAGGCGACAACCCGGTGAGGTTGATGTGGTCGCTGATCAACACCGGTTGGCCCACCCCGATACTGGGATTCAGGGATCCGGCTGCGTTGGTGAGCACCACATGGGAGCATCCGGCCATCACCGCGGCCCGCACTCCATGAACCACATCGGCTGGGGAATGCCCCTCGTACAGATGCACCCGACCAGCCATCACCAGCACGCGCCGATCCCCCCGGTCCGCTGCCCGTATCGTTCCCCCGTGGCCGGGCACCGAGGGGGAGTGGAAACCCGAAACCGCCTCCGCGGCAACCTCCCCTTTTACCGTGCCCAGCTTGCCGGCCACCTCCGCCCAGCCCGACCCCAGCACCACCGCGGTGTCGAAAGAACCCCCCAAGCGCTCAACCAACTCGATACCGGCCCGCTCGGCCCGCTCAAACGGATTCATACCCCGATGCTAGAAGGCTACGACGACACTTCCTGCACCGCTGATTTCTGGGTGAGATGGGCCAGCGAGCCCAAGGGGCGGGCTCCGAACTGGCTGATTGCCTCGGTGGCGGCCAGAGAGCCCAGCCATCCGCACCGGGCCAGGTCCATCCCCCGGGTCCAGCCGTAGAGGAACCCCGAGGCATACAGGTCTCCCGCCCCGGTGGAATCCACCACCTTTACGGGGGTCTTGGCGGGCACCTCGATTATCTGGTCGGGGGTTACCAGCACCGAGCCTTCGGCCCCCCTGGTGAGTGCCGCCACCGCGCAGCGACCCTGCACCGCGGTCACAGCGGCGTCGAAGTCGTCGCCGGTGCCGTACAACGTGCATATCTCGTGCTCGTTGCCGAACAGCAGGTCGATGGGGCCATCCACCAGGTCGAGCCACTCCTGGTGGTGGCGCTCCACGCAGAAACTGTCCGACAGCGTGAACGAAATCGTCCCTCCCGCCGCCGAGCAGATCGAGATGGCCTTGCGGATGGCTTCCTTGGTGATGTCCACGTCCCAGATGTAACCCTCGCAATAAAGCACCTGGGCTGAGCCCACCAGGTCGGGGTCGATGTCGTCGGGGTGAAGCTCGGTGCTGGCCCCCAGATAGGTGTTCATGGTGCGGGCAGCGTCGGGGGTCACGATGATCAGGCACCGGGCCGTGGGCGGACCGGCTGCCGCCGGAAGCACGTCGAACCGCACCCCCAGCGCCCGTATGTCGTGGGCGAACACATGGCCAAGCTGGTCATCACGCACCTTGCCGATGTACCCCACCTGCCCTCCCAACGAGGCCACCCCGGCCACGGTGTTGGCAGCCGAACCTCCCGATGTCTCGATGGCCGGTGCCATAGCGGCGTAGAGATGCTCGGCCCGCTCAGCGTCGATCAGCGTCATCGCCCGCTTGACCAGGCCGTGGCTCTCGATAAAACCGTGCTCCTCGGCACTGATCACATCCACGATGGCGTTGCCTATCCCCACCACATCCAAATCGCCCACCAAGCCTCCCCTGATCCGGCGCAGCCCAAGGCTACAGCCCGCCGCTCGAACCGGACCAGCAATCACGCATCGTCTGGACCGACCACGTGAACAGAACCATGAGCAAGTTCCCGGCCAGTCCGGCCAACAACCGGCAACGGGCTCTGGTGCTGGCAATGCCCCCGGACGAGGCCGTTCCCAGAATCGAGTTACCCTGGCTCACCCCGGAACTAGCCCACCTTTATGCCGGTGCCGGCCCCCGCACGCTCAGCCGGGACATCAACAAACTGGCCAGCGCCGGGCTAATCATCAAGGAAGGTCGAAAATGTCGGCTCAACCATTCCGTCATGTGGTCCTTTATCGCCCCGGCGGCATCCCCCGAACATTAGACAGGGTTCACCGGTGGTCGTGATCCCCGAACCGGCCCCGACACTGACTCACACCACCCCGATCATTAGACAGGGTTCACCGGTGGTCGTGATGGATAGGACTGGCCGAACCGGGGCATAACCTACCTATTGCCACGCTCGGCGGAGGGAGCGAATTACCCGTCACCCGCTGGTGGTAAAAGTGCTCGCCCGGGCCCCCAGGTCGGCTACTTGGCGGCGCAGCAGTTCGGCGGACATGCCGTCAAGCTGCCAGTCGATTCGAACACAATGCTCTGGTCCGGCCAGATCTTCGTTGCTTAGCTGGAGGGCATTGACATAGACGAGCACATCGACCTCGCTGAACACAGCCGCAGAACTCTGGGTTGGGACCAACTCGACAATGGTGCCTCGAAATACCGTACGGATCAGCGCGGCCGTGCGCTCGGCTCCGCTCGGCGTGGGAGCAGCGACGGTCACAACGCGGTCCGTGCTCAACTCGGCGATCTTTCGCAGGGTTCCTGATGAGGCGGTGAAGTTGAGCTCAAGGATCCTGCCCTGGTCGCCAATGGCTTCCAGCACCTCGGCAAAGTGGAACAACGGCGTGACGATCAGATCAAATGATGTCGCCACATCTCGCTCAGCAAGCTCATCGATCAGAACCGGGGTGGTCTGAATCCCGGTTGCATTGGCGATCAACTCGGCCATCCGGGCCAGGTCGGTGGTGTTGCATTCGACAAAGGCAATCTCGGGATCAAGGGTGTCGTTGAACGACTGGTCAATCAGGTCAACCAGGTCGTCTCGAGAAAAACCGATGGCCTGGGCCCGCCGAATCAGGTCTTTGACCTCTTGTTGGAGTCCGGTGCTGAGGACCGGCCAACTGCTTGATCCGGTGACATAGGTTCCCCGCCTCGGTTCAGACCGAACGACTCCCTCTGCGGCCAGCCGCTGGAGCTCCCGGTTAACAGTGTTCGCGTTGCTGCCGAACTCAGATGCGATCTGGCGGCAGGAGGGCAGGCGCTCACCAGCCTTCCAAGCCCCACTGAAGATGCGATGGAGGATCTCGCGGCGGATGTCTTCGCCGTTGATACCCGATCGCCCTGGAGTGCTCACGCCGGCGGCCACCAGACGGCACCACGGTCGGCGCAGGCCCCTCTTTGTCTGTTGCTCCCGGCTCGGACCATGAGCCGATGATAGGAGGTTGGCACCGCGTTCGAAATGTGAAGAGCACACCGCCGCGTTGGGAAAAATCCTCCGCGGCTCCAGGCACTTGCCGCACCGACCCAAAAACTGTATTGTGAGCGCGATCCACCTGTCACTAACAGAGATACAGAAGGAGATCGCAATGACCAAGAAACTCCTCCAGATGCTCGCAGCGCTCACCGTGTTCACGCTGTTCGCCGCTTCGTGCGGCAACAACGACGACTCATCCAGCGATCCGGCCCCGACCGCCGCGGAAGAGTCCACGCCGGCTGACGACTCATCCAGCGATCCGGCCCCACCCGCCGAGGAAAAGTCCACGCCGGCTGAGGAGGATGGCGATGGCCTGCGGGTTGCCCTCATCCTGCCGGGATCGGCAAACGACAAGGGCTTCAACCAACTCGCATTCGAAGCGCTCCCCATCCTGGAATCGCGATTCGGGGCTGAAACGGCATACACCGAGATGATGCCGGTGAACGAGTTCGTCAAAGCCTTCGAAGACTTCGCGTCCGAAGGCTACGACATAGTGATCGGCCAGGGTTTCGAGTTCGGTGAGATTGCCGAGGAGGTGGCCCCCGAGTTCCCCGACACCATTTTTCTCGTCACCAATCACCCTGATCTGTCAGGACCGAATATGCAAGGACTCCAACCGGCTTCGCAGGACGCGGCCTTCCTCGCCGGGATCGTGGCCGGGATGACCACTGAGAACAAGAAGATTGGTGGGATCGCCGGCTTTGCATTCCCGATCATCGTGGCGCAAATGGAGGCGTTTGCCGCCGGTGCCAAGTCGATCGATCCCGAGATCGAGGCCACCCTCACGTATATCGGAACCTTCGACGACGTGGAAGCAGGTAAGGAAACAGCCCGAGCGATGATCTCCAGCGGTGTAGATGTCGTCTACCACATCGCCGATGCCGCCGGCCTCGGTGTGATCCAAGCCGCCCGGGAGGAAGGCGTGCTCGCGGTAGGTTGGGGAGGCGATCAGACCGAGGTTGCCCCCGACACCCTGGTCACATCGCAGATCGTCGATCAGACCCTGCTGGTCGTCGAAGCGGTGCAAGCGGTGTATGACGGCAGCTTCGACGGGCAACAGCGCTTCTTCAGCCTGACCTCTCCTGTCCTCGGTATCGCCCCGGTGCGAGCTGTCGACAACGCGGCTGAGATCGAAGCCAAGGTCGCAGAGGTCGAGGCCGGGATTCTGGACGGCAGCGTCGAGGTTCCCCTAATCCTCGAACCCCAGTAGCAGATCCCTCCAAAAAGCGTGCAGACGGGATCCGAAACGCTGCCTGCGTCCGGATCCTGCCTGCTCGCGCTTCGCGGCATCTGGAAACGTTATGACTCCACTGTTGCACTGAAGAACGCTTCGCTGGAAGTGGGGCGAAGCGAGATTCATGCGCTACTGGGAGAGAACGGAGCAGGCAAGACCACGTTGATGAACGTCCTCAACGGCATCACCCAGCCCGATTCGGGCTCGGTGGCATGGGAAGGGCAGGAGGTGACCATCGACTCGCCGAGGGCGGCATCGAACCTGGGGATGGGCATGGTCCATCAACATGACCGTCTTGTGCCTGCGCTGACCGTATGGGAGAACTTCGCCCTGGCCCTCGGCACCTCGTTTTTGGTCTCCAAAGAGGAAACCGCCGCAAGGCTGTTCGAGCTCACGGCGCGATATGGCGGTGTGATCGACCCCGAGGCAGTTGTCAGAGATCTGTCAGTGGGCGAGCGCCAATGGGTGAGCCTGCTCCGGGCCCTCGCCGGTGACATCACCCTGCTGGTGTTGGACGAACCTACGGCTACTCTGACCCCCTTCGAGCGGGATCGGCTCTTCGCCGCGCTCCAGCAGTACCGGGCCGCGGGGTTGAGCGTGATCTTCATCACCCACAAGCTCGACGAAGTCTTCGCGCTCTGTGACCGGGTCACGGTCATGCGGGATGGCCAAATGGTGGCCACCGTGGATGTGGCGGCAACCTCTCACGAAGAGCTGGTGAAGCTGATGGTTGGACGCGAGGTGGAATCCGGGTTCCAGCGTGAACACTGCGGGACCGGCCCGACCCTTCTCCGGGTCGATGCGCTATCGGTGAAAAGCGACCGGCAGGCCATTGCCGATATAAGCCTGAACGTGGACGGTGGCGAGATCGTCGGCCTCGCTGGAGTTGACGGAAACGGGCAACGCGAGCTGATCGAAGTGGTGTGCGGGATTCGTGAGGCGGACGCGGGAACGGTTTGGTTCGGCGATGACCACCCGGGCTGGCACCGCGGCCGATCCAAAACGGTGGCGCGCATCCCCGAGGATCGCCACCGCCACGGCCTGGCCCTCGGACTTGCGCTGTGGGTGAACATCCACTTGGGGCGCATGCACCACCGCGGGCTGGTCAGAGGCCCCTTTTTGAACCGCCGCGGTGCTCGCACCGCCGCGCAGGCATTGCTGAGCGATTTCGATGTACGCACCAGCGGACCCGACCAACCCTCGGGCGAGCTCTCGGGAGGAAACCAGCAAAAGGCCGTTCTGGCCCGCGAGCTGTACGATAAACCGGACTTGGTCGTCGCCATGAACCCGTGCCGGGGTTTGGACATCGGGGCCGCCCGTTTCGTCCTCGATCAACTTGTCTCAGTCCGCTCCCAGGGCGGTGGAGTGCTTTTTGTCTCCTATGACCTCGATGAGATTCTCTCCATCTCCGACCGCGTGCTGGTAATGGCATCGGGCCGGATCACCGGAGAGATTACCCCCAGGCCCGACGTGTTCGAAGAGATCGGGCTGTTGATGGGCGGGGTTGACATCAGCCAGGAGGCTCTGTGAAAACCAGGCAGAGCTCGCTGGGAATGGTCCTGTTGGGCAGCGAGACCTTGGTGGTCATCGCGGTTATGGTCCTCGGGTTGCTGCTGTCGCTGGCTTTTCTAGCGGCCACCGGTGCCGATCTGGGTGAAGCCATACCGGCGTTGCTGAATGGTGCTTTCGGCGATGCTCGGGCTTTCGAGGAGACGCTGAGCCAGACCATCCCGATCATGTTCGTCGGCTTGGGCATCGCGATCGGCCTGAGAGCTGGCCTGTTCAACATCGGAGGCGAAGGCCAGCTCTATGTCGCCGCGCTGACCGCCGCCGTCGTGTCCCAAGCCCTGCCGGTGGACATCTCGTTCTTGGCAATCGCCATGATCCTGGTTATCGGCATCGCCGCGGGCGGCTTATGGGGGGCGGTCGCCGGCTGGATGCGGGCCTACCTGAACATGGACGAGGTGATCACCACCATCCTGCTCAACGGGATCGGCTACCTGCTGGCGAGCTGGGCCGTGCATGGACCCCTGCGCGACCGGGACGGCGGCGGGTATCCCTGGTCGGAGAAGATCGGCGAGGCATTCCGGCTGCCCATCCTCGACTTCGGACCCATCACCGTGCCGGCGGGATTCCTCGCCGGCCTCGTCACCGCGGGGATCGTCTGGATGTTCTTGGACAAGACGCTGATGGGCGTCGAGCTTTCAACGCTGGGCGACAACCGGGACGCGGCTGCCTACGCGGGCGCGCCGATTCGGACCCTGGTAATCGTCGCAATGTTCTGTGCCGGCGCTCTCGCCGGCATCGGCGGTGTGGTCGAGCTGTCCGGCACGCAAGAGCGCATAAGCGACTTTTTCTCCCCCGGATACGGGTTCACAGCCATCGCGGTTGCGCTTGTCGGCAACGCCCGGGCTGGCGGCGTGGTGCTGGCGGCGCTGTTCTTCGGAGCGCTGACTGCGGGCGCGGCATCCATGGAGCGCTTGGCCCAGGTGCCCTCCGCCACCAGCTTGGTGGCCCAGGCAATCATCGTGGCGCTACTGGTTCTGGCCCGCTCCGAGCGGCTGGGACGCTGGATTCGAGCTCGACGGCAGCTCGGCGAAGTCCTCGATCAGGGCGAAAATCTCGATCAGGGCGAAAATCTCGATCAAACGGTCGCCTGACATGGATACCCTCGTCGACCTGTTCATCTCCACCGCTTTCATCGCCAGCGCGATGCGGCTTGCGGTTCCCCTCATTCTGGCCGCAACCGGAGAAGTCATCTCAGAACGGGCTGGAATCCTCAACATCGGCCTCGAGGGCATGATGCTCATGGGCGCATTCACCGCGGTGCTGGCCGCGGACTTCACCGGAAATCCATGGATCGGGGCGCTGGGCGGGGCGCTGGGCGGGGTCGCACTGGCCTCGATCCACGGGGTCATCGTCATCAATTGGGGAGGCAACCAGGTGGTAAGCGGTCTAGCGCTCAACCTGGGAGCGCTCGGCCTGACAACCTACCTGTCCCGCAAGATCCTCGGTACCGAGCAGGCCGAGGTGGCCCACTTCGAGCCGATCCACATCCCGGGGCTTTCCGATATCCCGTTCCTCGGCCCGGTCCTGTTCGCCCAGTCACCGTTTTTCTATTTCGCGCTGGCTGCCGCCGGAGTGCTGAGCCTGGTTTTGTTCCGCTCGCGTCCCGGCCTGGCGTGGAGAGCGGCCGGCGAGGATCCCGACGCTCTCGACAGCGTGGGCACATCAATTCCGCTAACTCGGTGGACCGCCTTGCTGGTATGCGGGGCGATGGCCGGCCTCGGCGGCGCCTCCATCTCGCTCGCGCAGCTCTTCACGTTCATCGAGAACATGACCGGGGGTCGGGGCTTCATCGCCCTGGCCCTGGTGATCGTCACCCGGTGGCGACCAACATGGGCGGTGGGCATTGCCGTCTTCTTCGCCACCGCCGACGCGCTGGCCTTGCGGATCCAGGCGCTCGATGTGGCATCGATACCGTATCAGATCTCGCTTATGCTGCCGCTCGTGCTCACCCTGGTGGTCTATGGGTTCGCCGCCCGAGCTGGGAGACCCCCGGCTGCTCTCGGTCGCCCGTGGATCAAGTCCTGATCGGCCCCGCTGTGCTAACCGTCTCATCGAAGAGCCACCGCCTGCACAACCCGGTTGAACCACATATGTTCGATGGGGTACCGCTGCCACCCCGAGAGAATGCGGCTCGGGTCGAGGTCGTTCTCGACGCGTTGCGGGCCGGCGGCCTGGCCGGCGAGCGCGAGCCGACCGCCCTTGACCCGATGCTGCTCGCCCGGGTCCACACCCCTCGATACCTGGAGTTCCTCGAGACCGCCCACGCCCGATGGCGGACCATGACCGGCAACGACCGCACCGGGGAGGCCCGGCCGTTTGTGCGCCCCATGCCGGGAGCGGACTTCACCGTGCCCGAACCCATCTTTGCCCAGATGGGCCGCTACTCAAACGACACCGATCCGATCCTGGCTGGAACTTGGGAGGCGGCCAACGCCGCAGCAGCCTGCGCGGCAACCGCCGCAGGCACGGTTCTCTCCGGCGAGGCTGGGGCCGCCTATGCCCTCATCCGGCCACCGGGCCATCACGCCGGTCCCGAGAACTTCGGCGGCTACTGCTACTTGAACAACGCCGCCATAGCCGCGGAGCTTGTGGCCCGCGAGGGGGCCCGAGCCGCAGTCCTCGATGTGGATGCCCATGCCGGCAACGGCACCCAAGCGGTGTTCTGGCACCGCTGCGACATCCTCACGGTGTCGCTGCACGTCGATCCCGCGGTCGAATACCCTTACTTCCAGGGCCACGCCCATGAGCGGGGCGGTGGCGACGGTGAGGGCTTCAACCTCAACCTGCCCATGGATCCGGGGACGGAGTGGGCCCGGTACGAGCCCGTACTCCACAACGCCTGCCGTCGGGTGGTCGATTTCGGCCCCGACGTGACCATCGTCGCCCTCGGCGTTGACACCGCCACCGAAGACGGAGTGCTCAACTTGGCGGGAGACGACTATCGCCGACTCGGTGCCCGTTTGGCCGAGATCGGCCGGCCTGCCGTGCTTATCCAGGAAGGCGGCTACGACCTCTCCGTACTGGGACAGAACGTCGCCGCGGTGATCGAAGGCTTCGAGCAGACCGTCTAGCAGTCGGGCGGCCGAGTTCCAAAGGCGAGCCGATGCTCTAGGCCATCATTAGCAAGAGTCCATCAAAAGCGAGAGGTTCCCGAGGCCAGCTTGGGCAACGAGGTTTCGGGAGAGTTCGCGAGAGCGGGCTATCACTTCTGCGGCTTCGATGTGCTCCACCGCGCCATCGCGAACCGATCGCCGGCCGGCCACCCAGACGTCTTTAACATCCATGGGGCTCGCGCAATAGGCCACCTTCTGATAGGGGTCGTGAACGCTGGCCAGAGCGGCCGACTCGCCATCGAAGACAACAATGTCGGCCTGCTTGCCCGGTTGGAGCGAGCCGATGTCACCGTCCAGATCGAGGGCGGCAGCCCCCTCAATGGTGGCCATGGCGAACGCGTCACGAGCGCTCAGAGCGGTGGCCTGCAAACGGTTGACCCTTTGCAGGAGAATCGCCGACTTGATGCTCTCCAGGTAGTTCTGGCTGTCGTTGCTGGCCGCGCCGTCAACCCCGATCCCAATGGCAATGCCCGAACGCCGCAGTTCCGGAACCGGGCAGACACCCGATGCCAGGATCATGTTGGATACCGGATTGTGGGCGACCCCAACCTCGTTGCGGGCCAGTATGTCACGGTCGGCCGCGTCGACCCACACGCAGTGGGCCGCCAGAGTCGGGGACTCGAACGCGCCAACCCGCTCGCAGTGGGCGATGGGAGTGACACCGTGGATATTGCGGGTCTCTGTTACCTCCTCCCGCACTTCTTGAAGGTGGATGTGAATCCCGAAGCCACCGGTTGCCGCCAGTTCGGTGCTCTGGGTGAAGAGGGCGTCGCTTTGCGCCCCGAGCGCGGCGACCCCAACCCGGAATCGACAGAGCCGGCTTGCGTGGGCCGCCTCGCGGAGTGCTTCGTGCTCAGCCATAGCCATCTCCGTTGACGCGGGGCCAAGGTCACCAGCGCCGAAGGACACTATGCCCCGCAAGCCGATCTCGTCGAGAGCCCGAACGACCCCGGGGGTGACCGGACCGCTGACCGGCGCGCACACAAACATGTCGTTGACCGTCGTGACCCCGCTGCGGATCATCTGGATTCCCGAGAGCAGCGTTCCCACGTGGGCCATCTCCTGGGTCAAGACGGGATTGATGGCGTGAACTACCGCTTTGATCCATTCCCACAGCGTGAACTGCTCGCCGATTCCCGCCACCAGCGCCTCAGAGAAGTGACCGTGGGTGTTCACGAACCCAGGAGTGACGATATCCAGCGGCCCCCCGGTCACGGCATCGTCAGGAAACTGCACCCTCAAATCTTCCCAATGACCGACGGTGTCGATCACCGAGCCAACGATCCGCACCGCACCGCCCGCTATCTCGGGCGGATCACCCGATGTGAGCACGTGACCTCCCCGGACGAGAGTGCCCGGAGCCTCTGAATCCCTCACCGATCCCCTCCATTGCCGCGGGGGTTGCTCCCCCGGCTGCGAACCCTCTGGGCTTTGGCCGCAGACATGGAGTTGCGAGTCGGCCCGGAATGTTTGCAGGTACCTATGACATAGAATAGTGTCACTTTGAAACTAACAGGTGACATGACCGCGGTAAACGGGAGGCGCGCAATGGGAGACGAGCTACTCGATCTGGCAGTGGTGAATGGAACCGTGGTGCTCGGCCACGGGCAGTATCGCCTGGCCATCGGGGTAAAGGATGGCAAGGTCGCGGTTCTGGCCCCTGAGGAGTTCCTGGCTCCGGCAAGGGAGAGGATCGACGCTCGAGGGCACCACATTCTCCCGGGTATCGTCGACAGCGAGGCTCACCCCGGCTGCTACGTCCCGTTCGAGTACGACATGGACACCGAGTCGCGAGCCGCCGCCTGCGCCGGTGTGACCACATGGGGCATTCAAGCACCGACCACCCGCCTGGGTACCGAGCCGTTCCACGAGGTTGTGTCGGCAGCCGACGTTGTCTCGTTCAACCAGTCCTTTCCCAGCGGGCGTGACGTGATCAACCGCGTCAGCCATGTGGATGCCTACCTCACCTACATGCTGGAAACCGACGAGCAGGCCCACGAGATCCCCCAGTACGCCGAGGAGCACGGTGTCACCTCCTACAAGCTCTACCTCCAGACCCGGGGGATGAAGGGCATGGCCGACCACATCGACACCAACTGGCCGAGTCGCCGCGCCGGCCTCGGCACCGGCATCGACGATGGCACCGTCTTTCTGGTAATGGAAAACGTCGCCTATCTGGGTGATCCCGGCATGGTTCACATTCATCCGGAAAACTGGGAAATCGGCCGGATATTCGAGGATCGCCTCCGGGCGGCGGGTCGAACCGACTTCGGGGCGTGGACCGACCGGAGCCCCGACTTCCTGGAGGCGCAGCACATCCGGGCCTACTCGTATCTCGCCTCGCAAACGCCAGGAAAAGTCCGCCTCTACCTCCAGCACTGCACCACCAAACTCTCATTCGACGAGGTGGTCAAGGCCCGTGCTGAGGGAGTCGAAGTATTCGCCCAAACCGGCCCGGCTTGGCTGTGGGCGGAACCCGAGTACGGCTGGCGCATCAACGTCCCGCTCAGAAGGCGCGACAACATAGAGGCTCTATGGGTTGCGCTGGCCGAGGGCATCGTGGACGTTGTCGGCTCCGACCACGTGGTGGGGTGGGAACCATCATCTTATGAGGAGATGTACAACCCCAACATCTGGGATTGCCGTACCGGGTTCAGCCGGGTCGAGCTGTTCCTGCCCGTTCTGCTCTCCGAAGGTGTGAACCAGGGACGCATCCCCCTTGAACGGGTGGTTCAGGTGGCATGCGAGAACCCGGCCCGAACGGCGGGGCTCTGGGGCACGAAGGGCTCGCTGTTCCCGGGCTTCGATGCCGACATGGTCATCGTCGAAGTAGGACGCGACGTGGTGGTCGGCAAGGAGCACATCAATACCCGGTCGGGCTGGTCGATCATGGAGGGCCACGAGTTCACCGGTTGGCCGGTCAAAACGATCCTGCGCGGGCAGGTCACCGCGGAGTGGGCCGACGACTCGCCGGGGATGCGGCCGGTGGGCGAGCCCCGGGGCCGGTACCTGCCCCGAACCCCGGGGGCCAAGAGCCCCAACCCCGAAATCACCAGCATGGCCCGCATCGCCAAGGGAAACCGCTGGCTGCGCGAAGACTGGACTCGCCCCGGCTTCTGCCCGGAAACGCTCAAGTACACCGGACCCCGGCAGGTATAGCCCATGACGATGCCCTGGGACGATGTGATCTCCGACTCGGATCGGGAGATTTTCGAGACCGCCGGGTGGGGAAGGCGAGCCGGGTTCGGTGCCCGCCCTGCTCTTTTGGTGATCGATGTCAACTACAACTTCTGCGGGGACAGGGAAGAGCCCGTTCTGGAATCGATCAAGAAATGGCGCTACGCCTGCGGACCTCAGGCCTGGCGTACTGGAATCCCCGCCATCCAGCGCGTGCTCGCCGCCGGGCGGTCCAAGCGACTACCGGTGATCTACACCACCAACCCCCGCCGAGACGACGGCTTCGACCTGGGCATCTGGACTCTCAAGAGCTTCCGAGCCGACGACGCAGTTGATATCTCCGGGCACAAGGGCAATCAGATCGTGGAGGAGGTCAGACCCGCCGCCGGCGACTTGTTCATCGAGAAGTGCAAGCCGTCCGCATTCTTCGGTACGACGCTCATGAGCCATCTGAACAACCTCAAGGCCGATTCGCTGATTGTGATGGGAACCACCACCAGCGGCTGTGTCAGAGCAACCGCGGTCGATGCGCTGTCCTACGACATCCTGGTGACGATTCCCCACGAGACCACCTTCGACCGCTCCGAGCTGTCCCACAAAGTGGCGCTGCTCGACCTGCACATGAAGTACGTCGATGTAACCGGCACCGATGAGGTGGTCGAATACCTGGAAGGGCTGGAACCCGGCATTTTCGACGAGGTTTGGCCGCCTGCGGCCAAGAAAGCAAGGGAGACCAGGGAGACAGGATGACAAACTTCACCATCCGCGGCTGGCGCACTCAGGTAACCGAGGAGGTCGTTTCCGAGGGGATCGTCGCCGACGTTCCCCTGCGTAAAGTCACCGTTGCCGCGGTGATTCAGAATCCGTTCTTGGGCGACTACGTAGAGGATCTTTCCGAGGCGGTGGAGTGGTCGGTGGGATTCGGGGCCGAGATCAGCCGTCGAGCCATCGAAGCGCTCGCAGAGCCGGTTCAGGCTTACGGCAAGGGCGGGATCGCGGGGGTAAACGGAGCCCAGGAGCATGTGATCGCATTTGTGACCACACCGTTCGGCAATGAGCTGCGCAAGGCCTCGGGCGGCGGGGCTGCCTGGATCTCCTCTGCGTCTATCGTGGGGGCCGCGGGCACCCCGCTCACCCTTCCCCTCGCTCACAAGGACGCCCTCTATGTCCGGGACAACTACGATGCCGTCACGCTGTACCCCGGCGACGCTCCCCGCCCCAACGAGATCGTTGTTGCTATCGCCGTAGCCAACCGGGGGCGGCTCAACAGCCGACTCGGTGGCATCTCCGCCGGCGAGGTAATCGGCAAGGACGGATTGCGCTAGCAACCATCATGGGCACCGCGAAGAAGAAGGATCGGTTCGCCGACTCGGCGGCAAAGATCAAGCCCCCCTTCGAGATCGATCCGACAATGCTCTTCTACTCTCCTCAGGAGAACGTCGACGCGTTCGAGCACCCGCGCATTGCGCCCTACCTCCGGTGGATCGCGCAGAAATGGCAACCGCCGACCGATGGACCCCGCCTGGCCCTCATCATCCCCTGCACCAAATCGAAGCCGTATCCCACCAGCCGGGAACACCGGAGCATCAACCGTGCGCTGCTTCGAGCGGGGTGGGTTCCCGACGGTACGGGAAAACCCCCTGAAGCGCTGTACAGCACGCTCGATTCCGGCGACGACCCCCGGTTGCTGGACTCGGGGGCCATGTTCCGAAACGGTATAGCTCTGGACCGTATCGTGATCTCCGAACCGCTGGCACTGGTTCCCTACACCCACGTCTACACCTGGCAGAACGGTCCCAGCCCGGCCTCGGCATATGACGACCCCGGTTTGTTCGAATCACGGGGCACCTCGGTCTCACCCTGGCGTGACGACCACACCGCCACCCAGAACGCCTCGGGAAAATGGACTTGGGGCCCCGCCGAGCGCGAGGCCTACGTCCAGGCCCACAACACCCTCGTCGGTTTCATCCATGAAACCCTGGCCCGCGTCTCCCACCACTACACCGCCATCGGAGCCTGGACCTCGCCCGGCCTCACCCACCGGAGCTTCCTGATCAACTCGGCCCAGCGAAGGGCAGAAGGGCTGCCGATGAGCCGCAGGGGGGCATCCGGTCCCGTGACCTTGCGCGGTGTCTGCGACCTCGCTCCGGGAATCGTGGACATCATGCCCACGGTGGGACAGCTTGAGCAAGCCCGATCCGACCTGGCCATCCGGCTCGAGCACGAGGGCCGCAAGCACTCGGCGGGCACGGTGAGGGCGGTGTACGCACGAGGCGACGGCCACGACACCCCCCTGGGCCTGCCCGAGTTGCTCGACCACCTGACGGCTTGGCTCGATAAGCAATCCAGGCTCGATAAGCAGTCCAAGCTCGATAAGCAATCCACGAGCGTCGGATGAACGGCGGTGAGCAGGCGGGGCCGCCCGTTACCGCCATCATCAACATCGGAACGCTGCTGACCGGAGACGTGGTGGATCCGTATGGTACAGCCACCTCGATGCTCATCGAGAACGGCGTCATCACCAGGTTGGGCGATACTACGGCCACCGACGGCGAGCAGGTGATCGACGCAGGCGGCGCTACGGTGGGCCCCGGCCTGATCGACTCCCACTGCCATGTCGTACTGGGCGACTACACCCCACGCCAGCGAGCAATCGGCTTTCTCGAGTCGTACGTCCACGGGGGCATCACCTCATGCATCTCACCCGGCGAGATCCACCTCCCCGGGCGCCCGCATGATGCCGAGGGAGTCAAGGCGCTCGCGGTGCTCGCCCACCGATCGTGGTCCGGCTACCGACCCAACGGGATGAAGGTGAGCGGCGGGGCGATCATCCTCGAACCGGTCCTCACCGCGGCCGACCTCCAGGAGGTGGCATCTCAAGGAGTGGGGCTGGCGAAATTCGGGTTCGGCCTCTACGAAGACCCCGCTGATGGACTTCCTCAAGTGCGCGACGCCCAGGCCGCCGGCATCAAGGTCATGGCTCACAGCGGGGGGGCATCGATCCCCGGCTCGAAACCGATCTCGGCCGAGCACCTGATGCTGCTCAAACCCGACGTGTGCGGTCATGTGAACGGCGGCCCCACATCCCTCGACGACACCAAGCTGGACCGCCTCGTGCGCGAGACCGACCTTACCCTCCAGCTCGTGCAGGCCGGCAACCTCCGCTCCTCCCTCCGGGTAGTCGAAGCCGTGCGCGACATCGGCGGCGAGCGGCGGGTGATTATAGGCTCCGACACCCCCACGGGAACCGGTGTGATGCCTCTCGGGGTGATCAAGACGATGGCCGAGCTGTCATCCCTGGGCGATGTGGATCCCGGAGTAGTCTGGGCGTGGGCTTCGGGATCGGTCGCAGATGTCTACAACCTGAGCGCGGGCAAGATCCAGGTCGGCCGCCCGGCGGACATCGTGATCGCCGACGCTCCATGGGGCTCTCATGGCCAGGGAGCTGTCGGCGCGCTGGCCCGGGGGGACATTCCCGGGATCAGCGCTGTTTTGATCGATGGGGAAATCCGTGCTCTCACCAGCCGCAACACCCCGGCGACATCCACACCGGCAGTGGTCGTTCCCCCCATCAATGATCCATGCGGATCAGAGCACGTTTGCTGATCACGCCAACCTGAAACGGGAGTGAGGATGACAAGCATCATCGAGGAAGTGCTGGTTCCGGCTTCGCAGGGCCGGGGCATCAGGGTGGGTAGGGGGCAATTACTCGACATCATCGATGTCGAGGGGCACCAGGTCGGAGACCTCGTCGCTTTCCTGGAAGCCGATCCGACCGAATACCTCTCGCCAACCCACACCGTGTCATGCAATGCATCGGTGAAGCTCAAGACCGGTTCGCAGGTCTTCTCCAACCGTCGGAACCCGATCTTCACCATCGTGAGGGACGATGTGGAGAAACACGACATCATCGTCCCCTGCTGCGATTACCAGCGGTATTTTCGCGACTACGGCTTGACCGATCACCGCCATTGCCTCGGCAACCTCGAGCAGGCTCGGGGTTTGCTGGGCGTGGAGTACGAACTCCACGGTGAGCAGGCTTGGAACGTCTTCATGCACAATCGGGTGATCGAGAACGGCGCGGTCGTGACCGACCCCGCGGCCCACGGGGCCGGTGCCACCATAAGCCTGGAGGCCCATTTTGATCTCGTCGTGCTGCTGTCAGCCTGTCCCCAGGATCTGACGCCCTGCAACAATTTCGACTGCACACCCATGCTCATGCGCGTGAGAGACCAGTGACCGGGTCCGGGCAACCTCATCGCCGTCCTGAGCGGGCGTAGCCAGTGACCGGTTACGGGCTAAAGCATGCGACGGCCGGCACGGCGCGGATGCTGGCTGCCTCGAAGCTGGTAGAGGCGTTCGGCCATGTGTCAGCACGACTCCCCGGCGGGGGTTTCCTCATCACATCGACGAAACCGACGCTGGAAGCCACCGCCGATTCTGTTGTCACCGTGGATGCTGACGGCACAGTCGTCGAGGACCCCTCGGGGGCAGCGCCACTTGAGATCCCCATGCACGCCGGGATCTACCGGTCACGGCCCGATGTGGCAGCCATATGCCGGGGCCACGGGCCAGCCATGGTCGCTTGGGGCGTGGCCGCCGAGGATGTGCCCCTGCTGCACGGCCTCGGTGCCATCGCCGGAGCCGTGGTCCCCGTGCATCCCGATCTCAACCTCATCACCACCCAGGAATCCGGAGATCGCCTGGCGCTGACCCTGGGGCACCACCATTGTGCTCTTCTCCTGTCCAATGGCGGTCTCGCAGTTGGTGCAGACCTGCTTGAAGCCGCCACCCGGCTGTGGTTTCTCGAGGAGCGGGCCAAAGTGGCGCTCGCGGCCCGAAGAACTGAGCCCGCGGCCGGGAACTGGGACCAGAGGATGACCTACACCGATGTCGAGCTGATTCGGGCCAAAGCCTGGTTCAAGGCCCGGTTCGGCCCCGCCGATCCGATCTTTGATCCCGAGTAGCCGCCATGGTCCTAGAACGCCCCCAGCCTGGTCCAACCATGGATCCCGACGAAGTGGAGTCCTGCAAGGACGGATTCTTCCAGCATCTCGCTCAGACTGTCCCCGGACGCAAGGAACTGGTTGTCACCGAAGCCCGCGGCTGCACGATCAAAAGCGCTGACGGTCGGTTGTTCCTCGATTTCATATCGGGCATCGCGGTTGCAAACGTGGGCCACAGCCATCCGAAGGTCGTCCAGGCCGTGCAGGACCAGATGGCTCGATACGCGCACGTCAACGTATACGGCCGATTCGCGCTCCCCCCTCAGGTCGAGATCGCCAGCCGCTTGACCCGAGTAGCCCCGGGAGGTCTGAACACGGCCTATCTGACATCAACGGGAACCGAGGCCATCGAGGGATCGCTCAAGCTGGCCCGCAAGTACACCGGCAGGAAGGGGTTCGTCGCGTTTGAGCGGGGTTTCCACGGGCGTACCCTCGGCTCGCTGTCGATTAGCTGGAAGGCGCAGTACCGTGAGCCGTTCGAACCCCTGCTCGAGAATGTGGATTTCGTACCGTTCGGTGATCTCGATGCCGCTGGCGAGGTGGTCAACCACGACACCGCCGCCGTCATCGTGGAGCCCATCCAGGGAGAGGGCGGGGTTCGCGTACCGAACGACGACTTCTTGCCCGGGCTCCGCCAGATCTGCACCGATCGAGGGGCCCTTCTCATCGCCGACGAGGTGCAGGGGGCAATGGGCCGGGCCGGTAAATGGTTTTCATTCGAGCTGTGGGACATTGTCCCCGACATCGTGGTTCTGGCCAAAGCACTGGGCGGCGGCCTGCCCCTCGGCGCGTTCTTGGCGACTGGCGAGATCTTCAGCACATTCCTGGATCCTCCCCTATCTCACCTGACCACTTTCGGGGGAAACCCCGTCTCCTGCGCCGCAGCAGTTGCCGCGTTCGACATCATCGAGGGTGAGGATCTGCTCGCCGCATCCGAGGAGAAGGGTGCCGAGTTGAAACGACGCCTGGAAACCACGATGGCCCAGTTCCCCGAGTACATCAGCGATGTTCGCGGCCAAGGCCTCTGGCTGGCCATCGACCTCCCCCCGGATCTCACCATGCCGATCGTCAAGGAGATGGAACGCCGGGGAGTGATTGTCGGATCAATGCTCAACTCGGATGGTACGGTGCGAATCGCACCGCCGCTGGTCGTCGCTGAAGCCGAGCTGGATGTGTTCATCGGTGTCCTTCGGGCCTCGCTACTCGCCGTCCGATCAGGCAAGCTCTGAGCACAGGTACCGAACGCCGGGCAAACCTATCCACCGAGAACTGTACCCCCAGGTGATCTAGTCTCGCTCGATGGCCGAATCCTCCTCGAACCCGTACCGGTTGCCCCGAACGGTGGTGCCTAAGTGGTACGAGCTGCGGATGGAACCCGATCTGGATGAGTTCTCGTTCGCCGGATCGGTGGGGGTGGACATCGAGGTGCTGGTGCCGGTGGCTGAGATCGTCCTCAACGCCGCCGATCTGGAGATCACCGGGGGCAACCTGGACGGAGTGGCCCTGGGGGGCATCGATTACGACACCGAGCACGAACGAGTGGTGCTGCGGCTGGCCGAGCCTGCCTCGCCGGGAGCGGCCCGTCTGAACCTGCGGTTCGCCGGCACGCTCAACGATCAGCTCCGAGGCTTCTACCGCTCCACCTTCACCGATACCGACGGCAATCAGCGGGTGATAGCCACCACCCAGTTCGAATCCACCAACGCCCGCCGGGCGTTCCCCTGCTGGGACGAGCCCGACCTGAAGGCGGTGTTCGAGGTAACCCTGGTGGTACCCGATGGCCTGATGGCGATTTCCTCGGGGGCAGAGATCGCATCCCAACCCACCGGTGACGACCGCCGGGAGGTGTCGTTCGCCCCCACCATGGCCATGTCCACCTACCTGCTGGCGTTCGTGGTCGGCCCGCTGGAGGCCACCGACCCGGTCGATGTCAACGGCACGCCGCTGCGCGTCGTCCACCCCACCGGCAAGGGCCACCTCACCGAATTCGCCCTGGATGCCGGGTCGTTCACCCTCGACTTCTTCGAGCGCTACTTCGCCATCGACTACCCCGGCGACAAACTCGATCTGGTGGCCATCCCCGACTTCGCCTTCGGGGCCATGGAGAACATGGGATGCGTCACCTTCCGGGAGGTCCTGCTGCTGGTGGATCCCAACACCTCCACCCAGCAGGAGCGGCAGACCGCGGCCGACGTGATCGCCCACGAGCTGGCCCACATGTGGTTCGGCAACCTGGTCACCATGAGGTGGTGGAACGGCATCTGGCTGAAGGAGGCCTTTGCCACCTTCTGCGAGCTGCTGGCGGTGGATGCCTACCGTCCCGATTGGAAACGGTGGCTGTCGTTCGGGCTGTCGCGGGCCGCGGCCTTCGACGTGGATGCCCTGGCCGCCACCAGGACCATCGAGTACCCGGTGGTGTCACCCGCCGACGCCGAGGGCATGTACGACCTGCTCACCTACGAGAAGGGAGCAGCAGTGGTGCGGATGCTGGAGCAGTACCTGGGTGCCGATGCCTTTCGCGACGGGGTCCGCCAATACCTGCGGCGTCACTCCTACGCCAACACCGAAACCCACGATCTTTGGGATGCCCTGGCGGAGGCTACCGGCGAACCCGTCCGCCCCGTCATGGACTCATGGATATTCCAGGGCGGCCACCCGGTGGTGACGGTGACCCCGGATGAACACGGTGCGATCACCGACACCCCTAAAGGCCACGCCGACCGTGAGCAGGTAGCCGCAAGCGACCACGGCGCGATCACCCTGAGCCAGAGGCGGTTCCGGTACGACGGCCAACCCGACGAAACCCGCTGGCAGGTGCCGGTGGTGGCCACGGTGGGCTCCACCAGGGCCGCGCACACCAGGAAACTTCAAGATCACGATGCCACGCGAGGCACAGCCCAAACGATGAGTCCCCCCGCCGCGCCCGCCAGGAAACTTCAAGATCACGATGCCACGCGAGGCACAGCCCAAACGATGAGTCCCCCCGCCGAGCACACCGAGAAGCTGGTGTTGGAGGATCAGGCCCGGATCGAGATCGGCAGCGGGTGGGTGATGGTCAACCCCGATGCCGACGGGTTCTACCGGGTGGCCTACGATGACGCTCTGCTGAACCGGCTGCTGGACAGCGGCCCCGAGCTTGCCCCGCTCCAGCGGTACGTGCTGGCCGACGACCAGTGGGCGCTGACGGTGGCCGGGCACCTGGATGTGACCGGCTACCTGGGGTTCGCCGAGCGCATCGCCGCGACCGAGGATGATCTGGCGGTGTGGCGGAAGCTGGCCTCAACGCTGACCACTCTGGACCACCTGGTGCCGGCCAGCGGACGCACCGGCCTTCAGGTCCGGGTCAGGGATATGGTCGAACCGGCCTGGAGCCGGCTGGGGTGGGCGCCGGTGGGCACCGAGGACGACCGCACCCGGGAACTGAGAGGGGTACTGGTCCGCATCATGGCCCTGGAAGGCAACGACACTGGGGTGACCGAACGGTGCCGAAAGCTGATGGCGGCCGAGAACATCGACCCCGCACTGGCCGCCATCCCCGAACAAGCACCTTCGCCCAGGCTACCGCTGATGGCGGCCGAGAACATCGACCCCGCACTGGCCGCGGCCGCGGTGGCAGTGGTGGCCGCCACCGGCGACCGAACCGACTACGAGGAGCTCCGCAAGCGTTTCCGGAACGCCCCCACCCCGCAGCTCGAACTGCGCTACCTGACAGCACTCACTGCCTTCGGTGACCCGGTGCTCATGGACCGTACCCTGGCCGCCACCCTCGACGGCACCGTGCGCAGCCAGGACGCCGGCTTCGTGATACGGGGCTGCCTGGAGAACCGGGAGCTCGGCCCGCAGGCCTGGGCGTTCACCACCGAGCACTGGGACGAGATCAACCGGCGGCTCCCCTCGGCCATCATCCCCCGGATGCTGGGCGGCATCTGCGCCCTGTCCACCCCCGGGATGGCTCAGTCGGTACGGTCGTTCCTCGACGACCACCCCGTACCCCAGGGATCGATGATCGTCGCCCAGCACCTCGAACGCCTGCACATAAACGTGGGGCTGAGAAACCGGGTGGAACAAGAACTCGGCTAGCCTTCAGCTCTTGGTTGCCCATGTTGCGCCGTCCCCGCTGAGAAACCGGGTGGAACAAGAACTCGGCTAGCCAGCCGGAACCCACCTGTTCACGGGCCCATCGGTTAGCCCAGTCAGGCCGGGGAAACAGGAGCTCGGCTGGCTAACCGGAACCCACCGCCGCCCGGATGGACTCCCGGAGGGACTTCATGGTGGCGAAAACCGCAGTGGGTTCGTAGCCGCAGTGGGCCATGCAGTTCGCACACCGGGGATCCCGACCCCGGCCGTAGCTGTCCCAATCGGTGGTCTCGATCAGCTCCCGGTAAGTGCCGGTATAGCCGTCGGACATCAGGTAGCAGGGGCGCTGCCAGCCGAACACCGAGTAGCTGGGGATGCCCCAGGCGGTGCATTCGTAATCCACCCTGCCCTCCAGAAAGTCCAGGAACAGGGGGGTGTGGTTCAGCCGCCACTTCTTGCGCCTACCGCCGGAGAAGGCATCCCGGAAGAGTTGCCTGGTCTGCTCCACCGGTAGGAAGTTCTCCTGGTCGGGAGCCTTCTCGTAGGCGTAGCCCGGTGAGATCATCATGGAGTCCACTTCGAGGTCGTCGTTCAGAAAATCCAGCACGCTGCGCACGTCGTCGGGGCTATCGGTGCTGAAGAAGGTGCTGTTGGTGGTAACCCGGAACCCATTCTTCTTGGCCTCGGCGATGGCTTCCACGATCTCATCGAACACCCCGTCGCGGGCCACGGCCAGGTCATGGCGTTCCCGGAGCCCGTCCACATGAACCACGAACGAGAAATAGGGCGACGGTTTGAACAGGTGCATCTTGCGCCTCAGCAGAACCGCGTTGGTACACAGGTAAACGAACCGCTTGCGCTTGATGAGCTCGGTGACCATCTCGCCGATCTGGGGATGCAGCAGCGGCTCGCCCCCGGCGATGGACACCATCGGGGCCCCGCACTCCTCCATGGCCCCGACCGCCTCGTCCACGCTGACCCGCCGGCGCAGCACCTCTGTGGGGTACTGGATCTTGCCGCAGCCGGGACACTCCAGGTTGCAGGCGAACAGAGGCTCCAGTTCCACGATCAGCGGGAACTTCTGGCGGCGGCGCAGCTTGTTCTTGAATACGTAGGCCCCAACCCTCACCGCCTGGCGAACCGGTATGGGCATATCAGCAAACCTCCCTTATCAGCACCGGCATCAGCCGGCGAATGGTTCTCAGTGCTCTCATCACTCTCGCCGGGACCGCCGGCGACCGTAGTTCATGCCTCGGGGTGTCCGTCACCACCCTAACCACCGTCGCGGGGCCACGATGGTTCTCCAGCAGCCAGGCCGACTCCATGTCTACCACCACCGCCCCCCGATCAGCCAGCTCCCGCCGTTGCCGGCCGGTAGCCACCGTGGGCACGCTGATCACCGGGCCGGCATGGACCGCAAACCCGGCATTTCGCAGGCGGCCGGCCACCAGCGCCGCTCCGGGCAAGGGGATCGGGGAGACATCGAAGGCCGACACCTGGGTGGCCACCACCACCTCACCGGGCTGGATGCCGCCGACCACGGCCCCACCCATTCCCACGACCGCCACCGGCCCCAACGGCCCCACCGGCGGTGCGGCCCGGCGGCTGCGCTCCGGCCCCATGCCGGTGCATATCACAGTGGCATCCCCCCCGGGTCGGGCTCGGCGGATGCCGGCCCGGGCCGCCCTGGCCTCCATTCGCAACGGGCAAAGCACCACCAGGCTCACCTACCGTTTCCTACGGCTCGCAGCCAGCGGCCCAGGGCCATCACCGGGAACACCAGGCGATACAGGTGGTACCTGATGTAGAAATCCCCCGGAAAACCGGTGCCGGTGTACCAGGGCTCGTCCCAGCTCCCGTCGTCGCGCTGGTTGCCCACCAGCCAAGCCACCCCGCGCCGGGCGGCCTCGCCCGAAGCCCGACCCCCCGCAACCAACGCCAGCAACGCCCAGGCGGTTTGCGAGGGGGTGGACATCCCCCGTCCCCGCCAGGCCGGGTCGTCGTAGGAGCGCAGATCCTCCCCCCACCCCCCGTCGCGATTCTGCACCGACTCCAGCCAGCGGCAAGCCGCCACCACCCGATCATCGTCGGTCGGCACTCCGGCGCTGACCAGCGCAGGAACCGCGGCCCCGGTGCCGTAGAGATGATTGGCCCCCCATCGCCCGAACCACGACCCATCGGGTTCCTGGGCCGCGCTCAACCAGGCCACCCCGCGGGCCACCACCTGATGATCCACTGCGGAACCGAACCCGTCGGCATCCAACTCGCACAGCATCTCGATCACATGAGCGGTCACGTCGGCCGACGGCGGATCGGTCACCTCCCCGAAGTCGCAGAAGGGAAGCTCGGCCACCAGCCGGGAGCAGTTGTCGGCATCGAACGCGGCCCAGCCCCCGTCGGAGCACTGCATACCGTTGGTCCAGGTCACCGCCCGGTCCAGGGCATCTTGAACCCGCCCGGAATCGGGAACGCGAATGCGGCGCAGGGCCAGGGCCACCTCGGCGGTGTCGTCCAGGTCGGGATAGTTGTCGTTCTCGAACTCGAAGGCCCACCCGCCCGGGGGCAGATTCGGGCGGCGCTCGGCCCAGTCCCCGACCACCCGGACCTCCTCGTCCAGCAGCCAGCGGGCACCGGCCACCAACTGGGGGTCGGCGGGGTCCACACCGGCGTCGGCCAGAGCCACCAGCGCCAGGCAGGTGTCCCACACCGGCGACTGGCAGCATTCCAGCCGGCGCATGTCGCCCTCGACGATGGTCCAGGTGTCGAACCCGGCCAGACCCCGAGCCAGGATCGGATGGTTGAGGGGATAGCCCCGCAGGTGCAGCGCCAGCAGTGAGTACACCCACGGTGGCTGGATGCCCCCCCAGCAGCCGTCGGCCTCCTGGCGGCTGATGATCCAGCGCTCGGCCCGGCGCAGGGCCCGCTCCCTCAGCCACCGGGAGGGGCGACGCTCGTAGAGATGCAGAGCCCGGTCCAGACGCTGGAATCGCCGGGCCCAGGTTCCGGCTGGCGCGGGTTCCCTCTCCGGGGGAACAACCCCGGTGTTGATCTCGTCCAGGTCCAGACCCATGGGACGCACCGGGCGATGGGCCCCCACCACGGTCAGGGCGACCACGGTCTGGCGGGCCCAGCAGGCGAAGTCATAGATGTTCAAAGGCAGCCGCTTGGGCAAGAGAATCACCTCGGGGGGAAGGGCGGGCAGGTCTTCCCACCGCCAGAGCCCGAACAACGCCATCCACAGCCGGGTGAACACTCGGCTGCACTCCACTCCCCCCTCGTCACGGATGTAGGCGGCCGCCTTGGCCATGTGATCGGCATCGGCGGGGTCGCCGGCGTAACGCAGGGCCCAGTAGGCCTCAACGGTTACCGAAAGATCGGGGGGACCCTCGTAGTACGTGGCCCAGGTACCGTCGGCCCGCTGGCAGTGGCGGATCCAGTTGGCCGTTTGGCGAGTGACCTCGGGGTCGGCAATGCCCAAGAACTCTCGCAGGAACAGGTCCTCGGCCTCTATGGACACGTTGGTCTCCAGCTCGGCCTTCCACCATCCCTCGATGTCCTGATGGCTCAAGAGCCGGTCCCGCGCCCGACCCAGACACCGCTGAACCTCCATCAGAAAATCCTTGCCCATGAGCTGAACCTCCATCAGAAATCCCTGCCCATGATGAAATCGGCCACCAGCCGCAGCTCCTCGGCCGCTCCGGCCACCACCACCCCACGATCCTCCAGCAAATCAATGGCCCCCACCGCCAGGTTGTGGTGGGTTCGGGCCAGCGCCTCGGTGCCCTCCCGGCCGCCGCCCGACTCCACCAGGGCCCGGGCGGCATCCACATCGCCGGCATCCAGATGGGGACGGGCGTAGAGGGCGGCCAGATCGGCGGCCGCGGGGGTACCGCTGTTGAGGGCGATCACCACCGGCACCGATCGTTTGCGCTCCCGCAGGTCCGACCCGGAGGGCTTGCCGGTGCGCTCGGGATCGCCCCAGATACCCAGCAGGTCGTCCACCGCCTGGAACGCCACCCCCAGGTTCATCCCGTAGCCGGCCAGGCCCTCGACAACGGTGTCATCGGCCCCGGCCAGCACCGCCCCCACCGATGAGGCGTAAGCCAGCAGCGCACCGGTCTTGCCCCGTTCCATGGCCAGGCACTGCTCGAGGGTGGTGCAGGATCGCTGCTCGGTGGCCATGTCCAGGCTCTGACCGGTAATCATGGCAGAAACCGCCCCGGTCAGAGCCTTGGACGCTCTGACCCTCTCGGGGGTGGGATCGGCCAGCAGAACCTCGAACGCCAGCGCGTGCAGAGCGTCGCCCACCAGGACACCGACCCCGTTACCGAACTTGGCCCACACCGTGGCCCGGTGCCGGCGCTCGGTATCGCCGTCGATGATGTCGTCATGGATCAGCGAGAAATCATGGATCAGCTCGATGGCCACCGCTCCCGGCACCCCGGTCTCAGCAGGAGCCCCCACTGCTTCGGCCGACAGGATGGCCAGGGCCGGGCGAATCCCCTTGCCCCTGCCCTCGAAGTGGTACCGGGCCGGCTCGCCCAGCTCATCGCCCAGCCCCGCCAGGACATCGGCAATAGCCGGATCAACCATCTCCCTGACCCGCCTCAGGATGCCCTGAACCGGCGACTCCCGGCTCATGCCGTCACCCCCACACCCGAATCCAAAGCCTCCCACAACTCGCAAAACAACCGGCTCACGCCGTCACCCCCAGACCCGAATCCAAAGCCTCCCACGACCCCCGGCTCACGCCGTCACCTTCTGGATCTTTACCGGCGAGGTTGCCGGGGGCACGCGGCGGTAGTGCTCCAGCGCCAGGCGGGCGGCCCGGTGGCCGGAGCGAACCGCTCCCTCCATGGTGGCCGGCCAGCCAGTATCGGTCCACGCCCCGGCCAGGAACAGCCCACTCATGGCGGTGGTGGGGCCGGGCCGCAGCCGGCGGGTGCCGGGTCGGCCGGCAAAGGTGGCCCGATGCTCCCGGGTCACCACCGCGTCCACCACCTCGGCCTCAGCCGCCCGGGGGAAGAGGTCGCAAAGGGCCAAGCGGTAGCGCTCGATCATCTCGTCCGGCCGGTCGCCGATCTCGTCGAACGCCGCCGATTGCGACACCGCCACCACCTGCTCACCGCGAGTCCCGGTAGGTGCAACCCTCTCACCCCGACCGCGAGTCCCGGGAGGTGCATCGGAGCCCTCACCACGATCATCCCGACCGAGAGCATCGGAGCCGTCACCGCCCCAGATGGCTGCCTCGGTGCGGTCGAACACGAACTGGATCGGGGAGTCCAGAGCGGCGGCGAGGGGGATGTCCATGACCGGGCGGTCGAACACGAAATGCACGTTGACAATGGGTGACACACCCAAACCGGCCAAACCGGCCTGGCCGGGCACGGTACCGGGGGGCAAAAGGCCGTCCACCGCATCGTGGGGTACGGCCAGGATCACCGCATCGTGGTCAACCCGCTGCCCGCCCACCGTCACCGAGGGACCCTCGCTCACTGCCTCAACCCGGGCCCCGAGTTGGATGCTCCCGCCCCGGGCGGTGATCACCCGGGTGGCGGCATCGCCGTGGAGGGCGGCCAGGGGCACCCGGGTCCAGCCCAGATCGGCGGCATCGGCGGCATCCAGAAGACCGGTGCGGAACACCTTGACCGCCAGGCTCAGCGAAGCGTCATCGGCTCTCAGGTTCACGGTGGGCAAGCAGATCAGGTCCCACAACCCGCCAACGGCTTGATCGGACTCGCCCCGGGATCGGAGCCATTCCCCGAAGCTCAAACCGTCGGTGTCGGGGTGGTCGGGATCCAGCCGGCGCAGGGCCAGCGCGGTGCGAACCGCCCGCAGCCGGTCGGCAACAGATAGAGGTTTGTAACCCATCAACGACCGGGCCAGGTGCAGGGGGGCCGGAGCGCCGGTGCGGAAGATTCGAGCCGGTCGGCACCCGGGACCGATCACCGGCACCGACAGCCGGCGCTGCTGCACCACCAGGTCGTCCACCCCCAGGCGACCCAGAAAGGCCCGGTACTCGGTGCAGCACCGCATGAACACGTGCTGGCCGTTGTCGAACCAGCGACCGTTGCGCCGGAACGACCAGGTGGCTCCCCCCAGGCGGGGGGCCCGCTCGTACAAGGTCACCGCCGCTCCGCCGTCGGCCACGGCCACCGCGGCGGCCAGCCCGGCCAACCCCCCTCCAACCACCGCAACCCGAGGCCCCGGCGACCCCTCGCCCTGCGGCCCGCCCCCGGTAAAGCTCATGCCGGCACCCCCACCAAGCTGCGGCCCGCCACCGGTAAAGCTCATGCCGGCACCCCCACCAAGCTGCGGACGGCCACCGGTAAAGCTCATGCCGGCACCCCCACCAGGCTGCGGACGGCCACCGGTAAAGCTCATGCCGGCACCCCCACCAGGCTGCGGACGGCCACCCAGGCTTTCTGGCGGGTGGGCACCGACAGCCGTCCCTCCAGCACCGCGGTGGGTCGGGCGGCGATACGACCCAGCAGGCGGCGGTAGA
This sequence comes from Candidatus Poriferisocius sp., assembly GCF_965202595.1. Taxonomy (GTDB): domain Bacteria; phylum Actinomycetota; class Acidimicrobiia; order Acidimicrobiales; family Bin134; genus Poriferisocius. Next base: position 2,215,620 of record NZ_OZ241836.1, read on the forward strand.
TCCCGGCCATCGCACCGGTGCAGGCCCGGCTGCGATGATCCAGGCGGTCCAGCAACCCGAGCCCCTCGGCGAAATACCGCTCCGCTCGCTCCGCCTCATACGCCACCAGCGCCCCCACCGCGGCGGGCGGGCCGATGAGATCGGGGGCGCAGCCGAACCGCTCGATGTCAGCAGCGGGCAGGTACACCCGGCCCATATTCCGATCCTCCACGATGTCGCGCAGAATGTTGGTGAGCTGAAGAGCCACCCCCAGAACATCGGCCAGCCCGGCCGCCTCGCCGGGATCACCGGAGGAACCGAATACCCCCAGCGACAGGCGCCCCACCGACCCGGCCACCAGCCGGCAGTAGTGCTCGGTGTCCTCGATGGTGGAGTAGGTCACGCCGGCGGCATCCTGCTCGCATCCGGTGACTATCTCGTTCAGCGCCGCCGCCGGGATGGGAAACCGATCAATGGCATGGCGCAAACCCACCAGTACCGGATCATCCGGGTTGCTGAGCCCGCCCCCGGCCAGAGCGTCGATGTCGGTTCGCAGCTCGGCCAGCCGGGCCAGCTTGCCGTCCGGAGGCAGCGGGCCGTCGCCCACGTCGTCGATGCGGCGGGCCATGGCATACAGGGCGGACATGGCTCGGCGCTTGGGCCCGGGCAGTAACCGGATGCCGTAGAAGAAGTTGCGGGCCTCAGCCCGGGTGATCTCCTCGCACCGCTGGTAGGCAAGCGCTACCTCCATCTTGGCCTCCAGCCGGCAGTCAACCGGGGCCCGGCCACCAGCCGAACCGCATGAACCGCGGTGCGACCCCTCGACGGGGTCCGCAGCTTGCCCAGCACCTCGTGGTCGGCTGCGGCTATGGCATCCAGCGTGGCCAAACCGCCGGCGACATAACCGGCCACCGTAACCCTGGCCCACCCGTTGAGGGAGGCCACCAGCGGCTCGCCCCGGTTCAGCAACCCCCGAGCGCTGTCGCACTGATGGGCAACCAGCCGCCGGAGCTGCGACGAGGCCCGAGCCGCCCCCAGGTCACCCTCATCCACCGCGAAGCGGGCCATCTCGTCGGCGGGGAAATAGATACGACCCTTTTCGGTGTAGTCCTCACCGATGTCCTGGAGGTGCTCCACCAGTTGCAGGCCGGTGCACACCGCGTCGCTGAGGGCAATGCGCTCGGGCGTGGCCGCGCCGAAGACCGCCAGAACCAGTTGACCCACCGGGTTGGCCGACAGCGCGCAGTACTGGGCCAGCTCGGCCTGGGTTCGGTAGCGGTGCCGGCGTTGATCGATCCGATTGGCCTCGATCAGCGCCAGGAACGGCTCGTCCCCGATGGCGAACTCCGCAAGCAGAGGGGTGAGCCGGGCCATGGCCGGGTGAGTGGCCTCGCCGGTGCGGGCCCGGGCGAGTTCGGCCTCCACCCAATCCAGTGCGGCCGAACGGTCGCCGCCGTACTCGTCGCCGATGTCGTCCACCAGGCGGGCGAACCCGTAGATGGCCAGCAGGTGAGACCGGGGGCGCGCCGGTACGACTCTCAGCACAACAGGAAAGTTCTCACTTCCCCTCTGGGTCATGATCGAGTTCAGATCGAACCCGACTTCGGTATGCACAACGCCCCCCGCTGTGGCTCAATTCCTAGTCTCGGACCCGCCCGCCGTTGGACCGGCCCGAGCAGCATTATAAAAAGTCTCGCTGACATCCCCCGATCGCGAACAATCGGGTGACCATTGAGTCACCTTCAGCTCGCTGATGGGAAACTCGGCGGGAGCGCCCATGCGCCCACTCCTACCCTTCCCGGGCGGCTACCGCCAGCGCCTCCTCGAAGCCGGCACCCCGGGCAACGAGTTGGCGGTACTTCATCACGTGGCGGGGCCGGTTGAAGCCGAGCACGCCGACGAGGCGGCCGGCCCGGCCGTACAGGGCGGCGAACCGGCGTTCGGTGGTGGATCCGGTGACGATGCGCACCTCGTCGTCGGGCCGAACCCTGCCGGCCAACTGGATCTTGCGGTCGTACTGGTCGCTCCAGAACCACGGAACCGGGGCATAGGGCTGGGCCTTGCCATCGGCGGTCAGCAGGCGGCGCACCGCTTGCTGGCCCTGCTCGATGGCGTTGTCCCAATGCTCCACCCGCATGGTCTCGCCGAACAGGCGGTTGGGCCAGCGGGCCACATCGCCGGCGGCTGCGATGCCGGGGGCAGCCAGGCAGGTCTCGTCGCACACCACCCCATCGTTCAACTCCAACCCCGAGCCCTCCAACCAGCCGGTGTTGGGAATCACCCCGATACCCACCACCACCACATCGGCATCCACCGAGGTGCCGTCACCGAGGTTCACCCGCTCCACCCGACCGTGCCCCTCGAAACCGTCCACCCCCACGCCGAGGCGCAGATCCACCCCGTGATCCCGGTGGACCTCGGCGCATACCGTGCCGATCTCGGGACCCAGCACACGGCCCAGCGGTACCGGCAGGGCCTCGACCACGGTGACCTCCAGTCCCCGGCCCCGGGCGGTGGCCGCCACCTCGGCACCGATGAACCCGGCACCCACCACCACCACCCGCCGGGGAGTGGCCTCCAGCTCTGCCCGTATCGCCAGGCAGTCGTCCAAGCCCCTCAGGGTGTGGATACCGTCCAGGCCGCCGGTGGGCAGCTCACGGCAGCGGGCCCCGGTGGCGATGAGGATACCGTCGGCGGTAACCGGCGAACCGCTGTCGAGGGTGACGGTGCGGGTGGCCACGTCGAGCCCGACAGCCCGGTGACCCAGCCGCCACCCGACATCCAGATCCCCGAGCGCGGCACCGTCGGACAGGAGGATGCGATCCGGTTGCCACTCCCCGGCCAGAACCTGCTTGGACAGGGGAGGCCGATCGTAGGGTTGGTGGGGCTCATCACCAATGATGGTGATGGCTCCGTCGAACCCGTCTCGCCGCAGCGTTTCGGCCGCCCTGGTACCGGCCAGCGACGCTCCGACGATGGCGATGGAGCGCAGAGGCTGCTACTCCTCGGCGACGGAGATGGCCTGCTTGGGGCAGCGCTGGACTGCCTCGTTGACCCTCTCGCGGGCATCATCGCCCGGGGTCTCGTTCAACAGGTACAAGAAGTCGTCGTCACGCACCTCGAAAACGTCAGGAGCAACCTGCATGCAAATGGCGTTGCTCTCACACAAGTCGTAGTCCACGACCACCCGGTATCCCATTGGTTCCTCCCATCTCCCAGAAGACACCCCCGACCCTACCCAACCAGCACCCACCCCGCCACCATCGAACCACCCAACCGGTGGTGGTCACCCCGCCACCCCCGAACCGCCCGGCACCCTGCTGGTGGTCACCCCTATGGGGAGCAGCGTTGCTGGGTGTAGTCACGGATTTCATCGCGGGCCTCGGCAACGGCCTCCTCCAGGGCGAAGGCTCGGCGGAACAGTTCACGGAGGTTCTCGATCTCATCCACCTCCCGGGAGGCGTTGGCCACCGTGGTGACCGCCGGCCGGATGTCGGGTGGTGCGGCATCCTCCAGGGCGGTCAGCCGGGCCAGATCTGCATCATCTTCGGCCGGGTGCATACCCACACCCTCGCGGGCCAGCATGCAGAATGCCTCGATATCCCCCTTGTCATCGCTGCCGCACGCCACCATCGTTGAAGCAAGCAGCAACGCCGCCACAACCGCCCGGGCAGTAAAGCTCACCCCCGCATCTTTTCATCTCAAGATGCAGGTTTACCGGCACCCACAATCCACACATCAAGATGCAGGTTTACCGGCACCCACAATCCACATGGCGAAGTACTGGGCACCACCGCCGTAGGCGTGACCCAAGGCCTTGCGGGCTCCTTGCACCTGATGGTCACCGGCCATGCCCCGTACCTGAAGCGCAGCCTCGGCAAAGCGGATCATCCCCGACGCCCCGATGGGGTTGGACGACAGCACCCCGCCCGAGCAGTTCACCGGCAGATCCCCGCCGTCAAGCTGGGTGGCCCCCTCCTCCACCAGCTTCCAACCCTCACCCATCCCGCAGAACCCCAGGCTCTCCAGCCACATGGGCTCGTACCACGAGAACGGCACATAGATCTCCACCGCATCTATCTCGGCCCGCCGGTCGGTTATGCCCGCCTGGGTGAACACATCGTCGGCGCAGTCCCGGCTGGCCCGGGGATTGACCTCGTCGCGACCGGGGAAGTTGTTGGCCTCGCTGCGCATGGCCGCGCCGTGGACCCAGGCCACCGGCCTGGACGATGCATCCCCGGCCGCCTCGTCCCCCAGCACCAGTGCGCACGCCCCGTCCGACGACGGGCAGGTCTCGGAGAAACGCACCGGTTCCCACAGCATGGGCGACTCCACCACCTGCTCGAAGGTCAGATCCTCCTGTTGCAGATGGGCGTAGGGGTTGCGCAAGGCATGGCGGCGGTCCTTGAACGCCACCATGCAGCCGACCAGCTCGGGAGCACCGCTACGGGCCATGTACTGGCGGATGATGGGCGAGAAGTAGCCACCGGCCCCGGCGTTGATCGACACCGAGAAGGGCTGGGGCAGCGACAGCGCCCAGGTGGCGTTGGACTCCGACTGCTTCTCGAACCCCAGGGTGAGAACCCGGCGGTGGATCCCGGCCTGCACCAGCGACGCGGCCACCAGGGCGGTGGACCCCCCTACCGACCCGGCAGTATGCACCCGCAAAAGCGGCTTGCCCACCGCTCCCAGGGCCTCGGACAAGAACAGCTCGGGCTGCATCACCCCCTCGAAGAAGTCGGGAGCCTTGCCCACCACCACGGCGTCTATGGCATCCCAATCCAGCTCGGCATCCTCCAGCGCCCGGTAGGCGGCCTCCCGCACCAGACCGGGCATGGAAACATCTCCCCGGGTGGTTTGGTACTTGGTCTGCCCCACCCCCAAAACCGCAGTGCGCTCAGCCATCACTCCCCCTCCATCACACACACCAGATTCTGCTGGAGATACAAACCGGAAGCGGCGTGGCCCAGAGCCCGGTCGGCTCGACCGCGGTGGATCCGATCGGCGGCATCCGCGATGCGCATCAGGCCCGCGGCCATCATGGTGTGGCCGGCCAGCGCCCCGCCGCCGCCGTTGATCACGGTGCCGGGCCCGAGCCCCAGCTCCATCTCCAAAATGTGCTCCTGGGTGCTGAACGGAGCGGCCAGCTCGGCAGCGTCCAGGCGGTCGTCGCCCACCCCGGCCCCGACCCCGGCCGCTCGGGCGCTGGGAGCCCGGGTCAGGTCCCGCACCCCCGGCTGGTGGGGGTCGATGCGGTGGTCGATGCCCCTGATCCAGGCCGGGCGCTCGCACAGCTCGCGAGCCCGGTCACCGGCAGCCAGAACCACGGCCACGCCCCCGTCGGCCGAGGCCGCGCAATCGCTGGGGCGCAGCGGATCGGCAATGGGAGCCTCGGCCAGCACGCTGTTCACGGTGGCCGTGGCCGAGGACCGCACCGCCAGCGGGTTGCCGGTGGCACCGTTGAGGCTGCGGACCGCTATCTCGGCCAGCCTCTGCTCGCTGACCGTGCCCGACTCGAGCATGACCCGGGCCTGAAGGGCGGCCATCGCGAAGGCATCGGGCCACAGCGGCCCCAGGTAGTAGGGGTCGAGCTGGGTGGACAGCACATCGCGCAGCGACCCCGGCGACGACTTGCCGTAGCTGTACACCAGCGCGGTGTCCACCTCGCCGATCTGGAGCTTCACCCAAGCCTCGTACAGAGCCCAGGCACCGTCCATCTCCACATGGCTCTCGCTGATGGGGGGAACCGCGCCCACCGCGTCCAGGGTGTGGACGAACGAGAACGCCTGCCCGGCCAAAAAGTCGCTGCTGCCCGAGCAGGTGAAGCCGATGTCGTTCTGGGTCAGCCCCACCGAATCCCGGGCCCGGTTGATGATCGGCACCATCAGCTCCACCTCGGAGGTGTGGGTCAGCGCCTTCTGCTGGTGCTGGGCCACCGCCACCACCGCCACCGCTCTCATCAGCCCTGCTTCTGCGACGGAATCGGATCGCCAACCCCGGCCCGTTCCTGCTCCGGCAACGGAATCGATGCAGCCTGCTTGGCGTGCCAGGCGTTGGTTCCGGCTGCCGACACCGCCACGTCGGGCTCCCCGGTGGGCTCCCAGTAGAGAATGTTCTCCGCGGTGCAACCCAACTGGTCATCGGGCTTCCACACCGCCCGCACCCGCATCCCCATACGAACCTGGGAGGTGTCAATGCCCGCCACCAGACCCAGAAAGCCTATGTCGGCCCCGTCCAGGTGGATCCAGGCGCTGACGTAGGGAATCTCCAGGTCGTCGCGCCCCGGGATGGGCAGGCGGGTCACGCAGAAGCCCCCCACATGGCCGGTGTCGGGCAACTCCACGTATTCGGGGGTGGCCGCACCGTGACGAGGATCAACCCCCCGCGGGGGCACGAACACCGCCCCGTCCACCGGGGACCGCTGACCGAGGATCCTGCGGTCGGCGATGGCGTTCAGATACCCCGACGATGCCTCGCCAGGGATGAAGTCGTACTCCAGGCGAATGGGGGTGCGTACCGACCTCACCGGTTCCACCCCGGCCAACCTTTCGGGCAGGCTCACCTCGCCGGACAGCGCCGCAGGCAGAACGCGGGGATCCACGCTCACGAATCCTGCCCCGGCGACCCAGAGGGTACGAACCCCTCCAAATCCTGCCCCGGCGACCCAGAGGGTACGAACCCCTCCAGGTCGGTGATATGGCCCTGGCGGTTGGCCCGCCACCGGGCCACCACCCTCATCCCCACCACCATGTCGGCGGGGTCGTCCACCAGCACCCCATGAACCATGGTGGTATCGGCCCCGTCCAGGCGGATCAGACCCAAACCGTGGGGCCCGTCCCAGGGGGACTGGGGTCTTGGCGGGCTCACCCAGGTCCAGCTCACCAGCTCGCCCTCCGGTCCCACCTCCACCAGTTCGGTGAGCGGCTCAGAGGTGCAGGGGTCGTATTCGGTGGGAGGGCACAGCACCGTTCCATCGGGGCGGCGGATACCGAGAACGATCCCCTCCCTCAGCCCGGTGAGAAAGGCACCTATAACCGGGCCGGTGGTCCGGGTGAACGGGTACTCCAGCACCAGATCGGCTCGCAGCTTCTCAGCCATCGCCTCGCCAACCCCCGAATTTCAACCCAGAGCCTTCCACCAAGGACGATACCGGCTTCGATTGGTCAGCCATTGGTCCCCTCGTCCCCGGAACCTCCCACCAAGACGGTACCGGCTTCGGTATCGATGACCACGGGGGTTCCGTCGGCCGGCTCATCCCCGTCGAACACCACCCCCATGAGGCAGGGGATACGAAAATCTCGGCTGATGATGGCCAGATGGCTCTCGATGTCGCCCGATCGGCACAGGATCCCGGCCAGGTCGGCCTCGATCGGGGCCAAGAACGTGGCTCCGGCGTCCTTGACCAGAGCCACCGTCTCCGAGACGGACTCATCACCGGCATCGAGCACCGCGATCACATCGTCGGGCGTGTCGAAACGCACCAGCCGTCCCCGACCGGTCACCCCGGAAAACACCGGGCTGCCCCGACCCGAAACGCCACCCATCAAAACCCGACCACCTGGCGCACCACCGGCACCACCATCAAAACTCCACCACCTGGCGCACCACCTCGCCGTTTCTTACCGCTTCGAGAGCCGGGTTGATCTCATCGAGGGTAATGCGGCGGGTGATCATGCGCTCCAGATCCAGCTTGCCGTGCTTCCACAACCGCAGGAGCCGATGGAAGTCGGTGCGCGCATCGGTGCCGCCGTAGTAGGAACCCACCAGGGTTTTCTCGTTGTAGAACAGCTCGAAGGCGTTGAACGACACCATCTCCTCCAAGCGACCCACCCCCACTATGCAGCAGGTGCCGCCCCGGCGGGTCATGTCGTAAGCCGTGCGCATGAGCGCGGGAACCCCGACACACTCCAGGGCATAGTCGAACCCCTCACCCCCGGTGATCTCGTTCTTGGCCCCCTCCAAGTCGTCGGGCCCCACCGCGTGAGTAGCCCCGAAGGCGATGGCCTCGTCCAGCTTGGCCGGGTTCTTGTCCACGGCCACGATCTCGGCCGCCCCGGCGATCCTGGCCCCCTGGATGGCCGCCACGCCCACGCCGCCGGCGCCTATGACCATCACCGACGAACCGGGGGTTATCCTGGCGGTGTTCATGGCGGCCCCGGCCCCGGTCATCACCCCGCAGCCGATCAGGGAAGCCACGTCCAGCGGGATGTCGGGGTCGATCTTGACCACACCCTGGCGAGGCATGAGCATTTTCTCCGCGAAGGTGCCGGCCCCGGCCATGCCCCCGATGTCCTGGCCCCCCTGCCGGAACTTCATCCGGGCCATGGAGCCGAAGGTGATGGCCGAACACAGGTTGGGCTGGTTGCGGCCGGTGCAGTAGACGCAAGCCCCGCACGGCGGCGACCAAACCACGATCACATGGTCCCCCGGGGCCAGATCGTCCACGTTGGAACCCACCTCCTCGATGATTCCTGCCCCCTCATGGCCGAGAACCGCCGGTGGGGCCTGGGGTATGGTCCCGTTCATGGCCGACACGTCGGAGTGGCACACCCCGGTGTGGGTGATCTTGATGGCAACGTCATCAGGGCCCAAATCCAACATCTCCACCTCATCGCAGACATCCAGGGTGTTTCGGCCCACTTCTCGCATAATTGCCGCAAGCATTGGAGGATCGTAGGCCGAACCAAAGCCTCGTGATAATCGACCCCACCCCGGGCCCGGTAACCAAACGGAATGCGCCGCCGCTTCGATGCCTACAGCCCGCCCCCCGCCAATGGCTATCCTGGCCGGGCCCACCTACCAACCCGGCAGAGCAGCAGTAACAGCCCGCCCCCCGCCAATGGCTATCCTGCCCAGCCATGGCCCAAACCATCGCTTTGGATGTGGACGAGCTGAACCTACAGGTGGAGTTCTGGGACATCCTGGTCTCGGAGAACTCCCGCCGGCGCACCGGTCTCACCTCGGGGCTGATCCCGGTGCGGGAGTACACCGGCTATTCGGGGATGGAGGCCTGGCTGCGGTGGCCCGACATTCTGGGCCGCTGCGACGAGGTGATCGAGGCGTCGGAGTTGGGGGCCAGAATGCGGGGGCCGGGCACGCAGACCACCAACGCCCACCCGTTCGCCCTGGCCTGCATCCCCTTCGGTGGCTGGCGGGCGCTGGAGGAGTTCACCAAGATGGGCCTGGCCCCCCAGGTGGACGATGTGCAGGAGCGGGTGCGATTCCTGATCGACTACTGGATCCGCTGGGTGGAGCCCTGGCGGGACGACGGGTTCCGCTCCTGCTGGGACGCGGCCGACACGCTGCGAACCTGCGACCCCGAAACGATCGACACCCTGTACGAGGCGGCCTGGCCGGTGGAGGGCGACACCCAGAACCGGGCCGCCCGCCGGTTCGTCGCCGGCCTCCAGCAGTACCTGTTCCTGCTGTACCTGGACACCCGGCTGGGTACCGGTGACAGCGGGCCGTACCCGTTGCCCAACGGACGCCACATGATCGTTAGGGAGTTCTCGTCGCTGGCCCGAAGCTGGATCCCGTGGAGCCACGTGGCTGCCGATGTCCCCCACCAGAACCTGGTGGTCGGACTGGTGTTCCGCCCCGGGGTCCACAACCGGGTGAACGATCTGTCGTCCACGTTCTCGGTGCCGGCCGACAACCTGGCCTGGTTGGAGGCCATGTCGGTGTTCGACCCCCAACCCGGCGGCAAGCTGCTACCGGTTGACCGGGAGGAACTGCCCGACATCTTGACAGCGGTGAGAAAGGCTCAGGCCGATGCCTACCGGCTGATGAACACCTGGAGCTTCGAGGAGAAGGTCCGAAACGGAACCCACGTCTACTTCCGGGGCCTGATGTGGCCGTTCACCACCATGGCCGGCATCGACCACGAGTTCGACTGGTCGATCCCCCATCCCCACACCGCCGAGACGGTGTGGCCCATCTTCGCCGGCGGCCTCCCCGCTCAAGACGGCACCGATCAAGTGTCCTTCCCGATGTTCCCCCGCCTGGAAACCCCATGAGCCGCACCAGAACACCCCCGCCCGGAAAGCCCATGAGCCGCACCAGAACACCTCTGCATGGAAAGCCCATGAGATTCGACATGGCCCCACCCGAACACCCCGGGAGCAACCCATGAGATTCGACATGGCCCCACCTGGAAACCCCATGAGATTCGACATGGCGTTGTCGGCGGATCTGGGGGAGGTTCGAGCCCAGGCCGAAGCCTACGAGGCCATGGGGGTGGACGGGGTGTTCACCTTCGAGGGCCAGCGGGATGTTTTCTTCCCGCTGGTGGCCGCGGCCGAATACACCGGCATGGACATCTACACCAACGTGGCCATCGCCCTGCCTCGCAGCCCGATGCACCTGGCCTACCAGGCGTTCGACCTGCACCGGCTGTCGGGCGGGAGGTTCGCCCTGGGGTTGGGGTCGCAGATCAAACCCCACATCACCAAGCGCTACAGCGCGGTGTGGGACCGGCCGGTGGCCCAGATGCGAGAGCTGATGGCCGCAACCAAGGCGATATTTGCCTGCTGGCAGGAAGGCCAACGGCTGGACTTCCGGGGCGACTACTACACCTTCACCCTGACCACCCCGATCTTCGAGCCCGACCCGCTGGATTGGGGGGCACCGCCCATCTGGGCCGGAGCGCTGGGACCGAGGATGACCCGGATGGTGGCCGAAACCGCCGACGGCATCCTCATACACCCGTTCTGCTCCGAGCAGTTCCTGCGGTCGGCGACCATGCCCGCTGTAGCAGCAGGCCTGGCCGCCGCCGGTCGCCACCGGGACGACTTCACCTGTGGGGTAGGGGTGATCGTCGGCCTCCACGGCGACGATGCCGGCGAGGCCGAGGTGCGGGCGGTGGATCGGCGCTGCCGGTCGAATCTGGGCTTCTACGGATCCACCCCGGCCTACCGGGTGGTGCTCGACGCCCACGGCTGGGGCGAACTCCAGGACGAGCTGAACCGGCTGACCAAGCAGGGCCGGTGGGATGCCATCGGGGACGTGTGGGACACCGCCATGGTGCGCACCCTCAGCGTCCAGGGCACCCCCGCCGAAGCCGCATCCGAGATCCGCAACCGCTTCGACGGCCTGGCCGACCGCATCCACATCTCCCTCCACAGCACCCCCCAACCCCTTGTGGCCGAGCTGTTCTCCGAACTGAGGGACGGAGCCTGAAAGGGTGAACCCGAAGGGCTGAGCCTCGCCCCCCTGCTCAGCCCGGGGGTTGGATGTGGGCTTCCACCCGGTCGTTGGGTTCGTCGATCCAACCCTTGGTGGCGGCGTAGGCCAGCATGGCCTCGAACCGAGCCTCCCACTCGGTGCCGGCGGCATCGCCGGCCAGCTCCCGCACCAGGGCGATGTCGATCCACAGGTGGTTGTCCCGCTGCGAAGGCCCGGCCCGGCCGTCGAGAGCAGCCACCGCCGCCGCCTCATCACCATCCATCACCACATGGAACTCCCCAAAATTGTTCACATCCTCAAGGGTGACCGGGCCGGCTATGGATATGTACATGTTCTGAGCCTATGTGGTCTAGCTTTCCTCGACAGCCGGGTGGATACTACCGGAACCGCCGATCGTGCAAGACGAGGGAGAACCAACATGAACACAAAGAGCCCGCAGGACGAGGGAGAACCAACATGAACACAAAGAATCCGCAAGGTGCGATCACCGAGGTTCTCGGCGGTGACATCCTGGTGGCCCGAAACGGTGGTGTACTCACCCTCACCCTGAACCGTCCCGATGCCCACAATGCGATAACCCCCGACCAGCGGAACTTCCTGGCCGATGAGTTCGCCCGAGCCGGCGAGGATCTGGCCGTTCGGGCGGTGATCCTCACGGCGGTGGGCAAGGGCTTTTGCACCGGTGCCGATCTCCGGGTGGCCCAGCCCGACCGGGTGAGGCCGCCCGGCGCACCCGACCGGGCCATCATGGAGGTGGCCCGGGGAATCAGCACCGGGGCCCAGAAGCTGGTGGCCGCCATCTTGGACTGCGAGAAACCGGTTATCGCCGCGGTCAACGGCACCGCGGCGGGCATGGGCGTTCACCTGGCGGTGGCCTGCGACCTGGTGATCGCGGCCGAGGGGGTTCGGTTCATCGAGGTTTTCGTGCGCCGGGGCCTGGTACCCGATGCCGGCGGGGTGTACCTGCTACCCCGGCTGATCGGCCCTCAAAAGACCAAGGAGCTGATGTTCTTCGGCGACGACATAGGGGCGAGCGATGCCGCCGCCATGGGGCTGGTTAACCGGGTGGTGCCCCCCGCCGAGCTGATGCCGGTGGCCCGGTCGTGGGCCGAGCGCCTGGCTACGCAACCCACCAAGAGCCTGACCATGAGCAAGATGCTGGTGAACCGCAGTTTCGAGACCAGCCGCCAGACCCTATTCGAGATGGAGGCCTGGGCCCAGGAGATACTGATGGCCGGCGAGGATGCCACCGAGGGGGTCAACGCCTTCAAGGAGCGCCGGCAACCGGACTGGAAGGGCTGGTAGCCACCGGAACCGGATGGGTCAGAGGGCTGGTAGCCACCGGCTGGTAGCCACCGGAACCGGATGGGTCAGAGGGCTGGTAGCCACCGGCTGGTAGCCACCCAGACCGGATGGGTCAGAGGGCGTCGGAGCCTTGCTCGCCGGTGCGGATTCGGGTCAGGCTCTCCACCGAGGATGTCCAGATTTTGCCGTCACCGATCTTGCCGGTGCGGGCTGCGCCGACGATGGCCTCGGTGGCCGCGGCCAGCGAGGAATCGTCCACCACAACCTCGATCCGAGACTTGGGAGTGAACGACACCTTGTACTCGGTACCCCGGTAGGTCTCGGTGTGGCCGCCCTGGCGACCGAAACCCTGAGCCTCGCTCACCGTCATCCCCTGGACCCCGACCTCGGCCAGCGCCTCTTTGATCTCCTCCACCTGATGGGGTTTGACCACCGCAGTTATGAGCTTCATGGTTGCTGTCCTTTCTGGCCGCCAACCTTACATTATCAAGTCAATACAATAAGTCAACCCATTACCAAAAGACAATAAAAAATAAGATTTTTTGACCTATTTTGTGATGATTGAGTCAATACATTAGTACAATGCCGGTGTGCGGATCTGGATAGACACCGGCTCGAGAATCCCCCCCTATGAACAACTGCGGGCCCAGTTGCGGCTGATGGTGTCGTCCGGCCGGCTCAAGCCCGGTGAACGGCTACCGCCCATCCGGGTGCTGGCCCAGGAGCTGAACCTGGCACCGGGCACGGTGGCCCGGGCCTACCGGGAGATGGAATGGGCGGGCATCGTCGAGGGCCGGGGACGGGCGGGCACCTTTGTGGTGGACGAACCACCGGTGGCGTTCTCGGTGCTGGAACGGCAACTGGCCGGTGCCGCCGAAGCGTTCGTCGCCGAAGCCGACCGCCTGGGGGTCGGGCTGCAAGCTGCGATGCTGGCCCTGGAGTCCGCCTTCGCCGCCCGCTCCGACCCCGACCCCGGTAGGGTTGGCACATGACCGGCCGGAAACTGCGGGCCTGCCTGATCATCACTTTGACGCTGATCGCCGGATGCAACGACAACGGCGAGCGCGAACCCGCACCACCCACCGCCGTAGCCGCGGGAACCGAACCGGCCGGGAACACCTCGGCACCCACCCCACCATCGGTACGCAACCCAACATTGACACCCACCCCACCATCGATGTACTACCCGAGACCCCACTTGCAGTGCCCGGGCGGGTCCCTGGACACCGACGATTTCTACATAGGCCTGAAACCACCACCGGCACCAACCGCCCGGCCCACCCCGGTGGACCCTGCTGCCGGGGTGGGCGACCGGTTCTACCCGCTGATGGGCAACCGTGGCTACGACGTCATCCACTACGACATCTCTTTGGATGTTGAACCAACGACCAACACCATCGACGCGGTCACCACCCTGACCGCGGTCGCCACCGAGAACCTGACCCGCTTCAACCTGGACTTCCACGGGTTGGATGTGACCGCGGTGACGGTGGACGGCACCGAGGCCCGGTTCACCCGCGATGGCAACGAGATGACAATCCGGCCGGTTGCCCCCATCACCGCCGGAGCGCGGTTCTCGGCCGCCATCTCCTATTCGGGAACCCCCCAACCCGTGGATGATCCCGGTGTTCCCGCCCCCCTGGGGTGGCAATGGGCCAAAGGAGTGATCTTCACCAGCAGTGAGCCCTCGGGGGCGATGACGTGGTACCCCAGCAACAACCATCCGACCGACAAGGCCACCTTCACATTCAAGATCACCGTCCCCGACGGGGTGACCGCCGCGGCCAGCGGGGTGCTAACCGATGAGACCTCATCGAACGGCCGCACCACCACAACCTGGAAGATGGAGGACCCGATGGCCACGTATTTGGCCGCGATCTACATCGGCGACTTCGAGCGGCACGAGAAGCGGCTGGCAAACGGTCTTTTGATCCGCGATTACGTTCACCCCGACTCCGACACGGTGGTGCTCCACCAGTTGGCGCTTACCCCCAGGGCCGTCAGCTTCCTGGAGGAGATCCTGGGTCCTTACCCGTTCGACGCCTACGGCACGATCGTGATGCCGTTCACCCTGGGCTGGGCCATGGAGAACCAGACGCTGTCGATCCACGGCTGCCTGGATCTGGATCCCTACGTGATCGCCCACGAACTGGCCCACCAGTGGGTGGGTAACTCCTCAACCGTCGACAACTGGGACCAGATCTGGTTGCACGAAGGTTTCGCCCACTATCTGGGGCGGTTGTTCATGGCCGACTACTACGAGTTGGACATAAATGATCTCATGGCCGACGAGCACTACGAACTTGCCCTGGCGGGAACCTCCCCACCCGCGGCCATCGAGATTCACGAGCTGTTCGACTCCCACACCATCTACCAGCGCGGGGCCCAAACGCTGCACGCCCTTCGCGCCTCGGTGGGCAACGAGGTGTTCTTCAGTATCTTGCGAACCCACTACGACCAAACCGCAGGGGGCACCACCAACACCGAGATCTTCCTGGATGTGGTCAACCGCCTAGCCGGACCCGAGGCGGTCAGCCTGGTCAGGTCGTGGCTGTACGATGCCGATATGCCCGATCTGGTGAACCCCGGAAATAACGGGGAAACTGGGGAAGCCGGGGACACCGGGGACGCCCAAACCTGACGAACCCCCGCAGCCGGGGCGGGGTTAGAGTCGGGGAAGTACCCCTTCTCGCAGGTAATCGGGGGTGGCATGCCGGCGGAGAAAGCCGATGGGTTCCCAGGCGCGGGTGAGAGTGTTGGCAGCATAGGTGGGTACTGGGTGGTGGCGCATCGGGGACTCCTCGACGCAGGTAATAGCGTGCTCGATGAGGCCGGCGGCAACCCCGATGTGGTCGGCAGTGTTCTCGGGGGTAATCATCACCCGGAAGGAGTCCGACGAACCGAAGTACGGGCTGAACCTCCAGTTGGTGTGCTTGCCATCCTTCTCAGCCGTATCCAAATCACCGAGCAGGGCTTCCACGAACGACCCCGATGGGGTGAGGCGAAGCTGGTGTGCCATGGCATCGATGTTGTGGTGGTTGTCGAGATACCGCCGCAAGTGGAGCCGACCCAGTGCGAGCAGGCTCCTCTCGATGCTCATGTGGGCTACCTCCAACATCGACTCGCAGGCATCCTGGCGGTCCTCGACCCCCCACTCCCCTTCGGCCACCCATCTGGGAATCGACTTCAGGGTGCGAGCCAGCTCCCGGTTCTTCCTGCCGGCCACTCTCAAATCCGCGATGGCGAGCAGCCAGTCGTCCCTGGCCATGAGACACTCCCCGGCACTTGGTACCGCAGGTGGGCAGGGGCGTTCCCACAGGGTGAGGCCATGAGCCCGCGCTTCCCCGAAAACGGAGGAGCGGGCGTGCTCGGCGACCCATTCCCATTCGCCGATATTGATGAGAAGCACGTCGCATCTGATGCCGCAGGCCGCTTCAGCAGCTTGACGGAGCCCATATCGCGCAGCCTCGTGACCCTCACCGGGAGCAGAAGTCGAGCTGGTGATGGCGACAATGTCAATGTCGGAGTCGTCGTCTTGCGACTGCTTGGCGACCGAGCCGTAGACAACCACCCGCACAATGCCCGGATCAGCCGCCGCAATCGCCTCAGCAGCCCGAGCAGCATCACCAACCGTCGGCGCACCACGAGCAACCAACATCACCATGGGGCAATGCTACCGGCCAGTTCACCCGAACAGCGCCTCCACCGCCAGTGGCCACCCCAGGGCCGGTGATCCCTTCCAAGTGGGGGTGGAGGTAAAGGCCCTCTGCGCCCCCACCACCAGTGGCCACCCCAGGACCGGTGATCCCCAAGCCGGCGAATCACCGGAACCGAGGGGGTTAGAGTCGGGGGATGTCCCACCTGAACCTGAGCGCCGACGAGGTGCTCACCACCACCCGGGCGGTGCGGCGGCGACTGGACACATCCAGGCCGGTGGCACCGGAGCTGATCACCGAATGCCTCAAGATTGCGGTGCAGGCTCCCACCGGGTCGAACCGGCAGAACTGGCGGTTCATGGTGGTTACCGAGCCCGACATCATCGCCGGCCTCGCCGAACTGTACCGGCGGGCCGGCGAGGTGGCCGGCGAGTACCTGGGCATACTGCCCCGGCTGGCCGTGCCCGACCCCGCCCGGCTGGAGGCCGAGAACCAGAGGATGCATGCCTCGGCCGGCCACCTGTTCGAGCACCTGCACGAGGTGCCGGGAATGCTGATCCCGTGCCTGATGGGACGGGTGTGGGATCAACCCCCGGTAACCGTGGCCTCCCACGTGGGGTCGGTGATCCAGGCGGCCTGGTCGTTCATGCTGGCCGCCCGCGAGCGGGGCATCGGAACGGTGTGGACCACCATCCACCTCTGCTACGAGCAGGAGGCAGCCGAGCTTCTGGGCATACCCCACGACGAGGTGATGCAGCTTGCGCTCATCCCCTTCGCCCACACCATCGGCACCGACTTCGGCCCCGCCCGCCGTGAACCCCTGGAAATGGTCACCCGATGGAACCGCTGGTAGACGGATAGGCGGAGGGCCAACAGCAGCCGGTGGGGGGGACCGATGATGAGCCGAGGAATCGAGTACCGCTACGCATGACCCATCCAAAGCCTTGCTCGGCACCGGTTTCGCCGGGAGACCGCAACGGCACCCTTGATGCCATCCGGGGGGTGGCGGTGCTGGGAATCCTGACCATGAACGCGGTTTCCTACGGGCTGGAAACGCCCGCCTACTTCAACCTCGATGCCGGCGGCTCGCGCACCTGGCTGGACTGGGCCATAGGCGGTGCGGGCGAGGTGCTCTTCGACCAAAAGTTCATGGGATTGTTCTCGCTGCTGTTCGGGGCCGGGATCATGATGTTCGCCGACCGGGCATCGGCCAGGAGCCGGCGACCGGTGTGGCTCAGCCTGTGGCGCAACACGCTGCTTCTGGCCATCGGCATCACCCATATGCAGCTCTGGGAAGGCGATGTGCTGGTGCTGTACGCCGCTTGCTCGCCGCTGATAATCGCGGCACGACGGCTGCGTCCGAAGGTTCTGGTGATTATCGGCACCGTTCTCATGCTCTCGGTAGCCGTGGGCTCAGTGGCGATGCAGGCTGTTGTGGATACAGGCCCCTCCGGGGATCTGGCCGGATACTGGTTCGAAGGCGACCAGACATCCAACACGCTCGACCTGTGGATGATGTACGACTTCGCGGCGCGGGCGCTGGGCATGATGCTGATCGGTGTGGCGTTGTACCGCACCGGCGTGGTCACCGGTGAACGCTCCCGCCGCTTCTACGAGAGGATGGCCGGGTGGGGCCTGGGCGTGGGACTGCCGTTGTCGGGGGCTGGTCTGGTGATTGTCGCGGCCAGCGGTTTCTCCGCCGATTGGGCGTTGGCCGGAGCCGCTCCCAATACGCTGGCCACCATCCCCCTATGCCTCGGCTACCTCGGCCTCATCGCCCTGTGGGACAGCCGAGCCGAATCCGGCCTACGGCTCCGGGTGCGGGCCACCGGGCGCATGGCGCTCACCAACTACCTGACCCAGTCCGTGATAGGCATAACCGCGCTGGAAATCATCTTCGACACCCGAACGGCACCCCCGAAATTGTGCACGCGTGGGGTGATAGGCATAACCGCGCTGGAAATCATCTTCGACGACATCGATTTCAGCCGCAGCCAGATCGCCGTGTTCATCCTGGCGGTGTGGGCCGTTCAGCTCTGGTGGTCACCGATCTGGATGCGCTACTTCCGCTTCGGCCCCCTCGAATGGGTATGGCGCTGCGCCACCTACCGCCGATGGCAACCCCTACGAACATCAGCCGGCTAACCCCCACCCACCTTCGGATCCGCACCGACCCCGCTCCCATTTAGAATGTCTCCGTGGATCCTGCTCAGACAGCACCGCCCCGGACTTGGGGAACCGGATACAGCGCTCCCATTTAGAATGTCTCCGTGGATCCTGCTCAGGCTTTGGGCTATATACGGGAGAACACCCACGCTGTTTTGGCCACCAGTCGGCGCGACGGAACCCCTCAGATGTCGCCAGTCACCCTGGCCGTGGTGGACGACACCGTGGTGATGAGCACCCGGGAAACCGCCTACAAGACCAAAAACCTGCGGCGCAACCCCCAAAGCTGGCTATGCGTGTTCCCCCGCGAGTGGTACGGCGACTGGATACAGATCGATTGCCAGGCCGAGATCATCTCCGGAGAGACAGCGCTGGAACCGCTGGTGGACTACTACCGCACACTACGCGGGGAACACCCCAACTGGGACGAGTACCGCCAAGCCATGGTCACCGACCAACGCTGCCTAGTGAAGTTCCACATAACCCGCGCCGGCCCCAACCACTCAGGCTAAGCCGCGTAGTTGTAGCCTTGCACCTTCAATGAAGGGGGGCTCTATTGAACCCCCGAACCGCCCGCACCGCCGCCCGCCTCACCGGGAACACCGGCGCTTCAATGAAGGGGGGCTCTATTGAACCCCCGAACCCGAGCGGTGCTCCGCTACCCCTTGTGGGGATCAGCTGCTTCAATGAAGGGGGGCTCTATTGAACCCCCGAACGTGACTATTCGGGCCGATGAAATCAAGAAAGGGTCGAGCTTCAATGAAGGGGGGCTCTATTGAACCCCCGAACTTTCAGCGATGCCGTCCTGGACGGCACTGACCTGATCGCTTCAATGAAGGGGGGCTCTATTGAACCCCCGAACTTGCCCGATAGATTGCCTGGACTCAACCCAAAGGGTATGCTTCAATGAAGGGGGGCTCTATTGAACCCCCGAACGGTCGATATTGGCCATCATGGTGATGGTCTAAATTGCGCTTCAATGAAGGGGGGCTCTATTGAACCCCCGAACGGTCGATATTGGCCATCATGGTGATGGTCTAAATTGCGCTTCAATGAAGGGGGGCTCTATTGAACCCCCGAACGCAGCCCTACAGCTAATAGCCGATAGGCCAGGTCATTGCTTCAATGAAGGGGGGCTCTATTGAACCCCCGAACCGCCTGGCACGCAACTACGCCGCCGACCGGGAAAATGCTTCAATGAAGGGGGGCTCTATTGAACCCCCGAACACGCCTCCACACCGGGCAACAGCTCGAAACGGGACTGCTTCAATGAAGGGGGGCTCTATTGAACCCCCGAACGTATGAGAGGTTGGGTGGGTCGAGTGTGGGGGTCGAGCTTCAATGAAGGGGGGCTCTATTGAACCCCCGAACTCCCCCGGGAGCGGGCCCCGAAAGTTCGCCGAATCGCTTCAATGAAGGGGGGCTCTATTGAACCCCCGAACTGTGAGCGCCGACGGCAACCGTTTCAGTAGGCGACCCAGCTTCAATGAAGGGGGGCTCTATTGAACCCCCGAACCTGAATAACATAATCCGGGCGCGCTCCGTTAGCAAAGCTTCAATGAAGGGGGGCTCTATTGAACCCCCGAACCAGCCGGGATTGACGAGGCAAAGACCGCCGAGACCCTGCTTCAATGAAGGGGGGCTCTATTGAACCCCCGAACACGGTTGGTAACATCATTTAGGTTTCCTATTTTTCCCGCTTCAATGAAGGGGGGCTCTATTGAACCCCCGAACATTCTGCTGGTGGTTCAGCTAAAGATGCTCGTGATCCGCTTCAATGAAGGGGGGCTCTATTGAACCCCCGAACGACGTGGAGTTGTGGTCACCGGACAAACCCGTTACGCTTCAATGAAGGGGGGCTCTATTGAACCCCCGAACGGGCATAATGATGCTAATGATGTCAATTTTCAGCATGTGCTTCAATGAAGGGGGGCTCTATTGAACCCCCGAACGCAAGGCCCACGCGGCCCAGAAGGGCCTCAGGGGCCTGCTTCAATGAAGGGGGGCTCTATTGAACCCCCGAACCCACCCTCACACCACCCCTCCTCCTCCTAGCCGCTGGCTTCAATGAAGGGGGGCTCTATTGAACCCCCGAACGTTAATGACCCCGACAGAACTAACCGAAGCCGTCGCCGTGCTTCAATGAAGGGGGGCTCTATTGAACCCCCGAACATCAGCCGGGAACCCCGGCCTAACCCAGCAACACGGCTTCAATGAAGGGGGGCTCTATTGAACCCCCGAACCCACATCGAGTTCTGCCGGTTGACGATGATGGGCACTGCTTCAATGAAGGGGGGCTCTATTGAACCCCCGAACCAAGGATGCTATCCAGTGGGTGTTGGACAACGCGGAGCTTCAATGAAGGGGGGCTCTATTGAACCCCCGAACGCTTATGGTGCTGCCAAAGGGCAGCACCACCAACTAGCTTCAATGAAGGGGGGCTCTATTGAACCCCCGAACCCCAATACCTGGAACAAACTGAGTCGAAATGAGGAAGCTTCAATGAAGGGGGGCTCTATTGAACCCCCGAACTGATCGCCGGAAAATGGGTGACAAACTGGATGATATGCTTCAATGAAGGGGGGCTCTATTGAACCCCCGAACTCTTTCGGAGGTTGTCGTAGCTGAGTTGAGTGGTGCGCTTCAATGAAGGGGGGCTCTATTGAACCCCCGAACATCGTAATCGTCGATGAGGCACATCATGCCCGCGCTGCTTCAATGAAGGGGGGCTCTATTGAACCCCCGAACGTAGCACGGAGAAAGGTTACCCCTGCCTATGCCGCAGGCTTCAATGAAGGGGGGCTCTATTGAACCCCCGAACCACCGGATCGAACGGGAACGCCGGGAAAATCTATACGCTTCAATGAAGGGGGGCTCTATTGAACCCCCGAACGATGATGCTGGCTTTCATGGTGTTTCTCCTTCTACTAGTGCTTCAATGAAGGGGGGCTCTATTGAACCCCCGAACCTCCAAGCGTGAGCGAGCGAGCAACGGCTTCAAGCCGCTTCAATGAAGGGGGGCTCTATTGAACCCCCGAACTCCAGTGTGGATAGCCGCCCAATTCGTAACGCTAATGCTTCAATGAAGGGGGGCTCTATTGAACCCCCGAACGTAACCAAGTCCACTAGTTGGGGGCGTGGTATAGAGGCTTCAATGAAGGGGGGCTCTATTGAACCCCCGAACCTACAACGCCGTGGAAGACGCGCTGATAACAGCATGGCTTCAATGAAGGGGGGCTCTATTGAACCCCCGAACGAATACGCCGCGTGGAACATCAAATACTGCGAAGAAGCTTCAATGAAGGGGGGCTCTATTGAACCCCCGAACTGCCGACCGGCAACTTCAGCACCCTGGAAATCAGCGAGCTTCAATGAAGGGGGGCTCTATTGAACCCCCGAACCCGTTATTACTGGATCAAAGAGACAGCTGTGTCGGAGCTTCAATGAAGGGGGGCTCTATTGAACCCCCGAACCCACCCTGCGCAGCCCCGCCCAGCCCCGCTCACCGGGCTTCAATGAAGGGGGGCTCTATTGAACCCCCGAACGTGTCACCTGGTGCTGGTAAATCTGCCCACACGTCAAGCTTCAATGAAGGGGGGCTCTATTGAACCCCCGAACCCGGTGACCCCGAAGTGGATGCAGTGTACCGCAGGTAGCTTCAATGAAGGGGGGCTCTATTGAACCCCCGAACTCCAGCTTTATTTTCTCATAAGGCACCCCAGCATTGTTGCTTCAATGAAGGGGGGCTCTATTGAACCCCCGAACCCCCCGACCCCACCGAACCACCACCCGAACCCCCCGAGCTTCAATGAAGGGGGGCTCTATTGAACCCCCGAACGGGCCGCATCCCCAACCCCATTGAACGCGTTTCTAATGCTTCAATGAAGGGGGGCTCTATTGAACCCCCGAACGCAGAGCCCCCGAACACAGGGGGTCCGAGGATCGTGCTTCAATGAAGGGGGGCTCTATTGAACCCCCGAACCAGTTGTATTCGCCCATCCTCGGCGCGCGCGGTCACCGCTTCAATGAAGGGGGGCTCTATTGAACCCCCGAACCGGTACGCCACATCCCCCATCCCAACACCCTCCAAAGCTTCAATGAAGGGGGGCTCTATTGAACCCCCGAACTACTTGATCCGAAGCACCGGTGAACTTGCCTAAATCGCTTCAATGAAGGGGGGCTCTATTGAACCCCCGAACCAGCACACCACCCCCGAACACAACCGACTAACCGACGCTTCAATGAAGGGGGGCTCTATTGAACCCCCGAACCTAATGATGGGAGGTTGTCCACCACCACCTCCGCCCCGCTTCAATGAAGGGGGGCTCTATTGAACCCCCGAACCTCTATCACACTCCACCACCGCAGTGGTGGAACTGATGCTTCAATGAAGGGGGGCTCTATTGAACCCCCGAACCCGACCGGCAATTTCAGCACCCTGGAAATATCGGAGCTTCAATGAAGGGGGGCTCTATTGAACCCCCGAACCACAAAATAACCACCGGTTATATCTGGTATCTCTACGCTTCAATGAAGGGGGGCTCTATTGAACCCCCGAACTGGAGCACATCTTCCCCGCTGAACACGTGGACAGGGTGCGCTTCAATGAAGGGGGGCTCTATTGAACCCCCGAACGCCCGGTGGGAAGCCGAAGCCCTGGAAATCGCTAAGCTTCAATGAAGGGGGGCTCTATTGAACCCCCGAACTAGAAATCCCACGCCGAGTTATCCCCAATTTCGATCTGCTTCAATGAAGGGGGGCTCTATTGAACCCCCGAACCAAGGTTCAACGAATACGACGAACCAGGATCGAACAGCTTCAATGAAGGGGGGCTCTATTGAACCCCCGAACGAAAATTGAAGCGGCAAGTAAAGCGCAGCGTGACTACGCTTCAATGAAGGGGGGCTCTATTGAACCCCCGAACTAATACACACCTCACCGGCAGATGCAAACTTATTTGGCTTCAATGAAGGGGGGCTCTATTGAACCCCCGAACCGAAGGCCTCCGAGTCCTGGAGCGCCTCCAGGATCAGCTTCAATGAAGGGGGGCTCTATTGAACCCCCGAACCACCCAATTCCCACGCCGCCCCTGATACTCGCACCCGCTTCAATGAAGGGGGGCTCTATTGAACCCCCGAACTCCGGGTAGGCGGGGAAAGCCACCGGCGAAATCTCGTGGCTTCAATGAAGGGGGGCTCTATTGAACCCCCGAACGCAGAACGATGGTGGATTTGGTGGACGATTACGCGTGCTTCAATGAAGGGGGGCTCTATTGAACCCCCGAACCGTGTCCGGGCCGATGGGTATAATCCTAGCCGACATGCTTCAATGAAGGGGGGCTCTATTGAACCCCCGAACCAAAGGGTACCCCGCGAAAGGCGGGTACGGTGTGCACGCTTCAATGAAGGGGGGCTCTATTGAACCCCCGAACCTTTGAACACACCAATAACTTTGTCGCGGTACTTGATGCTTCAATGAAGGGGGGCTCTATTGAACCCCCGAACTCGTTCAAGTACGATCAATGATAGTTAGTCTCCATCGCTTCAATGAAGGGGGGCTCTATTGAACCCCCGAACCTCACGACTTGTTGTCCGACGAAAAGTACGCGGTGGCTTCAATGAAGGGGGGCTCTATTGAACCCCCGAACTTACAGGGGCTGACGAAGCCGCTGTGGACACTGTAGCTGCTTCAATGAAGGGGGGCTCTATTGAACCCCCGAACCACCTCCCGAACCCATCCCAATCCGGTCCCACTCCGGTGCTTCAATGAAGGGGGGCTCTATTGAACCCCCGAACGTGAGCGCTCACTCCATGATATAACTAACGGCTCGCGCTTCAATGAAGGGGGGCTCTATTGAACCCCCGAACATACGTGATACCAGGCAACGACCTCGGCGTGCGCCCGCTTCAATGAAGGGGGGCTCTATTGAACCCCCGAACCGCTCGCTCAAAATACTTATTCTGACCTGAAGCTTAGAGAGCATTTGCGAGCGGTTGTGGAAAGGAAGCATTTTATTGAGTAACTTCAGTTGTCAAAGAGCAGCAAAACCCTTGGACTGCTGCGGTTTCGAGCGCTTCTAAGCATTTAAGGGCTTACCTCAGCGCTCGAATCTACAGAATGACAGGGCCACTAGTCGGTAGAGGGACTGACACTCCCATAAATTGGAAGCAGTTCTTACCTCTCTGATTAGGATCACCAATGTCTATCATAGCTATAGAGTCTTCATTATGATGAATTATATCTCCTAAATCACTTTTCACGGAAATTAATTCCATAGCATCAAGATCACATATAAAGACGCTGTACTGCATCGACCAACCATAGCCAAGTAATGTTTTGTGGACTTTGCGAAGCCGTTTCGGATCACAAATGTCGTAGGCAATCAAGTATCTCTTGCGTCCTTTAGACATATATCACCTCGTCATAAATGGTACATATTCTGGAATTTCACTCAGTAGATATGCGCCTAACATACGGGCTTGAACTTCTAATACACGTCGATAGGTAATTTTATAACCATAAACTGGGTGAGTGACTTCATGATCTAGTCTCCGTTCATAGGCAGAAATAAACGAGCGCCTAGCTTCTTTATTCAATGCTACGCCTTGTGCTCTTATGGTAAAACCACTTTTTTGAACTTCGCCATTATTTATAACATTGATCACAACAGAGTCAGCAATAAGAGGACGGAACTCTTCTGCAAGGTCAAGGGCTAATGCAGGCCTTCCAAATCGAGGTTTATGAAACACGCCTAAGTAGGGATCAAAACCTATAGCTAAAGTGGTAGATGTCAAATCTTTTATGAGTAAAGAGTAAGCATAAGATAACAAGCAATTGATTGGATCTCTAGGTGGTCGTCTATTTCTTCCTTTAAATTCAAAGACTCCTAAACTATCATCTTTCAACATAGTAGAGAAGTTTGAAAAGTATAGTCGCGCAGCAGTACCTTCAATACCAAGTAGTGACTCTATCGTACCTACTTCACTTGTCTGTAGCGCAGCTGCTTTCAATTGAGCTAAAATAGGCTTTACATTTTGTTTGGAATTTCGTCGTAATAATGTTCTTGAATTCAAAATTTTGCCTTCAATCATTTTTTTAGCGATAGGTAAACCTGCTTGAAGTGCTATTGCGACTTGACGCCTCCGGAGGTCAACATACTTAGAGGGAAGTCCATGAGCTATACCTTGAAACCATCCACCATAAGAAAACCAAGATACTGGAATCTGCTTTTGAAACATAGCTCTCATTGCCTGAGAGCTAATTTGTATATTTCCATATACTGAAACCTGCGATACATCAATCAATCTGACTTCCTGTAAAACCTCCTTTTGCATGGATATGGTAACTCTCCCTTTCCTTATCCCAATCCTAGCACCTTGTTCTGTTACATAAAGAGGACGTGCAGCAGAGTCTCTAGGGGTGAGCCGTCGAGGCGATGTATCAGAACGATTGATAAGATAGTTTGTTTCATCTGGCAAGCAAATACCTACTAGAGAACATCGAGGGCACTTTGGGCTATCGACTAGGGGTGGTGGAGGGTCAGGAGCTTCAGCTACTACTCGTAGTTGAGTCAATAAATTTAGAGTTTGTGACACTAGCTTTTCATCAAAGGGAACTTTAACTCGTTCCTTGGATTCAGCAAAAAATATCTGGCCTTCTGAGCAATCATATCCATTATCTTTAAGTACAAGACCGATCGAACAAAGTTGCACAAGTTCCGGAGACCAAGCCGGACCATGCTTTGGAGGTCGTCCACGTTTCACTTCTATTGGAGTAACTTGACTTCCTTTACCTTCAATAATATCTGCTTTAGCTATAATTCCGAGACGTTCAGAACTAATAGTAACGGAGCGAGCTTTGCGTACTGGACTATCTTCTTCTGGACTACCTATTCTACCACCTCCTATATCCACATTTCGATGCACATACCGCCCTTCAACGGTATCAGGATTATCCTCAAACCTTGACTGAACCCATTCCAAATAGAAAAGGCGTGGGCAATACTCAAACTCATTGATCATACGAGCCGGGACTAAATCAGGTATATTAGTCACAAGACCAAACTACTTTCGGAGGCCCAAATGTTCCATACCCACCTTGGTCACTACGTTTAATCGATGACTGCATAACCCTGGTTACCCCCCAGGAGGGGTAATAAACTGATCTTCTATGTAACTCTTCTGTAAAACCAGTTACATGAGCTAACAAAGAAGAAACAACTCTAAATGAAGCATGTTCAGACCAAATAGGCCAAGTAAAAAACCCATCCTTCCAAGTCCCAAAAGCCCCTTGGGTTAAGGTACGATTCAAACTACCAAACACAGGGTACCTACTAATCCCTAGAATAGCTAGAGCTTCTGGGCCAGGATTTGTAAGTTTTTTATCTTTTGATGGATCACTTGCAGCTAAAGCATAATTTCTATCATCTCCCACATCCCACATTAAGGAACTCAAATGGCTATCATAAGACCAGGGGCCAATTAATCCAACCGTTAGATCTTGAGTAGTAACCCCAGAAAATATATCTTCCACAATTTTTAGAAATTTCTGTTGTCCAGCAGTAAAATAAAAATCAGTTGGCTTTGCAGCTCCTTTGTTATCAAAACTACCCTCGGCAACTAAACAAGAAGCAAAGGAAGAATCATATCCAGCATTGGCTAAGTAAGTCCTAATATTGCTCTTATTAAACTTTACATCACCAACAGGATCAAGACCTGTAGCTATTGAATTACTATTGAGCCAAACAGAAAATATGGCCTTGGCTCGGTCAACAATTTCTTCAATAGAAACAGACTCTTCTACTATCGCGTATGGAACTGCATCATCACTCCACCAGAGACATGATGCACTCCCTGACTCTTCCAAAGCAACCTGAACTCCTAATGCTGCAAAAAACCCAAGAGGGTTAGTTCCTTCAAGACCTGTGAGGTGTGTATTAGTCACTTTTGAGCTTCCCAGGCACTCTGCTGATGATCTGCTAGTCGTAGAATAGTTTCTAACCACGCGAGGCCGTGATAACCGTACCGATCTATAAGAACCCAAAACCGATCAGCCATATCCATCGCAAGAGAACTATATACAACGTCAGTGCTTGCTTCCATATATATACCTTTGTGATCAAATTGAAGTATTTCAGGAGAAAGATCTTCACAAATTGGTGGCAAGGGTCGAGCATATCCATGGTGAGTACCAACTAAGTATAGAACAAGGTCATGATCATGAGCATCAGCAAGAACTTTGGGATTAGACTGTGCCATAGCTACACTCATTACTTCATGTCTGACTGGAGGCCATTTGCCATGAGAAGGGGTTGCTTTTGGAAGTGACTTAGCTAAAGGCTCATCAAACATTGCTTGTTGAACGTCATCATCTCCCACCATTTGCTTTTGGAAGCGTGAATCAACCTTCCCCAAGTCATGGAGCTGAGCTGCTAGCTTGAGGTCAGATTGAATCTCCTGACTCATACCTAATCTACAAGCAAAGCTAAATGCTTGTTCACCTACTCCTTTGAGGTGGTCACGTAGCGTCACACCCGAACCTGTAAAAGAAACTGACTGATCGGAGCTGTCTAAGATAGAAGGGTCAAACTTCTTGGAAGCTAATACATAGTAAGTACCTACAGATTTAATATCATATCTACTCTTTTGCAGTTCTGTAATAGCTTGATCTTGCCAATTCAATAGATTAGGCAAAACAGCAACTTTGTTAAACCATTGATTTATACGATCACGAAGAGGTTCTAAAGCGTCAGTTTCATCTTTTGGAAACGGTGGAGCTGGCCAAGCCTCAGGCATTAGTCTAGGGTCAAGTCTGAAAGTGAACCTTTGTCCGTAAGCAGCCTGAGCTTCATCACCCAAATCCTCTATAGGGTCAGATGAAGTTGGATCCCAAGTCCCGCCTGACAAACCACCCCGTTGTGGTTCTATAATAATAATGTCGCCAGGTTTTATGTCTTGTACAGAAATCATTTCAGGTTCTTCATCATACCCTCTCCAACGCTTCCAATCATTACCTTTATCTATGTTAAGATTATCAATCTCTTCGTACTCTCTATTGACATCAGCAACTGCTACTTCTTTTGGTGATCCTCCTAACCAGGCCTTGGCTGCATCAATAGGGACTTCTAGGTATTCGGCTGGACGTAACCGAATTTCCTTTAGAGTATCTAGAGAACTATCTTTGCGCCATACAAGGCTGATATCTGTCACTTTCTTATTACTCTCGATACCATGCAAAAACCAATCGACACTCGGCTGTACAACTGGTTCAGGGCTTGTTTGTACCCAGGCATCTATATAGGTTTTAAGAAGCAAAGGTGGCTGAGTAGGAGGGGCATAGCATTCTTTTGGAAAGTTATGAGAGTTTTCAGGAAGTGGGCTAATATCTATGGATCCAAAACCTTCAAGTTTTTGTAGTTCTTCCCAGGTAAATCGAGTTGAACTCCCATAGATTGGATCAGGTTTTTGGGTATTAAAAGAAGATTTTATGCCGATGATCCAGGCTCTTGCTGGTTTTCCAGTCTGTTCTGCAAGGGTACCTCTGCGGTCCAAGCGACCAAATCTCTGCTGCAAACTATCTATTGGGGCTATTTCGGTAATTAGTGCGTCAAAACTGAAGTCCGCTCCAACTTCAATAGCTTGAGTAGCAACAACCACAGTTAACCTTTCAATCTCAGCTGGTTTATCAGGGTCAACTAACCCAGAGATCCTCTCAAGTGACCGAACTTTGTCAAGCGGACGCATACGGCCAGTTATCAAGTGCGCCGAATAGCCAGCTTTTAGAAGGGCACGATATGTTTCTCGAGCTGTGCGTACTCTATTAACAATAACCCCTACACTGCTAACTGATTTATCTAGTTCAGACTTCAAAATTTTTTTTACTGCTAATGGAACTGCTACCTCTGCATGTTTACTTCCAGCATCATATAATGTGGCTAATTTTTTTGCTTTGGTTCGCCTCCGAAGTTCAGGTGATTGTTCCAAATCAGCTTTAGTTAGGTGAAAGCGATTACCACTAGAGTTTGTGGGTGTAGCTGACATTTCAACAATATGAAATCTGTTAGGGAGGACACTTTTATTGCCAAAATATTTTACCGCTCGTAATGTTTCAGCAAAAGCTCGGCTCAGATGAACTTCATCTAATATTACTAAGCAATCATTTCCTGCTAAACCTGCATGAATTGGTCGCATCCTTTGAGTAACTCCATAACCACGAAACAAAAGTCGAGACCCAAATTGGTCTAATGTAGATACCATAACCCACGGTTCATCGGGTCTACGTGCCCACTCTTTGTCAATGGGGATCCCACCTCGTAGTGCTACCACCCCTAGTGGTGAACCTCCACCTATATTGTCTAAACATTTTTTTATATTTTTCAGAACTTGAGTTGACCCTTCTCGTATTTTTTCTTCGATCTGCTTAGCTCTACTAACTACTTGATCAACTACAATACGCCGGTCTATAACAAAAACCACTCGACGCGGGAAAACCTCAGGTCGGACTGCCAGTGCAAATATTGCTGTATCCAAAATTGCGGTTTTGCCAGTTCCTGTAGGAAGGTCTATTATATCAGGCCATTTACCTTCGTCTAGTACTTGTCCGGTAAGGCGTTCTTGCCATGGAAATGGGTCATAATTGTGAACTGCATGAAAGTAGTCAGCAAAGTCTCCTGCATTCAGTTCATTCATTGTCATCAACCTTGTGACTAATCGGTGCTAGTCCAATGATTGGCCGCATTAGACCAAGTCCCATAAAACGACCGGCTCCGAGCATCAACGGGCCTTCGACTTTTTGATCGAAAGTTAAAGAGGCGTGCAAGAGTCGACGAGCTACTGGCTTGCCATCTTGCCCTCGCTGCCGAAATGGTGGAAAATCTGCAGCTGGTCTAGCACCCAAGACGAAAGGATCAAGCGAGATCTCCACTTGATTAGGCTCAGGCAATCCAACATGACGGCAAGAGGCAATCACAGCTTGTTCGGCTCGCTCCCAAGCTCTGGATCGAGCCCCAGCACTCCCTTTGCTCAGTGGCCCCGGATGAGTTGGCAGAGCAATCGGAGTTGCCGAGGCCCAATGCCTAGAGGATTTTTGCCACAGATCTTGCCTGATTGTGATTAGATCAACCGGCCCTACTCGACGTTGAAGATGAATTATACCCCCACGGCCGAGAGTAAGAGTTAGACCATCTACTGGGTCAGCCTGCTGCTCCCAATGACCTATAGCCCGCAAAACTGCTCGTCGAGATGCATCATTCAAAGATATCGGTAACGATACTGCGAGTCCCATGATCCGGCCATCGGAATGTTCAAATCCTACATAGGGCAAAGGCAAGAATGCAACGTGGGGTTCTAGTGACGGAGCACCAGACATTTGGTGGCCGCTCAGTCCCTCGGGAATTGGATCTTCTGCATAAGACATAACCGCTGCCCGCATGGTAGAAGCAATCTCTACTGATCGAGAGGATGGAAACCGTCGTGATCGTGATTGCAAGAGAAATTCGAATACTACCCAATCACCCATAGTATCAGATAATAAGGGGTCTGAAAACTCGGAATCATTATCATTTTTATTGTAACGTACTGCTGAAAACGGTAACGATCTAGGTTTGATGGCCTGGTGATATTGAAATCTTTTTATTAACGCTTCCAACTGCCCAGGGCCTGGACAACGAAGTACTTGGCTACCTGAACCCGGATGCCAGTTGGGTGTAGGTGGGTTATCAATAATGCGACAAGATACGAGTGAAGATGAATGCCCCAAGCGGGTTACTTTTTCTAGTAAACTGTCAAACGATGCCCTCATAGGTTCTGATATAGTTGCATCTAACCATATAAAAGTGATTCGCGGTTCATTAGGAGTAACTGATGGAAAGCAACGCTCTTGCTTTACTCGTCCATAAGGCAAGAGCTCTAGTGCAGATTCAACCGCGGTTGTCCCAGTTGA
This sequence comes from Candidatus Poriferisocius sp., assembly GCF_965202595.1. GTDB lineage: Bacteria > Actinomycetota > Acidimicrobiia > Acidimicrobiales > Bin134 > Poriferisocius. Next base: position 2,246,849 of record NZ_OZ241836.1, read on the forward strand.
TGATACCTGATTATCCACATTTGACTCTTTTTTTATCTTGTCTTGTATTTGCTTAACTTTTTTAGTCAATTCACCATCAGACCGCTTAAGTTCAGAATCAAGCTTATACTCTAGGTCGCTGAGGTTGCGGCTACGGCGTTCGTACCACGCCCCACCTATAACCCTGGAATCATTAACTGGTACGTAGTAACTCACAACTCGACGAGGGACAGCTTCAGAAGCAACAATCGCTGGAGGCGGCTGGGCTTCTAGCCACTCCAACGCTTCTCGTTCACCATCTTCCTCACCTGCTTCAGCCCATTCAGCAACAAGGGCTGAAAAAAGCCTTGCTGGCTCGGGAGGCCATTCGCTGGCCTTACGATCGTTGTATGCCGTAGCTACAAATCGTCCAGTGAGGAAATTGACCTCTACGGCAAGCACTGCTTACTCCCCAGGAGTCTCACGGGCAGAAACTTCACGGCTACGGCGGAGCAATTCAAGTAGTTTAGGGGCTGGTTTAAGCTTGATTTCAGCAGTCTCCCAACTTAAACCTAGATCGGCTGATGCTTGAGCTGCTTGCCCAACTATCCCTATAGCGACATCCCGGTTTACGTCTATAACTTCCGGTACTGAACCGTCCCGGCTGACTAATTCTATCCGAGGAGAATGTTGAGGAATTAACAAGCATCGAGAACGCAGGTCGTGATCCATCTCATATTGAAGAACGACAGCAGCCACACCTAGGGCTGCAATTGCTGTGCGAGCAGCAGTCTCGACTTCTCGACTATAACCGGCGAGACGCAGGCGTCTTAGTGCAGCCAAGGAAATAACGGTGGTCTGCACCGCGTTAGAAATTGTTACACCGCCAGCAGTGGCATCAATGCTGGGAGCTATGTTCCCATGATTTATCTCGGACGGACGTCCATCGTTGCCAGCCCGTTTAGGCTTGCTCTTTTCTACTGCTGCTTCATCTTCTTTCAGTGTCCAACTTTGATCTGGATCGTGATGCTCGTATACGACCGCTGCATCACGTTCGATCTGAAGTGGATCTAGTCTGCTTCCTACTTTTGTGCCGATTTGAACATCATGACCGACGATTTCTGAAACATAGGCTCGTTGGAACTTTGACCCCAGACCACCTTTGGGGCCAGTGGAGTCCCATTGACCAAATAAGAGGGTGGTGGGTGCATACCGGAACAAGGCAGTAGCATTGCGGGGTTGTGCATCGGTGATAGCCCGACCCACCTTAGACAGGCGGAATAACGTGTCGTCGAGAAGACTGTCGCGGAAAATTGCGTCGGCAAGTCGGTGAGGTGCTTCCAAGACGGTCAACCGGCCGATATCATTGAACTCGCCGTCCTCGGTTGAGAAGTCTACGTAGGGAACGGGGAATTTCAACTCACCCGCCTCCCAACTGTCGAGCAGTGCCAACTCAGCCCTATTGGCCTGCGAAGCAACCGAGTCAAGAAGTACGGTCTGTACCTCCCGATCACCTACTTGACGAGTTTCGGTGGCGTACTTGTGTGCAGCAGTAACGGCATAGGTGGGTGGGAACACCTTGCCACCCGGGCCATCCACGGGCTGTAGCTCGGTTCGGGACCTCAAGGCAACGGCCCCTCCGGCCACGGCACCCCGTAGTTTGTCGTAGGTCAACGTGGTCATTCGTCCTCCTGATGTTTTCGATTGCTTTCCGCCTAGTTCTTAGCACAGGGCGATGACAATTGCTTCTTATCACCTGGGAGTGACAACTTTGTCTAGCTCACGTTCGTGGTTTGCGTCACTGCGCGGGCCGATTGCGGCATCCGCCGACGAGCTTGGCGAGGTACCGCATCCACCTCGCGGTGGCCGCTGAAATATGGTGCGGGTGGATGCGGGGTGGCGCAGGAAGGCTGCGATCGCCATCGGCGACACACTCACATCACGTGTCAACAACCCTCGCGAATGTTACATCTACTACTGAAATAGTTCGATATGACAGGTTATACCTGGTGCTTCCGCAAGGCGAGCGTCTCCGGTGATGAGCAAGCAGCCAAGACCTTCGGCAAGGGCCACATAGCATGCGTCGTAGGGAGTGACATTGTCTCTCAACTCCCAAGCCCGTGAGAGCAACGACTTCGTAGGGTAGGTGATTATCGGCAATGCCAACAGGTTACCTACGGCCAATTCAGCCTGATGCGGTTCCAATCTGCCATGGTGCAGTTGTCGTCTGATGGCTGAGAGGCACTCCACCCGGATCAGGTCAGGAGCATCCAGGCGCTCCCCACGTATCCGCTGCCTGGCTCTGCGGCCTGCACCGGTACCATCGGCAACAACCGGCAGGAGCACCGAGGCATCAACGACGGGCACGCTCGGCTTCCAGCGCTGCAACTGCATCCTCACCGGTGAGTCGTCCCAGGTCCTGACCCTCGATGCGGTCTAGAACATCATCTACCGTAGGATGGAGCACCATCTGGCACAACTGGTCAAAGAGATACTGTTGAAGCGATTGACCGGCTGCTCTTGCTCGGCTAACCAACACGCTATGTACCTCAACCGGAACGTTTCTCACTTGGACATTTGGCATGCATGCATTATACATTCACAGATGAGCATCCAAGAAACGTCCATCTGGAAAAGCCAACGCTGGGAGCAAACCTGATCGATGGAAACCGCCATTGATACCTTGCTGATCGAGTTCGGGGGTGTCGTGCTGGGTCTTGCCATCACGGCCCGCCTGGCCCACCGGTTCGGTCTGCCGGTTCTGCCCATCTACCTGCTGGCGGGGCTGGCCTTCGGGGAGGGCGGCGTGCTGGAGCTGGGGGCGGCCACGGGGTTCATCGAAGTCGGCGCAGAGATCGGCGTGATCCTGATGCTGCTCATGCTCGGCCTCGAGTTCTCGGCCCACGAGCTCATCACAAACGTCCGCAGGTCAACCCTGGGCGGGCTGGTGGACCTCGTGTTGAACTTCACCCCCGGCTTCGTGGCCGGTCTGCTGCTCGACTTCGACATGGTGGTGGCCGTGCTCCTGGGTGGCGTGACCTACATATCGTCCTCGGGCATTGTGGCCAAGCTGGTTGCCGATCTCGACCGGGTACGCAACCGTGAAACCCCGGTCATCCTGAGCCTGCTCATCGTGGAAGACCTCGCCATGGTCATTTACCTGCCCATCGTCACCGGCGTTCTGTTCGGCAACTCCGCGGCGGAAACGATCATCATCGTTGCCATCTCGTTCATCGCCGTTGTCGGCATCTTGTCATTCGCCTACTACCACGGCGACCGCCTGAGCGAGATGGTGCTGAGCCACTCCAGCGAGGTGCTGCTTTTGACACTGCTCGGCAGCACCCTGATAATCGCCGGACTGGCCGAGCGCGTCCATGTCTCGGCCGCGGTGGGGGCCTTCCTCGTGGGCATCGCCCTATCCGGCAAACTCGTGGAACAGGCCCGCGAGCTCCTGGAGCCCCTGCGCGACCTGTTCGCCGCCTCGTTCTTCGTCTTCTTCGGCCTCCAAGTGGACCCCTCGCTCATACCCAACTTCGTGCTGGTGGCCATAGCCATGGGAGCCATCACGACCGTCACCAAGCTCGGCACCGGTTGGGTTGCGGCCCGCTCCGAGGGCCTCGGCACCCAGGCCCGGATCCTCGCCGGCATGGCACTCGTGGCTCACGGGGAGTTCTCAATCGTGATAGCCGAAATAGGAGTGGCCCGCGAACCGGACCTGGGGGCGGTTGCGGCAACCTACGTCATCTTCACCGCCGTTGTCGGGGGACTTCTCTACCACTTCGGCGACACGCTGAGCACTCGCCTCACCCTGCGCAAGACCAAGCGCCAGTAGCCAACAGGGAAATAAACTTCCGAAATAGCGGCAAATTCGCAAGGTTATCCAGAATAAACTTCCGAAATGGCATCGGATTCGGAAGGTTATCCAGGGCATTACCTCGAAACGGAGTGGAACGGGCGGCCGGTTCAGGCTTGGGTGCCTGCGCCGCTCAGCGAACGCAGCCTTAATCTTACCATTTAATCTTACCATTTCCACAATCTTACCATTTCCACAAAACGAGCCGGCGAGCAAGCCTGCGCCGCACTGAGGCTGGCCGATGCCCGGCTACCCGACCGCTGGGAGCCACTGGCCCGACTGCTTCTGCGCAACGAGGGGGTGGCCTCCAGCAGGATCGAAGGGCTGAACGAGCCCATGGAATCGGTGCTCATCGCAGCACGAACCGGCATGGGCGGTAACGCAGGCTGGATGGCCGACAACCTGGTGGTAATCGACTGGGCCCTGGACACCGCTCTCGCCCCGCTGACCATAGCAAAATTGCATCACTGGCATCGCCGACTCATGCGACACGCCCCGGCAATGGGCGGAACTTTCAGAACAGCGCTGGGGTGGGTTGGGGGTACCACTCCCCTGGACGCGGCTTACATTCCCCCACCCCCATCCGAGATCCCCCGGCTGATCGAAGACATGATCGCTTTCGCCAACAGCACCCCACCAAACCTCGATCCGCTATCCCACGCCGCAGTCATCCACGCCCAATTCGAAGCCATCCACCCCTATGGCGACGGTAACGGGCGTCTCGGACGGGTGCTCATCAGCCGAACGCTGCGGCGACGGGGCATCACCCTCCGCTCAACCGTTCCCATCAGCATGGCCATCGCCCGCGATCCCGGGGGCTACCTATCAGGTCTCCGGCTATTCGAGCAGGGGCAACTCGACCCATGGATCAGATGGTTTGCCGGAGTCGCCGAAACAGCCGCCACCGCCACCAATAGGATCATCGATCAGGCGGCCACCCTCATGGCCAGATGGGAGCAAGCAATTGCCGGGCTACGAGCCGACCATTCCGCACGAGCCCTGCTCACCCACCTACCCGCACACCCGATCCTCAGCGCCGGTGAAGTGGCCACGCTGCTCGGTGTCAGCGAACGCACTGCTCGAACCGCCCTAACCACGCTCGCAGACCATCAAATCCTGTCTCCCGCCGACTTCCCCACCCCCGCTCCAGGCCGTAACCGCCACTGGTTCACCGCCCCCGACCTGCTCCGGCTATGGGGCATCTGACACTGTGACATCCTGGTCGTGGGAGCGGAAGTGGGGGATGACCCGGTGGCCGAACTGGCGGATGGTCTCGAGCATCACTTCCTGGGGGATGGTGCCCATCTGGATCATGCACATGATCTCGTCGCAACCGATGGCCTCCAGCTCGCTCACGTAGCGGATGGCGTCCTGCGCGTTGCCGTAGGCGTGCTCGATGTTGAACGTGCTGGTGGCGTTGGGGCTGAGCGGTATGTTCATCTCGCTGATCTTGGCGTGGACATTGCCCACCGCCTCATCGATGGCCGCGGCGGTGTCCTCGTCGGCCGATCCGGCTCTCGGCGGGGGCGTACCCAGGTTCCAGTGCATTATGGCTTCGGCAAAAAATCGCTGACCCCGGGCCCCGACCCGGAAAGCCTCGTCACGGTCGTCGAGGATGGTGGTGGGGCACAGGGCCGAGAACCAGTCGTTGGGGTGGTCGCTCACGAAGCGCTCACCGGTGCGGGTGGCGATGGCCTCGTCGTAGGTCTGCTTCATCAGCCTGATCTCGTCGGCTCCGGCGAACCCCAGCACCAGGGCCCCGATGCCCCACTCGGCGGCCAACCTCACGGTGTCCACCTTGGTGCAGGCCAGATACAACGGAGGATGGGGATCCTGCACCGGCCGGGGCAAGATGGGGTGGGGTGAGATGTCGAGCAGGCCCTCCCACTCGAACTCCTTGTCGCGCCAGCAGTTGGAGATGATCCTCAGCGACTCCTCCACCTGGGCATAGGTGTCCTCGGGGCGGACCCCGAACGCCGACATCTCCTGAAGGGTGGCCCCCCGACCGGCCCCCACATCCAGCCGCCCGCCCGACAGCACATCGAGCATGGCGATCCGCTCGGCGGCCCGCAGCGGGTGGTTGTAACCGAACGGCATGCAAACCACCCCGTGACCGATGCGTATGCGAGAGGTCCGGGCCGCCACCCAGGTCAGGAAGATCTCGGGAGCACTCATGTGGGCGTACCACTTCAGGCAGTGGTGCTCCACCGCCCACACCCGGTCGAAGCCCACCTCCTCGGCCAGCACGGCCTGCTCCACGCAGTCGCGAATCACCTGCTGCTCAGCCGGCCGGGACGTATCAGCCATCTGAGCCTCGAAGATCATCGAAAATTTCACGCCGCCATTGAAGCACCCAACGCCACCTCGATCCGAATGCTGAAAACGGGGCGGGTAGGGGCAGTGCCGGTTGGTACTGCTTGGCGGCACCGCCGTGGCTACCATCAACCCGGCATGGACTTCGACGAAACCCCCCAGGAAGCCGCCTTCAGGGCCGAGTGCGTGGAGTGGTTGGATGCCAACCTGCCCCCCGACGGTGGCGGCCCCCGGGACCAGACCGCCATGACCATCACCGACCCCGAGGTGGAGCTGGCCTACGTGGCCCGGTGCAAGGCCTGGCAGCGCACCAAGTACGACGGCGGCTGGGGATCCATAACCTGGCCGGTAAGGTATGGGGGCCGGGGCCTCGGCGGCATCCAGGACGGCATCTTCAAGGAGGAGGAGGCCCGGCGGGTGTCGGCCACCGGGGTGTTCGCGGTGGGCATCGGTATGGCCGGTCCGACCATCATCGCCCACGGCACCGACACCCAGAAGGAACGGTTCCTGCCCACCATGCTCAAAGGTGAGGAGGTCTGGTGCCAACTGTTCTCGGAGCCGGCGGCCGGCTCCGACCTCGGTGGTTTGCGCACCACCGCGGTGCGCGACGGCGACGAGTGGGTGGTCAACGGTCAAAAGGTTTGGACCTCGGGGGCCCAGCACAGCGACTGGGGCATCCTGTTGACCCGTACCGACCCCGACCAGCCCAAGCATCGGGGCATCACCTACTTTTTGGTCGACATGAGGACCCCCGGCATAGAGGTGCGCCCGCTGGTGCAGATCACCGGGGCGGCCCACTTCAACGAGGTCTTCCTGTCGGACGTGCGGATCCCCCACGAGAACATCCTGGGCGAGGTCAACGCCGGGTGGGGGCCGATCATGACCACCCTGTCCAACGAGCGGGCGCTGATCGGTGGCGGCGGCAGCCGGTCGAGCTTCGAGGACATGGTGAGGCTGGCCCGGGTCACCGGTTGTGACCGCGACCCGGTTGTGCGCCAGGAACTGGCCCGGGCCTACACCCGGATGGAGGTGTTGAAGTACCAGGGCTACCGGGTGCGGACCGCGGCCAGCCGGGGCGAGCAGCCCGGACCGGAGAGCTCCACCATGAAGCTGGGGGTATCGCTGCACTACGGCCTTACCGGCGATCTGGTGATGGCCATGAACGGTGCGGCCGGGATGCTCAGCGGAGGCAGTGCCCGTGACGGCGGGCGTTGGCAGAACGAGTTTCTGGGTCAGTGGGCGTCGCGCATCGGCGGCGGCACCGACAACATCCAGCGCAACACCATCGGCGAGAAGGTTCTGGGCCTACCACCCGACATCCGGGTGGACAAGGGCATCGCCTTCAGGAACATCCCCGGCTGAACGGGGCGCTAAAGGGGTCAGCCGGCCCCGTAGACCGGGGCCGGAGAGGGAGAGGCGGTAATGGAGGTGTGGACCGCTTCGGCGATCTCGGCGGCCGAGTACTTGCGGCCCACGTCCACCACGTGGCCGTGCTGCCAGCCGTCGCACACGTTCAGCGCCCCGCCGGCGATCTCGAACACCCGCCCGGTCACGTCGCAGGCATCCGAACCCAGCCATACCACCAGCGGGGAGGCATTGGCCGGATCCTTGTCGTCCCAGCCCTGGGGGGCTTGCTCCTCGTACATGATGCCCGCCGTCATCCGGGTACGGGCATCGGGGGCGATGGCGTTCGCCCTCACCCCGTACCTTCCCCACTCGGCGGCCTGCTGAATGGTCAGTGCCGCCACCCCGGCCTTGGCCGCCGCGTAGTTGCCCTGGCCTATGGAACCCATGAGCCCGGCCCCCGAGCTGGTGTTGATGAGCCGGCCCCTAACGTCCTCCCCGGCCTTGGAGCGGTCCCGCCAGTGAGCGATGGCGTGGCGGGCCGGAGCGAAGTGTCCCTTGAGGTGCACCCGCACGATGGCGTCCCACTCCTGCTCGTTCATGGTGGCCAGCATCCGGTCGCGCAGAAAGCCGGCGTTGCACACCAGCGTGTCGAGGCGACCCCAGGTTTCAACGGCCTGGGCGATCATGGCCCCCGCCTGGTCCCAGTCGGCCACATCGGCGGCGTTGGCCTCGGCCTCGCCCCCCCCTGACCGGATCTCGGCCACCACCTCCCGGGCCGGTTCCGATGCGCCACCCGAGCCGTCGCGCTCCACCCCCAGGTCGTTGACCAGCACCCTGGCCCCCTCGGCAGCAAACTCCAGGGCGTGGGCCCGTCCCAACCCCCGCGCCGCCCCGGTGATCACCACCACCCGGCCGTCAACTATCCCGGCCATGCTCACAACCTCACCCCTGGCTCAAACACCCCGGCCACCGTCACAACCTCACCCCTGGCTCAAACACCCCGGCCACCGTCACAACACCGGGTTCAGCTCGGACGACACCATCCACATGGCGAAGTACTGGGCGGCCCCGCCGTAGGCATGGCCGATGGATATCTTGGCCCCCGGCACCTGGTACTCGCCGGCGGTGCCCCGCACCTGGTTGGCCGCCTCCAGGCAGCGGATCATGCCCGATGCCCCGATGGGGTTGGACGAAAGCACGCCGCCCGACATGTTCACCGGGAACGATCCTCCCAGCTCGGTGTCACCGGTGTCGGTCATCTTCCACCCCTCGCCCTCGGCGGCGATGAGGTGCCCCTCCAGCCACATGGGCTCGTACCACGAGAACGGCACGTACAGCTCGGCGCAGTCGATCTGCTCGCGGGGGTTGGTGATGCCCGCCTTGCGGTAGAGCGCCTCGGAACATTCCACCCCGGCCTGGGGTCGCACGGTGTCGCGCCCCGGGAACTGCCCGAACTCGGTGCGCTTGGCGTGGGATATGACCCAGGCCGGCGGGCGACCCGACCTTTTGGCCACGTCGTCGTTGCCAAGCACCATGGCCGCGGCCCCATCCGATGAGGGGCACGACTCCAAGAAGTGAAGGGGATCCCACAGCATGGGCGACTCCCGCACCTTTTCCACCGAGATGTCGGGAAGGTGGAGGTGGGCGTAGGGGTTCTTCAGTGCGTTGAGCCTGTCCTTCACCGCCACCATCCAGCCGATGTGCTCGGGAGCCTTCGAGCGAGCGATGTAGTTGCGGATCCACGGGGCGAACGTGCCCCCCGCACCCTGGCCGCCGCTCTTGCCCCCCGACAGGGCCCAGGTGGCGTTGCCCTCCGACTGCTTCTCGTAGGCCACGGTCAGCACCGTGTCGTACATGCCCGATTCCACCAGGTTCACCGCGGAGATGGCGGTGGATGCCCCCACCGACCCGGCGGTGTGGACCCGGTGGATGGGCTTGCCAACCGCACCCAGGGCGTCACACAGGCTGAGTAGGGGCATCATCACCCCCTCGAGGGCATCGGGGGCCTTGCCGAGCACGATTGCGTCAATGTCGTCGAAGGTGGCCCCGGCATCCTCCAGGGCCCGCAGGACGGCCTCGCGCACCAACCCGTCGAGGGTCAGGTCGTCGCGGCGGCGCTTGTACTTGGTCTGGCCCACGCCGATAACCGCACAGGGTCGAGGTGCCATCAGTTGCTTCCTTCCAGGAGGCATGTATAGGTGGCGCTTCCAAGTCGAGGTGCCATCAGCTATTCCCTTCCAAAACGCAGAGCAGGTTCTGTTGCAGGGCCGGCCCGCTGGATGCGTGCGCCACCCCCCGGCGGGCTTTTCCGTTCGTGATGGCCCGGGTCAACTCGATGACCCGGGTGAGCCCAACCGCCATGAACGGGCTGCCGGTGAGCGGCCCCCCCGAGGGGTTGACCTGTGTGTGCTCATCCAGGCCGAGCGCAGCGCGCAGGATGATCTCCTCGGGGCTGTAGGTAACGGTGAGCTCGGCCACGTCCACCGGGCCGTCATGCAAACCCACCCTTTGGGCCGCGGTGCGCACCGAGGGCGAGTCGGTCAAGTCCCGCAGCGTTGGATGGTGCGACTCGATCCGGTGGTCGATGGCTCTTATCCATACCGGGTTGTCGCACAATTGCTCGGCCTTTTCGGCCCTGGCGATGATCATGGCCGCCGCCCCATCGCTGGTGGGCGGGCAGTCATGGCCCCGCAACGGTTGCTGCACGTAGGGCCGGGCCAGCAGTTCCTCCACCGACGGGTCCCCGCTGAGCTGGGCATAGGGATTGCTCCTGGCGTTGGCGTGGCTGCGGGCCACCACCCCGGCGAAGTCCCGCTCGGTGGCCTTTCCCGCGGCGATGAGGGCCTGCGCCTGGAAACCGGCCTGGGTCCGGGGATCCAAGCCGAGGGGGGCGTGCACGTAGGGGTCGGTCTGGAGCGAGAAGCCCTCCCGGTAACTACCCGGCGAGCACTTGCCCGAGCCCGACACCAACACGGTGTCGATGTCGCCCGATTGCAGCCGCACGAACCCCTCGAACAGGGCCCAGGCCCCGTCCATCTCCACATGGCTCTCGTACACCGGCGGCCACGCCCCCACCGCGTCGATGTTCATGACGAAAGCGAACGGCATCCCCGACAGGTAATCGCAGCTCCCCGCAATGGTGAAGTCGATGTCGTGGCGGTCGAGGCCCACCTGCTCGACCACCGAGTTCACGCACGGCATGATCATGGCCGGCTCGCTGTCGTCGAAGCGGGCGTGGGAGGGGGTCTGCGCGAACGCAACGATGGCCACGTCCTCAGCCAGGCTCACCATGAATGCTCCTTTAGCTGTTCAACCAGGCTCACCATGAATGCTCCTTTAGCTGCTCTGTGGGAACGTCGGGCTCTCCGGTGGGTTCGAATCGCTCGTACACCGTCTCGGGGATGTTGCCGTAACGGTTGTCGATGTCGGCCACCGATCTTTCCTCGGGGTCGCGCCAGATGCAGCGCACCCTCATCCCCACCCGCATTTCGTCCACGGTCATGTCACGGATGTCTATGCCCACCACCGGCTGGTCGGATCCGTCGAACAGGATGGAGCACCGTACATAGGGTTCGGTCTCGGTCTGGCCGTAGTACTGAACCGGGTTCAGCTCGGTGAAGGCCACCACCGTGCCGGTGTCGGACACCTCCACCTCGTCCTCGGGTCCCATGAGCACACGGGACATATTGTCGTAGCCCCGGCCGGGCACGTACACCTTGGCGGTGACCGGGCTGCGCTGGCCGATGATCCTGCCGTCCAGCAGGCCTTGGGCGAACCGGGCCCGGTGGGGGTACAGCGGCTCGTTGATGCGAAGGCTGATCAGGTGCTCGGTGATGGTCACGGGCTCGTCCCCCGGTTGGATCGCCTGGTCGGCAGCATCGTCCTCGGGTACGAAATACACGTCGGTTACCGAACCGTGGCGATCGGGGCGGTACTGGGCCCGTACCCTCATGCCGGTGCTCATGGCCCGGGGGTCGCCCCCGGTGTCCACCGCGTGAACCAGAGCGGTGTCGGCCCCGTCCAGCTTGATGAAGGCAAACCCGAAAGGACGGTCGAAGGGGTGCTTGGCCGAGGGCTCAGCCACCCAGGTCCAGTTCACCACCTCCCCGCCGGGGCCCACCTCCACCAGGTCGGGCTCAAGCGTGGCGAAAGATTCCGGGTCGAACTCCATGGGCGGGCACAGCACCCGATCACCACAGCGCTGACCGAGAATGCGGCCATCGCGCAGCCCGGTGAGGAACGGCCCGATGACCGGCCCGGTGGTGCGGGTGTAGGGGTATTCGAGGGTGTAGTCGACCTCATGCAATCGGGGCACGCCCGCTAGTTCACCACACCCCCACCCCCCTTCCCAAAGCAGGAGTTCTCGACAAGCTGGAACTAATGAACTAAGTCGGGCTAAGCTAGGTTTGTGACTACTTTGATGGTTAATATTCATGCAGCGAAGAGCCGCCTGTCCGAGTTGCTCAGGGAGGTCGAGGCCGGTACCGATGTCATCGTCGCACGGGCCGGGCAACCTGTAGCCAAACTGATCCCGTGGCCCCCGGTGCAGCCTGAGCGGGAGATCGGCTTTCTGGCCGGCGAAATACAAATATATGAGGACGACGTCATCAGCTCCGACCCTGAAGTCGTTGCCGCTTTCGAGGAGTCCGCGACAACAGATCTGCCATGAGGCTCCTGCTCGACAGCCATGTTGTGCTCTGGGTGGCAGGGCTGGACCCTTCGCTCGGCAGCCAGGGGCGGGCAATCATCAAATCGGCCGGAGAAACATTTTTCTCGGCCGCGACACTGTGGGAGTTGGGCATCAAGCGTTCAAAAGGCAAAATTTTTTACCCGGACAGCCTGATTTCGAGCTTGAACGCCAACGGGTTCGTTGAACTGCCGATAACCGCAGCCCACGCCGAACGTGCTGCCGTGCTGCCCTTGCATCACCAGGACCCGTTCGACCGGATGCTCGTGGCCCAAGTCCAGATCGAGGCGCTCACTCTGGTCACCGCCGACCCCGTTCTCTCTGCTTACCCCGTGGAGGTGATCGACCCTCGTAAGTGACGGCTCGTGGCTATTCCAGACTGGTAAAGTAGTCGGTTACGTCGCTGATGTAGAGGTCGGGGGCTTCGAGGGAGGCGAAGTGGCCGCCACGGGGCATCTCGGTCCACCGCACGATGTTGTACCAGTACTCCACCCAGGGTCGGATCGGAACAATGCCATCGCCGGGAAAACGGGCAAAGGCGGTGGGTACCTCCACCCTCCCGTCGGGGGCAGCTGCCCCCCGACCTCCCTTTCGGGTCTCGTAGTAGAGGCGGTTGGCCGAAGCGATGGTACCGGTAACCCAGTACACCATCACGTTGGTCACGAGCTCTTCCCTGGTGAAACTGCTCTCCATGTCGTTATCGGGGCCGATGTCGCTCCACACCAGGAACTTCTCCACGATCCAGGCGGCCAGCCCGGCGGGGGAGTCGTTGAGCGCCACCGACAGCGACTGAGGGCGGGTGGCCTGCTGTTCCCGGTAGCCCCGCTCCACCCGATTACGAACCCGGGCCTCCACCCGGGCTGCCCTCTCCTCCGGTGTGAGATCGGGCACGTTACCCGGAGGCGGCTCGGGGGCGATCGCCATATTCAGGTGGATACCCACCAACCGCTCGGGAGCCCGAAGGGCCATTTGGGTGGTGATCGATGCCCCCCAGTCCCCGCCCTGGGCCCCGAACCGGTCGTAGCCCAGGCGGCTCATGAGCTCCAGCGAGGCTGCCGCCATCCGCCGGGGTGTCCATCCCGGTTCGGTGGTCGGCCCCGAGAAGCCATAGCCGGGAAGCGACGGGCAAACCACATGGAACCGTTCCGCCAGCGGCTCGATCACCTTGGTGAACTCGGTGATCGACCCCGGCCACCCGTGGTGGATCACCAGAGGCAAGGCCTCGGGGTGCCGGCTGCGAGCGTGGATGAAGTGGAGCCTCTGGTTGTCGATGGTGGTGATGTACTGGGGAAACCGGTTGAGCCCGGCCTCAACGGCCCGCCAGTCGTAATCATGGCGCCAGTAACGGCACAGCTCCCGGAGGTAACCGAGGTCGGTCCCCTCATCCCACCCGGCTCCCGGCAGGGGATCGAACCACCTGGTCGCATCCAGGCGGCGGTGCAGATCATCCAGCACCCCATCAGGCACCTCGATGGCAAACGGCTCAACGGTGTACATGCCCCGCCCACACTACAACCCCCCGGAGACACATCCCCCGGACCCGTGAAGGCTCTAGTCATTTGGAGTGGTGTAGGCCCCCTTCAACCCTTTGGTAGGGTTGTGCGATGCATGTGGCCGATCCGCCGATCCTGCTCACCGATGTGCTCTCGGATGTCGGGGCTGCCGTGGAGTTGCTGGCTCAGCAAGCGCCCTACGCTCCTCTGGGAGGCTGGTACAACCCTGGGGCCGATCCGCAGGCGCGCACCCGGCCGCTGTGGTTTCGTGGCGACTGGGTGAACGAAACCTATGCAATGCCTGGATCGGACCTGTTCCTGCACCACCAGGCGTACATCGAATGCTCCAAGGAGTTCTACGGTGCCGAGATTGTCGAACCCCACAGTGTGTATGTAAACCAGATGATGGCCATGGGCGAGGCGGGGCCGGCCCATACCGACAACCCCCGTTTCGCCGGGCGGGATCGAACCAACACCCCGATGTGGTTGCTACGAGCCATGCTGTGGTCGGGCCTGTTCGATGACATGAGCCTTCCCCAGGCCACCGCGATTTGGTGGCTCAACGATGTGGAGGGGGGCGGGTTCCGCTATTGGCCGAACGGCCCCGACGAGCCCCCTGAGGAACATGTCGAGGGCATGGCCAACTCGGCCTTGTTGGGCGACAACCACGGCATGTTTCACCAGGTGAACGCAGTGGGCCCATTCGAGTTCGGCACTCCTCGAGTCACCCCGATGGCACGGCTGGCCCCGATGTCCAACCCAGAGGGGAAGTGGATTGTAACCGACCACGACCAGGAGATTTACCGTTCGCAACTGTCGGACATTCGCGTGAGCGTGCTCTGGAAGGCCGACGTTTACCTGGATGCCGAGCACCGCCACCGGCTGGACTCCAACCCCTTGAGCCTGGCTGACATAGCAAACCGTTTCGACGCGGACCTGGCCGAAAGAGATGTGGATATAACCTTCGACACTTGCCGAATAAACGATCCTGATCACATTGCCGAGATCACCGGGCACTACCCCGAGGCTCGCCCCGTGGAGGCGCTACCCTCCATATTCGACTACTAGCTGCCGCGCCCGGCCACTGCCTATTCCCAGTGGTCGGAAACCTCGTAGAACTGTATGTAGAACTCGGCGTTGGGGTTGGGTACCACATGGTGCTTGAGGTTGGGGGTTATGGTCACGGGATTGCCGGGAGTGGCGGTTTGCGATCGGCCCGTCTCCTCGAGGAACTGCACCGATCCCCTCACCACGGTTAGCTCAGCCCACACCGTGGCGATGTGATCCCTGCCCAGCGCCGGTGGCATCGTTCGGGCGTTGAACACCGGGGTCTTTCGCCCGGTGACCGCACCGGAAGGGATACGGGGTTCGTTGCTGCCCATCCAAAAGCCCCCGGGACATCAGAGATCGGCCAGGCGCACCAACCTCGTGGTGATCTCGGGAACCGACTCGTGCTCCACGAACCGCAGGCCCATCACCCCGTGATCGCGCCCGGAGGTGTCCACCCAGATACCCGTGGCCGGCTTTTGGGCCGCCACCACCAGTCGAACCACGCCGCCGGGGTCGGCTTGAACATCTTGTGATGAGGCGTAACCCTGGCCGGTGAAATAGTTGGCCAGGTTCTCCATCCAGTGGTTGCAGAGCTGGAAGTTCCAGTGCCGGCACACCGGCGGGGTGAACTCCACCACGAGTGCCTCGCCGTCTCCCACTCGCCAGTAACCGAACTCGAAATGGCGGTCATCAGGAGAGCCGCCCACCCTCAGATAATGCTCGTTGGTGAGTTGGAGTTGGTTCTCGGCCTCAAGCAGCGTGTCCGTCCAGTCGGCGTAGTCGGACTGCACGGAAAGAACCATCTGGGCGGCGATGGATAAGCGTTTCGACATCTCGGCGGCGCTGGGGGTGAGATTCAACGGGATCGGCTTCAACGGTTCGATCATGAGCCGGGGCGGCGACTGGGAGGATCGGTCGTCGTAAACGATTCTCATCATCAACTCACGGGTTTGCGGTGCTACTGGCATCCAATTGTCAACCCCCGGATCGTCCACCGATAAAACGAAATCCACGTTGCCACCACCGTCGGTGAACTCGTCCAGAAGGGCGGTGTGAGGCGTTTGCGACCAGCTCGGGTTGAACTCCTCCAACACGGCCACGGCCCGCTCCCCCACCGATTCCACACCCACCCAACCGGGTATCTTGGGGGTCCAGGCCGACATGTGCACGTAGGGTGCCGAACCACGCTTACCGGTTACCCGATAGCGGTTGGATGAGTCGATGGCCTGAACCACGTGATCCTGGTCGGGGGATTGAACCCCCTGGCCTCCCATCTTGGGGGGTGGCATGACCCTAACCGGCATCTTCACCATCGGGGGAAGGTTCTCGATGCAGCGGCCGTAAGCCATCACCGACATGCGGGTCAGGTAGCGGAACCCCTCCACCCTGTCCTGCTCATCGGAGTTGGGGGTGCGGTCGATCACCACCTGGCCGGCGGCCCGCAGCGTGTCGCAAAAATCGTTCCAGGCCTCGCCAGACATCAGCCGGCGGCTGGCCCCCGCATCATTATCATCGGTCATGGGATTGGACATATCAGGACTCCTTGCGTTCGCACCCGCCGCAGCAAACAATGCCACCAAGCATCATCGGTCATGGGATTGGACATATCAGGACTCCCCCAGGCTGGTGGCAGGAAGCGGCAAATGGGCATCAATGGCTGAGACGTAGGGACGAGGGTCGCCGTCGCCGGCAAGTGCGATCAACTCCTGGCGGGTGCGGCGGCTGCTCAGAGCGCGATGGGCCTCCCAGGCATCGGCCCGCAATGTCCAGCCGGGTTCACCATCACCGCTCACCAGTCGAACCTCGCCGGTGTCCACGCACAGCGGAGCCAGGCCGGCTGTTGCCAGATGGCTGGACAGAGCACTTACGCTGGTCGCCAACTGCGAAGCCAGCTCGGGAGCATCCTTTTGGGCAGTGGAACCGAGTGCCCCGTAAAGATCGCCTTCGTGGATGAACAGGTCGTCCACCAGCAACGCCGCGTTTGCCAAAAGGCCGCTGAGAGCCTCGTCGTTGCTGCACCACCAGCCGGTCAAGTCTTGGATGCTGCGTTGGCCATGCCGCACGATCAGCCGATCTATCCAGGTGGCGGCCTCGGGACCCTCCGGAAGGTCGCCCGCAATTATCGACAGGGGCATGGAGACCACGTGGGTCAACAACTGCTGGATCGTCCAGTCGGGGCAGGCAGGAACCGTGGTTTTCAACTGCTCATCATCAAGATCGGTAACCGCCTCAACTAACCGCCCTCGAATGGCAAAATACTGTGCTGCCGGGCCCTCACCCGATGCATCGCCGCTCATCAGCTCTCCTTCTCTTGTGGCTATACATCTTCTATGTACCTATACACCTTCTATGCCGGATCTTCTGTTCCGGCCGCATCTTCCCAGATATCCGCGATACCCGCCAAAGGAGCGGGATCACCGGCACCGGCGATTTAGGATGAGGCAACAATGAGAATCGGGCGGCATTTTTGGGCCCTGATCTGCTGGCCCGGTTCATCACCGAAACCACCACGGCCCCGTTCATCAGCGCCAACCTGGACTTCTCGGCCGAGCCGACC
Source organism: Candidatus Poriferisocius sp. (assembly GCF_965202595.1). Taxonomy (GTDB): domain Bacteria; phylum Actinomycetota; class Acidimicrobiia; order Acidimicrobiales; family Bin134; genus Poriferisocius. The sequence goes on from NZ_OZ241836.1 coordinate 2,264,107, forward strand.
CTTGCCGCCTTGGCGGAGCAGGGCCGGATCGCCCCGTCGGTGGTGGTGGAGAGGCGACCGCTTCTCCTCGCCGGTGCCGCCACGGTACTGCTGGGGCTCCTGCTAACCGCATCGGCCTACCTTCTCCTCCTCCGCCGCCAGCGCCGCCAGCAACTGACGATCTAGGCGAAACGAAACCGGGAAACAACCTCCATGGGCCCTCCACGGGCGTTACATCCAGGTGGGTTGCCTACCTCCACGGGCGTTACATCCAGGTGGTTTGCCTACCTCCACGGGCGTTACATCCAGGTGGTTTGCCTACCTGGACGAACCGGTCTTGGCTTGCTGGTGTTGGTTCGATTTGTTCAACCGGTGCGGTTGTGGAGGGGGCCAGGGGGGAGGCGGCCGTCGATGTCGGTGAAGCCGTAGGTGGCGGCCAGATCACGAGCAGAGATCGCCCGGCCGGTGTGACGGTAACGGTCGGGATCGGTGGCCAGGGCGGTAACGGCCCGGCCGGTGAACCGGGGGGACTCGGCCACCGACACATCCAGGCTGGGGGGCAAATCCACCCCCGCCTCCACAGCCACGTCGATGCGTTCGGTACGAACGAAACCGGGCCACACCGACACCATCGACACCCCGGAACCCTCGAGTTCACGGGCACAATCGGCGGTCATGCGGTCGAGGGCGCACTTGCCCACCCCGTAGGCCACGTGCCAGGCGTACTCGACCGCTCCCGACGAGCTGATGTTGACAATCAAACCGTCGCCCTGGCCGATCATCACCGGGGCGGCCAGCACCGAGGCCACGTAGGCCGACCGGGTGCCCACCTCGATGATGTCGTCCCAGTTGGAGATGGGAACCTCCCAGAACGGCAAGCCGGAGGTCATCTCGTCGGGGATGGCGAAAGCGTTGTTGACCAGGATGTCGAGGCGGCCCCGGTCGGCGGCGATCCGGTCGAACACCGCCTTTACCGCCGTGTCGTCACGATGGTCGCAGGCCACCGCGACCGCGGTGGCACCCGCTCGGGTGATCTCATCCGCGGTGGCACCCACCGTGCCGGGCAGCGGGTGCTGGCCGGGTTCGGTGGTGCGTCCGGTTACATACACGGTGGCCCCGGCCAGGGCCAGCTCCACCGCGCATCCCTTGCCGATGCCCCGGCTGGCCCCGGTGACCAGGGCCACCCTGCCGACCAGGGGCGAACTCTCGAATGGGCTCATGGCGGTGTCGGTGAGGGTGATCGGATGGACCCTGCCGGCCAGGGGCGAACCCTCGAATTGGCTCATGTCAACACCTCCGGTGGGTTGGCGATGGCCATGGGGGGTGATGAGCACGACGTGGACCCCCTGGCCCTGAACGGGGAGTGGCAGAACACGAACCGATCCACCCCGGCGGCGGCGATCTCCTCGCAGCTCAGCGACTCGGCCATGCGAATGCCCTCCTTGACCAGCATGATCTGATGACCGGCCGACATCCACCCCCCGGTGGCCTCCACATCCAGAACCCCCCACATCCAACTGTCGGTGGACACCAGCGCCGGCCGGTGGGAGGCCAGCCACTTGTTCTCGGCGATCCACGGGCCGGGCGACCCGGCCAGAAACCGCTCGGGATCCTCCCGGGTAAGGCTGATCCACCCGGTGCGCAGGCACAGGGCATCGCCTGGTGAGGGGGCGGGCAGGCCCTGGCGATCGCAAGCCCCCTCGATCTGCTCGACCGTGATGCGGTGGCTATCCACGAGCCGGGGTAGGCCGGCCCGGTTGATCTCCACGTTGCCGCTGGTGGCGGCCACCTGGGCGGCGATGTCGATCATCAGCCCCCGGGTGAGCAGCGGCGACCCCCACGAGCTCACGTCCATGGCGGTCACCCCCTCGGTGCCGGCCAGTTCGGCCCCCCGGTGGCCGTTGTAGAAGGTGCCGTCCACCGCCGCGTGGGTGAAGCCGTTGATCTTGGAACTCATGTTGAAGGTGTAGGCCACCCGCTCCTCGGTGTACCCCAGCTTGGACGGCCCCAAGGGCTCCCGGCCTCGGGGGAGCTCGCCCTCGAAACCCTCGCCGGGGTCGTAACCGGCAACAACCAGCGTTTGCGAGAACCGGCGGTCACCGAAAGCCGGGTACCCGGGCCAGATGCCGTCGCCCATTGAAAAGGTGCGTACCGGCCGGGTCAGGTCAATCATTCCCAGGGCTTCGGCCCGCTTGCGGTCGGTGACCTCGTTGTAAGTGCCCAGCACATCGTCGGGCCCGTACCGGCTCGGTGCCCACGCCCCGGCGGCCACCGCCTCGACATCGAACCTCTCGTCGTCAAACATCCAAGCATCCAAACGTCACGCCTCCAGCCTAACCGCACCCCCAAGTCGGGTTTACGGGTGTTCAGGCGGGGGCGGCGACGGTGAGGCGAGCCATCTCCCGGCGTTGGGGGAAATGGTCGGCCACCGCGAAGTGCTGGGTGCAGCGCTCGTCCCACACGATCACGTCACCCTCGGTCCACTCATGGCGGATGGTGTAGTTGGGCTGGGTGGCGTGCTCGTACAGGAGATTGAGCACGGCATCGCTCTCGGCCCGGTCGAAACCCACCAGATGGCTGGTGAAGTTCTTGTTCACGTTCAGATGGCGGCGGCCGGTGTCGGGGTGGACGGCGATCACCGGGCGTTCGGTGCCGGGGAACTGCTCGCGGGTGCGTTCCACCAACTCGCCCCCGGCCTTGGAGATGAACGCCTGGCCCGGTCCCATGTCGTGCCAGGCGGTCAGGCCCTCCAACCGCTCCCTCAGGGTCTCCGACAGGCCGTCGTGGGCCGCGTACATGCTGGCAAAGATGGTGTCGCCACCCCGGGCCGGCATCTCGACGGCCCGCAGGCTCCCCACGATGGGGGCATCCGGGTCCCAGGTCACGTCGGTGTGCCACTTGTCCTGGTAGGGCGGGCGCTCCCCGTCGTCGACGATGCGTTCCACCTTGGCCTCCACCATCCCGGCGGTCCGGCCGATGGGATGGATGTAGGGTCGCCCCCACGACGACAGCAGGTCCATCTGGTGGTCGTCGTGGATGGCCTGCTCGGGGAACACCAGTACCAGGTGCTCCAGCAGCAGCCCGTACAGTGCGTCCCGATCCTCGTCGCTCAGCGGCCCCCGCAGGTCGATGTCGCCCACCCGGGCCCCGAGCGTCCCCCCGATCGGTTCCACTGTCCATCCGGCCATATCTGCCTCCCCGAAGAACTAGAAGAACCCGCGACCCTGGGCCGCGGCGCTGGCCAGCCACACCTCGAAGTCCTGGATCGACTGGGACATGGCCTGGCCGATCAGGTCCAGCTTGCGCACCTGCTCGATGCGAGCCGATGCCTGCTCCAGCTCCCGCTTCGAGAGCAGCTCCCCGAAGATCCCGCAAGCGTGAGCAAGGCAGATGATCACCACGTCGCGGGGACTGGGGATCTCGTTGCTGAACAACACTCCCATGATCCGCAGCTTGACCTCCTTTTCGGCCTCACCGTCGACCATCGGGTAGCGCCGGGAGCGGAACACCCACAAGAAGCGGTCGTCCTGGCGCTCGAGGATGCCCCGTTCGACCAGGCGGTCAAGGGCTTTCTCACGAATTTCCGGTGCCTTTCGGGCAGTGCTCTCCACCCAGTGGCGGGCGTCGCTCCGCTCCTCCCCGGTCTCTTCCGCGATCAGGGCCAGAGTGGGATCCAGCAGGTCGTCACCCACCGGAGTGCCGTCGATCAGAAGCAGGTGATCCAGATCGGTGTCGATCCGGTTCTCCATGGCCAACTCCATCAACACCGCACCGGCTACGGCCCGATCCATGGACGACTGGGAAACCCCGATGAACTTCCCATCGTCGTCACGCAAAAGAAGCAGGATTATCTCTTCGACGAATCTCAGCATGGCCTCAAAGATAGGCGATTCAAGACAGTGGATGACCTTACAGGGAGGCGATTACTTCCTCGCCGTACTGCCCGATGGCCTCCGCTACCTGTGAACGGGTGTCGCCGGTCAGGTAAGCCGCTATCGAGGTCACTCCCAGCTTCGACAGCGCGGCGATGTTCTCCAGATGAAGCTGCGGGTTCCAAGCCGGTGAACCAACCGCGCCCACCTGGATGTCCATGTACTGGATGTCGATGGGCTCGGTGCGACCCACCGCCTCGGCGTGGTCACGCATGTAGGCGATCATCAGGGCCAGTTCGTCGAGGGTTTCCAGGGGGGCGGAGCGGCGGCGGGAGGCCAGCGACCTGGGGTTGGGCATGGGCATCCACCCCTGGGCGCTCTCGGCCACCCGGCGGCGGGAGAGCTTGGAGTTGCCCCCGATCCAAACCGGTACGGGCGATTGCACCGGCGTGGGCAGGGCGGTGCTTTGGGCGATGGAAAAGTTGGAGCCCCGGTAGTTCACCGACTCGCCGGTCCAGATCATGCGCATGACCTCCAGGCACTCGTCGAACAAGGCGTTGCGCTGCGCGAAATCAACCCCCACCGCTTCGAATTCCGACTCCAGGTAGCCCACCCCGGCACCGAGAATCACCCGCCCACCGCTGAGCCGATCCAGCGTGGCCACCGTCTTGGCCAGAATCGCCGGGTTCCGGTAGGGCACGGGGGTGAGGTTGGTGAGCAGCCGCAACCTGGTGGTGGCTGTGGCCGCCACTGCCAAGGCCACGAAAGGATCCAGGGCATCGTGGCCACCGCTGGTCAGCCAGGCGTCGTTGGGCAGGGGGTGCTCGGTGAACGAGCAGGAATCGAACCCGGCCGCTTCGGCGGCCCGAGCTAACTCGGCAATGGCCGGGGCCGCCAAGAAATCCGGGTTCTGCGGATGGGCCATGAGCGGGAAACCGAAACTGAACCTCATCTCGACCCTTCCGTAAACAAAGACGGCTGGTTACTGGCCACCTTCGGTAACCTGAACATCCTGGCGAGCGTAGTTGTTGCCGAACACATCGTGGCCGGCGGCTCGGAGATTATCCACGGCCTCTTGGGCTATGTCGGTGCGAAACGCTCCCGCGTCGGGGGCAGATGCCAGCACCCCCTGGGATGTGGCCACCTCGATGGTCTGGTCGTACAGCGCCTGATCCATGATGCCCACCCCGCCCGGTGAGGGCCAGATGAGGGCGTTGATCTCGTTCATCATCCACGCCTGATGGCCCGGCCCGCCAAGCGGGGACGCCGCCATGATTATGTCCACACATTCCTGGAAGTTGTCGCGGCAGTGGATCCACCCTCGCAAGGATGCCTCCACGAAACGAACCGCAATGTCGCGGTACTTGGCATGGCTTTCCAGGCGGTCGGCATCGGCCCAGATGGCATCCTGGAGCATGGCTGTGCCCACTTCGTTCCAGTCGATAACACGGAGGTCTTCGGGTTGGAACAGTTCGCCGGTTTCGGGGTTGATGGTTTCCAGAACCTGGGCGTACTCGTTGTAGATCATCGCCTGGGCTGCGTCGATGTCACCGTTGATGAGCGCGGTCATGTTGAAGTCCTGCTGCACCAGGGTGACATCGGACTTCGGATCGAGGCCGACGCTGTTGAGCCCGGCAAACAGCTCGAACTCGTTGCCGAAGCCCCAGTTGCCCACCTTCTTGCCGGCCAGGTCGGCCGGTTCGTTTATGCCGGCCTCGGCGAACGACACCTGCAAGGTGCCGCTGCGCTGGAACACCTGGGCGATGTTGGTGATGTTCAAGCCCTCCTCGCGGGGCACAAGCCCCCGCGGCACCCAGGAGATGGCAAAATCAGCACCCCCGGAGTCGAGCACGGTTGCCGGCACGATGTCCAAGCCGCCGTCGATGATTTCCACGTCCAAACCCACATCTTCGTAAAAGCCCAGGTCGCGGGCGGCAAAGTAGCCGGCGAACTGCGATTGCGGCACCCACTGGAGCTGTAGCGACACCTCGGTGAGCTCGGCTGGCTCGTCCTCGCTACCGGCGGCAGGCATCTCCGGCTGTTCACCCTCACCACCTGCGGTCGGTGACATCGTGGCTTCGGGCTGCTGGGTATCGCCGCCGTCATCGTTGCCGCAGGCGGTAGCCACCATGACCAGGGCACCGAGCAGAGCCAAAAAGCGCCAGAGTTTAGGTTGGCGAAAAATCTTTGCCTTCATGCTTTCCCTTTCGGTGGCGCATAAGCGAATGCCAGGGCATGGCCATCCGTTCGACCACAGTAACAGCCAGATAGAGCACTGCGCCTATGGAGGTGCCGGCGAGCACCGCGGCCCACGCCTCGTCGTAGCGGGCGAGGCCCGCCGACTGGGTTATCAACGGGCCAAGCGCATCCTGCCGCCCACCGAAGTACTCGGCAACTATCGCGGCGATTATCGCCAGCGAAGAGGCCAACTTCAAGGCGGTGAAGAAGAACGGCATGGCGCTGGGTATCCGTACCTCGCGGGTGATGCGCAGCTTTCCCGCCGCGTAGGACTCCATGAGCTCGACCTGGCTTCTGTCCACCTGGGTGAGCCCCCTGGTGGTGTTTATGAAGATGGGAAAGAAGACCAGCGCCACCACTATGGCCTGATTGGAGCGGGGTGAGGTGATCCCGAACCAGTTGTTGAAGATGGGTGCCAAAGCAATGATGGGCACGGCGTTGATGGCCACTGCCAGGGGGGTGATGGTTTCGTTGGCGGTGCGAAACCGCGACACCAGCAAGGCAGCAACAACCGCCAGAATCATGCCGGCCACCAACCCCGATACCACGACGAAGCCGGTGATGCGAGCCCCCCTGAACACCTCATCCCAATTGTCGATCAGAGCCCTTACTATCTCGTTGGGGGGCGGCAGCACGAACCCTTTGGGATTCACAAGGGCGAGCGTGCCCTCCCAAAAACCCAGAATCGCTGCCCCCGCAAGGGTGGGGGCCGCAAAATGTTTCGGTACCCTCACCCCTCCAACTCCCGCAAGGCGGTGCGCAACTCGGTTACCTTGGCAAAGAACTCCGGGGTATCGCGGGTTGCACCGTCGCGATCGTTGAGGTTCACCTCAACGATTGAGGCGATCCTGCCGGGGCGGGGCGACATCACCACCACCCTGGTGGAGAGATAAACGGCCTCCGGAATCGAATGGGTGACGAAAACCAGGGTGGTTCCGGTCTCCTGCCATATACGCAGCAACTCGTTCTGCATATGCTCGCGGGTCATCTCGTCGAGAGCGCCGAAGGGCTCGTCCATGAGCAAAAGCGACGGGCTGAACGACAGGGCTCGGGCTATGGCCACGCGCTGTTGCATACCCCCTGACAGCTCCTGGGGATGGTGGTTGGCGAAGTCCTCGAGCTTCACCAGCTCGAGCATCTGCCGGGCTCGCCGGCGGCGGTCGGCTTTCGACCATCCCATCAACTCGAGAGGCAACTCGATGTTCTTGGTCACGGTGCGCCAGTCGAACAGGCCGGAGGTTTGGAAGGCCATCCCGTAATCCCGATCCAGGCGGGCCTGCTCGGCGGGCTTTTCGTTGACCGTTACCGACCCCTCCGATGGCGACACCAGGGAGGCAATCAGCCGCAACAGGGTGCTCTTGCCACACCCGGACGGCCCAATGAGCGTGACGAACTCTCCCGACGCCACGGTCAGATCAACTTCCGCCAGGGCCTCCACCTGGTTGGGGCGGCCCGGGTTGAACACCTTGGTCGCCCCTTGGATTTTCACCATTGAACGTTCGGTCATTTGCCTAAATCCTGGTTCTGGGAGTACCCGGTCATTCGCCTAAATCCTGGTTCTGGGTGCCGACCACCGCTCGCTCCACTCCGCTTACCAACAAGAACACGAGGATTCCCAGGGCGGCCGCCCCCAGCACGGCGGCAAACAAACGATCGGGTCCGGTGGTGTAGTTGAACGCCTCGTGCAGGATGCGGCGGCCCAGCCCACCGTTGACCCCGGCGGATATCTCCCCCACGATTGCCCCCACGATGCTGGCCGTGGCTGCAATCTTCAGCGCGGCAAAGAGGTAAGGCAGCGACGCGGGCAGGCGCAGGTGCCGCAGCGTCTGGAACCAGCTCGCGGCATACGAATCCATCAACTCTGCGTTCTCCGGCTTGGGGGATTGTAACCCTCTCAGCCCGTTCACAGCCACGGGAAAGAACGTGAGGTATGTGGCGATGACCGAGACCGACATCCAGTCCTGCCATTCCCACGGGAAGAAGTCGATGTTCTTGCGGCCCCAGATCACGATGATAGGGGCGATGGCGATGAGCGGAACGGTTTGGCTGGCCATCACATACGGCAGCAGGCCCCGCTCGAGCCACCGCCATTGGGCCAGCGCTATGGATATGGCCATGCCGATCACCAGGCCCACCAGGAAACCGAAGAACGCTTCCCTCAGGGTGAAGCCCGCCTCGCCGAGCAGGATGCGAGCGTATACCTGGTTCTCGCCCCCCGGTGTCTCACCGAACTGCCCGATGATCTCGCTCACCGGCGGCATGCTCAGGTCGTCGGTACGGGGGAGCACCGAACCCACAAAGGGCCAGTCCTGCTGGCGGTCGCCGATGGCTTGACCGAAGGCCTTGTAGCCGGTGTAAGCCCCGACCAGGATGGCAATGAAAACCGCGAAGGTGATCGCACGGCGAAACAAGTTTCGGATTGATGGTTTCATTTGAGGTCGCTAGCTGTAACCCTTATGGAGGTTGTTGACAGTTCGGTTGGGTGAGTCTCGGATCAACGGTTGGGCCTCTACTTGCTCATTGCGGGTTGCTCATTGCGGGAATGATGCGCTGCCCGTAGGCGTTGAGGGTCTCGTCCTTCTGGTCATGCATGAGGTAGATGGCGAATTGATCCACACCCAGTGACTCCAACTCGCGCAACCGGGCCAGGTGGTCCTGCTCGTCGCCGAGCAGGCAGAACCGGTCGATGATCTCATCGGGGACGAAGTCGGTGTGGTCGTGCCCCGCTTTGCCGTGCCCGCGGTAGTCGTAGCCCTGGCGGCCGGCAATGTAGTCGGTTAGCTCTCGGGGTACGCCGGTGCCCTGATCGCCGTAGCGAGCCACCAGATCGGCCACATGGTTGCCCACCATCCCACCGAACCAGCGGCACTGTTCCCGCTGATGCGGAATGTCGTCGCCCACGTAAGCGGGTGCGGCCACGCAAATGTAAAGGCTTTCGGGGTCGCGACCGGCCTCCTCGGCGGCACGATGGACGGCGGCAATGGTCCACCGGGCGATGATCGGATCGGCCAACTGGAGGATGAAACCATCGGTCCGGCTCCCGCACAGGTGCAGAGCCTTGGGACCGTAGGCCGCCATCAGCATTTTGAGCTCGGACCTGCCCGCCCACGGGAAGTGCTGTCGGGTGCCGTTGTAGAGGGCTTCCCGACCCTCGGCGAGGTCTTTTATCACCGCCATGGCCTCGCCCAGGGTGGTCAGGCTGGCGGGCGGTTGGCCGATCACCCGCATGGCGGAGTCGCCCCGACCGATGCCGCACGCGGTGCGGTTGCCGAACATGTCGTTGAGCGTGGCGAACAGCGATGCCGTGACCGTCCAGTCGCGGGTACCCGGGTTGGTGACCATGGGTCCCACGATCATGCGTTTGGTGGCAGAAAGCATCTGGCTGTAGATGACGTAGGGCTCCTGCCACAGAACATGGCTGTCGAAGGTCCAGCCGTGGCTGAAGCCGTGCGACTCGGCCCGCCGGGCCAGGTCAACCACCCGCCACGCCGGGGGATCGGTTTGCAACACAACGCCAAAATCCACCACTACCTCCCCTTTGGCTGGTGTGAGTTGGTTCGGAACAGGGGGTTACTCATGGGTCGGAAAGCCCAGATCGACCGAGCTCGTGGCGGGATCGGGCCACCGGCTGGTTATCACCATGGGTCGGGTGTAGAAGCGGATACCCTCGGGGCCGTACATGGTGGTGTCGCCGAAGAGGGAGTCCTTCCACCCGCCGAAGGAGTGGTAGCCGACCGGCACCGGGATGGCAACGTTGATGCCCACCATGCCCGCGCCGGCATCGGTCTGGAAGCGGCGGGCCGCGCCCCCGTCACGGGTGAAAATGGCAGCACCGTTGCCCCAGGGGTTGCCGGCGATGAGCCCCACCGCTTCGGTATAGGAGCCGCACCGCACAACGCTCAGAACCGGTCCGAAGATCTCGTCGGTGTAGGCATCCATTCGGGGGGTGACGTTGTCGAGCAGCGATGCCCCCAGAAAGAAACCGTCGCCGTCGAATCGGGCCCCTCGACCGTCAACCACCACGGTCGCTCCCTGCTCGGCGGCAGAACCCACATAGCCGGCCACCCGGTCGCGGTGCTCGCGGGTGATGAGCGGCCCCATGTCGGATGCCGGGTCGGAGCCGTCACCAATCACCAGCTTCTCCATGCGCACCTTGATGGCCTCCACCAGGGGGTCGGCCACATCGCCCACCGCCACCACCACCGAGATGGCCATGCAGCGCTCGCCGGCCGAGCCGTAGGCCGCGGACACAGCCGAGTCGGCCGCCAAGCCGATGTCGGCATCGGGCAGTACCACCATGTGGTTCTTGGCTCCCCCCAGGGCCTGCACCCGCTTTTTGTGCGAGGTGCCCGTGGTGTACACGTGGCGGGCGATGGGGGTGGAACCCACGAAGCTGATGGCTTTCACGTCCGGGTGCTCCAGGAGCCGGTCAACCGCCACCTTGTCGCCGTTCACCACGTTGAGCACGCCGGGCGGAAAGCCCGCCTCACGGAAAAGCTCGGCGATGAACATGGGGGCCGAGGGGTCACGTTCGGAGGGCTTCAACACGAACGTGTTTCCGCAGGCCACGGCGTTGGGCAACATCCACAGTGGGACCATGGCCGGGAAGTTGAACGGCGTGATCCCCGCCACGACCCCGAGGGGACGGCGTACCGTGTAAACATCCACGCCGGTGGAGGCCGACTCGTTGTGATGACCCCCGAGGTGCTGGGCGAGACCGCAGGCGTACTCGATGTTCTCCAGGCCCCGGGCCACCTCGCCCAGGGCATCATTGTGAACCTTGCCGTGTTCGGCGGTGAGCAGCCGCGCTATCTCGGTGGTGTTCTCGGCCACCAGATTGCGGAACGCATACATGGCCGAGGTGCGCCGGGCCACCGACACCGTGCGCCACTCATCGAACGCCACCTTCGCCGAAGCAACCGCGGCATCCACCTCTTCGGCCGATGCCAGCGACACCGAACCGGTGCGGTGGCCGGTGGCCGGGTTGAACACCGGCGATGTGCGACCCGATGAGCCCGCAACGGATTGGCCATCCATCAGGTGATGGATCTCGTGCATTCCTCCCCCCATACCAGAACTAGATCAAGTAGGAGCTGAGCCCGCGGCGCAAGTACCGGCCGTCGCCCATGGCCCCCAGGTACCGGTTGCTGTCGATGATAACCCGGCCCCGCAACAGCACGGTGTCCACGTGGCCGGTCACCTCGATCCCCTCGTAGGCCGAGTGGTCGATGTTCATGTGGTGGTTGTCAACGCTGATGGTCCAGGTGGCTCGAGGGTCGTATATCACGATGTCGGCATCGGCGCCGGGTTGGATGGTGCCCTTGCGGGGATGGAGACCCATCATGCGAGCCGGCGTGGTCGAACACAGCTCCACCCAGCGGGGCTGGGTTATCTCCCCGTTCACAACCCCCTGATAGATCATGTCCATCCGGTGCTCAACCCCACCGATGCCGTTGGGGATCGCCCGGAAGTCGCCCTCACCCAGCTCCTTCTGCTCCTTCATACAAAACGGGCAGTGGTCGGTGGACACCACCGCCAGGTCGTTGGTGCGCAACCCTTTCCAGAGTTCTTGCTGGTGGTGTTCGTGTTTGGAGCGGATGGGGGTGGAACAAACATACGCGGCACCGTCCCAACCCCGATCCAGGTGATCCTCGAGGTTGAAGTACAGGTACTGGGGGCACGTTTCGGCGAACACGTTGGCACCGTCGTTGCGGGCGATGGCCACCTGCTCCAGGGCCTGTTTGGCGGACAGATGCACGATATACAGGGGGGCTGCGCCGACTCCTGCCAGTTGGATGGCCCGGTGGGTGGCCTCGGACTCCAGCTCGGCCCGGCGCACGTAGCCGTGGTTCACGGGGTCGGTCTCGCCCCGCTCGACCGCCTGCTGGGCGAGCACGTCGATGGCGATCCCGTTCTCGGCGTGCATCATCAAAAGGCCACCGTTGCCGGCGCACTGCTGCATGGCCCGAAGAATCTGGCCGTCGTCGCTGTAGAACACACCGGGGTAGGCCATGAACAGCTTGAAGCTGGTGACCCCCTCGTTCACCAGCAGGTCCATCTCCTTGAGGGCGGCATCGGTAACGTCGCCGATAATCATGTGGAAGCCGTAGTCGATGGCGCAACGGCCCTCGGCCAGCTCGAGGCGGGCCTCGAAGCACTCCCGCACATCCAGCCCGTAACTCTGGGTGGCGAAGTCCACGATGGTGGTGGTTCCCCCCCAGGCCGCGGCGCGGGTGCCGGTCTCGAAGTCGTCGGAGGCCACGGTACCGCCGAACGGCAGCTCCATGTGGGTGTGAACATCAACCCCGCCGGGAACCACCAGCTTGCCCCCGGCGTCGATCACCCGATCGGCCCCGTTCTCGGCCGACCGGGCCAGGTCGGATCCCGGTTGGAGCACACCGGCAATGGTCTCGCCATCGATCAGCACCTCGGCCGGATCGGCCCCGGTTGAACTCACCACCGTGCCGTTCTTGATGAGCGTGGTCACCGGGCTAAACCTCCCGGCTTCTTGATAAGCGTGGTCACCGAGCCAAACCTCCCGGCTTCGCCATTCGTACCCTGCCGTTCTTGATGAGCGTGGTCACCGGGCTAAACCTCCCGATCCATCTGTTGGATAGTTTCCACGATGGCTGTGACACCTTCGTCGATCTCGGCCTCGGCCACATCGAGCATCGGGGTGATCCGGATGGCGTTGCCATACAGACCCCCCTTGCCCACCAGCAACCCCCGCCGCTTGCAGCCCTCCAGCAAATCGGTGGCCCGGCCGGCGTCGGGCTGGATGGAACCCGGCTGCACCATCTCGATGGCCTGCATCAAGCCCTTGCCTCGCAACTCCGCGATCCACGGAGTCCGCTCCACCACCGGCAGCAACCGGTCCCGAAGCCGGGTTCCCATGCGCAGGGCGTTGCCCTGAAGATCCCGCTCCCGCACGTACCTCAGCGTGGCCAACCCGGCCGCGGCCGACAGCGGGTTCCCGCCGAACGTGGAGAAGCTCAGGGCCGAGATGGTGTCCATGATCTCGGCCCGAGCCACGATGCCGGCCAGCGTGATGCCGTTGCCCACCCCCTTGGCGAACGTGAGCATGTCGGGAACCATGTCGTGAGCCTGGTAACCCCAGAAGTGCTCACCGGTGCGCCCCCAGCCGGTTTGAACCTCATCGCTCACGAACAGGATGCCCCGGTTGGCCAGCACCTTGTGCAGGGAACCGAAGAACCCGTCGGGAGGGGTGGCGAACCCGCCCACGCCCTGGATGGGCTCGGCTATGAGGCAGGCCGCATTGCCGGTGGTCATCATGTCGATCACCTGGCGGAGATCCTCGGTGCAAGCCTCGGTGAACCCGTCGTCGTCCAGGTGCCGGAACGGGCTGCGCAGCCGGTACGGCCCATGAACGAAGCTCACCGAGAGGCCCGAGATGGCGGTTGACGACCATGATGAGTGCGAGGTGAGGGCCTGGGCGGTGAACGAGCGGCCGTGATAGCTGTTGCGCAGGGCCAGCACCTCGTTGGAACGGCGGAAACTGGTGGCCAGCAGGATGGCGGTGTCGTTGGCTTCGGTGCCCGAGGTGGTGAAGAACACCCTGGCATCGGGAATGCCACTCAGCGCCGCGATCTCCTCGGCCAGCTCGATCATCGGCTCGCAGAGATAAAGCGTGGAGGTGTGCAGCACTTTGGCGGCCTGGGACTGGATGGCCCCGGTGACCACAGGGTTGTTGTGCCCCACCATCGTGGTGAGCACACCTCCGAAGAAGTCCAGGTACCGGTTGCCCTCCACGTCCCACACATAGCTCCCCCGGCCCCGCTCGATGCTGATCGGCTCGGCATAGAGCGGTTTCACGTATGAGGGAAGAACCGCCCGGTAGCGCTGGTGGAGTTCGGCGCTGGTGGTACCCGTCATCCGGGGGTACTCATGGTCGCCCCGGCGAGCCGGCGGCGATGAAACTCTGCGCTGGCCGTGGGGCTCATGCCTGGGCCAGGTCCCCGTACAGGTCGGGACGGCGATCGCGGTAAAAGGCCCACTGGGCCCGAACCTCGTCAATCATGGCCAAGTCGAGGTCGCGGATAATCAGCTCCTGGTGCCGATCGGATGCTGCCTCCTCCACTATCTGGCCCCGAGGGTTGGCGAAGTACGAAGTCCCGTAGAAGTCATTGTCACCGAGCGGCTCGGTGCCCACCCGGTTGATCGCCCCCACGAAGTACATGTTGGCCGCCGCCGAGGCGGTCTGCTCCAGCTTCCACAGGTACGCCGACAGGTTCCGGCTGGTGGCCGAGGGGTTGAACACCACCTGGGCACCGTTGAGCCCGAGAGCGCGCCAACCCTCGGGAAAGTGGCGGTCGTAGCATATGTACACCCCCACCTTGCCCACCGCGGTGTCGAACACCGGGTAACCGAGGTTGCCGGGGCGGAAGTAGAACTTCTCCCAGAAGCCCTTCACCTGGGGAATATGGGTTTTTCGGTACTTGCCCAGGTAGGTTCCATCGGCATCTATTACGGCGGCGGTGTTGTAGAGAACGCCGGGCTGCTCCTGCTCGTAAAGGGGCAGCACCAGCACCATCCCGTGCTTTTCGGCGACTTCCTGGAAGCGCTTGGTGGTGGGTCCATCGGGGATGGCCTCGGCGTAGGCGTAGTAGCCGGCATCTTGTACCTGGCAGAAGTAGGGCCCGTTGAACAACTCCTGAAAGCACATCGCCTCAACCCCGCTGGAAGCGGCCTGGGCCACGTACTCCTCGTGCTGGGCGATCATCGACTCCTGATCCCCCGTCCATGCGGCCTGCACCATTGCGGCTCTCACAACCTCCATAAGGTTTACCCCTAACTACGCGCCGGCTCGAAGCAGCTTGCCGGCTCGAAGCGGCTTGCCGGCTCGAAGCAGCTTGCCGGGGCGGGCACCGGTGTCGGTGCCGTTGCGCCGGGTTACAACGCCGTTCACCAGGGTGGCCACGTAGCCGGTGGCCCTCTGGTCGAAGCGGCGGCCCCCGGCGGGGAGGTCGGCCACCAGCCGGGGCGGGTGCAGCGTGAGGCGCTCGTGGTCGATGATGTTCAAGTCGGCCTTCATGGCAGGCTCAATGGTGCCCCGGTCGGTGAGGCCGAACAGCCGGGCGGTGTCCCGGGATTGCTTGCGCACCACGTACTCCAGGGGCAGCTTCTCGCCCCGCCGGCGGTCACGGGCCCAGAAGGTGAGCAACCAGGTGGGCATGGAGGCATCGCAGATGGTTCCGCAGTGGGCTCCGCCGTCGGACAGCCCCGACACCCCCGACGGGTGCAGGAACATCTCTCGCACCGCGTCGGCGTTGCCATCGCTGTAGTTGAGGAACGGGAAGAGCAGCAGGGCCCGGCCCCCGTCCTCAAGCAGCAGGTCATAGAGCAGGTCTTCGGTGTCGCGCCCCTGAGCCTTGGCGATCGCCGCCACCGAGCGCTCGGGGCCGGGCTCGTAGTCGGGCGGGTCGCCCAGCACGTAGATGCGGTGAAGCTGGGTGCCCATGTATTCGGCGAATTGGTTGTCGAACGAACTCTGCTCCGACAGGATGGCCGCTTTGCGCTCGGGCCGGCTCAACTCGCCCACAAGCTCCTCCAGCGGGAGATCGGCAACCTCGCCGAAGCTGGGACGGCTGCTGAAGGCGTGATTGGTTTGAAGCCCGATGAGGATGCCGTTGCAGCGAGGTGCCACCTGGGGGTGGAGTTGGGCCCCATCGGCGGCGGCATCCGCGGACAGCTCCATGATCTCCCGCCACAGTTCCGGGGCGGCATCCACCTGCACGAGGGCAAAGGTCACCGGGCAACCGATCTCGGCCGACAGCCGGCGCATCCAGTCCACTTCCTTGGCGGGAGCAGCCAAGTCCTCTCCGATCACCCCGGCGGGGGCCAACTCGTACAGGCCATGCCCCACCTCCGAAATTGCCCGGCCGATTCCGAAAAGCTCCTCCTCGGCGGCAAAGGTGCCGGGCACCGGTTCGCCGTCTATGGCCATGTGGGCGATGGTGCGAGATGTCGAGAAGCCGAACGCACCGGCCCGCAAGGCATCGGCCACGATCTCGCGCATCCGGGCGATGTCGTCCGGGGTGGCGGGTTCGTTGCGGGCCCCCCGCTCGCCCATCACGTAGGCTCGCACGGCTCCGTGGGGCACCTGGCAACCCACGTCCAGGGCAAGCGGCTTGCGCTCCAGGGCATCCATGTATTCGGGGAAAGTCTCCCACTCCCACTCGATGCCCTCCGACAGGGCGGCACCGGGGATGTCCTCCACCCCCTCCATGAGCTGGATGAGCCACTCCTCGGTCCCGGGCCGCACCGGGGCGAAACCCACGCCGCAGTTGCCCATCATCACGGTTGTCACCCCGTGGTGAGCCGACGGTTCCAAGATGGGATCCCAGGTCACCTGGCCGTCGTAGTGGGTGTGGCAGTCCACGAACCCGGGGGTGACCAGCAACCCGGAGGCATCGATGATCTCCCGGCCCTCCAGTTCGGGGTTGCCCCCGGGATACACCCCGGCGATCCGATCCCCATCGATGGCCACATCCCCGGTGAACGGCTCCCCCCCGGTGCCGTCCACAACCAAGCCGCCCCTAATCACCAGATCGTGCATGGCGCAATGCTAGTAGGCAGCCGGCATTCTGGGAGGGCCGAAGTCGTGGAATGAAAACAAAGGTCCGTACCGGGAACCTCAGAGGACCGCTTGACCTGCTATCGCACCTTGTGCTGCATGACAAAATGCACAACTATCCGACACCCCACCGCAGAGCAGTTGGCGGGGGTGGGTCCCCGCCGGGGTTGACCCAGGGTGGTGGGGGACACCCCGGCGGGGAGAAATAGGGTGGGGGTGGGTTAGTTGTTGCAGATGTCGTTGTTGAGATCGGCAACGCCGTCGCCGTAGTTGCCGCGGCCCAGGCGGCGGCACTCCTCGGCAAGGATGGTCTTGTACTCATCGCGATAGGTAGCGGCCAGGGTGTCGCCGGCTTTTTGGCGGGCTATGGCCTCACGACGGGTGTAGGGCAGCGAACACACATCGGCCACCCCGTCACCGTCGCTGTCCAAGGGGTAAGTGGTGGGCCCACCCAGGGAGCGGTTGGCGCAATATGAGGGGCCGGTGATGGTCCCCGAATAATAAGGACCCCCATCGTTGGGTGGCGGGAAACCGGGTGCGGCCAGGGTGTCGCCGCCGCAAGCCTCGCTGCCGGGCTGGTTGGCGCACTCGGCGTTGACGAGTTGGCGGTACAGGTCGGGGTAACGGTTGGCCAGGGTGATAACCGCGTTGTGGCGGGCTATGGCCTCGCGCCGGGTGTACGGCAACGAGCACACATCAGCCACCCCATCACCATCGCTGTCGAGGGCAAACAGGCGGGCCCCACCCAAAGAGAACTCCGCGCAGAAACTCGGGCTATTGACGGGACCGGTGTAGTAACCCTCATCACCAGCCCGATCATCACCAGGAACCACGGTGGGCGAGGTGCCCGCGGGGCCGGCCCCCACCGCGTTCACCGCTCGCACCTCAAAGGTATAGGCCACCGGACCGGTGCCGGTGTTGGTATCGGTTATAACCGTGCTGGTCGTGGCCGCACCAACATCGGCCCAATCACCGAACCCGGAGCTCCCGACCCGGGTGCGCAACTGCCAACCCGTCACCACAGAACCCCCATCACCACCCGCCATCCAAGTGACGGTGATGGTGCCATCGGTAGCCGTCGCTGTGACGCTGGGAGCAGCCGGTACCGCAGCAGGTGTCGCCGACACCGAAGCCACCGCACCAGCACCCATCGCGTTCTGAGCCCTTAGGTGGAACGTGTAGCTGGTGCCATTAGTCAGGTTGGGCACCGGCACCGAAGTGGCATCAGCGCCCAAACCCATACCGGTCAAATCCACCCACTCACCATCATCAACCCGCAAATGCCAACCCGTCACCGCAGAACCCCCATCGGTGCCGGGTGTCCACGACAAAGTAACGGTGCCGTCACCGGGCGTGGTGGTAACCGTGGGCGCGGCGGGGGCGGTAGCAGGGGTTGCGGTGTCAACGCCGACCGCGCCGGCACCCATCACGTTTTCGGCTCGAACCTGGAACGTATAAGTAGTGCCGTTGGCGAGATTGGAGACGGGCACCGAGGTGGTACCAGCAGGATAGTTGGCCCACTCACCATCGCCGGTGCGCAACTGCCAACCCGTCACCGCAGAACCCCCGTCATCGCCCGGTGTCCAGCTCACCGTCACCGTCTTGTCACCAGCCGTGGTGGTAACCGTGGGCGCTTCGGGCACCGTCGCCGGTGTCGCCGTCGCAACAGCGGCAGTACCAGCACCAATCCTGTTCAGCGCTCGGACCTCAAACATATAGGCAACACCGTTGGTGAGACCATCAACCTCACGGGTGGTGGTAGCGGCAGGCACATCAACCCAAGCGCCGTAACCAGCGGTGCCGGTTTTCATCCGATACTGCCAACCAGTAACAACAGCAGCCCAATTGGACTCCCCCACCGCACCGCCAGCAACAGGACTCCAGTTCAAAGTGACCTTCATATCCGCAGCGGTGGCGGTCACCGACGGTGCCGGAGGCACCGCTGAGGGGGTGACCGGGGTGGACTCGAACGCCGCCCCAATCACCTGAACATTGGTGGTTATGGCTCGCACCTGGAAGGTATAGGCCCGACCGTTGGCGAGATCATCCACCACCAGGCTACGAGCCATCGCCCCACCGGTGACGGCGGTCCATGAACCGTAACCCCCACCATCAGTTTTCATGCGATACTGCCAACCCGTAACCGTGCTACCCCCCGTGTTCGCCGCTGCCCACGACAACGTGACCCGCCCATCACCAGCAACAGCAGACAGCGAACCCCCAACAGGTGCGCCCACCGGCGTAACCGGACCAACCACGCCTGCGGCGGGGCCAGCACCGAACTGGTTCACCGCCCGCACCTCAAAGTCATAGCCCACCCCATTGACCAAACCCCGCACCAGCACACCAACCGACTCCGCCAAATGGCGGGCCGGTGGAGTGACACGAGCTCCCAACGATTGCCACGCATCAAAACTGCTGCTACCGCTGCGCCGCATCCGAACCTCATAACCCAAAACCGCAGAACCACCCTGAGGGGCCAACAAAGAGACCCTCACCCCACCATCACCGGGCACCACCCGCACCTGGCGAGGCGCAGTGGGCGTATTGCCAGGGGTAACCGGCAACGACTGCGCCGGCGCACCCTTGTTGACAGTGGTAGTCACAGTCTCCAAAACACCCTCGCTGTCGAAGACCGCCAAAGCATTCACCGCCCGCACCCGGAACCGGTACGACGTGCCATTGGTCAAACCCTTTATCACCCCTTGAGTCCTCGACGGCCCCGAACCCGAAACCGGTGTCCAATCGCCCCAAGTACCAAAATTGTCAGCGTTCGCGGCTCGACTCTGTAGACGGTATTCCCAACGGATGATCGGCGGACCCCCCGACCCCACCGACATCCACGACAACGACACCTGACCATCACCACCCGAAGCAGCCAACCCTGCCGGTGCAGGCGGTGCCACACCCGGGATCACTACCCTGTCCGGCATCACATCGCCAGCTTTGCTATTCAAACCGGCACCGTTGGAATACAACACCGGACCCGCCAACCAACCGGTACCGTGCCGGTTCCGCGCCCTAACCCGGAACTCATAAGCCACCCCATTACGCAAACCCGACACCGTGATCCCATCACCAGCCACATCAGCGCTGCTCGCATCCCGATCAGCGAACCTTTGACCCACATTGGACACCGCCCACGGCGACCACTCACCACCGGCAGGACGATACGAATACTCCCAAACCGTCTCACCAGAATAAGTACCCTCGGTATCGGTGAAAGCATTATCATAACCAACCACATAATCACCACTGCGGCTTATAAACGTTGATTTGGGTCGAACGATGTTCAACTTCACCTGACCATTACCCGGCACCGCCGACACCTCCGGACGCGTGAAGGCTAAACCCGACCAACCATCAGCACCAGGCAAAGGCGGAGCCCCGAAAACAAACGGTTCCGACTCAATCGCATAACCCACACCTAAATCAGACACCGACCGGTGCCTGAACGTGTAAATCTCCCCAACCCGGAAAGTCATCTCATCAAAAAGCTCAGTAGCACGGGTCAAGCTACCCTGTTGAGTAACCCAACCACCCCACTGCCCATCACCCACCTTCCACGACCACTCAAACCGCAAATGCGTGCCACCATTAAGATAATTCAAAGGCAAGCCTACCCCCATATGAGGGCGACCATCGGTGCGGGGATCACCAGTGTAACCCCTCAAAAACGCGTTCACCGGCATAGCGGGAACACCATTGGGAATGTTCACCCTCACAACCCCCGACTCCAAACCCTCACCCCTAGCGTTCTGCGCCCGCAACACAAAATAATGATCCCCCACACCCAAACTACCCACACACAAATTAACAAGACATTCAGTTGCATTCTTATAATCAAAGGTCCGACCCGTGGGCAGCGTAACCGTCGACAATCCCGCACAGGTAGGATCCAACCCCGCTGTGTTATCACACAAATCATACCACGTCGCGCTGGTCAACTTCCCCACATTAGCCGCACCTTCTACCCGCTTCAGTTGCCACTTCGTCACCGGAGAACCACCATTGGAACCCGTCCACGACAAAACCACCTGATGCAACCCTATCGTATAATCCGACACCACCTCCGCAGACAACACCGGCGCCAGCGGCTCCGTACCCGGATAAACAACCCCCGTTTCAGCCACCGCACCAGCACCAACACTAGTAACCGCCCGCACCCGGAACCGATACCCGGTGCCCGCAGTCAAACCCTTAACCTCAAAACTTATAATAGCGAGATCCGCGTCACCCGGTACCGTCACCCAATCACCCCAATCACCATCACCGGCTCGCAGCGAATACTCATAACGCCGAAACGCAAGAACATCATTACCACCACCTAAATTAGCCGGCTTGTTCCACCTCAACGTCACCGACGACTCCGTCACCGTCGGCATCCGCAAATTACCAGGCGCCTCCAGTAGCTTACCCAAATACACAAACCCAGAACGCGCCCCCAAACCCCCACCCAACGCGTTGACAGCCCGCACCTCAAACGAATAACTCTCGTTATTATCCAAACCGGTCACATAATAAGACCTGGCCCCAGCCCCACCAGGAACCCTCAACCATGGAGCATCCGACGGTACCCTCATCCCTGACTGCCAGCGGACTTCCCAACCCGTTACCGGCGAGCCAACCACCCCCGGCGGCTGCCACGACAACAACGCCGACTTATCACCCGACATCACCACAAAGTTACGAGGAGCACCCGGCGCACCACCCACCACCACCGGTCCCACCTCACCCGCAGCACCGTTGCCATGCTTGTTAACCGCCCGCACCCGGAACGAATACCCAACATCGTTAACCAAACCCAAAACCACGAACGAATCACGATTCCCAGCCGCCAAAACCGAACTCCCACGCATCAAATCCGGCATCGACGACCACGCCGACCAACCCCCATCACCCCGTTTGATCGCATACTCATACCGCAAAATATCAGAAAACCCTGATCCCGCTACCTCACCCAGAGCCTTGGTCCACTTCAACTCCACCTGGGAATCGGAAACCTTAGCCCGCAAACCCCCCAGCACCGGCGGAACAACAGACATCAAATGCCCATCCACCGCGCCACTAAGCTCAACAATGTACCCCGCTCCCGCTGCGTTCACTGCCCGCACCCAGAACTTGTAACTGCTACCAAGCGTCAAACCCGACACCACCACCGAACGAGCAGCCCCACCCCCGGGCACCGACCGCCACACAACCCCACTACGATCCCCCGAAACAGGCGCTAAATTCGTAGAAGTATCCTCCACCCTGTTCTCCGGTGGAACCCAACTGCTCTGACCAAACGCCTGCTCAGAATACGTGTACTCATAACCCGAAACCCCCACAGCATCCGGCGGCGGCCCCCACGACAACCGCACCGCACCACCACCCAACACCACCACCACCGGCGACGACGGAGAATTCGGCACCGACTGCGCACCCACATCCCCCACCGAAACCAACACCGACCCCAACAGGATCAGGGGCCCAAACCAGGGCAGCCCTAAACGCCTACCCCCCCCCCCCCCGGCTAGAGCCCAAACCAACCCGCAAAAAACTCAACATAACCCCCTACTATAACAACCCCCCCCCCCCCCTTAGCAAGCATTCCAGCCCCAAATGTCGTACCGCCCTAAAGCTCAACTATCGGGTGCCGCGCACCAACCGGCCGGGACGGGCTCCGGTGTCGGCCCCGTTGCTTCGGGTTATCTCGCCGGCCACCACGGTGGCCACGTAGCCAACCGCCATCTGGTCCAAGCGACGACCCCCGGCCGGTAGGTCGTGAACCACCCGGGGGGAGCGCAGGGTCAGCGCCTGATGATCGATCACGTTGATATCAGCCCGTTTGCCCACCTCCAGGGTTCCCCGGTCGCCCAAACCGTACAGCGAGGCAGTGTCATGGGTCTGCTTGCGGACCACCCACTCCAGGGGAAGCTGCTCACCCCTGGTTCGATCCCGGGTCCAGTGGGTGAGCATGAAGGTGGGAATGGAGGCATCGCAGATCATGCCGCAATGGGCTCCACCGTCGGACAGCCCCGAAACCCCGGCGGGATGCAGGAGCTGCTCGCGGATGACATCGTGGTTCTCCTCGTAGTAGTTGAACATGGGCAGCATCATCAGCGCATGGCCGCCGTCGGCCAGGCAGAGGTCGTACAGCATCTCCAGCGGGTCCACCCCCCGGGCCCGGGCCATGGCTGCCACGGTGCGGTCGCCGGTGGGCTCGTAGTCGGGCGGGTCGCCGATCACGTAGAGCTTGTGGATCATCGAGGCCACCAGGGCGGGCATCCGGTCGAACAGCACGGTCGGGTCGGGGGCCAGGTCGTCCTCGGCCAGGATGGCGGCCCGAACCGGCGGCCGGCGCAACTCTGCCACCATCTCCTCGAAGGGCAGGTGGGCCAGCGACACGAAAGTGGGCCGCTTGGCAAAGGCATGATTGGTCTGGAGGCCGATCAGCATCCCGAACGGGCGGCCGGCAACCTGGGGATACACCCGAGCCCCCTCGTCCACCGCTCGCAACGACTCGTCCATCATCTCCCGCCACAGGTCGGGGGCGGCCTCCACCTGCAACAGGGCGAACGACACCGGCACGTCGAAGTGGGCCGATAGGCGGCGCATCCAGTCCATCTCCTTGGGTGGGGCCACCAGGTCCAGCCCGGCGGCCCCGGCGGGAGCGAGCTCGAACACGCCGGAACCGGCATCGGCCAGCGCCCGACCCAACCCGAACAGCTCGTCCTCGGCGGCGAAGGTGCCCGGCACCGGCTCACCGTCGATGGCCCGGTGACCCAGGGTGCGGGAGGTGGACACTCCCACCGCACCAGCCTCGATGGCCTCGCGCACGATGGCGTACATGGCCTCGATGTCGTCCGGGGTGGCCGGCTCGTTGCGGGCCCCCCGCTCGCCCATCACATAGCCCCGCACCGCCCCGTGGGCCACCTGGGCGGCCACGTCTATGGCCAGGTGGCGCTGCTCCACCACATCCAGGTACTCGGGGAAGCTCTCCCATCCCCACGAGATGCCCTCGGACAGGGCGGCACCGGGGATGTCCTCCACCCCCTCCATGAGCTGGATGAGCCACTCCTCGGTGCCGGGCCGCACCGGGGCGAACCCCACCCCGCAATTGCCCATAACCACGGTGGTCACCCCGTGAGCAGATGACGGCTGGAGCATGTCGTCCCAGGTCACCTGACCGTCGTAGTGGGTGTGGCAGTCCACGAACCCGGGAGTGACCAGCAACCCGGAGGCATCGATGGTCCGGGCCGCCTCGGGGGCAGGACCGCCGCTGCGGTCCACCACCGCCACCTTGCCGTCCGTGACTCCGATGTGACCGGTGAACCGGTCGGCACCGGTGCCGTCAACAATGACTCCACCCTTGATCACCAGATCGTGCATGGCGCGATGCTAGTAGGAAGCTAATGTTTGGGCATGGCTGACATTACCGTTTATCACAACCCCGGTTGAGATGGCTGGCATCACCGTTTATCACAACCCCGGTTGAGGCAATTCCCGGGGCGCGCTCGACATCCTCGAGTCGCGTGACGTCGAGTTCGACGTGGTCCGCTACCTCGACAATCCCCTGAGCCGATCCGACCTCGAAAGGTTCCTGGAGATCCTGCCCGGGGATCCCACCGATCTGGTTCGGGAGGATAACCATTTCAAGGAACTCGGCCTGAGCATCGACGACTACCGGAGCGCCGATGCCGTGCTTGATCTGCTGATGGAGCACCCCAGGCTGATGCAACGACCGGTGGTGGTCCGGGGCGACCGGGCCGTGATCGCCCGCCCCCCAGAGGTGGTCGAAGAGCTGCTGTGAGCACAGTGACCTCCCCGGCGAGCACCGAAGAGCTGCCTGAGGGCCGCAGGATGGTTGCCGGCCCCGGTGGCAACCCCTATCCCGTGGCGGTGCTGTGGCGGCGAGTGCTTGCCCGGCTCATCGATGCCATAACCGTGTTCTTCATCCAGTGGATGCTGACCGTGATCCAATTGCTGTGGTTCATGGACAGCGTGTCGAGCCGGTGGCAACCCGAACCCTGGGGGCGGGCCACGGCCGCGGTGCTCGCTTACATCTTCTTCCATTTCGTGTACACAATGGTGTTCTTGCGCTGGAACGAGGGGCAGACCCCGGCCATGGACCTGATGAAGCTGCGCGCCGTGCGCACCACCGACGGCAGCCACATCGGGTTGGGCCGATGCGCGGCCCGCTGGGTGGTGGGGGGAGCATCGTGGATAGTGCCTCCGGTGGCACTGGGTGGGCTGGTGGTCAACGCCGCGACCTACCTGACCGCGCCGGTGGACCGGCGCCGCCGCACGGTACCGGACTGGTTGGCCGGAACCACGGTCATCGCGTATGACCGCGACCGGGAGGATCCCGACGGGACCCCCGAGGAAGTTCTGGACGAGCACGGCCGGCCGATGTCGGTGCGAGCCCAGATCCGGCGCAAGTACGGGTTGTCGGGGCTCTTCGGGGGCTATGGTGAGCGACGTGGAAGCTGAACGACCGCTGCCCGAAAGCGACGCAGAAGCTGAACAACCACTGCCCGAGAGCAACGCAGAAGCGAAACGACCACTGCTGGAGGTGGAGAACCTTCGCACCTATTTCGACACGCCGCGGGGCATCCTGAAGGCGGTCGACGGGGTGAGCTTCTCGCTGGACCGGGGCGAGACCATCGGAATCGTGGGCGAGTCGGGTTCGGGCAAGTCGGTGCTGGTGCGCTCGATCATGAACATCTTGACCAGCAACGCCATCATCCCCGACGGCTCGAGGGTGATCTTCGACGGCAAGGACACCCGGAACCTGAGCCGAAGCGAGGCGAAACACTTCTGGGGCACCCAGATGGCAATGATCTTCCAGGATCCGATGACCTCGCTCAACCCGGTCAAGAAGGTGGGCGTGCAGATCACCGAATCCATCCGCTACCACCTCGGGGCGTCCAAGCAGGAGGCCATGGAGCGAGCCCTGGAGCTGATGGTGCAGGTGGGCATCCCCGAGCCCCGCAAGCGGCTCCGGGAGTACCCCCACCAGTTGTCGGGCGGGATGCGCCAGCGGGTCACCATCGCCATCGCGCTGGCCTGCAACCCCAAGCTGCTGATTGCCGATGAGCCCACCACCGCGCTGGACGTGACGGTGCAGAAGCAGATCCTCGACCTGCTTGGATCCCTCCAGGACGAGCTGGGCATGGCCATGATCCTCATCACCCACGATCTGGGCGTTGTGGCCGGCCGGGCCCGCCGCATCGGGGTCATGTACGCCGGGAAGATGGTGGAGACCGCCGGCACCACCACCCTGTTCCACCACATGAACCATCCGTACACCGAGGCGCTGTTCAAGTCGATCCCCAGGGTGGAGCACACCAGCCACACCCGGCTGGATGCCATCAGCGGCCGCCCGCCCGACATGGTGCTCGACCTGGTGGGTTGCCGGTTCGCCCCCCGGTGCCGCTACGCCCAGCAGAAGTGCCTCATCGAGGAGCCGACGCTGTTCGAGACCGGTCAGTCCGATCACCGCCAGGCCTGCTTCTTTCCGGTGGGATCACCGCAGAACCGTGAGGCGCTGGCTGCCAACCAGCAGGACGGGGTCACCGCCGCCGGTCTCGATCTGCACGCCGCCGCCGTCTCATAGGCCATAGCCCAGGAGGATCCAACGCATGGCTGGAACAGGCAAAGCCCATCTGAGGGGAGCCGAGGCCCTGGTTTCCGTCGAGGACCTGGTGGTGGAGTTCCCCGCCGGGCGCAAGGCGGTGGTGCACGCCGTGTCGGGCATCAGCTTTGACATCCTCGAGGGGGAAACCCTGGGGGTGGTAGGTGAATCGGGCTGCGGCAAATCCACCACCGGTCGAGCGATGATGCAGTTGCCTCCCCCCACCTCGGGATCGGTGCGTTTCGATTCCGTGGAGATGACCAAGCTGTCCAAGGAGGAACTGCGGCGCACCCGCACCCGGATGCAGATGATCTTCCAGGACCCCATCTCGTCGCTGAACCCCCGGCGCAAGGTGAAGGACATCGTGGCCGAGGGCCTGTCCATCTGGCACAACAACACCGGCAACCTGTCCACCCAGAAGGTGAACGAGGTGCTCGACGCGGTCGGGCTCGACCCCGAGGTCGTATCCGACCGTCGCCCCCACCAGTTCTCCGGCGGCCAGTGCCAGCGCATATGCATCGCCCGAGCCCTGGTGCTGGACCCCAAGGTGATCATCTGCGACGAACCGGTGTCGGCGCTGGACGTGTCGGTGCAGGCCCAGATCCTCAACCTGCTGGAGGACATGAAGGCTCGCTACGGGCTGACCCTGGTGTTCATCGCCCACGACCTGGCCGTGGTCAAGAACGTCTCCGATCGGGTGGTGGTGATGTACCTGGGCAAGGTGTGCGAGGTGGCCGGCCCCGATGCCCTCTACTCCCACCCCGCCCACCCCTACACCGACGTGCTGCTGGCCTCCATCCCCGAGCCCGATCCCGACCATCCGGTGTCCGACCGTCAGATCGAGGGGGAACTGCCCTCGCCCATCAACCCCCCGTCGGGGTGCCGGTTCCGTACCCGGTGCGAGAAGGTGCAGGATCTGTGCTCGACCGAGGAGCCCGAACTCCGGGAGATAGCCCCCGATCACTTCGTAGCCTGCCACTTCCCCAACGAGGTCCCGGTCGCCGTCAACGGCAGCTAGATGTAACCCTTATGGAGGTTGTTGACAGTTCGGTTGGGTGAGCCTGTGATGCCATTGTGGTGGTTGTAAAGCATCCATCTGGGTGGCAGTTCCGCCATCGCCCGCAGGCGGGGTCGGATTCTGTTGATTGTGGTGGTTGTAAAGCATCCATCTGGGTGGCAGTTCCGCCATCGCCCGCAGGCGGGGTCGGATTCTGTTGATTGTGGTGGTTGTAAAGCATCCATCTGGGTGGCAGGGAGGGGGCTTTGTGTCACATGGTAATGCGCTTTTATATCCGCGAGGTGGGTGTTGGTGGTACGAAGGGTTGAGTCGGGTATGGCTCAGGCTGATCACCATCGGTTAACCCTTTTTCTCGTGTTCAAAGGCAGCGCCGGGGGTGTCGAGGTCGCTTGCTGATCGGGTGGGTCTACATCATAGATGTTATATAAGGTCTGGTCTGTACCTATTTTTCCGGCCCTTCGCGTTTTGTGGGGTGGGGGGTGGTTTGGGGTCCTTGTGTGGGGGTCGAGGCCCTGTTGGAATCGGTGTTGTCAATACACCGAGTCTTGGAGGGCCTCGATGGTTGGAGATGTTATTGCGGTGCGGTTGGGTTTGAGGGTGTTGAACGCGAAGGCTCATTTTTCCTACTATTTTTCAGATTTTCAGAAATATGTTTATGTTTTGGGTGGGTATTGTCACCCTTGCTGATAGTATTGAGGGTATGAAGTTCGACCCCAGTGTTTCCGAACCTGAAACCAATTCTGATGCCAATGCTGCCGGCAGTTACGATGCTGGTGGTGGGGATGTTTTGCGGTTGGAGATGGTTGATTTAGATGACATGGATTCCAAGGGTTTGTTCGATTTGCTGTTCGAGATCAACGCGGCCCGCTGCACGCTGGACGGGTACATGACCGAGGTGTTGAACCGTTACGGTGATCTTTTGGGCGAGGGCGAGGTGCAGGCTCTTTGCCTCCAGTTCGGAATGGGCCGCTACCTGGCCAACCGCCAAGCCAGAACCGCTGGCGCTTTGCGGGAGCTGCCGGCCACGGTGGATGCGGTCAAAGCCGGCGGGTTTTCCATAGATCATGCTCGCTTGCTGGGGGAGTCTCATGGTCGGGCACCTTTGAACCGGGCCCAGGAAGACGAGTTGATCGACAAAGCCAAAACCGAGAACCTGGACAAGTTCAGGAAAACCCTGGCTCGCCAGGAGGATGACCGGCGCGGCACCGACGGTGAGTCGCGGCTCGATCAGCAGCGCCGCCGCCGCAAGGCCACGGTGTTCAACGGTGATGACGGCATGGTGGTGCTACACGCAGAACTCGACCAGGTGACCGGTGAGCGGGTCAAAACCGCACTCGATGGCATGTGTGATCGCATGTTCCGCGACGACTCCAAAAATGGCAACGACCGCACCCACCAGCAAAGAGCCGCCGACGCGCTCGCTGCTTTGATAACCCAAACCCCCCACAAGAACCCCAAAACCGCCAGTGGCACCTGTGGTGGTCATGGTGGTGACGTGGCGGTGCAGCCCACCACGCTTTTGGTGAAGGTTGACTACGACACAATCACCGGTCAACTCAAAAACGCCGGGCTCATGGACGACACCCCCATCGAGATAGAGGAGTTGCGCCGCATCGCTTGCGACGCAGCGCTAATACCATCCATTTTCACCGCTGAGGGGGTGCCCCTGTATTTGGGTCGTAAGCAACGCTCCGCCACCCAAAAACAAAAACTTGCTCTCTATGCCCGTGACCAACACTGCGTCAACTGCGGGCTGAGAGCTACTGCTTGTGATGTGCACCACATCAAGCCCTGGGAACACGGCGGCAGAACCAGCATCAACAACCTCGTCCTGCTCTGCCCCACCTGCCACGCCGAAACCCATAAACAGCAACCCCAACCACCACCCACCCCATGGACCCGAAAACCCATCTACAGCAACGTCCTACTCAGCACCTAACCAACACGCCAACCCACCGCGACCACCAGCGAAGCCTGCCAACCCCAACCGAACTGCCAACAACCTCCATAAGGATTACAACTAGATGTTTTTAGATGCTTTCTTTTGGTTCAATTTTCTTTGAACGTATACCGGTACACATTGGTGTCACGGGCAGCAAAACCTAGGCGCAGGTAGAGGCGATTGGCGGCTTCCCTCGACGGGCGGGAGGTTAGGTCCACGCTCACCGCCCCGGCATCGCGGGCCAGCTCCAGGGCTGCCTCGTTGAGCGCCCGGCCCACCCCCCGGCCCCGGGCCCCATCGTCCACCACCACGTCCTCGATGATGGCTCGCAACCCGGTGGGAATCCTCACCATAACCAGGGTGAGGCTGCCCACTATGGCCCCGTCCACCCGGGCGACCAGCAGCCTGGTGGCCTCCGAGCCGGCAATGGCACCCAGGGAGTCGGCCGCGGGCGGCGGGCTGGACGACGAGAGCTGGGGGATGAGCCGCTCGAACGCCTCCACCAGCTCCGCGGTGACCCGGCTTATCTCGGTGATCTCAACCGCCATGGGGCGAGACTACCGGCACGAGGCACAATCACCCCGCCAAAGGCGATAGTTTGAGGGGATAGTGGATACCACGCCAAGCAAGGCAACGGCACTGAGGATTACCCCGCCAAAGGCGATAGTTTGAGGGGGTGGCCTCCCCCAACCGGTTTCGTCGAGACAAGAGGAAAGCGGATCAGGTGTCGTTGATCGAATGGTTGAACGAGTCCCCTGCTAGCCAACCGCCCCTGGTGGTTGCCTTCGGTGGTTGGAATGATGCCGGCGAGGCCGCCTCCCTGGCGATGATGTGGATGAGCGGGCGCTGGAGTTCCACCATGATGGCCACGCTGGATCCCGAGCCGTTCTACGACTTTGCCGAGACCCGACCCGTGCTGAAGCTCGGCGACGACGGTTCCCGGTCGCTGATATGGCCCACCAACCTCCTGAGCCTGGCCACCGTCGGCACCTCCGACACCCCCGATGGCCGCGAGACCCAAGTAGCCCTGTTGCTGGGCACCGAACCCCAGCTCAGGTGGCGGACCTTCGCCCGCCAGGTTGTAGCCATGGCCCACCGGCTCGAAAGTCCGCAGGTGATCACTCTGGGGGCACTGCTGAGCGATGTTCCCCATACCCGCCCCACCCCGGTGCACGGAAGCTGTCCCGACCCGGAGATGAGGAAGAGGTTGAAGCTCTCACCGTCCAACTACGAGGGCCCCACCGGCATCGTGGGGGTGCTCAACGATGCCTGCACCACCGCCGGGCTGCCCACCACCTCGCTATGGGCCGCGGTGCCGGGCTACGCCTCCGAACTGCCCTCCCCCAAGGCCTGCCTCGCCCTGATGCAGAAGCTGGGAACACTGCTGGACATCAACCCCAACACCGAGGATCTGGAGGAGATGACCCAGGGCTACGAGCAGCACGTGTCCGAACTGGCGGCCCAGGGCGAGGATGCCTCCGACTTCATAACCCAGTTGGAGCAGGACTACGACCAGCAAGCCGGCAAGGCCAGGGAGATGGAGCAGATGCACTCCACCGATCCCGACGAATTCGTGGACCAGATAGAACAATTCCTCCGCGACCAACCCCAGTGACAACCCTGGCCCGGCAGTGACAACCCCGGCCTGATGGGTCGGGCCGGCAGTGACAACCCTGACCTGACAACCCAACCCCAATAGTTGGGGTCGGGCCACTACTCAAAGGGTCAGCTACGCGATCAGCTACGCCAGGGTGGGGTGCGGGGGTGATCGAAGAGGAACTCTATGGGATCGCCCCGGATGGCGGAGAAGGCGTGGGACAGCCACCAGTCGTTGCCCGGCATGCCGTCGGGCAGGTTGTCGGGACCGAAGAAACCGACATCCCGGCACTCGAGGGGATGGGGGACCAACTCGCCACCCACAGCCCAGCAGAGGAACACCATCGAGTACATCGGTACGGTGGTGAACCCCCGGCGCAGGCCGTCATGGATGGCAATGGGCCGCTCCACCTCGCAGATTATGCCGGTCTCCTCGAACACCTCCTTGACCACCACCTCCGAGGGGGAATAACCCACATCGGCCCACCCGGTGGGATAGAGCCACACCCCGGAGTCGGCTCGCTGCATGAGCAGCATCTCGCCGTCGTCGTTGCCCACCACCGCACCCACCGCCACCTTGGGGGTGATGTATCCGGGCACGCCGTCACCCACCGACTTCATCCACTCGGCGTAGAACTGCTCCGAGGTCCACCCCTCGCTCAGCGTGGCCGACATCTCGGCGGCCACATTCAACACCTCCTCGAACCGCTCCTGCTCGTACTGGTTGCGGGTGAAGGCCAACCCGGTGCGGGCAATCCCGGCCAGGGCCTCCGACCACCGCCGCAGATCGCCCTCGCCCACCACCGGCCGGCCCCCAGCAGTCATCGCCGGCTGGAACGGGGGTGAAGACAGGGGTGAGGCACGATCACACCCATCCGCACAATCACACCCGACCGGGATAGGTGTGGATGGCGTGCTGGAGAGCCAGATCGATCTCGTGCAGGTGATCGGGATCGGTGACCTTGGCCCCCTCACCGTTGCGAACGTAATAGGCGTGAACCACATCGCCGCCGAGATCCTGAACCTTGGCGCTGAGAATATCCAGATCGAGCTGGGACAAAGCGCCGGTAACCCGGCTCAGCAGGCCGATGCGGGCCTGAGCGGCCAACTCGATGATGGTGGCGGTGGAGGAGGAGTGGTTGTCGATGGTCACCTTGGGAGCCACCACCGGGCGGGGGGTGAAATCGGGGGTTGCCTCGTAGGTGTTGATCCGTTCGGCCAGGCGAGCCTCGATGGCCAATCGCCCGGCCAGAGCCTGCTCGACATGAGCGGTGACCTGGGGCCAGTCGATCTCGAGGCCCAGCGCGCTCTCCACCCGGAACCGCTCCAGCGCCATCCCGTACTCGGTGTGGGCCGCGGCCAGAAGCACTCGCAGCCCGCTCAGCGCCAGAGCCCCGGTCACCCGGGAGAACATCCCGTGGCGATCGGGGGCGATTACCACCAGGGTGTCGCCCTCGCCCAGCACCAGGCTCTCACCGGCCTCCATCATCCTCCGCTGCTCGGGGGTGGGAACCCTCGGCGTGATCTCATCGATGTCACCACCCTCCATGACATGGGCACAGCGGGTAATGAGCTCACGCACCAGGGTGGCCTTCCAGGTGCTCCACGCCGAGGGGCCGGTGGCCACCGAGTCGGCTTCGGTGAGCGCCCCCAGCAGGCGCAACGTTTCCACCGTGCGAACCTTGCGGGTCACCTCGGCAATGGTGTCGGGATCCTCCAGGTCGCGCCGGGTGGCCACATCGGGCAGCAGCAGGTGGTGCTCCACCATGGCCACCAGAACATCCACGTCGGTGGGTGGGTACCCCATCCGGTGGGCGATTTCGGCCACCAGCACCATACCCACCTCGGTGTGATCACCGGGATAGCCCTTGCCGATGTCGTGGAGCAGCGCGCCCAGAACCAGGAGGTCGGGACGGTCCACCCGGTCAACCAGCCCGGCAGCCAGGGCGGCGGCTTCGCACAGGTGCCGGTCCACGGTGAACCGGTGGTAGGCGTTGCGCTGAGGACGGCTGCGATTGGGGGCCCACTCGGGCAGGATGCGCACGAACAGATCCATCTGATCCAGCGCCTCGATCACCGGCAGGGCGGCCGGGCCGGTCAGCAACACATCCACGAACAGCCCCCGGGCCTCATCGGGCCACTCCCCGGACAGGGGAAGCATGTGCTCGTTGAGCCGCTCCAGACTGTGGCGATCCATTCGCAGCTCGTGGGAGGCGGCGGCTCGGGCCAGGCGTAGCATGGTGCAGGGGTCGGTGGCATCGGCATCGCCGGCCAGCCTCACCCACCCATCATTGACCAGCACGCCGGTGTCCGGTGCGGTACCGGTGCGGTTGGGCCGGCGGCGCAACCTCCGCTTCCAGTCGCCGGGCAAATCGGAATCCCCCAACCGGGCCCAGGTCTCGTCACTGCGCCATGCGATGGAGCGGGCCGAACCGGCGATGGCAGCCATCAGGTCGTCGGCATCGCCGTAACCCAGCGCGGCCGCCACCCCATCCTGCTCCTGGAGCAGGAGCAGATCACCGGGGCGGTCGGAGGTGCGATGCAACTCCACCCGGGCGGCCAGGATCACCTCGTAGTCGGCCCGCAGCCGGCGGCTCTCGGCCTCGTCGGCGGTGAAAGCAGCCGCCTCCACCCAACCCAGCGCGTGCACGTCCCGCATACCCCCACGACCCTGCTTGAGGTCGGGCTCCAGCTTGTAGGCCACCTCGCCGCTACGGCGATGGCGCTCGGCCACCCGCTCGGCCAGTACCGGAAGCCAGCGCCGGGCGTTGCGCCGCCATTGATTGGCGTTGTCGGCAGTGAAATCACCGGTCATGTCGCCATCGCCGGCGATATGGCGAGCATCCAACAGCGACGTGGCCGTGTCCAAATCGGTCTTGACCAGATCCCTGGTCTCCCGGGGCGTTCGCACCGAATGACCCAGCTTGAGCCCCTCGTCCCAGATCGGGTACCACAGGCGGGGGGCGATATCACCGATGTCGGGACGGTCACGGTGCAGCAGCAACAAGTCGATATCGCTGTGGGGGCACAGCTCCGACCGGCCGTACCCCCCCACCGCCACCAGTGCGATGCCTTCGCCATCCACCACCTCGGCCAAGAAGATGTCGTGGAGCCACTCATCGACCCGGCGGGCCAGGGCTCGGCACCAGACGGTGCCCGCCATGGTGCGATCAGCCAACAGCTCATCGCGACCCAGCACGCCGGTTCTGACCTCGCCGATCGCCACTACCCGCCGAGGCTAGCGGTTTCCCCCGGTTGACCAGCCCCGGGGCGGGAAACCAGTTGTTGTACGCGGTCTCGGCGTGCACCGCGGGGAGTCAGTTGTTGTACGCGGTCTCGGCGTGCAGCGACTGGTCGAGGCCGCTGCTCTCGTCGTCGGCCGACACCCGCAGGCCCATGGTGGCATTGAGCACCCAGGAGATGGCGTAGGTAACCACGAAGCTATAGGCCATGACCGCCAGGATGGAGATGATCTGGTTGAGCAGCAGCTCGCCGCCACCGAAGAAAACGCCGTTGAGGAAGTCCCCCCCCTCGATGGCACCGGAATCGGCGAGGAACCCGATCAACACCCCGCCGACTATGCCGCCGAACATGTGTACCCCCACAACATCGAGACTGTCGTCGTACTTGTAGCGCAGCTTGAGCCCGATGGCCAGAAAGCACACCACGCCGGCCAGAGCCCCGATCAGGATGGAGGCCATCGCCCCGACATGACCCGCCGCCGGGGTGATGGCCACCAGGCCGGCGACGATCCCCGAGGCCATGCCCAGAGCGGTGGGCTTGCCGTTCTTGAAGGTTTCGACCACCATCCACGCGCCCATCCCGGCGGCCGCGGCCAGAAAGGTGGTGAGAAAGGCGTGAGCGGCAACGCCATCGGCGGCCAGGGCCGACCCGGCGTTGAAACCGAACCAGCCGAACCACAAGATACCGGCCCCCAGCAGCACCAGGGGAAGGCTGTGGGGAAAATCAACGTCCCGGGGCCACCGCTGGCGGGGACCGAGCACCATGACCAGGGCCAGGGCCGCAGCACCGGCGTTTATGTGGATGGCGGTGCCGCCGGCGAAGTCGAGGGCCGGCAATTCACGGATCCAGCCATTGTCGCCGTAGACCCAGTAGACCACCGGCGAGTACACCAGGAACGACCACACCGGCACGAAGATCGCCCACGCGGTGAACTTCATGCGCCCGGCCACCGCACCGGATATCAGGGCCGGGGTGATGACCGCGAAGGTCATGGCGAACACGAACTCCCGATTGGCCGCCACCCCCTCGACGCCGTTGAGCAGCACCGCATCGAAGTTGCCGAAAAGGGGGAAACTCCAATCGCCGGTGGCGAACCCGAAGCCCAGCACCGCCCACAGGATCGGGATTATCCCCAGGCAGTAGAG
Source organism: Candidatus Poriferisocius sp. (assembly GCF_965202595.1). Classification (GTDB taxonomy): domain Bacteria; phylum Actinomycetota; class Acidimicrobiia; order Acidimicrobiales; family Bin134; genus Poriferisocius. The sequence continues at coordinate 2,299,353 of NZ_OZ241836.1, forward strand.
GTTCATGTTGAGCATGTTGAGCACGTTCTTGGTGCCAACCATGCCTCCGTAGAACAGGGCCAAACCCGGCACCATGAACATCACCAGAGCCGCGCACACCAGTACCCATGCGGTGTTGGCAGCCATCTCTCCGGGATGGTGCGAAGCGGCCGTTATGCCTCCCAACACCAAAGTCCATGCGGTATCAGCAGCCATCTCTCCCCCTATCGTCCGGCAGCAACCCTGTTGAGGTTTCCTGCTGAGGCCAATCAGTATGACAGATTAACCGATCCCCGGGAAAGCCTCAGCCCGGCCCGCGGTGGCGGTGCACGAAGGCCTTGGCCGCACCCCAGGCAATTCCGGGGTCTCGCAGGTCGGGATGGATGTCGGAAAAGGACGCGGGCACCAAGTCGTAGGCATCGTCAGGAAACCGGGCGATGGCGAAATCGTCCCGATCCACCGGGACCACCCCCGCGGCCCGAAGCACCCCGGTGGGATAGCGCACCGCCCGGCGCAGAACAGCCAGGGGATTCTCCCGCTGGTTGTGGATGCCGGCCGCCAGCAGCTCGGCCACCTCCTCGCCAACCACCACCGCGGCCTGCGCGCCGGCCGCCTCGGCAGCTTGGCGAACCTCGAGGTCCATGTCGGGCAGCCGGCTATGCACCGCCGACACCACCCATCCGGGCAGGGCGGCCCGGATACCCTCGGCCAGTATTCGTCCGTGCTCCACAAGCTGCCGCTCAGCAGCTTCCAACCGCACTCGACCCCTGGCCTTTCCCCGTCCCACTGGCGAGAGCCGCCCCATCACCTTTCCCCATCCCACTGGTGAGGGCCGCCCCATCACCTTTCCCCATCCCACTGGTGAGGGCCGCGTTCAGGTTACCGGAGCGCAACCCTTCCAGGTCCAGCGTCACGTACCGGTAGCCGGCGTGGCGCACCGCTTCGACCACCGCAGCCCGCTGGGCCACGACATCATTCAAACGATCATCGGGCACCTCGATACGGGCCAGCTCCCCGTAATGGCGCACTCGCAGCTCGCCGAAGCCCAGGTTCCGCAGGGCGGCTTCGGCATCGCTCACCGAGGCCAGCGCTCCCAGCGTCACCGGCGTGCCGTAGGGAATCCGGGAGGCCAGGCACGGGGCAGCCGGTTTGTCCCAGGTTCGCAACCCCAGCCGCTTCGACCACTCCCTCACATCAGCCTTGGAAAAGCCGGCATTCACCAGGGGGAATACCGCCCCCCGCTCGGCGGCTGCCTGCTGGCCGGGACGGTGGTCACCCAGATCGTCGGTGTTCACCCCCAGCACAACCGTCGCCGACCGGGCCTCGGCCAGTGGCGCCACGACCTCCATCAGCGCGTCCTTGCACCAGTAGCACCGGTCGCCGTTGTTGGCAACGTAAGCAGCTCGTTGCATCTCCGTGGTGTGAACCTCACTCCACTGCAACCCCCATTCCCGGGCCAGAAGGGCGCAATCCCGCCGCTCGGCAACGGCCAGCGAGGGTGATACCGCAGTGACGGCGTGGGCCCGGTGGCCCAGCACATCATTGGCGGTCCAAGCCAAGAACGAGGAGTCGGCACCTCCGCTGAAGGCCACCACCACCCTGCCCAACTCCAAGAGATCCCGTCGCAGCCGTACCCAATCACCCATTCCCCCCCATTGTGGCCCCTCACCGGCACCCGGCAGAAAATGGTTACAGGACATGGCTATATTTACCAGGAATGCGGAAGTATGCCTTGGCCGCCGTTCCTGCCCTTCTGGTTGCCCTGCTGTGGGGAGCCACCGCAGCGGCCCAGACCCAAGACGATACCGACACTTTCCCGACAACCGCTCTGCAAAACGATACCGACACCTCCTCGCCAACTTTGCTGGTGGGCACGTTGCGGCTGGGTTTTGACCAGTTCTTCGAAGGCGTGGAAATCACGGTCGAGGATTCATCCGGCAACCGGGTCGGGCAAGCAACCACCGACTCCGGCGGGCGATGGTCGGTTGAGGTCCCCGGGGAGGGAACCTACTTGGTTACCCTGAACGAAGACACCCTTCCCGAGGGGGTCGGGTTGCGCGAGAACAGCCAACCCACCGTGGAAGTGACCGCCGGCGCGGGAACCTCCCAGGGGGTGGTCTTCGCGGTGGGAGATGCCCCGAAGGGAACACCTTTCAGCGAGCGATTCGCCCAGACGGTGTTCAACGGTTTCAAGTTCGGTCTGATCATAGCCATGAGCGCAGTCGGACTGTCCCTGGTGTACGGGACCACCGGCCTGGTCAACTTCGCTCACGGTGAGCTGGTCACTTTCGGGGCGGTCATCGCCTGGTACTTCAACAGCTCCTGGGGAGGGTTCAACCTGATCATCGCCGCGATCTTGACCGTCGCGGTGTGCGGGATGCTGGGTGCCGGCCTGGAATCGGGAATGTTCCGCCCGCTGCGGGCCCGAAAGCTGGCGGTGTTCCAGTTCGTGGTCATCACCATAGGCCTGTCGCTGCTGGGTCGGCAGCTCATTCAGCTCTTCTTCGGGGCCGAACCCTTGCCCTATCGAGATTTTCAGTTGCAGGACCGGTGGGAGTTCGGACCGTGGGCGATCACCCCCCGGGAACTCATCACCGTCGGGGTAATCATCGCAATCCTGGTGACGGTGGGGCTGATGCTCCAGCAAACCCGGTTCGGAAAAGCCACTCGAGCGGTGGCCGACAACGCCGACCTGGCCGGGGTGTCGGGTATCAACGTGAACCGGGTTGTGCTCATAGTGTGGGTGATAGGAGCGGCTCTGGCCGGCTTGGGGGGGGTGTTCGTGGGGTTGGACTCCGACATCGACCCGTTCCTGGGCTTCCAACTCCTTTTGCTCGTCTTCGCCGGAGTTGAGTTGGGAGGGATGGGCACGGCCTACGGAGCGCTGGTCGGGTCGATCATCATCGGCCTGTTCACCGAGCTCAGCACGCTGTGGATCTCACCGGAACTCAAGTTCGTGGTTCCACTGACCGCTCTAATCCTGGTGTTGCTGTTGCGACCCCAGGGCTTGTTCGGAATCAGGGCCCGGGTGGGTTAGATGGGCAGCTTCGGAATCAAGGCCCGGGTGGGTTAGATGAGCAGAAACTCATTGTTCGAGCCGGTGGTTTGAATGGATTTCGACATCATCTTCGGTAACGCGGCCCGAGCAGCCCTGGGCCCCGAGGCTGTGATCCTGAGCCTGGCCGCCATCGGGCTGAACGTGCACTTCGGTTTCACCGGCCTGCTGAACTTCGGGCAGGTCGGGTTCATGCTGCTGGGGGCCTACGGCACCAGCGTCACCGTGGCCACCTTCGGCTGGTCGCTGTGGATGGGCATACTGGTGGGCCTTTTCCTGTCCCTGGTGCTGGCGGTGGCTCTGGGTATACCCACGCTGAGGCTGCATTCGGTGATGTTCGCCATCGTCACCATTGCCGGTGCGGAGATAATCCGCATCCTCGTCGGCTCCACCGATGCCATCGGACTCACCGGTGGGCCGCTCAGCGTGAGCTTCGATGCCGGTGCCTTCTTCGATCTGAACCCCTACCCCGACGGCCCCCAAGATCGATACGGGTTCGGTACCTTCTCGTTCACCGGGCAACAGATGTGGGTCATCACCGTGGGGTGGGCGCTGGTGGCGCTGACCAGCCTGGGCGTGTTCCTGATCGTGCGCAGCCCGTGGGGTCGGGTGCTCAAGTCCATCCGGGAGGACGAGGACGCGGCTCGCAGCCTGGGCAAGAACGTGTTCCGGTACAAGATGCAAGCCCTCATCATCGGCGGGGTCATCGGCGGGATGGCCGGGGTCATCGATGCCATCAAGACTTCGGGGGCCGACCCCAACGGCTTCAAACCCCAAGTCACCTTCTTCACCTACACCGCCCTGCTGCTGGGAGGGGCGGCCACGTACCTGGGACCGGTGCTGGGAGCAATCCTGTTCTGGTTCCTGCGGGAGTGGATTGAATCGTTCTTGCGACAACTGGCCGCCGAGGCCTGGTTGCCCGACCCGGTGGCCGGCTTCCTCGAGGGCAGCGAGGGCATAATCAGCCTGTCCATGGTGGGGGTGACCCTGATCGTGCTCATGTTGTTCCGCCCCCAGGGCCTCACCGGTAACCGCACAGAAATGCAACTCGATGCCCAGTGACCTGAACCCGGAGATCGAGTCATCCCCCGAGGCGGCATCGCCCCCGGTAGCTGCATCGGCACCCGAGATTGGGTCGGCCCCCAAGTCTACATCGGCACCGGCAACAACCGCTGAGACCGAACCCATTCTCACCGTAACCCCGGTACCGGGGGTGGCCAAACCCAACCCCATTTTGACCATTGACGGGCTGCGGCGGAGCTTCGGCGGCGTAACCGCGGTGGATGTGGACCATCTCGAGATCGAACGGGGAATAGTCACGGCCCTCATCGGCCCCAACGGCGCGGGCAAAACCACCATGTTCAACCTGCTAACCGGCTTCAGCCGGGCCGAATCCGGCCACTGGACGTTCAACGATAAAACGGTTACCTCCTTGTCGCCCGACCGGCTGGCCCGCATGGGCATGGTCCGCACCTTTCAGTTGACGAAGTCGCTGGCGAAACTCTCGGTACTCCAGAACATGCTGCTGGGTGCTACCGGCCAGACCGGTGAGAAGCTGTGGGCCGCCCCCTTCCGCAAGCTGTGGCAGAGCGAGGAGCGGGCCAACACCGAGCGGGCCGACGAGCTGCTGGAGCGATTCAACCTGGCCCAAAAGCGCGACGATCTGGCCGGCACGCTGTCGGGGGGTCAGCGCAAGCTGCTGGAAATGGCCCGGGCGCTTATGTCCGACCCGGAGCTCATCATGTTGGACGAGCCCATGGCCGGGGTGAACCCCGCCCTGGCCCAATCACTGGTGGAGCACATAACCCAACTGGCCATGACCGGGGTCAGCGTGGTGTACATCGAACACGACATGGATGTGGTGTCGGGCATCAGCGACTGGGTGGTGGTGCTGGCCCAGGGACGGGTTATTGCCGAGGGAGGCCCGTGGAAGGTCATCCACGACGAAAAGGTGATAGATGCCTACCTGGGCCGCCAGCGAGGTGACAACAGGACATGACCGGAAAGCAAAGTCCAGCCCTGGACGCGACATCGCCAACCACCACCGAGGCCGGCTCGGACACAGCACCGCCAACCACCACCGAGGCCGGCTCGGACACAGCATCGCCAACCACCACCGAGGCCGGCTCGGACGCGACATCGCAAACCACGACCGAGGCCGACCTGTTGCTGTCGGTGGATGAGATGGTTGCCGGTTACCTGCCCGGCATCAACATCTTGAACGGATGCTCCCTGGAACTGCGCCGGGGAGAGATAATCGGGGTCATCGGCCCCAACGGGGCGGGCAAATCCACGTTGCTGAAGGCCATCTTCGGGCTGGTGGATGTCCGGGAGGGCACCGTCAGCCTGGAGGGGGAGGACATCACCGGACTCAACCCTCACAAACTGGTGGCCAGGGGCATCGGGTTCGTTCCCCAGTCCCACAACGTGTTCCCCCGACTGTCCATCCGGGAGAACCTGGAAATGGGGGTATTTCAAACCCCCAAGCAGTTCAACGATCGCTTGAAGATGGTCACCGAGCTGTTCCCGATGCTGGCCGAACGCAGTGACCAGCGGGCCGACGGGCTGTCGGGAGGGGAGCGCCAGATGGTGGCCATCGGCCGAGCTTTGATGATGGCCCCCACGGTCGTGCTGCTGGATGAGCCCTCCGCCGGCCTCTCCCCCGCTTACCAGGACAAGGTGTTCGAACAGATCACCGCCATCGCGGACCATGGGGTATCCCTCATCATGGTTGAGCAGAACGCCCATCGCTGCCTCCAGATATGTGACCGGGGCTACGTACTCGACCAGGGGATAAACGCCTACACCGGCACCGGCCAGGACCTCCTTGATGATCCCAAGGTGATCAGCCTCTACCTGGGTACCCTGTCCCGAGCCTGAACGAGCTTGTCAACCGCCCAGGGCTCGGAACGGAGGATCAGCACATTTAGTTTCGGTCCACTTCCTGGCTGTCGATGGGGGTGAGAACACCGTCCTGGAACTGGGAAACGACGTAGCGTCCCCAGGTGGGATCACCCACATCGTCGAGGTCCAGCGGTCCGGAGACTCCGTCGTAGTCGATGTTCTCACCGTCGGCGATCAGCCCGGCGCATTCCTCGTAATCGAAGCACTTGGTCCCATCCCTGGTGACACCCTGCACCTCGTCCATTATGGCCCGACCATCGGTGGAGCCCGCCGCCAGTGAGGCCAGTGCCAGGACCACCACACAGTCGTAGGCCTGGCCTCCGTAGGTAAGTTTGTTATCGGTTTCTTGAAGCAGACGAGTGCTGAAATCCTCATCCAACTGGTCGAAATCGGCGGAGAAAGCGATCAAACCGTCAACTACATTGGGATTGGATCGGTCCACTTTATCGGCCAGGTCAAGGTCATAAAGACCGTCGCTAGCGAAGATGGCGGTCGGGGGTACACCGGATTCCAGCAAGCCTCGAAGTATCTGGATCCCCTCGCTGAAGGAGATGAGAACTATAGCATTTGCTCCCATGCTGACGGCTTCCCCAATCGTGCCGTCGTAGGAAGGCGCATCCTCGTCGTAGGAGATAATCCGAGAATCAACCCCGGCATCGGCCAACTCGGCCTGGGTCAGCTTGCTCAGTTGATTGCCGTAATCATCAGCTCTGGCGACAATGGCCACGTTGGTAGCTCCTCTGGCAGCCACATGATTAGCCAGCAGAGGTGCTTGTGCATCATCTGGAGTCACCGTGCGGAAGTAGAATCCGGCGTTGTCCTGGATGCTGAAAGACGGTGATGTGTTGGAGGGTGAGCACTGGGGGATCTGAGCGTCGAAAAGGGTTTGGATGAACGACTGCGATACCCCCGACGAGGCCGCCCCCACAATCACGTGGGCTCCCTCGCCCAGCAGACGATTGACCGTCTCGGGGGCCACATCCAGGTCGGTGGCGGTGTCGCCGGTGATCATCCTCACGTTCCCGCCCGCAGCCTGGATGTCCTCAACCGCCAGCCTGGCCCCCACCACCATCGGTGGTGCCAAAAAAGCGAGGGAGCCGGTCTCGGGAAGGACTCGACCGATAACCAACTCCATAGCCGTGGGTTCCGAGGAGCTGTCATCATCATCCCCGCAACCAGCCACCACCAAGGCAACGGCCACCACCATACCCAGCAAGGGCCACAAGAACTTTTTATTCATCTTTTCCTACTTTATCTCAACCCGGTCCGAGGACAATCTTCGCAGGATTATATCAATGGGTGCCACCATGCCTGCATAAAAACTGCCGAACTCAGCATACTGGGCTGATGCCTCATCGTACCGCATCTTGTATACCACTTCCTTGAGGTCGTCGGGGTGGCAGCAGAACAGGGTCACCCCCCACTCGTAGTCGTCGATCCCGGTCGAGCCGGTGATTAGCTGTAGAACCCGGCCCGAGAACTTGCGACCGGTGGCTCCGTGCTCGTACATCAGCTCGCGGCGGCGGTCGAAGGGCAGCTCGTACCAGTTCTGCCCGGGGTTGCGGCGCTTGGACATGGGGTAGAAGCACCACGCCGGCTTGCCCTGTGGGGGAAGCTGGGGATGCAGCCGAGCCTGCTGGGCCTCCTCGGGCAGCCCGGCGGCGTACTCCGACAGCTCGGTGAGCGACACATAGGAGTCCACGATTTCGACACCGGCCCGACCCAGCCGGGTCTGAAGATCCCGCAGTTGCCACAGGTCGGGGTGCAGGGCCATGATCCCGAGGTCGGCCTTGTGACCCAAAACGGCCACCGCTACCACCTGGCCGCCACCGGCCCGGATGCGTTCGACGGCTTCCTGCACGGCCGTCGGATCGACAGCCGGACCCAGCTTGCCGAACAAATGAACAACCCCCAGACCGACCGACGGTTCCACCGGCGGCAATGCCTCAACCGGCTGCTCACCCCCAGGGTGGTAATCGCTCATTGCCGGCAAGCCTACGAACTCTTGGAGACATCCATGTCGATTATGTCAACCACCTCAAGGATAGTCAACGATGTCAACCACCTCGATGACACCGCCGCGCACCTCGGCAATGGCGTAGCGGCCCACCGTGGTGTCACCAACATCGTCGAGCTCCAGCGGGCCGGAGACACCGTCGTAGTCGATGTCCACCCCGGCGGCCAGCAGAGCGGCACAATCGGCGAACGAGGTGCACTTCTGGCCGTCCCGGGTCACACCGGGCACCTCGGCGATCAGCTCAGGACCATCGGTGGTGCCGGCGGCCAGCGTGGCCAGCGCCAACACGATCACGCAATCGTAAGCTTGACCACCGAAAACTATGTTGCCGCCGACGAACTCGGACAGCCGCTGGTTGAAATCGTCACCGCCCGACGCGGCGTAGACGGTGAACCCATCCAGTCTCTCCGGTTGGCCCGGACTCACTCGGGAGGGCAGTTCGAGGTCGTACATGCCCGCACCGCCATGAATCGCGCTGGGCGGCACCCCTTCCTCGAGCAGGCTCCGAACGATCTGTGCACCCTCGGCGAAGGCCAGCACCACAACGGTGTCCGCCCCCGTCCTGCTCGCCGCCAGTGCTACGTCCTGGAAGCTGGGGGCCTCATGGGAGAAGGGCACAACTTCGGAAGTTATGTTGAACTCCCCCAAGCTCTTCACCATCTGCTCGGCCAGCGACTGCCCCCAATCATCGGATCGGGCCAAAATGGCCACGCTGGTGCCCCCCTTCCGGGCAATGTTGCCAGCCATGATCGGCGCGTCCACCTCGGTACTGGAGACCGTTCGGAAGAAGTACTCGGCGTTGCTTTGAGTACTGAACTTGTGGGATGTGTTGGACGCTGCGCACTGAACCACCTGGGTCTCGTGCAGGGTCTGGATGAACGATTGGGATACCCCGGAGGCCGCAGCCCCAAAAATCACATCGGCCCCCTCGCCCAGGAGCCGGTTGACCGTCTCCACCGCGGTATCCGGATCTGTGCCCGAATCGCCGCTCAAAACCCTTACCCGACCTCCGGCGGCTCGGATGTCGTCCACCGCCAGCTTCGCGCCCGTGCTTTCGGGTGGAAAAACATAGCTGAGCGATCCGGTCTCGGGCAGCACCACGCCGATGGTCAGTTCGGGGCCGGCAGCCAGAAACTCCGAAAGGTCGGTGTCCGACGGCTCGGAAGCAACCGGCGGTAAAACAACTTCGACTTCTTCCACCACCTGGAATGCCCCGTTACGGACCTCGTTTATCCCGAGTCGCATGACCGTGGTATCACCCCCATCGGTGAACTCCAGCGGGCCGGACATCCCGTCATAGTCGATGTCCACCCCATCGATCAGCAGTTCCGCGCACTCGGCATACGAATAGCACTTCCGACCATACCGGGTCAGACCCGGAACCACCTCGATCAGTTCGGGTCCCGAAGCCGTTCCCGCCGCCAGGTATGCCAGCGACAGGAGCACAACACAGTCGTAGGCTGCCCCGCCACCCCACGCTTTCTCCCCGACAATTTCCATAACACGCTGCTCGAACTCATCATTGCTGGCAACACCGGCGTGACTACGCAGTCCGTCCAACTTCTTTAGATCATCGGGGTTGAAGTGCTTGGGCAGGTCATCGGAAAGGAGGCCGGAGCCCGCATGCACCTGCTCGCCGGTGAACCCATTTTCGAGGAGCCCCCTGAGAATGGGGATACCTTCATCGAATGCAATCAACCCCACCGAATCCGCTCCGCTGGCCACAACCTTCTCCACCAGATCATCGGGGTCGGAAGCGTCCGGGGGATAGGGAATGATCACTGAGTCAACCCCGAGCTTGCCCAACTCATTTTTCAGAAGATCGGCCAAGGCGCTGCCGTAGGCATCGGTCCGGGCCACCAGAGCAACCAGATTCGCCTCCCGGGAGTGCAAGCTGGCCGCCATGACGGGAGCCTCGGTCATGCTGCTGGCCGTCGTGCGGAAGTAGTACTCGGCGTTGGCTTGGGTGCTGAACGCCGGATCTCCGTTGGACGGTGAGCACTGGGGTATCCGAGCCTCGTACAGGGTTTGGATGATGCCCTGCGACACCCCCGAAGCGGCCGCCCCGACTATTACCTGAGCTCCCTCGTCCAGCAAGTCATTCACGGCTTCCAGCGCAATGTCGGGATTGGTTCCGGAATCACCCTTGAGAAGCCGAATCCGGCCACCGGCGGCAATCACATCGGCCACGGCCAGGTCCACCCCCGCAATGATCGGTTTCCCGACCTCCTCCAACCCTCCTGTCTCGGGAAGCACGCTGCCGATCACCAACTCCGAATCGACTTGGCCAGAACCATCCGAAGGTTCGATCAAGGGTGGATCGGGGGTGGCCGGGATCACCAACTCCGAATCCGAGTTGCCGCAAGCAGAGGTGACCAATGCCAAAACCGCCACAAGCGCAGGCACCAGAACCGGCACGGCGGACCTCCACCGGGGGCGTTTGCTACCTATTGTGGTGCCTATTGCCATCGGTCTACGTTCAACCACCGAACCCGTTCACCAGCACCGCGAAATGACGGCTGGTGGAGTCGTGGCGCTTTCCCACCACTGCCCTGTAAGCCTCCGATTCCCACACCTCGCGGGCTTTCTCCCTGGAGTCGAACTTGATCACGACGGTCTGATGGCCGGCGGTATCCCCCTCGATCACCTCTGACTCGGTGTCGAACGCAACCAGTTCACAGCCCTCCCCGATGCCGAGCGCACCAGCCGCACCCTGCATGTACTCGCCGTAAAGCTCGGGGTTGTCCACCTGATAGTTGACGATGATGTATGCAGCCATGAACAACTTATAGCAGGCCGGCTCAACCCCCAACGAACAGGAAGACCCCGCCCCGCAACCCAACCACGACCGATGACGGAGACTCAACCCCCAACGAACAGGAAGGCCCCACCGGGATGGCCGCCCCCGGTGGTGGCCACCACGACCTCGGCCGCATCGACCTGCCGGCCGCCGCCGTGACCTCGAAGCTGCACCACCGCCTCGTGCAGGAACCCGTACCCGTGCAAACGGCCGGCCGAGAGCTGACCCCCGTGGGGGTTGAGCGGGATCTCCCCGTCGCGGGCTATGCGGGTGCCGCCCTCCACGAACGCCGCCCCCTCGCCCCGACCGCAAAAGCCCAGGGCCTCCAACCACGACAGCGCGTTGAAGCTGAACCCGTCGTAGAGGAGGGCCACATCCACATCCTCCGGTTTCAGGTCGGTGCGGCTCCAAAGATGGCCGGAAGGACCATCCACCATGGGCTCATGCAGCAGCGTGCCCTGGTCCCATGACATCCGTTCCCGCATCTGGGTACCCACCGCCTCCACCAGCACCGGGCGGTGGGGGCGGTCGTGGGCGGTCTCCACCGCCGACACCACCAGGGCCGTGGAACCGTCGCAGGGCACGTCGCAGTCGAACAGGCCGAACGGGGTGGTGATCATGCGGGCATCCAGATAGTCGTCAATGGTGAGAGGGGCCTGGTAAATGGCCGACGGGTTGTGAGCGGCACCGGCCCGGGCGGTCACCGGAATCCACCCGAGCTGCTCCCGAGTGGCACCGTAGCGGTGCAGGTAATGGCCGGCCATGAGCGCTATCCAGTTGCCCGCCGACATGGCCCCGTAGGGCAGCCGCCATTCCATGTCTCCCGATACTCGAGCTCCCCCATCCACGCCGCTGTTGCGGCGATTACCCCAGGCGATGGACGTGGTCTCCCACACGGTGCGAAAGCACAGCACATGGCGGCACAACCCGGCGGCCACCGCCAGCATGGCGTTCACCACCGCACCGCTCTGGCCCGGGGTCTCCATGGTGCCGCAGAACCAGGTGGGGTGAATACCCAGGCTATCGGCCACCGGGTAGATGCCGCCCTCGGAATGACCCCCATCCCTGGCCCCGCCACCGGGATAGGTGGACAGGCCGTCGATGTCGTCCATGGTCAGCCCGGCATCGGCCACCGCAGCCCGGCAGGCATCCATGGCCAGGCTCATGGGATGGCGGCCCAGGCGGCGGCCCACCTCCGACATGCCTATCCCGGTGATGGCCACCCGGGACTCGAACTTCTCGGCCACCGCCATGGGCCTTACCGGTGCCGGGCTGGGTTCGGGATATTCGACCACCCCCGATGCGGGCTCGTCGGTGGGGGCGAACACCGGCAACCACACGTCGTCGTGCTGCTCGAACCGCACCGCCACCGGCAGGCCGATGACCACGTGGTCGGGATCGGCATCCACAATCAGCGTGGTGAGCCTCACCAGGGGGTCCTCCTCGATGGCCACCAGCCCGATCACGTAGGGAACCTTCATGTCGGGCAACCACGGCTGGTGGTTGACCGTGAACCCCACCACCGTTGCCCGGCCCGACACCGGTCGCACCCCGGGAACGCCCCCACACCGGGAGCAAACCACCCCGGGGGGATGCAAGTAGCGGTCGCAGGTGCCGCAGTACTGGAACCGCAGCTCCCCGTCGGCACCGGCCGTCCAGAAGAACTCGTTCTCCGGGGTCAGCTTGGGCAGTGGTCGCATGAGGGCTCCTTCTTTCCAGTGGCACCAGCGGCACGGAGAATAGAGGTTTCTTTTGGCACTAACCGTAAGGAGAATAGAGGTTTCTTTTGGCACTAACCGTAAGGAGAATAGAGGTTGAGCCGGCCGTCGCGGGCGAAGCCGGCCAGGCACAAACCGGCGGCCCGGGCGGTCTCCACCGCCAGCGAAGACGGGGCGCTCACCGCCACCACCGTGGTGAACCCCGCAGCCCACGCCTTCTGCACCATCTCGAACGATGCCCTACCGCTCACGAACAACCCCCGACCGTGAGCGGGCAGATCCCCATCCAGCAGCAGGCGACCCACAACTTTGTCCACCGCGTTGTGGCGACCGATGTCCTCCCGAACCAGGGTGGGCCGACCCCCGGCGGTGAAGGCGGCCGCGGCATGAACTCCCCCGGTCGTGTCGAACAGGTCCTGAGCAGCCCTAACCCGGTCGGGTACCGCGGCCAGAACGTCCATATCCCCAATGGGCTTCCCGCTCCCGGGCAGCGGGCCCAACTTGTTGCGCAACGTTTCGATGCTCTCGGTACCGCAGAGGCCGCAGGACGAGGTGGTCAGCCCCAGGCGGGGGGTAGCCGGGGGTGCCCCATCGGTCTCCACCGTCACCAGGTTGTACCCGGTGGCGATGGCAGGTTCGCGGTGGCGGGATGGAGCCGGAGGAACGTTGGGATGATCTCCGCTGGCGATGGCAGGTTCGGTGTAGCAGTAGCGGATGGTTGTTACCGAGGCATCGCCCAGAAGGCCCTCGGTGAAGCAGAAGCCGGCGGCCAGCTCGAAGTCGTGGCCCGGGGTGCGCATGGTGGTGGTTACGGTCACGCCGTCCAACCGGATGGTGAGCGGCTCCTCCACCACCAGATCATCGGGCCGGCGATGCTCATGGGAACCGTCCCAGTGGCGCATCAGTACTCGCTGGGACCGCCCCCGGGTCATGGCACCCGGCGCAACTCGGAAGCCACGTGGTGCTGGAGCCCCAACCCCATGGCGGCCATGGCCACCGAGGCGTGCAATACCTCACCGTCAACCCGAAAACACCGCTCGGTGGCGGCTACCGGCTTGGCCGTGGCCGTGCCCACCACTGCGGTGGAGACAAGTTGGATGTGGCGATCGGCAACCGTGCCCTCGAGCAACTCGGCTATACCCGAGGGCTGTACCAGCAGCAACTCCAGGTGCCCACCCTTGTGGGGGCGCAAGTATCCGGACTCGGCGTGCAGGGGCAGGCCGGTGCCGGCATCCCGGGTCTTTTGGGCATAAGCCACGAACGGCTTACCTGTATGGGTGAAAGCCACCTCCTCGGTATAGGAAAAGTCCCGAATGGTTGGATATTCCCCTACCCCGGTGCCCTTCCACGTTCCGAGCAAGAACTCCAATGGAGCGCACAAAGGGTGAAGCTCAACCATGGCAAGACGTTACCGCCCTTTGCCGGGCAGGCTTGAGCCGCTGCTGGTGGCTATGGCTGGTGGCTACTGCTGGTGGCTACGGCTGGTGGCTCCTAGAAGTCCATGTCGGGCATGCCGCCTCCGGGCATGCCGCCGCCACCCTCCTCGGGCTTGTCGGCCACGACCGCCTCGGTGGTCAGGAACAGGCCGGCGATCGACCCCGCGTTCTGGAGTGCCGAGCGAGTGACCTTGGCGGCATCGATGATGCCTGCGGCCATCAGATCCTCGTACTCGCCGGTGTCCGCGTTCAGCCCGAAGTTACCCTCCAGGTTGCGGACCCGTTCCACGATCACGCCCCCCTCGAGGCCGGCATTGACCGCGATCTGGGTCAAAGGACCCTCCAGAGCCTTGGCCACGATTCGGGAACCAGTGGCCTCATCGTCGTCCGCCAACCCCTCGGCCACGGCGTTCACCGCCACCTGGGCCCGCAGCAGGGTGACACCGCCGCCGGCGACCACGCCCTCCTCGATGGCCGCCTTGGTGGTGCTGACCGCGTCCTCGATCCGGTGCTTCTTCTCCTTGAGCTCCACCTCGGTAGCAGCCCCCACCTTGAGCACGGCCACGCCGCCCGACAGCTTGGCCAGGCGTTCCTGCAACTTCTCCCGGTCGTAATCGGAGTCGGTGTTGTCGATCTCACCCTTGATCTGGGCGATGCGGCCGTCAACATCGCTGCGGTTGCCGGCCCCCTCCACGATCGTGGTCTCGTCCTTGGTGATGACCACCTTGCGGGCCCGGCCCAGCAGGTCGAGGGTGGTGTTCTCCAGCTTGAGGCCCACCTCCTCGCTGATGACCTGGCCGGCGGTCAGTATGGCCATGTCCTGAAGCATGGCCTTGCGGCGGTCACCGAAGCCGGGGGCCTTCACCGCAGTGGAGTTGAAGGTACCCCTGATCTTGTTGACCACCAGGGTGGCCAGCGCCTCACCCTCAACATCCTCGGCGATGATCAGCAGCGGCTTGCCCGCCTGCATGACCTTCTCCAGCACCGGCACGATGTCGCGCACCGCGGTGATCTTGGTCCCGACGAACAGGATGTAGGGGTCGTCCAGCACGGCTTCCATCCGCTCGGCATCGGTCACGAAGTAGGGGGAGATGTAGCCCTTGTCGAAGCGCATGCCCTCGGTGAAGTCGAGCTCCAGGCCGAAGGTCTGCGATTCCTCGACGGTGACCACGCCATCCTTGCCCACCTTGTCGATGGCCTCGGAGATGAGCTCGCCGATCTCGGCATCGGCGGCGGAGATGGCAGCCACGTTGGATATCTGGGCCTTGTCGGAGGACACATCCACCGACTGTGAGTGGATGGCCTCCACCGCAGCCTCCACTCCGGCCTCGATGCCCTTCTTGATGGACATGGGGTTGGCCCCGGCGGCCACGTTCCGCAGCCCCTCACGAACCATCGACCAGGCCAGCACGGTGGCGGTGGTGGTGCCGTCGCCGGCCACGTCGTCGGTCTTCTTGGCCACCTCCTTGACCAGCTCCGCCCCGATCTTCTCGTAGGGATCCTCCAACTCGATCTCTTTGGCGATGGACACGCCGTCGTTGGTGATGGTGGGCGCTCCCCACTTCTTTTCCAGCACGACGTTGCGGCCCTTGGGACCAAGCGTCACCCGCACCGCGTCGGCCAGTTGGTTCATTCCCGACTCCAGCGCCCGCCGAGCCTCTTCATCGAACGAGATGATCTTGGGCATCCTTGAACACTCCCTTTCCTCTTGCTGCTCGTGCAGCAACTCTTTTAGAAGGTTTTAGCACTCTCAGTATGAGACTGCTAAAGACTAGCCAGGAGTACCCCAACCGGCCAAGCTCAAGTTGAAACCCAGCAACAAATCAGCCCCCGGCCACTGCGGGCACGATCGCCACCGTCTGGCCTTCGGGAACCGGCGTGGCCAGACCCTCCCGGAACCGCACATCGTCGTCATCCACGAACACGTTGACGTACCGGTGCAGGCGGCCGGACTCATCGATGAGCCGGTCCATGAAACCGGGATGAGCGGCATCCAGCGAAGAGATCACGTCGCGGATCGTCGCCCCCTCGACGGTAACCTCGCCGGCCCCTCCGGCCAGCGGACGAAGTGTGGTCGGTATCCGGACAGTCACGCTCATGGGCCATCATGCTATTCGAGTGAAGCAGTGGAAACGACTTATGAGACCGAGTCCACAATGAACGGGAGGCAACCATGAGACCTAGTCCACAATGAACGGGAGGCAACCATGAGACCGAACCCACAATGAACGGGAGGCGAAGGTTCGTGGCCGGGGAGTTCTTGGCCGATGAGCTGGTCGAGCGCAAGGGGGCAACGACGGTATCGGTCTGCCTGCCCGCCCGCAACGAGGAAGCCACGGTGGGGGCCATTGCCGAACTGGTCCGCACCCAGTTCATGGACAGGTTGGGACTGGTGGACGAGCTGATCGTGATGGACGACCACTCCACCGACGGCACCGCCGCCGCTGCCGCCGCCGCCGGGGCCACCGTGGTGGCGTGCTCCGACGTGCTGGCCCATCTGGGCAACCAACCCGGCAAGGGTGAGACGCTGTGGAAGTCGCTGTTCGTCTCCACCGGGGATCTGGTGGTGTGGTGCGACAGTGACGTGGCCAACTTCGCCCCCCACTTCATAACCGGTTTGCTGGGACCGCTGCTCATCGACGACTCCATCAGCTACTGCAAGGGCTACTACCACCGGCCGGTGGGAGCCGACCAGAGGGGCGGGGGGAGAACCACCGAGTTGGTGGCCCGACCGCTCATCGCCCTTTTGTTCCCCGAGTTGAGCGACATTGTCCAACCCCTGGCCGGGGAGTACGCCGGGCGGCGTGAAGTGCTGGAGCGGGTACCGTTCGTTCAGGGGTACGGAGTGGAGATGGGGCTGCTCATCGACATGTGCAAGCTGGCCGGTTACAGCACGATCGCCCAGGTGGATCTGGGCGTGCGGGTCCACCGCAACCGACCGCTGCACGAATTGTCGTCACAGGCGACCGAGGTTATGCAGGTAGCCCTTCACCGGGCCGACCGCACCCTGGTGAACACGGCTATCACCCTGCGCCGCCCCGGGTTCGGCGACACCGAGATCACCATGCAGGAGCGCCCACCCCTGATCGAAGTACCTGGATACCCCGGCGGTGGCCGTTGACCACTGCCTATTTCCTCAGAAACTCCGCTACCGCCTTCCCGGCAAGGCAGGCGGTTTGAGTCATGGCCAATTCAGGACCGTAGAGTTCGCTCAGGCTGATCAGGTCCCCGTGGGGGGGAGCAGTAGCTCCGTCCACTCGCCCCACCACGGTCAGCACCGGCAACCCGGCGGCGGCCGCCATCTCAACCACGCCCCCCACCACCTTGCCCTGGAAAGATGTCGGGTCCAGGCCCCCCTCGCCGGTCACCACCAGATCGGCCCGCTCGATGCGACCGTACAGGTCCACCTCATCGGCCAGCAGCTCGAAGCCGTTGCTCAGTTCGGCTCCCAGGCACGACAAGCCTCCGGCCAGCCCCCCGGCCGCACCCGAGCCCTCGATGTCGTTCACCATCACCCCGTAGGTATCGGCATACACCTGGCAGAGACGCTCCAGCCGCCGGTGGAGCAGCTCCACCTGCATGGGTCCAGCCCCTTTTTGCGGCCCGAACACCGCGGCGGCCTCGATGAAGCGGGTTCTCACATCGCAGGCCACGGCCAGCTCCACTCCCTTGAGCCGTTGCACCGGATACAGCGCCCGCAGTGCCCCCAAACCCCCGTCGGTACTGGCCGAGCCTCCCGCCCCCACCAGCACCCGCCGGGCCCCCCGATCCACCGCGGCCTCGATCAGCTCCCCGGTCCCGTAGGTGGTGGCTCCGAGGGGGTCGTTGCCCCCGGCCCCACCCGCAAGCGCCAGACCCGAGGCTCGGGCCATCTCGATCACCGCCACGTGCCGGTGCAGCCGCCACTCAGCCTCAACCGGATCACCCAGGGGACCGGTGACCATGGTGGTGCGGTTGGCCCCACCCACCACTTCCAGGGTTCCCTCTCCCCCGTCAGCCATCGGAACCGGCTCTGCGGTTGCGCCGGCCTGCTGGGCGGCAGTTACTACCGCCCGGGCGATTTGGGCCGCGGTGGCCGTGCCTCGGAACTTGTCGGGCGCGACAACGACATGCATGCTGCCACTTCCCTCACACCCTCAACCTGGGCCACTCAGCTATCACACCCTCAACCCAAGCCACTCTGCCCTCACACCCTTCAGCCGGGACTCCGGGCCAGGCTGTCGGGGCCGATCATGACCAGCACATAGGCTTGGCCCAAAGTGTCCAGGGTGATGCCTCCCGGAGGAGGATCGGTCATCGGGAAGAACGGTCCGGAGCTGGCCCCCAGCTTTTCGGCCACACACTGGGCGTCAACCCGGTAGCCGGCCCGGTAGTAGAAGGCCGAGCTGGTCTGGGGGCTGGCATTCACCGGTGCCAGCACCACATAGTTGGCGATGCCCAACTCGCTAGAGAGCCGGCCGGCAGCCCCGGTGACATCGGTGCCGTTGGCCACCAGCACCTGGATGGTGGCCGGATCACGGCATTGCAGCTCCTCGGTGGGGTCGGAGGCGGGCGGCTGGGGCTCCTCGGTGGGGTCAGTGGTGGGCGGCTGGGGCTCCTCGGTGGCCCCTACGGGGGTGGAGGCCGGGTCATCGCTGTCGGGCGGGGAATCAACCGGCTCGGAATCCGGTTGCGATGTCGGCTCGGCCTCCCCGACCGGCTCGTTGCCGTTCTGAGCAGTAACCGGTGCGGGATCATCATTGAGGCCGCGAGCCAGCACGAAGGCACCGGCGGCAATCAGGGCAAGAACCAGCACCACTCCCCTGATGGCCATCTGGTTGCTGGGTACTGGGTTCGACTCCATGATGTCTCCAACTCCGGACTGTTACTGCGACGGCTGCCAGCCAACCGAGGTGTGGCCGAATCTGGACCGTCTGCGGCGATCACGAACCCGCCGCAGACGCCTTACAACCATGGGGTCGTACTCCATTGCATCCGCCTCTTCCAGTAGTTCGTTCAGTAGTTGATAATAACGGGTGGTGGAAAGATCGAAACGCTTTCGGATAGCGACCTCCTTCGATCCGGTCCCCTGCCACCAGGTACGCTCAAAATCCAGGATTTCCCGATCTCGCCTCGTAAGAGCCATCCCAACCAGAGTTACCCACACAAGGGCACTATTCAAGCACCCTCCCCAAACCCGCACCTCTTATACTTTTCCCGGATCCTGAATACCCTCCAATAACCACCCACAAATGCCCGAGTAGCTCACCAGCACTCGAACAAATGCCCGAGTAGCCCGCCCGGCTCTGGGGCCACATAACCGAGTAGCTCACCAGCACTCGAACAAATGCCCGAGTAGCTCAGTCGGTAGAGCAGCTGTCTTGTAAACAGCCGGTCGCAGGTTCGATTCCTGTCTCGGGCTCTCGTGAAGCAGGCTCTGGCCGAGGAGTTCCACCCCTACTCAGACCTTCCTGTCTCGGGCTCTGGTTCAGCGGGTTTTCGGGAACCGGCAGTGCGGCCGCACCGAGATCATCGACCCGATCCTCGCGGGGAAGCTGGTTCAGCGGGTTTTCGGGAACCGGCAGTGCGGCGGTGACGGGCGACTTCAAAGCAACCGATGGCGGTGGCGGCCGCGGCGTTGAGAGAACCGAGGTTGCCCGACAGGGGGATGGTAACCACGATGTCGCAACGTTGGCGGACCAGACGGGACAAGCCCCGACCCTCGCTGCCCACCACCAGCGCCACCGCATCGGCAGCCACATTCATCTCGTACACCGTGATCGGCGCAACCGTGTCCAAACCCACCGTCCAAACCCCGAGTTCGGCCAGGCGACTCAACGCGGTGGGTATCCCCGCCACCACTGCCATGGGTACGTGCTCCACCGCGCCGGCCGCAGCTTTGGCAGCCGCCGGGGTGATGTGTGCCGATCGGTGCCGTCCCAGGACCGCGCCGGTAACCCCAGCGCCCTCGGCGGTCCGCAACGCCGCCCCGAGGTTGCCCGGATCGGTGATCCCGTCGAGCACCAGCAGAAATGGGGGGCGACCGTCGGAGGAGCTAGCCAGCTCGTCCAGATCGTGCTCTGTGAGGGGAGCAGCTCGGGCCATCACTCCCTGCGGGACCTCGGTGGCGGCCATCGACTCGAACTTGCTCATCGCCACCTCCTTGATCGGCACCCGCAACTCGGTAGCCAACTCCACTATCTGAGCCAGAGCTCCGGTGCGGTTCTGACCGGCACCGATCACAATTTCATGGACGGGGCGGGTCCCGGCCAAAAGCAACTCCCGAACCGCTTGGCGGCCCTCCACCCGATCCCCACCCAAACCGGACCGCGAGCGGGCTTGGCGGCCCTCCACCCGATCCCCACCCAAACCGGACCGCGAGCGGGCTTTTTGGCCACCCGAGGATGGGCGACCCCCGCCCCGGCGACCCCCGCCCCGGTCATGGCCACGCCCCCGTCCCCGATGGCGAGAACTCATGGCCGCTCGATCAGCGCGACCGCCCAGCAGGCCAGACCCTCACCTCGACCCAGCGCCCCCAGGGCCTCGGCTCGCTTGCCCTTCACCGTTACCGGGGCACCGACGACACCGGTCAACCGGGCCTCCATATCTTGGCGGTACGGGGCGATGCGGGGGGCCTCGGCCACCACGGTGCAATCGGCGTTAACCACCTGCCATCCCCCGGCAACCAACCGGCTCACCGCGCCGGCCAGCATCCGCAGGCTGTCGGCACCGGCCCAGGCATCGTCGGTATCGGGGAACATCCCGCCGATGTCACCCAAACCGGCGGCGCTCAACAGTGCATCGGTTAGGGCATGAGCCACCGCGTCACCATCGCTGTGACCGACCAGTCCCGGTGTGCCCTCGAACCGGACTCCACCCAGGATGAGGGGGCGGTCCGGGTCGGCGCTGAACCGGTGGGTGTCGAACCCGTGACCCACCCTCATGGCCACGGTCATGTCGCCAACCAGGCCTCGGCCACCACCCTCAAGATCACGTCCCCGGGAGTGGTCTCGCTCGGAACGGTCATGTCGCCAACCAGGCCTCGGCCACCACCAGGTCATGGGGGTGGGTGATCTTGATGTTGCGGGGATGGCCCTCAACCGCAACCACCGGATACCCGGCTGCTTGCACCAGACCGGCATCATCGGTGGCATCACCGGCACCGGTGTGAGCCATCCGCAACAGCTCGGCTCTGAACGCCTGCGGGGTCTGCACGGCCTGAAGCGTGCTGCGATCCACCACCTCCCCGTCCACCCTGCGAATGGTATCGGTCACCGGCACCACCGGCACGGCCCCGCCGGCCCCCGCTCGCACCTCACCGACAACCTTGTGGTAAATGTCGGGGCCGGCCAGGGGGCGGGCCGCATCGTGGACGCAGATGATGGCCGCTTCCGGGGGTACGGCGGCCAGCCCGTTGCGGACCGAGGCAGCCCGGCTCGGCCCCCCAGCCACCACCGCGGTCGCGGCCGAGCGAGACGACTCGGTGCTCACATCCGCCGGGGGCACCACAACCACCACACCGTCACTCACCTGGGCGGCGGCGGCCACGCTGCGGTCCACCACCCGCATGCCGGCCAGCTCCAGGTATTGCTTGGCCCCCCCGAAGCGGGTGCCCGAGCCGGCCGCAACGATCACCGTCCACACCGGAGTTCGGTCATCCATCGATGTCAAGGCAGACCCGGTTCTACCGGCAATGGCGCACCATGCATCCACACCGGGGTTCGGTTCTGCATCGATGTCAAGGTAAACCCGGTTCTACCGGCAGAGGTTCGGTCATCCATCGATGTCAAGCGCTCAGGAACTCGATGGCCCGAGCCCAGGCATCGGCGGCGTCCTTTGGGCGATGGGTCGGGCGGTCGGGATCATGGACGAAACCATGATTGGCATCCTCGTAGGACACGATCACCGCCCCGGCCTCCTCCAGGGCGGCCACATCAGCGGCCGGGGTGAACGGATCCTGAGTGCCGACGATGGCCAGCAGCGGGCAGGGGTCGCCCCCGGCCAGCAGCTCCAGTGGCTCGCTCTGACCGGGACCCCGCCAGTGCTCGGGCAGGCGGATCATCCCGTAGAAGGCGGCCGCCCGGTGGAACCGCCCGGTGGCTGAAGCCTTGATGGCATACATACCACCCATGCAGAAGCCGGTTACCACTACCGTGCTGCACCCGGTGGCATCGGCCGCGGCTGAAACGTCGGCCAGTACCTGCTGGTCAACCAGCTCGGCTGCCGCCGCCATCCGCTCCTCGACCGTGAGATGCTCCCGACCGGCAAAAAGCTGAGGAGCGCACACGGTCCAGCCCTGCCCGGTTGCGATGCGGGCAACGTGATCGTCGAACAGGGGGCGCAATCCCATTATGTCGGGGATGAGCACCAGCCCCCGCTCGGCCCCGTCAACCCGAACCAGCTCGGCCGGTGTCCCGGTCGGCAACTCAACGCGCATACCCCTTGTCTACCGCATCGCCGGCGCGCCATCAGCAGCGCACAACGGGCAAAGGCCCCCAGCAACCCCGCCCCTTACATCCCCGCCCGCCATCAGCAGCGCACAACGGGGCCGGGGATGGGAACATTGGAGAATGCCTCTGGAGTTGATCGCCCGACCGAGACGGAACCGGCGCACCCCCGCCATCCGGGACATGGTGCGCGAGACCGAGCTGACCCCGGCCCACCTCGTGCTGCCCCTGTTCGTTCACGGAGGTTCCGACGAACCCATCGACTCGATGCCCGGCGTGAACCGCTGGAGCACGAAGGGCCTGGTGGACGAGGTGGGACGGGCCGCCGATCTCGGGGTTCGGGCTGTGGTCCTGTTCGAAGTCACCCCCGAGGAGTTGAAGACCCCGACCGGCGACGAGGCCTGGAACCCCGACGGGCTGGTACCCCGAGCCATCGAAGCCATCAAGGCCACCCATCCCGACACGGTGGTGATGACCGATGTGGCCCTCGACCCTTACAGCAGCGACGGCCACGACGGCATCGTGAGCCCCGACGGTACCGTCCTCAACGACGAAACCGTGGAGGTGCTGTGCCGCCAGGCGTTGATGCATGCCGATGCCGGGGCCGACATCGTCGCGCCCAGCGACATGATGGACGGTCGGGTTGGGGCCATCCGGGAAACGCTCGACCACCACGACCACCACGGCGTGGGTATCTGCGCCTACACCGCCAAATACGCATCGGCTTTTTTCGGGCCGTTCCGGGGGGCACTGGACTCGGCCCCCCGCCATGGCGACAAGAAGACCTACCAGATGGACCCGGCCAACAGCCGCGAAGCCCTGCGGGAACTGGAGCTGGACACAGCCGAGGGGGCCGACATGGTGATGGTCAAACCCGCCGGCCCCTACCTGGACGTGGTGAGGAGGTTCGCCGATGCATCGGTGGTGCCGGTGGCGGCCTACCAGGTCAGCGGCGAGTACCTGATGATCAAGGCGGCCGCCGCGTCGGGATGGCTGGACGAGCAAGCCCTCATCAGCGAGACTCTCACCGGTATCCGCCGGGCAGGAGCGGATGTGATCCTGACCTACTTCGCCACCCAGGCCGCCAAACACCTTTGATTTTCACCTACTTCGCCACCCAGGCCGCCAGGCTGATCTTATAGTTGCCCGGGGTCTTCTAGTTGCCCGGGATCTTCTAATCACCCGGGGTCGGGTCAGGAGCGGGGGCGGCGGCGGAAGAAGTCGGAGAAGCTGGTCACAACCGCGTGGCCAGGGGCCTCGGGGCGAACCTCGGCCAGCAGCGCGGTGGACATACCCAGCGCCTGGGCGGTGTCCAGATGTTCAACCCTCACATCCACCAAGAGCGCGTTCTCGTAAGGAATCGCCGTCGTCCGGCGCAGAGCCTCGTAGATACCGGGAGCGGGCATGCACACACCCACCTCGCTGCTCACTATCCAGGTGCCCACGGTGTTTATCTGGAGCCGATCCCGCAGCGCCGACGACCACAGGGCGATGTCGTTGGTGAGGCAGGCCACCGGCAGCTCCCGGCGAGCCATCTCGCCCACGAAATCCCGGGCCCCGGACCTCACGGTGTACTGATCCAGGTACTGCTCGGTGAGTTCGGCGGGGTCGCCGTCCAGTCCCAGCCCGGACCACAACTCGGCAGGGGTTATGCGGCCGAGAACCGCCTGGTGGTGGAGGTTGTACACGCTCTCGTCGTCCATCTCCCCGCCACGCTCGGCCACGAAGGAGGCAAGAAGCCGGGCCGGCTCGTCCGCCGGTTCGAACAGCACCCCGAGCGGGTTCAGAACCACCAACCGCAACCGGCGAGCCGGGGGTGGGGTCGCCGCGGGACCGGCGGAGCGGGCAGGGGATTCCTGGGCCATGGTCGGATCGGTGCTGAGATCCCGGGCTCGCCGCTCCAGCAGGTACCCGGCCCCGGCAATGAGCACGGCCAGGCCCAGTAGCGCGAACGCGGCCCAGGCCACCCACCGGAGGGTCACCGCGGTGGCGCTCTCCTCCTGGCCGGTCATCTCGATACTAATCGGGGCCCCTCCCAGCTCCAGGATCTCCTGCTGCTCGGTACCCACCGGCATGTCCAGGACCAGCCGCACGGCCACCATGTCGATCAGCGACCCTCCCAGCTCGGCCTCCAGCTCGGAGATGGGGCGCCCCAGGGGTTGCCCACCCAGGCGCTCGGTGAGTTCGGGATGAGTGAACAGGTCCAGCCCGCCCGACAGATCGACCACCCCGGTAACCCGGTAGTTGGTCTGAGCGAAAGGAGTGGACCGCTCGAACTTGAAATCCCGGAACACCTCCTCGGAGCCGAAGATCTCGTCCAGCACCGATTCGAGCTGGCCGGGCGACCCGAACGGTTTGGACGCGGAGAAGTTGGTCCGGCCCTGGTCGTCGATCCTGGGTTCGTTGTATATCCAGCCCGAGGCCGGATCCTCGATGTCCTCGGTCAGCAACCGGGAGGTGATGCCGGGGGCCAGCGCCACCGCTTCCCCGTCCAGCGCCACCTCCACCGTGACCACCCCGGAGCCGTCCTCGTTGAAGTCGATGCCCACCTCGATGTCCACCTGGCAGGCGGTCAGCCCTAATACCAATGCCAAAAGAAGGGCTACCCGGCGGAACCGCGAAAACCCGAGGACCACCGAGGGCCCCGACACCGCCGCACCCTCAGCCGAAACCCGGCGGAACCGCGAAAACCCGAGGATCACCGAGGGCACGCTCGTCCATCGTCTCGCGGCCTGCATGCCGACCCGCTCGGGCATGTCTACTGGGTGCCGGCCAGTTCTTCCACCGGGGGCGGCTCGAAGCCCTCGGTGGCCCGAAAGCAGATCCGCTCCGAGCCGGGCTCGTCGGGATCGTCCTCGGCATCCACCAGGATGATCTCACCCGCCCGGAACTCCTTCCACAGGAGACGCTCCGACAGCGGATCCTCCACCAGGCGCTGGATGGCCCGGCGCAGCGGGCGGGCCCCCAGCGTCGGGTCGTACCCCCGCTGGGCCAGCAATACCTTGGCCATATCGGTGAGCTCCAACCCTATGCCCTGAGCCTCGAGCTGGTTCTGCAACCGCTTGATCATGAGGTCCACAATCCGGGTTACCTCCTCCCGGGTCAACTCGTGGAACACGATGACCTCGTCTATGCGATTCAGGAACTCGGGGCGGAAGTGATCCTTGAGGGCATCGGTGACCTTCTCCTTCATACGCTCGTAGGTAACGGCCCCGTCGGCCTTGGTGAACCCCAGGTTGGCCTTGCGAAGGTTCTGGGTGCCCAGGTTGGAGGTCATGATGAGCACGGTGTTGCGAAAGTCCACCGACCGACCCTGGCTGTCGGTCAAACGACCCTCCTCCAGGATTTGCAGGAGGGTGTTGAACACATCGGGATGGGCCTTCTCTATCTCGTCGAACAGGACCACCGAGAACGGTTTGCGACGCACCGCCTCGGTGAGCTGCCCGCCCTCCTCATAACCCACGTAACCCGGCGGTGAACCCACCAACCGGCTGACCGTGTGCTTTTCCATGTACTCCGACATGTCCAGGGAGATGAGGGCCTGCTCATCGCCGAACAGGAACTCGGCCAGCGTCTTGGCCAGCTCGGTCTTGCCCACGCCCGACGGACCCAAAAAGATGAATGATCCGCTGGGCCGCTTGGGATCCTTGAGGCCGGCCCGAGTGCGGCGAATGGCTTGCGACACCGCCTTGATGGAGTCCTCCTGGCCGATGACCCGCTTGTGCAGCTCGTCCTCCATCCGCAGGAGCTTGGCCGTTTCCTCCTCGGTGAGCTTGTAGACGGGGATGCCGGTCCAGATCGACAGCACCTCGGCCACGGCCTCCTCGTCCACCTCGTCGAACAGATCCACGCCCTTGGACCGGATCTCCTCCTCCATCTTCTCCTTGCCGGCCAGAAGTTCCTTCTCCTGATCCCGCAGCCGTCCGGCCTCCTCGAAGTCCTGCTGCTCCACCGCGCTCTTCTTCTGGGCCACGACCTGGGCGAGCTGGTTCTCGAAGTCCCGGTAGTCGTTGGGGGTGTCCATGCGCTTGATTCGCAGGCGGGAGCCGGCCTCGTCGATCAGGTCTATGGCCTTGTCGGGCAGGTGGCGATCGGAGATGTAGCGGTCGGCCAGGTTGGCCGAGGCCACCAGGGCCTGGTCGGTGATGGTGACCTGGTGGTGCGCCTCGTAGCGATCCCTCAACCCCTTGAGGATCTCAATGGTGTGGGCGATGGTGGGCTCCTCGACCTTGACCGGCTGGAAGCGACGCTCCAGGGCGGAGTCCTTCTCCAGGTGCTTGCGGTATTCGTCCAGGGTGGTGGCCCCAATGGTCTGAAGCTCGCCCCGGGCCAGCATGGGCTTGAGGATGGAGGCGGCATCAATGGCCCCCTCGGCGGCCCCCGCTCCCACCAGGGTGTGCAACTCGTCGATGAACAGGATGATGTCACCCCGGGTCTTGATCTCCTTGAGCACCTTCTTGAGACGCTCCTCGAAATCCCCCCGGTAGCGGGACCCGGCCACCAGCGCGCCCAAATCCAGGGTATAGAGCTGCTTGTTGCGGATGGTCTCGGGAACGTCGTCGACCGCGATCCTCTGGGCCAGGCCCTCGACAATGGCGGTCTTGCCCACACCGGGCTCCCCCACCAGAACCGGGTTGTTCTTGGTGCGGCGGGACAGCACCTGCATGACCCGCTCGGTCTCCCGCTGGCGACCGATGACCGGGTCCAGCCCCTTATCCCGGGCCATCTTGGTGAGGTTGCGTCCGAACTGGTCGAGCACCAGCGAGCCCGATGGGCTTCCGTCACCGCTACCGCCGGGAGAGGTGGTTGCCTTCTCCGAGCCGCCCACCCCATGGGGGCCGCCAAAACCCGACAGGAGCTGGATGACCTGTTGACGGACCCGGGACAGATCGGCACCCAGCTTGACCAGGACCTGGGCGGCCACCCCCTCGCCCTCCCGGATCAGGCCCAAAAGGATGTGCTCGGTACCTATGTAGTTGTGGCCGAGCTGCAACGCCTCCCGCAGCGACAGCTCCAGAACCTTCTTGGCCCGGGGGGTGAACGGGATGTGCCCCGACGGGGACGACCCGCCCTGACCGATGATCTCCTCAACCTGCTTGCGCACCGCCTCCAGGGAGATGCCCAAAGATTCCAGGGACTTGGCGGCCACCCCCTCGCCCTCGTGGATCAGGCCCAGAAGGATGTGCTCGGTACCTATGTAGTTGTGGTGAAGCAGGCGCGCCTCCTCCTGGGCCAGCACAACAACCCGGCGGGCACGATCGGTGAATCTCTCGAACACAGCAGTCTCCAGTAGGGGAGGGGGTTAGACCTGAAGTGTAACCATCCCACTGCCCCCTTTCGTTCCCCAAGCCCGAACCCGGTCGGATGGGGCCCGAACCCGGTCGGATGGGGAGAAAGCGGGCAGGGCCACTACGCTTGACGGCGTGGCTCGCAGCCCCCTCGATCTGATTCCCACCATGGGGCGCGACCTGGAAAGGCTGGAGCTGCGCCTGGAGGCCGCGGTACAGACCCAGGATCCATTCCTCACCGAGGTTGCCGGCCACCTCATCCGGGCCGGCGGTAAGAGGGTTCGGCCCGGGTTCGTGATCGCCGCCGCCGCCATCGCCCACAACCGGCCCGGACCCGCGAACGACGATGTGCTCACCGGGGGCGTGGCGGTGGAGCTGGTTCACCTCGGCTCGCTGTATCACGACGACGTGATGGACGAGGCCCAGGTGCGCCGCAACGTGGCCAGCGTGAACGCCAAGTGGGGCAATCTGCGGGCCATCCTGGCCGGCGATTTCCTGCTGGCCCGAGCGTCGGAGCTGGCCGCCTCACTGGGCACGGAGGTGGCGGGGCTGCTGGCCGCCACCATCGGCCGGCTCTGCGAGGGACAGGTGCGGGAGTTGCAGGACACCGGTAACCCCAATCGTACCGAGACCTCCTATACCGACTCGATCGAGGGCAAGACCGCCTCCCTGCTCGCCACCTCGTGCCGCATCGGTGGGTTGGTGGCGGGGCTGGACCGGCTGATGGTGGACGCCCTCACGGAGTTCGGCCGCTGCTACGGGCTGGCCTTCCAGGTGGTGGACGACATTCTGGACATCGTCGCCACCGACGAGCACCTGGGAAAGCCGTCGGGCAACGACCTGCACGAGGGGGTCTACACCCTGCCGGTGATCCGAGCGCTGGGTTCCGATTGCGGCCCGCAGCTCCGGGATTTGCTGGGCGGAACGGTGTCGGACGCCAACATCCGCTCGGCCCTGCAACTGGTGCGGACCAGCGGCGGGGTGGAGGAAGCCCTGGACACGGCCCGGCGCTACGCCCAAGAGGCATCGGCCAACCTGGAGAAGCTGCCACCCACCACCACCACCGCAGCCCTCGGTATGGCCACCGATCACCTGATCGACCGAGCCCGCATCCCCCTCGGCGACCGCTGACCAACCAATCGTGGCCCAACACGGAGTGGGTTAGTTAGGGCATACCATCTGGGTGATGCGGGGTCGGCCACCAAGAATCGTTTGAAAGGAATCGGTTGAAAGCAAAGGTGGGTCCCCGCCGGGGTTGACCCCGGGTGGTGGGGGACACCCCGGCGGGGAGAAATAGGGTGGGGGTGGGTCAGTTGTTGCAGATGTCGTTGTTCAGATCAGCCACGCTGTCGCCGTAGTTACCACGACCCAGGCGGCGGCACTCCTCAACCAGAATGGTTCTGTACTCGTCGCGATAGGTGGCAGCCAGGGTGTCACCGGCTTTTTGGCGGGCTATGGCCTCGCGGCGGGTGTAGGGCAACGAGCAGACATCGGCCACGCCGTCACCATCGCTGTCGAGGGGGTAGGTGGTTGGCCCTCCCAGGGAACGGTTGGCGCAATAGGAGGGGCCGGTGATGGTACCCGAGTAATAGGGACCCCCGTCGTTGGGAGGTGGGAACCCCGGTGCGGCCAACTCCTCGCCACCGCAAGCCTCGTTGCCGGGTTGGTTGGCGCACTCGGCGTTGACGAGTCGGCGATACAGGTCGGGATACCGGTTGGCCAGGGTGATAACCGCGTTTTGGCGGGCTATGGCTTCGCGGCGGGTGTAGGGCAGCGAGCAAATATCGGCCACCCCATCACCATCACTGTCGAGGGCGAACAAGCGGGCCCCACCCAAAGATAACTCCGCACAAAAACTCGGACCGGTGACCGGGCCGGAGTAATAAACCTGATCACTGGGGGTGTCACCACCAGGAGCATCGTCGCCGGAGGTGATGGTGGACGAGGTACCCGCGGGACCGGCACCGATGGCGTTTACGGCTCGCACCTCAAAGGTATAGGTCACCGGACCGGTACCAGTATTAGTACCGGTTATGACCGTGCTCATCGTGACCGCACCAACATCGGCCCACTCACCAAAACCGGCACTCCCGACCTGGGTGCGCCACTGCCAACCCGTCACCACAGAACCCCCATCACCACGCGCCATCCAGGTGACGGTGATGGTGCCATCGGTGGCCGTCGCAGACACAGTGGGGGCCTCAGGCACTGCGGCGGGTGTCGCCGTGACAGAGGCGACAGCACCGAGGCCCATCGCGTTCTGGGCTCTTATGTGGAACGTGTAACTGGTGCCGTTGACCATGTCCGACACCGGCACCGAGGTGGCATCGGCACCCAAACCCATCGTGGTCAGTTCCTGCCACTGGCCATCATCGACCCGCAAATGCCAACCGGTCACCGCAGACCCCCCATTGGTACCGGGTGTCCACGACAAAGTAACGGTGCCGTCACCAGGTGTGGCGGTAACAGTAGGCGCAGCAGGGGTGGTAGCAGGCGTCGCGGTCACAACCCCAACAGCACCAGCACCCATCGCGTTTTGAGCTCGAACCTGGAAGGTGTAAGCGGTGCCGTTGGTGAGATCCTGCACCGGCACCGAGGTGGTACCAGCAAGATGGTCCGCCCACTGGCCATCACCGGTACGCAACTGCCAACCCGTCACCACCGAACCCCCATCACCACCCGGTGTCCACGACACTGTCACCGTCTTGTCACCAGCCGTGGTGGACACTTCCGGCGCATAGGGCACCGTCGCCGGCGTCGCCGTCGCAGTACCAGCGGTTCCGGGACCCATCTTGTTCTGAGCCCTGACCTCGAACATGTAAGCGGTGCCGTTCATCAAATCACCAATATCAACGGTGGTGGTCGCGGTGGGAAGATCAGACCAGGTGCCGTAATCACCGTCGGCGGGTTTGGCCCGGTACTGCCACCCGGTAACGGGGGCAGCCCACGACGATTCCCCTACCGCCCCGCCAGCACCGGGGTCCCAGTTCAAAGTGACCATCATGTTGCCCGCGGTGGCGGTCACCGTGGGTGCGGGGGGCACCGCTGAGGGGGTGACCGGATCGGACTGGAACGCCGCCCCGATCACCTGGGTGTTGGTGGTGATGGCTCGCACCTGGAACGTGTAGGCCCGGCCGTTGGCGAGATCATCCACCACCAGGCTGCGCGCTGGGGCACCCCCGGTGACGGTCGTCCATGAACCGTAACCCCCACTGTTGGTTTTCATTCGGTACTGCCAACCCGTAACCGTGCTACCCCCCGTGTTCACCGCATCCCACGACAGCATGACCTGACCATCGCCGGCGGTGGCTTGCAGCGAACCCCCGGTGGGTGCACCCACCGGTGTTATCGGACCAACCACCCCCGCAGCCGGGCCGGCACCGAATTGGTTCACCGCCCGCACCTCGAAGTCATAGCCCACCCCGTTGACCAGGCCCCGCACCGGCACCCCAACCGACTCCGCCAAATGGCGAGCCGGTGGGGTGATACGAGCTCCCAACGATTGCCACGCATCAAAACTGCCACTACCGCTGCGACGCGTCCGAACCTCATAACCCAAAACCGCAGAACCACCCACCGGGGCCAACAAAGCGATTCTCACCCCACCATCGGCCGGTGTCACCCGCACCTGGCGAGGCGAGGTAGGTGTCTTGCCCGGGGTGACTGCCAACGACTGCGCCTCCGCGCCGTTAGCGGCGGTGTTAGTTCCAAGATTGAAAACACCACCGCTGTCCAAAGATGCCAGCGCGTTCACCGCCCGCAACCGGAACCGGAACGTCGTGCCATTGGTCAAACCCTTTATCACCGCCGAAGTCGTAGACGGCCCCGAACCCGGAACCGGTGTCCAATCGCCCCAAGTACCAAAATTGTCAGCGTTCGCGGCTCGGCTCTGTTGACGGTATTCCCAGCGGATGATCGGCGGGCCTCCAGACCCAACCGACGTCCACGACAACGTCACCTGGCCATCGCCACCCGAAGCGGTCAACCCTGCCGGCGCGGGGGGTGCCACACCGGGTATGGCCACCTTGTCGGGGTAAACATCGGCGGATTTGTTAGTCAAACCGGCACCGTTGGAATACAATGCAGGACCCTCCAACCAACCGGTGCCGTGCCGGTTCCGCGCCCGAACCCTGAACTCGTAGGCCACCCCATTACGCAAACCCGACACCGTTATCCCATCGGTATGCACATTGGTGCTGCTCGCATCCCGCCCCGCGAACCTTTGACCCGTGTTGGACACCGCCCACGGCGACCACTCACCACCCACAGGACGATACGAATACTCCCAAACCGTGTCATCATAAGTACCATCGGTATCGGTGAAAGCATTCTCATAACCAACCACAAAAGCACCACCACGCCTTACAAAAAGCGCTTTGGCTCGGATGATGTTCAACCTCACCTGACCATTACCCGGTATTGCCAAAACCTCCGGGCGCGTCAAGTTAGCACCTGCCCAACCATCAGCACCGGGCAAAGGCGGAGCCCCGAACACAAACGGTTCCGACTCACCCGCATAACCCGCCCCCAAATCAGACACCGTCCGGTACCTGAACGTGTAAGTCTCCCCAACCCGAAAAGTCATCTCATCAAAACGCTCAGTAGCTCTAGCAAGGGTACCATCTTGAGTAACCCACCCACCCCACGGCCCATCACCCACCCTCCACGAATACTCATTCCGCAAACGCGTACCACCATGAAGATAACTACCAGGAGAATTTGCACCCATATGAGGCCGACCATCGGTGCGGGGGTCATCAGTATAACCCCTAAAAACCACCGTCAACGGCATAGAGGGAACACCCTTGGCGATGTTCACCCTCACCACCCCCGACTCCAAACCCACACCCCTAGCATTCTCCGCCCGCAACACAAAATAACGATCCCCCGCACCCAAACGCCCCATACACAACCTAAGAAAACACGTAGTTGCACTCAGATAATCGAAGGTCCGATACTGGGGCAACGTCACCGTCGACAACCCCGCACAGGTCGGATCCGCCCCCGCTGTGTTATCACACAAATCATGCCGCACCGCGCTGGTCAACCCGTCCACCGTTGTCGCATGTTTCAACTGCCACTTCGTTATCGGGGAACCACCATCACCACCAGTCCATGACAAAACCACCTGATGCAACCCTATCGTGTAATCCGACACCACCTCCGCGGACACCGCCGGCGCTGCTGGCACCGTACCCGGATAAACAACCCCCGTCTCTGCTGCCGCACCCGCACCAACACTATTCACCATCCGCAACCTGAACCGATAACCCACACCCGCCGTCAAACCCGGAACCTCATACTCTCTGGTCCTGTAGTCGCCCGGTATCGCCACCCAACCACCCCAGTCATCATCACCAGCCCGCACCGAATACTCATACCGCCTAAACCTCACACCACCACCACTACTATCGAAATTAGCCGACTGATCCCACCCCAATGTCACCGACGACTCCGTCACCGTCTTCGCCTTAAACTCACCAGGCGCATCCAGCAGCGCACCCAAATACACGAACCCAGAACGCGCCCCCAAACCCCCACCCAACGCATTAACCGCTCGCACCTCAAACAAATAACTCTTGGTATTATCCAAACCACTCACAAAATAAGACCTGACCCCCACCCCACCAGGAACCCTCAACCACGCCGCGCTATCCAGACGGCTGTAAGTCCCCAAATTCGTCCACCGCACTTCCCAACCCGTTACCGGGGAGCCAACCACCCCCGGCGGCTGCCACGACAACAACGCCGACTTATCCCCCGGTGTCACCACAAAGTTACGAGGAGCACCCGGCGCACCCCCCACCACCACCGGCCCCACCACACCGGTGGCACCATTGCCATGCTTGTTAACCGCCCGCACCCGGAACGAATACCCAACATCATTAACCAAACCCGAAACCACGAACGAATCACGATTCCCAGCCGCCAAAACCGAACTCCCACGCATCAAATCCGGCATCGACGACCACGCCGACCACTTTCCATCACCCTGTTTGATCGCGTACTCGTACCGCAAAATAGGAGAAAACCCGGACCCCGCAACCTCACCGGAAGCCTTGGTCCACTTCAACTCCACCTGGGAATCCCCAGGAACCGCCCGCAAACCCGCCGGCACCGGCGCAACACCAGACATCAAATCCCCCTCAGCCACGCTACTAAGCTCACGAATTAGCCCCGCTCCCGCAGCGTTCACAGCCCTTACGAAGAACCGGTAGGTGCTACCAACCACCAAACCCGACACCACCACCGACCGAGCAGCCCCACCCCCCGGCACCGGCACCCACACAACCCCACTACGATCCCCCGAAGTAGGCGCTAAATTCGTAGAAGCATCCACCACCCTATCCACCGGCGGATCCCACGTGGTACCCTCATCGGTCGACCGCGAAAACACATACTCATAACGCACCTCACCCGACCCCGGCGATTCCCACGACAACCGAACCTGACCACCACCCAACACCACCAACCCCGGCGATCGCGGATACGACGGCACACCCCCCTGCGCACCCACACCCCCAACCGAAACCAACACCGACCCCAACAACCCCACCAAAACCAGGAGCCCAAACCAGGGCAGCCCTAAACGACTACCCCCCCCCCGGCTAGAAACCAAACCAACCCGCAAAAAACTCAACATAACCCCCACTATAACCAAACCCCCCCCCCCGCGCAAGTACCCCCTACAAAACCGTCACGACCACCAGCAGAGCTAGCCCACTGTCAACAACCTCCGTAGGCGCTACAGCTAGGAGTAATGCCTATGGAGCTTCGGGGCGTAGGGTGGGGAACAGGATCACGTCGCGAATGGAGGGCACGTCGGCCAGGAGCATGGCCAGCCGGTCCATGCCTACCCCCAGGCCACCGGTGGGAGGAAGGCCGAACTCCAGAGCCCGCAGGTAGTCGGTATCCACATCCATGGCCTCGGTGTCGCCCGCGTCCCGGTCGGTGGCCTGCTCCTCGAAGCGGGCCCGCTGCTCGTCGGGATCGGTCAGCTCGCTGAAGGCGTTGGCCAGTTCCCGGCCGGCCACGATGGTCTCGAAGCGCTCGGCCCAACCGGGGTGCTCGCGGTGGCGGCGGGCCAGGGGCGACACCTCCTCGGGGTAGTCGCACACGAACACCGGGCCCCACAGTTCGGCCTCGGTGGTCTTCTCATACAACTCCAGCAAGAGCTTGCCCGGTCCCCAACGGTCCTCAACCGGTATATCCCGGGCCGTGCAGTGCGAACGTAACTCCTCCAGCGGGGTCTCCAAATCCACATCCAGGCCGCTGTGCTCGGTGAGGAGGTCGATGAACCGGGCCCTGCGCCATGGAGGGGTGAGGTCCAGCTCCCGGCCGCCGTAGCTGATCACGGTGGTGCCCTTGAGTTCGCGGGCCAGATGGGCAACCAGCTCCTCCACCAGTTCCATGACATCGCCGTAATCGGCGTAGGCCCAGTACAACTCCAGCATGGTGAACTCGGGATTGTGACGGGTGGAGATCCCCTCGTTGCGAAACACCCGGGCAATCTCGAACACCTTCTCCATTCCCCCCACCACCAGCCGCTTCAGATACAACTCGGGGGCGATCCGCAGGAACAGGTCCATGTCCAAAGCGTTGTGGTGGGTGCTGAACGGTCGAGCCAGCGCCCCCCCGGGAACCGGGTGGAACACCGGGGTCTCGACCTCGCAGAACCCCCGATACTCCAACCACCGGCGGGTCAGCGACATCATCTCGGACCGTAACCGGAATGTCCGGCGAGCCTCTTCGGTAACCCACAGATCCACATACCGCCGGCGGAACCGGATGTCAGGATCGGACAGACCATGCCACTTGTCGGGAAAACCCCGCCGAGCCTCGGCCAGCAATTCCCACCGCTCC
Source organism: Candidatus Poriferisocius sp. (assembly GCF_965202595.1). Lineage (GTDB taxonomy): Bacteria > Actinomycetota > Acidimicrobiia > Acidimicrobiales > Bin134 > Poriferisocius. Next base: position 2,334,839 of record NZ_OZ241836.1, read on the forward strand.
ACCTTCACCGACAATTCCCCGGCCCGAGTTCTCATCACCTCACCGCTCACCCCGACCCAATCACCCAACGACAAGTCGCCGAACCCGTCAAAATCGGGAGTGACCGCAGCCGGGGCGAACAACTGGATACGCCCGGTGGAATCCTGAAGCGTGGCAAAGACCAGTTTTCCCAGCACCCGCCGAAGCATCACACGCCCCGCCACCGACACCTCCTCACCGGTCTCAACACCGGCCTCGACCCCCCCGAAACGCTGATGACACCAGGCCGCCGTGGCCGTGACATCGAACCGGTACGGAAAACTCACCGGTTACGCCCTACCAACGACCGGCGGGGGCCGATGACGACCAGGGCGACCTCGAACCGGTACGGGAAACTCACCGGTTACGCCTATGGACCAGCCACAGGCCATGCAAGGTCAAGTAAGGCTCCACATGCCCAATACTCACCGACAGCGGAGCGATCAAATGAGCCAGACCACCAGTGGCGATCACCGCAACATCTGTACCGTCCCCGTTCTTGTCCAGAACGGCGGAGAACCGATCCACCATCCCGTCGATCTGGGCCACGAAGCCGTATATGACCCCCGACTGGATGGACTCCATCGTGGTCTTGCCGATAACGCTTCGGGGCTCGGTCAACGCCACCGGACCCAGCGCCGCGGCCCGACCCACCATGGCATCCAGGCTCACCTCGATGCCCGGACCTATGGCTCCCCCGAGGAACTCCCCGGCCTCGGAGACCACATCGAAGTTGTTGGTGGTGCCGAAGTCCACAATCACCGCGGGACCACCGTAGAGATGGTGGGCAGCCACCGCGTTGGCGATCCGATCGGCCCCCACCTCGCGGGGGTTGTCGTACAGGATGGGAATGCCGCTACGGGTACCGGGCTCGATCACTACCGGCTCGAATTGCAGGTAGCGCTGCACCATCATCCTCACGCTCTCCCGGATCTGGGGTACGCCGGAGCACACCGCCACTCCGGTGAGATCATGTTCCATGCTCACGCCGATGCTGTCCAGCAGGCTACGAATGAGCACCGACACCTCATCGGGAGTGCGTTCGTGAACGGTGGACAGGCGCCAGTGCCCGATCAACCCGTCCTCGGCGCGGCAGTCCTCGGCGCGGTCGGCCTCATACAGACCAACCACCGTCTGGGTGTTGCCAATATCGATTGCCAGCAACATGAGAACCCCGTTTATACCGCCCGATCCCGGCCCGGGCCACCATCCCCATCCGGGGCTATGGTCCCATCCGGGGCTATGTCCGTTGCATCCAGGGCCATGTCCAGGGCGGGGGCTGAGTTGGTGATGCGACCCACCGAGATGAAGTCCACTCCGGTGGCAGCGTACTCGGCCACCGTCTCCTCGGTGACACCACCGCTCACCTCCAGCAGGCAGTCGTGCCCTTCGGCCCGGGCCACGCATACCCGCACCTCGTCAGGGGCCATGTTGTCCAGCAACAGGGCATCGGCACCGGCCACCAGGGCCTCATCCACCTGCTGGATGTGATCGCACTCCACCTGAACGGTGCGACCAGGCCACCGCTGCCGGGCCGCGGCCACCACTTCGGCAATGTCGATACCAACCAGGTGGTTGTCCTTGAGCATGATCCAGTCCGACAATCCCGACCGGTGGTTGTGGCCCCCGCCGGCCCTTACCGCGGCCTTCTCCAAGGATCGCAAACCGGGGGTTGTCTTGCGGGTGTCCCGGATGCGAGCCCTCCCTGCCGCCGTGGCCAGGGCCGCGTACCGGGAAACCTCGGTGGCGATACCCGACAGATGACTCAAGAAGTTGAGCGCGGTTCGCTCCGCGGTCAGCACCGAGGCCCGGGGTCCGGCGACCACCGCCAGCATCTGGCCCGGAGTTACCGGATTGCCATCGGCAGCCCGCCAACTCACGGTGACCGAGGGGTCAACCTGGCGGAACACCTCGACCGCGCAGGCTCGCCCGGCCAGGCAACCCGCGGCCCGGGCCACGATCTCGGCGGTCATACCGGCCGGGGTCAGAAGCGAGGAGGTGAGATCGCCCAGTAACCCCACATCCTCGGCCAGAGCCCGCTCCACCACAGCCCGCACCTCATCCGCCGGGGGATCGAAATCAGCCGAGGGATCACAGTCAGCCGGGGGATCGAAATCAGTCACAGCTCACCCCCAGATTGTCGATCAGGCGGGCCCGGCCGATCCGAGCGGCCACCAGCAGTCGCAGCTCGCCGGCCAGGACATCGGGACGATCCAAGGTGGTGGCATCAACCACCGCAACATAGTCGGGAGATGCCTTGGGCTCGGCAGCCAGCACCGCGGCAATGGCTGCCTCCACCTCACCGGGATCCCGGCTACCCCCGACCACCGCGTCCCGTCCGGCTTGCAGAGAACGCCACAGCACGGTGGCTGCCGGTCGCTCGCCGGTGGATAGGTAGACATTCCGGCTGGACATGGCCAAGCCATCGGGCTCCCTGAAAGTGGGGCAACCCACCACCTCGACCGGCAGGCACAGATCGGCCACCATGCGCCGGATGATCACCAGTTGCTGGTAGTCCTTCTCACCGAAATAGGCCCGGCCCGGCCCCAGAATGGAGAGCAGTTTGGCCACCACGGTGGTCACCCCGTCGAAGTGGGTCGGGCGGATTTGGCCCTCCAGCATGGCGTTGAGCCCCTTGACCGTCACCGAGGTGATCGGGGTTTGGGGATACATCTCCTCAGCGGGGGGAGCGAATACAAGGCCGGCCCCCGCGGCGGCGCTCATCTCGGTGTCCCGGTCCAGATCCCGGGGATAGGTTCCGTAATCCTCCCCCTCGGCGAACTGGAGCGGGTTCACGAAAACGCTCACCACGGTCAGATCGTCACCGGCGGCCGACCGGGCCACCAGCGACTGGTGACCCTCATGCAGGTAGCCCATGGTCGGCACCAAACCAACCGAGCCGCCCCGGCGGCGGACGGCCTCGACCGCAGCCCGCAACTCGGACACCCGCTCGATGACCGGTAGTTGGGTGGCGGTATTCACCGGCCGCCCCATCGAAGAGAAAACCGGGCCCCGATGCTCACCGGCCGCCCCCGCGGGGGGAAGGCGCCAAATCGGCCCAGTCCCCCAGGCGACGGCAACCCCCGGGGTCGGGGCCGATCCGATCCCCGACCAGATCGGGAGCCAGTTCGGCCAGGGGTAACATCACGAACGCCCGCTCGAACATCCGGGGATGGGGCACCACCAGATCGGGTTCGTCAACCACCTGCCCGTCCACCCACAGAACATCGACGTCCAGCGTGCGGGGACCCCAGCGGACCTCCCGCATCCGGCCGGCAGCAGCCTCCAGCGCCTGGCCCAGTTCCAGCAGGTCCCGGGCCGACCGCCGGGTGTCCAACTCGACCACCGCGTTCAGGTACCGGCCCTGGTCGGGACCGCCCACCGGCTCGGTCTCGTACACCCCGGAGACGGCGACGCGGTCGGGAACGCCGGCCACCGCGCCCTCGAGATACCCAATCCGGTTGCCCAGGTTCGACCCCAAACCCAAAAAGGCCTGGGTCATTGAACCCAACTCACGTTCATGGGCGAGACACGTAGCATGAAGCTGCCTGAGGATCGAAAGCACCCACAAGCACACTCACGTTCATGGGCGATAGCGAGTGATGCGCACCCCGCTGGTGGACAGGTGCTGGGGTACCGGGGGACGCAGCTTGCGGACCTCCACGGTGACCCACTGCACCCGCCGGTCACCGGCCAAGCAGGCTTCGGCCACTCGCTGGGCCAGGGCCTCCATCAAGGTGAACTGCTCACCCTCCACCGCGGCCCCCACCGCGGCCCCTACCACCCCGTAGTCAACGGTGTCGGCCAGATCGTCGGAACCGCCCGCGGGCATCAGGTCGGCACCGATGTCCAGATCCAACTCGAAGGGTTGGGGTCGAACCTTCTCCTCCGGCAACGCCCCGCAAAGGGCCATCAACCGCAAACCGCGAAGCACCAGGCAGTCCTCAACCATCCCCGCCGCGCCCCTCATCTTCATCGGGCTCCCCGGTTTCGGCCACCGATTCCGGCGCAAGGGCGGGTGGGTTCAAGCCCTCATCTGTATCGGGCTCCCCGGTTTCGGAAACTTGTTCTCCCGGTTTGGGAAGTGTGAGGGCGATGCTCACGATACCGCGACCCACCGAACCCAGAGGGCGCCCAGTCAACTTCTCCACCACCACCACCACCTGCGGCTCGCTGGCAACCATACCGCTCCACAACAGGTACCCAGCCGTGAAGCCGCACACCACATCACCCAGGGCTCGGCGGTGGACCAACAGCTTCTCCCCGGCGGCCAGCAGCGATCGCAACTCGACGAACAGGGGGCCCAGCCGCGCCCGATAGTCCTCGTTGTCGGCGATGGGCCAGTGATTCCAAGCAATGTTTTGCTCGCTGTAGTTGTGAAGGTTATGGGTGGAAGGGATCAACGACACCACCCGGGTAAACCCCTGCTGGCGGATCCAGTTGATCTCCTCGGTACGCCGAACCCGGCGGTGGCTCTCACCCCGACCGCCCGGGCGCTCGCAGATCGCGAAGCGGTCCCTCATTATCCAGTGGAAGTTGCGGGGACAAATACCCGTCACCCACTTGTTCCTCATGCTCCCACCACCTTCAATACCCGGACCGAGGCCGCCTTGTTCCTCATACCACCACCTTCAATACCCGGACCGAGGCCGCCACATCGTGGGCCCGGACAACCGATGCTCCTTGGGCCAACGACCAGGCCGCGGTGGCCAGCGACCCCTCCAGGCGGTCGTCGACGGGCACTTCGGGCACTTTTAGTCCGTCACTGCGGGCGTGCAATTCCCCGATGAAGCGCTTGCGGCTGGCCCCGACCACGACGGGTTGTCCCCGGGCCACGATCCGGCTCAGGTTGGCCAGTAGCTCCAGGTTGTGGGTTGTGGTCTTGCCGAAGCCTATTCCGGGATCCACCCAAACCTCGGGCACCCCGGCGGCCAACCCCCGCTCGGAAGCGGCAGCCAGAAAGTCACCCACCTCAACCACCACGTCGGCATAGTGAGGATCCCTCTGCATGGTGGCGGGGGTCCCCTGGCAATGGACCGCTATCCAAATCATGTCCAACTCGGCCGCCACCTCGTGCAGGGATGCCGAGACATCGTTGATGATACCGGCACCGGCGGCGGCGGCGGCTCGGGCCACCTCCGGTTTGGTGGTGTCGATGGACACCCGGCCGCGGGGGGCCAGGCCGGCCACCACATCCACCACCCGGGCCAGTTCCTCGTCCAGGGGTACCGGGCGGGCTCCCGGGCGGGTGGACTCGCCACCCACATCCACCACGGCAGCCCCCTCGTCGAACAGCTCGAGCCCCCGGGTCACCGCGGCCTCGGGGGTCAAAAACCGGGCACCGTCATAAAAGGAGTCCGGAGTCACGTTGACTATACCCATGACCAACGGCTCCATGGTCAACGATCAACGAACCGCATCGCCTCGGCGCGGGTGGCCATGTCGGTACGGAACAAACCCCGCACTGCCGACGTGACCGTGTTGGCCCCCGGCTTGCGGATGCCCCGCATCGACATGCACAGGTGCTCGGCCACCACCACCACCAGCACGCCCCGAGGATTCAATATGGTCTCGATGGCATCGGCTATCTGGGTGGTGAGCCTCTCCTGCACCTGGGGCATGCGGGCATAACCCTCCACCACCCGAGCCAGCTTGGACAGCCCGGTGATGCAACCGTCGTTGTTGGGGATGTAACCCACGTGGGCCTTGCCCAGAAACGGAATCAGGTGGTGCTCGCACAGCGAGTACAGCGGTATATCCCTCACCAGGATCATCTCGTCGTGGTCGGCCTCGAACTGCCGGGTCAAATGGGTTGCCGGATCCTGGTGCAGACCCTCGCAGATGGTGGCATACATGCGAGCCACCCGGCTGGGCGTGTCCCTCAGACCATCCCGGTTGGGGTCCTCACCGATGGCGGCCAGGATCTCTCGAACCGCGGCCTCTATCCGGGGTTGATCCACCGATCCATGCCGGTGTTGAGTTGGTTGATCCACCGATGCCTGCTCGTTGCCTGCCACCGGCCAAGACAGTAGTTCACTAGTCTGGGGAACTCATGGTTGCGGGGGAGCTCATGGGTACAGGAGAACTCATGGTTGGGCGACCGGCACTGGATGGGGTTCGGGTTGTCGATATGGGCTGGGGTATCGCCGGGGGCTATGCCACCAAGCTGCTGGCCGACGCCGGAGCCGATGTGGTGAAGGTGGAGCTGCCCGGCGGCGACCCGCTGCGGGGCTACTCCGCCTCGTTCGCACCCATCCACGATCACGGACCCCTGTTCGGATTCCTGAACACCACCAAGCGGAGCGTGGTGCTGGACTACCGGACCGCCGGGGGACGGGACAGGCTGCTGGAGCTGTACGCCACCGCCGAGTTGGTGATTGAGCGGTCCGAACCGGGAGAGATGGAAGCCCTGGGAGTCGGTTGGGAGGCGCTGTCCCGGTGCCGGCCCGGAGCCACCATGGTGTCGGTGTCCAACTTCGGCCGGGGTGGACCGTGGAGCAACCGTCCGGCCAACGAGTTCACGCTCATGGCCATCGCCGGATCCACCGCCACTCGAGGCCGGCCCGGACGAGCCCCGTTCAACGCCGGTGGTCGCATCGGGGAGTGGATGGGCGGGGTCAGCGCGGCGGTGGCGGCCATCGCCGCGCTGCGCAGGGCTCAACGAACCGGGGTCGGCGACCACGTGGACCTGTCCCTGCTCGAGACCATCACCCCCACCTGTACCAACGTGCAGACCCTGTGGGGTTCGTTCACCGGCGAGTACGACACCAGGGCCCTGCTGGAGGTGCCGTCGGTGGAACCCACCCGGGACGGCTACGTGGGATTCTGCGTGTTCACCGGCCAGCAGTGGCAGGACTTCACCGTTCTGATCGGTCGACCGGAGTGGGGCGACGATCCCCGGTTGGCCACCATGGGCAGGCGCATTGCCGCGGGGGAGTCCATTGCCGGACCCATCAGGGAGTGGACCGCGGCTCGTACCACCGAGGAGGTGGTGGCCGAAGCCATACTTCTCCGCATCCCGGTCGCCCCGATCGGCAATGGGGCCAACCTGGTGGAGTTGGATCACTTGGTGCAGCGAGGGGTGTACGTACCCCACCCCGGTGGTGGATTCGTTCAACCCCGGGTGCCCTATCGCAATGCCGCCCATCCCCCGGTTCCCTTCCGGCCCACCCCCCTGCTGGGGCAGCACACCAACGAAGTGCTGGGCGAGACGCAACCCACGAGGCATCCTCTTGGCCAACCGGTGGGTGGCACCGATACCGCGGTACCGGCTGATTCCATGCCCCTGAGCGGGGTCCGGGTGGTGGACATGACCGCCTTCTGGGCCGGTCCCTATGCCACGCTGGTGCTGACCGCCCTGGGGGCCGACGTCATCCACATCGAGTCGGTGCAGCGACCCGACGGGATGAGATTCGGCTCGGTCCGCAACCCCGATGACGACTGGTGGTGGGAGTTCGGCCCCACCTTCCACCACGCCAACGTGGGTAAGCGATCGGTGACCCTGGATCTGACCCGACCCGAGGGTATGGAGTTGCTGCACCGGCTGATCGGGGTGTCCGATGCCCTGGTGGAGAACTTCTCGCCCCGGGTGATCGACCAGTTCGGCCTGAATTGGGATGTGGTCAGCGAGATAAACCCCCGCCTGGTGATGGTGCGGATGCCGGCTTTCGGGCTGGACGGGCCGTGGCGCGACCGGGTGGGCTTCGCCCAAACGATGGAGCAGGTCAGCGGTATGTGCTGGCTGAGCGGCTACCCCGACACCTCCCCCCAGCTCGCCCGGGGCCCGTCCGATCCGCTGGCCGGTCTGCACGCCGCCTACGCGGTTATCTGCGGTCTGCACGCCCGGGAGCGCACCGGCCGGGGCAGCTTCGTGGAGGCAACCATGGTGGAGGCTGCGCTGAACGCGGCGGCCGAGCAGGTGGTGGAGTACTCGGCCACCGGCCATCTCATGTCGAGAGACACCAACCACCACCCCCACGCCTGCCCCCAGGGGATTTACGCCTGCTCGGATGGCAGGCTGATCGCCCTCTCGGTGGAGACCGATCAGCACTGGACGGGTCTGCTGGCCGCCGCCCCCGAACTGGAGCTGGACCGGGTGGCGGTCTCGGCCTCGCCGGCTGACCGTTTCGCGGCCCGCCACGCCTTCGACGAGCGGCTCAGCCGGTGGTGCGCCGACCTCCCCGCCGCCGATGCCGTGGACCGGCTCATCTCGTTCGGTGTTCCCACCGCCGAGTTGGGCACACCCCGGGGAGGCGACCGCAACCCCCAGGTCAACGCCCGAGGCTTTTACGAGGCAGTAGAGCATCCACTGGTCGGCACCCACCGCTTCCCGGCCCTACCGGTGCGCTTCGGTCGCCGGCCCGAGCGATGGTTCACCCGCCCCGCCCCCATGCTGGGAGAACACAACGCCGAGGTTCTTGGCGGCCTACTGGGTGTGAGCAAGAACGACCTGGCCCGCCTCGAAGCCACCCAAATCATCGGCACAAGGCCAACTTTCGCCTCCCCACCACAGTAATCTTCGCTTGCATTGGTATCTGAACCATTGGGTTGTTCAGGTAGGCTGACACTATGAAGCCAGTAATACGGTCTGGACAAGAATTACTGGATTTAGAATGTAGCAGATGAGTGGGCAGCTCCGATATGGAGGACTTACGGTTCGCAGCAGGCGGCAGCTTGTTGCGCTGTTTGGCGCTGGTCAGCGAGCGGTCACAGTTGAGGCTGCGGCTGAGACACTAGGAGTGAGCCGAAACGTGGCTGCTCGGCGACTTGCTGCCTGGGCTGCCAACGGCTGGCTACGACGGGTGCGACGGGGACTTTACATAGCAGTTCCCGTCGACGCTCGTGACCCAGCGACTTGGAGTGAGGATCCGTGGTACCTCGCAGATCTGGTATGGAGTCCCTGCTACATTGCCGGCTGGTCTGCGGCACACCACTGGGCACTTACCGATCAGGTCTTTCGATCAACTGTCGTTGCAACCGCACAACGGGTCCGCCATGTAGACCAAGTGCTCGCCGGGGTGCCATACCGGATACATCATGTCCCGGCGGACCGGTTAGCTTGGGGACTCGATCAAGAATGGCGCGGTAACAAGAAGATCAAGGTGTCGAGCAGAGAGCGCACAGTCGCAGATATGTTGTCAGAACCTGCGCTCGGCGGTGGGATCCGTCACACGATGGAGGTACTCGACGCTGCCCTCCAGGACTCGGCGGACGAAATGGTTGTTGATATCCTGAAAGCTCTTGAGCGTCTGGGCAACGGAGCTGGAATCAAAAGGCTCGGGTACCTAATGGAAGCACTTGGCTATGAGACATCGGCGATCGCGCGACCACTGACCACAGGGTTCCCACTGCTTGACCCAGCGCTGGGGGCAAATGGGTCGCGCTCAAGCGAGTGGGGTCTTATAGTCAACGCAGACATCTCCGCGTGATCAGAAACCGGGAGATAGCAAACCTCGCGGGTCAGTGGCAGCTCGCACACCACGTTGTCGAGAAGGATTACGTGCTGGGATGGCTACTAGCTGGCATCGCAGCACATCCGAGGACGCAGTCGTGGGCGTTCAAGGGCGGGACGTGGGTAGGCTCTATTGGTGATCGCGACAGAGTTTAGTGTAGATGGTTTGGGCGGGTTGCCATTGGTGGATTCTGCGGGGCATGGTGTTGATGAGGTCTTCGATGATGGCGAGGCGTACCGGGCCGATGTTGAGGTTGGTGCTTTTGGGTAGCCAGCGTCTGAGTGTGGCGTTGTTTTGTTCGTTGGTGGGTCGTTGCCAGGGGGATCGGGGTTCGCAGAAATAGACCTGTATGTTGAGGGTTTTTTCGATGTCGGCCCATTTGGCCATTTCTGTTCCTTGGTCCCAGGTCAGGGTTTTGACCATTTCGGCGGGTTGGCGTTTGAGTGCGGCGGTGACGGCTTTGGCGGTGTTTCGGGCGTCGTAACCATCACATAAAGGCACTACCAGGGTGTGGCGGCTGGTGCGCTCCACCAGGGTGGCTACGGCTGATTGGTTGTTCGCACCGATTATCAGATCACCTTCCCAGTGGCCCGCCTCGGCTCGGGTGTCGACTATTGCGGGGCGCTGCGCTATGGGCCGGAAATCACCCAGCACGGAGCGTTTCGCCTGCTCACAACGGCTTCGGGGTTTGCGCCGCCGGCGACGGCGCACCAGCAGTTTCCAGCTATCGGCTGCTAGGCCGCTGCGTCCGCTGGGGTCGTAACACGCCCGGTAGATGGTTTCTGCGCACACCCGCAGCCCTTGTTTGCGGAGAGATTCTGAGATCGCATGAGGGGACCAACGAAGCGCCAACAACTCGGCCACCGCGTCGGCCAACACCGGATCTGTGGCCAACTTGGATGGGCGAGGCCTCAAAGCCCGCACATCGGCAACGGCTTGGGCCGCATCGGCCCGATACACCGAACCACCCCCGTTGCGCCGCAACTCCCGCCACACCGCGGAGCGGCTCCTGCCCAACCGGCGGGCCATCTCAGCTGTCCCCACCCCCATCCCAACCATAGTCTCGATGCGGGCACGCTCGCCCGCACACAACCTCTGTGCCATACTGGAACACCTCCACCGGTGATTCGCCAATGTTTCTGATCGACCATCATGGCCGACCTGTCGCGATCACCGGTGGAGCCTTCCGTGCCTCAGGAAATGCTGGTTTGAGACTTACCGATTCTCCGAAGACCTGGACTTCACCGTTACCAAGGCCGACCTCAATACGAGTCACCTGATAAAGATGTTCACGGAGATTGCCACGTGGCTTGACAATCAGTGTGGGTTGCGCCTCATTGTTGACAACAGATCGTTTCGTCAGCGCCAAAACAAACGAGGCCACCCGACCATTGAAGGACGGCTGGCCTACATCGGCCCGCTCGGGTCGCCGACTCCGCCAAAGGTGAAGCTCGACCTCACAGCCGATGAAGTCCTGGTTAGAGAACTAGAGCTACGACCAATCTTTCATCCGTTCAGTGATATACTGCCCAACTCCACGATGGGTCAACTCACAAATGTCATTTGCTACTCGTTGCCTGAGCTTCTTGGCGAGAAAATCCGGGCGCTTTTCGAGCGATGCCGACCGCGCGACCTCTACGACGTTGTCCATACTTATCGGCACCCGGAACTAGCCGGTCGCGCCCTTGATGTCAGGGCTGTCCTTGAAGCAAAGTGTGTGCATGCCGGAATAGAAATACCCACGCTCGAAACAATCCATGCCACACCATTCCGAAAAGAGATCGAGACTGAGTGGTCCAACATGCTCGGCCACCAATTGCCATTCTTGCCCCAGTTCGAGAATTTCTGGTCACAACTCGATAATGTCTTCTCGTGGCTTGAGGGAACGCAACCTATGCTAGTTTTTACCGAAATCCAGTCGGAGGAAGAAACTACTGACTGGCGACCAGCGCGCCATATGACCACATGGCAAGAAGGCTTGCCGATTGAACTGATCCGCTTCGCTGGAGCGAACCGCCTCAAGGTCACAATTAATTACCGCGCACTGAAAGGACGAGTCGGGCCGCGAACCGTTGAACCTTACTCCTTGCGCTACTCGCAACAGGGAAACCTCCTTGTCATGGTGGTCAACGACCAAAGTCAGATCCGAAGCTACCGAGCTGACCGGATTGCTAGTGTGCGTATAGAACCCGAGAGTTTCTTGCCCCGATACCTCGTTGAATTCTAGAAAACATACCCACTTCCTCTAACCAGTACATCCACCCTGAACGACACTGACACAGCCCAAAATCCACAAAATTGCGACGGCTCAAGATCAATGAATTATACTTAGAAATGTATTGACCATTAGCCACTTGAATTTATGCTTATGAGTTATATGCTAACTGCTTGTACTATTGTGGTTCCGACTATAGTACTGTATACATTCTTTGTATGTAAAAAATCATGAAATTACTGTAATTGATTTTATTGACCATTCTCCCTAGACTGGCTTACGCATGACGGCCACCGAGCCGAGCCTCAGCTACCAACTTTCCGACCGCTACACCAACGAGTACGGGACGGTCCTGCTCACCGGTATACAAGCCATGGCTCGGCTCCCGCTGGAGCAACTCCGGGCCGATCGGGCTGTGGGACTGAATACCGCGGTGTTCGCGGCGGGCTACCCCGGCTCGCCGCTGGGCGGGCTCGACTCGGCGCTGGAACGGGCCGTGCGGGAATCGGGGGAGGGGGCCGTCACGCTGCGGCCCTCGGTCAACGAGGAGTGTGCCGCCACCGCGGTGATGGGCAGCCAGCTCGCCGCCTCGAGGCCCGATGCCCGCTTCGACGGTGTCATCGGCATCTGGTACGGCAAGGCCCCCGGAGTGGACCGGGCCACCGATGCCATCCGCCATGCGACCTTCGCCGGTGCCTGCCCCAACGGCGGTGCGGTGCTGCTGGCCGGCGATGACCCCAACGCCAAGTCCTCCACCCTGCCGTCCACCTCGGCCGGGGTGCTGGCCGATCTGCACATCCCCGTCCTGTACCCCGGCGATCCCGCCGATGTGCTGGAGCTGGGCCGCCACGCCATCGCCATGAGCCGGGCCACCGGCCTGTGGGTGGGGATGAAGATCGTGGCCGACGTGGCCGACGGCTCGGCCAGCGTGAGGCTCGACCCCAACCGGGTCGAACCAACCATACCCCTGCACGAGGGTGCACCCTACCGGCACCGCCCCGACCCCCGGCTGCTCACCCCCTACACGCTGGACATCGAGCGGGAGATAGTCGAGGTCCGCACCGATCTGGCCCTTCGCTACGCCCAGATGAACCACCTCAACCGGGTGGTGGTGGACTCTCCCGATGCCTGGATCGGGATCATCTCCTCGGGTATCACCTACTGGGAGGTGCGCGAGGCGCTGGAGGTGCTCGGCCTGGGTAGCGACGAGAAGCTGGCCGACTCCGGCATTCGCCTGCTTCGCATGGGGATGCCCATCCCGTTCAACACCTCCACCATCCGGGAGTTCGCCACCGGCCTGGAGGAGATCCTCGTCATCGAGGAGAAAACCCCCAACGTGGAGTCACGGGTCAAGGATGCCCTGTACAACACCCCCCACCGACCCCGGATCGTGGGTGGGTTCGACGAGTTCGACCGGCGCCTCATCAAGAGCCACGGTGCCCTTCACGCCGACGATCTCATCGAGCCGCTGCGCAGCCGGCTGGCCCGGTTGTCCGACCGGCTGGCCCCGGTGCCCCGAGTCCGGGAGCGCATACCTCTGAGCGTCAACCGCACCCCGTACTTCTGCTCGGGATGCCCCCACAACCGCAGTACCGTGACCGGCACCGACACTGCGGTGGGCGCGGGCATCGGCTGCCACACCATGATCCTGCTGGGAGGCGAGTCCCGCTACGGCGACATCGTTGGGCTCACCTGCATGGGCAGCGAGGGCACCCAGTGGATCGGCATGGCCCCGTTCGTGGACACCCCCCATCTGATCCAGAACATGGGCGACGGGACGTTCTTCCACTCCGGGCAACTGGCGATTACCGCGGCCATAGCCGCCGGGGTGAACATCACCTACAGGCTTTTGTGGAACGGTGCGGTGGCCATGACCGGGGGGCAGGATCCCACCGGCGGCATCGGTCTGGATCGGGTTTGCCGGGTTCTGCTGGCCCAGGGGGTGGCCCGCATAATCATCACTTCCGACGACCCCGATCGCACCCGCCGCTCGGGGCTGCCCCGGGAGGTGGAGGTCAAGAACCGCACCGAGCTGGCCGGAGTCCAAAAGCAACTGGCCGGGGTGAGCGGGGTGACCGTGCTCATCCACGACCAGAGATGCGCCGCCGAGCTGCGCCGGGACCGCAAGCGGAACCGGATCCCCCAACCCCGAACCCGGGTGGCCATAAACCATCGGGTTTGCGAGGGGTGCGGACACTGTGCCGAGATATCCAACTGCCTGTCGGTGCAACCCATCGACACCCCGTTCGGCCGCAAGACCACCATCGATCAGGACAGTTGCAACGTGGACCTGTCGTGCCTGGAGGGAGACTGTCCCGCGTTCATCACCATCCGCCGCCCCCGCCGGCGCTGGTGGCATCCAGACCGACGCTCAGCCCCCGTGGCGGTCACCCCACCGGTGCCCCCCACACCCATCCCGGCCCCACCGGAACCGGCCGGCACCGATGTGAGCATCCGCATCACCGGAATCGGCGGCACCGGGGTGGTCACCACCGGCCAGCTAATCGCCACCGCGGCCATGCTCGACGGGTTCGACGTGCAGGGTCTGGATCAAATCGGGTTGTCGCAGAAGGCCGGACCGGTGGTGAGCGATCTGCGCATCACCCGAAACGGCCGCTCGGGAAGCAACCGGCTCGGCGACCACCAGGCCGACCTGCTTTTGGCCTTCGACCTGCTGGTGGCGGCATCGGATGCCGGTCTGGACACGACCGACCCAACCCGCACATCGGTGGTGGGATCGCTGGATCTGGTACCCCCCGGGGTCAAGACCGCTCATCCCGAGATCGACATGCCCACCGCCTCCGAGTTGCTGGAGCGATTGCAAACCGAGACCCGGCCCGATGCCCGGTTCTGGGCCCGGGCCTCCGACCTGGCCCAGGCGCTGGTGGGCGACACGGTGGGGGCCAACGTATTCGTCGTGGGCATGGCCACCCAGACCGGGTTGCTACCGGTATCGCCCGAATCCCTGGAAACCGCAATCGCACTCAATGCGGTGGAGGTGGAGATGAACACCGCCGCGTTCCGCTGGGGCCGGTGGTGGGTGGCAGATCAACCCATGGTGGAGCAAGCTGCCGCCCGCGGCCCAAAATATGCCCCCGCCGGCACCCCGGCCACCGGAGGAACGCCCAACGACGCCGCGTTGAAAGGACGTTCCTCTATCCCCGAACCCGCCAGCACCCCCGCCACCGGCGGAATGCCCAACCCCGGAAACCGGGCCGTTCTGGGACAGGAGCTGAGCGACCGCATCGAAGGTTTGGCCAACGGCGACACCGTGCTGGGGGCCGCGGTGGAGATGTTCGGCGCGGAGCTGGTGCGGTTCCAAAACCGGACGCTGGCCGGCCGCTATCTGGACGGGATCGCCGAGTTTGCCGCGGTGGAGCGCCGGGTGAACCCGAACTCCACCGCGCTGGTGACGGCGGTGGCTAACGGCCTGTTCAGGCTGATGGCCTACAAGGACGAGTACGAGGTGGCCCGATTGCTGCTCGACACCGGCGGGCACGCCCCGGCCCTGGCCGCTTCCCAACCCGGGGACCGGCTGGCCTGGCAACTGCATCCACCCATCCTGCGAGCCCTGGGCCGGAGCAGCAAGATCTCCTTTCCGGTAAGGCGATGGAGGCCACTGATCGGTTTGCTGGCCCGGGCCAAGCGCCTCCGGGGCACACCGTTCGACCCCTTCGGTCGGGCCGGAATCCGCCGGCAGGAGCGCCGGCTCCCCGGCGAGTACCTAACCGCTCTTCGCCACGCCACGAAGGGGGCCACAACCCCTGACGACCTGGCCCCCGCCGTGGCCATCGCCGAAGCCGCCGACCTGGTCCGCGGCTACGAGGACATAAAGCTGGCCAACATCGAACGTTTCCGATCAGCCATAAAAGCCGACAACAAATAACCGATCAGCCATCAAGGCCGACAACAAGTAACCGATCAACCATCAAAGCCGACGACAAATAATCAACGAATAACCGATCAGAGCTGGGTTTCGCGGGGGTCCCAGCGCTCGCGAGCCTTGTCTCCGATCCGGTTGAGGGCGAACACTGTCATGAACATCACGATTCCGGGTACGAACACTATGTGGGGATGGTCCTGGAATCGCTCGAAGCCCCCCCTGATCATGTTGCCCCAGGTGGGTTCGGGGGGTTGGATGCCCACCCCGAGGAAGCTGAGCGAGGCTTCGGCCACGATCAGCACCGCGGTCACCAGAAAGGCATACGATGCCAGCGGCAGAGCCACGTTGGGCATCAACTCCCGGAATATCACCCGCCGGTTGTCCGAGCCCATGGCCTTGGCGGCCAGAACAAACTCCCGCTGGGCGAATGTCAACGTGTTGGCTCGGGACAACCGGATATAGGTGGGAATACCCAGCAGCGATAGTTCCAACGCCATGGTCCACTGGTTCTGGGTGAACACCGTTGCCACCGCCACCAGCAGGATGAGCGGGGGGAAAGCCAGAAGGGAGTCGGCCAGGATACCCACACCGGTATCCAACGAACCCCGGAAGTAGCCCGCGGCGATACCGATCACCCCGCCGATCAGGATGCCGATGGCCACCGCGCCCAAGCTGATGATGAGCGAGGTGCGGGCCCCCCACATGACCCCACCCAGGATGTCGAGTTCCTGGCTGTTGGTACCGAACGGATGGCGGGAGAACAGATCGGGGCGGAGCCGCAAACCCTCACCGAAGGAGTTCTTCACCAGCTTGGATTCCGGCAGGGGCAGCCACGACACGGTGATGGCCGACAACCCAATCATTACCAGCCAAATCCCCGACAGCCATGCCGAGGTGTCGAAACCCGCCCCCCATCGTTTCTGGCAGGCGGCATCCAAACCCAGGTAGGCGGCCACGATACCCACCAGGACCAGCAGAACCCTGATCTCCGCGGTGGTGCCGTTGAGTGTTTTGGTGCCGATAAAGATCAAAGCGATACCGATGGGCAGCAGCAGTGCCAGCCAGAACGGCCTCGGCTCGGAACTGCGGGCCCGAATCTCCGGCTCGAACGCGGCCATAGGCTCGGCAGCGGCCATAGGCTCGGCAGCCATAGGTTCGGAGGAAGCCGCAGTCGGCACCTCAGACACGGCCTCGCCTGATTCTGGGATCCAGATACTGGTAGGAAATGTCAATAACAGCGTTCAGCAGCACATAGGCCACCGCGAAGACCAGCACCCCACCCTGCACGATCGTGTAGTTCTTGGTGAGCACACCCATCGCCACCACCAGCTTGCCCAAACCATCCAGCCCGAAGATGACCTCGATGATCAGCGTGCCCCCAATGAGCCGGCCCAGGGTTATACCCGCAATGGTGATGAGCGAGAACGACGACGGCCGCAGGGCATCACGCAAAAGGATCCTCCAAGTGGGCATCCCCTTAGCCCGCGACGACAGCACGAACTGCTCCTGAAGCGTGGAGATCATGTCGGCTCTCAACAGGCGGGTGAATATGGCTATCTCGGTGATGGCCAGGGTCAGCGCGGGTAAGAACAACGACCGGAGTTGCTCCCGCCAGTTGTCGTCATAACGGTGGGATGCCGTGCGGGGGAAGTCGGGCCACTGGACGAATACCCAGGACATGAGTCCCGCAGCCACCAGCGCGGCGGCGGCGTACCCCAGCCAACCGGATACCTCGAAGGGGTCCTCCCAGTATCGGGTCACGGCCAGGTAGCCCAACCGCAGGACGATAAGCCCTACCCCTACTAACCACAAGTAGCGGGGAACGGATTCCCTGAACACGAAGAAGAAGATGAACAGCACACCGGCCAAGAACGGCGGAACCGATATGAAGCCGAACATGGTGCCGCTCACCAGCCGATCGGCTCGATTCCCGGCGGCATGGGCCGACCACACCCCCAGGAACAGGGAGATCACGATGGACATGCCCAGAGCCATGGCCGCCAACCGCAAAGTGGGTCCCACGCTGACCTGCAACAGGTCGGAAACCGGCTGGTTGGGGGGCTTCAGTGACTGGCCCAGGTCGCCGGTGAGCGCGCTGCCTATCCAGTCCCCGTACCGCTCGACTATGGGCTTGTCCAAACCCAGCGACTTGCGGATCGCCTCCAGGTCTTCGAGGGTGGCATCCGTCCCCAACGCCGCGGCGGCCGGGTCGCCGGGTATGAGGTCGATCATGAAGAACGTGGCCAAAGAAACGAGGAAGAGCACCGGCACGAGCCGGACCAACTTCAAGCCGATCGCTCGCAGCACGGTGCTCTTCCCCCTGGAGTTCTATGAACCCGGTTGACCGGTTGGGATCAGTTCTCCATGTAGGCGTTGCCGAACAGGAACAGGGTGGTCATGCTGCGCTGCACACCCTTGATGTTCGGGGCCAGTGCCAGACCCTCCTCGTTCACCGACCAGATCACGCTGGGTAGGTGCTCGGCCCAGAGGCACTGCACCTCGGCCAGCGCCGCCCGCTGGTCATCCAGGGTGACGGCCTTGTACAGATTGAGCAGCGCGGCATCCATGTCCGGGTGGCTGAAGCCGGTCCGGTTGGACGTGCTCTCGGAGTGGAAGTTCTGGTTCACTGCCGATATCCAGGAAGCACCGTCCATGTTCACACCCCAACCGGCGACCTCGTAGTCGGCCTGGACTATGACCCGGGGAATGAGAACGGTGGTTATGCCCCCGTACTCGGTGGTCACGTCGAAGCCCACCCGCTCCAGCAGACCCTCCAGGGCCTGGCCGATGGCGGGGGCGGGGTCCTGATCGGTGTAGACGAAGAACAGCGACCCGTCCCAGCCGGTTTCATCCTTGACCTCCTGCACCAGCGCTGCGGCGGCATCGGGATCGTACTGCGGCTCCCCATCGGCGCATTCCTGCATCTGCGGCGACCACAGCAGTGTTCCCTCGTGGGCCAGGGCGTTGGTCACGACACCCTTGCCCTCGAACGCCCGATCGTTGATGATCTGCCGGTCGATGGCGTGGTGAATGGCTCGGCGGATGCGGATGTCCTGACCGATCCGGTCGGCACCTCGCACCCCGTTGTTGATGAGGAACACCCCGCCCACGTTCTGGATCTCAGTGTTCAACGACGCACCCGCCTCGCGGGCATCGGCGAACACCCTGGGATCCCGGAGGAAAGCGGCGTTGAAATCACCGGCCTGGAAGGCCTCCCAGTTGGCCGTGGAGCTACCGGGGAAGGTGAACTCGATTTCCTCGATGCACACCGGGCCGCCCCAGTAATTGTCGCGGGCCCGGAGCACGGTCTTGACCGAGGGTTCCACCTCGACCACCTCGTAGGGGCCGAAGCTGGCTTTGTTGATGAGATCGGGGCTAACCGCCATCCGGTTGCGGACCAACCTCTCCGCGCTGGTCTCCTCGGTGGCGTTGCCCGACTCCTCCTCCAGCAGTTGGGCGATCACCCGCGGGTTCACGATCATGCCGGCCTCGTCCCCCAGAACCAGCGGGAACGTGGTCCAGGGGTCGGTGAGATGAAAGACAACGGTGTTGTCGTCGGGCACCGTGGTGGCCTCGAAATCAACGATTCGCAAGGAGCCTTCGATGGTGTTGGTCACACCGTTGCCCCGCCCCTCCCTGAACCGTTTCATGGAATCCACCACGTCCTGGGCAACCAGGGTTTCGCCGTTGCCGTAGGTGATTCCCGAGGGGATCTTCAGCGTCCACTGAGTGAAGTCGTCATTGGGGGTCAGCGACTCGGCCACGTGGCCGTTGTAAACACCGGCATCGGGATCAAAGGTCATCATGACATCCCACACGTTCACGAGCTGGGTGCCACCCACCAGCGAGCCGCTGCTGGCGGTTGGATCCAGGCTGGAGTTGGGTGAGTACACCGCGTAGTTGATCTTGGTGCCCGGTACCGTGGCCTCGCAGCCACCGGCCAGCTCCTCCTCGGAAGGTACTGCGGGCTCGCTGGCCCCGTCATCCTCCACCGGAGCGGACACGCTGCTGTCCCCACCATCGTCATCGGACGGAGCGGGTTCTTCGCCATCATCATCGGACGGAGTCGAGGGCTGCTCTTCAGCCGCCTGGGTGGGATCCGGCTCGCCCGAGCCGGTGGACACCCCACCGTCGTCGTCATTTCCGCATGCCGCGGCCACCAGACCGCATGCCAGCAGCAACGCCAACAGTTTCAAGAACCGTGAACGCATGAATAATCCCCCTCTTGGTATAAGGTCACGACACTTTAGGGAACCAGGCCGGCGCTAGCAACCTACGGACCCTACAACTCCGATCCCCTGACTCCGGGATGCCCATTGCTATAGCCCCGTCCCTCAACCATGGGAGGCCCATTGCTCACCTCATGGGCCATGGCCGCCGCGAACTCCCCAGTGCTCAGATCCTCCAGGTGCCAGGTGGTGTCGGGAATCTGGGGGAACCGGCAAACGCTGCTTCGGGCTCCGCGCCGTACTTCCCCGGGGATCTCGAATCGAGACAGCGCCCGGGCGGAGGCAATGCCCCGGCCCTGGGCTTTCGCCACCGCCTCCTTGAACGTCCAGAGGCGCAACAACAGCCGAAATCTCTGGTCATCCTCAAGCTGCTCGAAATCAGCCTGCTCATCAGGGCTGGAAATAGCCCTGATCACTGCGTCGGGATCATGGCGACGCAAAGCACGATCCTCGATATCCACCCCCAGTTGCCCACCAGCAGCCACAGCCAACAATCCATACCGGCCGCTGTGGCTCACGCTGAAGCTCAGAGGCACCGGATTCCCATCCACTTGGGCCGTGGGTTTGCCCTGCTCAGCGGCCGTGAACCTCAACGAGTCGTTGGCACAGCCGGTCAGACGGTGGATAACAGCACGGAGCGCAGCGCGACACAGCAGGAATCGCCGCCGAGCATCAGGGGATTCAGCCCGCTGATGACGCGAGCGCTCCCGGTCGTCGAGCCAGCCCCAAGCTTCGACCTCGTGACCCTCGTGGGGGGCCAGATCGACAGAAAAAATCGCAGCGCCATCTATCTCCCTGAACAACCTCCACCAACGAGAGGTGCCCATACTGAGAGGCACGGGCCGGGGAGCGGTATCCACGAACTACCAATCGACCCGCCTGCTCAGAGCTTGGTTTCTCGGGGATCCCAGAGGGCCCTGAGGGATTCCCCGATGCGGTTCAGCGACAGCACGGTGAGGAACATGAGAACTCCGGGCACGAACACGATGTGGGGGGCACCCTTGAGCACGGTTTGCTGGCGCCCCTCGCTGATCATGTTTCCCCAAGTCGGGGTGCTGATGGGATCGATCCCCACGCCCAGAAAGCTCAACGAGGCTTCGGCCACTATCACCACCGCAACGATGATGATGGCGTAGGAAGCCAGAGGCAGCGCCACGTTGGGCATGATCTCCCGAAAGAGAATGCGATTGCTGGTGGATCCCATGGCCCTGGCCGCGGTGACAAACTCCCGGGCAGCGAAGGTCAACGTGTTGGCACGGGCCAGCCTGCCCATGGTGGGGATGCTCAGCATGGAGAGCGCCAGCGTGACGATAAGAACGCTGCCGCCAAAAATAGCCACGATCGTAAAGAGAAGGATCAGAGCCGGAAACGCCAGGATGGAGTCGGTGAGCACGTTGAATACGGCTTCGGGAACCCCTCGAAAGTAGCCGGCAACCAAACCGAGAATTGTTCCCACCGCCAAACCTATGCCCACCGAACCCATTCCCACTATGAGCGACACCCTGGCCCCCTGGATGGCCTGATTCATCACGCTCTTGCCCACACGATCGGTGCCCAAGGGCTCATGGGTACTGAACTTCGGCGGCTGCTCCCGGTTCGAGAAATCGGCCGTCAGGTTGTCGAAAAAACCCGCGAGCTGCAACAGCACGAACACGACTACCACAACCATCCACGCCACCGACATCCATGTGGCGGGATCAACCTGGGAACCGAACACTCCCATGATGAGCATCCCCAGGCCGGTAATCAAAGCGTAGAAACCGGCCAGGGTAACTATTACCTGGAACCACGCGTTGCTGTCGTACAACACGTTCAACTGCACCAGCAAAAGGGGCACTCCCAGGACGACGCGGATGCTGCCCTCAAGCAGGTTGCGTCTGCGGCGCTGCCGCTCGGGGTCGATTAGGAGGGGCGGTGCCATGGCGGTGGCCGGCGGTGCCATATCAGCCACGCCTGATCCTCGGATCCAGGAGCGCATACGTGATCTCAACCAGCAAGTTCAACAGCACGTAGGCGACCACCACCACGATCACCAATCCTTGCAACATCACAAGATCGTTGCCGGTGATCGAGTCCACCATCTTCCTTCCCATGCCGGGGATAGTGAACAGCACCTCTATGATGACCGTCCCCCCGATGAGCCGCCCGGTGCTGACTCCCGCCAGGGTGATCAGCGAGAACGAGGACGGGCGCAGGGCATGCCGGAACAGAATGTGAGTGGGCGACATACCCTTGGCCTTGGCGGTGAGCACGAAGTCGTTCTGAAGTGTGGCCATCATGTCGGCCCGCAACAGGCGCTGGAATACGGCGATCTCGGTAAGCGAAAGGGCAACAACCGGCATGATCAGGCGCTGTATGTGATCCCACCAGTTCCATTCGGTGAGCCGGGTCCATCCCTGGGGCGGCAGCAGGTCGAGCTGGTTGAAAAGGATTAGAACCAGCAGGATTCCCACCAGGAACTGGGGCACCGAAATGGCGGCGAACGAGGCCGAGTTCAACGTTCTGTCGGCCCTCGAACCCGCCCGATAGGCGGCATACACCCCCAGGGGAATCGCGATTAGCAGCGCGAACGCCTGGGCCACCAGGGCAAGCTCCAGGGTGACCGGCAACCGGTTCCGCAACTCCGACACGACGGTCAAACCCGGGGTTTTTACCGACTCGCCGAGATCGCCGGTGACCACATCACCCAACCATTTGCCGTAGCGAACCACCACGTTGTCGTCCAGGCGCAACTCGCGGTTGACCAACTCACGCGCCCCCGGCTCCTGGGCCCGTTCCTGACCCAGCAGCCGTACCGCCGGATCACCCCCCAAGAACTCCACATAGGAAGAGGTGAAGAAGCTGACGATCAACAGCACGGGGATGAGCCTGATAATGCTGCGCCCGATGCCTTTCAACAGCACTCACCTCCCAGCGGGCCACTGCACGGTTGTCGAAGCACAATCTCCAACATCATGCTCCAACTTCATGCCTCGGCGAGGAAGGGGGATGAGCGCCGAACCGCACCCAACCCCCTCCGCCTCCAATCGAAGCTTGAGCTACCCCTTGGCGGTGAACGCCAGCAGGACTATGCCCGTTTCCGATTGGAAGATACCCGACACCTCGTCGGTGTAGTAATAACCGGTTTCCGGCTTGTCCAGGATGATGATGGGTACCTGTTCGGCGAACTTCCGCTGGAAGCGGCTGTACCCCTCGTAGCGCTCCTCGAAGGTAAGCCCTTGACGGCCCATCGTGAGCGCTTCGTCATACTCCGGGGAGCAGGCCTTGGCCCAGTTGCGGGAAGAAACCCCCTCGCCGCACACCCCGTCCTCGGGGGAATCGCCCCAGTACAGGTCGTACATGTAGTCGGGATCGGCCGCCGGTGCAGCCCATGGGTTGGCCAGAGCCTCACCCGCGAACACGGCGCTCACCATCTCACCCACCTCCGAACAGTTGGCGGTGGCGTTGATCCCAACCGCTTCCCACATTGCAATGAGGGTCTCAGCAGTCAAGACATTGGTCGGGTCGGTGGTGCACCAGGTTTCGAATTCCATCGGACCACCCAGGGCGGCCTCACACTCGGCCAGGGCCGCAGCCGCAGCTTCGGGATCGTAGCCGGGCAGGGTGGCTTCGGGGTCGTGCCAGGGAGAGCCTTCCCGCATCAACTGGCGCGGCACCGACCTCAAGCCATCCCAGGCAATATCATTGAGCGTGTCGTAGTCAACTGCGTGAGCCGCGGCCTGGCGGCAGGCTCTGATGTTGAACGGTTCCTTCTGGTTGTTGAGCATCCAGTAGCCACCGTGGTTGTCGGTACGGGTGACAGTGTTCACGCCGTTGTCCCTGGCGTCGTTCACGTTGATGGGGTCCCGGTCGAATGCGATGTCGAGATCGCCCGCCAAAAAAGCGTTGTACCGGGACGGATTCTCAACGATGGGCTTGAAGACAATCTTGTCCAGATACGGGCAGCCCGGCCGGAAATAGTCCGGGTTGCGCACCAGAACGGCCTCGTCGTCCTGCACCCAGGACTCGAAGATGAAGGGGCCGGCCCCTGCGCCCACCGGGTTCACGTTGAAATCCGAGTTCAAGCCGGTCTCCGGATCCTGACCGTCCTGGTAAGCAGTGGGGGACATCATCCACGCCAAGCGGTTGGTGAAGATCTGCGGGAACGTGGCGTTCACGGATGTGGCGGTGAGCACCAGCGTGTGGTCATCAACCTTGTCCATGTTCTCGATGAGGTTGGCCTGCGAGGCGGATTGCGATCCCGCCGCCGTCTGGTGGTGCACAATGTTCCACATGAACGCATCGGCATCCAGCGGCGTGCCATCGGTGAAGTTGATGCCCTCACGCAGTTTCAGGGTGAAGACCTGGCTGTCCTCGGTGGTGATGCTCTCCGCCAGACCGGGCACGATCTGGCCGGTGGTTAGATCCAGGTAGAACAGCGCGTCGTACAGGGCGGTCATCTGGGTGCCCCCCAGCGAGGCCCCTCCCTGAATCAGGGTTGGATCCCAACCGGTGATCTCACCGAACGTTCCCATGGTGAGGGTGCCGCCGGTGGGCCGGCCATCGCTGCACTCGGTGGTGAGGATGGCACCACTGGTATGGCCGGTGTTGCCCGTGGGCACGAGGCCGTCCCCAACCTCGTCTTCCGACCCTTCAATGGTTACCTGAATCTCCTCGGTGGGTTCGGGCCCAGCCTCGTCGGACGGGGCAGGAGCGGGCTCGGCAGGCTCCTCCGGTGCCGGCTCTTCCGGACCATCGTCACCGGTGTCACCGGGTTCCTGGACCGGAGCAGATGTCGCAGTCCCGGCCCCGGCCTCCATGCCCCCTGGGTCGTCGTCATCGTCATTGCCGCAGGCAACGGCCACCACCGACAGTGCCAGCAGGACGGCAACCAGCCTCAACCAGCGATACTTCATGAGAATGTCCCCCTCGGGTTCGTTGTGAACGGCCGGACCCAGCCCGGCTACAAGTTGTCAGACTTTAGGGACTCAATACGGTATTTGCCAAATGCCACCCGATCACCCAACCCATTGACCGGCGGATCACAAGTACTTCTCAACCGATTCGGGCCGCGGCCGGAGCCAACTCTTTTCCCAACCGGTCGGCAACACCTCTGAAGCAGGCCAGGGACTCGCCAATGGGATCGGGTATCTCATCGGCGGCTCGGCCCATGAACCGGGGATCGGACTCGCGCTCGCGCCGGGCTGCCAGGCCAGCCACCCATTGGCCCGCATCGACTCCGTTGCGAGCGCCCTCCGAAACAGCCAGCCGGGACAACTCAGCCGGCAGGAAAACGGCTCCCGCTTTTTGCCGGTTGCGGGCGGCTACTGCCCAGCCGTGGTTGCGGGTCATGGCCACGATCAAGTCGGCGGTGTCAACCAGGTAATGGGAGAGGCGACTGCTGCGATGGGTTGACAGATCCAGTCCTCGCTCGGCCATGGCGGCGATGGCATGTTCGTGGGCAGGCTGCCCGCTCCAGTCCATGGTGCCGGCCGAGACCACCTCCACCTCCGGCGCCATGGACGCGAACAGTGCCTCGGCCATGGGAGAGCGGCAGATGTTGCCGGTGCAAACGAAAAGTACCTTGATATTGGCAGTCTATGGCTCGGCTGCGCCCCCAGAACGGCTACGACACCAGAATATGATTGACAGCGCTTTGGCGATCCAATACGATTGAATGTGCCGTCGAAGCTGGCAAAGTCTTCGGACGACGGACTTCCCCCAAGCAAACAACCAGGGGAATCCCGATGCCGATCACGGAAATGCAACGCACGAGTCTGGCCAACCAGCTCATAGAGACAATCGGAGAGGAGAGCACTGATACCCTGATGCAGTCCCTCATCTTCGAAGGTCGAGACCAACTCGCCACCAAGGCGGACATCCTCGCCACCAAGGCCGACATCAAAGCCACCAAGGCCGACATCGCCGAGGTCAAGGCTGAGCTCAAAACCGACATAGCCGGCCTCCAGACCCAAATGGCCGAATTGAGAGCCGATCTCTTCGAACAGTTCTTCAAGCTCACTCGCTACCTCACCTTCTTGATCGTTGGCTCGATGGCCACCACGTGGGCCACCATGATCCCCCTCATCCTCGCCACCTAGCAGATCTCCCAGCACCGCCCTCCCCCGGAAGGAGCAACTGGCGGTATTGGTCTGATACCACCGCCTTTCTATGCTCATGCCCATGGCAGGACCGATGGATGGCGTGAAGGTAGTGGAATTGGGAGTGTGGGTGGCCGGCCCCGCGGCTGGTGGCATCCTGTGCGACTGGGGGGCCGACGTGATCAAGATCGAGCCCCCCTCCGGGGATCCGGCCCGGACCTTCCAGCGGATGCTGGGTGGAGACATGCCTACCAATCCGGTTTTCGAGCTGGACAACCGTTCGAAACGCTCGGTGGTCGTGGATCTGTCCCGCACCGAGGGTCGGGCCGTCGCCACCGACATCATCGCCCGCGCCGACGTGTTTCTCACCAACCTGCGGCTGGGCGCGCTGGACCGGCTGGGGCTCGACTACGAATCGCTGGCCGCCCGCAACCCGGCGCTGGTTTACTGCGCCATCACCGGCTACGGGGTGGAGGGCCCCGATGCCGACCGTCCGGCTTACGACATAGCCGCTTTCTGGGCCCGTTCGGGTATCGCCGCTCAACTCACCCCACCGGGCGGGGCCCTGCCCTTCCAGCGGGGGGGAATGGGCGACCACAACGTGGGCCTGGCCGGGGCGGCAGCCATCAGCGCGGCCCTGTTCCACCGGGAACGCACCGGCGATGGCCAAATGGTGTCCACTTCACTGTTCCGGGAGGGCATGTACACCATCGGATTCGACATCAACGTGCTGCTGATGTGGGGGTTGTCGATGGCGGTGGGAACCCGGGAGGCGATGGGCAACCCGGCCATCAACAACTACACCGCGGGCGGCGGGCGGCGGTTCTGGGTGGTTGGACTCGAAGGCGACCGCCACTGGCCTCCCCTGGCCCGAGCGGTGGGCCACCCCGAATGGATCGACGACGAGCGGTTCGCCACCGCCCGGGATCGAGCGATCAATGCCGCCGAGTTGATCGCCGCGCTGGACGAGGTGTTCGCCACCCGTCCCCTGGAGGAGTGGGCTGAAATCTTTGCCGCCGAGCCCGACATGTTCTGGGCCCCGGTGAATACTCTCGACGACCTGCTGTCCGATCCCCAGACCGTGCCGTCGGGAGCGCTGGTAGAGGTTCCCGACGGAGCCACCGGCACCACCATGCTGGCCACCCCGGTGGACTTCCACGGCACCCCCTGGTCACCCCGCAGCCTGGCCCCAACCCTGGGGGAGCACACCGACCAGATCCTGGCCGAGATCGGCCATAGCCCCGATCAAATCGCCCACCTCCGAGCCGGCGGCACCGTAGCCTGACCCCGATATAAGCGCCGCCAACCGAACCAACCCGTCCAACCTACCCCCCCCCCCCCCCGAACCAACCCGGAAGCGGTGGGCGCTGCGCTGGTGGGCATCAGCCGTAGTGGTGGGCGACGTTGTCCGGGTAGCTGCGCGAGAAGTAGTTCCAGAGTTGCTCGCCGTAGGTGGAAGGGCGATGGGAGCTGGCCATATCGCCCACGCCGCTCTCCGTTTCGACAATGCTGGCCATGAATCCAGCGGTTCTGTGATGCGGGCTGGCAGCCACCGCGGCTGCGAAACGATCATCGAGGGGCAGCGGAGCCAGGCTCACATCAAGAGAAGGGCCATGAAAATAGCCCGCGGAGTAACGTTCGCCGGCGGTGATCACCCGGTGGGCGGTGGCCACCAGGTAGTTGCCGGTCATGGCTTGAAGCGTCTCACCCAGGTTGATGACGAACGAACCTTCCACCGAGGGTACGTCGATCCACTGGCCCGCCTGGTTCTGCACTTGCAGGCCCGCGGTGGGACCCGGATCCAGCACGGTCAGAAAACCGGTGTCGTGATGCGCATTGACCCCGGCGGAGCCTTCCGGAGTGGGGGGATAGTGGATGAACTTGGCCAAAGACATGGTCTCATCACCGAAGTACTGCTCCAGGTAGTCCTCGGCCAACCCGAGCCCCAACGAGAGCAATCGCATCAAACGGTTGGCCAACCCTCCCAACTCGTCGAACCACTGCTTGGTCAACTCCTGATTCCCGGGCAGCACATCATCGGGCAGCCACTGATTGGGACCGAGCAGGCGCAGGTAGTAGGGCTCCACATCCTTGGGGCGGGCAGGCCACTCGGTCCACCAGTCGATCTGCTCCCGGATGTCGGGACGGTGGTTGGTGTACTCGGCTCCCACCGGTTCCCATCCCCGGAAATGGGGGGAGCGCCGCTTATCGATCATGGCCTTCTGCTCGCCGGGCAAAGCGAAGAATCGATGCATCATGTCGAAGATGGCATCGCGCAATCCGGCCGACACTCCGTGATTCACCACCAGCAAAAACCCGATCTCGTGGCAGATCCGGCCCAGCTCCTCAGCCAGCTCCTGCCGCTGTTCGGACGATCCCGACAACGGCTCCAGATCCAACACCGGAATCCGACTGAACACCCCCGGATCCACCACCGGAATCCGGCTGAACATCCCCGGAGAAGTCACCCGATCCAGCGTAGCGGTCATAACGATAAAACCCGGCCCGGCATCAGGCGAACACCCCACCGGAAAACCAGCGCTGGAAGGCCGGGCGCATGGCCGCATCGATCAGCTCGATCCTCTGACCTGTGGGAGGCATCAGGAAGGCGAAACCCTCCAGCGTGCCCCCGGTGCCGGCCCCGCCGTAGAGCAACTTGCATCCCCCGGCCTGGAGTGCGGCGATGTCGTCGTGCAGGTTCTCGGTCCAGTAGCCGAGGTGGTTCAACCCGCCGTAGAGGTCAACGTCCCAGAACGATCCCGGCGGACCGGAGGCCAACTCGATCTGCAACGGCCCGTCCACCGAGTAGGTGAACCGGACGGCGGCAGGCACCACTTCACCTTCCACCAACAGGTTCAAATCCACGCTCTGCACCGAGTGCCAAGCCAGCCCGGCGGCCTCCGAGATCTGGGCCATGGCCTCCTCGACATCGGCCACCACTATGCCTACGTGAAATGGATCGGTGAGCGCAATCATGCCAGCACCTGGAACGGGCGATCCTCGTCCGCTATCGCCTCGACGTGAAATGGATCGGTGTCGTTGGGGTGGGCATCCAGGTGACGTCGGCCCTGGCGGCGCATGAGGGTCCAGGTTTGCTCCAGGTAGCCGGCCTGCTCGTCCACCAGCTTCTTGAGTCCGAGCCGCAGGTCTTCGGGTATCTCCGGCGCTTCGGTGGGCTCCAGCATCACATCGAGTTGGGCCTGGTCCTCCAGGGTGGCATGGAGAGCAGCGGCTCGGGCCAGGGTGTCCCCCACGGTTATGGCTCCATGCCACGGGATGATCACCGTGTGATTGCTCTCTATGGCTGGTCCGATCGACTCGAACCGGTCGTCGGGGCTGAGCACCTGATCGTCGTGGAAGATGCAGCACAGGTTGTGGCGCATCTTCAGCGGTCGGGCCATCGAGGCCAGCGCGGTGATCCACCGTCCGTGACTGTGGACGATGGCGTTCACATCGTCACGGTGCTGGTACACCCCGGCGTGAAACTCGAACCCCAGGCTTACCTCCCGACTCCCCTCCAGCAGCTTGCCGTCGAAATCCAGCTTCATCACGTCGGCCGAGGTGATCTCGCCCAGGGTCCGGTCGAAGGCATTGATCCAGAATGCGTCCTCCCCGGCGGCCCGCATGCTCACATGACCACCGATGCCGGTATCGCACCCCCGAGCGGCCAAGGCGCGGCAAGCCAGCACAATATCGTTGACGATCTCCTGAGCATCCATGGCTCTAGGCTATGTCACAAATGCGAAATGGCCGATGACGACCGGGACAAAACCCATGCCCACCACCCCCCGAAACACACCACCACCAACGGAAAACGGCCGATGACGACCGTGGTTGTGCTGGGGGCGGGGGCATTGGGGTCGGTGTACGGGGCATGGTTCGCCCAAGCCGGGGCCGAGGTGACCCTTGTGGCCCGCCCGGCCCATGCCGAAGCGGTGAACCGGCGGGGGCTGCTGATCGACGATCAACCCCCCGTGGCGGTCAGAGCGGTCACCGATTCTGCCGAGGCCGGCGACTGCGACATCCTACTGCTGGCCGGCAAGGCATTCGACAACTCCGAACTGCTGGCCGGCTATCGAGGTTCGGCCCGAGCCGCCTTCTCGGTACAGAACGGGGTGCGCCAGGCCGAGCCCCTGACCGCGGCTTTCGGTTCCCGCGCGGTGGGGTGCGTGTCGCTGGTGGGGGGTACACTGGGCCAACCCGGCCAGGCCCATCACACGTTCGACGGTGCCACCCTGCTGGGTGATCTGCCCACCACTACCCCGGGCACGGCAGCCGCCATAGCCCGAGCCCTGCCCGGGCGCAACGTGGAGGTTCACGACGATATTGCCCCCGCACTGTGGTCCAAGGGGGTGCTGGCCGCGGCCGCCATGGGAGCAGTGGGGCTCACCCGCCTGGTGTACCACCGGATCTTTCTCAGGCCCGAGACCCGGGACGTGTTCTACGACCTGGCCTGCGAGTGCGCCTCCATAGCGTCGGCCGAGGGGGTGGAGCTGATCGATGGCCACGGTCCGTTTCAGGTTCGGGCCCTGACCCGGGAGAGTCGGGCCAAGGCCCACCAGCGGCTGACCGCGGTGGGTGAACGCATGGAGGCGGCGGGGCAGACCGAGGTGAGGGTATCCATATTGCAGAGCATCGACCGGGGCCGACCGTTCGAGGTGCAGGCGGTGTTCGGGGATCTGGTGGAAATAGCCGACCGCCATGATCTGGCGGTACCCGTGCTGCGAACCGTGACCCGGCTTTTGACCGCAGCCATGCCCGGAACCGGAACCGGGGCTAGGACCATGAGACTGGGACTAGACCCGAAACCCGAATCATGAGACCGGAACCTAGAACCGAGACCAAAACCACGAGACTGGGACTAGAACCATGAGATTTGGCGAGTTGAGCCGGATGCTGGCCCGGACTCCGAAAGGAGCCGGCCGGTGGCACACCTACGACGACTTCCGGCTAAAAGCCCGGCGATGCCTGCCCAAGATGGTGTTCGATTTCGTGGAGGGGGGTGCGGAGGGTGAGCTAACCATTGCCGCCAACCGGGCAGCCATCGACGCGGTGCAACTGGCTCCGAGTTTCCTGGTGAACGTGGCCGAGCGGGAGATGTCCACCACGGTGCTGGGCCGCCCGGTATCCCTGCCGTTCTTGCTGGCCCCCGCCGGGCTGGCCACGCTGGTCCACCGGGAGGGCGAGCTGGCCGCGGCCCGAGCCGCTGCCGCCGCGGGCACGGTGTTCGCCGTGAGCACCGGGTCGGGCTATTCGCTGGAGGACATCGCCGCCGCCGCCCCCGATGGGAGGAGGTGGTTCCAGCTCTACCTATGGCGCAGTACCGAAGTGGTCAGATCGCTGGTCAACCGGGCCCGGGATGCCGGATACGAAGCTCTGATACTGACCGTGGACGTGCCGGTGGTGGGCAAGCGGGAGCGCGACCTTCGCAACGGCATGTCGCTGCCTCCCCGCATCCGCTGGAACCGCGCCCTGGACACCGCCCGGCGACCCCGATGGCTGCACCAACTGGTGACCGGCCCGGACATAACCTTTGGCAGCCTGGTGGGGTTGGGCATCGGCAACGACGCCAGTGCCATAGGTGCCTACGTGGATCGCGAGCTGGCCGACCCATCCCGCACATGGGAAGACCTGGCGTGGCTACGAAGAGAGTGGGATGGCCCGCTGCTGATCAAGGGGGTCATCACCGTGGCCGATGCCGAAGCCGCGGTGCAGTGGGGTGCCGATGCCGTGATCGTGTCCAACCACGGCGGCCGCCAGCTCGACTCGGTGCCCGGTGCCTTCGCAATGCTCCCCCGAATTGCCGATGCGGTGGGCGACCGGGTTGAGGTGCTGGTGGACGGCGGGTGTCAAAGGGGCACAGATGTGGTGAAGGCTCGGGCCCTGGGGGCTAGAGCAGTGATGGGGGGGCGGAGCTGGTTCTGGGGCCTGGCGGTTGACGGCGAGGCCGGGGTTGCTCGGATGCTCGACATCTACCGAACCGACATCGACCGCACCCTGGCCCTGGTCGGTCGCCGCTGCTTCGACGACATCGGCCCCGACCTGCTGGCCTGACCCCATCCCTGCTGACCCCGTTCGGTCGCCGCTGCTTCGACGACATCGGCCATAACCCCATCCCGGGTCGGGCCTCAAAGATCTCCCACCTGGTTGGCGCGGAAAAAGCAGGCGGCGGCGGCAACGCTGCCCAGGGCCATGAACAGCCAGGCCCAGGTGTAGGTGCTCAGCCAGTCGACCAACGCCCCGAAACTGACCGGGGTGGCCAACGCCCCCAGGTAGTAGCCGGTCATGGTAACGCCGGTGGCGCGAGCCACCGCGTGGGGAGCCCGGTCGACCACGGCGGCGTGCATGGTCCCTATAGCCGCCAATTGGACGATCAAGCCGGCGAACAAACCGGCAGAGGCCACGGCCAAGCCCAATCTCAGACCGCTCATCACCACCAGAATGGCCCCGGTCAGCACCAGGCACAGCCCCACGATGAGCGGTACCCGCCTCCGGCGGCCTATGCGGTCGGCCCGCAAAGCACTCAAGGACATGCAGATGGCACCAACCCCGGAGGCTGCCCCCGCTATGGCCCCGGCAACCGGTTTGGATCCGCCCAACCCCTCGTCGAGGTAGGGCACCGCCCATGAATACAGTGGCTGCGAGGAACCCACCAGGAAGAATGCGGACACGGCGAACCACCAGAACCCCCTGGGAAGCACGGGCTCACCAGCCCGGGACCGAAGCCTCGAAGCAGGAGACCAAAACCGGCCACCTCCAGATCTGGCCGGGACGGGCTCACCGGCTTGGGGCCGAAGCCGGACCGACCGGCGGTCGGGTATGACGGCGGATGCAATCAGCGCGCCGGCCACGGCGGCAGTCCCGGCCACCATGAGAACGATGTTCCAACCCCAACGGTCGGAAGCCCAGGGCACCAGGACCGCGCCGATCAACGCCGCCAGGGGAATCCCGGATGTCTTGGCCGACAGGGCCAGCGTGCGGCGAGTTTCCGGCACCGCGGCGGCCACGACCTCATTGGTGGCGGCATTGGCCAGCGCATAAGCGAAACCGGCTAGAACCGAAGCCACGAGCAAGGCGGCATAGCTGTCGAGGATGGCGGCCCCCCACGCGGCCCCGGCCACGATCACCTGGTCGGCGACCACCGCAGCCCGAGTCCCTATCCTCTCCGTTATCCGAGCACAGATGATGGATCCCAAACCAGTGCAGCCGAAGTGCAGGCTGACCAGTAGCCCCACCTGGGCCCGGGAGATACCGAGATCGTCGCGGACCGCGGCAACAAAATAACCGGGCAGAAAGCCCAGGCTCGACCCGATACCCAGCACCACCATGCTGACCACGACCACGGGCACACCCTGGCCTGCGGTCAGCTTTGCCCTCATGCGCATCCCCCACCCAACACTTCAGGCGACATTACCGGCCGGCAAACCATTCCCAACGATCAAAAACCGATGAGGGGTCCAGGCATCGGCAAAGCGACCAGAGGGTCATGGCTTTGTCGATACACTTCAACGGTGGTCTGGGCAAAATAATGGTCTGGACAACCGCGGACCTGATACGGTCGGCCCCATGACCACCCCGAACCCCACACCCGCACCCAACCCGGACAACACCCCGATGACCCCGACCGGGAGCTTAAGCCCAATCAACACCGCGCCTCCACCGAAACCGTTACCGACCTCGTTGTGGTATCGCTTCTTCGCACATTCGGAAAACACTTTTGTAAATCTATCAAGGTGTGTGTTGTTGCTATTCTTTGGATTTTCGTTTGGAATTTTTCACTATTGGTATGGTTTAGATAAACAACTTGGTTGGGCTTTATCTATGATATTTAACTGGACATATGCTTGTTATTTATATAGAGATGCCAAGAAGCGGTTCGAGCTTGAGGAGTATTATAAGGGTAGGGATGGGGGAGGGTGTTCGTGAAGAAACTGTTGGTGTTTGTTGTTGTTGCCGGGTTGTTGGCTTCGGTTACTCCTAATGTTGCGCTCGCGCATGATCCGGAGACTAAAACTGAGGTTGTAACTCCGGCGACCACTCGAGAAGAAGCCATTTTGGAGTGGCGTAATGAGGAATATAGGGCTAGAGTTCCCCCCTATACAAAGGAAGTTACCGATCGGGTTCCTTATACAGTGGAAGAGGATTGTACTGTGCGAACGCCTTATACTGTTAATGTTTACTTTGGTGTTCGTATTGGTGCTCGTAAGACATCGAGCGGTATTAAGGTTGAGTTAGCTTTACAACGACGCGGTACTGGGCTGACTGGTTCCTGGGGTAGCACAATATACCCTACATCTCGTTTCTTCCCGGCAACTACTACGGTTGGAAAATGGTTGCATACTTCCGCAGTTACCGTTGGTAGCACTTCGGTGCGTATTGTTGCCCGCAAGACGGCGAGTAACAGTGTTGAGGTAGCTTTACAACAACGAGTTGGTAATTCTTGGGGTGCTTATATATATCCTTCTGGCCGTTTCTTTCCCCTATCTACTGCCGCTGGGGAATGGAAAATAGCAACCCCAGTCACCATTACCTACCCCGAAACCAGGTATAGCGAAGCAACCGAGCGGTGTGAGGTTACTAAGTATAGTGAGGTTACTAAGAGCGCGCGCAGATAGGTTAGTCGGGGTTGAGTTTGGTGAGTTTGATGGTGATGATGAGGGTGATGGCGAGTGCGAGTTGGCCGAGGCGTGCTTTGGTGTTGCGGTCGGTGTTGCGGCGTAGTTGTCCGAAGTTGGATAGCCAGGAGTTGGTGCGTTCTATGGTCCAGCGTTTCCCCAGGGGTATGGGTTTGGGTTCTTGGGGGGTGGTGGCGGGTGCTCGTTTGGGAGCGCAGACGATGTCTTCGATTCCGTAGCTCCAGCAGGTTCGGCGGACGGGCTCACCGGTATAGCCGCGATCTAGGTGCAGGGTCTCAATGTCTAGGTGTAGACCGCGTTGTGCTGTGGCCGCCAAAGTGGGAGCGAACAGTTGCTGGTCGTGACGGTTCGCGGCCCCAGCGGCCCAACCCACTGGGATAGCTGTTACGGTGCGCCAGAAGCGACCATTTCCACCCGGATTTGCCCCTGTCAACAGGGCTTTTACCCGTTCCCTCCCCACCGCAGGGTGCTTTGTGGGTCGAGGTGTCCACCGATGCTTCGGACAAATCGATGCCCACAACGCGGTCGTAGCCCTCTATGGCTTCGGTGACGACACCTTCGAACACACCCTGGGCGTTCCACTCGTTGAACCGGGTGCGCAACACCGTTTCACCGCCTTTGCCCAACCGGCCGGCCACATCCCAAGAGCACCCGGTCACCAATCGCAACAAGATCCCCTCAAACACGTCACGGTCAGGGATCCTCGGCCGGTGACAACCCAACGGATGGAACACCTCCCCCCGCACCGGCACAAACGGCTCCACCGCCGCCCACACAGCATCCACCACCCGCGGATCCAAAGCACCCATGATCACAACACCTCCACCATGTCGTTGTCGTTGAGTAACTACCCGACATCAAAGCCGGACCAACACAACGACAGGTGGATGGTCACCTATCTGCGCGCGCTCTAAGATTGTTCCCGCGTACAATTATGAAACTAGAACAAAAAGAGTGCAAAGACCAACCGGAAGAACTAGAACAGTTCAAGTCCCCGCCGTGACAAGAACTGTTACCAAGCATACACCACATGAAGACTGCCCAACAGGAAGCTATACTGATTATACTTGGAGAGCGCAGTTAGGTAGATTGTTGATTGATGATAGAGGCAATACTTATATGCATAGTCAAATATACCAAGTATGGGCCGAGTATCAGAGAGCAGGGCGAGATCCTTTTCCTGTATACCCGACAGTAGGAGTAAAAAATAATGAGTATCATCCTAACTGTATATACCCAGTTCGTGACCGTACACGGGATACAGAAAGTAGCGATAACCTATTCAGGATAAGAAGTAAATACCCTGAGTTTTATTACTACCTATGCCATTATGGCAGTTGGAGTAATGTAGGGACAGCTGGGGCCAGCGCAGCGTTTGCGGCATCTATGGAAGCCTCGAAAGGGGCTGCGTGGGTGGCTAAGTTTGCTCCAGCGATAAAAATTATGAGGACAGCGGGTTGGACTGGTGTCGCTATATCTGCTTTGCTTACGGTTATGTGTTTGATTTGGCGGCCTAATTGGAGTCCTTCTGATGTTGTTCCTGTGCCTTCTAGGGTGTCTTCTAGGTGTTCGGTTGATCGTCGTACTTCGAGGGTTGCTTTGGCTGTTAGTTGGGGTGCTGCTAGTGGGATCGTATCTTATGAGGTGAAGGTGGGTGTTGAGCCTAATAAGAGGGTAAATAATGTTACTTCTACTACTTTCACTGCGTCTCCTGGTCATGCTTATTCGGTTAAAGTAAGAAGTGTTAAGTCTAGTGGTAATACTGATAAGTATTCGGATTGGGTTACCCAGACTGGTAATACTACTTGTCCTGTGCCTGCTCCTTCTAGTGTGTCTTCTAGTTGTTCGGCTGATGGCCGTACTTTGACTGTTAGTTGGGGGGCCGTTGAGGGGGCTACATCTTATCGAGTGGGTTTGGGTTACCCTGAAGATCCAAAGATAGTGAGAGCTCCTGGTACTTCTACTGTTTCTACTACTATTCCCGTGGCTTCCGGCGGTACTTACACACCTCAAATACAAACTGGTATTAGGGCTACTATTAGTGATAGAGATATTTACAAGTATTCGGATTGGGCTTTCCAGTCTGGTGCTACTACTTGTCCTAATCCTAATCCTGCCCCTGCGCCTTCTAATGTGAGAGCTAGTTGTTCGACTAGTGGCCGTATCTTGAGTGTTACATGGACACCTGCTGCAAGGGCTACTTCTTATGAGTTCAAGGTGGTTAGTGGGTCTGCTGAGACGGTGGATGCTCCTGCTACTTCTGGTACTCTTACTGTGTCTCCCGGCCGTGCTTATACTGCTCAAGTAAGAACTTTTCTAACTAGAGATGGTAATAGTGGGTATTCGGGTTGGGTGAGTTCTAATAGTGTTACTTGTATTACGACGGTGCCTGTGCCTGCTAATGTGCGGGCTAAGTGTGTC
Organism: Candidatus Poriferisocius sp.; assembly: GCF_965202595.1. GTDB lineage: Bacteria > Actinomycetota > Acidimicrobiia > Acidimicrobiales > Bin134 > Poriferisocius. Next base: position 2,371,773 of record NZ_OZ241836.1, read on the forward strand.
ACTCCTAGTCGTAATCCGAATGATCCTAGAACTGGTGTTATAAATGTTGTTGTTGAGTGGGATGCTGACCCGATGTTTGTAACTACGGACTACAGTGTGAAGGATCTTAATCGTCCTTTGGGGGTGACCAAGAGAGTAAAGGGTGTTACTAGGGCTGTGTTTCCTCGTACTGTGAATGGTACTTATCGGTTTGTGGTTGCCGGGTATTCTAGGCCTTTGAATAAGTGGTCGCATTGGTCTTCTCAGTATAATAGTAATGCTCATGTTACTTGTAATGTTCCCACTCCCACTGTTACGCCTGATAATAGGCCGATGGTGGTGCCTTCTAATGTGGCTGTTGGGTGTTATGCCGGTGGGATAAAGGGTAGGGCTGGTGTTGTTAGTGTTATTGTTAGTTGGGATGCTGACTCGACGGGTAGGACTGAGCGTTATGAAGTGGAATCGAATGCGTCGCTTGGTAATGGGTTGTCTAAAATTGTGATCGGTGCTAATACGGCTACTTTTATTAGGACGGATAGCGGTAGGTATAGTTTCAGGGTTCGCGGGTATTCTTCTGGGTCTGGGTTGGGTTGGTCGGGTTGGTCTTCTTACAGCCCTGTTAAGACTTGTAATGCTCCTACGGCTTCGCCATTGGGGGTTCCTTCTGGGTTGATTGTCAATTGTCTTTCTAGTAGCACGCCGGGCACGGTGAATGTTTATGTTAAGTGGGTGAGCGGTGATATAAGAACTCAGAGTTTTAGTGTTAGGGATACGCTGAGTTCGGGGTTGACTAAAACAGGAGTGACTGGTATTTCGACTATGTTTCCTCGAACGGTGAGAGGTGCCTACCAATTCCAGGTCCAAGCCCGAGCTTCCGGTATACCTAGCTCTGAGTGGTCTTCTAAGAGTACTCGCATCACTTGCACCCCGCCCGCCACTAACACCCCTGCCACCCAGCCTACTGCTACACCTACCCCCACGCCTACTGCTACACCTACCCCTACTCCTACGCCTACTGCTACTACTACGCCTGCGCCTACGGTTGTTCCTGCGCGGTTGGGGGTGCCTTCTGTTTATCGTGTTGATTGTGTTGCTAGTAGTACGCCGGGTACGGTGAATGTGTCGGTTGAGTGGCGTAGTGGGGATAGTAGGACTCGGAGTTATGCTGTTCGCGATGTGTTGGGTTCGGGTTTGTCGAGAACTGGTTTGATTGGTACTTCGGTTTTGTTTCCTCGAACGGTGAGGGGTACTTATCAGTTCGAGGTTCAGGCCCGGGCTTCTGGTATTCCTTCTTCTGAGTGGTCTTCAAGGAGTATTCGATTTAGTTGTTCCCCGCCCGGTTAGGTGTTTGGTTCTGAGACAGGATCGGTTGAGGGTTTGACTTTGTTACGGGACGCTTTAGCGGGTGAGGGTTTGCCGTCGCTACAGGAGGCGTTGGTTGGGTTGGTCGAGGTTGTGGCCGAGGCTCCCAGCGATGGGTTGGCTGAGGCGTTGGAGGGGGTCGAGCGAGATCGAGCGTGGACCACCAGCACCCGGTGGAGGTGAGGCTCCTGGCGAGGCGTTGACGGCCACATTGAGCACTCTAGGAGAAACTCTGACCGCGAGACTGGCCGAGGCGGTGGCGGTGCTCATGGCAACCCTGGTGGCTCCTATGGTGGCTATTCGCGTTTGAGCGGGGTTTTGTGGGTTCTGATTCTTGTGGTGGGTGTATTTTGGTGGGGTTTGTGGCCGGTGGCAACTAGGATGCGGAGTCGGTAGTTGCCGATGTTGGTGTAGCCTCTGGCTTTGCGTTTGATGTCTTTGATTTTGGCGTTGGCGGCTTCGGTTCGGGCGTTGGTGGTGGCGGTGGCGACGCTGGTTATGGTTTCGGTGTGCCAGCGGTTGAGGGTACCGGCGAGGGCTTGTAGTTCTGGGGGTGCGTCGGGATCGGAGCAGTAGGCAATAGTGTCGTCGAGGCGTTGGGCGGCGGTTTGGGGGTTGGTGGTTTTGAAAATGGATCGGGTTTGTTCTTTGGCTTGCCAGCACTCGAGGACCTCATCGCAGGGGTCACCGGCTTTGAGGGCTTGGTGTAGGCGTTGCCAGCCTCGGGGGTCCAGCCGCTCGGCGGCCATCAGTAGGAGTTTGCGGATACCGTAGAGAGGGTCACCTTTGCGGCCCCGGTGACCGGTGGTTTGTTGCTGGGTGCGTTGACGGGCCCGAGTGATGGCCTGGTTGGCCAGCCGGACGATGTGGAACGGATCGGTGGCCAACCGTGTGCCGGCTGGTAACAGGCCCTGGGCTATGAGGGCTCGAATGGCTTTTCTGTACCCCTCGTGGGGATCACAACACACCACCCGAATATTTTGTCTCCACCCCCGGGGTTGTGCACTCACCCATTTGTGCAGGTCATTGGCATCGCGGCCGTCGAAGACATCTATGACCTGGCCGGTCGCGGTGTCCACCGCGGCGGTGATGTAGCGGCACCGGCGCCGGCGGGTGGCGGAGTTCATCACGGTCTCATCGAATCCCACCCCGAAGGTGGCCCCCACCCTGTCGGGATCATCGGCCCGCTGTTTTAGTTCCGGTTCAACTGCTGACCAAACGGTGTGCCAACCCGACCGCCAAACTACGAGCCACACCGGCGACCGAGCCCTCCACCGCGGCCAACACCTCAACCGCGTGAGCTGCGGCCCGACGTGTGAGCTGGCAGCGAGGCTTCGCCAAACAGTGCTGCTCAGTCCATGTCTTGGTCTCACAATCAGCGTTCCCGCAAACCCATAAACGCTTGTTCCACACCACCCGCACCCGGTGACCCCCCGGGATGCAAGCATCCCGCAACCGGGTTCTGCGTCGCCCCTTGGACCTGGCCCTGTGACCGCACCGCTCACAACAAACCCGCCGACCTGGAGGTGTTTCCACCTCCACCACCACCTCGCCATCAACCACACACTGGCCGGTCACCACCAAACCCAACGCACCGTAACCCAACACCCAACTAACATCAACCACCAGGGACCTCCCGACTCCACGACTATGTGACAGTCACAAGAATCGGCGAGGCCCCCACCCAAAAGACAGACCCCACCCAAAAACACCCCCTCCCCACTCAAACGCGAAGAGCCGCTTATGTCCATGTTCCAACTTACAAAACCCCATTTCAGAATGGGTGCGTCAACACAAATATATAATTCCCAAAATAATGGTCTGGACAACCGCGGACCTGATACCGGCGGTGGTGGGGCGAGCGGTTGCCGAGGTGTTCGACGGGCGGTGCCATCATTTCCACCTTTGATCTAACCGCTTCGGCGGTGGGGCGAGCCGTTGCCGAGGTGTTCGACGGGGTAAGCCTCCGACCTCGGGTGCGGCGTATGGGCCGGGGGTACTCGTGGGTGACGCTGGCGGTGGACGGCGTGATTGTGCGGGTGGCTCCTGCGGGAGGCACGCTCGACCCCTACGACCCCCGGGAGGAAGCCCGCAGCCTGCGCCGGGTTGACGGTGTTGTGCCCGCACCCCGAGTGCTGGCTGTACAGCCCGACCCCGACAACCCCATCGGTCGGCCTTTCGGCGTTCACTCCCGGGTACCGGGTCGGGTGCTCCGGCTGGATGAAGTGACCGAGGATCGCGAGCGATACATCACCGCTACGGCCCGGGTATTGGGGAAACTTCACCGTTTGGCCGCCCCGGTGACCGTGGCCGAGGCTTACGATGCCGAGCTGGACCGAGCCGAGGCCGCCTACCGGCGAGCCGCTCCCGGGCGGCACCCCGAGTTCGAGACCGCACTGGCCTGGCTCCGAACCCACCGGCCTCCCAGCAAGGACCCGGCGGTCTGGTGTCACGGCGACTTCCGGTTCGCCAACCTGAGCTGGGTGGGACCGGGAGAGTTGGGAGGAATCCTGGACTGGGAACGGGCCTGGGCCGGCGATCCGATGTGCGATGTGGCCTTCACCCGCGGTTTTTCCGGGTGGTGCGCAATCGGGGACACCACCGCCTACGGCCATTCACTGGATCAGAGCCGGCTGGCCTACGCCACTCGCTTTGAACAAGTCCGCTCCTACACCGCGTCGATGAGGGGACTGCGAGCCTGGCTGGACGGCCGCTCCGACGATCCCCGCCTGCTGAGAATCGGCCGCCGGGGCGAGATCGCCATGAAGAAAGAACTGGGCTGGGCAACCGTCCAGTGACCAACCCTAAGCACGACCCAGAACCATCACATTGTGATACTGGGCATTCACTTGGTTCGGTCACGGTGTCCCAACCCTAAACGCCACCCAGAACCATCACATTGTGATACTGGGCACCGGAGCCGGCCCCGGTCACCAGAGCAACCTCGGCATCAGGAACTTGGCCGGGACCGGCGGTCCCCCGCAACTGCCTCACCGCCTCGACGATCTTCAGGGTGGGGCCGCCCCATCCTATGTGGCTGTAGCCGAGCAGGCCGCCGTCGGTGTTGATCGGGTGACGGCCGCCGGCACCGATGCCCACCTCCCCCAGGTAGTCGGCCCCCTCGCCCTCGGCGCACAGCCCCAACATCTCGAACTGGCGCACAACCTCGTAGGTGTTGATGTCGTAGAGCTCGAACACGTCCACATCCTGAGGGCCCAGCCCGGCCGCCTCGAACGCCCGGTGGGCGGCATCGGCTCCCAAACCCCAAACCTCGTCGTAGCGGGGTGGGTTCACGTACTGCTGGCGGTGCCATTCCGAGCCCCCGCCCAGAATGGTCACGGGGGGTCGGCGGAGATCCCGGGCACGCTCAGCGGTGGTGAGCACCATGGCCGCGGCCCCCTCGGTGGCCAGGCACAGATCCAGCAACCGGAAAGGTTCGGCCACCAGGGGGGAGGCCAGCACGTCGTCGGCGGTGTAGGGGCCGCGCCCGGCCATCACCGCCGCCGGATTGGCATGGCCGGCGTTGCGGATGGTCGCGGCAATGGCGGCCATCCGCTCGGGGTCGGGGGCGAAACGATGCCGGTAAACCTGGGCCACCAGGGCGAACTGGGCCGCGGTCAGCGAACCCCAGCAGGCCACGAACTCATTGTCGGGGCGGGTGTAACCAGCCACCGCCGCGGCACCCAAGACCTGATCAGAGCCCTCCTGTCCAGCCGATTGGCGGGTGTAACCAGCCACCGCCGCGCCACCCAAGACCCCGGCCTGGCCGCCGAACACCACCGCCACCCGGCACTGCCCGGCCGCGATGGCCGCGGCGGCATCCAGCGCGCCGGGCACCCCCTGGGGATAGGTGTCTCCCACCCACCGCAGCGGCCGGCCGAACACCTCGGCCCAATCGGCGGAACCGGGCTGGAACACTGCTCCCCCCGGTCCGGGCCAGCGAGCGGCCACGCCGTCCACATCGGTCGCCTCCAGTCCGGCATCGTCCAGGGCCGCCAGCGCCGCCCTGAGGGATACCTCCGCCGAGGTGGTGTCCAGCCGCCGGGCCATCTCGGTGGCCGCCACCCCGACAATGGCCACCCGATGAAGCGGATGCGAACCGCTCATACCCGACGACCCTCTCCCCAGTAGCAGCCGGGGCTCATACCCGACGACCCTCTCCCCAGTAGCGGGCCCGCAGCTCCTGTTTGGCAATCTTGCCCACCGCGTTCTTGGGCAGCGAGTCGGTGAACTCCACCCGTTCGGGAACCTTGATGGAGGTCAATTCCGATTGGCGGCACCACCGTTGCAGTTCCTGGTCGCCGACCACCGCCCCCTGCTTTAGGGCCACCACGGCCACGATCGCCTCGCCCCACTCGGCATCCGGCACGCCGATCACCGATGCCTCCAGCACCGCGGGATGGCGGTAGAGAACGTTCTCGATCTCGGTGGGGGCAATGTTCAGCCCACCCCGGATTATCAGGTTCTTCATCCGATCCACGATGTGGATGAAGCCCTCGTGGTCGATCTCGGCCACATCGCCGCTGTGCATCCACCCATTCCGCAGCGATTCCGCGGTGCGTACCGGATCCCGGAAATAGCCCTTCATCACGTGGGGGCCGGCGAATATCACCTCGCCCCGCTCACCCACACCCACGTCTCGACCATCGGGATCCACCACCCGCACATCCACCGCGTAAGACGGCTGCCCGCAGGAGGACAGCAGCTCGGGCCGCTCCTCGAGGCCTCGCACATGGTCCTCCTTGCGCAGGATGGTGCCGATGGAAGCGATCTCGGCCATGCCGTAGAGCTGGTTGAACACCGGCCCGAAACGCTCGACCAACTCGGCCAACCGGTCGGGAGAAATGGGCGACGAGCCATAGCCCAGGGTGAGCAGCGACCCCAGGCGGTGGTCATCGGCTGGTTCCAGGTGATCGAGCAAGCGCATGAGCTGGGTGGGGACCAGAAACGAGTGGCTGACCCCATGCTCCTCGACCAGGCGGGCATAGCGCACCGGGTCGAAATGGCGACTGTCGACGAACCCCTGGGCCGCGCCCACCAGCAGGCACGGGAGAATGGTGATGTTCACGCTGGAGTTGTGGGGAATCTGGATGAGATAGCGACTGTGGCGATCGATCTCGTACTCGAGGCAGGCCACGGCGGCGTGCTGGAGCACCCGGGCGTGGTCGAAGTGGACACCCTTGGGTCGCCCGGTGGTGCCGCTGGTGTAGACGATGCAGAAGTCGTCGCTGGGGCCGACCTGGTGGAGGGTGTCGGGCGGTGCAGCCGAGCCCTCCTCGGCCAGGGGATCCAGGTCGCGATCGATATCTATGATCGGCAGGTCGAACCCGCTGAGCTGCTCCCGGTGCTCGCTGTCGGTGATGGCCAGCACCGGGTCGGCGTTGTCGAACACCTGCTCGAGTTCTACCGGGCCCAATCGAAAGTTGAGTCCCACGTAGCATCCACCGGCCTTGGTGATGCCACCCATAACCTCCACCACCTCCGGGCGGTTGGCCACCATCAGGGCCACCCGGTCGCCCCGGCCCAGGCGATGGGCCCCCAGCAACGCGTTGGCAATGCGGTTGGTTCTCTCGTCCAACTGGCGATTGGTCAGTTCGCGGTCACCGAACAGCGCCACCTCCCGGGGATGGCGGGCACCGTTGCGGGCAAAGGCCAACCCGACGTTCATCCCAACCCGACGTTCATCCCAACCCGACGTTCATCCCAACCCGACGTTCATCAAAGTGCCCCGTCGGGGGCGAACGCCGGGAGGCGGTGACCGTCGGGGCCGCTTATGAACCTCACCCTCACCGCCATGTCGATGGCAACATGATCGGGTTCGCAGTCCACGATCCAGGTGAGCAGGTGCCACCCCTCCTCCACATCCACATCAGCCAGAACATAGGGGGTGGCGAACTCCGGGGTCGGGGGGCGGTAAACGGTGGTATGGCTGTACACCCGGCCCCGGCCGCTGCTGGGTTGGTAGGCCCAGCTTGTGGCCTGGCACCGGGGGCAGGCGAACTGGGGCACGAAGAAGCTCCGGCCGCAGCGATCGCATACCGGGCGAACCAGCTCCCCCCGATCCACCGCGGCCCAGAACTCCCCGGTGAGCGGCCGCTGGGTGCGGTCGTTGGCAATAATCACACTCCTGCTGTCGCCTACCGGAAAACCACCGGGTAGCGCCCCCACCAGACCCTGGTGATGTTGGGATCCTGCTGCGGGGGATCATCGGGATCGGGTTGGGCACCGCGGGCCAGCAGGCCCCGCAGTATCAGCGCGACCGTGCCCAGCAGGATGGGCGCACCGGTGGTCTCGTCGGCGGGAACTCCCCCGTCGAGTTCCATGCCGATGCAGGCGTGGCGCCCACCACCGAAGGTGTGACCCCATCGGGGGACATCATCTCGAATGTCCCGAAGGGGATTGAACCGGTCGGCATCGGCCCCGAACACTTCGGTGTCCCGATTGGCCGACCAGAGGTCCATCACCACGGTGTCACCCACCTTCATCTCGGTGCCATCCCGCAGCGTTGCCGGCTCGACCGCCTCCCGGCGGGCAACCGGGCTGGCCGGGTGCAGGCGCATGGACTCGTGGACGCAGTGCTGAAGGAAAACGGGATCGTCAAGCATGCGCTTGCGGTCGTCGGGGTGGTGATCGAACCATCCGAACGCGCCGTGAACGGCGTGGGTGGTGGCCGCCCCGGTGGAGTGCATCCCGGCCAGCATGTAGAAGGCCACCTCCCTACGGATCACGTCGCGGGGCAGATCCAGGGAGTCCTGATTCCGCACCAGCACGGTGAGGACATCCCGGGGCAGGTCGTCCTCGGCAACCTCGCCGGTGGCGAATCGCTCGAACAGCCCGGTGCGGCGAGCCAGTGACGGTCCGAAGAAGTCCTCGTCCCAGCGCTCCAACGCCTCGACCACCTCGGCTCTCAACTCTGCCGGATCCCTGGTGCTGTGGACCGCAGTGGCCCCCTCGCTGAACTTGACCGCGTAGGAATACAGGCGGTCGGTTTCCGCAGGGGTACCCTCGGAACGATCCACCCCGGCCGCGGCCGCAGTGAGGTTCACCACTATGCGACGGGCCAGGGGCACCACGTCGCCCCGGCCACTGGCCGCCGCCGGATCCAGCACCTCGTCAACGGCTACGGGCAGCAGGTCACGCTCATAGTGCTCGAAGGTATCCCGGCGAAAGAGCCGATTCTCCAGGCGGCGCCGACGGCGGTGCTCATCGCCCCACAAGGTGAGCACCGTGTCGGCCATGATCACACCGGCGGCATCGTACAGCGCCTGCTTGAGGCCCTTCTGCCGGTAGGCGTCGCGCACCTCATCGAACCGGGTGAGGGTTATCTCTGCCATTTCAGGTTGCCTTTCTGGGTGATGGGGTTGTGCTGTTGGGAGTCAGCGGGCATCGCTCACACCGTCTATGTGCTGGGGGCGGGGCATCCCGGCCAGCACGGTCGATACCACCCCTCCGTCCACCACCAGGTTGTGGCCCGAGACATACCCGGCATCGTCGGAACCCAGCCATAGAACCGCTCTGGCGATATCGGCCGCGGTGCCCAGGCGTTGGATGGGGGTGCGGGCCGAGCGGGTCGCCCTGACCTCAGGGTCGGCCAGGATGGGGGCCGACATGCCGTCGTCGATGATGCCGGGGGCCACCGAGTTGACCCGGATGCCGGCCGGGCCCCATTCGATGGCCATCTGCCGGGTGAGTTGGATCACCCCGGCCTTGGTCGCGCTGTAGGCCCCCGAGTTAGGGCCGGGGGCTATGCCGTTGATGGAGGAGACGTTGACGATCGTCCCCCCACGACCCTCGGTGATCAGCCGGCGAGCCACCGCTCGGCCACAGACGAACGGGCCGGTGAGGTTCACCTCCACCACCGCCCGCCAATCGGTTTCCGAATGATCCAGCAGCGGGCTGAAGCGGACAATGCCGGCGTTGTTCACCAGCACATCGGGAGTCCCGAAAACATCGAGTACGGCCTCCACCACGTCCGAGTCGGTGGTCGAGGCCTCCAGAGCCACCGCCTCGGGTAGTTCTCCGGCAACCCGCTCAGCCGCATCGGTATCAATGTCCAACACCCCCACCCGGTAACCATCCCCAGCCGCCTGCCGGGCTATCTCAGCCCCGATCCCCCGCCCGGCCCCGGTCACGATCATCGATCCAGCCATGAGCCCCAACCATAGTGGGATGTCGGGTTGCCGAAGCGGGCCGGGGTCTGCGGATAGGTCACTCCAGGAGGTTGCCGGAGGAGTCGTACACGCTGATGGCTCGGGAGGGGCAGTTGCGGGCCGCCCTCAGGATTTGCTGGTCGGGCAGATCACTGACCTCGGGTAGAACCACAGCCAGCTCCTCGTCATCGAAGCCGAAGGCGGTCGGATGGTCGGCCACGCACCGCCCCGAGCTCATGCACTCGTCCCGATCAATCTCCACCCGATACGCCATAGCTTTATCCTAGTAAGGCAGCACCCACATTGATGCTCAGCCCTGGCACTGGCATTCAAGGTCCAACAATGCTTTTGAAATGAAATAGCTTGATCGGTTGATGAAGTCAATCCTCGGAATGTCCATTTTGATTACCGGTGGTGGATCGGGCATAGGTGCGGGAGCAGCGGAGCACCTGGCCGGCCTGGGAGCCCGGGTGACCATCACCGGTCGCCGGGCGGAGCGGGTGCAGGCAGTGGCGGAGCGGAGCGGCGATCGGTGCCAGGCAGTGGCCGGGGACGTGACTGTGGCTGAGGACCGAACCGCCATGATCGAAGCCGCCGTGGAGCACGGCGGTGGCCTGGATGCTTTGATCAGCAACGCCGCTAACATGTACCGCGGCCCGGTGGAAGACCTGGAAGAGCAGGCCTTGCTGGATGTTTTTCACACAAACGTGGTTGCGGGCATGATGCTGGTGGGCTCGGCGCTGCCCCATCTGCGAGAGCGTCGAGGTTGTGTGCTGTTCGTGGGGTCGGTGCATACCCAAAGGGCGTTCCCCGGGGTGGCCCCCTATGCCGCCACCAAGGGGGCGCTGGAGGCGCTTACCGGGGTGCTGGCCGCCGAACTCGGCCCTCAAGGAGTACGGGTGGGGTGCGTGAGACCGGGCGCGGTGTTCACCGAGATAAACCAGCGAGCCGGGCTGATGGGCGACGACGAGGCCAGAGCTCGCCTCGAGGGGTTGGGCCCAGCCCACGCCCTGGGGCGTATCGGCACCGTCACCGAAATCGCCGAGGCGTTCGAGTACCTCATCGGAGCCGAATGGGCCACCGGCTCGGTGCTGACAATCGACGGCGGCCTCAGCCTCGGCGTGACCAATGCCTGATCTCGCTGATCTACACTCCTGTCGCGCCAGTCAACGGGGCTTTCCCACCCGGGTGGGCTACGACCTTAGCCGCCCATTCCGCTGGGGTCGGTGGCTGCGGGGAAGTCTGCTCCGGCCAGCCAATCCAGGAATGCCTGCCGGCGGGCTGCGTCCACCAGTTCGACCCGGAGCCCGGTGGTCGGGAGCCAGTGGTAGGTGAATCCCAGCGGGCGACCATCGGGATGGTCGGGGTTGTCGTAGGAGGCCAGGCACTCATAGCCGGCATCGGCCAGCCTCCGAGCATCGGCCACCAGGTCGTGGCTCCAGTAACCCAGATGGTGGATGCCACCGGCGGTGGACGGATCCCACACCGTACCCGGGGTGGCGGAGATGAACTCGATGTGGGGCGGTCCGGCAATGGAGTAAGTGAACCGGAAATCGGCCTGCACCACCCCGTTGGGCTGGCGCACCATGAACTCCCGATGCTGAACCCCGGCCCAATCCATGCCGTGAACGGCACTCCACTCGGCCATGGCCGCGTCCAGGTCGGGCACCACCATGCCGAAGTGGTAGAAGTCTTCGAGGGGCAGGATCGGACTCAACACCAACGCTCAGTGCCCCAAATAGGAACGGACGAGGTCGTGGGATGCTCGCAGCTCCGAGGACGGCCCGCTGATGTCGTTGTTGCCGGTGCGCAGCACGTAGGTGCGGTCGGATACCTCCAGCACTCCGGCGTTCTGCTCCACCAGCAAGAAGGTGGTGCCGCCCTCCTCCCGCAGATCCACCACCAGCTCGAACAGTTGGTCCACCAGGTTGGGAGCCAGACCGAAGGACAGCTCGTCGATCATCAGCACCGTGGGCCGGGTGATCATGGCCCGGGCCAGCGCCAGCATCTGCTGCTGGCCACCCGACAGCGAGGAGGCCTGCTCGCCGATCTTCTCGGCCAAAGCGGGCAACAGGTCGAGCAGGCGGTCCCGGTCCCTGCGGATGGCAGCAGCGCCGTCGGAGCGAAGCCCCAAGCCGAGTTCCAGGTTCTCCTTCACCGACAGGTTTTGGAAGATGCCCCGCCCCTCGGGCAGGTGACCCAGCCCCCGCATGGCCCGCCGTTCGATGGCCAAACCACCCAGATTCTCGCCCTTCAGCACCACCGAACCCGACCAGGTGTCCAGTACCCCCGAGATCGCCCGCAACAACGTGGTTTTGCCCGCGCCATTGGCACCCAGCACCGAAACGATCTCGCCCTGGGACACCGACAGCGAAACCCCGTGCAGCACCTCCAAGCGACCATACCCCGACACCAGATCCTTGACCTCAAGCAGCATCAGGATTGTTCCTTCTGATCAGTCTCGGCTTGGTTGCTTTCCTTCTGATCAGTGTCAGCACCGTTGCTTTCCTTCCGATCGTGATCGGTGTCGGCATCGACCGGCGAGTCCCCTTCGTCGCTCCAAACCTCCGATAACGAACTTTCCTCCTCGACATGGTCGATGTGGTGGTGCTCCGATAGCGGGCCTCGGGTCTCATGGATATCACCACCGGCCTCGGCCTCGAAGCCATGGCCAAGGTAGGCCTCGATAACCGCCGGATCGGAGGTCACGTGCTCGGGACTGCCCTCGGAGATGATCTTGCCGAAATGCAGCACGCTTATCCTGGGGCAGAGGCTGGTCACCAGTTGCAGGTCGTGCTCGATGATGATCACGCACAAGCCACGCTCGGCCACGATGCCCCTCAAACCCCGCAAAAGCACGGTCACGTCGTCGGCCCCCAACCCGGCAGCGGGCTCGTCCAGCAACACCACGGTGGGGTCGGCCACCAGGGCGCGGGCCACCTCAACCAGCTTCTGCGATCCCAGCGACAACGCCCCGGCTTCCTCGTGAGCCACCTCGGCCAGGCCGAACCGGTCGAGCATGCCCATGCAGATGCGCCGGGCTTCGGTCTCCTCACGACGCTGCTGGGGCAGCAACAACAACTCGGCCAGGTGCCCCCAGCGAAACAGGTGGTGGCGACCCAACAGGGTGTTCTCCATGACGGTGGCATCCAGGATGAGGCGGGGGGCTTGGAAGGTGCGGCCGATGCCCGCCTTCACCCTCCGGGTACGCGACATCGACAGCAAATCCTGACCATGCAGGCGCACGCTGCCCTGGCTGCGCCGAACGTAGCCGGAAATCACGTTGAACACCGTGGTCTTGCCGGCACCGTTGGGTCCGATGAGGCCGTTGAAACCCGGGGTGAACTGCAAATCCACCCCCAACAATACCCGGTTGCCCCCGAAAGCCACATGGAGGTCATCGACGGTCAGCGAAGCCGCACCTCCGCCATTACTGGAATCTACAGGGATTGTGTCGACAAGGCTCATGATATTCAACCGGTAAACATCTCGAATCTTCGCTGGAGATCCTTTGCCCAGCGACTGTCACTAATACGCTTGGGGAGTGCGGCAATGCCACTGGGCAGTATGAGCACAGCCAGGATGAGGGTTATACCCAGAATCAGAAAGAGCAGCTTTTCGGTGCCTTGGAGCTTCTGACGCAAGAAAATAAAGAACACCGCACCGATCAACGGCCCCCACTTGTGGCTCAACCCACCTACGATCAACACCACCAGCAAGAATACCAGCATCCGGGTGCGGAAGGCTGAAGGGTTGGCAAAGGAACTGTTCTGCGCCCACATGGCCCCTGCCAGCGCCGCGGCAAAAGCTGATAGCCCGAAAGCCAGCAGCTTGTAGTAGGTGGATGATATACCCAGCGGTCCGGTGGCAATATCTATGTCTCGTACCGCTTTTAGAGTGCGACCGAGCCGGCGGCGAGTTAGTACTATATAGGCCACCATTATTATGAGCAGTGCACCTAGCGACAGCATGTAATAACTGAGAGCACGATCCAGGCCAGGGACACGGAATTGTGGAACCTGCTTGCCAGTTCCTCCGTTTGTCTTGAGTCCAGCCCAAACTTTTTCGTCAAGTCGGATGATTGTAATAATCAACTCACCCAGGGCCAAGGTGGCAATTGCCAGAAAGAACCCTTTCAATCGAGCGGCAGGGAAACCCACAACAACACCGATAATTGCCGCAGCAATACAGACAACCGGCAATGCAAGAAAGAATGGCCAGTCGTATCCTGCCAATGCTTCGCGAGCACCGCTTGGCGCTGAAAGCACTGCCGTTCCGTAAGCTCCCAGAGCGAACAGGCCGGCTACTGCTAGACCCAGTGTCCCGGAGTAGCCTACCAGAAGGTTGAATCCCACTGCCGCAACTGCAAAAGCAAAAACAAAAGCCAGGTTACCTCGCCCATAATTGTTGCTGCTATCAAAGATTTCGGTCCAACTCAGAGCCCATCCCATCCATGGCAGGCCCGCTAGAAAGCCAAACACCGCAGCAGTGGTGACCCATTCGGGCACAACCCGGCGGAGCGTGCTTCTAGGTGGATAAAGCGGAGTATCCACGTGGTCGGCCATGACTTTACACCTCGCGCGTTCGAGCCGAACGACTGAACCCACCAGGAGCAACCAGCAACACGACTACCACCACTAGCAAAGCGATGGTTGGCTGCAAGCTGGTGCTGATCTGCCCCCCGGCCAGAGCTTCACCCACACCAATAAGCAGCCCTCCGATGAAGGTTCCACCAAGGGAAGTGAACCCACCCAACACTGCGGCAATAAACCCCTTGAGGATCAACCCCTCGGCACTACCCAACTCCAGCACCGTAGAGCTGGTGTTGAGGATCATGGCTGCTCCAGCTACCAAAGTTCCGATTGCCCAGGCAATTAGCGACACCATCCCGGCGTTGATGCCCAGCAAGCGAGCGGTTGGCCCGTCTTCGGCAATAGCTCGCATCCTCACACCCCATTTCGACCAGAAGAACAGAGCCATTGCGATAGCGATAGCAATACCTACAGTTATGGTTACTACTTGATCCCAACCAATACGGGTACTGCCCAGATCGAAAGTCTCGCCAGACCAGGGAGCGTTAAAACGTTTTGGAGTGGATCCCCAAATATTTTCGATAACTGAACCCAATGCAAAGTTCAACCCTATGGTCAGCAATAGTAGTGGAAAGTGATCCACTATGGCTAGTGGCTTAACCCAATGGCGGATCATCAAATACGTGAGAACCACCGTGAATATAGCCAGTATAATTGCTACTGCGAGAGGGAACCCTCCCTTGGTAACCGGGAACCAATCCAAGAAAGATGGAAGGCCCTCATCATTGATGAAACCGACGCTAGCATAGCCCAGTCCCAGTGCAGCAAATATGGCTAGAGGTTGGTTCGACAGTCCCGTAAGTGGACGCACCAAGAAGAACTGAGTAATAGCCCCGAACACCGCAGCAAAAGCCAGGGCCAGGACGATAGCCAACCAGAAGGGCCACCCCACCCCCCCCTTATCCGGATCTCCGGACAGGAACCAGGCCATGAACGCTGCTACCAGGCCCATCTCGGCCATGGCAAAGTTGGGCACGTCGGTTGACTTCATGATGACCACAACAGCCAAGCCGATCAGAGCGTAACTCGAGCCGGTTTCCAGCCCGGCAACAATTTGCTGGAGGAGTTGGTCCACCTATGGCGCTCCTATGAATTGTCAGCCCGGGATTGGCGCTTGCCAACCCCGGGCCGGCAAGCGAATTAGCTCACTGGTGCCAGGAAGTCCCTGATCTGAACCCAGGACTCGGTTTCGGCATCGTACTCCGAAATTCCAGCACCGGAAGCGCAGCTATGCCCACCGGGGAGCGGCCCGCAGGCCACTATAGGAATGGAGGGAACCATGATGGGATCATCAACCAAGGCCTCAGCGGTGGCGTGGAAGTTCTCGTAGGAGTAGTCACCGTTGAGCCGGTCAAAAAGCTCGAAGAAGGCGATAGCTATGGAATAGGTCTGAAGACTGAAGTTGGGGGCAAGGCTCTCGGATCCAGGACCATCGTAAGCCTCCCACAGTTCTGCCCAGTGCTGCACGAACTCATCCTCGGAGTCGGGCAGAGCCACCTGGAGGGCACCCAAGTAACCGTCGGCAGCCTCCGGGACGGCCAGACCAACAGTTGTCTGGCCCCCAGAACCGGAGGAACCGGCATCGGAGCACACCAGCGGATCGAAACCGGCCTCATGGAACTGGTCGAGCACCAAGCCGTTCTGCGTGCCGTCCAGCGCGGTTAGCACCGCATCGGCACCGGAGTCGATCACCGACAGCACCGCAGGGGCTACCGCGTCGGAGAGTACCTCGACCTCTTCCTTGGCCACGATCTCCATGCCATGAACCGGTGCCTGCATGTCGATGGCGTTGAACGCCTCCTCACCCAACTCGTTGTCCTGGCCGATGGCGGCAACCTTTTTGGCCCCCTGCTCGGCGAAGTAGTCGATGCAGATGCGGCCCTGCTCGGTGCGGGTCGGGTTGGTGAGGTAGACCTCCTGGATGTCCTGGTCGGCGGGCGAGACCGGACCCCACAGCGGGGTGCCGGCAGCTTCGATATCGGGATAGGTGGAAGGAATGGCCTGCGATCCGGCGGTACCCACGAACGCCCACACCTTGTCCTGCTCGATCATCTTGCGGACGTTGGTGACCATCTGCTCGATCTCGAAGCGGTCGTCCTCCCAAACCAACTCGAACGTGCAGCCGTCGATGCCGCCGTTGGCGTTGACCTCGGCCACCGCCATGATGATGCCCGCAATCAGGCCCTCACCTGCTACCGCAGCTCGCCCGGTGAAAGGCTGGGAGGAGCCGATGGTGATCACGCCGTTCTCCTTGTCCACCCCTCGAACATCGCCCTCGGTGGCCGAAGCGCACTCACCCATGCCGTCGGAACCGGCCACCTCGTCACCGTGATCATCGTCATCACCATCACCGTGATCATCGTCACCGTGATCATCGTCATCACCATCACCGTGATCATCGTCATCACCATCACCGTGATCATCGTCACCATCACCCATGCCCCCATCCGAGTCGGGGGCCTCGGTAGAGGCTGGGGTAGAGGTTGGGGCCGGTTCTCCGGCTCCCGTACCGTCGTCATCGTCATTGCCGCAAGCAGCGGCTACCAGAGCTACCGCGAACAGCAACGCCAGAAGCTTCATTACCTTACCCATGGAATCCCCTCCAGGTGTTTGGGCTTACAAGATTTCGAGACTCTAACAGATGGACTTGCTAGGGCAAAATGTTCGGGCAACAGCAGTCATCCGAGCAAGTCTCGGGTGAGGCTTCGAGCGGCCCAGTTGGCCACCTTCTCACCGGGGATAGGAGCTCGGGTGGGCCAGGGGCGATCGAGATCCACGGGCCGGCCGCGACTGATCACCTGGCGCAGATTGGACCGATCGGCCAGGACAGTGACATCGGCGGCCGGATTGCCGTTCACCACCAGCACATCGGCGGCCATGCCCGGCACCAAAGCACCCACCTCGCCCTCCATACGCAGCGCGATGGCTCCGTTGGCGGTCGCGCAGGCGATGGCCTGCACCGGGGACAGCCCCACCGATTCCACCAGCACCTGCATCTCCCGGGCGTGCCAGTGGCCGTAGGGGGTTAGGGCGAATCCCGATTCCGACCCGCACAGCAGCGGAACGCCGGCATCGTGAGCCCGGGCCATCATCTTGGCGGTGGCCTCGATCTCGCCCCGGAACACATCCTTCATCCCTGCCCCGGCCCCAACCAGATGGCCGTAGTCGGTCAGGTTGGCCAGGAAGGTGAAGGTGGGCATGAGGGCGGCCCCGGCATCCACCACCGCCTCCAGGGCGGGGTCGTCCATGAACGAGGCGTGCAGGATGAGATCCACCCCGGCCTCGGCGCAGGCCCGAGTGCTTTCGGCCGAGCGGGCATGAGCCATCACCGGGGTCTCCAGCTCATGAGCGGTTTCGCACACCGCCTTGAGTTCCTCCAACTTCCACGCCAGCAACTCCCCCCGGTGGCGGGGGATGGATCCGGTGGCGTGGATCTTGATCCAGTCGGCACCATATTTGATGTGGCGGCGGGTTATCTGGATCATCTCATCGATGGTGGTGACCACCTGGGCATAGCCCACCACCCCGGTGTCGGGAATAAGCCGCCCGGCGGTACCACCCACCGCAGTGACCAGCGCCTGCACCCCGGTGGCCATGCGGGGGCCCTCCACCACACCGGCCTCAATCGCATCCCGAAGCGACGGCCCCATTGAGAACAAGGTGTCGGGGTCGCAGAACCCGGTCACCCCGGCCAGCAGCAACTTCTGAAGGTTCCGGGCCGCAATCAACGCGGCCAGGGTGTGGTCGCGATGGAAGAACAGCTCATCGTTGGACTGGACATCATCGAACGTGCAATGGACATGGGCATCAATGAGCCCGGGCATCACCGTGCATCCCGTGGCATCGATGACCCTGACATCGGAACCGGCCCCAGACACCTCGGGGGCGGACGAAACCGTTTCTGGGCCGACGGCCGTGATCCGGTCACCCTCCAGGAGCACCGGCGTGTCGGGCCGGGGCGGGGTGCCGGTGCCGTCCAGCACCGTGCCGCCGGTGATCAGGATGGGTATGGGCTCGGGCATCTCTCTCAATCCCTCAGCCATCCAGCAGGGCCGCGGCCGCGTCCCGGACAGCCATACCCACATCCACACCCCGGTCACGGGCCGGCTGATTGCATGCGCTGATGATCCCCTCATCGTAGGCCTTGAAGGCATCGCCCACTGGAGCGCTCCACGCGTCGCAGCACGCTCCGGCCAGCCCGTGGGTCTCGGTGATCTCAAGACCAGCAATGCCGGCGTCGTTCTTGCTGCGACCCCCGTCGGAGCAAATGAAACCGTGGGGGCTCACCTCCAGCAAGAACGCGGCCCCGCTGCGCCCGGTGTGCCCGGCGGTGACCAGCACGTTGCGGGAGTCCTCGGGTAGGGCGAACACGATGGAGTCGGTTACCACGATCTGGCGGCCGGCCGCCGAGGTGGCCTTGACCTCACGGCGAATCTTGGTGCCCTCGTCCACCTCGCCGGGATCATTGGTGAGCAATAACCGGGCGGCCTCCGACACCGCCATCCCCTCTCTGACCCCGCACCGCTCGGCGTAGATGTTGATCCGGGAGATCACCCCGGTTTCGTACAGGTCGAGGCCGTTGCCCAGCTCGGCGCTCATCCCCTCGGCGGCAGCCGCGGGAATGCCCAGCGCCTCCAGGAACCACAGCCCGGCGATACCGGCCCCGTCCTTTCCGATACAGCCGTCGTGGCCGATAATCCCTCTCGGGCGGTGGGGAGCCATCAACCGAGCCGGCAGCACCCCAAGATACGACGACGGCACCACCACATCGGTGCGGTGGTTACGGCCGTCCACGTACCGGGCCGAGTCCATGGCCACGATCCGGCGGTGGCCGTCGGTATGGACCACCTCCTGGGGATGATCGCTCTCGTTGGCCAGCAGAGGTGCTTCTTCAGCCATGATTCAGACGTTACTCGGTTGGTCCTGGCAGGGCGGGGGTCCTCGCAGAACGCTTTTACATCTACATTTGCCTTTATATATGGCTACTATATATGGCTACATATGGCGATACACGCCAACCCCGACGCTGCCTCCATTGCAGGAGAAAACTAAAAGCCACAAAAACACTAAAGTTCACAAAAACACTAAAGGCTGCAAATCCTCTAGGATGAGGTTGTGGCGGTCAAGGAACCAGGCGGCCCGACGGCTCGCAACCCATTTGCGCCCAGCTTCGGCATCTCACCACCCGTCCTCGCTGGACGCGGCGACGTGCTTGACGGCATCGGTGACGCTCTGACCACCGGCCCGACCCACCCTGACTACACGATGCTTCTGGTCGGAGTGCGGGGTGCGGGCAAGACGGTGACGCTCAATGCGGTGGAGGAACTGGCACGTCACCGAGGCTGGTTGACGCTGGCGGGGAGTACCTCACCGGCTGATCTAGCGAGTCGAAGCTGGCCGACATCGCCGCTCGACTCGGAGTCAACACCAGCTACGCCGGTGTCTACCGCAACCGCCTGCTGCGAGTCGGCCTCATCATCGCCACCGGACGGGGTCACATCGCCCTTGCCCACCAATCAGCCCAAGACTGGATCCGCAACCAATCCACCGACCACCAAACACTTTGGAACCAGTGATGGCTTAGCATCCTGCTGCGACTATATTATGATGTTGAAAAGATATAATGTTGAAAGCCTAAGGTTAGTCAAAACTAGGATGCTAAGGACATGGTGACTCCACGTTTGACAAGACTTGCGGTCTCTAATTTCCGATCGCTGGAAAAAGTGGACATTCCATTGGGCACACTAACTGTCATGATAGGGCCAAACGGATCGGGAAAAACAAACGTGCTCAACCTTCTCCGCTTTCTGGCATCCACCGTTAGGTTCGACCTAGCGGCAACCATAGAACAATGGGGTGGCCTTGAGCATGTGAAGCGCCGCTCCTCCGTGGGCAACCAAAAAGTTACGATAGAAGTCAGTGGCTTGTTGACCGAGCATGCGAGCGATACAGCCCTTGACCAGTACAAGCTAAGTTTCCACTCTACCCCCAAAGGTGCTCTCAAACGTTCGGAGGAATTCACCTTCAAACGCACCAAGGGACGTGGACGACGTATCAATACCCACATCAACGTTAGCGGCAGACAAGTCAAGATTCGGCCTGAAGGTGAAATTACTGGTACCGAGACTGATCAACGAGAACTAGCTACTGAACAGTCAACTGGACTTTCAATTCTACCGCGGCTAAGTGATGAAGAAGGCGGTGAAGGCATACGCTCTTTGGCAGATTTCTTATCGTCTATTCGCGTTCTGGAACCAAATGTAGATAGCGCTCGGTGGCCTTCCCGACTGGTATTTCGAGAAAGCATTGCCGACGACGCTGACAATCTTTCCTCAGCCCTGTATAACCTATATAGCACTGCTGAGGAATCATTTAACAGTTTGGTTGAAGAATTGCGAATTTGCCTTCCGGGCCTTGATGCTATCGAATTCTTGCCTGTGGGAGGGCCCGGTAGGGGTGTCATCATAGCTCTGAAGGAAAAAGGGCTTACCTCGCCAATTGAGCTGACATATGCTTCATTTGGGACCATCCGCCTTTTAGCACTCCTCACCGCACTTCATGAGCCCAACCCTCCGCCTTTCACTGCTATAGAAGAAGTAGACCACGGACTACACCCATATGCCTTGGATGTGCTCGTTGACCGTCTGAGGGCTGCGTCGAGAAACACTCAAATTCTCATTACAACCCACTCACCTACCCTAGTAAATCGGCTTGAACCCTCCGAGCTAGTGATCTGCAACCGTGACCCCAAAACGAGTGCCTCCATAATTCCCTACAAGAACAGCGCCACCCTAGCTTCAGCTCAAGAAAAGTCATCTCTCCCACTCGGCGAACTTTGGTTTGCTGGTGCATTGGGTGGTGTACCCGACAACGACACATGAAAGCTAAAGCTTCTAAACAGGATCGTTTCATAGTGCTGGTCTTTGGTGAGAGTCTTCATGATGCCAAAGCCATAGCACATTTGATCAGGGTGCTATGTCCACCCTTGAAAGACAAAGTACGCTCACGACCAAGGCCCATATCATTGAATCGGAATGCGTCACAGTCCAAAGTAAAGGCTTGGATGGATCAACTTCGTAGCGCTGTTGATGCCTATGAAGAACAAGTTGTCTGCGTTTTCGTGCATAGAGACGCTGACACCCCTGATCTGCAAGGTGAAGTTGAGCAGCAATTGCAGGCAAATTTACGTAAAGCTGGCATAGATCAGGCACACGCAATCGTACCTGTAGAGGAGATAGAAGCGTGGTGGTTATTGTTCCCCACTGCTACCGAAAAGTTGAAACAATCATGGTCCGACACTCTCAAAAAACAACCTGGAAATGTAGATATGATCTCCAACCCCAAACATGAGCTAATCCAGCGCACAGGACGTAACACCAAAAGAGATGCCTATACCGAGGCGGACTCCTCAAAAGTTGCTGAAAGGGTAGCAGCAGCAATCCAAGGGGGTTCGCTGCCATCAGGCCAGAGTAACTCCTACAACCGCTTCAAGTCATCAGTTGAGGCTTGCTGCGACTATGTACATAATTCATAAACACCTTGAGGCTATCTATTTTATCGAAATATCCGGGCTTGCACCCATCAAACCCCACAGATTCTGAGTTGGTTATGACACTTTAGGTGGAGCGAATGCAAATGCGACAGGACCATAGCCCGTATCGTTCACTGCGCGTAGTTCGAATTGATGCGACCTACGATCTATCCCACTGGAACGTGTATAACCGATAGTCATACCAGTCACTGTGTGTCGGATTGTGGAAGCGTCGGAGCTCTCAATATCGGTCCATTGACCCCATCGGCGTCCGGTTCGACGTTGCCTCAGTTGATACTTGGTGATTGAATCATCTCCAGGACTATCCCAAGACAGCACAAACGTCTCATTGTTATTGATGGGCGTGATTTGGAAGTTTTTCGGCTTCCCAGGCTTAGACGGAACTGGGGGGGTAGTTTCTTGCTGAACCGATTCCGGCTCCGTGGTTGTGGGATTAGCCCTAAGTGGCGAAGTGGCTATGGTATTTGACTTGCGGCTCTTGCCTCCATCGTTCACGGCGCGTATCCGAAATTGATAACCCCTGTTATCAATTTTACCTGTTCGAGTATTTGTGGCAGGCAAAATTACTGTGTAAGTAGTGGTGGTAGCGCTGGAGTTAGGAATATCGGTCCATTTGTCCCAGCGCTTCCCGTTCCGGCGCTGCCGCATCTGGTACTTCGTGATCGATTCGTCTCCGGGATCATCCCATGACAGGATTACCGAATTGAGCGCCGGCTCACCTCGGAGGTTCTCGGGCCTGTCAGGCGCTGCCACACCGACCTGAGCCTGCACCGGCTGAGGCAGCAGAACCGCGATCAGCGCTACCGTCGCAACGACTGCGAGAACCGAGTGGCGACCCCTACCTGCAACTTGGCCGGCCCAGCACCGCCCAGTCATCAGAACGGGGGGGGGGGGGGGTAGTACCCTTGTGCTGATATCTGTCCTGCCTACCATCGGTGGCCTCCCATTGGCATCAGGGGGAACTCTGGCATCTAAGCTAAAGTTCCCGTTAGCTCACCCTAAAACTTCGGGTGCTACAAGTTCTACTAGCACATGGGGCCTGCGGTGTCAAGAGCATACAGGGTGATCTTTGCGCATCCGCGAGACGATCCCGGCGATGGCCATGACCAGAGGCTCAGCCCATCAACGAAGCCAGCCGGTTCGATCCCGCTTCTATCCACCTGGACGTATTGAACGAAGCCCTGCTCGCCGATGGAAGGCCGCCAATCGAGGACGACCATGAAAGCATTGTCAGGGCACTGGTGGATTTCAACGTGGCCGAGCGATCCCAGGACCCGTCAACCCCGGGAGTAATCGCGGCAGCACTGGTGTTGTTCGGCAAAAAGCCCGAACAGCAAATTCCAGGTGCTCGGGTGCAACTCATTCGCCGTCCCGGAATCGGCCCCGGTCCCGGCCCTACCTCCGCAAGGGAGGAGTGTACGGGGCCACTGAGCAGGGTCCTGGACATGCCCCCACCCCGGGGGGTGGGGGCATCGGTGGGTGGAGGAGTGTACGGGGCCACTGAGCAGGGTCCTGGACTGCTGTTTGGACTTCATTACCCGGCACACCAGGCAGTTCGAGATAGTAGTACGTCGCAAGCGCGAGACAATTTCTGAGTACCCCGAAGCCGTACCGCGCGAGGCAATTCTCAATGCTCTGGCCCACCGCGACTACGGGCTGGTGGGAACGACCATCGACATCACGGTCTGGGATAATCGCATCGAGGTACAAAGCCCCGGCCCGTTGCCCGGGCACATAACCGTGGACAACATGCGCGTCGAGCACTACAGCCGCAACCCCAAGATCATGCGAGTGTTGAAGACAATGGGACTTGTAGAGGAGTACGGCGAAGGCGTGGACCGGATGCACCAGGAGATGGAGGTTCGCCTCATGGAGCCGCCAATCTTCAATGTCACCACCGACTCGGTGACGGTCACCCTGCTCAACAGGTCGATCGCATCGGTGGAGGATCAGGTTTGGCTGGCAATGCTGGGAACTGAGCAGTTGAGTGCCGACGAACGCCTTGCTGTGTTCCTAGCTCAAAACGAGATGACCGTTACCCCGCGCCGTTTGCGACAGATACGTCCAGAGTCGGATGCCGGCGGCATTCTTGACGTTGCCGTAACCAAGGGACTTCTTGTACGCACAGGCAAGCGAGGAGGCTCCCGCTACGAACTATCCCTCGAGATGAGGTTACGTGTGGGGGCAACTGGTATCGCGGCCCAGACCCGCAAGCAGCAGATGTTAATTGAGGAGATCCATCGGCGGGGAAGCATCTCGACTGCTGAAGGCACCAAGCTCCTTGATGAGTCGATGGCAACAACTCGCAGCCTGCTGAACGGTCTGGTACAAGAAGGTGCAGCCCGAGCCGAAGGCCAGACCCGAGCCCGCCGCTACTACCCATTCGATTAACGTAACTTGACTATCAACAGCCATTTTAAGCCTATTTATTTGAAAGATATTAATATCTTTCAAATGTTCCTGGGACAGCAAACCTTGAACTCAGCATACTACCCCCAACCTCTGAGATAGCCCCGTGCCGGTCGGCTACACTTATCTATACCTAGGTTGAACAGGGAAAATACTGATGGAGAAGCAGATGACACCAAGAGAGGAGAGCCTGAGTAGAGCAAGGTTCAGCCGAGCCGAAGACCAAACCCGAGGCCATCACTGCTATCCCATTCGATTGACACAACTTGGCTACCAATAGCCACCCTAAGCCTATTATTCCAAAAGATATTATTATCTTTCAAATGGCTGTATCGAGAACGGTGCCCAGCTTCTTGGGGGGTTTGCGGTCGGCCTCGGTGGGGGTTGGGAGGTCTGAGGCGGGGATCAGCGGGCCAGCAGTGATCCGCTCCAGCAGGTCGGCGGCTTTCGGGGTGACCTCGACGGTGTGCTCAATGATTGACAGAACCAGGAGGAGTTCCTCGGTCTGAGTCCAGTGGGTGGGGCGGATGTCGTCGAGAGGGCTGGACTTTCTGCCCTTGCGGACTCGCATCCGGTAGCCGAGCCAGGACTTGAGCACTTCGTGGCCGGAAACCTCGAAGTCCCAAACCTCCGGTGCAACAGGGGCAAAGGTACCTGAGCCGACCGTCAAGGTTCGAGTGGCGGGGTCGTAGTCATATCTATCGGGCATTTCGACCACTGGATGCACTTGCTTGGCGCTGCCGGGCGGAAGCTCCCGGTGGCCAGGCGGAGCGAAGCGCTCTCCCCATGTGTGCCACCACAGCAGATCGCGACCGAGGGCCACCGCTTCGGCAAAGAGTTCGGGGTCACGAGTGATCGGGATACGAACCGGACCAGTTGCCTCGGCCAGGCGCTCACCGAATTTGTCGCTGAACGCTGGGGTGGCCCCGAGGCCGTAGACATAAGCCAGCAGATCCTCGGCAGCCACCTCGGTACCAAGTATCCGGCTGAGAGCGGGGAGCAGTCCCTGGGTTATATTGGGAATTGTCGCGGCTGTGTCGCGATATAGAGGTATGGTGTCCCTGGCACCTCGACCACTGAAATGATGAAGGTCAGGTACATAGGGAGTAGCAGTTAGTACTGGACCTTGACCGAGTTTTGTGGAGGTAAGGGTAGTCAAGTACACCTGCCTAGAGCCTCGGACATGCCAAAGGTAAGGGCCTGGGGCATCGCAGAGACGGTTGTCAGCAATCAGCCATTGCCGGTCAAAGCTCCTATATCCATATCGTACTATACCTTCAAAAAATTGAGTAGATTCCAAGTTTTCTACTGGGGTGAGTTTAGGGCCAAAAGTTAGCAAAGGATCAAGGTAACTAGTTGAACGTCGGCCGGTTGGCCTATCAACAAATAGCTTATATCGTTGCCCTTTAGCTTCCGATACCAATTCTTGCTGTCGAAGTTCTAAACTGGCCACATTCTCTGCTATAGGCCATGTTCTCCCAACCTTGCAGCCAGAACGTATCCATGGCAATAAGTCGGTAATATCAGGCCAACTATAGTACTCACTTTCGATAAGGGGAGTGAAATTGTCCAGCCCTGAACCAGATACTGCATCAGTTACTTCTTCAAGGCTGAGCTTGTACAGGCGCTGAAGTTTATCAGCCCGAAAGTCGGACACCCTGAGATACCTCACCTGGCAATCCTTGTTTTGTTCCTTCCCAGTTCGGATTCCTAAACCGATCGTTACCGGGGTTTTAATGTCAAAGATGTTGTCATCTATATAAGCCCCACGACCCTCACCACCTAGATCGATTATCCATAGCTCGTCAAACCTGTCTCGGAGGAGGTGGCGCAAACCACCGAAAGAGACTCCCTCTACATATGACGACGCGGTGATAAAGGCAACTACACCAGGACCCGGATGTAACTCGGTGGCCTGCCACAGGGCCCAGCGCCAGAAATATATATAGTCATTGTAAATATTTTTGAGATGGCGACCAAGGCCAGCCTCTTTCATCGGCTTGATAACTGCTTCAAGTAACGGCGGTATACCGGGCACTCCATGTCGTACTACTCCGCCTTTACGCCTACCGGTTTCATCAATAGCTCGCTGTTCCCGATCGTAGGGAGGGTTGCCAATTACCACTGTGAACCGCTCCGATTCCTTGAGGTTGGCGGCTCGCTGGCCCTCTAGGGCGACGGGATTGGAGTCGATGCCTAGCTGGCCTTGCTTGGGTGCGTGATCAAGCGTGTCAGTGAGCAAAATCTGGGTCTCAACACTGCTGGCACCGGAGTCGTGCAGTTCTAGGGCAACCTTGAGGTGGGCAATGGCGTAAGGAGCGAGCATCAGCTCAAAGGCGTGCATCGATTTAATCACATGGTTCTTGAGATGTGCCGGCCAGTCATCGCCGGTGTAGGACTTCTTGGCCCGCTTCAACCACTCCACTAGGAACGTGCCCGTGCCGGTGGCGGGGTCGATCATTGACACGAAAGGCTTGGCGGGATCAATGCCTTCGGGTACCTCAAAGCCGTTTCGTTCGGCCACCTGTTGCCAGGTGGAGGCATCGGCTATGCCCATCTCCAGGTTGAACCGAGTCCGTAGCACCTCGTCAACCGCCCGCACGATGAACTCGACCGCGGGCTGCGGGGTATAGAAGGCACCGGCATTGAGGCGTTCTTTGGGATCATACTTCTTGAGGAAATCCTCATAAAAGTGAATGACCGGATCACCGCCCTTGGCAGTGCTGCCAATTTGATCGAGGATTGCCTCAACGTTGGTCTCGCGCAGGTCGGCCACAAGCTGAGACAAGTCGCTTCCGGTTAGCTCATGGGCTTCGACCTGGTCGTGAACCTGCTCAAAAAACGCCTCCAAAAACGGGTTGGCAAGCGGAACCGTGGAGAAGATGGGGCTGGCACCAAAATCCTCGGGGTTGGTCACCCGGCTGCTGAGCATCCCATAAACCAGAGTCTGAGCACACATGTTGGCAAAGCTCTCGGTATTCACATCGCTTACGAGCTGGGTGCGTACCTCTCCCATAAGTTCGGCAAATGCCCCCCCCCCCCCCGTTCTTCGGCTATGAGAACACAGCGAATCTGATCCCGAAGGTCGCGGGCCGTGTCAGCCATGCGCTCAACAAGTCTTTTCGCATCAGTGATGGGCTGCCCAGGTCGAAGTTTGAATGCTTTGCGCCACTGCTGTCGCCAATTCTCGACATCCCTCTCATCGTTTGGCCAGGTCAGATGTGGTAGTAGCTCTTCGTGAAGGCGTCTGAGGTGCCTGTGGGGTGAATGAGTCGGACACCAGGAGAGCGTGCGGAACTCTGCGATAGCATGATTATCGCCACTAAACGCCAGCAAGTGGAGCTCAACTGGGTCATCACTGCCGGTAAGAATCACAAAGAGCAAATCATCCAGACTCCACGTAGGGTGGGTAGCGGTGGAAGAACGTTTGCGGCGCACGAGAGCCTGCAACAGGCGGCGCACCTGGGTTCTAGGGAGCCTGGAACCTGCAAATTCTAAAAAGAACACACCCCACGGCTGACCAGTGGTAATGGGCCGCAACTGCTGGAACCGCCTGAGGTCTCGCACCTGATCCTTTGGGATACCAAGTTGGCCTGTCTCCCATTCGTAGATGACAGATGCAAGATCTTCATCATCCAGCAAATCGTCCCGTTCTGCTGGCCAGCCGAGATCATCCACCAGATAACTGAAAACCTGTGTGAACTTGCGAATGCGTCGCAGTGCCTCTTCGGGGCTCTCGGTAGCCACATGATCTGCCATCAGTTGAGCTCCATCCAGCAATGTAACTTCGGTTTAGGGGCATCCCCTGGGGCTTGTACCTGCTTCAGATAGGTGTTACGCACATGATGGAGCACCTTCTTGCGAACTTCCTTGAGAGTGGACCGCGACATCGTGCACCGGCGGGGAGTGTTGGGGTTGGAGCGGATGCTGTCGGCTATCTCTCCCGGGGAGTCAGCGATGGTGTCGTTGGTGAGGTCGTAGAGGTACCAGCGAGTGGGGCCGGCTTCCAGGGTGAACTCCCCCACCGAGGTGTCCATAGCCGGCAGGGAGTAGCAGAAGAACACGCCGCGGGTACCCTTGCTGAGCTTGCGACTACCCGAGAAGACCGAGCCGGGGAAACCTTCGAGACGCTCGGAGAGGCCGGGGTGGGCCTTGAGCAGTGCCTGATACTCCAACTGCATCTCCTCAATCGCAGAACGCTTACCCTCATACTTTGCGTTGAACTCTCGTAGCTCATCGTAGTCGTCGTCAGGGTGCAGCAACTTACGGCCCTCGATACCGAGCGTCTCGGAGATCAGAAGCGTCTTACCGCTCACCCGCTCGTAGAGGTTCAGGATACGTTCGAGTTCGTCCGGGGGCAAAAAGTTCCAGAAGCGGACAGCCCCCCGATCCTTGGCGGCTTCGGGATGGTCGGTAACCAAGCGAGCTTCGATTTCGGAGTTCATGCGCCGATCAACCCGGCCGATGCGCTGCATGAGCCTCACGGGGTTCCAGTGCAAATCGTAGTTTATGAGCCGAGTGGCATCCTGAAGATTGAGTCCTTCCGAAAGCACGTCGGTGGATACCAGCACCTGGATCTCGGTTTGACCAGCACGGGCAAGCTCGGCAGTACTGGATCCGTTGTAGTAGGGTGAGAACCGGCGAATTGCCTCGGTCCGATTGAGCGTTGAGCCACTGTCTATGCGTTCCAAGCCTTCAATTTCGGCGGCTTTGAGTTCATTCTCCACATAGCGAGCAGTGTCGGCAAACTCCGTGAAAACTAACACCTTGAGCCCCGCAAGCTGGTTGGATCGCAGTAACCTGACGAGCTTTTGCACCTTGTCGTCCTGGGTGGGAGTGAGACGGCGGGTGACCTCCAGAAACTTGGCGATCTCATCGAGGTCATCAAAGGTCTGCTCCAATATGGTTTCCAGGTCGTACTCGTTGCGGGGCAAGACCTCGACCGCCTCAAGCATTTCGGGTGGGATCACATCCTCGTCTGCGTCGGCATCGTCCTCGTTTTCCTCGTCCTCCATATCGCCAAGGGCCAGGCTTAGCTGTGTCTCGGGCCGGTAGTTGACGATTTTTTTATGCTGTTGCCGCCAGTGGTTATACCGGTCAAGCTCAGCACCCGGTTCGCTGTTGGCTCTCACGAAAGCAAGTAGCTTGCGCATCAACCGGTCGAGTGACTTCTCGAACGCATACACCGAGCTCTCAAACCGCTTGAGAAACATGGTTCGAATCAGGCCCACTACCTGTCGCTGGCGATTTTTCTCGAAAGCATCGACTTCTTCGGAACCGGTGTAATGCGCCAGCGGGTAGTAGATGGCCAGCGAAAACAACGGATGCTCGCGGTTGCAGGCCTCTTCGAACATGTCCAGTACCCGCTGATACTGTTTGCGAATGGTGTAATCGGCCACCTGGGGGCGCTCCCGCTGGGGGAACGCTGCTGATTGGCCGATTTCCTGCATCTGGCTGGCCCTGGCGTAGGACCGGCTGCGCTGCACCACCAGAGCCCCGAACACCACATCATCCGCCAGGGCCTCTTGAGCCTCAGGTGTCATCCCATCGACCAGACCCGTTGCCATATCCGCAGATCCGGTTCTGCTTTCAGCTAGGTATTCCCGAAGGGCGTGTTCCTTCTGGTTGAAGTGTGCCGACAGATTGTTCACCCCGAGGCTGCCGGCGAAGTAAGCCTCTTCGCCGCGGGTGAAAAGTTCGGCCATGTGGCGAAAGTCGGCCAACCTGTTGTTGATCGGGGTGGCGGTGAGCAAGAACACCAACTTGGAGCGTTGAGCCTCATCCAGCATGTCGTAGAGACGCCAATAGCGAGACCGGCCATCTTGAACGCCTTCGGTATCTGCCGCCATGTGCCGGGAACCTTGACTGCCCCGGTTGCGGAAGTGATGGGCCTCATCGACTATCACCGCGTCGGCCAGTTCGGTAATTCGCTTGAACCTCTCCGGGAACTCCTTGCCTCGGCTCAGATCGGTATGGTTGAACACGCTGAGGCTGGAGAAGTCCTCTCCACCGCCTACTCCCCCAATATGGGGCAGCCACTCCCGCAGGTGCGGATCCCACACCCCCTTGCGTGCCGCCTTGGGGGCGAACAACACCACCCGCTTGTTCTCGTGCAGCACCAGCCGTTCGATCAGCATCAACCCCACAAAGGTCTTGCCCAATCCCACCCCGTCGCATAGGAACGCACCACCGTGCCGGCGGGCGATCTTCATCAGCGACCCGTACGCCTCCTGCTGGTAGCGGTCGAGCTGGGGGAACATCCTTGACCGGGTTTGGTCCCATTCCCCGGCGGTGAGTTCTCGACCCCTAAACAGTTCGTACAGAGCCTTGGCGTACACATCAAACGGCGTGAACTCGGCGGTGTGGCGGGTGACAGTGTGCAGGATTTCTGCGGTCACATCCTCAGCTTCGACCCAGTGGGCCTCAAACCAGTCCTGGAGTTGTGTGACCTCCCGGCCGCTCTGAACCTGAATGTTCAACTCGATGTTCTTGGTGAGGCCCGCTCGGGTGAAGTTGCTCGACCCTACCAGCGCCTGAGCACCCACGACATCGAACTTGGCGTGAGTTATGTAGGCCTTGGCGTGAAACTTGTCCCTTCTGTAGACCCGGCACTCGATTTTCCCCGCCGCAATGGCCTCCACAACTGCCTCCACCCCCTCCAGAAAGGGGTTCTGCTCCTTCTCCCTCTCCAAGCTGTTGGCAAAGTGATCCACCCTCTTGGCCAAGGCTTTCTCAAAGGCCTTGAGGGTGCGCAGCGACACCTCATCACCCATCAGAAGCCGGATCTTGTCCAACTGCTGCCACTTGCCGTCGAGAGCCAGCAGCGCGCCGATCTCGAAGAAGCCGGTTGCTATGTCGAACGAACGGGCCAAGTCGCTCCACTGCCGCAGATACTCCAGCCCCGTCCACCCCGACACGCTGTTGTCGACAATGAACAGATCACCGCCGCTGCCGTCGCTCACGCCCGACACTGTAACCGGGTCATGTGATCACTACGGGAAAAGTACCGAGCAAACGGCTTGCCCTTCATAGCCACTACCAGCAGGCGAACGGTAGCAAGTGCTCCTAAGCCACTCTTTTCTCAAGTTTGCGACTGAGATATGTTTTTGAATCAAGAGACGAAATCATTTCTCCACCTACATCGGAAAGCCTTGCAATGTCAAGCCCTTGTATCTCTGCTAAATCACGAAAAACTATTATCGACTCAAATTCTAAATTATGTCGATGAAAATGAGCCAGTTTTATTGTTGCAAGATGTGCCTTGTCACGATTGAGGATCCCATATACAAAAAGAGGAATGTTATTTTTTCCCTCAATCCTGTAGTCAACAGAATAAGCTTCGGCATTTGGAACATCTGGAATGTAATCACGATATATTTTACTCTCACCCACAAGACTTTCTAAAGTAGTAGCCAGGTCATCATAAAAAGTGGAACCTACATTAGTACGAGATAGAAATGTTAGATCATATATCCTAGTTAGAGCTTGTCCAAAATTAAAAATAGATTCAGGGAGCCGTTCCGCAGAGGTATCAATATAAAACACTCCGCCATCGTAGCAGATTTGATTTTCTCCGATGACTTGCTCAAGTAGAATCCATCGCTTTCCAGTAAGAAATGAATCAATATCATGCTCATAGCTAATATGCATTAGCGTATGTCCGTCATCTGACAGACGGAAACCGCCAGCAGGTGCCTCGGCCAGGTGAAATGGGAAGCTGTCACCGTCAGGAAAAGTGAAATGCGTCCGTAGCATAAGTTCCCCGTCCGGGCGACGCTCAACTTCGATGTCTTCACATAGGCGCTCACAAAGCAGTGCCCTCAATGATTCTATATCGAAAGCCATTAGAAGAGCCTCATCTTTTCCCCTACAGGTGGATCTATCCCCCTAAGTTCAAAATCTTCAATCAAACAGCGAAAAGCGCCTTCTAGCGTGGTAAATCGGTCAGTCTCAATAGCTTCAAACTCGGGTTTTTTGCCTGCTGCTATAGCTTTAGCAGTAGCTTTATGAATATGTGATTGGTATTTGATGTCCCCATGCCTGTGGCTCGGGCCATTATATCGAGCCAATGTTATCCGAGTGCCATCAGCCACCGGAAGGTAAGCTATTCCACAAGAGAAGTCTTTGCTGTCCTTAAGGCTCTCCCGCTGGAACACCTCAAAGTTGCTACCGCCATCACCAGCAACCTTATAGGTACGCTGGCGATGGCCTGGCTTTTCGACCCAGCGAGCACCTGGGTTGGTTACCCACTTTGGAATCAAGCGGAAACTGGTGAGTTCTTCATCACTGTAGAGGCTGAAGGTCACAATTGCCTCAATGGGGGCGAACGGCTCTCGTGCTTGGAATGCCCTGTGAATTGGCTTGGGGTGTCAATAGCGGGTGCAGGCAGCCCATGTATCCCTCCAACTGGTTGCTTGGTTACTCAACCTACCACCCACTGGATCCCCATGTCCCACAATTTTTGCTCGGGATTGCGGGAGCCAAACTGCTGAGCAAGCACACGGTGCCTACAAACCTATGCGGCCGGCCTCGCGGATCATGGGGGCGTAGTCGGCGAAGCCGGGGGCATCGGGGCGGGCTCCGGTGGTGTAGCCGGCATCGGTGGTGAGGCAGTGGCCGCTGGTGTAGCCCGATTCCTCGGAGGCCAGCCACAGGGCGGCGTTGGCCACGTCGGTAGCCAGGCCGGGGCGGCCGATCAGGGGGGAATTGGCGGCCAGTTCGGCCCGGGCACCGTCCATGTTGGTGTGGTCGCCGGTGTGGGCGAAGGCCACCATGGGGGTCAGCACCGAGGCGGGGGCGATGCAGTTCACCCGGATACCGAAGCGGCACAGCTCGGCCGCCGCGTTCTTGGTCAGCCCCACCACGGCGTGTTTGGCGGTGGCATAGGCGTGGGGCCCGAGGCCGCCCATCACCCCGGCGGTGCTGGCCATGGAAATGATCGACCCCACCATCCGAGGCTTCATCACCCGGGCGGCGTGCTTGACCCCGTAGAACACCCCATGTAGAAGGATGTCGATGCTGGCGTGCCACTCATCGGTCGGGGTGGTGTCGATGGGGCCCACCGCGCCGACTATGCCGGCGTTGTTGTACATGATGTCGAGATGGCCGAACCGGTCCACCGCGGTGTCCACCAACCCGGCCACATCGTCCTCGGAGGTCACGTCGCAACGGGCGAACACCGCGCCGTCGCCCAGCGACTCGGCCAGCGCCCGGCCGGCATCATCCTGGATGTCGCCCAGGACCACCTCGGCCCCCTCCTCGACGAACCGCTCGGCTGCGGCCCGACCGATGCCGCTGGATGCCCCGGTGATGGCCGCCACCCGGCCTGCCAGTCGCCCGCTCATACCAACCTCCTATCTCAATGAATGAGTTCTCATGAATGTCCAGTGGGCAGCACCGTAACCTGGGTGGCCTATGAATACCCGATCAGAAGACCTCATGACCCTGGATGTGGGTCGCCTCCGGAACCTGCTGGACCGAGATGCCATCCGCCACATCCAGATCCGCTACGCGTGGTCACTGGACAGCCACCGCTGGGACGCGCTGGCCGAGGTGTTCCTGGCTGATGCCGTGGCCGACTACAGGGGCGAGCGCTTCGAGGGACTGGCGGCCATCGTGGCCAAGTGTGCATCCTCCCTGGAACCGGCGGATGCCAGCCAGCACCTCAACGGCTGCCACTGGGCCGATGTGGACGGCGACAAGGCGGTGGCAGGCTGCTACTTCATCGCCACCAAGTATGTCGCCGGCACCCCCGGCGGCGACACCTTCATAGTCGGCGGCAAGTACATCGACCAGATGGTGCGCACCCCCGACGGATGGCGCATCGCCCACCGCCTGCTGGAGCAGACATTTCTGGACGGCAACCCCGAAGTGGAAACCGCCTGCCAGACCCGCTGGGCAAGCCGTCAAAACCAGTAGACCGGCTGGTCCAATACATTCAGAGCCTCAGTAGGCGGGTGGCGTTGGCGTTGAGGATGCCGGCCAGACCATCCACTGCGGGGCCGGTGCCCCGATCCCAGCCACCGAAGTTGGTGCCGTACACCAAGCGGTCGGTGCCGTACTGCTCCAGCGCCAGGGCCAACTCGGCCCCACCGGTGACGTGGCAGTCGAACCAGAGGCGGCCAAGGGCTCGATCGAAGGCCCCCGGCTCCTTGATCCACTCGGGGGTGGCAGGGCGGCGCTCGGCCAGCTTGCGGAGCTTTGACAAAACCATGGGGGTGGTACCCCCACCGTGGGATATGCACAGATCCAGGTCGCGGTGGCGCTCGGTGACCCCGCCGAACACCAGGGTGGCCACCGCCACCGCCTCCTCGTAGGAGTACTCCAACACCAAGTCGAGGTCCCAGCGACGGAGCCGGGGGTCGAGCAACGGGCCGTCGATTCCCGACTGGGTGGGGTGCAGGAAGTGGGGCACATCCAACTCGGTGCACAACGACCAGAGCTGATCGAGGGCGGGATCGTCCAGCGGGGTGCCGAAGTCGGTGCCGGTGTAACCCCCCAGCAGGCCCAGCTCCCGAACCGCCCGGCGCAGTTCGGCGCAGGCGGCATCAATATCCTGCATGGGCAACGCCGCCAGCCCGACGAACCGGTCGGGGTGGGCAGCCACTGCGGCAGCCAGATCGTCGTTGTGGCGGCGGCAGAAGTCGATGGCCAGACGCGGTTCGACGAAGTGCAGGTAGGTGAGCGGGTTGGGTGACAGGGCCTGCACCGAGATGCCCTGGGAGTCCATCGCCTCCAAACGCAGTCCCAACTCGATGAACAACGACCCCCGGTAGGCCACCCCGTCGAGCCGGTAACCGCCCACCCGGAACCAGGGGGTGCCGTCGTCGTGGGAACCGATCTCGGGACCGCACGGCCCGGCTGCCCACATCGTGCCCTCCAGCACGATGTGGGCGTGAACATCAATCAGCCCGGCCACAGCCTCAAACCCTCTTCGTCCGACCAGGCTGCGGGCAACAGGCCGAAAGTCACCGCAACCAAACCGGCCACAGCCTCAAACCCTGCTGGTGGGGGACAGCGTCAACGGCCCTCCATGATCCCGTCGGCACCGGGAAGCCAGGAGGCCACGCCCGATATGGGAATGGCACACACCACCGCCTCGGTAATCTCGGCCTCGCTGGCCCCGGCCTTGCGGGCACCGTTGGCGTGCACGTTCACGAAACGACTGGAGAACTCAGCGGCGTTTATTGTGCACAGCAACAGCTCCACGTGCTTGGCTTCGAGCATGTTCTCGGCCAGCGACCACTGCCGCATGAGCACGTACCCCTCCAATGCCCGGGGAGCGTCGTTCGCCATCAGCTCCACATAATCGGGCACGAACCCGAAGTAGCTCTCGAAGTATTCCAGCGCAGCTTGCCGATCCAGCGAGTACTCGGGAATCGGTTCGCTCCCATGACCCACCGTCTGGTCGAACACCTGGTCGACGGCCCGGGCAAACGCATCGTAAGTGGCCTCCCCCCGGGAGATGAGCACCGCCAGCGATGCGCCCCGGGCATCGCTCAGGGTCAACCCCAGGTCGCGGGACCGGGCCAGCTCCCGCCGGGCCAGCTCGTGCTGACCCCGCACGGTGGCTGCGCAGGCCATGTACAGCGCCTTGGCCCAGGCCGGGCAGGCCCCATCGCGGTCGGTCACGTCGCGTATGCGGGCGTAACCCTCGGCAAACTTGGGGGACACGGCGGCCAGCTCACCACCCGACAGAGCGGAGCTGGCCAGCTCGTGATGCACGGCGTTTTTGGCCATGCTTTGAGGGGATGAGGCTTGGTTGGATGGGGCTTGCAGGGTCATGGCTTGTTCCTGGATGGGGCTTGCAGGGTCATGGCTTCCTCTCGGGTTTGCTCACAGTTTGGACACTTCTCCGCCGTCGATCACAACACACGATCCGGTTACGAATGCGGACAGTCCCGATGCTAGGTAACAAACCAGCGGCCCGATCTCATCGGGCAACCCCATGCGGCGCACGGGAATCCGGCGCAGCCGGGCGGACAAGGTGTCGGGGTCATCCAGCACCGCGGACTGGGCCGCAGTCTCGAACGCTCCGGGGGCGATCACGTTTACCCGGATACGGTGCCGGGCCCACTCCCCGGCCAGGGCCTCGGTCAACCGCAGCAGGCCCCCCTTGGATGCCGAGTAGGCGGCCAGCAGAGGTTTGCCCCTGAGCCCGGAGGTGGAGGCCACATTGATGACCGAACCGGGACTGCCGGTGCCGATCCAATGGTGAGCGGCTCGACGGGCCAGGGCTGCGGGCGCGGCCAGGTTGACCGCCAGAACCTCGTCCAGCACCTCATCGGGCTGGCTGACGAACGTTGATGCCGGGGCAATACCCGCGTTGTTGACCACCGAGTCGAGGCGGCCGAACCGGCTGATCGCCTCGTCCACCAGGCCGGCAACCCCGGTCCGGTCACGCATGTCGCACGGCACCGCGGCCACTGCGTCGCCCAGCTCGCCGGCCAGCGCCTCGAGAGCATCAACCGAGCGGGCCGCAGCCACCACGCAGGCTCCTTCGGCCACCAGTGCCCGCACTGCGGCTTCCCCCAAACCCCGGCTGGCCCCGGTTACCACCGCCACATGGTTGTCCAATCCCAGTTCCATCGCCACCGCCCCCTACTCGTCCAATCCCAGTTCCATCGCCACCGCCCCCTACTCGTCCAATCCCAGTTCCATCGCCGCCACCCCCTACTCGTTGGCCTGCGAGGCGGTGACGTCTTGGCACAGGCGATTGGCGATACCCAGGCGAAGCACCTCGGAAGCCCCCTCGTAAATCCTCATGGGTCGGGCCTGGCGGTAGTAGCGCTCAATGTCGGAGCCCTGCACCAAACCCCACCGCCCCATGACCTGCACGCATCGGTCCACCACCCGGCTGGCCGCTTCGGTGGCGGCCAGCTTGGCCAGCGAGGATCGATCCAGATGGGCCGAGGGGTCTTGGCGGGCCGCCTCGGCGGTGGCGTAGGCCAGCAAACGGGTGGCCTCCAACTCGGCCCAGGAGTCGGCCAGGAGCCCGGCCACCGGCCCCAGCCGCACCAGGGGGCGACCGAACTGCTCGCGGGTGGCGGCGTGATCGGCGGCACAGGTCAAGGCCCCGTCCATGAGCCCGACCGCGGCTCCGGCCACCGATATGCGGAACACCGACAGGGTAGCCAGTACATGACGAAACCCGGTGCCGGGCTCACCGAGGCAGGCCGAGGCGGGCAGGCGCACCCGGTCGAAGGTCACTTCACCCAGTACGTGAGGGGCGATTATCCGTGGGGAGGGCTCGACTGCCACCCCCGGGGCATCGGCGGGCACCAGCACCAACGAGAAGCGGTCGCCCTCCCGGGCCATGGTGGTGTAAAAGCCGGCCGCACCCCCGTTGGAGATGAATGACTTGACCCCGTTCAGCTCCAGCTCGGTGCCATGGTCGACCAGCGTGGTTCGAATCGCCCGGAGGTCGGACCCGGCCACCGGCTCGGTGAGGGCCAGAGCGGCCAGCACATCGGCGGTGGCCACTCGGGGCAACCAGTGCCGGCGCTGCTCGCCGGTGCCGGCCAGAGCGATGGCGTAGCTGCCGATGCCCTGAAGGGCGAACAGCGAGTCGAGATGCGAGGAGGCCCGCATCAGGACCTCCCGAACCACGCACACCGCCAGCGGGTCCACCCGCTCGTGGCGACCACCGTGGGCGGCGGGCACCATCAGCGAGCACAGGTCACTGGCCCGCAACACTTCGAGGGTGGGTTGATGAACATGGCTGGATTCGTCGGCCTCCGCGGCGAACGGCCTCACCCGGCGGGCCACCTCCTGGGCCTCCTGCTGGATGGCCAACATGTCGGGGTCGAGCTCAAAGGCCATACGATGCCGGACAGTACGCGCTGCGTGAAAGGAAGACCACCGTGAACAACGTCATATTCGAAAGAAAAGGCCGCATCTTATGGATGCCGTGAACGACATCATCGTCGATAGGAAAGACCGCATCGTATGGATAAGGCTGAACCGGCCCGAGCGCCTCAACTCCTACGACCGCAACACCATCGATGAGATCATCACCGCATTTCGAGAGCACATGGATGCCGGTGTGGTGGTGATCACCGGGCAGGGGCGGGCGTTCTGCGCCGGTGGATACCTGGCCAACCTGGCCGAGGCCGACTTCTACGAGCTGCGAGGTATGTTCTACGGCTCGCTGGAGTTGTTCGATGCCATCCGCAACGCCCCCATGCCGGTGATAGCCGCCGTGAACGGCCCGGCGTTCGGAGGGGGCAACGAGCTGGTGGTGGCCTGCGACTTCGCCATCGCCGCCGCCTCGGCCGAGTTGGGCCAGACCGGGGTCAAGGTGGGCAGCGCCCCGGTGCTGGGGGGCACCAACCTGCTGGCCATGACCATCGGGGAGAAACGGGCCAAGGAGGTAGCTTTCTTGTGCCGCCGCTACACCGCCCAGCAGGCCCATGACATGGGCTGGATCAACGCGGTGGTGCCCGACGACGAGCTGGAGGCCGAGGTCCAGCGATGGTGCGACGAGCTTCTGGCCATGAGTCCCCGCTACCTGGAGGCCGCCAAGATCAGCTCCAACGTGTACTGGAACCAGCTTCGCGACAACATGGCCTCGGGACTGGGGATGCTGGCTCAAGCAATAGGGTCGCCCGACATGATCGAGGGAGCCACCGCATTCATGGAAAAGCGCCGCCCGCAGTTCCCCCCGCGAGCTGCCCGATGAAACGGAACACGGATCCCCGAACCGGCACAAACCCCCCAACCACCAACCCAGGAACAACCCGATGAGCACGAGCACCGGCCCCCGAACCGGCACAAACCCCCCAACCACCAATCCGCGAGCTGCCCGATGAGCACGAGCACCAGCAAGCAGACCGAGGTGCTGGCCACAGGGCGGGGGCGGGTGATGTGCATGGACTCGGCCTACGACGTGGACGCGACCAACCGGGGGCGGGACGTGTGTGTCAACTCGTCCTACTGCGGGGTGCTGCCCGCCCGGTTCATTGCCGAACACCGGCCCCGGGCCGCCATCGGAATGGACTGCGGGGTGGGACCGGAGGGCTCAGCCATTGCCGGACTTTGGTACCTGGAGGCGCTGGGGGTGCCCGCTGCGGCCGCCGATGTGATGACCGCCCACCTGGGCGACGGAGTGCACCTGTTCGAGAACGGGGTGATCAGCTTCGCCAACCAGCCGGCCCTCGACTGCGGGGTGACCGCGGGCATGGCGGTACGGGAGGCAGCCCAAGCGCTGCTGGATAACGACCCGATCGCAGCGGGGGCGGCCGAGATAACCAACCGCACGGTGATGGAAACCACCCCCGACGGGCGCTGCGTGGTGGCGGCCGACTCCATAGCGTTCGGCACCAGCGAGGACACGGGTCGCAACGTGCTGGTCACCGCCGGTCACACCGGCCGCTCCGCGGTGCCTTACCTCCGCCGGATCGCACCGTTCGGGTTCATATGCTCCGACGGTGGCCGGGGCTTGGAGGACTCGGGCCTGGCCGGCCTGTACATCGTGGAAACCGACGGCCTGGCCGGGGCCACCGTGGATGCCCGCCGAGCCCGCATGGGCAGCGGCCTGTCCCACTACCACGACGGCATCATCTCCGCCGCCAACACCCTAGCGGTAGCCAGCGGCATCGAGATCGGCATGCCCTGCCCCCAAGCCGCCCATTTGCTGCTCAACCGAACCACAACCAATGACTGACGGGGTGGTTACTCGAAGGACTGCATGGCTTCAAGACGCAACCGTCACAACCCATAAGTACTGGTGGAATGCATGGCTTCAAGACGCAACCGTCACAACCCATAAGTAGGGTGACCGAGGTGGTAGGTCAACCATTGCGTTACCCCCATGCGATTCCAATCGAAGCTTTAGTAGCCCAAACCGGCATACCAGGCTGCCCCGAAAGCGTGGAGGAGGCTGTAAAACAGCTCCTGGAGAAAGAGGCAACAGCCCAGGCCGCGCCCAGCCGCTGAGACCGGTATGAACCAGATCGTTTTCAGGCTCTTGTTCCCCTCCGCCCGAGATGCCGATCCCCTCTTCGACGGCTCCAAGGATGAGGTGCTTGCCTACCTCAAAGGCAGAGCTCCCCAAGTGGAGCAAGCCCTCCACCAGCGCCGCTCCTGCACCGAGTAGTTGGCCTTCACCGGAGCTGGTGATCCTTCAGGTGGGTGCGCTTGCCCGAGCGGAGGGCAGGTGAACAAGGTGGGCAGGTGAACGAGCGGAGGTCAGGTGAACAAGGTGGGCAGGGTATCCACGTGGTGAAGCCATTCGTCGGCGGAGCGGGCCAGGGGTACCAAAAGCACGTGCTCCAGTCCGGTGTTGATGTAGGGGGATAGCACCTCGGCCATGTGGTCAACGTCGCCCACCACCATCTCGCGATCGCCGTAACCGTCGCCCACCACCGACCAGCGACCGGCGGTGCTCAATTCTTCACCCAGGCGAAGCTCCATATGGATGGAGATGGTGGTTTCGCCGGGGAAGCGGCCGAGGCGGCGCTGCTCGGCCCGCAGCATCTCCAGGCGATCGGCGAACACCCCGGGCGGGGCCCACGTGCCCATCCAGCCGTCGCACCGGGCGGCCCGGCGGAGCGCCCCGGGTGACGATCCGCCGATCCAGATGGGTACGGGCACCGCGGGCCGGGGGTTGATCCGAACCCCGGTGAAGCTGAAGTGCTCGCTGCGGTACTCGGTGGCCCCCGACCAGGCCGCCCGCCACCCGTCCAGGTAGTCGTCAAGCCGCGGGGCCCGGCGGATCATGGGCACGCCGCAGGCCTCGAACTCCGCCTCCAGCCATCCGGCACCCACCCCCAAAATGGTGCGGCCCGGTGCCAGCCAGTCGAGCGTGGCCCACTGCTTGGCGAAATGCATCGGGTTCCGGTACGCCGGAACCAGCACCGACGTGCCCAGACCCACCCGCTGGGTGTGGGCCGCCACCGCAGCCAGCAGCGGAACCGGCTCGGGGAAGAACGAAGGCATGCCCTCCAAGTCAACGGGCACGGCCACATGGTCGGCTACCCAAACATCTTGGAACCCCCCGGCCTCGGCCCGCCGGGCCACCTCCACCAGCAGATCCAGCGAGGCGGCCCGACCGAGCTGGGGCAGATGGATACCCCATTTCACAGAATGCGCTCCATCACAGGATGCCCCATTTCACATCGGTATCGGGCACATCAATACCGGTAGCGGGGCCAGGGCGGGTGGATCGAGTACTCCACCACTCCGTAGCCTCGCTCGCCGGTCTCCACCACCTCGAAATCGAAGAACGGCTCGTGGCAATCGAGTCTGACCTCGGCATCGTTCTCGTCGCGCATCAGCCCGTTGCGCGTGTGGGCATGCTTGCGACCGGTGCGAACGGTGAGCACCTCGCCGCTGGTGGTCTCGAAGGTCATGTCGAAGGCCATGGCCGTGCGCTGGTCCTCCTCCAGGCGGGGCACGCAGGTGGCCGACCGCAGCGGCCGGGTGCCACCGGCATCGCCGATCCAGCCCCCCACCGCGGGGGTACCATCGGGCAGCGGCTGGGTGGGGCTCATCCATCCGAAGGAGTTGAGGTGGCGGTCGGCGAGTTGCACCGATGGCCAGAAATGCCCCCACGACTCGGCCTGGGTGCGGCGGTGACGCACATCCCAGGGACCGGGACGCTCGAAACGGTGGGTCCAGGAGTGGTCCCGGTGTGACCAGCACGCCACCGGACGGCGCTCCCCGGCCCGCGGACCACCCCGGGTTTCCAGCTCACCCCGGCACACCAGCGCCTGCTCGTAGTGACCGCCGTAGCCCTCGTAGGCCCCCAGCGGGTTCCCGCCCAGGCAGTGGTTGTAATCGAACACGCCGAAACGGTCGTCGAAGGTCAGATCAAAGCCGAAGCGGGGGGCATCGAGCTGCCAGCGATAGCGGGCAAACGGCTTCTCAACGGAATACGACAGCCGGCCATCGCCCAACACCGAGAACATCGGATCGGCCTCGAGTGGTTGGCGGGAGGCCCACTGCACCGCCATACCGTCGATGACGTAGAACGCGCTGGCCCGCAGGTAGCCGTGCGACAAGCTGGCATGAATATGGTTGATACCGAAGACATCGGCATCCCGGTCGCAAACCGAGAACCAGAAGTTGTCGCTCCACAGGGCACCGCCGGACGGCGGCGGCCTATGGAGGTACTCATCGGAGTCGCTGAGCGGCGCTGAAGGACTACTTGGCATCAGGGGACTCATGGCGCTGAGGGGCATTGAGAAACTCATGGCGCTGAGAGACTACTTGGCATCAGGGGACTCATGGCGCTGGGGAACTACGTGGTGTGAAGGGACGGCGCGGCACTGTCCGGCTATCAAGGGGCTACCAAGGCCCGCCGGGTTCCCCCACGAGCCGGACCCGGCCTTCGCCCTTCTCGACGGCCCCCACCACCGTGGCCCGGTGACCGCCGGTTCGCAGCAGATCGATGGCTCTGGTGGCATCGCGGTCCCGCACCACCACCACCATTCCCAACCCGAGGTTGAACACCCGAGCCATCTCCTCATCGGCCACCCCACCGATGTGCTTCAGCTCGGCGAACACCGGGGGCTGCTCCCAACAACTCCGGTCGACAACGGCATCCACCTTGCCCGGCAGCACCCGGGCCAGGTTGCCGACGATGCCCCCTCCGGTCACATGGGCGATGGCCCGGGCCTCGACCTTGGCCAGCATGGCCCCAACCGCGGGGGCGTAGATCACCGAGGGCAGCAACAGCTCATCGGCCACCGAGTGCGGGCTTCCCTCCCAGGCGGGGTCGTCCAAGCCCCTGCCTGCCACCTCGAAGTAGAGCCGGCGAGCCAGGGAATAGCCGTTGCACCGCAGTCCGGGCGACGGCAGACCGATCAGCGTGTCACCGGGGCGCACCTGAGTACCGGTTATCAGCCGGGACCGTTCCACCACTCCCACTGCGAACCCCACCAGCTCGAACTCATCCCCCGGTTCCCCCGTGCCTGGGTCCCCAGCCCCTTGATGATCACCCTCCTGGTTGGGACCGGCGGGGGGATGCTCGGCCATCTCCCCACCGATGAGCGCGCAACCCGCCTGCCGGCACCCATCCACCACCCCTATGACCAACTGCTCGATCCGCTCGGGATCCAGCTTGCGGACCGATATGTAGTCGAGGAGAAAGAGAGGCTCGGCCCCCTGGCACACCAGGTCGTCCACGCACATGGCCACCAGGTCGATGCCGATGGTGTTGAACCGACCGGCCGCCGAGGCCACGTAGGCCTTGGTGCCCACCCCGTCGGTGGTGGAGACCAGCACCGGCTTCTTGTAGCCGTGGTGGGTGAAATCGAACAGCCCCCCGAACCCGCCGATGTCGCCGACCGCCTCGGGGCGAAACGTGGAGCGCACCCTCTGCTTGATGCGCTGCACCGCATCCTCACCGGCGGCGATGTTCACCCCCGAGGAGGCGTAGGTCTCAACCACCGGCGACTGCCCCCAACCGGACCTCAACCACGACTACCGTTCATGGGCCTCACATCCACCGGATAGTCCCCGGTGAGGCAGGCATTGCAGAAACCGGCACCCACCGCCCCGGTTGCCGCGGTCAGCTCCTCCATCTCGATGAAGACCAGCGTATCCGCACCCACGTAATCCACCATCTCGGCCACGGAGAGGCGGGCGGCCAGCAGCTCGGACCGGTCGCCGGTGTCCATGCCGAAAAGGCAGGGCCAGCGGTAGGGGGGAGAGGTTATGCGCAGGTGAACCTCGGCGGCCCCCGCCTCCCTGAGCATTGCCACCAGGGCTCGGGTGGTGGTTCCCCGAACGATGGAGTCGTCCACCACCACCAACCGGTTGCCCTTGATGTTGTCCCGCAGGGGGTTGAGCTTCATGCGTACCCCCAACGACCGCATCTGCTGGCTGGGGGCAATGAACGTCCTGCCGATATAGCGGTTCTTGACCAGACCCTGACCGTAGGGAATGCCGCTGGCCCGGGAGAACCCCTCGGCCGCGGGCAAGCCCGATTCGGGCACCCCCATCACCAGGTCGGCATCCACCGGGGCCTGACGGGCCAGCAGCTCCCCCATGCGCACCCGGGCGTGGTGCACGCTCTGGCCGTAGATCACCGAATCGGGCCGGGAGAAGTAGACGAACTCGAATATGCACAGGCGGGGATCCACCCGATCGGTGGGAAACGGGTGGTTCGACCGGACCCCATCGCCGTCGATCACCACCATCTCTCCCGGGGACAGCTCCCGCACGAAATGCGCACCCACGATGTCCAGCGCCGGTGTCTCCGAGGCCAGAACCCATCCCCGGTCGAGCCGACCCAGGCACAGGGGGCGAAAGCCGTTGGGATCCCGCACCCCGATCACCCGCTCCTCATCGGCGAGCACCAGCGAGAAAGCCCCTATGAGCCGGGGCAATACCCGCTCCAGGGCCCGCTCCAGAACCCGGCCCCGGACCTGATCGGACGGAGCCATCGCCGATATCTCCATTTGAAGCAGCTCGGCAATCAAGTTGCTGTCGGAGCCCACCATGCCGGGCAGGATCGACGTCTCGGTGGCCAACGACCCCGTGTTGACAAGGTTGCCGTTGTGGCCC
Source organism: Candidatus Poriferisocius sp. (assembly GCF_965202595.1). GTDB lineage: Bacteria > Actinomycetota > Acidimicrobiia > Acidimicrobiales > Bin134 > Poriferisocius. Next base: position 2,416,328 of record NZ_OZ241836.1, read on the forward strand.
AGCACGAACTGGTGGTTGGCCGTGCTGCGATACACCGGTTGGGCGTTCTCCCACGAACTGGTGCCGGTCGTGGAGTAGCGGGTGTGGCCGATACCCAAAACGCCCCCCAGGGTGGCCAGCGTGCGCTCGTCGAATACCGAGGCCACCAGGCCCATGTCCTTCACCACGGTGATGTCATCGCCGTTGCTCACCGCGATCCCTGCCGATTCCTGGCCCCGGTGCTGCAACGCGTGGAGAGCCAGGTAGCTCAGATGAGCAACAGAATCGCTCGGGGCGTAGATTCCCACCACCCCGCAGGCTTCCCGGGGAGAGTCACTCGTACAGGGAGTGACCGGCTCTACTCCTGGCACCCCCCGGGGGGGCTCATCCACGGGAAGAGCCACTGCCCTAGTTTGTCATGGCCGATTGCCGGCGGGAAGTCAACTCGGCAATTCCCATATCGACCAGACCCTTGATTGAGAAACGGTCACCGGTGGCCAGGCCCATGCGAGTGACGGTCACCCCGGCCGCTCCGGCCATCTCCTCGACCTCGGGCAGCAATTCAGGATCCACCGCGGCCACCACCCGGGAGGAGGCTTCGCTGAACAGCTCGGCGTGGTTGTGAATGCGAGCCCCCCGAAAACCCACCCCGGAAGCGGCGGCCATCTCGGCCAGGGCCACCCCCAATCCCCCGCCGGACACGTCGTGGACCGCCGACAGCCGGTCGCCGGCCACCAGGTGCCTGACCAGCTCGGCCACTCGCCGGTGCTGGTCGTAGTCCACCGGAGGCAGGATCCCCCGCTTGTGGCCCGCGGTGGTCGCGGCCCACAAAGATCCCGACAAACCGGGCTCGCCGGTGCCCAGGACCACCACCCGCTCGCCTTCCCGCCAGGCCAGGCCGGGAGGTATGCGGGTCAGGCTGTCGATGATCCCCAGGAGGCCGATCACCGGAGTGGGATCGATGTTGTGGTCATGGAATTCGTTGTAAAGGCTGACGTTACCGCCCACCACCGGGATGTCGAAGGCCCCGCAGGCCTCGGCCATGCCGTCCACCGCCTCGGAGAGCTGCCACATGACCTCGGGATGCTCGGGGTTGCCGAAGTTCAAGCAGTTGACCAGAGCCAGCGGGCGAGCTCCCACGCAAGCCAGGTTGAGCACCGACTCGGCCACGGTCATGGCCGTGCCGGCCCGGGGGTCAACCGCGCACCAACGGTGGTTGCCATCGACGGTGAGGGCCAGCCCCCTTCCGGTATCGGCACCGGTGGTGGGGTGCTTGAGCCGCAGAACGGTGGCATCCCCACCGGGGCCGACCACCGTGTTGCAGAACAGCATGTGGTCGTACTGGCGGTAGACCCACGAAGGGTCGTCCAAAAGATCCAGCAGGTCGGCGGCCAGGTCAGCGGGCGGGGGCAACCGCTCGGCTCCATCGGCCCGAGCCTTTTGCCAATCGGTTGGGGGGCGGCGAGGCCGGTCCAGCAGCGGGGCCTCCTCGTGCAGGGAAGCCGCCGGCAGCTCCCCCAGCACCGGACCATCGATTCCATCCCTGACCCGGAGCTGCCCGCCCGCGGTGACCCGCCCAACCACCGCGGCCCGAACGTCCCAGCGGTCGCAAATGGCCAGAACCTCACCCAGGTCGTCGGGAGCCACTATGGCCAGCATCCGCTCCTGCGACTCGCTGGTAAGCACCTCGAAGGGTTCCATGCCCGGCTCCCTTTTGGGCACCGCCGCCACATCCACGTCCATACCCACCTGGCCCCGGGACGCGGTCTCGCTGGTGGCGCAGGTGAGTCCCGCCCCCCCGAGATCCTGGATACCCACCACCAACCCGGCATCCAGCAGGGCCAGGCAAGCCTCGATGAGACGTTTCTCCTCGAACGGATCCCCCACCTGCACGCTGGGGCGCTTGGTGGCCTGCTGCTGCTCGTCGCCGAAGGAAGCGGAGGCCAGCACGCTCACCCCACCAATACCGTCACGCCCGGTTGCTGCGCCCAGAAGCACCGCAAGATTTCCCTCACCGCTGGCCCGGCCAAGCACTAACCGATCGGCAGGCATCAACCCCAGACACAGGACATTCACCAACGGGTTGCCGGCATAGGTATCGTCAAAAACGGTTTCACCACCCACAGTCGGCACCCCCACCGCGTTGCCGTACCCCGAGATACCCGACACCACTCCCTCGGCAATCCAACGGCTGCGGGGGTCATCGGGACACCCGAATCTGAGCGAGTCCATAACCGCCACCGGGCGAGCCCCCATGGTGAAGATATCCCGCAGAATACCGCCAACCCCGGTAGCTGCCCCCTGGTAGGGCTCGATAGCCGACGGATGATTATGGCTCTCAATCCGGATGGCAGCAGCAATGCCATCGCCAACATCCACCACCCCGGCGTTCTCACCGGGACCAACCAGTACCCAGGGTGCCTCGGAGGGCAACCGGCGCAGATGGAGTCGGGAGGATTTGTACGAGCAGTGCTCCGACCACATCACCGCGTACATCGCCAATTCGAGAGGGTTCGGAGGACGTTTCAGAATGTTCCCAATGGCATCGGCCTCTTCATCGGTCAACCCCAGTGACCGGTGCAGCGGCTCGTTCATCTCGAATCTCCTGACAAGGTCGGAGGCACTAAATCCTCATGAATTGGATAGTTTGCCGAAAAACTTGAAATGGGACGCAAAACATAGTTGTATATTCGGACGTACAGCAGTGCAATCACTACTGCAACCCAAACCAGGAGGCATAATGGTTTCTGAGGAAGTAAAAAGCGCTCGAGCGATCGGGCAAGCGCAGGGCCGCCAGGTCAGCCGTTACTTGAATGCCCTGGATTCGACCAAGCCCAAGCGGGGCAGGCAACGGTCCACCGAGAAGATGGAGGCTCGCAGGGACGAGCTCCCCGGTGAGATCGCTCAGGCCAAGCCGCTCAAGCGTGTTCATCTCATCCAGGAGCTCATGGATATCGAGGCCGAGTTGGCCAAGGAATCCGACCCGATGGACATCAGCAGCGCGGAGGGAGATTTCATCGCTATCGCTGCCGACTACAGCCAGCGCAAGGGGATTTCCTACGCCGCATGGCGTGAGATCGGGGTTCCCGCCAGCGTGCTGAAGTCTGCGGGAGTGCCCCGCACTCGCTCATCCGACTAACCGTCACCGAGCAACCCTTTCAGTAGGGCAACACCGTCGGTGCTGCCCAACAACGGGTGAGCGGCCCGCTCGGGGTGGGGCATAAGACCCACCACGTTGCCTTGATCGTTGCAAATCCCGGCGATATCGGCGGTTGACCCGTTGGGGTTGTCCTTATAGGTCAACACGATCCGGTTCTTGTCATGCAACTCGTCCAAGGTTACCTTGGAGCAGATGTAGTTACCTTCGAAGTGGTTGATGGGGATGTTCAACTCGTCGCCCTCCTTCAGTGCCCGAGTCAGTACCGAATCGGTTGAAGCAACTCGCAGCATTGCGTTCTGGCACAGGAACTTGAGTCCTCGGTTCTTGTAGAGGGCACCCGGCAACAACCGAGCTTCGGTGAGTATCTGAAATCCATTACAGATGCCCACGACCGGCCCACCGTCGTGAGCAAAGCGTTCCACCGCCCTCATGATCGGGGAAAACCGAGCCATTGCACCGGTACGGAGATAGTCGCCGTGGGCGAACCCCCCGGGTAGCACCACTGCGTCGGCATCTCCCAAATCCGTGTCCTTGTGCCAGAGAAGCTTGCCGGACCCCCCAATCGAATCAACCGCCTCCACCACGTCGTGTTCACAGTTGGAACCGGGAAATACCACCACACCGACCGTGATGGTCACCACCACACCCCCACTGCCGTTGAGACGAGTGCCATGCTTCCCCGATAGTGGTTGGCGAATGCCGTCACAAGGCTTCCCCGATAGTGATTACCGCATCCTCGATCACCGGATTGATCAAGAAGCGCTCGCACATTGCTTCGACTTGCCGGCGGGCATCGTCCTCATCGACAGCGTGCAGGGTGAACCTCAGACACTTGCCCACCCGAACGCCGCTCACTGCGGTAAAACCCAGCGCCGGTAATGCCCGCTCGATGGTCAACCCCTCGGGGTCGGCCACACCTTCCCGAAGCCTAACCTCAACGGATACATGGAAAATCCCGGTCACGAGAACCCGTTTCCCCCAGGCCAGTCACAGAAAATACCAGTCACGAGAACCCGTTTCCCCCGGGCCAGTCACAGAAAATACCAGTCACGAGAACCCGTTTCCCCCGGGCCAGTTGGCGAAGCTCCGGCCGGTGATGATCTCGTAAGCGCTTACATAGCGGGCCGAACTGGCCGCCACCACCTCATCGGGCAGCGCCGGTGGCGGGTACTGCTTGTCCCAGTCCAGCGTGCTGAGGTAATCGCGCACGGGCTGCTTGTCGTATGACGGGGGCGTGGCTCCCGGCTTCCAACCATCCACGGGCCAGAACCGGGAGGAGTCGGGAGTGAGAACCTCATCGGCCACCACCAGAGTTCCGTTCACCAACCCCATCTCGAACTTCGTGTCGGCAATTATTATGCCCCGTTGCGCGGCGGTCTCGGACGCCCGGCGATACAGCTCCAGCGACGCGCTCCGGGCCTGTTCGGCCAGGTCGGGACCCACCAACTCCACCGCCCGGTCGTAGGAGATGTTCTCATCATGACCGGACTCGGCCTTGGTCGAGGGGGTGAACACCGGTTCGGGCAACTTGGCGGACTCCAGGAGCCCGGCCGGCAGGCGCTGACCATGCATGGTTCCCCGGCTCCTGTACTCCCGCCAGGCCGAGCCGCTGAGATACCCCCGGACGATGCACTCAATGGGCAGCATGTCGGCCCGGTGGCACAGCATGGCCCGGCCGTCCACCCCATCCACCCGGGCCTCCTCGGGCAGATCGGCCCAATTGGTGGAAATCAGGTGGCTGGGGAGCACATCGGCCAGGGTCTCGAACCAGTAGGCCGACATGGCGGTCAACACCCGCCCCTTGCTGGGGACGGGCTCGTTCATGACGACATCGAAGGCCGAGATGCGATCGGAAGCGATCATCAAAAGCCGGCCGTCACCAGCATCGAAGATGTCGCGGACCTTGCCGGAATGAACCGGTGGGAGATTGATGTTCAAAGATTTCAAAGGATCGACTCCGGCTGGTAATGGGCGGTATCAGGATGTTTCTCAGCCAGGAGTTCAGCCTGCTTGGCAAACTCCCGGGCTTGGGTGGACGCGGCCCCGCACAGGCGCTGCTTGTAGTGGACAACGTCGCCGAGCTGGTCCCTGGTCAAGCAAAGGCGCGGGTCGCTCTCCAGAGAATCCAGCAGATCCGGTACGTCAACGGATGAGCCCGCCGCCCGCACTCCCAGCGGGCGGGAACTCATTTTCGAGCGGTACCCAACAAGATGCTCCGTGATCGCCCGATGGGCTTCCTCGCGGTTCGCCCCGGCCCCGACCGCGGCCATCAACAACGGGGTGGCCAACAAATCCGGTATGTACATGGTGAGTTCGGCGTCGATCTCATCACCGAACACCTCCAGCTCGTTCAGCACGGTCAGAGCCGCCTCGAGTTGGCCGTCGAGAGCCAGAAAAGCTCCGGGCAGGGCCACTCGCCGCACCACCGAGCAGCTCACATCACCCTCGTTCCATTGGTCACCCACCAGGGAGGCAACCATGTCGGCGTACCCCTGCACCACGATGGAAAGACCGCAGATGCGCTCGCAAGTGCGGGCGTTGCGCTTGCCGGGCATGGCTGAGGAGCCCACCTGGCCGGCTCTGAAGCCCTCGGAAATCAGGCCGTGGCCAGCCATGAGCCGGATGGTTCGGGCCAGGTTGGCGGGGGCCGACGAAACCTGCACCAGCGCCGAAACCACGTCATAGTCCAGAGATCGGGGATACACCTGCCCCACGCTTCCCATCACTGCCTCGAAACCGAGGCCGGCCGCCACCCTTTGTTCCAGTCCGGCCACCTTGTTGATTTCTCCGGGCTGCATGTCCAACTGGTCTTTCTGGATACCCATGAGCACGTCCAACTGGTCCTGCTGGGTTCCCACCGGCCCCTTGAGACCGCGCAGCCGGTACCGACCCAGCAGATCCTCCAGGCGGTCCAGGGCAACCAGCGCCTCCTCGCCGTAGTTGGCAAAGCGCTTGCCCAGGGTGGTGGCTTGGGCGGGCACGTTGTGGGAACGACCCACCATCACCAGTTCGGCGTGCTCGGCGGCTCGGCGGCCCAGGGCGCAAATCACCGCCACCAGCTTGTCCCGCACCAGTTGCAGGGAATCCCGGATCTGGAGCTGTTCGATGTTCTCGGTCAGGTCGCGCGATGTCATCCCCTTGTGGATGTGCTGATGACCGGCCAGAGCGCAGAACTCCTCAATGCGGGCCTTGACATCATGGCGGGTGACCCGCTCCCGCTCCCGGATGGAGTCCAGATCAACCTCATCCATGACCGCCCGGTAAGCCTCGACGACCCCATCGGGCACGCCGACCCCGAGATCCTGCTGGGCCTCCAGAACCGTCACCCACAGGCGACGTTCGGCCATGACCTTTCCCCTCGGCGACCAGATGGTCACCATCGCCGCACTAGCGTAACGATCAGCCAGAACGTCAGGAATATGGTGGTTTTCAGCCACCCCCGGAGTGAGCGGCAACGCCTTTTCAGCCACCGGCCGTCTCGGTGCGCCGGGCGGCCAGGCGATCGGCCAGTTCGGGGTCGGATACCGCCAGGATCTGAATGGCCAGCAAAGCAGCATTCATGGCTCCGTTGATGGCCACGGTGGCCACGGGCACTCCCTTGGGCATCTGCACGGTGGCGTACAGGGCATCAACCCCGTTCAGCGCCCCGCCGGCCAGGGGAACGCCAATCACAGGCAAGGTGGTCTGGGCCGCGGCCGCGCCGGCCAGGTGGGCGGCCATGCCCGCCCCGCAGATGATCACACCAAACCCGGCGTCGCGTGCCCCGGCCACGAACCGGCGGACCTTCTCGGGGGTCCGATGGGCCGACATGACCTCCCAGTAGCACTCCACCCCGAACTCCTCCAGCGTGGCGCGGGCCGGCTCCATGGTGCTTTCGTCGCTTTGCGACCCCATGATGACGGCAACTCTCAAGCTCATCCGACCCCTCCCGAAGCGAGGCTATCCACCGCAGCAGCGGCAATATCAAAGCGAACGTAGCGGCCCGGCCAGCGGATGTGCGCGATGCCCGCATAGGCCCTATTTCTGGCGGTAACCAGGTCGGGACCTTGACCGGTTACGGTCAGCACCCGACCCCCGGCTGTGAGCATGCTCTGACTAAGCATACTCTGACCGGCCCCGCTGGGCGCACCACCGGTAACACCACCCCCGGGCATCGAAGACACCCCGGCGCAGAACACGGTCACGCCCTCCTCCGCGCCGGCAGCATCGATGCCGGTGATGATGTCTCCGGTTCGGGGGGATGCGGGATACCCCTCGGCGGCACAGACCACGGTGACCGCGGCGTCGTCGCCGTAAACCGGGGGCTCCCCCAGCACACCGGCGGCCGCGCCGGCCAGCAGATCGGCCAGATCCGACCGCAGCCGGGGCAGCACCACCTGAGCTTCGGGATCACCGAAACGGACGTTGTACTCCAGCACCTTCATGCCCTGGGGGGTGAGCATCAAACCGGCATACAGCACACCCCGGTAGTCGATACCCCGCCGCCGAAGCTCGGCCAGCGTGGGCAGCACGGCGCGGTCCATGACCTCGGCCACCACCTCGTCCCCGGCCACCGGCACTGGGGAGTACGCCCCCATGCCCCCGGTGTTGGGACCGGTATCACCCTCGCCGATGCGCTTGAAATCCTGAGCCGGGGCCAGGGGAACAGCGTGGCGACCATCGCACACCGCCAGCACCGACAACTCGGGACCGGTGAGCCCCTCCTCGATCACCACCCGCCGGCCGGCATCCCCAAAGGCCTGCCCCGACAGGTAGGACCGCACGGCATCAACCGCCTCCCCCCGATCCTCGGTCACCAGCACCCCCTTACCCGCGGCCAGACCGTCGGTCTTGATCACGAACAGATCCCCCATACCGTCGAGAAACCGGATGGCCTCACCCGGCTCGGTGAACGAACCGTGACCGGCGGTGGGCACCCCGGCGGCCACCAGCAGCTCCTTCATCCACGCCTTGGACCCCTCCAGGCGGGCCCCGTCGGCACCGGGGCCGAACACCGGACAACCCGATGCCCGCAACTCATCGGCCAGACCGTGCACCAGGGGGGCCTCGGGCCCGATCACGTAGAGGTCGGCTTCGATCTCGTTGGGTGGTGCCGGGGTGGAACCCGCGATACCAGGATTACCGGGGGTGACCACCACATCGCACGACCGGCCGAGCACATGAGCCAGCGCATGCTCCCGGCCGCCCCCTCCAACCACACAAACCTTCACAGGACCAACCCCCACTGCCCCCCGCACACAACCCCGACCCGGCCCAACCAACCGCTCAACGCACCAACCCCCACTGCCCCCCGCACACAACCCCGACCCGGCCCAACCAACCGCTCAACGCACCAACCCCGACCCGGCCCAACCAACCGCTCAAGAAACCGAGCTGTAGGGGAGGAACTGATCCCGGCCGGGGCCCACACCCACCAGGGAGGCGGGCACTCCGGCTTGTTCCTCGATAAAGCGCAGGTAGTCATCGGCCGCTGGTGGCAGCTCGGAGCGATCGCTGACCCCGGTCAGGCTGGTGCGCCAGCCGGGCAGCTCCTCATAAACCGGTACCGCCCGATGGAGTTCCGACTGGTGGTAGGGCAGCGAGTGATGACGCTCGCCGTCCACTTCGTAAGCCACGCACACCTTGATCGGATCCAGAGCGTCCAGCACGTCCAGCTTGGTTATGGCCAGATCCGACAGTGAGTTCACCCGCACCGCGTGGCGCAGCATCACCATGTCCAGCCACCCGCACCGGCGGCGGCGCTTGGTGTTGGTGCCGTACTCGTGGCCCACCTCCACCAGATGGTCACCGATCTCGCCGGTCAGTTCGCAGGGAAAGGGTCCCGAACCCACCCGGGTCACGTAGGCCTTGGTCACGCCGATGACCCGGTTGATGTGCCGGGGGCCGATACCCGCACCGACGCAGGCCCCCCCGGCCACCGGGTTGGAGGAGGTGACGAACGGGTAGGTGCCGTGGTCGAGATCCAGAAAAGTGGCCTGGGCCCCCTCGAGCAGCACGTTTTGGCCTGCTTCCAATCCATCGTGGAGCAGCCCCACCGTGTCGGCGATGTGCGGTGCCAGCCGGGGGCCGCACACATTCAGGTAGTGATCGGCCACCGTGTCAAGATCGAACGGCAACCGGTTGTACACCTTGGCCAGCAGCGGGTTCTTCTCGTGCAGGACCACGCCGAGCTTCTCCCGGAAGATCTTGGGGTCGAGCAGATCCTGGAGCCGCAACCCGACCCGGCTGGCCTTGTCGGCGTAGGCCGGACCGATACCCCGCTTGGTGGTGCCCAGCTTGTTGCGCCCCAGGTGCCGCTCGGCCACCACGTCCAGCGTCTGGTGATAGGGGAGGATGAGGTGGGCGTTCCCACTCACCCGCAGTCGATCGCAGTTGACTCCCGAGGCGGCCAGGCCGTCCATCTCGGCGATGAGCACCACCGGATCGACCACGACCCCATTACCGATGATCGGGGTGACATGGGAATAGAGCACGCCGCTGGGAACCAGTTGGAGCTTGAAGGTCAGCCCGTCCACCACCAGGGTGTGGCCCGCGTTGTGCCCTCCCTGGTAGCGCACCACCATGTCCATTTCGCGGGCCAGGAGGTCGGTGAACTTGCCCTTCCCCTCATCACCCCATTGCGTCCCTACGACCACCGTTGCTGGCAAAACGCTACCCCGTCAGCGTGGCTCACGAACCGACACTACTGGCACCATACTCCACCATCCGGGAAAGGGTCAGGGCGTAGTCACCCCGGGAATCGGTCCACAGGTGCTCCATGACCAAACCCACACCGGCCAACTCCGGGCCGATGGCCTCGGGGCGGAACTTGGCGCTGATCTCGGTCCGCATACGCTCACCCTGGGCGAAGTCCACGGTCATGCCCAACCCCTTGATGGTCACCCGCTGGGGGCGGCGGGACCGCAGCCACATTTCGACCCACAGTTCGTCGGGATCGAAACGAGCCTCGTGCTCGAACTGCCCGAGGTCGAAGTCGGCATCCAGCCGGCGGTTGATCACCGCCAGCACGTTGCGGTTGAACGCCGCGGTCACCCCCTCGGGATCGTCGTAGGCCGCGATCAGCCGGTCGTGGTCCTTCACCAGGTCGAAACCCAGAAGGAAGGTGTCCCCCGGGATCATGGTCGCCGCCACGGTGGCCAGGAAGTCTTTCCGGGCGGGCGGGGTGAAATTGCCGATTGTGCCCCCCAGAAGCATGATCAAACGGCACCCACCTTGAGGGATGTGGGCCAGATGGTGTTCAAAGTCGCCAACCACCCCATGAACTTCCAGCCCCTCGTAGGCCGCTGCCAGACCAGCGGATGCGTTGCGCAGCGTGGCCTCGCTGCTGTCGAACGGCACGTAGCGGCGCAGCCGGCCGGTGGCGGCCAGGGCATCCAGCACGATCCGGGTCTTCTCCGACGTACCCGAACCCAGCTCCACCACGGTATCGGCCCCCGACCGTTCGGCAATGGCGTGCACCTCGCGCTCGAGGATTTCCCGCTCCCGCCGGGTCGGGTAGTAGTCGGGCAGCCGGGTAATCCGGTCGAACAGCTCGCTGCCCCGGTCGTCGTAGAACCACTTGGGGGGCAACTCCTTGGGCCTTGAGGTTAGCCCCTCGGCCACATCATCCCTCAGCGCCCGGTCAATCCAGGCGCGATCCAGATGGATGTCGATTAGCGGTTCGATCACGCAGCATCCCCAGCACGAACGTCGATTACCGGTTCGATCACGCAGCATCCCCAGCACGAACGTCGATTACCGGTTCGATCACGCAGCATCCCGAGCCAGGCGCAACCCCGAGAAGTGCCAGCGGGTGTGAGGGTGGAAGAAATTGCGGTAAGTGGGCCGAATATGCCCTGGCGGGGTGACGCAGGCCCCACCCCGGAGCACGAACTGATTGACCATGAACTTGCCGTTGTACTCCCCCACCGCACCGGGAGCGGTCCGGAATCCGGGATAGGGGCCATAGGGGCTGGAAGTCCACTCCCACACATCCCCGTAAAGCTGGTCCAGGCCCGAACCTGGCTGGGCCCGAACAGGGTGCCACCGGCCCCGGTCACCCAGATTGCCTCTCGGCTCCTGCCCGGCCGCGGCGTGCTCCCACTCGGCCTCGGTGGGGAGCCGGGCACCGGCCCAGCGGGCGAAGGCATCGGCCTCGTAGTAGGACAGGTGGCAAACCGGCTCGTCCAACGACAGCGGCTGCAACCCGTGCAGGGTGAACACCCGCCAGCCCTCATCAGGATGGAAGTCCCAGTAGGAGGGCGCTTCCCAGCGATGCTCCAGCCGCTGGTGCCAGCCGTCCGACAACCACAAAGTGGGGGTTTCGTAACCACCGGCGGCCATGAACTCCAACCACTGGCCGCAGGTCACCAGCCGGTCGGCCAGAAGGTAGGAAGGCAGGATGGTGCGGTGGCGGGGGCTCTCGTTGTCGAAGGCAAAACCGTCGCCGTCATGGCCCACCCCGATCTCGCCGCCGGCAAAGCGGGTCCAACCCCCAGCCGATCGACCGGGGGCCGCCGAGACTGCCGAGACCGCCGAGACTGGGGGCGACTCCGGTAGCTCCTGGTAGGCGGGCCACAGCGCCCGGTTGGTGGACAGGACATGCTTGATGTCCATGAGCAGCAATTCCTGGTGCTGCTGCTCATGGTGCAGACCCAAGGTCACCAGATCGGCGGCGGGGCCATCCAGCGACCGGGCCAGCAGCTCGGCCATGGCCAGATCCACGTAGGCCCGGTAGGAGTCCACCTCCGCGCACGACGGCCGGGAGAGGTTGCCGCGTTCGGGTCGGGGATGCCGCCGGCCCACTGTCTCGTAGTAGGAGTTGAACAGGTAGCCGAAGGCCGGGTCGAAATCGACATAACCATCCAGATGGGGTTTGAGCAGGAAGGTCTCGAAGAACCAGGTGACATGGGCCCGATGCCACTTGGTGGGGCTCACGTCGGGCATCGACTGGATGCACTGGTCTTCGCTGCTCAACGGAGCGGCCAGCGCATCGGTGTACGACCGAACAGCTCGGTAGGCCACCAGGAGGTCGGGAACAAGGGTGGTGGTTACAGGCACGGATAGGACATTGCGATGGGGGCTGGACCCAACCTTACCGCCCCCGGCCCGGACTTTTCGACTCAACAGGGCCCAGACCCAACCGCCTGGGGATGCCGGGACTTTTCGACTCAACCCCTGCGATACAGCACTATCTCGGCCCGCCGGGACTCCAATTCCCGGGTGAGGCGCTCAACTTGGGCCTTGAGCTGGGCAACCTCGGCTTCGAGGGCCAGTACCTGCTCCACACCATCCAGGTTCATACCCTCGCTGGTCAGCTCGTACACCCGGCGCAGCTTCTCGATGTCCGCGTCGCTGTAGCGCCGGCTCCCCCCACCGGTGCGAGCCGGCTGAACCAAACCCCGGCGATCGTAGATCCGCAAGGTTTGGGGATGAATGCCCGACAGCTCAGAAGCCACCGAGATGATATAAACCGCACGATCCCGGCCGCGAGGATCAATCATGACTGCTTCCCCATCGTTTTATCGAAAACGACGACATAAACCGCACGATCCCGGCCGCGAGGATCAATCATGACTGCTTCCCCATCGTTTTATCGAACGCCTCCAGGGCCTGGCGTTGCTCGTCGTTCAGCTCACTGGGCACCTCCAGAACCACCGTCACCAGCAGATCGCCGGTTCCCTTGCCGGTTTTTACCCCCCGACCCCGCACCCGCAGAACCCGACCGGGCTGGCTACCGGGGGGCAGGCGCAGCCGCACCGGATCACCCTCGAACGTGGGCACCGATATATTCGCCCCCAGCGCAGCCTGGGTAAACGTCACCGGAGTGGTGACGGTTAGGTTCTTGCCCTGGCGACCGAACACCGGGTGGGGGTTGACCTTGACGGCCACATAAAGATCGCCGGGGGGACCACCGTTGACCCCCGGCTCCCCCTTACCGGCCAGTTTGATCTTCTGGCCGTTGTCGACACCGGCGGGGATCCGCACCGAGATAGAGCGACTGGCTGGGCCGGTAACCCCGCTCAGCACCACATCGGTGGTCAAACCCTGCACGGCATCGGCAAAATCCAAAACCAGATGGGCTTGGATATCGTGCCCCCGCATGGGCCGAGTATGGCCGCTGAACGGGGGACCGCCCTGGTCGAAGCGGCCACCGCCCACTAACGCCGAAAAGATGTCAGCCAGGTCCCCCTCCATGGTGAACCCGCCCGGCCCGGCTTGAAAGTTCATCGGCCCCATGTGGCGCACCTGGTCGTACTGGGCCCGACGCTCGCCATTGCCGAGAACGTCGTAGGCCGCCGACACCTCCTTGAATTTCTCCTCGGCTCCCGTGTCACCGGGATTGGCATCGGGGTGGAACTTGCGGGCCAACTGGCGGTAGGCCTTGGTTATCTCCTTGTCGGATGCGGACGGAGATACACCGAGCACCTTGTAGTAGTCGGTCTCCAACCACTCCCGCTTGACATCCATGACCTCGGATAATCCTCTAGCCGCGAACCTTCACCATTGCCGGCCGCAGCACCCGGCTGTTCCACCGGTAACCGGCCCGCAGGACTTCGGTGATCACCGCCCCTCCATCACCGGGCTCGTGGACAACGGCCTCGTGGCAGTTGGGATCAAAGGCCTCGCCCAGGTCTCCCACCCGGGCCAGACCCTCTCTTTCCAGCGCACCGAACAACGCGTCCCTGATGGGTACGACATCCTCAGCCCCCTGGGCTACCGCCGCCTCGCAGGCATCCAGCACCGGTAGGATCTTCTCGGCCATATCGGCCGCGGCCATGGCAACGGTGTCCTGCTGGCGCTCGGCCGCCTTACGGCGGTAGTTGGCGAACTCGGCTGTCACCCGCTGGAGGTCGTTGAGGTAGCCATCCCGCTGGGCGAGCAGCTCCTCCACCGAGGGCAGCGGCTCACCCCGGTCCATGACCTTTTCGGAGACGACCTCTTGGCCCGCGACCTCCTCGGCGGCGACCTCTTGGCCCGCGACCTCCTCGGATGCTGATCGGCCTCGATCAGAGGGGTCCGCAGCCGGCTCTTTGCCAACCCGATCCCCGGCCGGTGGATCGACCGCCGACCGACCCCGATCCCCGGCCGGTGGGTCGACCGCCGACCGATCCCGATCCCCGGATGGCGGATCGGTGCCGAGCACTTCGCTCACCGGGACTCCCCGTCATCTTCCTCGATGATCTCGGCATCCACGATGTCGTCTTCCTCGACCGAGCCATCAGCCCCGCCATCGGGATTGAAACCTCCCGGCGCGTTGGTGGCCGCGGCCTGCTCGTACATCGCGGCCCCGATCTGCTGGCTGATGACCGACAGCGCCTCGGTGGCTGAGCGCATGCCATCCAGATCCTTGGCCTCGATGGCCGACTTCAGCTCACCCAGCTTGGCCTCCGCTTCGGATCGGCGGTCGGTGTCCAGCGAGTCACCCGCTTCGGCCAGCAGCTTCTCCACCTGGTACACCAGGCTGTCGGCGTTGTTGATCGCCTCGGCCTCCTCCCGGCGGCGGGCATCCTCGGACGCATGGGCCTCGGCATCGGCGATCATCTGATCGATGGTGCTCTTGTCCAACGAAGTCTGCCCGGTGATGGTGATGGACTGCTCCTTACCGGTGGCCCGGTCCTTGGCCGACACATGGACGATCCCGTTGGCGTCGATGTCGAAGGTGACCTCGATCTGGGGTACCCCCCGGGGGGCGGGGGGAAGGTCCACGAGCTGGAACTTGCCCAGCGTCTTGTTGTAGCCGGCCATCTCGCGCTCACCCTGAAGCACATGGATCTCCACGGTGGGCTGGTTGTCGTCAGCGGTGGTGAACACCTCGGTCCGGCGGGTGGGGATGGTGGTATTGCGCTCGATGAGTCGGGTCATCACTCCCCCCTTGGTCTCTATGCCCAGCGACAGCGGGGTCACGTCCAGGAGCAGCACATCCTTGACCTCACCCTTGAGCACGCCGGCCTGCACCGCGGCGCCCACTGCCACCACCTCGTCGGGATTGACCCCCTGGTGAGGCTGGGTGCCGGTCATGCCGGTGACCAGATCCACCACCGCGGGCATCCGGGTGGACCCGCCCACCAGGATCACGTGATCCACATCGCCGGAGGACAACCCGGAATCGGAGAGGGCCTGCTCGAAGGGCTTGCGGCACCGTTCCAGCAGGTCGCTGGTGAGGTCCTGGAACTTGGCCCGGCTCAGCTCGTAGTTCATGTGCAGGGGACCGGCATCGGTGGCGGTGATGAACGGGAGGTTCACGCTGGTGCTCTGGGTTTGCGACAGCTCGATCTTGGCCCGCTCCGCACCCTCCTTGAGCCGCTGCATGGCCATGTTGTCCTTGCTCAGGTCCACCCCGTGGTCGTTACGGAACGAGTCCACCAGCCAACCGATCACCCGGTCGTCCCAGTCGTCGCCACCCAGGGCGGTGTCACCGCTGGTGGATTTCACCTCGAAGACCCCGTCGCCGATCTCCAGCACCGATACATCGAAGGTGCCCCCGCCCAGATCGAACACCAGGATGGTCTGATCGGTGTCGCCCTTGTCGAGCCCGTAGGCCAGGGCGGCCGCAGTGGGCTCGTTGATGATCCGCAGCACCTCCAGCCCGGCGATGGTGCCCGCCTCCTTGGTGGCGGTTCTTTGGGCATCATCAAAATAGGCTGGGACGGTGATGACCGCCTCGGTCACATCGGTGCCCAGATAGGTCTCGGCATCCCGCTTCAACTTCTGGAGGACACGGGCCGAGATCTCCTGGCTGCTGTAGTCCTTGCCATCGATGCCCACCGACCAGTTGGTGCCCACATGGCGCTTGACCGAACGGATGGTGCGATCGGGGTTGGTGATGGCCTGGCGCTTTGCCACCTCCCCCACCAGCACCTCCCCCTCCTTGGAGAAGGCCACCACCGAAGGGGTGGTGCGAGATCCCTCGGCGTTGGCAATCACCGTGGGCTCACCCCCCTCGAGCACGGCCACAACGCTGTTGGTGGTACCCAAATCGATACCGACAACCTTTCCCATCTTGTTTGACTCCTTGTCAGATTTGGCCCTGGGGTTTGATTACCAGGGTTTGATTACCGGGGTTTGATTACCAGGTTTGATCCTGTGCCTCCTATGCTACCCCTATGTTTGGCATATGGCAAAACTTGAGTGATATTCACTAAGGGTTTATATCGCTACCATGACCGGCGTGCACCCCACCATGTTGATCCTGCTCCGTCACGGGCAGAGCCAATGGAACGCCTCCAACCGGTTCACCGGCTGGTACGACTGCGACCTGACCCCCAAAGGTGAGGCCGAGGCCCGGGCCGGGGGGTCGGCTCTGGCCGAAGCCGGAATCCGGCCCGATGTCGTGCACACCTCGGTGCAGACCCGGGCCATCCGTACCGCCGAGCTGGCTCTGGCCGAGATGTGCCGATCCTGGGTACCGGTGAAACGACACTGGCGGTTGAACGAGCGCCACTACGGCGACCTCACCGGGCTGGACAAGACCGATGCCCGCAAAACCCACGGGGAGGAGCAACTCCATGCTTGGCGCCGGGGGTATCGCACCCCGCCCCCGCCCATCGCCGACGACAACCCGTGGAACCCCAACCACGATCCCCGCTACGCCCACCTCCCGCCCGAGGTGATCCCCCGAAGCGAGTGCCTGGCCGACGTGGTGGAACGGCTGCTGCCCTACTGGTACGACGCGGTGATCCCCGATCTGCGGTCCGGCCTAACAGTGCTGATCTCAGCCCACGGCAACAGTCTGCGGGCGCTGGCCAAGCATCTCGACCGGATCGACGACGACACCATTGCTGAACTAAACATTCCCACCGGTATGCCGCTGGTGTACGAGCTGGGGCCGGACATGACACCGGTTGAGGCGGAAACGACGCTCGCCCGCTCACTCGACCCGGTGGCGGCAACCGAAGCCGCCGCAACCGTGGCCAAGCAAGCGGGCTGAGCACCAGCGGCCCCGGAACCGCCCGGAGGAGCGGGAGAACCGGGAGCAGCGTCCTACACCCGGAACCTCCCGGTTAGGGCCTCACCGGGAGGTGATGTCTGGGCCGTAGCCGGGCAGGCCGTGCTCGTGGAGGTCGAGACCGCCGATCTCCTCCTCCCGGGACACCCGAAGACCCATGGTCTTTTTCATCACCGCGAACAGGATGCCGGTGGTGACGGTCACCCATGCGAATACCAGCAGCACGCCGAGCAACTGCACCACCAACTGGTCGATACCCCCGCCGTAGAACAGGCCGGCCTTGTCGGTGGCCACGAACCCGTCGGCGTAGCGGGCGAACAAGCCAACAGCCAGGGTACCCCACACCCCGCACACTCCGTGTACCGAGATGGCCCCCACCGGGTCGTCAATACCCCGCCGGTCGAAGAACAGCACCGAGTAAACCACGATGAACCCGGCTATGGCCCCGGTAACCACCGCGCCCATCGGGTTCATGGTCGCGGTTCCCGCGGTGATCCCCACCAGACCGGCCAGAACACCGTTGGCGGTCATGGCCACATCCAGCGAGCCGGACCGGCGCCAGATAACCGCCCCGGCGGTGACACCCCCAGCAGCCGCGGCCAAAAGAGTGGTTAGGGCGGCGTGCATCACCACGTTGTCGGCGGCCAGCTCCGAACCGGGATTGAACCCGAACCAACCGAACCAGAGAATGAACACGCCCAGCACCACGAAGGCAATGTTGTGGCCGGGCATGGCCCGGGGTTTGCCGTTCTCGTCGTACTTGCCGATGCGGGCACCGAGGAAGATCGCCCCCATCAGGGCGGCCCAGCCGCCGGTGCTGTGAACGATTGTGGACCCCGCGAAGTCACCGAACTTGGCGTCGCCGATCTTGAGGTCGGCGATCAGACCCTCGCCGCTCCAGAAGGAATGCACCACCACCGGATAGATCAACGCGGTCATGAAGAAGCTGAACACCAGGTAGGCGGAGAACTTGGTCCGCTCCGCCATGGCCCCCGAGGCGATGGTCACCGCAGTGGCCGCGAACACCACCTGGAAGAAGAAATCGGTGGGGCCGCTCAAGCCACCGTCGATGACATTGGACATGCCGCTCAAAAAGAACTTGTCGGTACCGAACAGTGACCCGGCATCGGTTCCGTAGGCGATCCCGAACCCAAAGGCGAAAAAGGCCAGCGCCCCGATGCACATGTCGGCCAGGTTCTTGGCCATTATGTTGCCGACATTCTTGGCCCGGGTCATCCCGGCCTCGACCATGCCGAAACCGGCCTGCATCAAGAACACCAGGACACCGGCGATGAACACCCACAGGTTGTCCATGATCGCTTGAACCGCTTCGGCACCGCCGTCCTGGGCCATTGCCGGAACAGCCCCTATGAGCACTGTTCCGGCGGCGATCAGCGCTCCCACTCCAAATTTTCTTCTCATTGGTACTCGGCCCTCCTCAGCCGTTTCCTGCGCTCACGCCACGGTTGGCACCAGCGCAATCGGGGCCAAGGTAGAGGGGCCAGGTTTCACCATTGTTTCTGCGCTGTGAATTCCGAGCGCCGAGCCACCCCCACAAGTACGGATGGGGAGCAAGCACGGATGGGGGAAGACCGCGGCGACCACCGGCGAGGCCGGCGACAAGCCACCCCTACAAGTACGGATGGGGGGTTACCGACCACTAGGTTGGCGTAACCATGGACCGAAAGAGGCTGCGCCCCTTCCACATAGTGCTCGGCCTCGGGCTGGGCTTCGCTGCCTTCACCATCGCCTCGGGCATCGCATCCACCATCACCGAATTCGAGAGCTCGGCCCGGATAACCCGCCACCCGTGGGAGAACATTCCCAACGGCTGGAAGGCAGCCTTCTACACCATCATCCCCATCTTCCTGGTGTGGTCGGCCTGGGAGTTCGCCAAGCGGGTCAAGAACTGGGAGCGGGGAGGCCCCGACAACCGGCGCACCACTACGGCGAACGTGAGAACCCGCCTTGAGGATCTCCGGCGGGGCGTGTACATGCGGACGCTTCTCCGGGAACCCGGGGCCGGGATCATGCACTCCATGATCTATGTCGGGTTCATCATCCTTTTGGGGGTGACCACCACCCTGGAGATCGACGAGCAGTTGCCCGACGGGGCCAAGTTCCTGCACGGTCGGGTGTACCAGGTGTACTCCGCAGTGGGCGACATCGCGGGAGCGGTCTTTCTGGTGGGGGTGCTGTGGGCCATCGTTCGCCGCTACGGCCCCCGGCAACTGCGGCCCTACCGCATACGCATAAAGTCCCGACCCGAGCACGCGGTGATTCTGGGCACGTTCCTCGCCATCGGCATCACCGGGTTCGGGGTCGAAGTGTTCCGGATCGCCCACCACGGCGTGCCCGACTTCGAGAAGTGGTCGGTCATCAGCTACCAGATCGCCGGGCAGGTGAGAGGTCTGGAGGGACTCGACCACTGGCACCAGTTCTGGTGGGTCGGCCACGTAATCACCTTCGTGGCCTTCCTGGTGCTACTGCCCATTACCATGCTGCGCCATATGTTCACCTCCCCGGTGAACATGTACCTGGGGGACAAGGATCGGCCCAAGGGAGCCATGAAGCCGATGCCCAACCTGATGGAGACCGATCTGGAGTCGTTCGGCGCGGCCACGGTGGAGGATTTCACCTGGAAACAGCTTCTGGACACCGATGCCTGCACGATGTGCGGCCGATGCACATCGGTGTGCCCGGCCCACGCCACCGGCAAGCCGCTCGACCCCCGGGAGATAGTGCTCAAGACCGGGGAGGTCATGGCCGCCACCGGCGACCCGGTGGTCAGCCCACCGCTGGGAACGGTTCCGGAGATCAAGGTTGAGGCCAACTCGCTGTTCGAACGGATCACCGGCGAGGAGATCTGGGCGTGCACGTCCTGCAAGGCCTGCGACGAGATCTGCCCGGTGAACATTGAAATTTTGGACAAGATCCTCGATATGCGGCGCTACCTGTCCCTGATGGAGTCGGACTTCCCCTCCGAGCTGGGCCAGGCCTACCGGTCGATGGAGAACTCCGGGAACCCGTGGGGTATGTCCCAGGGCGACCGGGGGGCGTGGGCCGAGGAGTTCGAGGGCATCACCGTGCTGGACGGCGGCAACCCGCTGGAATCCGAGTACCTGTACTGGGTGGGATGCGCAGGCTCGTTCGACGACAAGAACCGCAAGGTCACCCGGGCGGTGGCCAAGCTGTTGCAGCGGGCCGGGGTCAGCTTCTCCATCCTGGGGCCGGCCGAGAACTGCACCGGCGATCCGGCTCGGCGGTCGGGCAACGAGTACATCTTCCAGATGCTGGCGATGCAGAACATCGAGACCCTCAACAAGATGGGGGTCCGCAAGATCGTCACCCAGTGCCCCCACTGCTTCAACACGCTGGCCAACGAGTACCCCCAGCTCGGCGGCTACTACGAGGTGGTTCACCATACCCAGTTCCTGGAGGGGCTCATCGACAGCGGCCGCCTCGACATGACCGGGGCCCGCCTGGACGAGCGGGTGGTGTACCACGACTCCTGCTACCTGGGCCGTCACAACGATGTGTACCTGGCCCCCCGGCGGGTGGTCGGGTCGCTGGGCGGCGTTGAGGTGGTGGAGGCCCCGCGCAACGGCACCAAGGGGATGTGCTGCGGAGCGGGCGGAGCCCGCATGTGGATGGAGGAGACCATCGGCAAGCAGGTCAACGTGGAGCGATCCCAGGAGCTGCTGGCCACCGGGGCCGACCGGATCGCCACCGCCTGCCCGTTCTGCTACATAATGATCGACGACGGCGTAAAGGCCGAGGGAAGCGGCGAGGACGTGGTGGTGGGGGATATCTCGATGCACCTGTTGGAGGCGTTGGAGAACCGCGACACCGACCGGGAGGCCGCCCGCCGGGCCGATCTGCTCACCGTGCGCACCCGGACTCCGAGATCCGAGCCGGAAACCCTCGAACCAGCAGCCCAACCCCAACCCCTCGAACCCGCAGCCCAACCCCAAACAACCGAACCCGCAGCCACCCCAGATACTGCCCCCGACCCCACCCCCACGAGGACACCGGCAGCGGAACCAACCCGGCAGCCGGACGACTTCACCCGCATCAAGGGCACCGACCCGGCGCTGGCCCGGGCCCTACCCGAGCACGGGATCAACACCTATGAGGATCTGGCCGCCCTGGATGCCGCCGCGGTGCGCGACCTCGAAACCGCCCTGGAGATTCCCGGTCGAATCAGCAAGTGGAAATGGCCCGCCCAGGCGGCCGCCCTCATAGCCGAACACGAAGAACCCGACTGACCAATACCCCCCTCCCATGTATAAGGCGTGGTAAGCGCGGATCGTTGGCGGTCTTGATCGAGCCGGACGGACTCAGCGGATCGAGGTGGCAACAAGGCTGAGCACCAGTAGGCCCAGCATCACCCGGTACATGGCGAATGGGGCGAAACTGCGGGTGCGGACCAGGGCCAGCAAACCCCGTACCGCGCCAAACCCGGTCACCGCCGAGGCGATCATGCCCCAGATGAATCCGGCTCGGGCATCGGTGGGAATACCCCCCCACCCGCCGATGTCGATGAACAGGTACAGACCGGCACCGGCAATCACCGGAACGCTCATGAGCATGGCCAGCCTGGCCGCCGCCTCCCGGTCGAAGTCCAGCAAGCGTCCGGCGGTCATGATCACCCCCGACCGGGACACCCCAGGCTGGAGCGAGCACGCCTGGGCCAGTCCCAGCAGCAGCGCGTCGCGCACCCCCGCCTCTCCGGCAACCCGCCGGCCCGAACGGCGATCCGCCCACCACAGCAGGATTCCGAACCCGACCAGCATTATCCCGGTCAGCCATACCTGGTCATCGGCCCTGTCGATCACCGCCACCCCCCCCACCACCGCCGGCAAAGTGGCAAGCACCAGCAGCCATCCCAACTTGCCCTCGGTGGTCACCGGTGCCCGGCGCCATCCCAACTTGCCCTCGGTGGTCACCGGTGCCCGGCGCCATCCCAACTTGCCCTCGGTGGTCATTGGGGCCAGGCACCTGACCATCAGGCCGATCCCGTCGCGCAGCAACGACCACAACTCCCGCCGCAGGCACACCACCAACCCCACCAGCGTTCCCAGGTGCAGGGCCACGTCGAATGCCTTCTTGAGGTCGTCACGGTTCTCGAAATCGTTCCAACCCGCCAACCAGGGGATGATCTGCAAGTGCCCGCTGGACGAAACCGGCAGGAACTCGGTGAGCCCCTGGGCGATGCCCAGCAGGATGGCGTGCAGGACCGGCATGGCCCTAACCGGTTAGGGTTACGCGCCGGACATGGTGACCCCGGTCACCACCAGCGACACCCCGGCGGCGCTCATCGGCAACCAGGTGAGGTCGGATCCCACGGCGGCAACGTCCAGCAACATCCGCTGGAGGGTGGAGGCGATGGTGATCTCCCTGACCGGTTCGGCCAACTCGCCGTTACGGATCCTGAGGCCCTCCGCGCCGGTGGAGAAGTCCCCGCTAACCGGATTCACCCCCGAGTGCAGACCCGAGACCCCCTGCACCAGCACCCCGCTGTCGATACCGGCGATGAGATCGGCCGGCGACCGGGTGCCGGGCACCAGCGACAGCGCCTGGCAGCCCACCCCGGGGGTGCTGGCATAACCCCGCACCGCAGAACCGGTGGATGCGGTGCCTGACCGCCGGCCGGTGTAGCTGTTGTGCAAGAACCGCTTCAGCCTGCCGCCATCGATGAGCTGGTTGCGGCGGGTGGCCAGGCCCTCGCCGTCGGCATCGGCGGCGGTGAACGCCTCCGGGTTGGTAGGGTCGTCCACCAGACTGATGACCGCGGCCCCGACCTGGTCGTTCAGGCGATCGGCGAACAGCGAGCGCCCCTTGAGCACCGCCTCTCCCGACAGGGTGCTCCCGATGATGCCCAGGAACTGGGCGGTCACGAACGGATCCAGCACCACCGTGACCCGCTCGGTGGGGGGCTGCACCGCGCCCAGCATCCGGGTGGCCCGCTCCACGGCATCGGCCGCCGCCGCCGCTATGTCCAGAGTGTTGGGGTCCCGGCCCACCGAGAAGCCGAAACCGGTTTGGGTCTCATCACCCTCGGCGGCCAGCGAGTAAGCGGTGAGATAGCAGGAGGTATCCCGGCCGAAGCTGCGGATTCCGGTGGTGGTGACAATGGCATCGGCGCTCACCGAGTCGGCGTAGTCGGCCGATTCCACCCCCACGATGCGGGGGTCACCGGCCCGAACCGCCTGCTCCAGCTCCAGAGCCAGGTTGATCTTGGCCTCGGTGCCAAACCTCAGCAGCGCCTCGTTGTAGAGATCGAGCGGCGGCGGGTCCACCCCATCGGGCTCGGCCAGGCCGAAGAACTCATCGGGAGAGCCGAACGCCGCGTTGTCGCGGGCCTCGTCCAGGGTCTCGCCCAGCACCTCGGGGTCAAGGGTGCCGGCGTGGGCGAACCCCTGGCGACCCCCGGTGATGACCCGTATGCCCACCCCCTGCGAGTCGGCCACCGACAGCGACTCGATCTCCCCGTCGTACACCCGCACCTCGGTCTCGTGGCTATGACCAACAATCGCCTCGATCTGCTCCCCGTCACGCCCCCAACCCACGATCCGCTCAGCAATCCCCAGCAGCTCCTGAGGGTTCACAACGCAACACTCCCAATCATCCCCAACAGCTCCTGAGGGTTCACAACGCAACACTCCCAATCATCCCCAACAGCTCCTGAGGGTTCACAACGCAACGCTCCCAATGGCCTCCCGCAACCGGGATGGGCTCATGCTGCGGTTCCGCCCACGGTCATCGACGCCACCCGGAGCGTGGGGGTGCCGTCACCCACCGGTACACCCTGGCCATCCTTGCCGCAGGTGCCCGGTGATCCCATGGCGAAGTCGTTGCCCAGTGCCTCGATCCCGGCCAGCACCTCCGGGCCATTGCCGATCAGGTTCCCCTCCCGGATCGGGGGCCCGATCTCACCGTTCACGATCAGGTAGGCCTCGCTCATACCGAACACGAAGTCGCCGGTGGCGGTATTCACCTGCCCGCCACCCAGGTGGGCCACGTACACACCCCGGTCGGTGTCCCCGATGATGTCGCCGGGGTTCTCACGGCCGTTGGCCAGATAGGTATTGGTCATACGCACCATGGGCAGGTGCTGGTAGCTCTGGCGGCGGCCGTTGCCCGAGCTCTCCCGCCCCTTTTTGCGAGCCCGCAGCAGATCCCACATGTAGTCGGTGAGCACGCCGTTCTTGATGAGCACGTTGCGCTGGGCGGGACGACCCTCGTCGTCGATGGCGTAAGCACCCCACTCTCGGGCCATTGTCCCGTCATCCACGAGGGTGACCTCGGGATGAGCCACCTGCTCACCCACCCGGTTGCGGAACACCGAGGCCTGCTTGGCCACCAGATCGGCCTCCAGACCATGACCGCAGGCCTCGTGGAACAGCACCCCGCCCCCACCGGCACCGATCACCACCGGCATGGAGCCGCTGGGCGCGGGCTGAGCGGCCAGCTTGATGATCGCCCGGTTGGCCGCGGTGCGAGCCAGGGTGTCCACCTCGTACTCGTCAAAGAGCTCGAATCCCACGGGGCGGCCCACGCTCTCGAATCCGGTCTGCATGCCGGTGTCTCCCACCGCCACGCACGACACCGCGAACCGGGTACGAACCTGGTCGTCGCCCGCCAGCAGCCCGTCGCTGTTGGCCACCAGGATGCGACGGCGACCGTCGGCGTAGCGGGCCGACACCTGGGTGATGGCCGAACCGGCCCCCCGGGCGGCCTCGTCGGCCCGTCGCAAAAGCTCGACCTTGGCCGCCTTGGCCACCGACTCGGGCAAAAGCTCCACATCGGGGGACACCGGGACATCCAAACGGTCGAGCGTCACCACCCGGTGGCCACCCCCACCTCCCCGGGCCGCGGCCGCGGCCGCTCGGGCCGCCCCGGCCAAGCCGGCCTCGCTCAGATCGGAGGTTTGGGCGAATCCGGTGGTCTCCCCCACCACCACTCGGATCCCCGCCCCCCGGGTACGCCCCGAGGCCAGTTCCTCCACCTTGCCGTCGTCCAGCAGCGCCGAAGAGGATCGCCTGTCCTCCACGAAAACCTCGGCGAACTCACCACCGGTGGCCAGCGCCTCTGACAGCGTACCGGCAACAACTGACTCGTCGATCACAACCATTCTCCCCATCTCCAGATGTTGCAGCCTACCCGCTTCATAACCCAACCGGGAACAGTTACGCCCAGCTACTCACCATCACCCCAGCCCACCGCTGGGCCTACCGCTTCATAACCGAACCGGGAACAGTTACGCCGGCACTTCAAGTGCTGATCAAATGCGTCAAATGGGCGGAAACTGTGTCGCTTCTCGGGCTGGGTCTTCGATTTCAGCCCAGGTTGGAGCGGCGGGGGTAGGCGTGTTCGGGGTCGCAGATGATGTTGACCAAGTAGGGCACCCCGGCATTCAATGCCCGCTTCAGGGCGGGGGCGATGGCATCGGGACGCTCCACCGTCTCGCCGGCACCGCCGAGGGCGGACACCACCTGGTCGTAGCGGCACCCGGGCTGGAGGTCGGCGGCCACGTCGTAGCCGTAGATCTGGCGCATGGGGTGCTTCTCCAACCCCCAGCAACCGTTGTTGCCCACCACGATGGCCACGGCCAGGTTGTGGCGCACCAGCGAGTCGGCATCCATCAGCGAGAACCCCGCGGCTCCGTCGCCCAACAGCAGCACCACCTGGCGATCGGGATGGGCCACCCGAGCGGCCATGGCGTAACCCAAGCCGGTTCCCAGGCAACCGTAGGGGCCGGGATCCAGCCAGTGGCCCGGCCGGTGCGAATCCACAAACCTCCCGGCGTAGGAGACGAAGTCGCCACCGTCGCCAATCACCACCGCGTCCCGATCCAGCAACCGGCGCAGCTCCCCGTACACTCGGGTGGGCAGGATCGGTTCGGTCGCCGCCGCCAGCAACCCCTCCTCCCCCAATCGAGCCTCCTCCTCGGCATCTCGCAGTTCGGCCACCCACCGGCCCCGCTCGTTCGGGTGAGCCGGAGAGGGGCCGCCGGCCAGTGCCCGCAGTACCCGCACCAGGTCGCCAGACACCGATGCGGCCGGCTCGGTATGGGTCGATACCGATGCGGCACTATCGGTGAGGTGCACCACCCGGGCATCGCCGAACCGGCCGAACGAAAGCCGGAAGTCGAGCGGGGTGCCGGCCACGATCACCAGGTCGGCATCGGTACGCAGCCGCCCCCGGGTGCGGCTGAAGAACAGCTCGTGGTCGGCAGGCAGGCACCCCCGACCCAGACCGTTGGCAAATGTGGGCAACCGCTGGGCCTCCACCCAGGCGCGGAGGGCATCCCAGGCACCGTCCCAGTAAACATCGGTTCCCACCAGCACCGCGGGCCGAGAGGCTGTGGACACCATGGCGGCCACCGCGGCCACCCCGCCGGGATCGGGGGCGGCTCCGGCCGGCATGGGCTCGCCGGGCACAACCCCGGTGCCCTCGGAGAACAGCACATCCATGGGGTAGTCCACGAACACCGGCCCCCTATGGGGGGTCATGGCCTGCTGCACCGCTCGGTAGGTGACCGTGGCCAGATCATCACCGCCCCTCGCGGTGAGCGACCGCTTGGTTACCGGGGCCAGGATGGGAACGTGGTCCAACTCCTGGAGCGACCCCGACCCCCAGCGGTTCTCCGGGGCCCGCCCCCCCAGCACCACCAGCGGGGCACCGTTGAACCAGGCGGTGGTCACCGCGCTCACCGAGTTGGTCACGCCGGGACCGGCGGTAACCGCAGCCACCCCCGGCCGGCGGGTCAGCTTGGCCAGAGCCTCGGCGGCGAACACCGCTGTCTGCTCGTGCCGCACGTCGTAGAGCGTGACATCGCCCCGCTTCACCGCCGCGTCGTACAGCGGGAATATGTGGCCTCCCGACAGGGTGAAGAGTTCCCGTACCCCGAAGGGAGCCAGCGCGGCCATCACATGATCGCCCCCATGACCGATAATCCGCATGCCCGACATTCGCCTTACCGTAATGTCCAATTACCAATACCGGCCCGACATTCGCCTTACCGTAATGTCCAAGTAACCCCTGTTGGGGCAATAGTGTTGGCCGGGTGACCCCGATGGCCGCCCCAGACGGTTACGCGGGCCCGGTTTGACCGCTAGGCAAACCCGGCGCCGCCGAGTCGGCATCGCCGTGAGGGTGGCCATCAGCATGGCCCTGCTCGGTCTGCTGGTGGTGTGGGTGCCATCGTTCGATGCCGACAAGCTCTGGCCCGACTTCAACCCGGCCACCCCGTTCTGGCTGCTGGGGGCGTTCGGTCTCACCCTGGGCAGCATGGTACTGGCCACCGCCCGGTGGTACGAGGTGGCCCGGGCCCTGGGGCTGCGCGTCAAACCCCGGCGCATGTTCTCGCACTACATGGCGGGAATCTTCATCTCCAACTTCGTGCCCACCACCGTGGGGGGCGACCTGCTGCGAATTTCCCGTCTCAGCAACGACACCAACAACGGCCCCCACAGCTTCGCCTCGGTACTGCTCGAGCGGCTCAGCGGCTGGATCGTGCTGCCGGCCTTCACCTTGCTCGGCTTGGCGCTGGACGAGGAGTTGCGGGGTCTGGGGGCCCCCACCCGGGTAGCGGCCATCACCGCGGGCCTCACGCTGCTGGCCCTGGGCCTGATCCTGGTGCTGGTGGGCAACCAGGGCTTCGGTAACTGGGTCCGCCGGCACAACGGCTGGGTCCGCTTCGTGAACGGGCTGCACACCGGCATCGACGAACTGCGAACCAAACCCCGGGACACCGGCCGGGTTGTGCTCACGGCCTTCGCCTACCAGGCTGTGCTGCTCGCCGCGGCCGGCTGTGCCGCCAAGGTGGTGGGAATCAACGGGTTGGGACCGACCGAGCTGATGGCGTTCATCCCCGCGGTGCTAATCATCCAGGTGCTGCCCCTGGGGTTGGGGGGGCTGGGTTTGCGAGAGAGCGCGCTGGTTCTGTTCCTGCGCGATCTGGGGGTGGCCGACGAGCGGGCCGTCGCCATGGGTCTTCTGCTCTACTTGCTCACCCTGGTGGCCAGCTTGGTGGGCCTACCCACACTGGTCTTCGACCGGCGCCTCAAGACCCCCCACTCCGATCCGGAATGAACCCCAAACACCGCACCAGGCCCGACCCGGAATGAACCCCGGCCCCAAACACCGCACCAGGCCCGACCCGGCATGAACCCCAAACACCGCACCAGGCCCGACCCGGAATGAACCCCAAACACCGCACCAGGCCCGACCCGGAATGAACCCCAAACACCGCACCAGGCCCGACCCGGAATGAACCCCAAACACCGCACCAGGCCCGACCCGGAATGAACCCCAAACACCGCACCAGGCCCGACCCGGAATGAACCCCGGCCCCAAACACCGCACCAGGCCCCGCTGGTACCTGGAGTTGGCCGTCATCGGTGCCTTCTACGGCGTCTACTCCTGGGTGCGCAACCGGTTCGGCTCCGCGGCGGTGGAACCGGCCGAGGCTCAGACCAACGCCGAACGAGTGATCCACTGGGAGCGCAGCATCGGGTTGTACTTCGAGCGCGACCTTCAGGACCTGTTCATCGGCTGGGTGTCGTTCATCCAGTTTTGGAACCTGTTCTACGGGTTGATGCACTTCGCGGTCACCGCCCTCACCCTCATATGGCTCTACTACCGTTTCCCCCGCCACTACCCGTTCTGGCGCACCACCGGGTTGTTCACCACCGGATCGGCCCTGGTGGGGTTCGCACTGTTCCCGCTGATGCCTCCCCGCCTGCTGTCGGCGGGTGGCCGTTACGGGGGCACCCTGCCCGAAACCGGATACGTGGACACGGTGACCGAACTGGGCGGCCTGTGGTCGTTCACCTCGGGAGCGGCCGAGCAGCTCTCCAACCAGTACGCCGCTATGCCCAGCCTGCACTTCGCCTGGAGCCTGTGGTGCTTTCTGGCGCTGCGCAAGCACCTGGTGAACCCGGTGGCCCGGTGGGCCCTGGCCGCCTACCCCTGGCTAACCCTGTTCGCCATCGTGGTGACCGCCAATCATTACTGGCTGGATGCCGCCGGCGGGCTGGGTGCGCTGGGCGTGGGCTGGGTCGGGGCCCGGGGCTATCACAAATGGCGGGAGCGCGAGTAGTCTGGAACCCCCCGAACCCATGGGAGGGACATGGGCACCAACCACCTCCACAGGATCAGTTGTCCGGCCGACCTGCGCCGGATGAGCGCTGATCAGTTGACCGAACTGGCCGGGGAGATCCGCCAGTTCATTGTCGAAACGGTCCAGACCACCGGAGGCCATCTGGGCTCCAATCTGGGCGCGGTGGAGCTGACGCTGGCCCTGCATCGGGTGTTCGACTCCCCCCGGGACATCATCCTGTGGGACACCGGCCATCAGGCTTACGTTCACAAGCTGCTGACCGGAAGGGCGAGCCGGTTCGACACTCTGCGCCAACCCGGTGGCCTGTCGGGATACCCCAGCCGGGAAGAATCCCCCCACGACTGGATCGAGAACAGTCATGCCTCCACCGTTTTGGGTTATGCCCACGGTCTGGCCACGGCCCAGCAGTCGGAGGGTGGCGACCAGCGGCGGGTGATCGCCGTGGTGGGCGACGGTTCCCTCACCGGGGGCATGGCCTACGAGGGGCTCAACAACTTGGGGCACTCGGGTCGAAGCGTCACCATCGTGTTCAACGACAACGGACGGTCATACGCTCCCACGGTCTCCCGGCTGTCGGAGAGCCTTATCAAGGTCCGCATGGACCCCAGGTATGTCCGCACCGACAATCAGGTTCGCAAGGTGCTGAGGGACATACCCTGGGTCGGCGATCTGGCCGGCCGGGCCCTGGGAGCCACCAAGGCGGCCGTGAGAGAGATGTGGGAACCTCGCACGTTCTTCGACGAGCTGGGCATCCGTTACTTCGGCCCCTTCGATGGCCACGACATGGCCGAGTTGGAGCGGGTGTTCAGCCGGGTGGCCAAGCTGGAAGGTCCGTGCCTGGTGCATGTTCTGACCCAGAAGGGTCGGGGATACGCCCCGGCCGAGAACGACCCGGTGAAGAACATGCACGACACTTCGTACGCCAAGCCGGGCAGCTACACCGAGGCGTTCACCGAGGCATTGATAAAGGAGGCCGAGGCCCGGCCCGAGCTGGTGGCCATCACCGCCGCCATGCCCGACTCCACCGGGCTGCTGCCGTTCGCTGAACGATTCGGTGCGCGGTGCATCGACGTGGGCATCGCGGAGCAACACGCGGTGACCGCAGCCGCGGGCATGGCCATGGGCGGGCTCCGACCGGTGGTGGCCATTTACTCAACGTTTTTGACCAGGGCCATCGACCAGGTGAACCTGGATGTGGGCCTGCACAACCAGCCCGTGGTGTTCTGCCTGGATCGGGCGGGCATCACCGGCGACGACGGGCCGTCACACCACGGAGTACTGGACATGGTGCTGCTCACCAAGGTACCGGGCATGACCGTGTTGGCACCGTCGTCGTACCAGGAACTCCAGCAGATGCTCCATGATGCCCTGGAGATCACCACCGGCCCGGTGGCCCTACGCTGGGCCAAGACCGCAGCCCCCTCTGTGCCCGATGACCAGGTGGGCTACGGCCTGCGGGGCCGCAAGGCCCGGGACGGCACCGACGTATGCCTGCTGGCCGTGGGCAAGATGCTGGCTGCCACCACCGAAGCCGCCGACCTGCTGGCCGCCGAAGGCATATCGGCCACGGTGTGGGATGTCCGCTGCGTCAAACCGCTCGACCCCGACATGCTGGCCGATGCCGCCACCCACCGAGCGGTGGTGACCATCGAGGACGGCTGGCGCGAGGGCGGGGCCGGTAGCTCCATCGCCGACCACCTGGCCCACTCCGGCAACAACGGCCCCGTGCCTGCCATCCGGGTATTGGGGGTACCCAACCAGTACATCCCCCACGGCAAACCCGATCAGATCCTCGCCGACTGCGGCCTGGACGCCCCCGCCATAGCCACCGCCGCCCGCCAAACCCTCACCTAGCGCCGGCCCCGCTAAAAACTCTGTGCCCTGCTAAAGGGAACTACATACGTAGGTTGGCAACACTGAGCTTAAGCGGTGCTTTCACCCTCAAAACCCCAGCTACAAACCTTCTATCAACCCAAATATACAATTCCCTTTATTTTTGGGGATTACATACTTAATTACCCAAAGGTGGGGTTTAGGTGGGGTCGGTGGGGGTTTGGCGGTCTTGGGCGGTGTGGCCCTCCAGGTACCGCCATTGTTGTTTGGGTGGCTGGGCGAGGATGGCCCGCGCGATGTTTTCGGGGGTGTCGTCGATGGGGTCTGGCATCGTGCGGGGGGTGCGGTGGCGAGTCATGCAACTATGCTAGCCCGCCGATGCCTGTAGATGCCTACGCCAGCGGAGGCGGTTAGAGCGATTCCAGCGATGAGCACGAGGTACAACCCTTCCCCGACCCTGACTAACCCCTCCGAGTCATCTGTTAGGCTTTCTATGTCACCGATGTAGTAGAGGGCGATGAAGGCGATGATGATGCCGCACAGGGTGACCAGGACGGCCATCCAGAGTTTGCGTCGGGCTGCGAAGCCTGCCGTCAGCATCAGCGCTACGGCAGCGACCACCACCACGATCACACCATCTCCTTCGGCACCAGATACGGAAATGAAGGCGACTTTGGCCCAGGGCAGGAACGCTCCGATGCCTGCTGCGACGCAGGACAGGCCAGCGGTCCAGTCGGCAACGGTCATTTTGGGGGATGTTGTCATGGGAGGCTCCCTTCGGAGAGTCGAGGTTCGTTTGCTGTCGAACGCCATGACGGTGCCGAAGGGAGCCAGGGGTGATCCCCGGCTCCTTCACGTCATGGCTTGTTTTCGACAGCACCCGGCAAACTAGCCCAACCGACACGGCGTGTCCATCCGACTGGCACTGACCCCGCAACCCCGCTACCATCCTTGAGGCACCCATCACCCCCAGGAGACGTAATGAGTTCAGAAACAACCCTAGAGAGGCGATCCAGCCGCAAAGCTCTCACCTATGCTGAGGAGGCAGAGATGTGGGCCGAAGCCGACAAGGAAATCCGGCGGCTGCACGAAGCGGGGGAACTGGGCCGCAACGCCGCCAACGGTGCTGAACTGCGCGCCAGGATGGAAGAGGCAGCGAGACGCTGTGGTGTCTGCCTTTGATGCCCTATTGGCGATGGGAGCGGGATAAAGAGTGCATTGAAGAATGGGCAGAAGGCCACGCCCCTAACGAGGTTAGGGAAGTCATAGATGTCGTAGATCGGGTTACTCAAAACAGCCCAGATAATTGGCCCGGCACCATAATACGCGACAGCCCATCCGAAGCATTTAGAGAACTTTGCGTGGGACAAGCTGTCATCAAGTTCACGGTCTGCGACTCGTTCGCGCGTGGAATTCTCTACATGGTCTGCATTCAAGACGTTTAGTTGGATATTAACATGTCGTAGGGGAGCCGCCGCCCGTCGAGTTGGGCGGCCATGCGTTCCAGTTGGTCTGCGGTGTGCATGGGCCGCTGGTTGTGTCTGCCCGCGAACTCCGCCACGTACCGGCCTAGATGCTTCGGGCTTACCTGGTGGTAGGTGCCGTGGTAGCCGCGTTTGAGCATCGCCCAGAATGATTCGATGCCGTTGGTGTGGGCTTGCCCGTCCA
Organism: Candidatus Poriferisocius sp.; assembly: GCF_965202595.1. Lineage (GTDB taxonomy): Bacteria > Actinomycetota > Acidimicrobiia > Acidimicrobiales > Bin134 > Poriferisocius. Next base: position 2,449,025 of record NZ_OZ241836.1, read on the forward strand.
CCCACTCCCCAACCGAGTGGCGCACCGTTCGATGGGCAAACCCGAAGCGGGGTAGATGCCGGTAAGCGGCGTGCTCGTCGGTGAACACCATAGCCCCCTCCGCCGTGGTGTCCTTGACCATACCCACCAGGATCGGAGCTGTCGTGTCCCCCACATGTCTGGCCGCGATTTTGCCGGTCGCCCGGTCTCTGGCCCCGGCCACAACCTCCTTGCCCACTATTCCGCGCCCTGCGTTCAGCTTCTTATGGGCGTGTTTGTTGGCTTCCTTGCCGCCCACGAACGTCTCATCCACCTCCACCGGCCCGCAAAACGCTTCGGCCTGTCCATCCACCCAAGACTCGCGAATGCGATGGGCCAGATGCCATGCCGTCTTCTGCGTCACCCCAAGATCACGGTGCAACTTCATAGACGACACACCCTTCAAGCTGGTGGACATCAGATAGATGGCTAACACCCAAAGCCTGCACCCCAACTTCGACGCGTGCATCAACGTCCCGGTCTTCACCGAGAAATCTTTGCGGCAAGCCCGGCACCGATACGGTTGCGGCTTACGTGTCGCTCGCTCTTGCACATTGGCTGACTGGCAATCTGGGCAGCGCACCCCGTCGGGCCACCGCTGTTCAACAAACCACCGTTCCGCAGTCTCATCGTCTGGGAACATCTCAAACAGTTCCACCAAACTGATCCCCGTGCGATCCGCGCGACCTGGAGCTTTCCCCTTCATTGGCTGCTTCCTCTCTTGACTAGCTGTACACTCATTAGGAAACACTTTACCCGAAGGGTGTGACAGTTACCCCCACCCACCCACCAATGCGGGTAATTAGGTATATAATCCCCTTATTTTTACCCTTATCTTTATCTTTATAATAAGTCAGGGGGGTAAGTGTCACTGGGGTTGGTAGACTTGTAAACATGGCAGTTGAACCCATCAGCCAACACAGACACCTAAACAAAACAACCCAGCATGAAGCAACCCAGAGTTGTTGTGTTTGCCCTTGCTGTGGCGGTGTTGATTATTCCAGCATGGATTCCGGTGAGGTGGAGATAATCGGTTTAGCCATAACCCAGGATTTGGACGAGTTCAAAAAAACCGTGCTCCACAAAGAAGACCTGCGCCGCAGCGACGAAGCCCCCACCCGCATTGAACGCCAGCGTCGCCGCCGCAAAGCCGTGGTGTTCAACGGTGACGACGACATGGTCATCCTTCGCGCCGAACTCGACAGCATCTCCGGTGAGCGGGTCAAAACCGCCCTGGATGATTTGTGTGACCGCATGTTCCGCGACGACTTCCAAGCGGGCCGCGACCGCACCCACAAGCAACGCTACGCCGATGCGCTGGTGAGCCTCATCACCAGCACTGCCACCCCAGCCGGCGACAACCAAACCGACCCGGCACCGCAAGCCACCACCCTTTTGGTCAAGGTTGACTACGACAACCTCAAAGGCCAACTCAAAGATGCCGGCCTCATCGACGGCACCCCCATCAGCGTAGACGAGCTACGCCGCATCGCTTGCGATGCCGGGGTGGTACCAGCCATCTTCAACACCAACGGAATGCCCCTATACCTGGGCCGCAAGCAACGAGCAGCCTCCCAAACCCAGAAACTGGGCTTATATGCCAGGGACCAGCGCTGTGTGGGATGCCGACTCAGAGCCACCGCTTGCGAAGTTCATCACATCTTGTGGTGGGAACAGGGCGGAACCACCAACATCGACAACCTCGTACTGCTCTGCCCAAGCTGTCACACCAAAGTACACAAACACGGTTACACCATCACCACCGATCCCAAAGGCCGACACCGACTCAAACCCCCACCCCCGCAAAGGCCTCCTTCCCCAGGGGGTACATCCCCCAGAATCACGTTTCTACCAAAACGGGGCAACTCCATTTAGGTTCACATCAGAAATCGGGCAAGGGTAGATCGCCCATCGTCCTGCGTCCAGGCTTCTTGGCTGATCAGGGGAACTCACGGAGAACTTTTTTGATGTCTTCACCATAGGTATCGAGCTTGGCGGGACCGATACCGGAAATGGCTAGAAGTTCGGCATTGGTGGTTGGACGGCGAGTGGCCAGCTCTACCAGGGTGATGTTGCTGAACACAACGAAAGCGGGCACACCATCAGTTCGACTGCGTTCAAGCCTCCAAGCCTTCAGGGCTTTGAACGCAGCTTCGCCTACGATGTCGTTGGGGCGTTGGAGCTTGGGACGCGGGGTTGATTTTCTGGGGGCCGGTTCTACTGGTGTTACCGGCCGGGTTCGGGCGGCCCGGTCGGTGGAAGACACCGGGTTCGATTCGGGAGGGGGCCGGTAGCGAGCATCGAGTTCTTCCAGAAAATCAGTAGGCGGGTCGCCGCATATGAGGGTGACCGATTCCGAACATCGGGTGAGGGCCACGTGGAACACCCGCCGCTCCTCTTCCAGGTCTTTGGACAAGCGGTGGGGCATCAGCCCCTTGGAGGCCTCATAAATAATCACGTGGGGCCATTCGAGGCCCTTCACCTTGTGGATGGTGGCCAGCCGGATGCCCAAATCGCTCCCGCCCCCACCCATCAGCCGGTCGGTCAGCCATTCCCGGAAATCGGTGGGGTCGGGATGCAGGTGCGCCACCGAGATGAGCGCTCGCAGGTCGTCGCCGTGGGCTGACCGATCCACCGAACGGCGGGAGGTGTCCAGCCGGGTGTCCAAGCTCCGGCCGAGACCCATCTCGTCCCGCACCGTCTCCAGCAGGAATCTGGTGGTGACATGATCACCGCCATGCCGGGTTCTCAACCGCAGCGTGTTGATGTCCTTGGCCAACTCCTGCACCTTCTTTGAAGAACGTTCATCCTTGATGCGGCTTGCCAGGGCCTTCATCTGCGAGACGCTCTGCTGCTCGGCGATCCACTCTATGACCCGGGGGGAGATACCTCGGGGCGGGCGGCGGGCCGCTTCTGCCAGCGCCCGGGCCGGCAGACCCCGCTCGGGAGCGGTGGCAATGTCCAACCAGGCCAGCGCGGCGGCCACCCCGGTGCGCTCCAAGAACCCGCGGCCCACCGGGCGGGTGGACAGCACCCCCATCTCCCCCAGAACGATCTGAGGAACCAGCAGCGTGCTGTTGACCCGGGTCAGCACGGCAATGTTCTGGGGATCGGTACCGGCTTCGAGCAAGGACTCAACAGCTTGCCGCAGCTCCGGCGCTCCGTCCGGAGCCGTAAGCACGGTGAGGGGCGGAACCTGATGGAAGCTGCCGGAGCGGTTGAGGCTGGAACTATCGGGGCCAGAGCTATCGCCATGATCGGGCTGATCCTGAGCTGCGGTGATCCGCTTGTCGATGCGCTGATGGTTGTGGGACAAAAGGTTGGATGCCGCATCCACCACTTTGGGAGGGCAGCGGTAGTTGACATGCAGTTCGTGACGCTGGGCTCCGGGGAAGAACCTGTCGTAATCGATCAGCCACTCCGGGGAAGCCCCCGAATAGCCGTAAATGGTCTGGTCGTCATCGCCCACCCCGAATACATCGGCCCGGGGCCCGGCCAGTAACCGCACCAGCAGCAGGTGCGCGGGGGTGAGATCCTGGAACTCATCCACCAGCAGGATTCCGCACGCCCGCCGGGCCGCGGCCCGGGCCTCGGGATCAACAAGCAGGATTTCGATGGCCCGAATGATCTGCTGGTCGAAATCCACCAGGCCCCGAGCGTCGAGCAGATCAACGTACTGGGGAGCGATCTTCGAGAAATCCGGCACATCGGGCTGGAAGTCGCGCTCCACCTCCTCGGGATCCCGCAAACCCAGCCGGGACGCGCCCAGCGCTTCGATCCAGGGAGCAATCTGGTCGGTCATCGCCCGCCGCTTGCGGGGCACCATGCCGTCGAGCAGGTCCCGCACCCCCCGCTCCTCGACCACCTCCACCCGGCCGTGGTTACGGGGGCGAGCAAACGGGCCGGTGCCGTTGGCCACCGCCAGCGCCAAGCTGTTGAGCGTGCGCACCTCCAAACCCGGTAGATCGGCGGTGCGTTCGGCCATCTCGGCCCGAGCCCGCACGTTGAACGCCACCAGGCAGACCGCCCGGGGATCCACCCCGAGGTCGCGCACCAGGTAGCGGGCCCGTTCGGTGAGCACCCGGGTCTTGCCCGAACCGGCCGGGGCAACGATGCAGGCCCCACCGCCCCGGTGACCGACCGCGGCCATCTGGTCGTCGGCAAGATCGGCTTGGGGCAGCACTGAAGCCACGGGTTTCAAGCTCCCAACAGCCAGATTTACCGCCGGAACCAACCCGGCACCCAGCATTTCGGGGCTGAATACATCGAACGGTCCACCGTCGCACCAGATCGGTCCGGCCCCGGTAACCACATCACCGGGCTCGCCCTTTGCAGTTGGCCGGGCCCCCAGCGCCACCGCCCGCTCGGCCGGCTCGAACCGGGGCCGCCGGGGATCGCGCCAATCCACGGTGTTGGCAACCAGAAGATGGCAGAACACCTCGGGCGGCATGGTGAACTTCGGGGTCAACTCCCACCATTTCCGCGGCATCACGGGCTTGGCCTCCGGCAAGTCGCCGTCCAGCTCGATCACCAGCGGGGTACGCCCCACCCACGCATCCCTCAGCTTTAGCCCCACCTCACGGCTGAAATCGCCGGCCCGAACCACCAGCCGCTCACAATCCTCCCAACCCGCAGGAGCCGGCTGCCCCACCCCAACAAGAGCGCTCCGGCCCAGGCAACGAGGAGCAGGAGAACTCAACGCGTATCGCTCGTGGACAATGGTTTGGGGCGAGCACTCACCGGCCGGGAGGCTGAGGGAGGTTCAGATACGAGCGAAGTAGGGGTGACGAAAAGGCTCAGGTACGAGCAAAGTAGGGGTTGTCGCCCGCCGCATGGTCGGTGGTATCCACCACATCGGTGATCTCGGGGATGGCCTCGGTGATCATCACGGTAATACCTTCCCGCAGGGTGGCCGCGCTCATGGCGCAACCCTGACAGCCACCACCCATGGTTATGTAAGCGGTGGAGCCGTCCACCCCCATCAGGTTGGCGAAACCGCCATGGGAGGCCAGCGAGGGGTTGATGTGCTGGTCGAGGAGCTGCTGAAGCTTTTCGGGCACCGTACCGGTGAGTTGCAGGTCGGCCCCGGCCAGAAGATCGGGCTTGTTGGGGTTGCGGATGACCAACCCACCTTGCATGGGGTTGTTGGGCAAGTCCAGGGTTGCCCCGGTCAACGCCTCGACCGACTCCTCGGGGATCATCACCGTGAGACCCCCGGCGATGATGCTGCGATGGCCCTCCTCACACTGAGCCAGCTCCTCGAAAGCCAGATCGTAGGTGTAGTCGGAACCGCTGACCCCGGTTACCTCGATGCGCAGGCCGAGGGACTCGGAGTCACCCTCGTTGGACCGGATCTCAAGCACCTTGGCAATGGCCGCCTCGGTCACCTCGAACAGTTGGGCTTCAACGGTTTCACTCACGATCACCAGCCTACCCGACCCTGACCCCGGACTTCATGTCCCGAACCTGGAAAACCTCCACCGGCCGATCACGGATACCTATAACCGACCATCACGGTAACCGGCCATCACGGTCGATCCGTCGCAATCGCCAGTGTCGCTTTGGTATTCGACGAGGACAGGCCGAGCGCTTCCAACCCGCCGGCTACACCAGCGAGCCGGAAGCTCCGGCCCTCGCGTTACCCGCCTGTTAAATCCGCCATGTGAAGCTATTACCTGTGGACCACTTGTTGTCACACGCCATATAGGTTACCGCGAAAACCGTCACCCGTAGCCTGGACCCAGTTCCCAGGTTTTCGCCACTAAAATCAATGACCTTTGACAGGCTCGCTTCAGAGGAGGTGAAAAACACGTCGGCGATCATCTTACCTGTATTCAGATTCTCTAAATAGTACTTGTAACCTATCGTTGTATTGGCATGGTTACCACCGCTATTAGTATAGGTACAGCGGATATTAGAGTTGCCATTAAGGGGCTTCATCCAGTTAATAGTCACCTGGTTGCTAGTACTGGTGTTTACCTGCAAACTCCTCACCGGGTTAGGAGCGAGTAGCTTATTAGGTGAAAGCGCGTCAACCGTTCCCGCGGAGGATGTAGAGGTCAAGAACCTAGTTGTTGCCCGATTAGCGGAGTAGTTCCCACAAGCCGAGCCAAATGCATAGACCTCAGCCGTGTACCAGACACCCGCGCTCAAACTACTCACAGACCAACTGGTAGCACCCGTGATAATCTCTGACTCCTTAGCCACAGGTTCCGGATGCCCCAGTTTTGAATTTTCATACACTCTAACCAGATACCCGGTAGACGGGCAGTTACCACCCACACCACTACCGCCACTGGACCAAGAGATAACTGCCGTGTCATTGTCTTTCTGGACAGTAAGGCCAGACGGCGTACTCGGCCTAACCGGTTCCGAAACCTGAAGCTGATACTGAGGTGGAGTAGGCTCAGCTTGAACAATGATCTCAGTGGCAACAGCAGGCTGTGTGGTGATCACGGGGGCACTATCGTCATTGATGATAGTACCGGTAGCTTTGAGTTTTCTTTTACCACCAGCGAACTTTACTCGAGGGTCGTTTGTCCGCAGATTGCTCAACTTCAAGATCAGCGTCTCGTCTTCTTCGACAACCGTGTCGCCCAGCACTGATACTGTGACTGTCTGAGATAGATCAGCCCCCGTAGCGTTAGCTGGGAACACAACCTGTCTGAACCTGTAATAGTGTATAAAGTCCCGACCGGCTCCGTAGCCTCCTGTAGCTGTGCGGGACTTAGCCTCCGCGCTGACTCTCACCTCGTGGCTAGGAGAACCACTCAACGTGACAGTGAAATTCATGTCAGTCTTACTGCTGTCCCCCTCAGCCACGCTCACATCCGACGTGGAAATCGTCAGCTCAGCCCCAGTGGGCGGCAGCTCCTGGCTAGCCGCACCACTCAACCCGAAAGCAACAACGGTCACCAACAAGCCCGCAACGACCACCAACCACGAGGCCGACCGCCGGGGGGGACCACTCATCTCGGTCCCATACCGTGATCCACAACTATTCAGCATCAAATGCTCCTCTCTCCATCGGTTTGAATATGGACACCGGGCAGCGTCCAGGAAAAAGCTACCTCTCACCCCCCCCCCCCCCCCGTCAAGTCAAGTCGGCTAGAACCACCAGCGAAACCAGCACCGCTTCAACCCGAGGTGGCATGGGACCCGACCCAACCTCGGCGGATACGGCCCCGCAACGATCCATTCAACCTCGGCGGATACGGCCCCGCAACGATCTAAAAGCCAGCGTCTGAGCCAAAAGCCCCACCACCGCCAGGGACAAAAGCGCCCGGCCCAGCGCCCAGCCGTCCCAGCCCGAGAACAACGAGCGCATACCCTCCAAGGCATAGGTCATGGGGTTGAACCAGGTGATGGCGGCCAGCCAATCGGTCATCACTTCCCGGCTCACCCAGGCGGTGGTCAGGAACATGAAGGGGAAGAACAGCAAGAAGCTGGAGTTCACCGCGGCGGGATTCCCGGTGCGCAACGCGATGGCGTAGGGAAACCCGGTGTAGGCCAGCCCCCACAGCGCGCCGATCAGCACGAACACCACCAGGCCCGGCAACCCGGTGGCCCCGAAGCTCACGCCGATGGCGAACCCCAGCACGATCACCGGCACCGACATGACCACGAACAGCGTGAAGTCAGCCACCATCAGCCCCAGCAGCAGGGCGTGACGGTTCACCGGGGTCATGAGCAGCCGGTCGAAGTATCCCTCGGAGATGTCGGTCACCAGCGAGTTGGCCCGGGACATGCCGGTGACCGCGGTCATTATCGCCACCGGAAGCTGGAATGCCTTGTAGTCGATACCCGAAACCGCCTCACCGGCCAGGTTCTGGATGGCCCCGATGGTGACCACCAGGAAGAACAGGGGAACCAGCATGGCCGGGACGATCGCCTCCAAGTCCCGGGGCAGCAGCCGCAGTGCCCGGCTGGAAACCGAGGCCATATCGGTGAAGAACCCCGACGGGCGAGCCCCGATCACCGGGGTGGCCGGGCGGGCGGGCGGGGCCGTCCCGCTCATTCCTCCACCTCTATCCGGGCCCCGGTGAGTTCGAGGAACACGTCATCCAGCGTGGTGGGATGAATCGACAGGTCGGACACCTCCACGCCGGCCGCCGCCAGCGCCACCGCCACCGGGCTTATCACCGAGGCCCCGTCGCCGGTGGCCGCACTCACCTCGTTCTCGTAGATCTCGACGTTGTCTATGCCCGGTACTTGACCTATGGCCCCGGCCGCCACTTCGGGGTTGCCGACAACCCTGACCACCACCACGTCGGAGCCAACCGTGCGCTTGAGATCATCGGGTGTCCCCTCGGCCACGAGGCGGCCCCGGTTCAAGATGCCCACCCGGTGGGTCAGCACGTCGGCCTCCTCCAGATACTGGGTGGTGAGGAAGATGGTCATGCCCAGCTCACGGTTCAACCGCCGGATCTGCTCCCATACCGTGGCCCGGCTGATGGGATCGAGCCCGGTGGTGGGTTCGTCCAGGAACAGAACCCGGGGGTTGTGCATCAGCGCGGCCGCCAGATCCAAGCGACGCTTCATGCCCCCCGAATAGGTGGACACCCGCCGGTCGATGGCATCCATCTCCAGCAGGGGAGCCAGCTCCTCGATGCGAGCGGCAATGGACTTACGCTCCAGGCCGTAGTATCGCCCCTGGAGAATCAGCGTTTCCCTCCCGGTCAGCTTACCGTCGAGGGCCGCCTCCTGGAGGGCTACCCCGATGCTGAGCCGCACCCGGTCGCCCTGGGTGGCCACGTCGTAACCGGCGACCGAAGCCGTCCCCGAAGTCATGGAGGCCAGCGTGCACAGCATCCGCACCGCGGTTGACTTACCCGCACCGTTGGGGCCCAGAAATCCGTAGACCTCCCCGTCCGCAACCTCCAGGTCCAGCGAGTCCACCGCCACCACCTCCCCGTAGGTTCGGCGCAAACCGTGAACGGAAATAGCAGATGCCACGGTTGATGATCCTAATGCTGCTGATCCTGGTTACCACCGCCGTTTCTAATGCTGCTGATCCTGGTTACCACTTACAATCCAACCACCCGAACCCACCTCATGGTTGCTGCTGATCCTGGTTACCGCCGCCGTTGGTGCGGTAGGGTCATCGCCCATGTCGGAGACAATCAGCGCCTCGGTCGGCTACGAACCGGTCGGCGATGTCGCCATCATCCGGCTGGATGACGGCAAGGTCAACGTACTGTCCCACGAGGTCATCGCCGGCCTGCACTCAGCACTCGACCAGGCCGCCCGGGAGGCCAGGGCAGTGGTGATGATGGGACGCCCGGGCCGGTTCACCGCGGGCTTCGACCTGAAGGTGATGGAGTCCGGCCCCGAAGCGGCCCGAAACCTGTTCCGAGCGGGCATGGACCTATTTCTCAAGCTGTACGAGTTCCCCATCCCGGTGGTGGCCGCCTGCACCGGTCACGCCCTGGCCGCCGGAGCCATCTGGTTGATGAGCTGCGACGTGCGCATCGGCGCGGACGTACCGGCCAAGATCGGGCTCAACGAGACCGCCATAGGCATGGTGCTGCCCGCGTCGGTGATCACGCTGGCCCGGGATCGGCTCTCCCCCCGCCACGTTCACTCCTCGGTGTTGCTGGCCCGGCTCTACTCACCGGCAACAGCGGTGGATGCGGGCTATCTCGACCGGGTGGTGCCCGACGCAGAGTTGGAGGAGGCCGCAACGGCCGAGGCCGCGGGGCTGGCCGAGAGTCTGTCGCTCAAGGCTTTCGCAGCCACCAGGCGCATCATCCGGGGCCCGGTTGCCGATGAGATACACCGGCTGCTCGACAACGACACCCAGTCGTTCACCGTGGGCCTGACAAAATGAGCAGCTCTGAGGCTCGGAACCGTGCCCGCGGGTGGGTTGGCAGCATGAGAGGCCTGACAAAATGAGCAGCAATCCATCCAGCGGAGGGCCACCGGAATGAGCGACCCGGTAATCGAGTTGCTGGAATCGGTCTGGGACTCCATTGCCGGTCTCGGTGCCGATCTGAGCGACGAGCAGTGGGACACGCCCACCGAGTGCCCCGGCTGGTCGGTGCGCGACCAGGTGAGCCACATCATCGGCACCGAGCTAATGCTGGCCGGGATGAAAACCGAGCCCCCCGCCGGTGAGGGCGGATTGAACGACATCGCGGCGTTCAACGAGGCTCAGATCGCTCCCCGGCGATCCCGCCCCGGCCCGGAGGTGCTGGCCGAGATGGTGGACATCTGTGGCCGGCGGCTGGAGATGCTGCGAATCATGCCCGCCGAGAAGTGGGACGAGATGGGCTTCACCCCGATCGGCAAGGCCCCGTACCGGACGTTCATGCACATAAGGGTTTTCGACTGCTGGGCCCACGAGCAGGACATGCGCCGGGCGCTGGACATACCCGGTCATCTGAGCGGCCCGGTGGTTCAGCACTGCCTCGACTGGCACGCCCGCAACATGGGCTTCGTTGTGGGCAAGAAAGCCGGCGCTCCCGAGGGGAGCAACGTGGTCTTCGACATCGATGGCGATGCCGGCAGCCCCCGGGGTGTGGCAGTTATCGATGGCCGAGCCAAGCCATCGGCCCCGGCCCCCCACCCCACCGTTACCGTGCATACCGATGTTGATACCTACAACGCGCTGTGCTGCGGCCGCATCGATCCAGGGGCAGCACTGGCAGCCGGGCTGGTAACCGTGGGCGGCGACACCGAACTGGGAAAACAGATTGTGCTGTCACTTCCCTACGTGTCGTGAGTTGGAATCCCCAGTCGCGGTCCCGACCAATCACCCCGTGGCTGGCATCCAGACCCTACGTGTCGTGAGTTGAAACCCCTGCAATCATCCCACCGTTACCATCCAATCCCTACGTGTCGTGAGTTGAAACCCCCGGTCGCCGGCAATCACCCCGTGGCCGCCATCCGGGATTCCAGGTTGAGAGCCCGGTGGCTTACCGATAGGTCGAAGTCTGAGCTACCCAAAACCGAGTCGTTCCAAACCTCCCGATCCACCAGCCAATTGGCCCAACCGGAGAACCACCCGTCGTGATAGGACGAGAACTGGGGTGCCCACCAGTCCCGCAGAGGTAATCGGGTGGTCTGGTAAAGGCCCGGATCGGGGAGCGACTCGAGGACGTTGTTCGACGGCAGGTGCAGGACAAAATCGGCGGTCGGCGGCGACGCCGAGTTGGCGGAAACCCACGTAAGGGCCTCGTAGTCCCGGAAGTACCACAGGTTGGGCACACCCATAGCCACGTCTATAGCCACCGTTACCGGACCCTCATCGATCGACCGGCTGTACTCGTCGAGTGCTTCGATGCGTTGCACAGTGCTCACGTACTCATGGGTGGTGTGAACCTGGGTGAGCAGTTCCCGGGGGTCGCGCTGATTCACGTAGTTGGCGGTGTAGGAGGTGTACAGCGTGGTGACCAGAAGCCCCAGCAAAACCACTCCGGCTAGACATGTCCCCGCTCGGCGCAACCCGTTGAGGCGCGTCCCCACCCAACTTCGCGCCTGCCACAGCACCTGGATGCCGTAACCGGCCAGAAAGCTCATCGGCACCAGAAGGTGCAGCGTCAACCAGGGGAACCGCTCGGCGGCCCAGGAGTACGACAACCAGCTCGCCCCGGCGGTCCACACCATGAACTTGCCGGTGAACGTGGGGTTGCGGAATACGTGGACGCTGCCGATTACCCCCAGCGCGCACACCAGGTACTCGTACAGCGGGACGGTGTACAAGTAGTAGTACCACGGCTCGCCACCCCGGTTGGTGCTCTGCTCGCCCCGCCAGTAGGTGATGCCCTCGGTGAAACCGTCCCAAAAGCCGTCCATCTGAGTGAAAAAAACTGTGAACCACAAGGCGAAGAACACCAGGAACACCGCCGCCGCCAACATCCACCCCCAAAAGGGCACGCTCCGCACAATCCGCACCGTGGGCAGCCCGCCGATGGCCCGGAACCCGGCCGGAGCCCAAACGGCCGCCACCAGCAGTATCCCGTAGATACCCAGTGTGATGAAGATCTCCAGATCGAACAGGGAACTGACCACGTATGCGACCCCCATGGGCACCAGCCCGGCGGGCAGCATCCACGACCACCCGGTCGACCCGCCCCTTGTGCCTGGGTTTGGGGGAGTGGCCCCCCGCGAGCGACCGCCCGATGGCCCCGAGAAATCCGTGCCCGTGGCTCCGGAAAAGGCCTGCTCGGCCAGCAGGGCCAAGAAGAAGGATCCGAAGATGAACAGAACGATGAACGTGGTTTCCTTGACCGCGAACCCGGCGGCCAGCAGGAACCCGAGCAGGGAGGGGAACATCAGCAGGGGGCGGTCCATGAACCTTACGATCACGACCATCATCGCCAGCGTGATCAGGGCAATCAGCGCGTCCTCCCGACCCAGCCGGGTCATGTACAGGGCAATCGGGCTGAACGCCAACACCGCCGACGCGGTCAAGGTGGCGACCGGGCCCAGGGATCGGCGCAGGAACCACGGCAGAACGATCAGTCCCACCCCAGCCAGAACCGAAACCAGGCGGGCGGTGGTGTGCGACTCCCCGAATGCCCAGAACACCCCCCCGGTCAGGTAGAACCGCAGCGGCCCGTGGTACACCGGGTCGTACCCTTCATAGGTACCCTCCAGGAACTTCCACGAGTACCAGGCATCCAGGCTCTCATCGTGATGCAGCGGGCGTTCGGCCAACTCGACGAGCCGCAGGACCAATCCGGCCACCGCCATCGCACCAATGGCAATGGCCAGCGCCGTCTCGGGTCGACGGTGCCAGAACTCCAGAAGGTTCCTACCCCCCGGGGACCCCTCCTGCTCGCGGACCATCGCCGGCACTGCTCAATTCACCTCGGGGTCAGTTCACCCTGTAGATGGTGTACTCGCCCTGGGCGAAGGCCGGGGTTCCCCGGGATGCCCAGAACGACTCGTTGACCCCGGCACGACGCTCGATCGGCCCGACCACCACATAGTCCACCCCGTAATCATCCAGCAGTTGCTCCGTGCCCGCCGAGCCACTCAGCATTGTCCGGGCATGGTCATGGCGTTCCCCCCAGTCGATGACCCCGAGGTCGTTTATCCAACCGGCGTATCCCACCACGGTTTGGCGACCGCTGAGCGCCGGCACCGGATGGGTGTGCTCGAAACCGATCAAGAACACGCTGCCGGGTGGGGTTTGATCCCGGGCCCACTCCCCGGCGGCCACGCCATCGCCCGAGGCTATCGGATGGGGCCACGCGTTTACTTCCGGATCCACCGCCTTCCAGACATCCAGGGCACCGGCAAAAGTCAGGGCGAACAGCAGCACGGCAACGCCGGATACCCCCCAGTTTCCGATTGAGGCAAGCCGCGCCAGCACCGCGGCCACCAGTAGCGAACCAAGCAGGATGAACGGCACGAACCAATGGGTGTTGTTCCAGGGGTGCGATGGGGCCACATGCACGAAATTGGGCACTATCAGCCAAAGCCACAAGGGGATGGATGCCCACAACAGGGTGCGGGGCAGCGTGTTCCGCCACAGTTGCGCCACCAGCACCAACACCAGGAAAACCCCGGCGTTGCGCCACCAGAAGGTGAGCAAGTTGTCCGGATCGATGGAATACGAAGGGGGTTGCATCCACGGGCCGTCAACCCACCACTCCCACTCAATGGTTGTGTTCAGGGGTTTGATCCACAACGCCACCGGTACGGAGAGAATCAACGCCGGCAAAGCGAACCAGAGCCACTGCCGGCGACGGTCGAACACCGCCCAGATCAGCCCGAGTCCCAGAGCCACTGCGAAGGAATAAACGTGGAACAGGGGCATCAGCCCCACAATCAGCCCCGTAGCGGCGAACAAGCGGCGTGATCCCGATTTGTGACCCTCCCGCAACAACATGACGGTGATCAACAAGAGCGAGAACCCCGCCAATGTCGGGCGCTGGGGAAAGAGGTTGCCGGTGACCGCGTTCTCCATGAGGATGTTTCCCTCGTGGTGGCGGGTGTAGTCGGTGGGCAGGTTCCAGATGACACTCCAACCGCCCTCGGCCACATCCTCGAAGAAGCGAAGCCACCCCAAACCGCCGAACAGGGTGAACACCATCACCGCGAGCGCCGCCGGTGCCCGGCTGTCGAACAGTCGCACTCCTACCAGGTACATGACCGGCACGAACGCGAACGCCAGATAGCCCGAAGACACCTCCAAACCGCCGAAAGCACTCAACCCGGCCCGGTCGAGCATGGCGGCAAAGAAGTCGATACCGAAGTGGTAGGGCAGCCGGTCCACCCCGGCGGCTGTCGGTAACTCCGGGGGGAAATTCTCGGCGTGGGCGAACGAGGAGGCGTAGATGAGATGGGCCTGCCAGTCGGTGTAGGACGAGAGGTGGCCGGCCATCACGCCGCCGGAGCCATCGGGCAGGTAGGCCCGGTTGAGGATGATCACGGTGAGCACCCAGGCCGGAGCGGTCAACAGGAGAAGGGGTGCCGGGTTATCCGGGTGGTAGATCGAACGCCCCAGACGGCGCCTGAAGTGGCGGCACTCCCCGCCGATGTATCGAACACCGGTCCGCCAACCGGCCACCGATATCGCGGTGGCCACCAGGGCAGCCCCGGCCACCACCCAGCCGTTCAGCGCTCCCCACACCCACCCGGTGGCATAACCGATCAGGGTCACCGCCACGAACCCCAGCACCGATCCGTAAGCCACCCGCTCCTCGACGCGCAGCTTCAGCCCGGTCAGATAGGTGAGGCCGATGCCTACGACCACACAGTTGGCAAGAAACAGAGCGACCCAGAAGATCATTCGCTCACGAAACTAAACCCGGACCAAAGCCAGCGGCAACCATCCCCAAGACCGAAGCAACCTCAAGGCCGGGGCAACCCCAAAACCGGGGGCGGAACTAGGGCAACCAGCGGCCGCAGTAATCCCGGGGCCAGGGCTGGGCTCCCCTTCGGGCGTACAAAAGGCGGGCTCGGGCATCCTGCTCCTCGGGCGGGGCGTGAGCGGGATTGCCGGTGCCCCCCACTGTTCTCCATGTTCGGGGCTCGAACTGGTAGGCACCGTAGAACAGGCCATTGGAACTCTCGATGCTGTAGTTGTTGCGGGATTCGCACCACCGGAGGTTGTACCAATGGCGCTCGGTGGGCTCTATCCATCCGTTGGCGGCCAGCTCGCGGTCGGCCAGATCGTTGATCTCAGCGATATACACCACCCACTCGGCCGCAGCCACCGATTGCTCCGCGTCAACGAGACGGTCGTTCAGGTACGGGACGGCGTCGCGGAGTCGCCCGATGCGAGCCTCCGTTCGCTGCCGCTCCCCGGGTACATCACCAGTGGCAACCAAGGTTCCGCCGACCACCTCGGCCACCTCCGACAGCAGGGCATTGCGCCAGATGGCATCAGTGGCTTCGGATACCCCCAGGACGAACACCAGATCCTCGAGATGGCCCCCATGCATGTACTCCTGCACGACCAACTGCCGGGCCTCCGACTCCAGCAACCGCCTGCCGGTATCAGCGTTGCCGAGCTGATCCAGTCGACCCATTTCGTGGTTCAGCTCGCCAGTGATGCGGCTTATGGCCCCCTGCACGCTGTCACGGGCCGCCACGGCGGTCTTGAGGTCCTGGCGGGCCCGATCCAGATCACGCCACGCCGGCTCGGCCGACTCGACCGCTACGGGCAGGACCGGATCGTCGCTTCCCTGGATCTGCCCGAGAGCAACCCCGCCGGCAACCGCCAGGGTGGTGGCCACAGCACCGAGAAGAACTGTCAATCGACTGCGTTCTCGAGCCCGCAAACTCTCTCCCAAGTCCGGTTACCCTCAAAATGGGTTCACACCACTACCTTGCTGGGTGACAAAACCCCTACCCCGTTACCAAACCATACCGACTATGCCCACCCCACCCTCAACCGCAATACCTGGATCCGACCCCGGAGCGCTCCTGATCGTGTCGTTCGGAGGCCCCGAGGGGCCCGACGATGTCATGCCGTTCTTACACAACGTCACCCGGGGGCGGGGCATCAGTGACGAACGGTTGGCCACGGTGGCCGAGCATTACTACCTGTTCGGCGGCATCAGTCCCATCAACCAGTGCAACCGCGACCTGATCGCCGCCCTGGTCGGCGAGCTGTCCGGACGCGGGGTGGAGATTCCGGTGTACTGGGGCAACCGGAACTGGACCCCCATGCTGGCCGACACCTTGGCCCAGATGCGCGACGACGGCATCACCCGGGCAATAGGGTTCGCCACCTCGGCCTTCGGTTCCTACTCGGGCTGCCGCCAGTACGCCGAGGACATCCACCGGGCCCGGGCCGCGGTAGGTCCCGGCGCACCGATCGTCGACAAGCTGCCCCCGTTCTGGGAGCACGAGGGCTTTCTGTCGGCCATGGCCGGTAATCTGGCGACCGCCCGAGGGGCAGAGCCGAGTGCCCCGGTGGTGTTCACCGCCCACAGCATTCCCCACTCCATGGCGGCCACCGCTCCTTACGAGTCCCAGCTCCACCGGGCCTGTCTCGAGGTAGCTGCCCGCACCGGGACCGACCAGTGGTCGCTGGCCTACCAGAGCCGCAGCGGGCCGGCCCGGGTTCCATGGTTGGAACCCGACATAGGTGACGAGCTGGACCGGTTGGCCCAAAACGGGGCCGGCGCGGTGATCGTGGCCCCCATCGGTTTCGTATCCGACCACATGGAGGTGATCTACGACCTCGACACCGAGGCCCGCCGGCGAGCCGACTCCCTGGGACTCCGGTTCACCCGGGTCCCCACCGTCGGCACCCATCCCGCATTCGTGGCCATGATCGCCGACCTGGTGCTCAGCCCCCCACCCCCACCCTGCCCCCCCAACTGCTGTTTGCGGGAGTCGCTTTCCGTCCGGGAGTTCACACCCGAATAAAACCAATTTATAGCGATCTGCGCGACTTTTAAAAGAATCTGTTAAAAGCCGTGCAGATCGCTATATCTGCCCGGGGCGTTCCCCGGGGTTACTCGCGGGAACCGATCTCGGTGTTGATCCAGGCTAGGAGCTGTTGCTGGTTGCGGGTCTGGGTCAAGATGTCGCCGGGGCCGGTGAAGTGGAACACGAAGCCCTCACCCGACTTCATCGACTGGATCGAGCGGCCCTCCACCGCCCGGCGCAGCTCGTAGCTGACCGTGTCGGGGAAGGCCAGCATGTGGCTGGTGTCCACCACCACCGATTCGCCGGCTGCCAGCGATATCACATCGATGGCCCCGTAGGAGGCCACCACCACCTTGCCGGTGCCCTCGGCGTGGACCATGAAACCGCCCTCGCCGCCGATCAGCGACTTGAACCCGCTCCACTTGGTGTCCACCACCACCGAGGCATCGGAGGCCAGCCAGTTGCCCCGCTCGATCACCCACGCCTGCGAGCCGTCCAACTCCAGCACCCGCAGATCGCCGGGCAGCTTGGCGGCCACATCCACCCAACCCCCTGGGGCCGGGGCGGTGAACGTGGACAGGAACAGCGACTCACCCCCCAGGATGCTCCGCTTGAGCCCCTTCAACACACCCCCATCCACCTTGGCCTCCAGCGACATCCCGGTGGAATGGGCCGACATGGCCCCCGCCTCGACCTTGACCTGCTCCCCCCCACTCAGAACGCACCGGGCGACCGCAAAACTGGGGGCATGACGTATCTCAACCTGCATGCCCACCAGCCTACCCACCGGAGGCTCGGAAGCGGGCCAGGGCTGGCCAATGGGTCGGTACGGAAGCGGGCCGGGGCTGGCCAATGGGTCGGTACGGTTACCCGACGTTGCTGTCCCGGTCCTGCCAGTAGGGGGCTCGTAGCTCCCGCTTGAGCACCTTCATGGCTCCCGATAGGGGCAGTGGCTCCGAACGGAACTCCACCGACTTGGGCACCTTGTACCCGGCAATGGACCGGCGGGCGTGCTCGCAAACCTCCTCGCTGGTCAACTCCTGACCGGCGACGGGAACCACCACGGCATGCACCGCCTCCCCCCACAACGGATCGGGAATGCCGATCACAGCCACCTGGGCGACGCTCGGATGGGTGGATATGGCGCTCTCCACCTCGGAGGAGTACACGTTCTCGCCCCCGGAGACGATCATGTCCTTCACCCGGTCGACCAAAAACAGGTACCCGCCCTCGTCGAGGTAGCCGGCATCGCCGGTGCGGTACCAGCCGTCCCGGAAGACCTCGGCGGTCGCCTCGGGCTTGTTCCAGTACTCCTTCATGAAGTTGCCGCCCCGGGCACACACCTCACCGATCTCGCCATCGGGCAGGACGTTGCCGCCTTCGTCGCGGATCGAAAGGTTCACCCCGAGCAACGGGCGACCCACCGACCGCAACCGGGGGCTACCGATCCGATGGTCCTCGGGAGACAGGAAGGTGAGCACCGATGAGCACTCGGTCATTCCGTAACCCTGAAGCAGGCTCACATCCGGCAGGTGCTCCAGAAGGTGATTCAGGATGGCCTCGGGCATCGGTGAGGCCCCGTAGATCAGCTCGCGCAGAGAGCCCAGCCGGTCGGGCCGGTACTCGGGGTGCTGGATGCACATCCCGATCATGGTGGGCACCATCACCGTCTGGGTGACCCCCTCGGCCTCGATGAGGTTCATCACCCCGGCCGGGTCGAACGCGGGAATGGTCACCATCTTCGACCCGGTGGCGGGGATGGACAGCAGGCTGGCCATGGAAGCGGCATGAAACAGCGGGGTCTGGCTCAAGAACACCTCGCTCTCCGACAGGCCACCCAACCCGATGGCCACGTGATAGATGTTGAGCATCTCGGCCCGCTGCTGGATCAGCACCCCCTTGGGCCGGCCGGTGGTGCCCCCGGTGTACATGAGCACCACCGGATCTTCCTCCTCCGGCTCCGGCGGTACGACGTTGTCACCCGCGGCGATCAAGTCCTCGTAAGCCACATCGTGGGGAACGTCACCTTGTCCCATGAGTACCACGGTGCGGATGGGGGTGTCGCCGGCGGCTTTCATGGCCTCGACGAAGGGTCCGGCGAAGAAGGGATCCACGAACGCCACCTCGGTGCCCGAGTCCCGCACGATGTAATCCAGTTCGGGGCCGGCCAACCGCAGGTTCAGGGGGTTCACGATACCCGCGCCCAGGTAGCAGGCATGGTACAGCTCGAGGTAGGCGGCGCTGTTGAGGGCCATTACCGCCACCCGGTCGCTCTTTTCGACCCCCAGCTCGCTTCCCATGGCGTTGGCCAGCCGGGTGACCCGCTCCCCGTGGGCCTCGAAGCTCACCCGGTGGCTGCCATCGACAACCGCCTCCTTTTTGGCGTACCGTTCCACCGCCGGGTAGAACAACCGGTGATATACCAGCTCTTTCATGGGGCCACCGTAGCGCGAGGACGGCGGCCCGGATGGGGAAAACGGAGGCGAGATGAACATGGAAGCTACGGTGGGCTGGCTGAAGGATCGAGAGCTCATAAGGGATTTGCCCTTGCGGTATGCCCTCGGGGTGGATCGAATCGACTTCGACCTGGTGCGCTTCAACTTCCACCCCGACTGCCAAGTTAAGGGCACGGTGGTGTCCGGGCCGCTGGACCCATACCTGGACTGGACCGAAGCCGAACTGCGCAAGTTCGACTCCACCCTGCACGTGATGGGGAACCAGTACGTTGAGCTGGACGAAGGTGCCGACGAGGGCCGCATGGAAACCTACGCGGTGGCCTACCACATGCGCCCCGAAGAATCGGGAGTTGATGATCTCATCCTGGGCTTGCGCTACTGCGACGATGTGGCCCGATTCGGGGATCGCTGGCTCATAACCGCCCGCACCGCGGTTCCCCAATGGGTTCGGGGCCCGATCCCCAACGCCCCCGAAGAGCTGAAGAGCAAGTGGCACGGAAAGACCTTCCCCAGTGTCTAGCAGGAGCGGGCCGACAGACCTTCCCAAGCGTGCAGCAGGAACGGGGGCCGACAGAACTTCCCCAGTGTCTAGCAGGAACGGGCCGACAGACCTTCCCAAGCGTGCAGCAAATGGCAATGAGTGATCGACCGGTGGCTTTTGTCACCGGGGCCAGCCGGGGAATCGGCAAGGCGTGTTCGGTGCATCTGGCCCGGGTGGGCTTCAACGTGGCGGTGTCGGCCCGCACCGTGCAGGACGGGGAACAGCGGGAGCACTCCTCGACGGTGAAAAGGTCGGACACCTCCCCCCTGCCCGGCAGCCTGTCGGCCACCGCCGGCCTGGTGTCCGAGGCGGGTGCCGATTCGCTGGTCGTGGCCGCCGACCTGCTCGACTTCGACTCCCTGGTGGCAGCGGCAGAAACGGTGCTGGAACGCTGGGGGCGGGTGGATGTGCTGGTGAACAATGGCCGCTACATCGGACCCGGCCATATGGATCGCCTGCTGGACACGCCCATCGAACTGCTGGATGCCCATCTCAAGGCCAACTGCCTGGCCCCCTTGGTGCTCACCAAGACCTTGCTGCCCCAGATGATCCAGCGGGGTAGCGGCACAATCGTGAACATCACCTCGGCCTCGGGCTATGCCGACCCCACCACCGCGGCCGGTGACGGGGGCTGGGGCATGGGCTACGGCATCAGCAAGGGGGCCTTCCACCGGGTGGCCGGCTTTTTGGCCGTGGAGCACGGCAGCGACGGCATCAACGCCTTCAACGTGCAACCCGGCTACATATCCACCGAGCGCATCGCCCAGGACATGGCCCGGTTCGGCTTTGACGACACCGGCCAGCCTCCCGACGTTATCGGCGCGGTGGTGGCCTGGCTGGCCACCGACCCCGAGGCCCGGCAACTCAACGGCACCAACGTGGAAGCCCAGTTCTTCTGCCACGAGCGGGGCCTGCTGGCGGGCTGGGACGGGCCGGAGCCCAACACCGCCGCCATCAGCTACGACCTGAGCGGGGCCATACTGGCTGAGCACGAAGCCCGACTACTCGCCCAGCGCACCCCGGAGGCGTGACCGCCGAACCTCCCCCACCGGCGGATAAACCCATGACCTCCGAACCTCCCCCACCGGCGGATAAACGGCTGGATCTTTGTGCGGTCATGCCGGTGTACAACGAGGAGGGGATCATCGCGAAGGTGGCCGAGGATTGGCTCGGAGTTCTGGGCCACCTGGGAATCCGGTACGAGCTGGTGGCCATTGTGGACGGGGCCACCGACGCCAGCGAGCAGATTTTGCGTTCGATGGCCGAGCAGCATCCCCGCCTGGTGGTGGATGTCAAGGTGAACAGCGGGCACGGCCCCACAATCCTGAGGGGCTACCGGCGGGGGGTGATCACCGCCGACTGGGTGTTCCAGACCGACTCCGATGACGAGATGCCCGCTGACGCTTTCGGCGAGCTGTGGAACCTTCGCCATGAGGTGGACGCGGTGATCGGCATCCGCACCAACCGGAACCAGTCGGCGGGCCGGCGGGCCATCTCCCGGGTGGCCCGGCTCACCACCCGAGCTGCTTTCGGCTGCCGGCTGGCCGACGTGAACTGCCCCTATCGGCTGATGCGCTCGACCGTGCTGGCCCGATTGTCGGCGCTCGTGCCCGACGACACCTTTGCCCCCAACGTGGTGATCTCGGGGCTGCTGGCCCGATCCGGGACCCGGCTGGCCGAGGTGCCCGTGCCCCACCGGGATCGCACCACCGGGCAGATCTCCATACTGGGCCTGAGGGCGCTGCGAGCCGCCGCGGTTTCTTTCGGCCAGACCGTGCGGCTCAGTCGTATCCCCATCCCGCCCACACCGGCGAGCAACTGACTTCCAGCTCGCGTTGCCCTGAATCAGGCACCCCCATCCCGCAACGATGATTTACCCATAATCGTCGCCTCCACCGGGTACCGTCTGGCTAGGCGCAACAACCCTGCTCGCCCCCGAGAACCTGCCAAGGCAACCATGACCCCAACAACACAGCTATCGCTCCCCACCGGGCCCGGCGACTCCGAAACCGGGGTTGATTTCGCCCGCGAGCTGGTCAGGGTCCCGGTGGCCGACGAGATGTCCGAGTCTTTCCTGGCCTACTCCCTGTCGGTCATCACCTCCCGAGCCATACCCGACGCCCGTGACGGCCTGAAGCCGGTGCAGCGCCGCATCCTCTACTCGATGCTGAACATGGGGATACGCCCCGACGGTCCCCACCGCAAGAGTGCCCGAGTGGTGGGCGACACCATGGGCAAATACCATCCCCACGGGGATGCCGCCATATACGATGCCCTCGTTCGGCTGGCCCAGGAGTTCTCCCGGCCCATCCCGCTGATCGATCCCCACGGCAACTTCGGTTCCCCGGACGACCCCCCGGCCGCCCCCCGCTACACCGAGTGCCGCCTGGCCGAGGCCGCCATGGAGATGCTGGCCGAGATCGACGAGGACACCGTGGACCACCGATCCACCTACGACGGGGAGAGCTCGGAACCCGAGTGCCTGCCGGGGCGGTTGCCCAACCTGCTGGTGAACGGCACCACCGGTATCGCGGTGGGCATGGCCACCAACATGGCTCCCCACAACCTGCGGGAGGTGGCCGAGGCCATCAAGCTGGTGATGAACAAGCGCCGTCCCCGGCCAACCATCGATGAGTTGCTGGAGGCGCTGCCCGGCCCCGATTTCCCCACCGGGGGAAGGATCATGGACCTGGAGGAGGGAGGGTTGCGCCAGGCCACGGCCACCGGCCGGGGATCTTTCCGCATCCAGGCCCGGATGAAGCCGGTGCGGCTGACTCGTAGCCGCTGGGGCATCGAGGTCACCGAGCTGCCCTACATGGTGGGGCCCGAGAAGGCGGTGAAGCGCATCAACGAGCTGATAGTGGACGGCAGGCTCCCCGGTGTCCACGATGCTCGCAACCTGTCCGACCGCCACCACGGCCTCCGCATCCTCATCGAGTGCGAGCCCAACGTGAAGCCCGAGAAGCTCTATTACGACCTGTGCCGCCTCACCCCCCTGGAGGAGACCTTCGCGGTGAACAACGTGGTGCTGGTGAACGGCATCCCCACCACCGTCGGCCTCTACGACCTGTGCCGCCTCTACATAGATCACCGCCTCGACGTGGTGGTGCGCCGCACCCGGTACCGCCTGGGACGGGCCCGCGACCGCCTCCACATTCTCGAGGGGCTGATTATCGCGCTGGACAACATCGACGAGGTGGTGGCCATCATCCGGGGGTCAGACGATGCCGCTGCCGCCCGCCGCCGGTTGCAGGACGCCCTCAACCTGACCGAGACCCAGGCCGCCCACATCCTGGACATGCAGCTCCGGCGGCTCACCGCGCTGGAGAAGCAGAAGATCGTCGAGGAGCGCAACGAGCTGATCACCCTCATCACAAGGTTGGAGAAGCTCCTGGGCTCCGAGCAGCGCCAGCGTTCGGTGGTTCTGAGGGAACTGGACGATCTGGTGGCGCGATTCGGGCAGGATCGCCGGAGCGAGATCGTGGCCCATCAGGACACCCCGGTGTACGAGGCCACCCCGGGGGCCGAGCCGGTCCCCACCGCCGATGAATCGTGCACGATCACGCTGTCCACCACCGGCATCGTGGGCCGGGCCCCGGCGGGGGGACGCCGTCGATCCCGGTTCGGGCGTCACGACGTGCTGGCGGTATCTGTGGAGGCCGGCATCGGAGAAACGGTTCTGGCCGTGACCTCGGCGGGACGGATCATCACCTCACCTGTGGCGGCCCTGCCCGAGGTTGCCGGTCGCAGCCGGGGGGCACCCGCATCTGAGGTGTTCGGAACCATCCGCAGCGAGGCGGTGCTCAACCTGGTCACCCCGGGTGGCGATCCTCTGGTGATGGTCACCGCCACCGGCGGGGCGAAGCGGGTCGACCTGTCCGAGGCGGCCCGGGGTCGGGTGACCAAGCAGATCATCAAGCTGAAACCCGGCGACAGGGTGGTTGCCGCTTTCTGCGCCCCACAGGACGCGGAGATGGTGCTGGTCAGCGCTCAGGGCCGGGCCCTGCGAGCCCCGGTCGCATCGGTCCCGGTGCAGGGACGGGGCGCAGCCGGGGTTGCGGGCATGAAGCTGCGAAACGGTGACCGCATCATCGCCGCCGGCGGGGCGAGTGCGAACGAGGCGATCATCACGGTCAGCACCGGAGGGTCGGTGAGCATCACCCCGGTGACCGACATCCCGGCCACCGCTCGGGGCGGGCTGGGCACACCGTTGAGCGGGGATGACCCACCGGCCATGGCCGTGGTGGCCCCCCCGGCCGACCTGCTGGCCGAGGTGGGCGAGAACGGTAAGCCGGCCAAGGCCCCGGTGCCGCTCCCCCGGGCGGGCCAAGATGTCGATGACGTCGATGACGTTGCCGTCCTGAGCGTGGGAATACCCCGATGGTGACCCGGACCGGCTCCGCCTCCCGAACCTCGGGGCGGGGGGACAACCTTCTGGCCTCCCCCCCGGCCGGTAACGGCAACGGCCGCTACGATGCCGCCGACATCGTCACCCTGGAAGGGTTGGAAGCGGTCCGCAAGCGCCCCGGAATGTACATCGGGAGCACCGGCAGCGACGGCCTCATGCACCTGGTGTGGGAGCTGATCGACAACGGGGTGGACGAGGCCGGGGCCGGATTCGCCACCCGCATCGACGTGACCCTCCATGCCGACGATTCGATCGAGGTGGGAGACAACGGCCGGGGGATTCCAATCGACCCTCACCCCACCAAGAAGGTGTCGGCCCTGGAGGTGGTGCTCACCGAACTGCACTCCGGCGGTAAGTTCGGGGGCGGGGTCTACAGTGCCTCCGGCGGGTTGCACGGGGTGGGGGCCTCAGTGGTGAACGCCCTGTCCACCCGACTGAGAGCCGAGGTGGACCGCGACGGTGCCACCTGGCAGCTCTGGTTCTCCAACCAGAAGGCGGGCCAGTTAGACGGGAACCGCTTCACCAGGGGCCACAAGCTCCACAAGGCCCGCACCACCCGCCGAACCGGCACCCGCATCCGCTTCTGGCCCGACCTGGACATGTTCGATCCCGATGCCACGGTGAGCTTCGAATCCATCGGGGAACGAGCCCGGCAGGCCTGCTTCCTGGTGCCCGGGTTGCGGATCAGGCTGGAGGACAAACGGCGGGGCAGTGACAACGAACCGGTGGATCTGATCTCCCACGGGGGGCTGGCCGATATGGTGAGCCACCTGTCGGCGGCGGAGGCCGTGACCGAGATCATTTCCATCCCCGGAGAGGGCACCTTCGAGGAGAAAGTCCCGGTGGACGGCAGCATGACCATGGTCAACCGCCAGTGCCAGGTGGACATCGCCATGCGCTGGGTGAAGAACTACGACACCCGGGTGGCCACGTTCGTCAACACCATTCCCACCCCCCACGGCGGCACCCATCTGGCCGGATTCGAGCGGGCCCTGACCCGAGCCATCAACGACAGCTTGCTGGCCGACTCCAAGAAGCTGGCCCGCCTGGCCAAGCAGGGCAATGATCGGGCCCAGCGGGAAGATGTACAGGAGGGCCTGGTGGCGGCCATCAAGGTCACCCTGCCCGAACCGCAATTCCGGGGTCAGACCAAGCAGGAGCTGGGCACCCCGCCGGTTCAGTCCATCGTCTACAACGTGCTGAAGGACGGGCTGGAGAGCTGGTTCCAAACCGGGCCCAAGAGCCATGTCACCGCCTTGCAGTCCAAGATTGTGGACGCGGTGGTAACCAGGGTGTCGGCCCGCCAGACCCTGGAGAACAGGCGGCGGGCCGCGTCGTTGGGCTCCACCGGGATGCCCGACAAGCTGGCCGACTGCCGGGTCCACGGCCCGGAGTCCGAGCTGATCCTGGTGGAGGGCGACTCGGCCGCCGGACCGGCCAAGGCCGGGCGCAACGCCGAGAACATGGCCATCCTGCCCTTGCGGGGCAAGGTGGTGAACGCGGCCAAGTCATCGGTGAAACAGGTGCTGGACAACGCCGAGGCCCAGGCCCTGTTCACCGCCATGGGGGCTGGTTCGGGTGAGGGCTTCGACATGACCAGGATCAGGTACGGGCGCATCATCATTTTGTGCGATGCCGATGTGGACGGCAGCCACATCCGCTGCCTGCTGCTCACCCTCATCCACCGGTTCATGCGCCCGATGCTGGAGGCGGGCCGGGTGTACGCCGCCCAACCCCCCCTGTACACCGCCAAGGTGGGTGACCGCACCCACCGGGCCTGGTCCGACGCCGAGCGGGACCGGAAAACCGCCGAGCTGTCGAGAGGCAACCGCAAGGCCGAGAACATTCGGTGGTCCCGGTTCAAGGGGTTGGGGGAGATGGACACCGACGAGCTGGCCGAGTGCGCCCTCGACCCGACCACCCGCACCCTGCGCCAACTCACCCTGGGCGACGGCACGGATGCCGAGGAGATGTTCGAAACCCTGATGGGCTCCGATGTGGGGCGCCGCAAGGACTTCCTGATAACCCACAGCGAGCTGGTGGACCGTGACGCTCTCGACTACTGACCTTTTGACCACCGACCTTTAACCATCAACCTGCAAGGAGAAAACCGATGACCGGAACCACGATGGCAGAACCCGCCGAACTAACCGGAGCCGGCAACCGGGATCACAACCACGCGCCGCTGCTTGGCTCCCCCGAACCCGGCAACCGGGGTCACAGCCCCACTCCCCGACCTGGCTCCCCCGAACCCGACGGCACCTTTACCGGTGAACAGCTCCTGGAGATCCCCGAACGCTACGCGCCCAAGTACCTGTCCCCCTCCAGTGCTTCCTCCTACCGGGAGTGTGCCCGGCGCTGGAAGTTCCGCTACGTGGATCGCCTGCCCGACCCGCCCGGCGAAGCCGCGGTCACCGGCACCTTCGCCCACATGGTGCTGGAGAGATTGATGCAGGAGCCGGTGGAGGAACGCACGGTGCCACGGGCCAAAGAGTTGGCCCGTGAACTCTGGCCCCGGATGGAGAACCACCCCGATTACCGGGGCCTGGAGCTGGACGAGCGGGGAGGGTTGAACTTTCGCATCAACGGCTGGAAGGCCATAGAGGGTTTATGGGACCTGGAGGACCCCCGCGAGGTCAAGGTGGCTGCCACCGAGCAGGATGTGCGGGTCAAGATCAACGGGGTACCGTTCCGAGGCATCATCGACCGGGTGGACGATACCGGCGACGGCCTGGTGGTCACCGACTACAAGTCGGGCAAGGCCCCCTCCGAGCGGTTCTCATCCAACTACGCCACCCAGATGCTGCTGTATGCGGCCGCGTTGACCGAGCTGGAGAACCGCAGGCCGGCCCGGGCACAGTTGCTGTACCTGGGCCAGAAGGTGGTCGAGGTTGAGATCACCGACGAGAACCTCACCGAGGCGCTTGAAGAGCTGAGAGTCACCTGGCTGAACATCATGAATAGCTGCATAACACTGGAGTTCCCCGCCTCAACCGGCCCGCTGTGCGGCTGGTGCCCATTCGTGGCCCAGTGCCCCGAGGGCACCGACGAGGTGCTCCATCGTGACCGGACCGGGCAGTTGCGCGCCGACGCTCCCGCCCTCGAACGTATCGCCCGAGCCGGCAACCCCTCACCGGACTCCCATAGCAATTGACCCCGCCCACGACCGGCAACGAAACCGGAGCCGAGCTGAATCATAAGAATGTTCTGACCGTTGGCTCCACAACCGCCAACCAAACCGGAGGCGGGCAATGAGCGAAACCGGAGGCGGGCAATGAGCGATCTGGTTGCTGAGGTGGCGCGGTGGGTTGAGGAGTGCTGCGGGCAGCCGGTGGCCACGGCGGTGCGGATTCCAGGGGGTGCCTCTCGCCAGGCCTGGACGGTGACACTGAGAAGCGGTGAGCGGCGGTTCCTGCGAATGGATACCGGCACGTCGCCGCTGTCCATCGAGGGATACGACCTGGCCCGGGAAGCCCGGGTTTACCAGTGGTTGGCCGCAAAGCCGGTCCGGGTGGCCGGGTTCTGCGGGGTGAGCCCCGACGGGCGAGCGTTGCTGCTGGAGTTCGTGGATGGAACGGCGGGACCACTGGATGATCCTCACCTGGCCCGGCAATTCATGGACCAGGTAAACGCCCTCCACGCCCTGGAATCACCCCATCACCTGCTGATGGACGACTTGGCTCTATGGACCCGGGTCTACCGGGAGCACTGCCCCCAACCCGATCCGCTCATCGATCTCGGCCTGCGCCAACTGGCCAGGGCCGCGCCCGAGCCTCCCGAGCGCGCGGTTCTAGTACACGGCGACCTGGGACCGGGAAACGTGCTTCACGATGGCCACCGGGTGAACGGTTTGTGCGACTGGGAGCTGGCCCACGTCGGCGATCCCATGGAGGATCTGGCCTGGATCACGGTGCGGGCCATGCTCACTCCGTTCCTGGATATTGACACCGCGTTCGGATGGTACGACGGTCCGGTGGATACCGATCGGGTGGGTTACTGGCAACTGGCCTGCCAAATCCGCAACCTGATCGGCCTGGGAATGTCGGGAGCGGCCGGTGGCGACCTGGGCATGGGCAAGCTATTCGCCACTCTCCACCGCCGGGTGGCCGCCGAGCTGGTTTGCCAAGCTCTGGGGGTGGAGATCGAACCCCCTGAGCTACCCGAACCCCTGGACACCGGCGTTAGTCACATATATTCCGCCGTTCTGGACGACCTGCGCACGGTAATCACCCCGGCCCTGGACGGGTACGCTGCCGCCCGGGCCAAATCAATGGCCCGCCTGGTTCGCTACCTGGACATGACCGACCGCATCGGCCCGCTGCTGGCCCAGCAGGACATGGCCGACCGAAATCGCCTCAACCTCGACGACGACACCGAACTGGCCTGCTACCTAGCCCGGAACGCAATACGAGAACAAGCACTCATGGCCCCGGCCATGGGCCGCCTCGCGAACGTTCAACTAACCCGCTTCTGAAGCCACCATGTTTTGGCCATCAAAGCTACCATAGATAATGGTTTCTTGGTTATTTAAATCTTTTAAATTGTCAGATATGGTTTCATTCCCAATTAAACTGGTTAATAACTCTTGGGTAGCTAGTAAAGTTGTTTGCGCTTTTTCTAAGAGTTGTTTAAATCTTTGTAAGTGTTTGTCTTCAATTTGGGGCATGGTGTTTTATTTGTTTATTCCGGGAAGGTGAGGTGTTGGAAGTATTCATTAAACCCGCCACCAACTTTTCTGACTAAATCTTTATAATCTTTAAAATAACGATTATAATATTCATCTAAATCTGGCGTACGATCTTGATAAGATGGCATATTCGCTCCTGAATTAGCAAAGAGTTCGGTTAAAAACATCCAATGGTCGGGTTCATGATCTCGGGGTATGTCGCCAAATCGCATATAATTTTCAATCCTGGTTTGCAAATAACTACTTTGAGCATACAGTTGTCTTAATTGTTGGGTAATATTAGCAAAATCTTTGGAACCAACTAGTTTTTTAAAATAGACCGCGTGTAAGAATTCATGCATTAAATTTCTTATAGTTCTGTATTGTTTTGTCTTAGAACGGGTCACATATATAATCCCATAGTTCGGATCATAACAAACACAAGGGTTGCCACTACCTTTTATAACTACCTTGACATCATAAAAGACTTCTTTGCCAAGGTCTGTTAAACCCATCGCGTTAGCTATTTCAACTAAATATTGAGGTTTGGTTTTTTCAATGGCAGCTATCCTTTGGGCTAAGGTTTGGTTGGGGTTAACAGCCGGGGCGAGAATAGTCGTCGTCGTTGTTGTAGTTGTGGTCGCTGGAATGATAGTCGTGGTTGTCGTAGTGGTAGTTGTCGGTGGGATTATTGTAGTAGTGGTTGTTGTGGAAGGAATTGGTGGTTGAGTGGTGGTTGTGGTTGTGGGGTTGCAGTTGTTGGGGGTTAGGTGGGTGTCGATGTTGTATTTGCAGCGGTAGACGTTGAGTAGGTTTTCCTGGTTCCGGATCAGCAGGTCACGGGTTGTGATCTCTTGGGGGGTGGGGGTACCGGTGAAAAGCACCGGGGGTGGGGGAGGCTGGGTGGGGTGGCCATCGGAGCAGCCGCCGTCAACGATGTGGGTGTCGATGTCGAACATGCACCGGTAAACGTTCAACAACGCTTCCTGATCAGCTACCAAACGATCCCGCAACCGAACATCACCAACAGTCACACCACCGCCACCAGCCGCCACCGGGGCCAACCCGAACACCACCACAACCACCACCCAACCAACCAACAACAAACGCCTCACAACACGCCTCCCAACACCTGGGCATCTATTCTTACGCCAGTAAATATAGATGCCCACCCGATACGGAACCCCAACCGCAGCCGGCCAAAACATGCTATCCACAACCCAAAACATTCCTTGACCTGGTGAAATACACCAACTGTCACCCCCCACCCCTACAATCGCAAGCATGGTCTTACGAACCGAATACACCCCATACGGCGAACCCGCTCGCAACCGGCTGGAAACACTCATACACGAGCACAAGAGCAACGACCCGCTTCAAACCGTCACCGTAGTTGTACCCACCAACATGGCCGGAGTTGCCACCCGGCGAGCCCTTGGCGCAAAAAAGCCGGGGATCGCCGCGGTGCATTTTCTCAAACTGTTCGACTTGGCCGAACGATTGGCAAACCCAACCAATCAAAAGCCTCTGCCAGACCCGGTGCTCAGCGCGACCCTGAGAAGCGTGCTGGATGCCGACCCCGGCCTGTTCCAAGCCTCAGCCCGACATCCCGCCACCGAACAAGCTCTGGTTCAGGCCTATCGTGACCTTCGCAACCTGACCAACGAGCAACTCGATGTGTTGGCAACACAGAGCCGCCGAGCCGCCGACATGGTACGCGTTTGCCGCCAGGCCCGCGACAGGCTGAAGGGCGAGTGGTACGACGGCCAGGATCTGAACGAACTATCCATAACGGCGCTGGAATCGGGGGCGATCAGCCCCATTCTCAAAGAACTCGGTCCGGCGATCATTTACCTACCCCAGCGCGTCACCCACTCCCAGGGATGCATGGTTTCTGCCCTGGCCAAAAAAACACCGGTGGCGGTTATTGCCGGGCTAACCGGCAACGCTGGTGCCGACACCGCCGTGCTGGAGTCGGTAAACAACATGGGAGGAGAACTCAACGTTGGCGTGGAGATCAACCAACCGCATGGGGAGTGGATCATCAGCACAACCAGCGCCGACGAGGAGGTGCAGGTGGCGGTCCGTGAGGTGCTCAACGCTACACGAGAAGGGATTGCTTTGAACCGGATCGCCGTTTTGAGCGGCGGGGGCATGCCCACCATCCGCCACCTCCAGGATCACCTGGAAGCTGCCGGCATCCCATTCAACGGCCCCAGCGGGCTCACGCTGGCCGAATCCCTGGTGGGTCGGGGCCTTCTGGCCCTGCTCAACCTGCAAGACCGTGACTTCCGTCGGGATGAAGTGTTCAACCTGTTATCGGTGGTGGAACCCTTCACGACCGTTCCAACCCAAATCAGCGCCCAAACCTGGCCTCGTGCCATTCCGGTGACCGCTTGGGATCGAATAGCGCGCCGGGCTGGAGTGGTTCGGAGTGCCGATCAGTGGAGGGAGCGGCTCGAGGCTCACTACCAAAAACTACAACAGGCCGCAGAACAGAAGAAGGGCGATCCGGACGAGATCGAAAGCTGGGCCGAGTGGAACCGGCGAGAAATCAACCACACCAACTCCCTGATCGAGTTCATGGCCGAACTCATTGGCGATCTATCCCCCGACCCTGAACCGGCCACCTGGAAAGCGTGGTGCAAGTGGATCAAGGGCCTGATCGACAAATACCTGACCGGCGACCGGGCCCGGTCCGGTTGGCCCGAGGCCGAGCAGGAGGCAGCCGATCAGATCGAAAGCATCCTGGACAGTTTTACCAACCTGGATCGGATCGAGCCGTCTCCCCGTCCAGCAGCCTTCCGGCACGCCTTGATCTCCGAGTTGGCTGCACCCACCAAGCGCGCCGGTCGGATCGGCCAAGGGGTGTTGACCGAGCAAATCGGTGGCTCCACCGGCATGGAGCAGGACAGGACAATCCTCATCGGCCTGGCCGAGGGAACATTCCCGCACAGCCCCTCCGACAATCCGCTGCTTCCCGACCGGGAGCGCAAGGCCGTGAGCGACAACCTGACCCTGCTATCCGACCGGTTGGAAGAACAGCACCGGCACTTCTTGACCGTACTGGCCTCCTCCGCCACCAGCACACTTGTCTACGCTCGAGGCAATTCGAGGCAGGCTTGTGAACAGCACCCGTCCCGCTGGCTCCTGGACACCGCCACCGCCCTGGCCGGAAAGCCGGTGGACAGCACCAACCTTGAAACGCCGGCAGTCGACCGAACCATCGGCTGGTTCGAGCATGTGCCCTCGTTCTCGGAAAGGGTGCTGCGCGCCGATTTCCCCACCACGGCCCAGGAGTTCCGGTTACGGGCTATTACCCGTGCGAACCGAGCCGGACAGCCGCTCAACCAGCAACCAGCAGCCCCCGCTGCCGTTACGAACCGGACCGAACAGCCGCTCAACCAGCAACCAGCAAACCTCAATACCACCCCCGCTGCGGTTGCGAACCGGACCGCATACGATCTTCTGGAGAACGATCCGGTGCTGGCCCGGGGAGCCGAGCTGGTTGCCGCCCGATCCTCGAATCAATTCACCCGTTTCGACGGCAACCTGGCCGGTGTGGACACAACCGGGCTGATCGGAGGTTTGGTATCGCCGACCAGCCTGGAAACGTGGGCCGACTGCCCGATGCGCTACCTGTTCCAGCATGTCCTCGGGGTGCAGGAAGCAGACCAGCCCGAAGAGGTACTGGGGATATCCGCCCTGGACAAAGGCTCGCTGATTCACAATGCTCTCGACCTTTTCTTGCGCGAGCAGATGGAAACCGGCCAGGTTCCGCCACCTTGCCAACCCTGGAACACGGACCAGCGAGAGCGGCTCCGCGCCATCGGAACCGAACAGTGCGATCAAGCCGAAGCCCGGGGGCTGACCGGCTACTCGGTGTTCTGGCACTACGAACGAAACCAAATATTGAAAGACCTGGACCGCTTCCTGACAGCCGACGACGAACATCGCGGCCAGGAAAATGTCACCCCGGCTGCCAGCGAGCTGGGCTTCGGGACACCCGATGATGACCTGGATGCGATAACCGTTGAACTGCCCCGCGGCCAGAAAGCCCGGTTCAGGGGCCGGGCCGACCGGGTGGACGAAGGCCGCAGCGGCAAGCTGGTGGTCATCGACTACAAGACCGGCAGGGCCGATGGTTACCGGGGTCTGAACGAGTCAAGCGCTAACCGGGATCCCGTCCAGCGGGGAACCCGGCTCCAGCTTCCGGTGTACGGGCTGGCCGCCCGGGCCCACACAGAGCATTCCGAGGCTCCGGTAGCAGCCCGATACTGGTTCGTCACCAGCGAGGCACGGTTCAAAACCGTCGGCTATCCGATGGACGGCACGGTGATGGATCGTTTCGCCTCGGTGGTTGGCACCATCACCGAGGGCATCGAGGCCGGAGTGTTCTGCGACCGGCCCCGACCCGATAGCTCCGGGGGCCAGTACAGCCAGCGCTGCGGCTACTGCAACGCCGACCGGCTCGGCACCGGCGACCGCCGCCGGCAGTGGGAGACCATGCGGGAACGAGAAGAGCTGGCCGCCTACCGCCAACTGGCGGAGCCGCCCGAAGATTCGGAGCAGGAAGAGCAATGACCATGGCTGGCGACAAGAACAACGCCCGCGACCGGACCCCCTTCGTCACCACCGGGAAGGTCACTAAATAATGCCCGCCACCAACACCGCCCGCGACCAACCCGACCGGGACGCCATCGTCGCCGAGCTCGATTCGACCTTGTTCGTGGAAGCCGGGGCCGGATCGGGCAAGACCACCGAGCTGGTCAACCGGGTGCTGGCCCTTATCGACTCCGGGGTGGCGATGGAGAACATCGCGGCCATTACCTTCACCGAGAAAGCCGCAGCCGAACTGAAGAACCGCCTGCGCCAGAAGCTCTCCGCCTCCGGTGAGCACCCCGAGGCCCTCAACCACCTGGACGGCGCGGCCATCACCACCCTCCACGGGTTCGCGCTCCGCATTCTTTCTCAACATGCCATCGAAGCCGGGCTGCCCCCCCGCATCGAGGTGACCCCCAACGAAGCATTCGAGGATCGCTGGGACGAGCATCTGCACCGCCTGCTGAGCGACCCCGATCAGCAGCACTGCCTGGTTCTGGCTCGAACCTTGAACGTCAAACCGAACCATCTGCGGGAGCTGGCCCAAGAGCTGCACAGCAATTGGGATTTGGTGGCTCAACGAATGGGCAACGAGCCACCCCCCAGCGGGCCGATGGAACTCCCCAACCTAAGTGGTGCCTTCAAGCGGTTCAGCCGAGTAGCCGCCTTGCAATCGTACTGCAAGGACCCCGACGACACGATGGTGGCCAAGCTGAGCAAGATTGCCGAGCGGGCCGAGTTGCTGCGCCAGGCGGGAGACGACCGCGACCAGATCCTTCAACTGCTGTTCGAGACCGAACCGAAGAACTTCACCGGAGCAGGCCGTAAAGCCAACTGGCCCGACGAAGACGAAGGGGCACCATCCTTGACCGAGGTGGCCCATGAGCTAGCCCAACTCGGGGAAGCCATCGAAGATCTGAGGGAGCGCGTGGCCGATGATGTGATCCGGCGGTTGACCCTGGTTCTGGGAGCGTTCACCCTTGAAGCCGCCGAGGATCGCCGCCGGCAGGGAGTGCTGGAATACCACGACCTGCTGGTGATGGCCCGGGATCTGCTGCGGCACCCCCAGCACGGCATGGAAGTGAGGCAAGCGCTGTCCGAGCGCTACCAAAAATTGCTGCTGGACGAGTTCCAGGACACCGACCCCATCCAGATCGAACTGGTCAAGCTGATCGCCGCACCTCCTGACGACACCCGAGGCTGGCCCGAACTACGGGACGAACCTGGACAGCTCTTCTACGTGGGCGATCCCAAGCAATCCATCTACCGGTTCCGCCGGGCAGACATCGACCTGTTCACCCAGGCGGGGCGCTCCCGAACCGTTGTTTGCAAATCGCTCACCCGCAACTTCCGATCGTCCGAACCGGTGGTTCGTTGGATAAACGCCCTTTTCGATGAGTTCATGGTTTCAACCGGTATCCAGGATTCGCACATCCAACCCGATTATCAAGCCCTGGAGCCGGTTCGAGGATCACCACCCAAGGGGCCACCGGTGTCGGTGCTGGACTGTGAACACCCCAAAGAGACGAACATGCCCGAACTGCGTGAGGGGGAAGCACAGCAGGTGGCGCAGGTCATCTCTGCTGCCATCAGCCAGGGCTGGTCGGTGGGCGACGGCAAGGACGGCAACGGCCGGGATTGCTGGCGACCGGCCCGGCTGGAGGACATCTGCATCCTGCTGCCGACCCGCACATCGCTACCGCAACTGGAGGAGGCGCTGGAGGCACGCAACATCGCCTACCGTATCGAAGCCGGCTCGCTGATCTGGGCCAGCCGCATCGTGCGGGAGGTGATGGCCACGGTTCGAGCGCTGGCCGACCCCACCGACGAGGTGTCCCTGGTGAACGCCTTGCGCTCCCCCGTTTTCGGCTGCGGTGACGACGACCTGTTCGATTTCAAGGTAACCCACGAAGGCCGGTGGGACTACACAGCGCGCCGACCCGAACTCCTGGCTGAGGACCACCCGGTGGGTGAGGCCATGGCCTGGCTTGAGGGCTTGCACGCGCAGGTGCGCTGGTTGCGACCCAGCCAGTTGGTCGAGCGCTTGGTGCACGAACGAAGGCTGCTGGAATCGAGCTGTTACGGCCACCGCAGACCTCGCGATGTGTGGCGCAACCTCAACCTGGTGATCGACCAGGCCCGCCAGTTCGAGGAGTCCGGCGGGCGGGGGCTGAGGGAGTTCGTAGCCTGGGTGGACCGCAAGATCCACGAGCGAGCCAGGGAATCCGATGTCATACTGTCGGAGACCGATGACGACGCGGTTCGCATCACCACCATCCACGCCGCCAAGGGACGGGAGTTCCCCATCGTCATCCTGTCGGGTACCCACACCCAGCGCCGGTACGTGCCGGCCACGGTGCTATGGCCCACCACTGGTGGGTTCGAGGCCGGGTTCAACAAGTCGTTACGCACAAAAGCATTCGCAAAGCACCAGGAGTACGAGGATCAGAGGCAGCGCGCCGAGCAAGTACGCCTGCTGTACGTGGCCCTGACCCGGGCCAGGGACCATCTGGTGGTGTCAACCCACCGCCAGGCAAGAAGCGAGAACAGCAACGCCGAACCCTCCATGGCCGAGATGGTGGTGGACAACGCCGCAGAGCTTCCCCAAGCATTGTGGATGGCCGAACACCCGTATCCCGACAAATCCCCTTCGGCGGTTTCCAAACAGCCCCGCGATACGAGCGAGCACCGGCTTGGCGAGCACGGAAGCCGGACATCTTTTCGAGACTGGGAAAGCGGGCGGCAAGCTCTTCTGGATCGGGCTGCAAAGCCGTCGGCCACAAGCCCCTCGCAAATCGCCCGGGCCGGCACCGGAGAGCTGCAATCGCAAATCGCCCGAGCCGATCCAGGAGAGCTGCAATCGCAAATCGCCCGAGCCGATCCAGGAGAGCTGCAATCGCAAATCGCCCGAGCCGATCCAGGAGGGGTTGAACCCACCTCCAAATCCGACCACCCCGGCTACCTTGGCCTCGATAAGGACAAAGCCGACGACGGCGACGATGATCAACCCCCGGGGCGCAGGGGTCGGGGCGGTACCCAGGTGGGCCGGGCAGTCCACGGCGTGCTGCAAGACGTGGAGCTGAACCCCGACTCCGACCGCTTGGCGCCGCTCGCGAAGGAACAAGCCAGAACCGAGGGCATTCCCCAAGCCACAAGCACCGTCCGCTCTCTGGCCGAATCCGTGCTCAGGTCGGACACCGTCAAGGAAGCCGCCGCCGGCGCTCACTGGAAGGAGCTGTTCGTGGCCGCCCCGGTGGAGGGCATGGTGGTGGAGGGTTTCGTGGATCTGCTTTACCGCACCGGCAACGAATTGGTGGTGGTGGACTACAAAACCGACGACATCCACGATGACGAAACCCGGCAAGCCAAGATCGACCTCTACAGGCTCCAGGTGGCTGCCTACTCCCTTACGGTGGAGCAGGCGGTGGGTGAGCCCGTGACCCGCTGCGTGCTGGTGTTCGCCCGAAACGGCCGGCCGGCCGAGGAGGTCACCATCGCCGGTGACGACCTAGCCTCGGCCCGCGCCGAGGTAAGGCGGAGGCTGAGCGGGACCGCCGCCTGAGAGCGAGACAAGCGAGCAAGGCTTAGCATTGGTGTCCGCCCGGGTCTTGGTGGCATCGGCGGTAGCGAGACAAGCGAGCAAGGCTTAGCAAGGCTTAGCAAGGCTTAGCAAGGCTTAGCAAGGCTTAGCAAGGCTTAGCAAGGCTTAGCAAGGCTTAGGAGGTCACTGGTGTTCACTCTGGTTGTTATGGCCGCTGGATTGGGATCGCGTTTTGGGGGGACCAAGCAACTCGCCCCGGTGGGAGCCCATGGCGAGGCCTTCCTGGACTTTGCCATCACCGATGCCCGAGCCGCGGGCGCTGACCGAGTGGTGCTCATCGTGCGAAGCGACATCGAGGACGACGTGAACCGGCACTTCGAGGGTCGCGGCGGGCCGCCCGCCGATCTTGACGTGATCTTCGTGCGCCAGGATACCCACGGCCCACCCCGACCCAAACCATGGGGCACGGCCCACGCCGTACTGTCGGCCTCCGCAGCGGTGAGAGGCCCGTTCGTGGTGTGCAACGCCGACGACTACTACGGCCCCACCGCGTACACCGCCCTGGCCCGAGCCATGAAGGAAATGGCCGGCAACGAGGCCCGGCTGTGTGGCTACCGGCTCGACCGCACCCTGCCGGCCGAGGGCTCGGTGACCCGAGGCGTGTGCCGGGTTGACGGTGACCGGCTCACCGGCATCTTCGAGCAAGAGGGCATCTCTCGAGCCGGCAACGATTTTCCCGCCGGCACCCTGGTGTCCATGAACCTGTGGGGCTTTCCCCCGGCGTTCATGAACAGCCTGCGGGACGGCTTTGCCCGGTTTCTCGAGAACAACCGCCACAGCCCCACCGCCGAGTACCTCTTGCCCCACGCCGTCGCGGCCCAAATGGAGGCCGGGACGCTCACCGTCCGAGTTGTCCCCACCGACGAATCCTGGATAGGGGTCACCAACCCCGAGGACCTGGAAACCGCCCGCCGCACCCTGGCCCACCGCCGGTAAGCCCCTGCTACATATTCTGGCCCACCGCCGGTAAGCCCCTGCTTCGTATTCGTGCGACAATCGGGCTGGTGCCCGAACTGCCCGAAGTGGAAACGATCCGCCGCCAGCTCGCACCCCGGCTACCGGGGCGACGCATCCTGGCCGCCCACACCCACCCCTCGGACAAGTTCACCCCCGCCCGGGCAGCCACCGGTACCACGATCCAGGGCATCAACCGCCGGGGCAAGTACCTGATCGCCCCCCTGGACGACGGCCGGGAACTCATCATCCACCTGGGCATGACCGGCTCCCTGATGGTCATGGCCGAAAGCAGCCCCGAGCGCAACGAGGATCCCTACATACGGGCATGGTGGCAACTAGATCACGGGGAGAGCCTCATCTTCCGGGACATCCGCCGCTTCGGTCGGATCCGTTGCGTGCCCGCGGGCCGCTACGACACCATTCCCACGCTGGCTGCCCAGGGCCCCGATGCCCTCAGCGCAGAGTTCACCCCCGAAGGCTTTTACCAGGCCCTGCGCCGGAGCCGGCGGCGCATCCCCACCCAGTTGCTGAGCCAGAAACCGGTGGCCGGGGTCGGCAACATCTACGCCACCGAGGCCCTGTGGATGGCCGGAATCCACCCGGGCGAGCGCCGGATCAGCCGGATCCAGGCCGCGAAGCTCCACACCACCCTGGTCCAGGTTCTCGAGGCCGGGCTGGCCAACGGCGGCACCACGCTGCGGGATTATCGCAACGCCGACGGTGGCCGGGGGAGTCACCAGCACGCCCTGGCCTGCTACGGCCGCTCCGGCCAGCCGTGCCTGAGCTGCGCAACCCCGCTCCAGCACCGTACCTACGATGCCCGCACCCTCACCTTCTGCCCCCAATGCCAATCGCGCTAACGTCCACTGCGGCAAAAGGGGGAGCATGAGCGATGACATGACGGGGGAGCAAAAGCAAAAACGCGAAGCTGGTCGTGACGATCCCGGGAGCATGAGCGATGACATGACCGGGGAGCAAAAGGAGGCGTTCCTCGCCGAGCTACGCCGGCAGGTTGGCAGCACCGGCACCCCGACCACTGCTCGTGACCCGGTGAACCAGCCCATGATCCGCCACTGGTGCGATGCCATGGACGACGCCAACCCCATCTACACCGACCCCGATGCCGCCCGCCGCGGCCCCCACGGCGAGATCACCGCCCCACCGGCCATGCTCAACGCCTGGACGATGGTCGGCAACGTTCCCAGGGTCAACGACCCCCAGGATCCCGCCTCCGGGGTGTACGCCATGCTGGATGAACACGGCTACGCCGGCGTGGTGGCCACCAACTCCGAGCATGTCTACCACCGCTACCTCAGGCTTGGTGATCACCTCACCGGAACCGTGAAGCTGGTGGAGGTCTCCGACGAGAAGCAGACCGCTCTGGGCATCGGCCACTTCGTTACCACCGAAACCGAGTACCACGACCAGCATGGTCACCACGTCGGGTCGATGTTCTTTCGCATCCTCAAGTTCCGGCCCGGCACGGGACGCAGTACCGGCAGTGGCGATGGCGACGGCGCGAACCAACCCCAGCCCCGCCCCCGCCCCAGCCGAAACCAGGACACCGACTTCTTCTGGCAGGGCAGCCGGGTCGGTGAGCTGCGAATCCAGCAGTGCCTCGGATGCGGGCACCTCCAGCACCCACCCGGCAACCGCTGCCCGGCCTGCGGTGCCACCGAAATGGGTTACCGCGTCACCTCCGGCCGGGGCACCCTTTACTCCTACGTGGTGGCCCACCACCCCCGGGTGCCCTCGTTCGACTACCCGTTGAACATCGGGTTGGTGGAGTTGGAGGAGGGGGTTCGCCTGATCAGCAACGTCACCGACTGTCGATCCGATCAACTCAAGGTGGGCATGCCCCTGGAGGTCTGGCACATGCAGACCCACGAGGATGTCAGCCTGCCGGTGTTCCGGCCCGCTCGGGTTCCCCGCAACCCGACCACCCTCACCATCAACGAGGTGGGGGCCGGCGACGAGTTGCCGCTGTGCCCGATCCCGCTCACCCCCACGCTGATCGTGTCCACCGCCATCGCGTCACGCGACTACCAGGAGGTCCACCACGACCGGGACATGGCCATCCGGAAGGGGTCCGAGGACATATTCATGAACATCTTGACCTCCAGCGGCCTCTCGGCCCGCTACCTCGGTGACTGGGCCGGCCCCAACGCCATCCTCAAGAACCTGAGGATACGCCTCGGTGTCCCCAACTACCCCTACGACTGCATGACCATGTCGGGATCGGTCACCGCCACCCAGGAGGTGGACGGGGTGGCAACCGTCACGGTTTCCTTCCAGGGCCTGAACAGCCGGGGACCGCACGTGACCGGAACAGCCGAACTGGGCCTACCCCGGCCCTAGGAGAACGCCATGACCCTGCAATACGCCTATCACTGCGCCATCGCCGGTATCGGTGCCACCCGGTTCACCAAGAACTCGGGCCGCACCCCCATGGACCAGGCGGTGGAGGCCTGCCTGGCCGCCTGCGAGGATGCCGGCCTGCCCCCCGAGAAGGTGAACGGCATGGTGACCTACTCGGCCGAGCAGAATCCCGAGATAGAGCTGGCCCGAAACCTGGGTATCCAGGAGCTGACCCACTTCTCCATGGTCCACCACGGGGGGGGTGCAGCTTGCGGGGTGATCGCCCTGGCCTGCCAGGCCATCTACTCCGGGGCCGCCGACCACGTGCTGTGCTACCGGGCTTTCAACGAGCGCTCCTGGCACCGTTTCGGCACCGGAGTGCAGGATCGACCCGCCGGCGCGGAAGCCACCGAGGTCAGCTTCTCGTGGAGTTCACCGTTCGGCCTGGTCACTCCGGCCTCCTGGGTGGCCATGTTCGCCACCCGTTACATGCACGAGTACGGGGCCACTTCCGAGGACTTCGGTCGGGTATCGGTGGTGGACCGATCCTTCGCGGCCACCAACCCCCACGCCCACTTCTTCCAGCGACCCATCACCCTCGAGGACCATCAGAACAGCCGCTGGATCGTGGAGCCGCTGCACCTGCTGGACTGCTGCCAGGAGACCGACGGGGCTCAAGCACTGCTGGTGACCTCCGCCGAGCGGGCCGGGGACCTTCAGCAGAAGCCGGCCATTATCGCGGCCGCCGCCCAGGGCGTGGCCGAGGACCAGCACATGATGAGGAGCTACTACCGGGACAACATCACCGGCATCCCCGAGATGGGGTTGTGCGCCCGCCAGCTCTACCGGTCGAGCGGGCTGGCGGCCAGCGACATCCGGACCGCCATCGTCTACGACCACTTCACCCCCCTGGTACTGCCCCAGCTCGAGGAGTTCGGCTTCTGCGACCGGGGCGAGGCCAAGGACTTCATCCGCGACGGCAACCTCGAGCGGGACGGCCGCCTACCCATCAACACCAACGGTGGGCAGCTCGGGGAGGCCTACATTCACGGCCTGAACGGCATCGCCGAAGCAGTGAGGCAGATCCGGGGCACCTCGGTTAACCAGATCGACAACGTCGAGAACGTGCTGGCCACCGCCGGTACCGCCGTACCCACCAGCGCGCTCATCCTCTCCCAACCCCGCTGATCCCTCCCCGCCACCGGGGGCGGGCACCGGCATCCCGGTGCCGAGATGCCGGCACCGGGAACTGCACCGGGGGCGGGCCACCCGTCACCGCTGTTGGCTTGTGTATAGTTCTGGTTGGCAAGATAGCCGGCAACCGAATGCAAAAAGAGAGGCAGCCGCCATGGAATTAAGCCACAATCGCACCGGCGATGTATTGGTCATCAATGCTTCGGGGCGGGTGGACGGATCCAACG
Organism: Candidatus Poriferisocius sp.; assembly: GCF_965202595.1. Classification (GTDB taxonomy): domain Bacteria; phylum Actinomycetota; class Acidimicrobiia; order Acidimicrobiales; family Bin134; genus Poriferisocius. The sequence continues at coordinate 2,490,889 of NZ_OZ241836.1, forward strand.
CATCCGATCTCCTCGAGTCCCTCCAGGGCCTGTTCGACCCCGCCGATCAGAAGGTGATCCTGAACCTCGCCGGCCTCGAATACATAAGCAGTGCCGGTTTACGGGTACTGCTCATGGCGGCTCAGAACCTCGACAAGCAGGACAAGTCCTTCAGCATCTGCGCCTTGTCGGACACCGTGGGCGATGTGTTCCGCATCAGCGGCTTTGACCAAATCATCGACGTATTCCAATCGGTGGAAGACGCCAAACAGGGGTAACCCCTTGAATTCGCCCTACAGAATCCTGGTCGTCGACGACGAACCGGATCTTGAGCCTTTAATACTTCAGAGGATGCGGCGCAAAATCCGCTCCAGCGAATACGAGTTTGTTTTTGCCCAAAACGGGTTGGAGGCACTGGAGAAACTCAACGCCGATCCGACCATCGACATGGTTCTGTCGGACATCAACATGCCCAAGATGGACGGCCTCACCCTGCTCCAACAGCTTCCCGGGGTTGATCCCAATCTCAGAGCGGTGATTATCTCCGCCTACGGGGATATGGACAACATCCGCACCGCCATGAACCGGGGTGCCTTCGACTTCGTGACCAAGCCCATCGACTTCGACGATCTCAAGATCACCATAAGTCGCACTCTGGAGCACCTGGCCGAATGGCGGGAAGCACTGTCGTCCCGAGACCAGCTAGTGGCCCTTCAGAACGAGCTGAGCATCGCCAGCCAGCTCCAGCAATCAATCCTGCCCAAAACTCCCCCCGTCAACGATAAGTACGAGGTTTCGGCCAACATGGAGCCGGCCCGCAATATCGGCGGCGACTTCTACGACTATTTCACCCTTGATAACCAGGTCGCCCTCGTGGTGGCCGACGTTTCCGACAAGGGAATCCCCGCCTCGATGTTCATGATGTCCAGCCGCACCGCGCTGAAGGGAGCGGCCATCGGTGTCCGCACCCCCGAGATGGTGGTGGGCGAGGTCAATAACCAACTCCATCAGGACAACCCGACTTTCATGTTCGTGACCCTGATCTATGCCCTGTTCAACCCGGACACCGGATTGTTCACCTACTCCACCGCGGGCCACGACCCCCCGCTTCTGGTGAGCGGTGAAGGTACGGTCACCGAGTTGCCGCTCACCAAGGGTGTAGCCCTGGGGGTCGCCCCCGACATCGCCTACAGCCAGCATACGGTTACGTTGGCCCCCGGGGACACCATCGTGTTGTTCACCGATGGGGTGACCGAGGCCATGAACGCGAGCAAAGAGCAGTTCGGTATGCAGCGATTGATCGAAGTCTTCAACGGCCGCCCCCCCAGCAGCGCCTCAGCAGCCACCGAAGCGGTGTTCGAATACGTGAGAGAGTTCACCGGTGATGCCCCCCAGTCCGACGACATCACCTGCCTGACACTTCGTCGCCCCTAATGACCCCAACAGCTCGCGCGCTGACAGTCAGAGGGCCATTGATAACCGCCACCAACCCTAACACCCCCTAATGACCCCAACAGCTCGCGCGCTGACCATGGAGGAGGGCCACTGACATGCAGCGCTCCCTACGCCTGGTTATGCCCCCGGAACAGGGCGAGTACTCGGCTGTTTTGTCACCGATAGAGAACGTCCTGGAAGAGATGGCCGCAGCGGAGAACTGGCCGGTGACGCTGACCATGAGGGCCAACCTGATACTGGAGGAGCTGGTGCTCAACACCTTTACCCATGGTGCCGCCGGCGGGCTCACCGCCGTCGAGCTCGAACTGGATTTCAGTGACGAAACCCTCACCATCCGCATAACCGATGACGGGGCCCCCTTCAACCCGCTGGAGGATGCCCCCGACCCCGATTTGACCTTGTCGCTGGCCGAACGGCCCATCGGCGGTCTGGGACTCCACCTGGTGCGGAGCCTGGGAAAGGATTTGGAGTACCGCAACAAAAACGGCCGCAACCACCTCAAACTGGCCGTAATTGCCGAGTCGTGAGACGCGCCTCCCGACCGAAAATACGCGCCCTTTGGCAGGTGGGACTGGCAAGACGCGCCTCCCGACCGAAAATACGCGCCCTTTGGCGGGTGGGACTGGTCATCGCCGTTTTGGCCCTGGTCGCACCGGCATGCCGATCGGGGGGATCCGACCCGGCCGCCTCTGGTTCAACCCCCACCCCGACTCCCGAACCCACCCTGGTCGATCGGAAGGGGATCGGGGTTTTCGACGACCGGGTGATTTTTGGGCAGTCGGCGGCTTTCAGCGGTCCGGCTCAAGAACTGGGCATCAACATGAGGCTGGGCATCCAGGCCGCCTTCAATGAGGTCAACCAGCGGGGCGGGGTGCACGAGCGCCGCCTGGAGTTGATCTCACAAGACGATGAATACGAGCCCGAGGCCGCCATAACCAATACCCAGGAACTCATCCATGACAAGCAGGTTTTTGCCCTCATCGGTGCGGTGGGCACCCCCACGTCGCGTTCGGCCACTCCGGTGGCAGCCGGCGCCGGCGTCCCCTACATAGCCCCGTTCACCGGAGCGGGCTTTTTGCGCGATGACGATCGGGACAACATCGTCAACCTTCGAGCCTCCTACGCCCAGGAGACCGAAGAGATGGTTGAACGCCTCACCACTGATGCCAACATCACCCGTATCGCAGTGATGTTCCAGGACGACTCGTTCGGGCGGGCCGGATACAACGGGGTGCTAGCCGCACTGGACAAGCGAGGAATGGCCCTGGTGGCCACCGGTGTGTATCCCCGCAACACCACCGCAGTGAAATCGGCGTTGCTCGACCTGAGGCAGGGCAATCCCGAAGCGGTGATCCTGGTGGGGGCCTACAAACCGGTTGCCGCCCTCATATCCTGGGCCCGCCACATCGGCTTCGACCCCGAATTCATGACGGTCTCCTTCGTGGGCAGCAACGCGTTGGCCACCGAACTGGGCCCGGGCGGAGAGGGTGTTTACGTCACCCAGGTGGTTCCCTTCCCCCAGGACAACTCCATCCCGGTCGTAGCCTCCTACACCCGGGCCCTAGCCGCGTTCGATCCCACAGCCGAGCCCGGTTTCGTGTCCTTGGAGGGATACCTGGCCGGCAGGCTGGCCATAGCCGGGCTGGAGGGGTGCGGTGCCGACCTGACTCGCGACTGCTTCCTGGAGAACCTCCTGGGTGCCGGTCGAATCGACATCGACGGATTCGTGCTCGACTTCGGCAGCGAGGCGGACCGGGCCGTGGACAACCAGGGTTCGGAGGCCGTCTTTTTGACCGTTATAGATTCCGACGGCCAATACCGGTCCGCAAGCTCTCTGGGAGACACCGGCCCATGACCGAGACGACCGGCCCCCACCCCGCCGAAGCCGAGAACAACACCGAAGCCGAGAACAACACCGAGGCCGAAAGCAACACCGAAGCCGGTCAACGGCCCGCGCTGCATCGGCGGATCTCCACTCAACTTTATGCCGGTATATTCGGGGCACTGGCTCTTACCATCGTAGCCGGCGTTGTGAGCTGGATATCGTTCACCAACATAAGCAAAAGCCAGAACCGGGTGAACGAGGAAAGCGTTCCCGAGTTGGCCGGCGCGTTCCGGCTGGCCGAACTGAGCAACTCCCTGGTGGCCGCCGCACCCCGGCTTACCACGGCCTCGCCCAGTCAATTCTGGACCATCTCAGAAGAGGTTCGCACCGTGCGGCAGGAGTTCAAGAAGAATCTCGAACTCCTGGATAGCGAAAACCCCGAGGACGTTCACGTTCTGGGCATCAAGGAATCCGCCAGAACGTTGGAGATAAACATAGCGACCATCACTTCCGACATGCCCCATTACTACAACCTGACCCGGCAGATCGAAGTACTTCAAAGCCAGATCCCGGCTCTTCACGATCAGGCCGCCGGCATCATCCTGCCCGCCATCGACGATCAGCTCTTCTTCCAGGTGACCGGTTACCGGGACTTGGATTCCGAACCGGTCGATGCTAGTACCCGGACATCGGGGGACGAACTACTCCTCTACCGGCATCTCAACGCTTTGCAGGCCGATGTGGCCCAGGTATCCGAGTTGATGGGCAGCGCTCTCATTGCTTCCACCGCTGAATTCGTCGAACCTCTACAGGAAAGCTTCGAGTCGGTCGAGGGTCGCATCCGGATCAGCCTGGCCTCGGTTGCCGCCTCAGAACAGATGGTCCCGGAACTGAGATCAGCGGTGAACGAACTGCTGGCTCTCGGTCGTGACGATCAGAGTGCCTTCAAAGTATCCGTTGATCGCCTGGAGATCATCGAGCGCCAGAACGAACTTCTGGCCCAGAACCAAGTTGTGGCGGTCGAACTCCTGGACGAGGTCCGCGCCCTGGTGGAAGCCGCTCGAGACGGTGCCGACCAAGCCACCGAGAACTCCGCGCAAACCATCACCACCGCCCGGATCCTTCTGGTGATCATCAGCATCATCGGCATAATCGGGTCCGGGCTGATCAGTTGGCTCTTCGTGGGCCGGGTGCTGCTACGGCGGATCGGCCGCCTGTCCGGTCGCATGCGGACGCTGGCCGGCGGGGATTTGGAGGAGGAGGTGGAGGTCAGCGGCCGCGACGAGATCGCGGAGATGGCTTCGGCCCTTGAGGTGTTCCGCCGTCACGCCCTGGAGATCCAGCGGTTGAACCTGGTGGAGGAGCTGGCGCAGGAGCTGAGCTCGCGCAACGACGAGCTCCAATCCGTTCTGGAGGAGCTGAGCCAGGCCCAGGATCAGATCGTTGCCCGGGAGAAGCTGGCCGCGCTGGGCGAGGTAACCGCCGGCGTGGCCCACGAGATTCGTAATCCGCTCAACTTCATCAACAACTTCTCGGCGGCATCCGCCGAGTTGCTCGAGGAGATGAACGAGATAGTGGAGGAGTTCAGCGACGACCTTACCGGCGAGCAGCGGGACCTGCTGGAGGAAATCAACCAAGACCTGAACGACAACCTGGAGCGCATTCAATCGCATGGAAACCGGGCCAACAGGATCGTCCAGGACATGCTTCTCATGGGCCGGGGCGGGGGCGATACCCAACTTACCTCCATCAACGACCTTATCCATGAGCACTCCTTGCTGGCCTATCACAGCGCTCGAGCCCAGGACCCGGACTTCCAGGTCACCCTGGAGGAGGAGTTCGATCCGGACATGGGCCAACTCGAGGTCGTCCCTCAGGACCTGGGACGGGTGTTCTTGAACTTTGTGGCCAACGCCGGCTACGCAACCAACAAGAAACAGAAAGAGCTGATCGAATCGGGTTCGAGCGAGGCCAACGATTACTCCCCCACCATCGTTCTGAGAACCCGCCGTACCGATGAGAGCGCCGTTCTCATCGTGAAGGACAACGGAAACGGGATCCCCCCGGAGGTGGCCGAGAAAATCTTCGATCCTTTCTTCACCACCAAACCCACCAACGAGGGCACGGGTCTGGGCCTGGCCCTGTCCAACGACATCATCCGCGAACATGGCGGCACCATCACCGTGAATACCGAACCCGGTGAGTTCACCGAAATGGTCGTGGAATTACCATTGACCCGCTCCTCCTCTTAGGAGGGGTCAGAGCTGACCCGCTCCTCCTCTTAGGAGGGGTCAGAGCTGACCCGCTCCTCCTCTTAGGAGGGGTCAGAGCAATCTCGGTCTGAGCAATACCCCGCTCAAGGAGGCCGCAGCTCCTCCGGCATAGGCAACGAACAGGCCCGAACCAACCCGACTTCCTGCCGTGTCCAGACCCTCGTCCATGGCCAGCCCCTCCGAAACGCAAAACCCCATAACGGCCAAACCGGCGACCAGCATCACCAGCCACACCCGCCGGTTGTTGCCGGTCAACGACACAACCAGCACCGCCCACAGCATCACCGCGGCCATCGGTAACAGCAACCAGGAATCGGCCACCCCTCCCGGACCCACCAGCCACGGTATCTCGCCGTCCAGCACCCCCTGGCGGGCCGAACCGGTTTCAGCCCAGGGAAGCAGCAGCCCGGCGACCACCAGGGCCACCCCGGCCCCCAGAAGGGCAAGTCCGACTCTTTGACGGCTGGGGGATGACCGGTTACCGCTTGACCCAACCGGCAAACCGATGGGCTCGCCCGCGCCGGAGGCCCACGCCTGCCCATCCCAGTACCGGTAACCGCCTCGACCCTGCTCGGCATACCAGCCCGGTGGGGCCCGGCGTGCCGGTTGGTCACTCACCCCGACTCCCCTGATGTCACGAATGCAAAGCTAATGCAGTGCCGGGCCAACACAGCGCAAAGCTAAAGCAGTTCCCGGCCAACACAGCGCAAAGCTAATGCAGTGCCGGGCCAACACAGCGCCGGGCCGGTAGCGTCGAAAGTATGGACCCCAAGACCGGCAGGCTCACGGCCTACAGCCACGGTGCCGGTTGAGCCGGCAAGCTCGGACCGGCCGAGCTGGCGCAGGTCATGCGCTCCCTGCCCATCAGCACCCACGAGAACCTGATCGTGGGCCCAGAGACCGGGGACGACGCTGCCGTCTGGCGACTCGGAGATGGTTGTAACCTGATCTCAACCGCCGACTTCTTTGCCCCGGTGGTCGACGATCCCCATACCTGGGGACGGATCGCGGCGGCCAACGCCGCCTCGGATGTGTATGCCATGGGCGGCACTCCCCGTTTCGGGTTGAATCTGGTGGCCTGGCCTCATGGGGATCTCCCACTGGAGGTGCTCTCCGAGGTGCTCGCCGGGGGAGCGGCCACCGCTTCGGAGGGGGGATGGATCGTGGTCGGTGGCCATACGGTTGACGGCCCCGAACCGCTGTACGGCCAAGCCGTGACCGGGGAGGCGGACGAGAGCACACTGCTCACCAATGCTGGGGCCAGGCCGGGGCAGTCCCTGGTGCTGACCAAGCCGCTGGGGACCGGCCTGCTGGCCACCGCGGTCAAACGCTCCAACCCGGATGCCGTTGAGCCGGGCGGCCAACTGGCCGAGACCTACCACGCCGGCGTGGCCGAGATGACCCGGCTGAACGACCGGGCCGCGGCGGCCGCGCTGGGTGCCGGAGCCACCGCGGCAACCGACATAACCGGTTTCGGGCTGCTCGGCCATCTCCAGAAACTGGCTGCGGCCAGCGGAACCGGGGCGGTGATACAAGCAGAATCGGTACCGGTTCTTCCCCAGGCGTGGGAACTGCTGGACCAGGGATTCGTACCCGGCGGCACCGCCCGCAACCTGGACCATGTACGACCTCGACTACGGGGATCGGACGACGAAAGAACCCTCACCATGCTGGCCGATGCCCAGACCTCGGGCGGCCTACTGTTTTGCTGCCCGCCCCCAGGGGCCGGCGATGCGGTTGCCCAATTGGCCGCAACCGGTCACACCGCGGCAATTATCGGAGAACTCACCTCAATCGACCCCGGCACGATCCTCGTGATCTGAGCGGTCGGCCGGTTCGGTGCGAGCCGACAGCCCGGCCAAATGGGCGGCATCGTTGTAGCGCGCCAGTTGCCAAACCCCGGGATCATCGGTGGCCACGAACTCGGTAATGGAGGTGTTGAGGGTCCAGAGGACGAACTGCCTGCTCATACCCAAACCCATGAAGAGCCGCATGGCCACATCGATCACCCCACCATGGCACACCACCATCATCGTGGTCCCGGGGTTGCCCTCGATGAGTTCGTACAAGGCCCTGCCGGTCCGGTAGGAGAAGGTGGCCAGACTCTCGCCGCCCGGTGCCAGCGGTATGTGGGGGTGGAAATCGCCGGTCCACTCGAACAAGGATCCGAACTCCTCGTAACCCACCCCGTCGGCCTCACCGGGGCGGCGTTCCACCAGGTCGACGTGGGTCTGCACCAGCAATCCTCCCAGTGCGGGAGACAGCAGTTCTGCCGTCTCCACCGCTCGGGGCAACGTGCTGGCCCACAGTGCATCCACGTTGGGTTCGTAACCCCTGGCCCATCGCTCACTCAGAGCTTGGGCTTGACGCCGGCCCAGATGCGACAAACCCGTGCATGACAAATCGCCACCGATGATCTGCTTGACCGTCACCTGCGATTCGCCATGGCGGATCAACAGCAATCGGGTTCGCGGGCGAGAGCTCATCGTTGACCAGCAATCATCGTTACCCAGTACTCATGGTTGACCAGTAATCATCTCGGCCCCAACCGGGTTGGTTGACCAGCAATCATCTCGGCCCCATCTTGTCACGTTCTGCTTCGGTGCCGGGCGGTGTTGCTGGGAACCTGTGGCAAAGGAGCGGTGATATGGGGCAGAATATCCCCTGATGTGGGGGACGATGGTGCTGATGGTCGCTTTTGCGGCCGGGGCTGTGCCTTTCTCCTATCTCATGGCGCAGTCGCTGGCCGGTACCGACCTTCGCCAGGTCGGTACCGGGACGGTTTCGGGTACCGGTCTCTACCGAGTTGCCGGTTTCGTTCCTTTGGTGGCCGGCGGTTTGCTGGACGTGGGCAAAGGCGCACTCGGACCTTTGCTGGCCGGCGACCGCTGGTTGTTGATGGCGTTCGCCGGTGCCGTGTCGGTAATTGGTCACAACTGGTCGTTGTTCATCAATGGGGCCGGCGGGCGAGGCCTGTCACCGGCACTGGGAGCCTTCGCAGTGATCGCCTGGCCCGCGGCGCTCTTTTTGCTGGGGGGATTGGCCGCGGGTCGCATCCTGCGCCAAACCGGGCTGGTGGTGTTCCTGACCATGCCTGCCCTGCCCGGATTCCTGCTGCTGGTGGGCGATGGCCGGGCCGCCGTAGCCGGAACGCTGATCATTCTGCCCATACTGATCAAGCGGGTCCTGGGCAACGAGCCCCTGCCAACCCCCAACCGCTGGAGAGCCGCCGCCCACCGGTTGGTATTCGATAACGACAGTTGGGTCTCGACATCCCGGGCCGGCCATTGAGCTTTGAAGCCTCGATCCACTCAGTCCCGGGCCGGCCATTGAGCTTTGCAGCCTTGATCCGCTCAGCCCCGGGCCGGCCATTGAGCCCCGACATCTTGATCTGCTCAGGACGGCTTCGGGGCTGTTGAACCTTCTAACCCGGGCCGCCTTCCGCCGCCTTCTCATCGGTCAGGGGGCATCAGCTCTCGGAGACTGGATGGGCACCTTCGCCCTGATGGCGCTGGTGGAACGGCTGAGCGGCTCGGCCGCGGCTGTGGGCGGCATCCTCGCCTTCAGGCTGATCCCCGCGGCACTGGGCGGGACGCTGGCCGCCAGGCTGGCGGGGCGATGGGACCGCCGCCGAACCATGATCACGATGGATCTGCTGCGAGCGGGGATGATCGCCGTGGTGCCCTTCGTGCAAGAGCTGTGGTGGGTCTACTTGTGGGCATTCGCACTGGAGGCTCCCAGCGTGGTGTTCTTGGCATCCCGGGATTCGGCGATCCCCGATCTGGTGGAGGAATCCGACCTGCCACTGGCCAACGCCGCCATGATGGGATCCTCCTACGGCAACATCCCGGTGGGAGCGGGCCTGTTCGCCCTGTTCGCCGCGCTTCCGCTGAACGAAGGTTGGCTGGGGGCGCACCCCTACGCCCTGGTGTTCTGGATCGACGCAGCAACCTTCGGGGTCTCAGCCTATTTCATTGCCCGGATCCTGGAACTTCGGGAACGGGGACCAGCCTCCGCGACGACCACCGTTGACACGCCTGGTACTCCCAATACATCTGAGGCTCCCAATCCATCTGAGGCTCCCAATACATCTGGGACTCCCAATCCATCTGAGGCTCCCGGTCCATCCCTAACCCCCGGGCGGCTTCGAGATGCCTGGTCGGTACCACTGGTGCGTATGATCCTGCCGGCCACCGCGGCTGCCGCGGTGGGGCTGGGGGCGTTGTTCTCGCTGGGCATCAAGCTGGTTCAGGAGGAGTTGCAGGCATCCGACATCGAATACGGCGTGCTCATCGTTTTGTTCGGTGCCGGCGCGGGTGTGGGCCTGGCTCTCACCCACAAGTCTCGACACGTGGATCTGCTGGTGCTCACCCGGCGGGGTGCCCTGGTAATGGGTGCTCTGGTGGCGTTGATGAGCCAGAGTCCCACCATCTGGCTGACCTTTCTGGGAGCGGCCGGCTTCGGGGTCGGGACCACCGTCACCCTGACCGCGGGGATGAGCGCGCTCCAGTCCCGGATTCCCCAGGAAGCAGAGCGGGTGCTGGCCTTCTCGGCGTTTCACGTAGTAATCCGCATCGGGTTGGGGGTCGCCGCACTGGGGGCCGGCGCCATAGGCGATGGCTTGAACCAACTTGGCCTGCCCGGTACTCGCTCGGTGCTCACGGCCTCGGGTTTGCTGGTTCTGGCCTCAGCCGCCACCGTGCGCCCCATGATCGAAAAGAAAATCCGCTAGATGGCAGTAGGCATTATCACCGACAGCACTGCGGCGTTGCCCGAAGAGGTGCGGTCTCGCTGGAACATCGCCGTGGTCCCGCTCATGATCACCGTTGACGGCCTTACGGTGAGCGACGGCGAGCTGGCCACCGCAGACATAATCGCCGCCCGGAACCACTCCTCCTCGAGCCCACCGCCAGGAGCGTTTACCGAGGCCATAACCGGCCATGATCAGGGTGACGGGGTGGTGCTGGTAACCGTGTCCTCCACCTTGAGCAGCACCCACCAGTCCGCGGTGCTGGCGGCCAGGAGCGCGCCCGGCCCGGTAGCGGTGGTGGACAGCCGAACCGCAGCCGGGGGCCAGGGGCTGGTCACCGTGGCCGCCGCCCGAGCCGCCCGAGCCGGAGCCTCCCTGGACGAAGTGGTGGCCCGGGCCGAGGAGGTGGCCAGACGGGTCAAACTGGTGGGAGCGCTGGCCAACCTCGACCAGCTCATCCGCAGCGGGCGGGTGCCAGGTCTGGCGGGCCGGGCCGGCAACCTGATCGGGGTGCGGCCCCTGTTCGACATCCACGGTGGAGTCATCGGTAGATTGCGCCCGGCTCTCAGTGACGAGGCCGCCATGCAGCGCCTTTTGACCATCTGGCGGCGCACCCGGCCGGCCGGCGAGGCCCGGTTGCATCTGGTCTGCCTCCATGCCGATGCCCCCGGCCCGGCCTTGGAGCTGATGGCAACGATCACTGCCGAGGTGCAACCCGCCGACGCGTTCATCAGCGGCTTCGGGCAGGCCATGATGATCAATTCCGGCACCGGGGTCCGCGGCCTGGCCTGGTACTGGGACTAGAACCAACCCGAACCCACCAACACCCTGCCCACACCGGGGTTTGGGCCTGGCCTGGTACTGGGATTAGAGATGGCTCAGATCAATTCCGGGCGTACACCCTCGCTAGAGATGGCTCGGATCAATTCCGGGCGTACACCTCGGCGGCACCCTCTCCGCGGGGCGTGCGGGTGAGGATCTCCGCGCCGTCATCGGCGCACAGCAGGGTGTGCTCGAACTGGGCGCTGCGGCGCTGGTCGGCAGTAACCGCAGTCCACTGGTCGTCCCACAGATACAACTCGGCGGTACCCAGGGTGAGCATGGGTTCGATGGTGAAGCTCATACCCGTCTCCAGCAAGGTGGTGTGGCGGCGGTCGAAATAATGGGGAATCTGGAGCCCGGAGTGGAACTCGGTGCCCACCCCGTGGCCGATGAACTCGCGCACCACCCCAAGATGGTGAGCCCGGGCGTGGGTCTCGATGGCCCGCCCGATGGCGTGCACCGGCACACCGTTTCTTACCGCACCAATGCCCAGGTACATGGCCTCTCGGGTTTCCCTCACCAGCAGGCGGGAATGCTCATCCACCTCGCCCACCTCGAAGGTAACCGAGGTGTCACCGTGGACCCCGTCGAGATAAACGGTCACATCGATGTTGACAATGTCACCATCGGCCAGCGCCCGGCTGTCGGGAATGCCATGGCAGATGACCTCGTTGACCGATGTACACACCGACTTGGGATAACCCCGGTAGTTGAGCGGGCTGGGATAGGCCCCCCGGCGCACGATCTCTTCATGCACCTCGGCGTCAATACGATCGGTGGTCACCCCCGGAACCACCAACCTCCCGGCAAGCAGCAGCACCTCGGCGGCCACCTGCCCGGCCCGGCGCATGGCCTCGACCTCGGAAGGGCTGCGCACCATGGACGAGACCGGCGGCCCCGGCTCCCCCGTCCGGGCATAAGGAGGACGCCCGATCTGGCGGGGCACCCGGCGACGGGGACCGATCAGTCCCGGCCTAACCGGCGGATCCGAGACCGGCACCCGCTCCAATGTTGCCACCCGAGTCCGCTTACGCTTGGCCATCCCCAACCAACTCTACTTCTCCACCATCAACCACAAAAACAAACACTGGAGACAAATCTCACCGCAGGTAGCGGGTCAGGCTCTCCACCACGCAGGCTGGTTTGGGGCTGCCCTCCACCTCGACGGTGATGGTGATGGTCGCTTGCACGCCACCGGTGATCTCGTCCACCGCGCTCAGTTCGGCACCCACTCTGATGCGTGATCCCACCGGGACCGGGGCCGGGAACCGCACCTTGTTGACACCGTAGTTGATGCCCATGGAGATCTGCTCCACCGTGATCAGTTCGGGCAGGAACATGTTGGTGAGCGACAGGGTGAGGTAACCGTGGGCGATGGTGGTGCCGTAGGGGCTCTCGGCTGCGGCCCGCTCGGGGTCGATGTGGATCCACTGGTGGTCACCGGTGGCATCGGCGAACCGGTTCACCCGTTCCTGGGTGATCTCCATCCAGTCGCTCCACCCCAGGTGCCAGCCGGCAGCAGCAGCAACATCGGTAACAGTGGCAAAAACGGTTCCCATGGGTGGACAAACTAGTTTCCCCGGCGGCCCGACCACGACGGGGAGCGCTTGGCCAAAAAGGCTTCCATGCCCTCCCGGGCATCGGTGGTGGTCGCATTGGTGGCCATCACCTGACGGGTCAGGTCGTAGGCCTCGGGCTCACCGCAGTCGAGTTGGCGGTAGAACACCTGCTTGCCGATGGCGATGGTGTGGTCGCTGAACCGGGTGATGCGGGCGGCCAGATCGTCCACCGCCGACCGCAGCTCATCGGGTGGCACCACCCGGTTCACCAGTCCCCACTCGGCGGCGGTGTTGGCATCGATGGGATCACCGGTGAGCAGCATCTCCATGGCCCGCTTACGCCCCACCGCCCGGGAGATGGGCACCATCGGCGTGGAGCAGAACAGACCGATGCGCACCCCGGGGGTGGCGAAGGTGGCCTCGGCGGAGGCCACGGCCAGGTCGCAGGCCGCCACCAACTGGCAGCCGGCGGCGGTGGCCACCCCAGCCACCTCGGCAATCACCGGCTGGGGCACCTCATGGACAGCCGCCATCAACTCGGTGCATACCTCGAACAGCCGGGTGTAGAACCCAGCATCCCGGTCGACCATCTCCGACAGGTCGTGGCCGGCGGAGAACGCCGGTCCCTCGGCCCCGATCACGATCACGGCAACGTCGGTTCGCTCCCCCAGCTTGCGGAGCGCCTCGATGAGATCCTCCATCAGCCCCAGGCTCAGCGCGTTGCGCCGCTTCGGGTTGGTCAGCGTGATCCGAGCCACCCGTTCCTGGACATCCATGCGGAACACGACACGAGACTACCCGCCCTGGGTTGTGGCATGGCCGCTGACCATCGCAGTGCTGCTGTGGAAGATACCGACCAGCGGGTCCTGGGTGTGCTACTCATTGGGCATGGCCGCTGGAGGAAGCACCAAGGCCGTTTTGGCCGCCCTCCTGGCCAACCTGGCCATTGCCATCGCCAAGTTCGTGGGATACGTCATCACCCGCTCGGCCTCCATGCTGGCCGAGGCGGTCCATTCCTGTGCCGATACCGGCAACCAGGCCCTGCTCCTGCTGGGAGGCCGCCTGGCCAAGCGGGAACCCACCCCCCGCCACCCGTTCGGCTACGGCAGGGAGCGCTACTTCTGGTCGTTCGTGGTGACCATCATCTTGTTCACGCTGGGGGCGCTGTTCGCCATCAACGAGGGCATCGAGAAGCTGCGCCACCCCCACAAGTTGGAATCACTGGGCATAGCCATCGGGATCCTCATCTTCGGCATAGTGGTCGAGTCGCTGTCGTTCCGCACCGCCATCGTGGAATCCAACCGGGTGCGGGGCAAGCTCTCGTGGGGAACGTTCATCCGCCGCTCCCGCACCCCGGAGCTGCCGGTGGTGCTGCTGGAGGACTTGGGGGCCATGCTCGGCATGGTCATCGCACTGGTGGCCGTGGTGCTGGCCGAGATCACCGGCGAGCCCCGCTGGGACGGTGCCGGAACCCTGGCCATCGGCGTGCTGCTGGGCCTGATTGCCATTGTTCTGGCCATCGAGATGAAGAGCCTGCTGATCGGCGAGAGCGCCACCGCCAAGGATCGAGCCCGGCTGCGGGCCGCACTGGAACAATCGCCCGAAGTTGACAAAGTGGTGGATCTGCGCACTCAGCATCTGGGGCCCGAGGAGTTGCTGGTGGCCGCGGAAGTGGATTTCGCCGACCACCTCCCCAATGATGGGATACCGGCGGCGGTAGCAGCGATAGAGGCCCACCTCCGAGCCGAGGTCCCGGCCGCCACCCGGATCTACCTGGAACCGTCCACCGCCACCGACTCGAACTAGGGCGAGGAACCACCCACCGCCACCGACTCGAACTAGGGCGAGGAACCACCCACCGGCTCGAAGTAGGGCAGGGTGATCTCGTCGCTCATCTCCACGAAGGTGACGCTTACCCTCATCCCGACATGGACAGCATCCACGGCGCAGCCGACAAGGTTGGACAGCAGCCAGAAGCCCTCGTCCAGTTCAACGATCACCGCCACGTAGGGGACGGTGAACGCCGGGGTCTGGGGTCGCCACACCGTTGTCCACGAATACACCTCGCCCAGCCCGGTGCTCACCTCCCAGCTCAAGTCCGAGGAGAAGCAGCCCGAGCAGGCCGGGGCCGGGTCCATGGTGATGACCCCGCAGTGCCGGCACCTCTGGTAGCGCAGCTCACCGATCCGGCAGCCGTCCCAGTAGGGCTGGGAGTAAAGGGTGGGAACCGGCAGGGGGATACCGGGGGACTGGGGTCGCAGCATCTCACTCATGGGGTCTGACCCTCCTCGAGTTCCGAAACGGAAGCGTCCAGCAGCAATGCTGGGTACAAGGCACTCACGAAAAAGGCACTCATGGGGTCTCGGTTCCCAGCAACATGACATCGGTGAACAGCGCCCCGGCCCCACCGTTGGAGCACATGGCCACCCCGGCCCCCGGCACCTGAGCCGTGGCGCAGGTACCCCGGAGCTGCTCCACCCCCCGGATCACCCTTTGGAGCTGCTGCACCGCGGCCCCACCGTGGCTGAACGACATGGTGCCCCCGTCGGTGGTCACCGGGAACCGGCCACCGGGCCCGATACGCCCGTCCATGACGAAATCGCCCCCCTCACCCTCATCGCAGAACCCGTAGGCCTCGAACTGGCGGATGATCTCGAACGAGAACGGATCGTAGAACTCACACACGTCCACGTCGGCGGGCCCAAGGCCGGCCATGGCGAACGCTTTGGCTGCGGCCCACCGACCGGTGTAGCCGTTGTTCCGGCCATCGGGACCGGCCAGATCCCACGCCGGTGGATGCTGGTAGGACGGGCCGAAGCTGTCACCGGCCCCGCCCAGGATGTAAACCGGATCGGTCGGCAGGTCCCGGGCCCGCTCCCGGGTGGTGAGGATCAAAGCACAGGCCCCCTCCGAGGTCATGGCGCAGTCGAGCAGGTGAAACGGATCGGCCACCATGCGAGAGGCCAGGATGTCGTCGGGGGTGAACGGCCCTCGCCCGTGGTACACCGCATCGGGATGGGCATGGCCGTTGTTGCGAATGGTGGCGGCCACAGTGGCCAACTGCTCGGGGGTGGTGCCGTACATGTGCATGTGGCGCTGGGCAATGAGGGCGAACTCGGCGGCGGTGAACATACCGTAGGCCACCACGAACTCGTTGGCCGGCCGGGTCCACGGGGCTGTGGATGCCCGCTCGGTGTAGATACCGGCCGATCCGTGAGCCACCAGCACGGTGTGGCACTGACCGGTGACGATGGCCGCGGCCGCATCCAGGATGATGGGGATGGAAGGAGTCATGTAGTGTCGCCAGGCCGGTCCGTTGCGCATGTAGTAGGTGAGCGGGCCACTGAACGGGCCGGCGGCAACCCCGTCTATGTCCGATGGGGACAGGCCGGAATCGGCCAGCACCCGGCGCACCGCCTGGACGGTGATGGTCATGGAATCGTGACCCTCCAGCACCCGGGCCTGCTCGGAGTTGGCAATGCCGACGATGGCGACATCGTGAAAAGGGTGTTCGCCCATGCCCCCTTGTTCTAGTCGCGCTGGTAACAGCTTGGGGAATGCTAAGCATCGTGGAGGGTTCCCCCACCCCACCCTCGCTTGGCCGCATGAGCCGCTACCCGGGAGATGGTAAGCAAGGAGATATGAAGCCATTGGACGGGATCCGGGTAATCGACTTGACCAGGGTGGTGTCGGGGCCGGTATGCACCTGGATGCTGGCATCGCTGGGAGCCGAGGTCATCCGGGTGGATCCTCCGGGCGGGGACGTGACCTGGCGCATACCTCCGTGGGTGGGGCCGGGCGGTGAGCAGTCCGAGGCCCAGGGACCCGACGACATCGGCATCAGCTACCTCCGCAAGGGTCGGGGCAAGCGCAGCGTGGTGATCGACCTCGGTCGGCCCGAGGGGGTGGAAGTGCTCCGGCGGCTGGTGGCCAAAACCGATGTGCTGGTGGACAACTTCCGCCCCGGAGTAATGCTTTCGTTGGGCTTGGACTACGAGTCACTGGCCGAGTTGAACCCTCGGCTCGTCCAGGCATCCATCACCGGTTTCGGGCCGGATGGGCCGGATGCCGACCTCGCATCCATGGATTTGATCATCCAGGCCCGCTCGGGCTTGATGGCCAAAACCGGCTTTCCGGACGGCCCTCCCACCAAGGCCGGTGCCACAGTGGGTGACCAGTTCCCGGCGGCGCTCTGCGCACTCGGAATAGTCGCAGCGCTGCGGCAACGAGACATTGACGGGCGCGGTCAGAGCATCGACGTTTCCATGCTCGACGGCTTGGTCTCGATGCTGTGGGACGAGCCCCTCGATCTTTACCACCACCAGGGTTTGCCCGACAGGATGGGAAACGGCGACCCCAGGGGTATTCTCGACACCTTCGCCACCCAGGACGGTTGGGTAGCGCTGGTGATCACCACCGATGCCCAGTTCCAGAGGCTCGCACGCGAGATGGAACGTCCCGACCTGCTCGAATTGGGCCCCACAGTACCCGCCCGGGCCGAACACCGGGAAGAGATCTGCAAACTCGTGGCCACATGGATGGCAGATCGCACCACCGAGGCCACTCTGGATCGCCTCCGCGCCATCCGGGTTCCCGCCGGTGCTGCGGCCTCGGCTTCCGCTGCATCCGAGGACCCTCAAATACAGCACCGCCGAGCCCTGGTACCGCTGCGCCATCCCCGAGCATCCGAACCCTCCCGCTGGCTCGGACCGGCTTTCCCGGTCAAGTTCTCCCGGGCCGACACCGACCAGGTACCCGCCGAGACCCTCGGAGCCAGCACCCATGCCGTGCTCCACGACATCGCCGGCCTCACCCCCGAAGAAATCGACCACCTAAGAGCCGCCGGAGTTCTGGGATAGGAGCTCCGGGGCCAAAGTTATGCCAGTGACCGGGGGTTGAACCCAGAACCCGGCCCAGATCAAGCAGAGTTCCGGGGTAGGAGTTATGCCAGTGGCCGGGGGTCTGGCAGGCTGGCGGGATGTTCAGAGCCCTGCTCCTCAGCCAGGATGACGACGGAAACCGGTCCCATGCCATCACCGAGTTGGATGATGCCGCTTTGCCCGACCGGCCGGTGCTCGTGGCCGTGGACTACTCCACTCTCAACTACAAGGACGGTTTGGCCATCTTGAACGGTGCCCCCATCGTGCGCACCTGGCCCCTGGTACCGGGGATCGACCTGGCCGGCACGGTGGCCCGCAGCACCGACCCGGCGTGGTCACCGGGCGACCGGGTGATAGTCAACGGCTGGGATGTGGGCGAGTCGTACTGGGGGGGCATGGCCACCCGGGCCGCCCTGGACGGCGGTTGGCTAACCCCCCTGCCCGATGCCTACTCCACTCATCAGGCCATGGCGGTGGGCACCGCGGGCTACACCGCCATGCTGTGCGTGCTGGCCCTGGAGGAGCACGGCATAACCCCCGATTCCGGGCCGGTGGTGGTCACCGGCGCGGCGGGTGGGGTGGGCAGCGTGGCCGTGGCCGTGCTGGCCCAACTGGGGTACGAAGTGGTGGCCTCCAGCGGGCGCATCGACACCGAGGGTGACTACCTGCGGGGGCTGGGAGCAGCCGAGCTGATACACCGCGACGAGTTCTCGGAGGCGGCCCGTCCCCTGGGCCGAGCCCGTTTCGCCGGGGGCATCGACACGGTGGGCAGCCACACCCTGGCCAACATTGTCTCCCAGGTCCAACCCCACGGGTGCGTGACCGCCTGCGGGCTGGCCCAGGGCATGGACTTCCCCGGTTCTGTGGCCCCGTTCATCCTGCGGGCGATCACCCTGGTCGGGATCAACTGCGTTCACGAACCGGCCGAGCGCCGGGCCGAGGCCTGGAGCCGCCTGGCCCGAGACCTCGATACCACCAAGCTGGACACCATGACCACCACCATCGGCCTGGCCGATGTCCCTGCCGCTGCCCTCCAGATCCTCGCCGGAGAGATCCGGGGTCGGGTAGTGGTGGACGTAAACCACTAGATTGCCCACCAGCAGGGGTGGTGGGCGCAAACCACTAGATTGCCCACCAGTGGGGGTGGTGGACGTAAACCACTAGATTACGGCAGTGGGGAAACCATGGATCATCACATCGTCATAAGCGCCGACACCCATTGCGGGGCCGACCTGTGGGACTACAAGCCCTACCTGGAGTCGCGTTACCACGCCGAGTTCGACGAATGGGCCCGGTTCATGGAGGACCACAACCAGCGGCGCAAGGCCACCTACGCCGGCATGGAGCGGTCGCCGCTGGAGGTGGGGGTGGACGGCGATCCCGAGGTTTGGGGCCACCGCAACTGGTCGTCGCCGCATCGTCTGGCCGAGCAGGAGACCGACGGTTTCATAGCCGAGGTTCTGTTCCCCAATACCCAACCCCCGTTCTCCCCGCCGGCGGCCACCGCTTTCGAGGCCCCACCCTACAGTGACAACTTCGAGCACCGCTGGGCCGGGCTGCGGGCCCACAACCGGTGGTTGGTGGATTTCGTGAATCAGGCCCCCGGACGCCGGGCGGGCATCATCCAGGTGTTCCTGGGGGATGTGGAAGGTTCGGTGGCCGAGATCGAGTGGGCCGCCGATCAGGGGTTGACCGGCGGCGTGCTGATTCCCGGGGCCCCGCCCGACTCACCGTTCGAACCGCTGTACTCCCAAACCTACGAGCCCATCTGGGCCGCCACCGCCGCGGCCGGGTTACCGCTGAACCACCACGCCGGCGGCGGCTCCCCCAATTACGGCAACCACTTCCCCGCGTCGCTGGCCATGTTCATGCTGGAAGCCACCTGGTGGACCCAGCGAGCTCTCTGGCATCTCATCTTCTCGGGAGTGTTCGAACGCTACCCCACGCTGAAGTACGTGACCACCGAAACCGGCACCGCCTGGGTACCAGAAACCCTGGAGAAGCTGGACAGCTTCTTTCACCGCATGAGGCATTCCAAGTACGGCTCGGAGTCGGTGTTCGGCGGCCTGGCGGTGGCCGGGCTGTCGCTGACCCCCAGCGAGTACTTCGCCCGGCAGTGCTACATCGGGGCGTCGTTTCTGCGACCGGCGGAGGTGCTGATCACCCGGGCCATCGGCACCGACCGCATCATGTGGGGCTCCGACTACCCCCACATTGAAGGGTCCCACCCCCATACCCACGAACACCTGAGATTGACGTTCGCCAACCTCACCGAGGAGGAGACCACTCGCATCCTGACCACCAACGCGGCCGAGGTCTACGGGTTCGACCTGGAGGCTCTGGCCCCGCTGGCCGAGCAGCACTGCCCCACCAAGGCCGAGGTAGCCACCCCCATCGACTATGCCGAGATCCCCGAGCGGGCCAAGGGGTGCCCGGGCATGAACCCCCTGAACCAGATCCGACCCGCGGCCTAGCGGGTTTGCATCGAGTTATCGGAGGGGTGGTCAGACACTCGGCCCACGCGGATAGAAAGCACGACTGCGGCCCGATCGTTGCATCGAGTTACCGGATGGGCGGTTAGATACTCGGGGTCAGATCGGCCAGGAACTCCCGGGTGCGCCGGCTGGAGGCCACCAGCTCGCCCCGGTCTTCGCCGATGGGCAGCACCCGCACCGAAAGGTCGGTGACCCCGGCATCAGCGAATGAGCGCAGCCGATCCAGCACCGCGGTCTCGTCACCCACGGCCATGATGTCGGACACCCCCCGGGCATCGCCCCGATCCAGCAGCCGCTGGTAGTTGGGGGACACCTCGGCTTCGGCCAGCAGCCGCTCGGCCCGGTCCTTGGCCATCCGAACCTGGCCGGGAGCGCAGAGACACACCGGCACACCGGCCACGATCCGGGGAGGGGGGCGGCCGGCGTGGGCAGCCGCCTCGGTGATCCGGGGAACGATGAACTCGCCAATGGCCCGCTCGTCGGCCAACCACAGCACCGTACCGTCGGCCCGGGCCCCCGCCAGCCGGAGCATCACCGGCCCCAGAGCGGCCAAAAGCACCGGGGTGGCCGCCCGATCGGTGATGTCCAGCGGGTTGTCTATTTGAAAGTACTCGTTCTTGACCCGCACCGGTCCCGGGCCGGCCAGGGCCTGCTCCAGCACGTCCAGGTAGGCCCCGATCCGGGGAGCCGGCCGGTCGTAGGACAAACCCAGCATGTTTTCCACGATCCAGTGGTGTGACGGGCCCAGACCCAGGGTGAATCGCCCCTCGCAGGCGATCTGCACCGACAGCGCCTGCTGGCACAGGGCGATTGGGTGGCGGGTCTGCGCCACCACCACTGCGGTCCCCACCTCCACCGTCGAGGTGGAGTTTCCGATCAGAGCTGCCGCGGTCATGGCATCAAACTCGTCGGGAATCTGGGGAATCCACACCGACGTGAACCCCCCGGCCTCAGCCCGCCGAGCCGCTTCGACCATGCGATTCGCCTTGTCGAAATACCGGTGCCGCTCGGGCCCGATCATCAGTCCGATACGCACGACACCTCCTGGTGCTAATGACCCCGAAACAGCACCTTTTCATATAAAACCGTTCTGCTTGTCATCAGCCCGGTCATATTGAATCGCATCAATCCCGCAGGAACCATGGTTGTTGAATCGCAGCAATCCAGCAGGAACCATGGTTGTTGAATCGCAGCAATCCAGCAAGAACCATGGTTGATTCCGGACTCCGCAGGGTCGGTTACCATCGGGTGGATGCCCGGAGATGACCGGTCGAGCGGTTCGGTCGAGAAAACGTCCGGCGCCGAGAGCAAGCCTCGCATCGCGCCGCTGGACTTGCCGGACTGGACGGTCGAGGCAATGGCAGCCATGGAGCCGATGCGCCCGCCGTCCGGTACCACCTACGACCGGCGCAAAACCGATCGCAACCGGCAGGCCCGGCGACCGAACAACGCCTTGTCGGTTCTGGCCCATCACCCCGAGTTGGCCGAGGCCTTCCTGATGTTCAACCGTCACCTGCTATACTTCAACACCCTCTCCGAGCGGACCCGCGAGCTGGTGATTCTGCGGGTGGCCTGGCACCGCCGGAGCGAGTACGAGTGGGCCCAGCACGCCGCCACTGGGCTCGAGGTGGGGCTCACCGCCGGGGAGATCGACCGCACCGCCACCGGCTCGGTTGACGGGTGGTCGCCCGGGGATGCCCTGGTGTTGCGGGCGGTGGACGAACTCCACCACAACGGCAACTGGGACGACCCCACCTGGAACGAGTTGGCCGGAACATTCACCACCCGCCAGATCATGGACCTGCTGTTCACCGTCGGGGCATACGACACCCTGGCGGTGGCGTTCAACTGCTTCGACCTGCCTCTGGATCCCGAACTGGAGACCAGGGGCTTCCCACCCGGCACCGGGCAGTGAGCCGTGCCCCCGACTTTTCTCCCACTAAAATACCCGAAACCCCAGATCAAAACGGTGTAAGGGATCGGCGTGACGGTGCCCCCGATCTTCCCCCCACTGCAATACCCGAAAGGAACCAGCCTTCAGAGCTTGCTGGAGTTGGCCGCCAGCCGGTTCGGCGACCGGGTGGCCATACGGTTCGGAGACCGGCTGCTGACCTACCGGGAGTTAAACCGGCAAGCCGACGGGTTCGCCCACCTGCTGGCCGCACGCGGCGTGAAAGCCGGGCAGCGGGTAGCGGTCATGGCCTCCAACCGGCCCGAGTTCTTCACCGCGATGTTCGGGATCCTCAAGCTGGGCGGGTCGGCCGTGATGATCAGCCCGGCGTGGAAGCAAGCCGAGACCGCTCACGCCACCGGCCTCACCGAGCCCGTGCTGACCATCACCGACGGTGACACCCACCGGAACCGGCCCGATCATTCCCCGAACCGGGTGATCCACCTGGACCAGGACTCCGCAGTGGCGACCCTGGCCCACCACCCGTGCGAACCTTTCCAAACCCACCGGGATTGGGACCGGTCCGAGGCCGTCCTGGTGTTCAGCTCCGGAACCACCGGGCTGCCCAAAGCGGTGCGCCACACCCACGCCAGCATCGGGGCCGCCACGGTCCAGTGGGCGGCCACACTCGGTTTGACCCCTGACGACCGGTTCCAGATCGCCACCCCGCCCTTTCACATTCTCGGTTTGCTGAACATGCTCGCCTCCGTGGGGGCCGGATCGTCGGTGCGGCTCCACCCCCGGTTCGACCTCGACGCGGTGCTGGCCGCCATCGAGGCCGACCGGGTAACCCTGGAGATGGCAGTGGCCCCGATTGCCCTGGCCCTGGCCAACCACCCCCGCTTGGAGGAGTACGACCTGTCGTCGCTGCGCTACATCATGTGGGGGGCCACACCCGTTACCGAGAGCGTGGCCCAAAGGGTATCCGAACGCACGGGGGTTGCCTTCATGCCCGCCTACGGGGCCAGCGAGGTACCGGTGATAACCAGCAACCCTGTGCATCATCCCGACCGGTGGCGGCTGGACTCTCCCGGCCTTCCCGTGCCCGACGTCGAGATACGCATCACCGATCCAAGGACCGGTACCGCCCTGCCGCCGGGCGAGACGGGCGAGATCCAGGTCCGCAGCCCCGCGACGATGGCCGGCTACCTGCCCGACGAGGCCAACGCCGAGGCCTTCTCCGGCGGGTGGTACCGCACCGGGGACATGGGCTGGATGGAGCCGGAGGGTTGGTTGCACATAACCGACAGGTTGAAGGAGATGATCAAGGTCAAGGGCTTCCAAGTAGCCCCCGCCGAGGTGGAGGCAGTGCTGTTGACCCATTCCGAAGTGGTTGATTGCGCAGTATTCGGAGTGCCCGATGCCGAATCCGGCGAGGCCGTGGAGGCCGCCGTGCAACTCGCCGGCGGATCCACGGCCACCAGCGGTGACCTCAAGCACCTGGTGGCCGGCACGCTGGCTTCCTACAAGCACCTCCGGGCGGTGCACATGGTGGATTCCATCCCCCGGTTGCCCTCGGGCAAAACCTTGCGGCGGGAGCTGAGGCACACGCTCCGGCCACCCACCGGCTAGTGGCCGGCCGGTGGGGTTACCGATCCCGACATGGCTTCCAATTGGGTTTTCATCACCTTTCCGATGGCGTTCAGCGGGAGTGACTCCAGGAACACAACCGACCTTGGGGCTTTGTAGTTGGCCATGCGTTCCCGGCACCAGGCGATGAGCTCGGCCTCGTCCATGGAGGCTCCGGGCTGGGGCACTATGTAGGCCCTACCCACTTCCCCCAACCGCTCGTCTGGAACCCCGACCACCGCCGCCTGGGCCACACCGGGATGACCCATCAAAATGTTCTCCACCTCTGCGGGATAGACGTTGAACCCCCCCACTATGAACATGTCCTTCAGCCGGCCGACGATCCTCAGGTAGCCCTGGTCGTCCAGGTTTCCCAGGTCCCCGGTGTGCAACCAACCGTCGCCGTCAATGGCCGCGGCGGTGGCTTCGGGGTCGTCGAGGTAGCCGGCCATCACGCTGAAACCCCGAACAAGCACCTCACCGGTTGCCCCCCGGTCGGCTTGCTCATCGCCTGGCTGGTCGGCCCCCCGCTCGGCTTGCCGGTCGCCTTCGGCAACCTTCACCTCCAAACCGGGCATGGCCCGCCCCACGCTGGTTGCGATGGTCTCGGGATCGTCCCCGGGCCGAGTTCCGGTGCAGGTACCGGCCTCGGTGAGTCCATAACCGGTACAGATCCGCTGAAACGGCAACTCCCGGCGCATCCTGCGGATCAACTCCACCGGGATGTCGGCCGCCCCGGTGACGGCCACCCGCAAGCTGGACAGGTCCCGGCCAGGGCGGGAGGGATGATCCAGGATGGCCTGGTAGATGGTGGGCGGACCGGGAAGCACTGTTATCCGCTCGGTTTCCACCAGTTCCAGCACCCGGCCCACATCGAACACCGGGATCGGATACATGACAGCCCCCCGCAAGAGGCAGGCCAGCCAACCCGCCTTGTAGCCGAACATGTGGAAGAAAGGGTTGATGATGAGGTACCTATCTCCCCGCCGCAGGTCGGCAAAATCGCACCAGTCGGAGAACTGCCGCAGGGTCTGACCGTGGGTCATCATCACGCCCTTGGGGGCTCCGGTGGTGCCCGATGTGAACAAGACGTCGCTGATACCGGCTGCATCCACCCCCTGATACCGGGCCGTAACCGCAGCTTGGGGCACCCTGTCACCGGCAGCCAGAAATTCGGCCCACGACACCCCTGGATAATTGCCGGTTTCCGGTTGGTCGGTTTCGGGGTCGGTTTCCGGTTGACCGGTTTCCGGTTGGGCCGGAGGCAGCACCACGACCTGCTTCAAACCGGACAGGCCGGGCTCATCGAACAGGGCGGCCGGGTTGATGCCCGCAAACCCGGATTCCACCACCAGTATCCGGCTCCGGCTGCGAGCCAGGATGTGGGCAGCCTCAGCCGGTTTGAACCGGGTATTCACCGGCACCAGCGCGGCCCCGGCACCCTGGAGCCCCAGCGCGGCGATTATCCACTCCGAGCGGTTGGAGGCCCAGATCGCCACCCGATCGCCGGCCCGGACCCCACCAGCCTGCATGGCGGCCGCAGCCCGGTTGGCCCACCGGCCCAGTTCGGCGTAGGTCACCACCTTGTCGCCCTCAACCACCGCGGGGGCATCCCCGAAACCGGTCGCGGCCGCCTGAGCCGCCTGAGGGATGCCGGCCCACTCCCCCGAGGCGCGCATTCCGGCTGGGTCCGACCGTTACCCGGCCGGTTCGGCCAGGGTCTTGATCTCGAGGAACTCCTCGAATCCGGCCACGCCCATCTCCCGGCCGATGCCCGATTGCTTGAAACCTCCGAAGGGGGCATCGGGGGCGTAGTACAGGCCGCCGTTCACGCTGATGGTGCCCGAGCGGATCCGGCGAGCCACGGCGCGGGCCCGATCGGGATCGGCGCTGCTAACCGCGCCCGACAACCCGTAGATGGAGTTGTTGGCAATCCGGACCGCCTCGTCATCACCCCCCTCATAGCCGATTATGGCCATTACCGGCCCGAAGACCTCCTCCTGGGCCACCAGCTCATTCTCGCCCACTCCGGCCAGCACGGTGGGTTCGTAGTAGTAGCCGACCGGCAGATGATCCGGCCGCCGCCCGCCGGCCACCAGCTTCGCCCCCTGATCCACCGCGGTGGTCACCAACCGGTGCACCTTGTCCCGCTGGCGGGAGTTGATGAGCGGCCCCATCATCACCCCGGGATCGGTGGGGTCGCCGTAGGGGATGCCGGCCATCGTGGCCGCGGCCACCTCGGCGGCGAGTTCGGCCTTCGCCGCGGGGACCACCAGGCGGGTGGCAATGGCACACCCCTGCCCGGCGTGGGTGCATACCATGAAAGAGTTCATGGTGGCCGCGGCCTGCACATCAGCATCGTCCAGCACCACATGGGCGCTCTTGCCCCCCAACTCCAAGAAGGTCTTCACCGTGGCGCTCGCCGCGGCCATAACCCGCCTCCCGGTGGCGGTGGAACCGGTGAAGGTCACCATGTCCACATCCGGGTGGGTGGTCAGCACCTCGCCCACCGAAGTGGTCGAAGAACTCAAGATGTTGACCACACCGGGGGGTATGTCGGTCTCTTCGGCGATCAACCGCCCCAGGGCCAGCGCCGACAACGGCGTGTCGGGGGCTCCCTTCAGCACAACCGTGTTACCGGCACCCAGCGCCGGGGCCAGCTTGGCCAGGTTGAGCTGAACCGGGAAGTTGTAAGCAGTAATGGCGGCCACCACCCCCACCGGCTCCCGCTCGATCCACCGCCGGTGGTTGGTCCCGTAAGCCTCGATCACTCCCAGTTCCTCCACCCACCGGTAGTCATCCATCATCTCCGCCACCCACTTGACCGAAGCCACCGGGGCCTCGAGCTGCGGGCCCCCGTGAGTGAGCATCACCGGCGTGCCCACTTCGGCCACGGTCAGCGCCCGCAACTCCTCCAAGTGACGCTCCATGGCGGCGTGGAACTGGTGCAGGCAGTGGGCCCGAAAACCATGATCCCGGGCCCAGCCGGTGGTGTCGAACGCCCGGCGGGCGGACTCTACTGCGGCCCGAGCATCGGCCTCGGTGGCATCGGCCGCCCCACCCATGACTTCCTCGGTGGCCGGGTTAACCACCTCGAACACCCCACCCCCGCCGGCAGCCCTCAACTCCCCGTCGATCAGCAATCGTTCCTCATGCCCCATGGTTGGTGCACCCCCCGTCATCCGAGAACCGGACCAACCCTAGTGGCAACATTCGCGGAGGTTGTTGACGCATGATGCGAGTCATCCGCGGAGGTTGTTGACGCATGATGGCGGTGGGGCGGGGTTCATCGGGGCTCGTCCCCCTCCAGGGTGATGCGGTGCATTATCCGGCACCGGCCGTGGTAGTCATTGATGGGATTGTGCATGGTGCAGCGGTTGTCCCAAAGCGCCAGCGACCCCACCTCCCAGCGGAACCGGCAGGTGAACTCGGGGCGCGACTGGTGAGCGAACAGGAACCCCAGCAGGGGTTGGCTCTCCTCCTCGGTCATGGACTCGAAGCGGGCGGTGTGGGCCACGTTGACATAGAGAGCGGGGCGGCCGGTCTCCGGGTGGGTACGAACCACCGGATGAACCGCCTCGTAATCCCCGATTTCCCCATATCCAGTAATGACCGCGTCCTCAGGTTCCCCATATCCAGTAATGACCGCGTCCTCAGGTTCCCCATATCCAGTAATGACCGCGTCCTCAGGTTCCCCATATCCAGTAATGGCCGCTTCGGCCATACGGTCCTCACGGGTTCTGGATACGTCGGCCAGAGCCGAGCTGTTCACTGCCCCAAGACCCCGGAGGAACCGCTTCAGGCCATCGGAAAGCGCGTCGTAGGCGGCGTACATGTTGGCAAACTCGGTGTCGCCACCAGCAGTGGGCACCTCCCGGGCCAGCAGCAGCGAAGCCATGGGCGGCCTTTCCAGGTAGGCGGTGTCGCTGTGCCAGATACCCCCGAAATTGACTGTCTCGCCGGGCAGCTTCTTGACCTCGATGATCTCGGGATGGCCGGGAAGTCCGGGTACGAATGGGTACCGGCCCGGGGTGCCGATACGGCGGGCGAACGCCGAGAACTGATCCAGAGTCAGTGGCTGATCGCGAAAGAACACCACCAGGTGGGTCAACCATGCCCGGCGAATCTCGGCGACCACCTCGTCGGGCAGGTCAGCCCGCAAATCCACGTTGCTGATTTCCGCACCGATGCAGCCGCCCAATCGCTCTACTGCCAGGTGGCGGTAACCGGTTTCCGATTCCATTGCATAACCTTGGGCTAGAGATGACCTCCAGTTCGAGGAGGTTGCTCTAGGGTAGCTTTGGCATGCCAAAAGTACTGATGGCTGAACCTTTGTGCGACCGGCGGTTGTACCGCGTATGTCCCAGATAGCGGGCATGGCTGATGGCTGAACCTTTCGATCTGGCAGGAAGGGTGGTGCTGGTCACGGGGGCCAGCCGGGGGGTGGGCGCGGCCATAGCCCGGGCCGCGGCGAGCCGGGGGGCCAAGGTGGCGTGCGCGGCCCGATCCACCCGGGCTTCGCCCAAACCGCTGCCCGGCACCATCGATGAAACCGTGGAGGCGGTGATCGCCGCCGGAGGCGATGCTCTGGCCGTACCCACCGATCTGACATCGGCCGACAGCATCGAGGCCATGGTGGCCGCCCCGGTAAGGAAATGGGGCCATCTGGATGTGGTGGTCAACAACGCGGCGGTCACCTTCGTGGGTGAGGTGGACATCCCCCTGAAGCGTTACGACCTCATCATGGACATCAACCTGCGAGCTCCCATGCTCACCGTTAGGGCCGCTCTGCCCCACCTGCGGGCGGCGGGACGGGGACGCATCCTCAACCTTTCGTCTCAGGCCTCGCTGCGCCCGGTACCCGGCCTGATGGCCTACGGCATGTCAAAGCTGGCTCTGGAGCGGATGACCACCGACCTGGCCCGGCAGTTTTATCCCGACCGCATCGCGGTCAACTGCTTCCGTATCGACATTCCAGTGGCTTCCGAGGGGACGCTGGCCAACATGGGTGATATCGACCTCACCGACTGGGAGCCCACATCGGTGCCGGCCGAGGGCATCATCTGGATGCTGGAACAACCCGACCACTACTCGGGTCGCTGCGAGAGCATGTGGGATCTGCGCCGCCGGGAGAAGATCATGCCCAGCCGAGCCAAAAGGGAGTTCGCCACCGAGCCTCCGCTTCAATTCATCAACGGCCTCTACGACCTCGACACCCAGGACGCCTTCGCCCAAGGCGCGAAGAAATCCGGCAACTAACCAATGGTGGATCTTCGGGGAAGAACCGCTCTGGTCACCGGGGCGGCATCAGGAATCGGCGCCGCCTGCGCCCGCCGTTACGCCAGGGCCGGGGCTCACGTCATCTGCACCGATGTGGCCGACGATGCCGGCCGGCGGGTGGCTCACGATATCGGCGGGCGGTACCACCACCTGGATGTGGCCGACTCCCGGGCCTGGGCCGCCCTGGCCACCGAGCTGGCTACCGACCCGGGCCATCTCGATCTGGTCCACCTCAACGCCGGCATCAGATCGGGGGTGGGAGACATCACCACCCTCAGCGACGACGACTACCTGCGCATCATCGGGGTCAACCAGCACGGCGTGGTGTTCGGCCTGCGAGCCGCGGTCCCGCTGCTGCAAGCAGCCGGCGGCGGGCATGCGCTGATCACCGCGTCGATGGCCTCGTTCAGCCCGCTGCCATTGGACCTGGGCTACTCCATGTCTAAGCACGCCGTGGCCGCCCTGGTCCGCAGCGCGGCCCCAAACCTGACCGGGCAGAACATCAACCTGAATGCGGTCTGCCCGGCTACGGTGGACACCGGGTTCCTGGACGGCAACCGCGACCGCCTGGAGGCCGCAGGGATGACAATCATGGAGGCAGAGGAGGTGGCCGAAGCGGCCATGACAATTTTCTCATCGGGTCTCACCGGTGAATGTTTCGCACTGCTCGCGGGCCGCCAACCCGAACCCTTCCGGTTCGCCACCATCCCCGGTGCCGACTACCGATCACGTCGCTAACCGGCCATGACCAAACCCACACACCCCAAACCCACACACCCCGGATCGGGACACCCCAAACCAACACACCCCGGATCGGGACCCGCGAGCATCGGTCTCACCGTGGCCGAGTCCACCCCCCACCATCCCGAACTATCCCGAGTACCCCGGGGAGCACCCAACGTGCTGATCGTCCTGCTGGACGACACCGGTTTCGCTCAACTGGGCTGCTTCGGTTCCGACATCGCCACCCCCAACATTGATCGGCTCGCGGCCGGTGGGCTGTCGTTCAACCGCTTCCACGTGACGGCCCTGTGCTCACCCACCCGAGCCGCTCTTCTAACCGGACGCAACCACCACGCGGTGGGCATGGGTTTTCTGTCCGACATGGCCATGGGCTTCCCCGGCTACACGGCCCGCATCCCCCCGTCGGCGGCCATGATACCCCGCATCCTCAGAGATGCCGGTTGGGGGACCATGGCCGTGGGCAAGTGGCACCTCACCCCCCGGGGGGAACGCAGCGCGGCCGGCCCGTTCACTCTTTGGCCCACCGGGGTGGGCTTCGAGCGCTACTACGGGGTGCTTCACGGCGGGGCCAACTACTGGACCCCCAATCTGGTGCGCGATCAGCACTATGTAGACCCCCCAGGTGACTACGAGGATGGCTACCACCTCAGCGCCGACCTGGCCGATCGGGTGATCACCACCATTACCGACCACAAGCACGCCGCCCCCGGCAAGCCGTTCTTCTGCTACTACGCCGAAGCGGCCACCCATGCCCCCCACCATGTGGCCCCCGATTGGGTGGAACCCTACCGGGGGGCGTTCGACGACGGGTGGGAAAGATGGCGGGAACGAACTTTCGAGCGCCAACTGGCATCGGGCATCGTGCCCGCCGGAACCAGGCTCACCGAGCGTCCCCCCTGGGTGCAACCCTGGGACGATCTGGACGGCGACTCCCGGCGGCTGTTCACCCGGATGCACGAGGTGTACGCCGGGATGCTGACTCACACCGATGCCCAGATCGGCCGGGTAATCGACCACCTGGAGGGTATCGGCGAGCTGGACAACACCGTGGTCATCCTGTGTTCCGACAACGGGGCCAGCGCCGAGGGCGGCCAGGTGGGATCGGTCAACGAGCACCGGTTCACCAAGGGCCTGCCCGAGTCGGTGACCGCCAACCTGGAATGGTTCGACGAGCTGGGCGGGCCCCGCACCTACAACCACTACGCCTGGGGATGGGCATGGGCCGGCAACACCCCCTTCCGGTTGTGGAAGCGGTACGCCTGGCTGGGCGGCACCCGCACCCCACTGGTAATACGCTGGCCCGCCGGCATAACCACCCGCGGCGAGGTGCGCAACCAGTTCTGCCACGCGGTGGACCTGGCCCCCACGGTGCTTGAGCTGTGCGGGGTGGACTCCCCCGAATCGGTTGACGGGGTAACCCAGATGCCCATGCACGGGGTTAGCCTGGCGGCCACCTTCGACGACCCCGATGCTCCGTCACCCCGATCCGAGCAGTATTTCGAGATTCAGGGGTCACGAGCCATGTACCTGAACGGTTGGAAAGCCACCACCGACCATGTGGGCCAGGCCCACGGCGACGAGATCGCGCTGATGGAAGGTAGCCTCTCCTTTCCGGACGACAACTGGTCGCTGTTCAACCTCGACGATGACTTCTCCGAGGCTCACGACCGGGCCGCCGAGCTTCCCGAGAAGCTGGCCGAGCTGAAAGCCGCCTGGTGGGAGGCGGCCCAGCGCTACCACGTGCTGCCTCTTGATGATGGTTACGCCGGGCGTATGACGGCCATAAGCCCGGCGGCCCATCCGCCCCCGACCTACGCCCGTTACCGGCCCGGTGCCGGCCGGGTGGCCGACGAGGTCCTGCCGGTGCTGGTGAGGGGCTTTACCATCGAAGCCGAGGTAACGGTGGACCCGAACGGAGCCAGTGGCATCGTGTGGGCCTTGGGGGATTGGACCAGCGGCATCGCCCTTTACGGCCTGGAGGGTACCCTGGTGCTGGGCCTGTGCCTTTCGGGCGACCAGTACCGGTTGGCCACCGACCGGAGGATTCCCCAGAACACTACCGGGTTGGGGTGCCGTTACCAGCCCACATCGGTGGCATCGGGCCTGGTGGAGCTGCTGGTGGACGGCGATCTGGCCGTCCGGCTGGAGCTGGACCGCACGCTGCCCAACTCCTGGCAAAACGGCGGTACCGGTCTGATCATCGGTTACGACACCGGCTTCCCGGTCAACGGCGAGTACCGGCCCCCCTTCCCCTGGACCGGCACCATCCACCACATCGACATCACCACTCCCAGTGCCGCACCCCCCAACCCCGCCCGGATCATTCAAGAATCCCTCAACGCCGATTAGGCGGCCGATGCGCCATCGGCGTGAGCCGGACCGGAAAAAGCTGCTAGACCTCGACTGTTAGCAAAGCGCAGGAGGTGCCATGAGCATCGACACCCCATCCGAACATCTCTCCGAACATCTCGCTGTCAGCAAGCTCGATGTCAGCAATATGGTGGCGGTGGTAACCGGCGGGGCCGGCGGAATAGGCAAGGGGATCGTTACCGCCCTTTTGCAGCGAGGATCCACCGTGGTGATCGCCGACATCGAGGCCGGCACCACCGAAGCCACCGTGAACGAGCTGTCCGAGCTTGGTCCGGTGTCGGGATGGGCCACCGATGTGAGCGACGAGGGGTCGGTGACCGCATTGGCCGAACATGTCTACGACACCCACGGACGTTGCAATCTGCTGTTCAACAATGCCGGGGTGACCTCCGGAGGGGGTGGCAAACCCTGGGAGCAGGAGCCCAATGACTGGCGCTGGTGCTTCGGCGTGAACGTGTTCGGCGTGGCCATATGCACCACCGAGTTCGTGCCCCGCATGATTGCCGGCGGCCGGCCCGGCCAGATAATCAACACCTCCTCGGGTGACGGCGGGTTCGCCCCCGTACCCACCGCTTCGGTCTACGCCGCGTCCAAGGCCGCTGTGAGCTGTTTCACCGAGGCCCTGCACACCAACCTGGTCCGGGAGGGCCACAATCTGCGAGCCTCGGTGCTGTACCCGTCGGGCGGCATGATGGATACCGGCCTGTTCACCGCCCAGCGCAACCGCCCGGCCCACCTCGCCCGGGTGGGCGAATCCACCGGGCGGCGCAGCATGACCTTCACCGAGCTCAAGGAGATAATGACCAAAGTCCGGGGTTACGAACCCGAAGTGGCCGACCTGGTGGAACACGGCAATTTCGTGATTGATTGTGTGGAGGCCCGCCGCTTCATCATTGCTCGTGACCTCGAGGACACCGTCGCGCTGCTGCACCGCCGGGCCGAGGCCATCGGCCGCTTCGAGGTTCCCGACCACCACAACCTCGGCCTATGAACCCCCCACCATGCAAATCCCGACGAACCCGCAAATCCCATGGTTGACAGCGAGCAGAGCTGCCGGTACAGTGAGGCCAAGCAATCGGAGCCGGCTTCGTTTTTGAGCGTCAATGGGTTCCCTCCAAGAAAACTCTCGGAGGAATTCGAATGACAATCAGCGAACTTGAGCGCACAGAATTGGCAAGCAACCTGGTAGTTGCCATCGGGAAGGAACCAACGGAAACCCTGATGCAGTGCATCCTCCCAGACGGGCGCGAGCAACTTGCCACCAAGGACGACCTGAAAGTCCTCCGGAGCGAGATGCGAAGCGAGATCAGCGAACTCCGGAGCGAGATGCGAAGCGAGATCAGCGAACTCCGGAGCGAGATGCGAAGCGAGATCAGCGAACTCCGGGGATACATAGACTTGGCGCTCTCCAAGCAGACCCGCATCTACTTGGTGACCATGATCGGGTTCATGGTCACCATCTGGGGCACATTGGCGGTGCACTTCGTCGCCTAACCGGAAACCGGTCCCAACTCCTTTCTCCGGGCCGGCAATGCCTCCGGCTGGAGGTGCCCATCGGTGCGGCGTGGCATGGA
This sequence comes from Candidatus Poriferisocius sp., assembly GCF_965202595.1. GTDB lineage: Bacteria > Actinomycetota > Acidimicrobiia > Acidimicrobiales > Bin134 > Poriferisocius. The sequence continues at coordinate 2,524,415 of NZ_OZ241836.1, forward strand.
TCTGCTGTGGGTGCTCATCTCACCGTGGCTCGGCCCCTGTCCAGCAAGATGGAACCCCGGTTGGAGACCACCCGGAACAACACTTCGCGGTCCTCACCGGGGTTATGCCAGATTTGGGCGGTGAGAACATCACCGTTGTAACCGGGAGCGGCAAAGCGCCCCGACATCGATCCCAGGACCCCGGGGTTGCCCTCGCACACCGTCTCCACCAGAGCCCGGCAGGCGAAACCATACGTGTTCAACCCCATGAGGATGGGGCCGTCGAACCCGGCCGCCCCGGCCACCGAGGGGTCGTAGTGGATGAGGTTGGGGTCGTTGCCCCCATGCCGGTAAAGCAGCGATTGCACCGGCAGGGTTTGCCAGTCCACTTGGACATCGGGGGCCTCGTCACCCACCGGCCAGGCCGGTGCTTTCGGACCGGGATCACCACCGAAACCACCCTCGCCGATGATGAACAGCTTGGAACCCACTGTGAACACCGGCTCACCGGTGGCAGCATCCACCGCCTCGCCCCGGGAGTGGACCACCGCCCCGGAGCCTTTGTCGTAGATGCCCACCACTGTTGAGGTGCTAATCACCGATCCCGACGGCCCTATCTCCCCGTGGATGGTCAACTCCTGCTCACCGTGAACCAGTTGATGAACCTGGTAATCACCGAACCGGAGCATGGAGCCATCGTCCTGACCGGTGCCGTCGGACCGCCCACCGGAGCAAACGAAGCTGGGATACACCTGCTGGGGAAAGCCTGCTGCCCGCTCCCCCACGAACGCCAGATCGTCGAATCCCGCCCCCACGCTGAGGGCGTACAAAGTGCAATCCCGGGGCAGCCAACCCCGCCGGCGGGGTTCGCTCTGGTGCCCGATCATTTCCAAGTTCATCGCCATGGTGTCATTCTCCTCAATAAAATCGGCAAACCCGGCACGCTCTCCACATTCTCCTCAATAAAACTGGCAAACCCGGCATCGGCTAGACACCCCGTTATCGGCTAGACACTGGGTATGGCCGATGATCGAGTACAGCTCACAGTGGACGGGCCCATAGCCGTCATCACCAACAATAACCCTGCCAAGCACAACGCCTTCGACGACGACATGGATGTAGCGCTGTTCGACATCCTGGGCGAACTCAAAGCCAACAAGTCCATCCGGGCGGTGGTGTGGCGGGGTGAGGGCAAATCGTGGTCATCGGGCCGGGATGTGGCTGCCATCGGCGGCCAGCAGGTGGAACTGGCCCACCACGCCCTGATGGAGCGAGGCCAGAAGGGTATCCAGCAGATCTGGGACATCGACGCCCCCATCATCGTGGCCCTCCATGGCTGGGCTATCGGGGGATCGTTCCAGCGGGCCCTTCTGTGTGACATCCGGGTGGCCGCCGAGGGGTCCCGGTTCATGCTGCCCGAGGTGACCCACGGGGTGATCCCCGACACCGGTGGCGTGGGTCGCCTGTTTGAGATTTGCGGGTCGGGCCTGGTCAGCGACATGGTGCTCACCGGCCGGGTGCTGAGTGCCGAGGAGGCGCTGACCCATGGCATTGTATCCCGCATCGTGGCCCCCGAAGCGCTGGACGACTGCGTGATGGAGATGGCCGCCGGTATCGCCGCCGCCCCTCCCTACACCGTCCAACTCGCCCGCCGGGTGATCCGCAACCTGGCCGACGAGGGGTTGCGCCGCTCCATGAACGACGAGTACGCCTACCAGACGCTGATCAACCGGTCGGACGACTTCGCCGAGTTCCGAGCCGCCCGAGCCCAACAGCGCAACCCCGATTACCACCGGTCCTGAGAAGAACCACTGCCAATGCTGACCACCGGTCCTGATAATCGGTACTTACCACCGGTCCCGAGGAGGAAATGAGCCATGGCTGAGATCATCGGACTGCCCGAGCCGGCCCCGGAAGGAGCCACCGCTCTGGTACCGGGCACCTACCAGGATCAGACCGTTCTGGTCACCGGTGGGGGTACCGGCCTGGGCAAAGCCATTGCCACCGAATTCGCCCGGCTGGGGGCCAACCTGGTTATCGCCAGCCGTAAACCCGAGCACCTCGAAGCCGGGCGGGCGGCCATCCAGGAAGTCGGTGCCGAAGTGCTGGCGGTGAGTTGCGACATCCGCCAGGCCGAAAATATTGCCGAAGCCTTCGACGCGGCCACCGATCGATTCGGCCTGCCCGATGTGCTCATCAACAACGCGGCAGCCAACTTCCCGGTTCCGGCCGAGGACATGTCCCCCAACGCCTGGCGCACGGTGGTGGACATCACCCTCAACGGCACGTTCTTCTGCGCCCGGGAGTTCGGACGCCGCCATCTGGCCGCCGGCACACCGGGCTCCATTGTCAACATCGGGGCTTCCTACGCCTGGACCGGCGGACCCGGGTTCGCCCACTCAGCCGCGGCCAAAGCCGGGGTCAAGTCGATGACCGAGAGCCTGGCGGTGGAGTGGGGCCCCTACGGCATCCAGGTGAACGGCCTGGTACCAGGACTGTTTCCCCACGCCGACATGACCAGCGACATCCGCTCCAGCCTCGACCGGACCCACGAGAAGGACCCGTGCCAGCCTGCCATGAGGGTGGGGCAGGTGCGCGAGCTGGGGTGGGCAGCAACCTTTTTGGCCTCCCCCTTCGCCCGGTTCATCAGCGGCCATACCATGGTGGTGGACGGTGCCAACTGGCAGCGGCGCTCCATGACCAACCCGGCCGTCGTCACCATCCGCGACCAGATGGGCAAGGGACCGTTCCAACCCTGATGCCCGACCGACCCGAACACCTGACCGAACCCTGATGCCCGACCGACCCGAACACCTGACCGAACCCTGATGCCCGATTGACCCGAACACCGTTCCAACCCTGATGCCTGATTGACTATGACCGCATGGACGGCCTCGCCCTGACCGAACCCGGTAAGAGCCCGAGCGACCCGGTCGCGCTGGAGGTGGTAAAGAACGCCCTGGCCGCCATAGCCGAGGAGATGGGGCTCACCACCGTGAGGGCGGCCTATTCCTCGGTGGTGAAGGAGGGTGGTGATTCGACCGCCGCGGTTTTCGACCACCGGGGCCGGTTCATCGCCCAGTCGATGGGTGCCCCCCTCATGCACCTATCCAGCCTGCGCCCATCGCTGCGCTCTCTACTGGACCACTTTCCCCCCGAGTCGATGACCGATGGTGACGTTTACGCCTCCAACGATCCCTACCGGGGTGGTATCCACTCCAACGACGTGATGGTGTTCCGCCCGGTGTTCATCGACGACATCCTGGGGTTCTTCACCTGCGCATTGCTGCACGTGGCCGATCTGGGGGGTATGGCCGCCGGCGGGTTGCCGGCCAACGCCACCGAGATGTTCCAGGAGGGTCTGGTGCTACCCCCCGTGCCCCTGGTCGTCGCGGGGCAACCCAACCAACCCATACTGGACGTGATAGCAGCCAACAGCCGCACCCCCGAGAAGGTTCTGGGCGACATCCGAGCCATGATGGCAGCCACGAACCTGGGAGCGGGCCGGCTGGGCGATCTGGCTACCCGTTACGGCCTGGCCCGGCTGCACCGGATCACCGGCGAGCTGCTGGACTACACCGAACGCCGCACCCGGATGGGCATAGAGGCATTGCCCGACGGCACCTACACCGGCTCGTTCGTCATCGACGACGACGGGGTGGACCCCACTGCTGATCACGAGGTGCGGGTAACCCTCGTGGTTGACGGCTCGACCATCACCGCCGACTTTGCCGGAACCTCCACCCAGGCCCCGGGGCCCATCAACGCCTCGGTGTCGCAGACCACCTCGGGGGTGCTGTTCGCCATCCGCTGCATGCTGGCCCCGGACATCCCGGTGAACGACGGCACCTTCCGACCCCTTGAGCTGCGCCTGCCCCCGGGTACGCTGGTCAACCCCAACCCGCCCGCTGCGCTGAACGCCCGCATGGCCACGGTCATGGCGGTGGCGGAGGCCATGCTGGGAGCGTTCTCCCAGCTCGACCCGGCCCGGGCGGTGGCCGCCTCCTGCAACGTCCATGTCTACATAATGAGCGGCATCGACAGTGGCGGGCAGCCGTGGGCGTTCATGGACCCCCAGTTCGGCGGCTCCGGGGCCCGCTCGGATCGGGATGGGGTTGACGTGACCGGCCCGCTGGTGTTCGGCTCCGGCGGGGCTTTCCACACCGTGGAGGCTTACGAGCAGGAGCATCCCGTGCGTTTCGAACGTTTCGAGTTGTGGACCGACTCCGGGGGGGCGGGCCGGTGGCGGGGCGGCACCGGGTCGCGCCGCGATATCCGTATCCTGACCGATGGTCGGTTCACCGGCCGGGCCACCGACCGATGCCGCCGCCCACCCCCGGGGATTCTTGGCGGCTCTCCCGGTGCCGGTGGTGGCTGGGTGCTCAACCACGGCACCCCCGATGAGCAGCCGCTACCGGCCAAGGTGACCGCCCATCCCCTGCGGGCCGGGGACATGATCACCATGTTCACCTCAGCGGGGGGAGGCTACGGCGACCCGCTGGAGCGCGACCCCGAGCTGGTGGCCGCCGATGTGGGCGACAATCTGGTGTCGCCCGAGGCCGCCCACCGGGATTACGGCGTGGCCATCAACCCCGAAAACGGAGAGGTTGACCCCCTGGCAACGGCCGCACTGAGAAGCAAATGACCAAAGCCATGGGCATCGACATTGGGGGGACGTTTACCGATGTGGTGCTGATCGACAGATCCAGCGGCGACATGGCCACCACCAAGGTGCTCACCACCCCCGACGATCCCACCACGGGAGTGCTGGCCGGAATGGTCGAACTGCTGACCAGCACCGGGATTGACCCGGCCGATGTGTCCCAGGTCGTCCACGCCACCACCCTGGCCACCAACCTGATCCTGGAGCGCAAGGGCGGCCCGGTGGCCTATGTCACCACCGCCGGATTCGGCGACATCTTGATCATCGGAGACGAGCGCAAGGGTGACCGCGAGAAGTACGACCTCTTCTACACCAAGCAGGCCCCCATCGTCGCTCGGCGGCACATAATCGAGGTTCAGGAACGAGTAGGGGCCGGCGGCTCGGTGGTTGTACCCCTGGATGCCGAGCAGGCCCGCTCTGCGCTGCTCGACCTTTTGGAGCGCGAACCGGTAACGGCGGTGGCGGTGTGCCTTCTCCACTCGTATGCCAACGGGGACCACGAACGCCAGGTTGCCGGCATCATCGCAGAGCTGGACCCAGATATGTACGTGGCAACGTCCGGGGAGGTGTGGCCCGAGTACCGGGAGCTGCCCCGAGCATGCACCACGGTGATATCGGCCTATGTGGGCCCCACCGTCACCCGCTACATCGCCCGGTTGGACACCGAGCTGGCCCGCCAGGGGATTGGGGCAGGATTGCAGATAATGGGCTCATCCGGGGGGATCATCTCGGCGGCCACCGTGGCCCGCAGACCAGTGCAACTGGTGGAGTCGGGCCCGGCCGCCGGGGTGATGGCCGCCGCCCACATCGGTCGCCTCACCGGCATCGACAACCTGATCTCCTTCGACATGGGGGGTACCACCGCGAAGGCCGGGCTGGTACGGGACGGGCGAGTGGCCATCGCCCACGAGTTCTACGTGGGAGGTACCGCGTCGGCGGGGCTCAAGCAGATCAAAACCGGCTACCCGATCAAGATCCCGGTGATCGATCTGGCCGAGGTGGGGGCGGGGGGTGGATCCATCGCCTACCGCGACAGCGGCGGCGCGCTGAGGGTGGGTCCCGATTCGGCCGGGGCCGAGCCGGGGCCGGCCTGCTACAACCGGGGCGGCACCCTACCCACGGTGACCGATGCCAACCTGGTTCTGGGCTACCTGAATCCCGATCACTTCCTGGGAGGGCGCATGACCATCCGGGCAGATCGAGCCCTACACGCCCTGGCCGGGCTGGGTGAATCCATGGGTCTGAACCCGAACGAGGCCGCGGCCGGGGTGTACGAGGTGGTCAACGCCACCATGGCCGCCACGGTGAGGGTGGTGACGCTGGAGCGGGGCATCGACCCCCGGGACTTCACCCTGCTGGCCTCGGGAGGAGCGGCGGGAATGCATGCGGCCCGCCTCGCCGAGGAGTTCGACATCGGCGAAATAGTCATCCCCACCAATCCCGGCGTGGGCTCAGCGGTGGGCCTGCTGACCTCCGACGTGGTGACCGATCATGTCCGCACCCGAGTTATCGGCCCGGTTGCTGGGGTCATCAGTACTGGGGAAATTGGTACTGGGGAAATCAGTGCCGAGCACATCAGCGCGGTGGAGGAGATCTACGCCGAGTTGGAGGCAACCGCGGTGGCCGAGATCGTCTCCGAGGGCTTCGCAGCCGGCGAGATCGTGCTGGAACGGGAGATCGACGTTCGCTACCGCCACCAGGCCCACGAGCTGACCGTCCCCCTGGATGGCTGCGACCTGGGCCGAGCCGCCATTGCTTTCGGCCACCTCTACCAGCAGTTGTACGGCATCCGCCCCGCCGATCCGGTGGAGTTCGTCAACTACCGGGTGCGGGTGATCGGGCCGGTGCCCAAACCCGACTGGTCCACCAGCAAAGTATCCTCCATCCCGCCCGAGCCCCACTCCCATCGCCCAGCCTGGTTCGGCGGCGGCATGGTCGACACCCCTGTTTATCGCCGCGACACCCTCCTTCCCGGCCCCATGATCTCCGGCCCCGCCATCGTTGAGGAGTCGTCCTCGACCGTGATCATTCCCCCCGGCTGGACCGCCTCCACCGACCGGTGGCTCAACCTGGTACTACGGTTTGGTTAGCCCTGGTCAGCCGGGGCCAGGCCGCGGGTGTTGATCTTGGGGTTGTTTTGATCTTTGAAGTCGCCCGATCTTGAAGTAGTCCGATCTTGGAGAAAATGATGGAACTGCGCCAGACAATCAGCCCGGCGACCACCGCTCTGGTGCTCCAGGAGTGCCAGAACGGCGTGATCGGTGAGCTTTCGGCCCTGCCTGCGCTGGCCGAGGCCGCCCGGCAGGGGTTGATCCCCAACCTGGCCGCACTGGCCACGGCGGCCAGAGCTGCGGGGGTGCGGGTTGTTCACTGCACTGCCCAGCACCGGGTTGACGGCTGGGGCGGCAACCGCAACGCCCGCCTGTTTCGGGCCATGCCCAAGATGCCGGTGCAGCTACATGCAGGTACCCCGGCGGTGGAGGTGGTACCCGAGATCGGCGTGACCAGTACCGACATGGTTCTGCCCCGCCACCACGGCTTGTCACCATTCGAGGGCACCGAGTTGGACTCGCTGCTGCGCAACGAGAGCATAAACACCATCGTGATTGGTGGGGTGTCGGTGAACGTGGCCATCCTCAACCTGACCTTCGACGCAGTCAACGCCGGCTACACCGTTGTGATCCCCCGCGACGCGGTGGCCGGAACCCCCAGCCACTATGTGGATGCAGTGTTCGAGCACACTCTCAGCCTGGTCTCCACCATCACCACCACCGAGGCTGTAATCAAAGCGCTGAAGCAATCAGCGCTTTGAAACAAGGATAGGGGGTGGAGGTTTGAGTCGGTGCCGGCCTTTGGGGTCGGTGGCGGCCGTGTTTGTGTATTTTGGTGTGACAGCTCGGGCAGAGCAGTACAAGGTTGTCGATGTTGGTGGTTCCACCCTGTTCCCACCACAAGATGTGATGAACTTCACAAGCAGTGGCCCTCAGCCGGCATCCCACACAGCGTTGATCTCTGGCGTGTAAGCCCAGTTTTTGGGTTTGGGAGGCTGCTCTTTGCTTGCGGCCCAGGTACAGGGGCATCCCGTCTGAGTTGAAAATTGCTGGTACCACCCCGGCATCGCAAGCTATGTGGCGTAGCTCATCAACGCTGATGGGGGTGCCGCCGATCAGGCCGGCATCTTTAAGTTGGCCTTTGAGAGTGTCGTAGTCAACCTTGACCAAAAGCGTGGTGGCCTGCGGCACCGGGTCGCTTTGGTCGTCACTGGTAGAGGTTTCATTTCCGGGGGTTTGGGTTATGAGGTTCACCAGCGCGTCGGCGTAGCGTTGCTTATGGGTACGATCGCGGCCCGCTTGGAAATCGTCGCGGAACATGCGATCACACAAATCATCCAAAGCAGTTTTGACTCGCTCACCGGAGACGCTGTCGAGTTCGGCGCGAAGGATGACCATGTCGTCGTCACCGTTGAACACCACAGCTTTGCGGCGACGCTGCTGTTCACCACGGGTGGGGGCTTCGCCGCTGCGGCGCAGGTCTTCTTTGTGCAACACGGTTTTTTTGAACTCGTCCAAATCCTGGGTTATCGCCAAACCGATTATCTCCACCTCCTGAGCAGAAGTGAAAGACACCCGCTGGTTCGACTCACCAATCAAGCGGGCGTGATCCACCGACACCAAACCCTCAGCCGTGGCATCCAGCGTGGCCGCCAAACCCTTCAACAACCACGTGCCTTTGGCTTGACGGCGAGCCGCGTATCGGCCCCTACCGAACTGCTCGCACACTTCTTCAACCGAATCGTTACCTTCCAACTCGCCCAACCGAACCAGCATCTCAGCCACCAAACCTTCCAACTTGCGGCGGGTACGGTCAGTGCTAAGAATCAACTGCACCAACTCGCCGGAATCCGTACCGGAATAATCAACACCGCCACAGCAAGGGCAACCACAGCAATGCTGGGTTGGTTTATGCTGGGTTGTTTCATTTAGGGTTTCGGGTTGGCTGATGGGTTCAACTGCCATGTTTACAAGTATATCAACCCCGGTGACACTTACCCCTCTGATTTGCCATAAAATCAGAAATAACTTCAAAATTAGCCGAATTCATACAGCTTTAGGGGCAAGCCTGGCTCCGCCCTGGTTGGGGCCGAGACTGTTCAAATCTGCGGGAATTATATCTGAAAGTGGCGTAAACCGGGTCTGACCTGGGAAAACAGGCAAATCGTCGCAGAGTGCTCCTTGCTGAGCCGGATAGGTGAGGCGACCTCCCGTTATGCGCAAGATGGCTGGGCTGTGCGCCACTTTCAGATATAAGCCCCTATTATTTGGTCTTACCTCAGCCTTTTAGCGGTATCTTGCTGTTAGCGTGAAGGAACTATTATAGGGGAATTTCGGAGCTCTGCTAAATCCATGTTTGCTTGGTGAAGCAACTGTTGCAACGCTTCCAAGAATTCATCTAACCTCTCATGAAAAATAGCGATTCCGAGTTGCACTCGTTCTGCCGCTATTTCAGCTTCTATTTCGTCACAATCCATGGCAATACCGGAAACTTTGACCCGGCTTGAAACAGGTAACAGCAGCAAAATCAATTTTTTCCAATCATACAGCTGATAGGACAATATTTTCGACCATAAAAATTCTCTTGTCTGCTTTTTACCGACATATACGGCGCGTTGAGTCGTGACCACAAAAGTTCCGTTATTGTCTATCAGCGCTTGCTCTTCAGGTGCCTGATTAACTCGACCTCTGTGCTGCCCGGTGCGAACAGTCAGACCCTTAGCTACGCGTATCGACACTCCAGCTGAACCGCCTTGATAGGTTGTCTGCCCGCGCCTTGTTTCAGTGAGTCCTACGCCTTCCATGACAAACAACAATTCTTCACCCTTCTTCATAACCAAGTGAGAGTACTCAATCTCGGAGAAGATCGACTCGTAGTTTCTATAAGTTATTATCCGGTTTTCCAACGACTCAACATCAGCTTCAAACTCTCGGATTTGTTGATTTCGTTGAGCAGCAGCTTGCGCCGCAATCCTTTCTTCTTTTGCGCGGCGTTTCTCTTCGCGTAGACGTATTTTTTCTTCTCGTAGACGTCTTTGTTCTTGATGCCACCGTTCACGCCTCTCAGCCTGCTTTTTAGAAAAGTTCCGAAATCCCATTCCTCAACTTTACCGCATTTTCGACTTCAACTCAAATACAATTTGGGAATTATATCTGAAAGTGGCGTAAAACGGGTCTGACCTGGGAAAACAGGCAAATCGTCGCAGGGTGCTCCTTGCTGAGCCGGATAGGTGAGGCGACCTCCCGTTATGCGCAAGATGGCTGGGCTGTGCGTCACTTTCAGATATAAGCCCCAAATCTGCCAGTTGGGTTACAGCAAGCACTGCGCAATCGCTCCGGTTGTTTTGCTGAGCCATCAGGATCGCCGGGCCCTGCGGGGAATGCCCCCCCCCCCCCCGTCATTATGGAGATGGAGGTCATAAGCCGAATCAGTGGCCAACGGGGTGGAGTACTGGCCTCGGGAACCGCCGGAGCGCTTTATGACTATGGCACCCTGCGAGGTATCAGGCGGCTCTGCATCGACCCCTTGAGCGCCGCCAGGTCCGATGGTACCGGGGTCGCCAGAATCGTGAACGGGCTGGTCGGCGGCGGGGTTATCAGGATCGCCCACTCCACTTGGGTGCCCCCCTGGTTTGCCTGCCGGTAACGCAGAGGTCGTAGATGATGTTGCCGGCCAGCGCTCCGAACGGGATCTGGTCTGTGAGGTTGAAGAGAATGAACGGGCTGGTCGGGGGGGGGGGGGGGGTTACGGGGTTGGATGCCGGAACGCTGCTCGCGTCTGCTGGCCCGCCGCCAGCAGGTGAAGATCCATCAGGTTGCTGGCTGCCAGCACGCTGAAAACTGCCATGTTCGACGGGCCGGTTATCGAGATCGCCAGGGGATGTACCGGCAAGCGGCGGCGATTCCGGCTGATTTGAGGTCGCCGATCCGGTTGCTGGCCAGTGTGCAGAAGATCGTCGTGTCGGACGGAGTAGAGATGATGATTCGGGGGGGGGGGACATCGGAAGCAGGGAACATCTCCGAGACAGCCCTACCAGCCGACAGGATACGGTAGTCCTCGTACAGCCATTTTTTGAGGAATGGGCGATACAACACCTCCCGGATGCGGGACTCATCGAACTCCAGCAACTCTCCGGTGCGCACGGCCTTCTTCAGGGACTGCTTCAGCCGGCCAGTCCATTTTATGCTCGCTAAGTCATTATGTTCTGTGGCATCTTCTAGGGTGGATAGCTCTGCATAGGTGTCCTCCAACGCATCATTGAAAGCATCAATCAACCTTTTAACCTTCTGTATAAGTTCATCCCTAGAAAAGGCATAGACATAAGAGTCAAGGTTTGTTGTTATTCCAAGAGCATGAGAGCGCATAGCTACTTCCCTGTTGGGGCTTATATATGTGACTAGCCAAACTACTGTTGACCTGGGGAATTGGGCCACAGAGAAAGTGTCGCTTGTGTTGGTATAATAGTAAATATGGAGAATAATAAATCCTCGGGTAAAGGGCCGGGACGGTCGGGCAGGAAAGGCATTTCCTTGCCTCAATTTTTTCGACTCTTTCCCGACGATCAAAGTGCAGAAGCTTTTATAGAAGCGGCGCGGTGGCCGAACGGTGTGGCCTGTCCACGATGCCAAAGTGAACGGATCAGTCGTATAAGAACCCGCCAGCCGATGCCCTTTCGGTGTAAGGACTGCCGTAAGCATTTCTCAGTGAAGACCGGCACGGTGATGGCCGACTCAAAGCTCTCCTGCCAGACATGGTTGTTAGCCGTGTATTTGTTCAACACCGGGTTGAAAGGTGTGTCTAGTATGAAGTTGCATCGTGATCTTGGGGTGACGCAGAAAACGGCGTGGCATTTGGCGCACCGGATTCGTGAGGGGATGAAGGTTGACGATTTCCTGTTTGTCGGCCCGGTGGAGGCCGATGAGACCTATGTGGGCGGGCTGGAGCGCAACAAGCACCAGCACAAACGGATGAAAGCAGCAGGCGGCCCATCGGGGAAGGCTATCGTCGCCGGTGTGAGGGAGCGGACAACGGGTCGAGTTGCTGCCGGTGTGGTGGCTGACACCAAAGCTGCTACCTTGACCGCCGTGGTCACCGACCACACTGAGAGGGAGTCTGTGGTGTTCACCGACGAGGCCCCCGGCTACCTGCCGTTGAACAGGGCCGGGTACAAGCACCACGCCGTTACGCATTCGACAGGTCGCTGGGTTGATGGGATGGCCCACACGAATGGGCTGGAATCCTTTTGGGCGTTGCTCAAGCGCGGCTATCAGGGCACCTACCACCACATATCGCCTGAACATCTCCACCGCTACATCGCTGAGTTCCAGCACAGGCACAACGAGCGTCCCAAGAACACGATTCAGCAAATGGCGGATGCGTTCTCCATGATGGAGGACAAACTACTAACCTATGACCGTCTAACCGCCGAGGGGGTCCAAGCGAATGCAGCCTGACTATCCCACAGAGGAAGAACTAGCGGATACGCTCCGAGCCGTGCTCATCATGCCACCCGACGCTGTGGACACAACCGATTTGGAGGATAGCGTCTAATGCGGAAATTATATACAAAGCTAACCACATCTGTTTTGACCAGGGCTTTTCTCTCTAACCAGTCAAAAAAATCCCAGGCCAGATGTAGTTTGGCTAGTCACATATATAAGCCCCTCCCTGTTGCCCTTATTGGTATCACATATAGCCAGCAACTCATCAAAAGATCCGTCGGATAGATTCACCCAATCGTGGCTAACATTTATCGGAACAGTAACGAACTGGTCCCCATTAGTAACATCACCGATCCCTTCGAGCCAGGCGAACTTGGCCTCCAGCAACTGCCCTTCCGGCACCTCGGCGTAGTGCAACACTGCGGATTCGGATTGCTCCTTGGCCGGGTTGCGAACCAGAACGGTGATCTGGACCCCGTTGCGCGAACCTGGTCCGAATATTTGATCGCCCTCCCGGCGGAACTCCTCGCCGCTGGTGTAGGCATTTCCCCGGAGATTGACAACGTATATGTCAGTGAACTCGTCGCGCAGGGCGGCCCGCATGCCAGCCAGTGATGTTGCGTTCAACAATGAGTTGGGATGAACAATGGCGATGATCCCGCCTTCTTGTTCATCCAACCGGTCGCTTGCCCATCTGATAGCCTGCACATAGAGATTACCGGATGCTTTGCCAGCCCCTCTGCCAGTAACCTCCCGGTGTCGTTTGCCGTAGGTTTGCTGGACACGCTCGGCAATCTCTTCGTAGTCCTGATTGGGGTTGTCGTCACCAGCCGATTTCTGGCCGGCTGACCAGGGTGGATTGGCCACGATCACCTGTATCTGGGTGGTGGCCTGGTTCAGACCCCGCTCGGAGTTGCCCTGGCCGCTTCGCATGGTCTCCAACTGCTCTTGCCTAACCTCATCGGACAAAAGGAACGTGTCACCAAAAACGATGCCCGGAAACTCCCGATAATCAGCATCCGGTCTGCGCTCCGAGTAACCGGCTTCGATCTTGAGCGCAGCAATGTAGTAGGCCAAAAGCACGATCTCGTTGGCGTGAAGCTCGCCCTCATACTTGCTGGTCAGTTCATCGTCGCTGATGAACGGTTCACCGTCGGTGCCGGTGCCGGTCAAGAGCCGGTAGATGAAGGTTCCGGTACCGCTGAACGGGTCGAGCACGTTTACACCGGCCGCGCCCAAGCCCTTGCCGAACTCCTGCTTGCACACCGCATCGGCCGATCTCAATATGAAATCCACCAGCTCCACCGGGGTGTACACGATGCCCAGGCGCTTCACCGTGTCGGCCATGGCGTGATGGAAGAAGCCCTCGTACACCTGGCGCAGGATGTCCACCCGCTCCGCCGAGTCGATGGCCCCGTCGAAGGTCTTGTTCATCGAATCGTAAGCCCGCTTCAGTGGTTCAAGCTCCACCTCGAACCGGGTTTCCTCGGGGTCGATCACCTCCAGCAGCTTCTGGATCGCCCGCGACACCGGGTTCAGCTCGGCGAAACGTGACTCGGCGAACATGTGGTCGAACACGGGCATGGTGACGATGTGCTGGGCCACCATCTCCGCCGCTTCGGTTTGGCCCACCGAGGGGTTGAGCGTGGCTCTCATCCACTCCACAAAACGGTCGAACTCGTGGCGGGCCTCTGCGGTTTCGTTCACTGCTTCCTCGACCCGATCGTGTACTTGCCGGCACACCCCGGCGGCTTTCTCGCCCCAGGTGATCCACGACCGGCGGTCGCCGCACATTTCCACCAGCTTGGATGCCACCGCCTCCTTGACCTGGGCAAATATGAGCTGCAATTGCTCATCGGTGGCTTCGCCCTCGGGGCGGTCGGTTCTGGAGTCGAGAACCTTGACCCGCACCTTGTCTTTTTTCGCCACCGTTTTGGGGTGGTTGATCCAGTAGTCGATGCGCTCGTCGTGCGACCGCAGCGCCCGCACCACATCCCACACCACCTTGAAGTCCGACCCGTTCAGCACCTCCTGGTCGGTCACGTTCTTGCCCTCGGGCACCACCACCGGGATGACCACCCGGCCGATCTCCTTGCCCGGAGCACGACGCATCACCCGACCCACGGCCTGGGTTATGTCGATCTTGGAGGTGCGGCGCTCGAAGAAGATGATGGAGTCCAGCGCCGGAACATCCACCCCCTCGGTGAGCACCCGGGCATTGGTGAGCACCCGGCAGGAGTTCTCGGGCCGGCCCCCGGCTTCTTCGTCCTTCAGCTTTTGCAGCATCTGCCCCCGCCGCAAAGCCGGGGTGGAGCCGTCGATATGGTTCACCTCTATGTTCAAGTAGTGGCCCCCGAACCGGCTGTCGGGCGTGTGCCGCTCAACCACTTGGGGCCAGCATTCGGCCAGGGTCTTGGAAACCTTCACCGTGTTGGTGAAGGCAATGGCAGAGCGGGCGTGATCGGAGTGGGCCATGCCCGCTTTGCGGTCGGGATGCTCACCCACACCCCGGGTGGTGGGGTCGGCCAGCGCATCCCAGCAGCCCAGCAACTTCACCGCCTGCTCGTTGGACAGGTTCACCCCGTTGCCGCTTGCGATCCCATAGCGGTGATCGGGCGTGTCGGACACCGCAATCACCAGCACCTGGTAATCGCTCAGCAACCGCTGGTCGATGGCATCGGCGAAGCTCATCTGGTGGAACACCGGGCCGTAGAGCTTCTCGTCGTCCATGCAGTAGGAGTCCACATCGAACCCGTAACCGGCCCGCTCGGCCTGGCGGGCCGCTTTCTTCTTGGCCTGCTCGGTGTACACCCGGGGGGTGGCGGTCATGAACAGGCGGCGGTCGGCCACGAGCCGGTCTTTTTGATGGATGAGGGTGAAACCCGAGGGATCGTCAATCGACAACCTGTCCACCGCCGCCAACCCTGTGGTGCGGTGGGCTTCATCACATACGGCCAGATCGAAGCGCACCCCCGATTTCAACTGAGCATCGGCGACTACTTTGGCCGACTGGTAGGTGCTGAACACCACCCGCAGCGCATGGCCCGCCGGCTGCTCCAGCGCTTCGGCCAACTGCCCGGCATCGGTGCTCACCGGCATGGCCAACTCGCTCATGGACAAACCCGAATCGTCGTCGCGCCGCCCGCTGGTGTGATCCGAGCACACCCCCAGGTAGGTGTGCGGCATGGTCTTGTGGCGCGCCCACTCGCGCATGGTCTGGCCCATCAGCGAGATGGACGGCACCAGATACAGCACGCTTCCCCCGCGGCCGACCAGATTCTCAGCGGCCCACATCGCCAGCACCGACTTGCCGGTACCGCACGGCAGGATCACCTTGCCCCGGTCGCTGTGCTCAAAGCCGGCGGCGATGTTGGCCAGCGCCTCTTGTTGGTCGGCACGAGGCGTGTGCTTGGTCAACCCGTTTACCTTGAGGGCATCGGGATTGTCGAGGTACTCACGCCAGTCCGTCACCCACTCGTCCATGTCGGCCACCGCCAGCAATTCGCAGCGGGGCGATGCCGACTCCACGCGCTTGCGACCCCTTGCCGGCAACTCGGCGGTGGCGATGAGGATTCTCGAGGCGAACCTGCCCTCGGAGGCAGCCAGGAAGCTGTCGATGTCCTTCGCCGGAATCTGCCCGCTGGGAGCGTAGAACTTGCATTGGATGGCACAGAGGGTTCCGTCCACCTGCTCGGCCACTATGTCGATGCCGTGATCCGGCCCGTCACGGGCGGGCCAATCCGACCACAGCCACACCTGGGTGAACCGGCTCGTACCGTACTCACCGGTATGCGTGGCCAGGGCTTGGCGCATGAGGATCTCGAAGCTCCGCCCCTTGCGGGCCTGGTTACCTTCGGATCTCTGCCGCAGTACCTCCAACGCCTCGGCCAAGTAAGCCATCAGAGCCTCCTGTGTAGATGAGGGGTTTCAGCCATCGGCATCGGTCGCGGCTGCCCCCACCCCACCGTCCAGCAACGCCTCCTGTGTAGATGAGGGGTTTCAGCCATCGGCATCGGGCAGTGACGGGGGCAGGGTGGTGATGATCTCCGCCGACCTCGTTCCCACATAAGCCAACCGCCGCAGGTGGCGGATCAGCTCGAACGGCTCATCGGCCCAGGCGTGCCAGCCGTTGGGATCATCCACCACCCCCGAGTCCTTGTCAGTTTTCACGGTTAGCGCGTTCACCATCCACTCCAGCGGGGAGCGGCCCGAGACCTCGTAGATATGGGTTTGGGGAGGTATGCCCGTCAACCGGCACCGGTCGTTCACCTCCAGCACCGACTGGTCGTGCTCGCGGGGATTGTCCGGGTTCTTGCCCCACCGCAACTTGCCCAGCCGGTACACCTCGGTATCGGGGTGATTCCCCTCGTCGGGCACGCCGTCCACCTCGCACACCACCTCGGGATGTTCCGGGCAGGTCTCGTAGCCGATGTGCAGAGCCATCAGCTCCTCACCGGCCCGCCGGAACGCCTCGAAGTGAGCGGCCAGCGGCACCCTGGGCAGGCTGCGCTGCAAATCGTGTTTGTACCGCTCCCGCCAATCGGGCGCGTGCATCACCCCGTACAGGTAATGCCAGATGTCGTCCTTGTTTAGGTCTAACTCGGGATAATGATCCCGGAATTGCGAAAGGCACCAGTCGGTGATGTTGTCGCCATCATCGGTGATACCCCCCCCCCCCCGGCTAGATCGAGCGGGAGCGTCGGAGTTTCTTGCCTCCCGCTCATGGCCGAATACTAAGAGCGCCAGCCATTACCAGCAACCCGGCATCAGCCCAGGCCCGCCCATACATAGTTGGCCACCGCGGTGATCTCGGCGTCCGTCAGCTTGGAGCCGAACTCAGGCATCTCACCAGCGCCGTCGCGGATCAGCCCGGTCATCTCCGCTGCCGATGAATACTTGACCTGAATATTTCCAGGACGAATGTCGGGACCGACGATGCCGCTGCCGTCAAGAGCGTGGCAACCCACGCACCGCCGCAGGTACACGCTCTTGCCGCCCGAAACCGGCACCGCCTCGCCCGGCTCGGGCGGAGCTGGCTCGGCCTCGACCGGCTCGGGCGGGGCTGGCTCGGACACCGGCGCAGCATCAGGAACGGAAGGTCCACCCGAACCCGGCTCCGTCCCGGTGCTGCATCCGGCTACGAACACCAACATGGACACCAGCGCCAGGCAGCTTCCCAGCCTCACCCCGGCTGCCGGCATCTCCCCGCTTCCCAGCATCACCCCGGCTGCCGACATCTCCCCGCTTCCCAGCCTCACCCCGGCTGCCGGCATCTCCCCGCTTCCAAGCCTCACCCCGGCTGCCCTTTTCTTGGAGCGGGAACGGGGTGGCATCAACCTCGCAGCGGGGCGCTCGGGGTGAACGTGACCGGCATACCCTCGGGACCGACGATGAAGTTGGAGGCCCGAAACGGCAGGGGTTCATCGTTGGCCAGTTGGATATCGGGCATCCGCTCGGCCAGGCGCTGGAACATGATCTTGAGTTCCAGCCGGGCCAGCGACGACCCGAGGCAGAAGTGCGTGCCCCAACCGAAGGCCAGATGGTGGTTGGGCTCCCGGGTCAGGTCGAACCTGAACGGGTCCTCGAACACCGTCTCATCCCGGTTGGCCGACGGGTAGAACAGGATGATCTGATCACCCTCGCCGATGATCTCGCCGTGCATCTCCACATCCCGCATGGCGCTGCGGGACATGTTCTTGATGGGGGTCACCCACCGCAGCATCTCCTCCACCGCCCGCTCCATCCAGGCATCATCGCCGGCCCGCTGGTTGAACAGCTCCCGCTGGTCGGGATGCTCCATCAGCGCCAGCATCCCCCCGCTGATCACGTGGCGGGTGGTCTCGTCACCCCCGATGAGGATGAGCAGCGTCTCCTGCACCAGGGACTCGTCGTCCAGCCTCTCGCCGTCCACCTCGGCGTGGCACAGCACGCTCACCAGATCGGGTTGGGGTGGGCGCGAGCGGCGGTCGGCGATCACCCCCAACTGGAACTCCCGAAAGGCGATCCCGGCCAGCATCCCCTTCTCGGCCGCCGCCGGGTCGGTCTCGGTGGTGGCCCGGATCATGTCGTCCGACCACTCCAGCAGGTCGCCGTAACTCTCCCGGGGAAAGCCCAGCATGTCGCCGATCAGGATCAGCGGCAGGGGAGCGGCGATGTCCCACACGAAGTCGCACTCACCCCGCTCGCACACCTTGTCCAGGATCTCGTCGCAGATGGCGGTGACCTCGGCGGCCCGGTCCCGCACCCGCTTGGGGGTGAAACCCCGGTTCACCAGCTTGCGGCGCTGCTTGTGCATGGGGTCGTCCATGGAGATCATCATCGGGAGCGGATCGCCGTGGGGGCGGGGGCTGCGCCAAGACGAGAAGGTCTTGGGATCCTTCTCTATCTCCAGGATGTCGTTGTAGCGGGAGATGCCCCATATGTCGCTGTTGGCGTCGTAGTAGACGGGGGCGTTCTCCCGCAGCCACGTCCAGGTGTCGTGGGGTTCGTGCTGGTACCAGAAACCGTCGAGGAAGTTGATGTCGTCTCGGGTGGGGTGATTGGGCACGATCGGCTCCTCGTTGCTAGTGGTGATCGGTTACCGGTGGCTAAACCTCGCCCATGAGCCGGGCGATCATCCTGGCACCTTGCTCGGCATCATAAGCCGCCACCATGTCGGCGATCCCGTCCTCCCACGAAACGGTGCACGGCCCGGTGATGGCCCGGCGCCTGGTGCTGTCGAAGGCCCGGCTGTGGGTACCCACCGGGGCGTACTGGAAATCGGGGGTCACTCCGGCCAGCTCTCCCATGCGCCGGCACATGTCCTCCATGCTCACGTTCTGGTCGCCTCCCCAATTGACTACTACCGCCGGCACGGTAGCCGCCTCCAGGAAAGCCTCGGCGTGAGCGCACATGTCGTCCTCGTGCACCGGAGCGAACACGTTGGGCTCGGAGTCCTTGAGCATCACCGGCATGTTGTTCATCATCATGGCCAAAAGGATGGCGGGCAGACCCCCGTTGCGTCCGTAGGCCACGTTGATGCGACCGATCACCGTGGGCAGCTCGTAGAGCCGGCACAGGGTGCGGGCCACCGCCTCGGCGGCCAGCTTCGACACGGCGTAGGTCTCGGAGTAGGGCTGCTCGCTGTCGCCCAGCGGATCACCCTCGGCGTAGGGGTGGGTGTGATCGGGGTTGTTCTTGTAGGACGCCGCGGTGGCCGCGTGCAAAAAGCCCCTGGCGTTGCGGCAGTGAGCCATCAGCAGGCCGGTGGCCTCGGCATTCTGGGCGAGGGCGTAATCGAAATCGGAGCCGCCGGCCATGAAGGCGGCCATGTGGATCACGTAGTCGAAGTCGTCGGGCAACCCGTTCAGCTCACCGGAGGCCAGATCGGCGGCGTGGGGTATGGCTCCGGCCTCCTCGACTTGCCGGCGCGACCCGGGCTGGCTGAACCGGGCCAGTCCCCATACCTCGTTGGTCCGGGCGAAATATCGGGTCATGGGTAGGGCGATCTGCCCCGCACACCCGGTTATCAAGATCTTCTGACCATCCACTGCCGTACCTCCTGGATTGCGCGGGATTGCGACTCACCTTTTGCTAGCACGCTGGGCACCCGATATTGCCATGGCCATGATAGGGAAGTGGGAGTTCGAGCAATAACATCCTGGACCAAGTACCAGCCTCACCCCAGGAGTTGCGCCATGATAGGGAAGTGGGAGTTCGAGCAATCATTTCCTGGACCAAGTACCAGCCTCACCCCAGAAGTTGCGCCATGATAGGGAAGTGGGAGTTCGAGCAATCATTTCCTGCGTGGCTGCGGCCGGGTTGGCGTTTGCCGGCTTGTCACTGGCAGGAATCGTTAGCGCCTGGGGGTTCGACTGGGTGACCATCGAGTCCGAGGAAGCCGCCCCCACCTCCACTGCCGAGGCCTCCCCCACCCCCACCGAAGAACCCCTGCCCGAGCCGAACCTGGAAATAGATTCCCGCTACCCACCCGACTCGCAGTGGACGGTCTTCGATGTGGCCGCTGCCCTCAATATCCGAGCCGGCCCTCACACCGGCCATGAGATCCTGGGTACCGCCGGCCTGGGCACCACCGTCACCCTCACCGGCCAGGTGGCGGAATCCCCCACCAGCGGCACCTGGGTTCAAATCCGCACCAACACCCTGACCGGCTGGGTCTTCGCCGCCTACCTGACCCCCGAGGCTTGACAAACCCCGGATCGAGCAGGAAAAACTCCGGAGTGGCGCTTGCAAAACGATGCTATCAATGGCATTATGCAAGCATGGCGATTCAGATAACGATCAGGGGCGTACCCGAGGAAGTCCGCGACGAGTTGGCCGCCAGAGCTGCCCTCACCCGCCAATCCATGCAGCAGTACCTCCGAGGTGAACTGGAACGGATCGCAGCACGGCCATCGCTTGATGCCTGGCTTCAGCAGGTGCAACAACGCAAGGACGCCTTCGGCACCAGCATTCCCACATCAGCAATTCTCGAAGCTCGCGACGCCGACCGTAGATGACCGCAGTCGTCGACCCGATGAGCGCCGATGATCCACCGCGACGCAGACCGTAGATGACCGCAGTCGTCGACGCTTCCTTGCTGGTTGGGGCGCTGATTTCCTCCGGCTCGGACGGGCGCTGGTGCGAGACGGCCATAGCGCGTGGTTCCCTCGCCGCGCCCGAACTGGCTCTGGTCGAAACCACCAACATCCTCCGCCGGCTGGAGCTTTCGGGGGCCACCTCAGGACCGGAAACGACCGCCGCTCAGCGCGATCTGCTCCGGCTGGATCTAACCCTCTATCCCTTTGCTCCCTTCGCGGCCCGGGTGTGGGAGCTCCGAGCCAACCTCACCGCCTACGATGCCTGGTACGTTGCCCTGGCCGAAGCACTGAACTGGCCGCTGATCACACTCGACCGGCGAATCGGGGGGGCCAACGGACCGCGCTGCGAGGTCATCCTTCCCCCATCAACCCCCTAGTTGTAACCCTTATGGAGGTTGTTGATGGTTCGGTTGGGTGAGTCTGTGATGCCATTGTGGTGGTTGTAAATTATCTCGGTGGTGGGGGAAAATATTGATCAGAATTATTTTTATATTTCGGGTGGGTATTGTCACCCAGTCTGATAGTATTTGGGGTATGAAGTTCGACCCCAGTGTTTCCGAACCTGAGACCAATTCTGATGCTAACACTGCTGGTAGCAGTGATGCTGGTGGTGGGGATGTTTTGCGGTTGGAGTTGGTTGATTTGGAGGGGATGGACTCCAAGGGTTTGTTCAATTTGATGTTTGATATCCTCGCTACCCGCCACATACTCGATGGGTACATGACCGAAGCGTTGAATCGTTACGGCGATCTTGTGGGCGAGGGCGAACTACGGGCGCTTTGCCTTCAGTTCGGTATGGGCCGCTACCTGGCCAACCGCGAAGCCCGAACCGCCGGCGCGTTGCGGGAGCTGCCGGCCACGGTGGATGCGGTCAAATCCGGCGGGTTTTCGATAGATCATGCCCGCTTGTTGGGGGAGTCCCACGGTCGGGTCCCTTTGACCCGGGCCCAAGAAGACGAGTTGATCGACAAAGCCAAAACCGAGGACCTGGACCGGTTCAGGAAAACCCTGGCCCGCCAGGAGGACGACCGGCGCTGCACCGATGGCGAGCCGCGGCTCGATCAGCAGCGCCGCCGCCGCAAAGCCGCTGTGTTCAACGGTGATGACGCCATGGTGGTACTACACGCCGAACTCGACCAGGTGACCGGTGAGCGAGTCAAAACCGCACTCGACGGCATGTGTGATCGCCTGTTCCGCGACGACTCCAAAAATGGCAACGACCGCACCCACCAACAGCGCGCAGCCGACGCGCTGGCCGCGCTAATCACCCAAACCCCTGGTAAGAACCCCAAAACCACCGATGACACCTGCGGTGGTCATGGCGATGACGTGGCGGTGCAGCCGACGACGCTGCTGGTGAAAGTCGATTACGACTTGCTCACCGGCCAGCTCAAAAACGCCGGGCTCATGGACGACACCCCCATTTCGATGGACGAGTTGCGCCGCATCGCCTGCGATGCAGCCCTAATACCAGCCATCTTCACCGCCGAAGGAATACCCCTATACCTGGGCCGCAAGCAACGCTCCGCCACCCAAAAGCAAAAACTCGCCCTCTACGCCCGTGACAAACACTGCGTAAACTGCGGGCTAAGAGCCACCGCCTGCGATGTTCACCACATCAAACCCTGGGAACACGGCGGCAAAACCAACATCAACAACCTCGTCCTACTCTGCCCCACCTGCCACACCCAAACCCACAAACACAACCCCCCACCACCCACCCGACGATTCAAACAGCCCATCTACAGCAACGTCCTACTCAGCACATAACAAACCAACGCAACCAACCCATCACAACCACCGGCGAAACCTGCCAACCCCAACCAAAGCATCAACAACCTCCAAAAGGGTTACACCTAGCGAGGCCCCTCAGCAATCAAACCCGGCAACAATCAAGCCCGGAACGATCAAGCCGAACAATCAAGAGGTTCCCAGGGGATCGACGACGGGGATGTGCTCGTCGGGTAGAGGTTCCAGGGGGATGCGCCGGGCCAGAGCGGCTTGGATGTGGGGGGCCAGGCGGGTGGCTTTGGCTGCTTCCCGGTCGGCCTCGCCCTCCTTGAGCACGGGCATCACCTCGTGGGCGAACAGCTCCAGCGACTGGCAGATGTGCTCGTGGCGGTTGCGGCCCGATTGCTGGATGAACATAACCTGATCCACCCCGGCCTCGGCGTACCCCCGGAGCTGGTTGGTGACCTGATCGGGGGTACCGATGCCCAACGTCTCGCCCAACCCCTCGAAAGAGTGGTTAGCGGCTCGGAAGCTGTCCCACACGCTTGTCCTCCCCGGCTGGTGTCGGCCACTCACGTAGTAGTGCAACAGGCCGTGGCCGAAGAACCGGAACCCTTCGAGACCCCGACGCTCGGCCTCTTGTTGGTCGGGATGTACCGACAGCCCTACCACCATGGCGATGTTGGCGTTGACGGTGTGGCCGATGGGCACGCATTCGGTTGACAGGATCCGGTAGTAATCATCCACCCAGTGGGCAGCCTCGTCGGGGTCCACGAAGGCAAAGGTCAACGCCCCCATGCCCAGCCGGGCCGCCAGCTTGATGGTCTCCCGGTTCGAGCACGCCACCCAGAGAGGAGGATGGGGCTTCTGAGCCGGTTTCGGTACCACGTTGCGGCACGGCATGGAGAAGTACTGGCCCTCAAAACCCGGATATGGATCCATCACCATCATGTTGCAGCACTGCTCGGTGGCTTCGGCCCACGCCGGGCGCTTGTCGGCATGGGCGATGTTGAAACCGCCCAGCTCCACCGCGGCCGATGACTCACCCGTGCCGAACTCCACCCGCCCGTTGGAGATCAAATCCAGGGTGGCGATGCGTTCGGCCACCCGAGCCGGATGGTTGTACGCCGGGGGCATTTGCACGATGCCGTGACCCAGCCTGATCCGCTCGGTGCGCTGGCTGGCCGCGGCCAAAAACACCTCGGGGGCCGATGAGTGCGAGTACTCCTCCAAGAAGTGGTGCTCCACCTCCCAGGCGTAGTCAAAACCCAACTCATCGGCCCGCTCCACCTGCTCCAAAGCCTCATGCAGCAGCCGCTGCTCATCTCCGTCCCGCCACGGTCGAGGCAACTGATGCTCATAAAAGACACCAAACTTCACACCCCCAGCCTACGCCGTGAGCCTTTGACCCGCTAATAACGGTTCGGACTCGGTGGTCAGTTATAAATGTTTGCCCTTAAAAGGATGTCTAATGTTTGGCCATGTATTCACCAAACATTTTTACAAATATTTTTTGTTTCGGATCGCCTCAGCAACAACTACTCGTCCAAGCGAACGATCCAGAAAGAATACTGGTGGCGGTGGTTCAGGCCGCTTGCTGGGCCGGCCAGATGGCATGAATCGCTTCGGTTATTTCATCGCCTGGGACACCGTAGTCTTGTGAAACTGACTTGACCGGCTCACCAGCTATAAGGCGGGAACGTACTGCTGAGAGCGGTGCTCCCCCGTTGATGAAGAGGGGATCACCACCCTGCACGCTGGGCAAAGCCCGAAGCCTCGTGCCCACGTTCTAAGGGTTGAAGGGTGCATACCCACGAACCGGGCTGCTTCGGCAACCGTGTACAGGCGGCGAGCAAAACGCTCATCATCTTTCACGGTGCCTCCTCACTTGTGTCTACGGGGCCGAGTCTAGAGGTGGGTAGTGGCCACCATTGGGTTATTGCCGCCCCCCATCCCGAGTATTCGCAAGAACGGCGCGACAACCCCCGTGGGCTTCAGTCAACCGCGACACCGACGGGGCAGGTCACGCCGGTACCGCCCAGGCCGCAGTAGCCGTTGGGGATCTTGGCCAGGTACTGCTGGTGGTAGTCCTCGGCATAGTAGAAGGGCGAGGCGGCGATGATCTCGGTGGTGACCTCCCCGTAGCCGGCATCTCGCAGGCGGGGGGCGAACCGGTTGCGGGATGCCTCGGCCGCGGCTCGTTGGACCTCGTCGAAGTAGTAGATGCCCGACCGGTACTGGGTGCCCACATCGTTGCCCTGACGCATGCCCTGGGTGGGGTCGTGGTTCTCCCAGAACAGGGCCAGCATCCGCTCGTAGCTGGTGGCAGACGGGTCGAACACGGCCAGCACAACCTCGTTGTGACCGGTAAGGCCGGTGCAAACCTCCTGGTAGGAGGGATTGGGGGTGAAACCCGCGGCATAACCCACCGCAGTGGTGAACACCCCGGGTGCTTGCCAGAACACCCGCTCCGCCCCCCAGAAGCAGCCCATGCCCACCATGATCTGCTGCATCCCGTCAGGAAACGGCGGCTTCAGCGGGTTGCCGTTCACAAAATGGGCCTCAGGCACCGCCATCTCGACCTCCCTGCCGGCCAGCGCATCGCCAGGAGCCACCATCATTGTCTTGTCACGCCCGAACAACCCCATGATAAGCAGTCTATAGGCCACCACCCCCAACCCCTCCAGCAGCTACTCTAAACCTACTCTAAACCAACTATTTTCCCTGGTAGATGGGCTATTTTTTGTCTACTATAAAGCTACTATAAATTATTTAGAGTAGGTGTGAGCAGGGTCGCCGTAGCAACCGACCCAGCACGCCAGCAGGGCTAGATCAGGTGGCCCTGCCATAGGTGGCGGGCGAAGTCGGTTGCGGGGAGGATGTCTATGCCCTCATCGGTGCGCCGGGGGCGGGGCTCGATGCAAACAACCACCCTGCGACCCAAACCTGGATGCTCCGCAGCCAGGGCGCGCAGTCCCTTCAGGTGCGAGCTGGTTACTCTCGCGGTGGCCTTGGCCTCGATCGCCAGCCGCAGGTCACCCACCACAAAATCCACTTCAATACCGCTGGCCAGCCGCCAGTACGTGAGTTCGTCGTCAATCTCCCGGTAGGACACGAAAGCCGAAAGCTCGTGAAAAACCCAGTTCTCGAACGCCTTGCCGTAGGCATCGGAACCCCGCAGAAGCTCACCCCGGCGGGCCAGGCGGTTCACCACGCCCACATCTTCGAAATAGAGCTTCGGTGCCCCAGCGAGGCGACGCTTCATCCGCCTCTGCCAGCGCGGAAGCCAGCGGGCCAGCAGCGTGTCGGTGAGGATGCCGAAGTATGCCTTGACCGTGGTTGCCGATACCCCGCACTCACGGGCGATGTTCGCGTGATTGACCGGATCACCATCGCTCAAAGCAGCGGCATCGAGAAAATCCGAGAACGCGGGCAGGTTTCGCACCAGGCCCTCGGCGGCAACCTCTTGGCGCAAGTAATCGGCAATGTAGGCATTCAGCAGGCGTCGGGGCTGGGCCGATTCATAAATCCGGGGCAGGTAGCCATGATTGAGGGCCCGATCCAGATCGAAATCCTGCCCGATCTCACCTGCGGTTAGACCTCTAAGCTCGTAGCGCAGGGCCCGCCCACCCAGCAGGTTCGCAGCACCGTGGCGCACCTTGCGGGCACTCGATCCGCACAGGGCAAATCGCAAACCACGGTTCTCGATCAACCAGTGCACCTCATCAAGAAGGGCGGGAACCTTTTGTATCTCATCGATTACCACTTGCCGGGATGCGCCCGGGGCCGTGAAGGCAAACTCACCTCGGAATTGCTCACCCGGCATCGGCCGGGATGCGCCCGGGGCCGTGCAGGCAGACTCACCTCGGGATTGCTCACCCGGTATCGACCGGGATGCGCCCGGGGCCATGGCTTCGAGTTCCTGGCGCAACATCTCGGGGCGAACGGCGTAGCGTCGATACTCTTCGGACTTGAGCAAATCCACCCAGATCGCATCGGGATATCGCTGCTTGAGCAGGGTGCTCTTGCCCGCCTGTCGCGGCCCCCAGAGAAAGAACGTCTCCGCTCCAGCCTCGGGCAGCGACAGCGACCGTTCGTACACCTCCCTCAGGTTATCGCGGACTTTGCTTGTAATACCAAAGGATAACTTTGGATTATCATGATAATTCACAGTACTGCTTTGATTGGGAAGCAGCGGTAACCCGATAGGGGCACTCGCTCGGTGCGCCAAACCGGCCCCATCCGCGAGACTGTCGGCCATGACTGCCCGTTTGACCGGCCAGAGCGTCGACCGAATCGATGGGCCCCGCCTGCTGCGAGGGGAGGGGCGCTTCACCGGCAACATCCGCCATCCCGACCTTTTGCACATAGCCTTCGTTCGCAGCCAGATGGGTCACGCCCGCCTCGAAGCGGTGGATACCGCGCCGGCCGAAGCCACCCCCGATGTGGTGGCGGTGCTGACAGCGGAACACCTGGAGGGAGTGGTCGCCCCCATCGCGGTCACCGGCCCCCCGGAACTGGCCGTCACCCCGTTCACCGCGCTGGCCGGGGACCGGGTCCGAACTGTGGGCGAGCCCATCGCCGTGGTCGTCGCCCGCACCCGCCAAGCCGCCGCCGACGGGGCCGGCGCAGTGGTGGTGGACTACCACCCCCTTCCCGTAGTGGTGAACATGCACGAAGCCGCCGCCCCCGGAGCTCCATTGCTGTTCGAGGACCTGGACACCAACGTGGTGTACGAGACCGCACAGTCGTGGGGGGCCGACATCGACCAAACCTTCGCCGCCGCCGACCACGTTTTCGCCCGCACCTTCACCCAGCACCGCTTCGGCCATGCCCCGCTGGAGGGCCGGGCGATGGTGGCTTCCTACACCCCCTCCGACGGCCGGCTCGACATAGAGCTGGCCACCAAGCGCCCCCACGCGGTGAAGCTCTACCTGTCGAACCTTCTGGGCATCCCCTTCGGCAACGTCCGGGTGCGCACCGGCGACATAGGGGGCGCGTTCGGCTCCAAGGGCCAGGTGGGGCGGGAGGACATCTGCGTGGCCGCGGCCGCCATGGCAGTGGGCGGTAGCGTCCAGTGGGTCGAGGACCGCACCGAGAACCTCCAGATGGCCGGACACAGCCGCGAGGAGGACATAACCGTGGAGATGGCGGTGGACAACGACGGCACCCTGCGGGGCATCCGGGCCGCCATGACCATGGATCAGGGGGCCTATCCCATGCCGCCCTACCCGTCGTCGCTGTTCTGCAACCTGGTGAAGATGCTGATCCCCAACGCCTACCGGGTGGGGGCCTACGCCTTTGAGGGCCGGGTGGTGGCCACCAACAAGTGCAGCTACATCGCCTACCGGGGACCGTGGGCCGCGGAGACCTGGGTGCGGGAGCGGATGCTGGACGAGATCGCCGCCGAGCTGGGGATCGACCGGGTGGAGATCCGCCGCCGCAACCTCATCGACCAGGACCAACCCACCCGCATGATCACCGGCCCCACCATCTCGGGCATAGCCGCCCGCCAAACCCTGGATCGGGCCGCCGAACTCATGGAAATGGACGGCTTCGCAACCCGGCAGGCCGCGGCCCGCGCCGAGGGCAAGCTGCTGGGTTTGGGGTTTGCCACCTTCATCGAGATCGCCCCCGGCCCCCCTGATTTCGCCCGGTCGGCCGGCTTCGACCTGCGAGGAGAGCTGGCCCGGGCCCGTTTGGAACCCACCGGCGACCTGACCATCGCCAGTTGCCAGTCGCCCCACGGCCAGGGCCACGAAACCACCATCGCCCAGGTTGTTGCCGATGAGCTGGGGGTTGGCCTCGACCGAGTACGGATCGTGTTCGGCGACACCGACACCACCCCGTTCACCACATTGGGCACCGGCGGCAGCCGAGCCTCGATGATGGCCTCCGGTGCGGCCCGCGCCGCCACTGCCGAGGTCAAGGCCAAGGTGCTGGCCATCGCCGCCGATCGGTTGGAGGCCAACCCGGCCGACCTGGAGATAGTCGACGGTACCGTCTCGGTGCGGGGCACTCCGGGCCGGGGCATTGCCCTCACGGAAATCGCCCAGCAGGCCTGGTTCGCGCCGTCGTCGCTGCCCGATGGCATGGACCAGGGCATCGAGGCTCAGGTGGAATATCGCACACCCCCGGGCGGTTGGGCATCGGCCACGCACTGCTGCTGGGTGGAGATCGACCCCGACACCGGCGAGATCACCATCGACCGCTACGTGGTGGTGGAGGATTGCGGCCGGATGATCCACCCGGCCATCGTGGACGGCCAGATCCGGGGCGGGGTGGCCCAGGGCATCGCCGCCGTACTGTTCGAACGCCATTTCTACGACCACGACGGCAACCTGCTGACCGCGTCGATGGCCGACTATCTGGTCCCCTCGGCGGCGGAAATGCCGATCATCGAGGTGGAACATCTCGAGGTCGAGCCCCTGCACGATGCCGACTGGCGGGGAGTGGGCGAGGGGGGCCTCATCGGCGCTCCCGCAGCTATCACCAACGCGGTGGCCGATGCGGTCCGCCATCTGGGAATCGACATCTGCGAGCAGCACCTCCCACCCCAACGGATGCGGGAGCTGCTGGAACCCACGCCGATCAGCGACTAACCCCGACCCTCAATTGGCGGTTAGGCTCATCGGCATATCGTGGAGCGAGCTCAGAATCCATTACCGCAATCCACACAATCCGCAATCCACGCAATCCATAGGGGGATATTGATGGCTGTCGAACCGGAGAAGATCCGCAACGTCGCGCTGGTGGGATCTCAGGGATCGGGGAAGACCACCCTGGCCGAGGCGATGCTGTACCGGGCCGGCACCATCGAACGGACCGGGAGGGTGGAGGACGGCACCACGGTGTGCGACTTCAGCCCCGAGGAGAAGGCCGCCGGCCACAGCCAATCACTGGCGTTGGCCAGCTTCGACTGGCACGGCCACAAGATCAACCTGATCGACACCCCCGGTGCCCCCGACTACGCCGGCGAACTCCACGCCGCCTTCCAGGTGGCTGACCTGCTGGTATTCGTGATCGATGCCTCCAGCGGCGTGGACCACCGGGCCACCGCCATCTGGCACCAGGCGGCCGATGCCGGGCTGGCGCGCATCGTGTTCATCAACAAGCTCGACCGGGAGCATGCCAGCTTCGAGAACGTGCTGGCCGAGTTGCAGGATGCCTTCGGGGCCGGCATCGCCCCCCTGGAGCTGCCCATCGGCAACGGCCCGAACTTCCACGGCATCGCCGATCTGATCACCGACAAGGCCTACATCTACGACAGCGGCTCGGCGGAGGAGGCCGAGATCCCCGCCGAGATGGAGGATCAGGAGCAGGAAGTCCACGAGCAGCTCATCGAGGGCATCGTCGTGGCCGACGACGACATGCTGGAGCGCTACCTGGAGGGCGATGTCCCCAACCCGGCCGAACTGGAGGTGGTTCTCGGGCGGGGAGTGGCCGATGGCTCGGTGTTCCCGGTGGTGTGCGGCTCGGCCACCGGTCCGATCGCCGTGGATCGCCTGGTCAACTTCCTGGTGGAGATCGGCCCTCCCCCCACCGATCGCACCATCACCGTGACCATGAGCGATATCGACACCGAGCCGGCCTGCGACCCCGGCGGCGACCAGCTCGCCTGCGTGTTCAAGACCATCAGCGACGACTACGTGGGCCAGATATCGCTGTTCCGGGTTCTGTCGGGCACAATCCGCAGGGACGACAACCTCACCAACTCCTCCACCGGCAACAGCGAGCGGCTGCGAGGTCTGGTCAGCCTGGTGGGGGGCAAGCAGCAGGACATCAACTCCGTATCCGCCGGGGACATCGGCGGCGTGACCAAGCTTCAGCAGACCCACACCGGCGATACCCTCACCAACGCGGGCCGAGCCGTCATCCAACTGGAGCCATGGCCAGAGCCGGTACTGGCCTACGGGCTGGTGCCCAGAACCAGGGCAGCGGAGGACAAACTGGGCACCGGGCTTCGCCGCCTCATCGACGAGGATCCGTCCCTGCAACTGGAGCGCAGCGAAGAAACCCACCAAACCCTGCTGTGGGGTTTGGGTGAAGCCCATTTGAGGCTGGCGATATC
Source organism: Candidatus Poriferisocius sp. (assembly GCF_965202595.1). GTDB lineage: Bacteria > Actinomycetota > Acidimicrobiia > Acidimicrobiales > Bin134 > Poriferisocius. The sequence continues at coordinate 2,554,931 of NZ_OZ241836.1, forward strand.
CCGCCTCGACCGCATGGGCATAGAGGTGGACACCGAGGACATGCGGGTTCCCTACCGCCAGACCATCACCGGGACCGGCGATGCCGAGGGCAAGCACAAGAAGCAGTCCGGCGGGCACGGCCAGTTCGGTGTGGCCTATGTGCGCATCGAACCCTTGGCCCGGGGTGCCGGCTTCGAGTTCGTGGATGCCATAAGTGGGGGGTCGATTCCCCGGCAGTACATACCCGCGGTGGAGGCCGGTGTTCGCGAGGCCATGGCCGATGGTGCCAGCCTGGGCTTTCCCATCGTGGACATCAAGGCCACCGTGTACGACGGCAAGCACCACTCGGTGGACTCCTCGGAGTTCAGCTTCAACATGGCGGGCAAGCTCGCCTTCAACGCCGCCTTCGCCCAGGCCGGTCCGGTGGTGCTGGAACCCATGGCCCGGGTGGAGATAACCGTGTCCTCCGAGTACCAGGGAGATGTGATGGGCGATCTGTCCTCCCGCCGGGGCCAGGTGCAGGGCACCGAGTCCGGACCGTGGGGCGAGCAGGTCATCCACGCCGTCGTTCCCGAGTCGGAACTGGTGCGTTACGCCATCGAACTGCGGTCGCTGACCGGCGGCCGGGCCCGGTTCAAGGCCGAACGAGTGGCCTACGAAATCCTGAGCGGGGCACTCCCCGAAGCAGCAACCGCGTAGAATCAAAGGATGCCCGAGCCGGAGGAAACCGAGGATCTGGAGTTCCAGTGGGATGACCCCCGGGACTACCAGCCGCCGGAGGGTCTGATCCGCAAGGCCACCGGCACATCGGCCGGTTCCGCCCTCGGGGCGGCGATGGTAGCTTTGGGCGAGATCCTGGAGCCGGAGAAGATCCGGGTGGAGATCCAGCAGGAGGATGACGAACCCGACCCCGACCTACCGTTCACCATCGACTTCGGTGATCTCCCACCCCTGAACTAGCCGCCCGCGATACCCTGCCCGCCACCGGCTACCCCGGCTACCCGTGGCTGGGACGGCCTTTCCCGCTCATGGTCGCCCCCGCGGCCGGCGACCACCGGGCAACGAGAGCCGAAAGCGAGGCGATGGCCGCCGCCAGTACGAAAACGGCGAAGAACCGCTCGGGCGAATCGCTCGATCCCAGAACGGTGATCATGATGGTGATGCCAGTAGCCGCCCCTATGTGGCCCAGCGTCTGCAAGAATCCCGAGGCCGATCCCAGGTCGGTGTCGTCCACCGAATTGGCCACTGCGGTCACCGCCGCCGGCCGGGTGGCTCCCTGGCCCACCCCGGTCAAGAACAGCAAAACGATGACCGCAGCCAGCCAGCCCGCCAGTATGGATACCCCGGTTCCGGCCAGCGCCACCGACATGATGAGTGCCCCCGAGACCATGATTGCCCGCCCGCCCCGGCGGGATTCCACCCGTCCGGCGTACCACGCTCCCACGCTGAACCCCACCGGACGGGCGATGAGGGCTGCCGACCGGGTGCTGACCTCGGCAATGCCGAAGGCTCCCTCCAGCATGAAGGGGGCCACCACCAGCGTGCCCATGTACGCCATGTGACCCAAAAACGTCATAAGGTTGGGGATGACGAAGCCGCGACGGCGCAGAAAATCCAGGGGCAGTATCGGGTCGCGGGTCCGGCGCTCGACGGCCCAGAACACCGCCACGGCCACAGGGCCGCCGACCAGTCCGACCACCACCAGCGGGTGAGTCCACCCCCATTCCGGACCCCGGTTGATGGCCAGAAGCAGGGCGGCCACCGCCAGGCCCAGGCTCACTGCGCCGCTGATGTCGAAGCGCACATCGGGTTTGCGGGGGGTTTCGGGCAGCAGCGGGATGGCGGCCAGCAACGCCAGCAAGGACGGTACCGCCTGGACGTAGAAGATGGTCCGCCAGCCGAAGGCATCCACCATGAACCCGCCGAAAGCCACCCCGATGGCCGGCGACAGGGCAGTGACCGCCGACCAGTAGCCCATGGCCAGCGCCCGCTCCCTCCGGGCGAACACCGTCATGATGATGGCCATGGAAGCCGGCAGGGTGGCCGCTCCGATGAACTGGCCCAATGTCCGCATCGCCACCAGTGAGCCCACATTCCACGACAAGCCGGTGAGAACCGTGAACCCGGTGGCCAGCGCGTATCCCCACAGGTACAGCCGCCGGTGGCCGTAGAGATCGCCGAACTTGCCGGCTATGGGAGTGCCCACCGCCATGGCCACCAGGGGGGCGGACTGCACCCAGCTCACCGCGCTCTCCGAGGTGTTGAGATCGGCAGCGATCTCGGGCAACGATGCCGACAGGACGGTTATCGGAAAGCTGGTTGAGGCGATGCCCACCATGGTGAGCCCCAGCACCGCCCAGCGGTAGTGGGGCCAATCCTGAAACCGCCGCCGCCGCTCATCAAGACGGGACCCAGCGCTCACCCCCCGGGCGTTGTGATGGGACCCAGCGCTCACCCCCCGGGCGTTGCGATTGGATCCGGCGCTCACCCCCCGGGCGTTGCGATGGCAGGACCGGAGTTGGGGCCAAGCTTGGTCCGCAGGTCGGCTTCTAGGGCTTTCATCATCTCCCCCGCGTGCTGATCGCGCAGCTCGTTCAGCCGGGGAGCGCCGGCAGCCGACTCGGTGTCCCACTCGTCCGCGAACCGGCCCGAGGCGATCTCACCGGCCAACTCCCTCATGGTCGTACCCACATCCAGGTGGTCGAACCGGCCCCGCCGGGAGAGCTGGCCGTACTGGCTGGCCGGGGAGTGGTGGTTGAGCTGGGTCACAAAGCCCTCTTCGCGCAGCAACCGGTAATTACGCTCCACCTCGCCGGAGTAGAACAACTCGGTGGTGATCGCCTCCAGGGGGATGCCCAGCTCCAGCATCACCATAGCGAACGTGGCATTCACATGGGTCAGAGCCGGCGACAGGAGTTGCTCCACCGCAAGATCCAGTACCGCCTCCTGGTGGGGGGTCATGGAAATGGCACCCTGGCGCAACCCGCCGATGGCCTTGGCCACCGCCAGCATCCGGGGTTCGGCGGTACCGGTGACATCTTGATGAACGCCGACGGCGGTGATGAAGCCAACCCCCTCGGTGTAGCAGCGCCTCACCTCCGGGCCCAGCATCCGGGGGGCGACCATGGCAATGTCACCACCCGGGGTGAACCGATCGAATGCCAGTGTGTAGCCGCTGGCCACGATGGTCAGCGCTTCCGGGCGGGGGGACAGGCCCAGACCGGGAATGGCATCGTCGGGCACCAGCACGCAGACCACATCGGCCGCTGAAGCACTGCCGATGCCGGCAGCCTCGAACCCGTCGGCAACGGCTTGGTCCCGGCTCTCATCGGCCCGCACATGCACCGACACCGAAACACCCGAGTCCCGCAGGTTCAGGGCCCACGGCCTGCCCTGGTTGCCGTAGCCGACCACCGCCACCCGCTGCCCATCCAGTGCCGCCGGATCAGCGTCCTGCTCGTAGAAGAATCCGCTCATAACCTTCACTCTCCCACTTCTTGCGGTCTGGAGTCGATCTTTTGGAACTCGATTATTTAGCTACCCTAACCTCGTGGCGTGAAAGTTGTCGGTTGATTACGGGAGCTTTTCCAATTTGAGATGGTCCATTTTATGAAAGCATCCAGAATGGCAATAAAAATCAAAGAAGGCAATATGATCCAGTTTGGAATGGCAACAAAACCAAGGGCAGCAGTGCTACTTTCATCCATCTCCGAATTTACAATTGCTATGTTCATCGGATATCCAACCAAAATCACACCACTACCTAGCAATACAGCTAGACGAGACCGTAATGCAAACAGATAGAATGCAAAGGGTGGCAACCATCCAGTTATTGGAAGTATGAGAATCTGTTGAACTTCCTCCCACCCCAACCCATCATTGACGTAGTACAACACCACAGGGTGAGTAGCTATTGCAACAATAACAACAGCAATTCTGAGCTTCAGTAAGTACTGCACCGGATTTTTCAGTAAGTACTGCAACAAATTACAACTTTCTAGCAATACCTGATCCGAGATCATCATACCAAATAAGAATCACAAATGCGCCAAAAACCCTTTTCAAAAAGTGACAACTTAATGTCACTTTTTGAAAAGGGTTTCAGTATATTTATTATCTTTTCAATCAATTTGAATGCACCAGGCTGTCAAGCTGGCTGGTATCGGGCCTCTGAGCAACAAAGCCCTGGCCACAGCAACGCTGCAACCAGGGCTTTTATGGTGGCGGGGGCGGGATTTGAACCCGCGACCTTCGGGTTATGAGCCCGACGAGCTACCAGACTGCTCCACCCCGCGTTGATTGGATTAATCATATTACCCCAACACCACCGGGATGTCACCTGATTTTGGCCTGATTTTTTGATTCGTATGCGATGACGGCCCGGCGGGTCACCCGGGGGCATGGGACAGGGCAACCCATCCGGAGGTGGCGAGGGCCTGAACCTCGGCTACGGCAATGGGGCGGGGAGGGGCGACAAGCACTTGAGTGGGGACCGCGGGGAGCGGGTTGGGGCAGGGGCCGCCGTTGAACTCGCACTGCACCGAGACCTCCCAGTAAGCAGTCACCACCACCGAGTAGCGGAGGTCGGGACGGTTGACCGACGGGTGCCGGTAGTAGTGGAAGCATCCGGACGGCTGGTCGAGCGGGTCACGGGTGGGGTCGAACTCCACCACGTCCTGGGCATCGCACCAAAGCGTGTTCCCATCGCCCATGTCGGCCCGCAGAAAGCCCAGGCGGCGGGGGTGGGCCGTGGCGGTGAGGCTCAGCTCCTGGCCCTCCAGAGTGGTGGCAATTGTCGCGGAGATCGGGGTGCGATCGGCGGCAGGCACCCATACATAGGTGGGGATATGGACGACTGTGACGCGGCTGGGGGCCATATGCGTAGCCGGCTCGGGAATGGCCAGTTGGCCCCAAGCCTCGTTGCGCAGCCGGGTGGTCTCCCGGACCGTGGGTGCCGGTGGCGGCACGGGTTGATAAACCCAGAAGGTGGCAAGCTCGAAATCCTGATCGGTCTTGCAGATCTTGAGGATATACACCTCGCCCGGATCGGGACCGGCCACGTAGTGGTTCTCCAACCAGGCCATCAGCTCACTGAAATGGCCCTGCCGCAAGTAACAGACGGGCCCGCCGGGGTTGCCGGAGTTGCCCCCGGGGGTTACCGAACCGGGGATGACCACCTCGAGCCACACGCCCAACCTCACCTCCCCGTCCTTGGAATCCACCGAGGAACCTCCACCCTGCTGCGGGCGAGACACCGGGGGGAGCAGCGTGTTCTTCTGGTAGGTAACCGAGGAACCTCCACCCTGCTGCGGGCGAGACACCGGGGGGAGCAGCGTGTTCTTCTGGTAGGTAACCGAGGAACCTCCACCCTGCTGCGGGGGAGACATGGCTCCTGGCCCGCCCGGTGTGGCAATGGCACCCGAGGCCACCATCGCCGAACCGCAGGTCAGAACCAGGACCAGAAGCGTGCAAGCCCGCATTGTGCTTCCCTTCGTATGATGCCGGACACACTCGGCGCGACGAGGGGGAAGTTCAAGGCGAAGGTGCTCACTTTGCTAAACCCGCTGAGCACTGTCAATAGGCAATTCTGCAACTGGCCCCTCATATGCCCTTTACTTGTATGCCCTTTGCAATCAGGCCGGTACGATTCAGGTACGGGTCAAGGGGCAACCGCCGGGCCGGGGCGGACCAGCGTGCGGCTCACTAACAGCGCTATCCATGCCAGCGACCCGCCGACGAAGAAAGCCGCCGGGCGGGACGAGAGCCACACCACCGCCCCCATGGTCAAGCCGCCCAGACCTATGGCCAGGTCAAAGGCGATGCTGAAGGTCCCTATGGCCTGGCTGCGCCTATGGATAGGGGCCGATTCAACCGCCATCACGAACAGCGCGGGAAACAGGAACGTCTGGCCCACGGCCAGAAGGGCGGTCCCCACGAACACCCCGATGATCTGCTGCCACGAGGCGATGGTCCACAGGCCGGCGGCCGAGAACAGGTACGACATCGTGCTGGTGCGCTGCGGACCGAGCCGGTCGGGGAGGCGAGCCAGCAGGATGCGCAGACCGATCACCATCACCGCAAAGGTGGTGAATACCGCCCCGGTTGGGGCGAACCCGAGGTGCTCGACGTGCAGGGCGATGAAGGCCAGGAATCCGGAGTAGCCGAGCAGCCCCAACCCCAGCAGCAGGGCGGGACGGAGAGCGGGGAAGTACAGCAACGTGTTCGGCCACCCCGAGGGGGCGTTGCGGGGAGGTCCGGGCATGCATACCCCCAGCAGCATGCCCATTGCGCAAAGTATTCCGCCCATGATCCACACTGCGTCGGCCCCACCCGCCGATTCCAGGGCCTCGCCGATGACCGGCCCAACGGCCAACCCGGTGTACACGGTGACCGAGAAGTACGAGGTGGCCTCACCCCGGCGGTTTTCGGGGGCCATGTCCTGGGTGGCGGCGGCAATGCCCACGAAGAAAGCAGCCTCGCCCAGCCCGGTGAGCAGCCGGAACAGGACGGCCGCCGCCACGTTGACGGCCCACAGGTTGCCGAGAATGCCGAATCCGGCCAGCACACTCCCCCACATCACCACGAAACGCCGACCCTTGGAGTCGCCCAACGGTCCCACGAACGGGCGGGCCACCGCCGCCGACAGCCCGAACCCACCAACGGCCAAGCCGACCGCCACCGGCCCACCACCCAGCTCGTTCTCCACAAACCCGGGGAGTACCGGGTAGACCAAACCCAGCGACATGAAATAGAACATCCCGCACAGACACAGCAGGACGAACCGGACAGTGATCAGCGGTTGAGGCGCTTGCGGCATCGAACAGTTACCAGCGGTTGAGGCGCTTGCGGCATCGAACAGTTACCAGCGGTTGAGGCGCTTGCGGCATCGAACAGTTACCAGCGGTCCAAGCTCTTGCGGCATTGGCGGGCTAGCGCCGGTCGTCAAGAAACCCGTAACGGGATCGAGCCCCCTCAACCGCCGCCGGATCGATGTCGGCGTAGACAACCGCCTCCCCGGAATCAGGGGCACCGGCGATCTCAGCCCCCAACGGGTCGATGACCACGGTGTCGCCGGAGTAGTGCAAGCCTCCCCCGGTACCCACCCGGTTCACCCCCACCACATAGGCCTGGTTCTCTATAGCCCGGGCCACCAGCAGCGCCGACCAGTGGGCTCGCCGGGGTGCCGGCCAGTTGGCCACCACCAAATAGCAGTCGGTGTCGGGGGCCAACGCCCAGAACTCGTCGGAGAACCGGAGGTCGTAGCACACGAACGGGCTGATCCTCACCCCCTCGACGGTGACGGTGATCCGCTGGGTACCGGCGGCGTAGTGCTCGTGCTCGCCGCCGTAGGTGAACGGATGGATCTTGTCGTAGACCGCAGCCACCCCGCCCGGTCCGGCCAGCACGAACCGGTTGTAGGGCAGTTCGGCGCTCGACGGATCCTTGACCGGAATCGAGCCGCACACCCACACCTGGTGGGTGGCGGCCTGGTCAACCAGAAAGGTGGTACTGGGTCCGTCGGGGGGCTCAGATATCCGGTCAACGTTCATGGAGAACCCGATTGAGTACATCTCGGGCAGCACCACCAGTCGAGCACCCTTGGCCGCGGCTCGGGCAATCCCGGGTCCCAGCTTGCTGAAATTGGCCTCGCGATCCTCCCATACGATGTCGTGCTGCACCGCCGCCACCCTCATGAACCATCACCCCCCAGGCCAGCCAGGCGGGCCAGCCGCTCCACAGCCTCGTCGAGCACCTCGGGGCGCTTGCAGAAGGCGAACCGCACCAGGTGCCGACCCTCGTCCTCGTTGTCATAGAACACCACATTCGGCACGGCCACCACCCCGCACATCTCGGGCAGCCCCCGGCAGAGGGCCATACCGTCGTCGAACCCCAGGGGTCGCACATCGGCGGTCACGAAGTAAGTGCCTGCGGGGCGGTAGACCTCGAACCCCGCCGCCGCCAGCCCGGCGGTGAGCTGATCCCGGCGGGCTCGCAGGTTGCGACGCAGCCCGTCGAAGTAGCCGTCACCCAGCCGCAGGCCCACCGCGATGGCGTGCTGAAACGGGGTGCCGTTCACGTAGGTCAAGAACTGCTTGGCCGTGGTGACCGCATCCAACAACCTCGGGGCGGCACACACCCAGCCGATTTTCCACCCGGTGAACGAGAACGTCTTGCCCCCCGACGACACCGTGATGGTGCGCTCCCGCATCCCCGGCAGCGTGGCCAGGGGGATGTGCTCACCGTCGTAGGCCAGGTGCTCGTACACCTCGTCGGTAACCGCCAGCAGGTCGTGGTCGCGGCACAACCCGGCGATCAGTTCCAGCTCGGCTCGGTCGAACACCTTGCCAGTGGGGTTGTGGGGGGAGTTCACCACGATCATGCGGGTGCGAGGGCCGATGGCGGCAACCAGATCGTCGGGATCGAACCGGTAGTGGGGAGGCCTCAGGGTCACCAGCCGACGATGGGCTCCGGCCATGGCGATGCCGGCCACATGGGAGTCGTAGTAGGGCTCGAACAGCACCACCTCGTCGTCCGGCTCCAGCAGCGAGAGCATCACCGCGGCGACGGCCTCGGTGGCCCCCGCCGTTACGAGCACCTCACTGTCGGGATCCAAATCCAAGTCGTAGAACCGCTTCTGGTGCTCGGCCACCGCCCGTCGCAGATCGGCAATGCCCCGACCGGGGGGATACTGGTTGTGCCCGGCCCGGATGGCCGCCACCGCCGCGTCGGCCACCTCGGAGGGGCCATCGGTATCGGGAAACCCCTGACCCAGGTTGATGGCCCCGGTGGCAACGGCCAGTGCCGACATCTCGGCAAAGATGGTGGTGCCGAACTCGGCCAACCGGCGGTTCAAGAAACGCTCAGGCATGGCAGCAACCACTGCCCGAAATGCAAGTGCAAGCGCCGGCCACGACCAAGCAGCCTAATGGCCCACCGGGGTGCTCCTGCGCTCCATAAGCCGGTGTGCTAGCAACCACCCATGACATCTGAGGATCAAAGCTCCGCTCAAAGCTCCGCTCAAAGCTCCGCTCAAGGCTTCGGCGGTGTGGTGGGTGACACGGTGGGGGAGTCCATCCCGTGGTGGCCCGATCCGGTGACCCCGCCGCCGGGCAGCCCCAATGTGGTGGTGATCGTTCTCGACGATGTGGGTTTTGCCGATCTGGGTTGCTTCGGCTCCGAGATCGACACCCCGAACATGGACGACCTGGCGGCCCGCGGCCTGCGATACAACAACTTCCACACCACGGCCGTGTGCTCGCCCACTCGGGCCTGCCTGCTCACCGGGCGCAACCACCACTCGGTGGGCATGGCGGTGGTCAGCAACTGGGACACCGGCTTTCCCGGCTGTACCGGGCGCATCACCAACCGGGCCGCCACGCTGGCCGAGATGCTCCGCCCCGCGGGGTACTCCACCTTCGCAGTGGGCAAGTGGCACCTGGCCCCCATCGAGGACACCACTCCGGCCGGCCCGTTCGACCAGTGGCCGCTCCAGCGGGGTTTCGACCGTTTCTACGGGTTCATGGATGGGGCCACCAACCATTGGGATCCCGACCTGGTGGCCGACAACCACCACATCGACCGGCCCGACCGGCCCGACTACCACCTGACCGAGGATCTGGTCGAGCAGGCCATCGGCATGGTAACCGGGCAGACCTCGGCATGGCCCGAGCGGCCGTTCTTCCTCTACCTGTGCTTCGGCACCGGTCATTACCCGCTACACGCCCCCAAACCCTACATCGACCGCTACAACGGCCGTTACGACGCCGGCTGGGGGGCCATCCGCCAGGAGCGGTTCGCCCGCCAGAAGCGCACCGGGATCATTCCGGCCGGCACCGAGTTGCCCCCGTTCAACCCCGGTGTGCCCGACTGGAACGAGCTGAGCGCGGACGAGCAGAAGGTGGCCGCCCGGATGCAGCAGGCCTATTCGGGAATGCTCACCCACACCGACGAGCATCTGGGCAAGCTGGTGACCACCCTCCGGGAGATCGGTCGGGCCGAGAACACCGTGTTCGTGCTGCTGTCCGACAACGGGGCCACCGCTGAGGGCGGTGTTTCGGGCCATGAGAACGCCATGCGCTACATCAACGGCCTCGACCCCCGACCCCTGGACCAGCAGTTGGCCGACATCGACGGCATCGGCGGCCCCAACTCGTGGACGGTGTACCCGATGGGATGGGCCATGGCCGGAAACACCCCGCTCAAGTGGTACAAGCAGAACACCCATGCCGGTGGGGTGCGCGATCCGCTCATAATCTCGTGGGCCGCGGGGATAACCGAAAACGGGGCCATCCGTACCCAGTACCACCACGTGAGCGACATCGCCCCCACGCTGCTGGAGATCATTGGTTTGAACGAGCCGGCCGAGATGGGCGGGGTGGCCCAGATACCGATGGAGGGCACATCCATGGCCTACACCTTCTCGGACAGGCACACCGCCACCGCCAAAACGGAGCAGTACTACGAGATGCTGGGCCACCGGGCCATGTGGGCCGGCGGCTGGAAAGCGGTCACCCGCCACATTCAGGGGGAGAGCTTCGACGACGACCGCTGGGAGCTGTACCACCTGGACCGGGACTTCTCCGAAACCCGGGACCTGGCCGGCACCGAGCCCGAACGGCTGGCCTCGCTCATCGACCGCTGGTGGGCGGCGGCCCGGGCCCATCAGGTGCTACCCCTGGACGACCGCATCCTGGAGCGCTTCCACGTGCCCAAACCCCGACCCATCACCAACCGGTCCCGGTTCGTGTACTACCCGGGCGCCTACATACCCAGCGACGGATGCCCCGACCTCAAGAACGTGTCCTACGGGATAACCGTGGAACTGGACCGGGCCGGTAGCGACGACGGCACCCTGGTGGCCTGCGGTGACGTGTCCTCGGGCTTCGCCCTGTTCATCCGGAACGGCCGGCTGGTGTGGGACTACAACATGGCCTGGGATCACTACACGGCAATGTCGGAAAGTACCCTGCCATCAGGACGGCTCACGGTGGCGGCAACCTTCGAGCGCACCGGCAACCACGCCGGGGTGGGCCGGCTGCTGGTCAACGGTGACGAGACGGCATCGGTGGCCATGCCCCACACCCACAGCACCCACATCCACGCGGTGGGCATCAGCGTGGGCTTCACCCGGGCCCCATCCCCCAGCCGGCGCGTCACCGGCCGATTCCCCTTCACCGGCCGCATCATCCGAGCCACCATCGACCTGGGCGACGACCGTGAACCCTCCGACCAGGCCTTGATCCTGGACTGAGCGGCCCAAGATTCAATAACCCCTCCAATACCCTTTCGGCTGATTGATTCAATAACCCCCCCAATACCCTTTCGGCTGATTGGTGGTGCGATAGCTTGGCCGGGTGGCCGTGGTGGACCAGAAGTGGAACTTCGTGGTCGCGGCCAACCGGCTCCCGGTAAGAAGGGTGTGGGAGGGCGACACCGCCCGTTGGGTTCCGAGTCCCGGCGGGCTCGTGTCGGCTTTGAGGCCGGTCATGTCGGGCAACCCCGATGCGGTCTGGGTCGGCTGGTCGGGGATTCCCGGGGCCGGAGCCGAACCCTTCGAGACGGACGGGTTCCAGTGCCATCCGGTCGGCATTAGCCAGGGAGAAATCCAACAATTCTACGAAGGATTCTCCAACGCCACCCTCTGGCCGCTCTTCCACGATGCTCTGGTGCCGCCCGAATACCACCGCACCTGGTGGGATGCCTACCGGACCGTCAATCAGCGCTACGCCACCACCGTGGCCGAACTGAGCCAACCCGGGGCCACGGTGTGGATCCACGACTACCACCTGCAACTGGTGCCCGGCATGCTGCGGCAGGTCCGTCCCGACCTCAGGATCGGATTCTTCCTCCACATCCCCTTCCCCGCCCGTGAGCTGTACATACGCCTGCCCTGGCGGACCGAGATAATCAACGGCCTGCTGGGGGCCGATCTGATCGGCCTGCAAACCCCGCTGGGAGTTCACAACTTCTGCCGGTCGGTTACCCGCATTACCGGAGCCAAAACCACGGGCAAGGTCATCGAACACGACCGCATGACCACCCAAGTGGAGGCCTTCCCCATCGGTATCGATGTCAACCGGGTTGTCGGGCTGGCCACCGATCCAACGGTGCGGACCCGGGCAGCCGAGATTCGCCGCACCCTGGGCTCGCCAACCACCGTGCTGCTGGGGGTGGATCGCCTCGACTACACCAAGGGCATCGAGGTTCGGCTGCGGGCCTTCCGGGAACTACTGGCCGAGGGTCGGCTGCCGGTTGACCACTGCGTGCTCGTGCAGATAGCCGAGCCCAGCAGATCGCGGGTGACCGGTTACACCGAAGTCCGCCAAGCGGTGGAGCAGCAGGTGGGCGACGTGAACGGGAACTTCGGGGTGATGGGCCGACCCGTGGTCCACTACCTGCACCGGAGTCACCCCATCGAGGAGCTGGTGGCCATGTACCTCATCGCCGATGTAATGCTGGTCACCCCTTTGAGGGACGGCATGAATCTGGTGGCCAAGGAATATGTGGCCTGCCGAACCGATAATTCGGGGGTTCTGGTTCTGTCGGAGTTCACCGGAGCGGCCCAGGAACTGCGAACCGCCGAGTTGATCAATCCCCACGACATCGAGGGGTTGAAAACCACCATGGAAGCTGCTGCTCACCGCTCCGATACCGACGCCGAACCGGCCATGCGGGCCATGAGACGGGTGGTGAGGACCAACACCGCCCAGCGATGGGCCGAGCGCTTTTTGACCCGACTGGGGAAGCTCCGGTGAAAGAGCGCTTTTTGACTCGACTGGGGAAGCTCCGGTGAAAGAGCGCTTTCTCGCTCGTTTGGAGGAACGTCATTGAACGAGCACAACTCCAGCAGCGCTCACACCCGCGGCTCGATCCTGGTGGGCAAGGATGTTGAAACCAGGCTCAAGGAGCTGGCCCGGGTACCGGTGCTGCTCGTGGCCTGCGACTACGACGGCACGCTTGCGCCCATAACCGACAACCCCGATAAGGCCCGTCCCACCCGGGAGTCGGTGGCCGCGGTGCGACAACTGGCCTCCATGCCCGACACCCATGTGGCGGTTATCTCCGGACGGGCGCTGCGGGATCTGGCCGCGCTGAGCCGCCTTCCCGAGGAAATTCACCTGGTGGGGAGCCACGGCAGCGAGTTCGACGTGGGCTTCGCCGACGATCTGCGGCCCGAGCAGCAGGACCTGCGCGATCGGTTATTGAAAGAACTGAACCAGATCGCTCGCCGGGACCTGGGGTTCATCATCGAACCCAAACCGGCAGGGGTGGCCTTTCACTATCGCAAAGCCGACCCCGAGATCGCCGCGGAGGCGCTGGACGCGATATTGAACGGCCCGGGCAAATGGGAGGGAGTCCATCTCAAAAGCGGGAAGATGGTGATGGAGCTGTCGGTGCTGGACCTCAACAAGGGTCACGCCCTGGATCGGCTGAGAGCAGAAGTATCAGCCGAGGCCGTGGTTTTCGCCGGAGACGATGTGACCGACGAGCAGGCATTTGCCCATCTGGGAGGCCCCGATCTGGGGCTCAAAGTGGGCCCCGGTCTGACCCTGGCCCATGCCCGGCTGGAAAACCCATTGGAGGTGGCTCAAGCCCTGGCCCTGCTGGCCGAGCGGAGAAGAGCCTGGCTGATGGGTGAACACGCCCTGCCCATCGAGCGCCACAGCCTGCTCAGCAACCAGAGCACCGTGGCACTGGTAACCGCCGATGCCTCGGTGAACTGGATGTGCCACCCCCGAGCCGACTCCCCAGCGGTGTTCGCGGGGCTGCTGGGAGGGGCAAGGGCCGGCCATTTCTCCATCAGCCGCCACGACAAGAGCCCACCCATCTCGCACCGCTACCTGGACGGCACCATGATCACCGAGACTCGCTGGTCGGACATAACGGTGACCGATTACCTGGACTGCTCCGACCAGGGGTCATCGGTATCGCCAGAACAGGTTCAGATACCTAGTGGGCCACTACCAGAACAGGTTCAGATACCTAGTGGGTCGTCAGCATCGGCGGGCCGCACCAACCTGATCCGGGTCGTCGAAGGAACCGGGCGTATCCGTATCGAGTTCGCCCCCAGGCTGGACTTCAGCCGAGCCCCCACCGGGGTGCACGTAACCAACGGTGGTCTTGGGGTGTGGGGAGCGGCCGAGACCATGATCCTGCTATCCCCCGGAGTGAGCTGGGACATTGTCAACGACGGCCCTCACCAGACCGCAGTAGCGGATGTCCAGCTCGACGGGACCCCTCTGGAGTTGACCCTGTGCCTCGGTGTCCACCTCCACCCTCCCCGATCCGGGAGGGCTGAAACCGACCGCCGCCGGATCACCAAACAGTACTGGCGAGACTGGGTGGAGGGTTTGACATTGCCGCCGGTCGCCGCCGAGGAGGTCGCGCGGTCGGCGCTGGTACTGAAAGCGCTGTGCTACAAGCCTTCCGGGGCGGTGATGGCCGCCGCCACCACCAGCCTTCCCGAGGTCATGGGCGGGGTACGCAACTGGGACTACCGGTACTGCTGGCCCCGGGATGCCAGCATGAGCGCAGCCGCACTGCTGTCTTTGGGCAGCACCCAGGAGGCCGGTGCCCTGCTGGACTGGATTCTCGACCGGGTGGAGCACCTCCCCAGCCCAGAACAGCTACGACCGGTGTACCCGCTGGTGGGGGACGAGGCCCTGCCCGAGGCGGTGCTGCCCGAACTGGCCGGGTATGCGGGAAGCCGTCCGGTGCGGATCGGCAACGCCGCCGAGCACCAGGTGCAACTCGACGTGTTCGGCCCGGTGGTGAACCTGGCTTGGCAACTGTGCCAGGTCGGAATGACCCTGACCGAACGGCACTGGCAACTGGTGAAAGCGGTGGTGGGGGCGGTAGCCACCCGCTGGCACCAACCCGACCACGGCATCTGGGAGGAACGTCGCCCACCCCGCCACCATGTGCACTCCAAGGTGATGTGCTGGATGGCGGTGGACCGGGCCATAAAAATCGCCCAGAGATTGGACCGGGATCTGGCCCGATGCTGGAGCCCCCTGCGCCACCGGATCGCCGCCGATGTGATCGAGAACGGATGGAGTGAACAGCGCCGCTCCTACACCTCCGCCTACGGCTCCACCGATATCGACGCCGGCTTGTTGTGGATCGGCCTCAGCGGGCTTATACCTCCCACCGACAGCCGGTTCGTATCCACCCTGAAGGCGGTGGAGAGCGAGCTGCGCGACGGCCACACCGTGTACCGCTACCGTCACGACGACGGGCTGCCCGGCATGGAGGGCGGATTCCTGATCTGCACCTCATGGCTGATCGAGGCCTACGTGCTCATCGGCCAACTCGACGATGCCCGCACCCTGTTCGACCGCTACCTGGATCTATGTGGCCCCACCGGGCTGCTCCCCGAGCAGTACGACCCCAGAACGGAGCGACTGCTGGGCAATCACCCCCAGGCCTACTCCCACCTCGGCCTCATCAACGCGGCCCTGGCCCTGTCGTCAGCCAACCACGGCTGACCAGCACTCGAGAAGCAAGCCTGGAACGCCGGCACCCCTAATTCGTGGCAGCGTTGCGGAACTCGCCCAGCATTTCCATCCACAAGCGGTTGGTGATTGCGGTGTTGCCGGGCAGGGAGGTCAGGCAGTCGTCAACCTGGGCCACCATCTCAGGCATATCGGCGGCCACCAGCCGCAGATCCAGCAGACCGTCCACCACCCGGGAACGGCTGGTGAGTTCCCCATCAATGGCATCCAGCAGCCGATCCACCAACTCGGTGATCTCGATCAGGGTCGCTGGGTCACGGACGGTTTCCAATGTCACTGGCATCTCCCTTTAACTAACCGATTGAAGGCTACAACCACTGCACCCCTGGATGTGTTCCCACGGTTGCCCACCCCTGTATCCGTTCCCACGTTTTCATGGGTTCCTATGGCTGGATCCGTTCCCACGTTTTCATGGGTTCCTATGGCTGGATCCGTTCCCACGGTTTCATGGGTTCCTATGGCTGGATCTGTTCCCACGGTTTCATGCTACCGGCTGTGGTGACAGTTGGTTACCGGCACGAGCACCCAACTCGAACCCAAAGCGATAGGATCCACCCATGGCCGGGGCGATCATCTCCGCTCGGGGGGTGCAGAAGAGCTACGGCTCCAACCATGTGCTGAGAGGGTTGGACTGCGAGGTACGGGGAGGGGTCACCGGACTGCTGGGATCCAACGGCGCGGGCAAGAGCACCTTCATGGGGCTCATCCTGGGCCTGCGCCCCCGCCAGGGTGGCGAGCTGAGCGTTCTGGGAGCAGACCCCGATCGGAGCGGGGCCGAAATACGGGCCCGTCTGGGTTACGCCCCCGAGCACCACGACCTTCCCGGCGATGTGCAGGCCGCCGATCTGGTGCGCCACATTGCTCAACTTCACGGGCTGCCCCGCAGAGCCGCCACCGAGCGGTCGAGCAACGCTTTGTGGCAGGTCGGGTTGGGGGAGGAGAGGTTTCGACCCATCGGCACCATGTCCACCGGCCAGCGCCAGCGGGTGAAGATAGCCCAAGCCATCGCCCACGATCCCGATCTGCTGCTGCTGGACGAACCCACCGACGGGCTGGATCCGATGCAGCGAGACGACATGCTGGAGCTCATCCGGCGGGTGGGCCGCGAGTTCGGCATCGACATATTGCTGTCGTCCCACCTGCTGGAAGAGGTTGAGCGGGTGTGCGACTCGGTGTTGATCCTCACCAACGGTGTGGTGGGACACAGCAGTTCTCTCCGGGACATGAAGGACACGAGCAACGGCATCAGGGTGGAGTTGGATGATGATCCCCGCCCGCTGGCCGAGGCATTGGCCGCCAGGGGCGCTCAAGCAAGCGTGGAGGGGCAAGCGGTCACCGTTACCGGAGGTGGTGAGGTGGGCGACCTGGTGAGAGACCTTGTTGCCGATCTGGGCCTGGGCTTGCGCCGCTTGGAGCCCGGACGTACCAGCCTCGAAGACGTGTTCATCGAGGCCTCGCAATGACAACCCTGCAAGACGTGTTCATCGAGGCCTCGCAATGACAACCCTGCAAGACGTGTTCATCGAGGCCTCGCAATGACAACCCTGCAAGACGTGTTCATCGAGGCCTCGCAATGACAACCCTGCAAGACGTGTTCATCGAGGCCTCGCAATGACAACCCTGCAAGACGTGTTCATCGAGGCCTCGCAATGACAACCCTGCAAGACGTGTTCATCGAGGCTTCCCGATGACCGAGGCCCGCATATACGACCGGGGCTACGTGGCCTACGAGGGTCCTCGCCACAGCCCCGGTAGCGCCATGTTGAACTTGGCCTATCACACCGTGCAGCGGGTGCTCGGCCTGAAGCGGTCCAACTGGCAGAAGGTGCTGCCTGCGATCACCTTGCTGATCGCTTTCGTGCCCGCCATCGTGTTTGTCGGTATAGCCGCCTTGCTTCCGGGCACCGACGAGCTGCCTATGGGCAAGTCGGGTGATTACTACGACATCATCGTGTGGGCGCTGTTCCTGTTCGCCGCGTTCGTAGCGCCCGAAGCGGTCTGCACCGACCGCCGCAGCGGCATGCTCGGTTTGTACCTGGCATCCCCGCTGAACCGGGACACCTACCTGGTAGCCAAGTTCGCCGCAGTGGTGGCTGTTTTGGGAATAATGACCATGGGGCCTCAGCTTTTGATGCTCATAGCATTCACCTTGGATGGTACCGGCCCTGACGGGGTTAATGCCTGGTTCGCAGAGTTGGGGCGGCTGCTTGCCGCGGGGGTGATGATGGCGGTGTTCTGGGCATCGCTATCGCTGGCAATTTCCAGCCTTACCGATCGGCGCACCCGGGCCAGCGTAGCCGTTTTCCTAATCCCGCTGGTGAGCCTGGCTATCGGTAGAGGCCTCTCCGAGGGTGCAAAATGGGGCGATTCGTGGGCGCTCGTGGATTTGATCTCCTTGCCGGTGGAAGCGGTCTTTCGCATTTACGGCGAGGTTGGTATTGAAGATTATGTAATCAGGCACGTGGATACGTGGTCGGTGTTTCTGGCCGCCGTTGGCTTCATACTCGCAGCCGGACTGTTCGCTCGCTGGCGCTATCAGAACATCGAGGTGAAGGGATGAACACCGCTGGACACCCGCCTCCCGCACCGCCAATGGGGGCCGCAACACCGCAGCCCACCGCACCGCCAATGGTGCAGGCCATCGGGGTGTCCAAATGGTTCGGCGATTTGGTGGCCGTATCGGATGTGAGCTTCAGCATTGGAGCGGGTGTCACGGCCTTGTTGGGGCCCAACGGGGCGGGCAAATCCACCCTTTTGCGGATCATGTGCGGGCTGGCCAAACCATCCAACGGAACCGTAAACATACTGGGCAAGAACCCCCGAGCCGACGTGGGGGTACTCGGACGCCTGGGCATGGTGCCACAGCAGGAGTCACTGCTGGATCATATGACCGGCCGGGAGTTCGTGGAGTTGGCGGCCAACCTGTACAACGTTGCCAACCCCTCCGAAGCAGCCCGACACGCCATACAAACGGTGGAGTTGGATCCGGATGACCACCGGCACCTCTCCACCTACTCCAAAGGCATGCGTCAGCGCATCAAACTGGCACAGGCCATAGTCCACGATCCTGTGGTGATCGCCCTGGACGAGCCCCTGACCGGCCTCGACCCCCGGCAACGCCGGGAGATGATCGCGCTGTTTCATCGTCTGGGTGAGCAAGGAAAGTGCGTGATCGTGTCCAGCCACGTGCTCGACGAGGTGCAGCGGTTCGGCTCCCGCGTGCTGGTGATAGCCCAAGGCCGGTTGGCAGCCGAGGGCGACTTCCACGAAATCCGCAACCTGATGGACGACCGGCCGCTGCGCATCAACATTCGCACCGACAAACCCCGAGCCTTGGCCATAGCCCTTCTGCACAAAGGGGTTATCTCCGGATGCCGGCTGGAAGAGGACGATTCCGTTGTGGTTCACACCTCCGATGCGTTGGCGTTTCGCCGGGCAGTGGCACCTGCGGCCCGCGATGAGAGCGCCTCGCTACTGGAACTGCGACCCCTGGACGACGACCTGGAGAGCGTGTTCAAATACCTGGTGGGGCAATGACAATGACGTTGCCAAAGATGAACCCGGTGGGGCAATGAACACTCATGTGTACCGGGTGTTGGTTCGCAGCCAGCTCAACCCCGGCCGACTCATAGCTCTGGCCGGCCTGAGCGCCGTGGCCATCTTGCTGGCCTTCGTGGCCCGGACCACCAGCAATCGACTTGAATCCGCCACCGAGAGCATTGCCAATTACGGCATCAACATCTTCGTCCCGTTCATTGCCCTGTCGTTGGGCTCAGCCGTGCTGGGCGACCTAGTGGAAGACCGCACGCTGGTTTACCTCTGGCTTCGCCCGGTGGGTCGCTACCGGATAGCCGTAGCGGCCTATGCGGCGGTGGTGAGCGTGGTGGGCCCCCTTGCGGTGGCGGTTACCGTGACCGCCGCAGCAATAACCGGGGTGGAACAACTTGTAGGAGCCACCGCGGTGACAACCGCGCTGGCGGTTGTGGCCTACTCGGGGATATTCGTCTCCCTGGGTTTGCGTTTCAAGCGGTCGCTGCTGATCGGTCTGGGCTATATCGCCATCTGGGAACTGCTGCTGTCCCAGTTGGGCGACTGGTTCGCTCGCCTATCGGTGCGCAGCTACCCCTTGAGTATCCTGTCGGATGCCACCGGCGTGAGCATACGCCTGGCCGAGCGCTCCGTAACCATGTCGTATGTGGTACCCGTTGCCGTGGGTTTGGCCGGGCTGATCTACACCTCATGGCACCTCACCAGCACCGAGATCGACTGAGTGGCTCGAGCCGAACTACCCCGCCGGAGGGTTTAAAGAGAGTTTCGAGCTAACCGCCGGAGGGTTTACAGAGAGTTTCGAGCTAACCGCCGGAGGGTTTACAGAGAGTTTCGAGCTAGCCCTCGGAGGGGTCGAGCAGGGTTTCGAGTTCCTGGATGAGGCCATCCAACCGGCGGCGATCCTCGTCAATGGAATCCTGGGTGGTTCGCAACTCCGAAATGAGCTCGCTCAGAGCCTGCCGGGTGTCTTCATCCAGGGGAGCCTCACCGGTAACCGGAGGCTCGCCCGCGGGCGCCGGCTGGGAATCGTCCGGTTCGGGTGCAGCCCGGGGCGGCTGAATGGGGGGTGCCGAAGGATCGGAAAGGGCGGCCAGAGCCTCCTCCAGCGTCGGACGAATGCGCAGCACGAAGTCGTCGTCGTTGCCGACACCGGCAATCACCCGCTTGACCTGGGGCAACTCGGTGTCCCCGGTGGCCTGCACGTAAACAGGCCGCACGAACAGCAGCGAATCGCCCACCGGGATCATCAGCAAGTTGCCCTGGAGCACGGTTGATCCCTGCTGGTTGAGCAGGGTGAACTCTTCGGCTATCTGAGTATCGGCCTGAATCTTGGCATCAACGATGCTCGGACCGGGAATGCTGGTGTCGGGCACGGTGTAAACCACCAGCTCCCCGTACTCGTCCTTGTCGCTCTTGGCCGCAATGAACGCGGTCAACTCCTTGCGTTCATCCTCCTCATCACCAGACCCGGAAACCGGCACGAAGGTTCTGAATATCACGAAGTCCAGATCCTCTTCCTCGGGCAACTGGAGGAGCTGGTAGAACGGGCGGATCCTGCGCTCTAGCTGGCGAGTTGCCGATGCAGTGGCCGTCTCCTCGGCGGCAATGGCATCGGTAACCTCATCGAGGAAGGTGCGAGCGGTGATGCGGGTACCAGGGTCCTGAGCCACCGCCCAGGTAACGGAGTTGGCGTAAAAAGTCTCGGCATCATCTATGAAGTAGCGGGCCCACATGGTGGTCTGAACCCGGAAAAGATCTTCCGGGTAACGCAGGTGGTTCTGAAGGTTGGCAGGCATCTTGTCGAAATCCTCGAACAGGCTCGGAAACACCTTGCGCCACACCTGGATGATGGGGTCTTCGGGGTCGAGCACGTAAAAGGTGGTGTCGCCGTTATAGGCATCCACCACAACCTTCACCGAGTTACGCACGTAGTTGAACTTCTTGCGCAGACCGCTTTGAGGGGCTAGGTCCCCCACATCGGGAACCTGGCTGTAGGGATAGCGGTCGCTGGTCGTGTAAGCATCCATGATGTACACAACCCTGCCGTCGTGGATAACCGGATAGGGATCAGCATCCAATTCCAGGAATGGTGCCAGTTTCTGCACCCTGGTGCGAAGGTCACGATTGAAGATGATCCTGGAGTCGCCCTCTACGAAACCTGAGATCAAAGGATTGATGTCGCCGAACCTCAGGGCAAATGCAACCTGGCGGAAGAAGCTGCCAATTCCGACACCTTCGCTGCCACTATAGGTATACGGCACGGTCTCGTTGGCCTCGGTGTAGTCAACCTCGGGGATCGAGGCCCCCACGATGGCGTAACCGGTAAGGTTCTCCCCGATGTAGAGCTGCGGGCGGGTAACCTTTAAATCGCTCTTGGCCACAACCGGCACATCTCCCACCACAAAGTCGGGAGAACCCTGGGTTGTAACCGCATTCACAGGAGCCACCGCAACTCCGTAACCGTGGGTGTACTGGATGTGCCGCCCCTCCCAGGAAGGCTGGGGGATGTCATCCACGTTGAGTTGGCGGGCTCCCACCACCACTTCGGTTACCTCGCCGTCGATCTCGTAGCGGTCTACATCCACCTCATTGTTGAAGGTATAAAAGGTGCGCTCCGCCTGCTCCACCTGAAATGCGTTGGGCACGATATCGGGATCCAACAACCTGATGTTGCTCACGCTCGGACTACTACCCAACTCTTCCACGGTGATCTCGGTGTCGGGAGAAAACTGCCGTTCGATCACGTTGTCGATGCCCAACGCATGGCGCGTGGCTTCGATATTGCGTTCTATGTAGACAGCTTCCTTCTTCGACTCCTCCGGTTCGGCCCGAAAGCGCTGGATAACCGCCGGATAGATCGCCCCCATGATGATGGCGACAACCATCCACAAACCCACCGCGGTCACCGGCAGCACCCAACCCCGCTGCCATATGTTGATGACCAGCAGGACCGCCGACAGCACCGAGATCAACAGCAGCAGGTTGAGCGCGGGCAACTGGGCGTTCACGTCGGTGTAGGACGCCCCGTGTACCGGACCCCGGGTGGAGAAGTTGAGACTGTAGCGGTCGTACCAGTAGCCAACGGCCCGAACCAGGGCAATGAGGGCCAGCAGCACCGACAGATGCACCTTCACCTGGGGGGTGACCCGCTGCCCGTTGGTCTGGAAGCGAATGCCGCCGTTCACATAGTGGGCGATCGCGGTGATTACCGCCACGATGATGAGCGCCCGGAACACCCAACTGACCAGGAACTGGATGAACGGCAGCCGGAATATGTAAAAGCCGATGTCCTGGTTGAACTGCGGATCGTCCAAGCCGAAGTCCATGCTGTTGAAGAAGAGCATGGCTTTTTGCCATTCCCCACCGGTACCCCCACCCACGATAAGGGCCAGCAGCACGGCTATTACGACGCTCACCAACCGGCGGCGATGACCCACTGCGGTGTAGTAGTGGCGAAGCAAGTCCTCCTCCGGCCCGGGCGGTCGGGAGGAGGGAGCAATGCGGTCGGCAAGTGCCAGGTTGGAGTACAGCAACAAAAAGAACAGGACGATGAAAACGACCGAAATAACTATCTTGTAGATCAGGATCTCGCCCCAGACCCCCCCGTGGCCGAGATGGTCGAACCACAAGTAGTCGGTCCAGAGACGAGCAAGGCCCCGCAACGACAGGATGGTGACCAGCAGCACCAACACGATGAGCCCCAAGATGATCTTGGATCGGCGCGAGAACCGCGGCCGAGATGGTTGGCGCGATCCGGACGCACTTCTGGGAACTCGCATACCGGGGTAAGGCTACTCGTCGCCGGCTGGGATCTTTGCAGCATCCCGCATGATTTCGCGATCTTCCTGCGGCGGATCGCTGCGGGATCGCAGGCGGGCAAAGACGGCCTCCACCTGCTTGCTGTCCTCCGCACCAGCCAGCACGGGATGCTCAACCACAACCGGATCGCACTCGCCGTCCCCCGCACCAGCCAGCACGGGATGCTCAACCACAACCGGATCGCACTCGCCGTCCCCCGCACCAGCCAGCACGGGATGCTCAACCACAACCTCCACCGGACCGCTATCCGGGATCATTCCCACGGTTTGGGCATCGTCCAACTCCGACAGCAGAGCCAAGTCGGAGGGGCCGGTTTCTTCCTCAACCCTACGAGCAGCGGTATCGGCCACAACTTTGGCCTCGGCCAGCGACAGCTTGGCCAATTCCAGGGACTGGTCGATGGAATGCCGGGCTTCGAGCAGGGTAGCCATCAGCTTGTCACGTCCGGCCCGGAGCCGTTCGACCTGGACTCGTGCCGTCTGGCGACGGCGGGCCATGTCCCTCAGCACCGTCAGCCGGAGTGTCTTGGCCTGCTCCACGATCTCCCGGCCCTGGGCCCGACCCTTTTCGACCTCGGCTTCGGCCTGCTCCCGAGCCTGCTGAAGCAACTCGACCTCGGCTTCGGCCTGCTCCCGAGCCTGCTGAAGCAACTCGACCAATGATCGGGCCCGCTCACCGGCCTGCTCCAACAATTCCACCACTTCGCCGGCACTCGGTATATCCGGCCGCGACCCCATGGCCTCGGCGGTTCTCTCCAGCTCCCCGACCAGCCGGTCTATCCGGGATACCACCTCAGTGAGCTCGGCATGCCCCGGCACTGGGGAGGACCCCACCCCACCGGGATCCAACCGTCCAAAGGAAGGCTCTACGGGAGGGCGCTCAACCATAGTGCAAATCGTAGCCCCGTCACGACGGGGCCAGCGCGTCCAGAGCCTCTTGCAGAGATGTGACCCCCACTACCTGCATGTCGTCACCAGCGTGGGCAACGGCTTCGCTCAAATTGGCGGCCGGCACCAGCAGAAGATCCACACCGGCCCGGACCGCGGCGATGGCCTTTTGATCCACTTCCCCGACGGTACCCACTGAACCATCGAGGGAGATCGTGCCGGTGGCCGCCACCCTCCTTCCCCCGGTAAGCTCGCCGGGGGTCAACAGGTCGATGATCCCGATCGTGAGGGCCAAACCGGCAGATGGCCCCCCGATCCTGCCGCTGTCGATGGCAACGTCCACCGGTAACTCGTCCACGGCAATCCGCTCGCGCGCCCCAATACCGATCACAGGCCGGCCGGCCCCATTGGGGAACTCGATCAACTCCACCTCCACCAATTCCACCGATTCGCCACCCACCCGATCCACGTCCAGGGCAACCGTCTGACCGGCATCGAAAGAGGTTAGAGCGCCGGTCAGGTCGGCCAGATCAGCCACGGGAACCCCTTCGATCCCTACGATCACATCGCCTGGTTCCAACACCTCGGCGGCAGGAGTCCCGCTCCTCACCTCGACCACCACGACCCCGTCCCGAGGTATGTCGTAACCCAGATGCTCCAACGCCACCACAACGGCGGTTTCCTGGGAGGACTCCATCCGCCGCTGGTTCAGCTTCCGCAGTTCGCTGCGGGTCCCGTCGCCGGTGAAGGACCGCTCGGGTTCGATGTCCACCCCCGACTCGAACTCCACACCGATGCGCTGCCAGATGGTCAGGCGTTCGCTCACCAACACGGTCACCAGTGCCACCTGGCTTTGGGGGGGGAACACCTCCGCACCCGAAATGGTGATCCGGGAGGGCACTTCCTCCACCGAGCCGGGTCGAACTGCCACCTGGTCGGTGCGCCAGAAGCTGAACACCACCGCGAGGATCGCCAGGATAACCACCAGCCCGGCCCCGGGTATCAGCCAGGCCAGATTGCGCCGCCACCACGACGGTGTACGTTGGCGATCACGCCGCCGGGGTCGTATCAGCCAGGCCAGATTGCGCCGCCACCACGACGGTGTACGGTCCATGTCGAGCGGAGCTATCCTGGGGTTTTCTGTGATTGACTGGTCGCGCATTCGTGGATCCCGACTCGACGATACTCCGATGATGTCATCGAGCTGGTGGCGGAAACGGTGGGCGAGCCGGCGAGCGCAAAGGCAGGAGCGGGATGTGCTCGCATCGTACCGGGCCGACTACGGCGAGAGATCCCGGTTCCGCTGGTGGCACCGCCTGCGGGCGGGGGTTGCCCTCATCGGTGTGGTCATACTCATGGGGGCGGGGCTGACCGTTCTGGTCGGCCTGTTCTTTGTCGGCATCACCATCGGGCTGGAAACGCTGGTGTGATGGGCAAACTCGAAGAACCCCCCGAGCCCAAACGGAAAGCCGGGAGGTTCAGCCGCCGCGACGTGGTGGTCGCCGGCCATGTGGGGGACATGGCAACCGCAAGGTCAGCCAAAAGCCACGCTGACCCCGCCACACGGGCTTCGGCCTACGGTGCCCTCGCCCGGATGGGGGCGCTGGACAATGAGGATCTGACCGGCGCGCTCAGCGACCCGTCACCGAAGGTGCGGATGCGGGCCATCACCCTGGCTGTGGGACATCCTGAGGCTGTGGGACATGAGGCTGTGGGACATGAGGCACCGTTCACCGCTTTGCTGGACGACTCCTGCGATGAGGTGGTGGAGGTCGCGGCCTGGGCTTGCGGGGAGCAGGAGGCGACCGCTCCCAGCACCGTGACCCGCCTGGGGGAGTTGGCCACCGGCCATCCCAACCCTTTGGTGCGGGAAGCGGCCGTCGCCGCCTTGGGAGCGGTGGGCGATCCGGATGGGCTGGATGCCATCCTGGCGGCCACCACCGACCGGGCCGCCGTCCGGCGCCGGGCGATACTGGCCCTGGCCCCGTTCGACGGCCCCGAGGTGGAAAGCGCCCTCCGCCGAGCAGCAAAAGACCGCGACCGGCAGACCAGGGATGCAGCCGAGATGCTCATCCAAGCCGAGTTCACTCCATGAACATGGCCTGAACATCATCGCTCAATAAGCACCCCGACCAAGCCGAGTTCACTCCATGAACATGGCCTGAACATCATCGAAGGACTCGAGGCATCGGCCCGCTCCCACCACCACCGCCTCCAAAGGGGCACCGACCAGACTCACGGGAACTTCAGCGGCCTGAGACAGCCGTTCGGTCATTCCCCGCAGCAGCGACCCCCCACCGACCAGGTGGATGCCGTGGGTGATCACATCCTGCGACAGCTCGGGAGGAGCTTCGACCAGGCACGACACCACCGAGTCAACGATGGCCATGACCTGCTCGCTTATGGCGGCCCGCACCTCGAACGGAGACAGCACAATGGTTTCCGGCAAACCGTTCATGAGATTGCGACCTCGAACCTCGGCACTGCACTCACCAGCCGTGTAAGCCGCGGAACCGATGGTGATCTTGACCCCCTCGGCGGTGCGCTCCCCAATGGCAATGCCGAACTGGTGCCGAACGTAGGCCTGGATGGCGGCATCGATATCGAACGACCCCACCCGGATGGCTTTGAGAGCAACCACCCCGCCCATGGAGATCAAGGCGGTCTCGCTGGTTCCCCCCCCTATATCCACCACCATGTTGCCGACGGGCTCATTGATCGGCAAGGAAGCCCCGATGGCCGCGGCCAGCGGCTGCTCGATGAGCCGGGTCTCGGCCGCCCCCGCCCGGCGGGAGGCCTCGATCACCGCCCGGCGTTCGACCGCGGTAATCGCCGATGGCACGCAGACAACCACCTTGGGGCGACTGAATCGATTGACCCCGGCCCGCTGGAGCAGCAACCGGATCATGCGCTGGGTGATCTCGAAATCGGTGATCGCCCCCTTACGCAGCGGGCGGACGGCCACGACGTGAGCCGGCGTTCGGCCGATCATTTGCCAAGCCTCACGCCCCATGGCCAGCACTTCGTTGGTCCTCCGGTTCAGCGCGATAACCGAGGGCTCGTTCAGAATGATCCCCTGGCCGCGGGCGTAGACCAGCGTGTTGGCCGTACCCAGATCGATAGCCAGGTCCCGGGCCATGGGATCAGCCGGTAGCCCCGCCTGCTGAGGAGGAAATCACAGCTCGGGAGGGAGTCGATTGCGAATCCTGGGGATCATCGGCATCCCCGAGAGCGAACGCCTCGGCAATGTGCTGGGACTCCCCGAGAGCGAACGCCTCGGCAATGTGCTGGGACTCCAGACCCCAGCTCTCACCACCCTCCCAGATCTCGCGCTTCCAAATCGGAACCGTCGCCTTCAGCCCATCGATGCAGAACCGGGCCGCGGCAAAAGCCTCCGGGCGGTGCGGGGCGGATACGGCAACCACAACTGCCGAATCACCGATCTCCACCCGGCCGGCACGGTGCAGCAACGCCACCCTTGCGATGCCGGGCCATCGAACCCGGGCTTCGGCAGCCAGAGCCTCCAGTCGAGGTACCACTTGCTCATGGTATGCCTCGTACTCCAGCACACTTACCCCCTGGCGGCCCTCGGAATGGTCACGGGCGGTTCCACTGAACAAAACGATGCCCCCACAATCCGGTCGACCCACCCAGGCCAGCACCCGATCCAGCGACAGCGGCGCTTCGCTGAGCCCCGTCCAAGTCTCAGCGGCTTCGGGCGGATTCACAGACGGGCTGGGGTTCATGGGATAACAACATGACTGACCGTCCAGGTCTCAGCGGCTTCGGGCGGATTCACAGGTTGAGTGTAAACCCGCAACCGCACCGCTAACGCAGCAGGCGGCGGGCGACCGCCAGAAATCCCCACAACAGCCCCAGCACCCCCGCAACCGCAACTCCCAGTGCCAGTTGCTGGCGGCGGCGGGAATCCAACATGCCCCACCGGTGGCCCTTGTGCCCGGATATGTAGGCCAGATCGCTGGTGTACTGGGGGGTCCACCCCGCGGCCCGGAGTCGATCGCTGCCCACAACCCAGGGAAACCGGGCATACTGGAACACGCTGGGGCAGGTGGGTACCAAACTGTGCCTCCCGCTCAAACGGCCGAGCAACGTCGGCGACTCCACTGCTGCACCTCCAACGTTGGGTCGGTGCCTCCACCACCACATGCTCAGGCGACCGAGCAACTGCTCCGGCAGGCGGACACGGGGGGTGAGCCCCTCGAGATCGAGGGTGGTTCCGCTGCTGATCCAGCCTTCCGGGGCGACGTTGTACACCCCGCTCAGATCGCCCACCACCGCCAGTTCGACCGCAGCCGCCAGATCGTCCAGGTGGAGGAATTGGACCGGAACCTCACCCTCGCGGGTGAGGTTGGTGGCTGAGCGCAAAGACCGGGCCACCCACCCCACATGATCCTCAGCCAGGCTGGTCGTGGGCCGCAGGGTGACGATGTCCACCGCGGGGTGATCCTCGGCCCACCGGGCAGCAAACCGCTCCTGTTCGGCCTTGTTCACCGCAAAGCTGAAGCCGGGTACCGGCCGCAAGGGAGAGGCCTCGGTGAGCGGAACAGGGTTATCGGGCCATGCGCCGTACACCATGGCCGTGGACATGAGCACGAGCCGACCTACCCCGGCCGACCCAGCAGCCTCCAAGAGCGTTCGGGTTACCTCACCATCACTGGCACCATCGGGAGCCCGGGCTGCCCCTGCCGGTGGACGAACTCTCCGCGTTCGGGTTACCTCACCATCACTGGCACCATCGGGAGCGCCGTCGGGCCACGGTTCCAGCGCTGATACCAGATGGACAAGCACATCCACTTCGCCAAGCCGGGTGTCGAGGTCAATCTCGGTGATGTCGCCGGAGACGTAATCCACCCCGGCGATCCCGGGATCGGCCCGCAAATCAAGGCCGACCACCGTACCTACCCGAGGATGATCCACCAGTCGCCGACATACCCGGTGGCCCAGCGGTCCGCCCGCACCCGCCACCACAACGGTCAACGGACTCATGTTCTTGCGGTTGTCGTCCAACAGGTCGGCACGGTCCCGCCCGCCCCCGCCACCACAACGGTCAACGGACTCACGGCAGTAGCATAAAGCAGCGTGGACGGCTTCGACTCACCTGACGAGTTCAATCCCTTCAAGGATCTACCCATCTTCGGGGACTTGAGCAAGCTTCTCTCCCAGCAAGCCTCATCGGTGTGGGAGGGGGCGCGCCAGTTCGCAGTGGCACTGGCCACCGATGGGCAGTCCGAACCCAATGTTGACCCCGCCGACCGGATGGCCCTGAACGAGCTGGCACGCGTGGCCGAGCTTCAAGTGGTCGATACCACCGGACTGTCGATCACCCGGGATGGCCGGACCGCGTCGGTGGTGCCCGTGACCCGAGCGCAGTGGGCCACCGCCACGTTGGACTCCTACCGGCATCTGTTGATGCCCATTGGAAAGATGGCCAGCCAGGACCCCACCGAGGACACACCCGATGATCCGACTCAGGCCATGTTCAATCAGATCATGAAGATGCTCAGCCCGACCATGCTGAGCATGACCGCCGGCAGCATGGTGGGAAATCTGGCTCGCCGGAGCCTGGGCCAGTACGACCTACCCATTCCCCGCGACGGGGAGGAACTGATGGTGATACCGGCCAGCATCGATGCCCTGGCCAAGGATTGGAGTTTGGACTCCTCCGACCTGCGGCTGTGGGTGTGCCTGAACGAATTGACCCATCACGCGGTGCTGTCGGTTCCCCATGTGGGGCAGCGGTTGAACGAGCTGCTGGTCAACTACGTCTCCAGCTTCAACACCGATCCCGGTGCGCTGGAGAGCCGGATGCGGGACCTGGACCTGGCCAACCCCGATTCGTTGAGCAGCCTCCAGTCGGTGCTGGGCGATCCCCAGGTAATCCTGGGGGCCATCCAATCGCCGAACCAGCGGGTTCTGCTACCGGAGATCACCGCTCTGGTGACGGTGATAACCGGCTATGTGGACTGGACGATGGACAGCATCGGGCACGGGCTTATCGGCTCATACTCGCGCCTCAGCGAGGCCCTTCGCCGGCGGCGAGCAACAACCGGCACGGCCGACCGCTTCATCGAACAGCTATTCGGCCTCAAGCTCACCCAGGATCAGTACGACCGGGGAGCAGCCTTTGCCGGCGGGGTGGTGGAGCGGGCCGGGGCCGGCGGTCTGGCCCGGCTGTGGAGCTCCGCGCGTGAACTCCCTACTCCTGCCGAGGTGGATGCCCCCGGCCTGTGGCTGGCCCGAATCGATCTACCAGATTAGGGGTGTACATCATCCAAAGTTTCAGGCCGGCCATCGCCGCCGCCACAGCGATGAGGAAGAACCCCAGCCGGGCCGGGATGGGAACGACCACGGGAATCAGCGCACCCATCACCCAGAAGAGCTGGAAGCGGGTCTCGAATGTGGCGAAGGCGCGCCCATGGTTGGCCCCTTCGGCATCGCGCTGCACGATGGAGTCGAAGG
Organism: Candidatus Poriferisocius sp.; assembly: GCF_965202595.1. Taxonomy (GTDB): domain Bacteria; phylum Actinomycetota; class Acidimicrobiia; order Acidimicrobiales; family Bin134; genus Poriferisocius. The sequence goes on from NZ_OZ241836.1 coordinate 2,585,161, forward strand.
CCAACTTGCCCACGCTGGCCGTGGCACCCACGCCCAGAGCCAGCAGCAGCGTCGAGCCGAAACCTCCCCCCCAGGCCGCCACCACGCCCACAACGAACAGCCCGGCCAGCGCAGTGGCAATCACCGCCTCCTCCAGGAACCGATCCCGCAACTTGGGGGCGACCAGCGATCCGGTCAGGAACCCGCAGACGGTGGCCACCGCCACGAGCCCCAGCTTCCACACCGGGCTGGCATCGGAAGCCACATCGCCCTGGAGAGCATGACGGACACCCGCTCCGAATGCCTTGCCCACCCCGGAAAGGTTGACGTCGTCGGCACCACCCCGAAAAGCGAACGCGGCCAGAAACGTCATGAACCCGACAATGCCCCGCAAAGTGCCGGTGGCCAATGCCGCTCTGCGAATCCCGACACCCCGCAGCTTGCTCGACTCGTGATGGTCGGCCTGCTCCGGCACCGTTTCACCCTGGGGCAACCCGAACGAGACCAGGGTGCACAGTACGTAAACCACCATGGCCAGACCAACCACCCATGAAGCTCCCCCTATCAGGTTGACCAAAAGAGCAGGACCCGCGCCGAGGATGCCGGAGAGGCTCCCCACCAGAGCCAGGCGGGCGTTGCCCCCCACGAGTTGCTTTTCGTCACGAACGGTGAGGGGCACCATGGAGGCTTTGGTCACGCCGTAGCTCTTCTGAAGCACCAGCATGGCGAAAGCAACCGGGAACAGCAGCAAGGAATCAACGTTGGAAATCATCAAGAAGGCGAAGAACGCCCTGGCGGCGTTTATGGCGATGATCGTGTGCCGCCGACCCCCCCGGAAACGGTCCAGGGCGGGGCCGATCAGCGGTCCCACCACCGCGAAGGGGGCCATGGTCAGAACCAGGTAGAGGGTGACTCGAACCCGAGCCGCGCTGGGGTCTATGGAGAAGAACAGCGACCCCGCCAGCGCGATGGTGACCATGGCATCGCCGGCCGCCGAAAGGGTATGGACCCTGACCAGCCGCAAGAACTGGGTGCTGATCACATCGGGCAGACTACGGCGGAACCGCCCCACCCGAAACTTTGGCCGGGACGGCTTCGGCGACGACTCCGGTTACGTACTTGTAGCCCAGGCCGCGGATGGTCACTATATGGCAGGGATTCGAGGGGTCGGTCTCGATCTTGGAGCGCAGGCGCTTGATATGAACATCGAGCGTCTTGGTGTCACCCACATAGTCACTGCCCCACACCCGGTCGATCAAAGCATCACGGGTCAGCACCCGCCCCGCGTTGGCCATCAGCAACCCCAGCAGGTCGAACTCCTTCAGCGGCAACTCGATCTGCTCGCCCCGAACCCATACTTCGTGCCGCTCCGGGTTGACCGTAACATCGCCCACCTCAATGGTTTCCCCCCGGAAAATCTCGCTCTCCATGGTCCATCGAGACCTCCGCAGCAATGATCGCATCCGGGAAATCAACTCCCGCAGCCGGTAGGGCTTGGTCACGTAGTCGTCCGCCCCCACCTCCAGGCCGACCACGGCATCGATCTCCTCACCCTTGGCGGTGAGCATGATGATGGGAACCCGGGAGCAGGCCCGGATCTGGCGGCACACATCTATCCCCGAAACCAGGGGCAGCATCACATCCAGCAACACGATGTCGGGAGAAATCGCATTGAAAAAATCAAGGGCCTCCTTGCCATCGCGGGCTACCCGCACGGTGAACCCCTCACGGGTCAGCCCCACCGTCAACGCTTCGACGAACGACTCCTCGTCCTCGACAACCAGCACACGACCCGACCCGCTCACAATTACGCTCCCACCGGCTGCGCCGAACGGTGATCCGGCTGCATTCCCACCGCCAGGGCCGAACGTGAACCACTCCAGGCTGCTAGGTCCAGGTCGTGGCTATCAGCCTCGGGCTCCGGCGCGCCATCGGAGATCGGTACCAGGAGCTTGAACGTGGATCCCTCCCCCACTTTGGACTCCACCTTGACCTCGCCCCCGTGATTGGTGGCCACATGGCGAACTATGGCCAGGCCCAAACCGATGCCGCCGCCGGTCCGCTCCCGGGCCGGATCCACCTGGTAAAACCGCTCAAAAATACGTTTCTGGTGGTTCAGGGGTATTCCGTATCCCTGGTCGCGCACTTCCACCTCGACGCAATCACCATTGATCCGGGTGGTGACCCCAACCTGACTCCCGGCCTCGGAGTACTTGATTGCATTGTCCAGCAGGTTGGACACCGCAGTGGTGAGCTGCCGGCGATCGGCTCGAACCACCAGGTCCGGGGAGGGCAGAACCACATCCAGGAGCATCTGCTTTTGATCGGCGGCGGGCTTGACCCGAGAGAGGGCTTCGGTGACCACCTGCTGGATCACCACCGGGTATCGCTCAGAAGTCTCGTTGTTCTCGATCCGGCTGAGTTCCAGCAGGTCATCCACGATATCGGACAGCCGGGTGGCCTCGGTCTGCACCCTCACCGCCAGCCGGGACACCACTTCGGGATCGGTCTCACCGATCAAGGTCTCGGCCAAAAGGCTGAGTGCCCCCATCGGGGTTCTCAACTCATGGCTGATGTTGGATACGAAGTCTCGGCGCATGGCATCCAGCCGCCGGGGTTCGGTGACATCATCAATGAGGGCCACCAAGCCGAAGTCCTGGCCCACCAACCCGTATTGGCGGTTGAGGTTGTCGAGTTCCGGCCCGCTTTGGCGGTTGAGTTGATCGAGTTCCGGCCCGCTTTGGCGGTTGAGTTGATCGAGTTCCGGCCCGCTTTGGCGGCTGAGTTGATCGTCGCTGCCATCGAGGGCAGAGGCGAACCGCAACGGCATGGCGCAGATGAACAAGCACCGGCGAGGAGGGCCGAACAACTCCACCTCCCGCTCCGCCACCCTTCCCCCGGCCGCCTCGGCAAAGAGTTCAGCCACGGTTGCCTCCACCAGAGCCTCGCCGTGGCGAGCTTCGGTGAACGGCTGGGCGTAGGGGTTGCGGTACAGCACGGCACCGGATGAATCGGCCACTATCACCCCCTGGGTAATGGCATCCAGCGCCAGCCTGAGGCGGGTTTCGCTCCTGGCCAACTCACCCATCCGGCGGGAGTGCAGCGCTTCGTTGCGGCGACGATTCTCCTCGGCTCCCACAAAACGCCGGTGCTCACGCCACGCCACCACACCGGCCAGAACCAGACCCGCCAGCAATAGGACGAACACCACGATACCCCCGGCCCAGGGCAGGTGTCCGGTGACGTTCACAGAACTCACTCCGGGGCCTCGGAATCGATATCGTAGTCCTTGCGCATCTGCAATCGCGCCGAACCGGTGTACTCGGGAAGCCACCCGGTGACCATGTACACCACCCGTTCCCCGATATTCACGGCGTGGTCGCCGATGCGTTCGTAGTACCGGCTGATCAGGCAAAGGTGCACCGCGGCCTGAAGGTCGATGGACCCTTCGTTGTGAGCCTGGAACACCGCCTGCACGCATTCGCGGTTGAGGTTGTCGAGTTGATCGTCGATGTCATCGAGGGCCGCGGCCAGACCGGCGTTGCCATCCACGTAGGAGTCGATGGCCAGACGCACCAGCCGGCAGGCCTCCTCGCTCATCCTCACCAGAAGGCCCCGAAGAGCAGCGTCATAGCGGGTGCCGTAAATGCGTCGGGTGGCCTTGGCGATGTTCACCGCCAGGTCGCCCGACCGCTCCAGCTCGGCATTCAGCCTGAGAGCAGTGCTGAGAGCTCGCAGGTCGCCGGCCATGGGAGCCTGAAGGGCGAGCACGTTGTGGCAGCGCTCCTCGAGATGAACCGACAGGTCGTCGAGACGGTCATCAGCATTAATGAGCTGCTGGGCCAATTCCAGGTTGGACTCCAACAGCGACTCGGTTGCCCGGGGAACGGCCTCGGTTACCAGCGCGGCCATGTGAACGATGCCCGTTTGGATCTCGTCCAGCTCCTCGTGAAAGGACTTTCGCAGTTCCCCCACCGCGACCTCCTGCTCATTCTGCATGCTATTCAGCCAAACCTTCCGGTCACATAGTTCTTATTGTTCACCCGAAACTTCCGGTCACATAGTTCTCATCACTCAGCCAAACCTTCCGGTCACATAGTTCTCGGTTCGCTCGTCTGAGGGGTTCGAGAAGATGGTCTCGGTCCGGTCGTATTCCACCAGGAGACCGCACCGCTGATCGGTTGTGGCATCGAGCTGGACAGTGAAGAAGGCGGTGCGGTTGCTGATGCGAGCGGCCTGTTGCATGTTGTGGGTGACGATCACGATGGTGTACTCGCTCTTGATCTCCTGCATCAGATCTTCGATACGGGCGGTGGCAATGGGGTCGAGAGCCGAGCAGGGTTCGTCCATCAGCAACACATCGGGGTCAACGGCCACAGCCCGGGCTATGCATAGCCTTTGCTGCTGACCCCCGGAGAGCCCCAGCGCGGAGTCCTTCAGCCGGTCCTTCACCTCGTCCCACAACGCAGCCCGATTCAACGACCGCTCCACAATTTCGTCCAATTCTCTTTTCTTTCTGGCCATACCGGTAACCCGGGGACCAAAGGCGATGTTGTCATAAATGGACTTGGGAAACGGATTGGGCTTTTGAAACACCATACCGATGCGCCGGCGAACCTCGACCGGATCCACCCGAGGATCGTAAATGGGCACGTTCTGGAAGTCCAAGCGACCCTCCACCCTAGCTCCGGGGATGAGGTCATTCATCCGATTGAAGCAGCGCAAAACCGTAGTTTTACCGCAGCCGGAAGGACCTATCATGGCAGTTATCTCGTGTTTGTGCACCGTAAAAGTAGCATCATGAACAGCCCGGAAACTGCCATAATACACGTCAAGGTTTTCCACCTCGAAAACCGCTTCTGCTTTGGGCTCAACAATCTGCGCTTCTCTTCCCAGATTCAGGTCGATGCTAGAAAAGGTTTCCTGCGCTAGTTGCTCATCTCTACCGGTAGTGGTTTGCTCATGCATTGTTTCCACAAATCAACCTCTTTTGTTCTCGAAATGGTTGCGCATCAAGATGGCTGTCGCATTCATCAGAACAACGAAAACCAACAGCACCACGATGGCGGCTGCGGCCGCTTCGGCAAATCCCGGGTCTCGGCCTGAGTTCTGCACCCACTCGACGATGATAACCGGCATGGCCATGAAATGCTTTGCGTTGATGGCGCTGAGGTCGAAAAAGCTCGGATTGGTCCCCAACCGGCCGGTGACCGCGCCGACGAGAAGCAGTGGTGCGGCCTCTCCGATGCCTCGGGACATGGACAGCAGTGTCCCGGTGAGTATGCCGGGAGCGGCGTAGGGCAGAACCTGGCTGCGAATCATGGTCCATTTGGTGGCTCCGACACCGTAGGCACCCTCCTTGAGCCCCTGGGGTACGGCCCGAATGGCCTCCTGGGCGGTGATGATAACGATGGGCAATACCAGGATGGCCAGGGTGATGCCCGCGGAGGCTATGGACTTGCCCCCGGTGACACCTTCCAGGTGCTTCACGAACAGGAACAGCCCGAGCAGACCGTAGACAACCGAGGGCACCCCGGCCAGGTTGCGAATGTTCAACTCTATGAACCGAGTGAAGCGATTCCGGGGGGCGTACTCCTCCAGCCAGATCGCGGCACCGATGCCGATGGGAAAGGCCAGGACCGCCACGAACACCGCAATCCAGAACGTGCCCACCAAAGCCTGATGCACCCCCAGTTGGGGGTCGTCGGACAGGGATCGCATGGTGCCGTTCAAAAAACCACCGGGTCTGCCGGTGAGGATGCCCCAGCCGTCCACAACCACGTCAACCACCAGCACGCCGAGAACGAACAGCGACACCAGCAGGGTCAGCAGCAGGCTGATCCGGAAGGCGCGGCCCCTCACATCCCGGGAACGGCGCTCCATGGCCAGCACCATCTTCTTGCTGGTGCGCTCGCCAACGACCCTGCCGGCGGCCATCAGCAGGTACCGGGCCTTCCTGGAACCCACCTGGTGGGATCGCCAACAACCATCAGTACTGCTCCCTCACCCGGCTGACGAACCGGTCGGCCACCAGGTTCAGGCCGAAGGTGATCAGGAACAGCACCAGACCCACGAAGAAAAGGCTCTGGAAGGTAAGGCCCTCACCCACCACGTTGTCGGTACCCCGAGCCAAAGAGGCCATACCCGCGGTCATGGTGAGGCTGGAGTCGGTGATGCTGTGGGTGTAGGTGGCGGTCTGGGCCGCACCCCCGGCCAGGAACACCACCATGGTCTCGCCCAGAGCTCGGGAGACGGCCACGATGAACGAAGCCACCAATCCCGAGATCGCCGCGGGCAGCACCACCCGGATGGTGGTGGTGATCTTGCGGGCCCCCAACCCCGAGGAGGCCTCCCGCAGCGACATGGGCACCGCCTTCATGGCGTCCTCGGAGATGGATGCCACCAGCGGAATGGTGAGCACCCCGACACCGATACCGGCAGCCAGCAAAGATCCGGCAGAAGGTCCGTCGAAGAGCTTCGCCACCACGTTGGGGGCGATCCAATCCAGGGCGAAGAAGCCGAGCACCACACTGGGGATGCCGGCCAGGATCTCCAGGATGGGTTTGAGTGTTCGGCGAACCCCGCGGCGGGCGTACTCCGACAGGAAGATCGCCGCTCCCAACCCCAGCGGGATGGCCACCACCATGGCGATGCCGGTAACCAGCAGGCTGGCGACAACCAGGGTCTTGATGTCGTAGATGCCGCGACGGGGAAACCAGCCGATGTCCCAGACGGACCCCCAGTCCACCTCAACCATGAACGTCCAGGCCTCGGAGAAGAGCGACCAGATGATCAGGGCGGAGATGAGCACCGACACCATCGCGGTGGCCCCCAGGGAGGTGCGAACCAACCGCTCCTTGCGGGCCTGCCGGGGGTTCGCTCTCAACTCCTCGATGGAGAACCCTCCGGCAGGGTCGGCCTTCGTATCAGCCACAGCCACAAGCTAGTTCGTGCGGAAAGCTGACTCGTGCTGGAGCAAGCTAGTTCGTACCGGCCGGCTATTTGCGCCCGCGGTTTGCCCTAGCGGCTCGCCCTAGCGGCTCGCCCAGGCGTTTCTGGTCTCGTTCTTGGCGCTTTCGGTGAGGTTCACGTACTTCACGGCGCTGACTGCGATACCAAGACCCTGCTCACTCATGTGAAAGTCCACATATGCAGTAACCGCCGGGTTGGCCTCAGCCTTGGCCTTGTTCACGTAGATGTACAAAGACCGCGACACCGGATACTCACCCGACGCGATGGAAACGGGAGTGGCACTCACACAACCATCACCACCATCAACCTGCACAAACTTCACACCCCGGGCATTGGTCGCAAACGCGAACCCAACCCAACCCAAGCTGGTGTCACTCGACTGGATACCCTGAATAATCACATTGTCATCAGCGTTGGCGTTGTAATCAGGACGGGTAGTGGCATCCTGACCCCGCTCATCGGCAATGTCCTCCAACACGATCTCGATGAAGCTGTCGAACGTACCCGACTCCTCACCAGGACCGTAAATGTCAAGAGAAGCATCCGGCATCACAGAATCGGAACCCAACTCCGAAGCCAGAGCCTGAGCATCCGACCATTTACCAAACCCAGTGGACTCAGGGCCTACCAAACTATAAACATCAGCAAAGTTCACACACTCCACCGGATTGTTCTCATTGGTCATAACCGCAATACCGTCGATACCCACCCGCAACTCGACATACTCGATACCAGCCTCAGCACAAGCCTCAGCCTCACTGTCCTTGATCTGGCGAGAAGCATTTGAAATGTCGGTCTTGCCCTCACAGAACAACTTGAACCCATCACCAGTGCCCGGCCCATCAACCGTCACGGCCACGTCGGGCTGCACATCCTCAAACAACTCAGCAACCCGAACCGAAATCGGCTCCACCGTAGAAGAACCCGAAATCGTAACCGACCCCGAAACCGGTGCCTGCCCACCAGCGGGCTGCTCCATCGGTTCCGAACCGGCATCGCCGCCGGGCTGCTCCATCGGTTCCGAACCGGCATCGCCGCCGGGCTGCTCCATCGGTTCCGAACCGGCATCGCCGCCGGGCTGCTCCATCGGTTCCGAACCGGCATCGCCATCATCTTCGTTGCCGCAAGCAGCCGTGAGGAGCGCAAAGGACACCAGCAACCCGATTACCAGGACGGGCAGTTTACGTAATCTCAATTTATCCTCCTTGGATGCACGCCGGACACACCGACCGGCGACTTGGATCACCCAAAGGTTAGGAGGGGCTGGTTGACGTAATACAGAGATTGCTTGAACAGGGGGTGAACTGAAGCGAAACCTTTGAAGCCGCCGGGCTCAGACCAGCATGCCGGCACCGGCAAGCGCCAGGAATGCGCTCACCGTCTCGAGATCGCGCCGGTTGGTGAAGTAGTTCAACGACTCCACCAGAGGTACCCAGGCCACAGCGTCCACCTCCGCGTTGGGAGTAAAGCTGCCGCTTATCACGTCCATCTCCCAGTAGTGGACCTGGCGGGCCCGTCCCCGTCGATCAACGTAGTCCACCATGCCCAGTGCCCGTCCCAGCTCACATATGAGCCCGGTTTCCTCGTACACCTCGCGCAAGGCGCACTCGGGCAGGCTCTCACCCGGTTTCTGCTTACCCGCCGGTAACGACCAGTCGCTGTGCTTGGGCCTATGGACCATCAACACCTCCAACTCGCCGTCGTTGTGCCGGGTTATCAGACCCCCACCGCCGAGCACGACTGCCACTTTTTCAAACTGCACGATTTACAACGGTAGGACTTGGATACAACAAGAATGCGGATACCCAGGCCAAAGAGAAATAGCGTCACCGTATGTATTGCCGGTATTGGGGGCTTCGAGGATCAACCATAGGCCCGGTTTCACCTCCCAGAGGTCGAGCACGGGATCATCCTCGGCGGCCAGAGCCGAGAATGTGTCCACCGCTCGGCGGCGGTTCTCGCGGTGGGCGGCCAGGGCGAGTGTCCGGGCGAGGTCGTCTGCGGTATAGGTTCGGCTGACGGCCCGTGTGAGTAGGTCTCGGCGCGGGCCCGCTCGCTCGCACCCAACCTCTGTGCCATACTAGAACACCTCCACCGGTGGATCGCCAATGTTTCTGATCGACCATCATGGCCGACCCGTCGCGATCACCGGTTGAGCCTTCCGTGCCTCGGCCACCACCTCGGCCAACCCAACCAACGCCTCCTGTAGCGACGGCAAACCCTCAGCGCCCAAAGCATCCCGCAACAAAGTCAAACCCTCAACCAACCCTGCCTCAGAAGCAAGAACCTAACCAGGTGGGGAACAAGTAAAGCGGATACTCCTAGTAGACCACTCAGAAGAAGGAATACCAGAAGCCCGGGCTTGAACCTCGAACTGATAAGTACCCCTCACCGTTCGAGGAAACAAAGTCGAAGTGCCAGTCAAACCAGTTTTAGACAAACCCGAACCCAACGCATCGCGAACAGCATAACTCCGAGTCCTACTATCCCCACTACGCCACTCAACCAACACATTCACCGTACCCGGCCTACTACTAGAAGTACAATCAACACGATAAACAGAAGGAGTCCCCAACCGTGCAGGAACCGCAGTAGCAGTAGGAGCCGGTATAGGCGTAGCAGTAGCAGTAGGAGCCGGTGTGGGTGTGGGGACATTACAAGTAGTCGTGCCACTCCAACCAGACCAACGCGAACTATCCAAATCATCAGCATGACCCCGAACCCTAAACTGATAACTACCGTTCACACTCCGAGAAAATGTAACCGAAGTACCAATCAAACCAGTCCTGGACAAACCCGACTGGCGGCGCTCCGAAACAGAATAACGCTCAATCCTACTATCCCCACTACCCCAACTAACAACCACATCCACCCTCCCAGCCCTCGAACTAGCAGCACAACTAACCCTCACATTAGAAGGAGTCCCCAACCGCGCAGGCGCAGCCGGAGTAGCAGTAGGTGTGGGGGTAGCAGTAGGCGTGGGAGCGGGAGTACGGGTGGGAACATTACAAGTAACATGAGCATTAGTATTATCCTGAGAAGACCAATGCGACCATTTCCCCAAAGACCTGGAATACCCGGCAACCAATATACGATAAGTACCGTTCACAGTCCGAGGAAACACAGCCCTAGTAACACCCACAACTGTCTTGGCCATCCCGGGAGCACGATCAAAATCCCTCACACTGTACTTCGAGGTAACACCCGTCGGGTCAGCATCCCAACTAACAACAATGTTCACCCTACCAGCCGACCCAGCCGAACAACTAGCCCTCACATTAGAAGGCACAGACACCGTCGTAGGAACAGCAGGTGGAGTACAGGTAATACGGGCACTCCTGGAAGACCACTGCGAAGAAGGTATACCGGCGGCCCGGGCCTGAACCTCGAACTGATAGGTTCCTTTCACTGTTCGAGGAAACACCGCCGTAGTACCAGTCAAACCGCTCCGAGACAAACCCGAACCCAACGCTTCGCGTACAGCGAAACTCCGAGTTCTGAGATCACCGCTCAGCCACCTAACAACCACATTTACAGTACCCGGTGTACTACTAGAAACACAATCAACACCAGAAACAAAAGGCACCCCCAACGGCGAAGCCGTAGGAGCATTACAAGTCTTAACCGGGCTGTAAGAAGACCAACCCGACCAACCCAACCCAGACTTAGAAGAATACCCGCGAACCTTGAAACTATACCTACCGTTCCCCGTCCTAACAAAAGTAGCCGTAGTAGCACCGACCACAGTCTTAGACAACCCATTAACAAACGTCGGCACCTCCGACGCTTTCACCTCATAATGCTCAGTCCTACCCGTCGAGTCAGCATCCCACTCAACAATAACACTAACAACACCAGCCCTACCCTTAATCCCACCAGCATAACACCTAACAGATACATCAGAAGGAACCACCATCGGCCTACTATCAGAACAAGTAACACTACTCGAACTAACCGAAGCCGAATACCTAACACCACCAGACACAATACTTCTACTTCTCACTTCAGCCATATAAGTAACACCAGGAGACACAGTAGTAGTGGTAGTAGCAGTAGTGGGAGACCCTTTACTAACAATAGAAGTAGCATGTAGCGTCTTACTAGACCCTCTAAACACCTTAACCTCATAAGAAGTAATCCCACTAGCAGGCCTCCAACTAACACTCAAAGTACCACCATCAGCCGAACAACTAACCGAAACACTAGAAGGCAAAGGCACAGGCGGGGGAGTAGGTCTAGAAGAAAGAGCATCACCCCAATGCTTGCACCCATAAGCAACAGCTGCGGCTGAACCGATACCTGCAAGGGTTCCAAGACCACCGCCTGCAGCACCTGCACTAATCATCGTTGTTAGTTGTGAAAGAGCTTTTCTTTTCGCTGCTTGATTAACAATAAATCCCGCTCCTCCCATAGTTCCGCCGCCAACAGTTCCCCCAATTGTCTTTGGGGTATGTTCCCAACAAATAACTATGTACAGATGAGGGGCTCCATTTTTAATGTATTTAATACCTTCCTTATATAAATCAAATACAGGGTTCGGTGACCCAGTATAAATTGCTGCTCCAACACTCCTAATAGTCTTCGTTAGTGCTGTAGTAGCAACTTTAGCTAGATTTTTAAGGTACTCAGCTAATGTTAAACCTTCAGGAAACACTGGTTTATAACAAGGATGGGTGGCATCTATTCTTTCCCAATAGTAAGCCTCTGACGTGCTCTTTCGGGTTCTTATGGGAACTAAAGGAACTACTGGCCCAACAGGACTAGGGATTGAAGGATAACTTGAGATTGTAATGGATTGAGGGAATGGTTGTTTATAATATCCGCTTTTACAGTCATGAGGATCATGAGTGGTAACGGTTGTTGTCCCAGTCTTTTCTTGTATAGTGGTAGTGCCTGTTTGTCTCCGTACCTTTTGCTTTGATATCACGGTATAGTTATTGGGGGGAGGGTCGGTAACCTTACGATACCGGGTCTCAGTCCGATACGTTGTTTCTGTGAAGCCAACGGTAACTGTGGAGGTATACAACCATTTCCCAGTAGCAGTAGACAAAGGAAAAAACCTTTTAGAAGGATACTTATAAGTACCCCAGGTATTACCAACGCGTGGTTGTAAAGCAATCTCAACCCTACTATTCGCCGTCTTACGAGCAGCTATACGAACCGTAGCATTACCAAAACTGATCGAAGCGCTATGCAACCATTTCCCAGTGGCAGTAGACAAAGGGAAAAACCGAGTAACAGGATACTGACGGTCACCCCAGGAAACAATAAGAGCAACTGCAATACGCTCCTGTAACGCTAACTCAACCCTACTATTCGCCGTCTTACGAGCAGCCATACGGAAACTCAAAGAACCAGGTGTATAATTAGGAACCCTTACAGTTTCTTTCCAAAAATCCTCATAAACAGGAACTACCTTATCCTTATAAACAATCTCAGTCCTAGTCTCAGGGTCATGCGCCAACACAACCTTCGGAGCAACCGAAACCAACAACCCAGCAACAACAACAAACACCAACGGTCTTCTCATAGCTACTCCTTTATTCTCCAGTACTGCCATACAACATAAGCAATAGCAACCACGAGCATACCTATAAAAACAACAAGATATTTTATCCAACCCTCAACTAAAGAATGCGCAAAAGTTATAGGCATTATCATTGCTGTCCCAAATGCCCATAACTTCCAAAAACTGAGTGGTCGGTCTTTACGGGCTTCGGTAGTACTTGGGGTGGATGCGGTGCCCTCGGTCGAGGTCATCGGGTCGGGGTGGTGCGGGGTGGTCATGGGGCCGATGGTAGCCGGGTGGGGTGGTGTTGTCATTTGGTGGCCCCCTTCAGAGGGCCGGGGCTGAATATCTGTCAAGTGAGACTGCCGAGGGCCGCCGCTGAACGCTGCCTGAGGGCCGCTAGACAACCGGCCCCCACCCCTTTGCCCGCTGAGAAGCGAGACACCGCTACAGGCCCGTTCCTGCCTGTTTGAGAGGCTTTGGCCGCCGATGCCCGCTGGGGCTAGCAAGGGCCGGGCCGATGGTTTGCAAACTCCGAGACGATACAGGGTCTGGGCCGCCCAGCACGGCTCACCAGTCTCCAGGAGCCACCAACGGGCCACCAGTGGTGTAGGAATGCTTCTCAGCGGCTGGCCGAGGACGAAGGCCCGGGTTTGTGTACGGTTCAGGTGCTAAAGGGTGCTTGGGTGAGGCCCAAAGCCCACAACTCGCCTCTCAGCGGCCCAGATACTGCCTGTGGGGCCGGTTCGAGACCTACCAGTGTCCAGAGTGCTCTAAACGGTACAGAGCCGCCCAGAACCTCAAGCCGAGGCCTGTGGGGTACTCAAGCGGTCGAGGTACGGCCCCACAGCATCAAAGTTCAAGTAATCGGGTTTGGCATCAGCCACCAACTCGCTCAACGGCCCGCCCACTATCCAACGCCAACCCTCCACTAACCCGGCCACCGCCCCAACCTCAGGCAACGACCCCAACAAACCCGAGTTTCTGTGAAGCCAACGGTAACTGTGGAGGTATACAACCATTTCCCAGTGGCAGTAGACAAAGGGAAAAACCGGGTAACAGGATACTGACGGTCACCCCAGGAAACAATAAGATCAACTGCAATACGCTCCTGTAACGCTAACTCAACCCTACTATTTGCCGTCTTACAAGCAGCCATACGGAAACTCAAAGAACCAGGTGTATAATTAGGAACTCTTACAGTTTCTTTCCAAAAATCCTCATAAACAAGAACTACCCTATCCTCATAAACAGCCGGAATGGTTACAGTTTGAGTCTCCGGATCATGCGCTAACACAACCTTAGGAGCAACCGAAGCTAACAACCCAGCAACAACAACCTTCTCATACTCATAAACTCCTACCCACTTGGTCATCTCTTACCCTCACCCTACGCCTGTATTTGCTAAAACACCGGTGAAACAAAACAAACACTTGAAGCATCAAAGCAAGCGAAATGCAAAACAGTAAAAACTGTAATATCAATTCAATAGGCTTACTTGCTTCAACTACATCTACAAGTTCTAGCGGAAAACCCACTATTAAAATAGCTAGTATCCACTCAAAAGCCCTCAGGTCATTGATGGTTATCTTGTATTGAGTAGAAGCAGCCGAGGCGACATCCTCGGTTGAGGTTGTTGGCGATGCGGTGTTGTCCGGGGTGGGGTGGTGCGGGGTGGTCATGGGGTCGATGGTAGCCGGGTGGGGTGTTGTTGTCATTTGGTGGCCCCCTTCAGACTGGCGTTGAGCTTCAGTTCATAGGAGCGTCGCGGTCAGGGCCGAAGGGAGCCATGAGGTGAACCCCAGAACGACTTTTGATCCCGACCACGAGGCATATACCCCAGCGATACTCCTATGAACGCTGGGGAGGTCAGGGGGTGGGCCGCCGGTTCGCAAACTTCGAGGCGATACGGGGCCTGTCCTGCCCAGCACGGCTCCACAGTCTCCGAGGGGCTGCCTGGGGGTGTGGGGTGGCTCTCAGTGTTTCACGGGGCCTGGGCTTCGAGGATGGCCGGTTTACGGTTCGAGGGGGGGTACTTCAGTGAGGCCCGAACCCCGTAACGGGCCGCTCAGCGAACGGGATCGGCTCTGTGGTGGTCGGTTCGGGGCCTGTACGGTTCAGGTGCCCCCAGCGGCCCTGTGGTGGTTCAGGGCTCTCGCTCGCTTGATCCTCGACCATGACGGAAAAGCCGAACGCTTCAACCGCAGCCTCACCAACGAGTTCTTCCACAACCACGAATTCACATCGCAAACCCACCACCGAAACCAACTCCAACACTCGACCCACCACTACAATCACCACCGCCACCCCCGACAGCACACCCGCACACAACCTCCATAAGGGGGTGCGCGGATAGGCAGGATGTAGTCTGATTTTTCGGCTGATTTGTTGGGATTGGGCCGCTTTCATACTACCTATCCGCGTGTGCTCTAAGGGTTACGCCCTAGGAAGCGGCTTGCACAGCCAGTTGCTCGAAAGCGCTGTGGGCTTCGAAACCCACTCGGTTCGCGACCCGGCACCAGGTACCGTCAGCCATCAAATCCCAAGCCAGCACATCATCGGTGAGATTGATCTCCAGGATTTGGTCGAGCTGCCGGCGCAGGTCCGGATCGATCACCTCAACCAATGCCTCTATCCGGCGGTTCAGATTGCGGGGCATGAGATCGGCCGAGCCTATGTAGTAGGCCGGGACACCGACCCCCTCCCCGTTGCCGAAGTAGTAGATGCGGCTGTGCTCCAGGTAACGCCCGATGAGGGAGCGAACCCGGATGGTGTCGGACATACTGGGCACCCCGGGCCGCAGGCAGCAGATGGCCCGAACGATGAGGTCGATTTCAACCCCGGCTCGGGATGCCTCGTAAAGAGCTTCGATCATGGCGGAGTCGGCCAGGCTGTTCATTTTGATGATGATCCGGCCCTCGGCCCCCCGGGTGGTCTCGTTCTCGATCAACTCCAATATCTTCGGGCGCAGGCTCTGGGGCGCAGGTACCAGGCGACGGAACTCGATATCGCGCCCATAGCCGGTCAACGAGTTGAAAAGCTGAGTCAGGTCCACCCCGATCTCGGGATCGGTGGTGAACAGACCCAGATCGGTGTACACCCGAGCGGTGATGGAGTTGTAGTTTCCGGTACCGATGTGGCAGTAGCGGCGCACGCCGTCGGCCTCCTCCCTAACCACCAGGCAGGTCTTGGCGTGAACCTTGAGTCCAACCAGGCCATAGGCCACATGAACACCGGCTTGCTCCAGGCGGCGGGCCCACTCGATATTGGCCTCCTCATCAAAACGGGCCTTCAACTCGACCACCACCGCCACCTGCTTGCCGCTCTCCGCCGCCCGTATGAGCGACTGGACGATGGGGCTGTCTCCCGATGTTCGGTACAGGGTCAGCTTTATGGCCAGAACCTGGGGATCGTTGGCCGCCTGCCAGATGAACTCCTGCACGGTGGCGGTGAAGGAGTCGTAGGGATGATGCACCAGGATGTCACCCTCCCGGATCCGGGTGAACAGGTTGACCGCCTGGTCGCCCGGCACACCCGAGGGCAGGGGGTTGACCGGTTTCCAGACGGGGTTCTTGAGGCCGGGACGATCCAGGGCGTGCAGATCCCGTAGGCTGGACAGCTCCAGCAGGGTGTCCGATTCGTAGACATCCTCACGCTCGATATCAAGTTCGTCGATCAGCAGGTTGCGGATCTCCGAGGAAACCAGGTGTTCCACCTCCAGGCGGACCACGCTGCGGAACCGGCGACGGCGCAGCTCCAGCTCCACTGCGGCCAGCAAGTCCTGAGCCTCGCCCTCGTCCACCGCCAGGTCGGCGTTGCGGGTCACCCGGAAGGCCACCGTCTCGGTGATTTCGAGGCCCGGGAACAGGGTTGGCAGATGGGCGGTCACAACCTGTTCAACGGGTACGAACCGGGTCTCACCGGGAAGCCGGAGAAAGCGGCCGAAAGTGGCCGGAACCTTGAGGCGAGCAAACCTCTGGTGACCGTCAACCGGATCCACCATCAGCACGCCCAGGCTCAATGAGAGGTTGGAGATGTAGGGGAACGGATGACCGAGATCCACGGCGAGCGGTGTCAACACCGGGTAGATACGGTTGTCGAACTCGCCGGAGAGGTACTTGCGATCCTCGCCGTCGAGGTCGTCCCAGTCCAGAATCTCGATGCCGGCATCCGCCAAACCTGCCATCTGCTTATCGAGGCAGGCTGCCGCCCTATCCATCTGGGCATCCACCGCCACCCGTATCTCGTGCATCTGCTGGGTGGCGGTGCGACCGTCGGGAGTTGTGCCGGTGAACTGACCGGCGATCTGGTCCTTGAGGCCGGCCACCCGGACCTGGAAGAACTCGTCCAGGTTGGAGTACCAGATGGCGCAGAACTTGACCCTCTCCAGCAGGGGCACCGATGGATCCTCGGCCTGGGCCAGCACCCTGCTGTTGAACTCCAGCCAGGAAAGCTCGCGGTTGATGAAACGTCCGGAATCAGCCTCGATGTCGATCAACTCGGAGGCCATAACGGGTCACCTTGGCCCTTACCCCTCGTTGATGTCGCCAATTCCGCTTTCCCCCCTACCCCTCGTTGGCGTCGCCAATTCCGCTTTCCTCCTCCTCGTCGTATCCCAAGTCCCAGTCGATGAGCAGGTTCTCCCGGTCGGCATCCCTGATGATCCTCTCCCGGTTCCGGCGGAACTGCGGATCGTGGGGGGGAAGCAAAAGCAAGCGGGCCTGAGCTCGAGCCTTGAACTGCTCGATCATCCCCTTATCGCCGAAATCGGACACAAAATCCCAGTGCGGAGCCACAGGACCCAGATAAACCACCCTGACGTGCCCAACAGGCGGTTCGGGTTGGGTTTCCATGGTATCGGTCATCGCGTTGCTCCTGTGGAAAATGGGGCGGGGACATTGTGCCACATCGGGGGGCACCCTGAACATTCGCTCCATCCAGGGATCGAATATCGAGGGATCGAAATGTGCCGGGCCCGGGAACCACTGGTCGGGTTGGGGCGTCTTAAAGGGTAAAAGTCGGTACGTAACCCATGGAGGTGCACATGAGCAGGAGTTGGATGGCCTACGGAAAGTGCGCCGGGAAATCGACCCGAGATTTCTTTCCCAGCACCGGCCTCGGAGTGGAAAAGGCCCGGAAAGTATGCCAGGAGTGCCTGGTGCAGGAGGCTTGCCTAAACTATGCCCTGAGCAACCGCATCAGGTACGGCGTTTGGGGGGGACGCTCCGAGCGTGAGCGCCGTCGCCTGCTCCGCCGATCAGCAGCCTGAACGCCGTCGCCTCCTGCGCCGATCAGCAGCCTGAACGCCGTTGGGTCCGGCCCAGCACCGAGCGGGTGGCGGCCAGAACCTGGGAGGCCATGATCTGGGGGCCGGCTTGGGCCAGGGTGCTGCTGAAGACCTCGGGAAACCAGATGGGAGAGGCACCGGAATCGGAGATGATGCCGATCACCTCGGCAAAATCGACCGCCCCCTCACCGGGTAGGAGTCGGGCGGTCATGGTCTCGGTGGCCATGTCCATGCCGCCGGGAGGCTCAGCCGGCGCATCGCAGAGCTGAACCACCCGTAGCATCCCGGAGGGGATCCGCCCCAGCCGATCGGGGTCGGGACCACCGGGCTGGCGGAGCCAGTGCCACGTGTCCACCATGATGCCGCTGTTGTCGCAATCCGCTCGTTCGATGATCTCCCACGCGGTGGCCAGGTTGGCAATACCCGTCCAGGGCAGGAACTCCATGCTCACCCCCAGCCCGGCGTCGGCCGCAGCCCGACACAGCGTTCGGAAGCGGGTGGCAACCTCGCCCATGGGGGGCAGCGTGGGCTCCATGGTGACCGCCACCAGCTCCCGGCCTCCCACTGCCGTCGCGTAGGAAACCAGGTTGGAAACTTCGGCGGCAGCCGCATCCCGATCAGGGTTCAACCAGCCGAAGGCGGCTTCGGCCACCGGATGAGTGAGGTGGAGTTCTTCCAACCGATCCACCAGCCACGGCACATCCACTCCGGCCATTCCCAGGTTGAACGGCCAAACGCTGACCCCGGTGTAACCCGCGGCAGCCGTTGCGACCAGGGAGGAGTCCAGCTCGTCAAAGGACAAGCCGAAGGGATCCACCGACAGCGTGGCCAGTGACATAACCAGCTCTTCGGGCGGTGAGGTTTCGCTCATCTCCTCGGACGGCAGCGTTTCGCTCCTGTCGCTCGTGTCGCTCATGGGCCCGTAAGGGGGAGGAGATCAGGTGTCGGTGGTTTTCTCCTCGGGCTTCGACCCATCGATGACACCCTGCTTGAACTCCTTCTGGGCCTGGCCCAGCGAGCGGGCCAGCTTGGGAAGCTTGGCCCCACCGAACAGCAGCAGCAGGATGATGAGGATGATGATCAGCTCCGGCGGCCCAATATTCATGATCCCAGGCTACCCCGAAACCGCCGCGGTGGTGTAAGCGAAGTGCCCCGAAACCGCCGCGGTGGTCGTACAGGCCGGGGGCCTGTCCGGGTCATGCCCCCGGGCTGTCGGCCACCGCGGTCCTCGGCTCCCGCACCCGGGTAAGCCCCCGGGCCCGGCGGACACGGCGCCGTTCCCGCTCGCTCATACCCCCCCATATGCCGAACTTCTCGCCGTTCACGATCGCGTACTCCAGGCATTCCTCCCGTACCACGCAGGCCCGGCACACCTCCTTGGCCTCCCGGGTGGATGCACCCCTCTCCGGAAAGAAGAGATCGGGATCCACCCCCAAGCAGTTGGCCAGGTCCTGCCAGGCTCGATCACCCCCATGTGCCTCCGGCTGCTCAGCATTGATCTGCACCAGTCCCATTACGACCTCCCGGTCCCCAGCGCCCCGAAAACCCTGGCCCCCGGTGCTGTCCGGCCGGCTGGCCGGCAACAACGGTGGAAACCAAAGTTCCGTGACTTACGGGCTTGTAATTTCAGTAATGTAACCTTGACACGCAACCGCAACAAACGCAAGAGAAAAAAATTTTCGAGCCGGAGATGCCTCGAAAAATGTCTTGGGAGTGGCGGGGATCAGCGGTGGCGGCTGCTCAGCAGCTTCCGCTTGTGCTCCACGAAGTCCACCAGCACGTAGTCGCCCAGGGTCTCCGGAGTGGTGAAGAAGGCCCGACCCCCGTTCATCCTGGAGATCTGCTCGATGAAGCTGGTGAGGTAGGAGGTGGCATCCAGCATGAACGTGTTGATGCGGATGCCTTCCCGGGTGGCTCGCATAACCTGCTCGAGGGTTCTGTCCACCGTCTCCCGGGTCGGGGGGTAGGAGAAGAAGGGCCGCCCGTACTCGTCCACGTGAGCGGTGGGCTCGCCGTCGGTGACCATGATGATCTGCTTCGTACCGCTGTGGTGGGCCAGCATCTGCCGGGCCAGCATGAACCCGTGCTGCATGTTGGTGCCGTAAACGAAGTCCCACGACACCTCGGGAAGCTGCTCGGGCTTGACCTCCCGAGCGATCTCGCTGAAACCCACTATGCCCAA
Source organism: Candidatus Poriferisocius sp. (assembly GCF_965202595.1). GTDB lineage: Bacteria > Actinomycetota > Acidimicrobiia > Acidimicrobiales > Bin134 > Poriferisocius. Next base: position 2,605,090 of record NZ_OZ241836.1, read on the forward strand.
AAAGTCGTGGGGGTACTGCGAACCGATGAGCGAGTACAGGGCCATGGCCACCTTCTTGGCCGGCAGGAAGTTGTCCCTCATCGGCATGGACAGGGATAGGTCCAGCATGAGCACGGTGGCGGACCGGACGATGTTCTCGGTGCGCTCCACCTCGAAGTCATCGGATGACAACCTCACCGGAACACCGCCCCCGGTGCGGCGGATGGCATTGCGAATGGTCCGCTGGATGTCCAGGTTGAAGGGATCGCCGAACTCGTAGGGTTTGGTGTGATACTCCCGTTCATGGCCCGCACCGAACATCTCCACGGAATGCCTACCCACCCGATCCTGCTGGAGCTTCTTGAACAGGTCGGACAGTGCGTTCTGCCCGATCCGGCGGATCGCCCGGGGGGTGAGCTGCATCCGCCCCTCCCGGTTCTCGATGAGTCCGGCCTCCTCCAGCATCCGGGCCATATCGGCCATGTGCTCCAAACTCCGGGCCGCCTCGTCCCCCACTAGCTCCCGAACCCGGTCGATGTCCACCTCGGCCAGCGCACCGGGGTTATTGACCCCCCGCAGCAGGTTGTCCATCTGGTCCAGATCACCCAGCTCCTGCATCATGCGGGCGGCGGAGGCGAAGTCCAGCGGATCGGACCCGCCGAAATCGTAGGAGTTGTCCCACCCGGCATCGGGAAACATGGCTTGGAGGTTCCTGGAGAGCTGGTCCGCCTGCCAGCGCAGATCCATGTCCTGGAGAAGCTGCTCGGCCAAACCCTGGAGCTGAGCCCGCTGCTCGGGTGTCATCGAGGCCATCATCGAGGCCATGGCCGCCATTCGCCGGGCCATCACCTCAAGCGGCTCGCTCAGCGTCTCGGGGGACTCGGGGAAGAAATCGCCGAAACGCTCCATGAAGCTGTCAAAATCGGACTGCAAGCGCTCGTCCAGCATCCGATTGCGCTCGGAGGGTTCGTGGGCATCGGCCGGGAGCTGCTCGGATTCCATCTGACGCTTCTCCAGGAGCCGGTTCAGCTCGGCCATCATGTCCTTGGCCCGGGCCATGTCCTCGGGTGACAGGTTGTTCATGCCGTCGGTCATTTGGTTGACGTAGCTCTGGAGGAGCTGCTGGCGGAGTTGCTCCACCAGGTCGTCGAATCGCTGCTGAGCCTCGGCCGAGGTGAACTGGTAGTTCTCCAGCTCCCGGATCTGACCAGCCATGTCGGGGGGCAGCATGTCGAGCTTGAACCGGCGCTGGGCCACGTCCTCTTCGGTGATGGCCGCCCGGCGCTCGTCACCCGAGTTGGCCGCGGTCGCAGCCAGCTCGTCCAAAGCATCCCGCTCGGCATCCATCACGTCGCGCAGTTCCTGGGCGATGTCGTCGTAGACCCCACCCAGGTCGTGCTGCTCCAACCGCTCCCGACGCTTTTCGCGGATTTGTTCCAGCAGGTTTCGAAGGCCCTGAACCCGCTGGCCGTCCACATCGAAACCCTGCTGGAGAAGCCGTCGCAGGGCGGCGTTGACATCGCCATGGTAGAGGAGATCGTCGTTCATCCGGGCAAAGAGATCGGATGCGGACAGGTCGAACCCGGTCTGGGTGCCGTCCCAGCGGGAATACGCCACCCGATTGGCGGATCGCAAGCGAGACCTTCGCCATCTCCGGAGCATCCCGACAACCTACTCCCCCGCTCTATCGATCGCGGTAGAATCCTACGTTTCCTCGGGTGGATCGGGGTGGATCAAAAGCTCAGGTTCTGCCCCGGTAGACGGCTGCGCCGGCCAGGGATTCCTTGTTGAGACGCTTGGACAGATGGAGGCCCTCCAACACGAACTCGATCCCGCTGGCCACCAAAGCAGGGTTCTCCAGGTCGCCGGGTTCATAGCCCAGTGCCGTCAACGCACTGGTAAAGGCAGGTACCTCGTCCACCAGGGCGGCGTAGTCGGTGGAGGAGATGTCCTCCCCGGCATCCACCACCCGACCCTCCTCGAAGACCTCGATCACCTCCTGCTGCACATCCACATCCACGGCTTCCCTGAAAGTCTGGCGGACCGCCTCCTTGCGGAGGTTCTCCACGATCTCGGCGTCGCGACCCTCATCCATGGTCTCGATCTCGATCTTGCCCATGGTGGAGGGGGTCAGGGCCTCCAGGTCGGTCACCCGGGGTACGGCCACGGGCTCGCCCGTGCGCAAAGCCCGCCTGATGGCTGCGGCGGCCAGTGTCTCGTAGTTGGACACCGTCAACCGTACCGACACCCCCGAGCGTTGGTTGATATGAGGGTTCTGCCGGGCCATATGGGTGAGATGAACCAGCACCTCACCCATGAAGTCGGGCATGATCACCGGAACATCGGTATCGGGCACCACCGCCTCCTGCTCGGTGATGTCCAACTCAATATCCACATCGGTCGGGTAGTGGGTGCGGATCTGGGCCCCGAATCGGTCCTTGAGCGGGGTGATGATGCGCCCCCGGTTGGTGTAGTCCTCGGGGTTGGCCGAGGCAAACAGCAAGATGTCCAACGGCAGGCGGATCTTGTGCCCCCTGATCTGCACATCCCGCTCTTCCAGCACGTTGAGCAGCCCCACCTGAATACGCTCGGCCAGATCGGGCAGTTCGTTGATGGCGAACACCCCCCGGTTGGTACGAGGCACCAGACCGTAGTGAATGGTGAGCTCGTCGGACAGGTAGCGACCCTCGGCCACCTTGATGGGATCCACCTCACCGATCAGATCGGCAATCGACGTGTCGGGGGTGGCCAGTTTCTCACCGTAACGCTCGCTGCGGTGGACCCAGCTCAGCGGAGTGTCGTCCCCCTCGGCCGCGATCAGGTCCTTGGCGTGCTTGGACACCGGGCGAAACGGGTCGTCGTTCACCTCCGAGCCGGCCACAATGGGGATCCATTCATCCAGGAGATCCAGCACCAGGCGAATCATCCGGGTTTTGGCCTGGCCCCGCTCGCCCAAGAAGATCACGTCATGGCCGGCCAGCAGGGCGACCTCCAACTGGGGGATGACGGTGTTCTCGTAGCCCCAGATTCCGGGGAACAGATCCTCGCCGGCTCGGATACGGCGGACAGCATTGCGGCGGATCTCGTGCTTGACCGGCACCGATTGCCATCCATCGGCCTTGAGTTCGCCCAGCGTGGCGGGTTGCGACATAGCAGTGAAACCTATCTCACCCTTCTAGCGCTGCTCGTCAGTCTATGACTCCTCAAGGCGGGTTGCGACATAGCAGTGAAACCTATCTCACCAGCAAGCGGCAAAGGACACCTGGGGGTACACCCACACCTGGACCCTTACCCACCTAGTGAAACCTACCCCGCCAGAACCCTATGGGGGGGAAATAGACTGGGCAGAGTGGATCTGAGCGGGATTTGGGTAGGGTCTCCGGGGGGAGGGGGACTGCTGCCGGGATTTCCCGAGGATCGGTTCAACGACTCCGACTGGCTCCCGGTGGAAGTACCGGGCCACTGGGCCCGGGTACCGGGATTATCCGACGCCACCGCGGTGCGATACCGGCGGCGCTTCAACCAGCAGCCTCCGGCCGCTGGAGAACGGCGGTGGCTGGTCTTCGAGGGGCTGCTGTATCAAGCCGATGTCTGGTTGAACGGAACCTACCTGGGCGACATGGAGGGTTACTTCATGGCCCACCAGTTCGACGTAACCAACGCCATGGCCGGTCGCCGCGAGCACATCTTGGCCTTGGAGCTGTCGTGCCCCACCCGCTCCTCCCGAGTTTCGGGCCACCACATGCTGGGATCACTGGGCATGGCCTCGGAGCTGTTGCCCCCGGGTAACCCCGGAGGTATATGGGCACCGGTGGGAATCGAGAGCACCGGCGAGGTTCGCATCCTTGATCTTGGAGTGGCTACCCGGAGTTGCTCCGACCGCCGGGCGGTGGTGGTCCTTCAAGCCGACCTGGATGCTTCCCGAGCCGGACTGGTACGTATGCACACCACCCTGGGCCCCACCCAAAACGAGGTGGAACACACCACCCTGGGCCCCACCCAAAACGAGGTGGAACACACCACCCTGGGCCCCACCCAAAACGAGGTGGAACACACCACCCTGGGCCCCACCCAAAACGAGGTGGAGAACACCAGTGACCACGTGCTGGCTGCGGGCCTCAACCATGTGGAGTGGCAGGTGGAAGTACCCCGACCCCGGCGGTGGTGGCCCCATCGACTCGGGGATCGGCCTCGCTACGAGGTGACCGTCGAGGTGGGCACGACGCAGGGTGGTCTGAGCGATCGGCGGCGGGTGCGCACCGGGTTGCGAGAGGTGAGTATGGAGCAGTGGCGGTTCTCCATCAACGGCGTGCGGATGTTTCTGAAGGGCACCAGCTTCGGACCGGCATCCCCGTGGTGGGCCGAGGTGGACAGAGCCGACATGTACCGCGATGTGGAACTGGCCAAGAACGCGGGGCTGGACCTGATCCGGGTGTACGGCCACGTGGCTCCACCCTCCCTGTACGAGGCCGCTGACGAGGCCGGCATGCTCGTATGGCAGGATCTGCCGCTCATGGGGCCGTTCTCCCGGGGCAGCCGGAACGCGGCCACCGCCTGCGCCCGAGCCGCGGTGGGAACAGTGGGAGCGCACCCCAGCGTGGTCCTGTGGTGCGGCCATGTGGACCCCCTGGGCGACAGCACCGGCGATCCAACCGAGAACCGGAAGGGGAGCGAGAACCGGAAGGGAAGCAAAAGCAGGAAGGGGACCGAGAATTGGAAGGGGACTAAGAGCCGCAAGGGGACTAAGAGCCGCAACGGCATGGCCCGGCGGCTGGTTGGCCATCAGCGGCCCAGTTGGAACCTGTCCGTGCTGGACCGGGGGGTCAAACGGGAGCTCGAGCGGCGAGACCCCACCCGGCCGGTGGTGGCCTACTCGGGGGTACTTCCCCATCTACCCCGGCTGGACGGAACCGACACCCATCTCTGGCTGGGCTGGAAGTGGGGTCACGAGCGGGATCTGGAACAATTCGCCGCCCGCTGGCCCAAAGCGGTCCGGTTCGTGTCCCAGTTCGGAGCCCAATCCCCGCCGGGAGACCAACCCCCACCGGCAGACCAACCCCCACCGGGAGAACTGCTGCTGCTCGACCCGGCGGCCTGGCCCGATCTCGACTGGGTGGGACTAGCGCGCGACCACGGTCTGGACATCCTGGCCATGAACCGTCACGTGCCTCCCGGCGATCACACCGACCCTGCCCTATGGAAAGAGGCGGCTTGGGCCTATCAGGCCATGCTGGTGCGCCGGCACATCGAGACCTTGCGCCGGCTCAAGTATCGACCGGTGGGAGGGTTCTGCCATCACTTCTTCGCCGACTCCCACCCGGCGATGTCCACCGCCCTTTTGGACTGGCAAAGGTGGCCCAAACCGGCCTACGAGGCCCTGGCTCAAGCCTGCCGGCCAATCATCGTGGTGGCCGACCGGCTACCGGCCGAGCTGGCCGGCGGCGAGGAGCTGGAAATTGATGTCCATGTGGTGAGCGACCATCACGAGCCAGTGGTCGGGCTCCAGGTTGAAGCCACCCTGGAATGGTCCGGGGGTGAACGGGCATGGAGTTGGGCCGGCGCGGTGGGCTCCGACGAGTGCGTCCGGGTGGGAACGCTGCGCTGGCGAGTCCCCGCCGTTTGCGGCCCGGCCACACTGCGGCTTCAGCTCCTGGGCCCCGCAGAAGCCACCAACCGCTACGACGCGATCATCGGTGGCTAGCATGGATCGGACCATGATGAGAGTGAGCACACCACCGCCGGTGCGGTCGGCACCGAGAGTGAGGCTCCCGTGGCCGGCAAGCATCTACCAGACCGCGGTGGGCAAGAAATGGGTTATGGCCCTGACCGGTATAGCCCTCCTGGGCTTCGTGGTGGTCCACATGATCGGCAACCTCCACCTCTACGAAGGGCCCCTGGAGATTCACGAGTACGCCGAAACCCTGCGGGATCTGGGCACCAAGATCGTACCCCGCACCTGGCTGCTGTGGGCCATGCGCATCGGGCTGATCATCGCCTTCGCCCTCCACATCCACTCGGCATACAGCTTGAGCCGGATGAGCATGGCCGCCAACCAGCGCTACCCCGGGGGGCAGCGCTACATCGCCGCCAACTACGCATCGCGCACCATGCGGTGGACCGGCCCGATCATCGGGTTGTACCTCTTCTACCACCTGGCTGACCTCACCTGGGGCTGGTTCAATCCCGATTTCGTGCGGGGCGACCCCTATCACAACGTGTCGGAAAGCCTGAGCAGCATCCCGGTGGCAATCCTCTACATCGTGGCGAACATAGCCCTGGCCGTTCATATCTTCCACGGCTGCTGGAGCATGTTCCAGAGTCTGGGAATGAACAGTCCCCGCTACAACCATCTGCGCCGCTACCTGGCCGCAGGGCTGGCCGGAATAATCCTGGTGGGCAATCTGAGCTTCCCGATCTTAGTGCAAGCCGGGGTGATAGACGACGGCGGCCGCTCGCTGGTGGAGGAACTCCAGCACCATGGAGCCACACAGGAGCGAACGGGCTGATGCTCGGCACCCTCGACGCCCGCATCCCTCCGGGGGGACTCCAGGACAAGTGGACCGATCGCAAGTTCTCCATGCGGCTGGTGAGCCCCAGCAACAAGCGACGCTTCGACGTGATCGTGGTGGGATCGGGGCTGGCCGGGGCATCGGCGGCGGCCTCGCTGGGGGAGTTGGGCTACCGGGTCAAGGTGCTCACCTACCACGATTCCCCCCGCCGAGCCCACAGCATCGCCGCCCAGGGGGGCATCAACGCGGCCAAGAACTACCAGAACGACGGTGACAGCGTTTTCCGCCTGTTCTACGACACCATCAAGGGGGGCGACTACCGGGCCCGGGAGGCCAACGTGTACCGCCTGGCTGAGGTATCGGTGGACATCATCGACCAAGCCACCGCCCAGGGGGTGCCCTTCGCCCGGGAGTACGGGGGGCTGCTGGACAACCGCTCCTTCGGCGGGGCCCAGGTCAGCCGGACCTTCTACGCCCGGGGCCAGACCGGCCAGCAACTCCTGCTGGGAGCCTATTCGGCGCTTATGCGGCAGGTGGCGGCGGGTACGGTGGAGCTGCGTACCCGCTCGGAGATGTTGGAACTGGTGATGCACAACGGTCGGGCGGTGGGCGTGATCACCCGCGATCTCATCACCGGTGAGATCGAGCCGCATTCGGCCCACGCCGTGGTACTGGCCACCGGCGGCTACGGCAACGTTTACTTCCTGTCCACCAACGCCAAGATGTGCAATGTCACCGCGGCGTGGCGGGCCCACCGGCAGGGGGCGCTGTTCGCCAACCCGTGCTACACCCAGATCCACCCGACTTGCATACCTGCCAGTGACGACTTCCAGTCGAAGCTCACTCTCATGTCGGAGTCGCTGCGCAACGACGGTCGCATCTGGGTACCCCAGGTTCATGAGGACGGGCGCGATCCCCACGAGATCCCCGAAGCCGAACGGGACTATTTCCTGGAGCGCAAGTACCCGGCCTTCGGCAACCTGGTGCCCCGCGACGTGGCCTCCCGCAACGTCAAGACCGTGGTGGACGAGGGTAGGGGGGTGGGAAACCGGCACAACGGTGTCTACCTGGACTTCTCCGATGCCATCACCCGGGACGGAGCGGCCGCGATACGGGCCCGGTACGGCAACCTGTTCGACATGTACCAGCGCATAACCGGCGAGGACCCCTACACCGTGCCCATGCGCATCTACCCGGCTACCCACTACACGATGGGTGGGCTGTGGGTGGATTACGAGCTGATGAGCAACGTACCCGGCCTGTTCGTGCTGGGTGAGGCCAACTTCAGCGACCACGGGGCCAACCGGCTGGGAGCCTCAGCCCTCATGCAGGGACTGGCCGACGGGTACTTCATCCTGCCCTACACCATCGGCAACTACCTCTCCGACTTCTTGGGCGAGCCCGCATTGAGCACCTCCGAACCGGTGTTCGCCCAAGCCGAGTCGGCGGTGGCCGGCGAGACCGCCCGCTGGCTGTCCATCGGGGGGACCCGCTCGGTGGACCACTATCACCGGGAGTTGGGCAGGCTGGTGTGGGATTACATAGGCATGGCTCGTAACCGGACCGGGTTGGAGAAGGCGCTGTCGGAGATTCCCGCGCTGCGCGAGGAGTACCACCGCAATGTGCGGGTGCTGGGCTCGGCCGACACATTGAACCAGTCATTGGAAAAGGCGGGACGGGTGGCCGATCTGTTCGGGTTGGCCGAGCTGATGGCCCGGGATGCCCTGGCCCGCGAGGAGTCCTGCGGGGGGCACTTTCGGGAGGAGCACCAGACCACCGATGGCGAGGCCCGGCGCGACGACGCCAACTTCGCCCATGTGGCCGCCTGGGAGTGGAACGGCGAGGATGCCCCCCCGACCCGCCACCAGGAGCAACTGGCGTTCGAGAGCGTGGAGCCGACCCAGAGGAGTTACAAGTGAGCCGGGAGATCAGCCTCACGCTCAAGGTGTGGCGCCAGCCCGGGCCCCAGGCTTCGGGTTGCTTCGTGACCTACGAGGTGGACGGCATCAGCACCGATGCCTCGTTCCTGGAGATGCTGGACATCCTCAACGAGCAGCTCATCGAAAAGGGCGAGGAGCCGATCGTGTTCGAGTCCGACTGCCGGGAGGGCATCTGCGGCACCTGCGGGCTGATGATAAACGGTCAGGCCCACGGTCCCCAGAAGGGTACGGCCACCTGCCAGCTCCACATGCGGAGCTTCAGCGACGGTGACCACATAGTGATCGAACCCTGGCGAGCAACATCGTTCCCCGTACTGCGGGATCTTGCGGTGGACCGCCGAGCCATGGATGCCATCGTGGCCGCGGGGGGCTACATATCGGTGAACACCGGGGCCGCGCCCGATGCCAACCTGACCCCGGTGCCCAGGGAAACCTCCGAAACCGTCTTCGATGCCGCGGCCTGCATCGGCTGCGGCGCTTGCGTGGCTGCCTGCCCCAACAGCGCGGCCCAGCTCTTCACCGCGGCCAAGGTGCAGCACCTGAATCTTCTTCCCCAGGGTCAGGCCGAGCGGTGGACCCGCACTGAAGCCATGGTGGAGACGATGGAGGAGTTCTTCGGGTCGTGCACCAACCACGGCGAGTGCGAGGAGGCCTGCCCCAAGGAAATCCCCATCGACTTCATCGCCTGGACCAACCGGGATTACCTCAAAGCAAAGCTAAAGAATCGCAAGCTGGCCGGCCAGAGATAACCCGGAACCATGGACAGTGGCACGGGCAGTGGCGCGCTGAGGCATCGCCTCGTCGAGGTCACCCTCCACGGGCTGCGGGGTGCTCTCATGGGGGCTGCCGATGTCGTCCCGGGGGTGTCGGGGGGAACGGTGGCCCTTCTGCTGGGCATCTATACCCGGCTGATCGACACGGTGCGTTGCGGTGCCGGTGGGCTGGCCGCGTTGATGCGGGGCAACCGCGGGGATGCACTGCGAAGCCTGCGCCGCGTTGACTGGTGGTTCGCCATCCCGCTGCTGGTGGGCATCGCCGGTGCGGTGGTGGCTCTCTCCTCGCTGATGGATGAACTCCTGCTCAACCATCCCGAAGCCATGGCCGGGGTGTTCTTCGGACTGGTGGGGGCATCGATTATTGTTGCCTGGCAGCTTCTGAGGCTCCCGAAAGCCCACCACGCGCTGGTCGCCCTGGCGGTTGGGGCGGTGTTCTTCGGATTGCTGGGATTCCAGTCCGAGCCGGTGGCCGACCCGCCGGCGATGGTGCTGGTGGGGGCGGGAACGGCGGCGGCGTGCGCCATGCTGCTTCCCGGCATCTCCGGAGCCTTCATCCTGTTGATGATCGGGGTTTATCCCGCGGTAATCGGGGCTGTGGATGATCGGGTTTGGACCGATGTGGCCGTTGTGGGGGCAGGAGCGGTGCTCGGAGTGGTCTTGTTCTCCAAGCTGATCGGGCATGTGCTCGACCGCTGGCACGATCCCACCCTGGCGGTAATGATCGGCCTGCTGGTGGGATCGCTGAGGGTTCTGTGGCCCTGGCCCAACGGCGTGGGCGTGATCAGCCGCCATGCCGAAACCGCCATCGACGGCACGGGCCTGGGGTGGGCACCGATCGGTGAACTATGGCTGCCCACCACGCTCGCCATCTCAGCCGCCACCCTGATAATGGTCCTGCACCGAGTAGCGCGTCCTACTCAGACCGCTCGCAGGTAGGTGGGCCAGCTCTACCAAAGTTGACCCAGGGTGGTGGGGGATCCCCGCCGGGGTTGACCCAGGGTGGTGGGGGACACCCCGGCGGGGAGAAATTGGGTGGGGTGGGTTAGTTGTTGCAGATGTCGTTGTTCAAATCAGCAACACTGTCGCCATAGCTGCCGCGACCCAGGCGGCGGCACTCCTCAGCCAGCGCGGCCCTGTACTCGTCGCGGTAGGTGGCGGCGAGGGTGTCGCCGGCTTTTTGGCGGGCTATGGCCTCACGGCGGGTATACGGGAGTGAGCAGACGTCGGCCACACCATCACCATCGCTGTCCAGGGGGTAGGTAGTGGGCCCACCCAAAGAACGGTTGGCACACCAGGAGGGGCCGGTGATGGTGCCCGAGTAGTAGGGGCCCCCATCGTTGGGCGGCGGGAACCCGGGTGCGGCCAGGGTGTCGCCGCCGCAAGCCTCGCTGCCGGGCTGGTTGGCGCACTCGGCGTTGACGAGCCGGCGGTACAAATCCGGGTATCGATTCGCCAAAGTGATCACCGCGTTTTGCCGAGCTATGGCCTCACGACGGGTGTAGGGCAGCGAACAAATATCGGCCACCCCATCACCATCGCTGTCCAAAGCGAACAAGCGAGCCCCACCCAACGAGAACTCCGCACAAAAACTCGGACCGGTAACCGGACCGGAGTAATAAACCTGATCACTGGGGCTATCACCACCAGGAGCATCATCGCCGGAGGTGACGGTGGACGAGGTACCCGCTGGACCAGCACCGACGGCGTTGACGGCTCGCACCTCAAACACATAGGCCACCGGACCGGTACCGGTATCAACCCCGGATATAACCGTACTCATGGTGGCTGCACCAACATCGGCCCACTCACCGAAACCGGCACTCCCGATGCGGGTACGCCACTGCCAACCCGTCACCGCTGATCCCCCATCGGCACTCGCCATCCAGGTGACGGTGATGGTGCCATCGGTAGCCGTCGCGGTGATGGTGGGAGCTTCGGGTGTCGTGGCTGGTGTCGCCGTAACAGAGGCCACAGCACCAGCACCCATCGCGTTCTGGGCTCGTATGTGGAACGTGTAGCTGGTGCCATTAGTCAGGTTGGGTACCGGTACCGACGTGGCATCAGCGCCCAAACCCATGCCAAACAAGTCCTGCCACTGGCCATCATCAACCCGCAAATGCCAACCCGTCACCACAGACCCACCATCGGTACCGGGCATCCACGACAACGTGACCCTGCTGTCACCGGGTGTGGCGGTAACCGTCGGCGCAGCAGGGACCGTGGCAGGGGTCGCGGTATCAACCCCAACAGCGCCGGCACCCATAGTGTTTTGCATAGCGTTTCGGGCTCTAACCCCGAAGGTGTAGGTGGTGCCGTTGACCAGGTTCTGCACCGGCACCGAAGTGGTATCAGCAGGGTGGTCCTGCCATTGGCCATCGCCGGTGCGCACCTGCCAACCCGTCACCGCAGACCCACCATCGGCACCCGGTGTCCAGCTCACCGTGACCATCTCATCACCAGCAGTAGCTGTCACAGTCGGGGCGGCGGGCACGGTGGCGGGGGTCGCGGTGACGGTGGTGGCGGTGCCGGGGCCCATCTTGTTCTGAGCCCTGACCTCAAACATGTAAGCAGTGCCGTTCATCAAATCACCGATGTCGCTAGTAGTGGTAGCAGCAGCCACATCAACCCAAGTGCCGTAATCACCATCGGCGGGTTTAGCCCGGTACTGCCACCCCGTAACGGGGGCGGCCCACGACGATTCACCCACCGCCCCGCTAACACCAGCGGTCCAACCCAAAGTGACCATCATGTCACCAGCGGTGGCGGTCACCGTCGGGGCGGGGGGCACCGCGGAGGGGGTGACCGGATCGGACTCGAACGCAGTGCCGATCACCTCGGTATCGGTGGTCACCGCCCTTACTTGGAAGGTGTAGGCCCGCCCATTGGCCAAACCATCCACCACCAAACTACGAGCCGCCGCCCCACCGGTGACCGCCGTCCACGAACCGTAACCCCCACCAGCAGTTTTCATACGATACTGCCAACCCGAAACCGTGGAACCCCCCGTGCTCGCCGGTGTCCATACCAGCGTGGCCTGCCCATCACCGGCGGTGGCTTGCAATGTGCCGGCTGCGGGCGCACCGGTCGGTGTCACCGGACCAACCACGCCTGCGGCGGGGCCGGCGCCGAACCGGTTCACCGCCCGCACCTCGAACTCATAGCCCACCCCATTGACCAAACCCCGCACCGGCACACCAACCGACTCAGCCGGATGTCTGGGTGTGGCGGTGGCCGGTGACGGGTTCTGCGGCTGCGGAATCGGGGTACCCAACGCCTGCCACGCATCAAAAGTGTTGCTACCGGTGCGGCGCACCCGAACGTCGTAACCCAAAACCGATGTCCACTTCACATCCCCCGCAGAAGCACCCCGAAGCGGGGCCACCACAGTGATCTTCACCTCACCATCACCTGCGGTTGCGGTGACCTGGCGGGGTGCTTGGGGCACCCGACCCGGGACAACTTCCAACGACTGCGCCGCCGCACCATCACCAGCACCCGCGGCCAACTGACCCGAGGGCACCCAATCAGCCAGCGCGTTCACCGCCCGCACCTGGAACCGATACAAAGTGCCATTGGTCAAACCACTCACCACAGCCGAGGTCGTCGACGGCCCCGAACCCGCAACATTAGTCCAAGCCTTGGACTGAGTAACGCTGGGACTACCGCCGGTAACGTCGGTGGTATCAGCCCAAGCAGACCAAGTAACGCTCGTAGCAGCAGCGGGAGCGGATTGGTAACGGTACTGCCACTTGGTGATCGGCGGACCCCCAGAACCCGCCGAGGTCCACGACAACGCCACCTGACCATCACCACCAGTCGCGGTTAACCCTGCCGGGGCCGGGGGGTTCACACCCGGTATCACCACCTTATCGGGGAAGGTATCGGCAGCTTTAGTTGTCAAACCAGCACCGTTGGAATACAACACCACACCGGGCAACATGGTGGTACCGTGCCGGTTCACCCCCCTAACCCGGAACTCATAGGCCACCCCGTTGCGCAAACCCGACACCGTAATCCCATCAGTAGTCACAGCGGTACTGCCCTCCTTCCGACCAGCGAACCTCTCACCAATATTAGCTACCGCCCACGGTGACCACTGGCCTTCAATCGGACGATACGAATACTCCCAAACCGTATCAGCATAGGTACCGTTAGGGTCAGTAAAAGCATTACTATAAACAATCACGTTGTAGGTAGAACCGTTGGCACCGGTGCGCTGTTCTTCGCTGGGTTTGACAATGTTCAACCTCACCTGGCCATTACCCGGCACCGCCAACACTTCGGGACGCACCTTGGGGCTACTTATTCCTCCATTGCCGCCAGGCAAGGACGGAGCCCCGAAAATGAACGGCCCAAACTCGCCTGCATAACCTGGACCTATATCAGTCACATTCCGCCAACGCATTGTGTAAGTTTCACCAACCCGGAAAGTTATCTCATCAAAACGCTCAGTGGCTCTAAACAAACTACCCTCTTGAGTTGTCCACCCAGTCCACGGCGCGTCGCCAACCTTCCACGACCACTCATTCCGCAAACTCGTACCACCATTCAAAGGACGTAAAGTAATATCAATATGAGGCTTAGCACCGTCTGTGCGAGGATCGGATGTGTAACCCATCAAAAAGAAGTTCTGCGGCTTGTTGGGAACCTCCTTGGGAAAATTCACCCTGACAACACCCGACACCAAACCCTCACCCAACGCGTTATGTGCCCGTACCAAGAAATAATGATCCCCCACAGCGAAACCCGGATTACAGTTACCAATACAAAGAGTACCACCAAGATTATTGCTGGTCCGTCCCTCGGGCAAGGTTTTTGACCGTAATCCAGCGCAGGTAGGATCCGCTCCCGCAGTGTTGTCACACAAATCCTTCCAATCCTCAGAAGCCAACGTCGCTAACTCACCCGCATCTTCCTTGCGCGCGAACTGCCACTTCGTTATCGGGGAACCACCATCATCCACCGTCCACGACAAAACCACCTGATGCAACCCTATCGTGTAATCCGACACCGCCTCCGCGGTCACCACCGGTGCTGCCGGCACCGTACCCGGATAAACAACCTCCGCCGTTTCTGCCACCTCACCGGCACCAACTTGGTTCACCGCCCGCAGGCGGAACCGATAACCCACACCCGCCGTCAAACCCGGAACCTCATACTCTCCAGTGTTGTATTCACCCGGTATCGCCACCCAACCACCCCAATCATCATCACCAGCGCGCACCGAATACTCATAACGCCTAAAAGTCTCACGACTTTGAATACCAGCCGGCCGGGACCACTCCAACGTCACCGAAGACAACGACACCGATCTCACCTGAAAATCAGGAGGCGCTCCCAACACTGGGCCCGGCCACACCCTCCCAGAACGCGCCGGTGTACCCGCACCCAACGCGTTAACAGCCCGCACCTCAAACACATACCTCCCGGTAGTAGCACCACCCACAAAATTATCCAAACCACTCACATTGTAAGACCTGGCCCCAGCCCCTCCAGGAACCCGATGCCAACCCGCTCGCGGCAACTCCGTATAAGCCCGAGCCCACCGAACCTCCCAACCGGTAACCGGCGAAGACACCACCCCCGGCACAGCCCACGACAGCAACGCTGATTTGTCACCCGGTGTTACCACGAAGTTACGGGGAGCACCCGGCACTCCACCCACCACCACCGGCCCCACCTCACCGGTGGCACCAGCACCATGCTTGTTAACCGCCCGCACCCTAAACGAATACCCGACATCGTTAACCAACCCCTTGACCACGAACGATTCACGATCCTTAGCAGCGTTACCATCATCGGCCATCACCGACCATCCCGACCACTGCCCATCACCCTGTTTGATCGCGTACTCGTACCGCAAAATATCGGTGAATCCCGACCCCGCAACCTCACCGGCAGCCTTGGTCCACTTCAACTTCACCTGGGAGTTTCCGGGAACCGCCTGCAAACCCGCCGGTGCCGGCGGAACACTAGAAATCAGATACCCATCACCGTCCGAACCCACATGCCTAATCCTGCCCGAACCCGCAGAACTCACCGCCCGCACCCAGAACCGGTACCTGCTACCAACCGTCAAACCCGACACCACCACCGACCGAGCAACAGCACCACCGGGCACCGTCCTCCACACAACCCCACTACGATCCCCCGAAGTGGGCGCGTTCCCCGAACGATCCACCACGCTCTCCTCCGGCGGAACCCATGTGGTCCCCCCATTGGTGGAGCGCGAAAACGTGTACTCGTAATGCGAAATACCCGCAGCACCCGTATCCGGCACCCCCCACGACACCCGCACCTGCCCGCCACCCAACACCACCACCTGGGGCGACGACGGAAAATTCGGCTGCGCACCCACACCCCCCACCCAAACCAACACCGACCCCAACAACCCCAACAGAATTAGGGGTCCAACAAACCAGGGTAGCGCTAGATGTCTACCCCCCCCCCCCCCCGGTTAGAACCCAAACCAACCCGCAAAAAACTCAACATAACCCCCACTATAACCACACCCCCCCCCCCGTCAAGCACTCCCACAAACTCACCGTGACCAGGGCAAAGTCCACCGGTTGAGCTTGCCGATGCCCCCCTTATCGGTGATGCCAACTCCAGGGGGCGTGTTGTGACACCAGCTTGATGGATAGCATCATTCTTGGTGCCGACATACTTGAGCAAGGAGTGGATCCGCCAGGCCGATGCCGCGCTGCGAGCATCGGGGCTGCGCACCACGGGCGGCAAACGGTTTGCCGTGGAACAACGTGTCGATGGGACGGTTCTTCACATGCTGTTCGACGCTAATGGTGCCTGCGTGCGCCCGGGCCCGGCCGATAACCCCACGGTGGTGTTCAGCCAGAGCCGCTCCACTGCCGCAGCCATTGCCCGGGGGGAGTTCTCGGCCGAGGAGGCGGTGCTGAACGGGCAGACCGCTTTCGAGGGCGACCCCAAGGCCCTGGTGGCCAACCACCATATTCTGGCCACTGCCGATGACGTGTTCGCCGACTTGCGGTCCCGCACCATCTGGGACTGAACCGGCTCAACACTTTCTCGCCCCCGCTGCCGGCACCATCCAAGGGAGTAGCTGCGGGAGGGCTAAGCGCGCGCAGATAGGTTAGGTGGGGTTGGGTTTGGTGGCTTGTTTGGTGAGTTTGATGGTGATGATGAGGGTGATGGCGAGTGCGAGTTGGCCGAGGCGTGCTTTGGTGTTGCGGTCGGTGTTGCGGCGTAGTTGTCCGAAGTTGGATAGCCAGGGTTCTATGGTCCAGCGTTTCCCCAGGGGTATGGGTTTGGGTTCTTGGGGGGTGGTGGCGGGTGCTCGTTTGGGAGCGCAGACGATGTCTTCGATTCCGTAGCTCCAGCAGGTTCGGCGGACGGGCTCACCGGTATAGCCGCGATCTAGGTGCAGGGTCTCAATGTCTAGGTGTAGACCGCGTTGTGCTGTGGCCGCCAAAGTGGGAGCGAACAGTTGCTGGTCGTGACGGTTCGCGGCCCCAGCGGCCCAACCCACTGGGATAGCTGTTACGGTGCGCCAGAAGCGACCATTTCCACCCGGATTTGCCCCTGTCAACAGGGCTTTTACCCGTTCCCTCCCCACCGCAGGGTGCTTTGTGGGTCGAGGTGCCCACCGATGCTTCGGACAAATCGATGCCCACAACGCGGTCGTAGCCCTCTATGGCTTCGGTGACGACACCTTCGAACACACCCTGGGCGTTCCACTCATTGAACCGGGTGCGCAACACCGTTTCACCGCCTTTGCCCAACCGGCCCACCACATCCCAACAACAACCGGTCACCAACCGCAACAAGATCCCCTCAAACACGTCACGGTCAGGGATCCTCGGCCGGTGACAACCCAACGGATGAAACACCTCCCCCCGCACCGGCACAAGCGGCTCCACCGCCGCCCACACAGCATCCACCACCCGCGGATCCAAAGCACCCATGATCACAACACCTCCACCATGTCGTTGTCGTTGAATAACTACCCGACATCAAAGCCGGACCAACACAACGACAGGTGGATGGCCACCTATCTGCGCGCGCTCTAAGTCGGGGGAGAACAACAAAGGCCCGTCCTCCCGCTGGTACCCCGATACCATTATCCAACGTTTGCAGAACATCGAGGCCCATAAAGCACGAATCATGTTCTGCGAAACCGACGGCCTCGGACTACTGGAAGTAGCGGTCGGAATCCCCGATGTCGTGGCTTTCATAGATCCCCCTTACACAGTGGGAGGCAAAAGAGCTGGCAACCGACTTTATGCTCATCATCAAATCGAACACCGGCGGCTATTTAAGATTCTGGCCGAGACTACCGCGGACTTCCTGATGACTTACGACCGCTCACCAGAAATAGTAGAACTCATCAAAGAACACAGATACCATGCCGTTGAAGTCGTGATGCGCAACACGCACCATGCCCACATATCAGAACTACTCATCACCCGACGACCGCTATGAACCAGCGGGGTACCAGCTTTAAAATGAGTACAGATGGGTTGGGTGGGGTTCGGTTTGTCGTGGCTCAGGGGTATGTGTCACAGGTGGATGGTACGGTGTTGGCATGGAGCTCAGCGATATGGATACCAATTTAGTTGTTGAGGAAAACCCGGTTGGGGGTGACCGGACCGGGGTTGTGGCTGAGGCTGTTTTGGCTTCTGATGGAGGGTTTGTTGTTTGTGTTGCCCACCAGGATATGGGCGGCCTGTCTTTGGGTGAGTTGGATGATCGTATTGAGGAGCTTGGTAAGGCCAGGTCCAGGATTGAGGGTTGTTTGGCTGAGGTGTTGGCGGAGAGAGCCCGCCGGAGCAGTAATCGCGAAACAGCCGCGGTGTTGAGGGAACGGGTGTTGGAATCGGCGGGTCG
The DNA here is from genome assembly GCF_965202595.1 of Candidatus Poriferisocius sp. Lineage (GTDB taxonomy): Bacteria > Actinomycetota > Acidimicrobiia > Acidimicrobiales > Bin134 > Poriferisocius. The sequence continues at coordinate 2,623,156 of NZ_OZ241836.1, forward strand.
CGCTTCGGGTGAAGTGAAAACAGCGGTGTCTTTGGCGGAAAACTTTCCCTCCACCCTGGAAGCGTTGATCGGCGGTGAGATCAACTCCGGTCACGCTCGGGTCATCAACCGGGTGGCTGGGAAACCCGATTACCGGGGTGAGGAAGAAATTTTGGGGTCTGCTCGGGTTGTGCCTTCGGATTTGCTGTCCAGGTACGCGCTGCGCCACACCCCGGTTGAAGATCGTGACTACAGCAAGTACCAGCAGCAGCGCCAGGATCGGCGGGCGATGATGACCCAGGAACCCGACGGGTCGTGGAAACTGTATGCCCACCTCGATTACATGGCAGGGCGGCGGGTGAGCATGGTGTGGGCGAAGATGGCGGAAGCGTTCCGCCGTGAGGAGTCCCCCAACAGCAAAATCACCTACCTGCAACGCAACGCCGATGCCCTGGTGCAGATGATCACCCGCGACGCTACGCAACGAGCAGCGCCGGCGAATCTCATGGTTATCAGCGACTACAACACCACTACCGGTGAGTTGGGAGCGCCTCGCCTCGACGACGGCCAACCCGTACCCCCGGAGCTGCTGGAGGGAATCCTGGAAAACGTCGAAGTGTACACCGCGTTCGTGGACACCAAAGGCCTACCACTGTGGCTGGGCCGCTCGAAACGATCAGCATCGCTGAACCAAAAACTCATGCTCGCCGCCCGAGACGGCGGCTGCATCGGCTGCAACACCCCATCGGAACGCTGCGAAGCCCACCACATCCACCATTGGGCCAACGGTGGCGAAACCAACATCAACAACCTCGTCCAACTATGCCCCGGCTGCCACCACCTCACCCACGACACCAACTGGCAAGTCCACCAAAACCACCAAGGCCGACACTACCTCAAACCCCCACCCGACCCATTCCCCAACACCGCAACAACCACCCACCAACCCAACCAACACAACCCCATACTCCAAACCTAAGGGGGGGTTGGATGGTCACCTATCCGCGCGCGCTCTAATAGTCCAGACCCTTTTTGGCCAGGATCTTGCTGTCGAAAGCGTGCTTCACCTTCACCATCTCCGTCACGGTGTCGGCCGCTTCGATCACCTCTTCAGCCATGTCCCGGCCGGTCAGGATCACGCTCACGCTCTCGGGTCTCGCCTTCAACGCCGCCGCCACCTCGGAGGCATCTATCCAATCCCACGTCATGGCGTAGCTGATCTCGTCCAGCACCACGAGGCGATATTCGCCCCCGGCGATGAGTTGAGCCGAGAAATCCCATGCCGCCACCGCTTTGGCCCGGGTTTCGTCCAGGTTCTCGGAGTCCCAGGTGAACCCGTCACCGGCCGAGAACCACTTCACCCCCAGCTCTCGGCACACCTTCTCCTCACCGGTGTTCCAGTCGCCACTCTTGAGGTACTGCACCACGGCAACCGGCCAGTTCTGGGACACCGCCCTCAAGATGGTGCCGAACGCCGCGGTGGACTTGCCCTTGCCGTCACCAGTGTTGACCAGAACCAGCGAGGATGCCCGGCACATACCCGATAGGTCATACGGGCGCTCTTCCTGGGGGTTGGAATGTGTGCTCATCGAGCCTCCTTCTTCCTGGGGGACGGAATGTGTGCTCATCGAGCCTCCTTCTTCCTGCGGGATGGATTCTGTACTCACCGAGCCTCCTTCGGGGGTTGGGTTCGGCGGCGGGGTAGCGGCAGCACCACCAACTCCCCGCCAATATCGTGAACCTCAAGCGGAGTGGCGTAGATCGCTGACAAAAGGTCGGACTCCAGAACCACATCCGGGGTACCCTGGGTAACGATCCGCCCCTCGTGAATGAGAGCGAGCCGGTCGGCAAACCGGGCCGCGGTGCTCAAGTCGTGCATGGCGGCAACCACGCTGAGCCCTTCTGTGCGACGCAGATCGTCCACCAACTCGAGCACCGACACCTGGTGACCCATATCCAGAGCGCTGGTGGGCTCATCCAACAGGAGTACCGGAGCCTTTTGAGCCAGCGCCCTGGCCACCACCACTTGCTGAGCCTCCCCACCCGACAGCGTGGAAACCAGGCGATCGGCAAAATGCCAGAGCGAGAGGCGGTGAAGAACCGACGACACCACCCGGCGATCGGCCTGCGAGTCCCGCGCCAGCCACCCCAGATGAGCGGTACGGCCCAGGAGCACGTACTCGGCCACGGTCATGCCCCGGGGCAGAACCGGCGACTGCGGCACCAGGGCGACTCCGGCCGCCGATAACCCGCGCCCCCCCTGAAGGGACACCGTGCCCCTGCAAGCGGTGAGCCCCGCCATGGACCGCAAAAGCGTTGACTTGCCCGCCCCGTTGGGGCCTATGAGCCCCAGCCATTCGCCGGCCAGAAGGTCGAGATCCACCCCGCAGACCACCTCGCTGCGGTGGTAGGACACCCTGATGCCGCGGCAGGAAAGCGCCACGGCTTCGGCAGCAACGCTCATACTGCGCCCCAACGGTTCCTCCACCGGCCATCACCGAGATAATCGCCCGCAACGCTCATACTGCGCCCCAACGGTTCCTCCACAGCACGAAAGCGAAGCAAGGAGCTCCGACCATAGCGGTGATCACCCCTACCGGAAGCTCCGATGGGGCCAAAAGGGTGCGGGCCCCAATATCCACGAAGGCCAAGAACGCGGCCCCCACCAGCGCCGAGAGCGGCACGATAACCCGGTAACTGTGGCTTACCAGCAGGCGGACAACGTGGGGCACCACCAGGCCAACGAAGGCGATCAAACCGCTCACGGACACCGCGGCCGCGGTGAGCAACGAGGCGGAAACAATGAACACCAGCCGGGACCGGGCGGGGTCCAGCCCCAGCGACCGGGCCTCCTCATCACCCACCCGCAGCACATCCAGGTGCCGGCGGTGGATGTACAGTGCTGTCCCGCACACCCCGGCGTAGGTGGCCAGAAGCCCAACCTGCTTCCACCCGCTGGTGTTCAACTGCCCGAAAAGCCACGACAGCACCTCTCGGGCCCGGTTCTCGTTCAATCGCTGGATGGCGTAGGTCTGCGCGGCCGAGAACATGGCGGCCACGGCCACCCCGCCCAGCAGCAGTGTGGCCGGCGAACTACCGCCACCGCGGGCGATGACCAAGGATATTCCCACCGCCACCAGCGCCCCCACGAAAGCGGCTGCCGGCACCGTGTCGAACGGGCCCCAGCTCAAGTCGAGGCCGAAACCCAGGGCCAGCACCGCTCCGAAACCGGCCCCCGCCGACACTCCCAGCAGGTAGGGGTCGGCCAGCGGGTTCTGGAACACGCCCTGGAAGGAAGCGCCGGCCATGCCCAAAGCCCCTCCCACCAGCATTCCCAGCACCAGCCTCGGGAGCCTTATCTCGAACAGGATGCTCTCCTGGGAGGCCGAGAGCGAGGACTCCACTCCCAGCAGGGGCACCCAATCGGCCAGCGCCGCCAGCACCCCCCCGACCGGCAACCCGGCTGCCCCGCTGGTGGCGCTCAACAGCCCCACCGCCACCAGCACAGCCAGCCCGACTACCGAAGCCACAAGCGGCACTCCGAATGCTCGCTGTATCGCCCGGGGGGTGGCCTCCGGGTCGGGCTCAACCTTCCTATGGGCAATATCGGAGTCGGGCTCAATCCTCCTATGGGCAATATCCGGGTCGGGCACGGCGGATGCCGGAATGGGTGGGCCGGTCATGAACTTGCTCATGCGAGCTTACGAGACCGGCTCGACCACTGATTGCAGGGCTTCGGCTATCGCGGCAATGAACCGGGGCAGCCGCGGCCCCCAGCGAGATGCGATGTCGGCGTTGACCGTAACGATATTGCCGTTGCGCACCGCCGCAACCTCTCCCCAGCCGGGCCGGGCCGCCAGGTCAGCGGCGGTGTAGCTCACCTGGTCGGTTATGACGATCAGCTCCGGGTCGGCTTCCACTATGTATTCCTCGGTGAGTTGGGGGTAGCCGGAGCCATCACCATCGGCCTGGTCTGCAATGTTGGTTGCCCCCATGGCGGAGTAAACCGCGCCGATGAAGCTGGCCGAGCTGGCTGAGAAGTAGGTTTGGTCGATTTCGTGGTACACCCGCACCGGCGCATCGGGGGCTGCCTCCAGTGCTGCGGAGATCTCGCGCCGCAAGCGAGCCACCAGATCGGCGGCCTCGTCCACCCGTCCAGTGGCGATACCCAACTCGGCAAAAGTCCCATACCAGGCTTCCAGGTTCATAGGTGCCGGGCTCAGATGTAAGGCCACCCCGGCCGCGTTCAACCCGGCTACCAGATCGTTGGCATCGTTGGATATCACCACCAGATCGGGTTCGTAGGAGAGCACCGCCTCCACGTTGGGATTCCACCCCGACAGGTCGGTAACCGGGGCCCCGGGCGGGTAGTTGGAGAACTCCTCCACCGCCACCACCTGCTCGCCCGCACCGATGGCGAACAGCATCTCGGTAGCGGTGGGCGACAGCGACACGATCCGTTGCGGGCGCTCAGGTTCAGCCACCTCAGGCTCTTCGACAATACCGGTGCTCTCAGCAACACCAGGCTCTTCGACAATACCGGTGCTCTCAGCAACACCAGGCTCTTCGACAATACCGGTGCTCTCAGCAACACCAGTGCTCTCAGCCACGCGGTCATCGCCACCATCGCCGCAAGCTGCGCCAACCACGGCAACGAGCAAAAGGGCTACCGCAAGCAGGCGGGAACGGAAACCGGGCATTTGACTCTCCTTCGAATCGAGGAACGGAAGCTCGAACGGCAGGGAGCCTGCCCTCAAACCAACCCACCCTCGGGGCTTATGGCTCGTTTCGGCGCAAAGCTCGACCGGACTTGCTGGCCATGATGCCAGTTCACCGTTGCGGGGCAGTGCCGGAATGCAACCGGACTTCGTCCTCGCGCCGACCAGCAGCATAAGCGACCCCACCAGAAATAAACAACCAGGGGGTTGATCGACCAGTAAGAGACGGGTAGGGTCACAACCCAAGACGAAGGGAACCGTACATGGGCGACACCTGGTCAGCCGCTGACTTCATCGGTGGCCTTGTGGGCCAGGCTGATGGGGGGTCTTCGAAATCCAGGCTGGCCAACCTGAAATTGCGCGACTCCCGATGACCGCAAAAGAAAAAACAGATCTCAAGAACACCCGAGAAGTCCTCGAAGCCATCCAGCGGCATCCCGAAGCAACCGCATCCATCAAGCTTGCAGTTGCGATAGCCCTTGATCACCTGGATGCCGGCGACTCTGAGGAGGCGTTGGCGGTCATCAATGAGTTTCTGCTGGATGGGCCCCGCTAGATCAGGCCCAGATCGGCCACCGTGTCGCGCTCCTCGACCAGTTCGGCCACCGTGGTCTCCAACCGGGACCGGGAGAACTCGTTCAACTCCAGGCCCCCCACTATCGACCACTCCCCACCAGCCGTGATGCAGGGAAACGACGAGATCAGCCCCTCGGGCACCCCGTAGCTGCCGTCGGAAGGCACCGCCATGCTTACCCAGTCACCCTCGGCAGTGCCATGCACCCAGTCGTGAACGTGGTCAATGGCCGCGTTGGCCGCAGAGGCTGCACTCGACAGGCCCCGAGCCTCGATGATGGCCGCCCCCCGCTGCTGCACTGCTGGTATGAACTCATCCACCATCCAGGTTTGGTCGTCGACGGCCTCGGCGGCTGATCGACCACTCACCCGGCAGTTGAACAGGTCGGGATACTGGGTGGCCGAGTGGTTGCCCCAGATGGTCATCCGGCTCACCTCCATCACGGTCACCCCCAGCTTGGCCGACAGTTGAGCCACCGCCCGGTTGTGGTCGAGGCGGGTCATGGCGGTGAACCGCTCAGCGGGAATACCGGCGGCGTTGTTCATGGCAATCAGGCAGTTGGTATTGGCCGGGTTTCCCACCACCAGCACTCGAACATCGCCGGACGCTCCGGCAGCCAGCGCCCTGCCCTGGGTGGTGAAGATGGCCCCGTTGGCCTCCAGCAGGTCGCGGCGCTCCATACCCTTGCTGCGGGGCCGCGACCCCACCAGCAGAGCGTAGTCCACACCCTCGAAGGCCTCGTAGGGATCGTCGGTGCAGACCTTGCCGGCCAGCAGCGGGAAGGCGCAATCATCCAGTTCCATGGCCACCCCGGTCAGAGCACCCATGGCCGGGGGGATCTCCAGCATATGAAGCATCACCTGCACGTCGGGGCCAAGCATCTGCCCGGAGGCGATGCGAAACAGCAGGTTGTAGCCGATCTGCCCTGCCGCTCCTGTTACGGCTACTCGAACCGGACTCACTTGCCGGCTCCTAGAGGCGGTCCACGATGGCCGAAGCGAACTCCGAGCACTTCACCTCGGTTGCCCCCTCCATGAGGCGGGCGAAGTCGTAGGTTACGATCTTGTCGCCGATGGTGGCCTCCACCGCGTTGATGATGTCGGCAGCGGCGGCATCCCAACCCAGGTGCTCGAACATCAGCACGCCCGACAGGAGCACCGAGGACGGGTTCACCTTGTCCTGGCCGGCGTACTTGGGAGCGGTGCCGTGGGTGGCTTCGAACACCCCGTGGCCGGTGACGTAGTTGATGTTGGCCCCCGGAGCGATGCCGATGCCCCCCACCTGGGCCGCCAGCGCATCCGACAGATAGTCGCCGTTGAGGTTCATGGTGGCGATCACATCGAACTCGGCGGGGCGGGTGAGCACCTGCTGAAGGGCAATGTCGGCAATGGTGTCCTGCACCAGGATCCTGTCACCGGCATCACCACCGCAATCGTCCCAGCCCACGGCCACATCGGAGAACTCCTCCCGGACCAGCTCGTAGCCCCAACCGCGGAAAGCCCCCTCGGTGAACTTCATGATGTTGCCCTTGTGAACCCAGTGGACCCGCTTGCGGTTCCGCTTCACCGCGTAGTTGAGGGCGGCCCGCTGGAGGCGCTGCGAACCCGACTTGGACACCGGCTTGATGCCGATGCCGGAATCGGGGGCAATGTTCCAGCCCATGGCGTCATGGAGCAGCTCGCGAATCTTGGCCGCCTCGGGGCTCATGGCCTCCACCTCGAGGCCGGCATAGATGTCCTCGGTGTTCTCCCGGAAGATCACCATGTCCACCAACTCGGGGTTCTTCACCGGTGAGGGCACGTTGGTGAACCAGCGCACCGGGCGCAGGCACACGTACAGATCCATGATCTGGCGGATCGACACGTTGAGGCTGCGGAAACCGCCCCCCACCGGGGTGGTCAACGGGCCCTTGATGCCGATGAGATACTCGGTGAACTTCTCGATGGTGTCCTGGGGGAGCCAGTCGCCGGTCTCGTTGAACGCCTTTTCCCCGGCCAGAACCTCGACCCACTCGATGGTACGCCCGTGCTTGGCGGCGGCGGCGTCCAGCACGGTTCTGGCCGCCGGCCAGATGTCCACTCCGGTTCCGTCACCCTCGATGAACGGAATAACGGGGTTGTCGGAGACTTTGAGGACACCGTCGCCACCGATTGTGATCTTGTCTCCCATACCGGGCGAGCATACCGACGAGCCTCAACACCCAACGAAGCCAGGCAACAAGTGCAGGCAACAAGTGATGGTGACGGTTCTGGGGTAACGGCGAACAATGCCGGGTGATCGGGTACCGGATCATACGCTGGCGGGGAGTGAGTCGAGTTGTGGATCTGCTGGGCACCCGGCCGACTTTGTCGTTCGAGTTCTTCCCCCCTGGTGATGGGAATGCTCGAGAGCAGTTGGCCGAAACGCTGGACACGCTGAGCGGGCTGACCCCCTCGTTCGTATCCATAACCTGCGGGGCGGGTGGTAACGGTCACGACCGGACCAGGGACATCGTGATCGACATCTGCGGTGACCGACCCTTCCCGGCCATGGCCCATCTGACGTGTGTCGGCCACACTCGGGGAGAAATCGCGGCCCTGCTGGACGACTACGCGGCCGCCGGCGTGGTCAACATACTGGCCCTGGCCGGTGACCCCCCCGGCGGGGCGACCATCAGCAGCGACTTCCGCTACGCCTCCGAACTGGTTGAGATGGTCCGAGCCCATCCCGCCGGATTCAGCGTGGGAGTGGCCGCCCACCCCGAGAGCCACCCTCGCTCACCCGACCGGGAATCCGACCGGCGGTTTCTGGCCACCAAGTTGAACCGGGCCGACTTCGCCATCACCCAGTTCTTCTTCGACCTCGCCGACTACACCCGTCTAGTGGAGGAACTGGCCGACCTGGGGTGCCACCGCCCGATCATCCCCGGCGTGATGCCGGTTATCTGGCCCAGAAACGTCCGCCGGTACGCCGGCATGAACGGCTCGACGGTGCCCGAAAACCTGTTCACCCGCCTGGAGGGGTTGTCCGGCCCCGACAGAACAATCGCGGCCGCCGAAGCCGCCACCGAGTTGGCCCAGTCCCTGCTCGACGCCGGCGCTCCCGGCATCCACCTCTACACCCTCAACCGCTCCGAGGCATCGATGCTGATCGCCGCATCGCTCAGCCCTCAATGGCGAAAATGACGCTCCCCGGGCATCACCTCAACGCTCACAACTATCAATGGCGAAAATGACGCTCCCCGGTGAACACCATGGCCATGTCGTGCTCGTTGGCGGCGTCGATCACCTCCTGGTCGCGCACTGAGCCTCCGGGCTGGATGACAGCCGCGCAGCCGGCCTCGGCCGCGGCATCCAGGCCGTCCCGGAACGGGAAGAAGGCATCGCTGGCACAAGCCCCACCCCCGGCCCGGCCGGCAGCCTTTTGGGCCGCAATGCGACCGGCATCCCGGCGATTCTGCTGGCCGGCACCAATGCCCACCGCCTGGCGGTTCTTGACCAGCACGATGCAGTTGGATCCAACCCGAGCCGCCACCGGCCAGGCCAGTTCCAAATCGTTCCACTGATCGTCGGTGGGAGATCGTTCGGTGACCACCCGCCACGCCGAGCGGTCCATGGTCACCGTGTCGGGGGTCTGAACCAGAGCGGTACCGCCGGCGGTACGAATCTCCAGATCGCCGGACTCCGGCCGCGGTGCCCGGAGCACTCGCAGATTCTTCTTGCGCCCGAGCAGCACCAGGGCCGCCTCTTGATAATCGGGGGCAATGAGCACTTCGGTGAACACATCGGCCATGGCTTCCACCATCTCCACTGTGACTCGACGGTTGACAGCCACGATCCCGCCGAACGCCGAAACCGGGTCGCACTGGTGGGCCCGCCGGTAGGCATCGGCGATTTCATCGGCAATGGCCACACCGCACGGGTTGGCGTGCTTGATAACCGCGGCCGCCGGGTGGTCGCCCAGGTCGTGAACCAGCCTCCAGGCGGCATCGGCATCGAAGACGTTGAGATACGACATGGCCTTGCCCTGAAGCTGATCGGTCTGCTCCCACCAGCTCGGCCGGCCGGCGATACGGTAGCGGGCACCCTGTTGATGGGGGTTCTCGCCGTAGCGCAGAACCTCTCGGCGTTCCAGGGTCAAAGCAACGTTGGACGGGAGCCGATCCCCAGCCTCGGGGGCGGGATCAGGAGCGGGGGCGGAGGTGGCCTCGGAATCGGGGGCGGAGGTGGCCTCGGAATCGGGGGCGGGGCCGTCCGGTGAACCGAGCCAGCCGGCGATGGCGGTGTCGTACTCGGCGGTGTGGGCGAAAGCGGCCCGGGCCAGTTGCCGCCGGGTGGGATCCGACAGCCCACCGTCGGCCTCCAGTTCATCGAGCACATCCGGGTAGTCGGCGGGTCGAACCACCACACCAACCCGCTGGTGGTTCTTGGCCGCAGCCCGCACCATGGCCGGGCCGCCGATGTCGATCAGCTCCACCGAGGGATCGGAGCTAAACGGGTACAGGTTGCACACCACCAGATCGATGGGCACGATACCCCGCTCCACCAGGTCGTTCACGTGGCTGGGGTCGGTGGTGTCCGCCAGCAGGGCACCGTGGATGAGGGGATGGATGGTCTTGACCCGCCCTCCCAGCATCTCCGGCGCACCGGTGATCCGCTCCACCGGAATGACCGGGATCCGGGCACCGGCCAGCGCGGCGGCGGTCCCCCCGCTGGATATGATGCTCCACCCCAGGGCCACCAGCCGCTGCGCCAACTCGATCACCCCGGTCTTGTCGTAAACCGATACCAGCGCTCGGGGCGTGCCGATGTCTTTCCCGGCACTTTTGCTGCTGCTCACAAGACACGCCCCCTATCGAGCACCTCACGAATGGTGCATATATACATGTGGCGCTCCACCGCCTTGATGCGCTCGTGCAGGGTGGCTTCGGTGTCATCGGGCTTCACCTCGACCGGTCGTTGGGACAGGATCGGCCCGGCATCGGGCTCCAGGGTGGCCACGTGCACGGTGCAGCCGGTCACCTTCACTCCGTATTCCAAGGCATCCGCCACCGCGTGCCAGCCGGGAAAGGCGGGCAGCAGCGAAGGATGAGTGTTGAGGATACGGCCGGCGTAAGCATCGAATACCGGTTGCTCCAGTACCGTTCCGAACCCGGCCATGGCCACCAACTCGATGCCGGCTGCTTGCAAGCGTTCGGCGACCCGCCGCGAATAGCCGGCTCGGTCGAAGTCCGCACCGAAGCTCAGCCGTTGCACCAGCTCGCAGGGCAGCCCGTGTCCGGCGGCTACCTCTTCGGCCTGGCAGGGTCGGTCCACCAGCACCAGTGAGATGGGTAGCCCCCCGGCGGCCATGGCATCCAGAATCGTCCCGCTCCCCGACGCCAGCACCGCCAGTCGCATCACCCCCAGCCTACCACCGCCTGCTCCGTCGTCGTCATCAGCCCCTGCGCCAACCCAACCCACCACCCGCAAGCCTCTCCCACCCAGCCGGATCACCCCCTCTGAAAGCCGACCCGAACGGCGATGATGTACGGTATGAACGTGACGGCGACGGGAGGCACCCTGACCGCAGCACCTACGGCTGCTCCCGGTCTGGAGGTTGCGCAGCGCGTAGCAGATGTGTTCGTAGCCGAGCACGATGTGGCCGAGGTAGCAGTGTTCGGGTCGGTGGCACGCGGTGATGCCACGGAAGGCTCCACCGGTGATCGCGACAGGTCGGCCATGATGGTCGATCAGAAACATTGGCGAATCACCGGTGGAGGTGTTCCAGTATGGCACAGAGGTTGTGTGCGGGCGAGCGTGCCCGCATCGAGACTATGGTTGGGATGGGGGTGGGGACAGCTGAGATGGCCCGCCGGTTGGGCAGGAGCCGCTCCGCGGTGTGGCGGGAGTTGCGGCGCAACGGGGGTGGTTCGGTGTATCGGGCCGATGCGGCCCAAGCCGTTGCCGATGTGCGGGCTTTGAGGCCTCGCCCATCCAAGTTGGCCACAGATCCGGTGTTGGCCGACGCGGTGGCCGAGTTGTTGGCGCTTCGTTGGTCCCCTCATGCGATCTCAGAATCTCTCCGCAAACAAGGGCTGCGGGTGTGCGCAGAAACCATCTACCGGGCGTGTTACGACCCCAGCGGACGCAGCGGCCTAGCAGCCGATAGCTGGAAACTGCTGGTGCGCCGTCGCCGGCGGCGCAAACCCCGAAGCCGTTGTGAGCAGGCGAAACGCTCCGTGCTGGGTGATTTCCGGCCCATAGCGCAGCGCCCCGCAATAGTCGACACCCGAGCCGAGGCGGGCCACTGGGAAGGTGATCTGATAATCGGTGCGAACAACCAATCAGCCGTAGCCACCCTGGTGGAGCGCACCAGCCGCCACACCCTGGTAGTGCCTTTATGTGATGGTTACGACGCCCGAAACACCGCCAAAGCCGTCACCGCCGCACTCAAACGCCAACCCGCCGAAATGGTCAAAACCCTGACCTGGGACCAAGGAACAGAAATGGCCAAATGGGCCGACATCGAAAAAACCCTCAACATACAGGTCTATTTCTGCGAACCCCGATCCCCCTGGCAACGACCCACCAACGAACAAAACAACGCCACACTCAGACGCTGGCTACCCAAAAGCACCAACCTCAACATCGGCCCGGTACGCCTCGCCATCATCGAAGACCTCATCAACACCATGCCCCGCAGAATCCACCAATGGCAACCCGCCCAAACCATCTACACTAAACTCTGTCGCGATCACCAATAGAGCCTACCCACCCCTGACAGTGACATCGACCTGGTGGTGATCTACCCGGACATGGACTACACCCGGCGCAGCACTTACCGCCACGACCTCTCCAGCGTCGCCCGAACCATCGCGGGACGAGCGGTGGACGTGTGGGTGACCGACTGGGCCGAATGGAAATTGCGGTCATCTGAGGTCACCGTGAGTTTCGAGCACGGGATACTTGATGAATGCATAGTCTTGGCCCGCCAGCACACCCCTTACCAGCATATTCGTAAAACCAAAATAGGATTACCCATGAGCAACAAAGAAGAAACTGCTCGGCGTTTGCAAGACTGCAAAAAAGCCATCGGCAACATAGATAGGGCGATCCCTATTTCTCCCTTTGAGCGTGATGCTATGTTGGAAAAAGACGAAGAGCAACGCGAATGGAGATTAAGCGAAAAGCGGATAGAGCGACTACGGGATGCAGCCGCAGCAGCATCGTTGTGCATTGAACACTCGTTGAAAGTTTTGGTAGCTTTGGAAGACCGTCATGTGCCCAAAACCCATTCTACACTGGATTTGATAGCATTATTACCCGATTTTATATCGAGCCAAATTTCGCAGTTATTGACTGAACAAGAGTGGAAGGATGTTGGGGATTGGAGGCAAGCTGGAACCTATATTGATGCTTGGGAAAAATTAGAGCTATCAGAAATGGAAGTAGTTGAAAACATTGAACGATATTATCACACTATAACAGTAATATTACCTTTTTGTGTTGAAGAGTACGAAAAACACTACGGTACATCCAGGTTCACAGATGGCTTGAGAAAAGACTTGATGGACTTGGATAAACGTTTTAGCGCTTTGGATTTGTTCAGCGGCGGTGCCGCCATGCCCTTCAAAGGGTGGTGACCACCTTGGCCATTAGATCGCCGGCTTCGCTGGGGCTTTGGCCGACGAGGACACCGGCGGCAGCAAGAGCCTCCATCTTGGCCTGGGCGGTTCCCTTGCCTCCCGACACTATGGCTCCGGCGTGGCCCATCTTCTTGCCCGGTGGGGCGGTGAGCCCGGCTATGTAGGCGACCACCGGTTTGGACACGTTGGCGGCGATGAACTCGGCGGCCTCCTCCTCGGCCGATCCCCCGATCTCACCGATCATCATTACCGCCTGGGTTTCGGGGTCCTCCTCGAAAGCGGCCAGGCAGTCGATGAACGACGTGCCCGGCACCGGGTCGCCGCCGATGCCCACGCAGGTGGTGCAGCCGATGTCCTTCTGCTTGAGCTCGTACAGTGCCTGATAGGTGAGGGTGCCGGAACGGCTCACGATGCCCACCGGACCGCCCTCCTTGGCTATGTGTCCGGCGGTGATGCCTATGTTGGCCTTGCCGGGGCTGATGAGGCCGGGGCAGTTGGGGCCCAGAAGCCGCACATCGGGGTAATCGGCCCTGAGCTGGTTGTAGAAGTGGGCCTCATCGTGCATGGGCACGCCCTCGGTGATGACCACGATCAGCTTCACCCCACCCTCGGCGGCCTCCAACACCGCGCTTCGCACCCCGGCAGCGGGGATGAACACGCAGGAGGTATCGGCCACGGTGGCTTCCACCGCTTCGGCCACGGTGGCGAATATGGGCACGCCGTCCACATCGGTACCCGCCTTGCGAGGGTTGGTGCCGGCCACCACCTGGGTGCCGTAGTCCCGGTTCAGCAAGCCGTAGTACCGGCCCTGACTTCCGGTGAGCCCCTGGTAGACAACCCGGGTGTTCTCGTCGATGAATATGCTCATGACCCTTCCTCCGCGAGAGCAACCGCTTTTCGGGCTGCTTCCAACATGGTGGGGGCCATGATGAGCCGGTCGTCGAGGTGGGGCACCAGTAGCGCACGGCCCTCATCGGCGTTGGTGCCGTCCAGGCGGATGACGATCGGTGAGCTGATGTTCACCCGGGCCATGGCCTCGATGATGCCGTTGGCCACCTCCTCACCGCGGGTTATGCCCCCGAAGATATTGATGAAGATGGACTGCACGCTGGGGTCGTTGTTGATGACCTCCAGGGCTCCGGCCATCACATCGGCGTTGGCCCCGCCCCCGATGTCGAGAAAGTTGGCCGGGCTACCCCCCACCTGGTTGACCACATCCACCGTGCTCATGGCCAGACCGGCACCGTTGGCGATGACCCCCACCGAGCCCTCCAGCCCAACGTACTGGAGGCCCCGGGCGTGGGCGGCAGCCTCCCGCTCGTCCCGGGGCTGGGTGGCATCGAACGGAGCCAGGTCGTGGCGAAAGCCCGCATTACCGTCGAGGGTGACCTTGGCATCGAGCACGTGGACTCGGCCCTCGGGGGTCACGATCAGAGGGTTGATCTCCACCAGGTCGGCATCGCCATCGGTGTAGGCCCGATACAACTTGAGCAGCAGTTCCACCGTCTGGTCGGTGACCTCGGGGGCGAGCCGGGCGGCCAGAACCCACTGGCGGCACCGATCCTCGGTGAGGCCCTCCACCGGGTTCACCCATATCTTGGCGATGGCATCGGGATTCTCCTCGGCCACCGTCTCGATCTCCACCCCACCCTCGGCCGACAGCATCCCCAGGTGCTTTTTGGCCGACCGGTCGAGGGTGAAGCTGGCGTAGTACTCCTCGGCAATGTCGGAGGCCTTCTCGATCCACAAATGCCTCACTACGTGACCCCGGATGTCGAGCCCCAGGATGGCGGTGGCATGAGCACGAACGGCATCGATGTCGGCGGCGAACTTGACCCCCCCGGCCTTGCCCCGGCCGCCGGTGTGAACCTGGGCCTTGACCATCACCGGGGGCTCCAGCCGCTCGGCCGCGGCTACTGCATCCTCAACCGTCATGGCCACCTCGCCGGGCGAGACCGGCATGCCGTATGACGCGAAGAACTGTTTTCCCTGATATTCGAATAAGTCCACTGGCTCCCCAATACGGCGCTATGGCCATGTATGCGGTGGGAATACGGCACCGGTTCGTTCTGCCGGCTCCTCGCCGCGATACTAGGGGCAAAGCCGACTGTTGGAGCGAACCGAGGGAAGGACACGTGCCGGTTGCATCTGGTCCCAGGATCACCCCGTTACGGGCCGCGACCTATTCCATCCTGAGCATCGGGCTGGGAGTGGGGTTGGTGTTCGCGGTGGTGTCGCTGGCCGGGTCGGACCGTATCGAGGTCAAGTTGGGCGACGACGACTTCAACGCCGGTGACGCTCAGGATCTGTCCGCCGAGATCGCCGAGCGGGGACCGGTGCCCTGGGCCCCTTTGAGCCGGGGCCGCAGCATCTGGATAAACCACATGGGCCAGGAGTCCGACAAGGGGTGGTTCGCCTTCGATGTCCAGTCCCCCGGGGCGGGCAAGGGTTGCGTGGTGGACTGGGACGGCGACCGGCGGTTGTTCATCGACACCTGCGACCCATCGCTGATCTACCCCGCCACCGGTGAGGGGCTGACCCAGTTCGGGGTGTGGGTGGACGGCAACGGCGACCTCATCGTGGACGTGAACGCCAACGACGGCGACCGCTGAACCTGAACTGGCCGGCGCGGACCAGCCGGCCCGGTTGAGCCTCGCCAGGAAATGCGGACCAGCCGGCTAGTGCGAGCCGTTGAGAATCACACTTTTTCGAGGCGGGCGTAGGCGGCGACCAGAACCCGGGTGCCGGCGGTGGTGAAGTTGACGGTGATCTCGGCATCGCTCCCCTTCCCCTTCACACCGATCACCACCCCGAGTCCGAAGGTGGCGTGGTTCACATCGTCACCCACCATCACCGGGACGGGGTTGGGGTCGGCCTCGACGGGAGTACGGGCCGTGCGGGCCGCCTCCACCATGCGCTCCCGCCCCGCGAACGAGCCCCCGGTGCGGTCGGTGCTGCGGCTGGAGCGGAACCCGTCCGAGTCAAACCTGTCCGAGCGGAACCGGTCCGAGCGTCTCCGGCTGCTGCCCAGGGTCTTCACCAGTTCTTCGGGGATCTCCTCCAGGAACCGTGAGGGAGCGTTGTACACCTTGGTGCCGTGGACGTGCCGCGACCAGGCGTGGGTCAAGTACAGCCGCTGCTGGGCCCGGGTGATGCCCACGTAGGCCAAGCGGCGCTCCTCCTCCAGCTCAACGGGCTCGGTCATGGATCGGAAGTGGGGGAATATGCCGTCCTCCATGCCGATCAGGAACACCACCGGGTACTCCAGGCCCTTGGCCGAGTGCAAGGTCATCAGCGTGAACATGGAGTCTTCGACCAGGTTGTCGGTATCGGACACCAGGCTGACCTTCTCCAGAAAATCACTCGCGTGTTCATTCTCCGCAGCCACGCTGATCAGCTCGTAGAGGTTATCCAGCCTCCCCCGAGCCTGCACGCCGACCTCGGCCTCAGCCTCAGCTTCGGCTTCCAACCAAGCCATGTAGCCGCTGGCCTCCAGCAAGTACTCCAGCACCGGGGCGGGGCCGCCGCCAAGCAAGTCGCTACCCTTGTCGATCACCTTCAGGAATGCTTCAATACCGCTCAGCGCCTTTCCGCTCACTCCGGCCTCCGGGGCGTACCTCAAGGTGTCCATCAGCGTCAGACCATGGGTTAGGGCCCAGGCCAGAAGCTTGGCCACCGATCCGTCGCCCACGCCCCGTTTGGGGGTGTTCAGCACCCGCCGCAAGCTGACCGCGTCGGCGGGGTTGACCGTCACCCGAAGGTAGGCCAAAGCATCCTTGATCTCCTGACGGTCGTAGAAGCGGGTTCCACCGATGAGTTGGTAAGGGATGGTGGCCTCCGCCAGCAACTCCTCAACCACCCGGCTCTGGGCGTTCGTGCGGTAGAACACCGCCATCTCATCCCAGCGGTGCTGCTCGTCGTCATGGAGCCGGTACGCTTCTCGCACCACCCAGCGGGCCTCATCGTACTCGTCGGAGGCGCAATAGCGAACGATGGGCTCGCCACCGGACCGGTCTGTCCAGAGGTTCTTGGGCTTACGATGCCCGTTGTTGGCGATCACCGCGTTGGCTGCCTTCAAGATTTTCTCGGTGGAACGATAGTTCTGCTCCAGCAGAATCAAGGTGGTGTCCTCGAAGGCCCGCTCGAAATCGTTGATGTTGCCGATATCGGCCCCCCGGAACCGGTAAACCGACTGGTCGGCGTCACCCACCACGAACACGTTGCGATGCTTTTGACCCAGCAGCAGCACCAGCTCGTTCTGCACCCGGTTGGTGTCCTGGTACTCGTCCACCAGCACGTGCTGGAATCGGTGCCGGTAGCGCTCCAGAACGGCGGGGTGGCGCTGGAACAGCCTCACCGCCTCCAACAGAAGGTCGTCGAAGTCCATGGCCCCGTCCCGGCGGAGGCGTTTCTGGTACTCCTCGTATATCTCGGCGATGCGGCGCTCGTAGATGTTGGAGGCCCGGTCCTTGTACTGGGTCGCGTCGATCATCTCGTTCTTGGCTGCGCTGATGGCGGCATGAACCGACCGGGGCGGAATCTTTTGGGGATCGAGGTCGAAGTCCCGGCAGATGTAGCCGGTGAGCCTCACCGCGTCGGCATGGTCATAGATGGTGAACTCGGAAGGGTAATCAACAACATCGGACCCGGACTCGTAGCGCAGGATGCGGGCGCACGCCGCATGGAAGGTGCTCACCCACATCTTCTCGGCCACCGGACCGATCAGGGCCCCCAGCCGGTGCATCATTTCCTGGGCCGCCTTGTTGGTGAAGGTGATGGCCAGGATGTCGAACGGGGAAACATCCTGGTTCTGGATGAGATGGGCTATCCGGTGGGTGAGCACGCGCGTCTTGCCCGAGCCGGCTCCCGCAATCACCAGAACCGGCCCTCCCGGATGGGTGACCGCGTCGGCCTGGGCCGGGTTCAACCCCTCGGTGAGCGCGAGCGATGCCATCCGGCCACCCTACCTACACCCCCGGACAGTTTGAGGACGAGCCCGCGTTTCCTTGCCATGGGGCCGAGAGCGCGGAGAACCTATTCGATATTCGGGTTGGGGCCACTAATGTGGTGGTGTCTATGTCTGAGGTGGAAACCACCCTGGAATCCGAGTCCCAACCCGCAACCGCGCCCGCAACCGAAACTGAGCCAGAAAAAGATAACCAGGCCCCCGCGGAAACTGAACCCGCAACCGGGCCCCAACCGGAAACCTCCCAGGAAGCAAAACCCGCAGCCGGGCCCCAACCCAAAGCGCCGGCGGGGGATCCGGCCCCGGCCCGGGTTCACGGGCTGGCCGGGGGGACCATCGTGGCCGGGTCGGTCCAGAAGAAAACCGTTCACGAGGTGGAGTTGGATCTGGGTGGCGGGCGGATCGGGGTGATCAGCCAGCGCTACTGGGGCGACGATCCGGCCGCCGACCTGACCCGGGAGTGCGTTTTGGGCGAGGTGGTGAACGCCGCCGTGCTGGTGCGAGAAGACCACAAGGGGCGTATCGTGCTGTCCCGCCTGTGGGCCATCCAGCAAATCGCCTGGGTTACCATCGCCCGGGCCTCAGCAGCCGACGAGCCGGTAACCGGAACCATCACCGCAGTGATCAAGGGGGGGCTGCTGTGCGATGTAGGGGTAAGGGGGTTCATTCCGACCTCGCTGATCGATGTGGAGCCGGTTGGGAATCTCCGGGCCCTGGTCGGGCGGGAGGTGAAATGCAAGGTGGTGGAGGCCGACCAGGCATCGGGAAAACTGGTGCTGTCGCGCAAGGCGGTGATCAGGGCCGAGCGGCGCAAAGCGGCCCAGCAGTTCCTGGAGGAAATGGCAGTGGGGGACGAGCACACCGGAAGGGTGGTGGATATACAGGATTTCGGTGCGTTCGTGGACATCAACGGTATCCGGGGGCTGGTGCATACCACCGAACTGGCCTGGAAGTGGGTGCAAAATCCCGGCGAGGTGGTCAGCGTGGGCGACGAGGTTCGAGTGCGGGTCAAGACGCTGCAAAAACCCAAGCAAAGGGTGGGCCTAACCATGAAGCTGACCCCCGATCCCCTGTCCGAACTCGAGGTGGGCGGGTTGGTGAAGGGCCGGGTGACCCGTCTGGTTGACTACGGCGCGTTCGTGGCCCTGAACGACGATGTCGAGGGTCTGGTCCACATAACCGAGATGTCGGAGTATCGGGTGTATCACCCCGAGGAGGTCGTCCTGCCCGGCGAGGAGGTGTGGGTGAAGGTTCTGGCCGTGGACCAAAAACGCCGCCGCGTCGAACTCTCCATCTCCCAAGCCATCGCCGGTTGATCGCCGATCATGCAGCACCGCAGGTGCCCGTAGCGAATACCCTCAGCGCGCTTGGAGGGACTCGAACCCCCAACCTTCTGATCCGTAGTCAGATGCTCTATCCAATTGAGCTACAAGCGCAAGCAGCAACCCAGTGTACCTGTGCCCTCGAACACCGTCGCTACCGGATTACCAGGATCATGCCTCCACCCGGATCGAGCGGGTCAGCATAACTCCCCCCACCAGGGCCACCAGGGGGCCGGAGCCGAACAGGGGGCCGGGCAAGAACCATCCCATGGCCAAACCCAACACGTTGGCACCGGCAATCACTGTTATGGCCGTACCCGCCACCTGGCTCAGCATCAGGAGCACCCGTCGCCCACCCATCCCCTGCTGCTGGAATATGAGTTCGACGGTAAACACCAGAGCAACCCCTGCCAGTATGAGGACGGGGAGCCCGAACAGCACATCCCTGTTCACACCACTTGCATTTTCCCAGAAGCCCTCGAACGGGAAAGCAGGCCCTACCCAATCCAGCCAGAACGAGGCCACAACCGCCAAAGCCGCCCCCAGCGCCGCCGATCCGGGTTGGAAATCCAAGACAGTGGGGTGGTCCCTCGACTCGAAAGCCTGATACAGCGCTCCCAGAACCGCCAGAGCCGTTCCCGCCAAGCCGATCCACGCCCCGAAACCGAATGAGCTGTCGCCCGGTCCGATCAGAACGATGAAGATCAAAGTGATGGCCAAGCTGCCCAACGCCAGGCCCAGGGTGGTTCCGACCGGCTGGGGTTTCAGCAGGAGCACCAAACCCACCAGGAACACCATCAGGCCAACACCCAGTGTCGAGGTTCCGACCCCGGCGAAGTTGGGAAAGCTGTCCTGTCCCACCTCCAGCCAACTGAACAGCGTGGAAATGGCCATGACCGCCCCGCCCAAGCCGACCAGCAAGCGGCTTATCGAGGGTATCTCGAAGAACACCACAATCGGGTTACCCGTATCCGATTCGCCCTCGCCGGCGGTTTCGGATGCGCCAGCGGCCACGGGCTCCTCAGAAGCGGTGTCCCCGGTGAGCTCATCCGGCTCCTCAGAAGCGGTGTCCCCGGTCATCGGTTCATCTGCTTCGGTGGTGGGAAGATCGTCGCTCATGCCTGTACCCCCTGTACCCCGTTGGATGCAAGAAGACTTTACAACAAACGGCGCACCAAAGGCCCCAAACCCGAGTCACAATATTTTTTGATTTCTGGGAACGTCACCTGGCGGAAGGTGTGGGATTCGAACCCACGGTGACCCGGAGGCCACAACGGCTTTCGAGGCCGCCCCATTCGTCCGCTCTGGCAACCTTCCACTCCTCAGGGTAGCGGGCGGCAATATTCATATCCCATCCATATCCCAGCCCTTATCCTGAGCCCGTGACCGATGACCGCCGGCGGATCTGAACGAGGACGTACCGTTGGCCCGCTTGAGTCCGCTTATCCTGAGCTCGTGACCGATGACCGCCGGCTCATGGCTCTGGCGTTGGCCGAGGCTCGGCGGGCCGGGGAGCAGGGCGAGATACCCATAGGGGCGGTGGTGGCGATTGACAATGAGGTGGTGGCGGCCCGGCACAACGAGCGGGAGGGCAGCGGCGATCCGACCGCTCACGCCGAGATGCTGGCCCTGAGGGATGCGGCATCGGCGTTGGGTACCTCCCGGCTCGACGGAGCGGTGCTGGCCACCACGCTCGAGCCTTGCCCGATGTGCGCAGGAGCGGCGGTCGTGGCCCGAGTGGCCCGAGTGGTGTTCGCGGCCGAGGATCCCAAGGCGGGAGCCTGCGGCACGCTCTACAACCTGGGGACCGACCCCCGGCTCAACCACAACTTCGAGGTGATCTCCGGCGTGCACAGGGACGAGGCCGCGGCCCTACTCCAAGCTTTTTTTGCCGCCCTCCGTCGAGAGCCCCGCAAGCAACGCCTGCGGCTCGACTTGTCGTAATTCCCCCGACCTCTTGTCGTAATCCCCCCGACCATTCTCAAATGGTCTCAAGCACGCCGAAGGCGTTTGCGCCGGGGCCAGAACAACCATCCGGCCATAACGGCGGCCACCGCAAAGACCACCACCAGCACCACCGTTCCACCGCTACCGCTCGACCTTCCGGCGGGGGGTTCGGGAAGCCACTCCGGTGGGGGGGCAGCCGGGTCGTAGGTGAATGCGAACTGTTCGGTGGTCCAATCACCGTCGCTGTCGTCCACCAGCCCCCATTCAACCGTGTAATCACCGGGCTCGGTCAGCGGAGCAAACCGGCCCCCGGCCCGAGGCCCGTCCACGAACAAAGCCGCCGACCGGCGGGTGCCGTCAGGATATTGCAACACAATATGGTTGGCTTCGTGGGGGCGGATGGACTCCCGGAACTCCAACTCCACCCGATCCACCCGCCCACCGACCACTTGAGAGGGCCTCGGGGCCGACCGGCGAATTTCGGCGTGGGCATCAACGCCACTGCTGAACACCGCCAGAAGCGAGAACAGAATAGCCATCACGATTGCCAGCGCCACCACGATCGCCACTGCCCTTTGGGTCCGAACCCGCATACAGCAACCCTACGACGACCAGATCATCAAGTCCGGCAAAGGCGATCAGATCTCCGAGTCCGAACCCGCATACGGCAACCCTACGGTCCTCCAAACCTGTTCGCCGACCCCGAACGGTGCAGCATCAGCAACCAAGAACCCGCATAAGGCAACCCACAAACCCCATAAAGTCACCGGAGGGGCATATCGTACAGCAAATGTACGCGATGGGTGGCGCTCACGGCGCCATCGGCCACGACCCGCAAGGGGTCAAGGACAGGCAGATAGCCGGGCAAACGATTCGCCGGGTGGCCGGCTTCGCGCGCCCCTACCGGGGCATGCTCGTGGGATTCGTGGTGGTGCTTCTGCTGGGGGCGCTGCTGTCGCTGGTCCCGCCGCTGCTGTTCCGCCAGATCATCGACGACGCCATCCAGAACCGCGACCGGGGTCTCGTGCATCTGCTGGCCGCCATCATCGTGCTGGCTGCCTTCGGGGAGGCGGCCCTGTCGTTCATCGAACGATACTGGTCGGCCCGCATCGGTGAGGGACTCATCTACGACCTGCGGGTGGGTCTGTACGACCACGTGCAGCGGATGCCGATGGCGTTCTTCACCCGGGTGCAAACCGGCTCGCTCATCAGCCGGATGAACAACGACGTGATCGGGGCCCAGCGAGCGTTTACCGGCACGCTGGGGTCGGTGGTGTCCAACTCCATCGTGCTGTCCACCACCCTGGTGGCGATGTTCTTGCTGGAGTGGCGGCTCACGCTCATAGCCCTGGGCCTTCTGCCGGTGTTCATCCTGCCCACCAAGCGGGTCGGCCGGCGGCTTCAGGCCCTCACCCGGGAGTCAATGGAGCACAACGCTTCCATGAACATGGTGATGACCGAGCGGCTGAACGTGTCGGGCGCGCTTTTGGTGAAGCTCTTCGGGCGCCACGGCGAGGAGAGGGACCGGTTCGGGACCACCGCCGGGCGGGTGCGCGATATCGGGGTTCGCAGCGCCCTGTACGGCAGGGCCTTCTTCATCGCACTGAGCCTGGTGGGGGCGGTGGGGGCGGCGGCCCTGTACTGGGTGGGCGCGCAACTGGTTATCTCCCGGACGATCACCGTAGGCACCCTGGCCGCCATGGGGCTGATGGTGGTGCGGATATACACGCCGCTCACCAGCCTGACCAACGCCCGGGTGGACGTGATGACCGCACTGGTGTCGTTCGAGCGGGTGTTCGAGGTGCTGGACACGCCCAACCCCATCGCCGACCGCCCCGGGGCGGTGGAGCTGCGCAACCCCCGGGGCAGAATCGAACTGGCGGACGTGAGCTTCACCTACCCGCCCGGCGACGACCGGCTGGCCTCGTTGCAAACCGGCACCGCGACCCCCGGGGCCACCGGGGCCACCGGGGCCACCGGGGCCACCGGAAAGCCGGTGCTGAGCCACATCAGCCCCGCGCACCAACCGGGGACACCTTTACCCGAGACCACCGGAAAGCCGGTGCTGAGCCACATCTCGACGGTGATCCAACCGGGCCAAACCGTTGCCCTGGTGGGGCCGTCGGGATCAGGAAAAACCACCCTGGTCTCGCTGCTGAGCAGGTTGTACGACGTGAGCGAGGGGGCGGTTCTCATCGACGGCACCGACCTCCGGGAAATCACCCAGGAATCGCTGCGGGCATCCATGGGGGTGGTCCCCCAGGATCCGCACCTTTTCCACGAGACGGTGGGCGACAACCTGCGCTACGCCCGACCCGATGCCACCGAGGGCGATCTGGATGCCGCCTGCCGCTCGGCCCACATCCACGACCTCATAGCCTCGTTGCCCGACGGCTACGACACCGTGGTGGGTGAGCGGGGCTACCGCCTGTCGGGAGGCGAGAAGCAGCGGCTGGCCATCGCCCGGATGCTGCTGAAGGACCCGGCAATCGTGGTTATGGACGAGGCCACCAGTCACCTGGACAGCGAGAACGAGGCGTTGGTGCAGCAAGCCATGGTCACCGCACTGCAAGGGCGAACCTCGGTGGTGATCGCCCATCGCCTGTCCACGATCACCGGTGCCGATCTGATCCTGGTGCTCGACCGGGGAGAGCTGGTGGAGTCGGGGGTCCACAAGGAGCTGCTGGCCACCGGGGGCTTGTACTCCGAGCTGTACCACACCCTGGTGCGAGACGAGCAGCGGTCACCGGTGCTCAGCGCGACATGAGCCTGTTCTCCACCACCTCGGCCGAAGAAACCGGCGAACCGATGGCGTTCACCGTGGCCCAACTGGCCGACCGGATCAAGCAGGTGCTGAACGGGGCCTTCGACGGTGAGCTGGAGGTGGAGGGTGAGATCCGGAACCTGGGCCGGGCCCGCAGCGGGCACATGTACTTCGACCTGGTCGAGCCTCCACCCGCCACCAGCATCGGCAAGCAGCCCGAGGCATCGGTATCGGTGGCGCTGTTCAAGTTCAACCGGGCCCGGGTGGAGGAGACGCTGAGCCGTTACGGCAACATGGTGATGGAGGACGGGATGAAGGTTCGCATCCGGGGGGAACTGGACTTCTGGCCCCCCCGGGGGCAGCTCAGGGTGCGGATGACCGGCATAGACCCCAGATTCACGCTGGGGGAGCTGGAGGCCGAAAGGCAGCGACTGCTCGAAAAACTGCGGGATGAGGGTCTGCTGACCAGAAACCGGGCCGTCCCCTTCCCGTTGGCCCCGCTGAGGATCGGGTTGGTCACATCCAACGGGAGCGCCGCCCACCGCGACTTCTGTGAAGAGCTGGAGGCCAGCGGACTGGCCTGGGAGGTGGTGCTGGTCGATACCCCGGTGCAGGGAATGGACGCTCCGGCGCGCATTGCCGCAGCCATCGCCAGGGCGGGCCGGGCCGGGGTGGACGTGATCGCGGTGGTTAGGGGGGGTGGAGCCCGCACCGATCTGGTGGCCTTCGACGACGAGGCTGTGGCTCGAGCCATCGCCGCCGCTCCCGTGCCGGTGCTCACCGGGATTGGCCACGAGATAGACCGCACCATCGCCGACGAGGTGGCCCACGAGGCCCAAAAGACACCCACCGCCTGCGCGGGGTTCGTCGTGACCGCGGCTCGGAACCACCTGGTTGCCACCGAGCAGGCCTGGAACGCCATAACCGCCCGAACCGAGCGGCTGCTGGACGACTCCGGTTTGCTGCTGGCAACGGTCAGCCGGACCACGGCTCGAGCCGCCGAGGACCGCCTGCGCCGAGCCGGCAACGGGTTGGACGGCCGAGCCGGGAGAATCCGGGATCTGGCCCAGAACCGGACCCGAATCGAGGTCCGCCGGGTGGATACCTTTGCCGGAACCGCCCGCCACCGGGCCGCGGCCGCCGTCACCCATGGTCGGCGCACGCTGGAACAGGCGAGGTTGACGGTAGCGACCCGAGCCCGGCGGACCCCGGCAGCCGCAACCCGGGATCTGGCCAACCTGGAGGACCGGTTGCGCCTGCTGGATCCTCGGGTGATCCTGGCCCGTGGTTGGTCGATCACCCGCCACCGGGGCAAAGTGGTGCGCGACCCGGCATCGCTGGGGGTGGGCGAGGAGTTGATCACCACCCTGGCCCGAGGCGACCTGCACAGCACCGTTTCCGAGAACCGACCATGAGAATCAACCGGGAATACACCCGGCACCTCTTCCCATCGAGGCGCTTTTTTGAGAACCGACCATGAGAATCAACCAGGAGAGAACGATACGATGAGCACACCGGCAATCGGCTACGCCGACGCATTGCGAGAGCTTCAGGAGATTCTGGCCGAGCTGGAGGCCGAGAACATCGACATCGACGTGCTGGCGGCGAGGGTCGAGCGGGCCGCGGAGCTGATCCGGGTGTGCCGGGGCCGGATCAACGCCGCCGAGGTACGGGTGAAGGAGATCGTGGCCGGATTGGACCGCGAGCAGGACAACCCTCCCGAAGGCAACAGGAGCGAATTTTGACCATGGAGAAACTCAACACCGTCGATGCCTTCATCGTGTTCGACCTGGCCGATGCCTCCGAGTCCGTGGGCGCGGTCAGGTCGGGGCGAAAGATCCTGCCCGGCGGGGCCCGCGACCTGGCCCGATCATTGACCTACACCTTCGCCACCTTCGAGATGCGCCGGGGTGGGGCCTCGGCGGGCATCAACGCCGCGGACGAAGACCGGCCCGACGCATTGGCTCGATTCACGGACGAGATCGCCCCGATGGTGGCCTCGGGCCGCTTCTTGCCCGAGCCGGGCACCCGGGTACCCCGAAATGCGCTGGAGTCCCTGGCCGCCGCCGACCCCCGAGCGGTGGTGGGGGAAGGAGCCGATCACGCCACCGTCGCCGGGGTTATGGCCGCGGCCACCTCGGTCATGGGCGGGCTGGAGAACCGCACCGTGGCCATTGAGGGATTCGACCGTACCGGCCCGGCGCTGGCCGCCGCCGCGATTGATAGAGGGGCCAGGGTGGTGGCGGTGACGGCCGGTAACCGGGGAGCCATCGACCGGGGGGGGTTCCCCACCGCTGCACTGAGCACGCAGGGAAGAATCCCCGAGGGTGAGCAAACCGCGACCGAAGCACTGGCCGAACCGGTGGATGTGCTGCTGGCCGGCTCCAGAATGGGGGCCGTGAACCACACCGGAGCCGAACTGCTCAACGTGGGCACGCTGGTACCCCACGGTCCGATACCGGTAACCGCCCGGGCCCTGGCCGTTCTCAGCCGAGCCGGCACCACCGTGGTGCCCGATTTCATCTCCACTGCCGGGCCGCTGTTTGCCTGGTGGCCCACCGGTGAACCCACCCCCGACGCGGTGGCCACCGACGCCGCGGCCCGGATAACCGCCTGCATGGAGGAGATCGCCGATCACCCCGACGGTTTGTTCCTGGCCGCGGCCCGCCGGGCCGAATCCTTCCTATCCACCTGGCGGGACGTGCTCCCCTTCGGTCGCCCCCTGGCCTCCTGAACCCGACCCCCATCCCGGGGGTTCGGTCAGGGTTCGGCCATATCCGGTTCAGCCGCTTCGGGGAACCTGGTTGAAGGGGAGGTCGCGGTCGGCGGCGGGTTCCCGGGGCATGCCCATAACCCGCTCGCTGATGATGTTGCGGGCCATCTCGGTGGTGCCACCCCCGATACAGCTCTGCTGGCGCTGCACAAAATCCACGCCGTAGGCACCGGTGGACTCGCCCGGGTTCCACACCAGGGCCCGATCACGCTGGAACTCCGCGGCCGCCGTCTGCCTCTCGGCCTGGGTCAAACCGTGGGACAAGCGCACCAGCGATCCCGCCGGAGCGGGAAAGTAGCCGCTCTCGATCCCCCTCACCACCCGCCGGGACAGGAGCCGGTCCACCCGGCTGAGAGTTTCCATCCGCCCCAGGATCTGGCGCATCCTCCCCAGGTCGGTACCGCCGTTGCGACGGGCCATCGCGGCAAGATCCTCCAGCCCGTCGGCGGAGCGGTTCCGGTGGCGTCCCTGAGTGTACGGGGAGGCACCCCCCACCGCGGCCCGCTCGTGAAACAGCAGGCGGCTGGCCACCGTCCAACCGTCGTCCACCTGGCCAACCACGTTGGCCGCCGGAATAATCGCATCGTTGAAGAACTCCTGGCAGAACTCCTCCGTGCGATCCACCATCTGGATGGGGTGTATCTCGATGCCGGGATGATGGATGGGCACGATGAACATGGTCAGCCCCCGGTGCTTGGGAACCTCCCAGTTGGTCCGGGCCAGCAAGAGGGCGTAGTCCGAGCGCTGGGCGAAAGTGCTCCATATCTTGGAGCCGTTGAGGATGAACACGTCACCGTCCCGGTCGGCCCGGGTGAGGGCACCGGCCATGTCGGATCCGCTGCTGGGCTCGGACATGAACTGCACCCACAGCTCGTCGCCCCGGATCCAAGCCGGGATGTAGCGCTGCTTCTGCTCCTCGGTGCCGAATTCCAGCACCGTCGGGCCGGTGATGGACAGGGTGGGCACGCTGAACAGCAGCGGCATGTCGAAGTCCATGCTGACCTCATCGATGATCCGCTGGTGGCCAATGGTCAGGCTCTGGCCCCCGTACTCCCTGGGATAGCACACCGCGGCGTATCCCCCGTCGTAAAGACGCCGCTGAAGCTCCCGGTTGCGGCTGGACTGGGCATCGTCATCATGGGTGGGGTGCCAGGGGTTGTCATGGTTGCGCCGGGGCATGTTCTCGCTCATCCAGCTCCGAACCTGCTCCCGGTACTCCTCCAGCTCGGCGGGATCGGTATGGGCGTATACGAAATCGTTCACTGCTGTACCTTTCCTTTTTTCTTTATAACCCCAACGCCATCGCCAAGCGTTCCCGGTCCCCAACTACTGCCCCAGCGACCACAACAAACCTCATAATCCCAAAGCCATGGCCAGGCGTTCCCGGTGATCGGCCGAGCTGCCGAACAACCCCCGGTTCACCGTGACCCGGCGCAGGTAGAGGTGCAGGTCGTGCTCCCAGGTGACCCCAATGCCGCCGTGGAGCTGCACGCAGTCCTGCATGAGCTCCACCGAGTGATCCCCCACATAAGACTTGGCCACGCTGACCATGCGAGCCTCATCCTCACCAGAGGCCATGGCATCGGCAGCCCCATCGGTCACCGCCTGGGAGGCCTCCGACCACAACTTCATGTCGGCGAAGCGATGCTTGAGCGCCTGGTAGGATGCCAGTGGTCGCCCGAACGAGTAGCGGTTGAAGGCATACTCCACGGTGAACTCCAGCACCCTGGCGGCTGCCCCCGCGCTGTCGGCGCACTGGAGAACCAGCATGATCCGGCACTGGCGCTCCACATCGGCGCTGGTGGCCTCTCCGGGCACCCCTACCAGGGTGTCGGGGCCGGCGAAAACCTCGGCGAACCGCACCTCGGCGAACCGCCGACCCAGGTCCAGCGACTCCTGAGGGGTGATGGTTATCCCCGGGGTATCACCCGGCAGCAGGAACTGCGCCGGCCCGTCGGAGGTCCGGGCGGTGACCAGCAGGTGGTGGGCCTGCGCGCCGGCCTCCACCGCAGTCTTGGTGCCGGTTATCACATAGCCGCCGCCGGTGGGTACTGCTTCGGTGGCAACATGGTCGGCGGTCCAGTCTCCGCCCGGTTCGCAGAACGCCCAGGCCGGCACCACGCCTCCGGCCATCACCCCCTCCAGCAGCGCCTGCTGATCGGGAGTGCCCGACCGGGCCAGGGTATCGGCCACCACGTTCACCGGCATGAACGGACCCGGCACCAGACCCCGGCCCATCTCATCGGCCACGATTGCCAGATCCACAATGGGTCGCCCCGAAACGCTGCCGCCCCCCAGCGACTCGGGCACCATGAGCGATGTCCAGCCCAGCCCGGCCGCCGCCTGCCACCAGCTACCGGGGCAACCGTCGGGGTGGTCGTGCCACTCCCGGATAACGCTGATCGGAGTCTCCGACTCGACGAACCGCCGGGTGGTCGCCCGGAAGAACTCCTGATCGTCGTTCAGATCAACTCTCACCAGCACCATTCCACCACGAAGCTGCGCAGCGGGCCTACCGGAAACCCAATTGAGCAGCACCGGAGAAAGCCAGCCAGTACGCTTGGACTGTCTGGGGGCTGTAGCTCAGTCGGCTAGAGCACCTGCTTTGCAAGCAGGGGGTCGTGGGTTCGAGTCCCATCAGCTCCACTTGGCAGGACAACCGCAGCACGGGTCCGATACCTCAGGAAAGCGGGAGTTCCCGGTGAGCCGAGCCGGAAATCGAGTCAATGTCACCCGGCCCAGTACTATGGCCCGCACCGGGCATGGCACGCTTGTGCCAGTCCAGTACGGGCCGGACACACGGAGGGGCACTCATGCAGACCAGCAGGACACGGTGGCTGATCGCACTGCTAGTTGCGGTGGTCATGATTATGGCCGCTTGCGGCAACGACGACAACGACAATGGCGGCAACGGTGAGCCCTCCCCCACCGCGGCCACTCCCGATGATCCCGACGAACCGCCTGGGCCCGAAGAACCCGAACCCGCTGAGACCGGCGACGAGAGCACCGAACCCGCGGAACCGGAAGAAACCACCGATGCCCGATCCGAGGAAACCGGGCCCGAGCCCGCACCCACCCCTGAACCGGCACCGGAGATCGTCCTCACCGCCACCGCCCGGGGGGTGACCGCCGAAACCATCACCATAGGTGTCTCCTACCTGGACGTGGACCAACTGGTCCAAATGGGATTGTCCCCGGTTAGTTGGGGCGACCAGGAGAAGGTCATTCAGGCGCTGGTTGACGACATCAACAATCGGGGGGGCATAAACGGCCGCCGGGTCGAGGTCGTCATGGAGAAGTACAGCCCCCTCGGCTCGGCCGAGGCCGAAGCGGCCTGCCTCCGGCTGACCGAGGACAACGAGGTGTTCGCGGTGCTGTTCGGGTTCCTCGGCCCCGCCGAGGTGGCCAATACCTGCATCGTGGGCCAGCAGGAGACCATCCTGATCGGCGGAACCCTTACCGATGAGCGCCTGGCCGAGGCCAAGGCCCCATGGGTCACCGAGCGGGCTCCGCGCCATCGCATCATCGCCGCCCTGTTCTCCCTGCTCGATGCCAACGGGGAACTCCGGGGACGTTCCATCGCCGTTGTGGCCGATCCCCCCTCGGCCACCCAGTTGGACGGGGTGGTGGATCAACTGCGTGAGTTGGGCATCGAACCGGTGCTCGAAATCACCACCTCCTCCCCCGTGGGTGACATCGTGGCTCAGACCCAGGAATGGACTGCTCTGGCTGAGCGCATCCGAACCGCGGGGACCGACACCGTTCTGCTGATCGGCAACCCGTCGGCCGGGATACAGAACCTTGCCCTCAATGGTCTGGAGGTGGACATCTGGACATCCGATGCCTCCGGTCTGAACAACCTGGGCTCCAACGTTGATCCCCAGTCGGCGGAAGGGGTCATCACCGCGTCGAGCATGACCGATGCCCAGGTGTACGAGTCCGACCCTCAATTCAAGAAGTGCCTGGACACGTTCAACGCCGCCCACCCCGATATCGAGATCAAGCACCCCGACACCTTGGAGGAGGGCGAGCCGTTGTGGTTCACCAACCTCTTCGGTCACTGCCGGTTCGTGCAAATGTTCGAGCTGCTGGCCACCAAGGCCGGGCCCAATTTGACCCATGAAAGTTTTGCCAACGCCATCGAGACCATCGGACAGTTCTCGATAGCCAGCCAGCCCTACGCCTCGCTCGGGCCGGGCAAGCTGGCCAGCAACGACTCGTTCCAACTGATCGCATTCGACTCGTCGCTGGGCGCACGGGGCCAACCCGTCCCCATCGGCCCGTTGCGAGACACCACCCCCTGAGCAGAAGACCCGAGCAGATCCCTGAGCACCTGAGTAATAGTCGGCATAGCCGAAACGGCGGTCGAAGCCCGATCAGAAGACCCGAGCAGATCCCAATCCAACCCTGGGGTAAATCGTAGGGGATACGGTGGCGGCCATGAGCGACGTTGCGGCCGGTAACCATCCCCTGGATGAGGCTTTTGTTTCGGGCCGCCCGGCGCTGGGAGCCTGGGCCAGCCTGCCGGTGGCGATGGGGTGCGAGATCATGGCCCGAGCCGGCTTCGACTACGTGTGCATCGATATGCAGCACGGGCTGGCCGACTACTCCGATGTCCTACCCATGCTGGCAGCCATAGACCTGGGTACATCCTCACCGGTGGTACGGGTACCGTGGAACGAGCAGGGCATCATCGGCCGGATCCTGGATGCCGGGGCCTCGGGTGTCATCATCCCCATGGTCAACAGCCGGGCCGAGGCCGAGGCCGCGGTGCGGTCGTGCCGATACGCTCCCGAGGGTTCCCGCAGCTTCGGCCCCACCCGGGTTTCGTTGCGCGATGGAACGGGCTATTTCGCCCACGCCAACCGGGCGGTGAAGTGCATTCCCATGGTGGAAACCGCCACCGCGCTGGACAACCTGGACGGCATCGTGTCCACGCCGGGGGTGGATGCCGTTTACGTCGGCCCGGCTGACTTGTCGGTGAGCCTGGGGTTGCCACCGGGCAACAACGATGGCGAGGCTGCCTTCGACGAGGCGCTGGCCGCCATCGTGACCGCCTGCCGGCGGCATGGCGTGGTACCCGGCATCCACTCCACCCCGATACTGGCCCCCACCCGGGTCGAGCAGGGGTTCCGCATGGTCACCGTCACCGGCGACTCGGTGGCTCTGAGCTCGGCGGTGAACTCCCACCTCCAAACGGTGCTGGTCGCGCTGAGCGGCAACACGGCCGGCAGCGGGGAAAGGGACGGTGAGTCTCCCTACTGACCCTCCTGGGGGGGTTTGCAAACGATATGTTGATATGTTTTTCATATCATGGTTTGATACATTAATTCAGAGTGCCGCCCGGGATCTTCACCACCCCTGAGCCGGAAGACGCCGATCTGCTGGTTGTGGGGGAAATTGAGCGATTGAGGCGCGAACTCTCCCAATTCGTGCGCCATAGGCCCCGAAGGTGGGCAGGCCATCTCCGAAGAATGAGCTTTGGCCGGGCTGTGCGGGGCTCCAACTGGATCGAGGGCTACCGGGCGTCACTCGACGATGTGCTGGATGTCATCGATGGTCAGAAACCGCTTGATGTCTCCCAGGAAACCAGGTTGGCCCTCACCGGGTACCGGGATGCCATGACCTACATACTCCGATTGGCCGAGGTCGGAATCACCATTGATCAATCCCTGCTGAAGTCGCTCCACTTCATGATGACCAAGCACGATCTGCGGGTGCAGCCCGGCCTCTACCGGACAAGCAACGTATGGGTCGCCGATGAAACCGGGGCCAGAGTTTACGAAGCGCCCGATGCCGAACTAGTTGAGAACCTCATGGACGAGCTGGTCAGGTCTCTGGATCACGACGATTCCAAGCCTGCGATGTTCCGTGCCGCCATGGCCCATCTGAACCTGGCCATGATTCACCCGTTCCGGGACGGGAACGGACGCATGGCCCGCGCACTGCAAACGATGGTTCTGTCAGCAGAAGGCATAGCGTCGCCCGTCTTCTCGTCGGTCGAGGAATACTTGGGGCGAAACACTGACGCGTATTACGCGATTCTCTCCGAAGTCGGGCAAGGGAGCTGGCACCCGGAGAACTCGGCTCGACCCTGGATCCGGTTCATGCTGAGGGCCCATTATCAGCAGGCGTGGACATTGCAAAGACGAATTCACGAAACCGAGCACTTGTACGACAGCATCTCCCAACTCCTCAATCGCCACAACCTGCCGACCCGAGCAACCGGTGCTCTGGCCGACGCGGCTCGGGGCCGCCGGCTACGCCGGGCGGTCTACGCAAACCTGGTGGAGTTGGTTGATGGCGACCCGATTTCTGACCTCTCCGCCAGCCGAGACCTGAAGTCCATGGTCGATGCCGGGATTCTTGTCCCACAAGGCACGGGGCGGGGGCGCACCTACCACGGATCCGAGGAGCTGCACAGGGTATGGCTCGACATCCGCTCCAGCCGACCCCCGGCCCCCAATGACGACCCCTACACAACCCTGCCCCAACCACCCCTACCCGGCATCTCGACCTAACCAATCAGAGGTGGGCACTGTTCGGTAGCTCCCCCGTGTTAGCGGTAGCGGCGGATGATGGAGGTGGCGTCAAGGCGGTTGTCGCCGGCAGAGGCGGTGTCGGCCATGTAGCGGCGGCATAGCTCCACCAGGGGGACGGGAGCACCCAGTTCGGCAGCGGCATCGGCCACCAGAACCAAATCCTTGAGCATCCAGTCGACCGCGAAGCCGAAGTCGAATTCGTCGGCCACCATGGTGTGACCCCGGTTCTGGAGGTACCAGGACCCGGCTGCGCCCCTGGTTACCGCGGCCAGCACCCGCTCCATGTCCAACCCGGCCCGCTCCCCGAAGGCCAGCGCCTCGGCCGCCCCCTGGATGGCACCGGCACACAGGATCTGGTTGACCATCTTGGCGAGCTGGCCCGATCCGGCCGGCCCTATGAGGGTGACCGCTGAGGCGTAGGCGTCGATAACCGGGCGGGCAGCCTCGAAGTGACCGGGCTCACCGCCGCACATCACGGTGAGCACACCGCTCTCGGCCCCGGCCTGTCCACCGGAGATGGGAGCGTCCAGCCAGCCGATCCCCCGGGCGGCACACACCCCGGCCAACTCCCGGGCCACCACCGCCGATGCCGTGGTGTGATCCACGAACACCGCCCCCGCAGCCATGGCCCCCAACGCGCCATAGCCGCCCCCGCCGGGACTGCCGGAGCTGCCGGAGCTGGAGGAGCTGGAGCCCCCGCCGGGACCGGCGGAGCTGCCGGAGCTGGAGGAGCTGGAGCCCCCGCCGGGGCCGGCGGTGTCAGTGCCCCCCAGCGCCACCGCTCGCAGGTCGTCGTCGGCCCCCACGCAGGTGAAAACGAACCCGGCCCCGTCGGCCGCCTCGGCCGGACTGGCCGCCACTGCGCCCTCGTAACAGCCGGCCCAGCGCTCGGCTACCGCAGTGGTCCGGTTGAACACCCTTACCTCGTGGCCAGCAGCAGCCAAATGCCCCGCCATGGGGAACCCCATGTTGCCCAGGCCGATAAACGCGCAAACACTCACGCCGATCACGTTATCCATCCCGCCCTCCATGCAGCCGGGACACACCGTCTGGCACCGCTATCCAAAGGCCGCCCCCCACCCACACCATGCAGCCGGACCCACGGGCGGCGCGTAGCATCGGCGGCGGTGAGCAGTACCGGGTTCGATGGGTTATCCACCCCCCACCCCATGGACAGGATCGGGGTGGTGGACCTCATGCTCGGGGTGCCTCCCAACCGGGATGCCTGGTTCGCCGGTTACGAGAGACTGCTCAAGGACGACCAGAGCCGAAAGTTCGGCCATGGCGCAGGCTACATGTTCAAGGATTTGCCCCGGGTGGACGGCACGGTGGACTTCCTGGCCTACCTACTGGCCGAGATGGATCGCTGGGGAATTGACAAGGGGTTGCTGCCGGTCAGCTTCGGTGACACCTGGGGCACCCGGGGCATAGCCGAGCACCCCGACCGCCTCCATGGCAGCTTCCTGGTGGATCCCAACCTCGGAATGCAGGGGGTACGGGACCTGCGCAGGGCGGTGGCCGAACTGGGAGTGGTGGCCGCGGCCTGCTTCCCCACCGGGCTTCACCCCCAGGTGAACATAGGCGACCCGGCGATGTACCCGATCCATGCGGCGTGCTGCGAACTGGGGATCCCCATATTCATCAACGCCGGAGTGCCGGGACCGAGGTTCCCGTTCGGCCCCCAACACGTCGAGCATCTGGACCGGGTGTGCTACGATTTCCCCGAACTGGTGCTGGTCACTCGTCACGGAGCCGAACCATGGGAGAACCTGATGGTGAAGCTCATGTTGAAATGGCCGGGGCTGCACTACTCGACCTCGGCGTTCGCCCCCAAGCACTACCCCACAGCCATCATCGACTACGCCAACACCCGAGGGATCGACAAGGTGATGTACGCCGGCTACTTCCCGTCCGGCCTGTCCCTGGAGCGGATCATGACCGAGATGCGCGATGTGCCGTTCCGCCCTCACGTGTGGCCCAAATTCCTGCGGGAGAACGCATTGCGAATACTGAACCTGAAATGAGCAACCGAAATGAGCGCCCGCTTCCGAATCGTGAGCCATCACGGCTCGACAAAATGCCCCGCGCCGACAGGACGGAGGGCAGCCGGTAGGAAATAGAGTGGAGCGGGTCGGGAGCAAAGCGAGAGGAGCGCAGCCATGGCAGAGCGGAACAGCTACGCCCACGGAGATTTCAACTGGGTGGACCTGGCCACCGACAACCCCGATGCGGCCAAGACATTCTACTCGGCACTGTTCGGGTGGAGCTTCGTGGACGATATCGATGAGAGCGGCAACATCTACAGCCTGGGGTTGAAAAACGACCGCCCGGTGGTGGGTCTCATGGCCAAGACACCGGAGATGGTGGAGATGGGGGTGCCCAACGTCTGGGAGACCTACATCAAGGTGGACGATGCGGACGCGGCCCTGGCCGGAGTCGAGCCGGCCGGGGGAACCCCGATGGGGCCGGTGATGCAGGCTGCCCAGGCCGGGCGGCTGGCGGTGGTGACCGACCCCACCGGCGGTGTGGTGATGCTGTGGGAACCCATCGACCACCAGGGGGCTCACTTCAAGAGCGAGCACGGCGCGCTGTGCTGGAACGAACTGGTCACCTCCGATGTGGACGCGGCCATGGCCTTCTACTCCGCGGTGCTGGGCTGGACCCCGGTAAAAATGGGCGACGGCGGCGTGGTCGGTATCCGCCAGGGAACCGAGATCATCGGTACCGCCACCCCCGCTCCCCATGACGGGGTACCCTCCCACTGGGCGGTGTACTTGGCGGTCAACGACTGCGATGCCGTCGCCGACCACTGCCGGAGTCTGGGTGGATCGGTGAACGTGGCCCCCATGGACACGCCGCCGGGCCGCATGGCTCAGCTTGCCGACGACCAGGGGGCCATCTTCTGGGTCATCACTCCCGATCCCGACTTCTCCATGGACTGAAACGGGGAAACCAAGACCATGACTATGCCTCAGGGAATCGGCGTGGTGGACCTTATGATCGGGTTCCCGTTCGCCGACAAGAAACAGGTGTACGAGTACTTGCAGGCCGGGCTGAAGGACCGCCAGTCCAGCGACGAGTTCGTCATGCCTGCGGAGTACATGTTCAAAAACATTCCCGACGAGGCCGAGGAGGGCTCCGACCCCATCGAGTACACCATCGCCGAGATGGACCGCTGGGGTATAGACAAGGGATTGTTCGGACTGTCGGAGACATCCATCGAGGCCAAGCGGCGCCATCCCGGCCGGGTTTACTTCGTCACCGAGGTGGACCCCAACGACGTGATGGGCACCATCCGCCACCTGAAGAAGGCGAAGGCCGAGCACGACCTCAAGGCGGTGAGCGTGTTCCCTTCCGGGGTGGTCCCCCAGGTGGCGGTGGCGGATCCACTCATGTACCCGCTGTACGCCACTGCGATAGAACTGGACATCCCGGTCATTGCCAACGCCGGCGTGGCCGGACCCCGGTTCCCCAGCGCGGTACAGCACGTCGAGCACTTCGACCGGGTGTGCTACGACTTTCCCGAGCTGCGCCTGGTAATGCGCCACGGGGCCGAACCGTGGGAGAAGCTGGCCATGAAGCTGATGCTGAAGTGGCCCAACCTTTACTACATGCCCTCGGCGTTCGCCCCCAAGCACTACCCCAGAGCCATCATCGACTACGCCAACACCCGGGGAGCCGGCAAGATCATGTACGCCGGATACTTCCCCGCCGGCCTGTCCCTGGAGCGCATCTTCACCGAGCTGCCCGATGTGCCGTTGCGCGACCACGTGTGGCCCCGGTTCCTCCGGGAAAACGCCCTGCGGGTGTTCAGGATGGACGGCTGACGCTTCCACCACCGACCCGCTGCCATTGCCCCCCCCGTCACCCCTCGTCACCCCCACCCAGCAAGCCACCGTCCAGCAAGCCCCCACCCAGCAAGGAGGCCCCCATGGCCGACCAGATACCGACCGGGCCAACCGTAAGCCCCGAGCCCTACCAGGGATGGCAAGGACAACTGGGGCGAACCATGGCCGGATCGGACCCGTGGTGGGCCGATGCGGTGCGGGCCCGAAAGGGGGCACCCAACATCGTGGTGGTGCTGGTGGACGATCTGGGCTACGCCGACCTGGGTTGCTACGGGTCGGAGATCGACACCCCCAGCATCGACCGGCTGGCCGCCGAGGGGTTGCGCTACCTCAACTTCCACGTCAACCCCATGTGCTCGCCCACCCGGGCGTCCCTGCTCACCGGGCTCAACCATCACGACGTGGGTGTCGGCCACGTGTGTCACTCCGACCCCGGTTTCCCCGGCTACACCGCCGAACTCACCGATCAATGCGCCACTGTGGCCGAGATCCTGCGGGATGCGGGTTACGCCACCCTGATGGTGGGCAAGTGGCACCTGTGCAAGGACTCCAACCTGGTGGGGCCCCGGCACTCCTGGCCGCTCCAGCGGGGGTTCGACCGCTACTACGGCATCCTCGACGGCTTCACCAACTTCCACCACCCCCACCGGCTCATCCGGGACAACAGCGTGGTCGGCACCGACCGCTACCCCGACGGCTATTACTTCACCGACGACATCACCGACGAGGCCATCGCCATGGTGCGGGAGCAGAAGGCGGCCCGGCCCGACCAACCGTTCTTCCTGTACCTGGCCCACGGAGCGGTGCACGCCCCGCTCCAAGCCAAGGAGGCCGATATCGCCAAGTACCGGGGGGCCTACGATGCCGGCTGGGACGAGATCAGGGTTCGCCGCTACCACCGCCAGATCGAGCTGGGCATCATCGATGCCGGCATCCCGCTGCCGCCCCGAAACGCCGAGGAGGGCAACGATGTCACCCCCTGGGACGAGCTCAGCCCTACCCAGCAGGAGCTGTTCGCCCGCTACATGGAGGTGTTCGCCGCCATGGTGGACAACGTCGACCAGAACTTCGGCAGGCTGCGGGCGGCCCTGGAGGAGCTGGGCGAGTGGGACAACACGCTGGTGCTGCTCACTTCCGACAACGGGGCATCCCGGGAGGGCGAGGACACCGGATGCTCGCAGTACTTCGAGGTTTTGTCACCCACCCCGGGATCCATCGACACCGACCACGGCCGGCTGGAGTTGATCGGCGGGCCCCAAACCCTGGCCCACTATCCCCGGGGTTGGGCCATGGCCGGTAACACCCCGTTCCGGCTGTACAAGTGCAACACCCATGCCGGAGGGCACCAGGTGGCCATGATCTCGTCGTGGCCGGGACGGCTGGCCGACCCCGGCGGGTTCCGCCGCCAGTACCTGCACATCACCGATGTATTGCCCACCGTGCTCGACATCGTGGGGCTGGACGCCCCGGCGGAGCGCAACGGGCAGGCGCTGAAGGGACCGCTGGCCGGATCGAGCTTCGCCGCCACCTTCACCGATGCCGAAGCCCCCGAGTCGCACACCGAGCAGTACTACGAGCAGCAGGGTCACCGGGGTTTCTACCGCCAGGGTTGGGAGGCGGTCACGCTGCACCGCCCGATGACCCCGTTCGGCGACCACGAATGGGAGCTGTACAACCTGGTCGACGACCCCACCGAGACGGTAGATCGGTCGGAGGCCGAGCCCGAACGCCGTCGTGAACTCACCGAAGCCTGGGAAGTTGCTGCCCACCGCTACCAGGTGTACCCGCTGGACGAGGGGTCGATGCTGAAGTTCACCCAGCGGCCCCCGTCGGAGGAGGTCTACGAGACGCCGGTGCGGATCGTGCCGGGCACCGACACCCTGGAGCGCTACCGGAGCATGAAGCTGATCGCGGCCCGCTCCTTCACCGTGGACCTGGAGTTCGACCACGCCGCCGGCGACACGGGGATGCTGGTGGCCCACGGCGACCAGGGCGGGGGCTACGCCCTGTACATCGAGGACGGCGAGCTGGTCTATGCCCACAACGGCTACGGCCACATGCGCCTGCTGCGAGGCGGGTCGCCGGCGGCGGGGCGGCGCACCGTGAGGCTCGACTACACCATCACCGATGGGTTCGCCTGGGATCTGCGGGTGCTGGTCGACGACACCGAGGTCGCCGGCGGCGAGGGATTCACCGGGATGTGGACCATGGCCCCCTTCGAGGGCATAGACGTGGGCATCGACCGCCGGTCACCGGTGTCCTGGGACATCTACCGGCGCCACGGCCCCTTCCCCTACACCGGCACCATCGAGTCGGTCACCTACACCCCCGGCCCCCAGGGCCGCATGGCCGCAGCCAACACCGTCGAGATCCTCAAGAAAATGGGCTCCCGCTTCGAATAGGCCACCCGGCCCAAGAATCCGACCCAGAACCGAAACCGTGTTCAACTCACCGGAGCCGTTCCCAGACATTGCTGCTGGGATTTCCGTAGGTCGTGGCGGCGTTTACCCGTCTGTGGAGGAAAAATCGGTAATGGGTTGATCGGGGTAGAGGTCGTTCATGCTCCAGCAGATGATCTGGCGGGAGGGGTCGGCAACTTCGTGAAACGACGGAGCAAAACCACCGGCGGAGATGAACCAGAAAGGCGAGTTGGGCATGAGGGCCTCCCGGGCCCAGCCGAGGCCACTATCGGCCAACCGCTC
Organism: Candidatus Poriferisocius sp.; assembly: GCF_965202595.1. Lineage (GTDB taxonomy): Bacteria > Actinomycetota > Acidimicrobiia > Acidimicrobiales > Bin134 > Poriferisocius. Next base: position 2,662,897 of record NZ_OZ241836.1, read on the forward strand.
CAGGGCTATCACATGGTCGAGATAGGTACGCGCTCCGGCGGGTCGGGTGCGGAACTTCACCGAGCCGGTGACCACCGTGCCATCGAGGGTGCGACCGGCCAGGTCGATCTCCACTTCCCGGCGGGACCGGTCACGCCCGACCCACTTGCCCCACTCGGCCATCGCAGGCAGCCCTCGTTCGGGGGCCCAGCGCCGGCAGGCCTGGCGGGCCACGTCTTCGAAAACATGGCTACCCACGTATGTCGGAAAAACTTCGGGCTCGATCCGGGTCCGCCAGGCGGTCTCGGCCCCCAGCGTGGCCACCGCCGACTCGGATAGCAGCCCGATGCCGTAGTGGAAGCGAGCCGCCGGGTCGGCCAGCCGGTACCTCTGGGTAGAACCCCCAAAGTTGGCCTCACGAACCAGATATGACATGCCCTCAAGCTGGTTGACCACCCGCCTCAACGGTGTGTCGACTCGCTGACCCATCTTCGAAGCGACTTCACCAACTGTTCGGGCACCTAGCCCAATGCCGGCCAGCACCGCCCGGTACCGGGCGGTGTTTCGCAAACCCTCCTCCTGGTCGATCTCGGTTAGCAGGCGAGTGCGCACCACACCATGAGGGGACAGCAACAACTCGGTTATGTTCTCCCCCACTGAGCGGGAATCGTCCACCACCGCCAGATTGGCCGGCATGCCCCCGAAGGCGGCATACGCCCGCACCCGGTCCCGTAGTGAGTAGCGGGCCACCATCATGCCGGCGTCGTAATAGTCGAAAGGCTTGATTGAGAGCTGAAGGTCAAGCCTCCCGTAGAGAGGAGAACCGCCCGCGGCCAATGCCCGCAGCGTGCTCACGGCCGATCCGCACAGTGCCACCAGCAAACCTGAAGAGCGGGACAGCCCCGACTCCCATACCGCGTTCAACTCTGACGCAATCTCACGCAACCCGCTCTCACCATCGGCCAAGTACTGGAACTCATCCAGAACCACGACGACGGGCTCATGGGGCCGGAGGTTGAACAGGGTACGGAACACCGCGCGCCATGTGGGATGATCCTCAGCTCGCAACTCCTGGCCCGACCATCGGGCGGCTTCCTCGATCAGCACCCTTCGGTTGATCGCCGCAGCCGTGGACGATGCCGGGTAATACAGCACCTGCTCGGGGGGCCAGAGCTGGGTCAGCAGATAGGTTTTGCCCACCCGGCGCCGCCCGTAAACCAATGCCAGCGCCGGTTTACCCTTGTCAAGCAAACCTCGCAGCTTGGCCGCCTCAGCCCCCCGGTTGACCAGATTTCTGCTTACCATCACATCATCCTATAAAGGCTATTCCCATAGATATACTAATATAATAGTATACTACTGTATTAGTGTCCTAATACAGTAGTGATTAGCACAAACATCCGGGTTTGCCTGGCCCTCGACTCACAGTGAAGCTGTGTCACGGTGAACCTATCCCCAACCCCTGACCAGGAGACATTCCGGGCCGAGGCCCAGGAGTTGTTGGGGCGTATCGGCGTGAACCTGATCGGCCCCACCATCACCGGCGGGTTCGCCTGGGATCTGCGGGTGCTGGTCGACGGCACCGAGGTCGCCGGCGGCGAGGGATTCACCGGGATGTGGACCATGGCCCCCTTCGAGGGCATAGACGTGGGCATCGACCGCCGGTCACCGGTGTCCTGGGACATCTACCGGTGCCACGGCCCCTTCCCCCACACCGGCACCATCGAGTCGGTCACCTACACCCCCGGCCCCCAGGGCCGCATGGCCGCAGCCAACACCGTCGAGATCCTCAAGAAAATGGGCTCCCGCTTCGAATAGGCCACCCGGCCCAAGAATCCGACCCAGAACCAGAACCGGGTTCAACTCACCGGAGACATTCCCAAACATTGCTGCTGGGATTTCCGTAGACACCGGAGCCATTGACTAAGAGCGCGCGCAGATAGGTTAGTCGGGGTTGAGTTTGGTGAGTTTGATGGTGATGATGAGGGTGATGGCGAGTGCGAGTTGGCCGAGGCGTGCTTTGGTGTTGCGGTCGGTGTTGCGGCGTAGTTGTCCGAAGTTGGATAGCCAGGAGTTGGTGCGTTCTATGGTCCAGCGTTTCCCCAGGGGTATGGGTTTGGGTTCTTGGGGGGTGGTGGCGGGTGCTCGTTTGGGAGCGCAGACGATGTCTTCGATTCCGTAGCTCCAGCAGGTTCGGCGGACGGGCTCACCGGTATAGCCGCGATCTAGGTGCAGGGTCTCGATGTCTAGGTGTAGACCGCGTTGTGCTGTGGCCGCCAAAGTGGGAGCGAACAGTTGCTGGTCGTGACGGTTCGCGGCCCCAGCGGCCCAACCCACTGGGATAGCTGTTACGGTCCGCCAGAAGCGACCATTTCCACCCGGATTTGCCCCTGTCAACAGGGCTTTTACCCGTTCCCTCCCCACCGCAGGGTGCTTTGTGGGTCGAGGTGTCCACCGATGCTTCGGACAAATCGATGCCCACAACGCGGTCGTAGCCCTCTATGGCTTCGGTGACGACACCTTCGAACACACCCTGGGCGTTCCACTCGTTGAACCGGGTGCGCAACACCGTTTCACCGCCTTTGCCCAACCGGCCGGCCACATCCCAAGAGCACCCGGTCACCAATCGCAACAAGATCCCCTCAAACACGTCACGGTCAGGGATCCTCGGCCGGTGACAACCCAACGGATGGAACACCTCCCCCCGCACCGGCACAAGCGGCTCCACCGCCGCCCACACAGCATCCACCACCCGCGGATCCAAAGCAAGCATGATTACAATACCTCCACCATGTCGTTGTCGTTGAGTAACTACCCGACATCAAAGCCGGACCAACACAACGACAGGTGGATGGTCACCTATCTGCGCGCGCTCTAAGTGAATATCACGCAATTTCTGTGCCCGTTGCTTGGCATCTTCATAGCGACCTCTAAGATCTTCAACCTTACTTGATTTTAGACTCTTATTCACTATAATATTAAGAGCCTGAGCGCGGCGTTGAGCATCACGATTCTGAATATGGGCAATCTGGTCCTCATAGTGTAAAATTAGCCAAAGTTCAAAACAGGGGTTGGAAAGTGCAACACTGATATTATGTTCCTGAGCTAAATCTAAAGCATCTTGCAGGTTTGAGTGCTGATCCACATCAAACACACACCAAATTTCGTCAAAATCACTGTCTCTGTGTGCGGACTTTGAGCGGCGGCTATATTTTTGTTTTGTTATGGCCTGTTTCACAATATTCAACGGCGACTTTCCAGAGTCTCTATCGAATTGGATGTGGACATTACGATTATCTTGTCTCCATATGTTTAAGTAATCCCGTTCAGTGACTGCTCCTTCAGTGAGAATATGAATAACACGACGTTGCTCTCTCTTGCCAGGAATGCGCTTTGGTGGACTTTTCGTCGGTCGCTTCATGTTCTGATTGGCTCCAGACTGGTTTGTATCTCGGCTGGGTTGATGTTGGGAACCGCACCAAAGCGGCCTTGCAGATAACGCCGGGCAAGAGCTTCATCCCGGCGGGGGCGAAAGTCTGCTAGGGGGTAGAGTATAGTTGCACCCTCGTTACCTTTTTCAGTAAACCAAATTTGATCCCTACCCAAAACTTCTTGACTGGAGTCTCCAAGGACATTCGTATCATGCGCGTTGAAAACAAGTTGAGCACATCGGGGGTTCAACTCCGGGTCTTGAAACATGTTGACAAGTTCTGAGACCAGGTAAGGATGAAGACTGGTATCCAGTTCATCGCACAGGAACACGAGCCCGTTTTCCAAGGCTTCGAGCACAGGTCCGATCAGCCCGACCCAAACAATAGTACCCTCTGACTCCAACTCAGGGTTAAGCACAACACTTCCAGTAGATCCTTGGTGCTTGAGGCAAACTAAATCTGGAAACGAAATTTTTATATTGTTATCTATGGTCTCAGGAATGTCACTAGAATCTTCCAGTTTTCGTAGAATTATTTGAATCTGTTCTGCAACTTCTGAGGGAACTGCTATACGTTCTATGCCCACCACACCAAGGTCGGCAGCGTGAATCAAACCCATAATCTGTTCTTTTGCAACATGCCTTTTAATGCGCTCAGCGGTGTATAGGATGCGGGATGAACGGTTTTCTGACCGCGCCAGGCGAAGGTTGTTGACGAACCACATGAACAAGGGCCCGAGGTCTTCGTCGTCCGCAGCACCGGCAACTGACAACAGCAGCGCGTTGTTGCGTAGAAGCCGACAAAGTAGGTGACCCGAGTGCCGGAACGGGGAGCCGAACGAGATGTCGTCCTGGGTCCGCTCGAACACCTTGGCTTGCCGACCTTTGGGATAGTGGTAGGCGTACTCTTCGAGGACTCGCTCATCATTGATCTCAAAGCCGTACTGCCAGCGCACCCTGTTCAGGATGAGATCAATCTGGAAGCTGCTGGGTTGCACCCTGCTGTCATCTTCAAGAGCGAAAGGAACACGGTACATCCCGCTTGAGGGTGTGCCGCGGCGGAAGGAGCTGACGACCACCTCGCGCATATCGGTGAGAGCGAGGAGCAGGGCTGTCTTCCCCGAGGCGTTGGCACCAAACACTCCAGCAGCCGGCAGCACCCCGACTGGAACGCTGGATGATGGGGTCTGGATGTCTCTGCGGACACCTTCGCGGGCCAGACGGGTGGCCAGCAAGGAGAGGTGTACCTCGTCACGGTACGAGCGAACATTGCTGGCCGTGAAGGACAGCAGCGCACTCGGGGAAGTCTCAGGCACTGGATTGCTCACACTGCTATTATTATGGAAAATCCCCAATAGAACAACTGGCAGCATCTAAATTCTCTAGCAATGGGCTTTCAATCGAGGAAAAAACTCTTAGATGCCGACTAAATATGATGGGATCGCCTTGGTAGTAGCTTACTCATATATTAGTTCTTGGTAGGCAACATCCGGGTTTGCCTGGCCCTCGACTCACAGTGAAGCTGTGTCACGGTGAACCTATCCCCAACCCCTGACCAGGAGACATTCCGGGCCGAGTGCCGCCGGTGGCTCGAGCAGAACCTGCCGGGGGGATACGGCCGGGGTTTGCCCCTGCTGTTCGACGACCTGGCCGAGGAGGTGGCCTTTTTGCGCGGGTGGCAGGCTGCTTTGGCCGAGGCCCGCTTCGTGGGGGTGGCGTGGCCGGCGGCTTACGGGGGGCGGGGAGCGGGGCCACTTCACCATTACATCGTGCAGGAGGAGCTGGCCCGGGCCGGGGCCCCGGAGTTGGTGGGACGCATCGGCGTGAACCTGATCGGCCCCACCATCTTGGCCCACGGCACCACCGAGCAGCAGCAGCGCTGGCTACCCTCGATCCTTCCTGCCCACCAACTCTTCTGCCAGTTGTTCAGCGAACCCGATGCCGGCAGCGACCTGGCCTCCCTGTCCACCAGCGCCACCCCCACCAACGGGGGCTGGCTACTCAACGGGCAGAAGGTGTGGACATCCTACGCCCAGTTCGCCGACTGGGGCTTGTGCCTGGCCCGCTCCCATCCCGCTGCTCCCAAGCACCAGGGCATCACCGCGTTCGTGATCGACATGCACACCGACGGTGTCGAAATCCGCCCCCTGCGCCAGATCACCGGCGAGGCCGACTTCAACGAGGTGTTCCTCAACGACGTGTTCGTGGCCGACGACCAGGTGCTCGGCCCTCCCGGCGAAGGCTGGCGGGTATCGCAATCCACCCTTGGCGTGGAACGGGGCACGAACCCCCGCCAGCTCGTGATCCACATCCAGCTTTTGGACGAACTGCTACGGGCAGCCGCTGAAACGGGCCAAAACGCCGACCTCCGCATTCGCCAGTCCTTGGCCCGGGCCTACACCGAGGTCCGCCTTTTCCAGTTACAGAACTGGCGGGTGCTCTCCCGGCTCACCGGCGGTCACGGCGGCGGCCCCGAAGCGGCCACCGCCAAGCTCTTCTGGAGCGAGATGAGCCAGCGGTTGCACGAAACCGCCCTTGAGGTGCTCGGCCCGGCGGCTTTGTTGTGGCGAGATGACCCTCACAACCCGGGCGGAGGTCGCTGGCAGCGGTCGTGGTTGTACTATCGGGCTGCCAGTATTTTCGCCGGAACCAGCGAAATCCAGCGAAACATCATCGGCGAACGAACCCTCGGCCTGCCCCGAGAATCCCGCAAGGAGTAATGCCAGGAGCAACTATGAGAACCTACTTCGACTCGATCCAACACAGTCGCATCAGCGTGAAAAGGTGCGAACATCCATGACCACAACCTTCGACACAATCCGGTACCGAACCGAGGGGGCGGTGGCGACCATCACGCTGAATAGGCCCGAGGTGGCCAACGCCCAGAATACCAGCCTGATCGACCAACTCGACACCGCCTTCGACATTGCCGGGGCCGATGCCGAGGTGAGGGTGGTGATAATCAACGCCAACGGCCGCCACTTCTCGGCCGGGCACGACCTCAAGGCGCTGGTGGGGGATGTGGAACCCGACAAGTGGCGGCTCATGCGGAACACCCCCGAGGGCAAGTTTCACCACGAGAAGACCATGTACTTCGACCGCTGCCTGCGTATCCGTGACTTTCCCAAGCCCACCATCGCCGCGGTGCACGGCAAGTGCATCGCTGCCGGGGTGATGCTGGCCTGCATGTGCGACCTGATCGTGGCCTCCGAGGATGCCTCGTTCCAGAACCCCGTGCTGCGCATGACGGGAGCGGCGGTGGAGATCCTCATAGAACCCTGGGAGATGCCACCACGCAAGGCCAAGGAGTTCCTGCTCACCGCCCAAACCATCACCGCCGCCGATGCCGAGAAGCTGGGCATGGTCAACCGTGTGGTGCCCCGCGAGAAGCTGGACGCGACCGTTAGGGATATGGCCGATGCCATCGCCCTGGTGCCCCCGACCACCGCCGCCGTGGTGAAGCGCTCCATCAACAAAACACTGGAGCTCATGGGGCAAAAGGATGCCTGGGACTACCACTTCATGGCCCACCACTGGATGCACAACACCGACACCGCCCTCGGTGCCCTGGAGCGGCGCATGCAGAAGACATCGATGTCCGAGGTATTCGCCGAACACCGCGACGGCTGACCCGGCCCCACAGCCGATGCTGTCACCTTGCCCAGTTACACTCGGAGTGGCAGATTCCAAAGCCGCCTAGAAGGAGAGCAAGCAATGGCGCACGCGCAAGTCGCATTGGCTCGTGACGTAGCATCGGAGATCGAGCAGCGGCTGCCCGGTGTCGGGGAAGTCAAGCTGCACAAGCTGCTTTACTACGTGCAGGGCTACCACCTGGCGTGGGAGGGGTCACCGGCATTCGCCGAGGACATTGAAGCATGGGAGCGCGGCCCGGTTGTCGCCTCGCTATGGAGAGAACGCAAGCATGGTGACGGCAAGCCAGCAAGTGCCTTACCTGACAGCGTGCGAGACATCACCATCAACGTCCTCAACAGGTTCAGACTTCATAGCGGGATCGACTTGATCGGTGCCACCCATGCTGAAGACCCGTGGAAACGAGCCACTGACGGGGGCCGGCACATCGCCAACCAAGTGATCTCCCACCAGTCCCTCATCGACTACTTCAGCGTTGAGCCCGAATGGGTTCGCCATATGAGAGAACACGTGGCAACCATCCGCAACAACCAAAAATTTGTACCCGACCCACCGGGTGCCCTTGATGCCGTCATATCAAAGCACTTCTCTGGATAAGTTCCGTTGGCCTCCCAACCCTGGCAAACCAACGCCAGCACGCGCGTCGAAGAGTTCATAAAACGCACAAACCCCAACAAAGCCGACATACAAGCCATCCAGCAAGCTGTTCGCCGGTTAGCTGTCTTCGGTGTCGCCTATACTATGACCTGATGAAGCAGGAACCTCATATCACGTCTCTACTCGGCCCAATCTTGCGGGAACTAAGCCCGCTTTGGGAGCATGAGGGGCTGAAAATCCAGGAAACTAGAATTTTTGACACAGCTCGTGCGGAGGCACCTGATCTACTGGTCCACCCGCGGGGCCACGCCCCCATAGTTGTTGAGGCAAAGTTTGAACAGAACAAGAGTGCTCTAGAAGACCAGGCACAGGACAGACAAAGCAAGCTGATCCATGGCGAACAAGTCGAAAAAGTGATTATGATAACCTATCCTCCAAACTGGGCTGAAGAATCAGATGAAAATATTTACCATCTGCTCAAGTCATCGGAAGCATGTTTGAAATGGGCAATGTGGTCTCATACAGGGCGGATGCCTTCACGGGGATGGGCGGAGACCAACCTGGGTGAGCTCGCTGATATCCTAGAAATTGCTGGCATGTCAGCTACCAAGCTCCACAACGCTGTTGCAGACCTTTCGTCCGCTGTCAGAATTGCCGGCCGAGGTATAAGCAATACCAACAGCGCTGACAAAATATCAGAAATACTGCGCCAACATCACGATCCTGATGCCAGTCGTGCTCAAAGTTCTCGTATGGCAGCAATGCTGATACTCAATGCCTTTGTCTTCCAAAATGTACTCTCAGAACAAATACCTGAAGTGCCAAGAGTAGAGTCAATGCGGACACAAACTGTGGAACTCAGTGATGGTAGCATGGAGATGCGTTTTTTAGTTTCTGTTGTTAGGGCAGCTTGGGAGAATATACTGCAAATCAACTGGTGGCCTATTTTTGAAATTGCCAAACAACTTATTTTGGAATTGCCTCCTACTAGAGCTCCAATAATTCTTAATCAAGCTGCAGCTGGTGCTGAACAATTAATCAATGTCAACCTCGGTACAGTGCAGGATATAGCTGGACAAATGTTTGGTAGACTTGTAACAGACCGTGATTTGATAAAAGCACATTATACTCGTGTTGAAGCAGCAGCTTTACTGGCTGAACTTGGGGTATCTCTAATGCACAATCCTGGCTGGGATAACAGTGAGCATGTGACAAACCTGCGCATTGCTGATTTCGCGTGTGGCACGGGAATGCTATTATCAGCCACATACAGAAGGATCATATCCAGGACCAGAAGAACAGGAATTAATGACCGCGACCTTCACTCAGAAATGATGGAAAATGTATTTATTGGCATGGACGTTCTACCATCTGCGACCCATCTTACTGCCATGTCGCTCTCATCATTTCATCCCGACATTATATATAGGAAGTCCAACATCCATTTGGTGCCCCTGGGTTGCAATAAAAGTAACAATGGCAAAACAATTACGAGCCTTGGCTCGTTGGAATTGCTGGATGACGAAGCAGGTGCTCAATCACTGTTTGGGCGACGATCTGACCTGCATATTGCCGCCACTGATAACAGAGTTGCTCAAGACGACTACCTTGTTAAGATAGATGCCGGAACCTGTGATCTAATTATAATGAATCCTCCTTACGGGCGTGCTACAAAGCACAGCCGATTAGGAGCAGAGCACTCGGGGGTAACTAGGGATGTCATCCCTCCATTTGCGGCGTTTGGGGCTAGCCCGCAAGACCAGAAAGAGATGTCTGATCGTCTTAAGCAACTCTCTTCGAAGATTTCTAAGCGTGCTGCGCACGGCAATGCAGGTCTAGGCTCGTATTTTTTCGACCTGGCCCATGCCAAACTACGCCCAGGCGGTGTGCTGGCTATCATTCTTCCACTTACAGCGGCCACCGGGAAAGACTGGGAGGGACTGCGTAACCTGCTTGAATCTCACTACGACAATATTACGTTCGTGGGGCTGGCTGGTGCCACTGACGAAGAGCGACAATTTTCCGCTGATACTGGTTTAGCAGAATTGCTACTTATCGCGAAACGTCGAACTTCTTCGCGATCAAAACACGAACCCTCACCGCAAGTCCGATGGGTAACCCTTTATCAGAGACCCAAAACAGAGGTTGAAAGTATAATAGATGCTAGGCTGATTGCTGCATTATACCCAGCTAATGGGGAGACTGCACATCTTCGCTTTGGGCAAGATATAAAAGGCAGGATAGTGGCTGCTGGAATCAACGATGGCGGGCTGCTGGCCATCCGTTCCGATACTGTTTTGAATACTGCAATGAACATTACCCGTGGATCAGTATACCTTCAGAGATTTGAGCCTATTCCCATTCCCATCTCCCGCCTCGAAGAACTGGGTCAGCGCGGGCCCATCCATCGGGATGTTGCAGTACACCGAGACCGGCAAAGTAGCCAAACTGATAGAGCCCCATTTTTTATAGATCCACCCCCTCCATTAGGAACTGACCCATTCCCACTGCTGTGGACACATGATGTGGCCAGTGGCCGCGAATCAAGACTGGAAGTACAGCCTGACTCATCTGGAACTATCCGACCAGAAAAGTCAAAAGAAGCTAGAACCATATTTTGGGATCATGCAGTATGCTTTCATATAAACCAAGATTTTGACTTTGGCTCACAAAGGCTTGCTGCGTGTATCACACCAGAAAAAACATTGGGGGGAACAGCCTGGCCTGGCTATAAACTCTATAACATAGATTATGAACGCTTTTTAGTTTTGTGGATGAATACCACATTGGGACTGATATGCTTTTGGATAACTGGCAGCCGTCAACAGAAACGGCGATCGCGGATCACTGTCACTCGTCAAGCTGAGATCCCAGTTTATGATCCGCGCAGCCTCACAGCAAAACAACTAGAGGAAGCATCAGACCTTTATGAACAAATTAAAATGTTGGACTTCAAACCAGCTAACCAGGCCCATGAAGATGCCAACCGCAAGCACCTCGACCGGGTTGTCCTATGTGACTTGCTTGGGCTTCACACCAAAGGTGGCGTAACAGAAAATTATTTCCTGGAAGCACTGGGAATAGTAAGGGCTGCATGGTGCGACGACCCCCACATAAAACGTAGGTGACTGTTTGGAGTCACGGTGGGGTTTGTGGCCTTTTGGCAACTAGAATGTGGAGTTTATATGCGTAAACCTCTGGCTGGGTTGCGGGTGTTGGATGTGGGGACCCGGATCGCGGCCCCGTTTTGTGCGGGCATTCTTGGCGAGCAGGGGGCCGAGGTGATCAAGATCGAGCAGCCGGGGGTTGGCGATCCCATGCGCACCATCGGCCCCTTCGCCTCTCCCGACGAGGGGGCGGGGGAGGCCGACCAGCACCCCTACTCCCTGTTCTGGGCGGTGGAGGGTCGGGGCCGCAAGTCGATCACCCTGGATCTGCGCCAGCCTCGGGGCCAGGAGCTGTTCCGGGAACTCGCCGCCCGTGCCGATGTGTTGTGCGAGAACTTTCGGCCCGGAACGCTCGAGCGCTGGAACATAGGCCCCCCGGTGCTGAGCCGCCGCCTGGTCACCGTGCGCATCAGCGTGTTCGGCCAACAAGGACCCAAGTCGCTGCGGCCCGGGCTGGATCGCAACGGGGTGGCCTACGGGGGCCTGCTTCACCTGACCGGTGAGCCCGACCGACCCCCGGTTCGCCCCGGTGTGACCATCACCGACTATCTCACCGGGGTGTTCGCCGCCCAGGCCGCGGTCGCACTCCTGTACCAGCGAGACACCGGCGACACCGGCGAGGGCGGGGTGATCGACGCTTACTTGTACGGCTCGGCCCTGCGCATCCTGGAATGGACCCATGCCGCCTACCATCACCTCGGCCTGGTGAGAAACCGCACCGGCAACCGGCTCGAACACTCGGCCCCGCTGGACAACTATCCCAGCCGCGACGGGCGCTGGGTGTGCATCGCGGCTGCTATCCAGGCCAACTTCGACCGGCTGTGCACGGCCATGAACCGCCGGGACCTGCTTGACGACCCCAGGTTCGCCACCGCCGGTGCTAGGGCGGCCAACGGCAACGAGATCAACGCGATAGTGGCCGGCTGGACCTCCCAGCTCGATGCCGGCGACATCGAGGCCCGCTGCGTGGCCTGCGACGTGCCGGTGGCCACCGCCTACGATGCCGCCGATATCGCCGCCGACCCTCACATGATCGCCCGGAGCGACCTGATCCAGATCGACGACCCGGTGATCGGTCCACTACGCCAGCAGGCACCCTTCCCCCGCTTCGACCACCACCCGCCCCCGGTACCCGCCGGTGCCCCCCGACTGGGCCAGCACACCGACGAAGTTCTCACCACCCTCTGCAACCTGACCGCCACCGACCTGGCCGAACTCCGGGCCGCCAACATCATCTGAACAGCCCGAACAGCCCGACCCACCGCAGCCAGCTTGAGGTCATTGGTAACCAAAACCGGCAACATCACCTGAGTAATCCCACCCGCATCATCTGACCGGAAAGGCTGCTTTGAGGCAAAGTAAGGGGGATGACTGTCGCCGCCGACGCACTGGAGCTACAGCCGGACATCGGGCGACTCCGCCGGGAGCGGTACGCCAAACTACAGGCCCGGATGGCGACCGGCGGCCTCGATGCCCTGGTCCTGCTCCACGCCCCCCACGTGGCCTACGCCACCGACTGCCTAACCCGAGGAGTTGATGTCACCCATGCTTCGGCCAACCGGGCCGTGGCCGTGGTCCTCGCCGATCATCCCCGGCCCTACCTGCTGGGGGGCGACCCGGCCGGGCTGGACGTGGAGGCCCGGCCCGGCACCTGGCCCGAGATCGACGAGGGGGCTGGCGACCTCGGAGCCCAGCTCGACTCGATCCTGGGGCACCGGGCCCGCGGCGGACGCATAGCCATCGACTCCATGACCGGTGCCATGCGCCGCACCGGCGTGCTGGCCGGTGCCGAACTCGTGGATGCCTCAGTCACCATGTCAGCGGTAAAGCTTCACAAGACCATCGACGAGCTGGCCTGCATCCACCAGGCCCAGTCCCGCACCAACCGGGCCATGACCACGGTGGCCGAAGCCCTCACCCCCGGCGTGCGGCGGAGCGAGCTGGCCGCAGTGTTCCTGCGCCGCCTCCGGGAGGAGGGCATCGACACCAACATGATTGACGTCATCTTCCAGCCCATGGCCCGGCGCATGACCGACGGTCCCCGCACCACCACCGGCCACCTGGCTTTCCCCACCTGGTCGGGCGATCCGGTCTACGCCGAGGGCGACCTCATCTGGGTGGACGCCGGCTGCGACTACCACGGCTATGCCTCCGATTTCGGTCGTACCTGGGTGGTGGGCCGCCCCCCCACGCCCGCCGAGCAGGAATGTTTCGAGCGGTGGCTGGCGGTCATGGATGCCACCTACGCCGCCATCGCTCCCGGTGCCACCTTCGCCGAGGTGGGCGCGGCGGCCACCCGAGCCGATGCCCCCCACCAGGCCGATGGCCGGCGGCCGTGGATGCCCCACTTCTACCTGGTTCACGGCATCGGCATCGAGAGCGCCGAAATGCCCTTCCTGGGCACCGACCACGGCCCCGACTTCGATGCCACCCACACCCTGGAACCCGGCATGGTCATGGTGCTGGAACCGGCCATCTGGGAGGACGGCACTGGTGGCTACAGGGCCGAGGAGATAGTGGCCGTCACCGAGGACGGCTGGATCCCCCTGGGTGCCGGCCACCCCTACGACCCCTACACCACGACATGAGCCTGAACCACCACCGCCGCAACCGAGTCCGCTACGACTTATGAGCCTGAACCGCCACCGCCGCAACCGAGTCACCTTCACCACGACATGAGCCTGAACCGCCACCGCCGCAACCGAGTCACTGAAGCCCTGGTCGGCGCGGGGATCGATATTTTGGTGTGCGGGCGGCAGGACAACGTCAACTACATCACCGGTGCCCACCAGCTCTGGACCGCCGGCACCCGCCCGTTCGGTCCGATATGCACCCTGAACACCGCCACCGGCGAGGTGTTCCTGCTGTCCACCTGGGACGAGGGCATCCCCGACGACATCCCCTTCGACCACCTGCACGGCATCACCTGGAACGGGTCGGAGGTTACCCGGCGGGTGGCCGCCACCCCCGGAATGGCCACCGCCCGGCGGGTGGGGATCGACTCCTGGTCGCCGGGCATGGCCGCAATGCTCGGGGCGGTGGCCCCCGAAGCCGAGGTGGTACCGGCTGACGATGCCCTGGCCCGGGCCCGCCGCACCAAGCTGGCCGGCGAGATCGATGCCATCCGGGCCGCTTGTGCCGTGGCTGCCGCCGGGGTGGCCGCAGCCACGGCCCGAGCCGGAACCGATACCGAGCGGTTGGCCGCCGGGGTGGAGGCCATGGCCCTGGCCGGATCGTCCACCCCGGCTTCGGAGCCACTGGTCCGGGGCTCGACCGTTGACTTCGGTTGCATCCGGTACCACTACGAGGGAGGCCTGAGCCGCACCGCCGGCGGCGACCCCGAACTCACCACCGGGCTCATCCGGGCCTGCGTCCCCGGGGCCACTGCGGCCGACCTGCGCCGGGCCGCCCCCGATGCCGGCTGGCTGGTACGGGGATGCGGCATGGGCCATGAGCCGCCGGTGATCAATTCCCGCTACGGTACCGGTGAGGTATTGAAAGCAGGCATGGTGCTGAGCGTGGGTGCCGACACCGGTACCGACCATCGGCGCGACATCGTCCTGGTTACCGAATCCAACCCCGAGATCCTTTCCCCGGAAGCAACATGAACATCGAAACTCTTTCCCCGGAGGCAACATGAACATCGAAACTCTTTCCCCGGAGGCAACATGAACATCGAAACTCTTTCCCCGGAGGCAACATGAACATCGACTACGACGTCTACGACGCCGACAACCACCTCTACGAGCCGGTGGACTCCTTCACCCGCCACCTTCCCGAGCGGTACCTCCCGGCCATCCGCTACGTGGAGGTGGACGGTCGCACCAAGATCGCCATCAAGAACAAGATCAGCGAGTACATACCCAACCCCACCTTCGAGGTGGTGGCCGCCCCCGGGGCCTGGGAGGAGTACTACCGGGGCAACAATCCCGACGGCAAGACCCTTCGGCAGCTCACCGGCAAACCCATCCGCTGCCACCCGGCCTTTCGCAACCCCGATGACCGCATCGAGCTGCTCGAGGAGCAGGGGGTGTACGGCACGTTGCTGTTCCCCACCCTGGCGTCACTGCTGGAGGAGCGGATGAAGGACGACATGGAACTCACCCATGCGGCCATCCGGGCCTTCAACCGGTGGATGCTGGACGAGTGGACGTTCAACTACCAGGGCCGCATTTTCCCCACCCCGATCATCACCCTGCCCGACCCGCGGCGAGCCATCGAGGATCTGGAGTGGTGCGTGAGCAACGGTGCCCGGGCGGTACTGATCCGCCCCGCCCCGGTGCCGGGGGTAAGGGGCTCGCGCTCCATGGGCCTACCGGAGTTCGACGACTTCTGGAACGCGGTGGAACAAACCGGAATCCTGGTCGCCTGCCACGCCTCCGACTCCGGCTACGACGCTTACGCCGGCGACTGGGAGGGAGGTCGCGACGAGTTCCTGCCCTTCAAGCCCGGAGCTTTCCGCACGGTCATCAGCCACGGCCGCCCCATCTTCGACACCGTTGCCGCGATGATCTGCCACGGGCTGTTCGAGCGCCATCCCAATGTGCGGGTGGCCTCCGTCGAGAACGGCTCCACCTGGGTGGCCCCGCTGCTGGTGGAGCTGGCCGAGGTTTACGGCAAGATGCCCCAGGAGTTTGCCGAAAATCCGGTGGACACCTTCCGCCGCCACATATCGGTGAGCCCGTTCTACGAGGAGGACATCGCCGGCCTTATCGACCGCATAGGTATCGACCGGGTGCTGTTCGGCTCCGACTTTCCCCACCCCGAGGGTCTGGCCCGCCCCCTCGACTTCGCCAAGGAGGTGGAGGGCTACAGCCCCGAGGACCAGCGTAAGGTGATGTCCACCAACCTCAAGGAACTCCTCACCCTGCGCCCGACCCCATGAGCGAACAAACCGAATCCTCGCCCGACCCCATGAGCGAACAAACCGAATCCTCGCCGGACTCCGGTGTTTTTTCCCGGGTCGGAACCGGCGAGGTTGCCGAGACCGAACGTACCCGGGGGCTGGTGGATCCCGTAGCCCTGGGGGCGTGGATGGATGCCCAGGGTATACCCGGCCGGGGCGAGCCGATCACCACCCGGTTCATCTCCGGTGGCGCTTCCAACGAGATCTTCGAGATCGGCCGGGGCGAGCACCGCTGGGCCCTGCGCCGCCCACCCCGCAAAGTTCCCCCCGGTCGCAACGAGACCATGATGCGGGAATACCGCATCCTGGCCGCCCTGGCCGGCACCGATGTTCCCCACGCCCGGGCGGTGGGGGGCTGCGAGGACACCAGCGTTCTGGGCGCGGCCTTCTACCTGATGGACTTCGTCGACGGCTGGTCGCCGATCAGCGAGCCCGGCTGGCCCGAGCCCTTCGCCTCCGACCCCGATGCCCGTCCCGGCCTGGCTCACGAGTTGGTGGATGCCATAGCCAAGCTGTCCAGGGTTGACTGGAAAGCCGGCGGGCTCGAGGGTTTGGGCCGCCCCGAAGGTTTCCACGAGCGCCAGGTTGACCGCTGGTACGCCCACCTGGACCGGTTCAAGTTCCGCGACATACCCGGTCTCGACGAGGCCGCCGGGTGGCTTCGGGGCCGCACCCCCCGCAGCTACGAACCGGGCATCATGCACGGCGACTACCAGTTCGCCAACGTCATGTTCCACCACGGTGCCCCCGCCCGGATGGCCGCCATCGTCGACTGGGAGATGGGCACCGTGGGCGACCCGTTGCTGGATCTGGCCTGGGTGGTGATGAACTGGCCCGCCGGCGAGGCCGACCGACCCTCGGTGGGTTACGTGAACTACGAGGGCCTGCCCCTTCGTGATGAGCTGCTGGAGCGCTACGCCACCATGTCGGGTCGCGACGTGGACGAGATCGACTACTACGTGATCCTGGCCCGCTTCAAGCTGGCCATCGTCCTGGAGGGTGGCTACGCCCGCTACGTGTCGGGAGGAGCCGACAACCCCCGCATGGAAGCCTTCGGCCGCGTAGTCCTCGACCTGGCCCGCGACGCCGCCCACCTAGCACAAACAACCAAGCTGTAGCCGGCGGCCGGTAGTCACCCGCCGTCTAATCTGTGTTGCATTACGGCACACATAAGTCATCGCGGTGTTGCGCGGCCGGTAGTCACCAATCCCGATGCATTGAGATTCGAACCCCACCCAATCGGGGGCTTGGAAGCCTCAAGTGTCCCAAACCACTTTCAGCTCGTGGGGGGCTCGGAAGGCCAAGCCGGTGATGGTGGGGGGATCGGCCTCGGGATCCAGGCACAGGCCGGGGAGGCGGTCCAGCAGGCGCTCCAGAACCGCTCGCATCTCCATGCGGGCCAGGTGGATGCCCAGACACAGGTGCGGGCCGGTGGCGAACGCCATGTGGGGTTTCTGCTCGCGGAATATGTCAAACCGGTCGGGATCATCCCAGCGGGAAGGGTCGTGGTTGGCCGACCCCAAAGAAGTGTTCACCGCCGCCCCCGCTGCGATCCCGAAACCCTCAACCTCAACGTCGGTGGCCGCCCGGCGGGAAATGCCAGTGAGCGGCGGCTCCCAGCGCAGGGCCTCCTCCACCGCAACCGCCACCAGTGACCGATCGGCTCGAACCGCCTCCAGTTGCGCCGGGTCCGACAGCAGCCCCACCATCATGTTGCTGGCTGCCCGGTAAGTGGTTTCAGCCCCTGCCGGCAGCAACAGGCGGCAAAAGGCGATTATCTCGTCGTTGGTCAACCGCTTGGCATCCAGCTCGGCGTGCGCCAGCAGGCTGATCAAATCCCCCTGGGGCTCGCGGCGGCGATCCTCCACCACAGGCTCCAAGTAGTTGTACAGCCACTGCGAAGCGGCAAACCCCCGCTCGATCTCGCTAGCCATGTTGGTGATCTCCACCGCCCGCCGGTAGAAAGCAGGCAAGTCGGCCTCAGGAAGTCCCAACGCAATGGCAATCACATGCACCGGGAACACGAACATCAACTCGCCCACCAGGTCGGCACGCCCCCGATCAATGAAAGCATCGATGTAATGGTTCAGCACCGGAATCACGATCTCGTGCTCCCACCTCTCCATCTCCCGGCGGGTGAAAGCCTGCTGGATCAGCCGGCGATACTGCCCGTGCTCGGGCTCGTCCATCTCCAGGATGGTGTGACCCATCACCAAACCCATCGACTCGGCGTAACCCGCCGAAGAGAACGTGGCCCCATCCCGCAGCACCGCCTCCACGCCGTCGTAAGACAAAACGTTGGCAATCTCCCGGTCGCCCGCCAAAAGGTCCGACATGTTCACCGTGCCGGTGATGTTGGACATGCTGCCCCGGTAAACCGGCCCCCGAGCCAGAAGATCGGCGAAAAGCTCATAGGGGTTGATTGAATTGTCGGCCCCCTGGGCCTGGTCGAAAGCGTCGAACGGGTCGTAGCCCTCGTCGCCGGGCTCGGGGGCCCGGGCAGCCGCTAGTATCTCGCCCGGTGTCATCTCGAACTTCATATCGAGTCACTGTAAGTCCACCCAGGAGAGTGCGGTAATCCCATGACCATCGATTTCTCGATAGATCCCGAGTTCCAGGAGCAGCTCGACTGGATGGACAGTTTCGTCACCACCGAGATCGAACCCATCGACCTCTATTTCCGGGGGGAGGCCAACCCGTTCGACCGCACCAACGAGACGGCCAACGCCCTCATCCGGCCGCTCCAGAAGAAGGTTCAGGATCGGGGTCTATGGGCCTGCCACATCGGCCCCCACCTGGGGGGCCTGGGTTACGGCCAGGTGAAGCTGGCCCTGATGAACGAGATCCTCGGCCGAGCCCTGTGGGCCCAGGTGGTGTTCGGCTGCCAGGCCCCCGACTCGGGCAACGCCGAGATAATCGCCCATTACGGAACCGACGAGCAGAAGGAGCTCTACCTTCAGCCCCTGCTCGAGAGCAGAATCTCCTCCACCTACGCCATGACCGAGCCCCAGGGCGGGTCCGACCCCAACTACTTCACCTGCCGGGCCCACCGCGACGGCGACGAGTGGGTGATAAACGGTGAGAAGTGGTTCGCCTCCAACTTCCGCTACGCCACCTTCATGATCGTCATGCTCATAACCAACCCCGACGTGCCGGTGTACCGGGGTTCTTCGATGATGCTGGTGCCCACCGACACCCCGGGCATCGAGGTGGTGGCCAATGTCGGCCTGGGTACCGAGCCGCTTGATCACGGTGACCACGCCTACCTACGGTTCAATGACGTTCGGGTGCCCGCCGAGAACCTGCTGGGCGACGAGGGTTCGGGCTTCAAGATCGCCCAGACCCGACTGGGCGGGGGCCGGGTCCATCACGGGATGCGCTCGGTGGGAGTGGCTCAGCGGGCCCTGGACATGATGTGCGAGCGGGTGCTGTCCCGGGAAACCAAGGGCTCGCTCATCGGCGAGAAGCAGTCCATCCAGCACTGGATCGCCGACTCCTGGATCCAGATACAGCAGTTCCGCCTCCAGGTTCTGCACTGCGCCTGGCTCATCGACACCGAGGGGGACTACGCCAAGATTCGCCAGCACATCGCCGGTGTCAAGGTGGCCACCCCCAAGGTGCTCATCGACGTGGTCTACCGGGCCATGCACGCCCACGGGTCCCTGGGGGTGTCCAACCTCATGCCCCTCACCTCCATGTGGATGTCCGGCCCGGTCATGGGCATCGCCGACGGCCCCACCGAGGTTCACAAGGACACCATCGCCAAGCAGATCCTCAAGAGCTACAAGGCCTCCGACGGCCTGTTCCCCTCCCAGCACCTGCCCAGCCGCATCGCCACGGCCCGCTCCTACATCGAATCCCGCCTAGAACACGAAATAGCCAACCTCTAACCCAGCACTACAGTTCGTCTATCTGCGTGTCGAGTCGCTCGTACACCGCGGCGCGGGGAGGACGGCCACCAACAAGACTACCGGCACCCTCGATTTGTTCGCTCACAGCAAAACCAAGTGTACAAAACAAAAGTGAATTTGTTCGCTCACAGCAAAACCAAGTGTACAAAACAATGGTTACTTCGGGGTAATTTGAAAATCCCTGGTCAGAGGGTTGCCTGAGGGCGGGAGGGATCTGCTAGCGGGCCGTGGGAACCCGGCCGAATATGTAGGCCAACCCCACAATCCCCAAACCGATCACGACCAATCGCCACAACCACGATCCCAGCAACAGGCCCGTGCTGATCCCCACCGCGGCCACGATCATCGTGCCGGCGATTGCTTTGGCCCGCAGTGGCATTCCCAACCCGGCCCGGTAATCGGCCACCAGCCTCCCCACGCCGGGCAATCCCAGCACCCAGCGCTCCATCCGCTTGCTGGAGCGGGAAAATGCCGCCGCCGCCATGATGAAGAACACCGTGGAAGGCAGCCCCGGCACGATAACCCCTACGGCTCCCACTGCCACGCACGCCAGGCCGGCCACCACCCACAACCCCCGCACCAGCGGGTTGCGGGCCACCCTGGAGTGGTCCAACGCTGCGGGATCGCCGGGCTCACCCGGCAAGTTCGGTGAGATCACCGGCCATCAGGTAGCCCAGCAACACGATCACCGCCGCGTTCACCATGCTCACCGGCCACTTCAACCGATGGTTGGCCCGCCAGAACCGCCGGATGCTCAACCCGTTGAACACGATGGCCACCACCCCGATTACCACCCCCAGCGTCGGCCCCACCGTATCTGCCAACCCGAGCACCGGCAGCAGGTACGGGAACACCAGGTAGGTCAGCAGGCATCGGGTGCCCGATACCACCATCGACTGGCTGAAGCGGCGTTCGGCAGTGCCAGTGGCCTCCACCTCAGCCGGCGCGGTCTCAACGGTCATTACCGATCCAGTCTCCCACCCCCGGCCCAACCCCGCCACACCCAACCCCAATCGGGCATCGGGGGCAACCAAGCTCTACCGGTGGTCGCTACAGGGTTCAGCGCAGATGGTTTGATTTCAAAACCCGAACCGGCGAATCCTGCCCTCAGCCCATAATTCGTTGTTTTGGCTACGATGCTCGTTGTGCGCATACGAGTGGATGTTGATACCTGCCAGGGGCACGGGCGCTGCTACGTGCTGGGGCCCGACTTGTTCGAGGCCGATCTTCCTGGAACTGCTGGGGCCCGACTTGTTCGAGGCCGATCTTGCTGGAACTGCTGGGGCTGCCGGTGAGCGGGGTGGATGAGTTCCTGGCCCTCAAGGATGGCATCAACCGGGAGCTGGCCCGGTGAACGATCCAACCGATTCCCATCGCCCGAACCTTCCCCTCGACGGCATTCGAGTGGTCGAGGTGGCCAGTTGGACATTCGTGCCCTCCGGGGGGTCGGTGCTGGTCGACTGGGGGGCCGAGGTCATAAAGGTGGAACACCCGGTCACCGGCGACCCCCAACGGGGGCTCATAACCTCGGGCCTCGTCCCCGGTGGTGCCGGCGGCGTGAACTTCATGATCGAGCAACCCAACCGGGGCAAGCGCTCCATCGGGTTGAACCTGGCCCACCCCGACGGCCGGGAGATGCTGCTCAAGCTGGTGGAGACCGCCGACGTGTTCCTCACCAACTACATGCCCCCGGTGCGCCGCAAACTCCGCATCGACATCGACGACCTTCGGGAACGCAACCCCCGCATCATCATTGCCCGGGGCACCGGTCAGGGCCCCCACGGTCCCGATGCCGAGAAGGGCGGCTACGACGGGGCTTCCTTCTGGGCCCGGGGAGGTATGGGAGCCACCCTGCCCCAGCGGCCCGACGGGTGGCCCATGAACCAACCCGCCCCCGCGTTCGGCGACGTAATGGGGGGCATGGCCACCGCCGGTGCCATCGCCGCCGCCCTCTACCAGCGTGAGGCCACCGGACAGCCGTCCATCGTGGACGTGTCCCTGCTGGCCACCGCCATGTGGCAGCTCTCCCCCCTGGTGGTGGCCGCCGGGCTGTTCGGTCTGGAACGTTTCCCTCAGGCCGATCGCACCCAGGCCATCAATCCCGGGGTGAACATCTACCGAACCTCCGACGGTCGCTTCCTCAGCTTCATCCTGTTGCAGACCGACAAGCACTGGGCGCAACTCTGCCAATGCATCGGTCGGCCCGGCATGGCCACCGATCCCCGGTTCGTGGACATGGCCGCCCGGGCCGAGAACAACGAAGCCTGCATAGCCATCCTCGACGAGGTTTTCGGGGCCCAAACCCTGGCCTACTGGAAGGAGGCCCTGGCCGACTTCAGGGGGGTGTGGGTGCCGTTCCAAACCCTCAGCGAGTTGTTCGAGGATCCCCAGGTCGCCGCCAATGGCTACCTGCCCACCATGACCGCGGCCAACGGCACCGAGGTGCGACTCGTGGCCAACCCCGCAATGTTCAACGAGCAGCCCGTCAACGTCGAGCGGGCCCCCGAGCACGGTGAGCACACCGAAACCCTCCTGCTCGAAGCCGGAGTTCCCTGGGACCGGATAGCCGCCATGAAAGAAGCCGGCGCCATCCTCTAGACCACCGCCCGCCGATCAGACCATCCTCTAGACCACCTAGACCACCGCCCGCCGATCAGGCCATTCACTAGACCACCTAGACCACCGCCCGCCGATCAGACCATTCACTAGACCACCTAGACCACCGCCCGCCGATCAGGCCATTCACTAGACCACCTAGACCACCGCCCGCCGATCAGGCCGTCAGCTTGTGAACAGGGTGCCGGCAATGGAATCAGCGATCCGGGACGGATCCTGAAGAGGCCCGAAATGGGTCAGGTCATCGAAGCGGACCAGGGAGCCGTTGGGCAGCCGCTCGACAATCATCGGTGCCGCCATTGCGGGAGGATCGGTGCCGGCACCGGTGGCCACGGTAACCGCCGCGGTAACCTCGCCCAGCCGGGCGAACCCCACCAGATCGTGGTTCTCGAAGATGGTGGCCTCTACCTCCCGCGGGCATTTCATGGTCACCGAACCGTCGGGCTGCTTCTGGAAACCGTTCTCCACATAGGCCCTCAACACCTCGGGGTGGAGCAGGCTGAGCGGAGGTCGGGCCGCATACCGGTCGTAGACCGCCCGGCGCGACTCGAACGTCTCCTGCCGCCTCCGGGCGATGGTGGCCAGCACGTTCACGCCCCCTCGAGGGATGGTCCCGGCGGGGATGATGACCGGCTCGTACAACCAGACCCTGTCGAAGGTACCGGGGCGGGCCTGCTCAGCCTTGAGGATGGACGCCCCGCCCAGGGAGTGGCCCGCGGCGAGCCGGGGGGCGGGGTCAAGCGCATCCACAGCGGCCAGAACGTCGTCGGCCATTCCGTCCCAGCCGTAGTCCTCATCGGGCGAGACCCGGCTGTCGCCATGGCCCCGAAAGTCCAGCGCCCAGCACCGGGCCATGGATACCAGCGCGCCGGCCACCGGCTGCCACATCTGCCCGCAAAACCCATTGGCGTGGGTCAAAAGCACCGGCGGCCCGTCGCCACCCAGGTCGTGGAGCGCCACTCGGGCCCCCCTGGACGAGGCAATGAGCCGGGGTTGGCTCATCGGGGTTCGCTCATAAGGAACCGATGGCTATGACCGCAGTGGAGACAGGCATCGATTCGCAGGTTACGGTGGGCAGCCATGAGCGACAACATCATCCTGATCGACGATCCCCGGCCCCATGTCCGGCGCATCACCATGAACCGCCCCGATAAGCGCAACAGTCTCGTCCACCCGCTGCGGGGGGCCATCCTCGACGCGCTGGCCGAAGCCGACCAGGACAGCAGCGTGAAGGTGAGCATCATCCGGGGTGCCGGCCCGTCCTTCTCCGCCGGCTACGACCTGGGTGGGGGCAACGAGGGTTACGAACTGCCCTACTACACCCCGGGCGGCGAGGGTCAGTGGCCCCGCCACGTCACCGAGGGCTGGATGAGCATCTGGGACCTGGCCAAACCGGTCATCGCCCAAGTGCACGGCTACTGCCTGGCCGGGGGCAGCGAGCTGGCCACCGGATGCGATCTGGTCTACATGGCCGAGGACGCCAAGATGGGTTACCCCGCCGTCCGCTTCGGGGTGCCGGACATGCACTTCCACCCCTGGTTCCTGGGTATGCGCAAGGCCATGGAGATGATGCTCACCGGCGACTACGTGTCGGGCACCGAAGCGGTGGAGAGGGGCTGGGCCAACGCTGCCTTTCCCGAGGGGGAGCTGGAGGATGCTGTTCTCGAGGTGGCCGAACGCATAGCCCAGGTGCCCGCCGAACTGCTCCAGATGAACAAGAGGGTGGTGCATCGCCAGATGGAGCACATGGGCATGCGAGCCGGCCTGCGAGCCGGAACCGAGTTGTGCGCGCTGGGTACCCACACGCAGGCCATGGCCGATTTCGTGACCTCGATCCGCGACAAGGGCCTAACCTCCACCCTCACCCAACGCGACTCCAAGTTCGGTGACTACCGCACCAGCCACTGACCCCGCACCAAGTTGCCACTGACCCCGCTCCCCGCACCGAGTTGATCGAATTGAACTAGTCTGGGCGGAAAACACGAGGGGGGACTATCAATGTTTGCTCGTTCATGGAAGCTGATGCTGCTGATCGCGGTTCTGGCTCTGCTGGCCGGGGCCTGCGGTAATGCCGGAAACGACGACGGGGGTGGATCCCCGGCAACCACCACCGCCCCCGAGCCCGACGAACCCGGCACCGAGCCCGACGAACCCGACCAAACCACCGACGAACCCGAGCCCGACCAAACCGGCACCGAACCCGACGAAACAACCGATGAACCCGACCCTGCGCCCGAAGAACCCGACCAAACCACCGACGAACCCGCCCCCCAACCCGAAGAGCCCGACCACCGCCACACGTTCGTGCCCATTCAAGGCGTGCCCGGGGTGAACGACTCCGAAATCAAGGTCACCTCCATAGTCACCATCAGCAACAACGCCCTGGGGACCAACATCGCCTCCTACAACGATGGCATCGAGGCTTACTTCAACTACATCAACGACACAGGCGGCATCTACGGCCGGAATCTGGTGCTGGACAAAAAGCGCGACGACCAACTCGGTATGAACCAGTCACAAGCCCTGGCCATGGTGGAGGAGGACGACTCCCTGGCCGCTTTCGTGGCAACCTTGCTGTTCCTGGGGGCCGACATCTTGAACGAGGCCGGGGTACCCACCTTCGGCTGGGGAATCCACCTTGAGTTCAGCGATCGGCCCGCCCTTTTCGGCCACGTCGCCCCCAACTGCATCGGATGCACGCACCAGAACGTGCTGTGGATCGCCAACCAGGTAGGGGCATCTCGTGTGGGCATCTTCGGCTACGGCAACACCGAGAACTCCAAGCTCTGCGCCGAGGGCTACCGCGACTCCATCGAACAATACGGTGCCGACGCCGGTGGGGTGACCGTGGAGTTCTTCGACACCACCATCGCCTACGGTCTCGCCGGTGGGGTGGCTCCGCAAGTCTCGGAGATGAAGGACAAGGGGGTGGATTTGATCCTCACCTGCCTGGATCTCAACGGGATGCGCACCATCGCTCAAGAGCTGGTCAAGCAGGACTACCGCGACCAGGTGGTCATGTATCACCCCAACACCTACAACCACGACTTCGTAGCCAGCAACGCCGATCTGTTCGAGGGTGACCTGGTGTTCACCCAGTTCGTACCCTTCGAGGCGAACATAAACAGCGACCTGCAAGCCAAGTTCTTCGAATACACCGAAGGCATCAAACTCGAGGAGCAAACCATGGTCGGCTGGCTCAACGCTCACCTGTTCTACGAAGGTTTGCTGGCCGCAGGCCCCGAATTCGATCGGGCCTCGCTGATCCAGGCGATCCGCTCCTTCACCGATTACAGCCACGACGGGCTCACCATCCCGGTGGATTGGGATCGCCAGATCGACAATCCCCGCAACAACCCCGATGCCGATTACGATTTGCGCTGCCTGACCGGAGTGCAAATCCAAAACGGTGCCTTCGTTCAGTGGACGGGTGAAGCCGGCAAACCCTGGGTATGCTGGGAGAGAGCGCGCGAGGACTGGCACGAACCCGAGGCCACCTCTTTCGCAGGGTAGCCGGCAGGCCCCGCTGGAGCGTAGGTAGCAGGTAATCAACCTCTCAGCCATGGGGGACCAATTGCTGGCCGCCGGAGTGGTGGAAGAAACCGTCAGGGCGTTCTTCCAGGGCCTACCGGTGGGCGCGGGTTTCGCCCTGGTGGCGATGAGCTTCGTGCTCACCTACAAGACCTCGGGGGTGTTCAACCTGGCCTTCGGGGCTCAGGCTTTCATCAGCGCCGCCACCTATTACGAGCTCCACGTGAGGCGTGATTGGCCCATATGGGCGGCGGTGCTGGTTGCGGTGGTGCTGGTGGCCCCCCTGCTGGGGTTGCTGCTGGAGCGGTTGATCTTCCGCCACGTGCACGCAGCTTCGGCCGTCGCCAAGCTGGTGATCTCGTTGGGTTTGCTGGTTGCGCTGCCCGAACTGTTCAAGCTGGTGGTGAACTACGACCGCGAGCCACCCTACGGAGCGGTGGGCATCATGCCCGACGGCGACAGCGCGGTCTTCTGGCTGTCGGGGCGCTCCGTCAGCCGGGACGAGATAGCCGCCTTCGCCATCATGGTGGTTGCTGCGGTGGCCCTGGCCGCCCTGTTCCGGTACACCCGCATGGGGCTTCGCATACGGGCTGTGGTGCAAAGCCCCCGCATGACCGAACTGAACGGCATCAACTCCGACTGGGTGTCCTCGGGTTCGTGGATGCTTTCGAGCCTGTTCGCCGGACTGGCCGGGGTGCTGCTGGTGCCCATCACCTCCACCCTGGGCACGGCGCTGGAACCCGGTGGGTACTTCCCCATCGTGATCTCCGCCCTGGCGGCCGCGGCGCTGGGACGCTTGGTGAGCCTGCCCGCCGCCCTGTTCGGGGGGCTCCTTCTGGGAGTGATAACCACCGAGTTGCGCACCCACCTTCCCCACGACAACGTGATCCTCAACGAGCTGCGGGGCTCGGCGCTGCCCTACGTGATGCTGTTCGCCATCATCGTGTTCTGGCCGGCCATCCGCCGCCAGGTAGCAGGGGTCGATCCCCTCCTCGGAGTGGCCCCGCCCCCGCCGGCTCTGGCCGCCACCGCCCGCAGCCGAGGTCTCACCATCTACACCCGCATCATGGCCCTGGCCTTCTTCACGGTTGTGGGCATCTGGACGTTCGGCTACGCCAACAACTTCTGGATCTCCCGCATCACCCATTCGGTGATATTCACCATCATCTTCCTGTCCATCGTGGTGTTCACCGGCCTCGGTGGCCAGATAGCCCTGTGCCAGGTCACCTTCGCCGCCATTGGTGGCTTCGGGGTAATGCAATTGGCCCAACGCTGGGACATCTCGGTGATGGTGGGCATGCTGGTCGGTGCCGCCATCGCGGCGGCGGTGGGCGCGGCGTTGAGCGTGCCGGTAATGCGCCTCGGCGGTATCTGGCTGGCAATAGCCACCTTGTCCTTCGCCCTGTTCTTCGACGACGTGCTGGTGAAATACGGCTGGGTCGGCGGCAGCATCTCCCAGGGAAGAGGGGTCCCCCGCCCCCAGCTCCTCGGCATCGACTTCACCAGCCACAAGAACTTCCTGGTGCTGTGCATAGCGGTGCTGGTGCTGGTGAGCGTGCTGGTGATATTGATACGCGAAAGCAGCACGGGCATGGCTCTGCGCGCCTTGAGGGGTTCGGAGACGGCGGCCGAGTCCATCGGGGTGATCGCCTGGCGATCGAGGGTGATCGTGTTCTCGATATCCGCCGCCATCGCTGCCATCGGCGGGGGGCTTTTGGCCATGGAGGAACGCCTCGTGAGCTACGACGCCACCTACGATCCCCAACTGGGCCTCTTCTGGCTCGTGATCGTGGTGGTACTGGGAGCACGCACCGTGGAGGGGGCGGCCCAGGCGGGCGTAGCTTTCATTATCTTCCCCGTGCTGGTGCTGGAGCGCTGGCTGCACCTGGACGGGGCTTGGCGCTTCGTGCTCTTCGGATTCGCGGCGATCACGTTCGCCCGCCACCCCGAGGGCCTGCTCGAACACGGCAAGCGCCGCTCGCAGATCCTCATGCAACGCATATTCGCCGGTGGCGGTCCAAACATTGCCGAGAAGCAAACATGAGCCTGCTGACCGCCACGGGTGGATCGCCAGAAGAGGACGGGTTGTGAGCCTGCTGGCCGCCACCGGGATCACCAAGCGGTTCGCGGGCATCACTGCTCTCGATGATGTGCGGATCGCGGTTGACGAGGGAGAACGGGTGGGGCTTATCGGCCCCAATGGTGCGGGCAAGACCACCTTGTTCAACTGCTTGCTGGGACTGCTGCGAGCCGACGCGGGAACCGTGAGCTTCGACGGGAGCGACATAACCCGCCTGCCGGCGTATCGACGGGCCCGCCTCGGCATCGGGCGTACCTTTCAGCGAGTAGAGCTGTTCAGCGGCTCGTCGGTGCGCGACCACCTGCTGTTCGCCCACCGCATCCGCAGCGGTACCGGTGCCCTCTGGAAGGACATCCTCGGTCTGGGTCTTCCCAAGCCCCAAGAGCTGGCAAGCTGCGATGCCCTGCTGGAAAGTCTCGGGCTGGAAGGCATGGGTGGCGAGCCCATCGAGACTCTCAGCCTGGGCCAGAGCCGGCTGGTGGAGGTGGCCCGGGCCCTGATGACCCAACCCCGGATCCTGCTGCTCGACGAGCCCTCCTCGGGCCTCGACAGGGCCGAGACCGCAGCTCTGGCCGGCACCCTTATGCGTATCCAGACCGATCAGGGCTTCGGCCTGCTTCTGGTGGAGCACGATGTGGAGCTGGTGGCAACCTTCACCGATCGCACTTACGTTCTGGATTTCGGCCGGCTCATCACCCACGGACCCACCGCCGAGGTTATGAAGGATCCCCAGGTAAAGACCGCATACCTGGGAGACATGCTGGTGGACACGCCGTGACCACCTCGCAATGCATGAGTGCCCCGGTTTTGTTGGATCTCTTGATGCTGGTGGACACACCGTGACCACCTCGCAATGCATGAGTGCCCCGGCCCCGCTTTCGGTCCCCGTGTTGGAGATGCGCCAAGTGAGCACCGCCTACGGGCCCTTCAAAGCCCTCTTCGACGTGTCGTTCTCGGTGGGGGAGGCCGATACCGTGGCCCTTTTGGGACGCAACGGTGCCGGCAAGACAACCGTGGCCAGGGTGGCCAGCGGTCTGGTGGTGCCCACCACCGGGCAGGTGATGATCGACGGCAACGACTTCACCAACGTGCGGGCCTACCGCTACGCCAAAGCAGGCGTGGTGCACGTGCCCGAGGGGCGGGCCGTGTTCGCCGATTTCACGGTGGAGGAAAACCTCACCCTTGCCTTATCCCGCACCCGCGACCGCTCCGGCTTGAGGGCAGCCCTCGGGCGGGCCTACGAGCTTTTCCCACCCATAGCCCAGCGCCGCCGCCAGTTGGCCGGCACCCTGTCGGGGGGCGAGCAACGGATGCTGGCCATGGCCCGGGTGCTGGTGGATGCCCCCCGGCTGCTCATCGCCGACGAGCTGTCATTGGGGCTGGCCCCCATCATTACCGACGAGGTTTACGAAGTGCTGGCCCGCATCCGTGACACCGGAACTTCCCTGCTCATCGTCGAGCAGCACATGGGGCACGCTCTGGCCCTGTGCGATCGGGCCATACTCCTGCACCACGGCTCCATCACCTGGCAGGGCCCTTCCACCGAAGCTGCCGAGGTGGTGGGTGCCTCCCTGTTCGACACGACCGGCCAGTAATTGCCAGCCACTAATTAATTGTCAGACGTGGCCGGTTGCTCCTCGGTGCCGATCACGATTCGCAAAAGAGCAAGAGCAGCTACGGGCTGAAGGTGCCGGTGTCGCCCTCGAACGAGATGATGTCGCTAACGGGCACGTAACGAGCGCCATCGGCATCCACCACCAGCTCTTCCACGCGCCCGGCTTCAACCATGTAGGAGTCGATGGCACCATCCAGGCGCCGCAAGGAGTTGCCTATGGCACCCCTGGATTCGAAGTCCACCTGCCACATGGCCCGCATCAAGTTGGTGCGGTTCACGCCGCCGTCCATCTCGGCTGCGGCCAGCAGAACCTGGTGCAGAACCTCGGCAAAGGTGTAGCCCAAAGCGTGGGATGCCTCCTCGGGATCAATGCCTTGGGCATTCAGGCTGTCTCGCACGAATCGCACCCACTCATCGTCGGCCATCGAAGTGTCGGCCACGTCCTTTTGGGTGTTCACCAGCCTGACCCCGTTGGCCAGAGGCCCGATCGGCACCCAGAAAAGCGAGATGCTCTGGCACCCGTTGGCCACGAACACCATGGGCTCCCACGGCAGGCTGGCAACGCTGGCAACCGCCTGCGGGCAGAACGCCCCCGACGAAGCCACGATCAGAACCTCGGCATTGCTGGCCGCCAGGTTGATCACATCGGAGCCCACCGAATCGGCCTGAGGATCGTGTTGTATCTCATCCAGAACTTCGATACCTGATTCGCTAGCACAATCGTTGAAGGCCACTCTCCACGCCTCGCCGGCATCGTTGCCCAGCGATAGAACGGCCGCTGTGGTTCCCTCACCCAACTCATCAGAAATTTGGCGGCACCAAACCCGGGCCTCCGTGTCGTATGACATCAACCCGCCCGTGGTCCACGGGTAGTTGGTGGGATCACCCCAATCGGGCAGGCCCGTCAGATTGAAGAGCTGCGGGATGCAGTTCTCGTTGAGTGTGTCACGCACCGCCAGGTTGTTGGGACTGCCCAGGATTCCGGCGAAACCGAGCAGGTTCTCCACGTCGATCATCTCCTCCACGTTGGTCACCGTCCGGGCCGGTACATAACCGTCGTCGCGGCTCACCATCACCACTCGACGGCCATCAATCAGGCCAACCTCCTCATTGTCGAAATAAAGCTGGATGCCGTCGCTGATGGTGCCGAACCCGGCCAGCGCTCCCGCCCGGGGCAAGCTGCTGCCAAAGCGGATCTCGGTGTCGGTCACCCCGGCGTAGTTGTCCCACTCCTCGGGGCACTCGGCGACATCAATGGCCGCACCACCGCCCAATTCCACGAGGGTCGAGGGTTCCTCGGTCGGTGCGGGTTCGGGCTCATCAGGCTCCTCGGTCGCCGGAGCGGGTTCGGGCTCATCAGGCTCCTCGGTCGCCGGAGCGGGTTCAGGTTCCTCGGGCTCCTCGGTCGCCGGGGCCGGTTCCTCGGGGGCTTCGGTGGCTGCCGGTGGGTCGGCAGCATCGGGACCGTCGTCATCGTTTCCGCAACTGCTGGCCACCAGGGCAAGGGCGGCGAGCAGCACGAGCCAGTAGCGCAGGGGCCGGAGTATTGAAGATTTCGACATTGAGTTCGACATTGAGACTGTCCTCCTGGGGTCAATGCAGTCCAATAACACTACGCCGGGATCATGACAATTACAGATTGGTACAGGTTTTAACCGGTGGCGGGATCGAAAAAGGGCGGGCTAAATCAACCCACTGGCGGCTTGGGCACCACCGGCAGGAGCCGGTTCTTGATCCGCCGGAACCCCTGGGCCACCCCGCCGGGCAGCGCGAAGGTGATGGCGATGAGCAGCCCGCCCAGGATGGCCGTGCCGTATGGCCCCTCCAGGGCTACGTCGGTGCCCGGCACGGTTTGGGTCTGGCTCGACCACAGGGGGATGAACTGGATGGCCAGGCCCCCCACCACCGCGCCATGCAGCGTCCCCGCACCCCCCACGATCAGCCCCACGATCAGCATGATGGCCATCTGGAAACCGAACTCATCGGGTCCCAAGAACCCCGAGTGCATGGCCAGCATGGTCCCGGCCACCCCACCCACCGCCGCGCTGATGCCGAAGCTGAGCGTTTTGTAGGCAGCCAGGTTCACCCCGTTGGCCGCCGCCCCCAGCGGATTGTCCCGGATGGCCACCATGGCCCGCCCCACCCGACCGGCCAGGATGTTGCGCACCAGCCAGAAGCACACCAGGGCCACGACCACCAGCAGGAAGTACTTGTACACCGCCTCCTCCTGCCGCCCGGTCAACCCGTCGGGCACCCGGGATCCCACCAGCGGCAGCGAGTGCAACCACTCCGTAACCCGGTCCAGCGGTACCCACGACGGTGCCTCCAGGTCACTATCAATCAGCAGCCCGTTGCTGCCCCCGGTGCGAGCGGCCACCTCGTCGAGCCGGATGATCGACGGGAACACCGCAGCCACCGCAAACGTCAACAGCCCCAGGTACAGCCCCTGGATACGCAGCGCGGGTATCCCGAACAGCACCCCGAACCCGAACAATCCCGGTACCACCACCCCCAGCGTGGCCACATACGACCAATCGAACTCATTCACCAGCACCGCGGTGAGATAGGCCCCGCACCCCACGAAGAAGCTATGACCCAAAGAGAGCTGCCCGCTGTAGCCGGTGGCGATGTTCAGACCCAGCACCGCCACCATCAGGGCAACGGCTTGGCTGAGATTGGCCAGTCCGAACGTGTAGCGGTTGCCAAGGATGGTCGGGCTGTAGGTGTCGGCGATCAAGAACGGCACCAGAGCCACCACCAGGGCAAACAGGGCCCACCCGATGATCTGCCTCCGCCGGTGCTGCCAACTGCCGGCCTGCACTCCGGCTGCCCTCATCACACCCGCTCCACCCGGGTGGACCCGAACTGCTGTAAGAAATGATGAATTGAAATCAAAATTGTTCTCATCACACCCGCTCCACCCGGGTGGACCCGAACAGGCCGGTGGGTCGGGCCAGCAGCACCACCAGGATCACCACCACCGCGGTGGCCAGCGCCAGCTCGCTGAGGTTCAAGAACGTCACCAGCAGGTTGCGAGCCAAACCCACCACCAACCCGCCCAGCACCGCCCCCACCATGCTGTCGAGTCCACCCAGGGCGGCGGCGGCCAGAGAGAAGATCAGCACCCGCAGCATCACCGACGGTTCCAGCAGCAGATCGGGTATCACCAGTGACCCGCCCAGCGTTCCGATGGCGGCGGCCAGCGCCCACCCGAACCCCAGTGTCGGCCCCACCCGGATGCCAACCAGCTTGGCCGACTCCAGGTTTGACGACACCGCTCGAAAGGCCAACCCCATCTTGGTGCGCGACAGCAACAGATACAGCAGCCCCACCACGGTGAACACCGTGCCCAGGTTGCCGATGGTCCGCCAGGTGAGCTGGGCGATACCCCACTCTATGGGGGCACCGGCGGGGAACATGCTGGGCAGGCTGCGGGTGCGAAAGCCCCACACGATGCCCACCGCCGAGTCGATGATGAGCAGCAGGCCCAGCGTGACAATCACCAGGGGCAACACATGATCGGGCGGGAACGGCCGGATGAACACCCGCTCTATGAACGCCGCCACCACCGCGCTGGCCCCCATGGCGCACACCACCGCCACCGCCACCGGCAAACCCTGCTCCACGCTCAGCACATAGGCCAGGTACACCCCCAGAAGAGCCAGCGAACCCTGGGCGAAGTTGATGAACCCGGTGGACTTGTAGATCATCACCAGCGCCAGCGCCACCGATGCGTAGGTGGCCCCGTCGCTCAGCCCCCGGAAGAACTGGGCCAACCACAGCTCCCCATCCGACAACTTGTCGATGGAGACATCGAACACCCCCAGAACCGATGCCGCGAAGCTCATCCCTCAATACCCCAGATAAGCCCGGCGGACATTGTCATCGGCAGCCAGCTCATGGGCGGGGCCCGATAGCGCCACCTCCCCGGACTCCAGAACGTAGGCCTGGTCGGCCACCCCCAGGGCCAGCCCGGCATTCTGCTCCACCACCAGCATGGTGGTCCCCATCTCGGCGTTGATGATGGAGAGCTGATCGAACAGCGCCCGGGTGACCATCGGTGCCAGCCCCAGTGACGGCTCGTCCAGCAGCAACAGCGACGGCCTCAGCATCAGCGCCCGGGCGATGGCCAGCATCTGTTGCTCGCCCCCGCTGAGGCTTCCGGCTGCTTGGCTGCGCCGCTCGCCCAGCACCGGGAAGGTGCCGTAGAACCGTTCGATATCGGCCCTCACCTGCCCATCGGTGCGCACGAACCCCCCGGCCAGAAGGTTCTCCTCCACCGACAGTTCGGGAAACGTCCCCCGACCCTGGGGCACGTGGGCCACTCCCCGGCGCACGATGTCGGCGGTGCGCTGCCCGGCCAGCTCCTCGCCCGCCAGCCGGATGGAACCCTCCACCGTCACCATGGCGCACAAGGCCCTCAGCGTGGTGGTCTTGCCCGCCCCGTTGGCCCCCAGGATCACCGCTATCTGACCCTTGGACACCGTGAAATCGATACCGTGCAACACTTGGATGTTCCCGTAGGCCGCCCTCAGCCCACGCACCTCCAGGTAATCGGTGCTCACTGCGCGCTACCCAGGTACGCCTCCACCACCGCCGGGTCGTTCTGCACCTCGGCGGGGGAACCCTCGGCGATCCTGGCCCCGAAATCCAGTACCACCACCTTGTCCGACACCCCCATCACCATCCCCATATGGTGCTCCACCAGCAGCAGGGTCAGCCGGTGTCGCTCCCGCAGCGCCACCACCAGTTCGGCCAACTCGCTCACCTCGGTCTGATTCAGCCCGGTGGCGGGCTCGTCCAGCAGCAGCAACCGGGGCCGGCCGATCAGCGCCCGGGCCAGCTCCACCCTCTTCAACGTGCCGAACGGCAGCCCGCCCGCCGGGTGGAAGGCCACATCGGTGAGTGACATCTCGTCCAGAGCCGCCCAGGCCTGGCCGGCCAGCTCGGACTCCTCCCGGCGCGACCCCCACCTCAGCGCGGCCCGCAGCGCCCCGATCCGGGAGCGGTGGTGGGCCCCTACCATCACGTTCTCCAGCACGGTCATGGTCGGCCACAGCGCCAGATTCTGGAAGGTGCGGCCGATGCCCAGCCCGGTTATGGCATGGGCCGGATGGCTCAATACATCGTTACCGTCGAACCCCACCACGCCCTGCTCGGTGTCGTACACCCGGCTGATCACGTTGAACATGGTGGTCTTGCCCGCCCCGTTGGGCCCGATCAGCCCGCAGATGCTCCCCTCATCCACGGTGAACGACAGGTCGTTAAGGGCGATGACCCCCCCGAACCGCACCGTAACCCCGCTCACCTCCAACAGGCTCATAACCACCCAACCCTACTCCGCCCCGGTGCCGCGCTTTTGAAGGCTCACCCCCCGATCAGGCTGGCAATGGCCCACACCACGATCACCATGCCCACCACAATCATCACCACGCTGCGCCCGACCCGGGGGGTAGCTGCCTCACCGTTACCACCGGAACGGTCCGGTTGGGGCCGCCGGGCCCCTTGCGGGTTGATCAGAGCGGCCAGGTTACCCACCGCCAGCGCACCCCCCAGCGCCAGCAACAGGTAGGTGATGATGTCCGGCCCCCCCAGCACCCCTCCAGTATCAAACGTGCGCCCCACCGGAGCAACTCCCAATCAGGGTTCAACGTGGCGCTCCAGGAAACTGGCGGCTTCCTCAGCGGGTATGAGCCAGCCCAGTTCGCTTATCTGATCCCATGTGATGGTTCTGTACGTTGGGACTCCAATGAAGAAGCCACGCGAGTTGAACGCTGCCCCTCCGCTGTTGCCAGGAAATATATCAGCATTGGTTTTCAGGACAGCATGGCCGTTGAGGTGGTCAATCCCTGCATATACGCCTTCGGTCGACGTGATTGTTTGGCCTCCAATCCCCGGATAACCAAGAACTGTGATGTCCTCGTTGAGGTCAAGTTTTTGGGCACTAATAGGGATGCTGGGCTGATCAACTCGGTGAGACAACTTGAGCACTGCCAAGTCCGGTAATGTCACATACCCCTCCGAATCCAAGCCATCCAACTCTTTCCCCACCACCGTAGCGTCGATCCATGTTGTAGGCTCTTCTTCAAAGCTATCGCTGAATCCGACCTCAAGATTCGCACATACTTTGCCGGAATCCGACACCACAACGTGAGCATTTGTAAGCACGTATCTTCCATCGAGAACCAGAGTGCCCGAACCGACTTTTCCGCATCCAGCCGCCGAAACCATGCCAATTGAGCGAGCGATTGTGGCCGCATCCGTATTGCTGGGGGCTTCGCCACCTCCTCCGAGGGTCAGGGCCAGCGGCAGAGCAATCGCCAATGCGAGGGCTAATCCAAAAGCACCAACAACCAGAGGGCGACGATGCCAACCATCGGTGAACCTCGCCGAGATACCGGCACCAAGTTTGGAACCCGAACGCCGGTTTCCAGGCGGTTTAGCTACTGGGGTACCAGCAGCCGATGGAGGTGGCGACAAACGCTGATGTGTCCGGCTGGATCTCGGTGGTGGCTCAGCACGGCCCGAGCCCGCTTCCGGGGTGGGCTCGCGCTCCGGGGGGCGTTGGCGATGTAGAGGGCTGTCAGCCACAAACCTCGAATCCCTATGGTTAGCCCAACCCGAAGCTGGGAGCCGCCGGTTGAGGGTCTTCGCCGTCCGGGTCTTCTGGTGGCGTTGAGCCGCCGGCAAGCTGGTTTTCCAGCATAGGATCGGAAATGTCGAGCCTCACCGCCAGGTAAGAATCTTGGCCGGGCGACCTGACCGCCTGCACAACTCTTGGACGGGTATCGGAGGCGGGAACCTCCAGTCCATCGGGCCACCACCAGGTGCTGTCCATTTCAACGCTGTCCAGGGTGGCCGCACCAGGGCCGACCAGGCCGGCAGGCAGCTTTCCAGGCTTCACTGGGGCTATCTCGCTCAAGAAGCTGCCCTCGGCATCATCCAGTGATGCGTCTACGGCTATCGATGAATCTGCCACCAAAGCATCATCGAACTCGCCGGAACAGAGCCGGTGGGCAAATTGCCAGCGCGGGTCGGGGCCGGGATCCTCCAGCAGGTCCCGCTTCACGGAGCTGACCATTGTGCTCGTCTCCGGACGGTTGGAATCCCCATTCACCGGACGGGTTTGGAACCGCGAGTAGGCGGCAACAACCGCCTCGTACTGCGCGCT
The DNA here is from genome assembly GCF_965202595.1 of Candidatus Poriferisocius sp. GTDB lineage: Bacteria > Actinomycetota > Acidimicrobiia > Acidimicrobiales > Bin134 > Poriferisocius. Next base: position 2,699,551 of record NZ_OZ241836.1, read on the forward strand.
CAACCACCCGGGTGCCGGTGGTGGGCTGAACACGTTGCGATAGCGTGCCGCCAGTCGAAACAGCGGTGAGCGGAGCTCACGGGACTCGCCGGCAAATACCGGCTCGGCGGGGATATTCCAGCGCAGGATGTAGTCGAGCGCGACGGCAGTGCCCAGCCAGTTGACCCGCAAGCCTCGCAACAGCGACAGCAGTTCCCGGCGCCCGAGTTCGCTTTCGAGCTCTCGAATTGCCGCGATGGCCAGTCTGCGCTTGCGCTCACGGCCCCTGTCGCTAACCACCAGCATGACCAGGGCAATCAGGAACAAGAACCCAGCCACGGCCAGCGCGGCATACCTGATTTGCTCGCCCCAGTCCTCGAAGAAGTTTCGGATGTTCTCCGACTTGTTGAAAGCCGATGAATCCAATTTGGCATAGGCAAAAAAGCTGGCTATCAGGTAGCAAATTGTCCACGCCAACACTAGAGCTCGGCTCGCTGGGCGCTGGCGCGCTTTCGGCGACAGCAGTACGTATACAAACAAGAACAACGTGAGAGCGATGAACACAAAAGGCACCATGTCCGGCCCCGAAATGCTATCGAACAAGTCGGCAAAGCTCGCGCCGGCAAAAAATAATCCCAGCACGGTAAGAACAGCCAAAGCGAAAGATCTTCGCAGCAAGTACGACTGGCCATCTCTCGGGTCGTCTCGCTGAGGGGTAAGTGAATACAGCAAAAATAGGCAGGTAACCGCCAACCCCCCGATGCTAATACGTGTTCGAGCCACAGGGCTGACATCGCTGAGATCGAACATATCAAGCAGCAACGCGTAGCTGGCCAGCACGGTGTACAAGGTGATCAAAAAGGCTTTGACGGTGATAACCAGATCAGCGGAAGGGCGGAACTTCTCGGTTGAATCCCTCAGCGCTTTTTGCTTTTCGAGTTCGGCTTGTTGCTGCCTGCGCCTATCCTCAGCTTTTTGGATCTCGTCGCAGAACTTATCGTCCAGCAACGTCAACAACGCTCTAGGGCTACCCCAGTCCTCTGCGTGATCAGCCGCTTCCTCCTCGCCAGCCGGTTCCTCGTCAAACGACCCCTCATCATCATCGACCGGCTCCTCAACAAGCTCAGCTTCGTCCGCGTCAACCGACTCTTCCGCGTCAACTGGCCCTTCGTCAGCCGGCTCCTCAGCAACTTCGCCTTCGTCCTCCTCAACCGGCCCCTCTGCATCAACTGACTCCTCCTCAACCGGCTCCTCAGCAACTTCGTCTTCGTCCCGCTGCCCACCGGCTCGTATACGTTCTTCGAGCACGCCGTCAACAAGGCTTTCGGGTGTCACGAACACGTACTCCTGGTTGCCGGCGGCCTCGCGGGCTCGGATGGCTACAGCGGTCCTGCCCCCGTCGACAACCCCGAACACATTGCGAACGAGATCGGTCCATACCTTCGGGCTGAACCCCTTGAGAACCACCGTTGCCTCGTCGGCCTCCGCAGGCCCCTGAGCACTGGAAGCCTGCCCGTCGTCATCGGATTCAAGATCTCCACCGAAGGCTTTGGAGAACTCAACGCGAAGCATCCTGGTAAACCCTGTCAGGCCGGCCGCCAGCGGTGGGAAAATGCGACCCAAGCCGGCACCAAGCACTTCCATAATGTTGCTGCGCCGGCCGGAAGCACCCGGCTCGCCCGCCAGGCGGTCCAGGCGGAACTCAGCAGGATGCAGCAAATCCACGGTGGATGCGACGGCCTCGGGAGCAGGCGTGGGCGAGAAACCATCGGCCACGGGCAGAAAATCTTCGGCAGCCAATTCCCGCCGGCGAATCAGCACGAGCCGAGCCGAGGATCTGACAAACTTGAACGCACACCCTTCTATTCCGGTAACCCTTATTTCCGGCCTCCACGGGTTTTCGTTGGTGGCACGCCACAAAGATGTCAAAGTGGCCAACTCAAGCGCAGCATGCCACGAAGCTCTTTGGGCATCGGCAAAATCGATGCCGGCAGCCATGCCGCTGGCAAACTGCCAGTCGGTCGGAAGGGCTACGAAGTTGGCGGTTTGGGCCGTGAAAAAACCTTTGGCAGGCAAGAGGCTTTCACCATCTCGCAACTCCGGCACCGCCAGGCAACTGGGAACAACAATGATCCCACCCGCCAGCTTCTCCGCCTTGCGAGCGATTTCGCCAAGGGCTCTGGCGAGCGCTAGTTGAGCCTGTGGTGCCAGTACGCCAGAGACAACTGCGGTTACATATAATTTGCTTTCTGCCGGGGGGCCGGATCGGGCCAGCGCGTCGTACAGTCCCGTTTGCGTGGCCTCCGATGCTCGAACACAAGTGGCAAGAGGCTGCTCGGTGGGTGGCTCGCCCTCTTTGATGGGCACGAGCGCCATGTCGTTGAGCAGCCCGTGAGAAGAGAGGTCACGAAGCACCCTTATTGCTTTGCTGATAACACCATCGGCTTCGTGATAAAGGATGGGTATCACGCGATAGCTCCTGCCTCCGGTTGCTGCCAGTGGCTCAGCTAGCCGAGGCTTTCCTCGGGAGAGTGTTCGACAATTTTATCGCTGAGCTTTTGAAGTTCCTCGCCCAGCAATGGCCACAGCCCGGTCCAGAGGGGAACGCGTGAGAGCAGGCCAGGGTTGAAACCCCAGTCCCTCTGGTAATTAGCATACTCGTTTTCGTAGCGCTTACTTTCCCCGTCCAACACCCCGGCAAGAGCTTCGGCCCGTTCTCCCCAGGTGGCCGTTTCGGGCATGTTGGCCAATCGGGCTGGCTTCATGGTGGTTATGGCACCCTTATCCGGCTGGCCGGTTTCGATCCATTCGGCCAGTCGCCGGTTGACATTGTCGTAGTGCAGGACACCACCGTCACCCGACCTTCCCAACTCCAGCAAGCTCACATACGACTCCAGCGGCTCCAAGGTGGCACTGGCCGCGGTTTCGACATATGCCAAACTGAGCGACTCCAGTAGCGGACCCAGCCGGTCGCCGCGCTTGATCGGCGATAGCAACGGGTTCGGGAAAGTTGTGGGGCTTTTACCATCCCGGGCAATTTGAATGGAACCATCAGGCCCGTCGGTGTCCAGCAGCCCCAGCACCTGGGCGGTGAACCAACCTCGCACCAGGCAGCGCAAGTGGGCCTGGGGGGCAGGCACGAATCGTTGCAAGTATTGGGCCCGGCGGTGGTGCCAGAACTGCTGGCGAGCCACTTCGCCAATGGCCTTTTGCCCGTCCCAATCCTGGGCGATGGGCGCTAGAACCGACTTCAGAGCCAGTATCGATTGGGGGGCGGCAAGCTGCGAGGCCACGTCGATGTGACGGGTGAGTTGATCGTATTTCATGAGTTCCTCCACCTGATCGGCCTTGAGGTACTTGGAAAGCAGATCTGTCACCTTTTCCGCTATGGGATGAGAGCCGTCGGGCCCGGGGCCGAACGGCAACTTGCTGAAATGCCTCACCAGATCCTTGCCCGCTTCGTTACCAACCAGCCCCTCCAGCGCCGGGTCGGTATCGACCAGAGGAGCGGAAGTGGGGATGGCAGCGTTGAGACATGACATAAAGCGCTGCTGATACTTATGCCGTTCAGAAGCAGCGATTGTCGTGCCCGCAGCGGCCCGGGTGTCCAGAGCACTCCGGAGGCTGAGGCCGAGAAGTTCGCCAAAAGGCCCGCCATCCACGTTCAGCCAGGCAGTGGCGCTACCCTCCAGAAGTTTCCTGGTGGAACCGACGGTTACGGCCACGTTTGACGGTACGTCACTCCAGCGCTCATTGGGCGACCAGTTACGAACCAGCTTTACGAACTCATCGCCGGAATCCGGTTCAACCTCCTGGCAACCGATAACAGCTTCTCTCAGGCTTTCGTACTCGTTGCCATCGAACGTTTCGCGCAGTAACCGGTCGAACAGTGCTTCGTAGTCATCCTTTTGAATCAAACAAAACTCGTTCTCGGGTGGTCCGAAGCGGAACGAGTCTGGAATATCTTCGTTGCGGAGGCGCCTATAGGCATCCTCGATTGCTTCGACGATGGGCTTGAACAGCCGGTCGGTAGCTTCTCTAGCCAGCCGTTCTGCCCTTTCGGCAATGAGAGCATCCGCAGCAAAGGTACGATGGTGAACCGCTGATGCCACATACTCAGTGATTCGACCGTCGGTATTTTTCAGTTTCCCTCTGGCACCTTCCAGTACCTGCCATGCCGACTCCTGCCAGTCACCGGCCCATCGCTTTAGGGTCAGAACAACGTTGGCACGAAGATTGTTGACAACCTCATCCTGCAAGTGCTTGACTGCATCGGAGCAAAGTTGGGCGGTAACTTTAAGCCCATACCTGGATATAGAAGCCAGGACAGTGGCGCACATCCTTTGCTCAATGGTTTTGACATATTCGCGTGATTGAGCATCAAGCTTTTCGCCAATCTTCTGCTCAAAATCAGGGAAACGGTTCTCAATAGCTGGTTCGATTAGAGCTCGCCATTCGATAGCCGTCCGGCTGGCCTCAACGTCAAGTGATGCCTCCAATTCAACCTGCTGCTGGTAGTCGCGGCATGTTTCTTCCAACCGATCTACACTTCCATCCGTGGGCCACAGCTCACGCCTTATGGGGCCTGTATCAGTGGTGTCGATCTCTTCGATCTGTAGCTCTCTGAGGAACCAGGCTCTGTAATTCTCGGCAAGGTACTTGATGACGGCCGTTGGGTCTTGCTTGTTGATCGACCGAACAGCCTGCTTGGCATCCTCCGAGTTGGAGTGGTATTCAACGAGGTGTCGATAGGAGTCCTGCACCACCTTATTCACAGCAAAACGCTCGAAGTGGTCGGTGCCCACCGACACCCGCGCGAACCCGAGCGCCGAAAATAGTGGTAGGCCAACGGATCCCGGCTCCCCGACATCCACCAGGGCCTGGCCCCGGATATTGGATGAAGCATTTTGCTTGAAGTTGCCAATCGTATAACCGATGAAAGACCCTGCGACCTCCTCGTCGGTTACCCACGAAAGCAAAGCCCGCCCTACTCCCTCGAAAAGAGAGTCTGATGTGCCGTAGTTGACACCTTTTGCATTCTGACGTCCAACCAGAAATGGGTAAGCCGGACCGCTCATGTTCAGAGTCCCCGCGATGCGAGCAGCTTGCAAGAACTTATCGGTGATCGGCCCAACGACTACATCATCGTCAGCTCCCGAATCTCCATTCCACCAGAAGCCGTTGAGCAACTCGGATACAGCGGCAAGACCATTGCCATGCACGCCAGCCTTTGTTGCCGAAGCCAGCTCGTTGAAGACCTCGGATGTATAGATGATCCCGAACATGTCTCTACCCCGAGCCACATCCATTCCCCTGATCAAATCGCACACGATGTTGAGTATGCCTGCGCCGGTGCCTCCGGCCAGAGATGATATGACAAAGATATTGGTTGCTACGTCGCTCGTGCCCGTCGCCGTGTTGGAGTTCGCCGCGGTTTTTTGAATTTGCGTGTAAACGTCATTCAAATCCTGGATTGCTTTGCTCTCGTTGAGCCGGTTCACCTTTTCCTCGATACGACTTTTGATTCGCTCAGCGTGGAGTGCGCCTATGGTACGTCCGACCGCTCGATACTGACCGGCCCCGGCCTCAATGGGTATTTTCAAACCGGTTGGTTCCACCCTCCAGGCTCGCAGTTCTTCACTCTTTTCGCTCGATGTGTCGAGTTGGGCCTGAACGTCATCGAAGGCAACACCAGCATCCACCAGCCCGCAGTATTCGTTGGGCGCTAGGTGGTCCACCCGGCTGTTCAGCTCGTCACCATCCGGCCGAGAGGGCACGTCGATGTGAAGAAACTGCCAACCCGAGGGGATACCCCCTTCGATTTCATTTTCTTTCATCCACCGTATGATCTGATCCTTCAGGAAACGGAGCGTCTTGCCCCCCGAGCCGCCGAGTCCGACGAACAGAAAGCGGTTGTACACGTTGGTTAGCCTTTCGGTTGGTTAGGAGCCGGGGCATCCGGTGAGCCGCGGAACTTGCTTTGCGATTCGCTCAGTGCTTTGCGCAGTTCAACCAGCACTTTGTCAAGGTTCTTCCTGGCGTTCTGATCGGTTGAGCCCTTGCCCTTACCGGAACGGGTCAGGATCCAGATTTGCCCCGTATGTTCGCTGAGCCCGGCCTTCGACCCGATTGGTGTGCGCTGGATGGCCACGATCACCGCTCCATCATCAAGGCTCACCGGCAAACAATCCGACCTTTCGGACGACGGCGAGACCGCAAGCAGCGAGTCGGCACCCATGTCTTTGGGAATTGCCCTGGCCCTGCCCCCACCCAGAAGGTCTCGCGGGCTCCACCAGCGCAACGTGGTGCGAATCTCAAGCCCAGCGGCATGAAGCTTTGATCGCCGGCCACTGAGCGGGTATTTGTTGTCGGCCACCGCAGCAGCCAGATCAAAGCCAGCCAACTCCAAGCGACTGCCGGAGGCGACCTTTGCTTTGATGCCCTGGTGCGCCACACGATACTGCCCCGGCCGAGCCGGACGGCTAACCCGCCGACCCACCAGCCACAAGATAAGCCAAACAATGATGAGCCCAGCAAGTATAAGCAAAAGGGTAACAAGCAAAGCCAAAGGAGTATCAGGCCGCGCCCGCAACGCTATAGTAATTTTTCCAGATTCCTGGTCCTCATATGTTGTATTACCGCTCGGGGACTTCCATGTTGCAGTGATAGTGAAATCTGAATTGATGTCGTAGCGCCGGTTTGCAAGAGGATCGGTAGTTTCGATAATAATCCGGTGTTCATCATCATCAGGAACAAGCTCAATATCTTCAACCATCTGCCAATCAATGTCATCAACATCACCCTTCACACTGTAGGTGACTGGGCCCGCCAAGGGATGTGGCAAAAGTGTACAGCCAGTATCCACAACCAGCGGCCCGGAGGGCACTTCGGCAGAAGAGTTAATAAGTTTCGGATCTTCGTTACACTTCAGTAATTCCTGAGGCTGTGGAATATCCGGGATTTTCACCACTACTTCTTGTGGTTCGGGAATGTTGTCCGACTCAGTATCTTGCTTTGACCAGGTTACTTTTACATTAAAATTGGCCGGAAGCGGCAGCAATTCCACTGGAACTACATCTAGTATGGCATCAATGTCAAAAGACTCACCTCCGGGTTCGACATGTAGAGAGAGTCCCTTCCTTCCCTCTTCATGTTCACCCTCGCGAGTTAGTTGCCACTGCAAATTTTGCGTTGCCTCAGTAATATGAACCTCTAGCTTGCCTTCCGGGGGTGGAAATATCGTACATACTCCTCGTGCCACAGCTCTAATGTCCAAGCCTTGTTTTTCAAGTTCAACATCAATTGAATCCCAACAGTCTGCTTCGGGTGAGTACTCCCCACCAGCTAGTACTCGGATGCTGATATCCTTGATTGGCTGTTTTGCTAAGACCTCTCCACCTGGTTCGTACCAAGTCAAAATAACAGTGAGATCGTCGGTAAATTGCTCGGGTAAACCATCGATGATCGTTCTAGGTTCCTTTGAACTGGTACCAAGAATTATGGAATCATCACTGCTCTCAAGAACAATGGAGTCATCACTTGGAGTTTGACCGTCACGTGTAGTATCCCAAGAAAGTTTGTTTTCTTGTGAGGGTTGGAACGTGATCACATAATTCCCTGCGCGTGCAGGTGGGGGTTCTATTTCACACAAGCGACTTGCTACCACCTTATAGTTCGAACCTGTTGTCCTCCTTGCCCGCTGAGAAGATACACAATCAAACGATTTGTCAATCCAGTACTTTTCGCGGTCGGGAGCATAAAAGGTAACCTCCAATGGCTGCGGGACCTCAGGTGGCTGGTCTGGCCACTCAGGTTGCGGACCTGGAGTCCAAAGCAATTTGATCTCAACCGTAGCTTCAAAGTCGCCAAAAGCCTGGTCTCTCGGCAACTCCCTTGACACAATATCAAAACTAAATGCTGAGTCCCCAGCTTCAAGTCGGAAGTCAGGCTCAGGATTTGTCCCGTTGTCAATGAACCACTCCACGCCAGAGGCCTCATTCATACCGGTAAGGGTTAGGGTTGCAAATCCATCACGGGGAGGTGTGACCTCACACAGCTTCTTTCCCGATTGATCCGTAACCCTCAAATGGTGTGGCCATTCATCAGTTAACTCAACTTCGTTGGAACTTGGCTCGGTCGCACAGCTCACGTGGGGCCCACGCAAGCCTAACTCAATTTTCCTAATTGCATCCTCCAACTCATCGGTGAGTTTGCTGATGTTATCAAAATCAATAACCTTGCCAGCTTGATTTTCTGACCAAGATTCACACCCAGAAGCTGCAGAAATACCGTCAAGTAATGGTGAACTGTCATGACCAGTCAGGGCCAAAAATGACTGCTTAGAAGCATCTAATAGTTCATTCTGGTGAGGATCACCTGCTCTTTGAATAAAGCCGGATTTTGCAAGCACAGCTACATAAGTTGAAACCCCAAGTTGATCCATGTGATACCGGTAGCCATTTGTACTACTACTGCACAAGTTTGACAAAAAATCTGAAACTCTTTTTTCTGCTTCTGCCTCTTTAGTTTTATCACCGCTATTTTCTCCCACCACGGTGCCAAAAGGATCCATAATCCCATCGGTGAAAAACACAAGAATGCGGCAAGCCGGATCAGGGTTTCTATCTTGTGACTTCTTAAACTGCTCCAGCGCTAGTTCAATTGCCGGGCCGTAGTCGGTGTGTACTTCAGTTTTGAGTGCCTCTTCTATCTTTGTATTTGATGGATGATTGGAACTGACAGGCCCAAACTCGGCAACGACCTTGGGAGGGTTAGGCTCTGCACTAAAAACAACTAGAGACACATCAATGTCAAATGAGGAGCCATCTTGCGATAGCCGCTCCTGAAGTTCTGTGAGTTGTTTTCGGGTAGCCTGGAGTGCTTTACGGCGCTCTTCACCCTGGGGATCCTCAGTCTCAAGTGACTTGGAGCGATCCATCACCAGTACGATTTCGGCGCGCTCAATCGAGTCTCCGTTTTGACGGCACGGTGCCCAATCGTCTTGGTTTGCTTCTGCCTGTGAGCCTTGTTGGGCATGCACTGACGCTGTGGTTGCGATTGTGGGCAATCCCGCGGCGAGTACCAGAAGAGCCCACGACAAGGCAAGAGTTCGGCGGCGCATCAGCCGGCCTGCCAGCGGGTTATTTCCTGGGCCAGGAACCAGAGATGGGCAACCCCAACCACCCAACCGACGATTGCCATCACAAATGTGGTTGGTTGGCTGGGTAGGAACCGCCAATCCCCGAACTTTCCTTTATTTGACCGCTGCTCGCTGGTTACCAGAAAGCCGATCAGCAGGAGGGGACTCGCCAGGATCCCAAACAGCGCACCGATGACGTTACCCGTGACCCCCCAAACCCAAAGAAGGCCTGCTGCGCCCAGCATCGCAGCTCCGACCAAGAGCGCAAGAACTAACGGAGGCCGTTCCGCAGTTCCTTTCGGCCTGGCCCCGGGGGAGGGAAGGCTCCACCGGTGATCGCGACAGGTCGGCCATGATGGTCGATCAGAAACATTGGCGAATCACCGGTGGAGGTGTTCCAGTATGGCACAGAGGTTGTGTGCGGGCGAGCGTGCCCGCATCGAGACTATGGTTGGGATGGGGGTGGGGACAGCTGAGATGGCCCGCCGGTTGGGCAGGAGCCGCTCCGCGGTGTGGCGGGAGTTGCGGCGCAACGGGGGTGGTTCGGTGTATCGGGCCGATGCGGCCCAAGCCGTTGCCGATGTGCGGGCTTTGAGGCCTCGCCCATCCAAGTTGGCCACAGATCCGGTGTTGGCCGACGCGGTGGCCGAGTTGTTGGCGCTTCGTTGGTCCCCTCATGCGATCTCAGAATCTCTCCGCAAACAAGGGCTGCGGGTGTGCGCAGAAACCATCTACCGGGCGTGTTACGACCCCAGCGGACGCAGCGGCCTAGCAGCCGATAGCTGGAAACTGCTGGTGCGCCGTCGCCGGCGGCGCAAACCCCGAAGCCGTTGTGAGCAGGCGAAACGCTCCGTGCTGGGTGATTTCCGGCCCATAGCGCAGCGCCCCGCAATAGTCGACACCCGAGCCGAGGCGGGCCACTGGGAAGGTGATCTGATAATCGGTGCGAACAACCAATCAGCCGTAGCCACCCTGGTGGAGCGCACCAGCCGCCACACCCTGGTAGTGCCTTTATGTGATGGTTACGACGCCCGAAACACCGCCAAAGCCGTCACCGCCGCACTCAAACGCCAACCCGCCGAAATGGTCAAAACCCTGACCTGGGACCAAGGAACAGAAATGGCCAAATGGGCCGACATCGAAAAAACCCTCAACATACAGGTCTATTTCTGCGAACCCCGATCCCCCTGGCAACGACCCACCAACGAACAAAACAACGCCACACTCAGACGCTGGCTACCCAAAAGCACCAACCTCAACATCGGCCCGGTACGCCTCGCCATCATCGAAGACCTCATCAACACCATGCCCCGCAGAATCCACCAATGGCAACCCGCCCAAACCATCTACACTAAACTCTGTCGCGATCACCAATAGAGCCTACCGAGCCTGCCGCCCTCGGCCGAGCTTGCCCACCTCTAGGTGGGGGTGGTGGAGATTTCTGGGGTCTCCGGGGCGGCGGGGCCGGGCTATTGCTCACCGGCCGCGAGCTGGTCGGAGCAGGTCGGGGGGGGGGGGGGGGTGCTCATAGCCTTGGCCTCACAACCAAGTACCCCAAAATCACAATGTGCCGCATGAGCCGGGAACCATAACAACAATCTTCCGATGACTGCAAAAAGTCTCGTGGAGGGTTTACCCCTGCTTCAGGCACCCCCATGCCGGGCAATGGTTCAGCTATCCGAACGGTGCCGGTGGATGTGTACCGAAACGGCGTAATTGCCGCCGTTCCAAGGGGCACGTTCCCAGGTCGAGAACCGCTGCTTCAAAGTTAGCTCGGCGGCGGTGCAATCCGTGTCATATTGATCCAGCCCGTAGCCCCCGGTCCGCAGTTGGAAACCGGCTACCAGGGCTCCTCCCGGCGACAGGTGAGCCGCACACCGGGCCACCACCGCGGCCTCGGTACCCGGCACGGTGAACAGCAGCACATTACCGGCCATCACCACGGCATCGAACCCCTCGCCCAGGTCGAAAGTAGACAGATCGAGTTGGTACCACACCAGTTGGAGCGCTTTGGCTCGAGCCTGCGCGATCATCTCGGTGTCGATGTCCACCCCAACCACCTGGTAGCCACGGCGGGCCAGCTCGATGGCCACCCGTCCTGTCCCACACCCCGCATCCAGCACCCGACCGGAACCACCCAGCAACTGGTCCACGAAATCAGCCTCCCCGTGGGGGTTGTGCCCATCGGCCGCCAGTTGCTCCCATCGAGCATCGTAATCCCGCCCCGACATCCGGCCACCCCACATGGATCCCACCCCCAGAGCATGTCACACCTGGTCGGTATCCTGGGTTCGTGCCCTTCCCACCACAGCTACAGGACAGAGACTGTCCCCGCGGGTGCGCTTCAACCTGGACCCAGCAACCCTTAGATGCCGTCGGTGCCCTTTACTTTCATCCCCGCGGGTGCGCTTCAACCTGGACCCAGCAACCCTTAGATGCCGTCGGTGCCCTTTACTTTCATCCCCGCGGGTGCGCTTCAACCTGGACCCAGCAACCCGTCGGTGCCGGGCTGCGGGTCATGCCGGCCCCAGGGTTTGGCGTGCCTGTGTTTCGAGGTGGTCGAGGCTTGCCTGCCAGCAGGCCGTCGTGCGGGTCGGGCGGAAACCCATGGCGGTATTGATGGCCAGCATTTGGGCGTTGCTCACCGCGTTTCCGGTTTGCAGGGCCGTGACTTCGGGCTCGGTTGCCCGCAGCCGCTGCCACATGGCCGCCTTCATCCAGCGGCCGATGCGCCGACCCCGGTAGTCCGGTAGCACCACGGTGTTCCACTGCCACGAGCAGTCGGGCCGGTGCCGGTTGACCAAAACCTCGGTGGCACCGGCGACGCCGGTGCCGGGCACTGCTGCGAGGATCCCCTGGTATTCGAGCCCGAGGGCGGCGCGGGCCTCGATCTCGGTGCGCATCATGGCCGCGTTCACGATGGTGTCCGCCATGTCGAGATCGTCAGTGGGGGCATCGTTCATGGCGTTTACCGCGGCCACCAGCATGCCCATCCACTCCTCGGGGCACTCACGGTGCCAGTGCAGCAGCTCGACATCGGGCGGTGCCGCATTGATCCACTCCTGCATCAGTGCGGAATCGACATCGGCCAAGCGCAGGCACGACTCCTGCTCGGTATAGCGCAACTCAGCGCCGAGGCCGGTCCAGGAAGCGTCATTAGCCGGGGTGTGGTCGCCCATGGCGATCACCGAGGTGCGCCCTGCGCCGCGGGCCCGCTCCAGAAGTTGCACCAGCACTGCTGTCGACCCCGGTACGTCTGCGGGCGTAATCTCCATCGTCGCCAATGCTGCGTTGGCCGGGTCGCTGGTCAGCTCCAGATGACCCATGGCGACCGCCGTGGCACCCTGAAGGGCGACGATCCGCTGGTGGTGGGCAAAATTGGTGGCATCGTCGTTGAAGAGGGCCCGCAACTCGGCGGCCCCAGTCACGGCGAAGCCCGGATCGCGCTCCCGGTCGAGCCGCTGCTGGAGCTCCAGCGCAGCCGCAAAATCCTCGGAATCGAGCAGTCTGGCATCAACCACCCGCGCGCTGGCACCACCCCACGTGGATCCCACCTCCAGAGCATGTCACACCTGGTCGGTATCCTGAGCTCGTGCCCTCCCCGACGCAGCTACAGGACAGAGACTGCCCCAGCGGGTACGCCACAACCAGCCACGATTTCCACCCGGCGGTGCATACCTGGTTCCAGCAGCGATTCCCGGCCGGGCCAACCGAGGCCCAAGCCCAGGGGTGGCCGGCCATCGCCGCGGGCCGGAACACGCTGATCGCCGCCCCCACCGGGTCGGGCAAGACCCTGGCCGGGTTCCTCATCGCCATCGACGATCTCTACCAGCGCCACACCAGCGGCGAAACGGTGATCGGGGCCAGCCAAGTGGTGTACGTGTCACCCCTCAAGGCTTTGGCCGGCGACATCGCTGAGAACCTCCAGCGCCCCCTGGATGAGATCGCAAGAACCGCCCGCGAGCTCGGCTTCGACCCCCCGCCGCTCACCGTGGCCGTCCGCACCGGCGACACTCCGGCCCACACCCGGGTCGCCATGATCAAAAAACCGGCCAACTTCGTGGTCACCACCCCCGAGTCGCTCTACCTGCTGGTAACCGCGGCCCGCAGCCGGGAGATGCTTCGCACCGTGAAGACGGTGATCGTCGACGAGATCCACGCCACCGCCCGCGACAAGAGAGGCAGCCACCTGGCCCTCACCCTCGAACGCCTGGAGCACGTGACCCTCACCCGTCCCATCCGCATCGGCCTGTCGGCCACCCAGCATCCCATCACCACCATTGCCGACCTTTTGACCGGCATTGGCCCCACCGATTGCGCCATCATCAACACCGGTCACCAACGCCAGCTCGACATCGGGCTGGAGCTGATCGACGACGAGCTGGAGGCGGTCACATCCCACGCCCAGATGGACCGGATCCTCGACCGCATGGCCGAGCTCATCGGCCACCACCGCACCACCATCGTGTTCGTCAACACACGCCGACTCTCCGAGCGTCTGGCCCATCAACTGGCCGAGCGCCTGGGTGAGGACGAGGTAGCCGCCCACCACGGTTCGCTGTCCACCGAACGCCGCCTCCTCACCGAGCACCGCCTCCGGGCCGGTCAACTCAAGGCCCTGGTGGCCACCGCCTCGCTGGAGTTGGGTATCGACATCGGGCCCGTCGAGCTGGTCTGCCAGGTGGGCTCCCCCCGCAGCATCGCCACCTTCCTCCAGCGGGTGGGCCGCGCCAACCACAGCCGCCACGGCATCCCCAAGGGCCGCCTCTGGCCCCTTACCCGGGATGAGCTCATCGAGTCCCTCGCCCTGATCAACTCGGTCAACCAGAACCTGCTCGATGCCATTCACCCCCCGGAGGCCCCGCTCGACATCCTGGTACAGCAGCTCATCGCCGAAGCCGCCGCCGACGACGGCCATACCGTTGACGGCCTCTACCGGATGTTCACCAGAGCCGCCCCCTACACCCGCCTTACCAGGGCGCAGTTCGACGAGGCCGTGAACCAGGCCGCCCGGGGGGTGAACACCGGCCGGGGGCCGAGAGGCGCTTACCTGCATTACGACTCCATAAACCAGGAGGTGCGGGGCCGGCGGGGGGCCCGGCTGGCCGCCCTCACCTCCGGCGGTGCCATCGGTGAGAACGGCGACTACCGGGTGCTGGCCGAACCCGACGACACCTTCATCGGGACCGTGAACGAGGACTGGGCGGTGGAGTCGATGGCCGGCGACATCTTCCTGCTCGGCTCCCACTCCTGGCGCATCAAGCAGGTGGCAGCGGGGGTCGTGCGAGTGGTCGACGCCGGCGATGCCCCTCCCACCGTCCCCTTCTGGCTCGGCGAGGCCCCGGCCCGAACCGCCGAGCTGTCCCAGCAGGTGTCCCACCTCCGTAACCACATATGCGGGCTCCTTCCCGGCGGCCCGGATGCCGACTCCCTCGATGATGCCGTGCTGGCCCGAGCCGCCCAGCAACTAGCCCGAACCACCAACGCCCCCGGGGCCGCTGCCGAGCAGGCCGTGACCTACATTGCCGCGGCCCGGACATCCCTCGGGGTGGTGCCCACCCAGCAGGACATCGTGTTCGAGCGCTTCTTCGACGACACCGGTGGCCAGCAGCTCGTAATTCACTGCCCCTTCGGTGGCCGCATCAACCGGGCTTTTGGCCTCGCGCTCCGCAAGCGGTTCTGCCGCCGTTTCGACTTCGAACTCCAGGCCGCGGCCAACGACAACGCCATCATCCTGTCCCTCGGCCCCCACCACAGCTTCCCCCTGAGCGATGTCCCCGCTTTCCTGCACCCCGACTCGGTGAAAGAAACCCTGGAGCAAGCAGTGCTGGACTCGCCCATGTTCACCGCCCGCTGGCGCTGGAACCTCAACCGAGCGCTGGTGGTGCTCCGCAGCCGGGGAGGCCGCCGCAACCCGCCCCCCATCCAGCGCATGGAGGCCGACGACATCATGGCTGCGGTGTTCCCCCAGGCCGCCGCCTGCCAGGAGAACGTGACCGGCCCCATCCAGATCCCCGATCATCTTCTGGTTCGCCAGACCCTTCATGACACCCTCCACGAGGCCCTCGACGTTGCTGGTCTCCAAGAGCTGCTCGCCGACATCCGCTCCGGCAGGGTGAGAACCCACTTCCGGGACACCACCGAACCCTCCCCCCTGAGCCACGAAATCCTCAACGCCCGCCCCTACGCCTTCCTCGACGATGCCGAGCTGGCCGACCGGCGCACCAACGCGGTCGCCCTCCCCCGGGGGATACGCACCCAGCAGGGCCAATCCCTTGATCTGGGTGGTATCACCCCCGATGTGGTTGCCCAGGTAGTGGAAGAAGCCGCCCCCGACCCCCGCAACCCCGACGAGCTCCACGACATCCTCACCTCGTTGATCGTCACCCGACCCAACCCCGAGTGGCTGGATCTCTATACCCATCTGGAATCCCGGGGCCGGGCCCGCACCCTGACCGCCGCCGGCGACGATCGGCTCTGGGCCACCACCGAACTGGCCGGCGACGACTCGCTCTGGGCCACCACCGAACTGGCCGGCACCGCCCTTTGTCCCGACTCGGCCACCGACATCGTCCGCGGCCACCTGGCCACCATGGGACCCACCACCCCCGACCAACTGGTTTGTCGAACCACCCTGGCGACCTCGACCGTCCGACAAGCGCTGACCACCCTGGAGCAGGAAGGCACCGCCATGCGGAGCGACCAACTCCCCGATGCCGGCCCCGACACCTGGTGCGCCCGCCGCCTGCTTTTGCGCATGTCCCACCTCAGCCGAACCCGAAAGCGGGCCTCGGTGCAGCCCGCCAGCCTCCAGGACTTCATGCGCTTCTTGCTCGATTGGCACCACGTGACCCCAGACACGACAGTCCGGGGCCGCCCCGGCCTCACCCGGATCATCGAGCAGCTTCAGGGTCTGGACCTGCCCGCCGGGGCCTGGGAATCCCGGATCATCGCCAAGCGCCTCCCCGACTACCAACCCCTCTGGCTCGATGAACTCTGCTACCGCGGCGAGCTGGCCTGGCTCCGCCTCAACCCGCCGACCAGCCCCGTCAGGGCCAACTCGATGGCTCCCCGCAAGGCCACCCCCATCACCCTGGCCTTCCGATCCGATCTCCCCTGGCTCCTGGCCGCCGCCCGCAATCATGCTCCCGAAGTCCCCGAGGCCGGTGCCGTCCAGGAAATAGCCGGCATCCTTGCCGATCGGGGGGCCAGCTTCCTGCCCGACCTGGTCGCCGCCACCCACCGATTGCCCGACGACATCGAGAGAGCCCTGTGGAATGGGGTCGCTCTCGGCTTGTTCACCGCCGACGGGTTCGCCGCGGTTCGCGCCCTGCTGAATCGCACCGGACGCCGTTCCGGGCACCACCGCTTGGGCCCCAACCCCCGGTTTAGATCGCGACGTGGATTCCGCACCGCTACCGACCTCATCGCTCCCGGCCGGTGGTCGCTGGTGGATCGCAGCGAACAGCTCTGCCCCGACGACCCGCGAACCAGGGTGCCGGTGTCGAGGTCGCTGGTGGACCGCAGCGAACAATTCTGCCCCGACGACCTGGCCGAGGCTGTAGCTCGGCAATTGCTGGCCTGTTGGGGCATCGTGTTTCGCGATCTGGCTCACCACCCCGCCGCGCCCGCCGTGGTGGGGTGGCGAGACGTTCTGAAGGCCCTGCGTCGCTTCGAGGATCGGGGGCTGGTGCGAGGAGGTCGCTTCGTCACCGGCATCAGCGGCGAGCAGTTCGCCATCCCCGACGCCGCCGAGCAGCTCCAAGCCGTCCGCCGCCGTCCCCGTACCGGCCGGGCCATCACCGTCTCCGCCTGCGACCCCCTGAACCTCACCGGCATCCTCCTCGACACCCCCCGCATACCGGCCATGGCCGGCAACACCATCACTTACCGAGACGGAGTTCCCAGCTCCGATCCTTAGGGTCGAAAGGATCGGGAACTGCTACCGGCGGTTCAACCCCCCACGACCAACCACCGATTTTATCTGGGCCGTCCCTCTCCGGTCGGCACCGCCCGCTCACATCCCACGAGCCATGTTGGCGAAGCGGGTGTGATTCTTGATGAAGGCGAGCCGGGCCACGCCGGTGGGACCGGTACGGTGCTTGGCCACCAGCACCTCGGCGGTGCCGGCATCCTTGGTCTCGGGTTTGTAGATCTCCTCCCGGTACAGGAACATCACGATGTCGGCATCCTGCTCGATGGAACCCGACTCCCGCAGATCGGCAAGGATGGGCCTCTTGTCCCCACGCGTTTCCAGGCTTCGCGACAACTGGGACAGGGCCACGACCGGGCATTCCAGCTCCCGGGCCAGGATCTTGAGCCCCCGGCTGATCTCGGAAACCTCCACCTGGCGATTCTCAGCGGTACGGCGACCGGTCATGAGCTGGAGGTAATCCACGATGATCATGCCCAGATCACCGGTCTGGCTGCGCAACCGCCGGGACTTGCCCCTGATCTCCATGATGGTCACCGCGGGGTTGTCATCGATCCAGATGGGCGCTTCGGCGAGATGGCCCAAGGCGTTGCTGATACCGATCCAATCCTGGTCGGTGAGCTTGCCGGTGCGCACCCGGGAGGCATCCACTCGGGCTTCGGCGCAAAGGATCCGCTGGCTGATCTCCAACTGGCTCATCTCCAGCGAGAAGATCAGCACCGGCTTTCCGGCTCGGATGGCGGCGTGGGCAGCCATGCCCAACGCGAAGCTGGTCTTGCCCACCGAGGGCCGAGCCCCCACCACCACCAGGGTGCTGGGTTGCAACCCGCTGGTGATCTCGTCCAGGTCCTTGTAGCCCGTGGGGGTACCGGTGATGACATCGCCCTGCTCATAGAGCTTCTCTATGCGTTCCAGGTTGGCGGGCAACAGTTCGGCCAGGCTGGCCGTGGTGTCGTCCATGCGATCTGCCGCCAACCGGTACACCATCGCCTCGGCCGAGTCCACCGTCTTGGTCACATCATCGGAACCCTCGTAGCCCAGATCGACGATCTCCCCACCGACCTCGATCAGCTTCCGCAGCACCGCCGCCTCGTGCACGATGTTGGCGTATTTGGCCGCGTTGGCCGATGCCGGGGTGCCGGTCT
This sequence comes from Candidatus Poriferisocius sp., assembly GCF_965202595.1. Taxonomy (GTDB): domain Bacteria; phylum Actinomycetota; class Acidimicrobiia; order Acidimicrobiales; family Bin134; genus Poriferisocius. The sequence continues at coordinate 2,717,747 of NZ_OZ241836.1, forward strand.
GGAGCTTCACCAGGGTGGCGTTGCCCCCCACTTTGTCGGCCAGGCCCAGCCGGTTCAGCTCGGCAGCCACCGTCACTGCATCGGCCGGCTCTCCCTTGGAGTACAAGGAGCACACCGCCTCGTACACATGGGCGTGCGCGGGCCGATAGAAGTGCTCGGGGCGAATCAGGTTAACCGCGTCGGCAATGGCATCACGGCTCAGCAGCATCGCCCCCAGCAGCGCCTCCTCGGCCTCCAGGTCATGAGGGGGCACACGCCCCGAACGTCCTGGCGACCCCGCCGGGGAGCGGTGGGTATCCGGGTAGCCGGAGGGATCGCTCACCGTCGCGCCCCTTTCGTCCCCGGGCCCAGGGCTACCACCGAGTTGACCGGCGCTGGCCCAGAGCGTCCAGAGGCCCCTTTCGTCCCCGGGCCCAGGGCTACCACCGAGTTGACCGACTCCGAGTTGTCCGGTTGAGTGTCCACGGTGGCCCACTCTTGTTGCTGAGAGCTGTGTGACGCTAGGGGAAATATCGTGGAAAAACTGTATTCACCTGGGGATTTGCCGGTCACCACCAGACCGCGATCACTCTGCGGCAATCACCTCCACCCTGATGGGAAACTCCACCTCAGGATGGGGCTTGGCCGTCACCGTATGGCTACCGAGCTCTTTGATCCCCTCGGACGAGAGGGCTTTGCGTTCCAGCATGATGTTGGCCTGCTCGGCCACGGCCCGGACGATGTCAGCGGTGGTCACCGAGCCGAACAGCTTGCCCTCCGCTCCGGCCCGAGCCGCGATGTGGATGGGAGTGGCCACCAGCCGGCTGGCCATCTCCTGGGCTTCGGCCAACTCCTTGGCATCCCGCAACTCGCGTGAGCGACGCATGCGCTCCGCCTGGCGTTCCGCTCCGGCCGAGGACTTGAACGCCTTGCCGGCCGGGATCAAGAAGTTGCGGGCGTAGCCATCGGCCACCTCCACCACATCACCCTTCTTGCCCAATTCATTCACGTTGTCGCGCAGAACCACCTTCATGATGCCACCTCCGGGGTGGGCTCATCCTCGGCCTCGCCCGCCGACTCCGGAAGCGCCGCATCCGGGACGACCTCATCCTCGCTCACCAATCCTGGAACCGCCGCATCCGGGACGACCTCGGCCTCGGCCCCCAACTCCGGAGCCGCCGCATCGGGGACAACCTCGGCCCCCAACTCCGGAACCGCCGCATCGGGGACAACCTCGGCCCCCAACTCCGGAACCGCCGCATCGGGGACAACCTCGGCCCCCAACTCCGGAACCGGCACATCCGGGGTGAGCGCCTCGCTGGTGGGGTCATCGACCACCGGAGTTTCCGGGTCGTCGCCGTCCACCCCCGCCGGGGTTCGTATGCCGGGAGGCGGAGCCGTGGGCTGGGGCGCGGGCCCGTCGACACGGTTGTCGTCACGGGTCCGAGACGAGCTGCGCTGGGTGGTTATCCGGTTGTTGTAGGGCAAAAGTGCCATCTCCCGGGCGTTCTTGATGGCCCGGGCTATCTCCGTCTGCTGCTGCTGATTGTTGCCGGTCACCTGCCGGGCCCGGATCTTGGCCCGGTCCGACATGAACCGGCGCAGCAGGTTGATGTCCTTCCAGTCCACATAACCGATGCTCTCCTGGGTCAGGACGCTGACCTTCTTCTTGCGGCGCCGGTTGACGTCCTTGGCCTTCGCCTTCTTGAGCTGCTTGGCCATCAGAACGGCTCCTCATCGGGATAGGGCTCCGGCTGTGAGTTGCGGGGGCTGCCACGGCCACCGCCCGGGTTTGCGGGAAGATCTCTTCGGCTGGATCCCCCACCGTCCTGGTAACGGCCCCCGTCCCGCCGCTCGTTCTTGGTCACCTCGACGGTGGCCCACCGCAGGCTGGGCGAGACCTCATCAGCGACGATCTCCACCTTGCTGCGGCGCTCACCGTCCGGGGTCTCCCAGGATCGTTGCTCCAACCGCCCGCTCACGATCACCCGAGTACCCTTGAACAAGCTCTCACTGACGTTTTCGGCCAGATTATTCCAGCAGGTCACATCGAAGAACGACACCTGCTCTTCCATCTCGTTGGTCTGACGGTTCTGCCAGCGCCGGTTCCAGGCCAGCCCGAATGTGGTGACGGCACTGCCGCTGGCAGTGAACCGAAGCTCCGGATCCCTGGTCATGTTCCCGGTGACGGTCACCGTGTTGTCAAATGCCATTTTGTGTTTCCTTTTTCTCTTTGAGTTACCCGACCGGAGCCGGGGGGTTATCGCCTTCCAGCAGGCCGCGCCGGGCGGCCTCCCTGTCGGGCAGACGGATCAGCTTGTGGCGGATCACATCATCCGCAAGTCGAAGGAGACGTTGCAGATCACCCATGTCGCGCGTCTCGGTCACGAACTCGAGAACCAGATAGTAGCCCTCGTGTTGATGGTTGATCTCATAGGCAAAGCGACGCTTGCCCCACCGGTCCTCGGACATCACCTGGCCCCCGCGAGCGGCGATGTTATCCGTAACCTGCTGGACCCGGGCACCCACATCGGATTCCCCCACGTCCGCGTCCATGATGATCATCAGCTCGTATGCTCGCATGGCGAGCCTCACCTCCCTATGGTCCCGGCAACCAGCCGGAGCCCCGCTCGAGGGGCAGGGTCCAGTTGTCCGGGTAACTCTACCCGATGGTCTCGAGGTCCACTTCATCAACCCCATTATCCATAGGGGTGCGACAGTTACCGGTACCGGACCCGGATTGTCCCGGGCTACGCACAACTACCCCAAGTGTGTACCCCAAGTATGCGACAGGTACCCGGGAGGGCGGTCATACCCGATGGCCATACAGACCCAACGCCATATCCTCCTCGCCGGGATTCATCTCGTAGCTCTCCCCCGGGCCGGGAAAGGCCCCGGATCGCACATCGGCGGCGAACCGGGCCAGGGCCCCCACCCCGTCGGAGTGCATCGAGGCATAGCGACGCACGAACCGGGGGAGCACACGGGTCTCCAGGCCCAACACATCATGGAACACCAGAACCTGGCCGTCGCAGCCGTCACCGGCACCGATACCGATGGTGGGCACATCCACCGCCTCGGTGATCATCCGGCCCACGGTGGCCGGCATCCCCTCCAGCACGATGGCGAAGCAGCCGGCGTGGGCCAGCGCCTTGGCATCGGCCACCAACCTCAGCGCGGCCTCACTGCTGCGCCCCTGCACCCGGTAGCCGCCCTGGGCCAGCATCGACTGGGGAGTGAGCCCCAGATGGCCCATCACCGGTACCTGGGCCGACACGATGGCCTCGATCATCGGCACCCGCTCGACACCACCCTCCAGCTTCACCGCCTGGGCTCCGGCCCGAACCAGCCTGGCCGCGTTGGTGACCGTATCGGCCTGCGAAACGTGGTAGCTCATCCACGGCATGTCAACCACCACCATCGCCCGGGGACGGGTGCGAGCCACGGCCGCAGCGTGGTGAGCCATGTCGTCGATGCTCACGCTCATGGTGTTCTCGTGGCCCAGCACCACCATGGCCACCGAGTCGCCCACCAGGATCAGATCGGTACCGGCCTCGTCGGCCATACGAGCGCTGGGAGCGTCGTAGGCAGTGAGCATCACCAGCGGGTCGGCACCCAGGCTTCGCTTGCGCCTGCTGATGCCCGGCGCGTTCAGCTTCGTGCCCATCTTTGTTCTCCTTCCCCGTCCAGCGCACTGGGGCTGCCGGCGGTTCCTGGCACTCTAATCCACTCCCCCCACCCCCGCGCCAACGCCGGCCGCGGGCGGGGCCAATCCGAGGGAATCTTCTCCCCCCTGCTACCACCCCCGCGCCAACGCCGGCCGTATGGTGCTCATGACCTTCGTGCAATGCCTATTATCAAGAGCTAACGGATTGTGTTCGTAAGAGGATGGGGGCCGGGTTCATGGCGCTGGATGATTTGCTGGATAAAACCGATGCGGTGGGCTTGGCCGAGGCCATCCGCACGGGTGAGGTGTCGCAGCAGGAGGTTCTGGATGCCACACTGGCCCGAATTGCCGAACGTAACCCGGCGCTGAACGCCATCACCACGGTGATCGAGCCCGAACCGGCCGCCGGCGGGCCGCTGCGGGGAGTACCGTTCGCCATCAAGGATCTGCATTTCCCGGTGCGGGGCACGGTCACCACCCATGGATCGCGGTTCTTCGCCGACGCTGCGGTGGATGACCACGATGCCGAGGTGGTGAGCCGTTACAGGGCCGCCGGTTTGGTGCTGGTGGGCCGCACCAGCAGTCCCGAGTTCGGCCTGTCCACCACAACCGAGCCGGCCCTGTTCGGCCCGTGCGCCAACCCGCTCGACCCCTCCCGCAGCGCCGGCGGTTCCAGCGGTGGGGCATCGTCGGCGGTGGCCTCGGGCATGCTGACCATGGCCCACGCTTCCGACGGGGGCGGCTCCATCCGCATCCCGTCCTCGGCCTGCGGCCTGTTCGGGCTCAAACCCAGCCGGGGACGGGTCAGCTTCGGTCCCGATGCCGGGGAGGGGTGGAGCGGCTACTCCTGCACCCACGTGATCACCCGCTCGGTGCGTGACAGCGCGGTGATGCTCGACCTCACCGCCGGTTTGGCCCCCGGCGATCCCTACGTGGCCCCCACTCCCGCGGGCCTGTTCGAGCACGCCATCACGACCACCCCCTCCCGGTTGCGCATCGCGGTGTGGGACGGCTCGGCCGACGGCATCCAACTCGACCCGGTGGCCCGGGGGGCGCTGGACACCGCCGTGGCGCTGTGCGAGCAGCTCGGCCACCATGTGGAGGAAGCCTTGCCTCCCGTGCGCCGGGGCGACTTGGGCAACGCCCAGGGGGTGATCACCGCGGCCCACACCGCGGCCCTGTTGACCCGCCGATCTACTGAAGCCGGACGGTCTCCGGGAGAGGACGATCTCGAGCCGGTGGCCGCATGGATGGCCGAACGTGCCCGGGGGATGACCGCCACGGACTACGCCGAAGCCCTGCGCACCACCCACCGCATCGGCCGGCTGATGGGCCAGTACCATGCCTCCGGGATCGACCTGATGCTCACCCCCACGCTGGCCGCCGTCCCGCCCCCTCTGGGTGAGCTGGTGGCCACCAAAAGCACCGTGGCCGAGTGGGGGGCCCGCCAGGGTGCTTACAGCCCGTTCTGCGCCCTGGCCAACGCCACCGGCCAGCCGGCCATGTCGGTGCCCCTGTACTACGACCAGCGGGGCCTCACCGTGGGCAGCCACTTCATCGCCCCCTACGGCGGCGAGGCCGTGCTTTTGCAACTCGCGGCCCAAATGGAAAAGGCCCAGCCCTTCTGGCCCCAACCCCGGTAGTAACCGGCAATAGCCAGTATCAGCAGGGCACGGGGACGATGACGCTCACGGCCTCAACCCAGTATCAGCCAGTATCAGCAGGGCACGGGGACGATGACGCTCACGGCCTCAACCCAGTATCAGCCAGTATCAGCAGGGTTGCAGAACGAAACTGCGGCGGAGGTAGTTCCAGCGGCAGTCGGGGCACACCTCCACCTCGTAGCAGGTGAACCTGCCCTTGCGCCGGGCCAGCTTGGCGATCTCCCCGCTGTAGCTGATGCACCGCCCGTGAGCCGGCAGGCGGGGGCCGAATACATACGACACCAGGGCCAGACCATCGCCCTGGCACACCGGGCACGGCTCCCCGGCGGCGGTGCCCACCTCCCGGCCGGCTCGCACCAGCTCCGGATGGGCATCGCACACATCGTCGGCCATCCGGACCCCGCTCTTGAGCCGGTTCAGAACGTGGGTCCGCGCCAGCCGGTAGTGCACCGTCGAAGCGGGTTCGGGTTGAACCCCTGCTGAGGCGGGCACCGGATTGGCCATCGCCCCAGAGTAGCCCCATACGCCAAAAGCGGGGCAGAACCTTTGTTTTGGTCCGCCTCCCGCTGACGTGGCCCACTGCCCGCAAGCTTTGGCTCTGCCCCACCCGACTGGCTCCGTCCAACCTGGCTGTCACTGGATCCCACTACTGTGAACTCATGGTGTTCGGATGAGCGGAGCCCTCGATGGGATCAGGGTGTTGGATCTGTCCACCCGCATGGCCGAAGCCACCGGCAAGACCCTGGCCGACCTCGGGGCCGAGGTGATCAAGGTGGAGCCCCCCGGGGGGTGCGATGCCCGAACCACCCCGCCATTCGCCACCGATGGCCGCTCGCTGTTCTGGGAGGCGTGGGGGTTGGGCAAGCACAGTGTCGTCTGCGACATCGGCACCCCCCAAGGCCGGGCCGAGCTGCTGACCCTGGCCGCCGGGGCCGATGTGCTGGTGGAGTCATTTGCCCCCGGCCACCTGGGCGGCCTTGGCCTCGGGCCCGACGACCTGGCTGCCATCAACCCCGCTCTGGTGTACGTGTCGGTAAGCCCGTTCGGGGCCGGCACCCCCGACGCCGCCGTACCCATGACCGACCTCACCCTGTCGGCCGCGGGAGGGCTTTTGGCCATGCAGGGCGACCACGACCGGGTTCCCACACCGGTGGGCTACCCCGAGACATCTTTTCTGGGAGCGATGCAGGCGGCAGCCGATGCGACCATGGCGCTGTGCGAACGTGACCGCAGCGGCCGGGGCCAGCACCTGGACAGCTCCATCCAGGCCGCGGTGCTGTGGTCGCTCATGTCGGTCACCAGCTACGCCGCCCTGGGTCAGGACTTCCCCAACCGGGGGGACGACCGGGCCGGCGTGACCCGACCAGAGGTGGTTCCCGGGGTGCCGATGCCGGTGATCGAACCCTGCGCCGACGGTTACGTGGGCATGACCCTGGTGGTGGGCGAGCAGGGCAACCGGGGGATGAAGTCGCTCATGGACTGGGTGATCGAGCAGGGCGCGCTAGACGACGACCTGACCGACGTGGCATGGGATGGCTGGCTGGAAATGCTGGCCAACAAGACCATGCATCCGGCCGATGCCGCCATCGCGGTGCGAGATCTGCTGGCCTTCCTCAAAACCAGGACCCAGGCCGAGATCCAGACCCGGGCCGTGGCCGGCAAGATGCTGGTGGCCCCCTGCTACACCACAGCCCATCTGGCCGGCGACCCCCAACTGGCGGACCGCGACTACTGGGTGGAGGTGGAGGGCACCATCCATGCCGGACCGTTCGCCCGCCTGTCGGCCACCCCCATCACCTACCGCCACCGGGCGCCCACCCTGGGGCAGCACCAGAACCTGCTGGCCGCCGTACTCCCCGAAGCCCCCTCCGGGGCCGGAAATCAACCCGGTGGGGTGCCGGCAACTCGACGACTCCGCCAGCATCATCACAAAATTAGTACCGGGGCCGGAAACCAACCCGGTGGGGTGCCGGCAACCCCCCGGGGCGATTTGTTCGAGGGGCTGAAGGTGGCCGACCTGTCGTGGATCGCCGCCGGGCCGCTCATCTCCAAGGATCTGGCCAACCTGGGGGCCACCGTGGTGCGGGTGGAGACCGAGGCCCGCCTCGACACCCTGCGCTGGATCCCTCCCCACCTGCCCCACACCTCGCCCATGAGCGCCGGTCACCCCATGGCCAACATGAACCAGTCCAAGCTGGGGTTGGGCCTCAACTTCACAGTTCCCGAGGCGAAAACGGTCATCGACCGGCTGGTGTCGTGGGCCGATGTGGTGGTGGAGAACTACACCCCCGGCACCGCCGCCCGGCTGGGCTTCGGCTACGAGCATGTGCACGCCCTCAACCCCCGGGCGGTGATGCTCTCGAGCTGCATGCGGGGCCAGACCGGACCCGAGGCCCGTCACACCGGTTTCGGCCTTCATGGGGCCTGCCTGGCCGGCTTCGTGGCCATCACCGGCTGGCCCGACCGCAACCCCCATACCCCCTGGGGGGCCTACACCGACTTCATCTCCCCCCGCTACGCCCTCGCCGCTCTCGGAGCTGCCCTGCATCACCGCCACCGCACCGGCGAGGGGCAGTACATCGACATGTCCCAGATCGAGGCCTCCATTCATTTCCTGGCCCCGCTGGTGCTGGAATACCGCGACAGCGGCCGGGTTCGGACCCAGGCCGGCCTGAGCTCGGAGCGGGCCGCCCCCCACGGGGTGTACCGCACCGCCGGTGTCGAGCGCTTCTGCGCGGTGGCGGTCGAGACCGGCGAGCAGTGGGAGGCCATGTGCTCGGTGATTCCCGAGCTGGGGAGATTGGACGACCGGTGGGCTCAATCGGCCACGGCCGACGAGGTGCTGGCCGCCTGGTTCGCCCCCCGGGACGGTTTCGAGGCCGCCAGGCAACTGCGGGAAGCGGGCATCCCCGCCTACATGGCCCTGCGAGCCGGCGACTTCTGCTCCGACCCCAACCTGGTGGCCCGGGGGTTCTTCATCGAACTCGACCACACCGCCATCGGCCCCATGAAGTTCGACGGTCCCGTCACCCTGTTCTCGGCCACCCCCGCCCGCCCCCGCCGAGCCGGACCCCTGGTGGGCGAGCACACCCAGCAAGTCATGTCCGATCTCCTCGGCTTCTCCGACCGGGAGATCACCGCCCTGGCCGCCACCGGAGCCCTCACCTGACCTCCATGGCCGGCCGCTATACCCCCCTACCCCTACCCACCCGAGGAGGATCCCATGACCGCCAATCGTGAGCCGGACCGGACACCGGCCGATCCATCGGTGTACGAACGCCTGGCGCTGCATCTGCCCAACGACATCGGAATCGGCAGCGCCCTCATCACCATGGTGGAGCCCCACGAGGGCCACGAGCACGACTACAACCGCTGGTACGAGGACGACCACTTCTATTCCGGGGCCATGCACGGCCCCTGGGTTTATGCCGGTCGCCGCTGGGTGGCCCCCAGGGCCCTGCGCGACCTGAGACCCGAGGTGGACGACCCCGCGGTGCGGCCCCCCGATGCCGGCTGCTACATCTCGCTGTACTGGAGCACCCCCGGCCACGAGGACGACATGGAACGATGGAGCTTTCTGGCCATGGCCGAGGCCCTCATGCCCCATGGCCGGGGTTTCACCGAACGCACCCACGTCTACACCGCCTTCCACCGGTTCCGGTTTGCCTGTGTCCGGGCGGGCAGCGGCCCCATGAAGCCCCATCTGGCCCTCGACCATCCCTTCGCCGGGCTGGTGGTGGAGGTGGTGGATGCCGCCCCGGCACCAACCCTTCATGTCGATCAACTCCGCTGATGGGCGGGTACCTGTAACCTTTTAGCCGTCGTAACTGTAATATTTGAGCCGTCGTAACTGTAACATTAATTAGTGGATTACCTGGCTGGAACCATTGACGAATAGCTGAGGAGACCGGGGGGTCCAACTAGCATCCGGGCGTGACCGTTGAAACGCACTACCGGACCTGCCCTCTTTGCGAGGCCATGTGTGGTCTCGTGATCAAAACCGAGGGGGAGAAGGTGCTGCCCCCCATCCGACCCGACCGCGACGATGTGTGGAGCAAGGGCTTCATCTGCCCCAAGGGCACCACCCTCGGCCACCTCCACGAGGATCCCGACCGGGTGCGGGTACCACTGGTGAAAGACAGCAGCGGCAGGTTCCGGGAAGCCACCTGGGAGCAGGCCTACGCCCGGTGCGAGGAGCTTCTCCACGGGGTGCGCAACACCCACGGTGTCGATGCCATGACCGTCTACGTGGGCAACCCCGCGGCCCACAACTTCTCGCTCAGCCGCTACATCGGCGCTCTGGTCATGCAGTCGGGCGTCCCGATGATCTACTCGGCGGGCACCGTGGACCAGTGGCCCAAGAACGTGTCCTCGAGGTGCATGTACGGCAACTCCTGGACCTTCCCCGCTCCTGACATCATGCGCACCCAGTACCTGGTGGTCATGGGGGCCAACCCTCATGCCTCCCAGGGCAGCCTGCTGGCCTGCCCCGACGTGCTCGGAGAGATGGACAAGATCCGCGAGCGGGGCGGCAAGTGCGTGGTGATCGACCCCCGCCGCACCGGCACCTGCGACCACGCCGACGAGTGGATACCCATCACCCCCGGCACCGACGCCGCCCTCCTGCTGGCCCTGGGCCACGTGCTGTTCGACGAGGGGCTGGTGGATCTGGGCACCATGGCCGATCATGTCAACGGGCTCGAGGAGGTCCGGGCCCTGATGGCGAGCTGGACCCCGGAGAGTGTGGAAGCCACCACCAGGGTGCCGGCGGATACCGTGCGCCGCCTGGCCCGGGAGATTGCCGCCGCCGAAAGCGCCTGCGTTTACGGCCGCATCGGTTTGTGCAACCAGGAGTTCGGCACGCTGGCCTCGTGGCTCATAGATGTGGTGAACCTGCTCACCGCCAACTTCGATGTCCCCGGCGGGATGATGTTCGCCAACCCCATAGCCCCAGCCATGGTCACCCTCAACTTCGAGGAACCCTGCGAACCCGAGTTCGGCCGGTGGCACAGCCGGGTGCGGGGCGCTCCCGAGGTTCTGGGCCAGGTGCCGGTCTCTTGCCTGTCGGAGGAGATCCTGACCCCCGGTGAGGGTCGGATAAGGGCACTGGTGGTGGTGGCCGGCAATCCGGTGATCAGCTCGCCCGAGGCCGGCCGCCTGGATGAGGCGCTGCCCCTGCTCGACGCCATGATCTGCATCGACAACTACGTGAACGAGACCACCCGCCACGCCGATGTGATCCTGCCCGGCCTCTCCTCGCTGGAACAGCCCCACTGGGACGAGCTGATCTGGTCGTGGGCGGCCCGGACTGCGGGCAACTGGTCGGACCGTATTTTCGGGTTCGGTGACCGCCCCGACGAGTGGGAGGTACTGGTGAGGGTGGGGGCACTGATGGGCGGCCGATCCAACGACGAGATCGACGAGCGCGCCATCGACGACGAAATGTTCTCCGGGCTCTGCCTGTTCTTCGGCCTCGACCCCACCCATGTGCTGGCGCACTACAACTCCGCGCCCCAAAACCCCGGTGGCCCCGAACGAATCACCAACCCCACCTCCAATGGCCCCGAACGAATGACCGACTTCATGATCCGGGTGGGGCACCGGGGCGACCGCTACGGCGAGAACCCCGACGGTCTTACCTTGCAGCATTTCAAGGACAACCCCCATGGTCTCGACTTCGGGCCGATGGTGCCCCGGGTACCCGAGATCCTCCACACTCCGTCGGGCAGGATAGAGATGGCCCCGCCCTACATAACCGCCGATGTGGAACGGCTGTACCGCCGCCTGGGTCGCGACGACGGGATGGTGCTGATCAGCCGCCGCCATGTGCGATCCAACAACTCCTGGATGCACAACGTGAGGGTGCTGATGAAGGGCAAGGACCGCTGCACGCTGCTGATACACCCCGACGATGCCGCCGGCATCGGGCTGGGCGACGGATCGACGGCCCGGGTCAGTACCGAGATCAGCAGCATCGAGATACCGGTGGAGGTGAGCGACGAGATGATGCCCGGCGTGGTTTCACTACCCCACGGGTGGGGGCACGGTCTGGACGGTGTCCAACTCTCGGTGGCCAAGGAGTTCGCCGGGGTGAACAACAACCTGCTGGCCCCCGGCGAACTGGTGGACAAGATCTCCGGCAACGCCATCGTGAACGGCATCAAGGTGGAGGTGGCCCCCGTCCCCGGCTGATGTTTTAGCCGCCGGGTGGGTATTCTCCGATTCCTATGGCTATTCCCCAAGACCGTGACATCGAAGCCCTCAAGGCCGTGCTGTCCGACTGGATGAACACCCAGCCGGGGGTGTCCGGTGCCGAGGTCACCAGGCTGGTCAATCCCGAGGCCTCCGGGTTCAGCAACGAGACCCTGGTGTGCGACGCGGTGTGGACCGCCAACGGGCAAAGCCACGACTCGGGCATCGTGGTCCGCAAACGCCCCACCAACTACGCCATCTTCCCCACCTACGACATGAGCGTGCAGTACCGCTCGATGCAGAACATGGCTGCCTGCGGCGCGGTGCCGGTGCCCGAAGTGCTGTGGGTGGAGAACACCGGCACGGTGATGGGAGAACCGTTCTTCGTCATGGAACGGCTGCACGGCCGGGTCCCCACCGACAACCCACCGTTCTTCCAGGAAGGTTGGGTTCGCGAGGCCACCCCCGACCAGCAGTCCGTGCTGTACGAATCGTCGATAGACACGCTGGCTGCGGTGTCGGCCACCGACTGGCGGGCCACCGGGTTCGACTTTTTGGACCTTCCCCGATTCGGCCCCCTGGGGTTCGCCCAGCAACTCGGCTACCAGCGCTTCTACGCCGACTGGGCCGCAGAGGGGCGACCCAAGCCGTTGATCGATGCCGCCCTGGACTGGTTCGATGCCAACGATCCCAGCGGGTCGATGCCCATAGAGCTGAACTGGGGGGACGCTCGGCCCAGCAACATCATGTACGGCGAGGACTTCCGGGTGATGGCCGTGTTCGACTGGGAGATGGCCGATCTGGGGCCGGGCGAGGTGGACCTGGGCTGGTTCCTGTTCATGAACCGGTATCTGAGCGAGGGTGCGGGAATCGACTGGCTGCCCGGTTTCACCGACCGGGCCGGCACCATCGCCCGCTGGGAACGCAAGCGAGGCCGACCCGCCGAGCACATGAACTATTTCGAGGCTTGGGGGTGCCTTCGCTTTTCGATCATCATGGTGGCCATAGTGAACATGCAGGTCAAGTACGGCTATCTCAGCGCCGAGGACGGGGCCCAGTACGAGCGGGTCAACCCCTCCACCCAGATGCTGGCTGGTTACCTAAACCTGCCGGACCCCAAGTGAGGCAATTGAGGCAATAATGACTGCTGCTGAGAACCGGGCAATAGCCGAAAAACTTTTCGCCAACTTGGAGGATCACGATGAGCGCTGCTGAGAACCGGGCAATAGCCGAAAAACTGTTCGCCAACTTGGAAAGCATGGACTGGCCCGCAGTGGCCGAGCTGTTCACGCCCGACGGTGTGTACCAGGACATGCCGTTCGAGACCGACTCCGGCGGTACCACCGGCCGGGATGGGATCATCGCCAAGCTGGAGTTCGGCCTGGGCGAGCTGGACCGCTTCGAGCTGGGGGTGACCGGTATCTGGGTGGACGGCGACGATGTGCTGGTGGAGCGGGTCGAGGTATGGCACCACAAAACCGGCGAGGTGGCCAGCCTGCCCGTTCTGTGCCGCCTCCAAATCCGCGATGGGCAGATCGCCCGCTGGCGGGAGTACTGGGACTACAACTACCTCATCGCCCAACAACCCGATTCGTGGCTCCCCCAATCCCCCCGACCCCGCTGGGACTGACCTCAACCGGCAATTGCCCCGGGACTGGAGCCCAATCGAAGGTCCCAACCCGCCTTGGTTCTTGGGGAACCCCTAGCTTTTCTGGGAGAGGGGTTGCCGTCAAGCCGCGGTGACCACCGGGGTCGGCTCCCGTTCGCCGGTGAGGCCGATGATTGGGAGAGGGGTTGCCGTCAAGCCGCGGTGACCAGGATGCGCTCGCTGGCGAAGCCGCCGATGCCGACATGGTGGCCGCCGATCTCCACGGTGGTGGTGCCATCGGGCGAGGTGGCGGTTATGACCCCCTCAGCACCAGGAACCATGGAGGCGTTCTCGAGGTAGTCCAGCAGCCCCTCGGTGAACTCCAGCTCCTCGGTGATTCGGGTCACGACGAACCGCTGGCCCACCTCGACCTTGGCCAGTGCCTTGGTGGGGGGGGACTGGTAGTCGGCACCGGGGATCGGATTGCCGTGGGGGCAGGTGGTGGGATCGTCCAGCACCCGCATCATGGCCTGCTCCACTATCGGGGAGATCACGTGCTCCCACTTTCCAGCTTCGGCATGGGCATCGGCCCAGGACAGACCCAGCACCCGGGTGAGGAAGACCTCGGCCAGCCGGTGGCGGCGCACCACCCGCTCGGCCAGGTCCATCCCCTCCGGGGACAGCTCGATGGATCGACCCTTCAGGGTGACCAGGCCCTCGGCCTTCAACCGGTGGATCATCTCGGAAACCGCGGGGCGGGACACGTCCAGGCGCTCGGCCACTCGAGCCTGGATCACGTTCACATCGTCCTCGGCCAACTCGAAAATGGTCTCGCAATACTCCTCGAAGGCCGGATGCCACTCGGGAGTCTGGTACTGAGCCACGGCTCTTATCCTAATGGATTATCCTAATGAATCCCGGCCTCCAGCACCCGAGCCAGCTCGGACCTGTCGGGCTTTCCCGAGGCCAGCTTGGGTAAATCGACAAGCGGGATGATCCACTCGGGGGTCATGAATCGGGCCGCTCCGGATCGGGAGAACCAGCGGCGGCACTCGTCCAGATCGAAATTGTCGCCGGCCACCACAAAAGCGGCCACCCGCTCCCCGAGACGGCTGTCGGGGCGACCCAGCACCACGGCCTGGTGCACCGCGGGGTGAGACTCCAGAATGCTCTCCACCTCGGCGGGGTCGATGTTTTCCCCGCCCCGGATTATCCCCTGACCCAGCCGCCCGGCAACGGTGAGCCTGCCGTCGCCGTCGATCCGCCCGAGATCGCCGGTGCGGAACCAACCGTCGGGGGTGAAAGCGGCCGCGGTATGAGCAGGGTCGAGGTAACCGATGCTCACCTCGGGGCCGTGCACCTGGATCTCACCGTGCTCATCGATCCGCACCTGGGTGGGGGCGAACGGGCGACCGTCGGTGTTGGCCATGAGTTCGAGATCCTCGTCGTTGGTAAAGGTGGTGACGGTCGGAGCCTCGGTGGAACCGTAGGCCCGTTTGACGATGCAGCCGAAGGTGTCCCGCGCCCGATGCACGAAGGCAGGTGTCACCCCGGCTCCACCGACGGAGAGAAACCGAAGGGAAGCGGTCCGGCCGGGATCGAAGTCGGGACTGGCCATGAGATCGGTGAAGAACGGGGGCGGACCGACCATATAGGTGACGCGCTCCCGCTCTATGAGCCGCAGGGCTTCGCTCGGGTCCCAGCGAGCCATCAGAACGGTTTTCATGGAAATGGCACCGGGAATGAGCACACCGTGCAGCAAGCCGGCGACATGAGCCACAGAAGCCGGGAACAGCACCACATCCTCAGAGGTGAGGTCGTTGATCCGGATGTACTGGCGAACCTTGTAGGCCAGGGCGGCCTGGGTGTGAATCACTCCCTTGGGAACCCCGGAGGAGCCGGAGGTGAACATGATGAGTGCCCGGTCATCGGGTCGAACCCCAACAAGGGAGCATCGGGAGGAATAGCCGGAGGCATCGCTGGAAACATCACTGGAGGAATAGCCGGAGGCATCGCTGGAAGCATGACCGGAGGAATAGCCGGAGGCATCGCTGGAAACATCACCGGGGGGCCGGTGGTCGGCCGGGTCGAAGAGCCGATCTATGCCGAGGCGGGCAAAGACGTGCTCCTTCTGGCGACCGGCATCGGCGTAAAGCAGGGGTACCGGAACCGCACCGGCCTGCCAGCAAGCCCGGTAGGCCACCACTGCATCGGGGCCGGTGGGCAGTTGAAAGGCGGTTGGCCGGCCCGGGGCAAGGGCGGTGGCGGCCTGAGCTGCCCAGGCAATCACCTCCCCGCGGGACAGGCGGCGGTCACCGGCAACGATAAAATCGTCCCGCTCCTCTCCGATGGTGAGCAGTTCGTGGATCATCGCTACGACTTGAACCGCTCGATCAAAAGACACCCGTGGATCATCGCTACGACTTGAACCGCTCGGCCAGGAGACGCTTTACCCCCGTAAGGTCGATCTTGCCCGAATCCAGCCAGGGCAACGCGCCGGGAGCATCAAAGAGCGCGAGATGGCGGGGGACCTTGTACGACGCCACCCGTGAAGCGACGAACGCCCTGAGGTCCTCGGCGGTTAGCGTTCGGCCCGGCCGCAGAACCACGGCGGCGGCCACGTCCTCGAGCCGGTCGGGGTGGGGCACACCGCACACGAAGGCATGCATGACCGCATCGGACTCCTCCAGAACCAGTTCTATCTCCCGGGGAGTGATGTTCATGCCCGACGACTTGATCAGGTCGCCCATACGCCCGGTGAAGTAGAAGTAGCCGTCGCCGTCGAAGTAGCCGCTGTCGCCGGTGCGATACCAGCCGTCGGGGGTGAAGGCATCGGCTCTTTCCACCTTGTACAGCCCAACCATCAGGGCGTAACCCCGCACCCACACCTCGCCCCGGCGGCCCGGCGGGCAATCCTCCCCGGTTTCCGGATCGACTATCCGGTGCTCCATGCCCGGCACCGGCCGGCCGAACGAGGCCCGCCTCTTTTCGGGAAGCGGGGTGCCCATCATGTCCAGGGTGTGGGGGCCGAGGGTCTCGGTCATACCCAGGGAGTTGACCCGCAGCTCGGGATCCTCGATCTGCTCCTCGGGGGGCAGCAGGGCGTAGAGGCTACCGCCCCGAACCGAGGACAGATCACGGGTGGGAAAGTCGGGATGGTCGGTGAGCAGCTTGGCCATGTGGGGCCAGCCCGCCACCAGCGTGACCCGCTCCCGCTCGATCAGGGCCAGGGTTTCACCGGGCTCGAACCGCTCCTCGAACACCAGCCCGGCACCGACATGGATCACCGCCACCAGGGTGAACGACATCCCCCCCACCCAGAACATGGGCATCGGTGTGTACAGGCGGTCGCCGGCCACCAGGTCACGGAACCGCCACAGGTTGTGGGCATGGCGCACCACCGCTCCCTGGGTGTGAACCGCACCCTTGGGAGCCGCGGTGCTACCCGAGGTGTAGACCACCACGAACTCGTCGGCCGGGCTCACCTGGGCCTCGACCGCGGCCAGCAACCCGTCGTCGATCGCCTCGCCGGCCGCCACCAGCGAATCCATCGAGGCCAGCCACGGGCGATCGGGTTGCCCCCAAACCCACACCGAACGCAAGTAGGGGTGCGACGGTGCCCGAATGACCCGATCATCACCAAACCACCCATCACCACCACCAGCATCCTCAACACGGTCGGGCGACGGCGCTCTAATGACCCGACCATCACCAGGGGTGGCTATTTCCTCCAGCAGGGCCGGGTAATCGTGGCCCAGATGGCGGGACGCACAGAGCAGCACCTGCACGTCCCCGTGGCGCAGTACCCAGTCGAGTTCTTTGGCCCGGTAGTAGGTGTTGAGCAGCACCCCGAGCGCGCCGATGCGACCGATGGCCAGCCAGGCCGCGATCCAATCGGGGCTG
Organism: Candidatus Poriferisocius sp.; assembly: GCF_965202595.1. Classification (GTDB taxonomy): domain Bacteria; phylum Actinomycetota; class Acidimicrobiia; order Acidimicrobiales; family Bin134; genus Poriferisocius. Next base: position 2,734,740 of record NZ_OZ241836.1, read on the forward strand.
TTGGGGGCCAAAAGCCCCACCCGGGTGCCCTTGCCCACCCCGATGGCCAGCAACCCCTTGGCGATGGCCTTCGAAGCAGTGTCGGCGTTGGCGTAGGTCACCCGGTGGTCACCGAGCACGGCCAGCATCCGGTGACCGTGCTCGCCGACCGCGGCCCGGATCATCCCGGGAACCGTCGGCTCGTAGGCTGGGAAGTCGACCGGGCCCAGCCCCCCAGCGGTGCCGCCGGGAATCCCCGAAGGCACCGGTCAACTCCGGGTGGGGGAGATCACCGTCTCACCGTAGCGGGCTGAACGGGTCGATCAGGACGGGCAACACGTCAACTCCGGGTGGGGGAGATCACCGTCTCACCGTAAAGGCGCATGGTGTCCAAGGTGGCCTCGATGTCGTCACCGGGGAGATTGACCGTGATCCATGTCACTCCCAGGGCCTCGAGATCGGCCAGCCCGGCAATGTGGGTGTCGGCGTCGAAGTTGGCATCGGCCGGCTGGCCCCCGGCGGGGTTCAAATAGCTGATGTCGATGTCGGCCGGGTTGCGGCCGGCCTGATCCACGTAGGCCCACAACTCGTCGAGCATGGCGGACAGGTCGTCCAGGGTCTCCAGGGGTGGGGTCTTGGCGGTGGTGGCCAGAACCCGGGGAGCGGGAAACGGGGTCCAGCCGTTACCGACGGCAGCCACCCGCCGGCGGGCCCGCTTGGAGTTACCACCGATCCAGATGGGGGGGTGGGGTTTTTGCACCGGCTTGGGGTTGGCGGTCTGACCCAGCGCGGTGAAGGTACTGGCCTCGTAGGCGAAATCATCGGTGGTCCAGATGCCGATCATCGCCTCGATGGCCTCGTCAAATATTTGGTTGCGGTTCGCGAAATCCACACCGAGGGCCTTGAACTCGCCCTTCAGGTAGCCGGTGCCGGTGGCAAGGATGAAGCGTCCGTCGGAGAAGGTGTCCACGGTGGCGATGGCCTTGGCCATGATGAACGGGTTGCGGTAGGGCACCACAACTATGTTGGGGATCAGCTTGATGCGGTCGGTGATGGCCGCACAAAAGGCCAGGGCGGCAAACGGGTCGACGGCATCGTGGCCGCCCGCTCTCAGCCAGCGGTCGGTGGGGCAGGGGTGATCGGTGAAGCCCAGCCCATCAAATCCGGAGTCCTCGGCGGTGCGGGCAAAATCCCGCACGCCCTGCTTGGTGATCAGCTTCGGATCCCACGGATGGGCCACCATCGGATAGGTCACTGCAAACTTCATCCATCTCCTCCATGTTGTTGGGTTATTTTCTACTCCTTTTACCCCGCGGCCTCAGCGCTTGCGTCACAGGTCCGTTCACCCCGCGGCCTCAGCGCTTGCGTCACAGGTCCGTTCACCCCGCGGCCTCAGCGCTTGCGTCACAGGTCCGTTCACCCCGCGGCCTCAGCGCTTGCGTCACAGGCGGCTCGCCACTTCGGGTAGCGGCGGGCGCAGGCCTCGGCCCAGGCGGGACGGGGCTCGACCCGGTGATCGATATGGGCCCAGCGCCGGGCTCCGGCCGGGTCCCGATCCTCCAGGCCGGCAGTGATGCGGGCCAGGTAGGCCGCGCCCCGGGCCGCGCCCTCGGGAACAGCAGCCACGTCCACCGGCAAGTTGCTGGTGTCGGCCAGAGCCTGCATCCAATGCCCGACGCAGGTACCCCCGCCCACGGCCACGATGCGGTCGGGTGACACGCCGGCCAGATCGAGGTGATGGCGAACGACAAATCCCGATGCCTCGTAGGCCGCCGCCAGCACCTCCCGGGGGCCGTGGCCGACATCCAGACCGATCAGCGCCGCCCGGAGACCGGGATCGTGGCGGGGAGTGCGCTCGCCCCGGATATAAGGCACCCACAACGGCAAGCGGTTGGGGTCGAGCCGGCCGATCTCGGGGTCGCCGGTGAGTGCCCGGACCCTTTCCAGGAACAAGCCCCCGGCATTGCTCGGCCCGCCGATTCCGGCCAAACCGGGTACCACCGGATGGGGGATGGTCCACATACCCTCGGCCTCGGGCCAGCCCTCGCATACCGCCCAGGTGATCAGAGTGGTCCCGCAGATCACCAGCACATCGCCCGGCGAGTCGGCTCCGGCAACGAGCTGCTCAGCCAGCGCATCCACCGTGCCGGCGGCCACCGGCGAACCGTTCCGGTGACCAATCGGGTTCGAATCCATCACCAGATCGGGCAGCAGGGCAGGATCGCACCAGTCGGCGTCCCAGCCATCGGCACCCAGAAGGGGAAGGCAGCTCATGGCGGTGGCCCCGTCCACAGCCCCGGTCCGGCACAGGGCTGTATCATCCACCGCCACAGCACCGGTCCCACACAGGGCCGCACCATCCACCGCCCCGGTCCCACACAGGGCCGCACCGGCCACCGCCTGAGCGGGCCAGTAACCGTGGGCACCGGGGAAGGCCTGCTCAAGGTGGCGCAGGAACCCGATGATCTCACCGTCGGGGTGGTGACCCCGGTGGTCTCCGTACAGGATTCCCGGAGAGATCGGCATCCCCCCAGCATCCACGGCGGCCAGGGACAGAACCATGGCCGCCAGCCCGATACCGGCCACCCGGTGACCGACCGATACCGAGTCGCAGGCCACAACCACGTTGGCGTGCCACACGGCAGCGGCATCGTGCTCGAACACCGCCGGGGTGGGGGCATGAACGGGGTGGGGGATGCGAATACGGGCTCGGACCTCGCCCCCGGCATCCACGGCCACCGCCTTCACCGAAGTGGTACCGATATCGATGCCCACCGTGACCGGCCCTGCCGTAACCACAAGCACCAACCGTAGTGGCCAGGCCGCGAAATGACAGTACGGCAATGCTACAAACTGCCTGCTTCGGGCCAAACGATTGGGTTTGGGAACTGGTCGGATACCACGCACGGCAATGGCGCAAACTGCCTGCTTTGGCTCAAACGATTGGGTTTGGGAACTGGCCGGATACCATGCACGGCAATGGCGCAAACCCGGGAACCGGGTCATAACCTGAACCGGTGGGTCGGCATCGAGTATTGGTCACCGCCCCCCTGCGGGGGTCGGGCCTGGACCAGCTTCGTGAGGTGGCCGATGTAGTGCTGGATCCGTGGATCGACCACCAACCCGTCCGGCTCTACCGCGCCGCCGATCTGGCCGCCCGGCTGACCGAGGTAGAGGCCGACCTGCTGGTGTGCGAGGCCGACGACTGTCGAGGGCCGGTGTTCGAGCAGCCGCTGAAGGCTGTGGCCTCCACCCGGGGGGATCCGACCAACGTGGACCTGGCCGGTGCCACCGCCGCGGGCATCCCGGTGCTGCATACCCCGGGACGCAACGCCGACGGGGTGGCCGAGATGGCCGTGGCGCTGCTGTTTGCGGTCAACCGCCACCTGGTGCTGGGTGACAGGGACATGCGGGCAGGCACGGTGTTCACCGGTACCCTCCCCTACCAGCGGTACCGAACCTGGCAACTGGCCGGTCGCACAGCCGGGCTGGTGGGGCTGGGGGCGGTGGGACTGGCAACCCGGTGGCGTCTCGAGGGTCTGGGCATGAAGATCATCGCCAGTGACCCCTACCAACCCGATGGGGACTGCGAATTGGATGAGTTGCTGGCCGCAGCCGACGTGGTGTCGATGCATGCCCCCATAACCCCCGAGACCCTGGGCATGATCGGAGCCCAGCAGTTCGCCAATATGAGGCCGGGAACGATTTACCTGAACACGGCCCGAGCGGGGCTCCACGACACCGGTGCCCTGGTGGATGCCCTGCGGTCGGGCCATCTGGCCGGGGCGGGCCTCGACCATGTGGATGGTGAGGTTCTACCGACCGATCATCCGTTGACCCAGCTCGACAACGTGGTGCTGACCCCGCATGTGGGCGGTGCCACCTATGACACCGAGGTGAATCAAACCGACATGGTGGTGGAGGACATCCTCCGGCTGCTGGCCGGAAAACGGCCCCACCGCCTGGCCAACCCGGAGGTGTGGCAATGACCGAGAACACCGACATTCGAGCCGAGGTGGTGAGGGCGGCTCAGGCAATGGATGAGTCGGGGCTGGTGGTGGGCACCGCGGGAAACGTGTCGGGGCGGCACACCGGCGGGACTATCTGGTTGACCCCATCGTCGCTGCCCTACGACCAGGTGAGCATCGACAATCTGGCGGGAGTGGACCTGGAAGGGAACCTGGTGGCGGGAGTGTCCCGCCCATCCACCGAGAAGGCCATGCACCTGGCTTGCTACCGGGCGTTTCCCGAAGTGGGCGGGGTGCTGCACTGCCACCCGGTGCACGCCTCCATGTTCGCTGTGGCCCACCGGAGCATCCCCGCGGTCATCGAGGAGGTCATCATCTATCTGGGTGGGGATGTGGCGGTGGCCGACTACCGACCCACGGGGACCGACGAGCTGGGCGAGGAGGTGGTCCGCCATCTGGCCGACCGCTCGGCGGTGCTCATGGCCAACCACGGCATGCTGTGCGTGGGGTCGTCGCCCAATCACGCCCTGCACGCCGCCCAGGTGGCCGAGCACACCGCCCGCATCGTGTGGGGGGCCAGCCGGCTGAGTGACCCGGTAGAACTCCCCACCAAGGCCCGCTCCGACTTCGCCGAGGTCTACTCCTACCTCCGCACCCAAACCTGGGCAACCTCGGCGAGGCTTCTATCCTGACAGTGCCCTTGGGGTGTGGGAGCTAGGTGGCGGTTGGTTCCAGGGGGGCGATCTCGTCGAGGGTGATGGGCCGGTCGGCGATGCCCTCGAAGGCGTCGCCGGAGGAGTAAACCTCCTCGCCCGACAGCCTGGCCTCGGGGTCGTTCGGGTCCACCGGCCACACGATGCCCATGCGGGATTGGGCCATGTAGTACGAGTCGGCATCGGCCACCGGTATGCCCATGGCCTCCAGGGTGTGACCGGGATAGGCCATGCGCATAACGCCCTCGGTGAACACGGCATCGTCATCGACGATCACCCGGTCGCAGTCGAACTCCAAGCGGTGGGCCCCGGTTTGCACGATGCTGCGGTCGTAGAAGCCCCGGATGGCATCACGGGAACCGCCGGGGCTGGCCATGGGGTCGTCGGGGTTGGCCCAGATGATGTACTGGGGCTTGTCGCTCAGGGTGGCCACCACCCCCTCTATGTCGGCCCGGGCCTCGCACTTCATGTGGGCCAGTACCAGTTCCAGCACATGGCAGCGACGGGGGTTGGTCTCCGCCTCCAGGCGCTCGGCCACCAGCCGCCATGTTTTGTTGGGATTCATCTTCACGGGTTTCCCCTTTCGCTCGGATCCCGACCATAGAGCCTGAGCGGTGGCTACGTCACAAACACGAGCCGCAAGCTCATGACCGGTATTGTCGCAAGCCGATGACCGATCGGGAGTTCGCAGGCAGAACCGCCATAGTGGGCATAGCCAGCAGCGACTTCGCCGGTTTGTACCGCACCCCCGACCGGCACCGCACCGGCGAAGCCCTGGCCACCGAAACCATCGGGGCAGCCATTGCCGACACCGGCCTGGAGAAATCCCGGATCGACGGGCTGATAACCGGCGGGGTGGCCCACTACGAGCCGATTGCCTACCGCACCGGTCTCACCGACGTGCGCTTCGTGGCCGACTACCCCCAGGCCGGACGGATGTGCGCCACCGCTCTGATGCATGCGGCGGCCGCAGTGCATCACCGGCTGGCCGACTACGTGGTGCTGTTCAACTCGGTGGTTTTCCGCAGCCAGGGAACCAGGTTCGGGGCCCAGGGCCAGGGGCTTCTGTACGACTCGGTGTACGGCATGGCCTCCCCCGGGGCCCAGTACTCGCTGGGGTTCACCCGCTACCAGGCCCGGTACGGGGGCACCGAGGAGCAGCTCGGGGCCATTCCGGTGGCCATCCGATCCCACGCCCGGCTGAACCCGGCGGCCATCATGCAAGCCGAGATGACCATCGACGACTACCTGGCCTCCCGCTACATCGCCCAACCGCTGCGGCTGTTCGACTACTGCCTGGTGAACGACGGGGCAGTGGCCTACGTGGTGACCACCGCCGAGCGGGCCCGGGATCTGAACCATCCCCCGGTGCTGATCGCCGGTACCGCGGGACGGGCCAACTTCCGGGAGTGGTACGTGGACCTGGAGTTTTGGGACGAGGCCTGCCGCTCGATGAAGACCGACCTGTTCGACCCTCTGGGGGTGACCACCGGCGACATCGACTGCCTTCAGGTGTACGACAACTTCAGCGTGGCGGTGCTGTGGGGGTTGGAGGGGTTCGGGTTCGCCCCCCGGGGTCAGGGTTTGGAGTGGGTACAGAACGGTCGCATCGCCCTGGGCGGGGAGCTGCCGATCAATACCAGCGGGGGCATGCTGAGCGAGGCCTACCTCCAGGGTTGGAACCAGCACGCCGAGGCGGTACGACAACTCCGGGGCACCGCCGGGGTGCGCCAGATCCCCGACTGCGACTGGTCGCTGTACTGGTGCCTGTCGGCCCTGCCGGGCGCAACCCTTCTATGTCGGGACGGGGTGCTATGAACAACGAAATCCCACACCCGGACGGAGTGCCATGAACAACGAAATCCCACACCGCGCCGGGATGCTATGAACAACGAACTCCCACGCCAAAGTAAGGCGCTATGAACGGCAGCGGGGCGGGGTATTTCAAGCCGCTGCCCACGGTTACCACCGAGGACCGGGAGTTCTGGGCCGAGGCCCGGCGGCACCGCTTCGTGCTGCCCCGGTGCCGGAACTGCGGGCACGTGTGGTTCCCGCCCTACGCCTCCTGCCCCCGGTGCCTGTCCTTCGACCGGGAGTGGACAAGGGCATCGGGCCGGGGCACGGTGTGGGGCTTCACCCTGATGCGCCAGCCCTACATACCTTCGTTCGAGCCGGAACTGCCCTACAACGTGGTGCTGGTGGAATTGGAGGAGGGGCCCATGATGTACTCCAACCTCATCGGCATCGACAACGCCGCCATCACCTGCGGCCTGGAGGTGGAAGCCGCCTTCGAGGACATCACCCCCGAGATCACCCTCATCAAGTTCCGCCCCGCCGAGCGGGGTACGACGAGCACAGAATTATAAAACGGAGCCCAGGCCGGAGCGCACCGAGGCCCACTTTCAGCAAAGGCCTACACGAGCACAGAATTATAAAACGGAGCCCAGGCCGTGGGAGTGGCCTGCGGTGTAGCCACCGTCCACGGGCAGGGCGACACCGGTAACGAACGAGGAGTCGTCGCAGGCCAGGAAGAATGCCGCTCCTGCTATCTCCGAGGGCCGTCCCCAGCGCTTCAGCTTGTGTTGCTCGCGGATGCTGTCGGCAATCGGGCCAAGCGGGGCAATGACGGCCTGGAACATGGGGGTGTCGATGAAACCGGGGCAGATGGCGTTGGCCCTAATGCCTGCCGGGCCGTAATCACTGGCGATGTTCTTGGTGAGAAGCACCACCCCACCCTTGGAGGCGTTATAAGTGCTGCCGCCCTCGCACCCCTCGAGCCCCTCCACGCTGGCAATGGTGATGATGCTCCCCGACCGGGCCGCCACCATGGGTTTGAGGGCGGCTCGGCACGACAGCATGGTGCCCTTGAGGTTGATGTCCTGCACCCGATCCCACTCCTCGACCTCGATGGTGTGAACGTGCCCACCCCCGGCCACCCCAGCCGCGGTGACCAGCACGTCGAGCCGGCCGTGCTCCTGAATGATGCGGGTTACCAACTCCTCCTGGGCAACCGCGTCGCGGACATCCACCAGATGGAAGCCCGATGCCGGGGCGGCATCGGCCACCGCCGGCCAACCCTCCCCTTCGCTGATGTCGGACCCCACCACAATCGCTCCCTCGGCCGCGAAACGCTCCGACGTGGCCAGGCCGATGCCCGATGCCGCCCCGGTGATCCAGGCCACCTTGCCCTCCAGTCGCCCCATATCGGTTCTCCTCTCCCGTGCCCGTCAAAAGTTATGCCACCAGGCGGACCCGTTGGTGTTTCACGGCCCCCACGTGAAGGTGACCGTGACGCTCGGTTTCGCCGACCAGTTCCAGCCGGGGCAGCAGGGGCAGAACGGCCTTGAGCATGGCCCGAAGCTCCCAACGAGCCAAGTTGGCCCCCAAGCAGAAATGCACGCCGTGGCCGAACGCCATGTGGTGGTTGGGGATGCGGCCCACATCGAAACGGTAGGGGTCGGTGAACACCGCCCCGTCCCGGTTGGCCGACGGATAGAACACCCCTACGGTGTCGCCGGCCCTTATGCGCCGGCCGTGAAGTTCGACATCGGCAGTGGCGGTGCGAGCGAACTGGATCACCGGGGAGGTCCAACGCAAGATCTCCTCCACCGCGGGCTCGATCAGGGACGGTTCGGCCAGCAGGCGATCCATCTGATCGCGGTCCTGGAGCAGGGCAGTGAGGCCCCTGGTGGTGGCGTTGCGGGTGGTCTCGTTGCCGGCTCCCAGCAACAAGACGATGTAGCCGGTGAGCTGCTGGGTGGTGAGCGGGCAGCCATCAACCCGGCCGTTCACCACCGCACCGGTCAGATCGTCGCGGGGCTCCTGCCGGCAGTCCTCGATGATCGTGGATATGTAAGAGCTGAACTGGCGGCTCATCCGCAACTTGAAGTCGTCCATGGTCTCGCCCGGCTCGGCCCAGCGCAGGTTCTCCTCGTCGTCGAACATCATCTCGGTAAACCTGTGAATCCTGGCCCAGTCGTCCACGGGCAAGCCCATGAGATCGCAGATGGTGGCCAGCGGCAGCTTCACCGCGTAATCGAGTACCAGGTCGGCCTCGCCCTCGCGCTCCAGCACCTGCTCGAACTCGGTGGTGAACCGGGAGGCGTACTGATCGAGATGTGCCTCGTGCTCCCTCATGGCCCGAGGGGTGAACCGGCGAGCGGTCAGGAGGCGGAACTTGGTGTGGCGGGGACGGTCCATGAACACCATGTCCATGGGCTCGTCCAGGTCCCAGCCCAGCTCTGTGAGTCTCTTGATGCGGCGCTGCATCATTCCCTCGTCGTCTTCGATGCTGGCCAGGCGCAGGCGGGGGCCTCCGTTGATGAACAGCTTGTCGTTGGACGAAACCCAGTGGATGTCCTCGTAGCGGGTAATGGCCCAGAACGGCTCGATACCGGGGCGGTCGTACCAGTGGACCGGGGCCTCGGCCCTCAGCAGGTCCCACGCCGCCCACGGGTACCCGTGATCTCGGTACTGCTCATTGGAGTGGATGTCGATCTCATCGAGAGAGATCGCCCCGGCGGTGTCGGTCATGGCCATGCGTTTCCCCCCACGCTGCGTTGGTAACACCATCTTGTTGGTAACACCATCTTGGCAGAGTCGGCACCTCGGCCCCAAGAATCGAGCCACCCCCGCCCCCCGCATGGGCAAACCTCATGGTTAGGGGGACAGGCAGTGGGTTCCACGGGTTTGCCCGGCCCTACTGGGAGTCGAAATTGCCGCCGATGATCCCGAGTTGGGAGCGGAGCGGTTCGGGGACGACCAACTCGAAACTCTGGCTGTCGAGCCGGGCGAAGCCGGCCGGCGGGTAACCGGGACGCCACCACAGGGCATTCGGGCTGACCGAGTTGGGGCCGGTCAGGTAGCGGATGTAGCCGGCCGCCAGCATGGATGCCGAGCGATCCACGAACCGCTCGTTCAACTCCACCGGGCAAACCAGCATGGTATGGGCCGCGGGCACGGTCACCACCGCACCCAGCGGACCGATGTCGGGTACCGAGCGGGCGAAGTCGAGCAAATGGCCGGAGACAAACAGGGAATCTCCCGATAGAACCCGGAACCCTCCGTTCGACTCATCCGGTTCTTCCACCGTCAGCGGCTCGGCCATGAGCGTGTTGGCCAGCGCCACCGCCATCACCTCGTCCTGCTCAACACCCCAGTCGTGGAAGTAGCTGCGGTCTATCGGGCTGGAGGCCCCGTCCAGGTTGAGCGACAGGCAGGCGAACAGACCCACCGGCAACCGATCGCGCACCGCGTCGATGTGGCACAGATGCTGGGCGCTGACCACCCTGATTCTCAGGTCACCCCGGAGTCGCTCGTAATCGCCCAGGCGATCGGCCAGGGCATCGGGAGCGAAATCGTCGAGCCGGGCAACATGCTCGTAGATGATGAACCGCCACTCGCCAGGGTCGGCCAGCCGGCAGGTTTGCGCCAGGTTGGACAGGCCGAGCACGCAGTCCAGCTTCTCGACGGTAACGGTCCCGGCGACCTCATCAAGGCTGAACTCACCGAAGCGGGCCCGAACAACGGCCTCCACATGATCGAGAAAGCTTCGTCGCTGCTCGGGCGACCACCAGGGCACCCAGGTGCAGATTTCGGATGGAGCGGACACGGTCCTTCTCCCTTCCATGTTGTACATGGCAACTGAAGGGGGAAGTTCCGATGAAACGTAGCCGAACCAGGCTGAGGATTGCTTGTGGAAATCCAGTGGATTTCAATTATTTTCAAATTGAGCCAAGAGGGTCTGGGCAAATTTAACTTCAGGGAAAAGGCAGCAGGGGAGCAACTGTCCGGTCTAACCTGGGGATATGCCCCTGCTTGAGATCGTCAAGAGTGCGGGTTTGAAGCAGATGGACGAAGGGGGTGAGTCTCTGCTCGACATCGTCAAGAGAGCGGGTTTGAAGCAGATGGGTGAACCGGTGAAGTTGGCTTGTGGTGCGATGTCGAGCGATTTCATCGACATGAAGCAGGCACTTTGTGATTGGAAGAGGCTGGAAGTGGCGTGCCGGGCCATCGTGGAGCGGGTTCACGAAGCGGGAATCGACTTCGACGCGGCCGGGGGGATGACGATGGGTGCCGACCCGCTGGCGGTGGGCATTGCGTCGATGAGCAACTGCCGCTGGTTCTCGGTGCGCAAGGCCCCCAAGAACCGCGGCACGAACAAGCTCATCGAGGGCACTTCTCTTGAGCAGGGAGTTCGGGTCCTGCTGCTGGACGACATAACCACAACCGGTTCTTCCGCGTTGACGGCCCTGCAAGCGGTGCTGGAAACCGGAGCCGAGGTCGTGGCCGCCGCGACCATCGTGGATAGGGGTTCGCTGGCCCGACAAGCCTTCGACCAGCAAGGCGTGCCCTACTTCCCCATACTGACCTACGCCGACCTCGACATCGACCCGGTAATACCCCCCGGCTGACCGTTCCGCCTCCCTCCCTCGGGCCTACCCTGACCGTTCCCGACATCGTTTTGTTTGTCACGGCAGCGTGAGCTGCACACCACCTACTGCTAGATCGTCAGGATCTCGCAGGGCGCTGGTGGCCTCCAGTTGGCCCGCAGTTGCGGCTCGATCCTCCCAGGGCATGGCCGCCGTCCACCGCCATGCAAAACTCATAACCCGAATGAGGGCCGACACGTCGTCACCTCCGGATATGGACGCTCGCCGCAGGGCCGCCAGATACTCCTTGCGGTAGACGCTGGGAATGATAATGCGCGAGGCATTGGCAGCCGACAGCTCGGCGTTCATCATCACCCGAGCAACCCTCCCATTGCCATCGGCAAAGGGGTGAACCTCCGTGACCAGCACCATCATGTAGAGCGCCCGCCTAAAACCGGCCGGTACCTGGGCTACTAGCTCGAATCCCCTGTGCAGCGTACCCCCCACCAGCGTGGGGGCCACGAAGCTGTAACCACCGGCCTGGTTGTTGTCCTGCTTCCACTTACCGGGGCACAACTCCGGGCGACCACCAAGGATCATCATGTGCCGCTCGCAAAGGTAATCCGCCAGAACTTGAGGATCTTCAGACACGGCTTTGCGACCAACGGGATCCACAACACACCGGTAGGTGCCCAAAATGTCGTGGCCATCGGCCGGCCGGGATGCAGGAAGCTGTTGAGTCTCGACGATGCGGCGGGCCTCATCCACCGTAAACTTTGTGCCCTCGATGTAGTTGGAGAAGTAGCTCTCGTAAAAGGGCAGCTCAGCAGAAAGCCTTCCTTCGGGTAAGAAATCGGGCGCTTCAGGATCGTCGTGCTCAGCCAACATGGCTACCAACCGCTCGAACATCTCCACCCGCCGTTCGTCCCAGGCTTGATCGGTGAGCAAAGCCTTGAGCAACCTTCCAAAATCCGGGCGCAGTGGTAGAAGCCCGGCCAGCCGCTCGAAAAGAGCATCGATCTCGTGGATCCGGTCCGGTGCGGCCATCCTGCCGGCTAGTTCAATGGCTTCCTCACGAAGTCGAGACACCCGGCTCTTTTCCCAGAACATGGATTTGCGAGCCAACCAATCCTCCAGCTCAGCCAGGGACAGGGTGCGGGATCGCCGCCTTCCCGTACTCTTGCTTGTTGCCAGGTTGTCGACCAGGACGCGGGCCGGTCGCGACATCCGCAGGCCATGCGGCCACGGCAAATCCTCCGACTTCGAAACATCTGCATCATTCGGGCGTACTCGGATCTCCAAACCCGGCAACCTCAAAGTTGTTTGCCGCTCGTCGGTGGCCACATGGAGAAGGCCGTCCACCACCTTGCCGCCCTCGGCCGCCGAGCGATCCACAACCACGGCTCCCGGCAGAAGGCGACCCAGGATGTACCAACGATTCTCCACCACGATGTCAGCCGGATCGCTAACCAGGTCAGCCGTGTACAACCGGGGTGCCAGGCGGCGAAGGCGACCTTCAGCCACTGCTCGTCGCAGGGTCGGTGCCGAGGCAACGCCCTCATCGTCGTCATAAAAGACAGTACGAGGTCCCACCGGCCAGCGGAAAGCTGCTGCTTGCGCCATACCAATACTTTACGCGCAGCTATACTTTTACTTGAACTTTTTTATTCGGAATTGCTCTTTTATTAGTGTTTTCTTTCAAATAAAGGTTCTTTGGGTAAAAACTCTTATTTTAGTCGCGGGTCAGGATGGGCGGAGGGTGGCCGCCGGGAGGATTTCAAGCTGATCCAGGAGGCACTGGCCGTTGAGGCGGGTAGGGGTGCCGGCCACCAGGATGTGGTCGATGCCGCGGGGTTGGTCGGCTATCAGGCGCTCGCCGCTCGCAGGCATGTCGTTCACCCGGCGGATGGGCCCGACCGCGAGATGATCCCAGTCGAGCACGACCAGATCGGCCACCGCTCCGGGGCGCAGGTAGCCCCGGTCGGGGGCGAGGCCGAGCATCTCGGCCAGCTCGCCGGTGAGCTTGTGGATACCGGTCTCGGGGCTCATCACTCGCCGGTCACGCACCCAGCGCGACAAGAAGTCGGTGGGCATCACCGCATCGCAGATCTGGCCCACGTGGGCCCCGGCGTCGGACAGGCCCATGACAGCACCCTCGGCCTGCATGAGGGCGGTAACCCCGTCCACCTCGTCGTTGGCAAAGGTGACCTCGAAGCGGGTCATAAGCCCGTCGGCCAGGGCTATGTCACACATGGCATCCCACGGTGAGCAGCCCCGGTCGGCGGCCAGCTCACCCACCGATGACCCCACCAAACCGGGCTGGTGGGGTGACTCCACCACCGTCAGCGTGTCCCAACGGGAGGCCAAAAGACCGTTGGCATCAAGGTCGGACTGCACCCGGGCCCGCCAGCCGGGGTCGGCATACAGCGCCGGCCGGTCATCGTGGGCCAGGGCCACCAGCTCGGCGAACGAACCCATGGTGTAGAAGGGGGTGGGCTCGATCATGGTGATGTGCTGGGTGATGGGACGGCAGGTGACCTGCACCCAAACATCGGCCCCGGCGGCCCGGCCGGCCAGGTGGTCGTCCAGCTTGGTGCGATAGCCGGCTCGGGAGGTGGCGGCGGCGGGATAGGTGAGGATGGACGACCAGTTGAGCCGCCGTCCCAGTGCGGGCTGGAGGTCGTAAACCCAGCGGTAGTTCTCCCCCGGGGCCACGTGGATCACGCCCCGGCCGATCTCAGCGGTGACCCCGATGAGGGCCTCGGTCTCGGCCTGGGTTGCCACGATGGACGGTACCGGCCGCCCGCCGTCGCCCAGATGGAACCCGGCTCGGTCGGTGGAGAACCCCAGAGCACCCCCGGCAATGGCCTCGGCCACGGCGCTCTTCATCCGGTTTATCTCCCCGGGGGTGGCCTCCCGCTCGTAGGCATCCTGGCCCATGACGTAGAGCCGCACCGCAGTATGGCCCACATAACCACCGAAGTTGACGGCCAAACCCCGGAGCTGGATCACATCCAGATACTCCCCGTAAGTCTCGAAATCCCAGTTCACCCCGGCCTCCAGGGTGGCCACCCGCATGTCCTCCACCTTGTCGAGGGTACGGATGAGAGAGGCCCGATCGGCGGCTTTGGTGGGGGCGATGCTGTAGCCGCAACTCCCGGCCACCACCGAGGTGACCCCGTGCCAGCACGACGGCGACAGCCACGGGTCCCACAGCACCTGGGGGTCGTAGTGGGTGTGACAATCAATGAACCCAGGGCATACCAGCCGGCCGGAGGCATCGATCTCGGTGGGGGCTTCGACGGCATCGTCAATGGCGACTATCCGCCCACCGGCAATACCCACATCGGCCCGCCGCCCCGGACCACCGGTACCATCCACAACCGTGCCACCCCGAATGGCAACCTCCAAGCTCACCCCCTCAAATCTAGGCCCGAGCCCCGGCAGCGGCGAGAAATAGCTCAACCCCAGGTTCATGGGCCGAGCCCCCACGCAACCCCGAAAACCCGGGGCCCCAACAACCTCCCCAACCAACCCCGAAAACCCCAGAGTCTATAATGGCCGGCATGTCTTCTCGACGGCTTGGTTTTCCCGTTTTCGATGCCGACAACCACATGTACGAGACCACCGAGGCGCTCACCAAGCACCTGCCCGACTCCCACCGGGGGTTGATCGACTACATCGATCATAACGGTCGCACGAAAATCCTGGTGAGGGGCAGGATCAGCAACTACATCCCCAACCCCACCTTCAGGCGAGTGGGCTCGCCCGGGGCCCAGGAGGAGTACTTCAAGCACGGCAACCCGGAGGGCAAGTCACGGCGGGAGATCATGAAGCCCATGGATGCTCTGCCGGCGTTCTTCGAACCCGAACCCCGGCTGGAGTTGATGAACGAGTTGGGCCTGGACTACGCCATGATGTACCCCACGCTGGCATCGTTGGTGGAGGAGCGCTTCCGGGATGCCCCCGACGAGTGCCATATCGTGATCCACGCCCTCAACCGGTGGATGCACGAGCACTGGACATTCAACTACCGGAACCGCATCTTCCCGGTGCCCATCGTGACCCTGCCCATCATGGAAAAAGCCATTGAGGAGCTGGAGTGGTGCGTGGAACGGGGGGCGAGAGCGGTGCTGATCCGGCCGGCACCGCCTCCCGGTCTGCGGGGACCGCGCTCGTTCGCCCTGCCCGAGTTCGACCCGTTCTGGGAGCGGGTGGTGGAGTTGGACGTGCTGGTCGCCATGCACGCCTCCGACAGTGGCTACACCCGGTTCACCAACGAGTGGGAGGGCTCCAGCGAGGAGATGATGGCCTTCAACCAGTCGCTGTTCCAGATGTCGGTGATGCACAACCGGGCCATCGAGGACGCGGTGACCTCGTGGGTCGCCCACGGCGCACTCACCCGGCACCCCCGGCTGAAGGTGGCCATCATCGAGAACGGCAGCTCATGGGTGCGGCCACTGCTCGCCCATCTGGAAACGTGCTACCGGAGGATGCCCCACGCCTGGGAGGAGCACCCGGTGGACGTGATCCGGCGCAACATCTGGATCCACCCCTTCCACGAGGACGACCCGATCGGGCTCATCGGTGTCGTGGGGGCCGACAACGTGGTGTTCGGCTCGGACTACCCCCATGTCGAGGGCATGGCCGACCCGATCTCGTTCGTGGACCAGTTGGACGGGCTCCCCGAGGATCAGATCCAAAAGGTGATGGGCGGCAACATGTCCCGCCTAATGAAGGTGGCCTGATCGCTATCAACCACCGGCTTACCGGTGTCGATCAATCAATTGGATCACCTAATGAAGGTGGCCTGATCGCTGCCAACCACCGGGGGCCAACCCCAGGCACCGCTCCAGGTGGCGGTGCATGTTGATGATGCGGCACTCCTCACCCGACAACCAAACATGGGTGAAGCCCGGTTGGTGCAGCCCTGCCTGCATGGTGCGAATCACGCTGAAGTCCTGATTCAGCACGAATCCGAAATCGGCTTGGTCCATGGGCACGGTGACATGAACCGGCGACGAGGCCGGGGCATCGGCCGACGGCATCCGGCTCAGATGGATGGTGACCAGCTCCCCTGTGTCGGGGCTGGGGCCGGGTCTTGCTGTCAGCACCGTGAACAGATCGGCGCTGATTAGCAGGGTTGTGTTGGGGAACAGGTTGTACTGGCTGAGATGGGTGATTTGCGCGGTGTCGTAACCCTTCAGATCGACCCCCGAAGTGGCCTGATGCTCTCTGATGTTCTGGGCAATCACATCTTGGAGGGTTTGGCCTTCGGGCACCTCGGGCAGGGCGCAGGGCTCTGTGTAGTCGGGGCCCATGCGACCACCTTGGGTGGCAACAAAGGAGTCCCACACAGTTTGGTCACTCACGTTTCGGCCCAGGCGAGGGCTGGGAACGCCGTAGGCCTGGTAGGAGGCACTGTGGTGGTCCCAGATTCGCTGGGGTGCATCCACGTCGTTGATACTGCCCAGCATCTCCCGGTGAAGGCCCTGCACGTGGTAGGTCTCGGAGAACCCCTCGTTGACCACCTTCCAGTTGCAGTTCACCGGGGTGACGGTGGAGTAGGTGCCCCGGAACTCGTCCAGGTTGGCCCAGGCAATGTCGTCGGGTATGCCCTCGAGCCAACCCTCCAGAGGTTCGGCACCGGTGTCGAGGTTCACGAACACCAGGCGGCCCCAGGTATCCACCTTTACCGGCACGAGGGGTAGGTCGTCGTTGTTGATGGGGCCGAATCCCCGGCGAGACGGTATCTCCCGCAACCGGCCGGCAAGGTCCCACGCCCATCGATGGTAGGGGCAACGCAGCTCGGTGATTCCGGCACCCGATCCCTGGCATATGGGGTTGCCCCGGTGGCGGCAGGCGTTCTGAAAGCCCCGCAACACGCCATCGGTGCCCCTCACCAGCAGGATCGAATACTTACCCAGCCGGTGCTCGAACCAATCGCCGGGATTGGCGACGTGGTCAACGGTGCAGGCCACGTGCCACACCTTGGGCCACAACCGCTCGTGTTCAAGTTCGGCGAACTCCGGTGAGATGTAGCGCTGCACGGGGATCTTCACCGGAGCCAGAGATGCCAACCCCGAAGCGGTTACGGCGGTACCCAGTATTTCGGTCTCCTGCGGTGCTGCGACATCAACCATCCCGATAGTCAAGCACGCGGTCCGCCGGCGCACACCCGATAGTCAAGCACGCAGCCAACCCGCACACACCCAGCAGCACGGCTCCAGGTGGGGTGCTGGGTTAGGTGCGGGGGCGGGTGGGGACATTGGTTTGGCCGCTACTGTTGTCACCCCAGCAAACAACGTGGCCTGTGCGCAGCAGCCCGCACGAATGCTCATGGCCAATCGACACCTCTCTGAACAGGTGCGCCGAAAACTCCGACTTGCTGAAATCGTAATCGCCATCACCCCAGCAGAAAGTAGCGCCATAAGCATCCATGCCGCACGACTGCCAGTAACCAGCCGACACCCTCCTCATGGTGGATGAGTGCGTAGGCACATCAGTCTGGCCGCTACTGTTATCACCCCAACAAACAACAGTGCCGCCCCATTTGACTGTGCACGAATGCTGGTAGCCAGCCGATAGTCTAAGGAAGCTTTCGGTCCAACTTGAGCCTTGTTGTTTTACGGGTGCGTCCGTCTGGTCGCTACTGTTATCACCCCAACAAACAATACTTTCGCCTCGGAGTATGGCTATACCATATCCTCGCTTTAGTCCACAAGAATGCTGGTAACCAACCGACACCTCATCGAACGTGCCCGAAGGGGCATCCGTTTGGCCATGGCTGTTGTCACCCCAGCAGGCAATAGCGCCGCCAGGGCGCACCCCGCACGAATGAGCTCCACCGGAAGATATAGAAATGAACTCACCCGACGGAGCGTCCAACTGCCCTTTGCTGTTGTTCCCCCAACAACTAACGGTACCGCCAGTACGTGCTACCCCGCAGGAGAAGTCCTGGCCGGCGGAAATAGCAGTGAACTTACCCGAATTAGGAGTTGACTGGCCATGGCTGTCGTCTCCCCAACAAACGGCTCTGGCATCATCACTCAACAAACCAGTAAGCAAACCGCACGTGTGGTCCCCACCAGAAGATATAGACGAGAACCGGAACGGCTGGTTTGACCCATCGGTTGACGTACCCGCCAAATCCTCGGGTACGTCCGTCTGGCCATCATCGCTGATACCCCAGCACACAAGGGTACCATCAACACGCATGGCACAAGAATGCCGCCAACCAGCACTGATCGCAGTGAAGCTCCCCTCTGGTGCGTCAGTCTGGCCCAACCTCTCATCACCCCAACAGGCAATGCTGGCGTCAACACGCACCCCGCACGCAAAGTCAACGGCGGCAGCTAACGCTTTGAACTCACCCGACGGAGCATCAAACCGACCTTCACTGGGATTGCCCCAACAGGTAATAGTGCCATCAGTGCGCAACCCGCACGCAAAGTACCCGCCAGCCGAAACCGCGGTGAACTTACCCGACGGAGAAGCCAACTTACTGAAAGGGTAAGTCAATGAAAGGTCTCTGTGTAAAAGATCAGTGCCCCAGCAAGCAACGGTGCCGTCAGCGCGCAGCGCGCAAGCACTACCAAACCCTGTTGACAAGGTGCTGAACTTACCCGGCGGAGCATTCAACTGGCCAAACCCATCGCTACCCCAGCAGGCAATAGTACCGTCAGTGCGCAACCCGCACGCATGATACCGTGAAGCTGATACCGCGCTGAAGCTTCCAGATGGTATACCCACCCGCAGATCTACACCTTTACTACCCCCAGAACCCCAGCAGGCAATGGTACCGTCAGTGCGCAACCCGCAAGAAGAGTAGCCAGCAGATACCGCACTGAACTTACCCGACGGAACATCCAACTGACCATCCCGGTTACTACCCCAACAGGTAATACTGCCGTCGTCACGCAACGCGCAGGAATGATCCATACCAGCAGCAAAAAGAGGGCTCTCAGACGCAGTAACAACAACGTCATCCACCTTGCCCACAGCACCATCATCGTCGTCATTACCATCATTTAAACCACCAACATCGCTGTTATCCCCGCCATCACTATCATCGTTTACATTGCCTGGAGGAGGGGTGGGCTCAGGAGTGGAAGTGGGGGTGAGTTCGGGAGTTGCAGTGGGGGTAGAGGTTGGAGTAGGAGTAGGGGTTGGTATGCCATCTTGTAAGGGTTGCTCGTCTCTGATTCCAGCTCCATAGACTTGGGTTTGAGTTGAGACTTGGGTTTGAGTTGCATCGTCATCACGGATGGTACCGGTGGCTTCAAGTTTCCGGTCGCCTCCGGTGAAAGCAACTCGATCATCCTGGGTTTGGAGATTTTTGAGGCGGAGGACAAAGGTTTCGTCGTCCTCCGGTGTTGTGTCACCTATTACTTGAACATTGATGGTTTGAGTAAGTTGGGCTCCAGTGGCGTTGGCTGGAAAGACCACAGATTTTTTGTTGAAACCCACGTAGTCACGTCCTGGGTTGTTCTTGCTGCGGGTGGCTGAGGCGCTCCGAGGCGACACTGCTGAGGCATGCACGGTCACGTCATGGCTAGGCATACCGCTCAACTCCACCGTGAACACAAGGTCGGTGTAACCGCTATTACCCTCAACAACGCTCACATCAGCCACTGATACCGTCAACACCACAGGCGTAGGTTCCGGCGTTGGTGTCGGCGTGGGTTCGGGGGTTGGTGTCGGAGTAGGAGTTGCAGAGCCTTCATCTGTGCCTTGCTGAGCTTGGAACAAGCTTTCGGTCTGCGTTGGCTTTGCGGCAACGACCTTGAACTTGACCATCGCATCTTTGCCCCAACGGGCGCAGTCCTTTGAGTAGGCGTACACCTGCGCCTTGTATTTCGTGTCCGCGACGAGATCCAGATCCAACGCGCTGTCCGGAAATGCCACGCTGTGCTGCGCGACCGTGTCACCGGAGCGGTCATACACGTACACCTCGTAGCTCGACGTGGCGCAATTCGATTTCTTGCGGGGCTCGTCGCCACGGCTCCACGACAGCGACACGCCCCCGTCGCGAGCCGCGACATCGAGGTTGATCGGCGCGTCTATCGACACAGCCACAACCCCCTCCCCGGAAGAGCCCTGCGCCACCAGACCCTGAGGAACAACCACCACACCCGCCAACAACGCCACCACCAACAAACCCCGACGAAAACACACCCTACCCATCAATCACACCTTTCCTGGCCAAGCACCCATAACAACTCAACACCAACCTACCACACGCCCCCCCCCCCCCGCACAATTCAACTCAAACACGAGATTACATTTTGCCCACCGGCGCAGCCCCTCAGCGAAGGTTGTAGAGCGCGTAGGGGTTGAGGAATTGGCGTCCCCACAGCCGCTCGCGCTCGGCCATGGCCAGCTCGGCCTGGTCGCACACCGAGACCCACTCGTCATGAATGACAGAAATCTGGTGCTCCACAACGTCTCTGGCCTGTCTGGCCGTCAAATGGTAGATACCGGCATGGGTGATGCACCGAGCCACTTGGCTCAATCGATCACCATCATCCCCAAAAGCCATGGCCTGGGCTGCTTGCTCACCAACGCGGCTCTGGGGACAGATGTCATAGGCAGGGGTGAGCGTAAGCTGGGTACCGTCCCAGAACGCAGCATGATTGCGAGCATGATCGTCGGTGTTACCCACCAAGATGTTGAAGGTGATGCGGGCGAACAACTCGTTGAGCGCGATATCGGGGTTGGCGAATCGCGCTCTTATCTGAAAGGCAAAGTCGGGATAGGTGGCGTAGCGACCGGCCATACCGCCGGCATCGTGCAGCTCCAAAAGGGTGAGCACTGACACCATCATGCGCCGGCCGGCGGCCTCGGTACGGTCGAAACGGTCAACCAGCAGAACGTCACGGCCCAGGACGCGATCAAGACCAACTCCAGCGACCTCGAGACCGGCCCGGCGGGCCAGCTCCATGGCCACATACTCCGCCTTGACCACGGGAAAGGAGTCGACCACCGAGGTGAACTTGGCAACCATCTGCCGCATACCGTCGACTACGACTGCCTTGGGCCTGGCCCCGCCCATCGAGCTGCCATGAAACAAGGCATGTTCCAGCCCTGGGGTGAGGGGTACACCGTTCTCAACCCGCTCGGCAACCTCGGCAAGCTCCTCCAGTGGCACCACATCGTGACCGCGGGGGGTGTATTCAACCGCCGATTGCTGAAAATCGAGCGCACCGGTGCGGTTGGATCCGGATGCCAGGAGATAGGCAAGAGTTCCCAAATCAGTAGTGTTCCCAACACATTGGGACTCGATCACCCGCCGACCCCAGGCATCGGGGCCGGCATCGGCAATGCACCCGGCGATCTCGCCGGAAAGCGGGGCAACCTCTCCCCGGCGCAACGGAAGTTCGGGCAAGTACAACGCCATGGCATCGGACCGTTCCAGGAAGCTGCGCCCGTAGGTGAACGTGATGACCGAGCCCCGGTCCGTGAGCCTTCCGGCGACCACCGGCTCGGTTGACCCCGGAAGCCACACCCAAACAAAGGCTTCAACCGGACGCTCGGCCATGTCAGAGTCAGAAGTCGTCGTTGACATGGCCACGACGCACCGCCGCGGGCAGCACGGCAAGTCGAGCAACAACGTACTCGGCCTCAAGGGTCCGGCGGGCGGGATCCTCATCGAACAATGCCACCCCCACCAATGCCGCAGCCTCAAAGGCAGTGCCCAGCGCAACAGTGGGATCACCCTTTTCCACTTTGCGGATCGTCACCGGAGACACCCCAACCCTTGCCGCCAGATCCTCAACCGTCCACCGCCGTTCCCGGCGGGCCAAACGCACTCGATCTCCCAGCAGCCGGAGCGCTTCCATCGTCATAGGTGCATAAACCTTAGGACCACCCACATCGACAGCATAAAGCAAAAATAATGGCTTTATCGACAATATCCTATTGATAATCTAAGCCAAAGAGCTCGACCGGGCGGTGCTGCGAATGGGGATGGCTCTGGTGGGCAGCACCCGAACTACACCGCCGGCTCGGCTATGAAAATCGCCTCGGCGGTGGCGCAGATGGTTTCGCCGGCTCGGAGTTCGCCGGTGGCGATGTGCTTGCGACCCTCGGTGTGGGAGTAACGGGCGGTGACCTCCAGCGGGGTGTGCAGGGGGGTGCCGGCCTTATAACGGATGTTGATACCGGCGGTGAGGCCGGTGGCGCCGGCTCGGGTGGCGGCGGTACCCAGGGCCTCGTCCAGGATGGAGGCCACCACCCCGCCGTGGGCCCGGTGGGGAGGGCCGGAGTGGGCCTCGGTAAGGGTAACGGTGGCCCGCATCTCCACCGAGTGAGGCCCGGAACCGGGTGGTCGCAGCGGTACCGGGTCGAAGACCAGCCGGGGAGCCTGGGGATTGAGCCGACCCGACCCGGCCTGGGTGAGGTTGTAGATGGTGCCATCACGATCACGGGCCACCACGATGTGGGGGTGGCGCTGGTGTACCCGGAGCCGCTCGGTTATCCGGGCCAGCTCGGTGGCTATTTCGGCACGAGTGGCACGGTCGGCATCATTGGCCGCCACCGCCGCTACCAGGTCACGGGTGCGCTCCACCAGCTCATAGGCCTCGGGGCCGAAATCGTCAGGATGGGGAACATCACCCAGCAACTCGGCCAAGCGGTAGGCCGATGCGGTCCTGGGGTGTTGCGGGCTGGACGCCCCCACAACCGACTCGGTCTCGGGGTGTTGCGGGCTGGATGCCTCGGTTGACTCAGTCTCGGAGAATTGCGGGCTGCTCATGGCCATGTTTGGTTGTCGCCGGATTCCGGGATGTCGAAACGGTCGATGTAGCGGGCGAAACGGTCTCGAACCTCGGTTCGGGTGAGCCCCAGATCCTCGAACCGGTACCGGTGCTCGCCCCGCTTGCCCGGTGGGGTGGCCGCGGCGTGAGCTTCCATCGCGGCCTCGGTCTCGGGGGTCAACTCCATTTGGAGTTGCTCATACACCGAGCGGGCGGCAACCAGCTTGCCGGTAGTGACCAGGTGGTGGGGAACCTGAGCAACACGATCGGCCCGCAGGCGGCCGGAGTCGATCAGGTCGATGAGATTGTCCAGGCTTCGGCCGTAGAGCTCCAAGTGGTACCGGCCGATGGCGGCAAAGTCCACCCGGTCGGAATGGGCCCACCGCATGGTGGCAATGAGGCTGGTGACCGAGGGCAGGATGGCGGTGGGATCGCGATGGGTGATTACGAAGCGGGCATCGCCGAACATCTCCAGCAGCGCCGGTAGTGCCTGAAGGTGAGCGGGCGACTTGAGCACCCATCGGCGGGTGGGCATCCGGCGCTGCAACACCTGAAGCACCCGGCGGTAGGTTCGGTAGGCGGGCCGGAGATCGGCGGTTTCCAGCCAGGTCCGGTAGCCAGGTACGTCGGTGCGGCTGACCATCTCCTCGGAGCGGAACTCGAGCGACATGGCCGACAGGCACTCCTTGTACATGCGCCCGGAGTACTCGTGGATGGCCAGCAGCCCGTCGGCCACCATCTGGGGCATCGTCAGCTCGGCGGTGGCCAGGGCGATGCGGGGATCGGTGGCCCGGATTTCGGGATCGGGGTGGGGGGGAGGCACCGGGCGCAGCAGCTCCCAACCCTCGGGGGCCCGGTGGGCGGGGTCCTGAGCCAGCAGGCCGTGCATGACGGTGGTGCCGGTGCGGGGCGCGCCGATCACGAAGATGGGCTCGTGGATGGGTTCATCCAGGGTGGCTGGATCTGCGTCCAGGTAACCGGTGAGCTGGATGCGGACTTCCAGAAGGCGCAGGATCATGCGCCGGGACATCCACCGGCCCATCAGGTTGAGCCCGGCATCATGCTCCAGCCCGCGACAGAACAGGGTTAGCGGCTCAATGAAAGCGCCATCACCGTAAGCCGCCAGATGGTCGGGGGCCCGACCCTGGCGAACCAGGGCCTCGGCCAACAAAAGGTCGGGGTCGAACGGGCGACGAGCCTCATCAACCACCGGCCCGGCATCACCCCGGTTGATGGCAACCACCCAATCGGGCCGGGCCCTAGGAGACCAACCCATCGCTCTCTAACTGCCGGGACTTCGGCTGAGCCACGCAGCGATCAGGAAACCAAACCATCTGGGAACCGTACCGAGTTGACATCACCGGCAACAGTACGCTTTTGAGATGCTCGAAGGCTTGGTCGTGATCGTCACCGGCGCATCCAAAGGCATCGGCAGGGGCATCGCCGAGTACCTGGTGGACCGGGGAGCACGAGTGACGGTGACCAGCCGCAAGCCGGAGCGGATCGAAGCCACCGCGGCTGAGCTGCGGGAACGCGGCGGGGATGTGCTGGCGGTGGCGGGCTCGGTGGGAGAGCAAAACCACGCCACCGATGTGGTGGACCGCACGGTACGGCGTTGGGGCACGGTGGACGGGCTGGTGGCCAATGCCCAGTCGTTCCGCCCCACCATGCCGCTGCTGGAGGTGCGGGAGCCGGACATGGACTTGCTGTTCGACACCGGACCCAAGGGCACGCTGTGGCTCATGCAGGCGGTTCACCCCCATATGGCGGCCAAGGGGCGGGGCCGCATCGTCACCTTCGGCACCAACGTGGGCTTGACCGGTGGGCCGGGCTACGGACCCTACGGCGCCGCCAAGGAAGCCATCCGATCGCTCACCCGCACCGCGGCCCGGGAGTGGGGCCGTGACGGCATAACCGTTAACTGCGTGAACCCGGCATCGGTCGCTCATAGAGCCCCGCCCGAGGAGGATCCCGACCGTATGGCGGCCTATGAGGCCCTTTTCGCCAACCACCCCCTGGGCCGAGACGGCGATCCGGTGGGTGACATTGCGCCGGTGATCAGTTTCCTGCTTTCCGATGCCAGCCAGTACATCACCGGCGAAACCCTCCAAGTGGACGGCGGCGGCTTCATGCGACCCTAGCCCGTAGGTGAGAAACCCCTTAGTGCGCCAAGTTATGCGCTAGTGCGTAGCCTCATGCGTTAGTGCGTAATGTAATGAGGACATCGTTCCCGCTAAGAGCTCCGCAGCAAAGTTACGTCCTGAAGCGGTGCCGGAGGTGGGATTGGCGGGTGGCCAGGTCGGCGGCGCGGGTGGGGAGGGTGACGGTGGGGTGGTCCATGGGGATGGCGGCGGCCAGGTCGGCCAGGGCCACCACCTCGGCGGTGGGGGTCATGGCCCGGTCGCCGGTGGGCCAGAACCAGCGCAGGGTACACAAACCGTTGCGGCGGCCGGCGGTGTCGAGCCAGTTGACGGTACTGGGGTCGGTGTCGCACAGCACGTAGCGCACCTTGCCGTCGGAGTCCACCGTGGTTTGGGTCTGGTTGCGGCAGGAGATGTGACTGTAGGTATCCACCAGCTCGAACGTGCCCATCATGTAGAGCTGGGCTCCCCAGTAGCGGGCCTCGGGCACCTCGGCGGTGATGATGAGGGCCTGGTCGGGCTCCAAGTCCCAGAAGCAGAACTCGTAGCGGGCCATGGACAAGCCCTTAGACACCTCCAGGGTGCGATTGGTGAAGCTGTTGTCGATGCGTTCGGCCCGGTTCATCTCCATGTAGGCGTTCCACCGCTGGATGGAGTCGGTCATCTGCATCATGGCCCGGCGCACCCGGTTGGCGAACGTAGCGCCGTCCAGCACGGGGGCGGGTTGGGGATCGAGACACTCGATGGTGAAAAAGGCGGGCTCATCGGCGGTCCAGTCGAAGTAGTACTCGCGAATTGACGCGGAAAGCACCCCTTCGGGGATGGCCACCGCGGCGGGTTCGTCACCGCCGAGCAGTATCTCGAAGTCGTCATGGCGACCCAACCCCAACTCCGATGCGGTCACCGTGGCCTTCGTCCCCCAGACATCGTTGTGCATGAAACCGGCTCGAAGGGCCAGGATGAAGTCGTCGCAGCCGTGCATGTTGCCGCAGATGCGGTACCGGCGGCCCGCTTCGATACGGGCATGACGGTACACGTTGTCGGCGTTGGGCCCACCCCACTGGGTGATCAGATCGTTCTGGCGGCTGAACAGGGGCCGGGTGGGGTCGGCGTGCAGCACTTCCCACCCCAGGAACGCCACCGCGTTGTCGGCCAGATGTTCGAGCATCTCCAACTGGGCGTTGGCCCCGGTGGGATAGGGCTCAGCGATTACCTCGCGGCCCAAGCCATCCAGCAGAGCGCACCAATCCTCCCAGGCTTCAAGGCCGGCCCGGACCCCCGATGCTTGATTTGATGTTCCGCCGGTCATGGCGACACCGATTTCAAGAAGGGCTCCACCGCGGCCAGAAAGCCAGGGGTGTTCTGGCCGTGCACGTTGTGGCTGCAATCGGCCACCGTCACCAACCGGCCATCGGGCAAGGCTTCGGCAAACCTTTCCGCCGCCTCGGCTGTGAGAACCCAGGAGTCGGCACCCCGCAGCAGCAGCGCCGGTTGGGTGATGCGCCCGGCATCCTCCAGCGTGAAGTGATCGCCGGCCCGGCGGTGTTCGGTACCGTGAGCCAGCCGGGGACCGTGGTCCACCTTGGAGATGTAGGTGCCGTCCACCCGCTGGAGCAGGTTGTACTTGACAGTGCGTTCAATGTGCTCGCGGCTTCGGTAGGGGTCGTACTTTTGCACCGCGGCCACGAAGTCATCCAGATGCTGGAACTCCCGGTTCTCGGTAACGAAAGTGCGGATCACCTGAGTACCCACCTCGGAAATCTCCGGGCCGACATCCACGATCACGATTGCCCGGGCCAGGTTGGGGTGGACAAGGCAGAGCCGCATGGTGTTCATACCCCCCATCGAGTGGCCCATGATGATGGGGTTGGCAACGCCGAGCGCGTCGCAAAATGCAGCAACGTCGGCGGCCATCGCCCCGGAGGAATAGTCGGCATCTCGGGCCCACTCACTGTCACCGTGGCCTCGCTGGTCGAGGGCCAGCACGTGGTAGCGGTCGGCCAACGCCAGGCTGACGAGATCCCAGGAGTGGGCCGATTGGTTACCGCCGTGAAGCAGCAGAACCGTTTGGGCATCGGGGCTGCCCCACTCCAGAAAATGAAACCGGTGATGGCGGGCAACGATATTGCGGGACACGTATGAGATGTCGGAGCTGTGGGCGATGCCCAGGTCGGCGGCGCTGGTGCATAGGCTCTCGAATTCGGCGGTCACCGTCATGTTCAGGGCCTCGATGGTGGAGGCGAACTCGTTGAGGTGCACTAGCAATTGCCTCCTTTCAAATCGGCGAAGAAGTACTTGACCACCTCGTTGAACACGTCGGCCCGCTCCCACTGGAGGAAGTGCCCGGCCTCGGGGATCACCAGCGGTCCCACCCGGTTGGCGAAGGCTATCTCGCAACGCTTGGGGAAATCCTCGGGCACGATCCGGTCGTCGGGCCCGTAAAGGATGAGCGTGGGGGCTTGCACCGGGGTACCCATCATGGGCGGCTCGCTCATGGGCCTTGCGTACTCCAACTGGTACACGGCCCAACCTGCGGCCAGCCGCTCCAGGTCGGCAAACGGCTCGGTCATGAAGTCGTAGTCGTCCTCACCGAAGGAGTACTGGGAAGCCAGCAGCCGGTGCTCGTAAAAGTCCCGCACGTAGCGGCGGCAGCGCGGCGGAGTATCCAGCTCGGCCCGCAGGATGTCGGGGTCACGGCCCTGGCGGATGCGGTAATCGCCGGTGGGACCGTGGGGCAGCGGGTTCAGCGACAAACCCCGCTCGGTGTACCAGTCCGCCCGGTCGACGATGAAGGGAGCCACGGTGTTGAAGAACACCATGCGGTCCACGAAACCCGGCCACCGGTTGGCCATGTCCACGATGACCACGCCGCCCACATCGCCGCCCAGCAGGCCGACCCGGTCATGGCCGAGCACGTCGTGAACCAGGGTGTGGATGTCGCGGGAGTACAGCACCAGGTCGTACTGATCGTCGGCGGACAGGTCGGAGTCGCCGTAGCCCCGCAGATCGGGCACTATGACCTCGTAGCCCGCCTCGACCAGCGGGATGATGTTGCGCCACCAGATGCGCTTCGTCTCGGGGTACCCATGCAGCAGCACCAGGGGGTAACCACCGACTCCCTCCCGGATATAGGCAAGCGCCAGGTTGCCGTCCACCGAGGCTCGATGGATGGTGAAAGCGTCACGAGGCGGGGTGGGAGGTTGCTCGGGCCGGATGGGAAGCACAGGAACCAAGCCTATTGGCTGCCACCCGCTCTCGCCCCTAGACCTTCTATTGGCTGCCACCCGCTCTCGCTCCTAGACCCTGAGGGGGTTGGGGTGCTAGGAATTACCAGCCGTCAACAACTCATGGAGGGGCCGATATGGAGTTTGGAATCTTCGTCCAGGGATACGTACCCCAGCATCGCCGGGAGAACGACCCCGATGCCGAGCACAAGGCGTTCATGGAGGAGCTGGAGCTGGTGATCGCAGCCGATAAGGCCGGGTTCAAGTACGTGTGGTTGCCCGAGCACCACTTCCTCGACGAGTACTCCCACATGTCGGCCAACGATGCCATTGCCGGGTACCTGGCCTGCGCCACCGAGCGCATCCACATAGGGTCGGGCATCTTCAACCCTTTACCCCAGGTGAACCATCCGGCCAAGGTGGCCGAGCGGGTAGCCATGCTCGACCACCTGTCCGAGGGCCGGTTCGAGTTCGGTACCGGCCGGGGGGCCGGCAGCCACGAGATCCTGGGATTCCTGCACCGGGAGGGCATCACCGACACCTCTCACACCAAGGAGATCTGGGAGGACGTGATCGGCGAGTTCGCCAAGATGTGGACCCAGGACACCTACGAGGGCTACGACGGCAAGTTCTGGTCACTGCCGCCCAGAAAGGTTCTGCCCAAGCCGTGGGGCAAGGGCCATCCGGCCATGTGGTACGCCGCCGGCAACACCACCAGCTACGCCATGGCCGCCCGCCGGGGACTCGGGGTGCTGGGATTCTCGGTTGGGGCCATCGAGGAGCTGGCCCCGGTGCTGGAGGCATACAAGAAGGAGATCATCAACGCCGAGCCGGTGGGGGCGTTCGTCAACGACAACATCATGGTGACCACCGGCGCGTTCGTGGCCGATACCACCCAGGGGGCGGTGGACCATGCGCTGCGGTCGTCGATGACCTACCTCCAGTCCAACGTGTTCCGCTACCACGACACCTTCCCCCGACCCGACTGGGTGCCGGCCTGGCCCCAAACCATCCCCATGCCCAGCGCCGAGGAGCTGTGGCAGGGCATCGGTCAGCCGGGCAACATCATGGGTGATCCCGACCAGGCGCTGAAGGCTTGCCAGGAGTGGGCCGAAGCCGGAGCCGACCAACTGGTGTTCGGCATGGGCTCGAGCGAGCGAGCCGACGACCTCAAAACCATTGCGCTTCTGGGCGAGCACGTGATCCCCAAAATCGACACCGACCCGGTGCATCGAACCACCCGCCTGCGCGAGGCCGCCTAGGGTTATTCCGCCTAGGGTTTGTTCCATGGCTGAGGCTCCTGGCGGCCATCCCAACGCGACCGTCGATATCGACGGTGGCATCATCACGGTCACCCTCGACCGTCCCGACAAGCTGAACGCCATCAGCCATGAGATGACCGCGGTGTTGTGGGAAGCGGTGCTGGCCCTGGGCGACCGCGACGACCTGCGCTGCCTGGTGATCACCGCCCGGGGCCGCTACTTCACCGCCGGTCAGGACATCTCCAGCCCCGCAGGCAACCGGCCCGGCGATCCCGAGACCAAACACCTCCACCCGGGTTGGAACTTCCGGCGGGACTACCGCAGCCACCACCTGCTGTACGACGAGATGGAGGCGGTGGAGAAGCCGGTGATAATGGCCATCCAGGGCCGGTGCCTGGGCGCGGGGGTGGAGATGGCCGGGTCGGTGGACTTCCGGTTCTGCACCCCGGAGGCCTCGTTCTTGCTGCCCGAGGTCAAACTGGGGGGTATCGCGGGCAGCGGCGGCACCAGCAGGCTGACCCGGCTGGTCGGGCCGAGCTGGGCCAAGTGGATGGCCATGGCCACCATGGAAATAGGGGCAGAGCAAGCCAAATCCATAGGCCTGGTGCATGAGGTGTACCCGGCGGAGTCGCTTCTGGATGAGGTTTACGCATTTTGCCACCACCTGATGTCGCTACCAACCGAAGCGGTCGGGTTGGCAAAGATGGCGGTGGATGTGCACGCCGACGTAACCGACCGTAACATTCAGCGGCAATTCGACCGGCTGTCGGTGTACTCAACCCAAGCAGCCTTCGAGGACTCGATGAAGAAATTCGGGTTCAAGCCGGAAACCTAGCAGGCAACTTTCGGCCAATTCACCAGCATGATCCGCCCGGCAATTTTGGTTTCCATAGCAATGGTTGTTGTGATGGCAAGCTGCGGTAACGACTCCGATGACGTTTACACCGCCAACACGGATGCTTCACCAACTGCAACATCAACCTTGCAGGCCACAACCTCTACCACCGCATCTCCGCAGGTCATCGCATCCACCTTGCCGGAGTTGTTTGTGTGGCCCCTCCTCTCGACACCGGCTGAGTGGCCTCGCACCCCCGATGAGGCAGCCGCAGCCTTTGTTGAGTATGTGGCGATGGGCGAAAAAGCAGCAACGCCGAGGCCCGCGGTGCAAACCGGTACGACTGCCACCGCCGAGTTGCCGCTAAGGAGATGGGATGGAGTCCATGAAGGGTTGGCCTCCACCATTTACATGCAGGCTGCCCAGTTGGATGACGGTACTACGACCTGGGTCGTTGTCAGAGCTCAATCGAAAAACGTGGTTGTGGACTACCCGCCGGCCGGTGAGCTGCTGATCAAAGGCACAACCATCAGGGGACAAGGCCAAAATTTCGAGGGGTCAATCAGCTTCCAAGTCTTCGACCGTGGCGGGGTTTTGGGCACCGCGCTGGCGGTGGGGGGTGCGCTGGGAGAGAACATGCCGTTCAAAACCCAAATGCAGTTCGATCGGTGCCCGGTCTCGGAGGGTAAAGGAGTTCTAGCCAGCATACTTTACCCACAGGTTGAGGATGTCAGCCTTCAAGACTTGACCATGCTGCCAGTGAGACTGCCAGAAAACTGCTAGACAAATCACCCCAATAAACAGGCTATTCGCGTTCGGACAAGCACTAGAACATTTGACGTACTCGGCTTCGTGAGATCTTGTATATGTACGGTCCGGGCTGTTCAACTAGATACTCGATCTTGCGCCATTGGCGCATTAGGAGTTCAAGTTGCGACCAAACTGTTACGGCCTGATCAGGATGCAAAGCAAATAATCGAGCGTTGCTATCCATGACGGTGGCCCTTTCGGAGGGGTGGCGCGTGATCTTGGAGTCGCGAGTTATGGCAACCATTCCGGCGGCGGCTACCATCGGAATCCATATCCTATCTGCGATGTCAGTGCTCGTGATCTCGCAAGCAGGGCGTAGTCGGTTCTTCACAACCTGCTCGGGAGCCCCAGGGTAAGTCACGTCAGGACGCAGAGCGGCTATCACCTTGGCGAGACCGAGGATGTCCGTGTCAAAGTAGTAGCGGACTATGGCTGGTTTCATGCCGCAGCAGGAAGAGCCCTATAGGAAGTTTCGTAGGCAAGTGCCCAGTGGGTATCTTCGATTGACAAGTCAAAGTCTTTAGCAACTTCCTCAATTGGCTCCCCGCCATCGATATGCTCAAAAATGGCAACGGTGCTAATTCCTTTGATGGACGGGCGACCTCCGCGGAAACCGGGTCGGCAGCGAACAGGTGATTGGGGGTCGTCGTGGGGACGCCATGCGATGGGCTCGTTTCCGCTCCAGTCGATCCTCCGCAAGAAAGCGTCAGCAGGTGGCAGCAGTAGCGGTTGACCGGTTGCCGGAGCAACAAGCCATAGGTCTTCGCTCAGACTGTGATGTTGCTGAAGGTCAACCAACAGCCGCCGATTCGGCCCTTCCCAGGGCTTGTATGAGGCGAGAGGGTAGGGATCACCGTAGTTTTCACGCAGGGCAGCAACAACCGCTCTTATCTCTTGAAGTCTCACCCTCAGTTCCCGTCTGTACTGAGCCAGCAGACCTGCCTCAACGAACTCAGCCCAGGTGAGTTCGTTGCTGCCAGTCGGTTCGATTCGGATGATCGGCGGCGAGTGGGCACGGCTGCGGTCTTTGCTGCCGTCGAGCCACCGGCGCAATGTTGGCGACGAGATCCGCAGCAATTCAGCCGCGGCAACGACCGTATAGACCGGCTGGTTGGACATCTCATGAGGATTCACAGGCAAAGACACCATAGCACCGATTCCGAGAAAGGTAATCCGGGCTGACACCGGCGATTAGCATCCTCCAGAGCCCGAGAGGAGAATCGAACTCCTGACCTATTCATTACGAGTGAATTGCTCTGCCGACTGAGCTACTCGGGCGTGGCGGTCAGGTTACCAGCGCGGGGTCGGCGGTAGGAACAGGAATAGGGCTTGGAGCAGCAAGGCCTCGTTGGGATTGCGCACCAGGGCGGCGTGGGTGTCGCGGATGCGGTTGATGGCGGCAACTGGGGGCGGGCCGGGGTGGCCGTCGGCCATGGACCGGCGGTAGCAGTCGGCCAGGATGGCCAGACCGAAACGCAGCTCATCGGTTCGCAGCAGGCGCTGCTCCCGGCGGTGGCGGGCATCCATATCCTGACGCTGACGAGTCTGGGGGCCCATGTCGGCCTCGATCCGGGCCAACTCGTCGAACTCAGCCTGCTGGCGAGCAACCAGCGGGGACTGAGCCTCATCTATCATCGCCCGCAGCTCGTCAACCAGCACCGACACCGTGGCCCCCGTGCCGTCCAACCGGGACGGCACGGTGGTCCAAGCCTGGCGGCGGGTACCGAGGCCGTCATCGGTGGCCAGTAGCCGGGCCCGGCTCACATCCCCGGCCGCCGCCACCACGATGTCATCCAAAACCTCGGAGGCCACCCCCTCCCGCTCGAGAATGCCGCGCATGTCGTGGTCGGACACCGGATCGAACTCAACGATGACGCATCGGGAGGCCACGGTGGTGTGAGCGGGAGGGACCTCCTCGCTCAACAGCACGATCACCGCCGTGGGTGGCGGCTCCTCGATGGTCTTCAACAGGCTGGCCACCGCTTCCGGTTCCGCGGTATGAAAGCGATCGCAGATGATTACCTTGACCTGGCTCTCCATGGGGCTGCGGGATGCCTCGAAGCTGATCTCGTCGGCCTCGACCACCCGCAGGGTGCGACCCTCGGGTTCGTGAACCGACACATCGGGATGGCGACCGGCCAGAGCCAAACGGCGGCTCCGGGAATCCACCCCGATCAGGGCGGCGGCAAACACCAGGGCGGCGGCCCGCTTGCCCGTACCCCGCGGCCCATGGAACAGGTAGGCGTGGACCGGTCGAGCAGCGGCGGTAGCCAGGATGCCGGCGGCCCGGGGCTGACCCTCAAGGCCGGCCCAGAGATCGGCATCGGCTGTACCGGACAGGGCATCGGCCGCACCGGCATCGGCTGCACCGGGCAGGGTATCGGCCGGGAACCGGCTGGAGGGATCAGACACCAAGCCGCTCCCGCACGATGGCAACCACGGATTTGGCAATCTCGCCGGGGGGGCGGTTCCCGTCGATCACCACCCACCGCTCGGGATCCTGCTCGGCCAGCATCCGGTACCCCTCGAGAACCCGGTGGTGAAAATCGGCGGCTTCGGCCTCGATGCGATCGGCCGGTGATCCCCGGCGAGACCGGGCCACCCCATCCGGCAGGCTCAGCAGCAGGGCCAGATCGCAACGAAGACCACCGGTGGCGAACAAGGACAGAGCCAGCACCTCTTCAACCCCCAAGTTCCGCCCGAAACCCTGATAAGCCAGGGAGGAACCGATGAAGCGGTCGGTCACCACGTGGGTGCCGGCCTCCAGGGTGGGGCGGATCACTTCGGCAACGTGCTGAGCCCGGTCGGCGGCCATGAGCAGGGCTTCGGCCCGAAACGACAGCGAAAAGCCGGACGGGTCCAGTACCAGCGAGCGGATCCGGGCCCCCAACTCGGTCGCCCCCGGCTCGAAGGTCAGCCGAGCAGCCCCCAACCGCTCGGCCAGCAAGCGGGCCTGGGTGCTCTTACCGGCGGCCTCACCACCCTCGAACGCGATCAATCGGCCGTTCAGGGCTGCTCCTTGCCCACAGAGGCCAACATCAAGAACAACCACCTAACGGGCACCATCGGAAGACTGCTCCTTGCCCACAGAGGCCAACGTCAAGAACCAGGCGGCCAGCATGATGAGGGCAGCCAACCACAATGTGAGCCGCACGCCGGGAATGATCACCTCGAAACCGAGAATGTTCACATCCTTGTCGAAGAACTTGTCGGATAGCCCATTGAGGAACAGGGCCAGGGCCGGACCCAGAAGCAGCGCCAGCATCACCGATGAACGCACCAGAGTGAACAGCCCCGCAAATACCCGGACTCGCAATTCTTCAGTGGCGCTCTCCTGGAGCAGGGTGATTCCCAAAACATAGACGGTTCCGGCACACACCCCGAGCCCCCCGACGAGCAGGGCCGACCCGTACAGGGTCCACATGCACGTGGCTACGAATAAGCACGCGCCGGCCCCGAACACCGCGAACAAAAAAACCCGCTCCTTGTTCAAATGGCGCTGCCTCACGGTCAACCCGGCGATGGCCAGAGCCACCCCGATGCCCAGCGCAACCATGAAAACACGAAATCCATCGCCCCCATCGACACTCAGCACATCCTCGGCAAACACAGGTCCCAGCGGCACGATCATGCCCCCACCGACCAGACCGACGGCCAGCGCAACGTTCACCGTTCGCACCGTTGGATTCAAGAACATGTAGCTCCAGCCATCCTTCAAGTCACGCAAGAACTGCGCCGGGGCCCAAACCCGGGTCGAGTCCCCCGATCCGGTGGCATTCGCACCACCGGCTTGAGGGCTCCGGGGCAGAGCCAGCCGGGAGATGATGAAAGCTGAGGCCGCAAAGGTGGCGGCATCGATGTAGAACGCCATCGACTCGGGATCTATGCGCATGAAGTCAACGGCTTCTACCCGTCCGATGATCGAGGCCAGCCCGGCTAGACCGATTGAGACCCCGGCGGCCAGCGGGAAGGTGCCGTAAGCGGCCACCAGCGAGAGGGAGTTGACCCCGGTCAGCTTTTCTCGGGGCACCAGATTGGGGACCGAGGCTTCCTTGGCCGGGGCCCACAGCAAAGCGAACCCCTCAAGGATCAGGGAAGCCACCACAAGTTGCCAGATGAAATCCACGAACGGCAGCCACAGCAGGGTGGCCGCCCGGCCCAGATCGCATACCACCATCGTTCGCTTGCGATCCCACCTGTCCACCAGCACCCCGGCGGCCGAGCCGAATACGAGTCCGGGCAGGAAGCGGGCGATCATTACATAGGCAACCGAGGCTTCGGGAGTACCGCCCCCCACGCGGTCGGCGGTGATGAGAATGGCGAACAAGGCCAACCAGTCGCCTCCCGAGGACAACATCTGGGCTATCCACAGCCTGAAGTACTGGGGGCTGCCGAAAATCCTGCCAACCCGGGTGGAGGCCACCGTTGAGGGCTCCTCGAGGGAGGGCTCCTCAAATGCCACGCCGAGTCGCCTCCACACCGTTAAGGTTAGTTTCGGATCTACGACCCTGACCGAGGTGGCGGTTTTTTCTTCGCCGCTCCTGACTGCTTCGTGGTCTTCTTCCTGGTGGCGGACTTGCGGCGGGCTGCGGGTTTACCGCCCCCGGCAGCCAGCTTGTCGCGGCGAATCTGGAGCAGCTCCGCCGCCCGCTCCACGGTGAGCGACTCCACCGTGTCGCCCGTGCGCAGCGAAGCATTGACCTCACCGTCGGTTACGTAAAGGCCAAACCGGCCTTCCTTCACCAGCATGGGATTGCCGGTGGTGGGATCTGCCCCGAGTTCCCGCAAGGGTGGTTTCACCGGTTGCCCCCGGCGGGTGCGAGGTTGGGCCAGCAACACCAAGCACTCCTCCAGGGTGATGGTGAAGAGTTGATCGGCCGACTCCAGGCTCCGGTTGTCCTTGCCCTTGCTGATGTAGGGGCCAAAACGGCCGTTTTGAACAACGATCTCGACACCATCGGCCGGGTCGGTGCCCACCACTCGGGGCAGCGACAACAATTTCAGCGCTTCTGCCAGGGTAACCGACTGGGGTTGCATGCCTTCCAGCAATGAGGCCCGCTTGGGTTTGTCATCGCCGGCAGCGGGATCGTCACCCACTTGCACATACGGGCCGAACCGGCCGGTTCGCACCGTTATGGCCAGGCCGGTTTCGGGATCATTGCCCAGGAGGCGGTCATCAGCAGGAGCGGCAATGATTGCAAGCGCCCGTTCCACCGTCAGCTCATCGGGAGGCAGATCCTCGGGAAGGCCGGCCTTGTCCTCCCCCCGCTGCACGTAGGGCCCGTAACGGCCAACCCTGACCTCAACCTGCTGCCCGTTCTCATCGCTGCCCAGCAGAATCGAGTTCACGGCCCGGGCATCGATCTCTCCCAAGCGATCCGAAACCGCGGTACGCAGGCCGTACTTCGCCACCCCGTGGGCGGATGTGTCCTCGGACTCCCCACCGGAAGGGCCGAAATAGAACCGGCTCAACCAGGGCACGGCCTCCCTGTCGCCCGAGGCAATGCCATCCAGGTCGTCCTCCATGCGAGCGGTGAAGGCGTAGTCCACCAGGTTGGGAAAATGCCGCTCCAGCAGGTTGACCACCGAGAAAGCCGTGAAGGACGGCACCAGGGCCGAACCCTTCTTCCACACGTATCCCCGATCGACGATCGTATTCATGATGGTGGCGTAGGTGGAGGGCCGCCCCACCCCCAACTCCTCCAATCTCCGCACCAAGGATGCCTCGGTATAGCGGGAAGGGGGCGTGGTGGTGTGACCTTCGGGGAGCAGCGCCTGAATGCCCAGCGGGTCGCCCGGCTCCAGCGCAGGCATGCGGCGCTCCGACTCCTCCTGATCGGATTCGTCGTCGGAACTCTCGGTGTACACCCGCCGGAAGCCCTCGTGGGTAATAACCGTGCCCGCCCCCGAAAACACCACGTCACGCCCATCGCTGGTGGTGCCGCCCAGGTCGACGCTCACCGTCTCGCCAACCGTGTCGGTCATCTGGCTGGCCACCGTGCGCTTCCATATCAACTCGTAAACCTGCGCCTCCAACTTGGGCACTTCGGCAGCCACCTCCTCGACAGAGCGGAACTGCTCCCCCGAGGGTCTTATGGCTTCGTGAGCCTCCTGGGCGTTCTTGACCTTCTTGGTGTACTGCCGGGGCTTCTCGGGCAGGTATCCGGGGCCGAACCGCTCCAGCACGACCTTGCGGGCCGCCTGCGCTGCTGTTTCCGACAGGGTTGTGCTGTCGGTTCGCATGTAGGTGATGTAACCCTTCTCGTAGAGCGCCTGAGCCATCCGCATGGCCATGTTCGCCGACAGCTTGAGCTTTCGGCCTGCCTCCTGCTGATAGGTGGAGGTCATGAACGGGGCTGCCGGGCGGCGGCGGTACGGCTTCACCCGTACGTCCACCACGGCCATCTCGGTATCAGCCAAACCCTGGGCCAGATCACGGGCGGCTTGCTCATCGAGTTGCACGTTGCCGAAAGAGCGGAGCTGGCCCTGATCGGTGAAATCCTTGCCGGTAGCCACCTTGGCCCCGTCCACCGAGGTCAACGATGCCGAGAAAGCACCGGGGTCGGTGGACTCACCCAACACCCGAAACTCGCCGCTCAAGCTCCAGTAGTCGGCAACCACGAAGCCCATGCGCTCGCGCTCACGCTCCACCACGATGCGGGTGGCCACGCTTTGCACCCGGCCGGCCGAGAGCCTGGGCAGCACCTTCTTCCACAGCACCGGGGACACCTCGTAGCCATAGAGGCGGTCGAGAAGCCGGCGGGCTTCCTGGGCATCCACCAGACGCCGGTCGAGATCGCGCGGTGCCTCCATGGCGGCTCGGATGGCCGCAGGGGTGATCTCGTGAAACACCATGCGCTTCACGTCAACACCACCCCTCGGGGACAGAACCTCCAGCAGGTGCCAAGCGATGGCCTCCCCCTCCCGATCCTCGTCGGTGGCCAGATACAGCTCGTCAACCCCCTTGAGCAGTTTTTTCAGCTTGCCGATCTGGTCCTTCTTGCCCGAGGACACCACGTACAGGGGCTTGAAGTCGTTGTCCACATCAATGCCAAGGCGGGCCCAGGGTTCGCCGCGGTACGCCTCCGGCACCTCCTTGGCGTTGCTGGGCAGGTCCCGGACGTGACCTATGGAGGACTCCACCACGTAGCCGGCACCCAAAAAGCCCGCGATGGTCTTGGCCTTGGCCGGGGACTCGACGATTACCAGGGCATTGGGCACGGGCAGAAACTACGGGTAGATGGGGCAGGGATGTCAAGCAGACCTTGGGCCCGCTGATTGGCGGAGTTCGCAATCATGCCTTTTTGGCGGCCCTGTTCGAGGACTCCGTGCGCCAGAGGATACCCATGCCGACCACGGCAGCAAACAATGAACCCGCCAGAATCCCGATCTTGGCTTCGTCGGCAATCTGGGTATCGTCAAATGCCAAACCGGATATGAACAGCGACACCGTAAAGCCGATTCCGGCAACCATGGCCAGGCCCACCATGTGTCTTCCGGTCATGGAAGTCGGAATGGTTACCAGGCCCAGGCGAGCAGCGATCCATGAGAAGCAGGAGATGCCCACCGTCTTACCCACCACCAGACCAAGAACAACACCCAGAGTTACCGGCGAGGAAACGGAATCCGAGATCACGTTGCTGCCCAGCTCCACACCCGCAGCCGACAGGGCGAATATGGGAATGATGATGTAGCTGGCGAACGGGTGGAGCATCTCTTCGATTCGCAAGCTCACCGGTTGCGATTCACGAATGTGGAAGCCCACCCTGCGAATGTCGGTGAGCCTGATCTGATCCTTCCCCTGGAGCCACTCGGCCCAGCCTCGGGCTTCGTCCTCGGATTGGAGTGGCTTGGCCGGTGTTGTAAAGCCCAGGATCACGCCGGCGATTGTGGCGTGGACACCCGATTCCAGCACTGCCAGCCAGAACGCCACCCCCAGCACCAGGTAAACCGGTAAGTACCAAACGCGAAGGCACCGCAACAGGTAGATGGCACCCCACAGGATTCCCGCCTCCAGCAGCCAGGCTCCCGACAGATCGCTGGTATAGAAAATTGCGATCACCAGGATGGCCCCGATGTCGTCAACAATCGCCAGGGTGAGAAGGAATATTTTCATCTCCCGGGGGATCCGGTCGCCGAGCAGCGATAGCAGGCCCACTGCGAAGGCAATATCAGTAGCCATGGGAATGCCCCACCCTTCCGCCCCGTCACCACCAACGTTGAGAGCGAGGTAAATGGCTGCGGGTACCACCATGCCCCCGAGGGCCGCTACTGCGGGCAGCGCAGCAAAGCGGGGATCCTTGAGATCGCCGCTTACCAACTCTCTTTTGATCTCCAGGCCAACCACGAAGAAGAACACCGCCATCAAGCCGTCGTGCACTATGAATTCCAGGTCGTGGTCGAACTTGTAGTCACCCACCGAGAACGAAATCGGGGTGTGCCAGAAGTCGGCGTAGGATTCCTGCCAGGGGGAGTTGACCCAAACCAGGGCGACCACCGCGGCAACGAGCATCAATACGCCCGCTGATGCCTCAATGGCCGCGAAGTGGTGGATGGGCCGGCCCACGAACTGGGCCAACTTGCTGGAACTGCCCAGAAAGGTCAGGTCGCTAAGCGGGTTCTTCTCAGCCATCGGCGGCAAAATAGCGCTTCGGGATCAGGTTCACTCAGTCACAGCCGCCGGATCTGCTCCCGGCTCGGCCTCGAAGCCGCCGGAGGGCAAACGAACGACCAGGCGGACCTCCGTCCCGTCGGGGCTGCTGTGTATCCCGATGTCATCGGTCAGCACCCGCATGAGGTACAGACCCAAACCCCGTTCGTAATCCAAACGGGCGGGATCGTCGGGCTCGGGGAGGATTTCAACCTGGTCGGGGTAGAAGCCGGAGCCGTGATCGGTGATGCGAACCTCGATGCGGTCGGAGGTGAGGGTGCAGCGAATCTGGATGGAATCGTCGCGACAGGCCCGGACGTGGGCCTCAATGGCGTTGGTGGCGGCCTCCGAGACCGCAACCTTCAGATCCTCCAGGCGCTCCCGGGTCAGGGAGGGATCCGTGGTGGCGGCCTCCACCACCAGTGAGCGGATCAACGACAGGTATTCCGGACGAGCAGGAACCTCCAAATCAAAGCAAGTGCTACTGGACATCAAGAGTCCAAATCAAAGCAAGTGGTATCGAACATCACGAGTCCAAATAAAAGCAAGTACTACTGGACATCACGAGTCGGAACCAAAATAAACGCTATCGAACATCACGAGTCGGAATGTCCGGTGGCCGCGGCCACCGAGTCGAATACATCCAGAACCCGGTCCAACCGGGTGATCTCGATGAGGTCGGAAAGCCGAGATCCCGCCATAACCAGCCGGATGTCCCCCCCAGCGCTCCGGACACGCTTGGCCGCGCCCATGAGAACCCCCAATCCGGTGGAATCGATGAAATCCACGCCGGAGAGATCTATCACCACGTTCTGCCCACCGGCACCGATCACCGATCGCAGCCGTTGCCGGAACCGGGGGGCGGTGGCCATATCAATCTCACCGGTAACGGTCAGGACCTCCCACTGGGCGCACGAAGCAACTACTACCCCGAATTCCACGAAAAATTAGACTAGCGCCCTGTTTCCGGTATGGCGGTCATTCCCCAACCATTGCCAACCCCATGATCCACCCTCACCACCGCATCGGGGAGGTTTCCGGTGTGGCGGTCATTCCACTCGGACCGTCAATTTCTCCTCGAGCCTCACGGTGGAGAACAGGCGGCCCACGATGGGAATTGCCGGCTCGGGATGATAGAGAACCGTGACCTGAAGCCGGCTGCCGGTGACCCGACCGCCCGCTACGCCCACATGCAAACGGGTTGGGTCCAATCCGGTCGCAGCCACCGCGGCGGTGCGGGCCGCCTCGACCGTGGGGGTTACCGCGGCGGCTCGGGC
This sequence comes from Candidatus Poriferisocius sp., assembly GCF_965202595.1. GTDB lineage: Bacteria > Actinomycetota > Acidimicrobiia > Acidimicrobiales > Bin134 > Poriferisocius. The sequence continues at coordinate 2,775,726 of NZ_OZ241836.1, forward strand.
CGCTTCCCGGGTGGCGTGAACCACCAAAACATAATCACGCATCAGCAGACCCACCTGCACCAGAACCAGAACGACGGCCAACAGCAGTGGAAGCACCAGGGCGGTCTCAACAGCGGCTTGGCCCCGGTCACGACGACGAAAATAGCCGGGATCAGCGCAGCAGCACCGGGGAGGGGCCTCAACCGCGGCTTGGCCCCGGTCACGACGTTGGGTGCCGGCTCGCAATTATTCCGTAATCATGAGGCTCGGATCAGCTCACCAGACCAGTGATGTGGCGAAAGACTGCATCAAGCAGGTTGGCGATGCGGTTGGTCTTGGTAACCCAGGAAACCAGCAACATGGCCACCGCAGCCGCACCCAGCAGGATAAGGGCGTACTCAGCGGTGGCTTGACCACGCTCATCGCGCCATCGAGCCGGCCGGGGGTTCAATTTCAACAACAGTCGAAGCAGAATCATTGGGGGATCCCTGTATTGAAAATGCCGAAGGGGAAGGGAAAGAGCCTGTTCATTGCCGTATCGCAATAAGGATCTCAGCGATAACGGGTGCCAACGTGAGAAGGATGAAGGCGGGCAGTATGAAGATCACCAGGGGAAGTAAAAGCCGAAGAGGCAGTTGGCGAGCCTGCTCCTCGGCATGGCGGCGGCGCAGTAACCGGCTGTCGGTGGCAACCTGCTCCAGCGCGGGCTCCAGATCGATCCCGTAACGATCCCCGTCGATCAGCACCCGGGTTAGGGGACGCACTGGCTCACCAACCGTATCGGGCAACGGTTCCAGTGCATCGGCGAGGCGCATACCCGTATTGGCCTTTCGAGCTGCGCCGGCCAGGCCGCGCCCCACCGGACCCTGGAGCCGCTCCCCAACCGCAACCACGGCGAGATGAACATTGAGACCCGAAGAAATAGCCAACCGGAGCAGATCGACCACCTCGGGCATCTCCTCGGTGACCGCAACCCGATGCCGGCGGCGCTGCCGGGCCCGCCGCCTATGGGGGGCGACCCAAACCAGCAAACCCAGGGCGATCCCTGCCACCGGATGAACAACCAGAGCAATCACTGCGGCCGATGCGAACCCCAGAGCAGGACCAGTCCTCGAAGCAGGAGATGGCAATGGCACCGGGCTTGGAGATCGAACCTGGCGGGGCCGGGCCTGCCACCCCCACAAAACCACGACGGCCATCCACAACAATCCCAAAGCGATGGAGAGCCCCACCTCAACCCCGGGAGTTGACGATCTTGAGGCCGGAACCGATGTGACCGAAATGCACGGAGAGCCCCACCTCAACCCCGAGAGTTGACGATCCGGTGCATCCACAGCGCCCCGATGGCATCCAGTCCCAATCCGATGGCGAGAACCACCAAGCCGAGGCGAGTGGTGAACAGAAAGCTCGCAGCACTGTCACCGACCCCCGCGGAAAGAAGCATGAACCCCGCGGGCAGTGCCGCGATCATCATCGCCGAGATCCGAGCCTGTGAGGTTAGTGAGCGTGTCTCCAGGTTCAGCGCAGCCCGATCTCGCAATGTGGCGGCCACCCCGTCGATGGCCCGGGCCCGAGCTCCCCCCGCGGTGGCGGCAAAGGCCATCGCTGCTGCCGCCAGACCGGCACCGCTGCCGGGCCGGCGGTGGGCCCACCGCTCGAACACATCGGCGCTGCGAAGCCCCCGGCGCAACTCCGCGGCCAGCGGAGCCACCTCGTCATGCAAGGGGGGTGGGGTGCTGGAAGCCGCCTCCATCGTTGCCGGACCGAGTTGCAGACCGGTGCGCAGGCCGCGGGCAATGGCCTCCAGAAAACCGGGAAGCTGTGCTTCAAGAACCCGGTCGCGACGATGACGGTTGGCTCGCAACCCCACGAGGACACCCGTGGTAAGGACAACCGCACCGACCGGCGCTCCCACAAGCCCCGCCTGGACCGCACCGAATCCGGCACCCAGCAGGATCACCGCTCCCAACCCCCGACCAACCTGGGCCGGGGTCAAGTTCAGGTCGGCCAGAAGAGCCATTTTATGAACGGACCCGATGATGGTGGCCAGAACCGCCCTGACGGCATTCATTGTTCGAGCCACCCCCGATCGGCATGAACCGGGCTATCCGTGACGACCGCGTGCAATCTGACGGCATTCATTGTTCGAGCCACCCCCAATCGGGTGCGGACGCATCGGGTAAAGACCTATCGGCTTTGAGATCGAGCCACCCCCAATCGGGTGCGGACGCATCGGGAACCCGGGGTGCCAGCGCCGGCAAGCTGTTCAGCCCGTGCTCGTCGGCTATCCGATGCAACCGGGGACGGCTACCGTCACCCCGGTCGTCGGAACGATCAATCACCGCCACCGACGTGATGCACCGGCGACCCTGGGAACGGCGGGAGACATGAACCACCATGTCGATCGCGGCAACGATCTGCTCACGCACCGCGGCCAGGGGCACTGCCCCGCCATCCAGAAGCACCATGGTTTCCAGGCGGCTGATCGCATCGGCCGGGCTGTTGGCGTGGCAGGTGGACAGCGATCCCTCATGCCCGGTGTTCATGGCCTGAAGCATGTCCAGGGTCTCCGCCCCTCGAACCTCGCCCACGATGATGCGGTCGGGTCTCATGCGCAGGGCGTTGCGCACCAGTTGGCGGATGCTCACCGGGGTGACCCCATCGCTGTCGGCCGGCCGAGCCTCGAGGCGCACCACATGGTCGCTGGCCAGAGCCAGCTCGGCGGCATCCTCCACCGTCACTACCCGCTCACCGGGAGCAATGGATTCGGCCAGGGCGTTTAACAAGGTGGTCTTGCCCGCCCCGGCACCACCCGAAACCACCAGATTGCACCGGGCCGCCACCGCCCAGCGCAGGGCAGCCGCCACTCCGGGCGGGGCGAAGTCCTCCAGCGGAACGGGACGGACCGAGAAACGGCGGATGGTCACATAGGGACCGTCCACCGCCACCGGGGGTACCACCGCGTTGAGCCGGGAACCATCGGCAAGGCGAGCATCCACCATCGGGGAGCTGCGATCTATGCGACGGCCCAGCGGGGCCACCACCTGCTCGATGAGCAATTCGATGGTCTCCGCATCCAGGATGGTTCCGGTGGCCTCCAACCGGCCGAAGCGCTCCACCCACACCGGGCCGGGACCGTTCACCATGATCTCCGATACCGACGGATCCAGCAGGAACGGCTCGATGGCCTCCCGTCCCCCTCCACCCCGACTCCAAACCACGACCCTCAGACTCCCTCGAACAACCGGCCGAGAACCCTGACCCGGTGTCCAACGGCGCGCCTTGCCATTTCCACGCGTCAGACTTCCTCGAACAACCGGCCGAGAACCCTGACCGCTCCCTTGGGGACCCTGGTTCTCAGCATTCCGGCATCCACCGCTCGGGCGATGTCGGGATCGACGGCCACGGTGGCCAGAACCGGTGTGCCGGTAGCCCGCTCGCAGTCGGATCTGTTCAGGGCCCGACCGGCCTCGGTCACCAGCACCACCCCGCTGGGCCGCACCGGCATCGAAACCGTCCGGCGCAAAGCCAGGTAACACGCCCGGGTAACCAGCACCGACCGGTCGGCCCCGGCGGCCAGGTACCGACGCAACTCGCGGGAACCCTGGCATTGATTCGAACAATCGGTAGCGCCGCCCAGCACCCCCGCGTCCACTATTACGATGGCGTTGGCCGCGACGGTAGCGGTCGTCGCCCACTCCAGGAACTCATCGACCCTTCGAACGCTCAGCGGAGCCCGACCCCGGGGGAGCAGGGACAGGTTCGGCATCAGCTCTTCCAGCACCTGTTCCAGCGAGCAGGGAGCTAGATCGCTGCCGAGCCACTCCCCCAATCCGGATGATGCCTCGTCACGGCCGAACACCGCGGGCAGATCACCGCATAGATCCACCAGCAGAACCGGTCGGTCACGGTCCTGGGCGGCATGCAAACCGGCCAGGGCAGCGACCACCGTCGTTCCCGAACCCCCCTTGGTTGACCAGCAGGTCACCAACATGGAAACCTCCACGATTCGAACGCTTCGACAAGCAGGGGGGAAGTGAAAGTAACTTACAGCAAGAATAACTGATAATCAACAGAAAATGCTACTAAAAAGTAATTTACCGCAAAAACAACTGATAACTAATGGAACATATTGATTCAGCGGACCTGGTCCAACCGGGGAACATGGCACTAGGCTGGTCACCTCCAGGAGGTGTCTGAGTACCTGGTGGGCTCCCCCGCCTTCAAAGCGGGCGGGACGGGCGATCCCCGTCCGGCGGGTTCGATTCCCGTCCACCTCCGCTGGAACCGGTTGGAACCGGTTGGACAAAGGGGTTCAGACAGCCAGCAGGTCGCGGGCCCCGGTGTCGCTGCTGGGGTGGCGGAGCTTCGACATGGCCCGGGCCTCGATCTGGCGGATGCGCTCCCGGGTGAGATTGAAGTGCTCGCCCACCTCCTCAAGGGTTCGGGGTTCGCCACGATCAAGCCCGAAGCGAAGCTTGAGTATCTCTCTCTCCCGCTCGTCGAGCGGGCCCAACAGCCGGGTTATCTCCTCGGGCAGCAGCGCGGTGGCCGCCACTTCAAAGGGGGACTCGGCGGAGCGATCCTCAACCACATCACCCAGTTCGGCATCACCGTCCTCCCGCAGCGGCTCACTCAGGGACAGGGGCTCAGCAGCAAAGCGGAGGGCTTCGGTGACCTTGTCCTCGGAGAGATCCACCTCGACGGCCAACTCGGCCAGGGTGGCCGGACGACCCAGTTTCTTCTCCAGGTTGGCCCGGGCCTTCTGGAGACGAGCCAGCGTGTCACCGGCGTGGACAGGCAACCGGATGGTGCGGCCGGTGTTGGCTATGCCCCGGGTGATGGCCTGACGGATCCACCAGGTGGCGTAGGTCGAGAACTTGAAGCCCTTGCGCCAGTCGAACTTCTCAACCGCGTGCATCAACCCGAGGTTGCCCTCCTGGATCAGATCCAGCAGGGGCAAACCGGATGCCTGGTACTTCTTGGCAATCGAAACCACCAGACGAAGATTGGACTGGACAAAGCGTCGCTCAGCCTGCTCACCGACCTTGACGTGGCGGCGCAGTATCCGCCGTCGAGCCGGGGTCAGGCGATCAGGGGCATTGGGCCCGTTCTCCTTGTCCAGCAGGAGGAGGGCTCGCGCCTCGCTACCCTCCTCGATCTTCTGGGCCAGCTCAACCTCGTCGTCCTTGGTGAGCAGCGGGTACTGACCAATATCAGTCAAATAGAGGCGGACGAGATCCTCGTCGTCGCGCTCTACACGCTCCTTTGGCACAATCGCACCCTCCCGATTACCCACAAGTCGCTGGTGCCGCTGTCAACCCGGTCGACGCTGACCGGGCCAGAGACACGGATAATTGTTAGTTGACAAGGATACCCGCTTACTCATGGATGCGTCACCAGCGGAGGCCATCTTTTTTCTTGGTGTTCCAAGGCGAACTCAACTACCAGATGCTCAAGAGCAGAACTCGAAGGGGAAAGAGCAGCCAACCCGGTTGCTTGCCCCTCAGACCGTTCCTCCATCAAATCGGCGCTAACCATACGGGCAATGCGCATGACGGCCCCGTCGCTGACCGGCGACAACTGACCCATCACCCGTTCGAGCGCGAGCATGAGCTGGGGCAGAGCCACCTCATGCAGCGCAGCAACCGCTTCGGTTGGCACCGACTCCTCAATTAGGTTCAGCAACCGGGCCCATGCCCTGGTGGGAGGATGGATCCGATCGGGCCCGGCCAGGGCCGGCGAGTCGGGCAGTGCGGCCCGCCACCACTGGGCGTGCTGGCCGTAGCGGCGGCTGGATCGAGCCAGCAGAACCCGCGAGCGAGCATCCAGGGGTGACCCCTCAGCGGAACCAGCAGAACCCGCGGCCAGGTGCCCCTCGACCTCGAAGAGCCGTTCGGAAATCCAGGCCAAACCACCACAGGCATCGGCCAACTGCTCCATATCCATTCTCAGGCTCTGCTCATTCTCAGATTTTATCCATTCTCAGGCTCTGCTCATTCTCAAATTTTATCCATTCTCAGGCTCCACCCATTTTCAGGCTCCGGCTCCCCGGTAGCGATTGGTGATGGGCAGGCGGCGGTCTCGCCCGAACGCCTTGGCGGTGATGCGCACACCGGGAGGGTTCTGGCGGCGCTTGTACTCGGCCCGATCCACCAGACCGGTAATGCGATCCACCATCTCCGGTGCGTATCCCTGCCGGCACAGGTCGCCGGGGGTGAGGTCGTCCTCCACATAGGCCTCGAGCAGCGGATCCAGTTCCTCGTAGGGCGGCAGGCTCTGATCATCCCTCTGATCGGGACGCAGCTCGGCCGATGGCGGCTTCACCAGCACGTTTCCGGGAATGAGATCCCATCCGGCCCGCAGATTGCGATAGCGAGCAAAGGCGTACACCTGGAGCTTCCAGAGGTCTTTGATCACGGCGTAGGCACCGGCGGTATCGCCGTAGAGAGTTGAATAACCCACCGCGCTCTCGCTCTTGTTGCCGGTGGTCAGGATGAGCCAGTCGAATTTGTTGGACAGAGCCATGAGCAGCGTCCCCCGGATCCGGGATTGCACGTTCTCCTCGGCCAAACCGGGCTCCAAGCCATCGAACGACGGGGCCAGCATCTCGAGAAAGGCCCGGTGGCCGGGCTCCACCGGGATCACCCGGTGGTCGATTCCCAGGTTCCGGCCCAGGGCCTCGGCATCGGCCACCGAATGGTCGCTGGAGTACCGGGAGGGCATCAACACACCGTGGACACGGTCGGCCCCAAGGGCATCCACCGCAATCACCGCCACCAGCGATGAGTCGATGCCCCCGGACAACCCGATGCCCACATCGGTGAACCCGTTCTTGCGCACGTAGTCCCGGGTGGCCAGAACCAACGCCTCGTACTGCTCCTCCAACCCGTCCATACCGGGATCAACCACGTTGACTTCCCTGGTAATCGGCGGTGGCGGCAGCAAACCCGCTCGATCGGCCACATCCACCTCGGCCACCAGAAGATGCTCACAAAACGAGGGAGCTCTGGCAATGATGCGACCGTCGGTTGCCAAGACCAGGGAGTTGCCGTCGAACACCAATTCGTCCTGACCCCCCACCAGGTTGGCATACACGATGGGGCAACCGGTCTCGGCGACCCGACGGCGGAGAACGGCCAAGCGTTGGTCCGGCTTGCCGGCATGGTAGGGCGAGGCATTCAGGTTGAGGATGATCTCGGCTCCCGCCGCCGCCAGTCGCCCTACTGGACCACCCGGCACCCAGGCATCCTCGCAAATGGAAACGCCGACGGTCACCCCGGCCACATCGTGGGGCACAGGCTCACCATCGCCGGGACGGAAGTAGCGGCGCTCATCGAAAACCCCGTAGTTGGGCAGCTCCCGCTTGTAGTGGATTCCGATCAACCGGCCGCCGGCCGCGATTCCGGCGGCGTTGCGGCAACCACCCTCATCATCCACGAAACCAACCACGGCGGCGCAGGATCCCGATCCAGCCGCTATGCGCTCCATGGCCCTACGGCTGTCCCGAACGAACCCCTGCTTCAGGACCAGATCTTCGGGCGGATACCCGGTGATGGCCAGCTCGGGGAAAACCGCGACGTGGCAGCCGGCCCCCTCGGCGGCGGACAGAACCGCGAGAATTCGTTCGGTGTTGCCGTCTATGTCACCAACGATGGAGTTGATCTGACCCAGGGCCACTCGCAGTTTGGCCATTGCCACAGGCTAAACGGGCCGCGGCCCCCGACACTGCCAAAAGCCGGTTCTGGTGCCCGCGGGACAGCTGCTACACGGAGTAGTACATCTCGAACGGGACGGCAACTACACGGAGTAGTACATCTCGAACGGGACGGCAACTACACGGAGTAGTACATCTCGAACGGGACAGCTGCTACACGGAGTAGTACATCTCGAACGGGACGGCAACTACACGGAGTAGTACATCTCGAACTCGATGGGGTGGGGACGCAGGCTGACCGCATCCACCTCCTCCTGCTTGACCTCCAGGTAGGACTCCACCAGCCTGGTGCTGAAGACATCGCCGGCCAGCAGAAAATCGTGGTCATCCTCCAGAGCCCGTAGAGCCTCGCTCAAAGAGCCCGGCACCGTGGGAATGCCGGCGGCTTCCTCCGGAGGCAGGTCGTAGATGTTCTTGTCCAGCGGCTCGCCGGGGTCGATCTGGTTCTGGACACCATCCAGGCCGGCCATGAGCATGGCCGCGAATGCCAGGTAGGGGTTGGCGCTGGGATCGGGGCAGCGGAACTCCAGGCGCTTGGCCTTGGGGCTGTCGGAGATCAGCGGGATGCGGATGGCGGCCGAGCGGTTCCGCTGGGAGTAGGCCAGGTTCACCGGGGCTTCGTAGCCGGGCACCAGCCGCTTGTAGGAGTTGGTGGTGGGAGCGGCAAAGGCCAACACGGCCGGGGCGTGGCGGATCAAACCCCCGATGTACCAGCGGGCAAGATCGGACAGGCCGGCATAGCCCCGCTCGTCGTACATCAAGCTCTCCCCGTCCATCCACAGCGACTGGTGGGTGTGCATCCCCGAGCCGTTGTCACCGTAGATGGGCTTGGGCATGAATGTGACGGTGTGGCCGTGCTCGCGGGCCACGTTCTTCACCACGTACTTGTAGAGCTGCACCCTGTCGGCCATGACCAGCATCTCGTCGAACACCATGTCGATCTCGGCCTGGCCCGCGGTGCCCACCTCGTGGTGCTGAAGTTCGATTGGGATACCCACCGACTCCAGGGCCACCACCATCTCCGAGCGCAGATCCTGGAAGGTGTCCATGGGTGACAGTGGGAAATACCCCGTCTTGTAGGGGATGCGGTGGCCGGGGCTGGGCGCACCGGTGATGGAGGAGCGTCCGCTCTCGAAGATGCCCTCGGCCGAACGGATCTGATAACCGGCCACGTCGGGCTGGTTCTGAAAGGCCACGCTGTCAAAGATGAAGAACTCGGCCTCCGGCCCGAAATACGCGGTATCGGCAATCCCGGTGCTGGCCATGTAGGCCAGAGCGCGGCGCACAACGCCCCGGGGATCCTTGGCGTACATCTCGCCGGTGACCGGATCCTTGACATCGGCCAGGAGAACAAGGGTTCTCCGCTTCATGAAGGGGTCGAAGAACGCGGTGTCGGGATCGGGAATCAGGACCATGTCGGAGGCATCGATCGTCTGGAACCCTCTCACCGACGAGCCATCGAATCCGAGGCCGTCCTCGAACACCGACTCGGTCAGTTGACTGAGGGGGATCGAGAAATGGTGCTGCACACCGGGTACATCGGTGAAACGTATGTCCACGAACTCTGCGCCTTCGGACGCAGCCAGCGAGATGACTTCCTGGGGGGTTGACACTGCAATTCCTCCTTTTCCATTCCTACTCTTGCACAACGGGTAAGAACACCACGCATTGTCGCGTAGACGAGTTTCCAAAGATTTACTCGTTTGTGAATAGGATGTAAACGGCTAATCACGAGCTGGCCCATGACGCTCAACGTGGGGCAATCTGGCGGTCTCCTATGGAACTTCGATCATCATTCAACAAAAACCCCCGGTAGCCCGGCATGGAACCGCAGAAGGACTACGTGCTTCGTACCGTGGAGGAGAGGGGGGTGCGGCTCATACGGCTCTGGTTCACCGATGTGTTGGGCCAGCTCAAGTCGGTGGCCATCTCGCCCGCAGAGCTGGCCGATGCCTTCGATGAGGGGCTGCAATTCGACGGCTCGGCCATAAACGGATTCTCCCGAGTCCAGGAGAGCGATGTGCTGGCCGTGCCCGACGCAGCCACATTCGAGCTGTTGCCCTGGGCCGACCCGGAGGAGCCCTCGGGCCGCATCTTCTGCGACATCCGCAACCCCGACGGCACCCCGTTCGAAGGGGATCCCCGGGGGGTAATGCGTCGCAACCTGGCCCGGGCGGCCGAGATGGGCTACACATTCTACACCGCTCCCGAGGTGGAGTTCTTCTACTTCGGCCACAGCGACCCCGATCAACCGCTCGTGCCGTTGGACAACGCCTCGTACTTCGACCTGACCACCGCCGATGTGGCCAGCCCGCTGCGCAAGCGCACCATAGGGATGCTGGAAGCCATGGGCATACCGGTGGAGTACTCGTTCCACGAGGACAGCCCCAGCCAGCACGAGATCGACCTGCGCTACACCGAGGCACTGAGCATGGCCGACAACGTGATGACCCTGAGGCTGGTGGTACGAAAACTGGCGCTGGATCGGGGGTTGCACGCCACCTTCATGCCCAAGCCGTTGAACGGTGTTCAGGGATCGGGCATGCACACCCACATGTCGCTGTTCGAGAATGACGTCAACGTGTTCCACGACGCCGGGGACGACTACGGATTGTCGGAAACGGCCAAGTCGTTCATCGCCGGACTTTTGCGCCACTCCCGGGAAATCACCGCGGTGACCAACCAACTGGTGAACAGCTACAAGCGACTGGTGGTTGGCGACGAGGCTCCCACCTTCGTGTCGTGGGCCCGCAACAACCGTTCCGCACTGGTGCGGGTGCCGGTGGTGAAACCGGGCAAGGAAACATCCACCCGAGTGGAGTACCGGGCACTGGATTCGGCAGCCAACCCCTACCTGGCCTTCTCGGCAGTGCTGGCCGCGGGGTTGAAGGGCGTGGAGGAAGGTTACGAGCTGCCCTCCGAAGCGACCACCGACCTTTACACCATGAGCAGTGGCCAGGCCCGGGCCAAGGGCTTTGAGGAGCTGCCCATGTCGCTGTCGGAGGCGTTGGATGCCATGGAGGAGTCCCCGCTCATGGTCGAGGTGCTGGGCGAGCACATCCACGAGTGGTTCCTGCGCAACAAGCGAGCCGAGTTCGCCGAGTACCGTCGAACGGTCACCCCCTTCGAGCTCCGCCGCTACCTGAACACCTGGTGACACCCCAACCACAATGACCGAGCACCTGGTGACCCCCCAACCACAATGATGCCTGAGCACCCGGTGACCCCCCAACCACAATGACCGAGTCGCTCCTGCTTTTCCCCGATCCGCCACCCCCGGAACTGGTGCGAGCGCTGGACCTGAGCGGTTACAACTGGAAGGCGGTGAGCAGCGGCCGCCCGCCGGAGGGGCGATGGTTGGGAGCAGTGATTGCGGTGGACGACAACCCCGAGGACACGTTCGGGTTCTGCCGGATGCTGAACCGGCAAGCTCCGGACATCCCGGTGCTGCTGCTGATCTCCGGCACCCACCTGGACGAGTTGGACATGCGTGACGACCTTTACACCGACTTCTGCCTCACCCCATTCCATCAGCGGGAGCTGGAGGCCCGGCTCATCCACCTGGTGCGGTGGTCGGGCACGGCACGGCACCCGGAACTGATCAAGTACGGGCCGCTGGTGCTGAACCTCGAAACCTACCAGGCATCCGTTTCCGACCGACCCCTCGATCTCACCTACATGGAGTACGAACTACTCAAGTTCCTGGCCGGCTCGCCGGGCAAGGTCTTCACCAGGGAGACGCTGCTCAACCGGGTTTGGGGCTACGACTACTTCGGCGGTGCTCGCACGGTGGATGTACACGTGCGCCGCCTGCGGGCCAAGCTGGGGGAGGAGCACGCCGGCCTCATCACCACCGTCCGCTCAGTCGGTTACCGTTTCGGCCTCTCCCGCTGGGAGCAGTGATTCCCGAACCCTCAACGTTCAACGAATCCGGTTTCAGTTCGAGGCATCGTAGGCCCAGAGTTCGATCTCGACCAGCGCCCCCAACGGGAGAGCCGCGACCCCGACCGCGGAGCGAGCAGGACGGGAGTCGCCAAAGCAGGTGACATAGGCTTCGTTCATGGCGCTGAAATCGTCCATGTGAACCAAGAACACCGTGGTTTTCACCACATCGGCCAGAGTTGCCCCCTCGGTGGCCAGAACCGCTTCGGCGTTGGCCACCGCCTGACGAAACTGGGCTACGACCCCTCCAGCCACCAAGATTCCATCGGCCAAGCCGATCTGGCCGGAGCAGATGAGAAACTCACCGGCACGAACGATGGGAGAGTAGGGACCAACTGGAATACTCATAACCAGCAATCCTACGAAGCACGAGTGATCCTATGAAGCACGAAACCCCGAACCAGAACATCCACGAACAATGAACCCCACGAACCCGAACCAGAACATCCACGAACAATGAACCCCACGAACCCGAACCAGGACATCGACGAGCTGATAGCGGCTTCTCCGTGGCCCGAGGAGGCCCGAGCGCTCATCGAGGACCTCGGGATCACCAACGAGCGCCAAGCCCGGGCCGCAGCAATACTGTCTGGTGCCTCCCGCAGCATGAGCAAGGCGGTGCGCCGCGACCCCAGCCTGCTGGAAGTGCTCAACCCGCCCACCGACTTCGTCACCGAAAAGAGCTCGCTGATCGCCCCCGAGGATGCCGGCAACCTGGACGGGCTGCGGCGGTGGAAGCGTCGCCAGCTTCTGCGCATTGCCCTGCGTGACCTCATGGGCGAGGCCGACCTGGCCGCGGTGGGGCGGGAACTGTCGGCCCTGGCCGACGCCTGCTTGGCCCGGGCGTTGCAGATTGCCGGCGACGGCCCCCCCTTGGCCATCATCGGTATGGGCAAGCTGGGGGGTAACGAGCTGAACTACGCCAGCGACGTGGACATCGTGTTCGTGCATGACGGCAGTTCGGCGGCCGCAGCTCGCCGCGCCCGAAAAGTGCTGGAAATCCTCACCGCTTTCACCAAGGAGGGGGCGGTGTACCGGGTGGACATCGAGCTGCGTCCCGAGGGAGGGGCCGGAGCCCTCAGCCGGACCCCGGAAGCCTTCGGGAATTACTTCGACCGCTGGGCCGTGCCCTGGGAACGGCAGGCTTACATCAAAACCCGGCTTTCGGCCGGCGACACCGAGTTGGGTAATGCCTTCTTCGATGCCATCAAACCAGGGGTTTGGGGCGAGAACCTGGAGGCTGACACCGTTCCCCACGTAAGATCTCTGAAGCTGCGAGTGGAGGACTCCGCCAAGCTCAAGGGGGGCCGGGAGATCAAGAAAGGACCCGGCGGCCTGCGAGACATCGAGTTCACCGTGCAGCTCCTGCAAATGGTTCACGGTGGTGCCGACCCCACCATCCGCTCCCCCAACACCCTCACCGCTCTGCGGCAGCTCAGTTGGGGTGAGTACATCGATCAGTCCGATGCCGTCCACTTCACCACGGCCTACATCCACTTGCGCACGGTGGAACACAGATTGCAGCTCCGCGACGAGCGCCAGACCCACGAGCTTCCCACCGCCGAAGCCGACCAGGAGTGGGTCGCCAGAGCAGTCGGGTTCGAGAACCTGGCCGACTTCGAGGCCTCCCACTCCCGCTACCAGGCATCGGTTCGGGAGATCCATCAGCGGATCTTCTACCGCAAGACCCTGGACCGGATTCATGAGACCGGGTTGGTCAGCGAATTGCTTCCCGATCGGCTACGACAACTGGGTTTCGCCGATCCCGACCGGGCCGCGGCCACCATAGAGCGCCTTACCGAGAACCTGGGCCGGCGGGCCAACGTTATGCAGCAGGTTCTGGTCATAATGGTGGAAGCGCTGGCGACCACGCCGGATCCCGATCTCGGGCTCGTCCGCCTGGCATGGTTGCTGGACGGCTCCTACCGGATAGGTGCCATCCTTCCCGTACTCCGGGACTCCCCCATCGCCATCAGCGACATAGCCCGCCTGCTGGGATCCAGCCGGGTGGCCGCCGGTTGGATGCGCAACCACCCGGAGTTCGCCCGCTCGCTGATAAATCCCGCAGAACTGGCCGAACCCCGGGCCGCGGCCACCCTGGCCGGCGAAGCCATCGAAGCGGTGATCTCGTGCGGGGAGGACCAGGGCATGCAGATGGCGGAGTTGCGCCGGTTCGTCCGGCGCGAGCAGTTGCGGGTGGCGGCCCGGGACATCCTGGGTCTGGCCTCGATCATCGAGATCCCCGAGGAGCTGACCACGGTGGCCGACGCCGCAGTGGCGGCTGCCATCGAAGTGCTGGCCCCCGAGGTGCCCTTCGCGGTCATCGGAATGGGACGCTACGGCGGTCTGGATCTGTCTTATGCATCCGATCTGGATGTGATCTTCGTGTACGAGGGCACCACCGCTGACGAGGCCCGAGCCGCGGTCCGAACGGCCCGGGGTCTTCTCCAGCAAATCGGGGCCCAAACGGCCGAGGGCCGGGCTTGGGAGATCGACGCCCGGCTGCGCCCCGAGGGGGAGAGCGGTCAGCTCGCCCGATCGCTGGAAGGGTACCAGCGCTACTACGCCGAGCGGGGCCAGCTCTGGGAGCGTCAATCCCTGCTCAAGCGGCGCTTCGTGGCCGGGGACACCGACCTGGGGCGACGATTTATGGTGCTGGCCGATACTTGGTGCTACCAGCCCGACTTCAGCGAGGCCGAGGCCGGCGAGATCAGGGCAATGAAGCGCCGCATCGAGGCCGAACGGTTGGGCACCGGCAGCAAGGCGCTCGACGTGAAGCTCGGGGCCGGTGGGCTCAGCGATATCGAGTTCACCGTGCAGCTCCTACAGCTCCAGCACGGTTTCGAGCAACCTTCGATCAGGGACAACCGCACCCTGGCCGTGCTGGCCGAGCTGTCGAGGAATGACCTCGTGGATATAGGTGATCGGGCCACCCTGGACGTGGGTTACCGCTTCTGCCAGAGGTTCCGCAATGCCCGCTATCACCTTTCCGGGCTGGCTTCAGACCAGTTGCCCAGCGACGACCACGAGCAACTCCTGCTGGCCAGAAGGCTGGGCTACCCCAACAGCCGGGAACTCGAAGCCGATTACCGCGAGATCACCGAAGCAGTCCGCGAAGTAACCAATCGGCTGTTCTACAACGAAACGAAGTGATCGGGCAGCGGGCCGGTGGGCCAGTCGGGGGGATGGCCGGCAGCCCGCCAGGTGGCGGCGGCCACGGCCGCGAACACCGCATCGGAGCAACCCACGGGTGGACCATCGCAAGGATTGATCTCCACCTCCACCGGGGGCATCCGGGACGCGGGCACGATGCCGAACGAGCGCATGGTGAGGTCATGCACCTCGCCGGTGGGATCAACCGTCAACGATTCGGAGGTCACCCAGCTATAGGCCATGTGAGCTGCGCCGATGCAGTAGGAGCGCAGCACAACCTCATCCAGTGGATCACCGCAATCCACCCAAATCCGCAACCCCTCCGGTCCCCACTCGGCCCGGGCCGAGCCCCCGCCGGGGGCAACCACCGGTTGGATCCCACCATCCAGCGCACTCAGCGCCACCAGAGCCTCGACCCAGCCGGCCCCCCGGATGGCAACCGAGGTGGGAGGCCCGGCGATATCCACTTCCTCCACCACCAAACCAGGGGCAACGGCGGTGATCGCGCCGGCCACTCCAGGGGTGCGCGCCACCCGGATTACCCCGCGGCGCTCGGGATTCATGCCGATGGCAACCGGTGGGCGCTTGGGACCGTGCCGCACGCTGTCCTCGCGAGACCACAACACCCTCACCGGTCGGCCCGACTCGTTGGCCAACCTCCGGGCAACCTCGGGCAACGGCGACATGAGCTTGCCACCGAAAGCACCACCGTTGGCCAGCGGGGTGGCCGGTTCACCACCCGGCTCGCACCATGAAGCATCAGTCTCCAGGTAGGCCGGATCCACCCACGAGGTTCTGAGTCGCACCGCCCAGTCCCCTTCGGGAAATGTCAAGGGCATGGGTGACTCAACCGGGGTGCGCCGACCCTGCACCTTCCCGGCCCCCGCCCGAGCCTCGACCATTGTTTCCCCCAGGGCCCAGCCGCCCCGGCCGTCGGGCAGCGCCACCAGCGCTCCGGCCGGCGCTGTGTCGGCCGCAAAACCTCCCTCTCCCAGAGCCACCGCCGACCCCACCGCCTGGGGCCAGCCACCTTCGATCTCAGCTCTATGGGCCGCAGCAACCAGATCCCGCTCACCACAATCAGCCGCAGCAACCAGATCCCGCTCACCACTGCGAGCCGCAACAACCAGATCCCGCTCACCACAATCAGCCGTACCGTAAGCCTCCCAGGCCTCCAGAATGGTTTGCCATCCAGTGCAGCGGCACAGATGGGCAGCCAGAGCCGAAGCGGCTTTCGACCTAGACTGCTCGCCTCCGGCGCGAGTTTCGAGACCGGAAAGGCGCATTATGATGCCGGGAGTGCAAAACCCGCATTGGCTGGCACCAGCAGCACAGAATGCCCCACTCCAGGCATCCCGGATCTCCGAGCTCAGCCCGTCCAGAGTGGTGATGACACGACCGGCCACCCGGCGGGCCGGGGTGACACACGACACTCGGGGTTGACCATCCACCCACACGGTGCAACAGCCGCACTGACCCTGGGGGCTGCACCCATCTTTAACCGAGCTTATGCCCAGCCGGTCACGCAGCACCTCCATGAGGGAGGCACCATCGTCGGGGATCTCAACCGGACGACCGTCTACGGTGAACTCCATAGCGGCCGCCATCGGCGGCAAACCCTCAACTGAAGCTCTGGCCGCAACCGCAGGTTCGCTGGGCGTTGGGGTTGGTGATGGAGAATCCCGCGTCGGTCAGGCCGTCCTTGTAATCCAGGACCGCTCCCTCCAGTAGAGCCGCGCTGGAGGAGTCCACCACCACCTTGACCTCACCGAAGAGAACCTCCCGGTCTTCAGCGCCAACATCGGCGTCGAAGTACATCTCGTAACTGAACCCCGAACAACCACCTGGACGCACCGCCACCCGAAGGGCCAGCTCCTCGTCGTCGGCCTGTTCCTGACGCACCAAGGCCTCGACCTTGCTGGTTGCTGAGTCAGTAAGTGTGATCACAAGCTTTTCCCCGATCTTCCCACCCGGAACCTTTTATCAACATCATTGTACCCGCGAGTTTGGGGAACATACACACTTGACGTTCTGAGCGCATTGAATGAGTCGCAATCATCCCACCCACGGGTTTGAGGGACATGCACACCCGATAGGATGGCTGGGATGAGCAATGACCCGGCTCCGGTGCTGCCGACCTCCGTCTGGCCATGGCCCGCATGCCGGCCCGTGAGACCATGAGCAATGACCCTGCTCCGGTGCTGCCGAGCTCCGGTGACGTGATGGGCGTGCTTCGGGGGGTGATCGACCCCGAGCTGGGTAGCGACATCGTTGATCTGGGCATGGCTCGAGGTGCCATTGTCAATCCCGACGGCCAAGTCGAGGTCACGGTGGCGCTCACCACGTCCGGATGCCCGCTGCGGGCCCAGATCCAGCGAGAGGTCCGCAGCCGGGTGGGCGGGTTGCCGGGCGTGAAAAAAGTCAAGATCCATTGGAGCGAGCTGACCCAGGAGGAAAAGGCGGCGGCCATGGCCAAAGCCCGGTTCAACGTGGCCCAGAACGCTCCTGACACCGCCATTTCCGCCACCACCAGGGTTGTGATGGTGGCATCGGGTAAGGGTGGGGTGGGCAAATCCACGGTAACGGTGAACCTGGCTACCGAACTGGCCCAGCGGGGCATGCGGGTCGGGGTGATGGATGCCGACATCTGGGGCTACTCGGTACCCAGGATGCTGGGGGTGAACGGCCGCCTGGCCGGGGCCGAGAACGAGAAGAAGATCATCCCCAACCAGAAAAAGGTGGGCCAGGGCACCCTCGAGGTGGTGTCGATGGGGTTCCTGGTGGACCGGGAGGAAACCGCTCTGATGTGGCGGGGGCTCATGTTGAACCGGGCCGTCCAGCATTTTATGGAGGATGTGCGCTGGGGCCCGATGGACTACCTGCTGATCGACATGCCGCCGGGCACCGGAGATGTGCAGATGGGCATAGCCAAGCGGCTTCCCCAGGCCGAGATGGTGGTGGTGACCACCCCCTCCCGCAGCGCCCAGAAGGTGGCCACCCGGGTGGCATCCATGGGCCGATCAAACTATCTCCGGATCGCGGGGGTGATCGAGAACATGAGCGCATTCGTGACCCCCGACGGGGAGTCGTACCCCATCTTCGGCCACGGGGGAGGGCAGGAACTCGCCGATGAACTGGATGTACCCCTACTCGGCTCGGTGCCCATAGACGGCTCGGTGGCAACCGGGGGTGACGAGGGAGCACCCGTGGTGCTGGGGGACACTCCCAACCGGGCGGCCGATGCATTCCGGGCCATCACCGACCGCCTGCTGGAAGAGGTTCCTCCCGTGGACATGGCCGGTTGCACGGCGCGAATGCTCGAGACCGCGGAAAAGGCTTTGGCCGATCTCGACCTCGTCTCCTCGTAAGGATACGGCCGAGGAGTCCACTCATGCTCGTCTGGTTGGTACTCATATTCATTGCGGTGCCGCTGGTGGAGCTGTACGTCATTGTGGAAACGGCCCGCAGCATCGGGACACCGGAGACAATCGGTCTGCTGCTTCTGGTGAGCATCGTGGGCGCATGGATGGTCAAGGCTCAGGGAACAGCCGTGCTGTGGCGGGTGCGGAGCAAGCTCCAGGAGGGCCGGATGCCGGGTCGGGAGTTGGTGGACGGGGCACTGGTTCTGCTGGCCGGCGCGCTCATGCTAACCCCCGGATTCGTTACCGACGGCTTTGGCCTACTACTGCTGTTCCCACCGACCCGGGCGATGATCCGCCCGATCCTGATCCGCCGCTTCCGGCACCGGGTGACCCACCACCAAGGCCCCGGACCCGGCTCGGGAACAATCCACAACACCGACATCGCCGACATCGAATAAACCACCACCGAGGCCAACCTGGTTTAAGCGGTGGAGGGTCCCCCGGGCTTTCCCGTTCCCAGGAGTGACTGATGGGCTGATGAAACCATACGCTGGCTGGGGTGAGACCCCCGTCGGTGGACACCCTGGCTCGGTCGTTGGTGGATACCGGGCTACCCCATCCGCTGCTGGTGGACGCGGCCCGGGCGGCTATTGCCGATGGCCACTGCGAGGACGCTCTCGAGCAGGCCCGGTCCAACGCCCACACCATGGCCCGAGCGCTGCTGCAACCGGTGGTGAATGCCACCGGGGTTTTGCTGCACACCAACCTGGGGCGAGCACCGGTGGCGTTCGCCGCCGATGCTGCATACTCCAATCTGGAGTTGGACCTGTCCTCGGGTCGGCGAGGATCCCGGCACGCCCACGCGGCCCGGTTGCTGGCCCGGCTGTGCGGTGCCGAGGATGCCATCGTGGTCAACAACGGAGCGTCAGCGGTGCTACTGGTGCTCGCAGCCTTGGCCACCGGTCGGGGGGTAGCGGTGTCCCGGGGGGAACTGGTGGAGATCGGCGGCGGGTTCCGGGTTCCAGAGGTAATGGAGCAATCCGGAGCTCGGCTGGTGGAAGTGGGCACCACCAACCGCACCCGTCTGACCGACTTCGCCTCAGCAGTGAGGAATCCGGACAACCACACCGCTCTGGCTCTCAAGGTGCACCAGTCCAACTACCGCATCGTGGGGTTCACCGAGCATGTGGCCATGGCCGATATGGCCTCCCTGAGCGTCCCGGTGGTGGCGGATATCGGCTCCGGCCTGGTGGATGCAGCCTGCCCGTGGATCAGCACCGGTCCCCCGGATTGGCTGGCCGGCGAACCCGCCGCTCGCCAGAGCCTGGCCGACGGCGCCGCCCTGGTTACCTTCTCGGGCGACAAGCTGTTCGGTGGGCCTCAAGCCGGAATCATCGCGGGACAAGCCGATCTGGTGAAACAGTGCGCCCAACATCCGCTGGCCCGAGCGCTGAGACCGGGCAGCCTGGTGCTGAACGCGCTCCAACAAGTGGCGTTGTCCTACCTGCACCGAGACGGGCAGGCCATCGAGTTCTGGAGAATGGCGTTGCTGAGCACCGGCGAACTGGAGGACCGAGCCCGAGCGTTGGTAACCGGGGCCAAGGTGGGCGAGGTGGCGGCAATGGCGTCGGTGCCGGGGGGCGGCACGCTGCCCGGGGCCGAGATCGACTCGTTCGGTGTGATGCTGGCCGGCGATCACTCGGCAGCGTTGCGAACCGGAACACCGCCGATCATCGCCCGAGTGAGCGACGGCCGTACCTGGCTCGACCTCAGGACCGTGGCCCCCGGCGATGATCAACTCGTGGCCGGTGCTCTCAAAGCTCTCGGATGAGCACCACCATCTCCACCGCCGGGCATGTGGACCATGGGAAGTCCACCCTGGTGGAAGCGCTAACCGGAGTGGATCCCGACAGGTTCGCCGAGGAGAAGGCCCGAGGCCTGACCATCGACTTGGGGTTCGGCTCAGCCCGGCTTCCCTCGGGGCGGTCGGTGTCGATCATCGACGTGCCCGGCCACGAGAGGTTCATCAGGAACATGCTGGCGGGAGTCGGCGCAGTGGATGCTTGCCTGTTCGTGGTGGCGGCCAACGAGGGATGGATGCCACAGTCGGAGGAACATCTCCGCATTCTCGAACTCCTCGGGGTGTCTCATGGGTTGGTCGTCCTCACCAAGATGGGATTGTGCGATGGCGACATCGCCGCGCTGGCCCGGATGGAAACGGAGGAGCGGGTGGAGGGCACGTTTCTGGCCGGCGCGCCCGTGGTGGGGACCGATGTGGTGGATGGTATGGGTCTGGATGATTTGCGAGCCGGGTTGGATGATCTGGTTGATCGGACCCCGGCGGCTGCCGACCAGCACCGGCCCCGGCTATGGATCGACCGGGCGTTTGCCGCTCGGGGCGCGGGCACGGTGGTAACCGGCACGCTGACCGGCGGGCAAATCCGAGTGGATGACGAGCTGGAACTGCTGCCGCCGGCAACAACGGTGCGGGTAAGGGCCCTTCAGAGCCACCACGAATCGCGAACGAAGATAGGACCGGGCAACCGGGTGGCGGTGAATCTCTCGGGTATCAACCATCAAGAGGTTGCCCGCGGTGATGTCCTGGTAAGAGCGGGACAGTGGCACCTGACCAACCGGCTGGATGCTTCCCTGACGGTTCTTGACTCCCTGGACCACAAGGTTTCCCGGCGGGGAGCGCATGTGGTGTACGTGGGAGCGTGCGAATTGCCGATCAGAATGCGCATCCTCGGGCCGGAAGCGCTGTCTCCGGGGGAAACCGGGTGGGTCCGGCTTCACCTCCCCCGCCGATTGCCCCTGCTGCCCGGCGACCGGTTCATTCTGAGAGAAAGCGGTCGAGCCGAGACCACCGGTGGTGGAACCGTCCTCGATGTAGACCCGGTACTGCCCGCATCCAAGGCCGCGCCCGACCTGTCAATCGACCGGGTGATTGCCGAACGAGGATGGGTGGATACCGATCGGCTGGCCCTTCTTACGGGTCAGAGGCGAACCCCGGATGTGGGTCGCTGGGTGGTGGATCCTATGGCGATGCAGAATGCCGAAGCTCGATTGCGAGGTGCGGTGGACAGCGCCGGGGCCCTGGGACTGAACGTTGCCGGGCTCAGCGAGCGGGACAGAGCGCTGCTGACCCGGTTGGAGGGCCTAACGATTGAGGGGGGCAGAGTCCGGCTCGCCGGCCGGTCGGATTTGTTCGAGAGCCACCGGTACACCGCCGCGCTGGAATCGGCTCCGTTCACCCCACCCGACCCCGAGTCCGAGGGTGTGGCCCGTAGCGAAGTACGGGAGTTGGTGAAGCGGGGGTTGGTGGTGGAACAGGACGGAGTGTTCTTTTCCGCGGCGGCGCTGGACACTGCGCAATCGGTGCTGGCCGAGATGCTGGCGGCCCAGCCCGCCGGAGTCACCGTGGCGGAGGTGCGGGAACGCCTGAGAACCACCCGCAAGTACGCCCTCCCGCTACTGGCCTGGCTGGACGGCAATGGCTTCACCCGCCGTCGAGGAGATGTACGAATCGCAGGGCCCCGCCTGCCAGAGGTTTGAGGATCCCGGGATGTGACCGGTTCTGCCCCCAGGTGGTTTGAGGATCCCGGGATGTGACCGGTTCTGCCCCCAGGTGGTTTGAGGATCCCGGAATCAGTTGCGATATGTATCGAGAATCTCGCGGCGCTCCAACTCGTTGAGGCCACCCCAGATGCCGTGCTGCTCGTGGATTCTCAAGGCGTAGTCGCGGCATTCGTCAATGACGCTGCATTGCCGGCAGATCGCCTTGGCCCGTCCTTCCCGCTCGAGCTTGTCCTGCTTGCGTTCGAAGGACGGGGGTGGGAAGAAGACCACGGCCTGCGGCCCCCGGCAAGCTGCCTTCACTTGCCAAGCTCTCTCACTGGTGACAGCACTCACTTCTTACCCCCTTTAGCCGGACTTTAGAGGCGACTATTCCCGAACACAAAATGAAGCTCGCCCACGCATGGTGCGCCGGTGGTAAGGATCCCAGGTCCTGGTCTGCCCACCCCACTACCGGCGGACCCGCCCACGCAAAGCTGGCAGAACCTTTTGTCCACTCAAAATTACCGGCGGGGCTCGCGATAGTCGCGGGCTGCTCCTTCGATGGGTTCCACCTCCAACCACAGGCCGTCGATCTCCACCACCCGGACCTGGTCGCCGCCGGTCACCGGGGTGGCCCGATTGACGCGAGCCCGCCACAGCGCACCCCTGATCCGGACAATGCCATCGGGGGAAACATCCTCGACCACCTCACCGAGCTCGCCGATCATCCAGTCCCGGCCAATTGTGGGTGTCGAGAAGCGGGTACGGACCATGGACGGCATCCCCGAGACCATGGCCACCGCCATCGCCCCGGTCATGACCACCATCGGGATCCATGACATGGAAACCCCGTCATATAGCCACCAGGTGCCCGCCGCGAACATGGTCAACCCAGCACCGGTCCAGAATCGGGGAACCGAGGTTTGGATGTCGATGCCGAATGCCACCATCGACCCCGCCAGCAGCGCCAGTGCCCAGGTGTTGTGGGGCAGCACCGACAGCCCGTAGCTCGACAGGATGAACAGCAGGGCTCCTATGACACCGGCCACACCAATGCCTGCGGTGAAAAACTCGAACAACATCAGACCCATGCCGATGACCAGCAGCAGATAGGCCACCGGCGGGCTGGCCACCGTGTGAAATAGCTGATGGGAAAGCGACAAACCTCGGAACTGGACCTGGGTCAGAGGCTCCAACCGGGGTTGACCGTCCACCTCCACCAGGGCGGACTTGAAGCCGAGATGGTCAAGATCAACCAGGAAGTCACCGATCAGCGGGGCTACACACTGCTCTTCCTCCGGGGGAACCCTTACGGTATCGGGATCGAAGGGGATACCGGCTTGGGCGTACAGGCCCCGGAGTTTGTCCATGGTGAAGCGCTCGCAGGCAATCACCCCCTCGGAGATGAGCCGTCGCCAACCGAGTTCTTCATGCCGGATCGGCTCCTGATTGACCCACGCGACCGGGTGGCGGGCCAACCGGGGGAGCGGCGGCCCCAGATCGCCCACCCGGGTGCCCGGCGCGATCCCCACCGCGTCGGCAGTGGCAAAGAGCTGGGCCACCTTGCCCCCCAGGGAGGCACCATTCGGGCCAACCCAGACGGCAACGGGCACCGGCGAGCCGGCAATGGTGCCAGCCAGCTCAGCCAGGCGTTCATCGGGCACGACGGCGCGGCTGCTGTCGACCCGAAACACCAGCAACTGAGCACCGATGGCGGAAACATCAGCCACTGAATCTTCGATGAGGTCGGCCATGACCGGATCAAGCAGGCCAGTGACCTCCACCACCACCGCAACACCGGCACCGGACAAACCACCGGCTGCTGTCGTGAACTGCTGTTCCAGACGGGCAGGATCCACCACCGCAACACCGGCACCGGACAAACCACCGGGCTCGGCGGCGGCCCCCAAAGGGCTGAGACCAGCTAGAACAGCACCTCCACCAAAGCAGGCGACGGCCAGAATCAACCTCGGGATCCGCACTACCCGGAAGAGTCGGAGTGCAGCAGAGAGGTCAAGGCTTCATCCGGGGTTTGAACCACCGGAACAATCCGGTCGAAACCGGTGGTGTGCAGCAGCCGGGCCAATGCCCCCTCCCCGCACGCCACCACCACCTCGCCGTCGGAATCTCGAATCCGGCGGATACCTCCGATCAGCGCACCCAAACCCGCCGAATCCATGAATGGCACCGAGCCCAGATCAATGAGAAGCCGGGGCTCGAGAGCCAGATCGGCAATGCGTTCCCGAAACTGGGCCACGGTGTAGGCATCGATCTCACCGCAAGGTCGAAGTACCTTGTGGGTGTCCAGGTTTTCGATTTCGATCTCTAGCAAAGCGCCTCCCCGGTGGCCACCCCCGATGCTAACGCGAGGTGACCTCGATACCATCGGTCCAAATCATCCGAGGACTCACTATCAAAGCCCCACCAGCAATCCACCATCGAAGAACCCACCACCCACCAGCAATCCACCATCGAAGAACCCACCACCCACCAGCAATCCACCATCGAAGAACCCACCACCCACCAGCAATCCACCATCGAAGAACCCACCACCCAACAAGATGGGCTTGCCCGGCAGGTTGTGGGTTGGACAAGTTGGATACCATCGGAACGTGCCTCAAGTACTCCTGGCTACTGACAGCGAATCGGTGTACAACACGGTGGATGCCGCTCTGGCCGGCGAGATGTCGAAGGTCAGCCGGGTACGAGCTGGGGTGGAGGTGCTGGCCGCGGTAAGAGAGAACCAGCCCGATGTGGTGATCTGCGATCTTCAGATCGGCAATATGGGGGGGATGGCAACCTGTCTGGATCTGCGGATGGAGGCAGAGATGGGGCGAGCACCGGACACGCGGGTGCTGATGCTGCTGGACCGCGAAGCTGATGTCTATCTGGCCAAGCAGGCCCGGGCGGATGGATGGCTGGTGAAGCCACTGGACGCGGTGAGGTTGCAACGAGCTCTGGCCCAGGTTCTGGGCTGAAAGGTTTACCACTTCCCCAGGAGGCGGTATGTACGTTTCCAACGGTTAGGATGGGCCGAACGGGCAGTGGCGCAGCTTGGTAGCGCGCTTCGTTCGGGACGAAGAGGTCGTGGGTTCAAATCCCGCCTGCCCGACAGGTGTAAACGAGGTGGACACCTCATCAAATCTCGTGCCGCCTTCTTCCCTGCGGTTTCCGTTCCTGGTTCTCCAGGTCCTGGTAGTGGGGCATGACGGTGTGGCGCATGTGGTCACTGGTTGAAGTGGGGACGGTATAGGTGGTCAGATCCATGATCTGATGCCAGTTGTCGCGGTAGGATTCGGGAGACGGGTTCAGATCGGTGTGGCCTTGGCCGGCCACCCAGCCGAGACGAGCCATGCGACCACCGTCCACGGTGAAGAACTCACCAGTAGCGGGACAGTCCTCATGCACCAACCACACTACCGCGGGAGCGACGTTCTCGGGACGCATATGGGTGTCGATGATCGAGCCGAACTCCTCACCGGAGCGGTCGGGGCTGGCGACTGTCACCGCCCAGGGCAGCACGCAGTTGACATGGATCCCGTGGTAGCGGCCTTCTCGACCCAGCGTGCGGGTGAGTCCCATCACCCCGGCCTTGCAGGCGGCGTAGGCGGACTGGCCTCGAAGGCCCCACACCGCTCCGGAGGAAACGTTCACCACCCGGCCGTAGCCCTGTTGCACCATGGTGGGCCACAACGGCCAAAGCACGTGGCACGGGCCCAGCAGGTGGACGGCGATCATCTCGCCGAACAGCTCCGGGCCGGTGCGAGGTGTCATGCCGGTGAACTCGGCGGCCCGGGCAATGCCGGCGTTGTTGATGACGATCTGCACGGCACCGAAAGCCTCCCGGATCCGGTCGGCCAGAGCGGCACCACCCTCGGGGGTGGCCACGCTGTGGTGATCGGCGGTGGCAGTGCCACCGGCCGCGATTATCTCGCTCACCACCCCGTCAGCAGCTTCGGCATCCATGTCGTTGACCACTACCCGGGCTCCCCGCTCGGCCAGCAACAAGGCGTAGGCCCGGCCCAACCCTCGACCAGCACCGGTGACCACCGCGACCTGCCCGTCAAAACGAAGCACCGGCGAGCTCATCAGCCGATGATGCCGGTGGCTCTCAGTTCTGCGAGGGTGGACTCACTCAGTCCGAGTTCCGCAGCCAGAACCTCGTCGGTGTGCTCGCCCAGCCACGGCGGCCGGGAGTCGGGGCCCTCGCTGACCGCCGACATCTTCACCGGATTACCCGAGGTCAGCACCGGAGTGTCAGCGTCGGGGCGGGGGATCTCCACCATCATGTCACGAGCAGCCACATGGGGATCATCAATCACATCGGCAGCTTCGAATACCGGGGCCGCCGCTATCCCCGCGGCCGCCAGATCGTTGGCCGCCTGGACAGTGGTGCGACTACCGGCCCAGACCCGGAGGGCAGCTCTTATCTCATCCAGGTGTGCCCGCCAACCCTCGCGGCTGGAAAACCGATCGTCGTCCAGCCATTCGGGGCGATCGATGAGCCGGCACAAGCGCTCGAACTGGTGCTCCCGACCTATCTGGATCACCAGCTCGCCGGACTCGATGGGAAAGCCGTCGTTGATGATCGAGGTGGGCACTCGGGGATCGGTACCCAGCGACCAGTAGTTGGGAACCATGTCGCCAAAAGCCACCATGGCGTCGAACATGGCGATGTCCACGTACTGGCCATGGCCGTGGCGCTCCCGCTGGCGCAGGGCCATGAGCACTCCGATTATGGCGTAGAGACCCGATCCGGTGTCGCCCAACGCGCCGACCGGGGACACCTTGACATCATCGCCCTCGGCCCGGTTGATGGCATAGAGACCCCCCATTGCCTCCGCGATGGGGGCGTAGGCCGGCCAGTGGCGGTAGGGCGACTGGCTAAGGTTCCCGAACCCGGACACCGACAGGTAGATGAGGCCAGGATGCAACCGGGTCAAGTCCTCGTAACCCAAGCCGATCCTGGCCAGCGTGCCCGGCTTGAGGTTCTCGGCCAGCACATCGAATCCAGGGACCATCCGGCGGATGAGGCCGCAAGCCACGGGGTTCTTCAGATCCATCCCCACCGAGCGCTTGTTGAGGTTGTTCCGCATATATGTACCGCCCACCGATCGGCCCTCCGGATCGATGATCCCGGGTGTCGAACCCCGCCCCAGATCGCCCCGCACCGGGTGTTCGATCTTGATCACCTCCGCCCCCATGCGGGCCATGAGCTGGGTGGCGTAGGGCAGCGACTGCATCTGCTCTATGGCCAGGATGCGAATGCCGTCGAGTGGCTTGCCGTTGCCGGCACTCCCCGGATTGGTTATGTCCCCGAGCTTCATGAACCCACCCCCATGCCGGCCCCGCCCAGGGGGGTGGCAACCGTTGCGGCATCGGCTGCCTCGCGCTCATCCAGGCTGCGCCGGCGCATGCGCCCGATGGTGGTTCCCATAATTAGCCCGCAGGCCATCAACACCGGCAACGCACCCGCACCGGTGAAAATGCCGTTCACCGATACCCGCAAGAAGCTCACCACCCATGCGGTCACCCCGAACAGGGCCGCGGTGCCGATCCCCAGGGTTAGAACATCCCACAGCGCGCCGGCACGGGGCACAGCGGCAGCCAGGAGAACAACCGCAGCCAGGGCAATGGCGATCCCCAGGATGCCCCAGCCGATGGCAGGACCCTGATCGTCAAACCCGTCATAGCGATTGGGATCCTCTTGGGCTTCCCCGATGACCTGCGCAATCAGCGACGCGCTCACTCCCCCCGGGGAGGGATTAGCCCGTTCCCGATCAATCAGTTGCTGCTGCTCGGGAGTGAAGGCACCGGGGCGCTCATCGTTGACCCAGTTGGCAAAAGAACCGATCACCAGCAACCCCACCGCGGCAATACCGACCAGCAAACCAACTGGCGCGGCCCGGAGCATCCTCCCGGCAGGAAGATAATCCCGCCACGCCAGCAAACCACCCAGCAGCAGTATCGCGCCCGCCACAATGGCCAGAAACACTCCGCTGCCGTGGCTGGTAGCACCGGCCAGATCATGGGGATCTATGGAGAGGTAAATTGCCATCATCCCAATCAACACCACCCCGGTGAGCAACAAACCCGAGGGTGCGTTCAACCAGGATGACCAACGATCCCTGATTCTCAATAGCACCAGCATTGACAGCAGAACGACCAGCACACCGGTGATGAGCACGATGGTTCCGAACCAGCTTCCCCCAGTGGCCTCAATACCACTGAAGGTGCCATTTATTGCCTGATCATCGGGTCGGGCGTAGCTGCTGAGACGCCCGGCACCTTTCACCCAGGTTAGAAAGGCACTCAAGATGGCCAGCATCCCCCCGACCAGACCGAAACCACCGGCCACTGTCATCGTGGGTTTCAACCGAAGCCGCGGCGGGCGGGTCACCACCGGGGTGTCATCCCCCGCGGGAGCGGCACTGGGCACTGCCGGCACGGTGTAGATACCCCGGACGGCTGTCCCCATCCGGCGGATCAGAGTCCGATTGTCGGACGGGTCGGGCTGGCTCAACCGATCCATGACCACCCCCACCAGGTACAGCGCCAAGCCGGATGCCGCCCCCAGAGCGGGATCGCTGGTGTTGACTCCTCGAAGCACCAACTGGCCGAGCCCTCCACCAGCAATGACCGCAATGATCCCGACAAACGACAGGGCCAGCAGCAGCACCTGATTTACACCGGTCATGATGGCTGGACGGGCCAAGGGAAGCTGTACATCGGTGAGCACCCGGAAATTGGACGCGCCATAAGCCCGGGCAGCTTCAATAACATCATCGGGTACTTGGCGGATCCCCAGGTTGGTTAGGCGAATCATGGGGGGCAGGGCAAAAATCATGGTGGCGATGGTTCCACCAACCGGCCCGGTGCCGAAGAAGAAGATGATGGCAATCAGGTATGTGAAGGCGTGGACCAGTTGCATGCCGTCCAGAAACGGGCGGGTTATGTTCCACACCCGGTCGCTGCGAGCGCACAACACCCCGTAGGGCAAACCGACAACCACGCAGATGATCACTGCCACCAGGATGATTCCGATGGTCTGCATGGTGAAGCGCCAGTAGTCCGGGCCCAGCACCCCGCACAAGAAGATGCCGGCCGCCGCTCCGAGCCCCACCTTCACATCCCGTACCAGAAAACCCAGAACCACGAACGCCAGGAGCATGAACGGCCAGGGGATGTTGAGCAGAATGTCTTTGGTGATCAGATCCAGCAGGTTCTTGAAGGGCCACTCGATCACGGCAAAAACCCTGTCGCCGTGAACGTTCAGCCAATCAATGCTCTCCTCCACCCAGCGACCAAAGGGGATCTCCCACCGGTTCAACCACTCATCATCTCGCCAACCGGTATCGAACCAGGATTCGGCGAGCACAACCACGCCTAAACCAACTCCCCCACAAAACCAGCGACCACGCCTAAACCAACTCCCCCACAAAACCAGCGACCACGCCTAAACCAACTCCCCCACAAAACCAGCGACCACGCCTAAACCAACTCCCCCACAAAACCAGCGACCACGCCTAAACCAACTCCCCCACAAAACCAGCGACCACGCCTAAACCAACTCCCCCACAAAACCAGCAGCTTTGACCTGTTCGGCCTTGGCCTCGATCTCACCCAACTCAGCCAGTACGTCCAGCGCACTGAGACGACCTTCGAGAACGCCTTGCTCGTTGACAACTGCGACCAGATCTCCCTTGGAGCACAGTTCATAGGCCTCCACCAGCGGCGCGGACCGGTTGGTGATCCCGAATTCGGTGTTCATAACCGTCTCAACCTCGACGAAAGCCTGCTCGGAAGCCACCAGCAGATCGCGAGTGATCACCCCCACCGGTTTGCCGTTCTCGTCCACGCAGAATGCGCTGGTTCTGCTGTTCAGAGAAGCCAGGGCTTCTCCCACGGTGGTGCCCAGTGTGATGGGAGAAGACGGGGTCATCACACTGTCCACCTGAAGCACCCGACCCTGGTCCACATCCTTGACGAACTCGGCAACATAGGCGGTAGCCGGATTCCGGAGAATCTCCTCGGGAGCACCGATCTGCACGACCGCCCCATCCTTCATGATGCAGACGCGGTCGCCCACTCGCAGGGCCTCGTTGAGATCGTGGGTGATGAACAGGATGGTCTTGTGCAACAGGTCGCCCTGCATGGCCAGCAGCTCATCCTGCATCTGGCGACGAATGAGGGGATCGAGAGCACTGAACGCCTCATCCATGAGGAGGATGTCGAGATCAGCCGCCAGGGCCCGGGCCAATCCCACCCGCTGCTGCATTCCCCCCGACAATTCACGGGGAAACGACAGGTGGTAACGCTCCAATCCCACTAGCTCCAAGGCTTCCATTGCCCGGCAGCGACGCTCCCCGGTGCCCACCCCGGTGACCTTGAGGCCGTAGGCCACGTTGTCGATCACGGTGCGATGGGGGAAGAGGGCAAAGTGCTGGAACACCATGCTCATCTTCTCCCGGCGAAAACACTCCAGGTCCCGCTTGTTCAAGGTGGCCACATCAATGCCGTCCACCACCACCGATCCCGCGGTGATGTCATGAAGCCGATTGACCGTCCGAATGGCGGTGGACTTGCCCGACCCGGACAAACCCATGATTACAAAAATCTCGCCATCGTCCACCGAGAAACTCACATCATGCAGACCAACCACATGGTCGGTGGCCACCTGGATGTCGTCCTTGGACATCCCCGATCGAGCCATCTTCAAGGCTCGACCCTTCGGACGAGCCCCAAAAATCTTGAAGACGTTGCTCAGCTCAATTCTGGAACTTTTGGTTCTCAAAGAGAGCCCATTTCCAAGATCAGGCGGCGGCCCTTGCTGCGGAGAGCCATTCATCAACGGTAACCCGGTTGTCGGCAATCCACTGGTCAGCGGCGGCTTGAACATCGGCTTCGGTGTTGGCACCACCGCCATAGCTCAGGTTCTGCAAAGCGACATCAATCACCGGAATCGTGACCAACTCGAACAACCGAGCCGCCGCGGGGTTGTCCGACAAGAACTGGTTGGTGGCCACCACCCGAATGTCGGCAGCCACAAATCCCATCTCGCAGGGTTGGCCCGGGCACTGCTCCTCGGGCAGCGCGGCGGCACCTACCTGATCGGGCAACGGGTTCTCGAGCGACAACCAGATCACATCCGTACCGGGTACCAATTCGGTGGTGAACGCCCCCGGAGTCCAGATGTATTGCAAGATCGACTCGCCCCGGTTGAACCGACCCACGGAGTCGGCAAACAGAGCAGCGTGCTCGGCCGATACTTGCTCGATGGTGTCCTCCCAACCGTTCCGGGCGATGGTGTCGTTGATCACCACCTGGCAACCCCAGCCATCGTTGCAGCCCATCAGATCGGCCTTGCCGTTGCCATCCACGTCGAACAGCGCGGCGATCTCGGGGTCGTCACCGATGTCGTCCAACATCGTGATCCCATGGGCCTCCGCAGTGGTCTTGTCCACAACGAAACCCTGCAAACCGCCGGACACGATCTCGTTGCCAATCGGCTGCACAATATCCTCGACACCGGCATCTTGGATCAACGTGGTGTGGATCGGGAACCAGCCGTTCACCCAAAAGTCGTAATCACCCTCACCCAGAGCCGGATAGAACGTCGCCGGAGCCAACTCTGCCTCTGCGGGATTGGACACCTCATAGCCCAACTCCTGCAACAGCGTCCGGTAAATCGCCGCCTGCATGTAACCCGTCGACCAATTCGCCCGAGCCATCGACACGCTCACACCCTCACCGGGCATGGTCATGGGCTCCGACTCAGCACCCCCCCCTCCGTCATCGTTTCCGCATGCGGCAACCAGCAGCCCGAAAGCCAAAAAAGTTGCCAAAAGAACTTTCCAGGAACTTCGCTCGTACATAATTTCTCCTTAAACCAAACTGAACAGGTCGCAATGACAGCTTGAGTGCCCGTTCACCCTAACCTGGACAACCGGTTAATGCCCATTAGTTGCTGAAGTCGGCTGCCGGCTCCACGATCAGCGGCTTGCTGAAGTCGGCTGCCGGCTCCACGATCAGCGGCTTGCTGAAGTCGGCTGCCGGCTCCACGATCAGCGGCTTGCTGAAGTCGGCTGCCGGCTCCACGATCAGCGGCGGCGGCGCAGGCGGCGGGAGTGAGCCTTGAGCTTCCTTCGCTGCCTGCGAGTCAGGCTGGTCAGCCCCTGGCCGGCCACTTGGTCCAGAAGAGCATCGATCTCGGGGCTGACCGGCTCATCGGATGGCCGAACTGCCCGCAAATGACCCCTACCCCGGGAGCGGTGCCGGACCCTCGAACCGCGAGATGAGCCGCTCGAACGGGGCTCCAGGGAAAGTTTCGGAATCCACTTCTGCTCGGTGGCGTAACCCAAGGCCCGAATACCGAGCAGAGCTACGGTGACCGTGGAGGCCAGCAGGATCAGGGTGTACTCGTCGCGATTGCCGATCGCCCGTAAACCGTCGAGTCCGACTATGACCACCGCTATGACCCAGCCGGGGATACCGGGCCAGAATCGAGCGTGGGCGTACTGGGCGGCAAACGCCACCAGCACTCCCACCTCCACCAGCCGCAGACCGCCGACACCACCGTTAATGCCCACCACGGCTTCCAACCCGGTGACCATCGTGGCCGGGACAACCGTTAGCAGCACCAGGAACCAGGCAAAGCGGGAACGGCCCACCAACCTTTCCAACTGGGAACCCAGCATGTAGAAGATGGCAAACAGGATGATCGTCCAGATATCCGGTTCGTTGGGAATGGGCCAGGTGATGAGCCGCCAGATGTCCCCCTCCAGAACGCTGCCGAAGTCTGCAAAGTCCCTCGAGACCAGGACCAGATGCCGGAAGATCGGTCCGTAGTCGCCCTCGATCCCCCAGATGAACATTGAGATCACACCGAGCCCGACAACGAAAACCGTGGTGGTTACCGCAAACCCCCCGATCCGAAACCATGGTTCGTCATTGCGGTCGAAACTTCCCCAGGGATACACGGCTACTGGTGGCTCCGCCGTCGAGGCTCGCCCACAACCCGGCCCGCGACATCGAAACGTCGGTAGGAATACACGGCTACTGGTGACGCATGGCCCGGGCCATCTCGACGTCGAAGTCGAACGGAGGCGGGGTACCGGTGTCGATGGTCAAAGCTTTCATGGCCGCCGGGCACGGAGCGGGCGGCTCGTAGTCGTCGCAAACCGGGAACGGGCGACCGTATCCCACCGTCAGGAAAGCCCCATCAGGGGCCCAGGAGGCGGGTAGGGGGACGGGTCGATCACCCCGACCGATCTCGGTACCGTCAGCGGTAAGCATCACAGTGAACAAACCTTCGCCGGTCGGGGTCACCGTTGCACCGGTAAAGCGGGCTTGCCCCGGTACCGGAGCCGCAACCCGGTACTCTCTCCCATTCACCACCGCCACCCAGCGCAGCTCGCCAGCGGCCAGAAACAACGCCCAGCCCGAAATCCAGTCCCCCTGCTCGCAGATGACTCCTGAGGCATCTGCGGGCACTCCGCCGGGAAAGGCAGCCACTGCCCGGTAGCCCCCGAACTGCAAAGGCCCGGTGGCCTCGTGCACCTTGTCACCGGGAACCAATTCGTAGCGGGATCGCAACGACATCCAGGGGGCATACAGGTGGTTCATGCGGTTGATGGCTGTGTCGTCGAGGGGTAGCACCCCGTTGCGGTCAGCGGCTTCGTTCCACAACCGCACCAATTCGGCCAACCTCTCGGGATGCTGCTCGGCCCGATCGCAGGACTCGGTGGGATCGGCAACGGTGTTGAACAGTTCCCACCGATCATCGGCAAAATCGTGACTGCCGGCAATGGCATCCCGCTCGGCGGCGGTGAGCTGGTTGACATGATTGGTTACCGCCTTCCAGCCATTGTGGTACATGGCTCGGCTGCCCCAGCACTCGTAGTACTGGGTGATGCGGTGTTCGGGAGCACCGGCATCGTCGAGCACGGCCCGCATGCTGGAGCCGTCGAACGACATCTGCTCGATCCCACCGAGGACGTTTGGGGGTGTCATCCCGACCAGATCCAGAATGGTGGGCATCACATCAGTGACGTGGCAGTACTGGTGGCGCAGCTCGCCCCGGGCCGGCAAGCCATCGGGCCACGAGATGATCATGGGATCGCGCACCCCACCCTCGAACGTGTATCGCTTCCACCGGCGGAAGGGAGTGTTGCCGGCCAGGGCCCATCCCCATGGGTAGTGGCCGGAGGAGCGGAACCCACCGAGGTCGTCGTAGTGGGACAACTCCAGGTCGAGGTCGTCGGGTTCATCGCTGATGTAGTGGCGGACCTGATTCCAACTTCCGTTGGGACCACCCTCGGCCGAGGAGCCGTTGTCGGAGATGAGCACGATCACGGTGTTGTCGAGATCACCGGTTCTCTCCAGGTGATCCAGCAATCGACCGATGTGATGATCGGCGTGGCTCAAGAACCCGGCGTACACCTCCATCATGCGGGCGTACAACCGCCGGAGATCGGCATCCAGCCGGTCCCAGGGTTGCACCCACTCCGGCCGGTCGGACAGGGCAATATCCTCAGGAATGATCCCCATGCGTTTCTGGCGAGCCAGGACTGCCTCCCGCCAGGCATCCCAGCCGCGATCAAACCGGCCGGCGTAGCGGTCGATCCACTCCGGGGGTGCCTGGTGGGGAGCGTGGGGAGTTCCGGTGGCGTACCACAGCAAGAACGGTCGCCGAGCATCGGCCAGACGGAGCTCCCGAAGGTAGGAAATAGCCTGATCAGCCAGATCGGCATCCAGGTGATAACCCTCCTCGGGGGTGGCGGGAGGTTCGATGTAGCTCTGGTCCCTGACGAGCTGAGGGGTCCACTGGTTGGTTTCCCCGTTCAGAAATCCGTAGTAGTGGTCGAAGCCGGTACCGGTGGGCCATGTCTTGTAGGGTCCGACGGCCCGCTCATCGCGGGGGGTTAGATGCCACTTGCCCACTGCGTAGGTTGCCCATCCCTCAGCACTCAGATGCTGGGCCAGGGTTCCCGCCGAAGGCGGAATCCTGCCGGTATAACCGGGAAAGTTGATTGGTAGGTCGGTGAGCATACCCACCCCCACCCGATGGTGGTTGCGGCCGGTCAGCAGGCAGGCCCGTGTGGGTGAGCAGAGGGCGGTGGTGTGAAAGTTGGTGAACCGCAGCCCCCGAGCCGCCAGGCGATCCAGGTTGGGGGTATCAATATCGGAGCCATAGCACCCGAGCTGGGCGAAGCCGAGGTCGTCCAGCACCATCACCAGCACGTTGGGAGCGTCGGGATCGTAGGGTGGCAACACCGGCGACGACCTCGATTCGGCCAGGGTGAGCCCTATATCGCTCTCACTCATATATCCCTCTCGCTCCTATACCGCCATATATCGCTCTCACCCGTGGGACAACGAAGACAGATATATCGCTCTCACCCGTGGGACAACGAAAACAGACGATGGCCCTACCGGGCAAGGTTGAAGCCCTCGTATTTGGCCGCGGCCACTTGTTCACACTTCTCGGCATAAGCGGGGAACCCGGGGAGAGGCATGAAAACCCTGGTCTTTCCGGGAATGTTGGCTCCCAGGTACCAGGAGTTGCAGGTGGGATACAACGTGTGGCCGGCCACGAGGTTGACGTGTTCCACCCAGCCATCGGTGGCCTCCTCAGTGGCTTCTATGAACCGGTATCCGCCACCTCTCAGATAGTCGATGCAGTTGCCGATCCAGTCCACGTGCTGCTCGATGCACACAATCATGTTGGCCAGCACCGACGGGCTGCCCGGTCCGGTGATGGTGAACATGTTGGGAAAACCCGGCACTGACAATCCCAAGTAGGTGCGAGGCCCGCCATACCACTGCTCAGCCAGGGAAAGACCGCCCCGACCCCGGATATCCATGCGGAGCAACGAGCCGGTCATGGCGTCATAGCCGGTGGCGAACACGATCACGTCCAGGTCGTGATGGATACCGTCAGCGGTTCGCAGGCCATCGGTCGTAATCTCAAGAATGGGGCTCTCGTTTATGTCCACCAGGGTTACGTTGTCGCGGTTGTAGGTCTCGAAGTAACCGGTGTCGAGCACCAACCGCTTGCAACCGACATGGGTGGTGGGGATGAGCCGCTCGGCCACCTCGGGATCATTAACGGTCTCCCGAATCTTGTCCTTGATGAAATCGGCGGCGATGTTGTTGGCCTCAGGAGTGCGGGCAATATCGCTATAGGCACCGAGAAAAGCGAAACCCCCGATCTCCCAGCGGGACTCGAACTCCCTGGTGGCCTCCTCGAGGTCAACCTCAAGAACCGAGCCCTCGTTCCAATCGAAGCGAGCACCTAGCGCACCGTACTGAGCCCGGTTCTGCTCTCGCAATCTGCGATAGTCGGCCTTGACCTCGGCCTGCTCCCGGGGATCCAGAGGATGGTTGCGAGCCGGAACGGCGTACTGCGGGGTGCGTTGGAACACGATGAGATGATCTGCGGCCTCGGCAATGACAGGGATGGCCTGGATACCCGAGGAGCCGGTTCCGATCACCCCAACCCGCCGGCCGGAGAAATCGATGCCCTCCTTGGGATAGCGGCCGGTGTGGTGCAGTTCCCCCTCGAACGTATCGATGCCATCGATGTCAGGAACGTTGGATGACGAAAGACAACCCACCGCAGTGATGAGATACTCGGCCGTTACCAAATCGGCATCGGTACCCGTCAACACCAACTCTTGGTTTTTGAGCTGGTTGTACTCAGCGGTCACCAAATCGGCATCGGTACCGACTTCTCCGGCCAGCGGATCGGTGCCCACCGGGGCGTGGTTGTGATCGATGTGATCAACCGAGACGGAACTGCTCACTCGCCATCGGCCGGTGCCCTCCTCGAAGACCGCCTCGGTGACCTTGGTATTGAACTGGATGTCCCGATAAAGGTCGTATCGCTCGGCCACATGCTGGGCATAGAGGAGGATCTCGGGCTGGGCCGGATAGCGCTCGGTCCACTCCCACTCCTGCTCGAGTTCGGGATCGAAGCTGTAGCAGTACTCCAAGCTTTCCACGTCGCAGCGGGCACCGGGGTAGCGGTTCCAGTACCAGGTGCCCCCAACATCGTCACCGGTCTCGTACACCCGAGCGGTCAGGCCGAGCTGGCGGAGCTTGTGGAGCATGTAGAGGCCGGCGAATCCGGCCCCTATGACCACGGCATCGAAATGGGGGAGATGTCGGCCGTTGGTGCTCATGGTGAATGGGGGAGATGTCGGCCGTTGGTGCTCATGGTGATTACAACCGTGACAGAGCAGGAGCCCGGGTTAAGCCGCGGGACGGAGCTTGTAGCGCACCGGCAGATGTTTGGCCCCGACAATCAGGTTGGACACGGTGCGAACAACCGGTCCCGCAGCCTCGATCTCGATCACCCGCTCGGCGAGCTGCTGAATCAGTGCCTGGGTGCTGGCTCGGGCCAGATGGGCTCCCAAACAATAATGCTCAGCCCAGCCGAAGCCCAGATGGCGATTGGGATGGCGCCCAATGTCGAAGTCATGGGGATTGTCAAACACGGTCTCGTCACGGTTGCCCGAGGCGTAGAGCAGCATCAGGAAATCCCCTTCCTTGACCGGTTGGCCGGCCACGGCGGCATCAGCCATCACAGTACGCTTCATATAGTTGACCGGGGTGGCCCATCGAACCACTTCCTCGACCGCGTCCTTGGCCAGATCGGGGTGTTCCCGCAGCCTCTGAAGCTGATCGGGATAGGCCAGAAATGCTTCCAACGCACCCGACAGGGCGTTACGGGTGGTGTCATGCCCGGCCACGAACACTATGAGGTAATAACCAAAGGTCTCGATCTCCCCCAAAGGCTCACCGGTGGGGAGGTGGGCATGAGCCAGCATGGAAGCCAGATCCTGGGTGGGATTGGCTCGGCGATCCTTGATGATGCGGTCGAACATGGCGTAGAACTCCATGCCCACCTCCTGGCTGGCCTCGTAGCGGCTCCCGGCCTTGCGCCGGTAGTCGGGGTCGTCGCCGGCCAGAAGTTGCTGGGTCAATACCAGCAGGCGTTCCTCATCATCACGGTCGATACCCAAGATGGTGGCCAGTACCCGCAGCGGGTGCCGCTGGGCGATGAGATCCACAAAGTCGCACTCTCCCTCATCACCCAGGCTGTCGAGCAGAGCCTTGGCGCTGTCGTGGACGATCTGGTCGAGCCGGCTGATACCCCGAGGGGTGAAGAAGCCGCTGGCAATCTTGCGGTAGAGCCTGTGATCGGGCGGATCCATGCTGATGATTGTCCGCATGTCGCCGATGACGCTCCGCCCGTTCTGCTGATCGGCAACCTGTTCGTCACTGAGCACCACAATCCCATCGGCCTCGTTGCTGAACAGCTCCGGCTGGGTGGAAACCTCAATGATGTCGGCATGGCGGGTAATGGCCCAGAAATTCTGAAAACCCTCGGATTCACACCAATGCACGGGAGAGTTCTGGCGGAGCCAACTCAATGACTCATGAGGTTGACCGTTTGCGCCGTAGCGCTCCGGGGATATCAGGTCAAGTGAGTCAATGTCCACGAGGAAACGTTAGTGGACCCCCTACTGATTGGCTATCCCGCTTCGTTGAATAATGTCCTCACTGCCCTCGAAGCCACCACCGAGCGCGTCGAAATCAACCGACCCGACGGACAGGGCGGACAGGGGAGGAAGTACCGGATTGGGCTCCACCGCATCGGCCAGGGGGTACTCGTAAGTGTTGTTGGTGAAGTAGCGCTGCACCGAGGGTGAGAGCAAGTAAGCGATGAGGTTCTGGGCCGCCTGGGGATCGTCGGCACCCGCAGTCATGGCGGCGGCGGTGATGATCAGGAGCGAACCGATGTCGTCGCCGGCCAGACCGTGGTTGGCCGCCCGATGGTCCTGCCCACCGGTCGCCGCCAATTGGTGGTTGTAGTAGTGGTTCACCAGACCCACATCGATCTCACCCCGGGAGACGGCTTCCACAATGGCGCGATTATTGGGGTAATAGCGGGCCTGGTTGGCCACCATGTCATCCAACCACCGGGTGGCGGCATCGTCGCCGTACTGGTCCCGGAACACGGTGAACCAGTCGAGGAACGATCCGTTGGTGGCCGGAATGGCTACCCGGCCCCTCCACTCGGGTTCGGTCAGATCGAACACCGAGTCGGGCAATTCGGCCGGCGACACCCTGTCGATGTTGTGGACCAGCACCCGCTTGCGACCGGAGAACCCGATCCAAGTGCCGCCGGCACCTCGATGCTGATCAGCCACCAACTCGAGCACATCGGAGTTGAGCGGAGCAAGAAGGTTCTTGGCCTCCAGGAACCCCACCGGACCGGGTGATCGGGAGATGAAAACATCGGCCTCGGTGCGATCACCCTCGGTGTCCAGCAGGAGGGCCATATCGGTCGAGGAACCCCACCGGGACCGGATCGAGATCCCGGTCTTGCAGGTGAATGCCTTCAGAACCGGGTCAATCAGGTTCTCGCTGCGACCGGAGTAGACCGTGATCGAGGAACCGTTGCCGTCGACGCATGGGCCATCATGGATGGTGCTCGCAACCCCATCCAACCGGGTGCCACCGGCATCGCCACCGCAAGCGGCGACAACCAGGGTCAAAACCACAAGAACCGCAATTCGCCGAACCATTGAAGTCATCTTCTTGCCCATGACCGCAGAACCCTAAGGTAACCCACCCTAAGTTGTCAAGTACACCTAACAAATATGGCCCGAGGGTCGGGTTTCCCCCGGTAAACCCCTCAGGCAGCGGGCTTGACCGCTCTCCAGCGCAGAGGGAGTTCGGCGTAACCATCGATGAGATTGGAGTGCAACCTGGGCAAGGAATCGGGATCGTCCACATCCAGCTCCAATCCATCAAAACGATCGACGATGGCCTCGAACATGATTCTGGACTCCAGGCGGGCCAACGATGCCCCCAAGCAGAAGTGGGGCCCACCGGCACCGAAGGACACGTGCTGGCTGGCATCCCGGGTGATGTCCAGGGTATTCGGGTTGTCGAACACCCTTTCGTCCCGATTGGCCGACACGTACCACAGAACAACCGGGTCGCCCGCTTTGATCTCCTGATCCCCCACCACGGTGTCGTAGCGGGGGCGGCGCACGAACTGCATCACCGGCGTGGTGTAGCGCAGCAGCTCTTCTATGGCGTTGGGGATGAGCGACGGATCGTCCCGCAACATCTGCATCTGTTCGGGGTGACGGATCAATTCGAGGGTGCCGGTGGTTATCAGGTTGCGGGTGGTTTCGGAGCCGGCGTTCTGGAGAAGCATGAAGAACACATCGATCTGGAGCTGGTTCAGCGATTCCCCGTCGACCTCGGCCTCCATGAGCACGCTGATGAGGTCATCGTGAGGCTCGTTCTTGCGGATCTCGCACATTCGATCGGCGTAGGCAAACATGTCCACGCTGGCCTGGTGCCGCTCCTCGGGGCTGAATCGCTCATCGAAACCGAAGGTAACCTCGGTCCAATGGAAGATCTGGTGGCGATCCTCCTCGGGTACCCCCACCAGATCGGCAATTACCTGAAGCGGTAGCTCCACTGCAATGTCACCCACCATCTCGCAGCCACGCCGGTTTGACACCTGATCCACTAGACGATCAACCGTGGCTTGAATCCTGCCTTCCAGATCGCGTACCCGACGAGGGGTGAACCCTCGGTTGATGAGCTTGCGCATCTTGGTGTGATCAGGTGGATCCAGGCTTATGAGCATTCCCGATGTGGCCTCGTCATAAGTGGACGGTGGCTGATCCTCCAGCAGGAAGGGGTTGGGCTGACTACTGAAGCACTCGGAGTCTCGCGACACCCGTTGCACATCAACATGACGGGTAACGCTCCAGAAACCTCCCCATCTGGGATGTTCTTGCCAGACCACCGGCTTGCTGTCCCGAAGGTAGCGGAAGTACTCGTAGGGCACTCCCCGGTCGTAGGTGGCAGCACTCCACAAATTCAATGGTTCCATCTATCTCTCCTTAAATATGGGGGTCCGGAGGTTTTCGGCCGAACACGGCAATCGAGACCGTGCTCATCATGACAAATCCGGGCATACGAACCTGAGCCAGAGCCTTCTCGCCGTCCTCAGCGGTAACCAACCCGGCATCCACAAGCCGGGGTATGGCCCTGTCCAGAGCCAGGAACCACCACTCCCCGCCGGGTTCGCCGGGACGCATGGCCCACACATCGCCGATGATGTCGATATCGGTGGCACCGAGATCACGAAATCGGCCGGGCAGGCGCATCCCGTAGTCGGGGTCTCGCCACTCGTTGAGGGTACCCGAGGACACATAGCGGTGGACGGTGGCATAGGGCTCGGGCAGGGCCTGCTCGCCGAAAGCCATGAAGTTGCCGTCCTCCACCACCAGCCAACCGCCGGGAACCAGCGCAGCCCACAGGGTTTCCATCACCCGGTCGCGCTCGGGCAGGTGCTGGAGCACAGCCCGAGCGTGAACAAGGTCGAAAGCTCCCGTGGGTACGGGATCGTGAACCACATTGTGCTGCTCCACCACCACGTTGGGAAGAACCTCCCGGTGGAACCGGAGATCGGTGTCGGTGGACCACACCGTGCCACCAGGTCCGACTCGCCGGCCCAGCCAGGCCGACAGCGACCCCGAACCCGCACCCAGTTCCCAGCACCGCCAACCCGGGCTCAATCCGGTGCTATCCAGAATGCGACGAGAACGGGAATCCCGAGCCTCGGCCAGCAGTGCCAGCCTGCGGCGCTCAATCTCCACCTCACCCTCTCTGACCCCGTATCCGTCGTCGGCCATTCAACTCCTCCCGCCGAAAAACCTCGAGCCCTACCGTATCGTTGTCCCATGGAAAAACGGACCAAACACCCTCAAGACACCACAGAACAAGCTGCCTTCCGAGCCGAGGCGCGGGCTTGGCTGACCGCTCGCGCCCCGCTGTGGGGTGATGGTGATGGCTGGTCCACCCGGACCACCCATTTTGACGTTGCCGCCGAGAAGGCCTACATGGATCGATGCCGGCAGTGGCAGCGGGAACTGTACGAAGGAGGTTGGGCCGCCATCGACTGGCCCATCGACCATGGGGGTCGGGGGGGTGAACGGTGGCAGCAACAGATCTTCCAGCAGGAGGTCGCCCGGTTCGATGTCACCAGCGGTTTCCTGGCCGCAGGCATCGCCCTGGCCGGCCCGGCCATCGGCCACTTCGGGACCGAGGAGCAAAAGGTCCGGCACCTCGGGCCAATGTTGCGGGGCGATATGGTGTGGTGCCAACTGTTCAGCGAACCCGGTGCCGGGTCGGACCTGGCCAACTTGTCCACCAGGGCCGAACCGGACGGCGACGAGTTCGTGGTGAACGGGCAGAAGGTATGGAACTCCTCGGCCCACCTGTCGGATTGGGGAATCCTGCTGGCCCGCACCAACCCCGATGCCCCCAAACACAAAGGCATAACCTTCTTTCTGCTGGACATGACCACTCCCGGCGTAGAGCCCCGACCAATCCGAACGATCAATGGATCAGCCCACTTCAACGAGGTGTTCCTGAACGAGGTTCGGATTCCAACCGAGAACGTGGTCGGCGAGGTGAACGGGGGATGGTCGGTTGCCCGGCTGGTGCTGGCCAACGAGTCCACCATGATCGGCGGGGGTCTGGGTCGGGCCGACAGCACAGCCAACTTGATCGAGCTAGCTCGAAGATGGGGGAAAATCCGGGAGCCAATGGTGCGTCAGGAACTAGCCCGGGCGTACACCAGGGAGAAGCTGCTGGATGTGATGGGACGCAGGTTGCAGGAAAGCCTCCGCCGGGGGCGCCAACCCGACCTGGACGGCTCTGTGCTCAAGGTGTACTGGTCGGAGAGCCGTCGAGATCGTGGCAATCTGGGAGTTGGGATGCTGGGCGGCTTCGGGGTGGCCGGGGACCACGAAGACACCAAAGTTTGGGGCAACGAAGCCCTGAACCGGTTCTGGGGCTCCATCGGAGGGGGCACCGACGAGGTGCATCGCAACAATATGGCCGAAAGAGTGCTCGACCTGCCCCCCGAACCCCGGGTGGACAAACACGTTCCGTGGAAGGAGCAAGTGGGGGGCTAGGGACAGAAAGCAGACCCAGGATGCGACCACCGAGAAAGACCGCCAGCGGTAGACTCACTCCGACATGGCCGACCAAGACCTACTAATTGTGGACGAGGACCAACAACCCCAGCGGTAGACTCACTCCGACATGGCCGACCAAGCTACTTTCACCGACCAGGCCATGGAGTACATGGATCAGCTCTACTCGGCGGCCCGGCGGATGACCCGTAACAAAGCCGATGCCGAGGATCTGGTGCAGGAGACCTACCTGCGGGCCTACCGGGGATTCGGTGGCTTCGATCAGGGCACCAACCTGCGGGCCTGGCTGTTCCGCATCCTCACCAACGCATTCATCAACTCCTACCGGAGCAAGCAACGCAAGCCGAGGTCGGTGGACCTGGCCGGGGTGGAGGATCTCTACCTGCACCAGCGACTGGGGGGCGACACCCGAGCGGCATTGGGGGCCAGCGCGGAGGATGTACTGATGGAACGGATCACCGAATCGGAGATTGTGGATGCCCTGGAGTCGTTGCCCGAGGAATACCGGATCGCCGTATTGCTGGCCGACGTGGAAGGTTTTGCCTACAAGGAGATAGCCGAGATTCTGGACATTCCCATCGGAACGGTAATGAGCAGGCTCCACCGGGGAAGAAAAACGCTACAGAAGCGGTTGTTGGAGTTCGGGCGGGCTCGGGGTTGGGTGAACAAGTCCGAGCTTGATAGGACACCGGCTCCGGCCGGTGCCTGAATCTTGGAGGCATGACAATGACCAGGAATCAGCACTGTATGGGGGTTCCCAACCATTGCGATTATTTCCGTGAACTCGTCACCCGAGCACTGAACGGCCGACCCGATCTGGATCGCATCGGCCAAGCGCGAACCGAACTGGCCGGCTGCTCCTCCTGCCTACAGATTCTGGATACCGAGATTCGTTTCAAGATGACCATAAGCCAGGTCTGCCGGGAGCCAGCTCCTGCTTCCTTGCAAATCCGCATCGCCGAGAGCCTCCGACGCGTCGTGCTCGATGACTTGGAGATCCAGGACTTCTGACCAACCAAATGACCCACACATCCAGGACTTGCGACCAACCAAATGACCCACACATCCAGAACTTGCGACCAACCAACTCAGGCGGTCCCGAGTGTTCGATCACCCCTCCAGCCGGAGGCCGGCACTGCTGGCCAAGGCCCGGGATTTCCGCTCTCACCGAATTCTGGTCGGGGTCCGGCGTGGAGTCGCCGTCAGCAAGTGGCCTAGGGTAGGGGCATGGATGTGATGGCCGCAGTGGTGTGGCATTGGTGGATTGCCCTGCTGTTGGTGCTGGGGACGGTTCCCTTGGTTATAGCCACCATTGTCGGCTACGTCACCAAGGTGATCGGGCCCCGCTACGGGCCTCGACAACCGCGGAACGACAACGCGGGCAGCAACAGTGAGAACAACCACACCGAACAGCACGGCGATCTCGGGGCTGTCACCGATGCCGTCGAGCAGAGGTAACGCCCGGTGGTAACACCGGTCGAACCGGTCGATTGGAAGCTGGCTGAGAGGGTTGCCAAACGGGTCGGTGGGCACGAGCCGTTCCTCGACTCCTACCACTACCGCAACCTCGCCCCCGAACTCACCGATCTAACCGCTGAGGCCGAGGGTTTGGTGGCCGCCGAGACCGGAATACGATCGATGTCGGGTGCCGGTAGGGCTCGGGTAACCACCCGAGCCGGATGGGTGGAGGTAAACGTGGCATCCTTCCAGCGGTTGCTGCGACCGATCACTCACAAGATGGCCGAGCGAGTGTCGCACTCGTGGTTCACCCCGGTGGCCCGGGGGGTGAGCGGGACCGAGTTGGGAGCGGTGCTGGGCTGGATGTCCACCCGGGTGCTGGGCCAGTACGACTTGCTCATAACCGAGGACGACCGCCCCGAGGATCAGGACATCTTGTACTACGTGGGCCCCAACGTGATGGCCCTGGAGCACAAGTATGGCTTCGATCCCCACCAATTCAGGCTATGGCTGGCTCTGCACGAGACCACCCACCGGGCTCAGTTCACCGGAATCGAATGGCTACGACCCCACTTTCTCAGCCTGGTGGAAGAGGCCCTGGACGCGGCCGAACCCGACCTTGAGCATTT
This sequence comes from Candidatus Poriferisocius sp., assembly GCF_965202595.1. GTDB lineage: Bacteria > Actinomycetota > Acidimicrobiia > Acidimicrobiales > Bin134 > Poriferisocius. Next base: position 2,820,565 of record NZ_OZ241836.1, read on the forward strand.
CAGGACCGTGGCCAGGCAAGTGATCCAAGCCCGTCGAAAAGGCGAGGATCCCCTGGCCGACGGAGGCCTTCCCGCCCTGCTGGCCACCCCCGAACAGAAGGCAGTTCTGGACCGGATCGGCGGTATGATGAGCCTTCTGGAGGGTCACGGCGACATCACCATGGACCGGGCTGGGGCCGCTCGCATCCCCGATGCCCGGCGGTTCGCCCGAGTGCTCCGCCACCGCCGTAATTCGGCCACGGGGCTGGCTAAGCTGGTGCAACGCATCATCGGCATCGAAGCCAAGTTGAATCAGTACGCCGCCGGGGAGGCATTCATAGAGACGGTGGAGGTCCATGCCGGCCCCGATTTCTTGAACCGGGTGTGGGAATCGGCTGATCGGCTACCCACCATGACCGAGATTCGCAGTCCCCAAAAATGGATCGACCGGATAAGCAGCATTCCCACCCCCGCCGCCTGAAAGCCAGCGCCGAGCCACCGGCGAGGTCTGCTATACACCGGAACCCGACCGAATAGGCAAGGCCTGTGATACACCGGAACCCGACCGAATAGGCAAGGCCTGTGATACACCGGAACCCGACCGAATAGGCAAGGCCTGTGATACACCGGAACCCGACCGAATAGGCAAGGCCTGTGATACACCGGAACCCGACCGAATAGGCAAGGTCAATTCCTGTGATCCCCGAGTTGTTGGGCCGTTGCACCTTTCCCCCCGCCGGCACCCTGGTGGATTGTGCAGTGTCGGGCGGACCGGACTCTCTGACTCTTCTGGTACTGTCCCGCGAGGCCGGGTGCCGGGTTACCGCCTGGCATGTTGACCATGGGATACGTCCGGATTCGGCTGCCGAGGCCGAGGTGGTGGCCTCCACAGCTAAACGCTGGGGCGCGGCGTTCGAGACCCGTACCGCCAACTGCAAGCCCGGACCCAATCTGGAGGCCCGGGCCCGAATGACCCGCTACGGAGTGTTGCCCGAGGGCGTACTCACCGGGCACACCGCCGACGACCAGGCCGAAACGGTACTGTTGAACCTGATGCGGGGAGCAGGGCCGGCCGGGCTGGCCGGTATCGATCCCACCCGGCGCCCGCTGCTGGCTATCCGCCGGCACGAGACTCGGGCCCTGTGCGATTCCCTAGGGCTGGAAGCAGTCCAGGATCCGTCCAACCTCGACCCCACTCATAGCCGCAACCGCATCCGTCACGAACTGCTACCCCTCCTGTGCGACATCGCCAAGCGGGACGTGGTACCGATCATCGCCCGCAGCGCCGGGCTGATGGGGAACCTCCGGGACTTGCTCGACCAATTGGCCACAACCATTGACCCCACCGATGCTCGCGCCGTAGCCGAAGCTCCCGAAACCCTGGCCCAGGTGGCTCTACGGCGGTGGATCCAAAGTGAGACCGGCAGCCGGTACCCACCCGATGCCGCCACCATTGATCGAGTATTGGCAGTAGCTCGGAACCAGTCCCGGTCAACGGATGTGGGTGGCGGCTGGAGGATCTCCCGATCCGCCCAACGGCTCGGCCTGAGTAGATGAGCACCACTAGGTTGACCGCTGTGTCCCCAGAAGAACCGAACAGCAATGGCGATCCCGGGCCGATTCTGATCTCCGATGACAAGCTGAGGGACCGTATAAACCATTTGGGGGACCGCATCACCGCCGACTACCAGGGTCGGGCCCCATTGCTGGTGGGGGTATTGAAGGGTGCTTTCATGTTCATGGCCGATCTGGCCCGGGCCATCGACCTGCCGGTCGAGTTCGACTTCATGGCGGTGTCGTCCTACGGCAGCTCCACCCGTACCAGCGGTGTGGTGAGAATCGTCAAGGATCTCGACTTGGACCTGGGCGGCCGGGATGTACTGCTGGTGGAGGACATCATCGACAGCGGGCTGACCCTTAACTACCTCCGCAAGAACCTCCAGGCCCGCAACCCGGCCAGCCTCGAGGTGTGCGCCCTCCTGGTGCGCAAGGGCCGCCAGCATGAGGATCTCGGCCTGCGCTACGTGGGTTTCGACATTCCCCCCGATTTCGTTGTTGGCTACGGCCTGGATGTGGGTGAGCGCTACCGCCAGCTCCCCCACATCTACCAGTACCAGCCCAACCGTGAACATTAAAAATATTTGAAATACCCCTTGCTTCACACATATTAGATGTGACAGACTGAAAACCTCGAAGCCATCTCACGGCTTCCTCCCCGACCTTCCGGTAACAAACCATGCGAGTGGCAAGCGAGGATCGTCGGCACCAGCTCCCCTGGGTGGTTCTCGGGCTGACCGTAACTCTCACAGCGGCGATCATCTTCGCCCTCTGGGCCTCTTCACTGAGCAAGCGCACCGCTGTGGCCGTGGCCGGTCGAGACATCCCCACCGGCACAACGATTGAAATCGACGACCTGAGAGCGGTCGAAGTCGCCGGTGGCCAGGGAGCAAGATTCGTACCGATGTCGGACTTGAAGTCCGTGGTGGGCTACACCGTCCAGGCCACCATTCCAAAAGGGGCGATCCTTCACCCCGGGCTGCTATCGACAAGATCCCCGATCGAACCAGATATGGCCATTGTTGGTGTCGTTCTCCAACCGGGTGAATACCCGATTGCCCACCTCAGCCCCGGTCAACCTGTGGGAGTAATCTTTACCCGCGAGAGCCCTGAACCCGACATTACTGGTGAGAGCCATCGAGGCACTCCTTCCACTATCACCCGTAGTACAAGGGCCACAGTGGCTGAAGTCAACGAAATGCTGGAATCAGGCCGAAAAATACTATTTCTATCTTTGTTGGTCTCCGCGGTCGATGCTGAGTCCATAGGAAAAGCTGCCTCAGCCAAGGAACTACGATTAATCCTGTTACCTGAGGAACACCAATCACCAGGTAATGAACCCAATCAGCAGCCAACGATGATCAAAGCAGTTCAATGAGCATCATCGCGGTGGGCAGCGCAAAGGCTAGCCCGGGTGTTACCAGTTTGTCGGTTGGCCTTGGTTTCTTATGGGAATCAACCACAGGTCGGCAGGCAGTGTTGATCGAAGCAGATAGTGATGGTGGGGTTTTGGCAGCCCGTTTCGGGTTGAGTCTTGCCCCATCTTTGGTGGAGTTCTCAGGCGCAATCCGTCATGAAGTAACAATCGATCGACTACAAAGAAACAGTCAACTACTGGCCGGTCAACTACCTGCCCTGGTAGCTCCTGGATGTGGAGAAACTACCTCTCTAGTACTCGGATCGATAAGCAAGCAACTGGTGGACGGCCTCGACCACCTAAAAGAAATTGATCTTGTGATTGACATCGGGCGAGTACGACCTTACTCCCCGACTACCGACTTGGTTAGGCGCTGCGATTTGGTGATACTCGTTGTCCGACCTCATTTTGACCAACTTGTGCCTCTTGTCCACCAGGCAAGAAGGATGATCGCCCAAAACATTCCAACAGCACTGGTTTGTGTGGGGGATCGACCATACCCTCCAACAGAGATGGCCAAAGCAGCCCAAGTGGATCTCCTAGGTGTCATGGCCTATGAACCCAGAGTGGTCCAAGTATTAAGCGGTGGGTTTCCCAGCAATCGACGCCACCGTCGACTGCTTTTGTGGCGAACTCTAAACGAACTTGTTCATCGTATTAACTACCGTTTGCAAAATTCAGTAAACACTAGAATAGCAGCTTAAACTACCAATGATAAACCAATCACTTCTAGACAGAGTCCTAACCATGGTTACTCAAAAACTTGAACAGGTTGAAACAACCCAATCGGATACTCGACTTGAACAACAAGCTCTAGCAGGACAGTTTGTCCTAGAAGCTCTCGATGTCATCGCCGCAGAAAGAGTAAAAGCGTTCTTACCTCCGATGAATCATATTGAAGAGTCCAACATAGTTGATGAAGTCTTGGCAACCTTATTTGGCCTTGGGGCAGTAGAACGATTATTGGCTGATGAATCAATTGAAAATATTAATGCAAATGGATGTGACATAGTTTGGGTTTACCATGCCAATGGAGTCAAGCGACAAGCCAAAGCTATTGCTAAGTCAGACAATGAACTAGTTGCATTGATTCGCAAAGCAGCAGCTCGATTAGGTCGCAATGAGCGTCGGTTTGATATTGCTAACCCATTTCTTGATTTGAAATTACCAGATGGGTCTCGTCTTAATACAGTTATGTCAGTATCAGAACGACCAGCCCTATCAATTCGCCGACATCGCCATGAACAAGTTACGCTACATGATCTGTGTAAATCAGGAACCTTTGACAAAGCACTCCAAAACTTTCTATGGGCTGTAGTACAAGCTCGAATGAGCATCATAATCTGCGGTGGAACCAACGCAGGAAAGACAACACTTCTACGAGCTCTTCTAAATGCCTGTCACCCTGATGAACGGTTAATTACTATAGAAGACCGATTAGAATTGAGTTTAGCTGCTGACCCTAATCGCCATCGTGATGTAATTGAACTAGAAACCCGAACAGCTAATATTGAAGGATTAGGTGAGATAACTATGCAGCAGTTGGTACGCAATGCACTAGCAATGTCACCTGACCGGTTGATCGTAGGTGAAGTACGAGGCCCAGAAGTAGTGGATATGTTAGCAGCACTATCTACTGGAAATGATGGATCCATGTGTACAATACATGCAAATTCCTCTCAAGCAGCATTTAGTAAAATTGCCACTTATGCTTTAAGATCTTCAGAGCGTATACCGGTAGAAGTCACTAATCGTATGATTGCAGAAAGCATAAATTTTGTCGTTCATCTAAGCAAGGATAGTCATGGTCATCGACAAGTAATATCAGTCAGAGAAGTCATTGGTTATTCAATGGGTGAAGTAAGCAGTACCGAAGTGTTTGGACCCAATTCATCAGACTTGAATACTCTTTTACAATCTTCCACTCGAGAACGACTAACTAGTGTTGGCTTTGAATCAACTGTCTCAGAACAAGATCCAAAGGTGTTGAATTACTAATGAATTTACTGATTGCTTCACTACTTGGAGCTTCTTTAGGAAGTGGAATATTTATCACTGCTTTGGGCTGGCGAGGGATCCAACTAGAGTTTAGCTATCCCAACTTTAATCTTTTGAATAAGCTACAAATAGATACAGCTTCACTTCTACTCTGTTCAACCTTAGCTGGTACAGGATTTTTTATTACTCTTGTACTAACTAGATGGGTAGTTGCTGGTTTAATTATAGGTATAGTAGGATTTTATTCACCAGCTATATGGGGTGCAAGAGCAAATAGACAGCAAGAAACCGAACGTATGATAGCCTTAGCTACTTGGACAGAGATGGTACGGGACACAATCAGTGCAGCACCAGGACTTATTGAAACACTAAAGGCAACTGCACTCACAGCACCATCAGCTATACGACCCCAAGTTCGACAACTAGCTGCTCGTGCTGAACGAGAATCACTTCCCCTAGCTCTCGCTAAATTTGCTGATGAGACAGATCATGCCATAGCCGACAATGTGGCAATAACTCTTGGGATAGCAGCAGGCAATCAAGGAGGGACCTTACAAGAATTATTAACCGAACTTGCAAATAATACTCGTCAAGAAGTCTCAATGCGGCTACGAATCGAAGCATCTCGAACACGCCAATTCACTTCAGCGCGTTTTATTGCTGGGGTGATAGTCATATTTTCAGTGGGTATGGTTGGCTTCAATAAATCATACTTGGCACCTTTCAATTCTATATCAGGGCAAATTGCTCTTGCTATCATTGGTGGACTATTTATAGGGTCTGGTGGTAGCTTAATAAAAATGAGTAAATTTAATACCCAGCCTCGTATTCTTAATGTTCATCAAACTTTTGTAAATTCAAAAACAACCAGTGATCTCAAACTATGACCATTGGTGTAGTACTTGGTACCATGATTGGAATTGGTTTTACTATAGCTTTTTGGGGATTATTTCCTCCTCGAGCACCATTGCAAAATAGATTAATGAAGTTAAACCAATTAACTGAAAATAAATTTCAGACAAAAACACTTCAAGATAGTGTCGGTGAAATTATGGGACAGTGCTTCAAACATTTTGGATTACATAAACACAAAATTGAGCATGACTTAAAAATTACTAATCAAAGCTTAGAGAAGTTAGCAATTGTGAAACTTGAAACATTAATTTTTGGAGCAGGTTTACCTGTACTAATATGGCTTCTTGCCTGGTTAAATCAAATTTGGATATCTCCTGTATTTGTGATGTCAATGTCAATATTAATCGGAGGATTACTTTTTTTATTACCTGACTTACTTCTCCAAAGAAAAGCCCGCAATTATCGTCAAGAATTACGTCATCAACTTAGCACTTATTTAGATTTAGTAGGTTTACATTTAGCGGGAGGATCAGGGATAGAAAAAGCATTGACTGACTCCGTAGCTTATGGCAAAGCATGGGGATTTGTGAAAATAGAACAAGCACTAAGGCAAGCACAACGAGCTAACGAACCATTATGGATTTCATTGGAAAAATTAGGTAGAGATCTTGGATCAGCAGATTTAGAGGAGTTAGGAACGTGGTTTTTACTGGCTGGAACTTCTGGGTCTCAAGTGCGATCATCTCTGCACACAAAAGCCAAAGGTTTGAGAGAGCGAGCCTTGAATGAAGCTGAAACTGAAGCACAACGAGCTACAGAACGTATGTCACTCCCTATTGTACTTTTATTCACTGCTTTTTTAGGACTGATTAGCTATCCAGCTTTTGCTGCTATTATTGGCCAATAACTTATAGGAAGTACAAATGAAAATTATAATTGCTCTTCATACAGTAATACAATCATATTTTAAAAACCAAATCCAAAAAATATGGAAAAATGAACAAGGTGATGTTACTTCGACAGTTATTATCATTGCTGTATTAATTGTGGCAGCAGTGGCTGCAGGTGTAGTTATCACCAACTATATTTCCAGTCAAACTAGTAAAATTAGTTGAACATTGATAGTAAAACTATACCAAAAAATGCAAAACGAGCGAGGTGAAATAACTACTACTATTTTAACAGTCCCCATCGCCATATTTTTGATCACTATGATCATACAAGCTGCACTAATTTTCCACGCACAAGCTATAGTCGATGCAGCTACTCAAGATGGTGCTCAAGTTGGACAAAGTGAAACAGGCACAAAAGCAGCAGCAAGATCAGTAGTTGAATCAGTTATTGGGACAAGTGGAGGAAGTTTATTATCAGATGTGGATATTACAATTGAAACTAATCCTACACAGTTATCTGTGACAGTGCAAGCTACTGTAAAGTCACTGATTCCTGGATATATTCCAAAAATTTCATCTACTTCATCAGGACCTCGTGAAATTTTTATAGCGGAAAATCAAAGATGAAAAACCAAAATTTACAGTATTCACTAGTCAATGGTATACCAAACCAAGGTAGTAGTATAATAGGATTAACAGTTTTGACTCCGATTATGATTCTACTTTTATTTTTTGTAATTGCCGCTGGCCGTATAGGAGTTGTTGAAAGTAAATTAACAAGTACAGCTCGCAATGCTGCTCGAATTGCTACCCAATATCAAACAACTTTAGCAGCTAAAAATGCTGCTATTACTTATATTGAATCTGCTCTAAATAAATTAGAAATAGTTTGTCACAATAGACCTAAAATTTATATTCAAAAAATGGATTTATCGCCCGGAGGAAAAGTAAAAATACAAATATCTTGTACAATTAAATTATCGGATCTAACTTTACTGACAATTCCTGGATATCAGACAATCAATGCCAATTCAACTTCAATAGTAGATTACTACAGGGGTGGAATGGTCTAATCATGCAACAACACCTCTTTATTACATACTCCAGTGATAACTACTCAATAAAATACAAACAACGAGGGCAAGTAACTGTAATTTTTTTAGTTCTTACTCCTATCTTAATACTGTTGGGAGGACTAGCTTATGACGGAGCACAAATTTTGAATGCTAGACGGAAAGCTTCGACTTTGGCATTAGAAGCAGCTAGGGCTGGTGCCCAATCACTATCAACCAGAGCAATGTATGACAACAAAGAACAAATAGTGATAGACTCGTTTTTAGCTGAGGCAAACGTCTCTAAATATTTTGGCCAATACACTGACTGGTCAATGTCAGTAAAAAACGATACAATAACAATAACTGTCCGGCTGACTCAACCTCTTGAAATCCTCTCAATACTAGGAATCAAGTCAAGACAGGTGATTGGTAGCGCTACTGCTCGCGCTGTAAGAGGTATACGTACAGGAGAAGACCTATGAATTTTGGTGAAAAATATCGTACTGAATTGGTGTACGGTTTACTCTCAACAGCATTACTCACTATTGTGTTGGTGGGTATACCAATACTACTGATTGTGGGAGTGGGATGGCCACTACCCCAAAGTATTCCATCAATCACAAAGGTATCTGCTGCCTTCAAAACTGGGACAATCCCTTCAGCTTTGATTTTAAAATCAATCTCTTGTATCTTGTGGATTCTATGGTTACAAATACTAATCGGAGTAGGGGTTGAACTTTGGTCTCACTTTCATGGACGACTTGCACCTCGAGTTGTATTCATACCTCAATTTATACAACGATTTTCATCTCGAATAATTAGTACAGCTTTAGTAATTACATTTTCAGTACAAAATCCAGGAATAGCTACAGAAAATAACCAGGAATTGCTTGATCCAACAAGTATTGAATTAGATGAAGATAAATTGTGGAGCCCTTCGATTGAGAATATGAATACCTCTAGTTCTTTCAAAAACAAGGTGGATGGAATTAATACTTCATTAGATGAGGAATTAGTCGAGATAAAACCACTTATACATACGGTTCAACAAAGAGATAGTTTGCGAGTATTGGCTGAGCAGTACTTAGGTGACCCAAATAGATGGACAGAAATCTTTGTGCTCAACCACCAACGAGTTCAGGCAGTAGGAGGCTCACTTACTGATCCAGCTCGACTTCAGTTAGGTTGGGAACTAGTCATGCCTGCTGATGCACATCGTTTAGAAGAAACTAAATCTAATGAGGATATAATTATTGAAAAGAATAATCAAACTAACTCTTCCTCGATAAAACTTTCTTCCACAAAAGTTACTGTACAGGAGGGAGACACATTGTGGAATCTAGCAAATCAATACTTTAATGATCCCGAAAAATGGGTTACAATTTTTAATTCAAACCGGGATATTATTGATGATCCCAATATTATAGTGCCTGGATGGGAACTTACTATACCTGTAGATAACTACCAAAGTGAAGTACTACTAAACCCAGAATTGCCTATTGAAGTATCAGAAGAGTTAATAAAATTTACTGCTCCTGTTATGGCTTATACCGAAGCTAAACCAGTTGTAGTTACTAATGTTCCTTCTACTATTGAACTAGAGAAAGAATCAACTTTCAATGCCCAAGTTGCTTTTATTGTCGGTGGTCTTGGTATATTCACTAGCAGTCTCATTTGGTTTTTAGCGAGAATTAGACGTAACTATACTCAGCACTTATCAAATAAACGTATACCAATTTTACCTACCACAGAAACTCTTCAAATAGAACAACAACTAGAAACTATATCAGAGCATGATAGCGCTATTTTCTTGGATGCATCGCTAAGGATATTGTTCTCTAATAATTCCCCATCACCTGAGATAATTGGAGTAAATATAGATTCAAATAGCGTGTCGATCTTGCTGAGTAAACCAACCAAAGCACCCAATGGATTTATTGCCAATGAAGATAACAGTATTTGGAAATTATCAAAAAACATGACACCAAAATATCTTTTGAAAGAAGCTGAAGGCATTTCTCCAGCTCTTCCCACCTTAGTTACTCTTGGTAAAGGACCTAATGGTGAATTCTTACTTAACCTTGAACATACAAGTACTTTAAATCTAAAAGGTGATTCACAGGCGATTAAAGATATGTGTAAGGCTATAGCAATTCAGCTAGCTAGCAGCCATTTAGCTGATTTACTTACAGTCATATGTGTAGGTTTTGCTCAAGATTTGAGTGAATTTGAAAGAATTATATGTGTAGATGATGTGTCATCTGCAATTGAAAAAATCATATACCAACTGCGCCAGAATCAAGCTATACTTGGAGATGATTTTTTGTTTGATTACACAAGCACTGATAATAATAAATCTCATCACCCCGTGGTGGTTTTAATTCCTGACAAACTAACTGAAGGAGAAGCCCGTCGTTTTTTAGAAATATATGATCCGTCAATTTCTATTGTTGGCCATGGATTAAATGATGCAATTTGGACAGGTAAATTTGATGACAGTGGTTTACTATTAGAACCAATCGGGCTAAAGTTAGAACCTCATGGCTTATCTGATAATGCTGTCACTATGATTGCTGAAATGGTGTCTTCTGCTAAAAGTACTCATGATGCAGTGTTGGAAACAGCACCAACACAGGAAGAAGCAGAAATAGAAAAATCTACTTCAATGCTTGAACAATCACTAATGAACATAGAAGTACGGGTGCTAGGGACTGTGGATATACTGGGAACACTTCAACCCTTTGCTTCGCGTAGAGCGCTTGATCTAGTTGTCTACCTCGCATTTCACCCAGAAGGAGCGGACCGTGACCAGCTCAAGACCCATATCTGGCCACCTGATGATCCACCCTCCGAATCGACTTTTTCCAATACTGTAAGCCGGGCTCGTAAAGCACTAGGAGTTGATAGCGATGGACAGCCATACTTACCCAGAGTTAATTCAAAGGGAATCTACCAGTTGCGGCCAGAGGTGGAAACCGATGTGGGCCAATTTGAAACTCTCATTGCCGCGGCCCGCAGTGATACTAGTGAAGAAGGCACAAAGCAACTAAAGAAAGCTTTGCAATTAGTTAGAGGAACTCCATTCACTGGTGGTGCCACAAACTTGTATAGATGGGCTGATTTTGGATTGCGAACTTATATTGATTGCATGGTAGACACAGCAGCCCACGAATTGGCCGAGAGGTGTATAGTTTCCGGTGATGCCGAAGGGGCTCGACGCGCCGCGCTGACCAGCCTCCGGTTAGTGGGCATTTGTGAACAGTGTTACTACTGGCGACTGAGAGCGGCAACTGGTAACCCCACCGAGGCACGCCAAGTCATGGCCGAGTTGGTAGGTTTGTTGAGGAGGGAGAGCAACAAGTTCGAGGTCAATGATCTTATCAGTCCAGATCTGCTGCAACTGTACAAGCGACTTACAACATCTCCCACTGTCTTGGATCCACAGGACGAACGAGAAGACGTTGAAGAACCACCTTCGTATCAATTGCATGCTCAAACTTCATATAATCAAAGCCCCGTGCAACCAATAGTTGATGAAGAGTGGGTAATCTCGGAGTATCCAACCCACGACTGATGACACGGAACTGGTCCGGAACGCCCAAAGGGGCGACAAGACAGCACTCGATGCCCTCCTCCGCCGCCACTACAACCAGATCTACGCCCTCTGCCGTCGATTGACCGGCAACGATGCCGATGCTCTTGATGCCACCCAGGAGGCACTTATCATCCTGATGCGACGAATCGACCGCTTTGACGGGCGATCCAAGTTCACCACCTGGATGCATCGGGTAGTGGTCAACGCTTGTCTTGATGACCTGCGAAAACGGGGTAGGCGCCCGGTGCCAGCCCCGGTAGAGGAGCAGTCCCTGGAGATCAAGGCGCAGCTTGTGGAGGAATCGGTGAGTCAGCGGCTAGACCTTGAAGCTGCCCTGGCTCAGCTCCCCGCGATATTTCGGGTACCCGTAGTGCTGTGCGACCAATTGGACATGAGCTATGAGGAGATTGCCGAAGAGTTGGGAATACCCCCCGGGACGGTACGGTCCCGCATCTCTCGGGGGCGTCGACGCCTGTTTGAACTATTGAGCGGGAACCCAGACCACCCTGCTGAACGTCAGACTAGAGAAAACCATGAATGACGACCACACTGAAATGACTCCAAAAGAACTGGATGATTTGGCTTCTGCCTATTTAGATGGAGAGGCCACGATGCAAGAAGTTACCCTGGTGAGCAGTGACCCCCGGTTGCAGGCTCGGGTTGAGCAGTTCCGAACCATCAAGACCCAGATGGCTACTCCAGTGAAACCTCCCCCGAGCGAGGTGCGAGATAGAATGATTGCCCAAGCACTGACTCATCGGACCCCGGTGATGGCTCTGGAGAGCACACGCCGGCGACGGCTAACCCCCCGGCGAGTAGGAGTCGTCCTGGCCACCGCTGCAGTGGTTGCCGCCATCACCATTGTGAGCTTGGGAGTAATCCAAAAGAACAACAGTGATACTGGTGATTCTTTCGCAACAGAAACGAGAATAGACCCATCAACCTCGGCTACAGTGCTTGAAAATGCTGAAATTGATGAAAAGCCACCAGAAAACCTAGATTTTTTCACACAGGACAGCAGGGGACCAGTGATCAATAGTCCCGAATCTGAAGAAATTGCTACCGGAGATTGGGAATCTGACGACCAGGGGACCATGGATGAGGGTACAGGTATGAATGCATACCATCAGCCTGAGGAAGACCAGATAGGGGAAACCATGCCAACACCTGGAAAAGTTCCTCAGAGGTTCGACACTTTGACTGATCTCAAAACTTATGCGGTTTGGCTGGCAAACAATTACAGCCATGAACAGAACGACAACATGGACGAGGAGATTCCTATCGTTTCTAGCACTAGTTGCCCGCTACTGCTCGAGGAAGAACCTGAACTCGAACTGATTGCACGATTCACCGTTCTAGTGGAAGGCACCGAAACCGAAGTATCGGTGTACATCAACAACGACCTTGTGGTTCTCACTCGAACAACACCGCCACCCGATTGTCACAACCTTGACTCCGTACTCAAAATCTCCCTTCCGACCTGAGATTGGGGGGAGGGGGGAACAGTCCAACTCAAGAGATATGTCCCTCAACAACCAATCCGAATCGAACTGACGATAATCTGGATGGTCATGGTCAGTCCTGTCCAACCGAACAACGAGGCGACAACTGCTTCTCCACCAGGCTTGTCCGAAAACTGGTCCGAGCAGGCTGCCGACATCGTTATCCGCAGTGTGGACAAGGTCCATGATGCCACCACTGGACCGATCCTAAATGCCAGCCGTGTTTTTGCTTACCTAGTTTTTGGGGCATTTCCCCTGCTCATCGTGCTGGTTTTAGGAATTGTCGCAGCAGTACGAGGTTTGGAAATAGCTACCGGACAAGCATGGGCAGCTCACGGTATCCTCGGCCTGCTGTTCGTTTCACTGGGCACCTTCGCCTGGTCAAGATGTCCCGGTAAAGCCGCATGACCAACCAGAACATCCACAAAACAATCATCATCGGTTCAGGACCGGCCGGATTGACCGCAGCCATCTACTCAGCCCGGGCAAACCTCTCTCCCCTGGTCATCGAGGGCGAACCGTCGTCCACCAGCGACCAACCCGGGGGCCAGCTTATGCTCACAACCGAGGTGGAGAACTACCCCGGTTTTCCCGACGGGGTGATGGGACCGGAGTTAATGATGCATTTCCGAGCTCAGGCTCAGCGGTTCGGTGCAGAAATGATCACCGAAAAAGTCAGCCGGGTCGACCTGTCAGGTCCACCCCATGGTGTCTGGATAGGTGATCCCACTAGGGCCGAACCCACCCATCAAGCATGGGCAATAATAATTTCCACGGGAGCCAAACCGCTCATGCTGGGGTTGGAGGCTGAGGAACGGCTCATCGGTCATGGCCTGTCCACCTGCGCAACATGTGATGGGTTCTTTTTCCGGAATCAACATATATCCGTAGTGGGAGGCGGGGACTCCGCCCTAGAAGAAGCCATTTTTTTGACTCGATTTGCCTCAAAAGTAACTGTAATACACCGAAGAGACGAGTTACGAGCATCGAAAATCATGCAAGATCGGGCTTTTGCCAACGATCGTATCAAGTTCCTGTGGAACCATGTGGTAGCCAAAATCAGAGGCGAGGAGAAGTTGACCGGAATTGAGGTTCGTAACACGCTCACCAACGAGACATCCGATTTAGATGTGACCGGGTTGTTCATAGCCATCGGTCACCGGCCCAACACCGACCTGTTCGCTGATCAGCTCGCACTCAAGGAGAACGGATACCTCATAACCAAACCCGATTCCAGTCGCACCGAGATAGAGGGGGTTTTCGCTTGCGGCGATGTGCAAGACGATGTCTACCGCCAGGCAGTGACTGCGGCAGGATCGGGTTGCATGGCAGCCATCGATGCCGAACGATGGTTGGAGTCAGCAGGACATGGTTGAACCGGAAAAGCATTGATAGGCTGACTTTCTATTAACTGCCGCCTACCGAAAGGATTCAGAATAATGGCTGACAGTATCGCCACACTCACCAATAAAACCTTTGACGAGGTGATCGGCAGCGCGGAACTACCGGTTGTCGTTGATTTTTGGGCTGAATGGTGCGGTCCATGCAAAATGATTGCACCTATCCTGGCCGAGATCGCAGCCGAGAAGGCTGGAGTGATCAGTGTAGCCAAACTCAATGTAGACGATGCTCAGGACATAGCCCTGCGCTACCAGGTTATGAGCATCCCCACACTCATCGTGTTCAAAGATGGTGAACCAGCCAAGCGGATCGTGGGAGCCAAGGGCAAGCAACAACTACTCCAAGAAATTAGCGAAGTAGCGTTTTAAAACCACTGAAGGTGATGGGGGTCTATCAGCACAGCCGCGAGGAGCGCCGGATTTGGCCAACGATCATCCGCCCACATTGAAATGGGGAGACGAAAACGACCATGTAGTTGGTCTGCAACAAAAATTGGCTGCTGCCGGGTTTGCCCTGGCTCTAGCAGCCAATGGTGACTATGACACATCCACCGCGGCTGCGGTAGCCGACTTCCAGGCCAGCCGAGGTCTCAGCGTTGACGGAATCTGTGGTCCGCACACCTGGGCCGCGCTACAAGAAGCCGCTTGGTTGCTCGGTGATAGAAATCTCTACCTCAGTCAACCCATGTTGCGGGGCGACGACGTGGCCGAGTTGCAACTTCGATTGGGTGCGCTGGGTTTTGATGCTGGAAGAGTGGACGGTATCTTCGGGGGCGATACCGCAGGAGCAGTACAGGAGTTCCAGCTCAACAGTGGCCTTGTTGCTGATGCAGTTTGCGACACCGATACCACGGCAGCTTTAAAGCGAATGTCTGCCAGAGTCACACCTGCCACCGTGGCTGCGGTACGGGAACGAGCAAAACTACAACGGGCTCCCCGAAGACTGACCGAACGACACATCATGATCGCAGCCACCAGCACCATGTCAGGAGTAGCCGGAGAGTTGGCCACCGGGTTGAGACGTTTGGGAGCTACTGTTACCGAAATCTATGATGTACCGGAACCCGACCAAGTGAGCAAGGCCAACCATCTAGCAGTTGACGCATACCTGGGTTTGATCCCCTCAGAAGCCGAGGAATGCCGGGTCGCTTATTTTGCGACCGAAGGATTCGTCTCCCCTGGGGGTCAACGATTGGCCAACATCCTGGGCCAGCGACTCCCCGCAGCCCTAGGTACTGACAATATTAATGTAAGGGGTATGCGGTTACCTGTACTGCGGCATACCCGTATGACCGCAGTGCAATGCCTAATTGGATCACCCGGCTTGATACAAGCTCGTCTGTCCCCCCTCGCTCGCACCATTGAAGGCAGCCTCGCCCTATGGGCAACTAAACCAGCCTGATTATCGTTGGAGCATCACACGATAGATGCGTTCCAGGTCATCCAAATCAGCAAACTGGATCACCAGTTTTCCTTGCCCCTTGCCGAGAGCCACATCCACTTTAGTGTTGAGGTAATCGCTCAACAGGCTCTCCAGCTCGAGCACGGCAGCTCCCCGATCAGTAACGCCGGCACGATTCTTAACTTGTTCGGGACCCTCAGCACTTTGAGTGGCAACTCGGGCCGCTTCCTCAATCATTCGTACCGTCAAGCCACCAGATGCCGCTTTGTTCGCCAGTTTGACCAACTGCTTCTCATTGGTAATTGCTAGCAGCGCCCGAGCATGGCCTGCCGACAATGAGCCATCCACAACCATCGCTTTCACCTCATCAGGGAGTTGCAAAAGTCGCATGGTGTTGGCCACTGCCGATCTACTCCGCCCCAATTGCTTCGCTACTGCTTCCTGGGTAAACCCAAAATCATCAACCAACTGCCGGTAAGCAGCAGCTTCTTCAATCGCATTCAAGTCTTCTCGATGCAAATTCTCCAAAAGGGCTTGCTCCAGTGCATCAGAATCCTCTGCGGTGCGAACGATGGCAGGAATCCGTTCAAGTCCAGCCTGTTTTGCAGCCCTACAACGGCGTTCGCCGGCAATAAGCTCGTATGTCCCATCGGGGCAAGGTCGAACCAACACAGGTTGGAGAACACCGACTTGACGAATAGAGCTAGTCAATGCATCCAACGAGTCCTGATCAAACCTGTCCCGAGGCTGAAACCGATTCACTGAAATGACATCAAGAGGAAGCTCGAGATAAGCCGATGAAAGGATGCCATCATCCTGTTGTGTTGGATCGGAAATCAGAGCACTGAGTCCCTTACCCAATCCGGGTGAGCGTGCCATCAATAACCTCCTTGGCTAACTCGCGGTAGGCCAGCGCCCCCCGCGAACTTGGATAGGTAACCGTAATCGGTGCTCCGTGCGATGGTGCTTCCGCCAGACGAACAGTCCGAGGAATCACCTGCCGGCAAACCTTGTCCCCAAAATAGCTGCGTACCTCAGAGGCAACTTGTGAGGAGAGTTTGGTACGGCCATCGTACATAACCAATACAATGAGTGAAATTTCCAGTTCTTTATTGAGGCTGTCGCGAACCAAGTCGATGTTGCGCATAAGCTGTCCCAGACCTTCCAATGCATAATACTCGCATTGAATCGGGACCATTACCTCTCGAGCTGCGGTCAAGGCATTGACTGTCAACAGCCCGAGCGAGGGTGGACAATCCACAAATATAAAATCAAAATCGTGAATGACGGTGGTAAGAGCAGTATCGAGTCTTCTCTCTCGACTAAAAACCGGCACCAACTCGATTTCTGCTCCGGCGAGGTCCAGAGTGGAAGGGACCAGCGAAAGATTTTCAACCTGGGTAGAAACAACACCGTCTGACATCTGACCATTCTGAAGGAGAACATCATATGTGGAAACACCATCAGTGAAAGGATTTATCCCCAGACCGGTTGTAGCGTTGGCCTGAGGGTCTAAGTCCACAACCAGCACCCGCTGGCCCAATTCAGCCAGGCTGGCGGAAAGGTTCACCGTAGTAGTGGTTTTGCCAACCCCACCCTTTTGATTAGCGATCGCAATGATGCGACAAGGTCGAGACTTTGCTGAGCTGAAATCGGACACCTGCTAGATTCTCCCTCACGCCCCACCGAAGGTCAAGGATATTTAGCCAGTGTTTCACATGAAACACTGGCCCTTGAGCGGCTACGGTTCGGGGTACCATTCGCGAAGATTGTATACGGGTGTGCTGCTGGTGGCAGTGGTGGGTCCAGTTTTGGCTTCGGTTTGGAGCCGGTAGGAGCGGCAAAAGATATGGCCGATGTTCGCCCCCGCTTGGTGTCTATTCACGTTTGAGTGGGGTTTTGTGGGTTCTGATTCTTGTGGTGGGTGTATTTTGGTAGGGTTTGTGGCCTGTGACAACTAGGTGTAACATTCGTGGAGGTTGTTGACACGTGATGTGGGTGTGTTGCCGATGGCGGTGTGGTGGCGGTGGTGATTGTAGTGGTGGGTGCGGTGTTGGAGTTGGTTTCGGCGGTGGGTTTGTGATGTGAATTCGTGGTTGTAGAGGAACTCGTTGGCCAGGGTGCGGTTGAAGCGTTCGGCTTTTCCGTTGGTTTGGGGCCGGTAGGGGTGGCAGAAGATGTGGCCGATGTTGTGTTCGGTGAGGTGGTCGGCGAATTTGTGGGACCTGAAGTTCGGGCCGTTGTGGGAGATGACCTGGTTGATGCTTACACCGCAGTCACCGAATCAAAGGCGTGCCCGCTCGAAAAAGCCCACCAAAGTGTCGGCGGTTTCGTTGTCGAGGGCTTCTGTGTAGGCCAGTCGGCTGTGGTCGTCTATGGCTACGTGTAGATAGGTGTAACCCATCCGGGGCCGGTTTTTCGCACCCCGGGCTTTGACGTTGCCCCGCCCGTGGATCCTCCATCCCCCACCTGGGGGAATCCTGCCCACATGTCCAGGTGGACCAGATCACCGGGCCGGTCTCTTTCGTAGCGACCGATAACGCGCCCGGTGGGCCCATCAATGCCGTTGAGCCGGTTCAAGCCGTTGCGTTTCAAGATTTTCCACACCGTCGAAGCCGACATATTGAGCTGGGCGGCGATCTCATCGGGCCCCCGGCGCGAGTCACGCCGCTTTTGGCACACCTGCTCCTCAACCACCGCTGGGGTGCGCGTCGGGCTGTGATGAGGCCGCGAGGATCGGTCCACCAAACCCGCCTTCCCGTAGGCCTGGTAGCGCTTCCACCACTTGTTCACCGTAGCTCTGGACACACCCATCTAACCAGCCACATGAGCCTGAGCCGTTCCCGACTCGACCCGCTGAACCATCAAAAACCGCCCCGCAGGCGTCAAAAACGCATTAGCATGTGACACAGAGCCTCCCCTGCCACCTAGATGGACGTGATTTACAACCACCACAATGGCACCGGAGGCTCACCCAACCGAACTGTCAACAACCTCCATAAGGGTTACAGTTAGGCAGCTATTTGGGGGTTGGTTGTTTTCAAGATGGATCGGGTTTCTTCTTTGGCTTGCCAGCACTCAAAGACCTCATCGCAAGGATCACCGGCTTTGAGGGCTTGGTGGGTGCGTTGCCGGCCTCGGTGGTCCAGCCGCTCGGCGACCATCAGTAGGAGTTTGCGGATCCCGTAGAGAGGGTCACCTTTGCGGCCCCGGTGACCAGTGGTTTGTTGCAGGGAGCGTTGACGGCAGCGAGTGATGGCCTGGTTAGGCAACCCGACGATGTGGAACGGATCAGTGGTCAACCGTGTGTTCGCCGGTAACAGGCCCCGGGCTATGAGGGCTCGGATAGCTTTGCGGTACCCCTCATGGGGATACCATCCGGATATTTTTTCTCCACCCCCGGAATTGTCCGCTCACCCATTTGTTCAGGTCACCAGCATCGCGGCCCTCGAAGACATCTACCACCTGGCATGTAGCGGTGTCCACCGCGGTGGTGATGTAGCGGTGCCGCCAGCGGCGGGTGACGGAACCCATCACGGTCTCCACCCCAGCGGTGGCAACCACCCTGGTGGGATTGCCGTTTTAGTTCTGGCTCAACTGCTAACCAAACAGTGTGCCAACTCACCACCAAATCACGATCCACGCCAGCAACTGAGCCTTCCACCGCGGCCAACACCTCAACCGCGTGAGCTGCGGCCCAGCGTGTGAGCTGACAGCGAGGCTTCACCAACTCGTTTCGCTCAGTCCACGTCCTGGTCGCACAATCAGCGTTATCGCAGGCCCACAGGCGTTTGTTCCACACCACCCTCACCCCGTGACCCCCCCCCCGCATCTTTGGATGGATGTTTCACATGAAACATTGACCCTTGAGCAGCTACCCGTCATCCATATCAAAAAAGTGGGGGATCAGGGTGGATGCGGGGGTAAAAACGGGGACAGAGGGCTAATTGAGTGGCGTGGTGGAATTTTGGGTTCGTACCAACAAGACGGTCGGGCCCCAACCCCAATGCAGCAAGAGCTCCATGGGGCCAGGGTAAGGAGTCGGGGGCAGCACTAACCACAAGCTGGCCACCAAAGCGAAGCAATGGCGCTCCCACCTCCACTACCAGCGACTGAGGTCCGAAACTACGGGCAGTGACGAGATCAGCCTGACCACGACAGGATTCATCTCTACCTAAATCTTGAGCCAGAACATGACGCACGACTATTCGATCCGACCATCCGAGTTCGGCACAGTGCTGTTCCAAGAAAGCTGCCCGACGAAGGGAGGATTCTACCAACGTCCATCGGGACTTCATCCATACCGCAGCTAGGACAAGAGCAGGCAAACCACCTCCACTCCCCAAATCCACCGCAAGGGTAGGAACACCAATAAAAACTTTGGCAAAACTCAATGAGTGATCGATATGAAAATCTATGGCCTGACGACCGATCCAACCCCGCTCTTGAGCTTGACCGAATACTTCAACCAACCTCAAACGATCCTCGGCTGAAATTAGTCGGAAACGATCACAACCCATCGACGAGGTTCTTCTCCCTCCGAGATCGTCCTAACCCCATCGATCTCTGCAACCACATCATGAACCAACTTACGATCAGCAGCGTTCATGGGCTCAAGCGGCCGATCAACACCCGTTCCCCGCACTTCAATAGCAATCTTCTCACAGAAGGACTCAAGAGCTGCTCGACGACGTTCGCGATAACCACCGATGTCCACGCGGATACGACCTTCACAATTCCCATCCGACTTGCGTTGCACCAGCATCCGGGACAAATCTTCCACTGCCCGCAACGTGTTACCTTTGGGACCAATCAATAAACCCACTCCTGGGGCGTTTTCAACCCGCATTTCAGTGGTTTCATCGTCAATGCGTTCGGCATACACCTCAGCATCCAACTCAAAAACATCCAGCAGCCCATCAAGGAACCCGACCACCAGAGTGCTCTGTTCCTCCAAGCTCATTTGTCCTTCCATAGGTTTTCTCTCCTTAGCTCGTTGCCCTTTGGGGGCCTTTGTTGTTCGATTCCTGCCAGCTTCCTCGTCATCTCTGCTGGTCTTCTGAGCTTTCTGCTGCCGCGGACCTTGAGGATCTCGGCCTTCATCGCTAGGTTGCGAACCTCGATTCTTGTTCTGATGCTGGCCACTTCGTCCCCCGCGAGCACCTACATTTTTCGTGCTACCTCGTGCCTGCTTGGAACTTCGACCCTGTTTTCCAGAATTGGCGTTACGACGATTCCGATTTTGCTTCTCTCGAGGTATTACAGGCCGCACCCGAGCTCTGATACGCGCCTCTGTCCTCCTAAACCCCAGAAAAGCAGATTTCGGTTCGTCCACCACAGAGAACTCGGCTTCACTGCGATCAACTCCCAACTTATCGAGAGCTGCTTCTTCGGCTTGAGCAATGGTCTTTCCGGTGACTTCCAACCATTCCATGGCTACCTTCTCCTTTTCTTTCGCCGGCTACGATCACTTGTAGGGTGTGACTGGTGACCCTTCCGCGTAGTCCGGCTTGTACTTTGTTGTTCTGATGTTGTTTTTGATGATTTGGTGCTGCCGTCCTTTTCATTTGAATCTTTCGCACCCTTTTTTTGTATACTCTTAGACACCTTATCTTTGGCAACCCGGGGCGGAGTATTCGTTACTGAAGGTTTTGATGCTGTCCGACGACTATCCGACCGCCGCTGCGATGGAGGTCTTGACGTAGGACGTCGGCGGCCATGATCAATCGCGGGAGTGCGGGAACGGGTTGTAGAACGTGAAACCGGAGTGGAAACCTCTATAGAATCTTCGTCTTTGGTAAGTTCAATCAGTGCTTGACGTTCTTTATGTGGCCTATAAATACGACGAGTTATCACTGCCTGTTGCCCTACTCTCATTATATTTGAACTCACAAAATATAAATTCAAACCAGCAGGAAACCCAATAGAAATAATCGGCAAAAACCAAGGCATCAATTTCATAATCATCTGCTGTTGAGGATTCACAGGAGCATTCGGATCACGACGACCAGCTATCTGACGCTGCTGAATATAACTGGTAAAGCCAATCAAAATAATCAAAAGCAAAAAAGGAAGTGCAGTAGTAAATGAATCGCCAAAGGCATCCGTTAAACTAGACGATAGATCCACACCTAGAAAATTCATCTCTGTAGAACTTTCGAGCGCAGTCCTAAGCTTAGAATCAGACGCTAAATACTCTGGATTAAATGTGCGCTCACCAAAAGTAGGTGCTGTAGCCTCAACTTCTTCATTTAGTAATGAAGCATATCCAAAATGTTTGCCCAAATCACTAGTTCGGCGAGTGAGACCACTAATCAAACGCAAAAGAACAAAAAATACTGGGAGTTGGGCAAGCATAGGCAAACAACTTCCTAGAGGATTCACATTGTTAGCCTGATAAAGACGCATGGTTTCTTCGTTCATGCGCTGACGATCCCCTTTATACTGTGCTTGAAGTTTCTTGATCTCGGGCTGTAGATCTTGCATTCGCAGCATTGACTTAGTGGTGTAAAGTGTTAGCGGTGTCAGAACAAGCATCACCGTAAGAGTAAACAACATGATTGCGATTCCATAACTACCTCTAAACGAGTAGTACACAGCCAGCAACCAAGCAAGACCATCGAATAAGGCATCAAACATTAGGAACCGCCTCGTTTCCAGTGGGGTCGGGTGACAAGCGACCATTTGCATCTGGAACCGGATCCCACCCGGTCTTGGCTCCTGGACGACACCTCAACAACCGGCACAAACTCAACCAAACACCTTTTATTGCACCATGAACTTCGATCGCTTCCACTGCATAGTAGGAACAACTCGGTACATATCGGCATGGGCTTGGACGATGATCTGTAACCCTTTGATAACCAATAATGACCGTCCGCAAAATACGAGAAGGGATACTCAAAACAAATTTACTCCAAAAATGTTGAAAACCATTAAAAGTCATGGTAGCGTTCCATCGACCTGGCCAAACAGCTCCTCAAGGATTCCCTCAACTCGACCTGGGAAAGTTTTTGCGTGTCGTTTTTGACACCAACAAGGTAAAGCCCGGCCGGCAGACCTCCTGTGGCTTCTTGGTCAAGACACCTGATCACCTCACGCAACCGACGCCGGGCACGATTGCGAATCACCGCAGAACCCACCCGTTTAGGTAATGAGTAGGCCACCCGGGCCGCGTTGAGAGAAGGGTCAGGAAGGTACCGGACCCAAAGCAATCCATGACCAGCACGAATACCCTTGTCCTGCACACGCGCAAACTCGGAACGTTCCTGAAATCGCTCTATCAGGCTGACAGCCTTTTCCGTCCCCGTCGACGGCGGGCGTTGATGATCGCTCGCCCGCTTCTAGTCATCATCCGATGCCGGAATCCATGCCGTCGAGACCGACGCTGCACATTGGGTTGGTACGTGCGCTTCACAAGCTCCTCCAATTTGATACCGCTGTTCCAAAGGTCGCCCGGCGAGCACGGCCTTGGTCATCACCACGCTAGAGCCTAAACGTGCACAACGACAATCAATCACCCACAATGTGCTTTCCTTCTCTTCCAGCATGTGAGGGTTGCCTCGATTCGCTGATCATCACCGGGGCCATCAGGACCCACTCCCTGGCCTCGGAACAATACCGCAGGCTCCACCGGGAGCATGAGACGACATCTGTGCATCCCCGCCCCACGCCTAGGAGGAGCACAACCTTGTCTTGCGATTGGACGTTGGTAGCTCACTCCGGCCCCATGCTTAGGAGGAGCTCCCAGTGGACCTGATCCAGGCTTCAGTTCCGTCGCCAGGATCATCAGACCGGTCCCGAAGAGTGATCTCCGGCAGGTGGTGGCCCACTTGATGCAAAAATAAACTGGTCTGAGCTCACTCTTGGTTATTGTGTTCGAATGCATAGCAAAGCCAACCAACCACAATAATAACTTAAACAACATTGTCAACTCAAGCCTCTAAATTCACAAAAGTTTTGGCCATCAACTAGTGCACAGTCCGAGTTCCGGTGGTATAGTTTTCTACCTTGTCCAAGCAGGTGCCGATTTGGGCAGTAGTATATTGTAAACTTAGTTATCCACAGATTATTCACATTTGTGGATATTGGTTTTAGAAGCCATGGAGGTCTCAACAAGATGGTATCGGCAACGTTTCTTTGGTCTTCCTGCACAAACAGTATTCGAGCTCAAGTTCCCGACTCAGTATGGCAGTCTACTTTTAACGTAACCAAACCCATATCACTTAAAGAAGATGTCTTAGAGTTAACGGTTCCAAACGTAATTATTAAGGATCGTCTAGAAGGTGAGTATTTTGAAATACTACAAGAGGCGTTAGCAAATTCAAATGCTACTCATATTAAATTAAATATAAAAACGGATCAATCTTCAGATGATAGAGAACCTTTAGATAACATACCTTCATCATTAACTTCTGTCCCAGAAATCAATAATTTAACCACAAAAAGTAGAATAAATAATACATTACATCCTAATTATATTTTTGATAAATTTGTAACAGGTTCATCTAACAGATTTGCCCTAGCTGCCGCTTTATCTGTAGCAGAAGCTCCTGGAAAGTCTTATAATCCATTATTTATTCATGGACACGCTGGATTAGGTAAGACTCATCTTCTTCAAGCTATTGGCCACTATGTAAATGATCATTACGTAAATAATAACAATCACCCAATAAATCGAGTTCTTTATGTGTCAACAGAAACTTTTTTGAACCAATTTGTAGATGCTATTAGAACAAATGATCGCAGTAAATTTAAAAGAAACTATCGAGAAGTTGATGTTCTACTTGTTGATGATATTCAATTTCTAGAAGGAAAAGAGGGTTTGCAAGAAGAATTTTTCCATACATTTAATTCTCTGCACGAAATCAATAAACAAATTGTTCTTACAAGTGACCGACCACCTGATGCAATACAAACACTTGAAGATCGTATGACAAGCAGATTCAAAATGGGCTTACTAACTGATATTCAATCACCCGATTTGGAAACCAGATTAGCCATCTTAAGAAAGAAATCAGAACAATTTAATATAACAATAAACGATGACATACTTGTATTCATTGCCAGCAATGTCAAAGATAATATTCGAGAACTAGAAGGAGCCCTTACTCGATTGACTGCTTATTCTAGTTTCAATAATAAACCTCTTGATATTGAGTTAGCTAACTTTGTTTTACGGGATATTACCGAACGTTGTGAATCCAAAGTCATAACACCTGATATTATTTTACAAGCTACTTCTAATCTATTTGGTTTCAGCATTGAAGATATTATTGGCCCACGGCGCCAGCGTCCTTTAGTAAAAGCTCGACAAGTATCAATGTATATATTTCGGGAATTAACCGAGTTTAGTTATCCAGATATAGCCCGAATATTTGGTGATCGAGATCATACCACTGTAATACACTCTACACAAAAAATTACCAAACAGATGACAGAGAACCCAGAAACATTTAATCAAGTCACAGAATTGATCAACAAAATCAAGAATACTTAGGTACTGGACAAAAATTGATAAACATGGGGAAAAGTTTTCTTACGATGGGGATAAATAGACCAAAATTCACAAACACTACACTCTTCCACTCTAAAATCCACATTTCCGGCGAATGTAGAAAACAAATAAAACAACGTCTGACCAGGGAAAACACTCATAATCCACATTTCCACACACCTACTGCTACTAGCAGTAAAATATAAATAAGATATACAAGAAAGGAAACCAAACTGTGAAATTTAGATGCGAGCGTGACGCTTTTCTCAAAGCACTGAGGATAACGAGTAGAGCATCTGGAACCAAAGGAGGGCTTCAGCTCATACTATCTGGTGTTCGCATGGCGTTAACTGGTGATGAGCTGATTTTAACAGCCACTGATCGTGAATTAACTATTACCATGAGTTTGATTGTGGCAGGTGATACTGATGGCGAGGCTGTAGTAACGGCTCGTTTGATTAGTGATGTTGTTGGATCTCTTGATCCTGGCGCGGTAAATGTAAAAGTTGAAGATGGAAAGATTTGTATTGATTCAGATCGCTCTAACTTCACACTTCAAACGATGGATAGCAAAAATTTTCCTGAAATTACAGTTATTGATAGCAACCCTGTTGTACTAGAAACTGAGAAGTTTATGGAAGCTTTGCGTAAGGTTATTAAAGCATCTTCCGCAGATGAATCTCGTGCAGTTTTGAATGGTGTTTTATTATCACCTGAAACTCAAGGTCTCCGAATGGTTACAACTGATTCTTACCGGTTGGCACTTTGCGATCTTCCTGGATTAGAATTATTGAACTCAGATCAAAATGTTTTAATCCCAGCTCGATCATTACAAGAAGTAATACGATTATTTGATAATGATCAACATATAAGTTTAAGGTTTACCGGAGGTGAAGCCTCCTTTGATATAGGTACAGTAAGAGTTATTACTCAGTTAATTGAAGGAGACTTTCCTAGTTACAAGGGACTAATTCCAACACATCAACCCAATCGTTTAGTCATCAATAGGGAAAATCTAATTAATGCTATACGTAGAGTACGTTTGATGGCTCAAGATTCAACTCCAATAAGACTTGACATGTCATCTGCTGGTTTAGAGTTATCAGCTATAACTCAAGATGTTGGGGAAGCTAGAGAACAATTAGATGCTACATTTGAAGGCGAGGATCTTACAGTTGCTTTCAATCCTGAATATTTGCTTGATGGCGCAGAAGTAACACAAGGAGAAGAAATTGTATTGAAAACAATAGATTCTCTTAAACCAGCAGTTATACAAACATTAGATTCTGAAGAATTTCTATATTTACTAATGCCAATACGAATAAACTAAAGGTGCACTTCACTAACCTATCCTTAACAGGGTTTCGTAATTATTCTCAGCTTGATATAGAACTCTCTAAAGGAGTCAATTTATTTGTAGGTTCTAACGGCAAAGGTAAAACTAATTTATTAGAAGCAATTTTCTTTCTAGCTACAATGTCATCCTTTCGAGTTAGTGCTACAGATATACTAATAAAAACTGATTCCAATGTTTCTCAGGCCATCATTCGGGGAGAAGTAGTTTCTGATAGCCGGAAAATATTATTGGAAGCAGCAATTAGACAATCAGGTCGTTCACATTTTCAAGTTAATCGTCAGCGAATAAATCGATCAGATTTGTTAGGACTTATACCAATATCAGTATTTGTGCCTGATGATTTAGTTATAATCAAAGGAGGCCCAAACGAACGTCGTCGTTACTTAGATAATACATTGATACAAATTGATCCTAGTTTGAATAATGTTCGATCTGATATAGAAAACATATTACGACAAAGAAATGCTTTATTACGTCAATCAAGAGGTAAACTTGATGTTGGTATTATAACTACACTAGATGTATGGGATGATAAGTTTGTTATAGCTGCTGAAAAATTAGCTAGAGCTCGAAGAAGTTTAGTTGAAAAATTAAAATCTAAAGTAGCAGAATCTTATACGAAAATTTCTGGTAAATCACCTTTGATAGAAATGAATTATAAATCTACATGGCCACCTGGAGAACTTAGAGAAATTCTTTACAAAGTACGCCAGGAAGATTTAGCTCGAGGAATAAGTACTGTAGGTCCTCATCGAGATGATCTATTAATATATTTGAACGGGATACCTGCTCGTACTCATGCTTCTCAGGGAGAACAAAGATTATTAATATTAGCAATGCGATTAGCAGCTCATCGTGAACTTGCAGAAATAACTAAACAATCTCCAGTGTTATTATTAGATGATGTACTTTCTGAATTTGATTCAAATATATCTCAAGGAGTACTAACAACTTTAGAAGCAGAACAAACATTTTTGACTACTGCTGGTGAATTACCTACTGGTATTGTTTGTAGTACTCGATTTCAAGTATCTAATGGTGAAGTAAACATATTATCTTGATAATTATAGGTTTTTATTTGAGTAAAACTGATCAATGACTTGGAAACCACTATATGAGCAACCAGGACCTAAGCGATTGGGTGAAAGCCTGCATCAGGTCACTTCTCAATTGAAAATACCGCAAGCACACTTCCTTAAAATTATTTTTCAAAAATGGGATGAAATAGTTGGATCAGTAATGGCTGCTCATGTTTCACCAGTACGTTTGCTTGATGGTGAATTAGTAGTGATAGTAGATGATCCTGCTTGGGCCACAGAAATGAAGTTTTTCTGTACGGAAACGGTTGCTCGAATCAACGATGTAGCCAACGAAGAAGTGGTGACGAATGTGATAATCAAAGTTCGTCCTCAATAGTTGTTCATAATACTGATAAGTAGATTCTACGGTAAAATAATTGAAAGTTGAGAGGTGATAGAATAATATTAAACTGATATACTCTCTAGACCTCTCTGATGAGGTAGAAGGGTTAATTTGTGACCGACACGTCCGAATCCTACAAAGCCGAAGATATAACTATCTTGGAAGGCCTAGATGCGGTACGAGCGCGTCCCGGCATGTATATCGGATCCACATCTGTAACAGGTCTGCATCACCTGGTGTATGAAGTAGTAGACAACGCTGTAGATGAGGCTATGGCAGGTTATTGCACAACTATTGAAGTTACCTTGCTCAGTGATGGTGGATGTGAGGTGAAGGATGACGGCCGTGGCATTCCAGTGGACCCTCACCCTCAGTATCCTGAAATGAGTGCAGTTGCAGTGGCGCTCACATTTTTGCATGCTGGTGGCAAATTTGGAGGTAATGGTTACAAGGTATCTGGAGGCTTACATGGAGTAGGAGTATCAGTAGTTAATGCTTTATCTACCCGCTTAGAAGTAGAGATTGATCGAAATAGCTACCACCATATGATGTCATTTATCAATGGGGGTGAAATAGATAAAAATCTTCATGTTATTGGTAAAGTTCCCGACGGTAAATCAGGTACTACAGTTCGCTTTTGGCCTGATGAGAAAATTTTTGATGATACTAAATTTCGAGCACAAAGTTTGTTAGAGCGGCTTCAGATGATGGCATTTTTAAACCGTAATCTTGAAATCAAATTTCGGGATTTACGCTTTGATGGTACTGGAGGTGCTGACTGGACTGTATATTGTTATCAAAATGGCATTAGTGATTTTGTCTGTGAAGTAAATAGTTCTAAGGATGCACTATTTGAAAAGGTTGGTTTTTTTTCTCAAGAAGAAAATGGAGATTTGGTAGAAGTAGCTTTTCAATGGAATACCGGCTATAACACTGATGGTCTTCACTCATTTGCTAATGGAATAAACACTGTTGAAGGAGGGATGCATGAGGAAGGTTTTCGTAAAGGTCTTACGCGGGTTATAAATGATTATTGTCGAGCTAAGGGACATTTAAAGGAAAAAGATAGTAATCTTACTGGTGAAGATATTCGAGAAGGACTTACCGCGATTGTCAGTGTGAAGTTACATGAACCTCAGTTTGAAGGCCAAACAAAATCCAAATTAGGCAATACATCTATGCGCTCATTAGTAGAGCGAGCTACTAATGAAAAACTTGCTGAATGGCTAGAAGAAAATCCTTCAGATGCACGAAAGATTGTGACAAAATCTCTCCAAGCTCAAAAAGCTCGAATAGCAGCTCGCCAAGCCCGAGATGCTACTCGACGTAAATCTGCTCTTGATGGAGCAGGATTACCAGGTAAACTTGTTGATTGTACGTCAACTAATCGTGAAGAATGTGAACTATTTATTGTGGAAGGTAATTCTGCTGGTGGTTCAGCTAAAGATGCTCGTGATCCTCGAACAATGGCTATCCTACCTATCAGGGGAAAGATCTTAAATGTAGAAAGAGTTCAGGTTGATCGAATGTTGCGTAATACTGAGATACAAGCATTAGTTGCAGCTATTGGTGCAGGTTTTGGAGATGAATTTGATGCTGTTGAAAATAATGGCAATCAAGAGACAAGCCAAGATATTGTAAATACAAAATCTCGAATTCGCTATGGCAAGATAATTTTATTGGCAGATGCAGATGTTGATGGTAGCCATATTCGAACTCTTTTACTAACATTTTTTTATCGGCAAATGCGTAATTTAGTAATACAGGGTCGGGTATATATTGCTCAACCTCCGCTTTATTCTACCGAGGTAGGACGGTCAAGAGTTTATCTCAAGAACGACCATGCTAAGGAGATTTTTTTGGCTGAAAATCCTAAACATCGTGCAGAGTTTCAACGTCTCAAAGGTTTGGGAGAGATGGATCCTGAAGAATTATGGTCTACTACTATGGATCCAAACCGCCGAACTTTGTTACGAGTAGCAGTTGAACAGGCTGCGGCTGCTGATGAAGTATTTTCTAAATTAATGGGTGAGGATGTACAATCTCGTAAGCATTTTATTCAAACAAATGCTAAAGATGTACGTTTTTTGGATATATAAATATTTAGGAATATTGTGCTCGAAAACCCTGAAAATCCTTCTGAGTCTGAAGAATTATCAGTCGGTATCGAACCTGTTTTTTCTGTGCAGGATATTGATATCCAAACTGAAATGGAACAGTCTTTTTTGGACTATGCTATGTCGGTTATTACTGCCCGTGCCTTGCCTGATGTGCGGGATGGACTTAAGCCTGTACACCGTCGTATCTTGTGGGGGATGTATGACCAGGGGAATCGACCTAACCGGGCTTATGTTAAATGTGCCAGAGTAGTGGGAGATGTCATGGGCAAATACCATCCTCATGGCGATCAGGCAATTTATGATGCTCTTGTAAGGCTGGGACAAAGTTTTTCACTGCGCCATCCGCTGATTGATCCTCATGGAAACTTCGGATCTCCTAGCGATCCTCCTGCCGCTATGAGATATACCGAATGCCGTCTTGACGAACTTGCAATGCGGCTTATGGATGGTATTGATGAACAAACTGTTGACTTTGCTGACAATTTTGATTCTACGGAACGGGAGCCGGTAGTACTGCCAGCTCGTTTCCCCAACCTACTGGTGAACGGTGGTCAGGGCATTGCTGTTGGAATGGCAACAAACATTCCACCTCATAATCTTGGAGAAGTTATTGATGCTGTCAATTATATGCTTGAAAATTCTACAGCTACTAATGAAGAATTGATGGGTTTTGTTAAAGGTCCTGATTTTCCTACTCGAGGTAAAATTATGGGCTATAAAGGTATTATAGATGCCTATTTGACTGGTCAAGGTACAATAAAGGTACGTGCACATGCAGAAATTGTAGAAAGTGGTTCCAAGACCAGAATTGTTGTCACAGAAATTCCATATCAAACTAGTGTGGAAAGTATTGAAGAGAAGGTAGCTGATTTGGTTAATAGAAGGGTGATAGATGGGATTCGTCAGATTTATAATGAATCAGCTAAAGGTAAGATCAAACTGGTTTTTGAGTTGAAAAAAGATGCTCCTGCGTTGGTTGTACTCAATAATCTTTACAAATACTCTCCGTTACAAACTAGTTTTACAGTAAATATGGTAGCTTTGTTGGATGGTGTACCCCGTACACTGACATTGCGTGATTGCTTGGGTGCATACGTCGAACATCAGCAGGAGGTTTTACGTCGTAGAACTCAATTCCGTTTGGATGAAGCTCAGCGTCGAGAGCATATTCTCGAAGGCTTAGTGCGTGCTGTAGACATGATTGATGAGATAATTACAGCTATTAGAGCGTCAGAAAATCGAATGTCTGCTCGAACTAAATTGATGGATAACTTGTTTGGATTTAGTGAGATTCAAGCTAATCATATTTTGGATATGCCACTGGGTAGACTTACTCAGCTTGGTCGCCAAGAGTTGATTACAGAGTTGGCTGAGAAGCGGGAATTGATTGTCGAGTTAGAGGCTATATTAGCTGATGATACTAAATTACGAGCTGTCATTCGCGAAGAATTATTAGACGTTAAAGAAGCTTTTGCTACGGAACGAAAAACTCAACTTGCTGCTGATGAGGGTGAAATAGATATTGAAGCTTTGATCGAAGATGAGGATTTGATTTTTACTTTAAGTACGGCGGGCTATGCCAAAACAGTCATGCTAGACGAATTCAAAACTCAAGGACGAGGTGGTAAGGGAGTAATTGGTGCTAATCTAAAGGATGGAGACTTTATATCAACTCTTATTCATACTACTGCTCATGCATACTTGATGTTTTTTACAAGTATGGGACGGGTATTTCGGATCAAAGCCCATGAAATACCTCGAACCAGCCGCACGGCTCGTGGTATGGCTATTGTGAACCTGTTGCATTTAGATCCTACGGAAACAGTTTCTGCAGTGATTGACACTCAAGATTATGAAACTCAGAAGTATTTATTATTTGTAACTCGGCTTGGAGTAGTGAAACGAACTCGTTTTCTGGAGTACGATAAATCGCGTTCTCGTGGTCTTATTGCTATCAATATACGAGAGGGAGATGAGTTGGTACAGGTGCTTCCTACCAGGGGAAATGACGATATTTGTTTGGTGAGTGCATCAGGTCGGCTTATGCGATTTCCTGAATCTGAAGTTCGTGCTACGGGTAGGAATGCTGCGGGAGTAAAAGGAATGAAGCTGCTGGACAAGGATGTTGTGGTTGGCGCCAATGCAGTTAGAGATGATGATGAAATGCTTCTGGTCACTGAGCAGGGGTTTGGCAAGAGAGTGTTACTGGATGAGTTTCGAACTAAGCACCGGGGTGGTCAGGGAGTAATAGCTATAAAGTTACCCGATGGTCGAGGTACACTGGTAGCTGCTCGGGTGCTGACTTCAGATGATGAAGTTTTCGCGGTGGCATCCAACGGGGCGACCATCAGGATGGCGGTTTCGTCCGTTTCAAAGCAGGGAGCACATGCTGCGGGTGTGCGGGTCATGACCTTGCCTGAGAATGAGACCCTGGCGGCGATCGCTCCGGTTTTGTCCAGTTCTGATCAGGAGTAATTTTTGTTGATCTTCCCCGCGATATGAGATTGGGGCAGCATTATGGACGAGCAGGGATCGATTTCGATTCTGAGTGTCGGAATATTGGCAATGATCGGTGTGTCTGTACTCTTGCTGGGCCAACTGGGTACTGATGCTGTGCAGCAGGCCCGGATATCCGCGGTTGCGGATGTGGTGGCGATGGCAGCAGCGGCTGATCAGCAATCCGCGGCCGCGATCGCCACGATCAACGGAGCGACCTTGATGTCGGTGGCTGTGGACGGCTTTCAGACAGAGGTGGTAGTGCGCCGCGGTGGTGTCACCGCGGTAGCCCGAGCGGAACTTCTGCCCCCGGAATGGTGGCGGTGCCGGTTTCCCCTTCCTGGTGATCCCGTAGACTTAGAGTTGTGTCCATCGATCCCTCCTGGGTGAGCGCCCCCTCCACTGATCCGGCATCGGGCCTGGCTCCGACGCGTCAGCCAGTGAAGGTGACCCCGAGGGAGTACCGCAGGGCGGTGCGCTTGCAGGCCCGCAAGGTACGCCGGGTAATCCGGCACATCGAGCCGTGGTCGGTGTTGAAGATTTCACTGTTGTTCTACATGTGCCTATGGGTCATCGTGCTGCTAGCCGGGGTGATGCTGTGGAGTATTGCAGTGGGATCCGGCACGGTGGACAATACCGAGTCGTTCATTGAGGAGTTGTTCGCGTTGCAACAGTTCGAGTTCAACGCCAGCCAGATTTTTCGGGGCTTTGCTGTGGGAGGGCTGGTTCTGGTGGTGGCAGGCACCTTCTTCAACGTCCTGCTGTGCGTGCTGTTCAATCTCATCAGTGATCTGACCGGAGGAATCAGAATCACGGTCATCGAGGAGGAGACGGCTCGTCAACGACCCCAGAGCCACCCTCGCCGATTCCGTTGGCCCGGGTGGAAACTGCCTAAGTAAGCTTGTTTCCCGATCTCGGGGCTATAGCTCAGTAGGTTAGAGCGCACCCCTGATAAGGGTGAGGTCGCTGGTTCGAATCCAGCTAGCCCCACGTTTCAACCCGGCTGTTCTCGTGGGGTAATCATTCAAGAGCACGGTGAATTAGTATTGAGGTCGTGAAGATTTTGCGACGAGCGTTGCTGGCCCTGGCGGGGGCGACGGCTGTCGCGACCATTTTACGGGCTCGGGGAACCGGGGGCGTACCCCCTCGGTCGGGTGGATGGCGCCGGATCAACGGCAGCAGCTCTTTCTGATTCGTTCCGGTTGGTTTGGATGGACGTTCTCGTGGTCGGCGCGGGAGTGGTCGGCGCGGGGGTGGTGCAACGTTTGGTGAGCTCTCCATTGTTGCCGATGGTTCGGGTGGCAGTGCTCGACCGCAATCC
Organism: Candidatus Poriferisocius sp.; assembly: GCF_965202595.1. Classification (GTDB taxonomy): domain Bacteria; phylum Actinomycetota; class Acidimicrobiia; order Acidimicrobiales; family Bin134; genus Poriferisocius. Next base: position 2,854,430 of record NZ_OZ241836.1, read on the forward strand.
TGATCGAGCTCAACATCTTTCCGATCAGTACGGGCCTTTGGTGAGGGTGGGAAGTTTCGAGAGTCGAGCTGATGTAGTGGTGCTAGCCACTGCTGCCGGCAGCCAGGCCCGATTGGCCCACCGGATCGTGGACAGTGCTGGCCTGGTCTTGTCCACTTCGGATTCGGTGTCTGATGTAAGGCAAATGTTGGCTATGAACGACTTGGCTCGGCAGCGAATGTCACTGGTGGTGGTCGGGGCTGGTTTGGCCCCCGGTATCACCGACGTGTTGGTCGCTCGAGCAGCCATGGGTTTTGACCGGGTTGTAGAAATCCATGTGGCGAAGTTCGGTACCGGTGGCCCCTCCTGTGCTCGACAACATCACAAGGCACTGAGTTCACGGGCACTGGAATGGCGAGGCGGCTGGAAGCAGCGGCCGGGAGGCTCAGGTCGAGAACTGTGCTGGTTTCCGAGCCCAGTGGATGCCGCCGACTGCTACCGGGCGGCCTTGCCCGATCCGTTACTGCTGGTCCGCAGGTTCGCTGATGTGGATCGGATCACTGCCCGAATGGCGGCGACTCGCCGGGATCGGTTCAGCTCTTGGTTGCCCATGCTGCGCCGTCCCCACCCGGAGGGAAAGTTAGGAGCGGTGAGAGTGGAGGTTCGGGGGCGGCGGGGGGCGGCTTGGGCCGGCCGGATATTGGGGGCGGCGGCACCTCCGGGGGTGGCCACGGCCGCAGTGATAATGAGCGTGGTCGAACTGCATGCTGTGGGGAAATTAGATGGGGTTGGGGCCATGGGATTGGCCGAGATAGTGGATGCATGCGAGTTCTTGGATGTACTGGAGAGGAATGGGATTATTTGTGAGCTATTTGCCGGGTTTTAGCTGGGGTGGAGCCGGGGCTTAGCCAGGGTGGGGGTGGGGGGGGGGGGGGGGTGACGGGGGCTGGGGCTCAACTGGGGTGGAGCCGGTTGAGCAGTTGGTCGTGTACGGCCCCGTTGGTGGCTAGCCAGTCACCGGCGGTGGCGGCGGTTTTCCCGTCCCAGGTGGTTATGCGCCCACCAGCTTCGGGGATTACCACAAGCATGGGGGCGATGTCCCACAGGTTCAAACCAGGGTCCACCATGGCTTCCACCCGGCCGGTGGCCACTAGAACGTAGCCGTAACCGTCGCCCCAAGTTCGTATCCGAGCACCGCTTTGACTCAAGCGGCTCAATGCGCCATCGGGCCACCATTCTAATCCCGAGGTACACAAGTAGGATCGGCTCAGGTCGTCCTGAGAGCTGATCCGGCATCTCTGACCATTATGAAAGCAACCCCGGCCCCGGCCGGCCCATACTGCCTCCTCCAGGCCGGGGACCGCCACGACACCCACAGCCGGTCCGTGCTTGTCAAACATGGCGAGCAGGGTGGTGTACAGGGGCACTCCGCGGACAAAACTTCGGGTGCCGTCGATGGGGTCGATGATCCAAGTTCTTCCCGACGTACCCTTGGTATCGGTGTGTTCTTCGCCGATGATCGCATCATCGGGAAACCGGTTGGATAAATGCTCCCGGAGAAACGATTCCGCAACCTTGTCGGCATCGGTTACTGGTGATCCATCGCCCTTGCGGCTTACTGCCAATTCATGGTCACCGAACCAGCTAAGCGTGAGTCTTCCGGCTTCGCGGGCTAGTTCCACAGTATCGCTGAGCAACTCGGTTGGTACGGGATCAACCGAGTCGACACTGGTCACCCCAGAACACCCTGCTCTCGAAGAGCCGTGAGGCGGTTGTCGCCCAGCCCCAGAACCTCGCCCAATACTTCGTCGGTCTGCTCGCCGACAGTGGGGGCGTGGGTGGGGATGGGAAGCTGCTCGTCGAAGAACCTGACCGGCAGGGGAAGCTGCTCGCAACCCACCTGTTCTGTGGAGAACAGCGGCATCCGGTCCTGGAACTGAGGATCATTGGCCACGGTTTTGGCGTTGTTGACCGGAGCAATGGGAGTGTTCACCTGATTACCGAACTCCAACCACTCTGCGCTGGTTCTGGTGCGGAAGATTTCCCGTAACTCCCGCTGTAACTCCAGGTTGCCCCGAGCATGGTCAGCGTATTTCGATCCCGGCCAGCGGTCGAACAGGTCCATACGATCCAGGGCCTCGCAGAAGTTGCGCCAGAATGCCTGCTCAGAAGCCATGAAAAGCACATGACCGTCAGACGATTCGTACATCTGGTAGCGAACACCTTCCCACATGCCGGCTAGGCCTGGTGCTCTACGCTCGTAGTTGTCCGCCGGGTTGCCGGTCACCTCGTCGTCGGGTCGTTCGTAGGCTTTCCAGGTTTCGATGCGGTACCAGTCCATGTATGCAGCGGCATCGGATTGGGCCAATTCCAGGCGACAACCTTCGCCGGTGGCTCGAGCCCGGGTGATCCCGGCCAGCAGAGCCAGGGCACCGATGAGCGGTCCCACGTTTATACCTATGTTGGGCATCTCCGGAATGCGACAGAAGCCATCGTCGTCGTAAGCAGGGGGGATGAGCCCGGCCCAGGTGTCGTAGGCAATGCCATGGCTGGGCATGTCCTTGTACGGACCGGTCATGCCGTAGCCGCTGATAGTGGCGAATACGATTCGGGGGTTTACCTCCTTGAGCTGTTCATAGCCCAGGCCTCTGCGTTCGAGGGCACCGGGCCTCATGGCTTCCACCACAGCGTCGGCCTTACCTACCAGGTTCAAGTACAGCTCCACGCCCTCGGGTTGACGCAGATCCAGTACGATGCTGCGCTTTCCCCGGTGGGTGTGCAGATGCAGCAGGGACACTCCGTTGATGATGGGCCAGGTCATTTCACGGATGTAATCGCCTTGCGGGGGCTCGACCTTGATGACATCGGCACCGAGATCGGACAGGAAGGTGGTCAGCAGGCCGGGGCCGAGAAGGGAACTCTCGATAACCCGGACACCGGCAAGGGGGGCAGCCCGGTTCATGCTTGTATCCCCCCGTCAACCCTGAGAATGATGCCGTTGCGGTTCATGCTTGCATCCCCCCATCAACCCTGAGAATGATGCCGTTGCAGTAGCTGGCATCGTCACTGGCCAGGAAAGCAAAGGCTGCGGCCAGCTCTGAAGGCTCAGCCATGCGATCGAAGGGCATGATACGGCTCATGATGGAGTGGTCCACCTCCTCGGGTGGGTTGAATTGACCGGCAATGGGGGTATCCACGCCGCCGGGAGCTACGCAGTTGACCCGGATGCCCGATAGCCCGTTGGTTATGGCCATGGTCTGGGTGAGAGCAATCACCCCGCCCTTGGAGGCCGAGTAGGCCGAACTCCAGGGCTGGGCGTTGGTACCCGCGGTGGAGGCGGTGTTGACAATGTTGCCTCTGGATTCGAGCAGGTGGGGCAGGCAGGCGGTGGACATGAAATAGGTACCGGTGAGGTTAACTCCGATCACCCGGTTCCAGTTCTCGGGAGTCTCATCCTCGTCACGGGCGAAGTGACCCAGCCCGGCGATGTTGCACAGTACGTCGATCCGGCCGTAGGCATCAACCGCCTGGGCAACCGCCGGGCCGATGCTGCTCAGATCGAGCAAATCCAACTGGATCGCCAGGTCGGCAGCGTCCACCGGGTCGCGGTCGATACCCACAACGGTTGCCCCTTCGGAACGCAACCGGGTGGTGGTGGCCCGACCTATCCCCGAAGCGGCTCCGGTAACAATGGCAATCTTGTTCTCAAAGCGGTTCATGGGTAAAGCATGGCCTACGGAGACGGTCGACGATGCATTAAAGCGTTGCGCACCGCCCGACATGCAAGGGTGTTGTTGTTCGTGGTGTAGCCCCGGTGCTCGAAGGTGACCACCCCTTGGGTCGGGCGGGATCCGGATGGACGAGCGTCCAGCACTTCGGTCTCCACCCGGATGGTGTCACCGGGGAAAACCGGGGCATCGAAGACGGTTTCCCTGAAGCCCAGATTGGCCACGGTGGTGCCCATGGTGGTTTCGTGAACGCTGATTCCCACCACCAGGGCCAGGGTGAGCATGGAGTTCACCAGCGGTCGGCCAAATTCCGTGCTTGAGGCATAGTCGGCGTCGAGATGGATGGGTGCAGGGTTCATGGTCATGGTGGTGAACGCCACGTTGTCGGCTTGGGTGATGGTGCGCCGGATGGCGTGATGGATTACAAGGCCGGGTGCCAGTTCCTCAAACCACAGACCGGTTACCGGTCGGGGGATGGAATCGGTGACCACGATAACAAGTTACCGGCCGGGTGAGTGGTTGCGTGATTTGGCGTTCCGGTTGGAGGGAGGGGGCCGGGTGAGTGGTTACGCGACCCGGCCGGCCAGTCGGGCGGGAGCTTCGATTACCCCGGTCAGCATGTCCACCAGGTTGGCGGCGTAGATGTTGTCCACGGTGTCGAGGGGAACGCCGGCTTCGGTCTGGCGGGCCCGCTCGGCCAGCGAGGCGGTCATCAGTTGGATCATGCCCAGCACCCTTTCGTCACGCTGGGCCTTGTTGGTGGCCAGAGCTCGGTCCCTGAGCAGTCGCAGGATGGCAATGAGGTTTGCCGGAACATGGGTGGGATCGAAGTCCCACCGGCTGAACTCCGCGCTGAGCTGAGCAACTATTCGCAAGTAGCACCGCCCGCTCGGTGTGGTTAGCCGCCGGGTGAGGGGTTGAACCAGGGCCTCTATGAGGGATGAGGTGTGCTCGTCGTCCAGTTCGGCCCACACCTCACCTCGTTCCCGATCGATGGGTTCTCCGTGCTCGCGCAGGATTTCATCGAGTACCCCGCTGCGGGAACCGAAGTGATAGGTGAGTGCCGAGGTGTTCTTCTGCCCGGCCGCTGCCACTATGTCCTGCATCCGTACTCGCCAGATGCCTTGTTCTGCGAACAATCGCTCGGCTTCGGCCAGAAGGCGACTCCGCGTTTGGGTTGCGTCACGCGGCATGGCCGTTTACTCCCGTGGGTTTGATTAGTGCAGTTGGTGGTCTTGGCCCGGCTGCGTTGCGTCGCGCGGCATGGCCGTTTACTCCCGTGGGGGGAGCGGCTATTGGACCAGCTCCAGGGGAAGCAGGGCGGTGTCGGGTATAACCTCCACGCCGATGCCCTCGGGTAGTGGGTATTGGAAGTCGGGATACCGGCGCTGGGCGGTGGCCCGGTAATGGTCAGTGGAGTGGACCGGATCGGTGTCGTACTCGGGAATTACCTGAGTGCCGAACACCTCGAGCATTTCCATGATCTCATCGTGCTCGATGCCTTCGCCGGGTAGGCCGAAAACCACCTGATCGCAGCCGACCTTTTGGTAGCGGGCCAACTGTTCACAAACCTCCTCGGGGTTGCCGCACAGCATGTAGCCCCCCTCGATGGCGGCATCAAGTATTTCGTCGGTCCACTCGATCTGCATGGGAGGGGAGGGCCAGGTGATGGCATCGGGGGATTTGGGCATGGTGTCGTGGTACAGATTCACCATTGTCACCAGGTAGCCGCGACCTCTGGTTTTTACGATCTCACGGGCTCGCTCGCGATCCTCCAGGCAGACGACTGCGTTGGTCATCATCAAGTTGTCGTTCTTGAACTGGCCGATCTGCTCCACTGGGTTCTGGATGGCCTCCTTGTAGGCATCGATCCTGTCCCGGAGGGCGAAGATCGGTTCGAAGTTGAACGCCACCGCGCCGATACCCAGCGAACCAGCCTTGGCGAACGTGGGGGGGTTGCCGCACGCCACCCAAATGGGAGGGTGACCCTTGCCGTAGGGCTTGGGCAGCACATTGTGAGGCTTTGGTACCGAGAAGTGCTGGCCCTCGAAGTTATAGTCCCGCTGTTCCCACATGCGGGGAATCTCCCGGATGACCTCGTCCCACATGGACTTGGTCTCAGGGGGTGTCAAGCCCCCGAACGTGGCCACCTCATGGCTGCCCGCCCCCCTGCCGGTGCCGAATTCGAAGCGCCCCTCGGTGATGTGATCAAGCATCGCGGCCCGCTCGGCAATACGGACGGGGTGCTCTTTGGCCGTGGGCAGGCTGGTGATCCCGGTGGAGAGGTGGATGCGCTCGGTCTTGGCTGCCACGTAGCCCATAACCGGTGCCGGCGCGGACATGTGGCTGTACTCCACCAGGCAGTGGTGCTCACCGAACCAGGCGTACTTCCAGTTGTACCGGTCAGCGGTGATGGCGTACTGAGCTTCTCGCATCAAGGCGGTGTGCTCTGCCTCGCTGTCATGAGCCGCAGGCCCTGGGATGTAGCCGTTGAGAAAAACGCCGAACTCCATGTTTGCCCTCCTTGGTGACGGTTGGACTTCGTAAGGCTCTAATGAGAGCCATTAGAACTCTAATGGCTCTCATTAGAACTTGTCAACTCGTTCCTGGTTCATTCCTGTTGCGGGTCGGCGCGGAACTGCCCGATGGTGTGGATGATCCGGCTTAACTCAGCATCGTCCATGTAGGTCGGTGGCGACCCTGCGCTGCTTCCGGGGGTTGCCGCGGCGGGATACGACCCCAGGAACTTCACTTCGCCATGTTCCTCCCGGATGCTCCTGAGACAGTCGGCTACCCGCGGGTCGGCCACATGCCCCTCCAGGTCGATTAAGAAGCAGTAGTCACCCAGTGCCTTTTTGGTAGGTCGGGATTCCAACTTGGTGAGGTTGATGGATCGGCTCTCGAACTCAGCCAGGATTCTCATGAGAGAGCCCGACCGGTCGGATCGCTGAAAGACCACTACGGAAGTCTTGTCGTACCCAGTGGGGGTGGGAACACCGCGGCGGGACACCGCCACGAATCGAGTCTGGTTCTCGGGGTGGTCCTCGATGTCGCTGGCAATCGTGTCGAGGCCGTAGAGTTCCCGGGCCAGGGCGGTGCCGATGGCGGCGGCGGAAGTATCGCCCGAGGCGGCCAGGTCCCGGACGGCGGCGGCGGTGGAGCCGGCGACCACCTCTTCGACTTCAGAAAGGTGCTTGCCCAGGTAGCGGCGGCACTGGGCGGTGGCCACCGGGAAGCTGATCACTCGTTTCACCTGCTCGAGTGATGTACCCGGATGGGCCAGGAGGTGAAGTTGGATATCCATGACGACCTCGCGCTGGATGAGCAGGTCGAGTTCGAAAATCAACGTGTCGAGGGTGATGTTGACCGTGCCCTCGATGGAGTTCTCGATGGCGGTGAACCCCCAGTCCACAAGTCCATCGGAGGTGGATGCAAGAACTTCGGGAATGGATCGGCATAGCAGGTGTTCGGCGGCAGCCAGGTCGGGTTGGGTGAGAAGCGCCTGCTCGGTAAATGTACCCGGTGGGCCCAGGTAGGCCACCCGGCTTACGGCCACCCGGCTTACGGATCGGGCAGTAACAATCACGAACGGGCAGGATAGTGGCAGTGGATGAAGCTTTTGTCCGGCAATTACTGATTCGGGTGCGCGACGGCACCATATCTGCGGATGACGCTGTCCTGCGATTGCGCCGCTTGCCGTTTGCCGATCTGGGTTTTGCCCGGGTGGATCATCACCGCAGCCTTCGTCAAGGATTGGCCGAGGTGGTGTACGGGCCGGGTAAGACTCCCGATCAGTGCGCGAGCATAGTGGGCGAGCTCTTGGTTCAGCCGGGCGGTCCAGTTCTTTTGACCCGGGCTTCCTCCGACCAGGCCGATGTCGTGCTGGCTGCCAATCCTGGGGGGCAGCGCTTTGATGCCACCCTGGTCTGGCGGCCCGCATCACCGCGAACCGAGCGGGTGGTGCTGGCGGCGGCGGGCACGGCTGATCTACCGGTTGCTGGTGAGTGCGAGGTGGTGCTGGCGGCCCACGGGTTGTCACCACAGCGGTTGAACGATGTGGGGGTTGCCGGATTGCATCGAATCCTTGCGGAGGTCGAAGCGCTGGCTGCCGCCGATGCGGTTGTGGTGGTAGCCGGAATGGAGGGGGCTCTGGCTTCGGTGGTGGGTGGGCTAACTTCTGCTCCGGTGGTGGCGGTGCCCACCAGCGTGGGTTACGGATCATCATTGGAGGGCATCACTTCCCTCTTGGCCATGCTGTCCTCGTGCGCTGCCGGAGTGACAGTGGTGGGGGTGGATAACGGTTTCGGTGCGGCCTGCGCAGTGCTACGGTTGCTCGGGTCGAGGGAGCGCCGACCAGCAGAACCTGTGTCGAGCCCAGCAAGTAATGAATGATTCAACTCGGATTGCCTGGTTCCACTGTTTCAGCGGAATTGCCGGCGATATGGCCCTGGGAGCCCTGATCGATGCCGGGGCTGATGTGGACGAGGTGCGGGGAATATGCGAGTTGCTGCCGCTGGGAGGTTGGGATCTTCGGGTTCAACCCACTCAGAGAGGGGGAATCGCAGCTACCGACGTGAGGGTGATCACCAGCGATACGTCGGTGGTTCGCACCGCCAGTCACATCAACGCGCTCATTGGCGAGGCCCGATTACCCGGTCGGGTTGCCGATCGGGCTCTGGCGGTGTTCGATGCCCTGGCTCGAGCAGAGGGCAAGTTGCACCGCCGGCCTCCCGAGCAGGTTCACTTCCATGAAGTTGGTGGGCTGGATGCCATCATAGATGTGGTAGGCACCTGTGCTGCCCTGGAAGTGCTGGCAATTGACGAGATCCATTCCAGCGCGGTGGCGTGCGGGCGGGGGATGATTCGCAGCGCCCACGGGAGGCTCCCCAATCCACCTCCCGCCGTGGTGGAGTTATTGGTGGGCTGCCCAACCTATGGGTTGGATGTTGGTTTGGAGCTGACAACGCCGACGGGGGCCGCGATCTTGGCTGCTCTGGCTACCGGATGGGGACCCATGCCACCGATGACCCTACGAGCCAGCGGGTTCGGTGCTGGTGACAACGAGCTGGAGGATCGTCCCAACCTCACCCAGGTAGTGGTGGGAACGATGGCGGCAACTCGCCCCGGGGGTCAGCCGGTGATGCTGTTTGAAACCAATGTGGACGATGCCACCGGGGAGACGCTGGCTCACACCGTGACTGCTCTGCTGCAAGCAGGGGCCCATGATGCCTGGATCACCCCGATAGTGATGAAAAAGGGTCGTCCGGCGTACACGGTGAGCGCGTTGGCCGATCCCGCGGTGGGTGATCAGGTAGCGATCACGATGACCGATGAGACCGGCTCGCTGGGAGTGCGGGGGAGGCTCATGGATCGGTGGCCCCGATCTCGGCTGGAGCACCAAGTTGATCTGGATGGGCACCTGATCCGGGTAAAGGTGAGCGCGGGACGGGTCAAGGTTGAACACGATGATGCGGTGCGGGCATCGAAGCTGTTGGGTCTACCGGCCCGAGAGGTGGTGTCATTGGCAGAAGCAGCCTGGCGGCATCAGGAGAGCAACGAACCGGTTGCGTAGTGTGGTTGCGTAGTATCGGGGTGGTGGGGCGGCGGTTGCGTAGTGTGGTTGCGTAGTATCGGGGTGGTGGGGCGGCGGTTGCGTAGTGTGGTTGCGTAGTATCGGGGTGGTGGGGCGGCGGTTGCGTAGTGTGGTTGCGTAGTATCGGGGTGGTGGAGAACGAGAGACTGTATTTTCGCCAGTTGTTATCGGGGCGGGATTTGGCGGTGGATGACATGCTGGCCCGGCAGATGGTCAATTTCGTCTACCTCATTGGCGATAGGGAGACGGGCGAGGCGGTGGTGGTGGATCCGGCCTACGATCCGGCGGGAATCGTGGCCGAAGTGGAGGCCGATGGGATGCGGCTGACCGGAGTGCTGGCTACCCACTACCACCCCGACCATGTGGGCGGATCGATGATGCAGTTCTCCATCACCGGGGTGGCCGAACTCCTGGAGCTGGTATCGGTTCCGGTACATGTGCAGGGTGACGAGGCCGAATTTGTCCGGATGACCACCGGCATAGGCGAGGGTGATATCCGGCGGCACCGCAGCGGTGATTTGCTGCCGGTGGGAGAGATCCAAATCGAGATGATCCACACACCGGGCCACACTCCCGGGAGCCAATGTTTTCTTACCAGCGGGAAGCTGGTGGCCGGGGACACATTGTTCCTGGAGGGGTGCGGTCGAACCGATCTGCCGGGCAGTGATCCGCTGGCCATGTACGAGAGCTTGACTCAGCGACTGGCTCGGGTTCCCGATAGCACGATCCTGTACCCCGGACACCTGTACTCGGCATTGCCCTGGGCCTCCATGGGTGACACCCGGCGCACCAACTACGTGTTCACCCCACGCTCACCCGAACAGTGGTTGGCCATGTTCGGTGGATGAGGTGTTTGTTGGTGGAGGATAGGTGGATGACGATGCTTGAAGGTGATCCCCTGGTTGTGCTTGACCGGCATGTGGCGGGGCCGCTGGAGGATCTGGTGAGAGCGCTGGGTGAAGTGGGTTTGGACCCGGATTTGCTGGAGATGTGTGCAGCTCGCATCGAACAGATGGTGGGGATCGAGCCACCGGTTCTTGCCCGGCCAACCGATGACCATCGGAAAAGAGTGGTTCTGGCCTTTGCCGAGCAGTACGTCCTGGATGCCCACGGGGTAACCGACGAATTGTGTGCTGAGCTGAACGCTTGTCTTTCGCCTCCGGAATTGGCCGCCCTCACCACAGCCATTGCCACGTTCGAGGCCTTGGCTCGTAGCCGGGCAGCGCTGAAAGGAGTGATTCCATGACCAGGATTTCCATTCCCGAGGGGGGATCCTCGTTGTTCGACCACCAACCCGAGCTGTTCGCGGTGTTCAACCGTTTCTACGGCACGTTGTGGAGTGAGGGACGGCTGGATCAAGCCACCAAGGAGGTGGGCAGACTCCGCAACGCCCGGGTCAATGATTGCAATATTTGAAAGAACCTTCGCTTCGCAGGTGCGAGGCAGCAGGGACTCACGGAGGATCTGGTGGATCGTATCGACGATGATTACGACCGCAGCGATTTGCCCGATCGGTTCAAGTTGGCTCTGCGTCTGGCCGACGCAGTGATAACAGACCCGGCGGGGCTCAGCCCGGCCGACCGGACCGCACTGACAAGGGAGTTCACTCCTGCCGAACTGGTCGAATTGGCCTTGACGGTGGCCATGGCCGCGGGTTTTTCCAAGGCGGCCATTGCCTGGGGGCCTCCTCCGCCCATTCCGGTGACCGAGGTGCCCACTCCCACCCCGCAGGGGACGGTGGCCTGATTGGGGATTTGGCCGACTCTGGCCCCGGCAGCAGCCGAGCGGCAAATTCCCACCTGAACAGTGAGATTCATACGGTGCGCGAGGAGGGACTTGAACCCTCACGTCCTTGCGGACACAGGAACCTGAATCCTGCGCGTCTGCCAATTCCGCCACTCGCGCCGATTGTAGGATTGACCAGCGTACAGGACACGTTAGCCGTTCGGTAACCGGATTGTTGGCCTGTTTACATGCCGGCGGTGACAATGGGGACCGCGACTGGATATAGTCCACCACCAAACAGGGGTACCACGGTCATGGAACTCTCATGATCCGGCTGGAAGTGGGTCAAGCCACCGATCGAGGCCTGCATCGAGAGAAAAATGAAGATTCTATGTTGGTTGCCGACGAGTTGTTCGCGGTTGCCGACGGGTTGGGTGGCCACCGGGGAGGGGAGGTGGCATCGGCTCTTGCCGTGGAGACACTGGCGGCGGAGGTCAAGGCCGTGGTTGAGGCCCGAACGGAGAACCGCCGCCCCCTGTTCCGCCGCCGCCCGTTGTTGCCCCTACCCAGGATGGAAGATTTGCTGGCCGCGGTGGATCGGGCCAACCAGGAGATAATAGCCAGATCGCTGTCCACCCTGGAGTTGACCGGGATGGGGTCAACTCTTTGCGTTCTGGCAGTTGTCGAGAACAACAGCAGCGCAGCTTTGGCGGTGGTGAACGTGGGTGACTCCCGGGTCTATCGCTGCGACGAGAGCGGTTTCCGTCAACTGACCCAGGATCACACTGTTGTGTGGGAAATGCTGAAAGCAGGGGTGATCACTCCAGAAGAAGCTGAATTTCATGAGAACCGGAATCAATTGAGCCGAGCCCTGGGTGTCGAGTCGAGAGTGGTGGCTGACGACTGGGTGTTTGACCCGGTGAGCGGGCACCGCTACCTACTTTGCTCGGATGGCTTGACCCATGAGGTGGCCGATCGCGACATACACGCGATCCTGCTTAGATTCCCGGTGCCGGGAGAGGCGGCAGAAGCTCTGGTGGATCTGGCCCTGCGGCAAGGTGGAAGCGATAACATCACGGTGGTAGTGGTGGATGTGATCGATGCAACCTGCCAATAGGTTGAGCGGGTAGAGAACTACGCTGGTTCTGCCATGTCAGAAAACGATTCGGAAATTTTGGGCGGTCGCTACCAACTGCGAAATCAAGTAGCTCGAGGTGGCATGACCGATGTGTTCCTGGGATACGACACGTTGCTGTCGCGGCGGGTGGCCATCAAGCGCCTGTTCCCGGAGTTTGCCACCGATCCCAAATTTGTGGAGCGCTTCAGGCGGGAGGCCACCGCGGCGGCCAATCTCAATCACCCCAACATTGTGGCGGTTTATGACTGGGGTTCGGACGGGGGTACTTACTACATCGTCATGGAGTACATAGAGGGTCACAGTCTTGCCGAGCTGCTGAGATCGGGCGGCCCTTTGGCACCGGAACGAGCTGCGGCCATCGCCATGGATATAGCCGACGCGCTCGGCTTTGCTCATGCGAAGGGGGTGATCCATCGGGATGTGAAGCCCAGCAATGTGCTGTTGTCGCCCAACGGTCAGGTGAAGGTAACCGATTTCGGCATCGCCATCACCGCGTTCGGGGGAGCGGAGTCGAACCTAACCCAAACCGGTACGGTGATGGGAACGGCCACTTATTTCTCACCGGAGCAGGCTGAGGGAAGGACTCTGGACCATCGCAGCGATCTTTATTCGCTGGGAATCGTGTTGTACGAGATGCTTTGCGGCCGGCCTCCTTTTACCGGGGATTTTTCCTTGTCTGTTGCGTACAAGCATGTGCAGCAGGCGGTGCCCTCCCCCTCCTCGCTGGGGATTGAACTGCCGGAGTCGCTGGTGGCCATCACCATGAAGTTGCTGGTCAAGAATCCGGCGGAGCGATACCCCACTACCGGTGACCTCAAGAAAGATTTACAGCGTTATCGCGAGGGAGGTCACCAACTCTCGGCCGGCTACCGGCCGGCCGAGGCTCAGCCGGTGGTACCACCCCCGACGCAGAAAGCACCCGAGGAACCTCCTCAGCCTAAGCCGCAAGCTGCCCCACCAGCCCAGGGGGTGGGGCCACCGCCACCGGTGACTGTTCTTGAACCCTCCTCGCGGGTCGGGTTGTACACGGCTGCTGCTGTCATCTTCGTTGCGGTGGTGTTGCTGGTGGTATTCGTGCTGGTGACTGTGCTCGGTAACGGTGGGAATGATGGGAATGGTTCTGTATCTGTTTCCACTGGTGAGCCCGAAGAACCCGACGATCCCGACGAGTTGCCACCCGATGGCGACACGGGTGGTGGTTCTGGGCCTGTTCCTAATGGTGAGTCTGTTCCTACTGGTGTTCTGGTGGCTGTTCCTGGGGTTGTGGATCAAAGTGTTGATGATGCTGTTCGTTTTCTTCGGGATCGGGGTTTTGCGTCTGAGTTGCGGGTGGAGTCGGGTTCTGTTGGGCCGGCGGGTCAGGTGTTGCGCCAGGATCCTTCTGCGGGGAGTGAGGTTGCTTCTGGTAGCTTGGTGGTGCTTTATCTGGCGGAGGGGCCTCGGGCTGTTGAGGTGCCGGATGTGGTGGGGATGACGTTGTTGCGTGCTACTCAGGTTTTGGTTCAGGCTGGTTTGGTGGTGAGTGAGGAGGTTGTGGAGGAGTTCTCTGTTGATGTGGAGAGGGGTTTGGTGATTGGTACTGTTCCGGCGCCGCCCGCTTTGTTGCCGCCGGATTCGTCGATCATCATTTTGGTTTCCTCGGGTTCGGAGAATGTGGTGGTTCCCAACCTGGTGGGTTTGACCTCGGTTGTTGCTGCTCAGCGTTTGAGCGAGATACAACTTGTGCTGGTTCAGCCTGTTGGTGAGTGTGATTTTCCCAACAGCACTGAGGATCTCGCCGGTCGGATTATGGATCAGACACCTTCGGCGGGTGAGGAACATTCCCAGGGTACGGAAGTGACGGCTTGTTTGGGGCAGGCAGTTTCAGTTCCCGATGGTTCCGGTTCGCTCCCGCCGGAGGTGCACAGCGCGGCAGCAGAGATTACCCAAAGAGCTATTGCTGCTGGTCGCGAACCGGGTGCTTTGGGCAGCATCGCGAACTGGAATGCCCTGTCGGGCAGGTTCGAATCGGAGTGCAGGAATTTGGTTGCGACCTATTCCGATCTCGCCGGCCTTGTAGTGGAGTGGAATCTGGAGAATCCGTACCCGATGCCTGCCGCCGAGGCCAATTCCATCAACTGGGTGGAGGGTCTAGATGGAGACACACCGGGGGTGGACGACGGGTGCGTTGCAACCAGGGGGCCATGAACCGAGACAGTTGCTAGGGGGGCAATGGCAGCCCGCGTGGGGACTACGGGGAGGTCTGAAGCAGAAAATTGGTCAACATTTCATGACCAGAAGGAGTAAGGATCGATTCGGGGTGAAACTGCACCCCTTCCACCGGATGGTCACGGTGGCGCAGTCCCATAACGATTCCATCATCGGTTTCAGCGGTGATGGCTAGAACATCGGGCACCGAGGATCTTTCCACGACGAGTGAGTGATACCGGGTGGCTTCGATGGGGTTGGGGAGTCCGGCGAAGACCCCCTCACCGGTGTGGTGGATGATCGAGGTCTTTCCATGCATGACTTGAGGTGCCCTTACCACCCGACCGCCGAATACCTCCCCGAGGCACTGAAGGCCCAGGCATACGCCGAGTACCGGGCGTACACCGCTGAATTGCTGGATGAGGGTGTTGCTCAGCCCGGCATCACGAGGTTGTCCTGGCCCGGGACTGATGAGAACTCCATCGGGTTCGATGTCGAGGGCCTGCTCGAGGGTGATGGCATCGTGGCGGTGGACAATGGGTTCCGCGCCCAGCTCACCGAGGTACTGGACCAGGTTGTAGACGAAAGAGTCGTAATTGTCGATCACCAGTATGCGGGGGGACACCGGAGTCAACGTTATCCGGGGCGCGATCATGGGTAAAAGCGCATATCCTGGAGCCATGGCTAAACCAACCAAGCGCAGAGTGCAGGGGGGGCGGATCACTCCGAGAGGTACCCGACCCGAGAACGAGGCACCCCCCCGGGTGCCAGTGTCCGCCGGGAGGATTAGCCCCACCTGGGTTCCGGTGCTGATGACCACCCTTCTGGTGCTGGGGGCACTCATGATCGTGCTGAACTACGTGGCGTTGTTGCCGGGTGAGACCAGCAACTGGTACCTGGTGGGCGGCCTGGGCCTGCTGCTGGCTGGGATGATCGTGGCTACTCAGTGGCATTAACCGGGTTCCTCACCATCCGGTCGGAACTTTCCGGTCATCATTTTTTGATTACAGTTTTGTAGTTACAATCTGGTTGTTTGTACCCAAGTTATCCACAGATTGGGGATAACTTGGTTGGAGTCAATTGATCTCAGTCGTCGATCGGAACGATCAGATCCATGTCATCGCCGCAGTGCCGGGGTGGCTCGGGATCTTCCTCCGGGGATGTGGTCATACGAACCTCGGCGTAGCAGATCGAGCATCGGTAGGAGATCTTGACCCTGCGTAGCTCTCCCGGTGGTGGGGGTGGCGGGAGAGGTTGGCGGATCATCAGCAACACCCCGATCCCGACGCGGATAAAGAGCATCCCGACGACAATGGCAATGAGAACACTGAGCCAAAGGGGCACTCATCCAGACTATTGCCATTGACTACCGGTACTGTGAACGAATGGATGAGATGAATCTGGCAATGCTGATACTGCGAGTGGGCATCGGGCTCACTTTTGCCGCTCACGGGTACGGCAAGATCTTCCAGGGGGGTGGTATCCCCGGTACCGCCGGATGGTTTGACGGCATGGGGATGAAACCGGGCAAATTGCATGCCTGGATGGCGGCACTCACCGAGATGGGTACTGGCTTGCTTCTGGCCCTGGGATTCCTCACCCCGCTGGCAGCCGCGGGGATGGTCGGGGTTATGGTGGTGGCAGCGTGGACTGTTCATCGCCACAACGGTTTCATGATCGTGCGGGAGGGCTGGGAGTACACCTTCGTTCTGGCTGTGGTTGCGGCAGCAGTGGCCACTTTGGGACCTATGGAATGGTCGGTGGACCACGCACTTGGTATTGCCGACGATTGGGATGGTTATGTGGGCCTGGCCATCGGTGCTGGCGGCGGGGTACTGGCCGGGTTGACCCAGCTCACCCTGTTCTATCGGCCACCGTCGTCGGACTAGACGCTCAGAGGCGAGTGAATAGGCAGGATCTAGTCTCGTGTTTGGACTGAATCGCGGGGATCGGACCGCTGCCGTGGCCCCCATCCGCGCGTGTTTCTAGCGCTGCGATCATGATCCGGCTCGATCACCGAGAACTGAAGCGTTACGAGATCGCCATTTTTGAGCGGTTGGGGGTTCCCCCGGATCAGGCCGAAATCGTGGCCGACAATTTGGTGGAAGCCGACCTCCGTGGGGTGGATTCCCATGGGGCTCACCTGGTGGAGCTGTATGTGGCTCGGCTGAGGTCGGGACACCTGCGGCCGGTAACCGAGGTGATGGTAATTCGCGATGACGGTGCCACAATGATGCTGGACGGCGGCATCGGCTTCGGGCAGGTGTCGGGACTGGTGGCCATGGAGTTGGCGGTTGAGCGAGCCAAGACTCACGGTGTGGCTGCGGTGACCGTGCGGGAGGGCACCCACCTGGGGGCTCTGGCCTACTACACCCTGCCTGCCGCCGAAGCCGGCTGTTTTGCCATGGCAATGCAGAACGGACCGACCATTGTTCCTCCTTACGGGGGCCGCGCGGGGATCTTTTCGACCAATCCGTTTTCCTGGGCCGCTCCCGCTGGTGAAGAACTGCCGGTGGTGTACGACATAGCCACCACTACGGTGGCTGGGAACAAGATTCTGCTGGCCAAGAACCGGGGTGACCCGACCATCCCTGAGGGTTGGGCCAACGACGAGCAGGGTAACCCCACTACCGACACGGTGGCGGCATCGGCACAGAACTTGTGCTGGTTCGGGGGGTACAAGGGATTCGGCGTGGCCATGATGGTGGAGGTGCTATCGGGAATCGTGGCCGGCAGCAGTTTCGGACACACCGAGCAGACCGATTGCGAGTTGGTGGGCACCCGCCGGTTGGCCAAGGGCTGGATGTTCTTGACCCTCGATCTGGAGCGCTTCTGTGGGTTGGACCGGTTCCGAGAGCAGATGGACCAGCTCATCCGAGACGTGCATGCCACCGAGCGGGCCGAGGATGTGGACCGTATCTACGTGCCCGGTGAGATCGAACACGAGAACCGAGCCACGCGGCTGGCCTCGGGAATCCCCCTCCCGACCACCCTGGTGGACCGGATCAGCACCATAGGAGCCGAGCTAGGACTGCCGGCTCTCTAAAGCAATGTCTCACCAGGAGGGCGACCAGTTCACGATTGCCTCAGCCTTTGTGAGAACTTGTGATAGCTAAGGCCGCTTTGTGAGAACTTGTGATAGCTAAGGCCGCTTTGTGAGAACTTGTGATAGGGGTAGCACCTTTGTGAGAACTTGTGATAGGGGTAGCACCTTTGTGAGAACTTGTGATAAGCTGTGGGTATGTCGGATGGTTGGGTGTCAAGGCGTAAGACCGAACGAGAGTCCGCCAATCCTTTTTCTCCGACATTCGGCACTGCACCCCCATTTTTGGCTGGCCGCGCTGACACGCTGGCTCGAATAGCCGAAGCAGTCGAAACAGGACCTCACCACCCCGACTACACCATGTTGATTCTGGGTACGCGCGGATCGGGCAAGACCGCATTGTTGAACGCTTTGGAACACGAAGCTGAGCGAGCATCATGGGTCACGATCTCAACTTCGGCCTCCACTCCTGGTCTGTGCTCACGTATCACCCGGGCCGCGTTGACCCTCGCCGATCAAATTGTCAAGCGGAAGCCCAAGCTAACTACCGTGAAGGCTGCCGGGTTTACGGCCACATGGGATACTTCAAAACCTTCCGAAATTCCCGACCTCAGGACAGCTCTGACATCGCTGGCTTCAAAGTTGGACACTAAGCGTATAGGTGTACTAGTGACAGTTGACGAGTTTCAGGCAGCCGAAACAGGCGAGGCCAGGGAACTAGCAGCAACTGTGCAGCACGTGACCCGCAGGGAGCAACACCCCTTGCTTTTCGTGAGTGCGGCGCTACCCGATATTGAAGACAGCCTTCTGGCTGATCCCGGCATGACTTTTTTCCAGCGTTGCGCTCGCGCTCACCTTAATCCTCTGAGCGACCAGGATGCCTCTGAAGCACTACTGCGCCCAATATGTGATCGCGGGTCAAGCATCGCCGAAGCTGATTTGAGGGCAGCCGTTGCTGCCACCTCCGGCTACCCGTACATGGTGCAGCTCATCGGCTACTACTCATGGGAAGCCTCAAACTCTCCTATGTCGGGTCTTGCCAGAGCTGATGTAGAGGATGGAATCGCCAGAGCCGAGGTAGCTCTCATCGACCAAGTGGTCAAACCTACCTGGGTTTCTCTATCCAATCAGGACAAGCGTTTCTTGAAAGCAATGGCCCAGGACGAAGACGTTTCACGTGTGAGCGACATAGCCGAGCGTATCCAACGCTCCAACGATTTTGCTCGCTCCTACCGAGCCAGACTTATCAAAGCTGAAATCATCGTTCCTGCTGCACGGGGACTTGTCCGATTTAGGCATCGTATTCTTGGTGACTGGCTGCGCTCAGATGATTCGCCCTCAATCCCCAGCGACAACTAACCCCTTATTCACCTTAAGCCATTCATATTATTCCTCAATTAAAGTAAGGTCAGTCCCATACTTCAAGCCAGCTACCTCACAGTAAGTCGCAATTCTTTTTCGCTTGTTGTTGTTGTTTATGTGTACAAATATCCAGTAGTTAGCGTTTAACTTTTTGTAATATTTTTTTGTTTTGAACTAAGGGTTAAAATATCTTTTTGCTTAGCAAGTAACCAATTTTTGCCACTTATCATCCTTGTGAGGTTTTTTACCACAAAGCTTTTCTACTTCTTCAACTAGAGCGTCAATAAGAATTGTATCAGAGTCTATAAGAATTTTTTCCCAAGCTTCAAAAATAGTCTGTCGTGCTCGTTCTTGTGATTTTCTTTCCTCATAATGCGCCTCAGCTGTTCTTCGTGCTTCCCCAGAAATAACTTTTTCTTTAGATAAAAAATTTTTAAAATTTTCTTTTTGCTCTTTTAAAAATGAGCCACTATCACCCTTACTCTTGGTTGATATCTCGATTTGATAGAATAACCTACTAGATGGTTCTCCATCTGCCATACTGAGATAGAAGTCCCAATGCTGACCATCTGTGAGAACAAGCAGTGGTATTCCTTTGTTGGTAGCATAATTGAAAATCTGATCTATTGCTTTTTTATCTAGGTTGCCAAGCCGTTTAGCTTCAATAAAAACTTTAGGCTCCTTACGTGAAAGCAAGGCATAATCCACTTTGTGTTTGTTTGGAAGTAAGTATTCTGACCGCAGCTCAGTGAGATTCATTTGATCCCATCCTAGAGCCGCGAGAATAGGGATTATCAGGGCTTGCTTCACATGGGCTTCCTCCCAGATGTCATCCGATCTGATTGTGTCAGCAGCTCGCTTCAAAACTTCAGTCAGGTCCATCTGATCCATTTTTTGTCCCTTCCATATTTGGTGGTTGAAATCATAACTCAAGGTTGAGCCCGATCATATACGACATGGCTCTGGGTTCACGTGGTTGCCAGCTCTTCGTGCCAAACGGCGTGGGGGACAAGCTCCACTGGCCACCCCCCCCCCCCCGAAATTGCGAAGGCTCTATCTTGTTGCTCGAACCTCGTCGATCGGTAGCACCTGGGTTTGTAGTTGTTCTGGTTGCTCGGTGGGTAGCAGGTAGCGCCAGAACACCGTGCCGGTGGGGGCGCCGGCGGTGTCGAGCCAGTTGGGTACACCTGGGTCGCGGTGAGCGAGGATCATGCGGAACGAGCCGTCTGCTTCGAGGGTGGTTTGGCGCCGGTTCAGCGAGACCCTGCGGTGGCGGTAGGGCGGGGTTTGGATGAACCGGTTGTTGAGCACCACGTTTGCGAAGCGACATTGTGGGAACCGCCCACGTATCTCGAGGGCTTGGTCGGGGGTGAGTTGGTAACGGGTGGAACGGTAGGCGTTGTCGGCTGCCGCGTAGCCTATGGCGCGGTTGCCAGCATCGAGCGGTGGGTTGGTGAACCGGTTTGGCTCGATTGAGCTCCACTCCGGCACGTTCTCGGGGCGACCTGCCGGCCAATCGACCGTGACGCTACGAAGGAAGGTGGCGACCCGCTCCAAGCTTTGGGCACAGGACTCGTCGTCAGGGATGGTTGGCGGGCCGGGATGGGGTACCGGCTGGATGGACAGCGGCACGTGCAGGGTTGGGTCGGTGGCTGCCGGGCGATCCCACTCGAAGTAGTGACGGGTGGTGATGCTGCCAGAGTCGGGCTTGAGTGCCAGCCAGTTGCCGGGCTGGGGTTTCTGGCTGACGTGCAGTTCATAGCTGCCATCGGGGTGCACTTGAATCTCGTCGTCATTGAGCGTTGCACCGAGTCCGGTGGACATTGACCCCCCGACTGTTCCCTGCTCCACGGTGAACGAGGTGTATACGGCACCGGCCAGGTTGCCCCGGATCACGTAGTCGCGATCGGGATGGATCACCGTGCCGTAGTACACCGCGTCAGGATTGTCCCCCAGGAGCTTCTTGGTGGGCGAGAACCAGCGGTAGAACCAAGGCCGTTCCGGGTCGGCTTGTGACCAGAACTCCAAGGCATGGTGCAAGGCGTTGAGAGCGAACATGCGGGCCTCGGCCCGGTCGTCGGGGTTGGGCATTTGCCTGATCTCGCGCCACCAATCCTGCTCAATCGCGGCCATTAGCTCCACGAGGCGCTCCCACGCCTGTCCCGACCGATCGGTCATCTGATTCGTCACTGCCTTGCTCCCCTGTTCGTCCGGCGGATACCGCTTCACGGAACTTTAGTCCCCCTGAATGTCATATTTGGGGACGAAGATACCGGGGCGGGTTGCCAGTCGTCACCGGCAGATGAAAGTAATTTATGAATAGGATCTGCACCGATCAGTTTCTTGCCTAGATCAGCCTTTTTTGGGATTCACGTAACGCGAGGATCGTTTCTCGCCCTGCATGTCGAGTTTCCCCTGGTCTCGCATGTGCCGGAGGAGGCGACTAGCTCATTGGGAATCGATTTGACATAATTCTGAGGCCTCACGCCGGGTTATTGAGCCATGTCGTTTTACGAAGGTCAGCACCGTCTGCTCCTGCTGATGCGCGACAAAGCCAGCTAGTTCCTTGTCAGCGGGCCCAGAACGCACTCGAGCGACGACTGAGCTAAAGGTGCTCCTACTGTAGTCCGGCACCGGCTTACCCAGGGCAAGTTGGCTGGCGAATGCCCGGTTGATACCTCGGCCTGTTCGCTCAACAACTCCAGCTCGTTTGAATGCATCGGCCAACGCAGGGTTGCGAGGTCGGGGCGGTGTGATCAGAAGATTTGATGTTGTCACTCCCTCAGGAAGTCCACCCGGGTTGGAGACAACGAGTGCGTCCTGGGATACCTTGACAATCGTGGGCCCGTTGGCAGTGTAGTCGCGATGCACAAGTGCACTCGCGATCAACGGAAGGCTCCACCGGTGATCGCGACAGGTCGGCCATGATGGTCGATCAGAAACATTCACGATCCACCGGTGGAGGTGTACTAGTATGGCACAGAGGTTGGGTGCGAGTGAGCGTGCCCGCATTGAGGTGATGGTTGGTATGGGGGTGGGGCAGGTACTTAAAAGTATGCTAAAAGCATGCACACATCATGTATAATGCATGCTAGAGTTAGTGGTATGGCCAATCTTCAAGTCAGGAACATGCCGGACGCGCTGCATGAGCGGCTTAGGCAGCACGCCCGCGAGCGCAACCGCTCAATGCGTGCGATGGTGATCGAGGCCATCGAGATGGAGCTCACGAGGAGCGAGTGGCGCATGAACTTGGCACAGCGAACAGAGACCAACCTCGGCACAGATGCGGCCAGTCTCCTTGCAGAGGAACGGACACAGCGGGACACTGAACTCGGGTGAAGCGCTACGTGCTTGATGCCTCGGTCGCAGTGGAGTACCTGCTTCGAACGCCGCTCGGGTTGGCGCTGGCCAACATGATCGAAAATACCGGGCTCGCGGCCCCCGATCTGATCGATGCTGAAGTCCTCTCAGTACTGCGGCAAGCTGTGCTGAAAGATCGCCTCTCGCAGGAGCGGGCGATTACGGCGGTCAACGACCTGATGCTATGGCCACTTGAGCGTATTCCCAACCGGGCGCTGGCTAGTCTGGCATGGCGGTATCACAAGAATGTGAGCGCTTACGATGCCTTCTATGTAGCAGCGGCGGACACCCACAACGCACCGCTACTTACCACAGATGGCCGTCTCGCTCGGGCACCGGGCTTGGGGATCGCCATCCAGCACTTCCGGTTGTCCTGATTCAGGCAGAACTTGCCTTACGTCTGAATCACCATGGTGCGTTAACGGCCGCTGGGAAGGGAGAAGCAGGCAAAGCGTGACCGCGTTCGGGGTGCCAGTTGAGTTGGTGGCGTAGCACCCGGTTCCATTTGTTTGCTGCGAGCGTTGGGTTGAGTGCGGCGAGGCCGGTGCAGTACTTGCTGATGGTCGTGGGGCGATGCCCCAACCGCCACAGGAGACGATCGAACTTGCAGGGGCGAGTAGTTGTCTTGGTCTCTATCACCGCAACCGGTCCGAGAGCCAACTCGGCTGCTACCCCTCGCCACAGAAGGCCGGTATCGATGGTGACGCGTGCAGCTTCATCCACTTGGGGGAGCAGTGTGGTTCGGTGGTAGGTGGTCGTGAGCAAGGGCTGAAGGTCGCCGGCCACTGTGCTTGTTTGCTCGATCGTTTCCACAAAGGCTCGACCACAGGCTGTGAGCCCGTTTTCCTCGTTGGGATCGCAGGTCATGCGGTGCTTGACCGTGAGGCCGCGACTGTCGGAGGTCTTAACCTCGAGCATGCATAGTTGGGTGTCGAGGTAGTGACGCGTCCGGACCTTGAAGCGTGACGGTCGGCGATGAGCGGCATCGAAGTAGGAGTCGAGCCTAGGAGTATCGAAATAAGTGGATCGGTAGGCGAACCGGTTGCGGCCGTCGATGGTGAGAACTCGACATCCAAAATCGAGTTCATGGACAAGGGCGGGGAGGGCTGCTTCGGGTACGAGGTACTTCCGGTCCTTGCGGGTTTGCAGTCCTGCTTTCGTGGTCAGCCCGTCGAGTCCAACCGTTTCCAGGTTGAGCAGGGCCTCGGCGAAAGTTGATTCGAGGGGGTGGGGTTTCACGACTTGACTCCCCGGCTGAATAGACCGTTCGACGAGGCGCTGGCGGAAGGAGAATCGCTCACCTCGAAGCGGACATCCACATCGGTAGTGTCGTTTACAAGGTCAACACGTCGCACGGCGACCCTGTGCACCTTGGCGGCAAGGAGGTCCTGGAGGTGGGCGATGAGCGCGCTTTCATCAGTGAAGGCTTGATCGAGGGTCATGCGCTGGGAGCGGTACCGGGTCAGGAGACGGTTGTGGTCACCAATGAAAAGCGCACCGAGAAGAGCGGCCATCAGCGTGGGCACGAGCCACATTGGCGAGACCGGTACGCCGCCAAGCACCCCAAGAGCAAGTGAGACGAAATAGTAGGCGACCTCTGGCTGATCGAGTTCGGCGGATCGCAGCCGGATGATCGACAAAACACCGAAGAGGCCCAGACCGAGGCCAGCGGTGATGCTTGTCGAGGTGAAGGCTTCTGCGACAGCCAGCACACCGATGTTTACGCCCAGGTAGGACACGACGAGATCACGCCGGCGGTGGCGAGGCAGGTACAAGCCGAATGTCAGGATGGATACTGCCACCAGATCGAACAAGATGGGGAGGAGGGTGTTCATAGCTCTTTCTCCAGGTTGATTTGACGGTTCTCTCTAGGTCTACTTCGAGTCTTTGTGAGATTCTTTAGGATAGCCTGGGAGTTTTCTGGTTTCCGACTCACAGAGAACTCACAGATGGATCGAAGAAAATTACCAAACCTCGCTGGTTTGATGTGGCAAACCAGGAGGTGCATATGTCAAGTAGATCTGTTTTAGCCGCATTCGTCGCCGTTTTATTGCTTCTCGCCGGTTGCGGAGACGGCACTACCGCGCCGAGTGTTGATCCGGTTGGGTCCGGGGGTGCTACGCCGAGTGTTGATCCGGTTGGGTCCGGGGGTGCTACGCCGAGTGTTGATCCGGTTGGGTCCGGGGGTGCTACGCCGAGTGTTGATCCGGTTGGGTCCGGGGGTGCTACGCCGAGTGTTGATCCGGTTGGGGGGACGGGCACTGATGGTGAGGTAGAGCTCTTCGATGCATCGACCATCCATGAGATCGAGCTCACGTTCGATCCAGACGACTACGATTCTATGATTAAAACTTATGCGACATCTGGTGACAAGACCTGGATCGACGTAACCGTCACCATCGATGGGGTCACCTACGAGCACGCCGGAGCTCGCCTCAAGGGCAACTCGTCTCTCTTCGGTCTATCATTATCATATGGTGGATTTGAAGGCCGGGGTGGCAGCTTCCCGGATGGTGAGGTTCCCTATGAGGTCAAGGATCAGGGGTTTGGGGAACAGGAGAGCTTGCCGGATGGTGAGGTTCCCGACGCATGTTTTCAAGCACTAGTCAATCTGGGGTCTCAACTGCCTTCATTCATCAGCTATGGAGTTATCGGCCCCGGTCTCGGCTACATGCCCGACGCGCTCTCGAAGGAGAAACCTGAAAAGCTACCATGGCTCATTCGCCTCAACCGGTTCGTAAAGGGTCAGAAGCATCAGGGATACGCCGATATTGTGATCCGTTCAAATTTCACCGAGACCTCGCTTAACGAGGCGGTATCGCTGGATTTGCTGGAGCGATCGGGGCTTGCTTCACAAGCTGCGGCTCATGTGCGGTTTAGGGCCAACGGTGGTGACCCTGCGCTACGATTAATGATCGAGCATCCATCCGACGATGCCTGGCAGGATCGCAATTTCTCTGCGGCCGGAGCGCTCTACAAGGCCGAGAGCACTGGGGACTGGTCGTATCGAGGAGATGCCCCGGCGGCCTATGACGAGGTGTTCGACCAGGAGGGTGGTAAAAAGGTGGCAGACCTCAAGCCGCTGATTGAGTTCCTCAAGTTCATTAACGAAGCCGATGACACCACGTTTTCTGCCGAACTGCCCGAACGACTCGATGTCGAGTCCTTCGCCATCTATCTGGCCATGATGGAATTGGTGCAGAACTGGGATGACATCGACGGTCCGGGCAACAATGCCTACCTCTGGTGGGATGCCGAATCGGCTCGGTTCACCGTGGTTCCCTGGGACATGAACCTGACCTTCGATGACTTTGTCGCCGATTTTTATGGTGATTTGCCTGACGGGTATGAACCACCCGATGGGGGTGAATCGTCCGATATCACCGACCCACCCGATGGGTACGAACTACCTGAGGGTTTTGAGGTGCCCGAAGAATGCGAACCGCCTGAGGGTGTTGAGTTACCCTACGGGTACGAACTACCCCAATACTTCGAACCGCCTGAGGGTTTTGAGGTGCCCGAGGAGTGCAAGTTGTCTGACGGGTACGATCTCGAGGGTGAACCGTCCAAGGGCTCCGAGGTGCCCGAGGAGTGCAATTTCTTCGAGACCTCCAATCCACTGGTCAAACAATTCCACGCGAACACAGAGTTCGAATCGCTGTACCAAAAGAAGCTGGCTGAGCTCAAGGCGGAACTCTTCGACAGCCAGGCTGCGGATAAGGTTCTGGCGGCGCGGGTCGCGGTGCTGGTTGAGCAGGCAACCGACCTGGTGGATGCCGACACCATCCGGCGAGAAGCTGACGTGATTGCCCAGTTGATGACCTCAAGTGACCAGTAGCTCTGAACTCAGCGTCCTCGTTGTCGACGACGAGGAGAACATTCGCTTCATCGTTAAGTCGGCGCTGGAGATGGCCGGGTTCGAAGTGGCGATCGCCGAAACCGGGGCGGAGGCCATCGAACTTGTGAACAGCTTTCAACCGCAGGTCATCGTCCTGGATGTCATGCTTCCCGACGTTGACGGCTTCACGCTTTTGCGGCGCATCCGGGACCGGGGGTCAAAAGCACCCGTGGTGTTCCTTACCGCACGCGACGGCACCGAGGACCGCGTTCGCGGCCTGACGACCGGAGGGGCGGACTACGTGGTGAAACCTTTTGCTGTTGCTGAACTCGTAGCGAGGGTCAATCTCCGCCTCGCTAGTAGCACCTCAAGCAACGGCGGGCGGGAACTGCGGTGCGCTGATCTCACCATGGACGACGACGCACGGCGAGTTACCCGGGCGGGCGAGATTGTCCATCTATCCCCTACTGAGTACAAGCTGCTCCATTACCTACTGGTGAACAGCGGCCGCGTGCTGTCCCGATACCAGATCCTGGACCATGTTTGGTCCTACCAATTCGATGGCAACTCCTCTGTCGTGGACACCTACATAAGCTATCTCCGGCGCAAGATTGACCATGTCGAGCCGCGCCTCATCCAGACGATCCGCGGCATCGGGTTCTCGCTGCGAGTTGAGGAGTGAGGCAGTTCAGGTGTGACCACCACCAGTAAGGACCCAGGCGGCACCGAGTTCTATCACCGGATAGAAGAGTGAGCCTCAGGAGTCGGCTGTTCGCGGCTATGGGGGTCTTGTTGGTGCTCATCGCTATCGGTGGTGTCATTGTCGTGCGAAGCCAGCGATCCTTCCTCATCGAACAGGTGGACAAGCAGCTTGCTGGGGCATTGCCATACACCGACCCGGGCTTTATTCCGGTTTTTGATGGTCCAGTCGAGGTGGTTTCGGCTCCACCTGATGATCCGATATCGACTCTGTTCGTCGGACTGGTTGTAGATGGAAAGTTGTCGCCGATCCTGCAAGGTCAACTCATCAACGACATTCCAAAAGTACCAACGGAGGTAGCCGAATTGGTCAGGTTGGAGAGCCGGGCTTTCACCGTCGATGGTATCGAGGGCCATGCTCGATTCCGGATCAGAGCCGCGTGGGCTGGTGAGACGGATGCCTTTCTGGTTGCGGCCCTTCCCCTAGACGAGGTCGAGAGTGCGATCCACCGGCTTCAGTTGGTGCTTCTCGTTGTAGGTGGTCTCGTTCTGGTGGTTGTAGCGGCCGCCGTTTGGTGGGTCGAGCGTCTGGGTGTCAACCCGATACGGAGCGTCACCCGGGTAGCCGAAGCCATTTCTGCCGGCGATCGCAGCCAACGAGTCGAGCAGACAGACGGTCGAACCGAGGCCGGAAAACTCGCCCACGCCTTCAACGTGATGCTCGACGACCGCGACAAGATCGAATCCCGCCGGCGCCAGTTCGTTGCCGATGCCTCCCATGAACTGCGAACACCTCTTACCTCGATTCAGGGTTATTTGGATCTCTACACCCATGGGCACTTCACCGACCCTGCACAAGTCGAAGACATGATGCGCCGGATGAGCCGCGAGGCAAACCGCATGAAGGGCCTTGTGGAAGATCTACTCCTGCTAGCCAACCTCGATCAGCAACGACCGCTGCGACAAGATCGTATTGACCTGAATCGTCTAATTATCGATGCTGCCCATGATGCCCGTGCCGTTCAACCGCAAAGATCGATCCTTCTCGAGACCCCGGACCCGACGGTAGAGGCAACGGGTGACGAGTTCCGGCTACAGCAGGTGGTTGCTGCTCTGGTGCACAATGCTTTGACCCATACAGACATCACCACCGAGGTCCGCCTCGAGGCCCGGGCAACTCCGACCGGTCCTGAAGTCATCGTTGCCGACGATGGTCCGGGCCTTGACTCGGCTCGAGCTGCCCATGTCTTTGACCGGTTCTTTCGTGATGACCAGTCTCGTTCGCGGGCGACTGGTGGTTCAGGTCTCGGCCTGGCGATTGCCCGCTCCATCGTCGAAGCTCATCAAGGCACAATCGAACTCCAAACTGCTCCAGGAAGCGGTTGTACCTTCACAATTCGCCTTCCTGCCAAGCGAGAAGATGGCACCAGTTGAGGGCCGGTTGAGTAAGAAGGAGGGATCACCCGTGAACAGAGATTGTCCCTGCGTTACCGGGACTGGATGGAAAAGGCGTTGTGGCTTCGCCCTCATCGGCGTGGTCATCGCGATGGTTGCCGCAGCGTGCTCGTCAAGTCCTGATGAGCAGGCGGTTGGGTCGCGACGAGTTGTGGACCCGACGGTCGAGAGGCCCGCTCCCTCTGGCACACCGCTGGTGCTTAAGAGCGTGATGATTGTGGACGGTACCGGGACCGAGAGTTATGGGCCGGCTGATCTGGTCATCGAAGATGGCATCATCACCCGGATCGTGACCGATGACGAGGACATCACGGCACCAGAGGATGCCCTGGTTATAGATCTCACTGGCCGCTATCTCATCCCAGGGTTGATCGATGGACATACACACTTGACACGGGGTCCAGATCACGAACCCGGTTGGTTCGAGCTCCAGGAGATGTTTCTCTTGGGCATCACATCGGTCCGAGACATGGCCGGCAACGGTAAGGCACTCAAGGTGCTCCAGGACAGGGCAGCATCAGCAGAAGAACCGGTACCAACCGTTTACTGGTCGGCACTTGTGGCGGGGCCGAGGTGGATGCGCAGCGATGGGCGAGCCCAAGAAACGGCCGGTGAAGACACCCCCGGTGAGGTTGGGTGGCTTCAACCGGTGGATGCCGGCACTGATATCGAGGCACTGGTTGCCCGAGCCAAGGAATCGGGTGCCCACGGCATCAAGCTCTATGACGACATTGATGGAGAACTTGCCGGCAAAGTGATCGCAGAGGCGCAAAAGCAAGGGATTCTCACCTGGGCGCACCCGGCGACGTTTCCTGGCGCACCCAAGGATTACGTCAACGCCGGTGTGCAGTCGGTGTCCCATGCCGGCATGTTGTTCTGGCACGATGTCGATCCGATACCTGCTTACGACCCCGGCGATCATTCGCCACTTCCGCCGATCAGGCCTGGCGCTGACCCCTACAGCCCCACTCTCGACCAACTCTTCGAGAGCATGGCCCAAGCGGGTGTGATTATCGATGCCACCCTGGCTCTCCATACCAACCCCGATGCCAGCAATGATGCAGAGCGCCTTGATGTCACGCATGTCGGTGCTCTTGTCAGCCGCGCCCACGACCGGGGTGTGCGTATCAGCGTGGGAACCGATTGCGCCGCAACGATTGCTCAGGAGGCCGAGCTTCTCGTCAAGCACGCAGGGCTAACCCCGATTGAGGCGATCCAGTCCGCAACGCAGCACAATGCCATGATTCTGGGGATCGATAGCTTTGTCGGGACCATCGCCGTAGGCATGGCCGCTGATCTCGTTGTCCTGACCGGTGACCCGACGGCCGACATCACCGAACTCGAATCCGTGCAAGCCGTCATCAGGGCCGGCCGGCTCCATGAAGTATCCGGCCCGGACCAACCCGCGAGAGCCTATAGGGGCAACTACGGGTGTTCCTGAGCGCAAGCTCAGCCACTACGCCGACACACCCGCATGCAACCTCCGTAACTGTTACAAGGCGCTCAACCTCAGAGGCTTTACGATGAGCTTCCAAGTGGTACACCCGCATGCAACCTCCGTAACTGTTACAAGGGGAATTGTTCGAAAACCACCTTGGTTGCTCCTCTGGGGCCGGCTTCGGCGGCGTGGGTGATGGCTTCCCGGTAGCGATTCAGGGGGTAGCGGGCTGACACCAATTGTTCGAGTCCGGCCGAGGCCACCAGGTCGAAGGCCAACTCGAAGCTGGTGGCAGTGCGACCGTCGGGCAGCGTTTCGGTGCCGTAGGTGTAGGCACCAACCAACTCGGTTTCGCGATGCCACAACCCGGTCAGGTCAACTCGGGAGGCTTCGGGCATGCCCAGCAGGACCACCCTTCCCCGGGGGCGGGTAATGGCCAGGGCATCGGCCACCGAAGAGGGGCTACCCACCGCGTCTATGGTTATGTCCACCCCGGCGGAGAGATGGTTACCCAGCATCCGGCAGCCGCAGAACCTTCTTACCGCCCGGCGCACCTCGCCGGGGTCGACCACCATGTCGGCCCCCAACTCGGTGGCCAGGTGCCGCTGGTGCGGGTACTTGGCGGTGACGATGATGGTTCCGGCCGAGGTCATCGCCCGCAGCGCCGCCACCGAGCACAGCCCCATCGTGCCCGCTCCCAGCACCACTACCGAGGCCCCCGGCTCCACCCGGGCCTTCAGAGCGGCGTGGATTCCACCGGCGGCCGGTTCCAACATGACCGCAGCTTCGTCGCTGAAGTCCTGCGGTACAGCATGAAGCTGGCTCTGGTGAGCAACCAGCTCCTCTCCCCATCCGCCGCCCGTGCTGGAGCAGAAACCGATCTGGATACCGTCCTCGATGGCTCCCCCCAGCAGGTAGCCATAATCATCGCCATCGCCGGGGGCAGCCCCGGCAAACGGCAGAGGTTCCCCCCGAGCTGCCGCTCCCAGAACCGGTTCCAGGGCCATGCGGTTACCGTCCTCGTCGATGCCTACCACCTCGTGGCCCGGAACGAACGGGAACGAGACCAGTGGCTCGAAATACCGGGAGGATCGACCCTCCACGGTGGCTAGATCCGACCCGCAGATCCCGGTCAATCGGGGTCGGATTATGCACCAGCCCGGACCTGGGACTTCGGGCGGATCGATATCGCGCAGTTGCAGGGGGCCCACCCCACCGCCGATACCCGGAACCACTCGGGAGGCCACCGCCGCGGCTGCATACCGGGCGAGTTTGCGCTCGAACACCAATGCCTGCATTACGAACCAGCAACCTAACCCTTATCAGAGGTAATTAACCGGATTGCGGGGGGAACCGCGATAGCGGATCTCGAAGTGGAGGTGGGGGCCGGTGGACCAGCCGGTGTTGCCGACGAAGCCGATTACCTCACCGATACCGACGCTCTGGCCCTCGGACACGTTGTAGTTGGAGAGATGAGCGTAAAGCGTGCTCCATCCGGTGCCGTGGTCGATTATTACCGTGTTGCCGTACCCGGTTCGTGATTTCACCTGAATCACGGTGCCGGAGGCGGCGGCCTGGACGGGATCACCGGTGTTGCCGCCGTAGTCCACTCCGGCATGGAATCTGGTCGTGCCGAAAATAGGGTGGACCCGGTTGCCGTACCCCGATCCGATCTTGCCCGGTACCGGCTGGAAGAACTGGGGGGGAGGGGGAATGTTTATGTCGTCGAACTGGCCAGTGCGTTCCTGCCCGGCCGATTGGGTCACACCTTGGCGGCGCTGGCGCTCCAGCTCGGCCAGCCGGGCCAGCTCGGCCTGGCGCTGGCGCTCCAGCTCGGCCAGCCGCCTCCTCTCTTTCTCCCGCTCTATTTCGCTCTCGATGTTCGAGATGTCCTGGTTCAATCCGGCGATCTGATTCTCAACCTCGGCGCTGGCCCGGGCCTCGGCCTCGATTTGTTCCTCCAGCTCCTTGCGTTTCCGGTCCCACTCGGTTTGCAGCTTCTCCTGTGCTTTCTTGAGCTCATCCAGGTCGGCCAGGGTCTGCTCGATTTCGGCTTGGGCCTGCTCGATTTCGGCTTGGGCCTGCTCGGCCTGCTGCACGGCAATTTGTTGATCGCCCTGGGCCCGCCGCATCTGGTCGATGAGCACCTGGGCATCGCCCCCGAGCTCCTCGATGTAGTACTGGCGGCGAGCGTTTCGGTTCGGGTCACCGTCCTCCAGGAGGAAGTTCTGCTCGTAGGCCAAATCCAGATAGATGTTGACCACTTGGTCTTTCAGGTGCTCCCGGATGGCGGCGATCTCTTCATCCAGCTCGATCACCCGCTGGCGGGTGGTGTTCACCCGCTCCTGAGCTGCGGTTCGGGAGAGTTCCACCGTGCTCAGGCGAGTTTGGGCCGCGGCGATCCAGTCGTTGACCTGGATCAGCGCGGTGTGTATCTCCTCGATCTGGGTGTTGGTAACGTTCAGCGCCTCGATGGCGAACAGGGCTTGCCGCTTCAGGGTTTGCTGCTCGTGCTGCCTGGCTTCGATCTCCCGTTTTTTGTCCTCGATCTGCTCTCGGCGCTCGTCGATGAACAAATCCTGAGCCGTGCTAGGGCTGTTCAACGCCAGTGGCAGCATGACGGCCGCGAGGCAGAGGATCCGCAAAAACTTGTGCATGAGGGGTAATAGATAGTGGCAGCGGTCATGCATCAGTTACAAATGTAACCAAATCGCAATATTGACCAACGCCCTATCGTAGTGAGTATTGTGGCTCATGTTGTTGATGTGGTCAATGAATTGATGGGTGAACGGTCATCGGCTGTGTCTGATACCGTCACCGGCTGTATTGGATGCTGGTGGTTTCCCAGGGTTCGGCTGTATTGGATGCTGGTGGTTTCCCAGGGTTCGGCTGTATTGGATGCTGGTGGTTTCCCAGGGTTCTCCCGTGCTGGGTACCCTGAGGCGGTGGTCGAGTTGTTGAACCGCCGGGAACGGGTCGTTCTGGCCGAGGATCTAGCCGGGGTTGCCGAGGGAACTCCCGGTGAGGTGATCCTTCATACCGGCATGCGCTGGGTACGCTACTGGGTGCGGTTCGACACCGGGGCGGAGCGAGGCTCCATCCACCGCGACAAGCTGGTGCGCGAGGACCAGTGGGAGAACTTCCTGGCCAACCGGGCCGAGGCTGCCGAGCAAACCGCCAGTCCCGAGGTTGCTGCGGGTACCGAACCCGAGGAGCTGCCGATCCAGGGCACCGACAATGGTGCGGGTGGTGATCCAGATCCAGTTGTGAACGGAGTTGCGGTACCGCCCCATCTGCTGGCCCGTAGTGCCTCGGCTCGTCAACGGCTGGGGGGTTGATCGGAAACCAGCCGGTTTCTGCTCGCCCTCTCCTCTATTCCAGGGCGGCGATGCCGGAGGTGGCCGCGGGTAGCAATGCCGGGGCCATGGGAAGAATCTGGTCGAGGTAGAAGCGGCTGGAGGTTTGCTTGGCGGTCCAGAACCCTGATCGGTGGGGTTCGGTTGGGCCGAGTCGATGGGCTGCTTCCCATGTCCGGGCCATGATCCAACCACCGATGGTGATCCCCATCATCTGAAGAAACGGGGTGGCCCCGGCCAGAGCGTCGTCGCCGGGGTGGTCGCCCAACCAGCGGGCGGCCTCGGCAACGGCGTCGGCGGCCCGGTCGAGATTCCTGTCGAGGCCGCCCATCTCGGCCAGCAACTCGGCCAGCACCACACCACCCCCCAGAGAGATCTTGCGGCCGACCAGGTCGATGGCCTGAATGCCGTTGGTGCCCTCGTAGATGGGGGCGATGCGGCTGTCGCGCCAGTGTTGGGCCGCACCGGTTTCCTCGATGAACCCCATGCCGCCGTGCACCTGGATGCCCAGCGATGCCACCTCGACCCCCTGGTCGGAGCACCAGGCTTTCGCCACCGGGGTGAGCAACTCGGACCGCTGCTGGGATTGCCGGCGGCATACCGGATCGGGGTGGTGGGCGGCCCGGTCGGCTGCGGCCGCGTTGAGATGGAGCAAGCCTCGCATGGCTTCGATGCGGGCTCGCATGTCCAGCAACATCCGGCGCACGTCGGGGTGCTGGTTGATGGGGGCCTGCATGCCGGATCCGGTGCCGGGGCGGCGACCCTGGCGCCGTTCGGCGGCAAAGGCGGATGCTTGCTGGTAGGCCCGCTCGGCAATGGCCAGGCCCTCGAGACCCACCAGAAGGCGAGCCTTGTTCATCATGGTGAACATGTGGTGCATACCCTGGTGTTCCTCGCCGACCAGTTCGCCGACCGCGCCGTCCAGTTCCATTACGCAAGTGGGGCTGGCATGGATGCCGACCTTGCGCTCGAGCCCGATGCACCGGATGGCGTTGCGCTCACCCAAAGCACCGTCCTTCGTTACCCGGTACTTGGGCACGATGAACAGGGAAATGCCCCGGGTGCCGTCCGGTGCGCCGGGAGTGCGGGCCAGCACGCAATGGACGATGTTCTCGGCCATGTCGTGCTCGCCCCAGGTGATGAAGATCTTCTGACCCCACAGGTGGTAGCTGCCGTCGGCCTGGGGTTCGGCCCGAGCGGTCAAAGCACCGACATCGGAGCCGGCCTGGGGTTCGGTCAGCAACATGGTGCCGGTCCACGTCCCGCTGATCAGCGGGGGCAGCCAGCGACGTTGCTGCTCGGGACGGCCATGAGCGCCTATCGCGCCGATGGCACTCTGGCTAAGCATCGGGCACAAAGACAGCGCCATGTTGGCTGAGGCGACCATCTCCTGAATGGCGATGTCAACGGTCAGGGGGAACCCGGCGCCACCGTATTCGGGGGGGGCCGACACCGCGATCCAGCCCCCGGCGATGAACTGCTGGTAGGCGGGACGGAAACCCTCGGGAACAACGACGTTACCGTTGCCGTCGAGCACGCTTCCGGTTCGGTCACCTGCTTGGTTGGTGGGGGCGATGACCTCGGAGGCGAGGCGGCCGGCCTCGGTCAGCAGATCCTCGGTCTGGTCCAGACCCGTATCGGACCAGTGGGGTATCTGGGCCAGATCGCCCAGTCCGGCGATGTGGTGTAGTGCGAAGAAGATGTCTTCCAACGGAGGGGTGTAATCACTCATGGCAGCCTCCCGGTGCGATGGATGGTCTTATACGGGTTTATCGGGGTGACTGCCGGGGTTCAGCGTGGTGGTCACCCCCGGTGGGGGCGATGCTGTCCGGGCCAACGCCGCCAGCACCTGATCGGCGGCCGTGGCGGGAGAGGTTTCCCCAAGGTCCACCTGCTCAAGGGTGGCCTCCCCCCACTCGCTTTTGAGGATCTGATCAACCCGGTCCCGCAGGCCGAGTTGGATCCGGCCGGCCAGTTCGTCCCGGTGGCGGCGGTGGCGGCACCGGTTCAGCTCGCCGGTTTCGTGGAGATGGGTGGTGTGGCGTTGGATCTCCGTCCAAAGGTTGTCAATGCCCTCCCCCTCGGTGGCCGTGGTCAACATGATGGGGGCCCGCCAGGCGTGCTCCCGGTGACCGAGGTCCAGCATCAGCTCCAGATCCCGGCGGGCGCCGCGGGCATCGGGCCGGTCGGCCTTGTTCACCACGAACACATCGGCCACCTCCAGGAGTCCGGCTTTGTTGGCCTGGACGGCATCGCCCCAACCGGGGGTGACCACCACCACGGTGGTATCGGCCGCGGCGGCAATGGCCACCTCAACCTGGCCGACCCCCACGGTCTCCACCAGGATCGGGTCATGGCCGGCGGCATCGAGCACTCGGATGGCATCGGGGACGGCCACCGCCAGCCCGCCGGCGTGGCCCCGGGTGGCCATCGATCGGATGAAGGTAGCGCTGCCGGCATGGTTGTCCATGCGGATGCGGTCGCCCAGGATGGCCCCACCGGTCAATGGTGAGCTGGGGTCGATGGCCAGGATGGCTGGGCGAGCCGCCCCGCAAATCGCCGCCAATCTTCCGGTTAGGGTGGATTTACCTGTCCCCGGAGCACCGGTGATTCCCACTATCCGGGCCTGCCCGGCGCGGCGACCGGCCCGCTCGGATACCGCGGCCCCGGTGTCACCCTGCCTCTCCACCATGGTGAGCAGCTTGCCCAGGGCTCGCCGGTCGCCATCGGTGGCTGCCTCGAACAGCTCGATGAGCAAGTCGTCGTTCACCGGGTGATGGGTTCATTGGTGACAGCCGCTCTCACGGTGGCCACCACTTCTTCTGCGGCTGCGCCAGGGCCCAGTACTGCGGCCACCCCGGCATCAATGAGGGTGGTGATATCGCCGCTGGGCACGATCCCGCCGATCACCACCGGGATGTCCAGGCCGGCCTCGGCAACCGCATTCACCATCCGGGGTGCCAGCGTGAGGTGGCCGGCGTTGTGCATGGACAGGCCGATGGCATCGGCATCCTCCTGCTCGCATGCGGCCACGATGCTATCGGTGGTTTGTCGCAGGCCCAGGTAGATCACCTCCATGCCGGCATCCCGTAGCGTGCGAGCCACCACCTTCAGCCCCCGGTCGTGACCATCGAACCCGAGCTTGGCCAATACGACCCGGATTGGGGTTTCCCGGTTCGGGGTGGGGGTGTCCTCGGTGGGGGTTTTCGGGGTGGGGGTTTGCGGTTGGTTGGTCGGGGGCTCGCTCATTGGCCTACACCACTGCGGTTTCGACGTAGGTGCCGAACACCGACTCCAGCGCGGCGACTATCTCACCCTCGGTGGCATAGGTCCGCACCGTGTCAATGATCGGGGGCATGAGGTTGACATCGGGCTGGCGAGCGGCCTCGATCAGGGCATCCAGGGAGGCTCTGACCGCATTGTTGTCGCGATCGCCTCGAACCCGATCCAACCGCTTGAGCTGCATCTCCTCGGTGTCATTGCCGATGGTCAGCAGGCGGGCTTGTTCATCGGCACCCTCGGTGAACTCGTTGACCCCCACGATGATGCGTCGCCCGGCATTGATCTCCCGCTCGAACCGGTATGCCGCGTCGGCGATCTCCCCCACGAAGTAACCGTCCTCTATGCCGGCGTAGACCCCCTCCAGCATGGAGCCGTTGCCGAGCCGGTGGATGTGGTCGAAGATCTCGTTGGCCCGGCGCTCGATCTCATCGGTCATCCACTCCACGAAGTGGGACCCGCCCAGGGGATCCACCACCGAGGCGGTCCCGGTCTCGTGAGCCAGGATCTGCTGGGTGCGAAGGGCGATGCGGGCGGCCTTCTCGGTGGGCAGGGCCAGGGCTTCGTCGTAGGAATCGGTGTGCAGGCTCTGGGTGCCGCCCAGAACGGCGGAAAGAGCTTGGACAGCCACCCGGGCAATGTTGTTCTCCGGTTGTTGGGCGGTCAGGGAGACACCGGCGGTCTGGGTATGGAACCGGCACATGAGTGATTTGGGATTGATGGCACCGTATCGCTCCTTCATCCAGGTGGCCCAGATGCGGCGGGCGGCCCGGAACTTGCCGATCTCCTCGAAGAAGTCGCTGTGGGCGTTGAAGAAGAACGAAAGGCGGGGAGCGAAGGCATCCACATCCAGGCCGGCGGCGATGGCGGCCTCCACGTAGGCGAACCCGTTGCCCAGGGTGAAGGCCAGCTCCTGGGCGGCAGTGGAACCAGCCTCGCGTATGTGGTAGCCGGAGATGGAAACCGGGTGCCAGCGGGGCATTTCCGCGGTGGTGAACCGGATGAGATCGGTAATCAGTCGCACCGATGGGCGAGGCGGAAAGATGTACTCCTTCTGGGCCTGGTACTCCTTCAGGATGTCGTTCTGGATGGTGCCACCGAGTTCGGCCCGGCTCACGCCGTTCTGCTCGGCCACTGCGATGTACATGGCCATGGCGATGACGGCCGGCCCGTTGATGGTCATCGAAGTGGTGACCTTGCCGAGATCTATGCCTGCGAACAGATCCTCCATGTCGGCCAGGGTGTCCACCGCCACCCCGGCTCGACCGACCTCACCCTCCGACCACTCGTGATCGGAGTCCCGGCCCATGAGGGTGGGCATGTCGAACGCGGTGGACAGCCCCGTCCCACCGGCGTTCAGCAGGGCATGGAACCGGGCGTTGGTGTCGGTGGCAGTGCCGAACCCGGCGAACATGCGCATGGTCCACAATTTGCCCTGGTAACCCGAGGGGTAGAGCCCCCTGGTATAAGGGTACTCGCCCGGCTGCAAACCATCGCCGAAGGCGGAATCGAGAGGGATTCCCGACATTGTCTCGACCATGGGCCAACTATATCAAGGAAGTCCGATAGTTGGAACTACAACTAAAGGGGTTGATGGTGCAAACGCCAGCAGTGCTCGGCCCGGATTTATCCGGGATATGGAGGTTGTGTCGGGGGTGCGGATTTATCCGGGATATGGAGGTTGTGTCGGGGGTGCGGTTAGCCTTTCGCTGATGAGCGGAGATGATGCTGCGATCAGGAACTTGGTAACCAGACTGGCTCAGTTGGCTGACGGGGGCGATCTGGATGAGTACGTGGACCTGTTCACGGCTGATGCCCGGTGGGAGATGCCGGGGGCAAATCTGGAGGGGCGGGAGAGCTTGCGCGCTGGTGCGGTTGAGCGTCGGGCGGCCGGGAATGTCGGCCCAGGGAGCAACACCCGCCACGTGATCACCACCCAGGTGGTGACGGTGGACGGTGATCGGGCCTTTTCCGATGCCTACTGGCAGTTCTGGGTGAATACGGCCTCCGAACCCTCGGTGGCACTCATGGGCATCTACCGGGATCGGTTGGTGCGTACCGACCGGGGCTGGAAGCTGGCTCAGCGCACCATCTCCTACGGTTAGCAGTTTTTGGACAGCGCTGGTGGGAATGGCTGGTGGTTCCCTCCGGGGTGGTTGCTGAGGGCCGGCCCGGTTGTTGGCCGGGGAAAAGACGGTGGAACAGGCGGAGGCCATTGCACGAGCTGGTGGTGCGCCCCGGCTGTTGGCCGGGGAAAAGGTTTAGCCTGTAGCCATGCTGGTTATTGATGGTGACGGCCACACGATGGAGCCCACCGACCTGTGGGTGGAGCGGATGGATGCTTCCAAATGGGGGGATTGGGTTCCCCAGGCCAGGGGGGAGTTGCTGTTCGGTGAGTTCTGGGTGGGAGGCGAGCTGCGCAGTGGTGGCAAGGAGGCGCTGGATCGGATTTGCGCCAACGCGGGGGTGACCGCCGAGGAGTATCGGGAAGGCTTGTCGATGCTCATGCTCAAGGGCGGTGCCGACCCCGATGCCCGGATCGTGGACATGGATCGGGTGGGAATCGACGCCGCGGTTCTGTACCCCACCAGAACCATGTTCTTCGGACCGGTGGATCCGATTCCGGCACTGGGCAATGCCGAGTTCGTGCGGGACTGCCAGCGGGCTTACAACCAGTGGGTCGCCGATTATTGCGCAACCCACCCCGACCGGCTGTTCGCAGTGGGAGCGGTGCCGCTTCAGGACATCGATCTGGCCGTGGCCGAGGTCGAGTGGATCGCCGGTATGGGGTTGGTGGGGGTGATGATCCGACCATCGGCCTACATCGACGAGCTGCCGCTCAGTCACGAGGTTTACGACCGGTTCTGGGCTGCGTGCCAGGATCATGATCTGGCGGTGGGATTTCACCCCGGCGTGCATGTGGATACCCCCGATGTAATCCGCAAGCTGGGGTTGTGCCGGTTCGACAAGAACTTGCAGATCACCAATGCCGATGTCGATCCGGTGTACGGCGGATCGGGCCTCGGTCAGGCCATCGGTAACACTGCCAACATGATGGTGACCATGGGTCGGATTCTCATGGGTGGGGTGGCGGAGCGGTTCCCTCGCCTGAGGTTCCTGTTCATGGAATCGGGCGGGGGCTGGTGCGCCACCCAGTTGGAGAGGATGGACGAGCAGGTGGAGTCTTTCGCTCTTGAGGGCCGGTGGCTGTCGATGCTGCCCAGCGAGTACTTTTCGCGCCAGTGCTACATCAGCTTCGAGCCGGGAGAGTGGAACCTGGCTGCCTCGGCCACCAAGCTCGGGGTTGATCGGGTGCTGTGGGCATCGGACTACCCCCATCCCGAGTACCACGACGGGGTGGTGGTGGAGTTACGGGAGTCGATAGCCCCGTTGAGCAAGGCCGAGCAGCAGATGATTGCCGGGACCAACGCCGTTGCGGCCTACCGGTTGACCCGGTGAAGGCGGCTATGAGCGGGTTGCTGGGTGGGGTTGGTGCTGAATGGGCGGTGAGCGGGTTGCTGGGTGGGGTTGGTGCTGAATGGGCGGTGAGCGGGTTGCTGGGTGGGGTTGGTGCTGAATGGGGATGGCTATGAGCGGGTCGCTGGCTGGTCGGGTGGCTGTGGTTACCGGTGCCGGCCGGGGTATCGGCCGGGCCATTGCTCTGGGGATGGCCAGTGCGGGGGCGACCGTGGTGGTGTCCTCCCGTACCCGGGAACAACTCGATCAGGTGGTGGCGGCAATAGCGGGGGCGGGGGGCGAGGCCATGGCGGTGGTGGCTGATGCCGCCGACGAGGACCAGGCCCGCCGGCCGGTGCGGGCGGCCGTGTCCGAGTGGGGTCGGGTAGATGTGCTGGTCAACAACGTGGGCGGTTCGACCGGGGGCAACCACGACCCGTTTTCCGGGGATGCCGAGGCGTTCATGGGTACCTTGAGGCTGAACCTGGTTTCGGCGTTCTGGACCAGCCAGGAGGCACTGCCCCCGATGCGGGACCAGGGCCATGGCCGGATCATCAACATTGGTTCGGGAGCGTCCAAGCGGGCCGCGGCCAGCGTGGCCTATACCGCGGCCAAGCACGGTCTCGTCGGCCTG
Organism: Candidatus Poriferisocius sp.; assembly: GCF_965202595.1. Classification (GTDB taxonomy): domain Bacteria; phylum Actinomycetota; class Acidimicrobiia; order Acidimicrobiales; family Bin134; genus Poriferisocius. The sequence goes on from NZ_OZ241836.1 coordinate 2,894,700, forward strand.
ACCAAGCAACTGGCGGTGGCGGCTGCTCCCCATGGCATCACCGTGAACTGCCTGTGCCCGGGCTGGACCAATACATCGCTGGTGGACTTCGAGCGATTGGCCGCAGCCAGGGGGATAAGCGCCGCCCAGGCTCGCGCCGAGGCCGAGGCCGATTGCGCCCAACGCCGGATACTGGAACCCGGTGAGTTGGCTCCGATGGCCGTGATGCTGGCATCGGAGGCCGGTAGGGGCATCACAGGCCAGGTAATCAGTGTGGACGGTGGCTACCGCCTGTGACTATGGAATGAGTATGGAGATAGCAACATTCCAGCAGCTCATGGACGACCTCTACGGAATCCAGGATCGGGAGCGGGGTATACCCGCCACGGTGGCATGGTTGTGCGAGGAGATGGGCGAGCTGGCTCAGGCGGTGCGCAAGGGTGATGACGCCGGGAGATTGCACGAACTCGGGGATGTGCTGGCCTGGCTGGCATCTTTGGCCAACCAGTTGGGGTTGAGCCTGGAGGAAGCAGCGCAGCGGTATCGCGACAACCCGCCCCGCTAGGGCGGCCTGTTGGGGCGGCCTGTTGGGGCGGCCACCAGAAGCAGTTGGACATTGACCGCTTCGCCCCGGAAGCAGCGATATTGTCGCTAGGAAGCGAGCAGCGTTTCGGCGATCTGGACCGCGTTGAGGGCGGCACCCTTGCGGAGGTTGTCGCCGGCCACGAACAGGGCCAAGCCATGGGGCACGGTGGGATCCACCCGAATCCGTCCTACTCGGGTGTGATCGTTGCCCGCAGCGGCCAGCGGGGTGGGGACCTCATCGATCACAACGCCGGGAGCAACCGACAGCAATTCCCGGGCCCGCTGGGGGCTGATGGCGCGGTCGAATTGGGCATTGATGGCCAGGCAGTGGCCGGTGAACACCGGTATCCGCACGCAGGTTGCGCTCACTGCCAGCTCGGGCAGCTCCAGGATCTTGCGGCTCTCCTCCACCAGCTTGCGCTCTTCGGAGGTCTCCCCAGAATTGTCGTCCATCCAGGAGCCGCACTCGGGGATCGCGTTGAAGGCGATGGGTGCCGCGAAAACGGATGCCGCGGGCATCGGGACGGCCCGACCGTCGTGGGTCAGGCCGGAGGCGATATCGGCCACCTTGCGGATTTGCCCGTCCAGCTCTTCGACACCGGCCAGACCGCCCCCGGAGACCGCCTGATACGACGAGATCACCAGGCGGTGCAACCCGGCCTCAACGGCCAGAGGCTTTAGGACCGGCATGGCCACCATGGTGGTGCAGTTGGGGTTGGCCACAATCCCCCTGGGAATGTGGCTGAGAGCGTGGGCGTTCACCTCGGGTACCACCAGGGGCACATTGGGGTCCATCCGCCATGCCGAGGAGTTGTCGATCACCGTGGCCCCGGCCTCGGCCACCCGTGGTGCCAACTGCCGGGAGGTGGCACCCCCGGCAGAGAACAGAGCTATGTCCACTCCGCGATAATCGGCAGTGGCGGCATCCTCCACCACCAGGTTGTGATTTCGCCATGACATGGTGCGACCCGCGGAGCGAGTCGAGGCCAGCACCCGCAGCTCGTCAACCGGGAAATCACGCTCATCCAGCAGCCGACGCATTACCCCACCCACCTGACCGGTGGCACCCACAACCGCAACTCTCACGCCACTCATACTACTTTTGACCACTCGGGAACTCGCAGTGGTTATTGGGCTAGGTCGAATGCCCGGTGCAGTTGTGTCGGGAACTCGCAGTGGTTATTGGGCTAGGTCGAATGCCTGGTGCAGTGCTTGTGTAGCGGTATCGGCGTGGTCTTGGCGGATCACGCAGCTTATTCGTATGGGGGAGGTGGAGATCATCTCGATGTTTATCCCGTGCTTGGACAGGGTTTCGAACATGGTGGCAGCCACTCCGGGATGGGACTTCATGCCCGCACCCACCAGACTGATCCGGGCGATGGCGCGGTCGGCGGTCACCCCGGTGGCACCGATATCTTCGGCCACTGTCCGGGTGATGCGCTCGGCCATATCAATATCCCCCTCGGGAACGGTGAACGAGATGTCGGTGATGCCCCGCTCGGAAGCGTTCTGCACGATCATGTCCACGTTCACACCGGCATCGGCCAGCTCCCGGAACAAGATGGCGGCCACCCCGGGGCGGTCGGCCACCCCGGCAATGGTGATCTTGGCCTCCGAGGTGTCGGGGGTCACAGATCGGATGATGGGTTGTTCCATGGAGGGCTCCTCCTTAGCCACCCAGGTTCCCTGCTCCCAGGTGAACGCGGATCGGATGTGCAGTTTGACCCCGTAATTCTGGGCCACCTCGACTGAGCGCATTGCCGGCTTGGGACAGCCCACAGCGGTCATCTCCAGCAACTCGTCGAAGGAGATGGTGAGCAGCTTGCGGGCATCGGTGCACACCCGAGGGTCGGTGGTGAACACCCCGGACACATCGGTGTACAGCTCGCAGGCATCGGCGTTCAGCGTGTGGGCCAGCGCCACCGCGGTGGTGTCGGAGCCGCCCCTACCCAGGAACGTGACATCATCGTCGGTGCTCACCCCCTGTGCCCCGGCCACCACTGGCACCCGGCCGGCATCCAGCGCGGCCCGAACCCGGTGAGGGACGATCTCCAGGATTTTGGCGTTGCTATGGTTGGTGTCGGTGATGAAACCGGCCTGGCTGCCGGTGAGGGAGTCGGCCGGCACTCCCAGATCATGGAGGGCCATGCACACCAGCGCGCAGGCCTTGCGCTCGCCGGCGGTGATGAGCATGTCCATTTCCCGGCCCGGCTGGGTCTGGGACACCGCGGTGGCCAGCGCCAGCAGCTCGTCGGTCTCCTTGCCCATGGCGCTGATCACCAGCACCACCTGATCGCCACGATCCCGGCATCGGCGCACGTGATCGGCCACCTCGCGGATGCGATCGGCGTTGCCCACCGATGTACCCCCGAACTTTTGTACCACTAGGGCCACGGGGGAAAAGCTACCGGCTCCTGGCGCCCGAAGCCGCGATTAAAGCCGGACCGGCGCTGGGGCCACGGGGAAAAGCTACCGGCTCCTGGTGCCCCCTTTGGTGCTTGTTTTTCAAGTTTGCGAGGCTGGTGGGCAATCCGGTGATTGTCGCTCTAGATTTCAAGCGATGGCTACCGACAAGAGGCAGCGTCAGCGAGAGCGTCGCGAACTGGCTAGGCAGCAGACCAGGGTCACCGAGACCCGAAGCCGGTTCCGCTCCGGAGCGTTGCGGTTGTTCCTGGTTGTGCTGGTGATCGCGGTGGCGACTCTCATTCTCTGGTTGATGTTCAAGGATGATGGGGGTGATGGCGATGGTGGCGATGAGGTCGTGGAAACCACTGATGGCGATGGCGATGAGGTCGTGGAAACCACTGATGGCGATGGCGATGGTGGCGATGAGGTCGTAATGTCCGGTGAAACCACCGACCCCACTTCAGAAACGAGCATTGATTTGAGCGCTTGCCCACCCGCCGACGGATCGGGACCGCAGGTCCTGGAGTTCGACAGTCCCCAGCCCATGTGCCTGGATGCATCCAAGCAGTACACCGCGGTGTTCGACACCACTGCGGGGGAGATGCGCGTTGATCTCGACATGGAGAAAACGCCGATCACGGCCAACAACTTTGCGGTACTGGCCCGGTATCACTACTACGACAACACGCTGCTGTTTCGTACCGACCCCGATATTGGCATTATCCAAGGGGGGTCGCCCCACACCAATGACTGGTCCGATCCAGGTCCCGGATACACCATTCCCGATGAGGGTTCTTCGGACTTCAAGTATGAGCCGGGCCAGATCGTGATGGCCCGCACCAGTGCCCCCAACAGCGCCAGTGCCCAGTTCTTCTTCGCTGTGAACGACAAGACTGCTGCGCTCAACAGCTCGGGCACCTACGTGGTGTTCGGTAAGATGGACGGGGAAAGTTTGAAAGTGGCCGAACAGATTCTGGCCAGTCACAAGGAAAGTTCCAACCCGAACCTCCCGGGTGGACCCAACCCTCAAGTAGTCGTCAAGTCGGTGATTGTCGAAGAGTCCGGTTGATCCGGCGGCCGGCGGGACTTCGTTTGCCGTGTCGTCAAGTCGGTGATTGTCGAAGAGTCCGGTTGATCCGGCGGCCGGCGGGACTTCGTTTGCCGTGTCGTCAAGTCGGTGATTGTCGAAGAGTCCGGTTGATCCGGCGGCCGGCGGGACTTCGTTTGCCGTGTCGTCAAGTCGGTGATTGTCGAAGAGTCCGGTTGATCCGGCGGCCGGCGGGACTTCGTTTGCCGTGTCGTCAAGTCGGTGATTGTCGAAGAGTCCGGTTGATCCGGCGGCCGGCGGGACTTCGTTTGCCGTGTCGTCAAGTCGGTGATTGTCGAAGAGTCGGGCTGATCCTTCCCCGGGGGGATTTTGGGTGGGGCAGAGTAGGGGAATGAGACTGGAGCCCGAGCCCAACCGGTGGGCGTTCCCGCCTGCGGACACGGCTGACGAGAACGGTTTGGTCGGTATAGGCGCTGATCTGGCCCCCGGCACCCTGCTGGCGGCCTACCGGACCGGCTTGTTCCCGATGACGCTGGGGGATACCAACAAGCTGGGGTGGTGGTCGCCCGACCCCCGGGGGGTGCTGCCCCTCGATGAGCTGCGGGTGACTCGCTCGCTACGGCGCTCGGTGCAGCGCTACCGGGTTACCGTCGACGTGGCGTTTGCCGATGTGATCGACGCTTGCCGGACAATCGACCGTCCCCACGGCTGGATCACACCGGATATAAGGGAGGCCTACGTCCGGTTGCACCGCCTGGGGTGGGCTCACAGCGTGGAGGCATGGACCCAGGATGGGGAGCTGGTGGGCGGGTTGTACGGGGTATCGATCGGGGGTCTGTTCGCCGGGGAATCCATGTTCCACATCGACCGGGATGCATCCAAGGTGGCCCTGGTCTCCCTGGTGGCCCGGTTGGCTCACGGCAACGTACCCAGATTGCTCGATGTGCAGTGGGCCACCGGGCATCTTCAGACCCTGGGAGTGGTGGAAATTTCTCGCAACGAGTACCTGAGCCGGTTGGAGCGGGCGCTGGAGCAGCCCTTTCCGCCCTGGCGTTGCTAACTCCGTCTCTGGAGTCGGACCGGGTCGCCCTGGCGGATGGGGCCGGGGTGGGCGACGCGGGCGTTAACGCCCCGCAGATTCAGCGCTCGGCCGGTGGGGGAGTTCACGAACCGGAGGGCATCATGGCCGAATCGGGCGGCAAATTTGCCACAGCCGGTGTGAGGCTCGGCGGTGATTTGGATGATGGCCTCACCCACCGCGAGACGGGTACCGGGAGGCAAGGTCTCGGTGCTGAGGTCGAGATCGATGTATAGCTGATCGCCGGCCAGAGCCCAGCGGTCGGTCGGTCCGGCCACCGCAGCCGCGGCCCGGGCACTCATTATGTTCAACTGCATGTCGGGATGAGGGCCACCATCGGGGGTTCTGGAGCTGCCCCGATCTCTCCAGTTGTCACCCTCCAGACCCTCCTGCAAGCTGAGGTGGCCGGTATCCAGGATCTCGCGCTCGTTCACATCGGGCCGGCGCACGATCAACTCCAGCGTGCCGTGGTCGCTGGGGGCCCGGCGGATGTGGTCCAGGGCAAGCTCCAACTCGTCGGGGGTGCGATGGCGAGCGGGATCGGCGGTCATCGTTGCCGGAGCGAACGCTGGTAGCGGGTCGAGGTCCACCAGCGCCCGCTGAAACGCCAGTGGGGAGCGGGGGAAGCAGGAAGCTCGCCGCCGGTGGGATGGGGTAAGAGGGCCTCATAGGCCGCCAGAATGGCAGCCACCTCGCCTTCTGTGGGTTGGGGGATGATGTTCATGGCCGGGCTTTTGTGGATGTTCACGGCCGGGCCTAGAGGGGGATTATTCCGTGTTTGCGGGGCAGCAATTCCTCTCGCTTGGAGCGGAGCATCTCGAATCCGGCTATCACCAGTCGCCGGGTGTCGGCTGGATCGATCACGTCGTCGATGTAGCCCCGCTCGGCGGCGATGTAGGGGTTGGCGTAGCGCTCGGTGTATTCATCCACCAGTTCGGCCCGGCGGGCCGCGGGATCAGCGGCCGACTGGAGCTCCCGCCGGTGGATGATTTCCACTGCTCCCTGCGGTCCCATGACCGCCAGTTCAGCTCCCGGCCATGCGAACGACAGATCGGATCCCACCGACTTGGAGTCCATAACCACGTAGGCTCCGCCATAGGCCTTCCGGGTAATGACCTGGATGCGGGGCACGGTGGCCTCACAGTAGGCGTACAGCAGCTTCGCCCCATGGCGGATGATGCCACCGTGCTCCTGGTCGACGCCGGGCAAAAAGCCGGGTACGTCCACCAGGGTCAAAAGCGGGATGTTGAAGGCATCGCAGGTTCGCACGAAGCGAGCCGCTTTGGACGATGATTCGATGTCCAGCACTCCGGCCAGCACCATGGGTTGGTTGCCCACCACCCCGACCGGGTAGCCGTTCAGCCGGGCGAAGCCGCATACGATGGACTGGGCCCAGTGGGCGTGGTATTCCATGAACTCCCCGTCGTCCACCACCTCCTGTACCACCTTGCGCATGTCGTACGGCAGGTTGGGGCTGTCGGGCAGGATGGTGCGCAGCTCGGTGGTGAGCCGCTCGGGATCGTCGGCAGTGTCAGTGCGGGGAGGTTCCTCCAGGTTGTTGGCCGGCAGGTGGCTGATGAGGAAGCGGACCTCATCCAGCACCTCCTCCTCCGTCTGTCCCACGAAGGTGGCCACCCCCGATTTGGTGGAATGGGAGCGGGCCCCACCCAGCTCCTCCAGGGTGACCTCCTCCCCGGTGACCGTCTTCACCACGTCGGGTCCGGTGATGAACATGTGTGACTTCTCAGCCACCATGAACACGAAGTCGGTCATGGCTGGGCTGTACACCGCTCCGCCGGCGCATGGCCCCAGGATGACGCTGATCTGGGGGATCACCCCCGAGGATCTGACGTTGCGGTGGAAGATGCCACCGTAGGAGTCGAGCGAAACCACACCCTCCTGGATGCGAGCCCCGGCACCGTCGTTGAGACCGATCATCGGTGCTCCCACCGACAGGGCCAGGTCCATCACCTTGTGGATCTTCTCGGCGAACACCTCCCCCAGGGCTCCGCCGAACACGGTGAAGTCCTGGGAGAAGAGGAACACCTTGCGCCCATCGATGGTGCCCCAGCCGGTGATCACGCCATCGGTGTAGGGCCGTTCCTCGATGTTGCTGTCCAGGGCCCGATGGCGGGCCAGCATGTCCAACTCGTGGAAGGAGCCGTTGTCCAGCAGGTACTCGATGCGCTCGCGGGCCAGCATCTTGCCCTTCCCGTGCTGGCGATCCACGGCTCGCTGGGGACCGGCGTGGAGGGCCTCGTGCTTGCGGCGCTCCAAGTCCTCGAGGCGATCCTTCATCGAGTGCTCAGACATGGCCCTGCCAGGCTACATAAGGTTGGGTTGGTTCTTTGTGTTGGGCTCATCGGGGTTCTGCCGGTGGGGTTGGGTTGGTTCTTTGTGTTGGGCTCATTGGGGCCGGTCGTCATCTCTGTGGCGCCTCAGGTTCTCGGTTCGTTCGACAAGATGAGCGCCCCCCAATTTGGCCATCAGCTCCGGGAACTTCGGGGTGGGGCCGGTCCAGGCCATCTCGTCGAGGTGCTCGAAGGTGGGCGCGGTGTAGTCGATGGTGGCGATGCGGCGGAACAGCAGGGCCAGTTCCCGGTTCGCAGCCAGAGTGGCGGCCAGCTTGGATGAGCCTCTCACGCTGATCTCCCACTGGCCCACCGCGTCGGGAATGTTCTCCAGACGGTGGTAGTGCGACAAAACCGTCGCGGTGGATCGGGCTCCCCAGCCCGCCAGGCCGGGGAAACCATCGGTGGTGTCGCCCACCAGGGCCAGGTAGTCGGGAATCGACTCGGGGGTTACCCCGAACTTGGTCACTACTCCGTGGTGGTCGATGAGCTTCTGCCGGCGACGGTCGTACTGCACGATGCGCCCGTCGCCGGTTACGCATTGGGCCAAGTCCTTGTCGGGCGTGCAGATCAGAACCTGTTCCACGCTCGGGTCGAGGGCAGCCTTGCGGGCCGCGGCTCCCAGGGCGTCGTCGGCCTCGTGATCGACCATGGGCCACACGCAGAATCCGGCCGCCGCCAGGGCCTCCTCCACCATTGGAAACTGGGCCATCAGCTCGGGCGGCACCCCGTCGGCGGTTTTGTAGCCGGGCCACAGGTCGTTGCGGAACGATTCGATTACCCGGTCTGTGGCTACCCCTAAGTGGGTGGCCCCGTCCTGTACCAGTTGGAGCATGCTGTGGACCACCCCCAGGGTCGCCCCGTGCTCCCGGTCGCGGTTGCCGGGTGAGAAGTGGTAGCGGAATAGCTCGTAGGTGCCGTCGACCAGGTGGATCCGCACACCCTGACCGTATCCTGTTGGGCAGCCATGACTTGCTGGAAAAGGGGGAGCGCCCTACCTTTTGACCCGGGCCCGGCAGGGTTACCGTTTGATCGGAACCGATCATTTCTTATTACGAATCATCTTTGACTTGACTTTGTTTCGTCATGTTTGTAATGTAAATGAAATAAACAAGCACCGCCTTATGCGTGCCGGTTCCATTGCCCCCCGCCCGGTTCGCTAAGGCGGTGTCTTGTGTTTCGGGACCGGTTCGTCCTAGCCGGCATTGATGCGTCGGCGCCCCTCCAGAGCCCGGCTGAGGGTGAGCTCGTCGGCGTATTCCAGGTCTCCGCCTACGGGAAGACCACTGGCGATGCGGGTGACGGCAACCCCCAGTGGTTCGATGAGGCGGGCCAGGTACATGGCGGTGGCTTCCCCCTCGATGTTGGGATTGGTGCAGCAAATGACCTCGGTGACGTTCTCGTTGTCTATCCGGGCCAGCAGCTCCTTGACCCGGAGCTGATCGGGGCCGATGCCCTCAATGGGATTGATGGCCCCGCCGAGCACATGGTAACGGCCTCGGAACTCACGGGTTTTCTCCAGGGCCACGATGTCGCGAGGTTCCTCCACCACGCACAAGCAGGCTGGATCGCGCCGGGGGTCGGCGCACAGCTCGCATTCGGGGTGCTCGGTGATGTTGAAGCATCGCCGGCAGAACTGGATCCGGGCCTTGGCCTCCTTGATGGCGTCAGCCAGTCTCAGGGCATCCGCTTCGGACCCCTTCAGCAGGTGAAAAGCGATGCGCTGAGCTGATTTGGGACCGATTCCGGGGAGTCGTCCCAACTCGTCGATCAGCACCTGGACCGGAGCGGAGTAAACGTTGCTCATTGTTTGCTCCCGCGGTTTGCCATCGTTCGGCGGTTCACCATTATTCGGCGGTTTCGGGGGTGTTGGACATATGGCCCTCGGAGTTCGGGATCGGGTTTTTTACGGTCAACCCTGGTGGTTGGTGGTGGACGGTGGATCGAAGGTGACAAGTTCGGATCCGGGGAACGCGGCCATGAGGTTGGAGATGGCCTCCTGCATGAAGGTTTCCTCGTCCATGAGCTCGTTGGGGTCGACGATTTGGTTCTCGTCATTGAGGGTCGGGATGGAACTGCTGGTGGACACCCCAAAGTTGGGGGGTGGTGCGGTGCTGTTGTCGTCAATGGTCAGGCGCATCGGAACGGGCCGCCCGAAGTGCGCACTGAGAGCTTTGTCCACCGACTCGCGGACCTCCTCGCATCGATCCAGGTGGATCTGATGGGGGAGGGCAAAAACCACATAGCCGTCGTCGTTGGTCAAAAAGCGGCCGGCCTGGAACCGGCTCCGGGCTTTTTGCGGGAGGTCGGCCAGGATGGTGTCCCCCCAGGCGAGCGTCATCTCCTCACGGCTGGGTACCGCAGCCCCGGAACCGGCCGCCTGAGTATGGGTATCAGTGGTTGTCTCGGGTTCAGTGGAGATATCGGGTTCGGTGGGAGTATGGGTATCAGTGGTTGTCTCGGCATCAGTGGAGATATCGGTATCAGTCATCGTCTCGGGTTCAGTGGAGCTATCGGATTCCGATCCGTCGACCACAGCAGTTTGAGGGGCAAACGTGCTGGCGGCTCGAATAGCTCCCAGCGTGGGTCGCCGGGCGCGATCCTGGGCAGGATCGACTCCCCCGGAACCCTGGCCTGGGTCGGGGACGGAAGTATCAGATGCTCCCTCGATCGGGGCTCCAGGCTCTGCTGGGCTGGTTGGGATGCTGCCGGTCGGCGAGGGCTGGGACTTCCCGGATGGGGACTTGGGCTTAGCCTGCCGGGCTTGGATGTCAGCCATCTTGGCCCGGGCTCTCTCATGGCCGCTGGTGGGGGCGTGGGCTTGGCCCGAACTGGGTGGGGCCGCGGGGCCGGAGGTCGCCCCGGTTTCGCTGATGGGCACTTGGGGGCCGTGATGCTCCAGGCGCTCGACGCGCTCGAGCAGTGCGGCTACATCGGTGTCAAGGTCACGGCGGGTGAGCCGGGCCAGGGCCACTTCCAGATCCACCCTGGGATCGGGGGCCTGACGCATGTCCACCAGAGCAGTCCCCAGCACCTCGAGGGATCGGGTGAGCCGAGCCGGTGAAAGCTTGCCGGCCGTGGTGTGGGCATCGGCCTGCTGAGCATCGGTCAGATAGTTCAAGTCTGCACCCATGGCGCTGAGGAACGCATTGCGAAGCCGGTCGAGCAGGGCTTCGCCGATGATCCTGGGTTCCCGCCCCGACCGCAGGGTTTCATGCAACGCTGTGAAGGCCGGGCCGTAGTCCTGGCTTCCGAGGGCCTCGATGATGGTGTCCACCGCCTCCAGCCGATCGGTTACTCCGCCGGCGTTGACGATCTGCTCGAGGGCCGACAAGGTGTCCCGAGCCGATCCCGCGCCCCGATGGACGGCGTGATTGATGGCATCGCCGTCCACCTCCAGCCCGGCCTGTTCGATGATCCAGCGGGCGTGGTCGGCCAGCACGTCGCCGTCGATGAGGCTGAACTCCAGGTGCTGGGTTCGGCTGCGGATGGTGGGCACGACCTTGTGGGGCTCGGTGGTGCACAGCACGAACACCACATGGTCGGGAGGCTCCTCGAGCGTCTTCAGCAGGGCATTCTCCGCGCCGGAGGTGAGCATGTGAACCTCGTCCAGCACGTAAACCTTGGCCTTACCGGGTGAGCCCATCGCCACCCGGGAGATGAGATCGCGAATGTCGTCCACCTTGTTGTTGGAAGCGGCATCAAGTTCGATGAGGTCGTAAGAGGTGTTGCCGGCGATGTCGATGCACGATTGGCACCGGCCGCAGGGTTCGCCGTCGGAGCTCGAGTCGGTGCAGTTGAGGGCTTTGGCCAGGATGCGGGCGGTGCTGGTCTTGCCGGTTCCCCGAGGACCGCTGAACAAGTAGGCATGGCCGACCCGACCCTGGCGAACTGCGTTCTGGAGGGCCCGGACAACGGACTCCTGGCCTCGCAGTTCGGCAAAGCAGGAGGGTCGGTAACGTCGGTACAGAGCCTGATGGGCCATTGTGCTGACTTTACTCAGACCGAACGACACTCGGTCTCAGTCAGGCCGTGATACCCGGTCGGGAATATGAGGCCAGGCGGTCTGCGACCCAGCCAGGCCGTGATACCCGGTCTCGAAAGTGATGGCCAGGCGGTCTGCGGCACACCCCAGGATCCGCTGAGAGCTGCTGCCTTCCGGCCCTGACTCGGTTCACGGGCTGGCATTGCACAGGACCCGACCATCACATTCCAAACCGGGCGCACGGCCCGCTGGAGCCAGGATAGCGGGAATCGGTGATGGATCGCCCGTCGGAGTGCGATAGTTTTGCCATCTCCCGGAGGGGTGCGAGAGCGGCCGAATCGGCACGCTTGGAAAGCGTGTGTGGCGCAAGTCACCGTGGGTTCGAATCCCACCCCCTCCGCTCGTTGAGTTGGGATGTTGCATGGTGAGGATAGTTATTGAACACGAGATCAGACCCATCCCCAGTGGTTGGATTGATAATGCACCATGTCTTCACCGTGAAGTTGTTTCGTGGCATTGCCTACCCGCACCCAAAACTCACTGTGTTCATTCCCGCCTTGAAATGGCTTAGAAAACACAGGTTTACCGGAAGATGTAACGTGTACAATGCATACACTTTCATTAGAAACTTGCTCAAATTCAACGCGAACAATACCTGCTGTTGAGATAGAAAGATTTGTGTCAAGAAGTTGATGTAGAAAGAGTTCATAGCTGTCCAAATTGGGTCGGTTGCTAAAAGTGTTCAAGTCGTTATCAAGGTCAAGTACATTGCCATTATCATCCACACCTATCAGGAGCTTACCACCTTCGGCATTGAGGAAGCCACACACAGTTTTGGTAATGACATGTTCTATTTTTTTATCAGGTTGCTGGGTGTACATATTCCACCTAGCTGTGGATTTATACTCCAGGCTTTCTGACTCACCTCTGGAAAGCAGATCAGCAAACGTAGAGGATAGTTCAGGCCCTGTAGCATTGTCCCAAAGACGGTCAAAACCATCATGCACCACTCTGGCAATCAAGTTTCGTCGTCTTTCAGTAAATGTCGCATAGTCAAGCTGCTCCCATCCAACTGGAAGAGCATGCCAGTATCGCTGGCGCTCAAGCTGCTCAGGGTTGATATGGCGGGTCATATCCCCCCAGTAGCTGAGCGGATTGTTATTGCTTATAGTGGCATTTTCTGGCCAGTCAATGTATGCCATATTGGCTATAGTGTTGACTAATTTGGTGTCAGTAATTCCCATGGTTGCCAAGTAGTTCTTAGGAAACAAATGATGTCGCTCAATGTTACGTGGAGCGGAAGCTCCTGAATCAAAGCGATCACGAATTCGTACTTCGCTGAACAACAATTCCGCATCAAGAAGATTTAATGATGCCAAGTAAGCAAAAAGTAGAGGTGAACGTGAGGAGGAAGCATCAAGCCGATTTGGAAACGAAATTTCCCAGTAGTCTCCGGTAAAGTTAGAGCGAACAATACGGTCAAGTTCAGCACAGAAGGCTTCCCCATCACCAATGGGTAGGCCCCCAACACGTCCTAAATCTGCTTCCAACTGGGTTTCACTGGATGACGTGTACCGTCCAGTTGTTTGGGACATAAAGAACCAGCGGCCAATCACATTGCGAAGAGTCTTTAGGTCCAAGCCAAAGTTTGGTGGGTTCGGGTACTAGCTTGAGCGCGTCGCCGGTGGTTAGATCCTCAATTGCCTCCGAGGCTCCTTCGATGTGACGCACACCGCGGGCGAAGAAGAGCGCGACGAGATCGCCGGCTTCGTTCCGTGCGGGCGCAGCGAAGACCTCGATGCGGTCAGTGGCCCGACGGCCTTCGCTTCTTTCCAGGACCTCAAAGGGGGTCAGCCTCTGCGCTGAGGTCGAGCTGCTGGATGAAAGCGTCGTAGTCGGGCCGTTCGCGTGGCATCTGTCGATTGGCAAAAACCGGGAAGAGCCGATGTCCTGTGTATTTCTGGTAGAGGTCCGGGAGTCCGGGGAGGGGTTCGAAGAGTTCCTGTTGCTCAGCCGTTTTCAGGTAGACGAACTCAAATGACTGCTCACCCTGGGTGAGACGCTGGGTCAGAAGCCCGATCGGGATGATTGAGCCCTGTGGGTGGCGCCAAGACACGTAGAGGCGGCGTTCGGACTGTGCGGGCATGTTCACATGGTACCCGAGCCATGCGACAGCAGGCGTTCATGATTCCGCCGCATCAGCCGCTCGGCGAACTCACGAGCAGGTTGGGACATCCGACTCTCGGGCACCATCTCAATGGTTGCGACAAGCGGCTCGATGTCTTGGCATCGTTCTAGCCAGCCGGCCTGTTGTTCTATTGAAAGTGTCTGAAGTGCATCAATAGCAACTCTTATAGGTGGAGGATTGTTCTCAAACCTGGAGCGACACCGATCGGCGTAGGCCTCCGGGGTTCGATTCTGATCTTTGGTGGTCAGACGTTGCCGCTCTCAGCGAGAAGTTCGTTACCATGGATGAGGGTTTCTTCACTTGCGCAGATGGATCGACTGATGATGCCCTGCCTCGTTTGGGCACCAGGTCCTCCAGTGGCCAACTCAACCTGTGCTGCTGGTAGATCAAGAAGGCGGGCAACCTCTGCGACGATTCGTTCTGCCCAGTCATCTCCCTTCTGGTAGGTAGAACCGTCGTTACGGCGGTTGAAGGTAACGTCCTTCATCAACCAGAAGGTTTCAGTGTTAGGGTCAAGCAGCCAGCGCTTTGGCTTGGTTCCCAGCGTCTCCTCGTGGGCACGTTGCCAGCCGCTGACATCGACTTCGTCAAACCGGTTACCATGTTTAATCATGCCCATATGATGTTTCTTTGCGTTTGACATCAAGCTTTCATGATTGCGCTTGCCTAACAGCGGAGGGAGGGGGATTCGAACCCCCGGGACCCCTGAAGGCCCTACGGCTTTCAAGGCCGTTGCAATCGTCCGCTCTGCCATCCCTCCGAGGGGTATACTAGCGTCTCATCCAGCCAGTGTTAGGGTGGTTCGGTGTATCGGGCGGCCTAGCTGTGGATAGTTGGAAACTCCTGGTGCGCCAACGCCGACGTCACCAACCCCGAAATCATTGTGAGCAGGTGAAACGCTCAGCATCGGGTGATTTCCGGAACTGACAACCAGCCCATACAGGCGGCCAAACAGCGGCATGATCGTAGGGATCGGTAGCCACTGAGTATGCTTATCCAGTTTTCAGGAACTGCATTTGTTTGTCAGAGCCCATTCCAGCGGCTCCTCCCCGCGCAAGTATAGGAGATAGGGTAGTTCCTCCGGCGGCAGAACTTTTATGTCCTGCTCAATGTCCTCGGTGTTCATGTTCACGATAATTGGCTCGCAACGGACGAGCTTATTTTTGGAAAAACCTTTCCGAACTGCTGCCCTGCCTTCCTCGGTATCATTTGGGGAAACTTGTTGAATAGCTTCAGCTATCGAAATGCTCGGTGTGTCCTCAACTAGGGTCAGCAATTTATTGTAAGTCGATGGCTCTTCCTCATACTAACCTGCCGCTATTCCATAAATTATCAGGCTAAAGTAAGCCACTATCGCGATCGATATAAACCAGAATATGATCTTTATATCTCTAGTCATTGTAGGGGCTTATGTCTGAAAGTGGCGTAAACCTATTATTCAGCATTATGTGAGGCGTGGGAGCCAAGTCTGGGAAGTTGGACGGCTCAACAGTGGAAGGCTGGCTGGATGTCCCGTAGTTGCCTCCGTAGCTGCTGCCGTAAAGGTTGTAGATGTCAAGGATGCCATCCTGGTAGCCGTCCGCATAGCCGTTATGGTGTCCCAACCGCATCTGGTCGTAGTAGTCAATGCTCGCTGCTTGCAAGCAAAGAGTGAAGCCTAGAATCGAAGTGTCATAAGCAGGCGCGCCTCGCTCACATTTCTGGTAGCCGTCTTCGATGAGCGCTTCCTCCTCGACAGACAACCGGGCGAGCATCGGTGAATGGCCGTATCCCTTTCCGCCTACACCTGCCAGATAGCTCATGTAGTTGGCAGCGTTGTTCTGGTTATAACCGTTTTGGCGTTGTGCGTCACCATATCCAGCGTCATAGCCGAACGAGTATCCGTGAAGGTAGGCGAACTTGTTGGAGGGTGCCGCCAATGTCGTGTAGCTGCGACCGTAACTGCTGTATTTGCGTTGGTACTCGTCCAAATGTTGGTCATTGAAACCAGCCGTGAATCCATCGTAAAAACCGGATTCTATTTTTTGGTAATGATCGGTTGCCGCCCCTTGCAAGCACATCGCGTAACCGAGCCGGTATGCGTCACGCCATTTGAAGCTGCGTAGGTTGTCATCGTCGTTCGGAACTTCGTACCGCATGCTGGTGGCAGGAACATTGTTCAGGCAATCCTGGTATCCGCTGTCCACTTCGGCTTGGTGGTCAAAGAACGGGATAGGGATGTTCATAATCGGAATAAGCTCTCTTGCCATGTTCCAGTTGTCGCCTAGGAAATTGATGAATTCTGCGCCGCTATCATCATCAAAAGAAACTGTATGGTAACCCTCATGGTAGCCGTGCGAATAACCAAAATTGTATGCACCGTTGGGATGTAAATTTTGTTTACTGCTGTCCGGTTCTGAAACAAGTGAAGTATCAGCAGGTTGTTGAGTATCATCTGCGGTTGAAGTGGTTTGAGGTTCAGATTTATTGGTTGAACAGCCCACAGCGATGAGGCTACCAAGCAAAATCGCTGACAAAAGTTTAGCGAATTTAGATACCAACTTTTCTCTGACTATCACGACGGCCTGCTCGCTCAATTTCATTCCTTGTTAATGTCGGTTTCTGCTTGTATCGGCAACAAATTGTCTTCCGTCATCCGCTCTCGTATTTTTTCTAATTTATCCAATTCAGCCTTATCCTCTGACGTGGAATCCCCAACCTTCTTTACTACTTTGGGGCTTATATCTGAAAGTGGTGCACTGGTCCAGCTCTCTAGAGCGTAACGGGAGGCCCTCCCGACCCATTCGACTCAGCAAGAGCAGTCCTCGACTGTTTAGTTGTTTCCCTTGGTCAGACCCGGTTTGCGCCACTTTTAGATATAAGCCCCTCATTGTATTTGCCTTTTTGGTTGGTCTTATTCAGATTCATAGCCCCTCGATTCTTGTTGACACGGCTTCGGTGGTTGGTAGACCTGCCCACTCGTTGAGCTTAGCAGCACTTTGGCTACGCTCTGAGCCAGCAGAGGAAAGTCCAGACCTATACCAAGAGTGTACATGTTACCCGACAAGGCCCTGAGTCGTGGTAGGTTAGGCAGAGGAAAGTCCAAACCTATGCCAAGAGTGTACCACTCCGGCAGGTCGGCGCGGCCAGGAGATTTGCCTTTCATGGGGTGCAGCAAATTCTGCCCTGCCACCGCTCCAGGATCAAGCAATCGTGGGTTGGCTCGTTGAGGGCGTATAAAGAAATGAGTGATCCTGAGGGTGAGCCGCTAGGGTGGGAGGGCCTGGAGAGGTGGCCGAGTCCGGTTGAAGGCGCTTCCCTGCTAAGGAAGTAACTGCCGCGAGGTGGTTCGTGGGTTCGAATCCCACCCTCTCCGCTCCACGGCTCCGCAATGGGCGGACGGCCCGGTCGGGGTAGTGTTCGGCGCTATGGGGATGTTGGAAGGCAAAACGGCCATAGTCACCGGCGGAGGCCAGGGAGTGGGGCGAGGCATTGCCCTGGCTCTGGCCGCGGAGGGGGCATGGGTCACGGTGGCGGCCCGCACCGAGGCCAAGGTGCAGGCGGTGGCTGCGGAGATAACCGATCGAGGGGGGTCGGCGCTGGCCCAGGTGTGCGACGTGAACGATCTGGCTCAGATTCGAGCGTGCGTAGACGGCACCGTGGAGCATTTCGGCACCATCGACATTTTGGTGAACAACGCCCAGCAGGTGCCTCACGGGCGATTGCTGGAGGTGGGCGACGAAGCCTCCCTGGCGGCGTGGACATCGGGCCCGCTGGCCGCCATCCGATTCATGCGGCTGTGCCACCGGTACCTTCGGGGTGGCGGGGTGATAATTAACCAGGGGTCGGGTTCCAGCCTGAAAACCGACCCCAGTGGCATGGGGGTGTACGCCGGGGTGAAGTCGGCCATGCAGTCCATCACCCGGGCCGCGGCCATGGAGTGGGGGGCCGATGGTATCCGGGCCATCACGCTCATGCCGGTGGCGATGTCACCGGCCATGGAACAGTGGAGCGAAACCAATCCCGAGGGTTTTGCCGCGCTCCAAGAACGGTTTGCCCTGAAGCGAGTGGGTGATGCCGAGGTGGACATCGGGCGGGTTGTGGCGTTTCTGTGCAGCGACACCGCAAGCTACATGACCGGCACCACGGTCAACATTGATGGAGGAGATGCCTACCTGCGCTAGCCCGGCGCAGCGATATGATTGATGCCTACCTGCGCTAGCTCGGCATAGGAGCAGCGACATGGCCCTCGAGCCCGAGTACTCGCTTGAGCCGCCTGTAAGTGGCGCTAGCCCGGCGCAGCGACATGGCCCTCGAGCCCGTAGGGGCGGTAGGGGCCGAAGATGCTCTGTTCGAGCACGCCGATGCCTTGCCGGTCGCCCATGCGAACCTTCATCAGGTGCTGCACATGCTGGTTCTCGAAGGCCAGATCATCCACTTCGGCCAGGTTCCAGCGTTCGGACTCCATTGCCAGTTCGCCCTTCCAGGCCCCGTGGGGCCATGTGGGGTGGCTGTAGCCAATGCCCTTCATCCGGTAGGTGAACTGCTTTTCGAAGGCGATCTCGTGGCGAGCGTCGTTCTCCAGTGAGGTCATGGCCAGCGTGGCTGCCTTTATCATGCGGCTTCCGGGTTCGAACTCGAGCCGGTGTTCGAGCCGGTGCATGGATTCCACCCCGGGGTCTTCCACGCCGGGTATGTCATTGGCAAAGTCGTAGGCGGGCAGGAACGCCCCCACGTGGAACCGGGGCCGGCCCAGGGTGTCCTCGAAGAGTTGGTAGTGGCTGCACATGTCGTCCCAGTGCAACGGGGCCCAGAGAAAGAACAATCCCATCGCCCGTGGAGCCTGAGGGGCACCTCGGGTGTCGCCACCCGCTACCGGCCGGACTCCCCACGAGCGATCCTTGGTGCCGTAGGTCTCGGTGCGGTCGATCTCCATGCGCAGGCCGTCATAGGCGATCCAGCCGTGCCAGCGGCCGAATTGGGTGAACCTGGTGGTGTCCATTATCCGCCGGTGGCCATCCGACCAGTGGTGGCGGGGCTCCTCGATGGCCGCGGTGCGGGCCTCAAAGGTCAGGTCGGCGGAAAAACCGGTCTCGTTGGGCTCCAGCACCACCCGACAGACCTTCATCGGTTCGATGATCTCCAGGTTGAACGGGCCGACACCGAGATCGGTGGGCTCGGAATTGGCTCGGGCCGAGGCATGGAAGGCGTGCTGGACACCGTTGTGGACAATGCTGATACCGCAGTCCTGGATGCCCAGGTGGGGATAGCGGGCGGTACCCACCCCCAGGTACATGTCGCCCGCTTTGGAGTAGCCGTTGAACCAGTACCGCTCGTAGAAGTCCTTCTCCCCCGTGGCCGGGGTGGAGATGGGGTCGGGGGTCTGGTGAATGGGAAAATCGTCAAACCTGGTGAGCACGCGACAATGGTGCCAGACCGGGCTCACCCCGTGAGTGTCAGAGGGGCTGTTATCATTGGGTACAACTTTGGCCGGGCAGCAGAGTTCCGGCCAGCGAAATCATTGGAGGCGAGGTACCGGTATGAGTAAGAGCAACGGCGAGCAGCACGTTTTTCGCACCTTTCAACTCCGCAATCTGGAGGACATTCCCGGTTATGAGCGGTTGAGTGAGCACCAGCGCATGGTGACCCGGGTGGTGGGCTCGGTACTCCCGTTCAAGACTAACAATTACGTGTGTGAGCAGTTGATCGATTGGGACAACGTTCCCGATGATCCGATGTTTCAACTCACCTTTCCCCAGGAGGGAATGCTGGATCCCGAGCATTTCACCCGTATCGCCGATCTGATCTCAGCCGAGGCCTCCCCGGCCGAGATCAAGTCATCGGCCCGGGAGATCCAGCTCAGCCTCAACCCCCATCCCGCCGGCCAGGTCGAGATGAATGCCGGGTATCTGGAGGAGGAGGTGGTGCAGGGCGTGCAGCACAAGTACCGGGAGACGGTGCTGTTCTTCCCCACCCAGGGCCAGACCTGCCATGCCTACTGCACCTACTGCTTCCGGTGGCCGCAGTTTGTGCAACTCGACGATCTCAAGTTCGCCAGCAAGGAGATCGACCGGCTGGTGGCTTATCTGAAGCTGAATCCAACGGTTTCCGACGTTTTGTTCACCGGGGGCGACCCGATGATCATGCGCACCGAGCTGATCCGCCGTTATGTCGAGCCACTGATGGCCGACGATCTGGAGATCGACACCATCCGGTTCGGTACCAAGGCCCCGGCCTACTGGCCTTACAAGTTCACCGATGGGGAGGAGGCCGACGATCTACTGCGTTTGTTCGAGCAGATCGTGGCCTCCGGCCGCCATCTGGCCATCATGGCCCATTACTCGCACCCGGTGGAGCTGGCCACCGATGCGGCCCGCGAGGCACTGCGGCGCATCATCGAAACCGGGGCGGTGGTGCGTTGCCAAGCCCCGTTGATCCGCCACGTCAACGACAGCGCCCGGGTGTGGGCCGACATGATTACCACCGAGGTCAAGCTGGGAGCGGTTCCCTACTACATGTTCGTGGAGCGTGACACCGGGGCCAAGCGGTACTTCGAGGTGCCGCTGGTGGAGGCTTACCAGATCTACACCGACACCTACAAGCAGGTGTCGGGGCTGGCCCGCACATGGCGGGGGCCGTCGATGTCGGCCACGCCGGGCAAGGTTCTGGTGGACGGTGTCGCCGAGATCGGTGGGCAGCAGGTGATCGCGCTCAAGTTCATTCAGGCTCGCAACCCCGACTGGGTGAACCGCTTGTTCTTCGCGGCTTATGACCCCGAAGCATCGTGGTTGGACGAGCTGCACCCCGCGTTCGGTGAGGAGAAGTTCTTCTGGACCGACGAGTTGGCGGCCATGAAAACCGATCACAGCCAGCGGGTGCAACTCATCACCACGAGAGCGGCCTAGCCCACCTCGCCGGCGATCGGGAATACGAAATCGGGAATACGAGAACACCGTCCAAGGATCACACCTGGGCGGGGGTATACGGGGCGATCGGGAATACGAGAACCCCTTCAGGCTCTTTCTGGCTGGTTCATTCCCATTCGATGGTGCCGGGGGGCTTGGAGGTGATGTCGTAGGCCACCCGGTTGATGCCGTCCACCTCGTTGATGATCCGGCTCGACATCTTTTCCAGCAGATCGTGGGGCAGCCGGGCCCAGTCCGCGGTCATGGCGTCCTCGCTGGTCACTGCGCGGATGACCACCACCTGCCCGTAGGTGCGCTCATCGCCCATAACCCCCACGGTGCGGATGTCGGGCAGCACGGTGAAAGCTTGCCAAATGTCCCGGTCCAGCCCGGCGGCGGTGATCTCGGCCCGGACGATGGTGTCGGCCTCGGCCAGCAGGGCGACCTTGCCGGGGGTGACCTCGCCTATCACCCTTACCGCGAGGCCGGGGCCGGGGAAGGGCTGGCGCCACAGGATCTCATCGGGCAGGCCAAGCTCTTGACCCACGGAGCGCACCTCATCCTTGAACAGATTGCGCAGCGGCTCGACCAGCTCGAAATCCATCTTGTCGGGGATGCCTCCCACGTTGTGGTGGCTCTTGATCTTGGCCGCGGAGTCGGAACCCGACTCGATCACATCGGGATACAGCGTTCCCTGCACCAAGAACGGAGCTCCTTCGAGGTGGGCGGAGGTCTCCTCGAAAATGCGGATGAACAGCTCCCCGATGATCTTGCGCTTCTCCTCGGGGTCGGTCACTTTCTCCAGAGCTCCGAAGAACCGGTCGGCGGCCTCAACTGCGATGAGCTCGATGCCCTGCGAGCGGCGGAAGGCATCGATCACTTGCCGACCCTCGTTTTGGCGCATAAGACCGGTGTCGATGAACACGCAGGTGAGCTGGTGGCCCACCGCTCGATGAACCAGGGCGGCGGCCACCGCGGAGTCCACCCCGCCGGAGAGCCCGCAAACCGCCTGGTTGGTGCCGATTTGGGTTCGTATGGAGGTCACCGCCTCGTCGATGAACGACTCCGTGGTCCATGAGGGAGCCAACCCCGCACCCCGGTACAAGAACCGCTCCAGCACGGCCTGCCCCTCCGGGGTGTGGACCACCTCGGGATGGAACTGGACCCCGAAGATGTGGTGCTGGGGGTGCTCCAGGGCGGCCACCGGGGCCTGCGGGGTGGACGCAGTGACACTGAAGCCGTCGGGTGGGGCAGTGATGGAATCGAAATGGCTCATCCAAACCTCACGCTGGGTGCCGGAATCGCAGTCGAACAGCGTGCTTGGAGCGCTGATGTTCATGATGGTGCGGCCGTACTCGCCGATGCCGGTGCGGGCCACCTCCCCCCCGAGCTGAGCGGCGATGAGCTGGGCCCCGTAGCAGATGCCCAGAATGGGAATGCCGAGGCGGTAGATTCCGGGATCGATGCGGGGGGCCCCATCGACATGGACCGACTGGGGGCCGCCGGAGAAGATGATTGCGCCGGGCCGGCGGTAAGCAACCTCGTCCACGCCGATGGTGTGGGGAACGATCTCGCTGTAGATGTGGGCCTCGCGCACCCGGCGAGCGATGAGTTGGGCGTACTGAGCACCGAAGTCCACCACCAGCACCGGGTGGCCCCGTCCGTCGCTGCCGTCGCTGACACCCTCGCTGCTGTCGCTGCTGTCGCTGATACCGTCGCTGCTGCCGGCGGGGTTACCGGGGTGGCTCAACGCCCCATCCCGATACCCTGGGATTGCTGGAGGGACTTGCCCTCGGTTTGGAGGGAGGGGGCCACCATGACCTCGGCTTTTTGGAAAGCTTTCAGCGTTTCATAACCGCAGGTGGCCATGGAGGTGCGCAGGCCTCCGAACAGGTTCAGGCGGCCGTCGTTCTCCCGGGCCGGTCCGATCAGGATCTCCTCCAGGGTTCCCCGGCGGGTGGTCTTCACTCGGGCCCCTCGGGGCAGGGTCGGATGGAAGGTAGCCATACCCCAATGGTGCCCCCGGCCGGGGGCTTCGTGGGCCGCAGCCAGCGGGGAGCCGATCATCACCGCGTCGGCTCCGCACACGATGGCCTTGGCGATGTCGCCACCGGTGGCCATTCCACCGTCGGCGATGATGTGCACGTACACCCCGGTCTCGTCCAGGTGGCGCATCCGGGCGGCCCGGGTGTCGGCAATGGCCGTGGCCTGGGGGACACCGATGCCCAGCACCCCTCGGGTGGTACAGGCCTGGCCCGGCCCGACACCCACCAGGATGCCGGCCGCTCCGGTACGCATGAGGTGCAGGGCGGCATCGTAGCTGGCACAGCCCCCCACGATCACCGGTATCTCCAGGCGGCGGACGAACTGCTTGAGGTTCAACGGTTCGCTGGTCCTGGATTTGTGCTCGGCGGTGACCACCGTGCCCTGGATGACCATGAGGTCGAGTTCAGCGGCCAGCATGTGGGGGGCCAGTTGCTCGGTGCGCTGGGGAGTGACCGATGCGCAGGAGATCACCCCGGCATCTTTGATCTGGCGGATGCGTTCACCGACCAACTCGGGTTTGATCGGCTCGGCGTACAACTCCTGCATGCGCAGGGTGGCCTTCTCCGGAGGCTGGCCGGCGATCTCGTCCAGGATTGGCTCGGGATCTTCGTAACGGGTCCAGAGTCCCTCCAGGTTGAGCACTCCCACCCCTCCGAGTCGCCCGATGGTGATGGCGGTTTCGGGGCTGACCACGCCGTCCATGGCCGAGGCCATGAGGGGTAGTTCGAAGCGATAGGCATCGATCTCCCAGGTGATGTTCACATCCTCGGGGTCACGAGTGCGACGGGTCGGCACGATGGCAATGTCGTCGAACCCGTAGGCCTGCCGCCCGGTCTTGCCCAAACCTATCTCCACTTCGGCCATCGCGATGCCTCCTTTCTGTTGAATTGTCTGTTGGAAGCCAGAGATTTTAGAGCTGGCGATTTTGTTACTGGGGGATTATTGGGCTCCGCGCCAAGCAATGGATAACGGCACTGCCTGTTCATCGGAGTTGGTTGCTGGGGCATTATCACATTCACCGGCGGGGCCGGCGTGGTCAGGCCGCGGATTGGATCAGAGACCATAGCTCCTCGACGTGGTGGCGCTCGGTTCGGGTGCCACCAATGGCCACCCGCAGGGTTGGTTGGCCATTGAGGGTGGTGGCGGTTAGGTAGGCCCGGCCCGATTGGTTGACCGTGTCCAGAACTCGGCGGGTGGCCGTGTCGCCGCCGGCGTGGCGGAAGCTCACCAGGCTGACCACGGTGGGGGCGACCAACTCGAACCGGTCGTCGGCCTTCACCCAGTCGGTCAGCTCAGCCGCCCAGGCCAGGTGCCGGCGGATGTGGGCCCGTAGACCTTCCACCCCGTAGTGCCGGATCACGAACCACAGTTTGAGGGCCCGGAACCTCCGTCCCAGTGGCACTTGCCAATCGCGATAGTCCACCACCGTTCCAGCCTCGCTGGCCGGGTTGTGCAGGTACTCGGGGGTGATGGACAGGGCATTGTTGAGGCTGGCCCGATCGGCCACGAAGAATGCCGAGCAGTCGAGGTTGGTGAGCATCCACTTGTGGGGGTTGAACACGTAGCTGTCGGCCGATTCCAGCCCGGCGTTCAGGAATCGCATCTCGGGACACAGTGAGGCGGTACCGGCGAAAGCGGCATCCACGTGCAACCAGGCGTCGAAGTTGGCTGCCACCCAGCCCAGCTCGCCAACAGGATCGATCGCGGTGGTGGATGTTGTGCCCACGGTGGCGATCACCATGAATGGGGTCAGGCCGTGCTTGCGGTCCTGGACGATTTCGTAGGCCAGGTGATCGGCCCGCATGGCGTATTCGGGGGTGGTGGCGATGATCCGGATCCGGTCGTCGGGAATGCCCGCAACCCTGAGTCCCTTGATGACCGATGAGTGGGCCTGTTCGGAGGTGTAGGCCACCAGCGTGGGCAGGGCTTCGATGCCACCGGCCCGGTGCCGGGCCGCGAGCACGGCGCACAGGGTGCTGCTGGAAGCGCTGTCCTGGATAACGCCATTGCCCCGGAACCTTTCGGGCAGGTCCAGCTCGACGGCCAGCCAGTCGAGAACGTGCTGTTCCAGTTCGGTGACTGCGGGGCTGGTGTCCCACATCATTCCCTGAGTGCCGAGGCCGGAAGACACCAGGTCGGCCAGTGTGGCCGGCCCGCTGGCATTGGCCGGGAAGTAGGCGAAAAACCCCGGGGCCTGCCAGTGAGTGAGACCCGGTACGATCACCCGGTCGAGGTCGGCCAGCACCGCGGAGAACTCCTCCCCATGCTTGGGGGCACTCACCGCCAGCTTGGCCCGAACATCGCCCGGCTCCACCGGGGTCTTGACCGGGAGGTCGTCGAGCCGGGCCATGTAATCGGCCAACCAGTCAACCGCCTTATATCCCTGTCGCCGGAACTCGTCGGGATCCATATGGTTCGGGCGTTGACCCACGGATTCATCGTAGCGACCATCTTTCCGTGAGCGGGGGAGGGGGGAAAATGGATCGGGGGCCACCTCGCTGGATAGCGATGGTGGCCCCCGACCGGTCCCGAACGGTTACATCATGCCGCCCATGCCACCCATCCCGCCCATGCCACCCATGGGGTCGCCACCGGGGGCGGGGGGAGCCGGGGGCTCGGGCTTGTCGGCCACCAGGGCCTCGGTGGTCAGCAGCATTCCGGCAATGGAGGCCGCGTTCTGAAGGCCGGCCCGGGTTACCTTGGCCGGATCGATCACCCCGGCGGCCACCAGATCCTCGGCCACACCGGTGGCGGCGTTGAACCCGACGGTACCGGAGGTGGCTTCGATGTCGCGCACAACCACCGAGCCCTCGTAGCCGGCGTTGGAGGCAATCAGGGAGCACGGTACCGGCAGCGCTTCGGACACGATCCTGGCCCCGGTGGCCTCGTCCCCGCTCAGAGCTCCGGCAGCCTCGATCACCGCGGGGCGGGCCCGAAGCAGAGCGGTTCCTCCCCCGGCAACCACGCCCTCCTCTATGGCGGCCCGTGTAGCCGACAGGGCATCCTCGATCCGGTGCTTCTTCTCCTTGAGCTCCACCTCGGTAGCGGCACCCACCTGCACCACGGCCACGCCCCCGGCCAGCTTGGCCAGGCGCTCTTGAAGCTTCTCCCGATCCCAGTCGGAGTCGGTGTTCTCGATCTCTTGGCGGATCTGAGCCACGCGGCCATCCACGTCGGCCTTCGATCCCGCACCCTCCACGATGGTGGTGTCGTCCTTGGTCACGATCACCTTTCGGGCCGTTCCCAGCAGATCGAGGGTGACACCCTCCAGGTTGAGCCCGACCTCCTCGGCCACCACCTGGCCGCCGGTGAGAATGGCCATGTCCTGGAGCATGGCCTTGCGGCGCTCGCCGAACCCGGGGGCCTTGACCCCCACCGAATTGAACGTGCCCCTGATCTTGTTCACCACCAGGGTGGCCAGGGCTTCCCCCTCCACGTCCTCGGCGATCACCAGAAGCGGCTTGCCGGTTTGCATGACCTTCTCCAGCAGGGGCAGAAGATCCTGCACCGAGCTGATCTTGCCCTGGTTGAACAGGATGTAGGGCTCGTCGAGGACAGCCTCCTGCCGCTCGGGGTCGGTGACGAAATAGGGGGACAAAAAGCCCTTGTCGAACTGCATGCCCTCGACGAAATCGAGTTCCATGCCGAAGGTGTTGGACTCCTCCACCGTGACCACGCCGTCCTTGCCCACCTTGTCGATGGCTTCGGCTATGACGTTTCCAATGGCCTGATCGGCGGCCGAGATGGATGCCACCTGGGCGATCTCCTCCTTCTTGGAGATGGCCTGGGCCTGGTCGGCAAGCGAGGTGACCGCGGCAGCCACAGCTTTCTCGATGCCCCGTTTGAGCCCCATCGGGTTGGCACCGGCGGCTACGTTGCGCAGCCCCTGGCGGATCATCGCCTGCGCCAGCACGGTGGCGGTTGTGGTGCCGTCACCGGCGATGTCGTTGGTCTTGGTGGCCACCTCCTTGATGAGCTGGGCCCCCATGTTCTCGAACTTGTCGTCCAGTTCCACCTCACGGGCGATGGAAACGCCATCGTTGGTGATGGTGGGAGCGCCGAACCTCTTGTCGAGAACCACGTTTCGGCCCTTCGGACCCAGGGTGACCTTGACCGCGTCGGCGAGCTTGTTGACACCCGCCTCGAGGCCTCGGCGGGCCTCCTCCCGGAATTTCAGTATTTTCGGCATGGTGACTACTTGACGATGGCAAGAACGTCGCGAGCCGACAGGATGAGAAGATCCTCGCCCTCCACGGTGATTTCGGTACCACCGAACTTGCTGTAGACCACGGTGTCGCCGACCGAGACACCGATCGGGATGAGATCGCCGGTGTTCTCCGACCGCTTGCCCGGGCCCACGGCAAGAACCTCGCCTTGCTGTGGCTTCTCCTTGGCGGTGTCGGGAATGACCAAACCGCTGGCGGTCATCTCTTCGGACTCACCGGGACGAACAACGATCCGGTCATCAAGGGGCTGTAGAGCCATCTTAGCCTCCAAATAGCTTATTTCGAGTTTTAGCACTCTCAATGGACGAGTGCTAAGTGTAGGGTCTGCATCCCGCCCGGGCCAAATCAGGCTGGGGGTTGAATGAAAGCGTCGGCTGCGTGGACACCAGCGGGGGTTTGGCCGGGGCCAAATCAGGCTGGGGGTTGAATGAAAGGCAGTGGGAGGTTCGGGTCAGCCCCCGAATCCAGTGGGGACGGACCGTCGAGCCGGAGCCGATGCCATCCGGTGGCGGCCACCATGGCTGCATTGTCGGTACACATGGAACGGCTGGGCAGGAACCCGCTTATCCCGGCGGCCACACAGGCATCCAGCAGGCGCTCCCGCAAGGAGGAGTTGGCCGCCACCCCACCGGCGAGGCACAGGCCCCTGGCTCCCAACTCCTCAGCCGCCTTGCGGGCCTTGTGCACGAGCACATCCACCACTGCTTCCTGGAAGGAGGCCGCGATGTCGGCCACATCGTGGTCACGATGGTTCCGGACATGGTTGACCACTGCGGTCTTGAGGCCGCTGAAGGAGAAGTCGTAGCCGTCGTCGCGCATCGGGCGGGGGAAGGCCACCGCCTCCGGGTTGCCGGTCATGGCCAGGCGGTCGATGACCGGCCCGCCGGGATAACCCAGGCCCATGAATCGGGCCACCTTGTCGAACGCCTCTCCGGCGGCATCGTCCAGGGTTTGGCCTATGAGCCGGTAGCGGCCGAAAGCCTCCATCAACACCAGTAGGGTGTGGCCCCCGGAAACCAGAAGCACCACCACCGGCAACTCCAGGTCGGGTTCCTCCAGGAACGAGGAGTACAGATGGGCCTCCAGATGGTTTACCGCCACGAACGGCACATCCCAGACCAGGGCCAGGGATTTGGCCGCACTGACACCCACCAGCAAGGACCCGATGAGGCCGGGGCCGGCGGTGGCGGCCACTGCCTGAATGTCGTGGTTGTTCAAGCCGGCCTCGACAACCGCTTGGGCAACCACCGGAGTGAGCAATTCCACGTGAGCTCGGCTGGCGATCTCGGGAACCACCCCGCCGTAGCGGGCATGCAGATCCACCTGGCTGCTTATCACCGAAGACAGGATCGCCGAAGGTCCCGAGACCACGGAGGCGGCGGTCTCGTCGCAGGAGGTCTCGATGCCCAGGACGATGGTGGGGGGTTCCGGGGTGGTCATGCGCAATCCAGTTCCACCGCGATTTTGATGAGGCGGTTGGCGTAGTCGGGTTGATGGATCTCGTCGGCCCGCATCAGGATCGCGTCGGGTGACAGGCCCGTACCGGTGTAGTAGTCCCGGCGAATGCCCACCGGAGCAAGCCCGAAGCGCCGGTACAGGGCTTGGGCCGCGGAATTGTCGGAGGCCACCTCTAGGGTCAGGCTGGTTCTGCGCCGGCGGGCGGCCAGCATCAAGGCCAGCAGGAGCTGAGCACCGATGCCCCGGCCTCGATGATCGGGGTCCACTGCCACCGTGGTTATATGGGCCTTGCCCTCCTCGAAGGCAACCCCGCCGTAGCCGGCGATTGTCATGGTGAGGATGTGGGCCGGTCGGGGTTTTGGTGTCATGGTGAGGGTGTGGGCCGGTCGGGGTTTTGGTGTCTTGGTCTGGTTGTGGGCCGGTTGGGGTTTTGGTGTCTTGGTCTGGTTGTGGGCCGGTTGGGGTTTTGGTGTCTTGGTCTGGTTGTGGGCCGGTTGGGGTTTTGGTGTTCGGCCATGTCTCGTCGTGGCCCGGTTGTTGACGATTCGGGCTATCAGGTAGAGCCGTTCGTCGTTGAGTGACAACTCTGACTCGTAGACATCCCGGGCCCAGGGAATTGGGTAGCACCGGGCGTCGATGCACATGACCCGGTCGAGATGCATCGCTCTCATGGGTTCGACAGCAATGTTTATTGGGCCTCGGGTTCGGGGAGGATGCTCCCGGGCCGTAGGAGCGGTGGGGGCAACGTTGGAAGTCATCTTGAATGCCGGGTCTTCCAGTTCACATCGGCATCGGGAACTCGCAGGTAGATGGGGCGGAGTTCCCACGGTTTGACGAACTCCTCCCGCAGTGCCCGGGCGTGGGCCAGTTGAACCAGCGAGGCCGCCGAGGGATGGGCGAGATCCAGTTCTGCGATGTAGATCTTCTGGAGTTGGGCGAAAACCTCGCGGTAGCGATGGGCACCGTCGCCCACCAGCAACACCTCTTCGCTGGTTGCCAGCAACTCGGAGGCCAGATCATCGGGGGTACCCACCTCGGCAGGGGACACCCGCTGCACCCCGCCGGGTACCTGGCGGTAGAAGGCGTAGAAAAGTTCTTGGCGGCGGGCATCGATGGCGGCCACGATCAAACGATTGGTGTGGCGCACGGCAAAGGCCAGCAGGTCGAGGCTGGATACACCGATCATCGGGACCCCCAGGGCGTAGGCCATGGCCATGGCGCTGGAGATGCCCACCCGCAGTCCGGTGTACAGGCCGGGGCCGAGATCGACGGCCACACAGCCCACATCCTGTAGCTCTATGCGAGCCTGGTGGGCCACGAACCGGATCTGGGGGACGATGGTCTCGGCGTGGCGGCGGCCCCGGGCGGTGTGGGCCGAAGCCAGCACCCCCTCGTGGCCTCCCAAAGCGCAACCCACCTGATGGGTGGCCGATTCTATGCCGAGGATCAACATGGTGGGGTTTCCATCCACGGCTGGGCGGCGGTGGTCAACGCTTCGGACCGGGCTTTCCAGTGGGACCCCACCGGGTTCAACACCACCACCCGCTCATCGGGGTAGTCACCCGAGTCGTCAACGAAGGTCAACGCCACTTCGAGATAGTGGTTGGGCAGGGCTTGACGGATCACGTTGCCCCATTCGATGAGGATCACCCCGTTGCTGTCGAGCAGCTCGGGCAGGCCCAGATCCAGCACCTCGGTGAGCTGGTCGAGTCGAAAGACGTCCAGGTGATGCAGCAGCAGCCGCCCGTGGTACTCCCGAGCCAGTGTGAACGTGGGGCTGGTGATCGGCTCGCTGATCCCCAGGGCCCCGGCGTACCCCTGGGTGAAGGTGGTCTTGCCTGCTCCCAGGTCACCCACCAGCAGCAGCAGGTCGCCGGGTTGGGCCAGTTCGGCCAAGTTGGCGGCCAGATGCCGAGTGTCCTCGGGTGAGCGGGTGCGGGTTCTTATCATCCGGAGATCGCCATGCGGGCCCTGACCAGATGCCGAGTGTCCTCGGGTGAGCGGGTGCGGGTTCTTATCATCCGGAGATCGCCATGCGGGCCCTGACCAGGTCGGAGCGCATCTGGGCTTCCGGCAAACCTCCGCCCCGCAGAACGGCCGCCGGGTGAAAGGTGGGGATTATCACCGTGCCGGTGCTGCTCAAGGGGTAATTCTGCTCCCGCTGGTCGGATTGGGTGCTGTCAAATGGGTAACTCCGGCCCCGCAGCTTGGTGATGCCGGTTGTGGTGTCGAGGAGAAGTTTGGAGGAAAAGTTGCCCAGGGTGACGATGACCCTCGGGGTGATTAGCTGGATCTGGCGCTCCAACCACGATCGGCAAGTGTCCACCTCCTCGGGCTTCGGATCCCGGTTATCGGGGGGGCGGCACTTCACTACGTTGGCGATGTAGCACAGATCACGGGTCAACCCCATCTCCTCGGCCATCAACCGATCAAGCAGCTTGCCCGAGCGGCCCACGAAGGGAAGGCCCTGCTTGTCCTCCTCAGCGCCGGGCCCCTCGCCGACGAACATGAGGTCGGCATCGGGATTGCCCATACCGAACACCACTTGTGTTCGTTTTTGAGCCAGCTCGCACTTGGTGCAGTTGGCAGCCTCGGCGGCAACGTCAGCCAGGATCAACGACACAAAATCAACAATACGCCTCTTGCCTTCTGATGGTCCTGTTTGATTTGTGGTTCGGGTTCTGTGGGTTGGTGGTGGTGTTTGATTTGTGGTTCGGGTTCTGTGGGTTGGTGGTGCGGTACCGTCGTTGGTGATGTTGGGTGCTGGCAGCGGGGTGATGGTGGGGCACTGGACCGACGAGTCGGCCCGGACGGGTTGCACCGTGGTGGTGCTGCCCGAGGGGACCACGGCCTCGGGTGAGATCCGCGGGGGGGCTCCGGCAACCCGGGACTTCGCCCTGCTGGCCCCGGAGCGGACGGTGAAGTGCGTGGATGCGGTTGTGCTGTCGGGAGGATCCGCGTTCGGGCTTGCCGCAGTTGACGGGGTGATGCGGTGGTGTGAGGAGCGGGGCCGGGGGTTCGAGACCCGGGGGGGCCGGGTTCCCATAGTGGTGGGGATGTCGCTGTACGACCTGATGGAGGGCGACGGTTCGGTGCGGCCCGGACCCGACGCCGGTTACGCCGCGGCCCAGGCGGCCCACGAGGGGTTTCCGGCCCTGGGACGGGTGGGGGCAGCCACGGGTGCGACCATGAACAAGTGGCAGGGGATGGACCACCGCGAGCCCGGCGGTTTGGGTGGCGCTCGTATCCAAGTGGGCGATGTGGTGGTGGGCGCATTGGTGGCGGTGAACGCATCGGGGGGCATCAACGACGGCACCGTGGTGGATTCCCTGGTGCAGGGAACCTATGTACATCGACCAACCGACCCGTTCGCCGACCCCTCGGATTCTCCCGGTTCTGGGGCTTCGATCAATACAACCATCGGGGGTAACCCCTCCGGTTCTGGGGCTTCGATCAATACAACCATCGGAGCGGTTATCACCAACGCCCGGCTCGACAAGCTGGGTTGTTTCCGGGTGGCTCGAAGCGGTCATGGCGGGATGGCTCGGGCGCTGTGGCCGGCCCACACCGATGGCGACGGGGACGCGCTGGTGGTGGGGGCAACCGGCCGGGTGGAAGCTGACATCGCACTGGTGCGCCTGATGGCCGCCGCCGCCGTGGAGGCAGCCATCCGCTCGGTGCGCAATGATGGTGGCCATCCTCACGATTACAAAGGGCAAGGGGGTTGAGATGAAGGATTTGGTCGGCAAGGTGGCAGTCATCACCGGAGCGGCCAGCGGCATGGGTCGAGCCATGGTGCGCAAGGCGGTCTCCGAGCAGATGCATGTGCTGGCCGGTGACATCGACGAGGCCGGATTGGCCGAGACGGTGGGGGGTTTGGAGAACGCCCAGCTCATGCTCACCGATGTGACCAGCCCCGACGCCAACGAGGCCCTGGCCATCGCGGCGCTGGAGCGATTTGGTGCCATCAACCTGCTGCATCTCAACGCCGGGGTGCTGACCGGCGGGTTCACCTGGGAGAACACCGTGGATGACTGGCGCTGGGTTTTGGACGTGAATCTGTGGGGCGTGATTCACGGTGTCCGCAGCTTTGTTCCGCGGATGCTGGAAGCGGGCGAGCCGGGCCATGTGGTGATCACCGCCTCTGTGGGTGGTCTCACTTCCGGAGGGTTGCTCGGCCCCTACACCACCTCCAAGTACGGCGCAGTGGCCATTGCCGAGTCGCTGCATCGGGAGTTGGAGATGATCGGGGCACCCATTGGGGTTTCGTGCTTGTGCCCCGGCCCGGTGGCCACCGGCATCTTCCGTTCCGAGCGCAACCGTCCCGACACCTACGAGGACACCTGCGGGCCCTCCTCGGCCGATGCCGAGGCCGCGGCCTTTCACGAGAACCTGATCACCGCCATCGACGAGGGTACCAACCCTGAGGTGATTCCCGAACTGGTGTTCGACGCGGTGCGCAACGACAAGTTCTGGATCTTCCCCCACCCCGAGTTCAAGGAGCGGATCGCCGCTCGCACCGACTCGATCATCAACGAGACCAATCCCGACTACACAGTGGGCATGCCGACCCGGTAGCTACTGGCCTAACCAGCCTAACCATTGGTTGATGGGCATTGGCCGGGCCGGGGGTGATCGGTCTCAGAAGTAACGCAGGGGGATGCGGTGACCGAGGCGGCAGACGATCTCGTAGGCCACGGTGCCCAGGAGTTGAGCGATCTCGCCGGCGGTTATCTCCTCGTTGTCCTGGCGGCCAAGCAGTATCACTTCGTCGCCGGGTGACACGGGGTGCTCGAGACCGCAGTCAACCATGAGTTGATCCATGGTCACCGCCCCGGCGATGAGCCGGCGGTGGCCGCCGATCAATACCTCGCCTCCCCGCAGGCCCAGTTGCCGCGGCCAGCCATCGGCGTAGCCAATGGGAATGGTGGCCAGTTGGGTGTCGGATGGGGCGGTGTAATGGTGGCCGTATGACACCGGAGTGCCGGCGGCGATGGTCTTCACCATGGCCACCTCGGAGCGGATGGTCATGGCCGGTTGAAGGGGCAGCCGGTCGGCCAGGGCCGGCGACGGGGGGATGCCGTAAATGGTGATACCGCAGCGAACCATGTCGAAGTGGCCGTTCGGGTGGGTGATGGCCACTGCTGAGTTGGCGATGTGGCGGCAGAAGCCGTAATGGTCGGCGGCCCTGAGCCGGGACAGCAGGTGGTTGAACTGCTTGATCTGATAAGAGGTGAACGGGTTGGTGGGTTCATCGGCCACTGCGCAATGGGTCCACACCCCGGCCAGTTCAAGGGTGTCGCGCTCGGTGATGGCATCGGCCAGCATCATCAACTCGTCCGGGCGGGCACCGATTCGAGCCATGCCGGTGTCAACTTTCAGATGGACGGGAAGGCGCAGGCCGGCGGCCGCGGCTGCCGCGGCCGCGGCAGCCAAACCCTCACCCTGGTACACGGTGGGAATGAGCCGGTGCTCGACCACCTCGGTGAACTCGCTGGGCCGGGGTTCGGACAGCAAAAGAACGGGGGCTTCGATACCGGCTTCCCGGATACGGCGACCTTCGTCCACCAGGGCCACGGCCAGCAGGTGGGCCCCTGCTTCCACCGCGGTCCTGGCTACCGGGATGATGCCGTGACCGTAGGCATCGGCCTTGACCACCGCACACAGCTTGGCGGGGCGAACGTGTTCGACCAGCAACCGCACGTTGTGGGCGATTGCCGCGAGGTTGATGTCAGCCCAGGTTGGTCTCATGTGGTTTCCTGAGCTTGCCCCCGAATCATGAGAGGCCGGCTAACGGTAGTTGTAGGCGTGTTCTTATTTTTGGATGCGGCTTCCCATGCTTTTGGTAGGGCTAGGAGCAGGTCGGAGGCCACCATTGTTCCGGCGGGGCGGGTGTTGGCTGCTTGGCTGTGGAGCCAGGCGGCGGTGGCGGCGGCGGTCATGGGGCTCACCCCGGTGCTGAGCAGGCCGCAGATCATGCCGGCCAGAACGTCGCCGGTTCCGGCGGTGGCCAGCCGCTGGTCTCCGTTGTTTATGGCCAGTGTTGCGCCGTCGGGGTTGGCGACCACGGTGGTGGGGCCCTTCAGCAGCACGATCGCACCGGTAGCGGTGGCCAGCGAGCGACCGGCGGCGAAGCGATCAACCCCCGGATCGGTCCCGGTGAGGGCGCAGAACTCACCATCGTGGGGGGTAATCACAGTGGGGGCGGCGCGGCGGGCAAGTATCCCCGCGGCCTCGGGGCCCAGGGCCGACAGGCCATCACCATCCACCACCAGAGGCAGAGGCATGCCGGGAGCCATATCCCGAACTGCTTGCACCGTGTCCGGCCGGCGGCCGAGCCCGGGGCCGATCAGCGCGGCCCGAAACCGGGCCAGATCATCGGCCGGGATCGCTGCAGCCCAGTTTCCGGCCGGCAGCGGGTGGCCGACAACCTCGGTGGGAGCGGTTGGATCGTGATCCAGGCCGGGTGTGCTCAGCCTGACGTAGCCCGAACCGGCTCTCATTGCCGCGGCGGCGGCCAGGTGGGCTGCGCCGGTCATCCCCGGGGATCCGGCGATTACCCAGCAGGCGGTTTGCCATTTGTGGGCGGTGGGCGGCCGGATCGGCAGCCAGCGGTTCACGTCGGCGGCGGTGACCAGATGGGAGCGGGCGGCTGAGGTGTCCAGGCCGATGGGGGCCACCGTCACCTTCCCGCAGTACCGAGCGCCGGGATGCAGGAGGAGTCC
The DNA here is from genome assembly GCF_965202595.1 of Candidatus Poriferisocius sp. Classification (GTDB taxonomy): domain Bacteria; phylum Actinomycetota; class Acidimicrobiia; order Acidimicrobiales; family Bin134; genus Poriferisocius. The sequence goes on from NZ_OZ241836.1 coordinate 2,929,659, forward strand.
GGGTTTTAGCGCACCGAATGTGACCGTTCGGTCGGCGGTCCAGGGCTCGCCGTGGATCTCCCCGGTCAACCCGTTCACCCCGGAGGCAATGTCGGCAGCCAGCACGGGGGCGAGTCGATCGGAGTTGTCGGGTCGCACCGGCAGGCGAGGGGGGTGGTAGGGCCTCTGCAAGCCGGTGCCGTAGGCCGCGTCTATTACCAGGTGGGCGGCAGGCAGCGCGCCGGGCCGGTCGGTGGGGTCAACCACCGCCACCCGGACACCCCGGTTCTGTAGCCGCCGGGCTGCCGCCACCCCGTCGGCACCGTTGTTGCCCTTGCCGGCCACCACGGTCACCCGCCGGCCGTAGCCTCCGCCCAGCATGTTTAGGGCGGTTCGGGCCAGCGCCGCCCCGGCTCGCTGGATCAACTCCTCAACCGGCTCGGGGGCGGTGTCGTCGATGGCAGCCATCTCGGTGGGGGTGACTATGGGGATCATGCCTTTTAGGAAGGTTCTGGTCGCCAGCGGTTGGCCAACTCGGGGGTTGGTTTGGTTGGTGGGTCTTCTGTGGGTTCTGGTTCTGGTCGCCAGCGGTTGGCCAACTCGGGCACCGGTTCCAGCAGAAGATCTTCGGTGCTGATGTCACCCAGCCGGTCTAGGCAAAAGTCGGGCTCGGTCTCGGTTACCTCGTCGTGCAGGGCGGCAAACCGATTCCGGTAACCCTCCAGCACCTGCCGGGCAACCTCGGGTGTGAGCTTGGTTTGGAACCGCACGTGCAGCAGGGTTATTCCGGTGGTCCGGCGGTCCTTGACCTCGGGGATGAGCACTATCGTTCGACAGTCGGCGCGGCCTCGCACCGCTCGAACCTGCCGTTCGGTTGCCACCAGGTGCTTGCTGCCCCGTAGGGTGGGATCCCGGTCGGTACGGGAGGCCCGGCCCACTGTGATGCCGCCCCGGTCGAGCACATGTATGGTGCTGCCGCCCGCCTCCGGGTCACCGTCTATGCCGTAGCGGATGAAGCCGGTTATCTCGGCAACGGCGGGATCCAGAGAGGTCAGTGTGCGCAGTGTGCGGTAGCTGAGCCGGTGGCGGGGAGCGCCGGCGTTCAGGGTCGCCTGGACCAGGGGTGGTTCCAGTAGCGATTCCTCGGCCCGGGAAATGCCCACGGTCACGGTCTTGGCCTGGTGGCGGATGGCATCCACCGGTCGGGTCAACTCGCCAATGGCCACGGTGAGGATGGTGGTGAGATCCTCCAGTATCACCGCGGGGGTGCCCACCCGGCCCTGCTCCAACTGGTAGGCATCCAGGGGGGTCATGCCCAGCGCGTACCGGTACATGGAGGCCACCTCGGCCGCGGTGCCGGCTTCCAGGCATCCGTTGTAACGGCCCCGGCGCAGATCATCGAAGAACTGCTGGGCGGCGGGGGTGAACCGGGAGCGCAACCCGACCAGTATCTGCTGGCTGTCAACCTTGGTGACACCGGAATTGGCGGCGGCCACCCGGGCCTCGATGAGCCTGCGGGTCTCGCGCAATGGCTGGGCCAGCTCGTCGATGGCCAGCGCCGCCTCGTAACCGAACAGATGGCCCACCATGGTGGCCAGCACGAAGGCCAGTTCGGGGGCCGCGACGGGCGGGATGGCAATTACCTCGGACGCGGCGTCAAAACGGTTCCCGGTGTCGCTGGTTATAACGATGGGGACAGCCTTGTGGGCTCGGAAGATAGCCACTTCCTTGCTCACATCGTCGGCAGTTGAGTCGAGCAGTCCGGCGGCGCACACCAGAATCAGCGGTTCGGAGGACAGGTCGATGTGTTTCTTGTCCTCGGTGGTGTCGCTGGCGATGGATCGGTAGCACAGTTCTGAAAGTTTGATGCGAATTTCCTCGGAGGCCACCCGATTGAGCCCGTTGCCCACCACGGCCCAGTGGGTTCGCCCCAGGGCGTGCCGGCGCACTACGGCCGCGATGCGGTCCTGAAGGCTCAGCACCCCGGTCATGGCCGCGGGGAGGTCACGCAGCCCGCTCAGGAGTAGCCGGCGGCGGTCGTGGTGGCAGGCATCGAGCTCACGGTGGCCGCGTATGGTGTCGGCCAGGGCGATGGCCAGCAGGATGCCGGCGGCCACCTGGGCGTAGAATGCCTTGGTGGAAGCCACGCTCATCTCCACGTCCCGGCCATCGGAGGTGTAGAGCACCCCGTCGGCCTTCTCCCCCAGATCACTGTTGCGCCGGTTGACGATGGCGATCACCGCCGCACCCCGCCGCCGCACCAGATCCACCGTGCGGTTGGTGTCGGTGGTGGTTCCCGATTGGCTGATGGCAATGACCAAGGTGTTGCTCATGTCGGGTTGCATCCCGAACCCGGAGAGTTCGGTGGCCGGTACGGAGCTGATGGGGCGACCGGGCAGTTCCTGGCGCAAGAAGTGGGCCAAGCTGTGAGCGGCTATCGCCGCGGTGCCCTGACCGATGACGATGATGTCGGTGATCCTGCCGGTGGTGAGCTTTTGCACCAGATGATCGGGCAGCGTCTCGGAGCCGAGCTTCACGGTTGGATCCCGGTCATCCTCCGGGCTGGTAATCCGGCCTCGGAGGGTCTTGCGAAACGACTCGGGCGATTCGGATATCTCCTTCAACAAGAAGTGGGGGAAGCCTCGACGATCCACGTCACGAGTGGTTATTTCGACATCGACGATTTCGGCGCTGGTGATGGGCAGCGATGTCCCGTCGTAGGAGATCCGCTGGACGGAGGTCAGATCACCGGCGTGGTCGCAGTCCAGTATCACCACCTGACCCCGGCTGGCGGTCGGGTTGGCTGGGTCGGACGGGGTCTCGCCGTCCATGCGCAGGTAGCGCCCGGCCTGTTCCACCAGACCGTAGGGTTCGCTGGCCACCACGTAGGCATCCTCGGTGCCTCCGATGTACAGAGCTTGGCCACTGCCCCGCAGGGCCAGCAGGAGTTGGTCGGGGTTGGCCGCTGTTTGCCCGGCAATGGCCACCGAACCGCTCAGATCCACAACCGTGCGGCGAAAAGCCTCCACGGCGGGGTTGGAAATAGTTTGAGTGGTGCTGTTCGGGCCATTCGGCTCGGCGGCCCGGGAGGGGTCCGATCCGGCCATCTGGGCCGACCAGAGAGCGGGGACGATTTTGGCATCGGTGGTGATGCCGGGGTTGATAACCAGGCCGTGGCCGGCGATGAGATCGGAGTAATTGTCCACGTCACCGTTGAGGGCACCGATGGTGTAGGGCCGATCCGGGTGTCCGATCACCTCGGAGTTGAGAGGGTGAGCGTTGGCCTCGTTGATAATGCCCACGCTGGCCCAGCGAGTGTGCCCGATGACGGTCGCGCTCGCCCCATCGTTTTTCAGGGCCGTGGCCAGCAGGTCGTCGCCCAGGATGGCGGCTCGCAGGGCGGCGGTGTTGTCGCCCAACTCGCCGATCTCGGCCGCGGCCTTGTACACGAAGCTCAGGTTGTTGTCGGCCCACCGTACCGAGCCGGTGCGGAACAGGGGATCGCCGGCCCGTTCGGCCATGGCGGCGGCCACCACCGGTTCTGCCGGGTCGAGTTCGTGACCGCTGACCAGAATATGAAGACCTGCTGAGTCCCGTCCCCGAACCTCCAGGCGATCCAGCGCCGACAGGGCGATCTGCACCGAGTTGAACGCCGCCAGCGCGGCCTCGCCGGCACCTGGTCCGGCCAGCGAGTGGACCGCTTCGGCGGTACCCAGCCGATCATTGCTGATGGCCCAAACCGCGTCCTTCATCTGCACCAGGATGGAGTTCATCACCTCGGTGGCCAGGTTGCCGACCGACCGGTCGAAGTCGGCCTCCAGAGCGGTGATCAGCCCGTCTATCTCGTTCAGCATGGCCCGAATGGTGGGTTTCTCGCTCAGCAACACCCCGAGCCCGGCGGTGCCCCGCAGGAGGCGGTTGGCTCGAGTCAGGTTGCCGGCCGCCATGCCCATCCGCGTCGCCCGGTCGCCGGCCACGATCTCCATCCGCGTTGCCCGGTCGCCGGCCACGATCTCCATCCGCGTCGCCCGGTCGCCGGCCAGGATCTCCATCCGCGTCGCCCGGTCGCCGGCGCCGTTCAGGTCGCGCAGGCACGTGACCACCGGACTCAAAAGACCGAGAATCTCGGCGGAGGTCGGGGGAACACGCCGGGATCGGCGCTGGACCACCGCGACTATGCCACACATCTCGGCCAAGGTTAGTGGTTGGTTGAATCAATCCGTGCTGTTGGTGCTGGTGGGTGGCGGCCAGTGGCTTAATAGCTGGCGGGGTGGTTGGTTGAATCAATCCGTGTTGTTGGTTCAGGCCTTGAGGGTGGTCATTACATTGGCGGCGACGGCGTGCGCGGTTTCGAGAGTTCCGGCCTCGACCATGATCCGCAGTACGGGCTCGGTGCCGGAGGGCCGGACCAGTATGCGGCCCTGGGAGCCGAGGGTCTGCTCCGCGGCGGCTACCGCAACCGACAGTCGATTCTCGTCAATCGGGTCGGGGCCGATGTCCACGTTGTGGATCACCTGGGGCATCTTGGTCATGGCCTCGGCGGCCAGGTCCCGCAGGGGCAGGTCTCTACGAGCCACAACCTCCAGGAGTTGCATGGCGGTTACCAGGCCGTCGCCGGTGCTGGCGAGGGCGGGAAAGATCACGTGACCCGACTGTTCCCCGCCCAGCGCCCAGTCGCCTTTTCGGAGGGCGGCCCACACATGCCGGTCGCCCACCGCGGTGGTCACCACTTCGATGCCGTGGCGGTTCATCGCCTGGTGGAAACCCAGGTTGGTCATAACCGTAACCACCACGGTGCGGCCCGGAAGCCGTCCCTGCTGGTGGCGATCGATTGCGCAGATGGCGATGATCTGGTCCCCGTCGATCAGCTCCCCGGTGTGGTCCACGGCCAATACCCGGTCGGCATCGCCATCGAAGGTGAACCCCAGATCGGCCTTCAGTTCACGCACGGCCTGAGCCACCGTTTCCGGGTGGGTCGAGCCGCACCGTAAATTGATGTTTCGACCGTCGGGCTCGGCGTTGATCATCGTGACGGCCACGCCGCGGGCCTGAAGCGGACCGGGCAGGGCCGTGGTTGCCGAGCCGTGGGCCGCGTCCACCACGACATGGAGCCCCAGGCCGTCGAAATCGGCGGTGGCGGTGATGGCATCTTGGTAGTCGTGCAGCAAAGTGGATGCATCGGTCGCCGGTGGGGGGTTGGCCGGATCGGGGGTCGAATGGCGGCCGGCATCGGCCAGTGCCGATTCCAGGGCAGCCTGAAGCTCCTCGTTCAGTTTCTCGCCCCCGGGGCCGAACAACTTGACCCCGTTGTCGGGCCACGGGTTGTGCGAGGCCGAGACCATGGCCCCCAGGGTGTGGTACCGGGCTCCGGCCCAAGCCACTGCCGGGGTGGGAACCACCCCCATGTCCAGGGTTGGAACCCCCGCGGCCCCGAACCCGGTTATCAGGGCATTGGCGAAGTCAGGGCTGGAGGCTCTGGTGTCGCGCCCGATGATTACCGGGCCGGTGGGTCTCAGAACCTCGGCAGCCGCTTGGGCCAACCGGATGATGTCACTGGGGCCAAGTTCCTCATAGGCCCGACCCCGAACCCCGTCGGTTCCGAACCGCAACACCGGGTCGAGCCCCAAGGAGGTTTAGCGCTTGGAGTACTGAGGTGCCTTGCGGGCCTTTTTAAGGCCGTACTTCTTGGATTCCTTCTTGCGGTCGTCACGGGTCAGGAATCCGGCTTGCTTGAGGGTTTCCCGGCACTCGGGATCCAGCGCCACCAACCCCCGGGCGATGCCGAGCCGCAGAGCCCCAGCCTGGCCGTTGGCCCCGCCGCCATGCATGTTCACGTCGATGTCGTACACCTCGGCGGTATCGGTTAGCTGGAGAGGGGCCATGAACGCCATCCGGTGGCTCCGGGAGGGGAAGTAGTCGTCAGCCTGGCGCCCGTTCACGGTCACCCGGCCGGTGCCTTGGCGGAATCGGACCCGAGCGACGGCCCGCTTGCGCCGTCCGGTGGCTTGGATCAAGGGGGCGGTCATCAGGAGTCTCCGGTGTGGAATCGGGCCCCGGCTATCTCCAGGGGCTGGGGCTGTTGAGCTTGGTGGGGGTGGAGAGGCCCGGCGTAGACCTTGAGCTTGCGAAGCATCTGGCGGCCCAGGCGGTTCTTGGGGAGCATCCCCCTCACTGTCCGCCGCACGGCATCGGCGGGTTGGGTCTCCAGTAGGTGTCCAAAGCTGGTTTGCTTGAGTCCACCGGGGTAACCGGAGTGGCGGTACACCTGCTTGCCGGTGGCTTTGTTGCCGGTCAGCACCACCTTCTCGGCGTTCACGATTATCACGTGGTCGCCGGTGTCGAGGTGGGGTGTGAAGTCGGGCTTGTGCTTGCCGCGCAGGACTCGAGCCACCTCGGTGGCCATGCGGCCGAGGACGAGGCCATCGGCATCCACAACGTGCCAGGCGCGTTCAATATCTCTGATTTTGGGGGAGTAGGTGGGCATCGGCTTTCCTTCGGGTGCAATCCCGGGTCAAAGCATGATACGACCCAAACCGCCGCAGTGACAACTGCCCCGCCAGGTGGGAACACAAACCGATTATTCATAGGAAACCGACCACAGGCTGAGTCCGTGGGGCGGGGCCAGGTTGGGTGTACCGGAGCGGTCCCGGGCGGTGAGGATGGTGGTCATGGCTCCGGGGGAGCGGCGGCCGGCACCGATGTCCACCAGGGTACCGGTGATGGAGCGGACCATTTGATGGCAAAAGGAGGAGGCCTCTATCTCGAACTGCACAAGCTCCGGGCCGGTGGCCTCCCATCCGGCCCGGTGGACGGTGCGAACCCGAGATTTCTCCTTGCCGCCGGGGGAGTGCTGCCGCCGGCAGAAGGAGGAGAAGTCGTGTTGACCCACGATCGTGGCCGCGGCGCTGTTCATGGCTCCGAGGTCCAGGGGGCGGGAATAGTGCCAGGCCGTGGTGGACAGGAACGGGTCGGGCACTTCCCGGTTCAAAACGGTGTAGCGGTAGGTGCGGCTGGTGGCATCGAAACGAGCGTCAAAACCCGGCGGGGCGGCTTCGATGGTTCGAATCACGATGGCGGGAGCCAGCATCCGGTTCACCGCGGAGCGGGTTGCCGGCAGATCGGTGCCGTCGGGAGCGTCGAAGCTCACCACCTGGCCCCAGGCGTGGACCCCGGTGTCGGTGCGGCCGGCACAAGTCAGCGCTACCGGTTGTCGCAGGCACCGGGTGAGGGCCTCGATCAGGTCGCCGCCCACTGTGCGGACCCCCTGGTTGGGAGCGAATCCGTGGAATGTCCCGCCGTGGTAGGCAACTGTCGCCCGAACCCGCACGGTCCGGCTGATCCTGGTGCCCGGCGTAGAGTCAGACCAGCTCGATGCGAGCCATGGGGGCGTTGTCGCCGTAGCGGGGTCCCAGTTTCAGAATGCGGGTGTAACCGCCGGAACGGTTGGCGTAGCGAGGGCCGATATCCACCATGAGCTTGTCGGCTATCTCCGGGTCGGCCAATTGGGCCAGGATCTGACGGTGGTTGTGCTGCCCACCCTTCTTGGCTTTGGTGATGAGCTTCTCAGCCACCGGTCGCATGGCCTTGGCCTTGGCCTCGGTGGTGGTTATGGCCTCAGCCGCGATCAGCGAGGCAACCAGGTTGGCCATCATCAGCTTCTGATGCTGTGAGCTGCCGCCGAATCGGCGTCCCTTGCGTGGTCGTCCGGGCATTTTGCTCCCCGTTCTACGAGCGAGGAGCGGCCAGGGTCAAGCCCCGCTCGTCCAGCTTCTCGTTCACCTCGTCCAGAGATTTCTGACCGAAGTTGGTGATGGTCAGCAGCTCGTCCTCGGAGCGGGCCAGCAGCTCACCAATCATGTTGATCTGGGCCCGCTTGAGGCAGTTGCGGGGTCGTTCGGAGAGTTCCAGATCCTCAATGGGAAGATCCAGGTCGGGAGCTCCGGCCGGGGCGCTGGGTGCCTCCACCATGCTCAGCCCCTTGGGGGCCTCGCTCATCTCCTCCACCAGTTGAACGAGAGTCCGCAGTGTGGCCCCGGCCGAGGCCAGAGCGTCCCTGGGGGTGATGGAGCCGTCGGTCTCGATGTCCAGCACGAGACGGTCGAACTCGGTGGACTGCTCCACCCGGGTGGGTTCGACGGTGTAAGCCACCCGGCGCACGGGGGAGAAGATTGCGTCCATGGGGATGACGCCGATGGTGGTGTCCAACTTGTTGATCTCGGCCGACACATACCCCCGGCCCTGGGCAACGGTGATGTCCATGGCCAGGTGGGCCTTGCTGTTCAGGCGGGCGATGACCAGGTCGGGGTTGAGCACCTCGACATCAGGGTTCACGGCCAGGGTCGCTCCGGTGATCTCGCCGGGATCCCGCTGGTCGATGCGCAGTTCCACCGGATCCTCGGAGTGGCACCTCAGGATGAGATCCTTCAGGTTCAAGATGATGTCGGTCACGTCCTCGGCCACGCCGCTGATCGTGTCGAACTCGTGGAGGGCATCATCGAACCGGACCCGGATCACCGCCGCTCCCGGGATCGAGGACATCAGGGCTCGGCGCAGGGAATTGCCGAGGGTGTGTCCGAATCCGGGCTCCAGAGGGCCTATGGCGAATTTCTGGCGGTTGTTCTCCGGCTCGGTAACGGGTTCCACGGTGGGGCGCTGCATTACCAGCATATTCCGACTCCCTCAGTTCTTGGAATGGTGGTTGTAAACTTGGTTCTACGGCTGTTCCGCCCGATAAGGCGGTTGGGCCACTGCTTTTTGTGCCGCTGCTTGTGTTGAGCCACTGCTTTTTGTGCCACTACTTGCTGTAGAGCTCGACAATGAGCTGTTCCCTCACCGGCACGTCGATCTGCTCGCGCAGTGGGGCATCCCGAACAGTGGCCTCGTAGCCGTCCTCGCTGCGGTTCAGCCACGCCGGCGGGACACGATCCAGTACGTCCAGGTTCCACCCCACCACGATCATCTCCCTGGCCTTGTCCCGCAGCGCCAGCACATCGTCCTTGCGGAGGCGATAGCTGGGGATGTTGACCCGGCGACCGTTCACATTGATGTGACCGTGGGAGACGAACTGGCGGGCCTGGGGGCGGGTGGCGGCCCAACCGAGGCGATACACCACGTTGTCGAGACGCAGCTCCAAAAAGCGCAGCATGTTCTCCCCGGTGACCCCCTTTTGACGGGCTGCCTCCTTGAAGATATTGCGGAACTGGCGCTCGTTGAGACCGTAGGTGTAGCGGGCCTTCTGCTTCTCCTGAAGCTGGAGCAAGTACTCGGACACGTTGCCCCGCCGTCGGGTTCTTCCGTGCTCGCCCGGGGGGTAGGGACGCCGCTCCAAGGCGACGGTCTCTCCCTTGGTGCCCCAGACATTCACACCAAGGCGGCGGGACACCCGGGATCGCGGACCGGTGTAACGAGACATGTCAGACCCTTCGCCGCTTGGCCGGGCGGCAACCATTGTGAGGAATGGGAGTGACATCTTTAATGCCGGTTACCTCTATACCCACTCCCTGGAGCGAGCGGATGGCGGTCTCGCGGCCCGAGCCCGGGCCCCGAACCTGAACATCCACTTTTCGTATGCCGTGCTCCATGGCCTTGCGGCCGGCTTGTTCGGCGGCCATTTGAGCCGCGAACGGGGTGGACTTGCGGGATCCTTTGAAACCGACGTTGCCGGCCGAGGCCCAGGAAATGACATTTCCTTGCTGGTCGGCAATGGTCACGATGGTGTTGTTGAATGAGCTTTTTATGTGAGCCACTCCATAGGAGATGTTCTTGCGCTCCCGGCGGCGGGGCCGGCGCCCTCCGGCTGATGGCTTGGCCATTAGTGGCAGATCCTTTCTCTTCTCACTTCTTCATCACCTTCTTCTTCCCAGCCACTCACTTCTTCATCACCTTCTTCTTCCCAGCCACCGCCTTTTTCGGTCCCTTACGGGTGCGAGCGTTGGTGTGGGTGCGCTGGCCCCGCACGGGGAGCCCCCGGCGGTGGCGCAGACCCTGGTAGCAGCCGATCTCCATCTTGCGCTTGACATCCTGGCTGGTCTCCCGGCGCAGATCCCCCTCCACCCGCAGGTTGCCCTCTATGCAATTGCGCAGCCGGGCCACCTCCTCATCGGTAAGGTCACGCAGCCGGGTGTTCTCGTCAATGTTGGTTTCGGCGCACACCTGTCGGGCCAAAGATGGCCCGATGCCGTATATGTAGGTCAGCGAGATCACAGTGCGCTTCTCACGCGGTACATCAACGCCGGCAATTCGAGCCATGGCTCAGCCCTGCCTCTGCTTGTGTCGGGGATTGGTGCAAATGACCCGCACGCGCCCGCGCCTACGTATGACCCTGCACTTGTCGCAGATTTTTTTCACGCTGGGGCGAACTTTCACGGCACCTTTTTCGTCGGTTGGTTGTACTCGCCGGCTATTTGTACCGGTAGGTGATCCGGCCCCGCTGAAGATCGTAAGGGGTCAATTCCACTTGTACCCGGTCGCCGGGGAGGATTCTGATGTAGTGCATCCGCATCTTTCCGGAGATGTGGGTCAGCACTTTGTGCCCGTTCTCGAGCTCTACCCGGAACATGGCGTTGGGGAGGGATTCGGTGACCGTTCCCTCCATGATGATGGCATCTTGCTTGTTTTTCGCCAAGGGCGACCTCTCCTGACGGCTTGGCAGGCTTAAACGGGCGAACTGCGCGGGACATCGGCTCATTGCATGAACCGGGCAACAAACCTACCCGACCCATTCCGCCAAAGGCAAACCGGTGGGGGATCATTGCCGCGTGTCCACGACTTCGGGTTTGGTGGGGGATCATTGCCGCGTGTCCACGGGTTTGGTGGGGGATCATTGGAGCGCGTCCACGACTTCGGTCAGCCGGGCGAACACATCGTCTTCGGTTCCGAGCCCGTCGACCACGGCCAGGCATCCCCGATCCTCGAACCAGGCCAGCAAGGGGGCGGTTTCGGTCTCGTAGAGATCCAGCCGGCGGGAGATGGTCTCCTCGGTGTCGTCATCTCGACCCCGGGCCAGCATTCGCTTGGTGACCTCAGCAATGGGCACGTCAAGGTTGATGGCCAAATCGGGTGCAATTCCCCCCAGAATCTCGGCCAGGGCATCGGCTTGGGCGGTGGTGCGGGGAAATCCGTCCAGCAGGACACCCCTGGTTCGGATGTCGGCCTCGGCCAGCCGTTCAGCCACGACGCCGATCATGATGTCATCACCAACGAGGTTGCCGGCGTCCATCACTGCTTTGGCTCTCATTCCCAGCTCGGTGCCGCTTGTCACTGCGGCTCTCAGCATGTCTCCGGTGGACACATGGACCACCCCGTAACGCTCGGCCAGAAGAGCGGCCTGGGTCCCCTTGCCGGATCCCTGGCGGCCCAGAATGACCAGGATCAGCGGGCGACCATTTTTTTGGGTCACTTCAGGAAGCCTTGGTGGTTGGGTGCATCGTGAGTTGGCTTTGGGTCACTTCAGGAAGCCCTCGTAGTTGCGCATCATGAGTTGGCTGTCAATCTGCTTCATGGTCTCGAGGGCTACACCCACCGCAATCAGTACGGAGATGCCGCTGAAGCTGTAGGCCGAGGTGCTTTGGGAGGGAATGTACTGGGAGAGGGCGATGGCAGGGATGACGGCCACGGCGGCTATGAACAGTGCCCCGGGCAGGGTGATGCGGGACAGGATGCGACCCAGGTAGCGCTCCGTTTGGCGCCCCGGCCGGATGCCGGGGATGAACCCGCCCTGCTTGCGTATCTGGTCGGCCTGCTTGACCGGATCGAAGGTTATGGCGGTGTAGAAGTAGGCGAACCCCACGATCATCAAAGCAAAGGTGATCAAGTAAACCGTGTCGGCCGGGTCGCCCAGGTGGGTGTTCACCCAGTTTTGGACGCTCTCTCCCCAGGTGTTGTGATCGGGGTTGGAATCGGAGGGTAGAACCGCCGACAGCAGGATGGGCAGGTAGAGAACGGAGCTGGCGAAGATGATGGGGATGACACCGGACTGGTTCACCTTCAAGGGGATGTAGGTGCTCTGGCCGCCGGTCATGCGCCGCCCCACCACTCGCTTGGCGAACTGCACCGGGATTTGCCGCTGACCGTTCTCCACGAACACGATGGCCACCAGCAGGGCCAGGTACATGAGGGCGATCACGAAAACCGCTCCCCATCCCTCGGACGCCTTAACCAGGGAAAACTGGTTGGGGATGGTGGACACCACCGAGGCGAAGATTATCAGCGACATTCCGTTGCCGATTCCCTTCTGGGTGATGAGCTCGCCCATCCACATCAGCAGGGCGGTGCCGGCGGTGAGGGTCAGCACCACGAGGAACACTCGGGGAGCGGTGAAATTGGGCAGAAGGTCGATGCTCTGATTGGCGTTGCCCCCGGTGAGGCTGAGGCCGCCCCCGCCGTTGTGGAACAGGAACGAGAACGACGTGGCCTGAATTATGGCGATGGCGATGGTTAGGTAACGGGTCCACTGGGTGATCTTGCGCTGACCCACTGCGCCCTGGTTCTGCCACTGCTCTATGCGGGGAATGACCACGCCCAGCACCTGCATGATGATGGATGCGGTGATGTAGGGGAAGATGCCCAGCGCGAAGATGGCGAACTGCGAAAGGGCACCGCCGGAAAAGAAGTTCAACAACCCGGTTATGCCGCCGGCATCGGCCTGGTTGCGGAGCTGGTCCACCGCGTCGAGATCCACTCCGGGGGAGGGGATGGCAACGCCCACCCGGAAGAGAACCAGCATGGACAGGGTGAACAGGATCTGGTTGCGTAGATCGGTCACCCGGAACATGTTCAAAACCCTGGTGAGCACGGCTACTCCTACCTACTCCTTGACCCCTGCCGGACTTCGACTAGCGGTTGGTGAGGGCGTTGCCCCGGGCCGGTGGCCGGCCGGTGAAAGGCTTGGGCAACACCTCCACGCTACCGCCGGCGGCGACAATGGCTGCTCTTGCCGACTCGGAAAAACCATGGGCCTTGACGCTGACGGCCCGAGTCAGCTCGCCCCGACTCAGAATCTTGGCCAGGGCACCTTTGTGCAGCAATCCCCGCTCATGCAGGATTTCCGGGGTGATCTCGTCCAGCCCGGTGGCTTCGAGCACATCCAGGTTTATGGCCTGATACTCCACCCGGAACGGGTTCTTGAACCCTCGCAGCTTGGGAATCCGGCGGGCCAGGGGCATCTGACCGCCCTCGAAGCCGGCGGGTATCTTGCTCCGGGCCCGCTGGCCCTTCATGCCCCGGCCCGCGGTCTTGCCGCCCTTGCCGGCGATGCCCCGGGCCTTGCGCTGCGGCCGCTTGCGGGATCCGGGAGCTGGCTTCAGATCGTGAACTTTCATGGCTATTCGGTTTCCTCCCAGGAGAGCTTCAGATCGTGAACTTTCATGGCTATTCGGTTTCCTCCCAGGAGATGAGGTGGGCCACCTTTTTGATCATCCCCCTGATCTCGGGAGCGTCGGGCAGGGTGTTGGTTTGCCCGATGCCACGCAGGCCCAGGGCTCGCAGCGTTCCCCGCTGCTTGGGTCGGGCACCGATATGGGATCGGGTCTGGGTGACTCTGATGACCACTATGGTTACTCCCTTTTGCCCGGTCCGGCGGTGGACAGCCGCTCGGCCTCCCGGTAAGCGTTGAGCAGCCCGGCCGGAACGAACTCGTCGGCGGGGATTCCCCGGTGGCGGGCCACATCGTCGGGCCGCTTGAGGGCCTGGAGTCCGGCTATGGTGGCTCGAGCCACGTTGATGTGGTTGGGCGAGCCCAGGGACTTGCAGAGCACGTCCCCGATCCCGGCCTCCTCCAGGATGGCTCGGGCGGCTCCCCCGGCGATCACCCCGGTACCGGGTGCGGCCGGCTTGAGCAGCACCCGCCCGGCACCCATTTCACCGATGACCGGATGGGTGATCGTGGATGAGGCCAGCGGCACGCGGAACAGGTTGCGCCGGGCCTCTTCGGTGCCCTTCTGGATGGCCAGGGGCACTTCCTTGGCTTTGCCGTAACCCAGCCCGACCCGTCCTGCCCCATCGCCGATTACCACCAACGCGGTGAACGAGAACCGCCGCCCACCCTTGACCACCTTGGCCACCCGGTTGATGTTGATGACCCTGGAGTCGCGTAGCTGGGCATCGCCGGCCGGGGTTGAGATGTCACTCATCAGAACTCCAGTCCTGCTTCTCGGGCAGAGTTGGCTTGGCGATGGCCGCTTCTGGAAGACGATCCACTCATCAGAACTCCAGTCCTGCTTCTCGGGCCGAGTTGGCCAGGGCGGCTACTCGGCCGTGGTATCGGAAGCCGCCCCGGTCGAAAACGACTGCGGTGATGTTCTTTTCCCGGGCTCGTTCGGCGATCAGCTTGCCCACCACGGCAGCTCCGGCGATGTTGCCGGTGGGACCGGACCGCAACCCGGGCTCGATGGTGGAGGCCGATGTCAGGGTATGGCCCGCGGTATCGTCGATGAGCTGGGCGACAATGTGGCGATTCGATCGGTACACGGCCAAGCGGGGGCGCTCGGCCGTGCCTCGGATCTTCTTGCGAACCCGGCGATGACGCCGGACTCGGCTCTGATGCTTGTGCTGGACGCTGCTCATTCCGATTTCCCGTGGTTCTACTTGGCGGTCTTGCCGGCTTTGCGGATGATCCGCTCCCCGGCGTAGCGGATTCCCTTACCCCGGTAGGGTTCGGGCTTGCGGATGGCCCGGATATCAGCGGCCACCTGGCCGACGGCCTGCTTGTCAATGCCCAGCACATGGATGCTCGTCTGATTGGGTACCTCGAAGGTCACCCCGTCGGGAGCTTCAACATGCACCGGGTGGCTGAAACCCAATTGCAATTCGATCTTGCCGGTCCCCTGGGCGATGGCCCGATAGCCCACCCCCACGATCTCGAGTTCCTTGCGGTAGCCCTCGCTGACCCCGGTGACCATGTTGGCCAGAAGCGAGCGACTCAACCCGTGCAGTGCCTTGGTGTCGCGCTGCTCGTCGGCCCGCTCCACGATGACAAAATCGTGCTCGGTCCGGGCCGAGATGGGCTCGGGAAGGTTGTGCTCGAGCGTGCCGCGGCTGCCGGTGACCGTCACCCTGTCACCCTCGATGGTCACTTTCACCCCGGTGGGTACCGGGATCGGGTTCATTCCGACTCGGGACACGGCCGACCTCCTACCAGACCACGCAGACAACCTCGCCGCCTATGCGGCGGCGGCGTGCCTCGCGATCGCTCATCAAACCCTTGCTGGTGGACACTATCGCCACTCCCAACCCGCCCAGGACCCGGGGGATGCTGTTTGATTTCGAGTAGACCCGCAAGCCGGGCTTGGACACCCGGGTGATCCCGGAGATGACTCGCTCCCGCTGGTCGGAGTATTTCATGTCGATGGTCAGGGTCTGACCCGGCCCGCGTTCGTTCTCGGCCACCTCGAAGTTGCTGATGTAGCCCTCGCTCTTGAGGACACCGGCCAGGGCGATCTTCATCTTGGATGACGGCATCCTCACCTCGTCGCGCATGGCGGTGTTGGCGTTGCGGATGCGGGTCAGCATGTCGGCGATGGGGTCGGTCATGGTCACGGCCGTGTCACCTCACCAGCTCGCCTTGGTCAGGCCGGGGATCTCGCCGGCGTGGGCCAGCTCCCTCAGGCACACCCGGCACAGGCCGAATTTGCGGTAAACGGCCCGGGGCCGCCCGCAGCGCCGGCAACGGGTGTAGGCCCGTACCTTGAACTTTGGCGTTTTTTGTTGCTTCTGGATGAGCGCTTTTTTGGCCATAGAGTTACTGTCCCTCGGCTCGGAACGGGAACGAGAAGGCCCCGAGCAGCGCTCGGCCCTCCTCGTCGGTGATTGCGGTGGTGACGATCGTTATATCCATGCCCCTGATGGTGTCGATGGAGTCGTAGTCGATCTCGGGAAAGATGAGCTGCTCGGTGACCCCGAACGAGTAGTTGCCGTTCCCGTCGAAGGAACGGGGGGATAGACCTCGAAAATCCCGGATGCGGGGGATGGCCAGGTTGATGAGCCGGTCCAGGAACTCCCACATTCGGGATCCTCTGAGGGTGACCTTTACCCCGATGGGATTACCTTCGCGAATCTTGAAGTTGGCGATGGACTTCTTGGCCCGGGTGATTACCGGACGCTGGCCGGAGATGATGGTCAGATCGGTCGTCGCACCGTCGAGCAGCTTGGCCTGGGCCACAGCTTCTCCCACGCCCATGTTCAGGACGATCTTCTCGAAACGGGGTACTTGCATGATGTTCCCCAAACCCAACTCCTCCTGGAGCTGGTCACGGATTTCCTCCCTGTACAGGGTTTGCAGCCGGGGGGCGGCAGAAGCGGTGGACATTACAGATCCACCCCGGTGCGCCGGCAGACGCGGAACTTGCGACCATCGGTGTCGAACCGGTACCCCACCCGGGTGGGGCGACCATCTGCTGGGCTGATCACGGCCACGTTGTCGGCCTTGATCGGCATCTCCTTGTCAATGATTCCGGTCTGCATGATCCCCTGGCGGGGGCCCTGGTGCTTGGTGGCGATGTTCACGCCGTCCACGATCACCGTTCCCTCGGCGGGGAAGGCGAACGTAACCTCGCCCACCTTGCCTCGGTCCTTCCCGCTCAGCACTCGAACCCGGTCTCCCTTGCGAATCTTCATGGCCCCTACAACACCTCCGGTGCCAGCGACACGATGCGCATGAATCGTTTGTCCCGCAGCTCCCGCCCCACCGGCCCGAAGATGCGAGTGCCCCGGGGTTGTTGCTGCTCGTTGATGAGCACGGCTGCATTCTCGTCGAAGCGGATGTAGGAACCGTCCTTGCGGCGCTTCTCCTTCTTGGCGCGAACCAGCACGCAGCGCACTACGTCACCCTTGCGGACCGCGGCACCGGGCATGGCATCCTTGACGGTGGCCACGAACACGTCACCGATGGTGGCGTAGCGTTTCCGGGACGACCCCAGAACCCGGATGCACAGCACCTCCTTGGCTCCGGAATTGTCAGCCACCTTTACCCGGGTTTCCTGCTGGATCATCGGGCTCGCTCCAGAACTTCGAGCAGCCGCCAACGCTTGGTCTTGGACAGCGGACGGGTTTCCTGCACCCTTACCCTGTCACCCACCGCGAGCTGGTTGGCTTCATCGTGCACATACAGGTTGGTGGTGCGTTGCACGGTCTTGTTGTACCGGCGATGGCGAGCGTGGCTGGTGGATGCCACCACCGCGGTCTTGTCCATGGCGACGGACACCACCATGCCCTCCCGCACCTTGCGGCCGTTGGGCCGGCTCGCGGGTCGTGATCCGGTCGTCTGGTCAGCCATTAGCGGCCTCCTGCCTCTGGGTCTCCAGCTCCTCGGCGGCTTGGATCTCCCGCGCCCGCAGCTCGGTCATGGCTCGGGCCACTTCCTTTTTGGCCTGTTTCAGGCGAGCGGTGTTGTCCAAGCGTCCGGTAACGATCTGAAAGCGAAGTTTGAACACCTCGTCCTTGGCATCGCTCAACCTTTCGATGAGCTCCATGTCGGTAAGGCCGGTCCAGGTTGTTCTGCGAGCCACTACTACCACCCTTCCCGGCGCTCAACGAACCGAGCTCTGACCGGGAGTTTTTGAATCCCCCGTTCAATGGCGGCGCGAGCTGTTTCCCGGTCGTGGTACGAGAGCTCGAACAGGATACGGCCCGGTCGCACCACCGCCACCCAGCGCTCCGGGTTGCCCTTACCGGAACCCATGCGGGTTTCTGCCGGTTTCTCGGTGACCGGCTTGTCGGGGAAGATGTTGATCCAAACCTTGCCCCCCCGGCGGATGTGTCGGGTAATGGCGATACGGGCAGCTTCGATTTGTCGGGCCGTGATCCACCCCGGCTCGAGGGCCTGGATGCCGTACTCGCCGAAGGTCACCCCGGTGGCTCCCTTGGCTTGTCCCTTGGTCCGGCCCCGATGATGTTTGCGGTGCTTGACCTTCTTGGGCATCAACATGGGAGGTCCCTATCTTTGGTGCGGTCGATCGTCATGGGTATCAACATGGCCTTCAGTCCGCGTCGCCGGGGCGGAAGTGGGGGGTCTCGCGGTGCTCGCGGGTGGTGCGGAGGATGTCCTCCTCCTCCTCGAGCAGCTTTTCGAACTCGGGGTCGGCTTCTTTTATCAACGGTGCCGGGGTTTCGGCATCTTCAGCACGATCGGGATCGCCATGGCGTCGAGCGGCCGCGGATGACACCACCGCCCGGGGCCTTTGAGCACCCGAGGTCTCACCCACTGCCATGGCTGCCTCGCGGCTGATCTTGTCCTCGGCCTGGGTCTTGTAGGGCAGGATGTCGCCCTTGTAGATCCACACCTTCACCCCGATCCGGCCGTAGGTGGTGTGGGCCTCGCGAAAGCCGTAGTCGATGTCGGCCCGAAGGGTGTGCAGGGGAACCCGGCCTTCTCGGTACCACTCGGTACGGGCCATCTCCGAACCACCCAGCCGGCCCGAACATTGCACCCGAATACCGAGAGCTCCAGCCTTCTGGGCGTTCTGGACCGCACGTTTCATGGCCCGGCGGAAGGCCACCCGGTTGGCCAACTGGTCGGCCACCCCCTGGGAGATGAGTGCGGCGTCCAACTCGGGCTGCTTGATCTCCTGGATGTTGAGCTGCACCCGGTTGTTGCCGGTTATCTTGGCCAGACCGTTGCGAAGCCGGTCGGCCTCGCTGCCTCGACGCCCGATGACGATCCCCGGTCTGGCGGTGTGCACATCAACTCGCAACCGGTCGCGAGTGCGTTCGATCTCGATGCGGCTGATGGCGGCATGGGGCAACTCCGACATCAGGTAGTCGCGTACTTTCCAGTCCTCGATGATGAAGTCGCCGTATTCCCGGCGATTGGCAAACCAGCGCGACTTCCAGTCGGTGGTAACCCCGAGTCGGAATCCGTAGGGATTGATCTTCTGGCCCATCAGGCTTCCTTCTCGTCGTTATCAGCGTTGACGTCGGTGGTGGTATCAGGTTCGGTGTCGGGCAAGTTGTCGGTGTCGGTGGTGGTATCAGGTTCGGTGTCGGGCAAGTTGTCGGTGTCAGTTTCGGTGTCGGGCAAGTTGTCGGTGTCAGTTTCGGTGTCGGGCAAGTTGTCGGTGTCGGTATCGGTATCAGTTTCGGTATCGGTTTGGTTGTTTGGTTCGTGGTCGTGGTCGTGGTCTTCGGTTTGGTTGGAATCACGCTGCTTGCTGGCCGCTACCCGGCGGCGGCGAGCCTCGACGGCCGAGCTTCTCCGGCGGGTGCCTTTTGCGGCCATGCGTACATCAATGGCCGCCAGTTCGTCATCGGTGTAGCGGGCCAGGACAACGGTGATATGGCAGGTTCGTTTGCGGATAGTGGTGGCCCGGCCCCGAGCCCGAGGCCGGTGGCGCTTCAAAGTAGGCCCCTCGTCGGCATAGCAGGCCGCGATGAACAGCTCTTCGCCATCGAGGTCGTCGTTGTGCTCGGCGTTGGCCACCGCGGAGTCGAGGCACTTGGCGATGGTGTCGGAGATACGCCGCTCGGAGAGGGTCAGTATTTCCCGAGCCTCGGCATACGACTTCCCCCGTACCAGATCGAGCACCTCCCGGGCCTTGAAAGCCGAGGACCGTATGTGCCTGGCCACTGCCCGGCTGCCCTGACGGGTTTCGTTGCCCACGGTGACGGCGGTCATCAGCGGCGAGCTCCTCGCTCCTGGCCGGCATGAGCCCTGAACGTGCGAGTGGGGGCGAACTCGCCGAGTTTGTGGCCCACCATTGACTCGGTTATGTAAACCGGCACGTGCTTGCGCCCGTCGTGGACCGCGATGGTGTGACCAACCATGTCGGGGATGATGGTGGAGCGTCGGGACCAGGTTCGAATGACCTGTTTCGTCTTCTGGTCGTTCAGCGCGTCAACCTTGCGCAAAAGGTGCCCGTCGACAAACGGGCCTTTCTTCAAGCTCCTGGGCATGGGTGGTCCCTCCTTTCGGTCCTGCTGATCAGCGACGCCCGCCCCGGGTGCGGCGCCGCCGAACGATCATTTGCTGGGATTTCTTCTTCTTGTTACGAGTACGGCCTTCGGGTTTGCCCCACGGCGACACGGGATGGCGCCCGCCGGAGGACTTGCCCTCCCCACCCCCCAGGGGGTGATCCACCGGGTTCATGGCCACGCCCCGGGTCTGGGGCCGAACTCCCTTCCAGCGGGCTCTACCGGCCTTGCCCAGCTTGATGAGCTCAGCTTCGGCGTTTCCCACCGATCCTACCGTGGCTCGGCAGTCGATGGGCACGCGGCGCATCTCGGTGCTGGGCAGCCGGAGGGTGGCGAAGCCGCCCTCCTTGGCCACCAGTTGAGCGCTGGCCCCGGCAGAGCGGGCCATGCGAGCACCGCCGCCCGGCCTCAACTCCACGGCATGGACGGTGGTGCCCACCGGGATGTAGCGCAGCGGTAGGGCGTTGCCGGGTCTGATCTCGGAACCTTGACCGTTTTGCAGGATGTCGCCCACTCCCACACCCTCGGGAGCCAGGATGTAGCGCTTCTCACCGTCGTGGAAGTGAAGCAGCAGGATACGACAGTTGCGGTTGGGGTCGTATTCCACCGAAGCCACCGTGGCCGGGACACCGTCCTTGGTGCGTTTGAAGTCGATGACCCGGTAGCGCTGTTTGTGGCCCCCGCCCCGGTGACGAGCGGTCTTGCGCCCGTGGTTGTTGCGCCCGCCCGTTCCGGTCTTGATGGTTACCAGTGACCGTTCCGGTTTGGTGGCGGTGATTCCCGAAAAATCCGACACCGTTTGAAAGCGGCGGCCGGGGCTGGTCGGTTTGCGTTTATTCACTGCCATCGGACACCTCAGACACTGGGTACAAATCCATTGGGTGGTTGGTGGGGATTGCGTAGCTTGTACGGATCCATTGGGGGGTTGAGGAGATTGCGTAGCTTGCGGTTGCTTACTGCGGTCGGATTCTCAAACATCGAACACCTCGATCTGGTCGCCCTCAGCCAGTGTGACCAATGCTCGCTTGATGTCGGGTCGGCGGCCGAAAGTGGCCTTGCGCCGGTTGCGGCGACGCTTGCCCTTGCGGTTCATGGTGTTGACCTTGAGAACGGTGACATCGAACAACGACTCAACCGCATCTTTGATCTCGGGTTTGGAGGCATCGGGATGAACCTTGAAGGTGTAGACGTTGGACTCCAAAAGCTCGTAGGACTTCTCTGACACCACGGGAGCCAGCACGATGTCGCGAGGGTTCTTCATGCCTCTTCCCCCTTATCGGTGTTCAGGTTGTCGGGGGTGGTCTCGGGTTCTCCGTCGTCGGTGTTCAGGTTGTCATCGGTGGCCTCGGGCTGGGCTGATGTCGTAGCAGGCAATGTGTCGAGAGTGAAAACAACTGTGTCGGAAACCAGCACGTCGTAGGCGTTCAGCTCACCGGGGCTGATTATGCGTACCCGGGGCAGGTTGCGGAAGCTCTTCCAAACCTCCGGCTGATCGCGCTCGGTCACCATCAGCGCTCGACCTTGCACTCCCAGGGCATCAAGAGCAGCAATTGCTTTTCTGGTGCTCGGGGTCTCGAACTCCCAACTGTCCACCACCACGACCTTGCCGTCCCGGACTCGATCGGACAGCGCCGACCTAAGGGCCAGGCGGATCATCTTTTTGGGGGTGCGTTGGTGGTAAGTCCGGGGCTTGGGCCCGAGAGCCACCCCGCCTCCCCGCCACTGCGGATTCCGGATCGACCCGTGGCGGGCCCGTCCGGTGCCCTTCTGGCGCCACGGCTTGCCCCCGCCTCCCCTGACCTCTGATTTGGTGCGGGTGTTCTGGGTTCCCCGGCGGCGGGCAGCCAGTTGGGCGGTGACCACCTGATGCATGACCGCCACATTGGGCTCGATACCGAACACCTCGGGATCCAGTTCCACCGATCCGGTCTCCTGGCCGGCGGGGTTGCGAACGGTGAGGGTGGTCATCTCGCCGTTACCGCGGTGTCGTCGTGATCGGTCACGATCGGGGCGGGGTTGCGAACGGTGAGGGTGGTCATCTCGTCCCGTTCTTCACTGCGCTGCGAATCAAAACGGTGGATCCCCGGCGGCCGGGGACCGATCCCCTCAGCAGGATCAGACCGTTCTCCCCGTCCACCCTCACTACCCGGAGGTTCAGCGTGGTCACTTTCACCGCACCAGCCCGTCCGGGCATCCGCTTGCCCCGGAAGATCCTCGATGGGGTGGCACATTGCCCCACAGCACCGGGTTTGCGGTGAACCTTGTGGGCACCGTGGCTGGCTTTTTGACCACTGAAATTGTGCCGCTTCATGACTCCCGAGAAGCCCTTGCCCTTGCTGAGGCCGGTGACATCCACCAACTCGCCCCCGTCGAACACATCGACCCCGATCTCCTGCCCGGCCTCGTAGGTCCCCACGTCGTCGAGGCGCAGCTCCACCAGCTTGCGGCCGGGGGCCACGCCGGCCTTGTCCAGGTGTCCCTTGGCCGGTTGGGGCAGCCGGGCGGGGTTCTGGGTTCCGAAGGTGACTTGGAGAGCGGAATAACCGTCGGTTTCGGGTCGCTTTACCTGAACGATGCGACAGGGTTCCACTCGCAGCACGGTTACGGGCACGACGTGATCGTTCTCGTCCCATACCTGAGTCATTCCTAGTTTTTCGCCGACAATCGCCTTGGCAACCACCGCGACCCTGCTTTCACGCGAACGCTCCGCACGGGCGCAGACCCAACTGGTGGGACTTTCCGGCGGAGCGGGTTCGGTTTTGCCACTTGGTTCCCGCAGCATTGCTGCATGCGGGCCTGGGTGGACATCGTTTGACACGAACAGTGCCGACCCGGGCCGGCACGAATTGCCAACTATAGCGAACACTGGGTGAACCACCAAAGTGGGTGGCCAAAGTTTTCCATCGGCTGATCGAGATCAAATCCCCGATCATGGGGGTAACGGCGATTAGCGTGGAACCGTGGACGAAGTGTCGTCCAACAAATTACCTCCATGGCTGCTCAGAGCCATCCTGGTGAGCACGGCGGCCCTTGGAGGGCTTTATGTTCTGGGATGGTTGATCTCCGAGCTGAGAACTCTGCTGGTGATCGTGCTGGTGTCCTTCTTCCTCTCGTTCGCCCTGGAGTCCCCGGTGAATCGCATGGAGAGGATGGGCATTCGCCGGGGTCTGGGCACCGGAATCATGTTCTTCGTTCTGCTGGTTGCGGGGGCCTTGTTCCTTTGGGCCATCGGTGCGGTTCTGGCGGGGCAGATAAGTGATTTCGCCGACGACGCTCCCGGCTACATCAGGGATCTCGAGAATTGGGTGGAGAACACCTTCGACATTGAAGTCGATGCCCAGGGGTTGCTCGAGGAGTTCCAGGAGGGTGGGGCGGTCACCAACCTGGCCACCCGGCTGGCCGGCAACCTGGTCAGCTTGGGGGCCACGGTCGTTCAGGTGCTCTTTCAGGTTCTGACCATCGCGCTGTTCACCTTCTACTTGGTGGCCGAGGGGCCCAAGTTGCGGCGCAACGTCTGCTCATTGCTGCCGCCCCAACGCCAGCGCCAAGTGCTTCAGGTGTGGGACCTGGCCATTGCCAAGACCGGGGGTTACATCTACAGCCGGCTCATCCTGGCGGTGGTTTCGTTTCTGGTCCACTGGTTGGTGTTCACGCTGGTGGGTGCGCCGTTCCCGGCCCCGATGGCCATGTGGGTGGGGTTGGTTTCACAGTTCGTGCCCGTGATCGGTACCTACATAGCCGGAGCGCTACCGGTGCTGGTCGGGTTGCTGGACAATCCCTCCACCGGGTTGGCCATTCTGGTGGCCATCGTCGTGTACCAGCAGGTTGAGAACTACCTGCTCCAGCCCAAGGTTACCGCCCACACCATGGAGATCCATGTGACCGTGGCCTTCGGGTCGGTGATTGCCGGGAGCCTGCTGCTGGGGGCGGTGGGGGCGGTGCTGGCTCTGCCGGTTGCCGCCACCCTCCAAGCTTTTCTGTCCAGCTATCTTGAGCGGGGCAAGGTTGTGCAGGAACTGGAGGAGGCCGAAGCAGCTCGCCAACCGCCGCCCGGTCCGTTGGGGCAGCGGATTCGCCAGGCCTTCCGCCGTTCGGGCAACCCCTGATGGGGTGGGTTTAGGAGCAGGCGGCCAGCGCCATAAGTCGTTGCCCCAAAATTGTGCGGCTCCAGGGGGTGGGTTGTGGGTTTAGGAGCAGGCGGCCAGCGCCATAAATCGTTGCTCCAAAGCTCCAAAGTTTTGCGGCTCCAGGGGCGGGTTGTGGGTTAGGAGCAGGCGGCCAGCGCGGCGTCGTAGTCGGGCTCAGAGGTGATGGCTTCCACCAACTCCGTGTGGGTCACTGTGCCGTCGGGGGCAACCACCACCACCGCCCGAGCGGTCAGCCCGCGCAGCGGACCGTCCACCATCTCCACCCCGTAATCATCCAAGAACTCCCGATTGCGAAAGATGGAACCGATGGTCACGTTCTCGATGCCCTCGGCACCGCAAAAGCGGGAACCGGCGAACGGCAGGTCCATCGAAGCGCAGATAACGGTGGTGTTGTCCAGCCCCGCGGCCCGCTGGTTGAAAGTCCGCACGCTGGTGGCACACACTCCGGTGTCGATGCTCGGGAAGATGTTCAGAACCACGTTGCGACCCGACAGAGCTTCCAGCGTCACCGGGGAGAGGTCGCCACCGGTCAGTGTGAATCCGGGGGCAGCCGATCCCACCGCCGGAAGGTCGCCACCGGTGTTGACGGTTGTGTCGTGAAAAGTGGTTTGCGCCATAGCTGTTTTGTAGCACTCCGCTGCGATGCAGCCGGTACTGGGGGGCAAATACGCCGGCAAGGCTGGTTACGCCGGTACTGGGGAGGGGGGTAGGTCAGATTCCCTCAGCCTCGACTTCTTCGCGGCTGATGCCCAGCAGGAACAGCACTGCGTCCAGGTAGGGGACGCTCACCGAGGTTTCAACTGCCTGGCGAACCTTGGGTTTGGCGTTGAAGGCTATTCCCAAACCGGCAGCCGTGAGCATGTCGATATCGTTGGAGCCGTCACCCACCGCCACCACCTGCTCGGCGGTCACTCCTTCAGCGGCGGCCACTTCGTGGAGAATCTCAGCCTTACGGCCACGGTCCACAATCGGACCCACCAGCTTGCCGGTGAGCTTGCCATTGATTATTTCAAGGGTGTTGGCGTAGGCGTAGTCGAGATCGAAATCCTGCTTGAGGCGATCGCAGAACCGGGTGAAGCCACCGCTCACGATGGCTATGGCAAAGCCCAGCCGCTGAAGAGCGGTCACGAATGTACGGGCCCCCGGGGTGAGAGTGATCCGGTCCCAGGCCCGATCCAGGGCGGCTTCGTCCAAACCGGCCAGATGGTGGACTCGCTCTCGCAAGGAGGTCTCGAAATCGATCTCTCCCTGCATGGCCTGCTCGGTGAGCTGCTGGCAGATTTCCTCGCAGCCTGCCTCGGCAGCCAGCAGGTTGATCATCTCATCCTGGATTAGGGTCGAGTCCACGTCGAGCAGCGCTAACCGCTTTGCCCGGCGGGCCAGCCCTTCCTGCTGGATGGCCACGTCGAATTCGGGGTTGCTGCCGGCTACCGATAGCAGGTTGCGGTGAAGGGTATCGCCATCGCCTCCCTCCACCAGCAGCTCGTAGCTGTAGATCGGATAGCGGGAGAGGCGCACTATGCGGTTGATGTTGCCCCCGGCGGTGGCGATGGCAGTGGCGGTGGCGGCCAGCATCGCCGGAGTCAGCTCCCGGCCCAGCACGGTTACCGCATGGGCCCCGAGGTGGGAGGAGGGGGTGGGGTCAACCACATCGAACTCCACGGTGACCCTCTGCTCCCATCCGAACAGCAGCAGGTCTTTCAGCAGATCCTGGCCGGGAGGCAGCTCCATCACGATCCCCAGGGTGAGTTGGCGGCGGATGACCACCTGCTCCACATCCTGGATCCGCCCCCCACCGGCGGTCAGCACGTTGAGCAGGGCGGCAAACAGGCCGGGCCGGTCGGGGCCGGATACCCGCAGCAGGATGACTTGGGTGGAAGCCATGGCTCGCTCGAACCCGGTCCGCCCGGCGCTCAGCCGTGCTGGAGCTTGATCTCGATATCTACACCCGCGGGCAGATCAAGGCGCTGGAGGGAGTCCACGGTTTTGGGGCCGGGATCCACGATGTCGAGAAGGCGCTTGTGAACGCGGATCTCGAAGTGCTCACGGCTGTCCTTGTCCTTGTGCGGCGACCGGATCACGGTGAACCGGTGCTTCTCGGTGGGCAGTGGAACCGGTCCCCGCAGGTCGGCCTGAGTGCGCTTGACCGTCTCCACGATCTTCTTCGTGGATTGATCAACTATCTCGTGATCGTAGGCTTTCAGCCGGATACGAATTTTCTGTCCTGCGGCCACAAGAACTACTTGATTATCTTGGTGACGGTGCCTGCACCCACGGTGCGACCGCCCTCGCGAATGGCGAAACGCAGACCCTCGTCCATGGCTATCGGAGCGATCAGGTTCACCACCATCTCCGTGTTGTCCCCGGGCATGCACATCTCGATGCCCTCGGGCAGGGCGATGGTGCCGGTCACATCGGTGGTGCGGAAGTAGAACTGGGGCCGGTAGTTGCTGAAGAAGGGCTTGTGGCGTCCTCCCTCCTCCTTGGTCAGCACGTAGACCTGGGCCTCGAAGTTGGTGTGGGGGGTGATGGATCCGGGCTTGGACAGCACCTGGCCCCGCTGGACCTCGTCCTTGCCGGTGCCCCGTAGAAGAGCACCGATGTTGTCGCCGGCCCGGCCCTCGTCCAGCAGCTTGCGGAACATTTCGACACCGGTGCAGACCGTCTCGGCCGTATCCCGGATCCCGACGATCTCCACCTTGTCCCCGGTGTTCACGATGCCCTGCTCCACCCGGCCGGTGACCACCGTACCCCGCCCGGTGATCGAGAACACGTCCTCGATGGGCATCAGGAACGGTTTGTCCACATCCCTCTCGGGTTCGGCGATGTAGGAGTCCACCTGCTCCATCAGCTCCATGACCTGCTGAGCGGCTTCCTGGTCGCCTTCGAGGGCCTTGAGGGCCGAGACCGGGACCACCGGGATGTCGTCGCCGGGGAAGTCGTACTCGCTGAGCAGCTCCCTGACCTCGAGTTCCACCAGCTCCAGCAGCTCCTCGTCGTCCACCATATCGACCTTGTTGAGGGCCACCACGATGGCGGGAACGCCAACCTGGCGGGCCAGCAGAACGTGCTCCCGGGTCTGGGGCATGGGGCCGTCGGCCGCCGACACCACCAGGATGGCACCATCCACCTGGGCGGCACCGGTGATCATGTTCTTGATGTAGTCGGCATGGCCGGGCATATCGACATGGGCGTAGTGCCGGTTCGCGGTCTCGTACTCGACGTGGGCCACGTTGATGGTGATGCCCCGCTCCCGCTCCTCGGGAGCCTTGTCGATGTTGTCGAACTCGGTGAATTGGGTGGAGGAAGGATCGGCTTCCGACAGCACCCGGGTGATTGCCGCGGTGAGGGTTGTCTTGCCGTGGTCGATGTGACCCATCGTGCCCACGTTCAAGTGCGGCTTGTTGCGCTCAAATGTTTCCTTGGCCATTTTTCTTTCAACCTCCGAAGGTGGGGTGGTTGCTTTGGTTACGTGCCCCGAATGCGGGCAACGATCTCTTCTTGTACCTTGGCAGGTGCCTGCCGGTAGGTGTCGAACTGCATGGTGTGGGTGGCGCGACCCTGGGTCCGCGACCGGAGATCGGTAGCGTACCCGAACATTTCCGATAGTGGCACATGGGCTTTAACAATTTGTTCGCGGCCCCGCTGCTCCATGCTGTCGATCTTGCCCCGCCGGCCGTTCAGATCGCCGATGATGTCGCCCATGTACTCCTCGGGAGTCATCACATCCACGGCCATGATGGGCTCCAAGAGTATGGGCTTGGCCCGGCGGGCGGCATCCCGGAAGGCGGCGGTGGCGGCGATCTTGAATGCCATTTCCGACGAGTCCACATCGTGGTGCCTGCCGTCGGTGAGAGTCACCTTGATGTCGACCACCGGGAAGCCGGCCAGGGTTCCGGTGGTCATGGCATCCTGCATGCCGTTGCTCACCGCGGGGATGTACTCCCGGGGGATACGCCCGCCGGTGACCTCGCTGGCGAACTCGTAACCCTTTCCGGGGGTGTTGGGCTCCAGGTCGAACGTGATCTCGGCGTACTGGCCGGAACCGCCGGTCTGTTTCTTGTGGGTGTAGGTGAACCGGGTCACCGGTGCGGAGATGGTCTCCCGGTAGGCCACCTGGGGCTTGCCGACCGAGGCATCCACGGTGAACTCGCGCAGCATCCGCTCCACCAGCACTTCCAGATGCAACTCGCCCATACCGGCGATCAGGGTTTGCCCGGTCTCGTCATCGGTGCGGACCTGGAACGTCGGATCCTCCTCGGCCAGGGCGGACATGGCCTTGCCCAGCTTGTCCTGGTCGGCCTTGGTCCGGGGCTCCACCGCCACCTGGATGACCGGGTCGGGGAAATCCATCTGCTCCAACTCGATCGGGTGATTGGGGTGGGTCAGGGTGTCCCCGGTGCGCACGGCCTTGAGACCGATGCCGGCCACGATGTCGCCGGCTCGGACGATGTCCAGGTCGGCCCGGTCGTTAGCGTGCATCTCCAGGATGCGGCCCACCCGCTCCTTGCGGCCGGTACGAGGATTCAACACCGGGCTGCCCTTTTCCAGTTGGCCGCTGTACACCCGGAAGTAGGTGAGCTTGCCGACATGGGGATCACTCATGATCTTGAAGGCCAGCGCGCTGAAAGGGGCGTCGTCGTCGGTGGGTCGTTCCTGCACCTCTTCCTTATGGGTACCCCTCACCGCCGGTATGTCCAGGGGCGAGGGCAGGTATTCGATGACGGCATCCAGAAGAGGCTGCACGCCTTTGTTCTTGAAGGCCGATCCGCACAGCACCGGCACGATGTCCAGTGCCAGGGTGCCGGCCCGCAGTGCGGCCCGCAGATCGGCGGGAGTTATTGAGTTCTCGTCCTCGACGTACTTCTCCAGCAGGTTCTCATCGAACTGGGTGAGCAGGTCTATGAGCTCCAGGCGGGCCTGCTCGGCTCGGTCCTTGAGATCGTCGGGGATCTCGGTGATGTCCCAGGTGGCTCCCAGGTCGTCGCCCCGCCAAACCAGGCCCTGCATCTCGACCAGGTCCACCACCCCCAGAAGGTCGGCCTCGATGCCTATGGGCAACTGCACCACTGCGGTGTTGGCTCGCAGCCGCTCCTGAATGGTGAGCACCGCTTGCTCGAAGTTTGCCCCGGTGCGGTCGAGCTTGTTGATGAAGCAAATCCGCGGTACCCGGTATTTGTTGGCTTGACGCCATACCGTCTCGGACTGGGGTTCAACCCCGGCAACGCCGTCGAAAAGGGCGACCGCTCCGTCCAGTACCCGAAGGGAGCGTTCCACCTCCATGGTGAAGTCCACGTGGCCGGGGGTGTCGATGATGTTGATGCGGTGCCCGGCCCACTCCGCGGTGGTAGCGGCGGAGGTGATGGTGATGCCCCGCTCCTGCTCCTGCTCCATCCAGTCCATGGTGGCGGCACCGTCGTGGACCTCGCCGAGCTTGTAGGCCTTGCCGGTGTAGTAGAGAATGCGCTCGGTGCAGGTGGTTTTGCCCGCGTCGATGTGGGCCATGATGCCGATGTTGCGGATTTTTTCCAGCGGGTGACGAGACATGGGGGCTAACCGGTAGGTCCGCTTACCAGCGGTAGTGAGCAAAAGCCCGGTTCGACTCAGCCATCTTGTGCAAGTCGTCGCGTCGTTTTACCGACACACCCAGGCCGTTGGAGGCATCCAGGATTTCGTTGGCGAGTCGATCGGTCATGGTGCGCTCGCGGCGCTCCCGGGCGTGGTTGACTATCCAGCGGATTGCCAGCGTGTTGGCCCGCCGGGGGCGTACATCCACGGGCACCTGGTAGGTGGCTCCGCCGACGCGCCGGCTGCGCACCTCGAGTTGGGGACGCACGTTGTCCAGGGCTCGTTTCAGGGTGCCGATGGGCTCGGCGTTGGTCTTCTGCTCCACGATGTCGAGCGCGCCGTACACGATGCGCTCCGCGGTGGAGCGCTTGCCCCGTTGCAGCACCTTGTTGACGAACTGGGTAACCAGCAGCTCGCCGTAAACCGGGTCCTTGGGAAGATTGCGCCGCCCCGCGGGGCCCTTGCGAGGCATCCTCAGCCGTCCTTTTTGGTGCCGTAACGGCTTCGAGCCTGGCGGCGCTCGGCTACTCCAGATGTATCGAGCGTGCCGCGGATGATCTTGTAGCGCACCCCGGGTAGATCCCGGACCCGACCGCCGCGTACCAGGACGATGGAGTGTTCCTGGAGGTTGTGCCCCTCACCGGGTATGTAGGCGGTGACCTCCATGCCGCTGGTCAGGCGAACGCGAGCCACTCGCCGCAGGGCCGAGTTCGGTTTTTTCGGGGTGGTGGTATAGACCCTGGTGCAAACTCCCCGCCGTTGGGGCGCGCCCTTGAGGGCCGGTGTCTTCTCTTTGCGGAATTTTGACTGGCGACCCTTGCGTACCAGTTGCTGAATCGTGGGCACAGCACTTCCTGGGGCTGAATGAAACGAGATTGATAGCGCGAGAACCCGCGCTCGGGGTAGAAGTCTACGCTCCCATTGTTCCCATCGGCAACACGTCGGCAGTCTCGATGCCGGCCGACGGATCCCACTGGGCGAATTGATCGGCTAGATCGATGTCCTCGTCGGTTGAGGTGTAGAACTCCATCGGAGTGAAGTCGGGGGCATGGGTGGCGATCTCCCGGTACGACTCCATACCGGTACCGGCCGGGATCAACTTGCCGATGATGATGTTCTCCTTCAACCCTATGAGCCCGTCGTGGCGGGACTCGATGGCGGCCTCGGTGAGCACCCGGGTGGTCTCCTGGAAGGATGCCGCCGACAGCCAGGAGTCGGTGGCCAGGGAGGCCTTGGTTATACCCATGAGTTCGGGGCGTCCCTCGGCCGGCCGCCGGCCCGCTTGAGCAAGCGAGCGGTTCACGTTGGTGAATACCTGGGAGTCCACCCGCTCCCCGGGCAAGAAGTCGGAGTCCCCCGGTTCCTGGATGGCTACCCGGCGGGTCATCTGGCGCACGATCAGCTCAATGTGCTTGTCGTGGATGGACACGCCCTGGTCCCGGTAAACCCGCTGGACCTCGTCCACCAGGTATTGCTGGGTTTCCCGCACGCCCCTGATCTCGAGAAGCTCCTTGGGGTCGCGAGGCCCGTCGGCTTGCGCGACCGAATCCCCGGCAGCCACTTCCTGGCCGTCCTTCACGGCCAGCTTCCAGGCGGGGTCGATGATGAGCGACCACTCCGAACCGTCGTCGCCCACCACCGTCAGCCTGTTGATCCGGCCGTCGGCCTCATCGATGCGGACCACACCGGAGATTCGGGTCAGCTCGGCCTTGCCCTTGGGAGTGCGGGCTTCGAACAGCTCCACCACCCGGGGTAGACCGCCGGCGATGTCCTTGCCGGCCACACCCCCGGTGTGGAATGTCCGCATGGTGAGCTGCGTGCCCGGCTCGCCGATGGACTGGGCGGCGATGACCCCCACTGCCTCCCCCTGCTCGATGAGTTCACCGGTGGCCAGGGAAAGCCCGTAGGAGGCCCGGCTGATGCCCACCTCGGAGTCGTCGGTGAGGGGCGATAGCACGCGGACCCTGACCACGGTCGGGTCGTCGCGCAAAAGTTCCAGGGCCTTGGCATCCACGATGGAGCCTCTTTCCAGCACGGTGCCGTCGCCCAGCTTCACATCGTCGGCCAGGGTGCGGCTGAACAGGCGGGTTTCCAGGTAGGTGCGCCGCCCTGGTTGGTCGGGGGTCACATCCTCGATCCAGATGCCCCGCACCGGCCCATTGGATGCGAACGGATCCCGGTCGTTGATGATCACCTCCTGGGCCACGTCCACCAGGCGGCGCGTGAGGTAGCCGGAATCGGCGGTGCGCAGGGCGGTGTCCACCAGACCCTTGCGAGCGCCGGGGGTGGCAATGAAGTACTCCAGCATCGCCAGGCCCTCGCGGAAGTTGCTCTTGATGGGGCGGGGGATCATGTCACCCCGGGGATTGGCCACCAGGCCCCGCATACCCGCGATCTGGCGAACCTGCATCATGTTTCCTCGAGCACCGGAGCCCACCATCATGTCGATGGGGTTGAACTTCTCGTTCCTGAGCACCGCTTCCATGCGCTGGCGTACCGTCTCGGTGGCCTCGGTCCAGATCTCCACTTCTTTCTGCCGACGCTCACCGTCGGTGATTATCCCTCGATGGAACTGGTTCTCCACCCGGTCGGCTTCCTTCTCATAACGATCCAGGATGCTCTTCTTGTCGGGGGGTACCTTGATGTCGTCCACCGACACGGTGAGCCCCGACTTGCTGGCGAACTCGAAGCTCAGGTTCTTCAGGTCGTCCAGACTGCGAGCCACCTTCTCCTTGGTGTACTGCTGGGCCAGCCGGTCCACGATCGTGGTTATGTCCCGCTTGGCCACCACATGGTTCACATAGGGGAAATCCTCGGGCAGGGTGCTGTTGAAGAAGACCCGGCCCGCGGTGGTGGGGGTGTAGGTGGCCGCTTCCCCGTTGGCCGGGGTGTCCAGCAGCTCGGGAATGCGGTACTCGATGCGGGCGTGCAGTTGGATCTCCCCGGCTTCGTGGGCCCGCTCGATCTGATGCTGATGGCGAAATACGCGCCCCTCGCCGTGCGCCCCGTCCACCTCCTCGGTCAGGTAGTAGGCCCCGATTATCATGTCCTGGCTGGGAGTGACCAGGGGACGGCCGTGAGCCGGGCTCAGCACATTGTTGGCCGACAGCATCAGAACCCGGGCCTCGGCCTGGGCCTGGGCCGACAATGGTAGATGGACCGCCATCTGATCACCGTCGAAGTCGGCGTTGAAGGCGGTGCACACCAGCGGGTGGATCTGGATGGCCTTGCCCTCCACCAGCACCGGCTCGAACGCCTGGATGCCCAACCGGTGCAGGGTGGGGGCTCGGTTCAGCAGCACGGGGTGCTCCTGGATGACCTCGTCGAGCACGTTCCACACCTGGGGGCGGCGCCGCTCAACCATACGCTTGGCCGACTTGATGTTCTGAGCCAGGTCCTCCTCCACCAGCTTCTTCATCACGAAGGGCTTGAACAGCTCCAATGCCATGAGCTTGGGCAAACCGCACTGGTGCAGCTTGAGGGTGGGGCCGACCACGATGACCGATCGTCCGGAGTAGTCCACCCGCTTGCCCAGGAGGTTCTGGCGGAATCTTCCCTGCTTGCCCTTGAGCATGTCGGACAGTGACTTGAGGGGGCGATTACCCGGACCGGTTACCGGTCGTCCCCGGCGACCATTGTCGAACAGGGCGTCCACCGCTTCCTGGAGCATGCGTTTCTCGTTGTTGACGATGATCTCGGGTGCTCCCAGGTCGAGCAACCGCTTGAGGCGGTTGTTTCGATTGATGACCCGGCGGTAGAGGTCGTTCAGGTCGGAGGTGGCGAATCGTCCACCATCCAGTTGCACCATGGGACGCAGCTCCGGGGGGATGACCGGAATGGTGTCCAGGATCATGGCCCGGGGATCGTTGATACGCCGACCGTGCTGGTCCCTCCGGTTGAAGGCCGACACTATCTTCAACCGCTTTATGGCTTTCTGCTCGCGCTGCTGGGAGAGCTTCTTCTGGCCCTCGGGGGGGTCGAGCTGGTCCCGAAGCTTGAGCTCCTCCTCGTCGAGATCGACGCTGTCGATGAGCGTGGCAATGACCGCGGCTCCCATGCCTCCGGAGAACATGTCCCCGTAGCGGTCCTCCATCTCCCGCCACAGCTCCTCGTCCTCGACGATCTTGCGGGGGAACAGATCGGAGAACTCCTCGAATACCCGCTCGACCAGATCGATTTCCTCCTCGTACTCCTCGTCAAGAGCCAGGAGGTCCTTCTCGGCTGCCCTCTGGCGGGAGTTCTTCTCCGAATCCTTGGCCTTGGCGGCCTCGAGTTCGGCCAGCTCGGCCTCGAGTTCGGCCAGGCGCTCGTCGCGCCGCTCCTGGTGTTCGTCACGGATGGCCTGAACCTCATCGTGCATCTCCCGCTCCAGTTGGGGGAGTTGCTTGTGGCGTTCCTCCTCGTCCACCTCGGTGACCAGGTTGGCCGCGAAGTAAATGACTTTTTCGAGCTGCTTGGCCTTCAGCTCCTCCTTGGGCTCGGTACCCATGAGCAGGTAGGCCAGCCAGGACCGTGTGCCCCGCAAGTACCAGATGTGGACCGCGGGGGCGGCGAGCTCGATGTGGCCCATTCGATCCCGGCGCACTTTCGATCGGGTGACCTCCACGCCGCAGCGCTCGCAGATGATGCCCTTGAAGCGGATGCGCTTGTACTTGCCGCAGTAGCACTCCCAGTCCTTGGTGGGGCCGAAGATCTTCTCGCAGAACAAGCCGTCCTTTTCGGGCCGCAAAGTGCGGTAGTTGATCGTCTCGGGCTTTTTCACCTCGCCGTTGGACCAGGTTCGTATGGAATCAGCAGTGGCCAGCCCGATTGAGAGCTGGTCGAATGCGTTGACATCCAGCATTTAGAATGACCTCCTCGCCACACGGCGCTCGTCAGCGGAGAGCTGGTCGAATGCGTTGACATCCAGCATTTAGAATGACCTCCTCGCCACACGGCGCTCGTCAGCGGAGAGCTGGTCGAATGCGTTGACATCCAGCATTTAGAATGACCTCCTCGCCACACGGCGCTCGTCCTCTTCGTCTGATCCTCGTTCGGGGCGGGATATGTCGATGCCCAGTTCCTCGGAGGTGCGGAAGGCATCGTCGTCCAGCTCGGTGATCTCCACCTGCTGGCCGGCGATGTCCCGGACCTCCACGTTGAGACACAGGGCCTGCATTTCCTTTATGAGCACCTTGAAGCTTTCCGGAATACCCGGCTCGGGGATGTTGTCGCCCTTGACTATTGCTTCGTACACCCTCACCCGGCCGAGCACATCGTCGGACTTCACGGTGAGCAGCTCCTGGAGGCAGTAGGCCGCGCCGTAGGCCTCCAGGGCCCATACCTCCATCTCGCCGAAACGCTGACCGCCGAACTGAGCCTTGCCCCCCAGGGGCTGCTGGGTGATCATCGAGTACGGGCCGGTGGAGCGGGCGTGAATCTTGTCGTCCACCAGGTGGGCCAGCTTCAGTATGTACATGTAGCCGACCATGATCCGGTTGTCGTAGGGCTGGCCGGTGCGGCCGTTGTACAGAACAACCTTGCCGTCACTGCCGATCAGGCGCTCCCCATCAACGGTCTCGGGCTTGATGTTCCCCAGTATCTGCTGGATGGTGGGGTGCTTGCCGGAGTGGCTCGCCTCGTCCCAGTTGGCCCCGTCGAACACCGGGGTGGATACCAGGGTGGCGGGCCGGGTGGCGGGCCGGGTCTTGCGGCCCCGGCCCCGGTCGGCCTCCTCCCCCACCGGGTTGTTCACTTCCCAGCCCCAGCGGGCGGCGTAGCCCAGGTGGGCCTCCAGCACCTGGCCCACGTTCATGCGGGAGGGAACCCCCAGCGGGTTGAGGATGATGTCCACGGGGGTGCCATCGGCCAGGTAGGGCATGTCCTCCATGGGAAGGATCTTGGAGATCACACCCTTGTTGCCGTGGCGGCCGGCCAGCTTGTCGCCGACGGAGATCTTCCGCTTCTGGGCAACGTACACCCTCACCAACTGGTTGACACCGGGGGGCAGCTCATCGCCGGCGAAGCGGTTGAACTTCTTGACATCGATGACCTTGCCGGTCTCGCCGTGGGGGACTTTGAGGCTGGTGTCCCGCACCTCCCGGGCCTTCTCCCCGAAGATGGCCCGCAGCAGGCGCTCCTCGGGGGTCAGCTCGGTTTCCCCCTTCGGGGTGACCTTGCCGACCAGAACGTCGCCCGGACCAACTTCGGCCCCGGGGCGAATGATCCCCTCTTCGTCCAGATCGGCCAGGATCTCCTCGGACAGGTTGGGAATGTCCCTGGTTATCTCCTCGGGCCCGAGCTTGGTGTCGCGGGCATCGATCTCGTGCTCGTGGATATGGATGGAGGTGAGCACATCGTCACGAACCAGACGGTCGCTGAGAATGATGGCATCCTCGTAGTTGTAACCCTCCCAGGCCATGAAGGCCACCAGAAGGTTCTTGCCCAGAGCCATCTCGCCGTTGTCGGTGGACGGTCCGTCGGCCAGGATGTCGCCCCGGTGGAACCGGTCTCCCACTCCCACGAGCGATTTCTGGTTGATGCAGGTGTCCTGGTTGGATCGCTCGAACTTCATCAGCCGGTAGCTGGTCGGGCCGGATTCCGTGTAGTCGACCGTGATCCTGTCGCCGGTGATGTCTGTGACCGTTCCGTCCTCCTCGGCAATGATCAGGTCGGCGGCATCCCGAGCTGCCTTGCTCTCGATGCCGGTACCCACATAGGGGGCCTCGGTCCGCACCAGAGGCACCGCCTGGCGTTGCATGTTGGCCCCCATGAGGGCTCGGTTGGCATCGTCGTGCTCGAGGAATGGGATGAGCGCGGTGGCCACCGAGACGATCTGCTTGGGGGAGACGTCCATTAGCTGGACCTCCGAGGGAGGCACCGAGGATATTTCGGTGGTGGCTCCGAAGAACACCTCCTGCTCGAGCTGAGCCTGCAACCCCTTCATGGTGGCCGCCTGGGGGGAGCGTCGGACCAGCACCCGGTTGTTGACGAACTGGTTCTGGCTGTCGAGGGGGGCGTTGGCCTGGGCGACGACGTACTCCTCCTCGTCGTCGGCGGCCAGCCAGACGATTTCATCGGTGACCGTGCCGTCAACCACCTTGCGGTAGGGGGACTCGATGAAACCGAATTCGTTGACCCGGCCGTAAGAGGCCAGAGCGCCGATGAGTCCGATGTTGGGGCCTTCGGGGGTTTCGATGGGGCACATGCGGCCGTAATGGGAGAAGTGGACGTCGCGCACCTCGAAACCGGCCCGCTCCCTCGACAGCCCTCCCGGACCCAGTGCCGATAGGCGCCGGCGGTGGGTGAGCCCCGACAGCGGGTTCACCTGGTCCATGAACTGGGAGAGCTGGCTGGTGCCGAAGAACTCCTTGATGGCGGCTGCCACCGGGCGGTTGTTGATGAGCGATGTGGGAGTGATGGCCTCCACGTCCTGGGTGGTCATGCGCTCGCGCACCACTCGCTCCATGCGGGAGAGACCGATACGCACCTGGTTCTGGATCAGCTCGCCCACCGAGCGGATGCGGCGGTTGGCGAAATGGTCCTGGTCGTCGAGGCGGTAGCCCGGCTCGAACTTCATCAGGTGGAGCAGGTAGGTGCAGGTGGCCAGGATCTCCGAGGGCGACAGCACCGGCTGGTCGGGTTCGGGGCGTTCCAGCGGAACCCCCA
The DNA here is from genome assembly GCF_965202595.1 of Candidatus Poriferisocius sp. Taxonomy (GTDB): domain Bacteria; phylum Actinomycetota; class Acidimicrobiia; order Acidimicrobiales; family Bin134; genus Poriferisocius. The sequence continues at coordinate 2,966,903 of NZ_OZ241836.1, forward strand.
GCAACTGCTCAATGCGATCGATTTCGGGGCCCAGCTTGCGGTCCAGTTTGTAGCGTCCCACCCGGGAAAGGTCGTAGCGCCGGTTCTCGAAGAAAGCGTTGCGGAAGTAGTTGCGGGCGGCCTCGACCGATTGTGGCTCACCGGGACGGGCCCGCTTGTATATCTCCAGCAGAGCCTCGTCCTGGGTGGTGTGCAGGTGCTTGTCGCTTTCCCACTGGTCGGACAAAAAGTCGAAATGGGATACCAATCGGTCCAGGAACCCGGGGGATTGCTCCTCGTCGTAGCCCAGGGCTCGTAGCAGGGTGAACAGGCTCATGCGACGCTTTCGGGCCACCCGGGCTCCCGCGGTGGGGTTGCGCCCCGGCTTGTGTTCCACGTCGAACTCGATCCATTCCCCCCGGTAGGGGTGGATGGTGCCGGTGACCAACTGGTGCTTGCTCAGGTTGCGGAGCCTGAATCGTTCACCCGGCTGGAAGATCACACCGGGGGAGCGAACGAGCTGGGACACCACTACCCGTTCGGTGCCGTTCACAATGAACGTGCCCTTGCCGGTCATCACCGGGAAGTCACCCAAGAACACGATCTGCTCGATGATCTCACCGGTGTTGCGGTTCGAGAACCGGGCTTGCACCAGGATGGGTGCCGAGTAGGTCATGTCCTTCTCTTTGCACTCCTCCACCGAGGTGCCCCAACGGGGGCCGGGGTTCAGATCCTCATCGTCGGGATCGAACTCCAGTTCGAGCTGGAGGGTCTCCGAGAAGTCCTTGATCGGGCTTATGTCACGGAAGGCATCGGCCAAGCCCTGGCGGATGAACCACTGGAAAGAGTCCTTTTGCACCGCAATGAGGTCGGGTAGGGCAAGCACCTCCTCCAAGTTTCCGAAGGAGTAGCGGTCGCGGGTCGCCAAAGGGGAGGCCAAGGTGAGCTCCTGGGTTGGGGGGGATGGATGGGCAACGCCGGTAGTTTGTTCGTAATCCATGGCATCATCAGGAAACCCGAAAACGCGGCCGCGACAAAAAAGTTGACGAAGCCCGGGGAACGAACGTGCACGGTATCCACCATGCTATACCGGTCCGGCCCCGGTTTGCAAACCTGGGGGGCCGGTATCCGAAGGGTTACGGTTATTTGAGTTCGACGGCTCCGCCGGCGGCTTCGATGAGCTCCTTGGCCTTCTCGGCGTCCTCCTTGGAAGCCTTCTCCAGGACCGGCTTGGGAGCGCTGTCCACCAGCTCTTTGGCATCCTTGAGGCCCAGGTTGGTGAGGGAGCGTACCTCCTTGATGACCTGGATCTTCTTGTCGCCGGCACTGGTCAGCACCACATCGAACTCCGTCTGCTCCTCAGCGGCATCACCGCCACCGGTGTCGGCCCCGGGGGCTGCCGCCATCATCATGGGCATGGACGCTGCGGGGGCTGCTGCTTCCACGCTGAAGCGCTCCTTGAACGCCTCTTTCAGCTCGGACAGCTCGAGCACGGTCATGGACCCTATGGAGTCCAGAATTTCATCAACCTTGGACATGGCAGTTCCTCTTTTCCTTTTGTCCGGGGGTTATTTGTCTTGATCTTGTTCTGGCCGGGCCTGCTGGTGGGTCAGGCCGCGGCCGAGCGTTCCTCGTTCAGGGCTTCCAGGAGTCCGGCCGTTTCGACCAGTGGGGCTTCCAGGAGTCCGGCCATCTCGACCAGTGGGGCTTCCAGGAGTCCGGCCATCTCGACCAGCGGGGCCTCCAGCAGCCCGACCAATTCAGCCAGCAGCTCGGAGCGGGTGCCCAGTTTGGACAGGGCGCTCACGTCCTCGGCCGAGAGCACCCGGCCGTCGAGCACGCCCCCCTTGATGGTCATGAAGCTGGAGTCCTTGGCGTACTGGCACAGCGTTTTGGCCAGCGACACCGCGTCGCCGGGGGTGCCGTCGTCCCGGGTACCCACGAAGGCCAGAGCGGTCGGGCCGGTCAGAAACCCGTCCAGGTCCAGCTCCAGCTCGCGGGCCGCGAAGCGGGTCAACGTGTTCTTGTAGACCTTGTAGTCACCCCCGGCCTCCCGGAGCCGGCGGCGGAGGTCGGCCATTGCCGGTACATCGAGACCTCGGTAGTCGGTTATCACCACTGCCTCGGACGCAGAAATGCGCTCGCGAACCTCGTTCACGACGGCCACTTTCTCGGGGCGGGGATTTTCCATCGGATTGCCGGACTCTCTATGGGACTGGGTAATGGAATGCCGCCGACTGCGAGGAGTCCCGAGAGGGTTCACCTGGTCAGGCCGGCTTCGGACCGGTCCCCGGGGGGGACTGGGCTTCGGCCAATTGAGCAGTGCTCGGCACCGCGCCTGATGTCTGCGGCAAATGGATGGGTTGTGAGCGGTTGACAATATCAGATCAGTGGGTGGCCCCCAAGTCGGCGGGATCCAGCCGCACGCCCGGCCCCATGGTGGAGGATATGGTGACCTTGCGTATGTAGCGGCCCTTGACGGTGGCGGGCCGGGCCCGGTTCAGCTCCTCCATGACCGCTCTAATGTTGGCCACCAGAGCGTCGGCTTCAAAGCTGACCTTCCCCACTGGCACATGGATATTTCCCTGGCGATCGGTGCGGTACTCCACCTTGCCACTCTTGAACTCGGCCACTGCTTTGGCCACGTCATCGGTCACGGTACCGGTCTTGGGGTTGGGCATCAGCCCTCGGGGGCCCAGGATCTTTCCGAGCTTGCCCACCACCGGCATCATGTCGGGGGTGGCGATGGCCACATCGAAATCCATCTTGCCCCCCTGCACCTGTTCGGCAAGATCATCGGAGCCCACCACATCGGCACCGGCTGCGGTGGCTTGCTGGGCGGCCTCACCCTGGGCGAATACCGCCACCCGAACGTCGGTTCCGGTGCCCGATGGCAGGGTGACCGTGCCTCGCACCATCTGATCGGCTTTTCGGGGGTCCACCCCGAGCCGGGCTGCCAGTTCCATGGTCTCGTCGAATTTCGCCGTGGCCAGGCTCTTGACCAGTTCGACCCCCTCATTGGCGGTCTGCGGGTTCAACTTTTCGTAACGCTGGGTGGCATCACGGTACTTCTTGCTTTTTTTCGCCATATCGGCTTCCTTTTCTGGGGTTTCTTTACTCGACCCGGATGCCCTTTTCGGGGTTTCTCTATTCGACCCGGATGCCCTTTTCGGGGTTTCTCTATTCGACCCGGATGCCCATGCTGCGAGCGGTTCCCGCCACCTGCAACTTGGCCTGATCCAGATCATCGGTATTGAGATCGGGCATCTTGACCTTGGCGATGTCCGCACACTGGCTGTCGGTGATGGTGCCGACCTCGTCACGGCCCGGTTCGCTGGAACCCTTCTCCAAACCGACTGCCTCCCTTATGAGGAAGGATGTGGGAGGTGTCTTGGTGATGAACGAGAACGTCCGGTCCTCGTAGATGGTTATCTCCACCGGAATGATCTGACCTCGTTTGTCCTCGGTCTTGGCGTTGTAATCCCGGCAGAAGTCCATGATGGCTATGCCGTGGGGGCCCAGCGCGGTACCCACGGGTGGCGCTGGAGTGGCCTGACCTGCGGGGATCTGGATTTTGATGACGGTGGCTACCTTTTTTTTGGCCATGACCCTTCCTGCTACAGCTTGGCAACTTGGGAGAACTCGAGTTCGACCGGAGTTTCCCGGCCGAAGATGTTGACCAGAACCTTCACCTTGAGCTGATCCTCGTTGATCTCGGTGACTTCGCCGGAGAAATCGGCGAATGGTCCCTCCTTGACCCGGATGGTCTCACCCACCTCGTACAGGAGGCGGGGTTTCGTGCGCCGAATGGTCTTCTCACCATCCTTTTTGACCTGGAGGAAGTTCTCCACATCGTGGCGTTTGAGGGGTGACGGCTTGCTGCCCCGCCGACCGTGGCCCACGAAACCGGTCACGCCGGGAGTGTTGCGGATCACTTCCCAGGAGGTGTCGTTCATCTCGGCCCGAATCAGCAGGTAACCGGGGAACATTTTCTTCTTGGAGGTGACCTTTTTTCCGCCCTTGAACTCCACCACGTCCTCCATCGGGATGACGGTCTCGTGGATGTGGCCTTCAACGCCCATGGTTCGCCGGCGCGCCTCGATGTTCTGCTGAACCTTGTTCTCGTAGCCGGACTGGGTGTGAACCACGTACCACTTGCCGGGCATGTCGTAGGGGCTGATGGTTTCGGGCTCTTCTTCGGGTTTCTCGTAAACCAGTTCTTCGGCGTCGATGACCTCGTCGGTATTGCTGGGGGGATCGGTGGGCTGAACCCCCGGTCCGGTGGGCAGCAAAGTCGCCACAGCGGCCTTGTTCAGCCCGCCGGTGTTCTCGGAATCGGACGCGCCGGTGTCCTCGGTCGCGGGGAAGAGGTCTGTCATTCCACTACCGTCTACTTCAGGGTTCATCGGTCGAACAACTTCAGGATGGCTTCGCTGAAACCCCAGTCGAGCAGCCCGATGGCTGCGGTTAGCAGCACCAGAACAACCAGCACCACGATGGAGTAGTTGACAACCTCTTCGCGCCGGGGCCAGGAAACCTTACGAAGCTCGCTGCGGACCTCGCGCAGGAACTGGGCCGGGCCGACCCTCTCCTCACCCGGTCGGGGTTGTGAGCGGGGTTGACGACGTTCGCGGACCTGCTCACCGTCCTCGTCAACGAAGCCCTGCTTCTGGGCCATTCGCTTTTGCTGTCGATTCAAGTCGGTCATGGGGCTCTCCTGGATGCCCGGCACCACGGGATAGGGGCTGCTTTACGCAGGGCAGGAGGGACTCGAACCCCCAACCGCCGGTTTTGGAGACCGGTGCTCTACCAATTGAGCCACTGCCCTTTGTCAAGTGTCAAGGGATCATGACAAGGCTACCGCGCCGGGCGCGCCAACCCGCAATGCATAATCCCCATCCCCGCCATACATCCCGTCATACATAATCCCCGCAATGCGTAATCCCGGGTGGGCAGACCTTATCGCCGCATGCGGCGGCTGATGACGACGGATGCCGCGGCCAGGGTGGTGGCGGCCAGGCAGCGCTTGGTGAGCTGGCGATGCCGGTCGCACTGGTCGAGGCGAGCCATGACATGCCACAAAAGGGTGGAGGGTGCTTCGGCCGGGGGCCAGAGGGAGGGGGGAGCCGATGTGGTGCGGTGGCCGAAAGCTCGGGTGGCATCAATAATCATGAAGCCGCCTTTCCACAGCCGTCCCGGCTCGCGAGCACCACTCGGTTGTTCCCCGATTCGTTGGTTCGGTGCTCGGTGGTGCGGTGTTCGTTTGTGCGGTGCTCGGTGGTGCGGTGTTCGTTTGTGCGGTGGAGGATGGCGCGGAGTCGCTGGCGGGCTCGGTGGAGTCGAACCTTGGCTGCGGTGGTGGTGATGCCCAGCTCTTCGGCGATCTCGTTGTGGGACAGGTCGTGCAAATCTCGCAACACCACCACTTGGCGGAGGCACTCGGGCAGGGCTCGGATGGCTCGATCCAGGTGGTGGCGCAGAACGGCTGCCTCGGCCCGCAGGGTTGGGTCCTGCTCGGGGCGCAGATCGACTATGGGGGCATCGTTGGTCAGCTCCTCGGTGCGGTGCCGGGATCTGCGGCTCAGACACGTCGAGGCACAATTGCTGGTGATGCGGTACATCCAGGTGGAAAAGCTGGAATCACCCCGGAAGCGGCGTATGGCCCGGTAGGCCCGGACGTAGGCCTCCTGTACCACATCCCCCGCGTCCTCCCGGTTTCCGGTGAGTCGGTAGGCCAGGGCGTACAGATCCCTGTAGGTGGACCGGACCAGTTCGTTGAATGCGTCACGGTCGCCGCGGCGGGCGGCTTCCACCAGATCGGTATCCTCGAGGACCGGTTCGTAAGATGCTCCAGCTTCGATGGGGCAAGCCTATCGCCCGCCCCCGGGGCGAGCAGATCGATCAAGCTCGGCCCCACATGATGGGCCTGGTTACCCGCCCCCGGGGCGAGCAGATCGATGGGTGGTAGCGGCGGCCAGACTTGAACTGGCGACCTCTCGATTATGAGTCGAGCGCTCTTACCAACTGAGCTACGCCGCCTCCGAGCCTCCTAAGTAGCTTTACGCCCCCGAGAAGACTTTGAGCCTCCTAAGTAGCTTTACGCCCCCGAGAAGACTTTGAGCCTCCTGAGAGAATCGAACTCTCGACCTTTTCCTTACCATGGAAACGCTCTGCCGACTGAGCTAAGGAGGCGGGCTTGGGGATCTGCCCCAGTTTCTCGTCCATAATGCCACCCCCGCCGGGGACGGGAAAACCGGTTTCGGACCGTTCAAGACCATACGATGCCACTGATGGCGATTCGAGCGGCCCGGTTGAGCGATGCCGGTCCAAGAGTTGGTTGATTGGTTGCGGTATGGCGATTCGAGCGGCCCGGTTGAGCGACACCGAGGGTATTCGAGCGATCACCAACCACGAGATTCTGAACGGGACCAGCACTTTCGAGCTGGAGCCCCGCACGTTGGCTGCTCAGCGGGCCTGGTTGCAGGATCGCAGCGGGGTGCATGCCGTGATCGTGGCCACGCCGGAGGGGGACGACGCCACGGTGATCGGATTTGCCTCGTTGTCGCCCTACCGTTCGCGACCGGCCTACAACACAACGGTGGAGAACTCGGTCTATGTGCATCAGGACCATCGGGGGGAGGGCATAGGCCGAGCTCTGCTGGAGGAGCTGATCGAGGTGGCCCAGAACCACGGGTTCCACACCGTCATGGCCCGTATATCCGGGGGCAACGTGGCTTCGAAAGCGGTTCATTTATCCGTGGGGTTCGAGGTGGTGGGCATCGAACGGCAGGTGGGTCGCAAATTCGGTCGCTGGTTGGACGTGACGATTATGCAGCTCATGCTTCAGGACTGGAGTGGGCCGGGGAGGATTTGAACCTCCGAAGGCTACGCCGACGGGTTTACAGCCCGTTCCCTTTGGCCACTCGGGCACCGACCCAACAGCGGGTCATTCTACTGATCCAAACCGCAACCCCCCACTCGAATTACTGCTGAGGTGGTTTTGGGTGATCGATTCCCCTCGGCTCAACGGGCTCTCGCCGGATCCCCCACTCGAGTTACTGCTGAGGTAGTTTTGGGTGATGCCGACATTCGATGTTTCCTCCGAGCTTGACATCCAGGAGGTCCGCAACGCGGTGGACCAGGCGGCCAGGGAGATCACCAGCCGCTACGACTTCAAGAACACCGGCACCGAGGTGGAGCTGGGTGACGGGAGCATCACGCTGCGGTCGTCCACCGAGGACCGGCTGGCGGCTGCCCGTCAGGTGCTGGAGGAGAAGCTGGTGCGGCGCAAGGTTTCGCTGAGGGGGGTCAGCTACGGGTCGGTGGTCGAAGCATCGGGAGCGACGGTTCGCCAGGAGGCGGCGCTGGCTGCGGGTATATCTGCCGACAAGGCCCGGGAGTTGAACAAGTTCATCAAGGGCTTGGGCTTCAAGGGGGTGTCATCGCAAACCCAGAGTGGCCAGATCCGGGTGAGTGGAAAGAAGCGGGACGTTCTCCAGGAGGTGATCACCGCTCTCAAGGAGGCCGATTTCGGTATCCCCCTCGAGTTCGGCAACTTCCGGGACTGATTGTTCGGTAGGTTTGACTTGGCGGCGGTGATTGCTCGGTTGTTCGGGTGGCCTGGTTTGGTGGTTCTGATTGTTCGGGTGCTCAGTAGGCCTGGGGGGCCCATTCACCGGAGCGGAGCCGACGGATGCGCTCATCGGCTGGGGGATGGGTGCTGAACAGGTTGCGGAACTGGGTGCGGCCGGTGAGCGGGTTGACGATGTAGTGGGAGGCCTGCTCGGCCGGCACGTTGACCGGTATGCGTTGGGAGGCGTCATGGAGTTTCTCCAGCGCCCGGGCCAGGGGTTCGCCATCGCCGATCAACTGGGCGGCTGAGGCATCGGCCTGGTATTCCCGGGTTCTGCTGATTGCCATCTGGAGCAGGGAGGCGGCAATGGGGGCCAGGATGGCGGCGAGGAGCACCCCGATGATGTCTCCTGCGCCCCGGTCGCGGCCTCGCCCGCCGAAGAAGAGCATGCCCCACACCGCGATGCGGGAAGCGAAGGTGATGGCCATGGCCACCGCGGCTGCCACCGAGCCGATGAGGATGTCCCGGTTGCGGATGTGGGCCAGCTCATGGGCCAGCACCCCTCGGATCTCCTTCCAGTTGAGGTGGTTCACCAGCCCCTCGGTGATGGCCACCGCGGCGTGCTTGGGGTTGCGGCCGGTGGCGAAGGCGTTGGGTTGGGGGTTGGGGCTCACGTACAGCTTGGGCATGGGTATCTGGGCTTTGGTGGTGAGTTCCTCCATGATCTGGTAGTACTCCGGAAGCTGTTCCCGGGTGACCGGCACGGCTCGGGCCGAGGCAATGGCCAGCTTGTCGCTGAACCAGTAGGAACCCCCCACCAGGACCACCGCGAGGATGATCCCGATGGTCAGCCCGCCGCTGCCGCCGAGCAGCCCGCCGACAGCCACGAACAGCGCGGCCATGAGCCCCAGTAGGAAGAATGTCTTGAAGGTGTTCATACCCCGGTCCGTTTCCTTTCCGACCCTGCTTGCAGGTTACCCGGAAGCGACGCTATCCGGGCAATGGATGCTGGCCTATATTGGGATCGGGCTGGTTGGTTGAGGTGGATGCTTGCCTGTATTCGGATCGGGCTGGTTGGTTGAGGTGGATGCTTGCCTGTATTCGGATCGGGCTAGTTGGTTGAGTCGTAGTAGCCGGAGTGTATGTACAGGCAGGGCACAGCGGCCTCGGTGTACATCTTCACGTTTCGGGGGTCGTCCTCGAGGGCGTACAGCAGGTTGAAACCGTGGTGGCGAAGGTTCTCGACCTCGGTGGCCTTGTAGTCCCGTGACGAACCGGCGTGGTTGGGGGGTCGCAGCACCAGCAGATCCCAACGGACCCGATGGGTGTCCAGCCAGGCTACCGTGCCGGGCAGTAACCGCCAGGGGCGGGCGGTGAGCAGCACCACGGCAATGTCGGGGGCCAGAGATCGAACCAGGGCTATGGACACCTCGAGCGGGGGATCCTGGGGGCAGCCGTCGAAGAACTCGTTCCAGCGGCGATCCCGCGCCAGGTGCTGACGGTGGCCGGCGTCGGAGATGACCCCGTCCACGTCCACGATCACTGCCGGACCACCCTTGATGGGGCCGCTTCGCCATGTCCAGTGCGAGGGACCGGCCCGGGAGCTCAATCTTTCCGGCTCCAAGTCCAGCTCCACTGCGGCCGCGAAGCCATCGTGCGAGGGATCGGCCCGGGAGCTCAATCTTCCTGGGGGGATTCGGCGGCTCTGAGCCGGATCTCGTCCACCACCGACTGGTCGGCCAGAGTGGTGGTGTCGCCCAGGCTTCGACCCTCGGCCACGTCTCGCAGCAGGCGGCGCATGATCTTGCCCGAGCGGGTCTTGGGCAGATCGGGAACCAGCACCACCGTCCGGGGCCGGGCGATGGCCCCGAGCTTGGTGGCCACGTGGCGACGGATCTCCTCGCCCAGCTCGCCGGTGGCATCGTGACCGCTGCGCAGGATGACGTAGCCGATGATGGCCTGCCCGGTGGTGTTGTCGGCCGCTCCCACCACTGCGGCCTCGGCCACCGCGGCATGGTCCACCAGGGCCGACTCCACCTCGGTGGTGGAGATGCGGTGGCCGGACACGTTCATCACGTCGTCCACCCGGCCGAGCAGCCACAAGTAGCCGTCGTCGTCGATCTTGGCTCCGTCGCCGGCGAAGTAGCGGTCCTCGAACCGGTTCCAGTAGGTGTCCCGGTAGCGCTCGGGGTCGCCCCAGATGCCCCGGAGCATGGCCGGCCAGGGGCGAGTGATGGTGAGGTAGCCGCCCCCTCGGGTCACCGGGCGGCCGGCATCGTCCACCAACTCGGCGAAAACACCGGGGATGGGATGGGTGGCCGATCCCGGCTTGGTGGTGGTGACCCCGGGAAGCGGGGAGATCATGTGGCCGCCGGTCTCGGTCTGCCACCAGGTGTCCACGATGGGGCAGCTCCCGGTGCCGATGTGGGTGTGGTACCACATCCACGCCTCGGGGTTGATGGGTTCGCCCACCGTGCCCAGTACCCGCAGGCTGGAGAGGTCGTGCTTGGCCGGTTCCTGCGCTCCCCACTTCATGAAGGTGCGAATAGCGGTGGGGGCGGTATAGAGCTGGGTGACGCCATAGCGCTCGACGATGTCCCACAGCCGGTTCCGGCCGGGGGTGTCGGGGGTGCCCTCGTAGATCACCGAGGTGGCGCCGTTGGCCAGCGGGCCGTACACGATGTAGCTGTGGCCGGTGACCCAGCCGATGTCGGCAGCACACCAGTACACGTCGGTGTCGGGCCTCAGGTCGAACACGTAGCGGTGGGTGAACGCCACCTGGGTCAGGTAACCGCCGGTGGTGTGCATGATTCCCTTGGGTTTGGCCGTGGTGCCCGAGGTGTACAGCAGGTAAAGAAGCGCCTCGGCATCCATGGGCACGGGGGGGCAGCCGGCCGGGGCATCGGCCATGAGGTCGTGCCACCACAGATCCCGGCCCTTGACCATGTTTATGCCGGTGTTGCAGCGGTTGACCACGACAACGTGTTCCACCGAGGCCGCTCCCTGGGCCAGGGCGGTGTCCACGTTGGGTTTCAGCATGGACGGGGTCCCCCGGCGGTAGCCGGCGTCGGCGGTGATGATCAGCCGGGCCGCGGCATCCTCGCAGCGATCCACGATGGCATCGGGGGAGAACCCGCCGAAGATCACCGAGTGGACCACCCCGATACGGGTGCAGGCCAGCATGGCCACCGCCAGTTCGGGGATCATCGGCATGTAGATGGCCACCCGGTCACCGGCGGCCAGCCCGAGGCTTTTGAGCACGTTGGCGAACTTCGACACCTCATCCAGCAGATCGGCGTAAGTGATGGTGCGGGTGTCGCCGGGCTCGCCCTCCCAGTGGAAGGCCACCTTGTCGCCCCGACCCGCTTCGACATGGCGGTCGAGGCAGTTGTAGGACACGTTGAGGGTGCCGCCGATGAACCACCGGGCGAAGGGCAGGTTCCACTCCAGGACGGTGTGGAAGTCGGTGTCCCAGTCCAGCAACTCCCGGGCCTGGCGGGCCCAGAACGACTCGAAGTCGGCTTCGGCCTCGTCGTACAGCGACCGGTCGCGGGTCAGGGCGGCGGCGGTGAATTGGGGTGACGGGGCGAAGGTGCGATTCTCGACGTAGTAGTCCTCGATGGTGGCCTCGGCCATGTCGTTCCTTTCCGGTGTTTTCACAGAACGGCGCAAGGGAGCCTACTTTGTTGTTGCCAATTGAAATTAAGATTGGTGCCAGTGGGCTGATGGCCTGAGGGGCAACGGTTAATGCATAAACTGGCCATTGAGCCAACGGGGAGAGGCCCACATGGACATTCGGGTAGCGACTTTGTGCGACTTTGCCCAGGTGCGGGAGGGGTTGCTGTTCGTGAGTTCGGCGGGCATCACCCGGGTGTACCGGGAGTCGTTTCCGGCCCCGGTCGGGATGATGCTGGCGCTGGTGCTGGAGATGTCACCGGTGGAGGCGACCGACTCCCACAAGGTCAGGGTGAGGGTTGAGGATGCCGATGGGCAGAAGCTGGCCGAGATAGTGGGCGAGGTTCAGGTGAAGTTGGGATCGGGACACGACCCTGGAGAGTTGGTCAACGTGCCGTTTGTGGCCGACTTCCGGACGATGAATCTGCCGGCCCCGGGCCGCTACCAGGTGGCCATCCAGCCGGAGACCCCCAGGGTGAACCCGGTGGCGCTGTCGTTCCGGGCTGCGGTGCGGGGTTGAGTCCGGTTGGTGTTGCCAGTTTGGTTGCTGGTTGCAAAGCATTGTTCGGGGCTGCGGTGCGGGGTTGAGTCCGGTTGGTGTTGCCAGCCTGGTTGCTGGTTCCAAAGCGTTGTTCGGGCCTGCGGTTGGGGGTTCACGCCGGTGCTGGTGTGTCCCATTCGGCCACGGTGAAGCTCCCCAGCCCGGCGGGATCCAGCAGGGCTTCGGCTTCGATTGCTCGGCTCCGTCCGGTCATGGCGGCCAGATCACCGCGGGCGGCCCCGGCTCGCCAGGCGGCGGCCCCCTCGGCCACCAGGTCCTCGATGCCGTGGTCCCGTAGCCATGCGGCCTGGCTGTGTACGCGGGTAGGAGACCGCACCGCAACGAGTTGATCCAGGGCCACCTCGCAGGTGATGTCCTGGGTGCCGGGAGCGGTCCAGGGGTCGTCGCCCCGATGGTGCCCCCGGTAGGTCCGCAGCCACTCGGGCCAGGGGCGGGCAGCCATTTCCCCGGTGGTGCTCATGTAGTCGATGACCACCACCGTCCCCCGGTCGAGGATGGAAAGGGCATGGGCCAGCCAGGCACACGCCTGATCCTGCTGGGGGGTCAGCAGCGTCCTGGGATCGGGGCGGCGGTCGCCAACCTCGCCACCATCGTCGTCGAGCAGGCGCAGCGGCATGTTGTCGAGCAACTCGTTGGCCAGTATCACCCCGGTCAGCGGGCCTTCCGGCAGGTGTGCGGCCGACTCGCCGGTTGTGTGCATAGCCCGCCCCGCCGAACTTCGCTCCACGTTGATCCAACGCAGGGCCGGGCTGCATCGGGGTTGGGCTTTGGCGACGGTGCGGGCCAGGGTGCCCGGCCCGGCACCGGCGTCGATCACCGTGAACGGGGCGGGCCGGCCGAGTTCGTCCCAGCGCCGGTCGAGCATCCGGCCCACCACCGCACCGAACAGCGGCCCCACCTCGGGGCTGGTGATGAAATGCCCGCCCCGCCGCCCGGCATGGCCTGACTGGTAAAACCCCTGCTCGGGGCCATACAGCGCCCGTTCCATGAACTTCGCGAACCCCTCGGCAGGAACCGGGCAAAGCCTGCCCCCATCCTCGCCAAACCCCATCCCCCAAGTATGGCGGCACAACCGACCCGGTTTCTCAACCGGGTCGTGGGGCGCGGCTCCAGGGTTTTCAATACACTGTCGGAAAGCCAACGAGCGGCACCGACCTGGTCCGCATATTCAGTATTGGAGGCACCATGACCGAGACACCCATGACCCGGCCCGGAGAGGTTGCCGGTTGGCCCAAGCTGGTCGTCGAGTACCGGACCGACCCTTCCGGTGTCGAGCAAATTCTCCCGCCGGGGCTGGTTGCCGGAGAGCCCATCGTCACGGTGGGGGTCTACTGCGTGCCCGTTCTGGGCGAGCCCGAGTACGGCGTGAGCGTGAAGGTGCCGGCGAGCTGGAAGGGTGTGAGCGGGCAGTACAGCCTGGGTTTGGGCATCGATCAGGAGGCTGCGATATTCATCAGCGGAGAGACCAACGGCCAGCCCAAGTACCCGTGCGATATCCGGTTCTTCCGCCTCGGCGACAAGGTGGAAGCCCGAACCATCCATCAGGGTTACACGTTCATTGAGTTCGAGGGGCACGTGGTTGGCACGGTGGCACCCGAGCAGGGCGAGATCACCGAGCACGAGTGGTGGACCAAGTACTCGCGGGCCATCGGTGGCGCGGAGAAGGAGTACGACTTTGCCCCTCACGTGGTGGATGTGGCCACCACCTTCGAGCAAGTTCATGTTGAACAGCTCGACGGCGAGCTGCGCCTGCTGGACAGCCCTTGGGATCCGGTGGCCCGCTACTTCCCCATCGTCGAGCAGCTCTCGGCCCGGTTGGTGACCAACAGGATGAAGGCTCGCCACATCACCAACGCGGGGCCGCTGGACCCTGATGCGTTCTGGCCGATGGCCGACACCATTGGCGGCTCCCGCTGGCCCGGCACCCGGGGCGGTCCCCGCCAGGCTTGATTCAATCGGTGGGCCGCGGCCAGGAGAACTGGCCCGGGGCGGTCCCCGCCGGGCTTGACCGGTTCAGCCGGCTAGAACGGCAAACCGGTAAGGCGCTCGCTCAGCTCCCAGAGCGCGGCCTCGGTGGCCTGATTATAGATGTGCGGGGCGTATCCGGTTTCTCCCGTGCCGGGCTCAGCCACATCGCAGTCGGCCAGGTACTTGCCGTTCTGCTCGGTCAGTTCCGATGCGGTGGCAGCCCACACTTGGGTGGCGGCACCCGACTCCAGGCTTTTCATCTGAAGTCCCTGCCCCGAGGGTGAGCTGGCCCTGGCTCTGGCCCTCATACCATCCAGCATCTCTCTGGTCATGTGCCGGCCCAGCTTTGTCGGGATGGCACCGGGGTGCACCGACAGCGAGGTGATTTCGTCGCCAAAGCGCCGGGCCAGCTCGGCGGCGAAGTGCACGTTGGCGCTCTTGGACCGCCCGTAGGCCACCCAGGGGTCGTAGGGGGTGTGCTCGAAGTTGGGGTCGTCGAGATCCACATCGGAGATGCGATGGCCGCCCGATGACAGGGTGACCACCCGGGGCTGCTCCGCTCGGCGCAGCAGTGGCATCAAGCCGGCGGTGAGGGCGAAGTGGCCCAGATGGTTGGTGCCGAACTGCATCTCGAAGCCGTCGGCCGTCCGGCCCAAGGGGCAGCACATAACCCCGGCGTTGTTCATCAGCACATCGATGCGCTCGAACTCATTGGCGGCCGCCGCGGTGAACCTGGTCAGGTCGGCCAGGTCGGCCAGATCCACCTGGTGCAACGACAGATCGGCATCGGGCACCGAGGATCGTATGCGTTCGGCCGCTTCGAGATTGGCCTGGTGGTTCCGGGCCAGCATGCCCACCCGAGCCCCCCGGGCGGCAAGCACTCGAGCCGACTCCTCCCCCAGCCCGCTGGAGGTGCCGGTGATCACAAAGACCCGCCCCGACAGGTCCAACCCACCAACCACCTCCTCAGCCGTGGACTCCCGACCGAAAGAACTCATGTGCTACCTCCTCAGTGATAAAGGGACGGTAGCCTACGAGTGCCTGGACACACGACTCACGCAACCCTCCTTCCCCACCAGGACACAATCCCCAGAATCATATGATCGTCGAACCGGAGCAACTTCACCTTGGACTCTTTATACTCAGAGCAGGAGTACCGTCAACAACAGGCACTCGCAGTTGGCTGACGTAAACTTGGATAAGCCTATCTGGGAGATGTTATTGTGACCTATGCTTCAATAGATGCCCTTCAACTGGTATTAGCAGAGACCGTGTTTTCCTACGCTAGTGATCAGAAGAAGGCGGCTGGTCGTGCACTAGGCACACTGGTTGAAGTTGTCACCTTTTATGCATTACAGACCTGGGGTCTCACTGATAACTTAGTTATTGAGCGTCGCATCTCTGAGTTCGCTAATCCTGTGATTCGGCACAATGTCGAGTTTTCATTGCACCCGGTTATTAGCAGATATGAACTCGATATTTCAGATATAACATTGCCTATTACTGGGACCAAAATTAGGAATAAGTTGTCCTTTTTGGGTGAGGTGAAGCAGGTTCAAGTTCTTAGTAATGATGGAATCAGGCGTAACTCTGCACTTTTGCTTGAGAGAGACACCGAACTAGTAGTGGCAAACATCAATACTGAGCTAAAGTGTATAGTTGTCTGTAAACTGGCGACTCAACCATTTGCAATTATTGAATGTAAGCGTGTAGGGGTAGAAGAAGGGATGTCAACAGGCCCCCAAACAATTGAGAAAGCAAAGCAAAGAGCATATGTAGCTCGATCTGTATCATCACTTCAGAAAATACGTCTCCGAAGCGGACAATTTTATGGTGTCATCGAGAATGAAGATGGAAGTCTCTATACAGGCCCTTACAAAGAAGTTCTTCGTCAACTTATAGAGGAGGACCAACTGAGTGATATTAATGACTTTATTCTAACTGTAGGTGTTGTCAGTAACCATGGTAACTGGTTTACATCCGATAACCCTAACAAGGAGCTTTTGGTTCTATCTCAATCCTATGACTACTTATTATTCCTAACTGATGAAGGTTTGGCCAATTTTATAGAAAATCTCCTTCTGAATCCACTTCCAGCGCTGGCTCCTATTGGAGAGGCATTTCGAGCAAGCTATACTGGTCAGAGGGGCAAGAATCGTTTCACTAAAGTACGTGTTGACGTTGTAGCAGATGAATTGTTGAGACGGTGGTTTCAAGATAATCAAGAAAAAGTTGAGGGTTGGTTTAATTTAATTTCCCCTTCTGGAATGTCACTAGACCTGCTTCGAGCAGATCTAGTAAAACTTGCACGAAAGGAAGTACAAGCATAATGACTGCAGGACGTAGCAACGCTGACTCTTTGAGCCAGGGATGGTGCACACCACCTAAGTATGTAAGAGCTATTCATGACTTTTTTGGTGGAGTCGTTGCTCTTGACCCATGTTCCAACCGCTATTCGATAATCGGTGCAGAAGTAGAATATTCACTACCGACATCGGACGGACTTATTGAGTCATGGAAGTATCCTTCAATTTTTGTGAATCCTCCCTACGGCAGAGATCGTGAGAGGGGTACAACGATCCGTGATTGGCTTCGCCGATGTGCAGAGAGCCATGAACAATATGGGTCTGAGGTCCTCGCTTTAGTACCGGTCGCAACAAATACACGGCATTGGAAAGAGTTTATCTTTGGAGCCGCGACAGCAGTTTCCTTTCTATATGATACGCGGTTACGGTTCTTAGAGAATGGGAAAGATGTAGGTAAGGGAGCGCCAATGTCCTGCGCAATGGTATATTGGGGGGAGAATTATGAGCGTTTTGAGTCAACTTTTATATGTTTTGGTGCAGTTATTGATCTTCGGCACTTGCGAGGTAAGATCATCGGCACCGATATAAATCAAATGACTTTTCTGTAGTTGGTCGGAGGTTTGCCCGAACCAGATGTCAGCAACCTTCACCAGCTTTACAATCATGGGAGGGCTAGGAGGGTGCCGTCGGTGAAGTGGGTGATGGCTGCGGGGTAGATGCCGAACAAAAGGGTGGCCGCTGCGGTGATGGCGAGGGCCGATACCAGTGAGAGGGGCACCCGCAGGGCGGAGGTGTTGGCACCGGCGGGGGTGTCCTCGAACCACATCATGCGGGCCACCTTGGCGTAGTAGAACAGGGCTATTACCGAGTTGATGGCGGCGATGGCGGCCAGGGAGTAGCCCCAGCCGGTGTCGGCCTCGACCACGGCCCTGAACACGGCGAACTTGGCGAACCAGCCCCCCAGCGGGGGGATGCCGGCCAGGGAGAACATGAAGATCGACATGAGCACGGTCATGCCGGGGGCATAGCGGAACAGCCCGGCGTAGGAGCTGATCTCACCTGAGGCGGTGCGCCGGGCCACCGCGATTATCACCGCGAACGCCCCCAGATTCATGGCTGCATAGATCAGCAGGTAGGTGATCACCGCCGGTAGGGCATCGGTGCCGACATCGCCGGCCACCGCCAGGGGGGCCAGCATGAAGCCGGCCTGGGACACCCCGGAGTAGGCCATGAGGCGCACGATGTTGTCCTGGCGCAGGGCGATGAGGTTGCCCGCGGTCATGGAACCCACCGCCAGGATCCACAGCACAGGTTGGTAGACGTCGTCGCGCCCGGGGAAACCGGCATACACCAACTGCATGAGGGCCACGAACCCCGCTGCCTTGGAGGCCACGGCCAGAAAGGCGGTCACCGGGGTGGGTGCGCCCTCGTAGGTGTCGGGAGCCCAGGTATGGAACGGGAAGCCCGACACCTTGAAGGCGAACCCCACGATTATGAAAACGATGCCCAGGGTTATCACCGGCTCGGAGCTTGTCCCGGATACGGCATCGGAGATGACCGATAGCCGGGTATCGCCGGCTATACCGAACAGCAGTGACATCCCGTACAGCATGATGGCCGAGGCGAACACCCCCATCAGGTAGTACTTGAGCCCGGCCTCGTTGCTCCTCGGGTCGGCCTTGCGCCAGGTGGCCAGCAGGTAGGCGGGGATGGAAAGCAGTTCCAGGGCCACGAAGATGGTGATCAGATCGCGAGCCGAGGCCATGAGCACCATGCCCATGACCGACGACAGCAACAGCCCGTAGTACTCGTTCTCCCAGTAGTCGCCCTCGGCCATGTAGTTGGTGGACAGCAGCACCACCACAT
Organism: Candidatus Poriferisocius sp.; assembly: GCF_965202595.1. GTDB lineage: Bacteria > Actinomycetota > Acidimicrobiia > Acidimicrobiales > Bin134 > Poriferisocius. The sequence goes on from NZ_OZ241836.1 coordinate 2,984,832, forward strand.
AGGCGGCCACGATGAACATGGCCTTGAGAATCAGGGCGAAGTCGTCCACCACGAAGGCCCCGCCGAACATTTCCCGGGTGTCGCCCGCGGCGGCCAGGGTAACGATGGGGATCAGGGCCACCAGCAGCCCGATACCGGCCATCGCCGAGGTGAATCTCCGGCCCCGCTCCAGCAGCACGATGTCGAGCAGGGTTACGACCGCGCCCACTGCCAGCAGCGTGAGTTCGGGGGCGACCGCATGCCAGTCGATGTCGGGCCGGATGAAACCGGCCACCGCCGGCACCGATGAGAGCATTGACACGGCCTACCCGCCCGCCGCGGCGTCGAAACACGCCCCGCTGCGGGCCGAGTCCAAGCACTCGCTGAGCGAGTTGGTCACCGCCGGATCGGTGGCCCCGAAGAGCAGGTTGGGATACACCCCCAGCACCACGATGAGCACGAGCAGCGGCACCCAGGCCAGGTACTCCGCGATGGTGGCATCGCGCACTCGGGCATCGTTGGCGAACTCCTCCCGGGGGGTGCCGAAGGCTGTCTTCTGGAGCATCCACAGCAGGTAGCCGGCAGCCAGCACCGTGCCCAGAGCGGCGATCACCATGTACGACCGGTAGGTTTCCTCGGCCAGCACCGCCGCCGGGTTGTAGGAGGCCAAGATGGCGGGGAACTCCCCCCAGAAACCGGCCAGGCCGGGTAGGCCCAGCGAGGCCATGGCGCAGAACCCGAGGATCCAGCCCAAGCGGGGGGCCTGCACCAGCAGCCCGCCCAGCCGGGTCATGTCCAGGGTGTGATAGCGCTCCTTCACCGATCCGGCCAGGAAGAACAGCATCCCGGTTATGAGCCCGTGGGCCACCATGCCGAACACCGCGGCGTTGATGCCGAGGTCGGTGAGGGTGGAGATGCCCAGCATCACGAAGCCCATGTGAGCCACCGATGAGAACGCCACCAGCCGTTTCAGGTCGCGCTGGGCCAGGCAACCCAACGCTCCGTAGATGATCCCGATCACCGCCAGCAGGCCGATGAAGGGGGCCCACTCAGCGGCCGCCTCGGGCAGGATGGGGATGGCGATGCGCACGAACCCGTAGGTGCCCAGCTTCAGCAGCACCGCAGCCAGGATCACCGAGCCCACGGTGGGGGCCTCGGTGTGGGCATCGGGAAGCCAGGTGTGGAACGGGAACATGGGCACCTTGACCCCGAACCCCAGGAACATGCCGCCGAACACCCAGAGCTGCGACGACTTGGCGATACCGGCGGCGGCATCGGGCAGCAGTCGCATGTCGAAGGTGCCGGCATCGGCCAAGAAGTACAGGGCCAGGAAGCTGACCAGCATCAGGGCCGAACCGAACAGGGTGTACAGGAAGAACTTTATGGAGGCGTAGCGTCGGTTCTCGCCCCCCCACACCCCGATCATGAAGTACATCGGCAGCAGCACCACCTCGAAGAACACGAAGAACAGGATCAGGTCCTGGGCTGCGAAGGTGCCGATCATCCCGGTTTCGAGGATGAGCAGCAGTATCAAAAAGGCCTTGGGATTGCGTGGCTCCGGGAAGTGGTTCCAGGAATAGATCACGCACAGGGGAACCACCAGCATGGTGAGCAGCATGAGCGGTAGCGAGATGCCGTCGATGCCCATGATGTACCGGGAGTCGATGACGTCGATCCACCCCTTGTCCACCACGAAGTTGAGGGCACCGTAGTTGTCGTTGTCGACGAACTGGATCAGCAGCAGCACGCCGAACACGGCCACCGCCACGGTGGTACCCAGAGCGATCAGCTTGTGGATCTGCTCCTTGCTCTTGGGAATGAGCATCATGACGGCCGCGCCGATGACAGGCAGGAACGTCGATATGCTCAGCCCCCAGTTGTTGAGAAAGTCCTCCATAGAAACACGCGCTCCCTAGATGAAGATGATGAAGATCCCGGCCAGGATGGTGGCGGCGACGAACATGAGGGCGGCGTACTGTTGCACCTTGCCGGTTTGAATGCGGCGCAACTCCTCCCCCGAGCCGTCGGATATTTTCCCGGTGGCGTTAACGATGCCGTCCACCACTAGTTGGTCCACCTTGTGGTAGACGACGTTGCCGGCTTGCACCGAGCGCTTGCCGGCCTCGTTGACGATCCGGTCGATGACGTTCTGGTTGGTCCAGTAGGTTGCCGCGGCCAGCGGACGCTTGACGAAGCCGACGATCACCGTGGTGTAGAGCCAGTCCAGGTAGTACTTGTTGACCAGGATCCGATGGCCGAGGCGGGCCGGCAATGATCTGGTGGTTAGCCCGTTGGGCAGTTCGGTGGCGGTCGGGCCCACTGCTTTGACCCGGACGAAGTAGTAACGGTAGGCCATACCGATTCCGGCCAGGGCCACCAACACCGACACGATGGCCAGTGTCCACGACGGGGTGGCGTGCTCGATCACCGGGAAGTAGCTCACCCCGCTGGGTTCCACCCACTGGAGGAACTTCTCCTCCCAACCCGACGGCACGAGTTGGAAACCGTGGGGAAGGTTGATGAAACCGGCGACCACGGCCAGGCCCCCCAGGATCCAGAGCGGCACGGTGATGCGGGGGCCGGATTCATGGGGGGTGCCGTGGCCCCGGAACGCCCCGAAGAAGGTGAGGTACACCACCCGGGTCATGTAGGCCCCGGTGAGGGCGGCGGTGATCATGCCCATGGCCAGCATGACGGTGTAGGCCCCGTTGCCCCCGGTGCCGCCGAACAGCCCCCACCCGCCGGTGCCCGCCAGGATCTCGTCCTTGGACCAGAAACCCGACAGGATGGGCAGCCCGGCCAGCGCCACCGTGCCGATCATGAAAGTCCGGTAGGTGTGGGGCATGGCCCGGCGAAGACCGCCCATGTCCTTCTTCATGTCGAAGGAGTGAACGGCGTGGCTGACCGATCCCGAGCCCAGGAACAAGCAGGCCTTGAAGAAGGCGTGGGTGAAGAGGTGGAACAGGGCTGCGGTCCACGCTCCCACCCCCAGGGCCAGCACCATGTAGCCCAGTTGGGACACGGTGGAGTAGGCCAGCACCCGCTTGATGTCGTTCTGGACGAAGGCCAGGGAGGCTCCCACCAGGGTGGTCAGCCCACCCACCAGGGCCAGCAGGTTGATGCTCGAGCCCCCGATCGTGAAGCCCTCGAAGAACACCCCGTAGAGCCGGGCCACCATGAAGACCCCGGCCACCACCATGGTGGCGGCATGGATGAGGGCCGACACCGGGGTGGGTCCGGCCATGGCATCGGGCAGCCAGGTGTGCAGGAAGAACTGGCCCGACTTGGACATGACCGCGGCGGTGAGGCTGACCGCCGCCACCAGCGTCACCGTGTGGCTCATGCTGCCGTTGATGGCGGCCTCGTTCACCCCGATGATGTCGAAGGTGCCGGCCCCGAAGAACAGCACCGACACCCCGATGATGAGGCCCATGTCGCCCACCCGGTTGGTGAGGAAGGCCTTGAGGGCGGCATCGGAGTTGTTCTTGTCCTCCCACCAGTGGCCGATGAGCACGAATGAGCACACCCCGACCAGCTCCCAGCCCACCAGCATCTGGATGGTGGTGGACGCGGTGACGAAGAAAAGCATCGACGCGGTGAACAGGCTCAGGAAGGCGAAGAAGTGGGTGTAGCGCCGGTCACCGCTCACGTAGTCGGTGGAGTAGATGTGCACCAGCAGCGACACCACGGTGACCACGAAGATCATCATCACGGCCAAACCGTCGATCATGATGCCCGCACCGATGGCCTCGGCTCCGCTGGTGAGCCAGGTGATGGAGCGGGTGAGCGCGCCGACCCCGCCTGAGGTCTCGCCCTCCGCGGCGGCGATCAGGCTGCCTGCGCCCAGGGCGTGCTCCCCCTCGGGACCGGTGCTTCCACTGCCGCCGCTCTCCACCTCGCTGATCCACTGGATGGCGGTGATCAGGCCGAATACGAGGGAGGCCCCCACAGCGGTTATGCCTACCTCGGAGCCACCCCGGGGGAACCGCTTGCCGAACAGCAGGATCAGCACGAACGACACCGCGGGGAACAGCCAGATCAGCCAGGCGTTCTCGAGGAACCAGCCCGAGGCGGCCACGGCCTTGCCGGTGGTTTCCGCGGCGGCGGTGATGGTGTTCAGCATTGCCGCCTCATCCTTGCGGTTTCAGCGGCAGAGCGACTAGCGGGTACGACACCGGCACCTCATCCCTTCATCAGATCGACCTGGTCCAAGTCGATGGATCGGCGGTTCCGGTACAGCAGCAGGATGATGGCCAGGCCGATGCCAACCTCGGCGGCGGCCACGGTGATCACGAACAGGGCGAAGATTTGGCCGGCCACCGTGTCGTTGAAGGCCCCGAAGGCCACCAGGTTGATGTTCACCGCGTTGAGGATCAACTCGATGGACATGAGCACCAGCACGCCGTTGCGGCGAGCGAGCACGCCGTACACCCCGATGCAGAACAGCACTGCGGCCAGAATCAACATCTCGTTGAGCAGCATCAGCCATCAACTCCCGAGAGAAGTGGGTGCCGTGGTGAGCCATCAGCTCCCGACGGTTCCATCAGCCGCCCTCCTCGCGGCGGGCGATCACGATAGCCCCGATGAGGGCGGCCAGCAGCAGCACCGAAACCGCCTCGAAGGGCACGATGTACTGCGAGAACAGTTCGTCCGACACCTGCGCGGTGGTCTGGGGGGTCTGGCCGCCGGGAAGGTTGGTGTCCAGCTTCACATCCCCGAAGCGATCCACCAGCGCGGTGAGCATTACCGCCACCAGCAGCAGGGCGGTCAGCACCGCGGGGTATTTGCGCCGGTGGTCGGTCTCCTCGTCCTGGTCGAAGTCCGCTCGGGTGAGCATGATTCCGAACAGGAACAGCACGATCACCGCCCCGATGTAGATCAGTATCTGGGTGATGCCGGTGAACTCGGCCCCCACCAGCAGGAACAGGGCGGCCACCCCGGCCAGCACGATCACCAGGTACAGGGCCGCGTGCATGATGTCACGGGTGGTCACCACCCGGAGGGCGGAGGCCACCATCACCGCGGCGATGATCCCGAAGGCGACGTGCTCGGCGATCACCGGGGAACCTTCAGCACCTTCTGCTGCGATCCGGCTTCGTAGGGCTCGAAGTCGGGAACCGTCTCCATCCACTCGCCGAGGCGTTCCTTGTCGTGCAGCAGGTCGGCGATGCGGGGTTCGGAGTACTCGTACTCGGGGCTCCAGAACAGGGCCTCGAATGGGCATACCTCCACGCAGATGCCGCAGTACATGCACAAGCTGTAGTCGATGTCGAAGCGGTCGAGCGCGTTCTTCTGGCGAGGCTTGCCCCCTTCCCGCCGGGGCGGGGCCAGGTACTTGTGGCCCTCGATGTAGATGCACCAGTCGGGGCATTCCCGGGCGCACAGCATGCAGGCGGTGCAGTTCTCCTCGTGGAGGGCGATCACCCCCCGAGCCCGGTCGGCGGGCATCTCCTTCACATGCGGATACTGCACGGTGTGGGAATGCTCGGAAGGGGCGGGGACCACCGGGGGTCCGTCCCCGAACAGGGTGCGGATCATGGTGCGGGCGGTGACCTTGAGCCCTTTGATCATGCCTGGTACCAGTCCCATGCGTTGCTCCTAGAGGATTACCTTGAAAACGCCGGTGACAACGATGTTGAGCAGTGCCAGCGGGATCAGAAACTTCCAGGCTAGACGTTGAAGCTGATCCTCCCTGAACCGCGGGTAGGTGAAGCGGAACCAGAAGATCAGTGCCGCCACGGCCATGACCTTCACCACCATTATCACCGGACCGGCAATGTTGAATGCCCAGTGCTCCAGGTCGCCCCACGGCAGCGCCCACCCCCCCAGAAACATGACCGCGGCCAGCGCGGCGAAAGCGAAGGCGGTGCCGAACTCGGCCATGAAGAAGAACAGGAACCGGAAGCCGGTGTACTCGACCTGGTAGCCACCGACGATCTCCGATTCGGCCACCGGCATGTCGAACGGCGGCTGGGTGAGCTCGGCCTGCACCGCCACCAGGAAGATGAAGAAGCCGACGAACTGGGTGAGAATGAACGGGTTACCGATGCCGTCCCACCCGAATATCTCGCCGGAGGCCTGGGCGGTGACGATCTTCTGGAGGTCGAGGGTGCCGGCTTGGATGACAACGCCCATGACCGCCAGCACCAGCGGCAGCTCGTAGGCGATTAGCTGCCCGGCGGCCCGCAGACCCCCCATGAGGGCGTACTTGTTGGCCGAGGCCCAGCCGGCCATCAAAACGCCCACCACCGACAGCGATGACACCGCCAGGGCGTAGAAGATGCCCACATCCAGTTGCGCCACCACCGCATCGGGGCCGGCGGGAATGACCACGTAGATCAAGAAGGTGGATATGAGTACCACCAGCGGGGCCAGCGCGAACACCGTCCGGTCGGCCTTGGCCGGGAAGATGTCCTCCTTCTGGATGAACTTCAGCCCGTCGGCCAAAAGCTGGAGGGAGCCGAACGGCCCGGCCTCCATGGGGCCGAGCCTGCTCTGCATGAAGCTCATCATCTTCAGCAGGAACACGTAACCCAGCACCAGCGCGGCGGTGGGAATGACCAGGGCTATGACCCCCATCTTGAGGATGGCCGATACCCAGTAGGGCACTTCCACGGCCAAAAGGGCCGAACCCATATTCATCGGTCGCACCACCAAAAGGGCCGAACTCACATTCATCGGTCGATGTCCCCGAGAATGAAGTACAGGCTGGCCAGGATGGTGATGATGTCGGGCACGTACACCCCCTTGAGCAGCCAGGGGGTTATGGACATGTTGGAGAAGCTGGCCGAACGGATCTTGACCCGGAACGGCACCAGGTCGCCCTTGCTGATGATGTAGTAGCCCATCTCGCCCAGCGGGTTCTCGGTGGCGGCATAGGCCTCCCCGGCGGGCACCTTGATGATGCGGGGCACCTTGGCCATGATCGGCCCGGCCGGCAACCCTTCCAGGAGCTGTTCCACCATGTGGGTGGCTTCCCGGGTCTCCTGGAGCCGGACCCAGTAGCGGGCGAAGGAATCACCGTCGGGGTGGGTCCATACTTTCCAGTCGAGCTGGTCGTATGCCAGGGCTTCATCGCCGTCGCGGCGCAGGTCCCAGTCCACGCCGCTGGCCCGGATGTTGGCTCCCGACAGGCCGTAGGACTGGGCCACCTCGGGGGGTACGATGCCGATGCCCCGGGTGCGGGCCTGGAAGATCTCGTTGCCCAGCACCAGATCCTCGAACTCGTCGCAGAAGTCCCGCATCCGGCTCATTACCTGCTTGGTGTCCTCGATCCAGCCCTTGGGCAGGTCGTCCTTGATGCCTCCGATGCGGTCGAAGTTGGGGTGGAAACGGCCGCCGGTGACCGCCTCGATCTGGTTCAGTACGAACTCCCGGTCGCGAAAGGCCATGAAAACCGGGGTGAGAGCCCCGAGTTGTACCGCCATGTCACCCAGGAACAGGGAGATGTTGGCTATGCGGCTCAACTCGAACAGCGCGGTTCGGATCCACCGGGCCCGGGGGGGAGCCTCCACTTCCATGAGCTTCTCCGCGGCCAGGATGAACGGCACCTCGTTGGCGAAGCTGCCCAGCCAGTCGATGCGGTTGATGAGCGTGGTGACCTGGGGGTAGGTCCGCACCTCGGCCAGCTTCTCGTAGCCTCGATGCATGTAGCCCATGATGGGCTCGGCCTCCACAACCTGCTCGCCGTCGAGGCGGGCCACCAACCTCAGCGTGCCGTGGGTGGCCGGGTGCTGGGGGCCGATGTTGAGGGTCATGCCCTCGGTTTCGATCTCCACGTTCAGGCGGGCATCGGCAGCCTGGGTGGCAACGTAGGCCATCTGGCGGCGCTGATCGGCGAGGGCGGCGGTCACGAGCTCTCCTCGCCCGGCATCAGCTCGACAGGGGCAGCGGCGGTCACGAGCTCTCCTCGCCCGGCATCAGCTCGACAGGGGCAGCGGCGGTCACGAGCTCTCCTCGCCCGGCATCAGCTCGACATCGACGATGCCGGGCCAGGGTTTCACTCGGCGGGCCAGCAGCGGGTAGTCCTTGCGCAGGGGGTTGCCCTCGAACTCGCCGGGCAGGTAGAGGTGGCGCAGATCGGGGTGGCCGTTGAAGTGGATCCCGAACATCTCCCAGGCTTCCCGTTCATGCCAGTTGGCTCCCGGGAACACCCCGATCAGCGTGTCGATGCTCAGGTCGTCGTCGGGTAGGTCGGCCTTGATGGTCAGGCCGAGGTGGTGCTCCATGGAGTAAAGGCGCAGCAGCATCTGGAACCGGGTCTCGCCCCCGGCATAGCCCTGCTCCATGGGCTCGGCCGCCCGGGGCCGGGGGTTGTCCTCCTGGGCATCCATGTCCCGCCCGTAGGGGGAAGGCAGCCAGTCGATGGCCGACAGCCAGTCGAAGAACCGGCATCCGAGCCGGTCGCGGATCGCGGTGGCGGCATCCACCCACGAGTCGCGGTTCACCCGTACCCACAGGTCACGGCCCGCCAGGATGTGATGGTCCCGGTAGCCGTCGCCCAGTGCCTCGGTGATCCGGGTGGCCCAGCCCTCCCGATGTTCATCGGGTAGTGCTGCGGCTGCGACGGGGTCGGTCTCAGTCGACGACAATCGGGTCACCTCGCCACCGCGCGGCCGGGTCCTCGTTGCCGATGCGCTCCTGGAGCAGCACTATGCCCTCCAGCAGGGCCTCGGGTCGGGGGGGGCAGCCGGGTACGTAAACGTCCACGGGGATGATCTGGTCCACCCCCTTGGTGACCGAGTAGGAATCCCAGTAGGGGCCTCCGCAGTTGGCGCAGGATCCCATGGAGATCACGTACTTCGGGTCGGGCATCTGCTCGTAGAGGCGGAGGATGGACGGAACCATCTTGTCGGTCACCGTGCCCGAGATAACCACCAGGTCGGCTTGGCGGGGGCTGGCGGGAAACGGGATCACGCCGAGGCGCATAACGTCGTAGCGGGGGGATCCGATAACCGCGCCCATTTCGATGGCGCAGCAGGCCAGCCCCCACTGGTACATCCAGATGGAGTACTTCCGGCTGAGGTTCAGCAGCTTGGTCAGGGGTTTCGGCGCTTTGCCGCTGGCAACCAGTCCCACCGCTTACCTCAGATCCACCGGAGTACGCCCTTGCGCCAGGCGTACACCAGGCCCAGCGCCAGGATGAATATGAAGATGGCCATCTCGACCAGCCCGAATGTGCCGTAAATCTCCAGCCGGGTGGCCCAGGGGAAGATGAACACCGCCTCCACATCGAACATCACGAACAGCAGGGCGAACACGTAGTACCGGATGTTGCTCTGCGACCACCCCAGCCCCACCGGATCCACCCCGCTCTCGTAGGTGATGTACTTCTGGGGTTGTGAGCGGTTGGGCCGCAACAGGCTGCCAAGCCCGAGCATCCCGAAAACCAGCGCTCCGGCCAGCACGAGGAACAAAACGACGAGCAGGTAGTCGCGGAGGAACTCCGACACGGCCCGAAGGTTACCGATGGTGATTTATACGGGCCAAGGCGGGCTACGGTAGCGGGGTTTGTTGCTCCCCGTGGTTGGCGACGAGCATGCGACAGGGTTGGATTATAGGCTCAAGTGGCGGGCACCATGGCCAGGGCAATGACACCGGGGCCGGCGTGGGTACCCACCACCGGGCCGATGAGGGTCACGGTTGTGGGGTGACGAGCGGGGGTGTCGCCCAGACCGGCCACGAAGCTGTCGATGTCGTCGGCGGCACCGTGGGCGACGGCCAGATGCTCCAACTCCCCGACCTCGGTCGCTTTTTTGGCCAGCCAGGCTCGGGCCTTGCCCCGGGTTCTCTGCTTGCCGGCCTCCTGCACGGTACCCGACGTGAGATCCAGGCAGGGTTTGATGGAAAGCGCGCTGCCCAGCAGGGCCTGCGCCGCGCCGATGCGCCCACCCTTCTTCAGGTTCTCCAGGGTATCCAGCACGCCGTATATGAGAACCCGGTCCTTCAATTCGGCCAGTTGCGTTTCGATCTCGGTTGCGCTGTGTCCGCCCTCGGCGGCGGTGGCGGCGGCTTTCACCATCAGGCCGAGGCCCGCGGAAACCTTGCCGGAGTCCACCACCCGCACATCCACCTCACCGGTTAGCGACCGGGCCGCGGCCTGGGCCGATTCCCCGGTGGCCGAAAGGGCGAACGACAGGTTCACGCACACGATCGCGTCGGCCCCACCGGCCGCCAGCTCCCGGAACGCGGTCTCAAAGGCACCCGGGGCGGGGGCAGCGGTGGACGGCAACCGGTCACTGTTCGCCATCATCTCGTAGAAGCGCTCGGCCGGCAGGTCCCGGCCGTCCACGAACTCCCGGTCGCCGAACCGGATGGTGAGCGGAACCACGGTGATCCGGTGGCGCTCGATGTCATCGGCGCTGAGGTCGCAGGAACTGTCGGTCACGATACGAACGGTCATGGCCCAACTCTAGTTAGCTCGCCCTACCCGTTGAGGTTGAAGTTCGGGAGGTTGGAGTTCGGTACCCGTTGAGGTTGAAGTTCGGGAGGTTGGAGTTCGGTACCCGTTGAGGTTGAAGTTCGGGAGGTTGAAGTTCGGGAGGTTGAAGTTCGGTGGGTCGCCCTGCCGGGTCAATTATCCGTTTCTGATTGCCTGCTTTCCAATTCTTGCTGGTGTTTGATGTCTCGCCATACTGTGCCTGCCAGCGTGAACCACATGACGGATGCGGCAGCACTAACCGCTGCCCCAAGAATGAAGTACCCCAATCCTTCACTATCTTCGCTGGAGATGGGTACATCATTGAAAAGTTCAACCAGTGCCCCGATCCCGAGGATTGTGAAAAATGCTCCGGTGGCAATGGTTGATGCAATGCCAAGAACCATAAAGGTAGCTAGCATCAGGATGTCGCTGGTGCGGGTGTGTTTGTTCATGGTTGTCTCCCTTCAAAGGGGAATTAAATGCTTTGGTTGGCGCACTTCCCTGTTCTTGTGCGATACAGAGCACGGTACCTCGGCAATCAGGAAGTTTCAACCAAAATTGCTTTCAAAAGAGGACATATTTTATGTCACTTTTTGACATTCAGCGGCGGCGGGACCACCAGTTGCGGGCCCACCACACCAGCAGGATGGCCAGTGCTGCGGCTGCGATACCCACCCCGGTTCCCGATAGCGAGGTGGTTCGCACCGTGAGCTGGGACTCGCCCAGGGCCAGCAGGCCGGTGGGAGAATTGACGCTGACTTTCAACACCGCATCGCCCGAGGTTTTGGCTCGTACCGCCACCTGCACCTGGGTGACACCGGGTGACAATCGCCAGAGACGGGAGTCACCGTCGGGAAAGTCGAGCTTGTCGCTGTTGAGGTCCAGACGGACGATCACGTCGTAATCCAGGTTGTTGCGGATGAGCATCGGGATGGTGCCCGATCGGCTGGTGAGGGTGATCCTCTGCTGGCTCGGGGGTTGGATGGCGGCCACGGTGTCACGCACGGTTTGGGCCACAACCCCCAGGTAGGAGTCCCGCTGGGTCTCGGTCAGGCCGTAGGCTCCCGACAGGAGCAGGGCTCGCTCCAAGGTCTCGATGAGCTGGCGCTCGGGGGTGCCCGCGGTGGCGATGGGGTCCACCATGTTCTGGTAGGACCGGGCGATGCGTTGCCCATCGCTCAACGCGGCCTCGTAGTCCTCCCCGAACCCGTTCTCCCCCGCGGGACGCACCTGCCGGAGGGTTCCGGGTTCGAGGTTCTCCACGATCTCGGCGGGGCCGGCGGCCGCCAGGATCGGGCTGGTGGTGATCTCGTCCAGCAGCGTTCCCAGGTCATCGGGATCCAGCAGTGATGCCATTGGCGGGGCCAGCACGATGCCGCGGCGTTGCTGGGGATCCTCGAACCAGCGGGCCGCCAGGTCGGCCAGCACCAGGTAGGGGGCCACCCGGCTGTCATCGGCCCGAGAGAAGTGGGCGGTTGCGGTGCTGTCGATGGCCACCGCCGGCATGGGATCGCCGACTGCGGGTAGCAAGAACGACGTTTTGGCTGAGGTGCTCGCCAGATCGTCGACCGGGTCGAGCAGGGCCTCGGGCACCAGCACCAGCCTCACCCGTTCTCGCCGGAGCCTTTGCAGCAACTCGGGGGATGCCGATGTGGTCAGCACCATGGTGGTGCGGTCGGGCGGGTGGCCGAGGTGCTCGTCCACCACCGCCGCCCCCGACTCGATCTGCCAGCCGATCTGAAGGCTCAGGTTCTGGTCGATCCACGCGTTGCTGTCCAGGGGCACGTAGGTATTGCTGGTGATGTGGCGGCTGGCCGTGGCCCTCCGGAGCCGGGCCAGCAACTCGGTGTGCTCGGGCCGGCGGCTCAGGGCCAGAGCATCGATCAGATGAGGATCCAGCGAGACCGTAACGAGGTGTTGGGGACGAAGCTGGGGATCAAGCACGTCGGCGAGCGTTTGCAGGTTCGGGCCGGTTGGTCCCAGATCCACGTTGCCCTCCTGGTCGACGGCGGGGGGACCGCTCACCGATAGCACGGTGCTCACCAGCAGGGGGGGCAGTTCGGGGTTGGATGGGGGGGTGCGCACCAAGAACGTGTGGACGGTGCCCAGGCGAGCACCGTCGGGGCCCCGGAGGTCGAGGTTTACCGGATAAACCCCCTCGGTGGGTAGGAACAGCCGGGGCCGGTCCGGCTGGTTCGCTTTGGAGTTTTGCCCACTGGTTGTGACCACCGACAACGACGAGATTCCGGTTGGGCCGGGTTCGGGGATGGGCAACCGGGAGAGCTGGTGCAGAACAGGGCTGGTGAAGGGCTCGGCCAGGCGATCCAGAAAGGCGGTGCGGGATCGGATGGGGGCTCCGATGTTGATGTCCAGGGTCGAGCCGTTGGGGGCTTCTAGCAGCCGAAGGGAGAGTTGGAAGGTGTCCTCGGCTGCCACCCAGATGCTCTGGCTGACCAGCTCGATGGAGGGGGTAGCTTGTTCAGGGTTGGTGTTGTCCTGGGCGGATGCGGCTGGGAAAACGGCCATCGGTTCGGCAATGAACAAAAGAGTCACCGCCACCGCTAGCACTCCGGCGGCGAACCGGGAGCCGGCCGGGCCTGTTGGGCAGTGTTTACGGTTCAAGGAGTATCCTGCGAACCGGGAGCCTGGCGGGCCTGTTGGGCAGTGTTTACGGTTCAAGAAGTATCTCCAGAACCTGAAGGCCGGGGGTGATTGGTTTGAAGCCCAGCCGTTTTTTGCTGCGATTGTGGTTCCAGCGTGTTGATTTTTTGCCGCGATTGTGGTTCCACCATGTCGCTGAGGCTAGTGGCCGGTGGAGCTGATTGAATTGGGAACTGGGCGATGCGGTGAATGCCGGCGGCGGCGAGTCGGGGTGGGGGTACCGTGGGGAGGTGCCGGTTCTGTGGATAGCCGATGAGCGGTGTCTGGATCATGACACCGGGCGGGCCCATCCTGAGCGGCCCGCCCGGCTGAACGCGGTGATGGGTGGGGTGCAAAAAGCCGGGCTGACCGATGCTCTTGTTGCCATCGAACCCCGTCCGGCCTCCGATGACGAGTTGCTCTCGGTGCACCACCGGTCGGTCCTCGACGCAGTGGACCGGGTGACCCGAGCCGGAGGTGGCCGGCTGGATCCCGATACGGTGCTGGCCCCCCGATCGGAAGTAGCGGCCCGGTTGGCGGCGGGTGCGGGATTGGTGGCGATCGAGAATCTGGCCGCCGGGATTGGTGATGGCGCGTTCTGCGCGGTGCGCCCGCCGGGCCACCACGCCACCCCGGTTCAATCGATGGGGTTCTGCCTGTTCAACAGCGCGGCGATCTGCGCTCGGGCGCTGGCCGACCGGGGGGAGCGGGTGCTGGTGGTGGATTACGACGCTCATCACGGCAACGGCACCCAGGACATTTTCTGGGAGGACGACCGGGTGATGTACGTCTCGTGGCACCAGCACCCCCTGTATCCAGGAACCGGTGGGATCGAGGAGCGGGGTGCCGGGGCCGGGCTGGGCACCACCATCAACCTGCCGTTACCGGCGGGGGCTACCGGCGATGTGTATCGGCGGTGCTGGGACGAGGCCGTGTTGCCGGCAGTGGAGGGTTTCTGCCCGGGCTGGCTGGTGCTGTCGGCCGGTTTCGATGCCCACCGGGCCGATCCGCTGACCAGCTTGGGTTTGACTTCAGGGGATTTTTACGACCTCACCGCCGCGGTGATCGAAGTGGTGCCCCCCGGTCGTCGGGTTGCGTTTCTGGAGGGCGGCTACAACCTGGATGCCCTGGCCGATTCGGCGGCGGCTGCGGTGGCGGCGCTGGTGGGGTCGTCCTGGCGACCGGAACCGGCCACCGCGGGTGGTCCGGGGGCCGACGTGGTGGCCGCTGCGGCCGCGCTGTTGCCGTGAGCATCGATAGTCTGATTCCGATCCGGGAGGAGGCCCGGGAGTTGGCCGAGCGGTTCGTTGCCCGCGGCCACCGGATCTACCTGGTGGGCGGGGTGGTGCGCGACGCGATTGCGGGGTTGCCACTGGGCTCGGCTTTCGACCTGGATCTCACCACCGATGCCCAGCCGGGAGTGGTCAAGTCCATCTTGGAAGGTTGGGCTGACACCCTGTGGACCCAGGGCGAGCGGTTCGGCACCGTCGGTGCTCGCCGGGGCGACCGCCGAGTCGAGATCACCACCCACCGCACCGAGCGCTACCGCCCCGGATCCCGCAAGCCCGATGTGATCTTTGCCGACGCCATCAGGGTTGACCTGTCCCGCCGTGACTTCACCATCAACTCCATGGCCGTCGAGCTGCCCTCAGGGGGCCTGGTGGACCCCTTCGACGGGGCCGGGGACCTGGTGGCCCGCCGCCTGCGCACCCCGCTCGACCCCGCAGAAACTTTCAGCGACGATCCTCTACGTATGCTGCGGGCGGCCCGCTTTCTGGCCCAGTTGGATCTGACTGCCGCCCCGAGCCTGATGGTCGCGATGGCCACCATGGCCGACCGTCTCGACATCGTGGCTCATGAGCGGATACGCGACGAGCTCGACCGGCTTCTGGCCCTGCCCAATCCCGGGCCCGGCTTTGGCCTGCTGCTCGAGACCGGTTTGGGTGAGCGCGTTCTGGGTCCGGTGGGGGACAGAGCGGCCGCTCTGTCCCGACTCTCCCGGGTCGGCGATGATCCGATGGCCCGCCTGGCCGCGCTGATGGCCGGTGGGGGATCGCTTGATCAAGTTCGGGCTGCCCTGGTCGAGAGGCGGGCCACCAACTCGACGCGCCGGAGGGTGCTCGCCGTTCTGGCCGCGGCCCGGGGTGCTCTGGATCGGCCGCCCCGAACCCTGGCCGAGTTGCGCCGTTGGGTGATCGGTGCCGGCTCCCATCTGGATCAGGCGGTGGCAGTGGCATCAACCCTGGGCGATGTTGGCACGCTGGCAACCGATGTGGCCGCCCTTCGGGAAGCCGAACCCGACCTGGGCGGTCCCCCGGTGCTGGACGGCGGGGAGATAATGACCCTGCTCGGTTTGGACCCCGGGCCCGAGGTGGGCGCAGCCGTGGAGGAACTACGCCGCCACCGCCTGGACTCCGGCCCCCTCACCCTCGAAGAAGCCCACGCCCACCTGCTGAGTTGGCAACTCCAAAAAACCTCGAAACCCAATACATAACATAAACCGTCCCCGGCCACCCGTTCCTACCTCCGCAGACTACGCAGCCGGCTCCCCGAACAACTGGGATTGCCTTTCTTTTTGTGGTCGCGCCGATTCGGGTAATAGCTCGGCAATCGACCCTGCTGGAACATTTCCCAGTTCCCTTGGTTCCAGCTTGTGAAGTCCACCACCGTAAACTCGACCCTCTCCAAGCATCATCTGTGGACAGATTTCATTGAGGAATTTCCAGACCTGCCGTTTAAGATCAGGTTGGGTTTTCAGCGCGTGCTTCAAATTTCCTTTGGGGTATAGCATCAAGTATACGTTTGCGGCTGTTGCTTCAGAATTGTTGAGTATGAAGCGAAACGGTCTGCCATCCTTCTTATCATTTCGACCAAGATAGGTACATACAAACGGAGCTGGCGGTCGGTATTCTTGTGCATACCATGGGGTTCTATGTTGACACAGGTAACGGTCAGCAATTCCTTTCGCTTTACCTTCTTCCAGGTAATCCCAGAGTTTAGGATAGTGTTTTCTGATTTCTTGTTCTTTCCATGGAGGGTCAAGTAAGAACAAACGCCGTTCCAATATGAGTTGCCCGTCTCTATCTTCTTTGACCTCATCTGTTGGCACATAACGTGGGCTTGGTAGGATCGGCTTGAACGCTTCCATCGGTAGTTCACGTCGTGCTATTTCATGTATTGGGAGAATAAAATAATCATTCCCTCCAGTAACCAAGCCCCGCTTTATTTTAAATAAATCGCTTAACACTAGCCCTTTCTTTACCTCATAGCTTTCCTTCATAGGATAACCTGTCCATTTTGGGTCACAATGTAAACTTTCAACCGAGACCAACCGTTCTAGTTTAGGTTGTTCAAGGCTTCCACCATATGTGAAGCGTACTTTATGTCCTGTTCTAGGAGGTTGATTTCGGATCCACACTATGCTAGATGACACAAGGGCATCACAGAATTGTATATCATTCGGATCAAATCTATGAACGTGTAAGAGTGTGACCTTCTCTAGTAAATATTGTTTTATAGAGGTTCCGTAATTTACATCCATGAATTCGCTTGGAATTAACCATCCAGCTAGCGCACCATCAGCCATCCATTTATGACTTAGCCCTAAGAAGTAGCAATATAATCCTGCCAATCCGCTTATTGTCACCCCACAGGCATCTTGTGTGCGCAGTTTTAATCGCTGTTTTTCAACACTAGAGATGTGGTGATGTCGCACATAAGGTGGATTACAAATTAGTAGATTAAATTTTTTATCTGCTTCTGATATGTTAGCATGTGTAAAGTCTTCTAAACGAATGTCTAGCCCTGTTTCCCCCCAAAGTTTTAACGCTGGTTCTCCATAATATGGGTCAATCTCATAACCCACAGCAGTAATAATATTTGATTGTATAAACACTTGCATTAGTGCTGAATAGAAAGAGCCAGTCCCTATTGCTGGGTCAATGAAATGGATTTCCTCATTTTCATCTAGATGCTTTTTTGCAAAACGTTGTATGTCGATAGCTAAAGTAGTGGGTGTCGCAAACTGGCCCATGTAGTTCCGCACAGTGTTGTCTCTTTGTGAGTCAAGCTCATCCTGTATTACTAGTCGTTGCTTTTCTAGCTCTGAAACTGCTTCATTCATAGTTCATAGTCCAACATTTTTAAAGTCATTTATACGATGTTCCCAAACCCAGTCAATTCCTTCAGCTGCCTCATAACCAAGATAACCACTATCAAAATATCCACACAAGAACAAAATATAACGAACATTATGACCGTAGGTACGGCGCAATTGGTTCACCTTCATAGCTTCTTCTTTGCGTCTTTTGTTTACATTTGTAAAATCCCCTGCTGACTTTGCCTCGATAAACAATGGTAGTTCACCATCTTTAGCTATTTTGGGCATGACTACCACATCTATTGAGATAAACACTGTTTTGGAAGATTTTCCCTGTGTAACTGGGATGTTGAGTCGAAATAAGTACGTTCCTGGTTGTAATTTGTCATACTGTGTAGCCTCACCTGTCGGTAGATGTTTATAACCTGATGCAGTCAACCATTCATCAATTTTAGCAAGTTGACGCTTTTCTTGTGCGTTACGAATGATCGGATTTGCAACAGTTCCACACAGGCGGTCAGCTACAATTGTCGCTGCTCGATATAATTCTTGTTCAGATGGGTCATCCCCACGCTCCAGCCAAACGAAAACATCTGGGTCAGTCATTTTTTTGATTATATGGCTGACCTTCTTGAGCTCACTATCTAGTTCATGTTGTGCCATTCGCATTGGAAGTCGGTTATGTTTTTCCATTGTTCGGACTAAATTACTGGAAACACCGGCAAGGCCAATAAGTCTATCCACAGCTAGAGGTGGGGAAGTAGACATTCTAAGTGATGGTAAGGCTGAAGGTTTTGCCTTTAGCAAATCTATCCCAATATTAGTTAGATTATTTGTCGCTTTAAAAGTTTTCTCGACATCCTTTACGGTCTGTATCCGTGTCGAACGGTAAACTTCAGGTGCAAAATGTATGAACCAATCGTTGTACATATCTACTGACAGCGTAATATCCTGTTTCCACCTATCTGGTTTGTCCCTGTTGGCTGTCATGACTTTTTAGTATACTAGATGTTAGGTGTGCTATGAAGGGGGAGCTATCGCAGTTGCCAAAAGCTAGTTTTCCCGAGGAATCGGATCCTGCTTTGGCGGGTCATCTTAGTTTGCTGCTTTCTAGCTGATCTCGCCCCGGGCGTAGGCTTCGACCATCTCGCGGGCAACCTCGTCGCGGTACTGGATGGGGGGGCTTTTCATGAAGTAGGCGGACGGGCCCAGCAGGGGGCCACCGATGCCGTGGTCCAGGCCGAGTTTGGCGCAGCGCAGGGCATCGATGATGACACCAGCGGAGTTGGGGGAGTCCACCACCTCCAGCTTGAGTTCGATGTTCAGGGGTACGTCACCGAAGCCCCGGCCTTCGAGACGGATGTGTGCCCATTTCCGGTCGTTCAGCCAGGGGACGTGGTCGCTTGGCCCTATGTGCACATCTTCGTCGGAGATGCCATTGTCGATCTGGCTGGTGACCGACTGGGTCTTGGATATCTTCTTGGACACCAGCCGGGACCGCTCCAGCATGTTCATGAAGTCCATGTTGCCGCCGAAGTTGAGCTGGTAGGTATGGTCGAGTTCCACCCCCCGGTCCTCGTAGAGCCGAGCCAGGGTGCGATGCAAGATGGTGGCTCCCACCTGGCTCTTGATGTCGTCGCCCACCACCGGTAGCCCCGCATCGGTGAAGCGTTGGGCCCATTCGGGATCGGAGGCGATGAACACCGGTATGGCGTTCACGAAGGCCACCCCGGCCTCCAGGCAGCACTCGGCGTAGTAACGCTGGGCCTCCTCGGAGCCCACCGGCAAGTAGGAGATGAGCACATCGGCCCCGGCCTGCCGCAGCGCCTCGGCCACATCCACCGGCTCGGCCGGGGACTCCTCGCACTGGGTGCGGTAGTACTCGCCAAAACCATCCAGGGTGGGGGCTCGAAGCACTTGCACCCCGAGTTCCGGTACGTCGCAAAATTGAACGGTGTTGTTGGGGGCAGCGCTTATGGCCTTGCCCAGGTCCAAACCGACCTTGGAGGCATCCACGTCGAAAGCGGCCACCGGCTCGACGTCATTGATGTGGTAACCCCCCAGCACTACGTGCATGAGACCGGGTACGTGATCGTCGGGTTCTGCGTCGGCGTAGTAATGGAGTCCCTGCACCAGGGAGCTGGCACAGTTGCCGACACCGGCTATGGCGATGCGGATTGGTTTGTGCATGATTGGCACCTTTCTAACTTTCCAAGTTGTCCTGACCGGCGTGCAAGCGGTCGATCATGGGGTTGGACCCGGGTTCGGTATCGCGCAAGCGGTCGATCATGGGGTATCGGGTCCGGGTTCGGTATCGCGCAAGCGGTCGATCATGGGGTATCGGGTCCGGGTTCGATCTGGAGTGAGCGGTCGATCATGGGTTCGGTCTCGCCCTGCTGGTGGTTGCGCTCGGTGGCGATCAACCGGTCGAGCCAGGCCAGATCGTGCTCCAGGCGCTCCCGGTCTCGTTGGAACAGGGACCGCACATAGGGATCGGTGGATTGTTCGGGGTTGCGTCGTCCCCTGGCTTGCAGGCCCATCAAGTGGGCTCGGCGCAGCTCCAGCAGTTCCAGTCGCCGGTCGGGGGACAAGAAGCGGCAGAAGGCGAGCTGCAAGCGGAAGCGTCGCTCGTTGCTGGCATCCTCCTGGAGCAGTTCCAGAAGGTGGGATTCACCGGCTTCGGTGATGTGGTACACCTTGCGGGTCCGGCCCGACTTGGACCGTCCGCTGCGGCGACGGGTACGACGGGCCCGCCCGGCGGCGGTTGGATCGTCCGGGTCCGAGGTCGGCACCACTGCGGTCGAACTCACCCAGCCGCCCCGCTCCAGCCGAGCCAACGCGGGGTACAGGGCCCCGAACGAGGTGGCATATCCTCCGACCAGAGTCTTGAGACGCTTGTTCAGCTCGTAGCCGTGAAGGTCGCCCTCCTTGAGCAGTCCGAGCACGGCCAGATCCAACATGGAACCGCGATTATATCTATTCGCTATAACTTTTCAACTAGTCGGCGCGCTATGTCTATGACTATATCTATTATGACTATGTCCACGATGGGATTGTCCACGATGGGATTGTCCACGATGGGATTGTCCACGATGGGATTGTCCACGATGGGACTCAGCATGGCCCCGTTCCCTATCGTTTGCCCATGTCCGACCTGATCATCCGGGGCGGTGACCTGATCGATGGCACCGGTCACCCGGCTCGACCCGCTGATATACGCATCCGGAGCGGCGTTGTCGCCGAGGTGGGTCCGGGCCTGGTTCCCGATGGCGAGACCGAGTTGGATGCCGGTGGTTGCTATGTGTCCCCCGGCTTCATCGATTCCCACACCCACCTGGATCCTTCGATGTTCTGGGATCGGGGGTGCGACCCCATGCCCCAGCATGGTGTGACCACCGCGCTGATCGGCAACTGCTCGCTGTCGCTGGCCCCGGCCATGCCCGAGCAGTTGCACGAACTCATCGACGTGTTCTGCTACATCGAGGACATGCCGGTGGCCGACTTCGAGTCGGGCATCCCCTGGACCTGGGGATCATGGTGCCAGTACCGGGATGCCATGAACGACGGGGGCATCGCGCTGAACATGGCCTCGCTGATCGGCCACTCCATGCTGAGGATCTACGTGATGGGCGACGATGCCTGGACTCGGGAGGCCACCGCCGAGGAGATAGAGGCCATGGCCACCGAGCTGGCCGATGCCATGAGCGCGGGTTGCTATGGCTTCAGCACCTCGTTCTTCGACCTGGACCGGCGCAGCCGCCCGGTGCCCAGCCGGTTGGCCTGCGACACCGAGTTGGGCGCACTGGCCGATGTGCTGGCTGCGACCGGGCAGGGTTTGGTGGAGTTCATCCCCAACCTCACCGGCGATGACCCCCACGGCGACATCCGCCGCATGGCTGGAATCCTCGGTCCCCGGGGAGTCACCTCCATCTGGAACGGGCTCCTGCACACCGACATGGCCCCGACTCGCTCCGAGGAGTTCATGGCCCTCACCCAGGACATCCGGGACGGGGGCTGTGACATGTGGCCCATAGCCTCGCCCCGCACGCTGGACCTCAACGTGAGTTGGGAGCAGACCATGGTGTTCATGATGCTGCCCAAGGGCTGGAACCAGATCATGGGGGTGAGCGGGCAGACCCGGCGGGAGATGCTGGCCGATCCCGGTTGGCGGGAGACAGCTCGCACCGAGTGGGACATCACCGAGAAGTCGCTGTTCCCCATCAATCGTCCCGATTTTGTGCGGTTCACCTCGGTCACCCGTCCCGGCAACGAGTGCTGGCTGGGGCGCTCGCTGGCCGATCTGACCGAGGCCCGGGGTGGCCATCCATCCGACGTGTTCGCCGACTGGATTATCGAGAACGATCTGGAGCCCGGGGTGGTGGCCATGGGGGTGAGCAACAGCAACGTCGGCGGGGTGGCCAAGATGATCTCCGACGACCGCTGCCTCATCAGCGCCTCCGATGCCGGGGCCCATGTGCAGATGATGTGTGCGGCGGGCGACACCACCCTGCTTTTGACCCGCCACGTGCGCGACCGGGGCGACCTCGAACTGGAACACGCGGTGTACGGGATCACCGGCCGTCAAGCCGAGATCATGGGGTTCAACGACCGGGGTCGCCTGCTGCCCGGATACGCCGGTGACGTGACGGTGTTCGATCTGAATGAGCTGTCGTGGGACACCGACAGCTTCGTGTCCGATCTGCCCTCGGGTGCCCCCCGCCTGCGTCGCCCACCCGGCGGCTACCGGGCCACGGTGGTCAACGGGGTGCTCACCCAGGTGGAGGGAACCCTCACCGGGGCCAACCCCGGCACCGTGCTCGATTCCAACACCCCTGCTCCCTGAGATCTCCCTAGCCCAGCACTTCCATCAGTACTGGTTCGGTTACCGCTACATCGTCGGCGTTTTTGGCGATCAGTGCGGCCAAGTGGCGGTGGAGGGGGGAATTACCGGCTCGGTCATACTCTACCCAGGCGGATGTGTCGGCAAGGATCACGAGCTGGAACGGTCTAGCGAGCGAGGACCTCTGTCGGGTGGTACTTGATCTATATCACCTGCACCCTGACCATTCAGGACTTCCTGAATGGTCAGGGGTTGACCAGCTAGGTGTCGAAGAGCGAGGTGAACCGCCTCAGTTTTAGTGCGCGCCCCGTAGCGGCGCATGATGATATCAACGAGTCCGTTATCGAGTTCGATGTTGGTTCGGGTTCTGCAACTGGTCTGATCCACGAAAATACAATACACCTATGTGGTGTGCCTGGTGTAGATATAACTCAAATGCCAGGGGATTCAAAGCAAATCACCCCTGTTGATCGGTTCCTGCTAGTCGAGGTTCTGGGCGCGTGCCGAGTTTTGGGCACCCCAACTGCCGGGGATGCAACCGTCCATGGTCACCAATCGTTCGGTGAACATCCAGCGGCCGTCCACCACCCCGTAGCGGTCGATGTAGCGACCCCAGTGGTCGAGGCCGTGCTCCATGATGACGTGGTAGTAGCAGCGGCCCCGGGCCTCGGTGGGTGAGAGAACATCGATCTGGTGGGTGGCGGTGAGGTGGCGGATGTACTTGGGGGTGCCGCCGCCAATCTCGGCCAGGGTCTCCCTCGCCCCGGTGAAGATGGTACGGATCTCGTCGATTCCCACCTTCGTGCCGTGCATGGGGGTGTGCATCACCGCGCCGGGGGCGAACAGGTCCATCACCTGGTCGAAGCGGCCCGAGTCGCCGTTGGCGTTGTACCGCCCCACCAGATCACGGATCGATTCCCGAGCGATCAACTCCCAAAGTTCCATGGCCCGACGCTACAACCTGGCCTTGGTCTGGTTTGGCCTTGGTCTCAGCGAGGCCTCTCCCGCAGCCCGCTGGAAGTGTTGGGTTAGGGTTCAAGAGTGACTGTTTCTGATCGAACTCCGGTACTGGTGGGGGCGGCGACGGCTGCTCAGCGGTTCGACGACCCCTCAAAAGCATCGGAGGCGGTGGCGCTGATGGCCCAGGCCCTGGTGGCCGCCGCCGATGACGCTGGTGCCGGCCGGCTTCTGGGCCGACTCGACCAGGTGAGGGTTACCAAGGGCACCTGGGGCTATTCCGATCCGGCCCGCTGGGTGGCCGAAGCAGTGGGGGCAACCCGGGCTCGCAGCCATCTGGCCGATGTGGGCATATTGCAGACAGCGGTGATGGGCGATGCCGCCGCCGCCATCGCATCGGGGACCGCCGATGTGGTGGCCGTGGTGGGTGGGGAGGCCAAGCATCGGGCCCTGAGGGCATCCATCACCGGTAAGGATGCTCCCGATACCGACCAGGGTGGGGTCGAACCCGATGAGCTGGTGACCCCCCAGGGCATGATTATCAGCCGGGCCGAGATCGACAAGGGGCTGGTGATGGCCACCCACCACTACGCCATGATCGAAAATGCCCGCCGATTCGCCGACGGTCAGACCATCGAGGAGCACCGAGCCGAGGTGTCCAATCTGTGGGCCCGCTTCGCCCAGGTGGCCGCGGCCAATCCCGATGCCTGGTTCCGGGACGGATTGGATGCGGCGGCCATTGCCACGCCCGCCAACGGCAACCGGATGCTGGCCTGGCCCTACACCAAATGGCACAACTCGCAGTGGAATGTGGATCAGGCCGGAGCCCTGATTTTTTGCTCGGCGGGTACCGCCCGAGCGCTGGGTGTTCCCGCAAATCGCTGGGTGTTCCCCTGGGCGGCGGCCGAGTCCAACCACGTGGTGGCGGTTACCGAGCGCCCCGAACTCCACCGCAGCCCGGGTTTTGCCCACGCGGGCCGGGCCTTGGCCGACCACACTGGGGTGGCTCCCAACGAGATGGATCACGTGGACCTTTATTCCTGCTTCCCCATAGCCGTGCGCACCCAGGCCCTGGAGCTGGGTATCGATATTGCCGGGGAGCGAAGTCCAACCGTGACCGGAGGCATGACCTGGGCGGGAGGGCCACTCAACAACTACGTGATCCAGGCCGCGGTCAAGCTCGCCCAGGTGCTTCGGGCCGACCCTGGATCCACCGGCCTTTTGACCTCCATCAGCGGGATGATCACCAAGCAGGGGGTGAGCGCCTGGTCAACCGAGCCGCCATCCCAGCCGTTCGCCAACCTGGATGTGACCCGAACCGTGGCCGGCGAACTGCGGCCCAAGCCCTACCGGGTGGGGGAGGGAGAGGGGGAGGGGGAGCAGGCCACGGTGGTGTCCTACACGGTGATCTGGGGGCGAGAAGGCCCCGAACGGGCTGTGGTCATCGGTGAATTCGCCGACGGTGCCCGAACCCTACTCGTCTCCTCCATCCCCACCGTCATGGCTGCCGCTGTGGCCGGAGAGTTCTGCGGGCGCTTCGTCGTCGCCGCTGGCGACGGGTCGTTTATGCCCATCGACTGAATCGGGTAACCGCCGCGGCTCGGCACCATCGGTGTCGCTCTCATTGCGGATCCATACGGTGCGCTGGGGGAAGGGGATCTCGATGCCGGCCTCGTCGAAGGCCTTCTTGATGCGGGCCCGCAGGATGCGGCCCACCCCCCACTGCTCGCTGGGATCGGTCTTGGCCACCAGGCGGATAACCACGGCATCGTTACCCAGCTCCTGAACCCCCCACACCGAGGGCTCCTCCAAGATGGTGGCATCGGGGTTGTTCTCCCGCCACAGCTCATCCGCCACTGCCTTCATGATCCCGCTGGCCTGGTCGATGTCGGTGTCGTAGCTGACACCGATGTCCAGGATGGCGCGCGCCCAGAGCTGCGAGTGGTTGGCCGTCCGGCGGATCTCCCCGTTGGGAACCGTCCACACCACGCCGCCCACGTCCCGGAGGGTGGTGGTGCGCAGGCTGACCTTCTCGATGGTGCCGGAGGTATCGCCCACATCCACCACGTCGCCCACCCCGAACTGGTCCTCCATGAGAATGAACATGCCGGCCAGAAAGTCCCGCACCAGCGATTGGGCACCGAAGCCCACCGCCAGGCCGGCGATACCGGCCCCGGCAATCAGGGGGGCCAGGTCGATGCTCAACTCGCTCAGGCACAACAGCGCGGCCACCGCCAGGATGAGCGCGGTTGCCAGGCTCTTCAACACGTCGGCAATGGTCTTGATGCGTTGCGTGCTGCGTTCCTGGCGCTCGTGGATCATGTTGAGGGCCTTGGCCGCTCGGGCTCCGAAGTCCAGCTTGCCGGCGTGCTCGAGCTTCTCCTCGGTGTCGCTCTCGGCCTGGCGCACCAGCCGGCTCACCGCTCGCTCGATCAGCTTGTGGGCGATCTTCTTGATGATCCAGGCGACCAGCAGGATGAGGATGATTCGCAGGGGCCGCTCCACCACCCAGCCGATGATCTCGGCGAGCCGCTCGTTCTCGGTGTTGTCGAAGACCAGCTCGCAGAAAAATCCCGGATCGGGACCGCAGGCATCGTTGACGGTTGCGCCAGGAACTACCAGAGCCATTGCCCTAGCGTACCGGCAGGTGGCGATTCGGGGTCAGTCCACGCATCCACCGTAATGATGTTATGATATCATTATGAGAGCGATCGTGACGCTGCCCGACCATCTTCATGCCAGAGCCAAGCAACGTGCGGCAGAACTCGGCATCAGTTTTGCAGAGTTCTCCCGCCGCCTGTTCGAGAAAGAGCTCAACGAACCCCAGCCTCAGGGCGACATTGACGCGATCTGCGGAATCGTTGATGGGGTGTCTTTCGATATGGCCCGTGACGGTGGGCAGATCGTTGCCGAGGCGGTAAGCAAGCTTTGCGCAAGCGGATCACCCAATAGAACGTGAACCATTCCTATGTTGACACCTCAGCCTGGGTGTCAATGGCTGTTCGGGCCGAGGTGTCTCACCAACGGGTCGCGGCTGCTCTGCGTTATCGTCAGGGCCGCATTGTTACTAGCGACCATGTGCTGCAAGAAACGTGGACAGTCATGCGTTACCGTCATGGTTTTGGGCCGGCTGAGAAGCTTGTCAACGCCATACGTAACGGGATCGCCACTATTGAGGTTTCTCGATTGGCCGACCTGGAGGTAGCGGCCACGATCGGTAAAGCATTCGCGGATCAGGACTTCTCGCTGTCGGACCGCACAAGTTGGGCCATCATGGAGCGGCTGGGTATCACCGATGTGGTTACGCTTGGCAACGACTTCCGCATCTATCGGTTCGGCCCTAACCGCCGCCGTGCCTTCACCGTATCCCCTTGATGCTGGTGCTGTTCGGTGGGTTAAGGAGCGTCGAGGGGGTTGTCGGGAGCGGTGTCGAGGAGGGCTCGGCCCAGCTCCAGGGCGGGGCCGGTGCCGGCGAAGATGTGCTGGGTGCCGGCGTGGATGTCCCGGAATGCCCGCTGGAGGCCGCCCGAGCGCAGAGCGTCGGTGCCGGCCAGCAGGTAGGCCCGGCGCAGGATGTCGGCCCCCTCCTGGGTTACGAACACGGTGGCCTGGCGGGTGAGGATCACGTCCATCGGGTCCACCTCACCGGTGTCACCAACGGTGCGCTCGGCGGTGGCGAAGGTTTCGTGGAGCCAGCCGCGGGCGGCCCGGAAGCGGGACTCCAGCTCCCCGATCTCATGCACGAAACGCTCGTTCTGGGCCAGCATGGTGGCATCACCCATGCGTTGCTTGGAGCGGGCCACCGAATAAAGCTCGTCGAGACCCCGACGTACCACCCCGATGGCGAACCCGGCGTGGCCGGCGGCGGTGAGCGGCATCACCCCGAGCTTGTAGAGGGGGCCACCCCGGTGCACGGTCAGGTTGAACATGTCGAAGGTGGCTGTGGCGGGCACGAACACGTCCTCGAGGGTGTAGTCGTAGCTGGCGGTGGCCTGGAGGCCCATCACCTCCCAGTTGCCGGTGATCCGGGCCTTCTCCACCGGGTAGATGGCGAACAGGTAGCGGGGATCCACGCCCTCGGGTTCGACGGTTAGCACCCCGGCCCCGGCCCACTGGGCATGGTTGATGCCGCTTCCGAACGAGTAGCGCCCCTTGATCCGGAAGCCGTCGCCGTCGGGGGTGGCGGTGCCGTTGGGGGCGAACTGCCCGGCCGACAGGGGCACCCCATCGGCGAACATCCGGTTGACGTGCTCATCGGGGCACCAGGCTGCGAAGTAGGCCGTTGCCGCGCAACTGGCCATCAGGCACCAGCCAACCGAGCCGTCGGCCCGGGAGATCTCGCTCCATATGTCGATGCAGTCGTTGACGGGAATCTCCAGCCCGCCCACCGCGGCGGGCACCATCACCTTGTGCAGCTCGGCATCGACCAGGGCGTTGACCGTCTCCGGGGGGATGGGCAGCCCTTCGCTCTTGGTCGCGTTCTCGTCGATCAGCGAGCGCAGTTCCCGGGCTCGATCCAGGTAAATACCGGCCATGCCCCAAACCCTAGTTGCGTGGTCGGGAGGGACCTGAATGTTCATAATTCCGTCGCGATGGACCCCCTGGTTGTGATCCTGCTGGTTGTGTGGTCGGAGGTTGAGGCGGGGTGAGCAGAATATGGGCATGGGCCGAAGTTGGAGATTGCTGGTGTTCCAGCACATCGAGTGTGAGCACCCGGGCAGCCTGCGGGAGGGATTGAGAGCCGACGGGGTGGACTGCACGGTGGTGGAGCTGGATGCCGGGGATGCCATCCCGCCGCTGGAGGACCATGACGCCCTGTGGGTGATGGGTGGCCCGATGAATGTGTGGGACACCGGCGAGCACCCGTGGCTGGTGGCCGAGAAGCAGGCCATACGGCGCTGGGTCGGGGAGCTGGAAAGGCCGTTTCTGGGGCTGTGCCTCGGTCACCAGTTGCTGGCCGATGCCTTGGGCGGAGCATGCGGCCCGCAGCGTCCCCCGGAGATCGGGGTGATGGAGGTGCAGCTCACCGCGGCCGGCCGGGCCGACCCGGTGTTCGACAAGATGCCGGCTCGCCAGCGGGTGCTGCAATGGCACTCGGTGCAGGTGGTGAACCCGCCGCCGGCCGCCGTGGTGCTGGCCGAGTCCCCGGGGTGTCCGAATCAGGCCATGCGGGTGGGCCCCCGGGCGTGGTCCATGCAGTACCACGTCGAGGTTGAACCCACCACGGTGCGGAACTGGGCGGCGGTGCCCGCCTACCGCCGGGCGTTGGAGGCCGAACTCGGCCCCGATGCCCTCGACCGGATGGCTGCCGATGCCGACCGCAATCTCGACGACTTCGCCACCTCCGCCGCCCACCTCTACCGCAACTTCGTCACCGCCGCGGGCCTGGGTATTTGAGCCCCCTATCCGGTTAGGATGTGGGGAGAGCCTGGCACCGAGGCCTTACCCTGCATCCGGTCAGGAGGTTCTTCGGCGGCAGTTATGCGGTTACACCGGGTGATAGCGGGCAGTTCGACGAGTGCCGGTCATGCGGAGCTTACCCTCTTCAACCATCCGGCGTAATAGCCGTGAGGCCTGGTCGGGTGAGAGTCGACACAGCTCGGCAGCTTGGCTCCTTGTGATAAATCCATGTTCGGTGGCGTATGCCAACATCATCTGTTCCTGCTGGAAAGGGGCGAAACCGCGAATGCGCACATAATTGACTGGTTCGCCTACTTCTCTGTAGAGTTCGGCAGTAAGGTGGTAGGCACGACTCCTCCCTTCGCCCCGAGCTTCCAGAAGCCCGCCCTCTACCAGGTTGTTGAGTACCGATCGTGCTTCGGCAGGCAAGATATTCAATAGTTGAGCAGCGTGGGTCGAAGTTATGAGCCTTTCCGATTCCACTTCGTGGAGGATTTGAAGCTTGCGAAGGTCAAGGGGCCTGTTGGCGCGTGCCTCGCGGGCGACAAAAGCAGCAAACTTTCGGTCCGCTGAAGCGCCCGACACCCTTACTTCGACCCATTCTTGGGTTGATCGCGAGTAATCAGGTTGCGGCCGCCCGAGCGCGAGCTGGGATCGGTAGACCCGGTTGATGCCGCGGCCGGTGCGCTCAACGAGGCCAGCCCGCTTGAACGCATCGGCGATTCGGGGGTTGCGTGCCTGTGGCGGCGCTGTAAGCAGGTTGTTGATGGTGATGCCATCAGGAAATCCGCCTGGGCTGCTGACCGATAGCGTGGTGTCCTCAATCGCGATACGCACCTGGCCGTTGACCGAATAGTTGCGATGCACGAGGGCGTTGGCGATCAACTCTCGCACTGTGACCTCCGAGTAGCGGGGGAGGTCAAGTCGGAAGAGCCCATCTTGTATTTCTTCCTCCGGGTTGTAGGGCTGCACAGCGTCAACCAGTTCGAGCATCGCCTTCATAAGTGGTGCTCGCAGGTTGCGGTTGGCTTGGACTGTGTAATGGGCATCAAGTGCCTGAAATACAACCGCGTGGGTAGGTACGAATTTTTCCAGCACCTTCTGAGTACCGAAGATAAGAGCTGCGCCAAGCGTTGGGACGTTATCGCTAGAAAGGAGCCCTAGAGCGGAGAGAAGATCTCCGTTGGAGAGGTTGGACAGCACAGCGTCACCACTTTCTCCGGCCAGGGAGCGGAACCGATCCAGCTCTCCGGGATCCAGATCTTCGGTTTGCAGACCATTCAGAGGTAGCTCCGACAGGTCGTGCCTGCCAAGTGTGCTGATCCGAGCCTGGACTTCATGAGGGTACATGGGCCGACATTCGGGTTTGCCGTGCACGTCGGTAGCTCTGCGCAGGTAGCGCCCTGAAGAAGTAGCTACGACCGTTGGTGCTTTTGGTACCCGCACAACTACCACTTCCGTGCCGCCCAATTTCGCGACACTCACCTCAACTGTGATAGTGGGCGAAGTTTTGTTGGCCACCATGGCCACAATGCGGTGAACATGGGTAACGCCATCGTGCCGAGGCGGAACTCCGACGATGTTGCCGTTGTCGTCCACACCGATGAGGAGCCAGCCGCCGTCACCGTTGGTGAGGCACACCACTGCTTCGACCAACTCATCGTCGGTGACATCGCGCTTGAACTCGATTTCATGGGTTTCGCCTCTGGCAACCAGGGTGGCAACCAAGGTGATAAGATCTTCAGCCACGGCGAAAACTTTATCACAGCCCTTTGCGTTTTAGTTTTTGAGGCCTGAAAACACGCAAAGTTATATATAACGTTGTTAAGTTTATTGTCAAAAAGCGGGGCTAGAGGAGAACTTAGAGAAGATTCTATCCATTTATATACACTGAAAATTGCTAGCATGTCGTAATATTTTAC
Source organism: Candidatus Poriferisocius sp. (assembly GCF_965202595.1). Lineage (GTDB taxonomy): Bacteria > Actinomycetota > Acidimicrobiia > Acidimicrobiales > Bin134 > Poriferisocius. Next base: position 3,015,089 of record NZ_OZ241836.1, read on the forward strand.
ATATTTTTGCACAAAACTGAATATTTTTGCAAATAATAAAATTGTTTTACGTGTTAGCTGCTCCCTAGGACTTGGCGGGTGGGGAGGCCGAGGATATTGACGGCTTGGGCGGGGGTGGCCACGGGGCGGCCCACGGTGGCGGCCAGGGTGGCGACCTCGGCCACCAGCTCCCGGTTGGGCGGGGTGCGGTCGCCGGCGTGATCCTCATGGCCCACCCGCAGGTGGCCGCCCCGTTCCAGGGTCAGCCGGGCTATCGGGGTGTTGATGAGATCGCCACCCACCACGGCCGAGAACCAGGGTAGGTCGCAGCCGGCCAGATCCAGCATCTCCTGGTAGGCATCCAGGGCCTTGGCGGTGGGGGGCAGGCCGAAGGTCACGCTGTCGCCGATGGCGAAGTAGCCGCCCGGCCCCCCGAAGTAGAACTTGACGAACGATCCGGGCGTGAGCTGGTCGTAGCGCCAGTACGAGAGCACGTTGCGCAAGAAGCCGGGCTCGAAGATGGCGAAGTGCATACCCAGGCCGAGCCGGTTGCACTGCTCGATGGCCACCTCCATGTCGGCGTAGGTGTTGATGTACACGTGGCTTTCCGGGTCGGGCAGCCCGTTGGCACCGGCCTTGCCCAAAATCATGGTGCCGGGATCGATGAACCCCAGCCGTAGCAGACCGTTTCCGGCCAGCAGTTCCACGTGGCCGAGCTTGTCGGTCATGGTCCGGCCCCATCCCAGGGTCGGCAGCACCAGCACGTCGGGATCGGCGGCCACCCAGGGTTCAAAGGTGGCCCGGTATTCGGCTGCGGCCTCGGCCGCCGGCACCCGCATGTCGGCTATGTGGCAGTGGACGATGCTGGCCCCGGCCTCGATACAGGCCCGACCATCCTCGATCAGCTCATCGCGACTTATGGGAACATGGGGGTTGCGGGCCCGACCGGTGGTGCCGTTCAGGGCCACTTCGATGATGACCGGCGTGGTGTCCATGGACGATGAGGTTACCTCCAACCCATATTCATAACTAAGACGAAAGAAAATTGAGTGGAATACCCTCAACTTTTGGTGGTTGTAATACACAGACCAACTTTTGAAGAAAGGCGAGAACACCGATGCTCGACCCCAACCGGTGGACACTGAAGACCAGGGAGGCGTTCAACGATGCCTCCACCATGGCTCAATCGAGGAGCAACCCCGAGGTCACCCCCGACCATTTGCTACTGGCGCTGATCGGCCAGACCGACGGGGTGGTACTGCCGGTGTTGCAGCGCACCGGCATCGCCCTGCCCGAGCTGCGATCCCGGCTGGAGGCCGAGCTGGTGAAGCTGCCGTCGGCCTACGGCACCGAGGTTCGCACCGCCCGGGATCTCGCCCAAATCCTTGAGGCCGCGGATGCGGCTCGCGCCGAGCTGGGCGACGAGTACCTGTCCACCGAGCACCTGCTTTTGGCCATGGCCGACCGGGTGGGGGTGGGCCGTGACCGCCTGCTGGAGGCGCTGGCCCAGGTGCGGGGATCGCATCGGGTGACCTCGACCACCCCGGAGGGGTCCTACCAGGCGCTGGAGAAGTACGGCCGGGATCTCACTCTTTTGGCCCGTGACGGCAAGCTCGATCCGGTGATCGGACGGGACGAGGAGATCCGCCGCACCATTCAGGTGCTGAGCCGCCGTACCAAGAACAACCCGGTGCTGATTGGTGAGCCCGGTGTGGGCAAGACCGCCATCGTGGAGGGGCTGGCCCTGCGGATTGCCGACGGGGATGTACCCGAGGGGCTGAAGAACAAGCGGTTGGTGGCCCTGGACATGTCGGCCATGGTGGCTGGGGCCAAGTACCGGGGAGAGTTCGAGGAGCGGCTCAAGGCGGTTCTGAAGGAGATCACCGATGCCGGCGGTGGGGTGATCACCTTCATCGATGAGCTGCACACCATCGTGGGCGCGGGCGCGGCCGAAGGGGCCATGGATGCCGGCAACATGATCAAACCCATGCTGGCCCGGGGTGAGTTGCGCATGATCGGGGCCACCACCCTGGATGAGTTCCGCACCCACATCGAGAAGGATGCCGCCCTGGAGCGCCGCTTCCAGCAGGTGTTCGTGGGCGAGCCGTCGGTGGAGGACGCGGTGGCCATTTTGCGAGGGCTCAAAGAGCGCTATGAGGTGCACCACGGGGTTCGCATCCAGGATGCGGCTCTGGTGGCGGCCGCGGTGCTCTCCGACCGGTACGTGACCGGGCGGTTCCTGCCCGACAAGGCCATCGATCTGGTGGATGAGGCCGCATCCATGCTTCGCATCGAGATCGACTCGATGCCCACCGAGATCGACGTGGTGGATCGCCGCATCCGCCAGTTGGAGATCGAACGGGTGGCACTGGCCAAGGAGTCCGACCCGGCATCGGCCGAACGGTTGGAGGCTCTCGATGAGGAGTTGGCCAACCAGCGGGAGGATCTGGCCGGGATGCAAGCCCACTGGCAGTCGGAGAAGGAGGCCATCGACCGGATCCGGGTGCTGAAAGAGGAGCAGGACGCGCTGAGTACCGCCCTGGAGCGGGAGACCGACCTGGAGCGGGCCGCGGAGATTCGCTACGGCCGGATCCCCGAGCTGGAGCGGCAGATCGTCGAGGCCGGCCAAAGCCTGGTGGAACTCCAGACCGACCGGCAAATGCTCAAGGAGGAGGTGGATTCCGACGATATTGCCTCGGTGGTGTCTCGCTGGACCGGGGTGCCGGTCACCCGCCTCATGGAGGGGGAGACAGACAAGCTGCTGAGGCTGGAATCGGTGCTGAGCCGGCGGGTGATCGGTCAGGATGAGCCGGTTGCCCTGGTGGCATCGGCCATTCGCCGCAGCCGGGCCGGGTTGTCCGACCCCGACCGGCCCATCGGGTCGTTTCTGTTCATCGGTCCCACCGGGGTGGGCAAGACCGAGTTGGCCCGCACGCTGGCCGACTTTTTGTTCGACGACGAGCGAGCAATGGTTCGTATCGACATGTCGGAGTACATGGAGCGCCACAGCGTGTCCCGCCTCATTGGGGCGCCGCCCGGCTATGTCGGGTTCGAGGAGGGGGGCCAGCTCACCGAGGCGGTGCGACGGCGTCCCTACGCGGTGGTGCTGCTGGACGAGATCGAAAAGGCCCACAACGATGTGTTCAACGTGCTCCTCCAGTTGCTGGACGACGGGCGGCTGACCGACGGCCAGGGGCGCACGGTGAACTTCACCAACGCGGTGCTCATCATGACCTCCAACCTGGCGGTGGATCCCAAGGAGTACTTCCGCCCGGAGTTCATCAACCGCATCGACGACATCGTGACGTTCGGCGAGTTGGAGCCCGAGCATTTGGCCCAGATCGTGGATCTCCAGGTCGAGAGGCTGGCCGAGCGCCTCTCGAGTCGCCGTATCCATCTGGTGGTGGACAGCGATGTGCGGGCCAAGCTGGCCGCCGATGGCTACGACCCCGCCTTTGGCGCCCGCCCCCTGAAGCGGGTCATCCAGCGGGAGCTGGCCGACCGCCTGGCCGAGGCCGTCCTCAGCGGCACCATTGCCGAGGGGACCACCGCGACGGCCCGTCTCGATCCCTCCGGGGAGGTGGCGATCTTCCCGGGGGCGATCAGCTCGAAATAGCGATCCTTTCGGTGGCGATCCGTTTGAAATAGCGATTCCTTCCCGGGGGCGATCAGCTCGAAATAGCGATTCCTTTCTGGAGGTGATCAGCTCGAAATAGCGATCGGCGCGGGCTGTGTCGCAAGAATGGGGAATGGTCTCGTGGCAATCCGGTAGCGCTTCACTGCCGAATTTCAGGGTGTGGTGGGGTTGGCGGAGCGCCGCGGGGGTTTTCGTGGCCGCCGTTCTGGTGGTGGCCGGTTTGGGTTTGGTTGGTTCGGCTGCTGGAACCCAGGATGGGGGTGAGGTGCGGGTCGTGGCCCGCCGGGTGGCGGGTGGGGGCACCGAGGTTGCGATTCAGCAGTATGCGGGCTCCAACCGCTGGGGTGACCGGGTGCGGCCCGCTGTTTGGTTTGTTTCCGACGACTCCCCGGTCGGGCGCTGGTGGTACAGCTCGCCCCTCCCGGTGGAAACCCCGGTCGATAAGCAGTGGGTGCGAATCCTGGCCCGCCGGGTGGCGGGTGGGGGCACCGAGGTTGCGGTGCAGAAGCTGGTGGGTTGGATCCGCTGGGGCACCCCGATGCTGCCCAAGCTGCGGTTCGTTTCCGACGACTCCCCGGTCGGGCGCTGGCGGTACAGCTCGCCGCTGACGGTATCCCCACCGGAGGGCTCGCCTGGTGTCGGCGAGACCGGTGCCCCGTCGACCAACTCCCACCGGGGTGAGCCGCGGGGGCTGATCACCCCCTCCGGCGTGCCGGTGGCGGTTACCGGCCGGGCCGGCACCGGTTATGTTGTGCGGACCCCGTGCGGCAACACAGCGGAGGTGTCCACCGGCGAACCACTCCACCAAACCCAGATCGTGCTCGACCCCGGTCACGGGGGATGGTGGGATCCCGGAGCGGTGGGCCCCAACGGCCTTAGGGAGAGCGACCTCAACCTAACCCTCGCCCGCGCCGTGGTGGAGGAACTGGCCGATCGTGGCATTACCGCCGTGCTCACCCGCACCGGTGATTACGGGTTGCCGCTGTCGATGCGGGCCGGGTTCGCCGACGCGCTGGATGCCGACGCTCTCGTATCCATCCACCACAATGCCCCCACCTGGGGCAAAACCGGCAGGCCGGGTACCGAGGTGTATGTGCAGTCGGTGTCGTACTCGGTGGCCCGGGCCGACTCCTCCCGCCTCGGGGGGCTGCTCTACCAGGAGATCACCGCCGCCTTGTCGAGGTTCGATGATGTGGCCTGGAGCGGCCTGCCCACCGCCGGCGTGTTGCGGGTGCTTCTCCCCAAGGGCGGGGATGCCTACGGCATGATCCGGCGGCCGAACCTACCCGCCGTTCTGGTCGAGTACGGCTACCTCTCCAACCCCTCCGAGGCTGCGCTGTTCGCCACCGATCGCTACATCGGGGTGGCCGCTGATGCCACTGCCGATGCCATCGAGGCCTACCTGAATACCGATCGCCCCGGTACCGGTTTCATCTCCCAACCCCGGGTGTTCGACCCCGACGGAGCTCCCACCCGGTGCGAGGAGGTGGCGCTGGAGTAGGGGGGAGGGGCTCAGTCGTCCTCGAACTCCAGGCCGAGTTCGGCGGCAACCGTGCGCAGGGCGGTGTAGGCCTGGGCGCTCGCCGGCCAGCCCGCGTAGTGGGCCAGGTGCACCACCCATTCGGCCAACTCGTCGGGGGTCAGATCGCCCGATTCCAGGGCCGGCCTCATGTGGTGGGGCAAGATGGCACCATTGCCGGTGGCGGCGATGGCGGTCAGCGTGGTGAGGCGCCGTTCTCGCCGTCCCAGCCGGGGACGGCCCCAAACCTCGGTGAACAGCCGCTTGGTGAATCTCAGGTACAGATCGTCGTGGTCGGGGGGGTCAACCAGCATGATGTTGTTCCAGGCGACGCGATCCGTTTCATTCTTGTTCATCCGGGCAGCGTAGGCTGTGGTGGTGCAGATCGCCTTCATCCGCCACGGTCAGCCCCTGGCCGAGCGCAACGACGACGAGGTTGCCGATCCCGGACTCAGCGAACTGGGCCGGTGGCAGGCCGAGCGGCTGGCCGACTGGTTGGAGCACGAACCCTTCGATCACATCATCTCCAGCACCAAGCGGCGGGCCGTCGAGACCATCCAACCGTTGGTTTCCCGGTTGGGGTTCGAGATGGAGCTGGAGGAGGACTTCACCGAGATCGACCGCAACTCCCGGGTTTACATCCCCACCGAGAAACTGGCGGCCGAGGGTGGGGATTATTACGAAGCCATCCGGGCCGGGGACTACGCGGCCATCGGTTGGGACACCCCCGAGGAGTTCCACAAGCGGGTATTAGCCGCGTTCGACCGGCTGTGCGAGACCCAGCCCGGCCAGCACGTGGCGGTGGCCTGCCACGGCGGGGTGATAAATCGCGTGGTGTCCGAGCTGGTGAGGGCCGCCGAGCGGATTCACATTCAGGTGGCCTACACCGGCATTTGCCGGGTGTGGGTTGACGGCGACCGGAGGATGCTCATGAGCATGAACGAGACCGGCCACTGCTGCGCCACCCGCACCGGTGTCACCGGCTTCATGCGCAACGGGCTGGTGGTTGCTCCCCAGTACTGAGCGGTGAGCATCCAAGCAACGGGCATTCAATAGGCCTTGGCGGGGGCCTAAGGTTATCTGGTGCTTTCTGGGGGAACGTTCTGGCAGATGGTGGAGCAGCGAGCGGCGCTGACACCGGAGGCCCCGATGATCATCGACGACCGGGATCAGGTGCTGAGCTTTGCCGGGTACCGCGACGCGGCCCAGCGGGCGGCGGCTGGGTTGGTGGAGTTGGGGGTGGGGCCGGGTGTGGCGGTGTCGTGGCAACTTCCCACCTGGACATCGACTCTGGTGCTCCAGGCCGCACTGGCCCGGCTGGGGGCGACACAGAACCCGATCATCCCGGTGTACCGGGATCGTGAGGTTGGGTACTGCGTTCACCAGTCCGGGTCCCGGCTGTTCCTGGTGCCATCGGTGTGGCGAGGGTTCGACTACCAAGCCATGGCCAAAAGGGTCACCGAAACCACCGGCACCGAGGCCATGGCCAGTGCGACCACCGGCACCGATGCTACGGGCAGTGCGACCACCGGCACCGATGCTACGGCCAGTGCGGATGTGGTGGTGTGTGACGGCGAGTTGCCCGATGCTGATGTCATCCTGCTGGAAGCGGTTCCACCACCCACCGATGCCGAGGAGATCCGCTGGCTCTACTACACGTCGGGTACCACCTCCCATCCCAAGGGAGCTCGCCACTGCGATTCGTCGGTCATGGCGTCGGGCATTGCCATGGTGGAGCGCCAGCAGGTTGGCCCCGGCGACCGGTTCGGGCTGGCCTTCCCGTTCGCCCACATCGGTGGGGTGTCGAACCTGGTGGTGGCTCTCAGCTCGGGCTGTGCCCTGGTGATTGCCGAAGCGTTCGAACCGGCCGCCACCACTGAGCTGTTCGCCCGTCATGGGGTCACCCTGGTGGGCGGGGGTCCGGCGTTTTTCATGGCGTTTCTGGCCGAGCAGCGCAAGCAGCCCGGCCGGTCGATCCTGCCCGAACTCCGGTTTTTCACCGGCGGTGGGGCCCCGATGCCCGCGTCCCAGCACTATGAGGTGCAGGCCGAGATCGGCGGGCGGGGGTGCTGCCACGCGTGGGGTATGACCGAGGCACCTATCATCGCCCAGAACTCCCCCGACTACCCGGACCGGAAGCTGGCCGAGACGGAGGGTCGGCCGCTGGCCGGGGCCGAGATCAAGGTTAAGGGTTTCGACGGGAGCCCGGCCGATGTCGGGGTCGAGGGGGAGCTGTGGATAAGGGGGCCGATGGTGTGCCGGGGTTACCTCGACCAGAACCTGAACGCTGAGGCATTCGACGGCGATTGGTTCCGCACCGGCGATGTGGGTTTTCTGGATGCCGATGGGTATGTGACGCTCACCGGGCGGGCCAAGGACATCATCATCCGCAAGGGCGAGAACATCTCGGCCACCGAGATCGAGGATCTGCTTTTCGCCCACCCCAAGGTGGCCGATGCCGGGGTGATCGGGTTGCCCGACGAGCAGCGGGGCGAGCGGGTGTGCGCGGTGGTGGAGCCGGCCCCCGGTGTCGAGGAGCTGACCCTGGTGGAGTTGGCCGACCACTTCCGGTCGTTGGGGGTCATGGCTCAGAAGATCCCCGAGCAGCTCGAGATCGTGGACTCGCTCCCCCGCAACGCCACCGGCAAGGTGCTGAAGCATGAGCTCCGGGCCTGGTTTTGCAGTTAGTTGGGTATCGGGGTTGCGGGCCTGGTTTTGCAGTTAGTTGGGTATCGGGGTTGCGGGCCTGGTTTTGCAGTTAGTTGGGTATCGGGGTTGCGGGCCTGGTTTTGCAGTTAGTTGGGTATCGGGGTTGCGGGCCCGGTTCGAGTTGGGGTCCGGTGGGGGGAGCCGGGCCCGGTTCGGGGGTTAGAGGGCCTGGGCGATGGCGTGGATGGCGAGGCCGGCGAGGGCTCCTATGAGGGTGCCGTTGATGCGGATGAACTGGAGGTCACGCCCGACGCGGCGCTCGATGCGGGCGCTGGTGTCGTCGGCATCCCAGCGGGCTACGGTGGTGGCAATCACACCGGCTATCTCGGTCCGAGCATGATGGGCCAGCAGGCTCACCGCGGTGGCGATCCACTGGTTCACTCGGTGCTGGAGGTCGGTATCGGTTCGTAGCGAGTCCCCGGCCCGGCCCAGGGCGGCCTCCATCCGGGCGGCTACCGCCGGATCGGTCCGGAGGCGGTGGGCGTAGCTTTTCAGGCCGGCATCGATGCGGGCACGCAACTCGTGGTCGGGATCGCCGGCCATATCGGCCAGCACCCCCCGCACCCCCCGGTGGAGACGGTTGAAGATGTGATGGTCGAGCACCTTGGGGGTGTATCGGGGGGCCTCCTCGACCAGGCGATCCCTCAGCACCTCGTGGTTGTCCACCAAGAAGCGGTCGGCCCGACCGATGGCTTCGTCCACCATCGGGTGGTGGTGCCCGCCCTCGATGAGTGACTCCAGCAACCGGCCCAGTGCCGGGGCCGACACCGGCCCGCCCGCCCCCTCGGTGGCTAGCCAGCGCCCCAGGGCCTCGGCCGGGGCCCGTTCGGCCACCCAGCCCCCCAGGTCGTCGGGGTCGAAGAAGTTGTCCTGCACGAACTCGCCCAGCCCGGCCCCGATGGCGTTCTTGCGCCGGGGAATGATGGCGGTGTGGGGAATGGGAATCCCCAGCGGGTGGCGGAACAGGGCGGTGACCGCGAACCAGTCGGCCAGCCCGCCGATCATGGCTGCCTCGGCGGCGGCCTCCACGTAGCCGGCCCACCCATTACCGGCGGTAAGCAGGCGAATGAGCACGAAGAGAACCGCCGCGGCCACCAGCAGGCCGGTGGCTCGCTGCTTGGCCCGGCGCAGCGAGGCAGGATCACCGCTGCCATGTTTGGGGGCTCCCACCGAGGTTGGCTCAGGCTGCTTGGCTCGGCGCAGCGAGGCAGGATCACCGCTGCCATGTTTGGGGGCTCCCACCGAGGTTGGCTCAGGCTGCTTGGCTCGGCGCAGCGAGGCAGGATCACCGCTGCCATGTTTGGGGGCTCCCACCGAGGTTGGCTCAGGCGACCGTTTGGGGCATCCATGACCCGCGGATCTGCTCGGCCCACGGGTAGCGCAGCGGCTCGATGAGTTGGAACGGCCCATCCATGCCGATTCTGGTGGTGCCGGGTCGGGCCGGCGCGGCGGCTCGCAGTGCGGGGACCACCTCGTGGGACTCACCCTCGATCATGTGCAAGTCAATAGCGGTGTCGGGGACGAAACGGGAGGTGAACGACACCACCGCATGCACCCCGTCGACGGTCACTGCCGCCGGGGCGTAAACGTTGCGATGCCATTCCTGATCGGTCAGGCCCCGGCGCAGCACCACATGGAGGTCGGTGTGGGATATGTGGGGGATGTCACCGGGGTCGGCCCTCAGCGCCGGGTCGGCCACCGCCCAGTCGAGGGTCAGGGCATCGCCCAATCGCACCGCCTTCTTCTCGTCGGGAAACATCCGATCCGCTCCCACCAGCACCTCCCGATACTCGGTCATGGCCGCCATCACCCCGTCCACATCGTCGCACAACCAGTACACGGTCAAGAACGCGCTGCGACCACCGGCAAACGCTTCATCGCAGTTGTCGGGCCGCAACGACTGGTGGCGGGGAGGGGCCACATAGCGACGGCCGTGCATGACCCCGGGAAGGGCGATGTTGGGGGGCAGGTGCTCCAGGTCGTACCAGCGATTCCAACCCTCGATGGCATCGGCATCACAATCCAGGCCCGCAAAGATGATTCCGGTTGTTCTCATCGTTTCATGCTATGACCCGAAGATGCAGTTCGTGTCGCTGGCGGGGGGGTCGTTTCTCATGGGAACCGATGAGGTGTGGTTCGAGGGCGACGGGGAGGGGCCGGTGCGCGAAGTGCTGCTGAGGCCTTTCGGGATGGCGGCCACTGCGGTCACCAACACCGAGTTTGCTGCCTTCGTCGGGGCCACCGGGCACGTGACCACGGCTGAGCGAGAGGGATGGTCGTTCGTGTTCGCGGGATTGTTGCCCGACGACTTCCCCCCCACCCGGGGGGTGGTGGGTGCCGAGTGGTGGCGGCAGGTGGAGGGGGCTTGCTGGTCGCGGCCCGAGGGCCCCCAGTCGTCGGTGGACGAGCGGGGGGATCATCCGGTGGTTCATGTGTCGTGGTTCGATGCCGCCGCCTGTGCGGCCTGGTACGGTGCCCGGTTGCCCACCGAAGCGGAGTGGGAGCACGCCGCCCGGGGTGGTTTGGTTCAGGCCCGGTTGCCGTGGGGCGATGAGTTGAGCCCCGACGGGCGGCCCCGGTTGAACATCTGGGAAGGTGAGTTTCCTCGCCACAACACCGCCGCCGACGGCTATGTGGGTACTGCTCCGGTGGATGAGTACGAACCCAACGGGTTCGGCCTGTACAACTGCTCGGGCAACGTTTGGGAATGGTGCGCCGACTGGTTCGACAACCGGTTCAGCCCCGAACGGCCCCTGGTCGATCCGGTGGGGCCACCGCAGGGCCGGTCCCGGGTGATTCGCGGCGGGTCGTACTTGTGCCACGATTCCTACTGCAACCGTTACCGGGTGGCGGCCCGCCATGCCAACGACCCCGTCTCCACCACCGGGCACATGGGTTTCCGGTTGGTTGCCGATTAGGGGTGCCGGCGGCCTCGCCTCCAAGGTGCACCCCAGCTCCAAGGTGCACCCCAGCTCCAAGGTGCACCCCAGCTCCAAGGTGCACCCCAGCTCCAAGGTGCACCCCAGCTCCAAGGTGCACCCCAGCTCCAAGATGCACCCCGGCAAGCGGGTCGGTAACGTCGGTTACATGAAGTTGGACTTGCTGTACGAGGTGGACGCTCCCAAGCCGTGGGGCAAGCCCCATCCCTGGGGCCAGCGGGAGCGGGAGCAGAAGGCCTACCGGGACGCGGTGGAGCAGATCAAGCTGGCCGATACGTTCGGGTTCAACACCATCTGGGCGGTGGAGCACCACTTCCGGGAGGGGCGCTCGCACTGCCCGGCCTCCGAGGTGCTGCTGGGTGCGCTGTCGATGGTGACCGAGAACATCAAGATGGGCTTCGGGGTGACGCTTACCCCGTTCGGGTTCATCCCACCGCAGCGGATCGCCGAGAAGGTGGCCACCGTGGACATTCTGTCCAACGGCCGGGCGGTGTGGGGTACCGGCCGGTCAACCCCAATGGAGCAGATCGCGTTCGGGGTGGATAGGGAGCGTTCCCGGGACGACTGGCAGGAGGCCATCGAGATCGTGTGCGGCATGTGGCGGGAGGAGTACTTCGAGTACGAGTCGCCTCGGTTCAAGTTCCCCCGGCGGATGGTCACCCCCAAGCCGATGCAGTACCCCCACCCGCCGGCGTGGATGGCGTGCGCCTCGGAGAACTCGGCCGCGGTGGCCGGTAAGGCGGGCATGGGGATGCTGTCGTTCTCGATCATGCAGCCGCTGGAGGCGATGGCCCGCCACATCCGCAATTACCGGGCCGCGGCGGAGAGTCCCGAACCCATCACCGACGTCACCACCAACGCCACTGCGGCCTACACCCTGGTGCACTGTGCAGACACCAAGCAGCAGGTGCTGGACAACGAGGTGTGGAAGTCGGTGGAGTGGTGGTACACCAACCTGGCCCAGTTCACCCTCGACTGGGAATTGCCCGAGTTGTCGCAGGAGGAGCGTGACGCTACTTTTCCGCTGCTCAAGCCGCTCATGGAGGACGGTATCGACGACCTGATTCACCACTTCGACGAGGCCGACATGATCGTGGTGGGTGATGTGGACACCTGTTATGAGAAGATGAAGCATTACGCCGATCTCGGGGTTGACCAGCTCATCTGCTACGTGCAGTTCGGCTATCACTCCCACGAGTCGATCATGCGCACCATCGAGCTCCTCGGTACCGAGATCATCCCCGAACTGGAGAACTACACCCCCTCGACCAACGGGGCTTCTGCCAGCGGGACCTGATGGAGAGTCGGCAGCGCCAGTGCTATCTAGGGGATTCCTAGTTGATCGGGGTTGGTGCGCTTGGGTTTGCGGCGGCGGAACCTTCTGAGTTTCGGACCAGACCGTTCGTCAGTTGGTGAGCCGTAGTTTTCGCGGTCCTCACCAGTCAACAGATTCAAAGTGGCGAAACGCCTATCCAGATTTGCCAAGTTTTTTCTGAATATGTTGGTAAGTATAGAAGTGCCATAGCGGTTTTCATACTCTTCTATACCGAAAGGCAATATTCGTATCATTGTATTGTAATATCGCTCAATTTCTTCCGCTACTTCTGTTTCTGATAGCGTCAGTTTATCCCAGGAATCTACATAAGTACCAGCTTGTCGCCACTTTCTAACCCGTTCCCATTCTCCTTCGTCTAACAGACCAAGCAATTCGCCTGAAATAAAATTAGGCAGTAATTTTAGCAAAGGCACTGCTGAATGGGTTTTAGGTACATGGTGGCCCTCCAAAGCTACCAATAACTTCAAGGAATGCTCAATAGATTCTGCTGCCGCCGCCGCCGTTTTTCGCAGCCGTATGATCCGCTGATTTTGTAACCAAATTTTACGTTCTTCCTCATTTTCTTCTAGCATAGCTTCGCGCTCGCTCTCGGAAATAGTCATCGTGTCACGTATGGTACTGACAGCTATTTGGCAGTCCTTTAGTCGTTCTTCGATTTCTTCTTTGTTGCTCATTGGTAATCCTATCTGTGTTTTGTTGATATGTTGGTAAGGACTGGACTGTCGGGCCAGCACAACGCAGTCGTCCAGTATCCCGTGCTCAAAGCTTATGGTTACGTTGTTTGATCTCCACTTCCATTCAGGCCAGTCCGTCACCCACACATCCACATTTCGACCTGCGATCTTTCCAGCAACCGAGGAGAGATCGAGTTGTTGTATGCGGCGCTGGGCGTAGTCCATGTTCGGGTAGATCGCTACCAGGTCGATGTCGCTGTCAACGGTGGCCTCCCCCCGGGCGACCGATCCGAACACCGCAACCTCGGCCACACCGTGTTCGGCCACGAACACGTCCGCTATCCGTTGCGCGACATCCAGGGTAGGCAAAGCAGCAGCCGCAGCTACGAGCGTGTCCCCTGTCACACCATCCATCCTACACTCACGAAACAAGAACGAACCCGACGATAAGACCAGCAGTTTCGCCAACCTTTGGGGGGGGGGGGGCAGTTGGGGGTTAGGGGTTGACGATGGTGGTCATTTCTGCGCCGGTGCGGGTGATGATCTTGATGGCGATGGTGTTGGCAGGGTTCGGGGGCGGGAAGGGCTGGGATCGGAGTCCGCACAGGGCTTTCTCGGCGGTGGGGTCGAGGTCTTTGCCCAGGGTTTTGACCAGTTTCTTGATGGCGGCATCGCCGCGCTTGTAGGCGGGCAGGTAAACCAGGCGGGGGAAGAAGGCGGTGCCGTCGTGGTCGGTGTCGATCATCCAGCAGTCCACGTCGTCGGCGGGCGAAGGGCGGATGGTGCCGGTGGTGGGGTCGTAGGTGTCGTAGCCCAGCAGCTCGACGATGAGGTTGCCGTTCTCGTCGGGCTCACACAGCACATCGGGCTCGCCCAGAAGGGTCAGCGCCCCCGAGTCGGCCTCCTGGGCGAGGGCGGCGATCTGAAGGTCGCGGGCGGTGACCACCTTGTGCACCCTCACCCGGCCGGCGGAGTGGGGGGCGTTGTTGTCGAAGGCGCTGGCCACCACGATGAGATCGGCGATGTCACTTCGGGCGCGAAGGGCCTCGGCCGCGGCGGCTGCGATCTGATCGGCGGTGACGGTGGCATCGGGGGTGGCCAGCATCACCGCCGCGGTGATCCGGGTTTGGCGCCCCGGCGAGGAGCAGTCGGCCTCGTGGGTGACCAAGCGCCCATCGGGCCAGGGGGTGATCTCGGATATCTCCATCACCGTCTGGCCGTCGCTGTCGCACACCGGGTGGCCGGTGAGCGCCTCGAGCAACCGCTCGGCATCCTCACCAGAAGCTGCCCCCAGGTCGGCGGGCTCGGCGTTGCCGAACGGCAGGTGGGAGTAGGGCGAGGCCGACTCCACGGTGAACGGTCCGGTGAGCCGCTTGCGCTTGGTGTCCTCGGTGGGCCTGTCCACCAGGTAGATGGTGTTCTCGGGATCGTTCACCTGGTCGTAGGCCAGGGTGGCCGCCGACACCCGCTGCATGGTCTCCACCTCGAGGCCTTTGGCGGGATCGCTACCGCCATCAACGGTGCGGTACCACGGGTGCACCGTGGTGAGCAGGTGACGGCGAGCGATGGCGATGGCCACCCGGCCGACATCAATGGTGATCCATCGCCGACCCCAATGCTCGGCCACCTCCGCGGTTACCCCCGACCCGCAGGTGGGGTCAAGCACCAGATCACCGGGGTCGGTAGCCATGAGCAGGCAGCGCTCAATGACGGAGTTGGCGGTTTGGACGGAGTATCGTTTACCTAAGGGGCGCGTGGTTTTGTGCCACACATTGTCAATGCGTCTCCCTGGCAGTTCGGTCTCGTACCACTTCCAGTGCAAGAACCCGCTGGAGCCGTCTAGTCGATTTAGTTCGGCGAGCCGCTCGAGACCTGAGATTGGCTCCGGTGCGCCGTTAGGCGCATCGGACGCTCCACTGGCGCGTGTCGCCCTCCCATTGGAGAGTCTCTGCTCCGCAGGAGTAGAGACGCTCCACTGGCGCGTGGTCCCGGAATGATATACAGCCCCATCGTACTCATATTCGCAAGTGCGTCCGGTGGTTGATGCACCAGCCGAAGTTAGGGCTTCTCTTTTGTATATTTTGGCATCGTCAGGCAAGTGTCGGTCGGGGTCAATTTTTTCTTCTACTGTCATTGTTCGGGTAGTGCCGTCGCCCAATTCGACCATTGCAGCGAAATTCATGTGCGCTACCTTCTCGGCTCGGGTTAGCGGCTCATAAAGCTGCCGGTACTTCATCTGAGCCTTGTCCTTGGCGTACCACAGCAGGTAGCTGGCCGATTCGGGCAGCGTTCGAGCCGATGAGCCACCTGTTGGTCGCCAAGTAATCGTGGCTACCCGGTTATCGGCATCGAATACCTCGTCCAGCAGCACTGCAACTCGGTGGACGTTTTCGTCTCCTATCTGCACGAACAGCGAGCCGCTGTCCTTGAGGAGCTCGTGAAATAGGGTGAAGCGCTCGTGGAGTTCGTCCAGATACGAGTGGATACCGTTGATGTAGGTGTCCTTGAAGGCTTTCGCCGGCAGGGTGTCGCCGACGGGAATGTCGGTGGCATCGGTGCGGCCGGTTTGGGACATGAAGTTGCTCTTGAAGCCGATGCCGTAGGGCGGGTCGAAGTAGATCATCTGCACCTGCCCGCCGAGGCCGTCGCGAGCAATTAAGGATTGCATCACCTGCGAGCTGTCGCCGTGGATGAGCCGGTTCTGCCAGTGTCCCGAGTGCTGGTAGAACTCCCACTTCTGCGCCCCGGCGGGCAATCCGTTGAAGTCGTCGAACAGGTTGAGCGGTACCCCCGTGCCCGGTTTGCGAAGCTGGTCGATCAGGCTGAGGGGGTGAACCTTCTCCCTGGTGTACAGGGGGGTGCCGGCGAACTCCCGGGGGCCGTCATGGGCCGAGGTGTGCCCCTGCCTGTCCCACCACAGGCGGGGTTCGGGCACCTCCGTTCTGTCGGTTCTGGGGGGGGGGGGGGGGTGAGAGCTTGAACGGCTTGGGGGCGCGGGTCTCGTCGTCCAGAAGCGGTGAGGTTTCCACGGTGGGCTGGTTCACCCGGTCGGCCTGCTCGTGGCGGTAGGAAGCGGGCGGGCGGTTGGGGGTCATGGTGAGGGTTCCCTTTCGGAGGTTTCGGCGATGGCCAGGTCGAGCTGGTGGCGGATCGAGTCGGGGTCGTCGATCACTGCGTAGCCCCAGCGGCGGAGATCATCGGGCAAATCGGTGGTGCCGGCGATGCTGGGTATCCAGTGTTTGGTGGTGTAGTCGGCGGCTTCGCGAGCCTTGTCGTCCCAGGCGGCCTTGCACTCGATCACCAGGTTGGCTCCGTTGTCGAGCACGGCCACGAAATCGGGTTCGTACCGGGCCCACGCGCCGTTTCTCCAGTAGGGGATGGTCCAGCCCAATTGGAAGTTGCGGGCCCATCGCCGCACCCGGGGGTGCTCGTCGAGCTTGATGGCGGTGTCGAGCTCGAGCCGCGAGTGGCAGGCGGCGTGGGAGAGCTCCGACTTGATGGTTTCGGTGATGTTCACCAGGGTGGTCTCGAAGTTGACGCGGGCGGTGTCGAGAAGCGGTGGGGTGGCCAGCCGGGCCCGGCGGGCTCCTCCGGTGGGGTGGAAGTCACAGGCATCCAAAATGGCCTCGGCGGCATCCTTTCTGCGGGTCACCGAAGCCATCAGCGATCGCAGATCGCCCAGAGCCACGTCCGGGTGTGACACCCAGCTTTGCGTGGCCGCCAGGGCGGAACGAAACAGCGATGCCCGCCCCAATCGGACCTCTGTGTCGTCGAAGGCCCGCCCCAATCGGACCTCTGTGTCGTCGAAGGCCGCCCTGTTGTGCTGGTTCTTGGAACCCGGAGTGGCCTTTGTTCCCAGAGCATCCGGGGTGGCCAACTGGGCGGTGACGGTGGCGGCCAGCTCCAGCAGGGCGGTGCGCCGGCGGGTGCCTTCGGGGGCCGATCCGATCACCTGGGACTCTCCGGCCACCCCTTCCAACGCGGCAACGGTGGCCTCGCTGGAAGGTGGCGGTTTCCAACGGACCACCCTGGTGGGGTCGAGCTCGAAAGCGACTTGGGGGGCGACGCGTATGTACTCCACCACCTGGGGCCAGGTCACCCGGAACTCCCGCTTGTTCTCACGGGTATGAACCTGGGTGCGAGGCTTGGGCGGGCGAGGTGCCGGCTCGGGCCTGTTCACATCGGGCATGAACTCGAACGGGATGCCCACCACATCGGCGTACTCGGCCTCCAACCGCTGCCGCCCATCGGGGTCGGGTTTACGCAGCGCATCGTAGGAGGTGCGGCGCAGCGCCCGGCCGGTGACCTGCTCACACAGAAGCTGGGTGCCGAACGCCCGGAAGCCCACGATGTGGGTCACGGTGCGGGCATCCCAACCCTCGGTGAGCATGCTCACCGAAACCACGCAGCGCACCTGCGCCCCCGGCCGCCCCGGCTTTCCCACCGTGTTCAGCATCTCCCGCACCGCATGTTCGGCATCGGAGGCATTGCCGTAACCGGCGGCTCGAGCCAGCATCTCCTTCAGTGTTTTGGGGATGGCGTCGCTGCCGCCCACCTTGCTGTGCACCAGCAGCGTTCGGGGTTCGGTGTGCCACCGTCCGTGCCCGTCGATGTTGGCCAGCTCGGGGAACGCTCCGGGGGTGATGGTGCCGTCGTCGTCGACCCGGCCCGACAGGTACTCCCACAAAGCGGTGGCGTTTCTGATGTTGTTGGCCACGAAGATTATGACCGGCGGGGTTGGTTGGGGCACTCCGGCCGGGCCGGTTCCGTTCGGTGTCTCGTTCGGGGTAGTGCCCACGGAGGTTGTTGAGGTTTGGGTCGGGGAGTGCCCCTGCCAGACTTGGAGCTTGCGCTGCCAGTCGTTGACCACGGCCTGGACCGCGCCGTGAAGATGGTCGGGAAGCCGGTTGTTACCTCTGGCTGAACCCAACCAGGCGCGGAGGTCCTTGGGGTTGGTGTTGTCGTACAGCTTTCGCCAGATCGTCTCGTCGCGGGTGCTGTCGTCGTCGATGGGCACCCGGGGCACCTTCACCAGACCGGATTCGATGGCCTCCATGAGCCCGAAATCGGAGACCACCCACTGGAACTGCTCGGGCTCCGACTTGCGGGCGGTGTCTATCCACAGCGGTGTTGCCGAGAATTCGTACACCGGGAAGGCCTGACCGTGCTCGGTCACCGGGCCGAGGATGCCGATGTCGCGCATGGCCCTGATGGCGTTGAACCACACCGCGGCCCGAGCGTCCTCCTCCTTGTCCTCCCGGCTTCTTTTGCGCTTGGTTTCTGTGGGTGGGTAGCAGTGGTGGGCCTCGTCGTTGATCACGCAAACCCGACCGTTCCCATCGGCGATGTCCCCCAGAACCCGCTTTACCGCCGCGCCCCACGACTCGATGTCTTCGCTTCTGGCCTTGCCCAGCAACTTGCGGGCATCGGAGTCGCCGATCAGGTCTTTTTGGGTGAAGGCCTGGTAGTTCACGATCCTCACCCGGGCCCGGTTGAGCAGGGGCCGCAGATCGTGGGGGACGAGGCCCATCTCGTCGTAGACGTTCTCGTCGGCCGATGGAACCAGCACTCCCAGGCGATCGCGCACGGTGAGCCCAGGAGCGAGCACCGCGAACCGGTCGGTGTGCTGCGGGTTGCGATTGCGCTGGGATCGGGCGGCGTTGAGGGTCTGCCAGGCGATCACCATGCCCATAACCGCCGTCTTGCCGGTGCCCGTGGCCATCTTGGCGCACAGCCTCACGATCCCGTCGTTCAGCCGGCGGGCCTCGGCTTCGACCTGGCGGCGGGTGGCGGTGCCCCGGGTGGCCACCTCCCGCAGCCAGATGAACGTTTCGACGGCCTCCACCTGGGCGAAGAACGGGCGCAGCAGCATCGACTGCGGGTCGGTCCAGTGCCACAGCAGCCTCTTGCTGATGGCGGTTGCCCCCTGGTAGTTGCCGGCCCGCCACTGGGCCACCGCCAGGCGGATGTTCTTCACCGTGGGGTTCGACTTGCGGTCGGCCAGGGTCAACACACCCTGGCCGGGGATCTTGCCGTCCTGCGGGACGCTTATTCGCAGCGGATCCCTGCGCCCCTCCAGCGGTGGCTTCTCCCGGTTGGCTCGCCCGCGGTCGTCGAGCGGCCAGTGGCGATCCGGGGGGTCGTAGGGAGAGCAGAGGACAGGGTCCACCGCCGGGTCTTGAAAGGGCCGGTCGTTCATCGCGTCATCGAAGAGGCGGGCACGGCCCCCATGTTGCCCGCTGCCGGCGGCAATTTCACGGAGGGTGCTGCAACACCGGGGGTTTTAAGGACTCAACCCGCTGACGACGGTAGTGCTGGGGGGAGATTGTTGATGATCCGCGATGATTCCACCGAGACTGTGACAAGCCGGCGCAGGTGGCGTATCAGGTTGAACGGTTCTTCGGCCCACTGGTGCCACTGGTTGATGTCGTCGATGATTTTTGAGGATTTGTCGTGCTTGATGCGGAGGCTGTCGATGGCCCATTGCAGGGGAGAGCGGCCCGAGACCGTGTAGTTCTCAGCCTCGGCTGGTATCCCGACCAGGCGGCAGCGGTCGTTGATGAGCAGCACGGTGCGATCTTCTTCGCCCGATTTCTTCTTGCCCCAACGCATCTTGGTTTTGATGCGGTAGGCGCTGGCATCGAGACCGCCTTCGTCGATCATTGCTTCGACCTCGCACTCGACCGGCCACTCCTCGACCGTCTCGAAGCCGATATGGAGATCGATCAACTTGCGTCCTGCCGAACGGAACGCCTCGAAGTCGTCAGCGAGGGGGATGCGGGGCAGGTTGCGCTGTAGATCATGGCGGTAGCGTTCACGCCAATCGGGGGCGTGCATCACACCGTACAGATATTCCCAGATGTCGTCCTTCGTGATGTGCTCTCCGTACCGGGTTTGGAACTGAGTTAGTGCCCAGTCCGTGATGTTGTCGGTGTCGGCGGTGACCTCAGGCAGCTCGAGGCCGAGAGTTTGTTCCATGCGGGCTCCTTCCGGTGGGTCAAGAGATAGGTCGCTGGCGCGGGATGGCCCGGCAGCCGCCGATACCGGGTGAGAGGCCGTTGAGGTCTTGCATCAGGCCGGTGGCGAGAACCGCGTCCGAGGTGCCGACGGGTGCCGGACTTTTCACGAGAATTGCCTCCGTGGAATGAGTCGCGCTGCCGGATCCAAGGCGTGCAGGTCTGAGAGTTGGCTCGTAGCGAGCAGTGCGAACACCGTCCGGTTCGATGGTGTGCTCACGAGGATCGCCTCCTGGGTGCTCCTCGGGTTTGCCTGCCGGTGACGCATAGGTCGTAGATGGTGTTGGTGGCGATGACCCCGAACGGGATCTGCTGAGTGAGGTTGGTGAGGATGATCTCTGGGGGGGGGGGGGTCATTGCTTCGTGCGAGGAATCACTCGCGTCTGCTGAGATCCCTTGATTGCGGCTAGGTCCGGCATCAGAGATGTCGCCAGCACGTGAAAGGCCATATTTGAGGTGCCTGTGATCATGATCGCCTCCGTGGGAGGACCCGTGAGGGCTGGTTCGTGCCGGCGGCGCATAGGTCGGGGATAACGTCCGTGGCGATGGCTCCGAAGATGGCTCGACTGTTGGGGGCTGCCAGGCAGATGTGAGCCCGATCCCTCCCGGTCTGGGGGGGGGGGGGGGGGCGTGGCTGCGAACATAGCCGAGACGGCCTTCACCGAACTCAGTATGCGCGCGTCTTCGTATAGCCAGACCTTCACAAAGGGTCGGTACAGCGTCTGTCGAATACGCGACTCGTCGAACTCAATCACATCGCCACGACGAAGAGACTGCTTGAGCCTGTCCGTCCATTTGATCCTGCTTAAGTCAGTGTTTTTGGTGACCTGCTCGATGACTTGCTTTCGAGCACTATTTGGTACAGCCGAGACACGCGCCAGCGCGGCATCGTAAGCGTCGATGAGTGTGCACACTCGATCAACAAGGTCATCGTAGTCGAACGAGTAGACATATGGATCGCAAGCGGCAGTTACCCCGAGAGCGTTGACATGGCAGACCACTTCATCATCTTCCTTGCGCGATGTGACACAAACCTGAATCATCTCATTGAAGGTGCCGTCAGTTAAGTTGACCCAGTCATGATTAGGGGTCACCGGCACGACCTTTAACTCATCACTACCCACATTGCCCATAGAACCGAGCCAGTCAAACTTCTGCACAAGTTTCGATCTTTCCGGCACGGTTGCGAAGTGAAGTTTGGCTAGCTTGTCTAGGTCCTTTTCGGGATTGCGGGCGAGCAATGTGATCTGGACACCGTTGCGCGAGCCTGCCCCAAATATTTTGTCGCCCTCACGACGGAACTCCTCGCCCGACTTCATTGCGTCGCCGAGGAGGTTGACTATGTAAATGTGTGAACTCATCCCGAAGGGCGGCTCTCATACCGGCAAGGCTGGTGCCGTTGCATAGTGAGTTCGGGTGCACCAAGGCGATCAGGCCCGGTCTCGGATGTTCTTGTGCTGGAACGTTCAAGCGGTCAGATGCCCAGCGGATCGCCTGCACGTAGAGGTTCCCCGATGACTTGCCGGCACCCCGGCCCGTGACCTCGCGGTGGCGTGCTCCGTAGGTTTCGCGCACACGCTGCTCGATGTGCGGATAGTCGATGCCCCGGTTGTCGTCGCCCGATGACTTCTGCCCTGCCGACCAGGGTGGATTCATCATTATGACCGTGATCGGGACCTCGCCCAACCGGCTCTGGCGGGCGATGTTGTCAGCAAAGCCGGGCAGTTGACCGGTGCCCGGTCGCGCTGACTCCAGGAACGTGTCACTGAAGGTGATGCCGGGGAACGGGGCGTAGGCATCCTCGTCGTATCCGTGGCGCTCGGCCATGCCGGCCTCGATTTTGATGGCGGCGATGTAGTAGGCGAGCAACACCACCTCGTTGGCGAACAACTCGGACTGGTACTTGCGCCGCAAGTCTTTATCCCGTATGACGAAGTTCCCGTCGGCATCCTGAAGCGTCAACAACCTGTAGATGAACGTGCCGGTTCCCGTGAAGGGATCAAGGATGTTGACGCTCTCGTCGGTGAGTCCCACGCCGAACTCCTTGCGGCACACGGTATCGGCTGAGCGGATGATGAAGTCCACGATCTCCACCGGCGTATACACGATGCCCAGGCGCTTCACGGTGTCTGCCATCGCGGCCTTGAAAAACCCCTCGTAGATCTCTTTCAGAACGTCCACCTTGGCCGCAGGCGTGAGCGCTCCCGCAAACACGGACTCCATGCTCCGGTAGGCCCGGCGCAGCGGCCGCAGATCATCCTCGAACAAGTG
>NZ_CBDBBH010000001.1:0-69517 GCF_965202595.1 Candidatus Poriferisocius sp.
AATGACCTTTGAGTGAGAATCGGTCTGGTAGTCGATCGTGATCGTGACTGAGCCGCTCGGAAAGTTCTCAGTCAATATTTCGTCGTCTGGACTGACCGCGATCAGGCGAAGCTTCAGCTTGTCTCGTGTCAGAGACCCGAACACTCCTTGCTGGAACCGATAGGAATAGGTGTTGAATGGGTGCAGAATAAAGTTCTCATTTCCATTCTTATAGATGTTGCTCCACACCCCTTCAAGGTTCTGATACTGCCAGCGCAAGCGGGCATTGGCGAGGTTGATATGGATGTCGCTGATCGTAACGAGAAGGTCCGTGCTGTCTCCCCACCAGCCCATGAAGTTCCCGCTGGCATCATGCAGTTCCGTGATGCCGGTCTCGGAGTCGAGCGGGACATACACATTGTAATCCGCGTAGGCGTCCACATACGCGCCGCGAGCCGCGCCGAGGCTGTTGGTAAGCCTGATCTGCCCCCAGAACTCGTCGATCGTCTCGCCCGGCGCGAGGCCGATGGGATACCGTCGCGAGATCTCGAAGCCGTAGGGCTCGTTGACCGTGAGCGATGGCTTCCAGCGCTGCCACGCGAAGTTGTCAGGAAACTTGAATCGGAACCGCAGTTCGAGTGGGTAATACGGATTGGCTTGATGATAGAAGTTCAGCAGGTCAGCACCATTGGGCACATCGATGGCGTAGGGCTCGACATTAGCTCCGTTCATACGAAGGACATATTCAGCATCGTGGCTCCTGATGGCGATCTCGCCGAACTTCTCGAACTCCTCCGTGAATCGCGGCCCAGGATCGTCCCATCGATTGCCGGCTGTGTCTTCATTACTCGCCGATAGGCGGATTTGCACCTGCCTTTTGCCATCGGATACATCAACATCGAAGTCCATCAGGTAGCCAGCTTCTAGAATGCGAGAGTTCCTCTTGAACTCTTGCCCCTGCCTGGAGTTGATTGCGATCCCGAAGTTGTCACCCGACTTTGACACATGCTCCGCACCGAAGGTAATGACCTCCTGATACTGGACATCGAGGTCCTCGTCCTTGAGGTGCCCGATGGTGGTAAGCGGAACAAAGCGTCCATCCAGCGTGTCAAGGTGATGCCTGGCGTAAAGCGTCTCGTTCGTGAAGCCGCTGTTCCCTATGAAGGCAGGCGTGAACCAGCCTCTATCCAGCTTGTCCCCCTCATTGGGAATCCCATACACGGGCCTGAGCGCAGTATGAATGTTCGGCTCTGCCTCGGTCGGTGCCGGCACCCCGTGCTGCCAGGTGAAGTTGTCTGGATACGGCAGAATGATATCGACGACAAAGGCGAGATTGCCTTCGGCGGCGTCAACCGCGTCAAGGAACTCGAAAATCAAATCCCGCTGCGTGGTGCTTTGCGGGCTCGCCGTGTAAGGCGTCTGCGTGTCACCGTGGAACGGGATTGAGAGGAACCGGTTCTCCCAATAGATCTCTACCCTTCCATACTGCCCGAAGCTGTCAATCAGCGAAGCGGACTGACTGCGGTCTGCCGTGTTCTGAGCCGAGGACACATAGAGAGTGGCGATGCCACGATTGGCACCTGAGTCATGGATCGAAAACTCCCAGAAGAACAGGCCCTCGCCGAATCCATCATTCAGCGCGGGGCGGTCCCGGCCCTGCGGTGCGATGATCAGATCGGCGGTGTTGTTCGCCTTGAAGGCTGACTTCGCGGCGGTGAAGTGAAATCGCTGGTAGATCTGTTCATCGTAAAGATGGGCATCGCGAAAGCCCCAGGAATCCTGCGGGTAAAGTGAGACAGGAAGGTCGCGAGACTTATACCGGCAGAAGATCTGCTCGAAGCCTCCACCCGCCGAGGGAGAGACGATCTCGAAGATCTCCAGCTTGAGCCCCGCCGCGTCGGGGATGGCGCTGTTCAGAACGCTAAGCTGGTCATTGTCATTGTAGTGAAGGGTGACCTTGCTGGTCTTCGCGTCGTTGAAATTGACCTGGATATTGCGCCAGCTTTCAGGCCCGAAGAGAACATTGGTCTCGTCAAACGCCACGCCGTTCACGCTGCCGACAACCTTGAAGCCGAGCACCTCGGGGGCGCGTGGAGTCATCCCCAACTCGATCCTCGATCTGACCGAAGACAGGCTGTAATGCGCAGTAATCTCGGGGCGAGGACCGATCGTCCAACTCGCGTTGTCGAGCGTTTGCTCAAGGTCGTCTAGCTCGGCGACCTTCAGTCCCTTCGGATTGCTGACCCGCGAGTAGTACGGGGGGTCAACGGCCTCCGCGACGTAATCATGAATGGCCTTGGGAGCGTAATGGCGAGGCAGGGCATCGGGATCACCCTTCCGCAGATCCTCCACCGTTCCCGCGTCCTGCCACTCCAGCGTCTCCCACGCCGTGCCGAGCAGCATCTTGTTCTCGCCGGCCTCGCTTGGCGTGTCGAAGAGCTCGAAGAAATGATGCGTCTGCGGGGAAGCCATCGTGTACCACGACCAGTCGGTGCCAGACCAGACAACCTGTAGGGCCGTGCGCCGGTCATTGATGTCGTGATTGCGGAGGCCGTCGGCGACCGAGAAGATGCTGGCCGGGTTGCCGTCGGACAGGTTCATCGCCACGAAGTCGATCTTGTCGCTCGAGGTCAACCCCGATGTCGGCAGGTTCAACCGCCCGTTGGCGGAGCCGATATACCAGACAAACTTGCCGTGATACGCCCGCGCCTGAGCCGCATCCAGCGTCGTCGTCTCGGTGAGGATTTCCACGTCCGAATGATCGAGGAAGCCACTGATCTTCGATGCCGGGATCGTGGGAAGACTGGCGAGCGGAATGGTCGCCACGCTGCCGACGGTGTTCTCGGTCGCGTCCACCAGCAGGAACTGGTTGGCCCGACCCTCGAACGAGTTGAAGGTATCCGTCAGGCCGGTGAACGTGGTGGACCCCGGCGACTGGCCGCTAAGCCCCCCGGAACGCATCCGGTAGATGCGGAACTGGGGTTCGTCCCACACGACAAAGGCCTGTTCCCCACTGTTTTCCAGGGTCAACTGGTGGGTCGTTGCAACCCCCCTGCGATTGCCAACGATCGTGACGTTCTGGTCGCCGGTCTTCGCGTTCATCACGACGCAGCGGAAGTTCGTGCCGCTCGTCGGTGCCGGCAGGGTGATCGTGGACGCCGAATCGCCCGTAACCTGCAACGTGCGGTCGTTCAGGCCGGGCAGTTCCGATGCGGTGTAGGTCTTGGTGGCGTCGCTGATGGCGGGTTGTTCGGCGATCCACGGGATGCCCGCCCAGCTTCCGGTGGTCGTGTAGCGGTAGAACCGGCGCTGATCCTCCGTGACGGCCCATGCCATCCGGTGGCTGGTCTCTCCTCCTGCCTCGAACGTGGTGCCCTCGAACATGGCGATCTTCTGCATGAAGATGCCACTGCCAACTGGTCCGTTCGTGTGCGATGCCCCGTAGATGTAGACGCCGGGAAGGACATCGGTGTTCACGTCGTAGTCGGCATCGGTGCGCGGCATGGGCCACGCTTCCTGACCGAGGATGCGAAGAACGGTTTCGTCGATTACCGCCGCGTGGCGGGTGGAAAAGGGAGTGAAGGCAACCATGGACTAGCTCACTGCTCGTTCAACGGTGAAGATGATGCCGCCCGAGACGTTGGAGCGGGCGCGAAGCGTCGAGACCAGATACTCGTAATCGGTGCCGCCGATCTCGACGGTGCCCCGCCGGTATCCGGAGGTCTGATCCACACCTCCGGCCAGAAGCTTGGACATGTCCCGGACTGCGGCCGGTTGCACAAAGACCAGGTAGCGCTGACCGGACCAGGTAAGGGGCATGGAGATCTGCTGCGAACCTTCGGAGGCGGGAATGTCCACTGCGGTCAACCCCTCCAGGCTCGTGGGGGCGGCGGCTGTAATGGCCCCGAAGTGGAGATCGTGGTCGGCGTGTGGCGTGAACGTGCCGCCCGTCAGGGCCCCCACGTAGTCTGCGAGCATCTTGGCGCTCCATCCTCTGATTGCGGTGTCGGTGCCGGCCGCCAGCAGGGCCGCCGTGCCGGGGACTGCCCCGCCGGCCTTGGCGAGGTAAAGCTTGATGACGTGGCCTTGCGGGTTGCCGGCAGTGTCAACCTTGTCAAGCCACATGGCCGAACGGGTGTTCTCGACGGCGTAGAGAACCTGAATGCGGCCTCCGCCGATCTGGAGATAGCCGCCTTCGCCGCCGGGGGTGCCGCTGGCCGCACTCCCCCACGGCATGAAGACCTCGTCGACCTCGTCGCCGCTCGCGTTCTCGGCCACGGCCCAGATGCCGGTCGTGTCGGTGTAGGGGCGAAGCTCGGGAACAACCACGGTCTCGGTGGAGACGCTGAACCCGGTGAGCGCCGTGTCCTTGGTCCAGCGGGCCCCGTTGAGCGTTCCGCTGCCTGTCTGGCTCGGCAGGCTGTTCGACGTGAACACGATCTCGCCGCGAGAGTTGCCGTCGTCCGTATCGGGGGCGCCGAGCTCTTCCTTGAGCGTCTCGCCGGTGATGTACTTCAGCGGGTCGTTCGTGGAATCCTCGTCGGCGAGGAAGATCCGGGCGTTGTCCGGCAGGCTGTCGATCTCGACGTTGATGCGGTCCCGCAGGTTCGAGATCTCGGAGAACTCCCAGCGGTTCGCCCCGCCGTCCCAGATGATGGCCGCCCCGGTTCCGGCCCCGCGCAGGACCGTGTCGGCCCCGTGGAGGTTCTGGATGTTGCCGCCGGTCAGGGTGACGGTGCCGGAGCCGACTCGCGAGTGGTTCCAGACGTTGAAGGTTACGTTGTCGCCCGCGCTCAGTGCCGGCAGGGTGATCGACATGTTGAGCGGGGCGTAGCAGTAGATTGTCTTGCCGTGCAGGTCCCGCGCTCCTGAGGCGAGGTAGACCGTGCTGCTGGTCAGGACGCTGGCAGGATTAAGGAATTCACTAAGAAAATCAAGGGTTGTGAAACCCAGTTGGCCGTCATCTCCAGAATCGGTAAAATAGAAACGTAGATTGCTCTGTTCACTCGCACTCAGATCGGAAGCGGTTTTCTGCCCACCAATAGTCAGATTAACCAGCGCTGAACGAAAAAATTGTCCTACCTCCATAAATACATTCGGGTCACCCGATGTTAGTTCATCCGACAGGAGCAGACGGTCGGTACTGGAAACGGAATCAATCCTCGTCGTCACATCGTCATGCAGGTCAAACGTGCTGGCACTGCCGAACAGCGTTTTCAGCGTTCCAATGGTGGTGTGCTTGAGCGGGTCGTTGGTCTCGCTTTCGTCGGTCAGGAAGATCCGGTCGCTGTCGTTGATGCCGGCCCTGGCCAGCGCCGTCATGGCGTTCGTCCGCAGCGTGCTGATGATCCATGCGGCGAGCGTCTGGAGCGTGGCGAAGCGGTTGGGGTCGCCGGCCACGTTCTCGTCGGACACGAGCACCCGGTCCTGCGTGGCGAGGGCCGTGACCTCGGTGGTCACGTCGTCGTGCAGGTCAAAGCCGCTGCCCCCGCCGCTGCTGGCGAAGACGGTTTTCAGGTCGCTGATCGTGGCGTGTTTGAGATTGCCTGAGTCGGACTCGTCCGTCAGGAACATCCGGTCGGCGTCAGCAATGCTGCCGGAGGCCAGGCGGGTGGCGAAAAAGCTTCTGAGTTGGCTGTAGACGTAAGAGAGGAAGTTTCCTACCGTCGCATAGGCATTCGGGTCTCCGCTCGCGCTTTCATCGCTGAACAGCATCCGGTCAGTACCTGCAAACGAATTGCTCGCCAACTCAAGCGATACATCGTCGTGGAGATCGAAGTCGCCGCTGCCTCCGCCGCCCGATGGCAGGGTGAGATCAAGCGTCGTATCGTCTTCGCGAGTGAGCGTCAGCGTGTTGCTGGCGATGGCCGCACCCTTGAACAGGCTCTCGATGTTGTCCGAGGAGATGACCTGTGCGCCGTCGCGGATCGAGATAAGGGAGCCGTTTGCGACATCGGTAAACGCACGAGGAAGGTCAATTGAGAGACCCCAATAATTGCTACTCGTCCGCGTTAGCCTGTTAATTCTCGCTCCGACATAAAGTATGTCGTTGATATAGAGATCTCTCGTTTGTCCAACTGCTGTGCCAAAGCGGTTTCTTTCTGCCTCAGTCAAAAAAGAAAAACTAAGCACTGGGGTAGCAGCGTTCCTCGCGTCCAGAACGATGGCTGTAAGACTGTTAGGCGGCACGGTCTGCCCGCCAGAAGTAAGACGATTGCGGCTGACCAATTGAGTGCCCGGCATGTCGTCGCCCTGCGTGGGCGTCCGGGCGGTGAAGGTCAGCGTGTTCCCACTATCATCGTGTGTGATGGTGAGGTAGTCGCCTGCGCGAACGAACCCAGCAACAAGGTCGCGGACCTGCTCCTGCGTCAGCCCGCCGCCTCCGCTACTGCCCGCCGCCGCGATAGTGAGAGTGTTCGCAGTGTCGTTGTGCGTCAGGGTGATATTGTCACCCTCGGTAAGGAAGGCGGCTATGGTGTCCCTGATGAACTCGGCGTCGGAGGTGACTGTGAGAGTTCCGGCGTCATCGTCATAAACGCCGTTGATCCCGTTCCCCCAGCGGAATAGCGCGGCAACAGCATCCTGCACAGCTTCCAAATTAAGCCCAATTGCAGAAGCCAGAATGGAGACGGTAAGCGTGCCCGCACTGTCGTTGTAGACAATATCGATTCCGGTTCCGCTTCTGATGAAGTTTGAGACCTTGTCCTGAAGCTGCTCGTCGGTAAGTCTGCCCCCACCTCCAGCCGGCGCATCAATCGCAGCCCAAGCCCCGCTTTCCTCCCCGAGGATCTTCCCGCTAACCGGCGCCGGCAGGGCCCGCGCCACCTTCAACGGGCTGGCCGTGGTGCCCAGCCCCGTCAGCGTCGCATCGGACGTGACCTGCTCCAGCCCGGCCACGTCCGCAACACCAAGCCCGCTGATGCCGACCCATTCAAGATCAAGATCACGAGTAGCAAGGTCCCAATCACCTGCCGCAACGGAACCCTGGTTCTCGAACGGGAACGCTCCCTCACGCAGGTTGAAGAACACATCCTGGGCGCCAGTGGGAAGGCTGGCGAAGACATCAAAAGCGGAAGGGTTCACCCCCGCGTACGTCGCAATCGGGTGATCCAGCTCATTCACATCGCCGAAGAAATCAACCGGCAGGTATCTGGTTCCTCCAATCGTGATCTGGTCGGTTGTCTGAAAGCCGGTTACTGGAATGGTTTCACTGATTGTTTCAACCCCGTTGCCAACATCGGCATCGGTCGTCCAATTGATATACCACTGCTCCGCTGCGGGTCGCCCGGCTCTCCTGTAAGCCGCCAGGAACCGGTCACGCAATGTGCGATTGGCTCTGCTGGCTATCCACATCACGCGGAGAATGATGGCATTGTCGCCGGTGACAATGCGAGCATTGCCAGGGCTGATCGGTTGCACAACACCGCCGATTGTGGCTCCAAAGGCGCGCTCGATGCTGCGAGCCGCCACCCGCTCCACACTCTCGACATTGGCAAACTCGCCCGTGCTCAGCTTCTTGAGCACGATGCGATCGTTCGCGGGGGCGGCTGCGATCTTCGTGGCCAAAGCGGCCGCGGAAGCTGCCGCAGTCGGGTCAGTGGACTTCGCTGGGAACTGGATGTAATACCGCTCGGTCCCTTTGACGATCCCCGCAGTTGCGCGAATGTCCGTTATCTCGGTCGCATCATCGAAAACCGTCTCATCGTCATAGCCCCGCTCGTGCAGATACTGCGCGACCATCGAGGGCGGCGAGGCATTCGGCGAGACAAGGCGAATGAAGTGCAAGCTGTCAGCAAGATAGTCATCAACCCAAGCGACATTTGCGCGATCGTTCGCGTGCGCGTCACGCTTGGCTACGGCAGTTTCGCTGCCATCCGCGATAAACGTGTTGGGCTCCGGCCCGAGGCGGAACGAGTCGTGTTCGTGATCCTCGTCGGCCCCGCCGCCTGAGCCGCCGCTCTCGATCCACGAGTGTGACTGGTCGCGATCGGCGAGCTTCCAGGCACCGGCGGCGAGCCGGGACTCCACGGCCACCGTGCCCTGCGGGCCCATCACGAAATAGAGTCTGCTGCTCGTGATCTGCCGGGCGCTGATGTCGAAGTTGGTGATGTCGCCGAAGCCGTGCGAGTAGGACGCACTCGCCAGCACGATGCGATAGTAGAAGTGGCTGCCGAGGAGGATCTCCCGCGTCATCGACTCGATGTTGTATCCCACGGAAGTTCCGTCGGGAGCGGTGAACGAGAGCACCCACGGGTGACTTTCCTGAACCTCGTTGAAGGCATTGACCGTGTTGCCGATGCGCTCGGAGTCGATGTTGATCCCCCCGTCGGGGAGGATCACGACCAGCCGGCCGCCAACGTCGGTGATTTCGGGATTGTGATTGTTGTTCTGCGGGGCCCGCCCGATCGTGAACCCGTCGAAGGTCTGCCCCCAGATCGAGGACGGCAGCCTCGTGTCGAACCGGCGGGCGTCCTCGATCACCTGCCTGACCGTGTTCGCGCCTTTCGTGAACTCGATGTACGGCGGGTCGAAGCGGCGAATCCCCTGCCGGACCTTGTCGATCACCCGGTCAATCGAGGTGATATTCAGCGGGATCGTCTGGTAGATGTCCTTGCCGAGCTCCGGGTTCTCGCCGCCAGTCAGCGAGACGGCATCGAGCAACGTGCGCGAGGCATCCCCGGTCGGCAGGAAGTCGTCCCACTCGATATCGATGGCCTCGTCGTAGGCCGAGAACACGAACAGGTTGTTGGTGGTGTCCTCAAGGATCAGGACGGTGTTGACGCTGTCCTGATAGGGCCGGAGCCAGCCCGGCCCGGCGCTGCCGGCCTGCTGGTCGCGCAGCAACCTCGCCGCTTCGAGACTCTCGGCCCGGAAATAGTTCGGTGCCGGGCCCAGGCGAATCGCCCGGCCCTGGTCAGACCCTCTGCGGGCAAACCCCCCGGCCGGCATCAGGACAGATCCACGGTGAACTTGGCGGCCGAGGACACCACGACATCGACCGAATGGCCGGTATTGCGGAACCGCAGCCGCTCCTGACGGTATTCCTCGGCCCCGTCAGAAGGCTGCGTCACCGGCGATATCAGGTCGGGCACCCAATACCCGCCGTCTTTGGCCAGCGAATGTTCGACATCGACGGAGTAGACGTTCTCGGCGACATTGGCCGGGGTGATCGTCCATGAGACCCCGCCGTCCCCCCATGGGACGGAAGCCATGCGCTTGGCGGCAAACCTGATCGTGGCGGTTTCATTGTCATCCAGCCGGATGACGCGGATATCCAGGCCCTGGGAGCCTGACAACTGATTGACGGTCGCCAAGTTTCGCCCCTGCGAAATGCCGGGCCGAAATCCATACTAGCAGCAAACTATCTCGGGTTGAAAATCTCTTGTGCCCGGTCT
Source organism: Candidatus Poriferisocius sp. (assembly GCF_965202595.1). Lineage (GTDB taxonomy): Bacteria > Actinomycetota > Acidimicrobiia > Acidimicrobiales > Bin134 > Poriferisocius. Next base: position 9,375 of record NZ_CBDBBH010000001.1, read on the forward strand.
CTGGTCTCCATCATCCCCTCAAGAGCCCGTTTCGTCCGGTCCTCGTAGACCCTCCGGCTGATCCGGTTCCTCGAATGATCGAGGGCGGCCTGCCGGGCCTTCGAGCGCCAGCCCTGCAACTCCCGCTCGATGTCGAACATCCGGTAGGTGCGCTGCGAATCGAGGTCGAACGGGTAGACCTTCGGGCCGAAGGAGCGCACCGCCGCCACCGGGAGCGAATACTCCCGCCCGAACATGTCGGTCTCGTCGGAACCGGCCTGAATGAGGCGCTTCTGGTCCCACGAACCGGGGATCCAGAAGGCGTTGGGCATGGTGGAGCGCCAGATGTAGCCGAAGTTCTTCTCGAACTGCTCCCTCGCCGTGTCCGACGGCTCGCTGATCGGCTGGTCGATGAAGGTCTGGCGGTTGAACATGACCTCGAACGCCGTGGTGATCGGCCCTGACACCATCAGCCATTCCGGCATCGCCCCGGTCGGCCCCTTGTCGAAGTCCATCATGCCGCCGCCGGGCAGCACCCGGGTCAGGTTGATGTAGATCGGGTCCCCGTCCGACTTGAAGGGAGTGCGGAACATCTTGGGCAGCCCGGCCCAGGTGTAGCCCTTGTCGCGGTCGGACATGGCCGCCCGTTCGCGCCGCTCGAGCTCGGTCTGCTCGAACGGGTTGGCCACCCGCAGCCAGTCCACACCCTCTTCCTCGTCGTCCATCTCGTAGGCCAGCGCTTGCAGCACGTAGCCGATGGTGAAGATCTTGGCGAGCTTCCACGGCTTCTGCGTGACCGCCTTGAGCCATTGCGGCACAAAGGCGTAGGTGTAGGCGAGGAAGGGCAGGACCGTCCGGCGCAAGGCGTTCGGCCACGGGGCCCGGATGTCGTAGTTCAGGAAGCGGTTGATGGCGTTGGTGGCGGCCTCCTCCCGGTTGGCCCCCCGGTTCCGGTCGCGCATGTAGCTCATGAGCCGGAACGCCTCGTCCTCCCACCGGTAGGCCCGCTGCATCCCCCGGTCGAGGCGCTGGAACACCTCGAACACCCGCCGGCCGGGGCTCCGCTTGATCTCCTCGGAGGCTTCGACCTCCTGCACGATCTTGTCGATGATGTTGTCGAGGTCGCCGCGATTGAGTTCCGTCCGGACGTAGCCGCCGTCGAACACCCCGTCCTGCACGGCTTCCTGATACATCTGGCCGCGCTTGGCGAACTCGAACAGGCCGCGCTTGATGTCGCCCCACGTGAGGTCGTAGAGCTCGGCGAGGATCACGTTGCCCATCGTGTTGTTGAAGTGGACGCCGGGCGACCGCGTGGTCTTGTTCTTCTTCCACTCCCGGAGCATCCAGGCCCACACCCCCGGCCGCTGCATCCGGTCGAGCTCGTTCAGGTCGCGCCAGATGGACGCCTTGACGTAGCCGCCGGCGAGGGCCCCCCACCGCTTCGCCGCACTCTTCGGGATCTTCGAGTCGGGAACCTTCACCCAGTCGGCATTGGCCACGTTGCCGCCCATGCGGGTGATCTCGGCCGCGTCGATCACCATGCCGGAGGCCGGCTCCTTCTGCGAGAACCACGCCGGGTTGTCGGCGATGTCCTCGAAGAAACGCCCGGTGGCGATGTCGTGCGCCAGCAACTCGTAGGTCTTGATGAGGTTGTAGCGGGCGTCGCGGATCTCGCCCATCTCCAGCCGCTCGTTCTCGGTGTAGTCGCGCCACAGGTAGGTCTTCCCGCCCTTGCCCTGCGGGTGCTTCTCGTGGCGCAACTCCCATGTGCCCCGGCTGACCCATCCGGTGACCGGGATCTCGATTCGGGTTTCGACCCCGACCGGCCTGTAGATGCGCTTCGAGACGCGCCCGGACGGGGCGATCTTGTCGAAGATCTCCCACTGGCTGGCGCGGGCGGCCGTCCGCTTGAACTGCCGGGGCACGTGCTTGAGGAGTCGCTTCATTTCGACGCGGTGCCGCCGGCCCCGCTGCATCAGTTCGTCGCCCCGCAGCGCCCGGCGCCGGCCCTGCGCCCGGCGCCGCCCCCACTTGACCATGGGCGGGGCGTCAAACTCGTATTTGCGGTAGGACCGGTGCAGGTATTTGCCGAGGTTGCGGAGATACGCATCCTTCGGCAGCAGGCCCATGTCCACCAGTTCGGCCCCGTAGGCGTCGAGCTTCTCGCGGATCGGCTTCGCCATGCGCGACAGGCGGCCCTCGTTCAGTTCCTTGCCTTCGAGCACCTCCTGCAAGGACCGGGCCTCCTCCATCCGCAGCCCCTCCTCGGAGAGGGATTCGAGGAAGCGGACAAGCTCCTGCGTGATCTCGTAGGTGTCCGAGAACTTGCGGCGTTCGCGGGCGATGAACTCCTTCGGGGTGCCAAAGCGGTTCAGGATGTTGAACCGGGCGGTCTGGAGGTAGGGATCCACCCACCGGAAGGAACCCTTGGGGTCCGGCCGCCATTCGCGCACGATCCGGTGCGCGAGCTTGCCTGCGGGTTTGGACAGGCGCAGGTTGCCGTCGGCGCCGATGCCCCCGAACGGGAGCGTCATGAGTCGGAACACGCTCTCGATCGGGCGGGCGAGGTCGATGTAGCGGGGCGGCTTCTTCGGGGCCGGTGCGGCGGCGGCGGGTTCGGGTCCGGGTTCGTCCTGGAGCGAGTAGCGCACCTTCTTCTTCACCCGCACGTCGCGGTCGTCAAAGATCACGTAGCCCCGGTCGTTGCTGCCCGGTTCCACCCCCGTGGTCCCCCGGACCCCTTCGGCCAGCAACGCTGCCGATGCCTGCTCGGCCGCCTGCTCGGGCGTCCCGTCGAACACCCCCTCGATCTGCTGCGCCTCGGTCAACTCGTGGTAGAGGTCCTGCCCGGTGCCCTTCCGGTTCTGCGACAGCTTCCGCCACGCCTTCTGCACCACTTCCGACTGCTCGTCGAACGACTTGTTCCAGTCGAGCAACTCGCCAACCTTGGGGGCAAGCTCGGCGGTGATGGTCTCGCCCTGCGGCTTGACCTCCATCTTGATGTCGCCCCTGACCAGCAGGGAAGCGAACGTCCGCGCCCCGGACGCCACGGCCGCCGACCCCTCCAGTTCTCGATACGCCTTGGCGTTGTCACGGATGACCTTGGCGAGGAACGACGGGCGGCGGGCGGCGGGCGTGGCGAGCAGCGCTTCCTCGGTGTTCAGCACCGCCGAGGTCAGGAGCTCGGACAACGACCCGGCCTGATCCGGATAACGCTTCGCCATGATGGCCTTGGCAATGCCGTCGAGGGACCGGAAGGGGTTGCCCCGGAAGGTGAACGTCACGTTCTCCAGATCCTCGTCAAAGGCGCGTTCGGCCAGCATCTGGCGGCGGAAGTAGTCCGCCATCGCCTTCTTCGAGGTGAACTGCATCCCCCAACCCTTGGCGTCGCCCTGGGGGCTGTCCATGGTGCCTAGCTGGTGCGGGGCGCCGTGGTGCGCCTCGATCTTGTAGTGGACCTTCCGTTTCTTGATGGTGATGTCATCGGAGGTGAAGACGATGTAGTTTTTGCCATTATCGTCGTAGACGAGGCCGCGCACCCCCTCGTCCAGCAACGCCATCGATGCCAGCCTTTTTCCGTCTTTGGGAGGATCATTGAGGAAGGAAGCGGCGAGCTGCTGATACATCATGTCGCCGATGGCGCGCATCTGCGTTCCGGGATAGACCTGTGTATTGAGCCTGCCCTGTTTCTCGAACTTCCTCAGGGCTTTCTTGACGATCTCAGGCTGATACTCGAACCGCTTGTCCAAATGCATCATTTCATTTTCGTCCGGAGCCAGTTCCACCTCGTAGACGGCTCCCTTCGGTTCTCTCCCCTTGATCCAGATGGTCCCGTCATCGAGTCTCTCTTTCAGTATCTTCAGCAGCGGCAGGACACCATCTTTTTCCTCGTTCGTATCCAGGGTATACCTTGCAATGTCATCCCTCAGGCCCTCCATGTAGGAGAGAATCCCGGCTTGCGGATTCTCCGGAGCGGCCTCGAAGATGGTGAACAGGGCGTATCCCAACTCTATCTCGACGCCGCGTTTGAACTTCCGATCCTTTTTCAGATCGTCCGCAAGCTCGGTCTCGACCAGCCACTCCGAAAACGCTCTGAAGTCCCCCTCGAATCCTTTGGCCTCGAACGTCAGGAACTTGACTTCGATGTCTCCCGAATCCCGTCGGTCCTGCCTGAACAGGCCGGCCCACTTGTCGGCGATCTCCTTCAGGGAGCCGAAATACATTCCCCATCCGTACACCTGCATCCCGGTGCCGCTGCCGATCCACTCCATGGAGAATTTGTCGAAGATGTGCGGGGAGTAGTGCCAGCCGCCGATGGCGTAGCGGATGTCGGGGTTGCCGCGATCGAAGCTGCCGGCGTTGCCGATGGCCGATTTGATCTGCTCCGGGCGGAAGGCGACGTAGGCCCGTGGACCCCTGGCAGGATCGACAATGAACCCGTCGTGCCCTTCGGCCATCGCCTTTTTGATCTCTCTGTATTCGACGTGCGGCGACCAACCCTTCTTCCGGATGTGTTTCGGATTCTGGATCGAAAGGTAGACCGGCATGATGTTCGGACCGGCCGCCCCCCTGCCCCTCCCGAATTCGGCAAACCGGCCGGCGATATCCGCGCTCACTGAGAAATAGAACCCGTCCCATTGCTGTTTCATGAACACCGAGTGGTCCGACCCGGTGCCGTGGAAGACGACGAGCGGCATGTTGTTTTCATCGACAATCTTGCTGTCGGCGAACCATTCGAGGAAGTTCCAGTCCCGGTCCGGGATGATCCCGGTCGCCCGCGCCAGTGCGAGCAACGCCTCGCCGTTCTTGATCCGCTGCGGGTTGCTCCGGATATCCGCATGGGGATCGTCGCGCTGCGCCATCTCGTTCGCCCGATCCGTCGTCGAACGCATCCGCTTCTCCGCCCGGCGCAGAATCGCGCGGATGTCATCGTGCGAGATCGGAATCCGGAAGCCGAGAGAACGGAGGAAGCGGCGGATGGCGGCGTAGATCCTCGTAACCAGAGGATCCTTGAGGTCGCTCTCGGCCAGCTTGGCGATCATCTCCTCGGCCAGAATGTCCTGCGACGCGCCCGGATACTTCCGGAGGACTTCCTCGTAGACCTCCCGGAACCCCTTCTTCTCCCGTGACTTCCAGACCTCGGCCAGCAACGGGCCGAAATCGTCGCCCATCATGTCCTGCATCGACCAGTGGCCGGCGGCCTCGTGCATCAGCGTCTTCTTGAGCGCGGTCACGCTCGAATGCGCGTTCGAGAACAGATACACCGTGCCATCGTGCAGGAGGCCGGCGATCACCCGGCCGGGCGGCGGCGGGTCGATGTCGGCCAGAACTGCCGGCGGCAGGTCCTCCCAGGACTCGAAGATCCTGACCTCCGGGGAGACGGACGGGTCCCAGTTCTGAATGAGGCGGGCGACGGCCTGACTCGCCTTGGCCAGCGGCAGGGGCTTCGTCGGCGCATCGGCGCGTTTCTCTCGGGTGCCCAACCCCTCGTTGACCACATCCTCCATGACGCTCGTGCGGCGTTGCGGGGTCCGGCTTCTGCCCCGCTTGTCCTCGATCCGGCGGGTCAGGACATCGGTGCCCCACTCGTCCACCTTGACCACTTCGGTCACCACGGCCCGCCAGGTCTTGCCCTTGCGGGTCTTGACCTCGATGGTGTCGCCGACCTTGACGGGGTTGGCGGGGTCCCCGATCGGGGTTCGTACGCCATCGTCCCACGTGGTGCTTTCCCTCGCATCCGCCGTCTGGACGGTGGCGCCCCATTCGCCCCTGATCTTCTTCGGGCGGGCGGGGCGGATGGTGGCCGCCGGTTCGGCTGCGGCCGGTTCGGCGGGGGTCTCGGCGGGGGCGGGGGCCGTCGTTACGGTCTGCACCGGCAGCACGGCGTCGCGCCTGCTCCCCAGGGCGGCGAGCGGGCTTTCCGGCTCGGGTTCGGGCTCTGGCTCGGGCTCCGGGGCGGGTGCCAGACGCTCGCGGTGTTCCTGCTCGATCTGCTGGAGAACATTCGTCAGAACCTGATTGTTCTGTGCGATCTCCTCTTCGACCGTCGGCCCCTCCTCCTTCTGCGGCCCGAACCGGCTTTCGATCTCCGCCTGCCGGGCGGCCTCTTGCTGCCGCTCGCGTTCGGCGCTCTCGGTCCTGAGGGTGTTCCGGAGGTCCTGTTCCTGCGTCCGCTTCGCCGTCAGTTCGTCCTGCTTCGGGAACGGCTTCTTGCCTTCCGTCGCCTGCTTTTGAAGATCGGCGATCTGCGCCTTCGCCTTGTCGATATCGCTTTGCAGTGAAGCAACGTAATCAGCCATCCCCCGGAGACTCGGCTCGATCGAGGGCAACGGGCTCTTGAGCTCCCTGTAGCCCTCGTCCTGCATGTTTTTCCAGTCGTCAGCCGTGTCGAACCAGATACCGTCCTTGAGTTCCATGCCGGGGGCGGTCAGAGCTAATCTGGTCGTATCTTTCGGAAAGGTCATATCGAGACCGGCGATCTTCCCGACAAGTTCGTGTCTTTGCATGCCTGCTTCTGCCCGCTTCCTTCTGACTTCTGCGGTGATCCTCTCTAGCTGCTTGTTGGCCTCGCTCCGCTTGGTGACCGTGAGCGGCTTCCGGTCTTCGGTCCATTTCTCGTCGATCGTCATGCTGAACTTGTCGCCGGAAATGTCTTCCCGAGCTTCGTTGAGCCGCCCGTATCTCTCTATGGTTCTTTTGTCGTAGGCCATGTCCCGCTCCAGACTCTTGACGTTCGCCGAGAGGCCCTGGAACTGCTGCTCGTGGCGCACCTTCTCGCCTTCGAGCTTCCGGATATCCCGTTTCAGTTGATTGAGTTCCTCCAGCCGGGGGTCGCCGGAAATGATGGCCTTGGCCTTGTCGTAGTACTCGTCCATGGAGATGTCCTCCATGGTGCGGCTGTCCTGATCCTTCCAGAAGCTGTGGATGAACTTGCCCTTGGTGGCCATCATCTGGAACATCTGCTCGTCGAAGGATTCCTCCGTGGCGTAGTCGAAGACGGCGACCTCCGGGTTCCAGTTGCCCTGACGCACCCCCCGGCCGAGGCGCTGTTCATCGATGGCCGGGAACCACAAGGCATCGAGGTTGTGGATGGCCGTGAGCCTCGATTGCACGTTGACGCCGGTGCCGAGGGTCTCCGGGTGGCCCATCAGGATGCGGATCTTGCCCTCGTTCATGTCGTTGAACAGGCGCTGGCGCTGCGTTGAGTTCTTGTAGTCGTTGATGAAGGCGATCTCGTTGCCCGGAATCTTCCGCTGTTCGAGCGCCGCCCGGATCCAGCGCACGACCGAGAAGTCGCCCCTGATCCCCAGCGTCACGAACACAAGCTGCGTTCCGGGCCCCCGCATGAAGGGCTCCTTCTCGTAGACCCCGGCCTGATGGTCCGGGCGGTAGAACGGCTGGTCCCTGGTGGCCTTCCACTCCTCGTAGATGCCGTCGATCATGCGGTTGAGCTTGGTGGTCGGGTCGTTGGGCGCGGACGCATCGATCAGGCGCATGTCGATAGCCGCCTTGCGGCCGTCGTTGATGATCGTGAGCATGATGTCGTCGCCCGGCTCGGGCGGACCTCTCCGGGCCTCGACGGCGGCGATCCGGTCTTCCAGCACCCGGCGGTAGGCCCGCTGGCCGTCATTCAGCTTGTGGAGGGTCAGTTGGCGGTCGCCGCCCCTGAGGGCCGGGCGCACAACCTCCTGCGCCAGTTGATCGGGGCCGATGTAGTCGATGACCTCCAGCGCCATGATCTTGAGCTCGGGAAGGTTCACGAACTCCACGAAACGCCGGACCGTCTTGTAGTGGCCGGCGGCGTTGCGTTCGTCGATGTCGGCCGTGACGCCGAACAGGGATGACCACGAATCGAACGACTGGATCCCCATCCGCTCCATGGTGGCTTCTTGCAGATACCTGGAGACGTTGTAGATCTCGCCCATCGTGTTCACGACGGGGGTGCCGGAAGCGAACACGACGCCCCGAGTCGGGTTCAGCGTCCGCATGTAGCGGATCTTCCGGTACATGTCCTTGGCGCGGCCGGAGGCGTCGGACGCGATCCCCTTCACATCCTGCGTCGTGACCAGACCGAGCTTCCGGAATACGTGGGCCTCGTCCACGAACAGGTAATCGACCCCCATTTCCTCGAACGTGAAGACCTGATCGGAATCCTCCATCTGCTGTTGCTGACGCTCGATCTTCTCGATTTCGCGCTGCACTTGCGCCCGCTTGTGGCGGGGGGCCTTCTCCTCCTTGAGTTGAACCAGCGCCTCCCTCAGTTGGAGGATCTCCTCCAGCATCAATTGACCGGCGAACTCGACGCTGAGCGGGATCTTGCCGAACGCTTCGTGGGTGAGGATCACGGCATCGAGGGTGCTGTCCAGACCCACGGCGGCCACGAACCGGCGGCGGTTGTCGCCCTGAATCCTTTTCTCGTCGGCCACGGAAATGTTGGCCGCCGGGTAAAGCTGCTGGAACTCGAGGGCGAACTGACGCAACACCGCCTTCGGCACAACAATCATCGGCTTGGACGCGAGGCCGAGCCGCCGGAGCTCCATGACGGCCCCGATCATCGAGGAGGTCTTGCCCGCCCCGACCGCGTGGGCCATGTAGGTGTTGCCGGACTGCACGATCCGGGCAATGACCGATTTCTGGTAGGACCGCCACTCGAAGTCGGTGCGCTTGCCCGGCGTGACGATGTGGTCGCCCGAGTACTTCTTCGTGACCGTGCGGCGGAACAGACGGTTGTAGATCTCCGCCGCTTCCTGCCGGAACGCGGTCTGCCCCTCCCACCACGACTTGAACTCGGCCATGATGGCGTCGTACTGCGCCCGGGAGGCAGCGGTCGCAACGGTGTCCTGCTGCTTCTTCCCGTCCCCGATATCCACGTAGACCTTCGGGGGAGGTTTCATGTTGACGGCGTGCTCGAACAGGGCGTGGGCCGGGACCGCCGTGTGACCTTCCTCGTAGCGGGCCGACCACTGGGTGTCGGCTCGCGCCGAGGTGTAGGCATCGACGGCCCGAAGCTGCTTCCGGCCGGTCGGAATCCCGACCTTCACGCGGTCCAGTCCGAGGTGGCGGCCGAACGCTTCGATCATCTTGGCAGGCAACCACTTGGCCCCGACGCCGATCACGATCTCGGAAGGCACCAGATCGACCGGTATGACCTTTTCCAGCGCCTTGACGTTGCGCTCGAAGCTGGGATTTTCCTTGGCCTTCTCCATGGCGTTTTCGAGCTTCGTCTTCACGTCCCCGGACAGGTAGTCTTCGGCGGACACGAACCGGCCGGGGGTCAGGGGCAACTCGAACACGTCGTCGCCCAACTCGGCGACGGTCTCCTCGATCGTCTTCCCGTAGACCTTGGCGACCTCTTCCAGATCGAACGACCCCTTCTCGATCATCACCTTGAACACGGCGTCCTTGGCGTTCCGGATCTCCGGTTCCGGCAGGCCGCCGATGATGTTGACCGTGAACAGGGGCCCCTTCTCGAACTCGGTCTCCTCCTCGTTGACCTTCTCCAGCGCCGCCAGCCGGAAGTATTCGGGGTCCTCGGAGAACGGATCGAGGTTCGGGTACTTCCGGATCTCGATGTCGGGCAGGTCGTCGGGGTGGAGGCTGCCCTCCCGGAACGGGTGGTCCACCCGGCCCCGTTGCCGCTGGCGTTCGTGGTCCTCACGGGCTTCCCGGCGAAGCTGGGCCCGTTGGGTGACCTTCAGGTCGTAGAAGCCCGGCGGGGGTGTGAAGTCGCCCTCGTCCCACGGTTCACCCTGTAGCCGGGCGTTCTCTCGCTCGCGTTCCCGTGCGCTCTCCTGCTGGATGATCGTCGGGCGGCGGTAGGTGCGGATGACCTTGCCGACCGGCCCGTATTGCTTGCGGAAGGCGTCGTAGAGCCGGCCGAGTTCCTTGCGGGCCTTGTCGCCGGCCTTGTCGTCGCGGGCGACGTTGGCCTTCATGACCTCGCGCAGGGCGTTCCGGAGGCCGATCAGGTCACGGATCAGGGGCTGGTTCTTCTTGGTGATCTTCGGAACGACCCCGTGGCCTTCCACCACCTGCCGAATGACCCCGTCCTCGCCGATGTAGTACGAGAGCTCCTTCTCGGCCCCGGTCTCCAGTTCCTCGACGGAGGCGGTGTCCTCGGGCCGGTCCGGGGTCGGGTTCCACACGTCCTTCGGGAACCGCTGCAAGGTGTTCCGCATCTGGGTGGCGAGGTCGCGGCCCTCGATGGCCTTCACGCCATACCGGTTCGGGATCAGGGGATCGAACAGCCCCTCGATGCCGAGCACCATGTTCGCGTTACGCAAGAAGTAACGATTCAGGGCCGTCGGGATGAGCTTGGGGGTCTCGTGGAGTTTCCTGCCGACCGTGCTTTCGAGCTCGACGTTCCGGGTTTGCACCCATTCACGGTTGCCGGGCTGCTCTCCCTCGCGGCGCTTGCGCAGCACGATGATGTCGGTCGTGACCTGCGTGTTGGACGCCTCGGCGAACGCGCCCGCCTTGCCCCCCGGCAGGCGGATGGCCCCGATCAGGTCAGCCTGGTCGGCGAAGTATTCCCGAGCCTTGGTGCCGACCTTGTTCATCGTCCCGGCCGAGGTCACGAACATGAGGATGCCGCCGGGCTTCAGCGCATCGAGCGTCTTGGCGAAGAAGAAGTCGTGCAGCAGGAACCGCTTCGAGGCGTAATCCGGGTCGTTGCCGACCACGATGTTGGCGAACGGCGGGTTGCCGATGGCGAAGTCGTAGTGCTCCTTCCGGACCTTGCGCTTGGCGAAGTCGTCGTGGTGGATCGTGTAGTTCGGGTAGATCAGCCGGGAGATCCTCGCCGAGATACTGTCCATCTCGATGCCGGTGTAGGAGGTCTTCTTGTCGTCGGCGATGGAGTCCGGCATGTAGCCGGCGAACAGGCCGATGCCGGAACCCGGTTCGAGGATGCGCCCGCCGGCGACGCCAAGCCGTTCGGCCAGCATCCACATGTGCCTGATGACGGCCTCGGACGTGTAGTGCGAGTACTGGATCGAGCGTTCGGCCTGCCGGTATTCGTCCGGGTCCATCATTTCTTCGAGCAGCCGGCCGATGGTCTCGTAGCCCTTGGCGAAGTTGCCGGTGGTGTCGCGGAAGGCTCCCTTGAGCCCGCCCCACCCGGTGTAGAGGGACAGCTTCCTCTGCTCTTCCGGGGTGGCGTGTCGGCCTTCCGACTCGATCCGGTAGGCGAGTGCCAGCGCCTCGGTGTTGTCCCTGGCCTTCTGGAGCGGGGAGCGTCCTTCCTGTAGCGGATCCTCCTCGTTCGCTAGGCGGAGATTATCCGGCTTGGATCCTCGTCGATCGGGTCCACGCGCGTCAGGTCCTCGATCGGGAGTTCCTTTCCCGGATACTCCAGAAGTCGTTCGAGAGCCAGATCCCGAGCGCGAACCTGGGCGTTTAGGTCGGGGTTCTGATACGGGTTCTCCCCCAGGTTCCACTTCAGGATCTTCAGGGCCTCGTTCACCTGGTTGTTCGCCATCTGGTTCAGTTCCCCGGTCTTCTGGAGCTTCCTCAGGAGCCTCGGGTTCTCGTCCGCCATCGTCTCGATCAGCATCGACTTCATCTGGGGTTTGCTCGGGAGCATCGGTTCCGGTCTCCTGTAGTTGGTCGATCTCGGCCGCGGGGGTCATGCCGCTGGCGTCGAATCCGGGGTAGTAGCGGGCGCCCTCGTACCAGGACCGGAGAAACGGCTGCACCGCCTCGCCGATCTGTTCGGTCATCACCTTCGAGTATTCGGAGAACCCGAGGGTGCCGGCCTCAAGGTGGTAGACGGCGAGCGTGACGCCGGCTTGCAGGACCTCGGGCGGAATCCCGACCTGGCCAGGCTCGGCGTCGGGTGCCTCGTCCTCGTCAATGATCGAGTAGCGAACCGGCTTGTCTGATTTCGGCTGCTTGTTGAAGTGCTGCCGCAGGACCTCCAGGGCCTTCTCGGCGGCATCCTCTTTGACGACCTTGTTCTTCTTTCCGTAGTCTGCGGGCCGCTTGGGGGCCTTGGCCTCCGGCTTGGGCTCCGGAGTTTTCGGTTCCTTTGGCTCCGGGGCCTTCGGCTCCTTCGGCTTCCGTTTCTCGGCATCGCGCCGTTGCTGTTCGTCGGCCCGGCGCTGCGTCTCCCCCTTCGAGGGGTCGATCATGATGATGGTCGTGCCGTCCGACCCGGTGGACGTGGTGATCCCGGTGTCGGCCTTCGGGGCTTCGGGTTCGGGGGCCGGTCCCGGTGCGGGTTCAGGCTTCTTCGCGGCCGGCTTCGGCTTCGGCTTCGGGCGGGGCTTCGGCTTGGGTTTGGGCTTCGGTGCGGGCTCCGGCGTGGTCCTGATAAGCGCTGCTTCGGAAGCCGAAGGCGTGAAGCCGCTAGTGACCAACTCCATCATCAGAGCGACGGGCTCGCCGTCCTTCACGGCAAACAGGCCCGTTCTTTCGTCGCCCACACGCCGCCATTCAAGGTTCTTGCCGAAGCGCTTGATGATCCTCCGATAGAACTGTTCGTTGTAGGCCTTTCCGTCGTCGAACCGCACCATCATGATCTTGGGATCGAACGGATGCTGACGGACCATCACCGGCCGGACCTGCGGCAGAGTGTTCACGTCATCCGGGATGAGGCGCGTCCATTCGTCAGGAAGGTCGAGCTTCTTCTCGTGCCCTTCCGGGATTGGCCCGCGCATGATTAGCTGGTGGGTGCCGGACCACAGGTTCCCGTCCTTGTCTGTTCCGGCCAGAACGTCACCGGGCATGTATCCCGGCCGCTCGGAATGGAGCTTCTTCAGTTTCCCCTTGGGCTTGTACTGATCGAGCGGGACGCCTTCCTTGATGTCGGGTTGCGCCGTTGGGGCGGGTGCCGGGGCGGGTTCAGGCTCGGCAGTCGGGGTAGGCGCAGGTTCGGGTTCAGGTTCGGGCGCGGGAGTCGGTGCGGGGGCCGGTGGCTTGAAATACTCGCTGTATGGCTTGGTCTTGTCTCCCGTGGCCAGCCATTCCTTGAACTCCGGAACCGTCAGAAGCGAGATGGTCGCGCCTCGCTCCTTGCCCCGCAGGTCAGAGAATCCAGCCTCGTAGATCCGCTGGGCCTCGGACGTAGACCCCGCCCCGATGATGGCCTTGTGCTCGTCGAACTCGCGGGTGTCGGGGTCCACCTGGTCAATCAGGAACACCCGTTCGTAGTCGGGATCGTCGTCGGCGACGTAGATGTCCACCTGATCCCCGTCGGCCCCTTCCGTCCGGCGGACGTAGCCGTAGTGCGCCGGCATTTCGACCGACCACTCTGTGCCGTCCTTGCCCGTGCCCGTGCGCCGGGACCCCTTCGGGTTCTCGATGCTGATATCGAGACCCTGGATCTTGACGTGGCCTTTCTGGTAGTTCCCCGCCTCTTTCTGGGCGTCACTCGGCTCCGGGATGTCGTTGGTCGGGGAGACGGCGGCCTTGTCGGCCTCGACCTTGACTTCCTCGGGCGTCGGAACCTTGGGTTCCTTGCGGTCCTCGGGTTCCGTGGCGGTCGCCGGGATGTCCGGCACGGGCGCGGCGGGTTCCTCGAACTCGGCCTCGGCTTCCGGCTGTTCGGGCGGCAACTCGCCGAAGTCGTCTTCGGGGTCCGGTTCGGGAGCCGTCTCGGCGGGCGCGGCGGGCGCGGGTGCGGGTGCGGGCAACTCCTCCTTGGCCTGCCGGATTGCCCGGTCCCACAGCGCATCGTCCGTAACGGCGGGCGGGTTGGGCTGGTCCTGCTGGAGAAGCTGCCGGACGCGCTGTTCCTGCTCCGGCGTGAGCTCCGCCATCTTCTCGGCGATCGGCCGGCGGTCCACCTGCCCTTCCATCCGCTCGATGTCTTCCGGATCGGGCTGGTAGCGGGGTGCGGGTTCCGTCTCGGGGCCGGTCCCGACCGGCGGCACGACACCCGGCGGCGGGGCGGCGGTCTCCGGCGGGGCCTGCGGCGGCGGGGCACCCGGAGGCGGCGGGGCCTTCTCGCGCTTGTTGCGCTGCACGACGGCACCGACGCCGCCGACCACGCCACCGGTCAGGGCGGCGGCCGCACCTTCCTCCAGCACGTTCGCAAGGCGTTCCTCGATGTCGCGCTTGCCGGTCAGATCGGCGGCCGTGTACTCCCGCACGACCCCCTGTAGCATTTCGGTGACACCCTCGACGGTGGCACCATGCACCATCCGCTTGCCGATGTAGGACAGCAGCGCCTGTTTCGGCTTGCGAATCGGCCCTTGCAAGATCTTGAACAGGCCGAGGGTGTCCAGTCCGGCCATGAGCGGGGAGATCATCCCGGCGGCCTTCGCCGCTCTCGGCTGATCCACCCCTTCCTGCCGGAACTGCTCGAACGCCTCCCCTTCCAGCACGGATTCGTTGGCGGTGAACGCCCCGGCCACCCCGCCGACCATGGCACCGGGCTTCCCGCCGACCGCTCCGCCGGCCACCGCACCCACACCGCCGCCGACAATCGGCATGGCGATGCTGCCGAGACCCTGCCCCAGGGCCCCGGCGGACCACCGCGCCAGCGTGTCCAGATCCTCGACCGAAGGCATGGAAGCCGGTTCGCCGAGGTTCAGCCCCTCGCCCCACTTCTTGATGCGCACCCCGAAGTCGTGCATGGCCTTCGACTGGAAGCGCTGGCCCTTGGACTGGATGCCGGCCCCGAGCATCTGGATGTTCTGCGGACCGAGCGAGTAGATCAGGGAGTCCACGAACTCCCGGCCGTAGCCCTTGTCGGGGGTCGGGGTCGGACTCGTCGGTTCCAGCGATTCGATCGGCCCCAGTTCCGACAATCCCGGCAGCTTCCGAACCGTCCCCCGGTCCGGCCGGCCGAGGCGCACACTGGCCAGCCCGGCGAGCTCCCGCGCCCCACGCCGAAGCGGGTCCACACCAGTTATCGGGGGGAGGCCGTCAGCCACTTGTCAATCCGCCTGCCATTCTGTTACGATTCTGTCGTCTCCTATGGGGGGTAGACACGGGGCGGCCGTCGCACCACGGCCGCCCCACTTTTTTCAGAACCCGCTGCCCCACATTTCGGGCACCGCCCGAGTCGGACGGCGCTGCGGCGGCGGGGCCTGACCGGGCAAGCCGCCAAGTCCCCCCCGGTGATCCCCCCGGATGGTTTCACCCGGAGTGGTCGGGATCAGGCCGGGCATGACGGGCGAGCCCTGGCGCATGGCTTCGGCGGCCTCGTCGCGCACGGATTCTTCCTCGGGGGTGCGTTCACGCGATTCCGGCACGAACTCGTCCTTCGGCCGCTCGGGCGGGGCTTCGGGAGCCTGCCTCTCGGCGGGCTTCCCGTCTGCGGTGATGCCGGTCTCTTCGGGTTTCGCTTCCTCGAACGGGAACCCGATCTCCTTCATCACTTCGACCAGCACTTCGTTGCGCTCTCGCCACGACTTGGCGTCGCGGTGCTTCTTCGCCAGTTCCCCGTCGCCCGTGAGGAGGTCGCGGGCGTGAGTCATGGCCGTCCGGATCTGGGCCTCGTCGAAGCCCATGGACAGGGCCTCGTTGCCGACCTTGTTCAGCGCGGTCAGCGTCTCCTTGTCCGGGTCGGACAGGTCGGCGAACATGCCGCCGCCCATCAGATCCTGGGCGAAGCCGGAGATGAAGTCCGACTCCACGGGTTCCATGGGAGCATTGCCGAGTTCGGTCACATCCCCGGTGGCCGTATCGAGCCTGATGATGCTGTCCCCGACCACTTGCACCTTGAACCGGCCTTTCTCCATCTTTTCCGGGCCCCCGCCCATGCCGGCGTAGTGCTCCAGCATCCGGAACACGACTTCGGCGTTGTCGCTCACAACCTCGTCGTCCCCGTCCGGGGTGCCCTTGGCGGTCATCGGCCCGACGGAGTCGGTCTTCTTGTTGTAGATCTTCACGGCCAGTTCCGGGCCGTTCGGTCCGTCCACCAGTTCCACCCCGACCGGGATGCGGTGCTTCTCCAGCCCGTAGAGCTTCTGGTAGAGCGGCCGGTTCTCCTCGATTGACCGGTTCATGGCCGGAATGGCCTGCCCGAGGTTGGCCATGTCCCCGCCGGTCGCGGCGATGACCTCTCGCGCCGACCGGGACAGGGCCGCCTGCTCCTTCCCGGTCAGCCGGTCCTCGACGTTCATGGCGTGTTGTTCGCCGGCGATCCGGGTGTTCATCTGCGTGGCCGCCAGACCTGCCTGACCCTGCGCCATGGCGAGAGGGTGCCGTTCGGCCTCATGCGCCGTCGCCTGCTGCGTCCGTGCCAGTTGCGCCTGCGCCTGTTCCAGGGTCAGGTTGGCGGCCTCTTCATGCCGCTTCCATGTCACAAACCGTCCCGGATCCGCTTCTTCCGCCAGCATCGGGTTCTCGCGGGCCATCCGGTCGAAACTTTGGGCGGTGCGCCGTTCGTTCTCCTGCTGAAGTGCATTCGCCGTCTGCATGTCGCCAAATCCCATGGCCAGTTCCTGCGCCGCTGCCAGGTCGCCGGCGTCAACGGCCTGCTTCAAGCCTTCCTTGTATTGCTCCATCTTCTTCTGCGCGTCGATCTGCTGCTTGAGTCGCCACATCGTGAGCGTGTTCGACATGCCGCCCATCAAACCTTCGGTGAAGGCACCCCAGTCTGCGGCCATGGCTAGATTCCCGGAACCTCGAAGTTCTTGCGGCGGCGGCGACGGCGGCGGGCGGCGATGTCGGGCGTGTCGTCGTCACCGTCTGGAGTCGACGGCGAGGGGACGGCGGTGTCCGCACCGTCCGCCGCTTCCGCCGCCTCTCCCGCCTTCCTGGCATCCATCGCGTTCTTCAACTGGTACATCGTGAGCGTATTCGACATGCCGCCCTGCAAGCCTTTCATGAAGGCACCCCAGTCAGCCATGGTCAGATCCTTTCCTGCATAAGGTCTCGAAGAACCCCGCCGTAATCGACGTAGTTGATGCCGTTTTCGTCGTGGTAGACGTGCTCGGGCATGACCTTGTGGACCTCATCAGCCATGAGGCCCGTGTATTTCGTGCCGGGTTCATCGATGTACTCGAACTCGTAGACGGTCAGATCGTCCGGCAGTTCGCCGATTGGTTTGATCTCACGCTTCAGGCGGCGGTCAGAGCCGAGTGCAAAGGCCAGACCCAACATCCCGATGGCGGTTCCCGCCGCACTGTATTTCCCGGAAGTCCTCGCCGCCGACACCCCCTTGTCGGCGGCGTACTTGTTCATCCGTTCGTCAGCGGCGATGCCCTCGCGCTCCAACTCCGCCCCGAGCAGATCCTTGTGCAGCCCGCCGTACATGGAACCGGCAAGCCCCGTGTTCCGCATGGCCTCGCTGCCGACGCCGAGCATCTGGTCGTGCAGGCCGGCATACAGGCCGCTGGTGGCCCCCACACCGCGCATGGCCTCGCTGCCGACGCCGCGCCACAGATTGAGCGCCGACAGCCGGTTGGCCATCGAGCTCTGCTGCGCCTGTGCGATGGTGCCGATGGATGCCCTTGACGCTCCGAGACCGGCCCCCAGGGCGGAGAGTCCCCCCGCCCGGGCAGCGATGCCCCGGCCCCGGTGCCCGAGGGCGGCTTCGCGCAGGGCGATGCCCCGATTGAGAACCCCCGTCCGGGCCCCCGTCATGGCCCCGGCCGTGTCGCCGGCCTGACCGAGCGCCAGCGAACGCATGGCCCCGGCGAACTTCCCGGAACCCGGTCTCATGCCGTAGCGGCCAAGCATGTTCATCAGCCCGGCCCGCTGCCGGCCGTAAGATTGCGCTACATCCGAAGCCGCCCGGCCTTCCTCCATGGCAATCCGGCCTGCCGAGTCGTATTCGTCGGCTTCCTTCGAGAAGCGGTCGATGGCCCCGGAGTACTTGTCGATCCGGCCCTGCATGTCGCGGACCCGGCCGAAGTAGCCGTCCAGTTCGCGCCCGTGCCTCGCCAGTTCCCGGTCGAAGCGCTTGATGGCGCGGGCATCGGCTTCCTCGGCCGCCGGAACGAGCCGCTCCATCCCCGGTTGGGCGTGTTTCTTGTAGGCGTCCCACTGGTCGCGGGAGATTGCCCCGTATTCCTTGGCGCGGTCCTCGGCCTCGCCCAGCAGGCGGCCCTGGGCGTCCTTGTAGGTCTTCCACTGGTCCTCGGCCAGACCGGCAAACTTCTTGATGCCGGCCTCGGCATCGGACAGGTACTTGTCCTGCCGGGACCTCTTGTCGTCGGCCCGCTTCTCGGCAGCGGTCTTTTCCTCTTCCTCGCTAGATTTCTTGCCCTGGTATTTCGGGTTCCGTATCGTTACGTATTCATAACCTTGCCGAGGGTCCGAACCCCTCATCACCTTTTTGGTGATGAATTCGGGTTCGCCGGAGGAGTCCTTGCCGCCGCCCTTGATATTTTTGCCAATCCCTTCGCCAGCCATTTCTTTGGCGACGAGCCCTTTGCTCCGGATAGTCTTTTTGGTAGCGTCAGCGGCCTTTTTGAAACCGGCTTCGAGGCCCTTCCCTGCTAGATCCCCAAGAAACATTATCATGGCGCATCACCCGACATCAGGGTGGGCCAGACTCAATCCTAGCAAATCCCCCCGATTGTTCCACGTGAAACAATCGACCGGTAGTTGATCTGCATCACGTACCGGTCGGATTGCGGCGGCCGGACCCGGTGCAGGGTCTTCCAGTGCACCAGCACCATCCTGCCCGCCAACTGCGGACACAGCACGTTCTCGCCTCCGCCGAGGGGCATGATTTCGACTTCCCCGCCCTCGCGCACGGTGTTCAGGGCGATGATGGCAGTCGCGTGCATGTTGTCGCATCCGTCATCGTCCATGTGCCAGTCCAGTCCGTCCCACGGCGGGCGGTGGTAGATCTGTGCGGCCACCGGGACCATTTCGTTCTGGCGCATCAGGCTGCCGGCGAGGAAGACGGCCCGATCGGCAATCGGGGCTATCAACTGGTAGACCTCGGGGAACAGGTGCTCGCCGATCTCGTCGATCCGGATGCCCCCGGTATGGGGGTGTTTCGGGATCAGACCCTTGCGGAACAGGCCGAGGCTCCGGAGCCTCTCCGTCAACATCGTGAAGTCGTCGCGTTCGGCCTCCGTCAGGAAGTCGGTCCAGATGGCGAAGCCTTCCGAGACCGGCGGCACTAGTCGGCAATCCGGCGCGTGGTCAGCTTCACCCCCGTGAACAGCCGCCGGAACGGCTTCGACAGGGTGAACAGGACGCCGGGAGCCTCGACCTTGCCGACCGAGGCCGCCGGTCCGCACCGGCAGAATTCGTCCCGGACGCATTGCCCGTCCACACGGGAGAGTTGCACCGCCGCGAGGAAGTCCTCGCCGTTGTCCGTGTAGCGGCCTTCGGCGGTGTAGCCGTCGGTGTCCACCGATACCAGCCGGCCGGCGCGAAGGATCAGGATGCAGTATTCGTCGTATTCCGGCATGTGGCCGAGATAGACGCCATCCGGGACGGGTTCAGGCATCGGCAGACAGGGGCACCGAGACCCGGCGGGCGATCCTGACTTCCGGCTCGTAGCGGTTCTTCTCGACCGTGACCTTGATGGAATCGTCGAAGACCGTCCCGGACATGATGACCGGTCGCGGCGCCGCTTCCGAATCATCGCCCGCCGTGACGAACCGGCAGAAACCGGCACCGGAGAACCGGTTGTTGACGGGGTTGTGGCGGTAGTAGCCCTCCCATGCCTCGCCGTTCGAGTCGATGAAGAAGAACCGCCCGTTGCGCAGCAGCAACACGCCGCGCCAGTCGTCCTCGGTTGGCCGCCGCGAGACGTACACGCCGGCCAGGTTCGTAGTAGTTTCCGTCATGGTGTGGGCCCCTGTGAGAGGAACATGAACGGTATACCAGAATGCCTGACCAAGGAAGATTGCCTCCGGGTGCGCTCGCACGTGTGGGGCCTCGACCATCTTGATGCCACGTGGGACCGCGACCTCGATGTCCGACGGCCCCTCGTCATGCGGTTGCGCGAGGACGACCAGACGTGGCTGTTCGACAAGGTGAACCCCCGTATCGGGGTCGCCGAGCTCGTGTTCTTCGAACAGACCAAGTTCACGCCTGACAACCAACTCCCGCTGACGGGCTACAACTCCACGCTGCTACTGAGCGATACGGGGGAGTTCGTGGTTGACACGTCCGCCGGGGCGTATCTGCACATGGAGCAGGGAACCCTGTGCTGGCACGGGGAGACGCCGCTCTGGCCGAAGCTCACGTGGGGGGTGCGCTACGTACTGCTCGGGGTCGGCCGGTCCTGAGTGAACGTCTCGGGCCGGTAATACAGGTGGGCGAGGACGATGCGGTTGCCCTCGAAGGCCGGCCGTTCGTGCAGCAGCCGGGCACCCTCATAGAGGGTGAAGGTCCCCGGATTGAGCGCAATCTCGTCCTCCAGGTTCCGGAGACGCACGGACAGGTCCAGCGTCCGGATGTGCCACGGCGCATCGGCATCGAGCGTCAGGACCAGACAGAACATCTGCGCCGGGTAGCGGTCGATGTGCGCCTCGACCCTCGCCCCCTTGTGGTAGAGCATCGGGCCGTGCATTTCGGTCGCAATGACCGGCTCCCCGACCGCCTGCGAGACCATCGGCACCAGTTCGTCGTGCAGATGGCGGACCGGGGCCCAGGCGACCTGAACCCCCGGCCCCCGCGCGAGGTCGCTCTCCCTCAGGCTGGCGATGCGGGGTTCAGCCGAGGCCGGCTGCGACCAGATGCCGGTTTCGATGTAGCACGGTATCCACGTCCGTCCCGCCACCTGCGCAGCATCACGGGCGCGAATCATCATTTCGGTTTTCAAACCCGCACCTGTTCGGTCGTGAGCGTCTCGTCGGAGTCGGGTCCGCCAACGTAAATCCGGTTTTCCCGCCGGCGCGGCGACGTGAGAACCAGAGTCACCAGCCGGCCGCCGGTGGCGAACGTGTGGCGGATGGCGGCCGGGCGGATGCGGATCCGCAGCGGGAACAGCCACCGGGCCCGGACGCTCCCCGGCGTGTGAACGAGCTCCGTGGCCAGTCCCCACAGCACGATCGAGAACATGTCGTGCCTGTGGTCATGCCAGGTCGTAAGGTCGCTCGGCTGCGAGTTGATGACGTGGAAGCCGATGGCCCACCCGTTCGGGAGTTTCAGGACCATGCGCCGGAGTGTCGGTGACCCTTTCACGGAGAACACCTTGTGTTCGGTCAGCCAGCCGGTCCCATTCCGCCTGCCTTCTTTCGACATTCTTCCGGTCCTCCGGCGTCATCACGTCGTAATAATAGAGGTAGAGATGGACGGCGGTGACCGTCATGTTCCCGTCGTATTCGATCCCGTAGGCCCAATAATCGCTGCACCGTTCGGGGATGATCGAGGGGACGAGGTGCGGCCAGCATTCCCGCACGGAACCCGGCCGCATTTCGCTCACGTAGATCCGCCGTGACAGCAACCGGGGCTGGTCCCACGTGTAGAGCTCCCGGATGCCTGCTTCGCAGTTCTCTCCGAACAGCACGAGGCCGGCCGGCAGGGCCGGAAGGGGGATCAGGTAATGCCGGTTGTGGTAGATGGCGGCCTGCCGGGCTTCCGGGCGAAGCTGCCAGTAGCCGGCCAGTCGTTCATCCTCGATGTGGATGTTGGCCGCATCGAGCAGGTGTTGGGGCGGGCGGCCGCGCATTTCGAGGCGGAGCGGACCTTCCTGAATGGCATCGGGCAGGCCGGGCAGGGGTCCGCCCCACGCTTCCGTGGCGGCGTGGATGCGGCCGAGGTCGCAATCCGGCTGGCCGATGACGTGCCGGTGCAGCTTCTCCGTGGCCTTGCCGACCCGGACCCACTGGCTTTCGTCGAACATCTACCAGTCGAGGGGGTCGCCGTTGATGTCAATCAGGGTGGTGCACTCTTCCGGGGTGAAGGCCAGATGATTCATCAGGGTCTGGCAGATGCGCACACCGGCGTCGTCGGCATGGATCGGGGCGAAGGGCCCGCCCATGCGGGTGCGCACCCAACCGGGGGAGAGAGCGATCACGTTGATGCCGTAGGGGTGGAGGTCGTGGCCCAGGGCCAGCAGGCAGGCATTGAGGGCCGCCCGCCCGGCCCGGTAGGCGTACAGGCCGCCGTGCAGCCCCTCGTGGCGGGACTGGTTCGTCAGGGCAAGGTCGGACGTGAGCGAGACGTAGAGGCTCCCCCACAGCATCTTCTCGCGGGCGGCGTTGGCGAGAAACACCGCGCCCATGGCGGTCGTGGCCAGATGCTGGAACCACCATGTGGGGTTCTGGTGCGCCGTCTCCAGCGCCTCGAGATCGGGCAGGGGGGCGAGGCCGGCGCAGTTCAGCACGATCGAGAGGTTGTCGGGGATGCGTTCCGGGTCCGGGGTCTCCACGTCGAGGGTGACCGGCACGATCTTCGGGTTGCCGATCTCCTCGATCTTCTGCACGGCGATGGGGGTGTGGCACCCGGCGAAGACCTCGTAGCCCTTCCTCGCGAAGGCGCGGGCGGAGGCTGAGCCGATGCCGCCGGACGCACCGGCTATGAGGATGCGGGGCATGGGCCAGTCCCTATGTTCCCGCCAACGATGATACCGAAGTTACGGTTGGCAGCGAATTGGTTCTGGAGTCTCGACCGGTACCGTCGTTAGCATGGACCCAGATGTAATATCGGGTGCCCGGCGTCAATCCGGTCAGCGTTACGTTCCGGGCCGTGATACCTTGTCTGGCCCCTCTGGTGCTGGGAACGAGGAAATTGTTGGTGGTGTCGTAGTACACGTCGTAATTGTCCGCGCCAGTGTAGCCATCCCAGGTCACCCGGATTGCGCCCCTTCCGGAGGGTTGTGCCTGTATCCCGCTGACAAAGCCGTTTACGTCGAACGTGGGGTCAGGATTTGAAGGCGTGGTGCCGGGATCAGGCGTCGTCACCGGTGTCGGGGCCGGTTGCCCCCCCCCCATTCCCTTCCAGTGCGACTATCCGCTCCGTCAGCGCCCGGTTCTCCTCGGCAATCGACCCCATCCGCTGGAGCAGCGTCTCCAGAAACCGTTGCAGGTCGGCGTTGTCCACACGGGGGATCGGCAGCCCGTAGCGCGGCGTCCTTCGGGTCATGAGCGGCCAGTCAACCCAAGTCGATAATGTTTGAGATCAGGATCGGGTCAGAATACGCCGACACCCCATGCGTATTCCGTGCCCGGACCTGAATCCAGTAGCCGTTCGCCCAAAGGCCGCGGGGGTTGACGAACGACGTGGCCGTGATGCCGGTGTGATCCGGCGAGGTGTTGTCCCCCAGATAGCTTGCTGCGGTGTCGTAGTTGATCTCGTAGGTGTCCGCACGGGGCACGGCATCCCAACTCAGGGTGCGAGTACCGACATCGTAGGCCACGTTGGCCGGCACACCCGGCGGGGTGTCCGGGTCAGCTATCGTCGAGGTGGCGAGGACCGGGCTGAGTGCGCTGGAGCCGCCGGCGTTGATGGCGAGGTAGGCGACCCAGTAGTTCGTCGATTCGGTCAGACCGGTGATCGTGGCTTCCGTCCCGGTCACCGTCACGTACGGATCTGAGGTGTTGACGGTCGCATCGGTCGAGTAATAGACCCGGTAGCTGGTCGCCGTGGCGACTGCACCGATCGTGACTGTCAGGGAATCTGACACTCGCGCCGAGACGGTCGGGGCGGCGGCCGGCGTCGCCGGTGCCGGGATCTGCGGCGTCGCGGTCGCGAGAACCGGGCTTAGCCCGCCCTCCCCGGCGGTGTTGAACGCCGAATACGCCACCCAGTAGTTCGTGTTGGCGTCAAGGCCGGAGATCGTGGCGCTGGTGCCCGTCACCGTCACGGAATCATCGATCGCCACTTCGACGGTGGCATCGGTCGAGTAGTAGACCTTGTAGCCCGTCGCCCCCAGGACCGCATCAAAGTTGATGGTCAGGGAATCTGACGTTTGGGCAGAGGTCGTCGGGGCGGCGGGCGGCGTGGCAGGGGCAGCCAGCACGGCCGGGCGCGGGGGAAGCTGGTAGTTGATCGAGAAATACCCGCCGGAGAGGATGCCGTTGACGGTGAAGACATCCCCTTCCTCCACCTCGATTTCGTCGCGGCTCAGGTTCTTCGTGCCGTTGAAGTCGAATCCCGCCAGCGTGTTCTGGTTGCGCTCGTGGATGGCGTTTGCCTTGAACCAATCGACCCACACCGCCGTGACCTCGGCGGGCACGGTCCAGGAATCGCCCATCACGGTGATGACTTCCTTGCCGGCGAGGGACGTGCGCAACTCGAACTCGATCTCCGAAGCATAGGTTCCCACCCCGTCGGAACTGTGACGGTCGGCCCAGGCGGCGGTCCCGGTCATCGGGGTGTCGTGATTGCTCGGCAGGAAGTTGTATTCCTCGTTCCCGTCCGCATCGGCCACCGCCGGCGAAGCGAAGGGAATCTCTACCGTATCGTTGTTGACGGTCACCCGGATGATCCCGCCGGCCTCGAACTCCGGCGACAGGTTCTGCCCATTGGAACCCCTCTGGTTCCGCTTCTCGCCAATCTGGACTTCGACGAAACCCGCCGTGATGGTGGCGTGAGCCGTGGTGTAGATGCGAATCCGGGTGATGAACCGGTCGTCCTCGCCCTCGTAATGGGCGGCGTGTTCAAGCTGGTTGTTGTTGTTGGGTTCGATGGTGACGGACGTGGTGCCGGGGAAATAGCGGTTGGCCGGCACGTCGATCGTCTGCGAGATCACGTTGATGGCGTCCCGGTCCGGAACGGCCAGGCTTTCCACGGCCACACCGGGATTCCCGATGTCGTAGCCGATCATCTGCTTCATCAGCCCGATCTGGACCTCGAAGACCTCGGAGGTTCCGACAACCTCGTATTCCCAATCGGAAAACAGGCCGATCCCGGCCGGCAGGCGGAACGGGTGACGGTCCTGAACCAGAGTCTCGTAGACCAGGGAGTAGTCCCCGTAGAGCCGCAGCCCTACCGGATATTCATCGGCCGTGACCTGTGCCGCAGAGAACGTCCTCGCCGGGCCCGGATACGGCCGCGACAGCCATTGCATCGTGCGGATGCGGTCATCCTGGAAGACATCGGTGCTCCACTCGCCGACACGATTGTCCTGATCCAGCAGGTAGACCTTGTCCTCGCCGGCATCGCGGAACAGGGCCTTGACCCCCGGCTCCCTGATGCGCACCACGCCGTCCACGTCCGGGCCGAACGCCAGCCCCCCTTCGGGGGTGAACGCCATGTAGATGCCGTCGTGGTAGGCCGCCAGAAACTGTTCGGGGTTCAGCGCCTTCCAGTCCGCCCGTTCGTAGTAGGGCGTCGAAATGAAGGACCCGCCGCCGGGCCCCACCAGCACGAGCCCTTCCGGGGAGGCGAACACGACACCCTGCCTGGCCACGTAGGAGAACGACCGCTTGGCCACGCAGGATTGCTCGAACTCCATCCTCGCCGGCACGATCTCCGACGGGTGGGTCCCGGACATGATGTAGGGGCGGCCCTCGGTGCCCACGACCAGGTTCAGCCCGAAGTTGCCCATTCCCACAATGTCATCATCGACGGTCTGGATGTAGGTCCGGGGCCAGGCGTGAGGCTGGTAGGGCTCGCTGAAATACACGTCCCGGCCATCGAACCCCGCAATCACGCCGTTGGGCAGCGTGACGATCCCTTTCAGCCCTTCCGGCGGCGGATCCCAGTCGATCGAGACCAGTTCCTCGCCAAGCTGCGACGTGAGAACCGCATCGTCGTATTCGTCGAGGGTCAGCGGAATCGTCGCCAGCAACCGGAAGGTCGTCGTGCCGGCCGTGCCCGTGGCCGAACGGTAGATCCGCTTGCGGTTGATCGAACCGTAGCCGGACGGCGCTACCGATGGCGTCCTGATCCGCACCGGGCGGATCTGCCCTTCCGTGTTGAACTCTCGCGTGACCGGGGCAGTCGGCGGGGCCGGCGGACCCTCCTCTTCGAGGTCCGTCAGGAACGTGTAGGTGTAGACGTGCGTCTCGGCAACCTTGTCACCGTCTGCCGTGAAGGTCGGGAGAGAGGACATGATCCAGCCCTAGTAGGGGTCGTTTACCCATGATGACCATGACGAAACCCCGTGGGCGTTTCGGGCACGTACCCTGACGGCTTCCCAAAATGGTCTGCCGGAACGACCAGCCAGTGGGCCAGAATATGAAAGTCCAGAGCCGGCATTCACGGTGAGGTAACGGTATATGGTCCGAGATCCACCGGTAGCCCTCGATGGTTGAGTCCGGTAAGAATAATTAAACTCGAGCTCGTAGGTTGTCGCTCGGGCAGCGGCTGCCCACTGCACGATATTGCGTGACCAGCTAAGCCCGGTCGGCGTGAGCGGGGGCGTCGTTGGCTCCGGCTCGGGGTCCGGTTCCCGGTAGGTGCGCTGGATGGCCGGTGCCCAATCCGACGTTCTGGATGCGTCACTGCTGTCCTTGGCGCGGACGCTCCACCACGTTCCGGAAGTGCTTATTCGTGCAGTGTCAAAACTCGTCCCGGTATTATCGGAAAAATCGGCATAGCTTTGGGCGTCCGCACCAGATTGCGTGAACGAGTATTTGATGTCGTAGTGCGTCGCACCGGGAACGGAGCTCCAGCGCAATGCCTGTTCGTTGAAGTTCAGACCCGTAGGTGTGGCGAGTTTCACCAGATAGGTCCGCTCGACGGCGGGGGCCCAGGCCGAACGACCGGCGCTGTTCACCGCCCGCACCGACCACCAGGCTGAAATTGCGGCTGAGCGGATACTCGTATCGAAGGTCGTTCGTGTCCGGTTACCGAAATCAGGGTACGATTGCGCGTTGGCACTGGCTTCCGAATAACTGTATTTGATGTCGTAGCTCGTCGCCCCCTGCGAAGCGTTCCATTGCAGTTCGCGCTGATTGAACCGCAGACCGGTCGGGACGGGGGGAATCTCCGGATCATCCGGCTCTTCATCCGGCTCGTCCGGATCAGGGTCGGGTTGCTCGTCCTCCGTCATCTGGAAGCTGTCTGACCAGGGGCTCGGGCCCGCCCCGTTCACCGCCCGGACGGCAACCCATCTGTACGACCGTATGTTGAAGCTGGTCGCCGTGATGCCGGTGAAGTCGTAACGGTCCTGGGCCTGGAGTGCGGAGCGGGTCGTATGCCACTTGATCTGGTAGCTCGTCGCCCCCTGCACGGCGTTCCATGACAGGATCGTGCCCTCGTGACCCAGTCCGGCCGGCGCATTCGGCCGCACCGCCGCCCGTTCCGACACCACGTAGTTGATGCACCGACTCGTGCCCTGATACCCAGAAGCGCTCGCGCCGTAATCGAACGCACCGCTCGCTGTCCGAAGCGGGGTGCCCGTGATCCGGCGCGTGGAAGGGTTGAAGAACAGCCCCGGCGGCAGCCCCGACACCGTGTAGGACAGGCTCGGGCTTCCTTCCGAGACCGTGGCCGCCGGCAGTTGCTCGTTGACGTACTGCCCAATCCGCCACGACCTCGACCCGATGACCGGGATGGTGATGACCTTGAGCGGAATCCGGAGCGGGGCCGGGGTCAACTCGGCCGGGCCGGTCGGGGCCGGAACCCCGAGCCGACGCGACGGGGGCACACCGGGGGACTTGAACCCCTGCGCAACGATGATCTCTCGGGTCGTGTGGCGCGGGTATCCGTCGCCGGTCCAGATCACCCGCTGAATGTCGTCTCCCGTGACCGGGGCCGGGGCAACATCCACGTCCTTCGCCCAGGCGAACCACTCGAAGTCCGAATAGCGGTAGATGGCAATCGTTCCGAGCGGGAACTCCTCGACGCCTTCAATCCTCCGCAGATGCGGGATCGGGCGGATGGACCCCCGGTCGATCCAGCAGTCGGCAGCAATCTGCGCCGCCGTATCCGGCAGCAGCCTCGGCGACACCTTCGGGATCATCCCGAGAAACTTGTTGTGCCCGAGCATGGATTTTCACACGAACGCGATGGGTTCGGTTTCGAGCGGCTGCCTCGACCCCTTGCGGGCCTTGGCAATCGTCGCCTCGGACACCCTCGCCTGATACTTGCCCCGGAAGATCCCCGCCAGTGCGGGGTCCGTCCATTCCTTGTTGGCGAGGCTCAGGAGCTCGAAGATGCAGTAATCGGCGATGCCCTCGCCCCACAGTTCCGACATCCAGTCGGGCACCGCCGACGCCGTGCTCAGGTTCTCCAGCACCGCATCCACGTGCAGCGTCATGGCCTGGCTGATCGTGCGCGGCTCCAGCACCAGATCCCTCGTCGGAATGTCGTAGCTCCATTCCTCGTTGGGCAGGTCCTCGGGCTCCATGTTCGGGTCGATGGCGTAGCGCACTCTCGAGATCGAGTTCAGATACGACCCCGCCGGCAGCACGAAGTCGGTCACCCCGACAGTGCGCGACGGAACCTCGATCCGGAACCGCAGCATCGGGTTGGCCGGAGGCTGCAAGTCCACCTTGCCGACGTTCACGTCCCACACCTTGGTGTCCTGACAGAACTGCTTGGCCGCCCGCTTGAGATACGTCGCCATCAGCGGGTCGGACACCCCGCTCACGTGCGCCCGGACGGTCGGGTAGAGGTCGGACAGCGCACCCATCAGCGCCGCCTCCCCCGCCCGTACGAGCCCCGGTCCTGCGCCGTCGTGACTTCCTGCGTCACCACGATGTCGGACTCGTTCTCGTCGGCCCGGCCGAGCAGCAGCGTCATGAACCGCTCGAAATACAGGTTGGCGACTTCCGGGGTATGCCCCTGCACCGGCATGTCCTTGAGGAACGCACAGTGCATCACGTAGCTGTGCAGGGTCGGGATGTAGATTTCATCGAGGGCCATGGTGTCCGTGGCCGAATCGATGTCGTCGGGCACCTTCGAGTAGATGAGTTCGACCTGCCCCTGCCCCGCCGCCGGCTGCGGCGGGGAGACGTAGAAGGTCTTCCGCGCCCGCACGTCGTAGTTGAAGTTGGCCACCACGGCCGCCGGGTCCTGCGTGGTCCACGAACGGTCGATATCGAGGTCGCCGCGAGCGGCCGAACCGATGGCGGGGCCGGGCGTCGTGCCGTCGGTTCCCATGTTCCGGGTGATGGTGAGCAGGGTGAAGCCGTCCGCCGGGATGGTCTGGCGCACCCCGGCAACCAGCTTCACGGTATCGATGATCGGGTTGGCTTCGGGCCTTAGCAGGACGGTCGCCCGTTGGGCGTCGCTGATGTATTCGAGCAGTTCATCGATCGGCCACCGTGAGTTGGACGGGTCGTTCAACCCACGGGCGGCCCGATCGATGAGGACCTGGGCCTGAAAGGCCATCTACGGTCAGCCGGCCAGGTTCGGACCTAGAGGCTCCGTGAGGTCCGGTGTCTTCAGTTTGGGTGCCGGGGTCGGGTCCACCAACCCGGCGTGCTGGCCCATGAGCCGGGACACGGCCACGAAGTCGGCCTTCGCATCCACTTCCGTGGCGAAACCGGCCTGGATCCCGTCCTTCTCGGCTTTCTTGGTGCCCGGGGCACCATGACGGGCCCTGAGCGACCCGTCCTCGCGGAAACGCCAATACCAACGGCCCTTCCGCTCGAAGGTTTCCACTGTCGTCGTCATTTCTTGCTCCTTGCAAGCTCCTGCGGGGTTGGCAATCCGGTGAGGCCGGCAGAGGCAGGCTGTTTTGGCCCACTATCCCCGCCGCCTGCCAGCCTCGCCGGATTGCCCACGAGGTCACGGGCGGCATCGCGCCAGCCCCTGACCTTCGGTTCTGCGTGTCCCACCACCTTGATGCCGCCGGCGACCTTCGCCAGTGCAGCGTCTTCGAGGCTGGCCATGTCCAGCACACTCGACACCCCGACCGCCGCCAGTTGCACGGCCATCTTGGGGCCGATGCCGCTGATCGTCGTCAGCGGCTTCTGCGCTGCCTCCGGCAACGGTTCCGGGTCGGGCTCGGGTTCCGGGTCGGGTTCCGGTGCGGGCGGCGGTTCCAGTGCGGCGACCCCGAGGAGCTTGGCCGAGATCGTCTGCACGTCCGCCCCTGACAGCTTCACCACCCGTTCCAGTTCCGCCACCGACTTCAGCACCGTGTTGATGTGCCCGACCAGATCATCCCTCGACCAGTTGTCCTTGACCATCATGCCGAGCCGCTCTTCCGAGAAATCGACCAGACAGGCGCGAGTCGCCTCGCGCCCCCTGACTTCATCCCCGTTCTTCTCGGTGACGATCAGCACATCGATCGGGTCGCCCTCCTCCGGGTTCTCGACCACACCCTCGCCGGCCGCCTGCTGCCGGTCCTTCTCGGGGTGCAGGACTTCCTTGAAGAGGTTGGGGAAGCTCGAAAGCAGCTTATGAGCTCTTTCCTCGTCCCTGACGATCTGAACGTCGCCGGTTCCGTGCCAGATGGTGTTGGTGCCGAGCAGGCGGTCGCGGTGAAAGTCACCCGGTCCGACGTACTGGATGCGCATGACAAACCCTCCTGGCAGCCTCTAGAGGTTGCCGGTGTATTCGTAATCGATGTAGAAGCGGACCCCGAACTGCGCCCCGGCGGCAATCGCGTTGACGACCGTCGCCGTGAGATACACGTTCGGCTGGTTGACGATCAGCGGAGCGTGGCGGGTTCCGTAACCGGTGGCGGAGGCAGGGTCGCCGATGCTTCTGACCGTTTCGGCGTCAGCGAGGGAGAGATCTGCGAAAAAGAAATCCGCATCGTCCGCCCAGGTTCCGGCGCCGACCTGTTCGTGGCCGACATCGAGCACGTCTCCCGACGCCGCCACATCGTAGACAAGGGCGGCAATTTCGTGGATCGTGGCTCCCTCCGGAAACTTCCAGAGGTAGATCAGGTCGTTCGCCGCCCAGGCTTTGGTGGCGCGGTCCGCACCGGAAAAAGCCGCCAGCGGAACGATGTCGCTGTTCAGGGTGACGATCTTGCGGGAGAGATTCCCGTCCGGGCCGGCGTAATCCCGCTCCAGACGCAATCCCGGGTTGAGAAACTTCGGCATTTGCTGCTCCTAGGTTGGAGAGGGGAGGCTAATCCTCCCCTTCTCCCTGTTCAGTGGGCTCGGGGTCCGGCCAGCGGCGCTTGTGCGCCGCCAGCATGGCATCGGCCGCCCGCACGACTTTCGCGGTTTCATTGGCTGTCGAACGGATATAGACGGGGTTCGTCTGGGGGTAACTGAGGAAAATGTCCCGCGTCACGTGCGGCAAAGCCGCACGTGCATAGCGAGTCCACAGCTTCTCGTCGCGAGACGGCTTAGTCGTCACGAGGTGAGATTCCCCCGGAGGGTCTCCCCGGCCCCCGAGTATGGATCAGGCGCGTAGCTGTCAATGACCGCGCACCCGAAGTCCGTCAGCTTGTTGTCCGAACCCTCGAAACGGAACTTCGCCATCCCGTCCATCGTCCGGGCTGACACTTCCAGCGTGTTCTTGTGGTCCAGAAGCTCCTCGTTCCACATCAGCGGCAGCGAGTCCATGCCCTTCGGCGTCCCGTCGCCTTCGATGTAGGCCAGAGCCTGACCGCCGATCAGAATCGCCCGATGCACGATCGAGGTATCGGCACCCACCGCCGAGGTCGTGACCGCACCCGTATCGGAGTCCGTGGTCCTGACATTCGTTCCGGCCCGGAACTCGATCGGACGCGGCATCTGCTTGATGAGCAGCCGGTTCCAGAGACCCGGATCGTCGTTGAACAGCGGGTGATTGCCCGCCTTCCCGGCCCGCACCCTCGCATCGGCCTGATACTGCCGCCATCCGGTCCTTGACCGGTTGGCCTGCGTCACGAGGTAGTGCCACTGCCATTCCGACACCATCAGGCACCAGATCGACTGCTGCATCCCGTCAAGCTTGATCGGGGCCGGCGGATACGGCATCGACCGGAGCTTGGCGGACAGCACGTCGAGGTCTTCCAGCGTCAGCGGATCGGCGGCGGTCAGCGCCGCCACATTCGCCTTGCCCCCGGCCATGAAGTGTCGGTTCGAGGTCGGCGGCTGCACCGGGTTAATCATGATGTCGTTGAACTCGCCGTGCGAGTCCAGCGGCACCGCCCAATCCTCGTCCATGGCGTCGCCCCGCTGACCGCCCATGTGGACAAGAATCCGCTGGTCGTTCAGCCGTCCGAAGTACTTCCCGAGCTCGGCCTTGGCCGTCATCCGGAGGTTGATCGAAGTCCGCTTCTGGCTCATGCGCGAACCGGGCTTCACCGCCTTCCGGGTCTGGTTGATGATCGCCTCCATCTCGGTGAGCTGGAGGTTGTCGCCCCGGCCTTCGAGTTGGCGGTCGCCCATGGTCGGCAGCCCACCCAGGGTCTTCACCATGTCGCACGTCACGCGGTCGCCGCGACCCTTCGAGAGGTCGGCAATCCGCACGATCGGCATGTCCGGCGTGGTCTGCTGCTTTTCAATCTTGGCGCGGGTGTTGAACTGCGACGGCTTCTTGCCAGCCATCATGCGGTTGAACACGCAATTGCGCTCCGTTTCGGCGAGCAGCATCACCGAAAACATCTTGATCGCCTGCGGTGAGGCGGTCGAAACAACAGTGTCGGCCAAGGCCTATTCCTCCAGGAGCTTGGCCGCCGCTTTCTCCATGGCGCCCATGGACAGCCTGCCGCTGTCAAAGGCGTCCCGCAATTCCCCCGCGCCCATGCTTTCAAGGCGTTCGGGGAGCGCGTCCGGCGTGGCCCCACCCGTGATATCCGAGATCGTCTGGAGTCCCGTGCTCGCCTTGGCCCTGGCGTCTTTCGCCGCCAATTCCCTGGCAATCTGTTCGTCCGACTTCCCGGCGTTGTCTGTTTGCGCGGGTGGAGACCCAGGCGAGGGTGCGCCGCCGCTCGCCTTCACCATTCTTGCAACCTCGGCGAATCTCTCCGGCTGAGGTCGATCCTTCCATTCCGGGCTCTTCATCAGGGCCTGGTCGATGGAAGTTGCGAGATTCCATGCTGCGGGCGACCTTGATTCGTCGCCCTCGTAGAACGCCACGGCGTCCTGCTGCCACTGCTTCAGTTCCGGCAAGGCGTCCACATCGGCCTGATTGCGGGAAGCAGCATCGATGACTTCATCCCTCTCTGACCGGGCCCGTGCGAGCTCGGCTTCACGTTCGCTGTCGATCTCGGCGAGTCGGGCCTTCTTCGCCGCATCCAGCGCCTCGCGCATTTCTTCGGCCGCCTCCGGCCCGTAGTTCTCCTCGAACTCGGCCAGCTTCTTGGCATCGGCGGCGTTCAGCTTTTCGACGGCGGCAACCTTGTCCTTGATCTTCTCCGAGATTTCCTCCCGGATCTTCGTCTCGGACGAACGCACCGCCTCTTCGCGTTCCATTTCCATGAGCCGCTGCTGTGCGGCGTCACGTTCCTGCCGGGCCTGTTCCAGTTCGGTCAGTTCGGGAGTTTTTTCTCCCTCGTCAGCTTTCTTGTCGTCCGTGCCGGCTTCCGCACCTTCCGCTTCGGGCGCGGCTTTCTGTCCTTCCTGACCTTCTGCTTCACCGTCCTCGGCCCCCACTACCTCGTTCCATTTCGCAATGGGGACGCCCTCGGCCTCGGCGGCTGCGTTCCTCGCCAGCGTCCGTTCAACCTCGTCGTCGTACAGATCGACGATCGAAGTCTCGTACGAGTTGATCTTCTCGATCGTTTCCTGGTCGAGTGAGACCTTTTCCATCTTCGGGGTAACCGGGGGCCGGCCCTATTGTCGGAAGAAACGCACGGGATTGTCAATCCCCGCTTTTCTTCTTCGCCTCGGAAGCCTTCTTGGCGTCGGCCTGATTGGCCGCCGAAGCCAGTCTCGCCGACGCCTCGATGGTCTTGGCGCGGGTCTCCATTTCCTTCCGGTCCTGTTCGTCGCGGAGCACATCGACCTGCGCCAGTTCGCTGATCGTCTTGGCCTCGGTGAGATCGGTGTCCGCCCCGGCGGCCTTGTCGGCCCTCGCCTTGTCGTGCGCCGCCTTGGCCTGCGTCGCCATCAGTTCGGCCTCGGTAATCATCATCTGCAACTGCTCCATGCGCTGTTGCAGTTCCTGCTGGCGCTGCTGGTTCTCGATCATGGCCTGCCGCTTCTGCGGATCCTTCGGCTCCGGCCCGTAGCCGGTGAGCTCCCGAATCCGTTCCAGCATTTCCTCGCTCTCGGGCAGCGCCGCCGCCCGCACCACGAGGTCCATCATCACCGCCTGCATTTCCGGCGGCATCGACTTGATGATCTCGGTCAGTTGCTGGAACTTCTGTTGCAGGTAGGTCACCGAAGCCGGCGTCTCGCCCAGGGCAATCCGGGTGTGCGCCATCACCACGTCGTTGTCGCGCAGCCCGTCGGCGCGCATCCGGTTCAGCACGATCTTGTGGCGCTTGCCGTCGCCCTGCATGTCGGTGTCCACGCCCACATCGTTCAGGTCCATCGTGTCATCGACGATGTAGTCGAACAGCCGCTCGGCGGCCCGGAGCTTCGCGTTGCGGTAGTTGTCCACGATGATGCCGAGCACCTGCGTCGTCTGCTCGACCAGGGTCTCGATGGCCACCCCGGACCGGCCGGCCTCGATGGTCCGGCCCATGAACTCCGGGTGCAGGCCGGTCACCTCGAACAGGTTGACCTTGGCCTCCTGCAACAACTGGAACGTCACCGAGCTCTTGTCGGTCGTCGGGAGCTCCTGCAACCCGACCTCGCCCCGCCGGTCCGCCCGGAGCACGACAAAGGCGTTCAGCTTGTTCAGTTCCCGCTTCGTCATGGCCGGGTCATCGACCGCATCATCGTCGACGATGTAGCGGCGGTTGGCGGTGTCGAACAGCATCCTCGTGTGCCTCGCGTTCAACGCCTTCTGCGCCGATATCATCCTCGCCACCAGCCCGTACGGGGACCCGTCGTTGTCCTTGCGGTAGCCCACCATCGGGATGTAGTGCGGCTTGTTGTTGGGCAGCGGGTGGTCCTCCAGCCGAATCGGCCCGAGGTAGAACGCCTGCCGCAACTCGGCGGTCACCCCCCGCTGATGGCGGGCCAGACCCCGGCGCAGGGCCTCGACATGGATCGGGTGTTCGCGGTCGAACGCCATCACCCGCCCGTCGCGCGTCCGCAGCGTCTCGGCAATCCTCGGCACCGTGTAGAGAATCTCGTAGAGACAGACGCGCCCCCGGCCGGGGTGCCGCCACTCGTCCTCCTCCAGCGTCCACCGGAACTCCTGTTCGAGCGAGTGCGCCAGTTCCTCGTGGATGTCCACGTCCCCGAGCGTCCCCCACTCGGTCGTCCAGCCGTCGGCGAACCCCGTGACCGCCCCCTCGATCTCCTTGCGGTGCTGCGGCATGTGGCGCACCAGATCGTCGCGGTCCAGCCAGCGCCGCCGGAGCATGTAGCGGGCATCGGAATAATCGTGGTTCCGGGCGCGATAGTCGTAGAAGCACTCGCGCCACGGCACCAGACCCACCCGGTAGGGATACCCGTAGGGGTCCGGGTTCCGGCTGACCTCCATCGTCGCCAGGCCCATCTGCACCTGCCGCTTGAAGCCGTGGCCGATCATCTGGTTGAAGCGGGTCATCCGCAGGGCTTCCTTGAACTTCACGTTCAGCCCCATGGCGGCCTCGTAGGACTCCTCGGTCTCGGGGATGCAGTTCAGGTCCGCCCGCGTGATGGTCTCCCACCCGGCGACGGCATCGATGGTCGGGGCGGTCACGTTGATGATGACCGGCGCCATGCCGAACTGCTTCATCTTCATCAGGATTTCGCGGTCAAGCTGATCGCCGTCGTAGAACGCCATGGCGAGTTCGGCTTCCTTGCGCCACTCCGGCTCCAGCCGGGTCTCCCACATGAAGCGGTAAAGCTGCTCTCTGGAGTAGGAACCGTCGCGCTGCGGGTCGATGTCGTGATCGACCGGCGGCATGAAGTCCGCCCCTCGGGTCAGTTGCCGGCTTTCGTTCTGCATCTAGAAACCCACTTCCCAGTGCGGATCGTCCTTGTCTTCGTGGACCTTCTTCTTTCCGGTGTGGGCGAAACGGAGCATCATGATACCGTATCGGGTGGCGTCCATGAGATCGTCGTTTTTCTTCACGATCTCGAGCTTGCCCGAAGGCGTCGCCTTGCGGTGGTAGGTGCGCATTTCCTCGAACCACAGGTTGCAGTTGGCGAACACCCGGAAGCGGCCGTGTTCCATCCGGTCGTGGATCTCGAGGATGCCCCGCTCGACCGACAGGACCGACTGCATCGGGGCGTGGCCGGACTGGCCCCTGGTCTTCCGCCGCTCCCCCTTGAACTGGGCATAGGTCGGGAGCGTCACCATCCCTTCCGACCGGAACATGTCGGCAATCTGCGACCCCGTGGACTTCTCCGACTGGACTCCGTCCCTCGGCCACGCCCACTTGATCGACCGGCCCCAGTTCCTGAGCCGGATCCAGTGTTCGGCCGGCAGCTTCGCCTTCTCCCGGTATTCCCGGACCACGTAGACGACATCGCCCTCGACATCGTGGGCCAGCAGCACCGCCCCGGTCGGGTGCGCACTCTCGGTCGAACCGCCGAAGTCGATGCACCCGAGCAGGCGGAAGTGCTCCGGGATCGAGAACGGCGGCACCTCGATCGTCTCCCTCGCAAACGGGTAGATGGTGCCGGAACCGAGCGCCGGTTCGCCGTAGATCCTCGCCCGGCGTTCGTGCGCCGGCCACGACCGGATCTCCGAATCCCGTTCCTCGTCGGTCAGGTGGTGCGCGTCGTAGATCGTCATCGACGTGGTGTGGCGGCGCGACTTCTCCTCTGGCTCGGGGTCCTTGAGATACAGGTTCACGACCTCGGAATACCCCTGCAACGGGGTGAACGTCATGATCGTCCGGCCCTGCACGGCAATCGTCCGCGCCAGACCCTCCTGATAGATCATCCACGGCGGTTCCTCGTCGAACCACACGAGGTTGACCGGCGGGCCCTGCCACGCCTCGCGCTTCTGCGCGTAGTTCCGGAACTTGAGCATCGACAGCCCGCCGGTCACGTGGCGGACCATGTAGAACTCGTAGGCGTCGGCGATGCCCCCCGACCGGCCGTAGATGCCGGTGAGACACCGTTCCGGGATCATCCCGGTCCCGACTTCCCGGGGCCGGCCGAGCAGCACCCGCTGCGGGTTGTCCCGTGTGCTCTCGGCCGTCTCGCCCGAGGCCCAGCAGACGATCGGGGCCGGGTAGCGGTGCCCGAGCCAGTGGTCGGGGTATTCCCCGGTCAGGTGCATGGCGACCTCGGCCCCGGCCGAGAACGTCTTCCCGTTCTGGTTGCCGGCCTTGAGCAGCCGGTTCCGCCGGTAGCGCCCGGCGATGTGGAACAGAAGCTGCTTCGGGTAGGCCCGGTAGTCCTGCAACTGATCCGTCTTGAGATACGAATCGAGGGCCCCGGTCAGGATCTTCCGGGTGCTGTCCGACAGGCCGTTCAGCCAGCGGAAGTCCTTCATCCGGCCTTGGCCATCAGGTCAAGATGTTCCTTGAGCACCAGCAGTTCGTCCCTCGGCAGGCCGCGCAGCGCCTCGCGCAGGGGGTTGTCCACCACGTCTTCGTTGCGGTGCAGCCCCTTGAGCCGCGCCAGTTGCTCCGACACCCTCGCCTTGTCCACCCATTTCACGTTGAACATGCCGGTCTTGTGGTTGGTCGTGAGGGCGGTGATGGCGTTGGCCTCGTTGTCCGACCACTGGTCCGGCGGGATCGGCGTCGGCGGCGACACCCCCGGTTCGTAGATGCGCCGGATATCGGCCGAGAGGACGCCCTGCAACCGTTCGGCCAGGGCGTCGATCTCCTGTTTCGACTGGCTCCCGGCCTCGCCGGCGAAGATGTCGTCGATGTCGCGGTCGGTGGTGGGCATGGCGGCCGTTACTCCCGGATGGCCCGCTCCAGCATATCCCTCCGGCCGAGCCCCCGCTCGATTTTCGCGCGCCGCATTTCCTCCGGCCCGGCTTCCCACAGGGCGGCCGCCTCGTCCCAGGACAGGTCTTCGGCCTTCACCCCGTAGGCGTCGAACAGCAGTTGCAGGCCCCGGCGCTGCGCCGGCAGGAACCGGAGATTGCCGCCGCCGATCAGGTGGAAGATCTCCTCCGCGGCCTTGTCCCCGATGTTGGGGCCGTGCAGTTCCCGGATCGCATCGAGTTCCAGCTTCGGTTTTCGATCGGCCCACGGGCCCGCCCGGCGGTCGGTGCCGTAGTCGGGGTCGATCATGGCGAGCCGCAGGGTGCGGACGATCAGCCGGCGCGACACGGGCTGCATCCTGATGCATTCCGGCCGGGGGGAATGGATCTTCCTCCACGCCACGGGCACCAGGTCGTGCAGCCGCCCCCGCCGCCATACGGGAATCTTCTTCGTCTTCGACGAATTGGAGCTCCAGACCGACCGGGCAAGATCGAGCAGGGCGTCGTCATCCAGTTCGAGAAACGCCTCGTCCCACGTCGCCGGCTTCCACCATCCGGACGGGCCGTAGACCCGCTTCGCCTCGGCGTCGGCCTCGGCTTCGGACGCTCCGAACACCGCCTGACCGATCTGCTGGCCCGAGAACTGGTGCCGGGCGTCGCCCTTGCACAGCATGTACGGGAACATTTCCTCGGCCGTGCCGGCCCCGCCCTCGACCAGCGCCCGGATGCGCTTCTTGGCGAAGATCATGCGGTGGCGAAGCTGGAAGCTCAGGTGGCAGGCCATGTATTCCGACACGGCCATGATGAGCCCCTGCTTGCGGCCCGGCTTCCACGGGTAGCGGTCCTCTGCCGTCGGTTCCGGGGCCGAAGTGGTGCACCGCCACAGCCGGACGGTGCCGTAGGTCTGCCACTTCGGCCCCTTGGGTTCCACTATTCGGTCTCGGTCCAGAGCACGGCCATGTGGTATTCGTCGGCCATGACCTCGGCCGCATCCAGATACCCCTTCCGCTGGTCGAGGCCGATCACGTCGGCCCCGTCGATGATCGCCACCGGCGACTTCGCCACCGCCGCCAGTCCGAGCCGGCAGGCGGTTTCGGCCCACCACCGTTCGGCGTTGCTCGCCGCCTCGACCGGCAGCCCGTTCACCAGAATCCGCCGTTCGGCGGTGTCGATCCGGACTTGCGGCAGCCACGAACCGGCCGAAATGACGGTCCGGGCCACGATTTCCATGGCCTCCTGCATGACGGCCTCGCCCTCATACAGCTTCCTCGCCTGAATCCCCTTGTCCGGCGACAGGATGGTCCGCACCCGGTCCCACTGCAAGGCTTCTTCCTGCGCTCTCGCCGCCTCCTCGTAGGCATGGCGCACCCGGACCGCTTCGGCCGCCTCGCGCTGCACGTCGGCGGCAATCAGCTTGCGGCGCGACGCCTCGGCGCACTCGGCGTCCGACGGGGCTTCCGGCAGTCCGGATTCGATCTGCTTCTCGGCCTCCTCGATCCGGCCCTGCAACCGGCCGATATTCTCGACCGCCTCGCGCCGGAAGGTGGCGGCGGAGACCACCTTTTCCAGCCTCGAACCGACCTCCCGGAACTCCCGTTCGGCCCGTCCGTAGGCGTCCGTCCGGCGGCTGATCTCCTCGCGCCACCGGGCAATCGCCTCGCCGGGTGATTCCTCCGCCTCGTCGGCCTTCGCCTCCAGATTCGCGATTTCGTCCAGCATGTCCTGAATGCCCGGCGGGGTGGCGTCGTCGTTTTCGGCGTCCGCCAGTTCGCTCCGGGCCTCGTCCAGCGACTCCTCGCAATGCTCGCGCCGGCGTTGGGCCGAATCCAGTCGGGAGCGCAGCTTCTCGAGGCTCTGGGCGCGGCGCTTCTCGTTCAGGGCCGGCGGCAGGCCCTGACCGCAGGTCTCGCACGTGAGGTCGGCGGATTCCAGCAGGAGCATCGACTTCTTCAGGTCCGCCACCTTCTGTTCGGCCTCCTCCAGCCGGTTTTCGCCGTCATCGACCCGGCCCCGCAGCGTCCGGACATGTTCTCTCTGCCACCTCTCGTTGCGGGCGCGGGTGTCCTGCACCCGCCGGCGGAGCTCGGCGGCCCTCGCAGCGTCGCGTTCGGCCGCTTCTCCGGCCTGCCGCGCCCGCTCCATGGCCGTCTTGCCCTCCCGGACGCCCTGTTCGGCCTCGTCGCGGGCGGCCTCGGCCTGCCTGAACTCGGTGCGCAGGGCTTCGACCTCGCCGCCATCCTTCTTCCGCTGTGCCTCCTGCGCCGTCTCCAGTTCCATCCGCAGTCCGGAGATCCGGACCAGTTCGGCCTCGTGATCCTGCCGCACCCTTTCGGCGTTCCGGACCTGTTCATCGAGCCGGGCGGCTTCCGCCGCCAGCAGCCGTTCGGCCTCGGTCGCGTCGTGCAGGCGTTCCTCCAGTTCGGCGAGGCCCCGGCCCTCCAGTTCGGCCGTCCACCCCTTCGGGCGCCACTTGGCGGCAATCGCCGACCCGTAGGTGCGCCGCTCGCCGTCGGCCGCCGAGGCCACATCGGCCCATCTGGCCTTGGCCTCCCGGCACTGCGTGTCGGCCACCGCCCACGCCGATTCGAAGCCCTTCTGCACGGCGTCGCGGTCGGCGTCGGCAGGGATGGCCTGTTTCGCCAGCCTCGCCGCCGTGACCTGATCGGTCGCGGTTTCCAGTTCGGCCGCCAGTTCGGCCGCCGTGACCGGTTCCGGCAGGATGGCATCGAGCCAGCGCCGCGACGCCGCCCGGCGGGTGCCGCCGAGCAGGGGCTGGCCGAAGCGCAGCACCGCCTCGGGCACTTCCGGGGCGTTCCCGGCCGTGACGAAGGTTGCGGACGCCGGTTCCCACGTCACCGACCACGTATCGTCGGACACCACCGCCCGGCACTCCTCTCCGGCCGCCTCCTTGCGGACGTAGAGGCCGTTCCTCGGGGCCAGCCCGAGCGGGTCGGCCACCCTCGACAGACACGCCGCCAGACACGCCGAGAGCGTCGTCTTGCCGGCGGCGTTCGGCCGGCGCACGACCTGCACCCGGCCCGGTTCCAGTTCCACGGTCCCGGTTTCGAGACCGCGCACGTTCGTGACTTCCAGCTTCATCACTCGAGCCCCCACGGGGGTTCGGCCGCACCGACGGCCCCGTCGCGGGCCTGCCGGTCAGCCTCGGCCGCCCGCTTCTGCGCCTCTTCCCATTCCTTCTCGTCCGGGTCGATCGTCCCGGCCCCGACGAAGGCGCCCTCGTCGGATTCGATCGGTTCGACCTCGACCACTTCCTCGCCGCCGTCGCGCTGGCGGACATCGGCCACGCCCATCCCGAACAGCACATCGGCGAACAGGCCCCTCGCCAGCTTGCCCGTGGCCCTCGCCACCAGCATGTCGGCGAGGTTCTGTTTCCACGCCAGATTGTCCTTGCCGGTCCGGGTCTTCTTCATGTGGGCGTACTGGCTTTCCCTGACCACCACCTTCATGGCGTCGCCGTTGTCGGCCCGCACACCCGTCGCCACGGCCCCCGGTTCGGTCGCCCCGGTGCGCTGGCCGTCCTTGTCCACCACCGGCACCATCACCGGCTTCACGGTCAGCGACCGGCACACCGGCGAGGCGAGGATGATGGCGCGTTGCAGGTTGGCCGACACGTACGGCTGCCCCTCGACGATCCAGATTCCCCTCGCCGCCGTCATGGGCCCGATTCCGAGCTCCAGACCCGACAGGATGATCCCGGCCATCTTGCCCTGTTCCTTGTCGTCCTTGCCGAGCAACTGGCAGGCCAGTTCGCCCATCTTCATGGCCTCGTCCAGATTGGCCGGCCACATCGGCTCCGGCCGGTGCACCTGCACGTTCTGCTGCGGCCGCACCGCCAACTGGCGCTGCTGCTTCACCTTGTCCGTCATGGTTTCTCCTTTCACGGGGTGTAGGTTTCGGGCGGCAGACGAAACTCCTCCGCCCGTCCGGCCCGGCACGTCTCGACCGGGCACGTTTCGCACTGCCACGACGGGACCGGGTGATGAAGCCCGAACCACGCCTGCGCCAGCGATTCCACGATCACTTCCATTTCCTCCGCATCGTAGCGTTTCGCCACCGGGACCGACCCGTCCCTCGGCACGTACAGCAGCCAGCCGGTCACGTCCGCTTCACCCGCCGCCGCCGCCGTCATCGCCAGTTGCATCACATCCGCCGGCCGCTGCTTGCCGGTTTTCAGTTCGGCCACGCACAGGCGCCGTTCGCCGTTCCGCCACGTCAGGTCGGCCCGCGCCCGGACCTCCAGTTCGCCGGCGGCTACCGGCCATTCCAGCGGGTGTTCGGTCTGTTCCTCCACCCGCTTCGGAGCCCCGCCCGAGACGTGATCGAGCAGGTCCTCGGCCAGCCGGGCGCACCGTTCGGACTGCCGCACCGCCGTGCGCAGGTCCGGCGTGACCTTGTCCCACCGGACCGGCCGGCCGCCGGGGGCCGCCGCAAACGCCTCCGCCGGCGGGTCGTAGAGCCAGCGCCGGTGCGTGAACTCGCCGACCAGTTGCGCCGCCGTCATCACCGGATCACGCACCGGCCGGTTCCGGATCAGCCATTGCGCCCGGCGGGCACACGCCAGAATCTCGCCCGCCCTCGACGCCTCCAGACGCAGCATCAGCGCTTCCTCCGGACGTACGGCGTCCCGCACACCGCCTCTTCGCGCAACGGCTTCACCCGGTCTTCCGCCGTCCAGAACCGCCAGGCCCCCCTCGGGGCCTTTACCGCCATCTTCTCGCCATCCCCGACCTTCACCAGCTTCGCATACATCCCGGCGGTGTGCTCGAAGCCCAGGCTCTCGACCACCGGATACGCCTCGCCGTCCACCACGATCTTCGCCATGCTTGCCTCTCCCCGGTTGCGGGGGCGGCGGGCCCGAACGCACATGCAGCCCGCCGCCTTGCCACCATCCTAGCAGTTATTGTATCCTGTGCAACCCCATCAACAACCCAAGGAAAAATCATGACCAGCAACACGCCGGGTTTCATGACCTTCTCGATCCACGTCCCCATCGCCTTCGAGCGCGAAATCTCGAAGATCGCCAAGCGCGAGTTCCGCTCGCGCTCGCAGCAGGTCGCCCTCATCTTCCGC
The DNA here is from genome assembly GCF_965202595.1 of Candidatus Poriferisocius sp. Lineage (GTDB taxonomy): Bacteria > Actinomycetota > Acidimicrobiia > Acidimicrobiales > Bin134 > Poriferisocius. The sequence goes on from NZ_CBDBBH010000001.1 coordinate 52,029, forward strand.
GACTGGCTCAACGAGCACCACCCCGAAGCCGAAGCCGAGAACGCCGAATGATGGCTTGCCAGACCCTGGCGTATTCCGTAATATCTGGCATTCTTTAGTCGCCTGCGGATGAAACCAGCATCCACGGGCGACGCTTTCATGCGGAGAACCCGATGCCCAAGGAAACCCGATCCAAGATCACCGTCAGCCTTCCGAACGACCTCCTCGAGAAACTCGAAGAGGAAGTCTCGTTCTGGGAGCGCACCCGTTCCGGCCAACTCACGCACATCCTCCGGCTCCGCTACACCGACGACGCCGGCCGCCAGCAATACCGCCTCGATTGTCAGGAAATGCCCGAATAACCGGACGGAACCCCGCCCATGTCCTCCAAACGCATCCGGTCCGTCTATCAGGATCTGTTCTCCGACCACGCCTTCACGTCCGTATCGCTCCCCGCCCGCCTGCTCTGGATCGGCATCCTGACCCAGTGCGACGATCAGGGCGTGTTCGCATGGCGGCCGCGCCAACTCCGCGCCCGCATCCTCCCCGTGGAACCCGAACTCGACATCGACGCTCTCCTCGACGAACTCCTCGGGGCCGACATGATCCGACGCTTCGACGCCGAAGACCTCCCGTTCGGCGCCGTCCGCAACTTCCGCGTCTACCAGAAACCCCGACGGGAATACCACGCCGACAGACTGCCCGAATCCCTCCAGAACTACGTGTTCGGCAACCCGTCTCTTAACGGCACTAAGAGCACGTCTCTTAACTCAACTAAGAGACCTCCTCTTAACGGCACTAAGAGCACGTCTCTTAACCGAGTTAGAGCCCGCGCTGACCCAGCGCACGCGCGCGCGCGCGCGGCTGGTACTACTACGAGTACCTGTACTCGAATACCGGATACGGTTAGTACTGATTCACCAAAGAAAGAATCAGTACAAAAAAACACTCACAACGTGCGCGCACGTACGCGCGAGGAAACCTCCCACCGGACTACCCGACGCGCCGTTCGCAAGATTTCTGATGAAGCCTTTGAGGCGATAAAATCCGCCTACCCCAAACGCGAAGGCTCCCAACCCTGGGCCCGCGCCCGACAATCCATCAACGCCCGCTGCAACGCCGGAGCCAAACCCAAGGACCTGCTCGATGCCACCAAACGCTACGCCGACTACTGCCAGGCCAAGGGCTGGACCGCCACCACCTTCGTCATGCAGGCCGTCCGCTTCTTCGGTCCCAACCTCGAATACGAGGCCGACTGGAAACTCGCCGAACACAACCCCGACAACCCCTCCGTCTCCGAAGCCACGCAGAAAATGCGCGATGCACACTTCGGCGGACTCTCCCCACACGACTTCTTCAACCTCTCCCCCGCCCAACAGGCCGAAGCACGATCTCGCGCGAGGGGCGGGGAACCAGACTGACGTGGGGTTGCATGGGACCCGTTGGGATGGAAAACGCAAATCGGAATCCCCCCCTGGCCGATCGGTGGCAGATGGTCCCATGCGGCGGATTCGGGTCGAGAGGGGCAGGCGTCCGATAACTGCCCCTTGTCGGTCGTTTGGGTCGAGCCGCCGGGCGGCTCGGGCTGGCCGGTCGGCGGCGGCGTCCGATGCGCTCTGATCGAGCCGCCGGGGTCGAGCCGCCGGTCGTCGTCCCGAGGAGCGGGCTGGTCATCGGGGTCGATCCATCGCTGACCCGGACGGGGTGGGCGGTCGTCGATCCCGTGCCCCTCGATGGCCGCTACGGGCTGGTCCGGGTGGGGTCGATCCGCACGTCGCCGGCGGCCGCTCTCCCCGACCGGCTGGCCTGCCTGGTCGCCGGGGTTGTGGGTGCTGCCGAGGACGCCTGCCGGGCGGTCGTCGAGGAGTCGGTCGTGGGCGGCCATCGTGGGCTGCGGTCGGCGCTCCTGCTCGCTCAGGCACGGGGGGCGATCGTGGCGGGTCTGACGATGGCGGGCCTGTCCGTCGCCGGCATCTCGCCGACGACGGTGAAGCGGGTCGTGGCGGGGCATGGGCACGCCCCGAAGGGGGACGTGGCGGCTGCCGTGCGGGGTCTGATCGGTTTCCGCGCTGGACGGGTCCGGGGCCGATCCAGCGCGGAAGGCGGCCTGCCGGCGAACCGGGATCAGTGGGATGCGGTGGCGGTCGCTCTGACGGCGATTTTGGGCGAATCCGGGGCAATCGGGGCGGATGGACGGTCGGGGGCCGGAAAAAAACGCCCGTAGCGGGCCTCTAAGGGGCATCGGCGGGGTCGGGTGGTATCCGACTACCCCCGAGAATCGGCGGCGGCTGACGGGCCGGAAAACAGGCCTAGCGACGAAAAAGGCCGGCCGGGTGTGATCCCGGCCGGCCTGTGGGGGCCGTGACTGTGGGGCGGTCTAGCAGGCGTGGGTCAGGAGGATGTCCTCGGCACGGTCGAGAGCGGCCGAGACATCGCTCCATGAGCGGGTCGAGGCATCGTTCCACTCGGCGATGTTGGACACCGTGGATGCCACGGGGTGGGCCATGACCCACCCCGAGGAGATGGCCTCTGCGAGCGCCGATCGGGCGGCGATGACGGCCGGGTGCTGCGAATCGGATGAGACGTAGATGCAGGCGGCCGCATCGATGGCGCCGGTCAGGCACCATGCGCAGGCATCGGGGTCGTCGGGCTGCAGGCTCTCGCCGTGCTCGGAGAGAGCGAGGGCGAACTGACACCATGCGGAGGGGGATCCGAGGATGTCTCGTGCCTCCTCCACAATCGTGATGGCCTCGGCGACGGTGGGCTGCGGGCAGGTGCGCAGGTCCACGTGGGTGGGAGTGGATCGGGTCATGGGATTGTCTCCGTAGGGGGCCGGTCAGGATCGACCGGTCCGGGCACTATATCACGGGACGATGCGGAACGCAAATCGGGGCCGGCGGGCGTCCACTGGGACGCCGGGGTGGGCATGTGGAGGGCAGAGAAAAGGCCCCCGGGACGGTGTGTCCCGGGGGCCGTGAGGGCCGTCGATGGGCGGGCAGATCTACCCCCCGAGATTGCGGACCGCATCGATGAGCGGCTGGCGCCGGGGTTCGTCGTCGCCGCAACGCTCGCCGTCGGGGTAGAGGACTATGAGCTCGCCGGCCACCGAGAGGACGCTCCATCCGGACTCGAAGTACCAGCGGCGGGATGGCTCGTGGGAGTAGGTCCGGTGGGTCACCGTGCCGGCCGGGGTCGAGACCGGTCCGTAGATCTCCCGGACTTCCGCCGTCGGGGACACCATGTGGGCGTCCTCACGGTCGGTCGTCTCGGCGTCATCGGGGTCGGCAGAGAGGAAGGCGGCCGTCATCATGTCCTCGGCAGACCGGAGTGCAATCTCGCTCAAGCCGTCGAAATCACAGGCCGGGCACCACAGCTCGTAGAGATCTCCGGGGCCTTCTATGGTCGGAAAATCCATGCACTCCTGTGCGGTGGCGCGGCGGCAGCCGCAGTCCGCACCTTGGTCGCAACCCACCCATGCTGCGTGGAGTGCGGCGATGGTGTCGTGGCGGCGGGATCGGGGGCCGGCTCGGGTGTTGGCCGGTGTCGGTGTCGGTGTCGGTGTCGGTGTCGGTGTCGGTGTGGTCATGGGTGTCTCCTGTCCATGCGGTCCGGGGTGGACCGGGGGCACTATATCACGGGACAGCTAGCCGTCAAGCTCCTCGATGGCACGGTCGAGGGCGGCCAGCACGTCGTTGCGGGTGCGGCCGTCGGTGTCATTCCAGACAGTGAGGCAGACGCGGTAGCCGGTGCCGGTCTCGATCCCGGCGTTGAGGAGTATGGCCTCGATCAGGGCCTCTCTGGCCAGATGCCTCTGCCATCCGTGCTGGTCAGAATCGCTGGTCATGCCGCTCGTTAAGTCGAGAGCTCCGGTCAGGCTCCATCGACACGCCAAATTGGACCATGGAGATTTCAGGATGCCGTCGCTGTCGGCGGCCAGCTTGCCCTGTATCCACGCGCCGGGACGCTCGGCCAGCAGATCCCGTGCCCGCGTCAGCACTTCCGCGGCCGTCATCGGTCGTCCCCGAGGCTGGCAAGGCGGCCGTGTCCGGCCAGATCGATGGCGCGGTCGAGAGCTTGCACGACCTCGTATTTGTTCCGACCCGGCGCGTCGTTGAAGCCCGTGAGTCCGCCGTACGGTGTCCGGTCAGTGGGGGGATTCGTGGCGTAAACCGCGTAATACGCGAGCACGAACACGGCGTCCCAACTCTGTGCCTGCGGGTGCGGGCCGCGCAACTCGCAAGCGGCCTTGAGGGCGCCGGTCAAGCAGAAGGAACAGGCCTCGGAAGAGGCAAGATCGACGGGTCTCCGCTCGCTGTCACGCGCCCACGCTCCCGTGGTCCAGCCGCGTTGGATGCGCCGTCTGGCGTCGGCGAGGATCACGGCCGCTTCCCAACGGTCGGCCTCGTGGATCTGTGAGATGGTCTTGATTCGCATTTGGGGTCTCCTTGTGGGGGGGGGGAACCCGGCGGCAGTGGTACTGTGAGGCTTTGCTCGCAAGCCGCCGGGGGGCAGGGGTCGGGACAGGATCGACCGGCTGCCCAATGGGAGTGTATCAGAGCCTGCCGGCGGCCAGCAGCTCCTCGGCGCGGTCGTGCGCCATTGGCAGATGGCAGCCCACGTCGTCGGGGCAGCCGTCGCTGTCCGGGTCGTGGCACAGGCACAGCAAGCGGCCGTCGTGGCGGAGCCAGTCGCGCCCGCTGTTGATCCCGATCTCGGGGGTGTGGTTGATCTTCATTGCTTGTCCTCCGGGGGTGTTGCGGGGGCGGGCGACCGTACAACGCCCGCCCCCGCGTTGGGTGTGCCTACGAAACCTCGCAGGGCATGAGGATGGCGCGGCCGTTGGGGCAGCTTTCCGTCTCCCAAACCGATGCGCCTTTCGGGTCTCGGTTGGGCGATACGTAAATCCGCTCCCGATCGGGCGACCGCAGCATCAGCCCCCACACGAACCGGGCATCGACCGGGCGATTCCCCTTGTGGAACTCGATGGTGGTGCGGGGCTTGCCGTCGCCGACCCACTGGTGCCAGCCGCATTCGGACAGCTTGACCTCGCGCCGCTCCATGAGATCGTCCGGCTTTGGCCAGACACGCTCGATAGACGGGTAGCCGGTCTCAAGCTTGAACGGCTCCAACCCGTCGGGCTTGACGCCAATGACCTCGAAATCGTCAATCTCAAGCTTGCGCTTGGCCTTTTCGATCCACGAGTCCTTGACCGGGGCCGCGTGAACGCGGAACCCGTCGGTGGCGATGCAGGCCCATGTGTGCCCCGGCAGACTGGTCCGGGCCGGGTTCCGCATCACGACGGTGTGCTGCAGGTGCAGCCGCGCCCCGTCGTCGCTGGCGGCTCGCTGACACCACTCGAAGGTTCCTTCGTTGACCTTCGGGTTGGGCGGCAGGACTGCCCATGCCGCCAACTGGGCAAGCGTCTGCTCGGACAGCTTGCCGTCGGCGTAGAGCTCGGCGGAAATGGACCGCTTCATCTGCGCCGGGGTGGCGCGGTCGAAGATGCCCCGCTGCACCATGTGCGCAAGCATCGTGTCAAAGGGTGGGGTGAATTTCATGGTTGTCTCCTGTTGCGGTCCGGGGGGCGGACCGGGGGGCAGTATAACGGGACAGTCGGACAGGTCAAGCATCTGCCTCCGGGTGCCGTCGGGATTGACGAACCCACGTGACCTCGCCGGTCTCGATCAGCCGCTCCAGTGTCTCGATGGCGTCAGCGGCCGTCGGCGTGAAGATGCACTGGTGGGAGTCGATGATCAGGTAAGGGTGCGCCGCGAACAGGTCCAGCGATTGCTGGAGATCGAGACCAAGAACCTCGGCGGCGGCGTCGTGGATCGGCATCTTCTTGCCGTTCAGCCTCGCCGTGACGGCCGTGGAAAACGGGGCCTTCACGATCTCGTGTCCGTTGCCGGCGACCGCGTGTCCGGCCACGCAGGCCGGTGTGCCGCATCCGTGCGGATCTTTCGTCCACGCCCAAATGCTCTGGCAATAGGTGTCGGGGGCCGCCTTGATCGAGTCGATGGTGCGGCGGATGGCGTCAACGTTCATGGTGTGCTCCTAGGCCTCGCAGAGTATGAGGCTGGTTTCGCCGGGCAGTTCCTCGATGGTCTCCGCAATCCCGAACGGGGATTCCGTGTCTCCGATCGAGTCGTGCTCGCGCAGATCGTCAAGCAGGCTGTCGCGAACAACCTTGAACGTGAATCCGTCGGGCAGGGTGAAGTAGACGCGCTTGGCGGCCTCCAATTCCTTGACGACGGTCGCTGTCATAACAGGCATGTCAGTGTCTCCTTGGGGGGTAGGTCAGCGGTTCCGGCTGCGGTGTCGTCGCTGTCGGTCGGCCATGCGATCGAGACAGACGCGGCAGCAGATCCCCGTCGAGGAACGGCCGCGCCGTCCTTTCGGGGGTGCCGGCGGCGTCGGTGGACGCCGGCCGCACTCGATACACATTCCAGCACCACGGCGGCGGCTCCGCATCACGGCGTTGCGTTGGCTCACTGGGGTCTCCTTGGGGGGCCGGGAAGGTCCGGCCGTCCCTGAATATAACCCCGGTCCCGTTATCGGTCAACCCCGGATTGGTGCGTGGATCATGGACCTGCTATGCTGGTGCGCTATCCACGCACCAATCCGGGGGTATGCATGAGTGACCTGATCGATTTCAAGTTCCGCATGGGCCGGGGTCTGCGTGACCGCGTTCGCCGGGCGGCACAGACCGACGGCCTGCTCATCGGCGAGTGGGTCCGCATGCGGCTGACCGAAAGCTGCCAGGCGACCGAACAACGCGCCAGGACGATGGATGCGGTCAAGCGCAGGGTCGAGGCACACCGGAAGAAGGCGCCATGAAGCTGCTCCGCTCCCTGTTCGGCCTGCTGTTCCCCCGGCCTGCAGCCCGCTCGATCCCGCTCAACGACCGGCTGGCCACCTACCCCTACTGCCCCCGTTGTGGATGCCTGACGAACTGGCCGTCGGGCGACTGCCCCCGCTGTGAAGGAGACCTCACCCATGACGACCTCGGAACTCGAACGTAACCTCGCCGCTGCCCAGTCCTCGAACACCCGCCGCGCCTACCGTGCCGCGTGGCAGTCATTCCTCGGATGGGTCGGGTCGGCGGCCGCACTGCCGGCCGATCCGGAGACTGTGGCGTCGTATCTCAGTCATCTCGGCGCACGTCGTGCGCATGTCACGCTCCGCTGTCACGCCGCCGCCATCGCCGACCGGCACCGGGAAGCGGGTTTCAGTCCCCCGACGGCTCATCCTCTCGTCCGGCAGGTTCTGGCCGGCCATGCCCGGCGCAAGGGCACACAGGCCGAACAGGCCGCACCACTCGGGGCCGATGAATACGTGTCGGTGTGCGCTTTCGCCTGCCAGCCGCGCATCACTCGCGGCGGGGTTCTGGAAACCGAGACGCAGGCGCGGCGGCGAGGAGAGCAGGACATTGCCCTGATCGGCCTGATGCGCGACGCCATGCTCCGCCGATCCGAAGCGGCGGCGCTGCTGTGGGGGAACATCGTCGAACTGCCGGACGGCTCCGGGCGGGTGCAGATCACCCGCTCGAAGACCGACCGCAAGGCGGAAGGAACCTACCTGTGGGTGTCGCCGGACGTGACCGAAGCGCTTGGCCGGTGGCGGGCCCGGTCCCGGCCGTCAGCCCGCGACCCCATATTCCGGCTGGCTGCCCGGTCGATCTGCAAGCGCATCGCCGCCGTCTGCCGGCAGGCCGGTCTGCAAGGCCAGTATTCGGGTCATTCCCCCCGCGTCGGCATGGCGCAGGATCTCGCCAAGGCGGGGCTGTCGCTGCCGACGATCATGCAGGCCGGCCGGTGGGAGTCACCGCGCATGGTCTCGCTCTACACTCGCCAGATCACGGCCGCCGAAGGCGCCGTCGCGCAATGGTATCGTGCCAAGAATGTCTGAGCTCTACGCCTACCAGCAGCAGCTTCGCGACGATCTCGACCGCGCATGGGCGAGGGGTTGCCGCCACCCGCTCGTGCAGTTGCCCACCGGCGGGGGCAAGACTGTATTCTCTGCGGACGTGATCCGCGCAACCGTCAAGGCCAACCGCCGCGTCGGGGTGCTGATGCACCGGAACGAGTTGGTCGATCAGTGGGCCCGCGCCTTGTCCAGCGCGGGTATCGGGCGCCGGGATATCGGCGCACTCGTAGCGGGGAGAGTTGTCCTCTCGGCTCTCCCCGCCCACCTCATATCCGTGCAGACGCTCGCCCGGCGGCTCGACGATCCCGGCATCGACGAACCCGATCTGCTCATCACCGATGAAGCGCACCACTCGGCGGCGAGGCAATACCAGCAGATCTACCGGATGTGGCCGAACGCCACCCGCATGGGTCTGACGGCGACCCCGGCCCGGCTCGACGGCCTTGGCCTGTCGCCGACGTACGACACGCTGATCGAGGGTCCCACCGTGGCGGCGCTCATCCGATGGGCAGCAGAGAACCGCCACGGCGGGCTGGCAGATTACAAGATTCTCACCATTCCTGTCATGAGCCGCGATCTGCCCAGGGCATTGGGCGACTTCCGCCGCAGCGCAACCGAGAAAGCCTCGGCGAAACCCCGCGTCATGGCGCGGGTGGCCTCGGTGTGGCGCGAACACGCCCGCAACCGGCGCACACTGGTGTTCGCCGTGTCCCGCCGGCATGGGCGGCTCCTGACGGCCTCGCTCGTGCAGGCCGGGGCCCGGGCCGAGTTTCTCGACGGGACGGCGCATCCGATCGAGAGACGGAACTGCCTCGACCGGTTCCGAACCCACGCCATCAACGTCCTCGTGACCGTCGATCTCCTGTTCGAGGGGTTCGATGTCCCGGAAGCCGATTGCGCGATCATGGCCCGGCCGACCGAGTCGGTCGTGGTGTGGCTCCAGTCGTGCGGGCGGGTGCTCCGGCGCAAGGCCGACGACCGCGACGCCCTGATCCTCGATTGCGTGGGCAACACGGAATCACTGGGGGGCCCGGCCTCGCCGCGCACGTGGTCGCTGGCCGGCGGAATCCGGAAGGTCGATCGGGTACCTTCGGACGGCAAGACCTTTCTCGGCGACGGCCGGACCCCGCCCAAGGAGATCGAGATGGAGTTGCAGGATGTCGGCCACGGCAAGGCCGAAGAGAAGTGGCGCGAGACCGTCGGACAGGTGCGGGCGAGCCTGCACAACCTGCGGCACGTCTCGCCGGGGGTGCGGCGCGTCCTCGAACGCATCAGGGGAATCTGACATGAAATGGCTTGCCATCCTGTGGCGCGATATCCGGGTGGGCGCGGCGGTCGTCTGGACGATCTGCATCCTCGTCGTGATGTTCTTCGTCTCGGTCCTGTTTCAGGTCAGGTCAAAGGTCGCCGTCGATCACTACAAGGGTCAGCGGCTCGGCCTCAGGCTGACCGTCGGGGTCACCCTGCTCAAGGTGTGCGCGGTGCTGGTCGTGCTGGTGTCCACCATCCTCTTCGTCGATATGGACGAAAACGACGGGGACAACGCTTACGCGAGGATCAGCCAGCCGGTCGGCGTCGTGTTGCAGGTCCTCTCGGACCGTCTGGTGTTTCTGTCATGAACGACACCACCATCTACCTGAGCCTGATGAACGGGCCGCCGATCAAGGGCTGGAAGTCGGTCGGGCAGGCTCGTGCCTATTGCCGGGGCGAGATCGACCCCGACGCGCCCGAGACGGCTCCGCTTGGCAACCGCAAGCCGGCCGTCATCGAGGAGTTCCGGGGGGATTCCCGCGTGGCAATCCATTCTGTCAGCGAGGACGGCCCCAGCTGGCACATCGAGGAGAAAGCATGAACATCCGTGTCAACCTGCTCCGTGTCTACCTGCCCCGCATCGGGGTCACCAAGGATCGGTGGTACGAGTGGCCGCTCCCCGACGATCCGGAGGATTTCGGTCACCCGGTCGAATATCACCGCACCACCCCGTCCTTCGCCCGCGCCCATCCCGATGAATGCGTGTGGCTGCAAGCCATGTGCCTGCAATGCGTGGGCCGGAGCAAGATGACGGGGCGGCTGATTGCCCCCGATCACTGCTTCGCACACGGCGACGAGATGGAACCGTGCGAGGAATGCCTGGCCCAATCCGTTCCCTACAGAAAGAACTGACATGCACGGATACCTGATCGAGGAAGCCCGCCGGCGGGTCGAGGACATCAAGGCCGAACACCCGGACGCCATCCACGTCATCAGCGTCTCGGGCGGCAAGGATTCGACGGCCGTCTACCTGCTGGCGAAGGAGTTGCTCGGGGCGGACGGCTTTCTGGCAGTGACGGCCGACACCGGGCACGAGTTGCCGCCCACCTACGACTTCATCGCCAGCCTGTCGGGCGCGACCGGGGGCCCGCCGGTCACCACGGTCAGGGGGGACTTCGCCGGCGACTTCCCGAAGCGGCGCGAGAACGTGAAGACGAAATGGGCCAAGGAAGGTATCGCGCAGCACATCATCGACCGCGCCCTCGCCCACCTCGAACCGTCCGGCAATCCCTATCTGGACATGTGCCTGTTGCGCGGCGGCTTCCCGAGCCCGAAGCGGCAGTTCTGCACGGAATACCTGAAGATCCTGCCGATCATCGAGCAGTTCTACCTCAAGCTGGAGAAGGGGCGGCCGATCGTGTCATGGACGGGGGTGCGCCGCGACGAGAGCACCGCCCGGTCGCACCTCGATTATCGGGGCCCGCTGATTGCCACGAGGGAACCGAACCGCCTGTACGGCGACAAGGTGTCCGGCTTCACCTTCCGGCCGATCCTCGAATGGAACGTCGCCGACGTGTGGGCATGGCACAAGGCCAACGGGCTGCTGCCGAACGCGCTCTACAGTGCGAACCTGTCGAGGGTGGGCTGCGGCCCGTGCATCTACGCGAGGCACGGCGAAATCCGCCTGCTGGCAAAGCACTACCCGACGATGATCGACCGCATCGAGGACTGGGAACGGCGCGTGGCGCTGGTCACCAAGCGGGATCCGCCCGAGGCCACCTTCTTCGCCGCGAAGCACCTGCGCCCGGTCTACGGCAACCACATCACCACGGCGACCCACGGCATCCGGGCGATGGTGGAGTATGTGCGTTCGCGCCCGCCGAAGCCGTCGGAGAACGCCGGCGGGCTGTTCCCGCCCGAGGTGGAGATCTTCGGGCAGTGCGGACTGGCCGGGATGTGTGAGTGAAGCTCGTCCCCGTCAACCGCAAGCAGGCCCGCCAGTTCATCGCCGCCCATCACCGCCATTCCCAACCGCACTGGGTGGCGATCATGCAGGTCGGTCTGGCTGACGATGACGGCCGGCTGATCGGCGTGGCGGTCGCCGGCCGGCCCTGTACCCAGGCCTTGTGCGACGGTGAGACGGTCGAGGTCACGAGGCTGTGCACGACCGGCGGCCGCAACGCCTGTTCCGTCCTCTACGGGGCTATCACCCGGGCGGCCAAGGCTTTGGGCTACCGGCGGGCCTACACCTACACGCTGCAATCGGAGTCCGGCTCGTCGCTCAAGGCGACGGGATGGAAGATCGACGGGAAGCTGGATCGGGTGAGAACATGGAACGTCGGCAAGCGCCAACGGCATCAGTCGGGGATGCCGTTGTTCGGTGAGCCTTCGGCGTACAGTGGTGAACCGCGCTTGCGCTGGAGGAAAGACCTCTAGTCCCTGACCCCTCGCCGCATCCACCGGGCCAGCACCTCGGTGCGTTCCGGGTCCACGGTGTAGAGGCAGGTCGGGCAGGTCGTGTTCAGAAGCTCGTCCGCCGCCGCGTTCCAGTTGCCCGTCCGAATGTGCTTGATCGTCCACGTGAAGCTGTGGCACCCGGTCGGCCCGGTCCAGTAACAAACTTCCGAATACACGTCGCGGCGGACCTGATCGAGGGTCCGCCACGTCTCCGGGCCCAGGGCCCGTTCGGCGGCGGCCTTGGCTTCCTCGATCCTCTCGCAGCGGTGTTCGGCGCGTTCGGCGTCCGATAGCTGGAACCGGAACCCGTCGCCGATGTGCAGTCCGGACTCGTCGCAGTAGGCGGTGTTCTGCCCGCCCTCGTTCTCGATGATCGATTCTTCGAGCGGGTCCCCCGGAACCTCAGGAGAACGTGCTTCAGGTTCCGGGGGGTGCTCCGCCGGGAGCGGGGATGATGGTAGCTGTGTCTGAGGAGGAGTTCCACCATCCCCGCCGGGAGCGGCGGTGGCGGCGCCGCAAGTCAGAGCGCCGCCCTTGGGAATATACAGCTCCCCGCGCACCGTGCAAAGCTCGGCCTTGAGCTCGTCGGGAGTGTGGTCGGTCTCGATGGAGGCCAGAGGGGTCCGGAAGTCGATTCCCTTGGGCACACAGCCGTTGACGATGGCCAGCAGAACAGAGCTCGCCGCCAAGGCGATGGCGAGTTGGCCGAAGCTGATCTTGGCCGAGGCCGCCCGCTTGAGCATGGCGATAGATCCCTTCATGTGTCTCGACATAGTGCGCACCACGCCTTCGGCAGGCCGTGCCGACACTTTAGCTTTTCTGCCTCGGCCCTGGGTGGAGGTTTTGGCCGGGGCCGCCTTTTCAGTCGCTTCCCCCATATCCTTATGCCCGATACCCCGCCATCGAAGGGGTGTCTTTCAGGAAGTTCCCGCATTCGGTTCGCGGCGCTGCTTGATGATCTCCAGCATGGCATCCAGCAGCTTGCCGAATACCATCCCCGCGATGCCCCATGCCTCTTTCGGAATGCCGCCGTCCGGGTCGCCGTTGGCGATGAACGAGTCGAGAGCCATGAACCCGAGAAAGCCGAGGACGGCGTAGGTGGCGAAGATCACGGCATTGGTCTGGATCGGGGTCGCGAACGATGGCATCTTCATGGCGTCCTCCTAGGCCTTGATGTCTTCGTGGCAGGCGTAGGCGCGAATCATGTTCCTAGCCTGCATGAGGGCCCGCTTGCCGGCGGCGTGGCACTGGTCCTCGGTCAGGTTGGCGGCCACCTTCACCGGGTGCGTGTGCTGCTGCCAATGGACCCCCGGCCCGGAAGGGCTGGGAATCCACAGGGCCATCATCAGGAACAGGGCATACATCTCACTTCTTCACCTTCCCGAAAGGTCTCCAGGCAATGATCGCGATGGAGAAGTTTTCGCCCGTGTGGTTGGACATGTTGACGAGTGTGCTGGAAACAGTCATTTCTTCACCTTCCCGAAAGGTCTCCAGGCAATGGAGGCTTCCGGATACATCTGCTTACCGTTCATCGTGAACGGTTCAGTCTTCCCGTCCTTATCGAAGAAAACTTCAACCTTATCATCAATATGCACCGTGGTATATTCTCCGGGCTTCAGTGGAATGTTGATAAGACCTAATTTGACGGTGCAGTTCTCCCCCGTATGGTTACTGGTATTGCAGATCGTGACGGAAGCAGTCATTCGGGCTTCTCCTTGAGTTGGTCGATCTGCTTCTGCAACTTGTGCAGATCGTCGTGTTTTGGAGAGTCAACAAGAATTCTTACCAATCCCTCTATCAGCGCACGAAGCGTCCGGACCTCGCCGGAAAGATCGTGCAACTCCGAGTTCACCTGATCCCAGTGTGTTTTCAACTGGTGCCAGGCGTAATGGTTTCTTGAGTTCTGCTCTGCTCTTGAAGGCGGATTCGGATTCCGCTTCTTGAGCATTTCCATGATCTGATCCGCTCTCTCATTTGCGTCCGACATATTCCTACTCCACTTCCTCCCAATCGTCGGCCAGCAGGTCGGTCTGGCTGCACAGCCACGGAACGAGCGAGCTCTGCATCGTCTTCATGGCGACATAGCTTTGCATCGGATAGGCCGCGCCACCTATGTTGAACGAGCCGGGGCGTTTTAGGAGCACCAGCCACATGCCTCTGCCGTTCCAGCCCCGCCGGCAGACGCGCTTGCCCTGTTTGAGCAACTCCAGTGCCCACGAGAACTCGCCCTTGCGGACCGCGTAACCCTCGGTCATTTCCGTTGCTCCCTGACTTTCTTGCTCCGCTCCAGCGTCTTCCTGCTCTCCTCCAGTTGCCGCCGAGCCCGGGCGTTGTTGATCTTCACCGAAAAAATGGTCGCGTTCAGGCCGCCGAGCTTTGCCGCATGGCTGGCGCTTTCCGCCGATTGTCTGGCCCCTTCGGCCGCCTCTCTTCCGCGCGCCGCCGCTGAGTATCCCCTAGTCCGCAGAATCTCTTTCATTGGTGGGTCGTAGCCCCAACTTACCATATCTGCCTTTACCCTGCCTTTACGGGCCGCCTCTTGGGCTTTACGGGCCGCCGTCTTGGCCTTATCGGGCATCGAAAATCTCCACTAGTGGATGATGGGACTCCCCCAAGCAGCCGGTCAGCAATAGGGCGAAATCGTCCGGCGTGTATTCGTTGGACGGGCGGTCAGAAGGGAGCAGATCAGCCGCCTTGAACGTCGCCGCGACCAGTTCCGAACAGAAGAATCGGCTCTCGTCGGCCCGGTTGTGGATGCCTTGCAGCGCCGAGCCGAGCATCTGAAAGGGGGACCTCTCGAACCCGGTTCCGGACACCCGCCGCCGGAACTCGTGAATGGCGCTCTCTTCCGTGTCGGTGAGGATGTTCCGTCTGCGCCGCACGGCGACGTGACCGGGATAGGTCGCTATCCGCCGGGAGAACGCCGACAACGCCACTCCTTTCCGGACGGTGCTCTCCCATACGAACACCGCGTCCGGTTCGTAACGGATAATCATGCCGACGTGCGACCACCTGCTGTGGGTCACACACCGGATCAGCTTGCTGACGGCTGAGCGTCCGGCAAAGAGCACAATGTCACCCGTCCGGAGTTGGGGGCGGAGGTCCTCATAGGTCCGCGGTTTCATCAGATCTTGTACGGTTTGGGCTTGCCCATGTTCGTCTCCTTGGCTGGTCCCCGGGCCGACCGCACCACCGGTCTACAAAACAACGACGCGGCGGACCCAGGGATTGAGAGTATACCGCGTCAGAAGGTGACGCCGACCTCCAGCCGGGTGGCCGTGTCCTGTCCGGGCCCCTGATAGACCACATCCTCTCCGTACCATTTCATGGTCTCGGGGGCATCGGACAGCCCTTCGAGCAGGCCGAAGTCGTAGAACAGGCCGACGTAGAGCCGGCCGCTCCGCCAGACACTCCGGGCCGATCCGAACGCATGGTCGCCATCGGCGTCCACGTCCGCCGCCAGTTCGAGGGAACCGCCGAGGAGCGGGAACTCGGTCGAGACGGCGGCGTGCAGGGTGCGGCCGCTGCTGCCGTCCGCCCAGTCCAGTTCCAGCGTGTTGACGGCCAGCGTCACTTCGAGCCAGCCGATCGTCGCCGTGGCGCCCAGGGCCGCCGTCACCGTCTCGATCGAGCCGGCCGGGAGCGTCACCAGATACATCGGCCGCCCGTCCGCCCGGCGGGTGCCGTTGGCAAGGGCATATTGGGCGTGGAGCGTGTGCCGATCGGCTGACAGCTTGGCCACACACTCCCATTCGACGTAGCCGAAGGTGCCGCAATCGAAGCTCGGGGCCAGATCGACCGTGTAGGCGAGACCCTGCGTCCGGCAATCGCCGGCCGACGGGGCCTGCCGGACCTTGCCGTAGGCGTCGAGCCGGTCGCCGGCGTAGTCGTAGGTCAACGAGATCGTCTCGGTCGCTTCCGAGCACGAGCCGTCGTCGGCCACACTGAACGCCAGATCGAGGCGGTGTTCGCCGGCACGGGCCTCATTGCAGGCAAGGCCGGCAAAGATGAAGCCGATCAGAACGCCGCCGAAAGCGAGCAGGCAGTATTTGAGCGTGAGGAGAATGGTCTGCATGTGGGGCTCCTAGCGGGCCGCGCGGCGGTCCCGTTCTTCTTCCCGCTGCTCCATCAACGCCAGACGCTTGTCCATGGCGTGAAGAGCCTCGGTGTGTTGACTCGTCATCGAGATCAGGCGGTCGATCTTGGCCAGCGTCTCGCGGTGCGTGTCGCCGTGCGCCTCGCGCCAGGCGTTCGCATGGATCTGCTCCTGCTCGATGTTGTTGAGACGATCGTAGAGTTCCTTGCGCCGGGTCTTCTCCGGGCCGATGAAGGTTGTGTGCAGGACGCCGTAGAAGCCGACCAGCAGCACGACATCGGCGATGATGACATACAATTCGGGCAAGGTCTCCTGAATCATCACGCCAGTCCGGGATACCGGTTGTGAAGCGGGCCCAGTTTCTCGTGCATGGCGGGCGGGTCGCCCATCAGCTTGCCGATATACCACCCTTCGAGCCGCCAGTCCTTGAGGAACGTGCCCTCGACCCACATTTCGGCCACCTTGAGGCAATCCGCCAAGGTCTTGCACTTGTCGAGCAGCTTGAGGTCGTATTCGAGCTCGTAGTAGGACGTGCAGATACGGCGGAGCTTGGCGTCAAGATCGTGGCCCCGTGCGGTGACCGACGCATCGATGGCCTCGCGCCGCTCCGCGTCCTCGATCAGCGCCGAACTGAACCAGCCGGGCCGCTGGCGATCCGTCCACAGGCCAAGGTGGGCGGTGGCAAACATTGCCAGCAACTGTTCGGACAGCAACCGCCGGAAGGAATGCATCGCCCGCAGATGGGCATCGACGGTGGCCGTCCACTTCCCGGCTTCGAGGGTGGGCCCGGTGGAACCGTAGGTTGTGGCCTCTACGTCCTCGTCCTCATGTTCGAGGCCGCCGTAGGCCAGCCCGATGATGACGTTCAGCACGTCGTCGTCATGCACCGGGATCCAGTCGTTGTAGGGGTCGCCGTCGGTTGGCGTCGGGCGGTAGTAGCGGAACGGCCCGAAGTCCACGCTGCCGGCGTGAGGCCAGCGGTCGGCATGGATCACGTAGTGGTCCGGGAAGGTCCATGCGTTCCCACTGCCGGTAGACTCACTTGGAGGGAAACTCGTGCGACCGGGAGGCACCTCGCCAACCGCTGTAACCGCCCCCTTCTTGTCAAGGTCAACCTGATGCCCGCTGTTGACCTCCGTGAACACACCGCCAGTGTGAAGCGGCGCTACCTTGAAGCCCGCCGCCTTCTCCTCGGCACTGATTTTCGTGCGGGCGTTTGCGCTCCCTCGCACGAAGTGACGACCGTCTACGGTCTGCACAAGCAGATGCGTTGCCATGACTCTATTCCTCGTAGGTGACGACCATACGGTCGATCTTGTGTTCAGTGTTCCAGGCGTCAGCCTTGAACCCTGTGAGATAAACCCCATCGGTCAAGGGAGCCATAAGTAGTACCGGCGCGCCAGCGGAGTGGCTATAGGCATGAGTGCGAAGAAAGGCTTTTCTCCACTGATGGACCAGGTGCGGACCATCGTCGAGCCAATCCCACATCAACAGTGCTTTAATGATTGTTGTGTCCTGATCTCCTGCATAAGAGTTACCCGGGTTGAACTTTAATCCTCGCAACACCTGGCCGGAGATCAATTGCGAGAATCTATCAGGCGCATCATCGTTATTCCGAATAAAGAATTCAACGAAGTCAATCTTTTTTAGCTCGATGAACTTGTCCAGACTAATAGTCGTCCATGTCAGATTCTGTAGATAATGCGCTGTGCTATTGGTCACAGTTGCCGCGGTGTCAGTCGCAACCGAATGCACGGCACTGATGACATCGGCTGAGCGA